>JADJTD010000001.1:0-2400000 GCA_016711345.1 Chloracidobacterium sp.
GAAGAATATTCAGGCAGCATGTGAACGGCTGATCAATCACTACAATGGTGGAAGTGCCGGAACGATGGACGATAGCCCAACCTTCTCTCGTTGGAAAGCTGGCGTCGCCCGCAAAACTGAATATTGTTATAGACACTTTATTCGGCATTGCATCGGGAATATTGGCACTTCCGCATCTGTATCTGCGCTTTGGGACTCACAAAAATAAAACTCCTGAAAAAGATGAGAACGATCTCAACAACTAATCCCAAAAACGATGGGTGATGTTTCCCGCATTGGATGATCCATCACGGACGACAGTTTGCATCGCCCGTCGCGAAATGCGGCGGTAGCGTCCTCAATGATATCTGTCCCAAAATCGGGTTGAGCATGCTAAAAACCTTTAGGAGCTCGGCGTCCAAAACTCCTCTCTTTCTCTGCGTCCTTTCCCTGGCTCCCAGGGAAAATTTCCACCAAGGTCACCAGAACGCACGTGAGTTTTATTCAAGTACTGCTACTTCGTTACCCATGGTGACGGCGACGCAACCCCCGTTGCTGGCGCAGAAGGCGTCGTAAGAGCCGGCATCTCACCCGCTTTGAAACAAGGCGCTGGCATCTCATCACGCATCGCCAGCGTATAGACTGCGGCCGAAACAAATATGATCGCCGACGATTTTGCGCATCACTCTCGATTGTGCGTCCGTAAGTGTCCGAGGTTGGGTGTGCCGTATCACGCCGAAGTATTCGATCGGGTCCTGCAGGGTACCGAGTCCCGGCGGTCCACGTTGTTGAACGACTTGCTGTCCGTCCACAACACGCTTTTTGATACTCCGCGGCACCCCGCAAAGCCGAGACTCAGAAAATGGGCAAAGCTTCGCGAAAATACCTTAGTAGCCTCAGGTGGGCCAAAAATGCCCAAAAACTCTCGGCTCTCGCTGTGCGGTCAATATTGAAGTATCCATTGAATTAGTTAAATTCGGGGGTCGGATTTTCCACCGCAGGTAAAGTACCACCCGACGTAAGCCTGCGAAGCGATCAGGCCTGGCTCTTCGCCGCCCCAGCAAGCAACACGGGATCAATGCCTCGCGGTTTTACCGCTATCACCTTTCAACGCCAGGGACGCGCCGCTTCCATCATAATGGCGCACAGCCGACCAGCGTTGTCAGTTCTCTCCCCTTGCGGAGTGCCGGGAATCAAGATGTCCGCCGGGCGCTGACGACCTCGTCTTTTGGCCGATCAATTGATCTCACCGATGACGTTACGGCAAATCACACCGTCAATTTCGCCACGGCTGCGGAGATCGAGTCAAAGCTTCACCTTGGTCTTATGTGGGGCGCAAGCAAACGATAGATTCTGCCGGAAATCCTCGTTACGCAGCCCGACGGTGGGAACCACCTCCGTAATCTGGCGAAAGTCTGGTTGTTAAAAAGCTCTTACGGCTCCGCGATCAAGCTGTGATTGGTTAATGCGGACCGCGACGTTGTTTTCGAGAAGAAGTCTGTCTAGCTGTTCGCTCGCTTTCTCGCCCTTCAAAGCGTTCGGCCTCGGCGGCAAGGCTGAGCATTATTTCCACCGCAAGGAAAGGTTTCGGGACCGCATTCACCGGGTTTTTTAATCGGGTCCATTCGACATCTCATACGGTTCTTTGGAAATACTTAGGTGTCAGTTCCGGTTGACCTGGTCTATAAACGTAGGTTTGCCGACAAGGACGATCTTGCCGTTCACGTCAGCTTCTCTGCGCTATCAAAATACGCAGTCAGTTCTGCCTGCGTCGGCAGTTGGATAACCTGAGGATTTTCTGCCGACGGAAGTGTCGGATGCAAGACTGACACCGTCCACAACTACAACGCCTTTTTCCAAAGGATTACTTGCCAGAACTTCGTATGCAGTGTATCCTGCACCGGGAGATCATATAGGCCTGTAATACGCTCTATGACCAACCCGGATGTCCGAACTCAAACGGCTCAAGAGCAGCGTTATCAAATCCCACGACAGCATTTCACGCATCGCCCATTTTGCGGCGTTGGTGTAATTTGGGCTGCCGTTAGCCGCGGCCCGTAAACGTCGCTGAAATAATGAAGCGTGTTCATTATCCTGAGTTTTCATTCGCTTCCTTGCGAATAGCCGCATATATGTCGGTTTGGGACTTGTCCTGCGCAAATAAATTAGCGGCAGGATAAATGATTGAAGTAGTAAAACAATAACTGCGTAATGAATGAGTGTCCTGATTTTCATAATATTGTTCAAATAATACAGTAGATCGGCCAATAAAGTTTCACCAAGTGTCGCGTTTCAATATTGCTTATCAGTGGAACGTCAAATTCCGCCGACACTCTGCAACTCATTGCTGCACAATGCTTTATCTCATTTTCAGTCGTCCACCATTCCACACCGTTCCAGCCCGTTCGACTCTTTATTGGAACGCAGAACTTGTTTATTTTCAACAGTTACAGTCATTTTTCCAGCATATTCCACCACTTTTGAAAAAAATGATAAGACGTTGTCTTACACTCAGGCCGCGAACCCTTTTAGACACCAGAGTGCCAAAAAGAGCGTTTCCATAGATGCAAGATCATATCATATTCTGCATTCAAAGGCAAGATCTTTTTTTAGGCCGCTAGGCCTAAGCGGACATTCCTCTGGAGCGTTGTTTAAACAAAGCGGCTGTCCTGAAAATTCATGACAGCCGCTTTTCTTAATTCACTCAGCTAAGAATAACCAAGCAATTTTTCTGATTCACTATTCCTGCGGATTAGCGATGAAGTCAACATACTGAGACATTGTCAAAGAGGCTGAGTACCTGGCTAGGCGTCGAGAATGTGTAACGCTGTGAGTTCACCGTTACAACCTAAGTTTCGCCTACCGCCGAGGCCTTCGATCGAGAAGTATCCGGAATGAACCTGTTGACGATACGCGGCTCTGCGAGCGAGTTGCCTGTAATAACGACCTTCGCATTGCGTATGCCTGGCACCGTCAGCGGTCATCACTCGTCCTGAAACAGAGCATTAGCTGCAGCTGTGGATGTCAGGAATTCGATACCCCCCAACCGCCGTTCACACAACCTCGTGATGTTAGCAGGTGAGACGAACAACCCGGCATCGTCACGCATGTACAGGCTCCAGACACCGTTAGCATTGGTAAATCTGAAGTTACCATTCAACGTCTGAGTGTCCGTTCCGCCTACAGTGCTGCCCGGTTCGTTTATACGGCCCGGCAAGTGCAGGTGCTGCGAAGTTCGGCTGTCCAGCCTCCCAGCTTGTTGGTTCGAATACTCCGGTCGTCAGGGCTCCCGAATTTGGCAGTACCTGACCGGCAGCGTCTGAGAACGTCAAAGTAACAGGGTTAACCAATTCCAGATTGCCTCCGGCATCAGCCTGCAGGATCATCTGTCGTCCCGTCGGGCCGACAAGCAGGAAGTCCATGTGATCCGGTATCTGATGTGCCACATCATAAAGCGATACACGAAGTGCTCCGATCTGTACCGGTCCGCCCGCAACCGTAATGGTTGACGGATACGGTGAAGCCGGCGAACCAAGCGTTGTGCAAATGGCTCCGGCTGCACGGAATGCGTTTGCCGTGTCGTTAATGCTTAGAACAGCCGCACTAGGCGTTCCGACATTGCACCGGTCAAGTGAGATTGACGGTTTGTGTCGGTTCGACCAGAGTATCGCCACATATCACTACGTTGACACCCTGAGTTGTTTCGCCTGGAGCGAAGGTCACTGACTGCGAAACGCTGATGTAATCAACACCTGATGGTACATGCAGCACCGCCCGTTGCTGTGCCGTTCGACGTAGCAAAGTTCACTACGGTCGTACCGGCCAGATTACCCGTACGGTTTATCGCAATAAGCGCCGTCTGCGTTCGTCTTCGACATACGTCGTCGAGCAAATGCGACCACAGGAGTTCCGCCAGGCGTAGAGGTCGCGGTGGCGGTGGCTGTAGCAGTCGCCGTGTTTGTTGCCGTCGCAGTATTCGTCGGAGTACCTGTTCCCGTCGTGGTGCTTGTCGGCGTACTCGTTGCCGTGTTCGTAGCCGTCGATGTCGGTGTATTCGTCGGTGTGTTTGTTGGAGTAAACGTTGGTGTAAGGTCAGGTGTTCCCGTGCCTCCGCTTACCGTAACACTGCCATTCGTCGTCGCTGCCGGTGGATCACCTTCGTTCCAGACAAATCCAGGATGGAATGTCGGTGTCGGGCTGGTGTAATCCTCAAACACAAGCGTTGTCGATTGTCCCGCAGTGCCGACAATGTTGAACCTCAGGTTCAACAATGTACCAGAACCGGTGAGGCTCGCTGCCTGGAATGCCGAGATGATAAAGTGTCCCGGATTCGAGGTATTTGGCGTGATCGACATCGCACTGCTCAGCGTTCCGACCTGATCGAAACAGGCATTAGCTGTACAGGCAGTTCCACCGGCAGGCTGAAGTATCGCCGGATTGAACGTCACCTGCATATCGTGGGGAAATAATTCCTCTGCCCGTTGTATCACCTGCCGTAATAGGCACCACGATCAAACTACCTGTTGCTCCACTTACGTTCGGCAAGCTGACAGTCACCGGATTTACCGAAGGTGTCGATGTAGCAGTTGCCGTCGCGGTATTCGTTGCCGTAGCTGTTGGACGTCGGTGTAAATGTGGCGGTCGACGTTGGCGTCGGAGTGTTAGTCCGAGTCGGCGTAAACGTCGGTGTAAATGTCGCCGTAGCTGTTGCCGTCGGTGTAAATGTTGCCGTGGCAGTCGCCGATGGCGTATTTGTCGAGGTCGCAGTATTTGTCGGTGTAAATGTTGCCGTGGCAGATGCCGTTGGCGTATTAGTTGATGTCGCCGTAAACACAGGGGTGTTTGTTGGCGTATTTGTAGCCGTATTTGTCGCCGTCGGTGTTGGCGTAAACGTGGCGGTCGAAGTTGACGTAGCTGTGTTTGTCGGCGTCGGTGTAAACGTTGCCGTATTTGCCGGCGTCGCTGTGTTCGTTGCCGTAGCCGTTTCTGTAGGTGCAGCTGTTCCGGCCGGTATGGTTACACTACCGTTCGTTGTTGATGCAGCCGGATCGCCTTCATTGAACATAAAGCCAGGATGGAAGCCGCCCGTTGGGTTCGTGTAATCCCCAAACGCCAAGTTTGTAGACTGTCCCGGTGTTCCGATCACATTAAACCTTAGATTTATCAGTGTTCCGGACCCTATCAATGCTCCTCCCTGGAATGCAGAGATAATAAGGTGTCCCGGATTCGATGCGTTCGGTGATCGACATCGCAGAACTTAGTGTTCCGGCCACATCCGTTGGCGGTGAGGCTGGCGTCACAACTGTCGGGTCAAAGGAGATTTGCGTCATAAGAGATCACTCCCAAACCTGTCAGGTCTCCGACCGTTATCGGGATGATCACCACACCTGGTGTCGCAATTACGTTCGGCAACGACACCAATACTCCACTCGAGTTCCTGCGGGCGTCGCGGTAAACGTTGCTGTTGCCGTGCTCGTCGCGGTGTTGGTTGCCGTATTTGCCGGAGTGTTAGTCGGCGTGTTAGTTGACGTAGCCGTTTCTGTCGGCGTGTTAGTTGACGTAGCCGTTTCTGTCGGCGTATTCGTCGAAGTCGCCGTAAACACAGTGTGTTAGTTGGCGTATTGGTCGCCGTTGAAGTTGCAGTCGCCGTTTCTGTCGGCGTCGGCGTAAACGTTGCTGTGTTAGCCGCTGTCGGCGTATTTGTTGCGGTATTTGTCGGGGTCGCTCCGCCCGGAATTGTTGCGCTTCCGTTTGTCAAAGCGGCCTGCGGATCGCCTTCATTAAACATGAATCCTGGATGGAAGCCGCCAGTCGGATTCGTGTAATCCTCAAATACAAGAAGAGGTCGACTGTCCCGGGTTCCAATTACATTAAATCGAAGATTGATGAGCGTTCCCGAGCCTATCAATGACGCTCCTTGGAATGCAGAAACGATCAGGTGTCCGGCATTGGCCGAGTTCGGGTTATCGACATTGCACTGCTCAGCGTTCCGACGGTATCCGTGGGCGGTGAGGCCGGCGTCATAACTGTCGGGTCAAACGAGATTTGCATGTCATACGAGATAACTCCCAACCCTGTCAGATCTCCAACAGTTATAGGAATAATAACGAGGCCGGGCGTTGCACTTATGTTTGGCAACGACACTGGCACTCCGCTAGGCGTACCCGCTGCTGTTGGAGTAGCCGTGCCAGTCGCTGTATTGGTTGCCGTATTTGCCGGCGTATTAGTCGGCGTGTTCGTTGACGTTGCCGTAAACACAGGAGTGTTTGTTGGCGTGTTAGTTGATGTTGCCGTAAATACAGGAGTGTTTGTTGGCGTATTCGTCGCTGTGTTCGAAGGCGTATTCGTAGCCGTATTTGAAAGGCGCAAATGTCGCAGTCGAAGTAGGCGTTGCTGTCGATGCCTCGATGTCGCTGTCGGCGTGTCCGTCGGCGTCGGTGTAAACGTTGCCGTGTTAGCCGCTGTCGGAGTATTTGTCGCCGTATTTGTTGGAGTCGAGCCGCCAGGTATAGTCACGCTTCCGCTTGAAGGCACTGCGACCGGATCGCCTTCGTTGAACATAAACCCGGGATGGAATCCGCCGGACGGATTAGTATAGTCATTGAAAACAAGATTGCTCGATTGTCCCGGCGTACCCACAACATTGAAGTTGAGGATAAGCAGTGTTCCCGAACCAATCACCGAAGCTCCCTGAAATGCCGAGATGATAATGTGTCCCGCATTCGACGTGTTCGGCGTTATAGACATTGAAGAGCTGAGTGTTCCCGTCGTTGTGACAGGTGCAACAGCAGGCGTCAAAACCGCAGGGTTGAAATCCATCTGGAGGTCATATGAGATAACTCCAATCCAGTCACATCACCCACTGTGATCGGAATAGAGATCGGCCCCGGTGTCGCGTTAATAACCGGAAGCGATACCGCTACAGTATTACCCGCGAGCCGATCCGGCAGAGCGAGTGGTAATCGTAATTGTATTCGCAGGTATCGCAGATTGTGCACCGGAAAAATCGGTGCGACACTACTCTGCAATCCGAAAAACTGTGCTGTCGAGTCTAAAAACCCTAGACGAGAACTGGCACCGTAAGCTGAAACACTTAGCAGCATTGCAAAAATAATAGCCAGAAGTCCAAAGTTTTTGCAGGAAGATCCTTTGAAAAGAACTTTCAGTGAATTTAATATGAATACAAAGGGTGTAACGACACTCTTAACGGTAAACGACGACATAGATATCTCCTTAAGGAATGCTTTTTGATCTCTAGAGCAATTTAAAGAACAATGGTGATAATTCTAATACGGAACACCCGATAAGGTCAACGGGATTTTGCTCATAAATCTACTTAAACCTTGTTTTTAGTAATAATAAAAAGCTTTTTAGTCTTAATTTTTAGTTAAATCCTAAATCCGAAGCTATTCACCAAAAATCATTTCGATTAGATAACCTGAAACTCATACTTATTCACAACTAAATCTCTGATGTGAGGAGATAGTAAATGGAAAAATGGCCGCGTCACATGAGACGTAGCCATTTCCGATCGTAGAATGAAATTAGCTTAAGGCATTTTGACGTCCATCCGTGTTGAGGATGCAAAACCCAGCTGGTTTGCCATCCTTGGTGGTCAGATTCACCTGCTTGTAGCCTTTTTCGTTTCCGAGTTGGTATACCTTTTGCAGATATTCTTCACGTTTTCTTTTGTCAGATTATCCCATGATGGCAGCATCAACCCGTAGAATGTGTCGCCGGCGATCTCTTCCCGCTCTTGATGTGCTCACCCAGAATCGAATCACCAAGATCAACAACTGCAACACCTGCCGTCGAAGCCTTCTCCTCGTCAATGGTGCTTGACCACACATATAGGCCTCCGGCAACAAGTATGAGCACAAAACCAACACCGAGCAGCCATCGATTGACATTGCGAACATTGTCGATCAGATTGCCAACGAAAGACGATTCTCCCGCAGGCTTAGTTTCCGCTTTTGTTTGTTCCGGAGTATGTGTTTCAGGTTCGATCGCGTTGTCGATCTCATCGGCTGCGGGTTCCTCGTTGATAACCTCGTCGGTTAACCCATGCAAAAGTTCAACCAGGTCTAGCGATCGGCCTGCAGCATCTGAAACAGACGGATCGTTGAAATCGCCATACTTGATCTGAATGCTTTCCGCATCCATCTTTTGGCGTTCGCGAATGATCAGGCCGACGTAGGCATTGCCGATGCGAATATTACTTTCGATAGCAGCGGCAATTACTGATGGCTCGTAAAATAGTTCGTTTATACTCTCTTTGAAGAGTCGCAGCCGACCGAAAAGTCGCTTTCGATAAGCTGGTCAAAAGCGTTGCTCCTTCGGCTTCGTTCGCAAGATCGTCAAAGCTCAAACCGGTCAACATGATCTTTGACTCGTCATGTTCCGCGTCATACAGCGGCACACTCGACCAGTCGCTGTACAGCGTGTTGATATGGCTAAGTATTTCCTCGCGGCCAAAAAGGCATGCCCGTTTGTCCTGACTGATCGGCCTTGAAAAGAGGCGCGTTATAACAAAATCAAACTTCGATCGCACCGTTTCCGAATAAGGAGCATTTCGATAAAATCGGGCGAGGGCCAGTATCGCCTGTGAACTGAGTGCCGGACGTGAATTTTCGCAATATTGACGAATACTTGCAACCGATATATGACTATCACGTTCGATCAGTGCCAATCCCACGCCTCTGTCTCCTGCATCAGAGCAAATTCAGCAGCCTTATGCTGTTCGGAATTTGAGTTTTCGGAAATGTTCAGGAAATTATTTAGAGCCTTCTTGGCATTAAAATCGTCGAAGGTCTTCGGGACGATCTTCATGTATTCGCGCTCGACGCCGGTCAAAATATGTTCGACCATCTGATGGCTCGAAACTTCAGCAACTGCACGCTTCTTAAAAAACTCCTTGCCGTGCCGGATTCTTTTGGGTTTGGCATGCTTGGTTTTGCCGCAGCCTGAAATTCCTCTGCGGTCTCCATGAGAACTATCTCTGCTTCGGAGCCTATATCTGATTCGATATTTGAAAATTCGGAGTCCAACTCCGCTATCTCATCATCGAAGGCCGCAAATTCCGGCTGCCCGTCGTCCTTGTCAGGGACTTTTGCGGCTTCCGGAATACCTGTAGCGGCTTTTTCTTTTGTGCGGCGTCGATTACCGTATTTTCAAGCAGGTTCTCTTCTTTCAGTTCGACAATAAGGTCTTCGAAGACATTCATGGTGGTCCACCTTTCCGGGGATGGAAATTTAAGGAGGAGGATGGGTAGGGAAGAATTATTAGGGCTGGAGTTGTTCTATCACACCGGACTGTGTGATCCTATATTGGTAAACTTGGCCTTCACCTGTAACCTGCCGGGTAGCAACGATCGTATATCTATCCCTCAATTGCGTATCCGCCGTCTCCTCCAATGTGAAGAGAAACTTTCCTCGGACAAGATCATTTCCTGATGGTGTGCCTAAGCCATTTCCAAGCAGACTGTTTATCTCAGTAAGACGGCCAAACCGGCCGGTTCTTTGAAAGAAGCCAACCTGGGTAGAAGAGATGGTTCGCATGGAGGCAAAAGTGTTGCCGTTTTCTGACGCACGCACAGCCTTTTGAAGAAAAGGAACTGCCAACGCCGCTACAATTCCGATGATCACGACTACTATCAACAGCTCAATTAAAGAAAATCCTTGCTCACTTGATTTTTTCATTACTCTTAAACCTCTGTATTTCTTTATTCAAATCTCACTAATGTGACATTTTTTGGCACTTTACCTTGACAAGATCCGGCATCTTTTAGACCGGATTTAGTTAACTTCAAGGTTTTTCAAATATTCCGGTATATTCCGGACTGCTGTCTCTTTGTATTAGCAACGGCTATGCCAAAGCCAATTTGGGCTGTTTTTAAAGAAAGTCCGGGTTTATCCGAGAAAGGTGTTTGTTTTTTAGCGGATTTTTATTAAGCTATTAGCTTTTCCTTTATTGTTGGTGAGGAGCGATTAGAACTTGAGCGCGGTAATAGATCAAACAATCGAAACATACGGCATCGATAATTGGGGTGCCGATTACTTTGGTGTAAATCGAAAGGGCAACCTGATAGTTCGTGCGCCGGAAAACGAAAATTTCACCGCCGACGTAAAAGAGATCATTGACGATCTCAGCAAACGCGGCGTCAACACGCCGATCCTACTCCGTTTTCCCCAACTCATCTTCGGACAGATACGAAAGCTGCAAACAGCCTTCCGCAAATCGATAAAAGAATTTGAATATGAGGGCGGCCATCTATGCGTCTTCCCGATGAAAGTCAATTCCAACCGTGCCGTGATCGAGGAATATCTGCGCGAAGGTTCTCGATACGGCTTTGGCCTTGAGGCAGGCTCCAAGGCAGAACTTTACGCCGCTCTTGGCGTGGAACAGGCAAAAGACAGCTTGCTTGTCCTCAATGGTTTTAAGGACAGAGAGTTTATCCAGCTTGCTTTTGCCGGAGCTTCGGCGGGCAAGAATGTTGTCATTGTTATCGAAAAATTGAGCGAGCTCGATCACACGCTAGCGATCGTCGAGGAAACTAAAAAAGAAAATCCGGATGCCGATATTCCGATGATCGGAGTCCGTGTAAAACTTTATTCAAAAGGCTCAGGAAAATGGGAAAAAGCGGCGGCGAAGCGGCCAAGTTCGGCCTGACGACGACGGAAATTCTTGAGGTCATTCGACGTCTGCAGGAAGCCGGACGAATTGATATGCTTCGGCTGCTGCACTTTCATATCGGCTCACAGCTTACCGACATCAAGCGTATCAAGAACGCGATGAAAGAGGCCGCCCGCACCTATGCCAAGATCGTAAAAATGAAGATACCGATCGAGTATCTCGACGTCGGCGGCGGAATGGCGGTTGATTACGATGGTTCGCGAACATCCTTTGAATCATCAGCAAATTACAACGCCCGCGAGTTTGCAAACGATGTGATCTATGTGATCAAAACTGTCTGCGACGATGAGAATGTCGCACACCCGACGATCATCCAGGAATCCGGGCGATATTTATCGGCATATCACGCGATATTGGTAACCAACATCCAGGACGAGATCGAAACGGTAGTCGAAAGCCATACTGCGATGACGTTTGAGAAAGATGATCCTCAGATCGTTCGTGAGCTTTTGACCTGCGTGAAACGATCAACGGAAAGAACTATCGCGAGTATTATCACGACGCGCTCGAAAACCGCGATGAACTTTTCACGATGTTCAATCTCGGCCTCATATCGCTTGAGGCAAAGGGCAAAGGCGAGGTCCTGTTTTGGGACATCTGTGAAAAAGCGGACCAATTCGCTCAGCTAAAGAAGTATGTTGCCGAAGAATTTGATGAATTGCGGCGTTTGATGTGTGCAAAATACCTTGCAAATTTCTCAGTTTTTCGGTCAATGCCGGACAATTGGGCTCTTGAACAATTATTTCCGATCATCCCGATACATAAACTCAACAAAAAGCCCACAGAATATGCTACGCTATGTGATATAACCTGTGATTCCGACGGTATAGTGGATAAATTCGTCGATCTGCACGATATTAAGCCGGTGCTCGAATTGCACAAGCTTACTAAAGGGGAAAGTTATTACCTTGCGATGATGCTCGTCGGCGCCTATCAGGAGGTTATGGGAAACAACCACAACCTTTTCGGTGTTCCGCACGAGGCTCACGTGTTTATCGGCGAGGACGGCTACATCATTAAAAAAGTGATTTACGGCGCGACACTAGGCGATGCAGTTGGTTCCGTTAGATTTGATCCGGGCCAATTGAACGACACTTTTCGCAAATCGGTTTTACAAAGGATCAAGGAAGGCCGCCTTTCAAATAGTGAAGGCAGCAAGATCATAGAATTTTACGAGGACCAGGTTGAAAGTTATACATACCTGACTCCGAATGGAAAGAAAAAGTAAGCAGTTGGCAGCAGGTCTCCTTATGCCGACGAAATATTAAATATATATAGAAGAAAATTATGGTAGCTCAAAAGAAAACAAAGTCTTCGAAATTCCTGTCTGTTCCAACGCGTCCGGTGCCTATCGATCGTGACCGTTCAGTAGCAGGGCTTCTCGAAAAAATGGAAGGTGCGGGTTTCGGTGCAAAACAGCTTGCCGAAGCACATCGTATATGGTTGGATATGCTCGACGACAACTCGACGATCTATCTTTGCGGTTCCGGCAATCTGATCACATCCGGCATGAGACGTCTTATTGCATATGTAATTAAGAATCGATTCGTAGATGTAATAGTGATGTCCGGCACAGTGCTGTACAACGACATTCACGAGATCCTCGGACGCAGCCATTATCAGGCCCACCCGAACATGAGTGACGAGGATCTGGAAGCAGCCGACATACGACGAGTCGGCGACGTGATCGCTAATCGCGAAGAATATCAGGAAGCAGACGAGTGGATTGGCAGCGTCATCAATCAGCTTGAACTAAGCCGTTCCTATTCGATCCGTGAATTCCTACACTTGATGGGCCGCGAACTGTCTGAGATCGCACACGAAGACGGTATTTTGACTTCGGCATTTAAGTCACGTATTCCCGTTTTTTGTCCTGACCTTCCAGGTTCCGAGATCGCGATCGGCATAGCGCGGCAAAATTTGAAAAGAAGATCCAGATCGCGTTCGATACGACTCAGGATTCGATGGAGTTGATGCAGATCGCGCATAAAACGCGGCACTCGGCTCTCATATCTCTCGGCAGCACGCAAAGCCACAACATGCTTAATGTCGCCGAAATTTCGTCTTACATTACGCGAACCAATCCTCGCGGTCATAAATACGCAATCTCGATCGCAACGGACTCCGCGACGCTTGATGCTCGTATGCCATCATTCGGTGGCAGCCATACTTCGGCTTTTGGAAAGCTGGTTCGAGGTGCAACCACCGCGAACGTAACGTGTGATCCGTCTATCGCATTGCCAATGATCATTACGGCTCTTTCGCAAACAGCCGCTAAGTTTATGAAAGGCCGTAAACGTCCGACGTTCAGCTTTTCGGGCAAAGATATGAACATTGACGTACCTTAAAAAGACAAAACGTACAATGCAAAATGCACAATGAATGAGGTTTTATCATTGTGCATTTTGCATTTTGAATTACATCATTAAAGACATGTCTGAATCTGAAGAATTACCAATGAATTTTGGCGGGATCGACGAGGAGCAATATTCCTCATTTGATTCTGCGCGTGTTTTGGTTCTTCCCGTTTCGTACGAGGGAACAGTTTCATATGGCACAGGTACTGGAGCTGGAGCGATGGCAATAGTAGACGCCTCGCGCAATATGGAGCTCTACGAAGAGGAAACCGATTCGGAAGTTTATAAGATCGGGATCCACACGCTGCCAGAATTCACTCCGCGTGAAACGCCGGAAGAGATGATGTCTGGTCTTTATGACTACACAACGAACGTTCTAAAAACAGATAAATTTCTTTGCATGATCGGCGGCGAACATTCGGTGTCCGCCCCGATCATCAAAGCCCATAACGAGAAATACGAAAACATGAGCGTTCTGCAGATCGACGCCCACGCAGATCTTCGCGACGCATACGACGGAACACCTCACTCTCACGCATCCATCATGGCCCGCGTAGTAAAAGATCTGCGTATCCCAGCGGTCCAGGTTGGCATACGTTCGATCTCTGGTGACGAAGCTCGCTCACTGAAAGAAGATCTGCCTACACGAATATTTTGGGCGCGGGACATTGCTGGAAAAACAGACTGGATCGATGAAGCGGTCGATTCCCTTACCGACAATGTATATCTAACCATCGATATTGACGGTCTCGACCCGAGCATAATGCCCACGACCGGCACGCCGGAACCCGGTGGATTAGGCTGGTACGAAACTTTAACCCTGATCCGCAAACTCGCTGAAAAGAAAAGAGTTGTGGGCATGGACCTCGTCGAGTACTCTTACTTTGAAAATTACGACGCTCCGGCATTTCTATGTTCAAAGCTGGTATATAAATCTCTCGCCTACATCTTCAACAATCAGACGCCAAAAGTCTCGACGTAACCGAAATTTGCTCAGTCTTTCGTACATTTATTTTCCGAACAATCCTTTTAGATGATTCGTAGTACACAGTTGCTTGAAGCATATAAAATAAAGCGTAATATTGAAAAATGGCATTCTTTATTTGGAGTATAATTCGATGAATATTAAGAAATTATTTGTAATTGGATCCATCGCATCCGCTGCATTCGCTTCGGGATGCAAAACCAATCTTTTGGCTGGTGGCCAAGAACTACCTGTTGCCAATCAACAGCCGGTCCAGTCTGCACCAGTCGTGGTGGAAGGAATGCGGACGTCATACGCTGACGTTGTTGAGAAAACTTCGCCCGCGGTCGTTCGCATCGAGGCCGATCATAAAGAAAAAGCGTCGCCGAGAACTGAGTTTCCCGGCGGAGACGATTTCTTTAAACAATTCCAGATTCCAATGCCCAGACAAAATCAGCGTCCTCAGATACAGCACGGCCTCGGCTCCGGAGTCGTTGTTGATGCGGGCGGCACGATCCTGACAAACTATCACGTCGTAGAAGGCTCCGATAAGATCACTGTCGCCATGAGCGACAACAAAACCTACGAGGCCAAGATCGTCGGCACCGATCAGCCTAGCGATCTCGCAGTATTAAAGATAGAAGCAACAAATCTTCCCTTTCTCAATCTTGGCAATTCCGACAATGTTCGCGTTGGCGACATCGTTCTCGCGATCGGCAATCCGCTCGGAATCGGCCAGACCGTAACTGCCGGAATCATCTCTGCAAAGGGCCGTCGGACCGGTCTTAGTGACGGCAGCTACGAAGATTTTCTGCAAACCGATGCACCGATAAATAAAGGCAATTCCGGCGGAGCTCTTGTAAACCTTAACGGCGAACTGATAGGCATAAATTCGCAAATTCTATCTGGAGGCTCAGGCGGCGGAAACATCGGCATCGCCTTCTCGATTCCGTCAAACATGGCTAAGTCTGTGATGGAACAGCTGATAAAGGACGGCAAGGTCCGACGCGGCATGCTGGGAATAAATATTCAGGACATTACCGAGGACACTGCTCAGGCATTAGAACTAAAAGACAGAAGCGGTATTCTCGTTAGCGGTGTTAAACCCGGAAGCGCAGCTGAAAAAGCCGGGATCAAACGTCGTGACATCATCATCGCTATCAATGGCGAAAAGATAGAGACCAGTAATGTTCTACGAAATAAGGTCGCGGGAACACTGCCCGGAACCGATATACAAATCACGGTCGTTCGTGATGGTAAAGAATTAGAACTTACAGCAAATTTGGATGAGTTCGACAATGGTGAGTCAAAGAAATTAGGAACAAATCAGGAAGGCGAAGAGGATAATTCCGGACCGGCAAATCAGAGCGGCAAACTTGGTTTAAGTTTGCAACCAGTAACGCCGCAGATCGCTAAACAACTCGGACTCGATTCCGATTCCGAAGGTGTTGCTGTGACGGAAGTCGATCCGAACGGCCCGGCGGCCGAAGCCGGGATTGATCGCGGTGACGTTATCCTTGAGTTAAATCAAAAACCGGTAAATTCAGTAGCAGATGTTAAATCAGCACTGGGTTCAGCGGAGAGCAAACCCGTCCTCTTGCTGATAATCCGTCGAGGACAGACGATCTACCTCACGGTCAAACCCGAATAGCTGTAAGCTAACAAATGTAGCGAAATGGAAAAACTCCCGGTTCATAATTGAACCGGGAGTTTTATTTTGGTCGGGACGACTGGATTTGAACCAGCGACCTCTCGCACCCCAACCAACCTGAGGGTTAATCACCGCTTCTCAAAAGCTCTCAAAACCAATCAAAATCGACTGTTTGAGCGTCGTGGAGATGTTGTGCTTAGATGTGAGTCGGCAAAAGTGCAACCATCTTGCAACCAACTTACCAAGATTATTCCTACTCAGAATGGCGATAAATAACCCTTGCGAGAAGATCAAAATAACACATTTTGATCGAAAATCAACACCAATTTTGCTGTCGAGTATTTTGCGACATTTTCGGGAAACAATCTGACGATACCCCATCTCCTAAGTCATTTTGGCTTATTAACAAACCAACGAGTTTGTATTCGATTTCCATTACTTTTCCCACTTCTCGCCTACCGCTTTTTTATATATTTGAGGAATTTTGTCTGAAATGCCACCCCTCTTTCATGTTGGTGCATCGCGACATTGTTCATTGACAGATGTCACTTTACACCACATTCTTTAAATGATGGATAAGCATCAGCTACCAAAATTGAAAAAACTTGGGGTCTTTACATTGGATCAGGGTAAGTCTCTGGGAATTAGTCAGCAAGACATATCCCGGCTTGTCGCTGCAAAGGAGATCGTTCGTCTCGGTCGTGGAATCTACCTTCATCCAAAGGCATTGCTCGAGAACGATGTCGGATTCCAGATCGCATATTCAAAGTTTGGACCCGAGTCGGCAATTGGGGGTCTTTCGGCTCTGTATCATTACAATCTTGCCGAACAAGTGCCGGGCGAAATATGGGTAGTGGTTCCGGCCGAAAAAAGAACCCGAGAAAAGGGTTATAGACTGATTCGAACAAAAACAAGACTCGACAAACATATCGTAGATGAACCGGGTTATCGAATTGTCACGGTCGAAAGGGCGGTACTAGAGGCTCTAAAATTCCTCACAAAGATAGGTGAGCGAACGGCCCTTAAAGCCGCTCGCGAGGCTCTTGCAACAAGAAGAACTACGGAAGCAAAGCTTGCAAAAGCAGCAAAGGAACTTGGACTTGAATCGGTAATGGCCAAGCATCTGGAGGTCATCGTGCCATGACCACCAAAGCAAAAGTCTTCCAATCGGAATCAGTGTTTCCAAAGCATCCCAGTCAGAACCGGATAGTTGAATCGTGCCTATATTTCGCCAAGACGGGCGACTAGCTATCGATATTCGGTCTAAGTCGTTATTAGTGACGATATTATATTCCAAAAAATGACTGTCCTTTTCTACTCGCCATATTCGCCGATTTATATTGACATTTTTCCATTTATTCGCCATAATTGACGCATTATGAGATTCGATGCAAACACTACCGATCAAGCAATTCTTAAAGAAATCGGAGAACGTGTCGCAATGATTCGATTGAATCAAAATCTCACCCAAGCCAACCTTGCGGAGCAGTCCGGGGTGTCGAAGCGAACCGTCGAACGGCTAGAGGCTGGCGAATCGGTTCAAATTACAAGCCTGATTCGGCTCCTTCGCTCATTAGGCTTACAGCAACGTTTAGAAGTTCTCTTCCCGGAACCTGTCGCAAGCCCAATAGCTCAAATGAAACTTCAAGGGAAAAACCGGCGACGAGCTTCGACGAAGCGAACTCCAAACTCAACGAATAAGGCTTGGAATTGGGGGGATGAGTCATGACAACGCTGGCCGAGGTCAAGCTGTGGGGGAGCACCATCGGGGCGGTTTCGCTTGAGGACCGAAATGATGTGGCTGCCTTTGAGTACACACCAGAATTCATGAAAAGCGGCATTGAGGTTTCACCGATTGTGATGCCGCTCACTGGATCAATATATGTGTTCCCGGAACTGCCACGACCGACTTTTCACGGCTTACCCGGTTTGCTGGCTGATTCATTACCGGATAAATTTGGAAACGCTCTCATCGATGCCTGGCTCGCGACGCAAGGCCGGTCCGCTGATAGTTTTAATGCGGTGGAAAGGCTCTGCTATACGGGCTCACGTGGTATGGGAGCCCTCGAGTTTTTCCCGAGCAAGGGTCCAAAAGAGATGGCCTCTCGTAAGATCGAGGTTGACGCTTTAGTTAAACTGGCTTCCGACGTTTTGAATCAACGAAACAATCTTAATACTACTTTTGACGATCCTGATTCTCTCAGGGATATCCTTCGCGTAGGAACCTCCGCGGGTGGTGCCCGGGCCAAAGCGGTGATCGCGTGGAATCGGAAAACCAATGAAGTTAGGTCTGGGCAAGGAAAAGCCGGCGACGGATTTGAATATTGGTTATTAAAGTTTGATGGCGTCACCGGAAATCGCGACAAGGAACTTGCCGATCCTCAGGGCTATGGAGCAATCGAATACGCCTACTATCTGATGGCACTTGAGGCAGGAATACAGATGAGCGAATGCCGCTTACTCGAAGAAAACGGCAGACGGCATTTCATGACAAAGCGATTCGACCGTCTCGAGAACGGCGAAAAGCTGCACATGTTGTCCCTGAGCGGCCTCGCTCATTTTGATTTCAACAATGCCGGCGCATATGGTTACGAGCAAGCCATGCTCATCATGCGTCAGCTTAAGCTATCGACATTCGCCATTGAGCAGATGTTTCGCCGGATGGCATTTAACATCCTTGCGAGAAATCAGGACGATCATGTCAAGAATATCGCTTTTCTAATGGGCAAAGAGGGCAAATGGTCTCTTGCCCCCGCGTTTGATGTGGCATACAGCTTTAATCCGTCTGGAGTATGGACATCGAGTCACCAGATGACCATGAACGGAAAACGGGATGGGTTTTCGATGAATGATTTTAAGGCATGCGCTGAGGCGGTTTCACTTAAACGAGGTCGCGCTGAGTCAATTGTTGGTGAGGTCAGAAAGGCAGTTGAAAGATGGCCGGATTTTGCCGATACCGCAAAAGTCACCGGATCGTGGAAAACGCAGATCCAAGAGAATCTGCGTTTGGAGTTGTCGTCAATTTGAGCAATATTACTACCGATCCATCGATGCCGCTCGTTTGATCAATCCTGCGACGGCGGAGGGGTTTGAGATCATCGCTACATGTGACCGGCCTTTGATCACAACCGTACCTTTCGATCTGGCTCGTTCAGCCATGAATGCCAATGTTTGGGGCGGGATGTTCTTATCTTTGTCGCCGTAGACGAACCATGATGGGATATTCTTCCAGGCTGGCTCGGGTGCTAGATCGGTGAGCGCAGCCTCGGTGACCGGACGTTGTGCGGCTGCCATCAATTTTGCATTGGCTTCGGAAACGTCAGCGGCAAACTGGGTCCAATATTTGTCCTGCTGAATGTAAGGTTCGATTCCGATAGCCGCCTCCAGTAACTTCAGTAGAATCAATAATTTACAATGCATAGCGTTCCAATCCCATTCCTTATCGTTGCAGGATTATCGTAACTCCCCGCACCCGACGAACCAGGTTCATCGCCTCAGCGACCACTTAGATGACGTCCGTGGTATGAGATCGGGCAAAAGGCAACTGAGGCGGGGTTCCGTCTTTCAGTTAAAGGTTTACGCCAGGGCACAACACTCCCTACCGACTGGCGTAACGCAGCATGACAATTGCAGATTGAAGTACTACGGGATGATTACTCCCGGTATGCAGACGAGGCCGTTGAAGATAACTAACTTCGAAAGATTCACGGTTAACCTCTCATACCAGTACTTAACTCGCGAGATTGGACTGCACCACTAAATACAACTAACCCGTTCAATGCGACAAAAAAGAAATGGAGAATCGTCACGACGAATCCTTGGGTCGGCATGTTTGTGAGATAGAAAATATCGAACCAAACGACATTACTTATGCCGCAGATCAAGTGAAACGCGATCGCCAATTGATTTCCGGCAGTCGTCGCAAGTTTCGAGGAGAAATACCAGAACAATACTGCTGTCGTAATCCCCAACATGTGAGCTTCCACGGACGAGATCACAAGAGGATTCTGATGGAAAATGTTGCCAAAGACTCCTTTGCCGGCCAGGTATGACGTTAAGTCTGAAGCAACGCCGAAACTACCAGCCAAGCCGACGAAGACGGCGTCTGCTCTCAAAATTATCTTATTCATCTTGCAACCTCCGCGTATCTAGAGCGTCCGCTTGCGTCAGAAAAGTAGACACTACAGCTCTCGTTGAAATGTAAAAGTCTGCTAAATCGATGTCTCGTGATATTCCATTTGCGACATCTATGTCACAAAACACTTTCACTCCTGAATTAAAATTGCTCATCAGTAAATCACGGCCAGAAAGAAATCTTGAGAGAGTGTGAGCACACGCCACCCATGTGAAGCCCAGAAGAGTTAGTTACCAATCTTCTTGAAGCTGATCGAGATAATTGTCATTCCGAGAAATGAGATCTTCTCAATTAGCCCTTGCAGAGCTGCTTGGTCTGATACGAGACCCGAAATGACTGTTACATCGGTTTCGGATGAAATGGACATCAGATCGAACCATTCCGTCCAGCTCGGTTCTAGTTTGCCTTTGATCCGAATTTCACAGTACCCTTTGTCAATTTGTTGATCGTTGAATTCCACTTTTCTCATTTCTCCCTGTACTTCGTACCTAAAGTAGCCAGTTTGAATCTACATATGTCGCGGGTGTACTGTAATGTCCCAAAAGTTACATTTCGAAGAAGAGGAATTTCGGGCTCGAAAACGCGTACTACGAATCGCTGAACGGCGGGATAAGTTGAAATCTTCGGGCGAGTTCGATCGCTTGAACGCGGCTGTGTACGTCGAGTTTTTGGTAGATGTTGCTGAGGTGACGTTTGACGGTGCCGGGAGATATGAATATTTTATTGCCGATCTCGTGATTCGATAGCCCCTGAGCGACAAGCTGCATCACTTCGAGTTCCCTTTCACTTAATGGGTCGTTGACGTACCACCAGGGCAGATCTGCGCCGACTGCCTTTTCCTTCTGGGGTTTGTGTGACGCCGTCGATGCAAAGGAATCATTTAGTCTGATCACGTACTTTAGCAATTCGGGCTTTTCGATCTCCCACCTTCGGCCGTTTTCCTTTAGGCACTCGATCAGAAGGGTTGATATTGACTCGCCTTCATCAACGAAACTACGCACGTAAGCTCCGGGCTCGGCCAGGATCAGTGCTTCTTCCAGTGTGCTGAGGGCTTTCGCCTCATTTCCGCATGATCGATGTACGACGGTTTCCAGAATCAGCGTTTCTAGGACTATACGTTGGCGCGACCCTGCTTTTGCCGCTTTTTGCAACCGTGTGAGTATCGGCAAGGCCTGTTCGGCTTTTTCGGTGGCGATCAGCCATCGGGCAAAGGTCAAATACTCCAATTCGCCCAAATACGTGGGCAGATCTTCCGGACTCAAACCGCAAGACTCGCCCCAACTGTTTGCCAAATTAACATCACCGCGACGAATGCAAAGAAGGGCGTTCAAAGCTTCAAGCTGCCGGACAAAAATTGCGTTGCCGCATTTTTTCATACGGTTCATCCCGCTATCGATCAACACCTGTGCCCTCGCTGGATCGCCGCTCATCTCAAACATAAGAGCCAAACTTTTCAGGCTATCGGGCACGAGTACGATGTCGCTTTCGCGCCCGGTTTTGTCAATGATCTTCAGGGCCTCGTTCAAATGGATCGTGGCATTTTCGAGGTCATTCAGTTCGCGGTAGATGTCACACAAGAAACTGTGCGGCAAGATCAGCGGTTCGTAGCGATTCGGAGCTTTTTCATTGATGAATTTGATCGTTGCGTGCAGAGTTTCGGCACCAGCCCTAAGGTGTCCTTGCATTGCACGGACATATCCCAAGAAGATCATGCCCCAAACTTCAAAAAGAACGTGATCGTGCTGCCGGTATGTCGGGAGAGCATCAAGGGTTAGTCGCTCGGTCTTTCTAGTGTCTCCAATTAACAGAGACGTCGCGACGATCGCATGTTTTGTTATGACGTGTTGAACTGTATTTTCGGGCTGTAACAGCTCGAGGGACTTTGCACCGTAGTCCAATGATTTTTCCAAATCGGCACGGGCTATTGATATATAGCAGCGGGACGACCAAACCGAGCTGAGAAGGCTGCGTCTCAGATCTTCCGCTTCTGCGGTTTCAATTATCTGCAAATACCTTTCGGCCTCATCATATTCTTCTTTATAAATGAGGGGCAGCACAAACCAATAGCAGGCCATTGGGTGCGTCCTCAACGCATTCGCTGGAATGGAATCGGCCCAGCGTTTTAACCGGTCAAACCGGGCGACCGAGAAGAGTTGATAACCTATCGGCTCGATAAGGTTCAGAGCTCTGTCCCAATCCTCAGTTGCCAAAGCGTAGCCGATGGCCTCTTCAAGCAAGTCATTTTCTTCACACCACAGGCTTGCTTTGGTTTGAAGCTCTTTAACAATATCTGATCGTTGCTGCTTCAGCTTGACGCGTAAAAGATCGGCAAACAGATGGTGATAACGGAACCAGTTATTTTTGTTGTCCAGCGGGATCAGGAACAAATTCGATCGGTGAAGGTGCTCAATTATCTCGTGTCCGTCGTCATTGAGAGTCAAAGTGTTGCAAAGTTCCACGTTAAACCGACCAAGCACCGATGTGAGCAGCAGAAAATTTTGCACTTGTTCGGACTGAAGGTGTAGAACCTCGTCGAGCAGATAGCCCAGCACAAAACGATTGTCGCCCGCGAAACTTTTTATAAATTCCGATTTGTCTTCTTTACCCTGCAAACTTAGGGCTGAAAGCTGCAATCCTGTGATCCAGCCTTCGGTACGTTCCATGAGGACAGCGATGTCGTCAGATCGCAAATCCAGGCTCATTACATCATTTAAGAAGGTATTGACCTCTGCTTCGCCAAATCGAAGATCTGCCGCTCGGAGCTCCTTCAGCTCGCCCCTCGCTCTTAGCCGCGAAAGCGGAAATGGCGGATCGCTGCGGGTTGTTATGAGCGCATGGGCATGAGGAGGCAAGCGTTCAATAAAAAAACTCAACGCGTCGTGAATTTGGTGTTCATGGATAAGATGGTAGTCGTCAAGAGCCAGAACAAACTCAAATTCCTGTGCACTTATTTCATTTATCAGCGAGGTCAAAATGACTTTTATCGGAGGAGCCGGCACGATCTGTAAAAGATTGGTGGTTTCCTGTACCAAATTCTCGTTAACCGCCCGCAGCCCGGCGACTAAGTAACTCAAGAATCGCGTCGGCTCGTTATCCTCCGCATCCAACGAGATCCAAGCAAGCGGGATCTCGCTCTGCTGATGCCACATCGTGACGATCGATGTCTTACCAAAACCTGCGGGTGCTGAGACTAACGTTAGTTTGCCCTTCAACCCCTCATTCAATTGATCGAGGAGCCACGGACGTTCCACGAGGGTTCTCCGCAGAGGCGGTATATAAAGCTTGGTTGTAAGTGTGTTGCCTAACCCGTCCATAGACTCTGCCGCTTGAGGACGCGACTCAACCCCGTAGGCGGCCGCTCAAGCCCATCTCGAAACCAGTTCAACCGCATTGGACAACCAGGACCAAAGAAATCGATCTGATCGGCGTGAAAATTCAATATTCGAAAAAAATAGCCGACAAAGAACCAAATGTCAACAGTTTACTGAGATCGTCTTTCGACATTTCGCCGAACAATTCGAACCTAGGTTCCGTGTGCAGAAATACATCTTTCAAATGTGTCTTTCGAGACATGTGAGTACATCTGGCAATTATCTATCCTGCGAGTGACTTTGCGAAAAAGCTGGTTCGGGGCTAACAGAAAATTGAAGAAAGTATGGGATGCCTGAAGTAGCTCGATAAAGTTCAAAATTGAATAAGGAGAATATTTAGAATGAACGTACAGAATTTCATAAGGAATCGTAGGATCTGGATGGCGATGGCGATCATGTTAGCTGCGTGTGGGGCCGCCCTCGCCCAACAAGAGGTGAAATTTGCTAAGAACCAACAGGAAAATGCGACCAAACTGCGTCAATACAGTTGGAAATCACGAATGGAGGTTCGCAAAGACGGCGAGACGAAGAGCGTCAAATTGCTCATGACACGCCACGACATTGATGGAACCGCACAACAAACTCTACTGAGCGGGTCGCAAGAACAAATCCCAACCGGCGGTTTGAAGGGCATGATCGCGAAGAAAAAGAAAGAGGAATTTGTGTCACTCCTGGACCGATTGGGCGGCCTTGCGAGATCTTACAGTCAACTTCCGCCTAACAAGATGGAGCGTTTTATTGCGAATGCGACCTTCACACCAGAACGAAATCCTCAGCAAGCACTCATTCGGATCCAGGGCAAGGATGCTCTACAGCCCGGGGACTCGATGACAATCTGGGTTGATGCGACAACACGCAAGCAGCGGAGAGTTGAGATACTGTCAACCTTTGAGAACAAGGCGGTGCGAATAGTATCCGATTTTGAAGATTTGCCCAACGGCCCGACATATATGGCCCGTTCGGTCATCGACTATCGTAAAGGAGAGATCCTCGTAACGACAGAAAATTTTGACCATAAACGGGAGGAAAAGTAGCTATGAGGCTCATCATCAACAGAGTATTTTGTGTTTTGAGTTTAGTGGTATCTTTCGGCAGCGTTGCGCTCGGACAGACGGTAACGAGCACGTATGACGAGGACGCTAACCTTTCCAGACTCAGAACATTCGTTTTCAAAGAGCAGAAAAGAGAACGGTTGGATAGATTGGCAACCGACACTTTGACTGAAAAGAAGATCAAAGAGGCTCTCAGCGACGAGTTGGAGGCGGGCGGCTATCGTCCTGCTGCTGAGGGCATATCGCCGGATTTTCTAATCTCCTTTCTCGTTGGGACCAGAGACAAGAACGATGAACGCGGCAGGGATAAGAGCTATGTTCAAGGATCGCTTATCGTTGATTTTTTCGACGCCGAGACGGATGGGCTGGTCTGGCGAGGAATTGCCTCGGGGATAGTTGGCCAGGACGCCGTCGATCTGAAGCTTACGGAAGAAAAAGTGAAACGGGCTGCGAAATTACTGATGGAACTTTTTGCGAAAAATCGGGCCGGGATCTGACGGCTGGATAGGAACAAGGGAAATGGGAGCGGCACAAACTGCCGCTCCCATTTTGTTTTTGGGCGTTTTCTGCAAGCAGGAGCTACGCCGTTTCGGTCATCGACTTCGTCGCCGCTGTATAGAAGCCCCGCACTAAATGATCAATACACCTTAAAAATGCACCTTTCGAGACATGACGCTACACCCATTGAATTCTTATCTTGTACCAGTACTTTGGTTCACCGGTCCTTCGGGTTCGGGCAAGTCAAAGGCAGATCTTAGATAGAAAGAAATCTTATTATGAGGAAACTAATTTATTCAATCGTTCTAGCCGGCATCATTCTCGGCTTAATACAACATACACATGCACAGCAATTGCGAGATCTCTTTGCCAGATCCAATCCTTCGGTAGTTGAGATCAAGACACTCGAAAAGAAAGTTGCGGGAGGTACCCGCACTGGATTGGTCAGCCTGCCCGGCCTCGGCTCCGGAGTTCTTATATCGAATGACGGAAAGATTCTGACGGCGGCTCATGTCGTTCAGACCGCAGACCGGGTTTCAGTTGAATTTCATGATGGAAAGATCGTACCGGCACGGGTCGTAGCGTCCTATCCCGTGGCTGATGTGGCGATGCTCCAACTGGAAACAGAGTGGCCCGCAGTCACGCCGGCCCGATTAGGAGATTCTGACGATACTGGGGTCGGCGACGATGTGTTCGTTATCGGAGCTCCATATGGGCTGAGTCACAGCTTGACCGTCGGCCACATTAGCGGAAAACACAAATCGAAGGAAACGGTCGCTGGCTTATCGAATATCGAGATGTTCCAGACCGATGCGGCCATCAATCAAGGCAATTCCGGCGGGCCAATGTTCAACATGGCCGGCGAAGTTATAGGCATCGTCAGTACCATCCTCTCTCGTTCGGGCGGTTTTGAGGGACTAGGGTTCGCAATAACGTCGAATGTAGCTCGAAAACTGCTGTTCGATAACAAATCGTTCTGGACCGGCATTGACGCTTATCTCCTGGTGGATGAGATGGCAAAGATCTTCAACATTCCACAGGCAGCAGGCCTACTTGTAATGCGGGCAGCTGATAATTCTCCCGCTTCGGATCTCGGACTTCAAGCCGGAACCGTTCGAGTGAACATTGGGGGCGAGGAACTGATTCTCGGCGGCGACATCATCCTGGAGGTCGCAGGCATACCGATAGTCGATGGTTGGAACACCCGTCCCGAATTCCGAGCCGTGTTGAGCAGGCTCAAACCGGGCGAGAAGTACGGAATCAAGGTTTTTAGGGCAGGCAAAACTATTGAACTGTCAGCTCAGGTCCGCCAATAGAGCCAGGAAATATTGGCGGGGAAAAAGATCCCTTTAGGGAGAACGTCATGTGCCGATAGTGGGATGAATTGCCAGACAACAAAGTTCTGACGCCTCGATCTGACGCCTGGTCGTGACAATTAATTGTTAAACATAAACAAAAAAGGAGAACAATCATGAATATAAAAAGAATAGCAAGTTTAATGGGTCTGATCTTGTCGGTTTTCGCTGCTGCGTCTTATTCGCAGTCGGTACAGGCGGATTTCGATAAGTCGTTCAATTTCATGAAATTGAAGACATTCAATTTCGCCATACAACAGCGAAATCCTGAAGATCCGCTGTCGCACGATTCCCTGAACGACGGTCGAATAAAAACCGCGCTCGAATCAAAATTAATGGCTAGCGGCTACAGGACGGCAAATGCCGAGGCACCTGATTTTGCGGTTGCTTACTATGTAACGACCAAGAACAAATTCGACCTTCGAGAATATGGGTATGGTGCTCCGCGTTGGTTCGGCGGCAGAGATATTCGCGTCGACCAGTATACGGAAGGAACGCTCATTGTCGATCTTATTGACGTAACCACAAAGCAACTTGTTTGGCGAGGAAGGGCGTCAGGCACGGTTGAATTGAAGGGTGTCGATAAGAAGATCAATAAGTCAGTCGAAAAGCTGGTCGCACGCTTCCTCAAAGATACGAGGAGAACCGCGTGAACAAAGTCGGCGTTGGATCGTCAGCTTTGACGCGGATCAGAGGTTGAAAGGGCATGCATTTGCCCTGCCCTTTCAACCGACGAAACTCGTTTTGGTTCGATCGCGATCTTTCAATTGTCGGAGTACACGCACTAATTCAAACGTGAACCCGTCGGGTCACGGTTAGGAGGACTTATGAAATTTATTCTGCTACACCTTGTCATTTCTACTGGCATTCTTATTTTTACGACCTTGCCGCTGACGGTTCAGGGTCAATCAAAACCAAATAACAAAACGGAGAATTCCCCGAGCGATAGCGGCTGGCCGCGAAAGTTCGCAGTCGATGGCACGGCGTTTTCGATCTATCAGCCCCAGATCGAAGAGTGGTCCGCCAACCGCTTCACAGCCCGTTCGGCTATCTCCGTCACCGAAGGCCAGGGGAAGCAACTATCGTACGGAGTGCTGTGGTTTAACGCGCGGACAGAGGTCGACAAGGGCAATCGGTTGGTGACGCTCAATGACTTTGAAGTTGCAAAAGTGAGCCTGCCAACGGCTGCGCCCGATAAGCTCATTACTTACCAAAACATCCTGCAGACCCACGCGAGAAAAAAGGATGACGTTATCGCTCTCGATCGACTGCTTGCTGATCTGGCCGTCAACCAAACTAACAATGACGCTCGCGGCCACGAGGTCAAGAATGAAGCGCCGCAGGTTTTCTTCAGCACCAAGCCGGCAATTCTCATCATGATCGACGGAAGCCCTGAACTGCGTCCTGTGGAGGGCACAAAACTTGAACGGGTGATCAACACACGGGTGCTTATCCTACAGGATCCATCAAATCGCAGGTTCTATTTGCGGCTGATGGACGGCTGGTTAGAGGCCGAGAGCCTTACCGGGCCGTGGCGCGTCGCAAACAACACCCCGACCGATCTGACAAAGGCGCTTGAGTTGGCAGTCGCCTCTAAACAAGTTGACTTGCTTGACGGCTCGGCCGGTGGCTCCGATGGGTCAAAGCCCAGTTTGAGTGCCTCTGCCAAGCAGGCCGGAATTCCAGAGATCCGCGTTAACACCGGCCCAGCCGAGCTCCTCCAAACGCAAGGTGAACCTCAAACCGCCTCGATCGACGGAACGCGGCTCGTGTACGTCACCAATACTGAAAACGACATCTTTGTTTACACCGATACGCAGGACCATTACATTCTCATCGCGGGCCGCTGGTTCAGTTCCCAATCGATGAAGGGGCCCTGGGTTTATGTGCCGGGAGAAAAGCTGCCGCGCGATTTCGCTAAGATCCCTCCGACTCATTTAAAAGCAAATGTACTCGCCTCGGTTCCGGGTACACCGCAGGCTAAGGAGGCCTTGATTGCCAACAGCGTTCCGCAGACGGCAACGATCAAATTGTCAGCGGCAACGCTGGCGGTCAAATACGATGGTGCTCCGCGTTTTAAGCGAATCGAGAATACGACTCTGCAGTACGCAGTTAATACTGCCACGCCTGTAATTGCTGTAGATTCGAAGAGCTACTACGCCGTGCAGAATGGTGTCTGGTTTGTTGCTGCCGCACCTACTGGCACGTGGGCCGTAGCTACCACTATTCCAGCGGTGATCTATACAATTCCTACAAGTTCACCTATTCACTACGTCACATATGTCAAGATCTACGGATCGACCCCGGAAGTCGTTTATGTGGGCTATACGCCTGGCTATTACGGCACTGTTGTCTCCTCCACCGGAGTCGTGGTTTATGGCACGGGTTGGTACTATCCGCCTTATATCGGAACGTACTGGTACGGCGCTCCCTACACCTATGGTTGCGGCGCAGCGTTTACGTGGGGTGTCTCTACGGGCTGGGGACTCGCATATGGGTATGGTTATGCCTGGAGCAGCTACTATTATCCTGCTCCGTGGTGGGGCCCGGTCGGTTACGCGGGCGTAGGCTACTATGGAGCTTACGGTTGGGGCGGGGTCGCCGCCGCCAATGTTTACGGGCAGTGGGGCAATGTCGCCTACTCAGGCACACGAGCCGCATGGGCAAATCCTTACACCGGTAACGTCGGTCGCGGAGGCGTCTATACCGGTACCAACACCGTCACCGGCACGAGATACGCGGCACGCGGAGGAACAAACACTAATGTCTATACCGGGACTACCGTCACGGGCGGAGGAGCGGTCGCGTACAACCCAAATACCGGCCGGATCAGCGCTGGTCAGGCGGGTACCGTCAGCAACGCGTATACAGGAAATAGCGCCGCGGGTACTAGAGGCGGTTCATATAATCCGCAAACCGGTGTGGTTAGCGGCGGCGCGGTAGGTGGCGTGCGGAATGGTTCGACCGGGCAGGTTACCGCAGGCGGAAGTGCCTTCGCATATAATACAACCACGAATACCGGAGTCGCAGTCGCGAACAACAACGTCTACGCAGGCAAGGATGGCAATGTCTATCGGTACAATCCGTCGAGCGGCGTTCAGCAGAACACCGGCAGCGGTTGGCAGTCCGTTCAGCGATCGGCCGACAAAAGCTGGGTCCAGAACCAACAGCAAGCCCGCAGCGTGGGTGAGATGCGAACCCGGGATTTCAGTTCGATGAGGGGAAATCTAGGCGGCGGAGGCGGTCTTCGCGGAGGCGGACGAAGGCGCTAACGGAGAATCCTCGGAGTCTAACAAGGTTCGTTTGGAGTTTGACGTTTTTGATCTAACTCCAAACGAACAACTCGCTTCAACTTTTCAAGTTCAGAAGTTTGAAATTTCTCGCACGCTCTGATGCTTGGGTGCGGCTATGAACGTCGAGCTTCTGATAGATGTTGCTGATATGGCGTTTGACAGTTCCGGCTGAGATGAAGAGTCTGTTACCAATTTCCTGATTGGACAAACCTTGCGAAACCAGCTGGATGACCTCCAATTCCCTCTCACTTAGCGGATCATTGAGGTACCACCATGGACGTTTTGAGCCGTCGGGTTCCACCCTTGTTTTCTGAACAGGGACGGCAACACCAAATGCTTCATTTAGCTTGAGTACGTACCGAAGGATTTCGGGCCTTTTCGCCTCCCAGTTTTTGCCGTGTTTTTTGAGAGCAAGTAAAAGAAGTTTGGCAAGTGGCTCGCCTTCATCGACGAAACTGCGGATAAAATTTTCCGGTTCACCAAGTTGCAAAGCTTCTTGAAGAATCTCCAACGCCTCCTCCTCATTCTCGCAGGCCTTTTGGGCAAGCGATTTCAAAATGAGAACTTCGATGACGGTACGCCTGCGAGAGCCCTTACTGGCAGTTTCTTGTAGGCTCGAAAGAAGCGGCAGTGCTTGTTCGGGTTTACCTGTCGCGATCAGCCATCGGGCAAATGTCATGTAAGGCAACTCGCTCTGGTAGGTTATTTGGTCATTTGTACCGAAACTGCACGAGTCCGCCCAACGACGGACTGCCTCAAGATTGCCTTGTCGTAAAAGCAACCCTGCTTTTAGAGCCCTCGCTTGAGAGGCTCCAGGCAAATTGCCGTAAGATTGAAGCCGTTCGGTTTCAAAATCGATCATTTGCAATGCCGCATTTTTTTCGGCGTGAAACCAAACTAAGGGAGCAAGAAGCTGCAAGGTTTCAAAGATCTTGACCCAGTAGACCTTATCGCCCATCTCATGGTGGATAGATAGTGATAAATCCAAATACTCTCTGGATTTCTCCAAGTTGTTCCATTCGTATTCCAATTTGGCGAGAATTGCATAGGCAGAAAGCATTTGTGGGGCAAAATCATGCTTGTCATATTGTAGAATTGCACGAACTGTTTCAGCCGCCTCAGCTAATTTGCCCATTGCAATTTGAGCCATACCGACAAAATCTCTAGACCAAAGTTCAAGAACCAGAGATTCAGCCTCTTTCGCTAAAGGAATTGTATTGAGCAAAGAGGCTTCTACTTCTTCCAATTCACCTGCCCGGTAAAAGCTATACGCTTGCACCTCAACCGCCACAATATATGCGATTGGCTCATTCGGGCTGGCGGCAGCAACAGCTTTCTTGCTGTATTCCTCTAGTTTTGCTTGATCACCAGAACCGAATGCCAACAACGCCCGAAGGCTTGCGGCAAAGGACTTAACGAAGTTTCCTTCGTCATTGGCTGCGGCGGATTCTGCAAAAGCCAGATATTTTGTGGCCAAATCTACGTTACCCTTATATATGTAAGCACTTGCATTCCAAAGACATAAGATTGGACGCTTTGATACCATTTCGTCGGGAACTTGAACCTGCCTTTGTTCCCACAAAGGAAGATTTTTGCGAACCGAATTTTCGATGACGATCGGCTCAAGCAGATTCAAAGCGCGTTCCCAGTCCTTAGCCGCCAGGGCATAGTTGATAGCCTCTTCAACTAAACCGCTTTCTTCACACCATTGACTTGCCGTGATCTGAAGCCGTGCAAATTCTTCGGGCCTTTGTTGTTTTAGTTTGAGACGCAAAAGATCGGCAAAAAGATGGTGATACCGAAACCAATCGTCTTTATCGTCCAGCGGGACCACAAACAGATTTGAATGATACAAGTATTCGAGCGTTTTGTGCCCGCTTTCGTCGTGTGTCAGTGCGTCGCAGAGCGACCCGTTCAAACGCGTAAGGATAGAGGTTCGCAGAAGAAAATTCTGGACTTGTTCTGACTCCAGGTTTAAGACCTCCTCGAGCAGATATTCCAGAATTAGCCGGTTATCGCCCGCAAACTCTCTGATAAATCCCGACTTATTCTCCCTTCCCTTCAAACTCAGTGCAGAAAGATGCAAACCAGTTATCCAACCCTCAGTTCGTTCCTTGAGGGCGCTGATATCCTCGGCCAGCAAATCTAGGTTCATTACGCCATTCAAAAATGTTGCGGCTTCTATTTCACTGAAGCGCAACGATGTCGCTCGTAGTTCTTTCAATTCATTTCGCGCTCGAAGACGAGACAGCGGAAACGGTGGATCGCTTCGAGTTGTGATCAGAGCGTGGGCGTGGGGCGGCAGTCGTTCGATTAAGAAGGTCATTGCCTCGTGAATGCTGTGTTCGTGGATGACGTGGTAATCATCAAAAGCCAGAACAAACTCAGATTCATATTCACTTATCTCGTTAATTAGTGAGGTTATAACGACCTTTAGGGGTGCAATATGGGATGCCTGCAGGAGCGCTGAGCTTCTTTGCCCCAAGCTTTCGTCAACGGTCTGCAAAGCCCCGATCAAATAGTCTGCAAATTGAGTAGGCTCGTTATCGTCTGCATCAAGCGAAAACCATGCAAGTGGACTGGCGGTGTGCTTACGCCACATTGTTACAAGCGATGTTTTGCCAAATCCGGCGGGTGCCGAGATCAGTGTCAGCCTGCCCTTTAATCCTTCACTCAATTGTTCGAGAAGCAGGGGACGCTCGACAAGAGTTTGTCGCGGAGGCGGTAGGTAGAGCTTCGTTGTGAGCCTTTGGCCGATCCCGTCCATCTGTTTGGCCGATTGAGATCTTGTCATAACCTAAGATTCACCCAATGAATAAGCAATAAATTGGGCCTGTCACCAAAACAGCAGTCACGCCATCATCCGAGGAAAAACGGCTAAGAGCCGGACATCCGCTGATACCTCCTTCGCACAGAGACGGACTGTTTAAGTTTCGATTTTTATTGAACCGTAGTTTACTCCTCGGCAGTACGAAATAGCAACCATCGATCCGATCTTCACCGGAAAATACACCTGCAAATGTAACTTTTGGGGCAAGCCTTTACATCTCACCCTCTCGTATCTTTGCAATGTCTCGCGCACAGTGGAGACGGGCGAACTGTCGCCCCAATTTATACGCAATTGTAGGAGAACTATCGAAATGGAATGCATAGCTTGCTTGTTTATTATCGGGATCTTGTATGGCGTTTTGTCATTGCTAATCCGACTTAAAGTTGTCGATCCGGAAACCCTTTGACGCCGCGGGCGGATCACAAATATCTGGCTTTCAATGAGTCAAGATCCGAAACTGTCGCGGTTTTCGTCATGGTTCAAAAGGGATATCCACTTTACACCCTGCGAATGTACTTTTTGGTACATGCCATTACACCCGCTGTATCCATATTCTCGAAACATGGCATCCCGCATACGGAGCCTAAGAGGAGACGAAAATGTTGAGAAGAGTAAGAACATTTATCATCATGGCCGCCGCGATCAGCGTTGTGCCTCTAATGATCAATGCACAAGAACCTGAACGCCTGACACTTGAGCAAGCGATCGGAGCTGCCTTGCGAGATAACACATCGGTGAAGAACGCGGAGATCGAGACCGAAAAGATCGGGCTGGCCAAGGCGGCGTACCAAACTCGCCGGTTACCGGCATTCAAAAGTTCAGTTTTGATATCGCAGCCGCTGACGAGAATGGCATTCACGATCGAGGAAGGTCAGTTCGGCACGTTTCAGAGCACCGGACCAATACCCGCAACGAGGACCGAGATCCAGTCGTCAATGTCTCCCTCGGCACTGGTTCAGGGACAGGTTCAGCAGCCGCTCTCCCAGTTGTTCGGGATCAATCTGAATCTGAAAAAGTTCGATGTGAACAAAGATTTGTCTCGCGAGCAGACGCGCCAGAAGCGACAGGCGATCACGGCCGAGGTTAAGACCGCCTACTTTCAAATACTTCAAACGGAAAGTCTGCTGAAAAACGCGGATGAACTGGTAAAACTCAATCGCGAGATAAACCGCGTTACCGAGCAGTTCGTCATGCAGGGTGTCGCACTCGTTTCAGAGCAAATGGATACAGGAACAAAGCTTGCCCAGGCGGAGTACGATCGCGGCACCCTTCTAAACCGAGCTGCTTCACAAAAGGAGCAACTCAATTATTTAATGGGCCGCGACGTGACGATCGATTTTGTCGTTTCTGCCGCCGACTCAATGCTTACGATCGCCGAAACGGATCTAGCAGTAGCTCGCAAGCGTGCTCTCGATCAACGCCCGGAACTTCGGCAGGCTCGGCTAGGTATCGAGCAATCGAATCTCGACGCTCGGATAAAGAAGGCGGAGCAGATACCCGCGATCAGTTTGACCGCGAGCTACACTTCGCCCTTTAACGTCTCGAGTTTTCTACCGAAGAACATCTTGTCGGTCGGTATCTCGGTCGAATGGGAGGTCTTCGATTGGGGCCGAAAGAAACGTGAGCACGCGGAGAAGAAGCTGGCGATCCTTCAATCCGAAAATTCGCTGAAGGAAGCCGAAAGTATGGTTCTGATGGAGGTCAGTGCGAGTTTCCGCAAGCTCCAGGAGTCGGCCGACCAGCTTCGGCTGATGCAAATGACGCAAAAAACCGCGTCGGCAAATCTCGACGTTGCCCTTAACCGCTATCAGCAACAGGCCATCCTTTATAAGGAAGTCCTGCGGGCCGAAGCGTCGCTGACCGATGCAAACACGAAGTACCAAAACGCATTGCTCTCATTCTGGACCGCAAAGGCGGAGTTTGAAAAAGCACTAGGAGAAGAAAAATGAAAAGCATTTACTTATTGATCGTTACGGCAGCACTCGTGTCGATCGGCTGCCAGAAGGTTGAGACCAAAGAACAACAGGTCGCGAAACCGGTGAAGGTCAAAGCGGTTGAATCTCACACCGCAAAGAGTGGCAGCCGCTACTCGGCTACGATCCGGCCGCAATCGCAGATCGACGTTGGATTCAAGGTCGGCGGCTATGTTGAATCGATCGCACGGGCCGCCGACATGACCGGTATGCGTCACACGCTGCAGGCCGGCGACACAGTTAATCGTGGTCAGGTCTTGGCCCAACTTCGTCGCAATGATTACGAAACAAAGTTGGCCCAGGCCGTTTCGCAGAAACGCGAAATGCAGAAAGGCCTGGTCTCCAGCTCGGCTCAGACAACTGAAGCTGAAACCTCTGTTTCGATAAACCGGTCGCAGGTCGCCGAGGCCGAAACCGCGCTCAATCAGGCAAAGATAGATCTCGCACGTGCAAAGGCTCTGTACGAAACTCAGAGCATGACGAAGAAAGATTTAGAAATGGCACAGACCAACATGGACACTGCTCAAGCCCGAGTTGAATCGGCGAAGGCTTCAATGCGAACGGCACAGTCAAAGATCCGGACGCTTCAAACGCAAAATGAGCTGAACGAAGCCCGGATCCGCACTGCCGATACGGTCGTCGATCAGATGGCGATCCCACTTGGCGACGCAACGCTGCGATCGCCGCTCACCGGTGTGGTACTCGAACGAAAGGTTGAGGAAGGCGAACTGGTCTCGCCAAACGCCCCGGCGTTCGTTATCGCGGACATGACTTCGGTGAAGGCGGTCTTCGGCGTGCCGGATGTAGAGCTCCAAAAACTGAAGAGCGGTCGCTTATTGACCCTGACTAGCGATGCAATTCCCGATAGGGAATTCTCAGGCCGCGTTTCGCGGATCGCTCCGTCAGCGGACCCAAATAGCCGGGTTTTCGAAATAGAAGTAACGATCCCGAATCCCGATGACCTGCTCAAAGCCGGAATGATCGCCTCGCTTGAGATCGTCTCTGAGTCAGTCGGTGAAACCAGCAGCGTCGTCCCGCTAACCGCAGTGGTTCGATCAAAGAACGATCCGAGCGGTTACGCAGTTTTCGTCGTTCAAGAGATAGATGGCATCGCGACGGCTCGGGCGCGAGAAATTAAGCTCGGCGAGGCGTTTGGAAATACGGTCGCTGTGCTAAATGGAGTTGGCGACGGCGAGAAGGTGGTAACGAGTGGTTCCACGTACCTGGCCGACGGCGAGAAGGTCGAGATAGTTCCATGACGCGTCATGGAGGGAACAGAACGTAATCAGAATTACTTTGGAGGAAGAAATGGACAAATTGAATCTACTACACAAATTTCTACTAATAACGCTTGCTGCGTTGTTTGTTGTCAACCAATCGGTGCTCTCGCGGATCCAGCAAGATCTACACGATGCACTGCCTGAACTAAGGATCAAGAATGAGGTCCTCAAACAGGGGACCGGCGAGCCCGCTCGTGTGACGGTCACAATGCGCGACGGAAGGGTGATCAATGGTCACATCGATCGGATCACCGAATACGGTTTTGTTCTCGTGGAGCGGACGACCGAAAAAGAGATTGACCTCACGTACCGGATCGTCAAAGAGGTCGAGGAAGTTGACTCAGGCGATGGCCTGATCGCGAGCGGGTTGACCGTCGCCGCTCGCGTAGCCGAGGGTTTTGCTCGGGGTGTCCGTTGATGTTCGATCCACTTTGTAAATCAGCAATTGAGGAAATACTAGATCTGCATAAGGGATATCGGAGGGGTGATCATGTCACACGTAAATAAGGAACTTGAGACCATTGAGAAAACGCGAAACCTATCACGGTTCTGCATTGAGAATCGGCAGATCGCGTGGGTTCTGCTGATCGCAACCTGTCTTTGGGGAGTCTTCGGCTACTTCAGCATGCCGCAACGAAAGGATCCCGAGATACAGGTAAATGTTGCGGTTACTCTGATCCCATGGTCGGGTGCGAGTGCCGAGAAAGTTGAGCAGTTGGTAACGAAAAAGATCGAGGCAAAGATCGCGGAGAACAAGCGTGTGACGAAGATCGAATCTATCTCACGAACAGGGATCTCAGTCGTCTACATCGAACTCGACGATAAGGTTACAGACACAGGAAAGGAATTCGACGACATCAAGCTAAAGCTCGACACGATCACCGATCTGCCGAAAGAAGCCGGGCCGATAAATTTCGTTAAGGATTTCGGCGATACCACCGCACTGATGCTAACGGTCGCGAGCCCAAAGGTTAGCGGGATAGAAATTGCGCAGCGAGCGACGCAGATACGATCGGCGATCGACAAAGAAAGGGCGGCAAGCTCAGGCGGTGATCGATTTACCCTCGTGCTGAACTTTCCGCAGTCAGTGAACATGAATGCGATACGACGTTCAATGGACGCCTTCGTAGACTACGCAGCTCAGAAAAACACAATGGCTGATCTGCGGGTCATTGAGGGCTCCGGATTCGCCGCGATCGATGGATCGAGCGGTGGCTCGGATGAGCAGATACTTCGGCTTGTTGAACAGTTCGTGTCTGAAAAACTCCAGGCGGCGGAATTCCATCCCGATTCATGGCAGCCTTTCATAGTCCGCGATACGGGTGAAGTAAACACAAAACTCACCCAGGTCGCGGGTGATAAATATAGCTATCGAGAGATGGACGAATTCACGGAGCTGATCGAAAAGACGTTCAAGGCAAATGAGATCGTCTCGAAGGTCAAGCGTGCGGGTCTGCTAAATGAGGCAGTCTACCTCCACTATTCCCAGGAGCGCATGGCCGCCTATGGCGTGCAGCCGTCAGCACTCGGTAAGGCCCTTCAGTCAAGAAATATTCAATCCTCTGGAGGTTCGCTAAGTGTCGAGGGCAAGAGTGTCACGATAGACCCGTCAGGCGAATTCAAGAATGAGAACGAGATCGGCGAAGTGCTTGTTCCGGCTGCCTCCGGGCATTCGGTTTATCTTCGTGACCTGGTTGAGATCGGACGCACGTACGAGAGTCCTGCCCGTTACCTCAACTACTTCAACTGGCGTGACGCTGATGGTAACTGGCAGCGAAGCCGGGCCATCACCCTATCTGTCGATATGCGTACGGGCGAAAAGATCGGCCACTTCGGCGAAGAGATCGACGCAACTCTCGAAACCCTGAAGAAACAGCTTCCTGAAGACCTGATCTTCGCCCGAACTTCGGACCAGCCACTACAGGTCAAGGAAAATGTCGCTCTTTTCATGTCCAGCCTCTGGGAAGCGATCATCCTCGTTGTGATCGTCGCGCTCATCGGGTTTTGGGAGTGGCGTTCGGCTGTATTAATGGCGTTGTCGATACCCCTGACCCTCGCCATGACGTTCGGAATGATGTACGTGCTTGGGATCGATCTGCAGCAGGTGTCTATTGCCTCGCTTATCATTGCACTCGGACTGCTAGTTGACGATCCGGTTGTCGCGGGTGACGCGATCAAGCGCGATCTTGCTGCGGGCCTACCGGCACGAATCGCGGCGTGGTTTGGACCGACTAAGCTCGCAACAGCGATCCTATACGCCACGATCACCAACATCGTCGCGTACTTGCCGTTCCTGCTGATGCCGGGAACGACGGGGGATTTTGTCTACAGTTTGCCGATCGTGCTTACCTGTTCGCTCGTCGCCTCGCGCCTCGTATCGATGACGTTTATCCCGCTATTGAGCTACTACCTGCTCCGCCTTAAGTCGGAGAAACCGATCGAAGAGCGGAAAAAAAAGGGCTTCGCAGCTTTCTATTACCGATTTGGAACATGGGCTATCGAACATCGATGGCGTACGCTCGTCGCCGCGCTTGTATTCCTTGTCTTCGGCGTGGTATTCGCGGGCCAGCTTAGAACGAACTTCTTCCCGAAAGACAATGCGTACCTTTCGTACGTTGACGTTTGGCTGCCGCAGGACGCTCCGCTCTCCGCCACGAACGAGATCGCGGCCGAAGCGGAAGTGATAATCCGCGAGATCATCACTGAATACGCCGAGCACCACTCCGAAGACGGCCAGCCGCGTGACGTTCTTCAATCCCTTACGACATTCGCTGGCGGCGGTGGGCCACGTTTTTGGTCGTCTGTGTCACCGGAACTACAGCAGCTCAACTATGCGCAGATCATTATCCAGGTTAAGGACAAACACGACACCGAGCATCTAATGGAGCCTCTGCAGACCGCTCTATCGTCGCGAATTCCTGGTGCGAGGATCGATGTTCGCCAGCTTGAGACTGGAAAAGCGGTCGGCATTCCCGTCTCGATCCGTTTGACCGGTGAGGACATCTCGACTCTGCGGGATCTTGCCGAAAGAACAAAAGGCATCCTCGAACGGACAGGAGAAACTGAGCGAATTCGCGATGACTGGGGCGAAGAAAGCTTTAACCTGCGTCTACAGACCGATGCCGATCGAGCTTCGATCACCGGCGTTACAAATGAAGACGTTGCTACTTCGTCATCGAGCGCTACGCGTGGACAACTTCTGACCAAGCTTCGTGATGGTGACAAAGAGATCCCGATCGTCGCTCGGCTCAGGATGGAGGAGCGTGCCGGACTCGACGATCTGAACAACCTTTACGTCTACTCATCACAAAACTCGCGAAAGGTACCGCTGCGTCAGGTCTCGACGGCTGAGTACGCAATGCAGAACGAGAAGCTTCGCTCACGGAATCAGTTCCGGACGATCACTGTTTCGGCGATGCCCGCTTTTGGCACCATGCCCTCCGAAGTGATGACTGCTGCACGGGCCGAACTCGACGAATTACAAAAAGGCCTTCCGGCCGGATACAAAATGGAGATCGGTGGTGAGGAAGAGCAGCAGGCCGAGGATTTTCCGAAGCTTGTGATGGTGCTTGGCGTCTCGATCGTACTGATCTTTCTTGCTCTTGTGTTTCAGTTCAAAAACGCGGTTAAGCCGCTGATCGTTTTTGCCGCGGTACCGTTCGGTATGATCGGAGCACTGGCGGCCCTCTGGATCATGGATATGCCGTTCGGGTTTATGGCATTTCTCGGAATGATAAGTCTGGTCGGCGTAATTGTGAGCCACATTATCGTTCTCTTTGACTTTATCGAAGAAAAACATGAGGAAGGTGAGCCGCTTATAGAAGCTCTACTCGACGCGGGTATCATGCGGCTGCGGCCGGTGATGATAACGGTCGGAGCCACGGTCATCGCGCTGTTCCCGCTTGCGGCTCACGGCGGCCCGCTTTGGGAGCCGCTTTGCTACGCCCAGATCGGCGGGCTTCTTGCGGCAACGGTTATTACACTCGTTCTCGTACCGGTGCTCTACTCGGTATTCGTACTCGATCTGAAAATCGTGAAGTGGAACGAAATGGAAGAAGATCTTGACGAAACAGAAGCTGTTTCGATGGAAGGAGGAATCGCCGAACCGGCGTAAAAAAATTATGCGACAGTCACGATTTAAAACTGAAACGGCACACGCCGGACTCAAAACCTGGGTGCGGGAAATGTCTGAAAACCTAACCTTGCGTTATGAAGAACTGGATGTGGAGACGCGTCTCGGAACCACACGACTACTCGCCGCCCGGCACGAGCAGCAGGATCTGGAACCGATCCTTTTCATTCCGGGTGCCCGGACGTGCGGCATCTTCTGGGATTTTCGGGATCATCTGCACTCTCTGGGTGACCGGCATCGCATCTACTTACTGGATGTTGTCGGACAACCGTCGCTTAGCTCCTTAACTTGTCCGGTCCTCAAATCGAACGCGTATGGAATTTGGCTTGACGAGGTATGCGAGGCAATCGGCTTCCGCCGAGGAGTCGTTGTCGGGGCGTCGTTCGGTGGTCTCCTGATCTTCAAGCTCGCGGCCGTTGCCCCGGAAAGGATCAGTAAAGCGATCCTTTGTAATCCGGTCGGCTTGTCCAACATCAGTATGAAGCCGTCTTCTCTCTACCACACGCTTCTTCCGGTGTTTCGGCCGACTCGGCAGAACGTCGAGAGTTTCCTTTCCAAAATGGTCTTTACGTCTAGCGATAAACCGAATGGAAAACTCTGGAGCAAACTGGTCGATTATGTTGAATTTTCGGTTCGCGATTTCGAATTCAACGGTGACTACCCCACGCGGCTTTCCGATAAAGAGGTTATTGCCCTCACCGCCGCGACGCACCTGATCGTTGGCAGCGACGACGCATTGATCCCGCAGAAGCGAACGATCAACAGGGCAAAGGAACTGCTCTCTGACCTGGCATCTATCACAGTGCTGCCTGATGTTGGACACGGCATCGAGCTGTCACCTCTGGTCGTTGGAACGATTGGAAACGTCCTAAACGGAACCCGAGGTGCCGGACATGAATAAATATTTTGGGTTGATATCTCTCATTTTGTTGGTGTTGATCATCATCCGTTCTACAGCAGCACAGTCGCTCGGTTCAGAAGGTGATCTGACCATGCTGACGGACATTGCCAGCAGATCAAAAGCACAATTTGAAAAAGGAGTGGCCGATATCAACGCCGGTCGGAGGACCGACGCAAAGATCGCTTTCGATGAATCGATCGAGGTGTTCCTCACCGCAAAGGTCGACATCCGGGCTGTTCCGAGGCTGAGTCAGTGCTATGAGTCTCTTGTTGAGACGATCTACCGAATTGAGTTCCCGGCGCCCGGAAAGCGGGTGGAGGTAAGTGATCTTGAGGACGCATGTGGCTGGCAAAGCGTTGGATCAGCGACAATAACTGACCGTTCGGAAGGATCCATATCGCAAGGGTTTTCCAGTCAACCCTTTGAGCCTTCGCCGCTGGACGAATTGTCGAGGCTGTCACTGACGGCCGAAGAGACCGCGTCGGCCTTTACGCCTGAGGGCCGCGTCGAATACGTCCAGCTTGAACGAACGGCAGCGACGAGATCGCTCGGATTTACATTCCAGATGCACCCAATGGTTCAGCAGTATTTGAACTACTATCAAGGCCGTGGCCATGCGACGATGCGTACGGGCCTGCAACGTTCCGGGATGTTCATGTTGATGGCAAGAAAGATATTCCGAGAGGAGGGCATCCCCGAGAATGTCGCGTGGCTCGGTCAGGTGGAGAGTATGTGGAAGCCAACCGCGGTGTCAACGGCAGCCGCCTCGGGCCTGTGGCAGTTCATTCCGAGTACCGGTGAGCGGTTCGGCCTTCGCCGGACCGCGTACGTTGACGAACGAAACAGCTTCGAAAGAGCAACTCGCGCCTCCGCCAGATACCTCAAATTCCTTGCTAACCGCTATCGAGGCAACTGGGAATTGGCGCTCGCAGCATACAACTCGGGCGAGGGAAATGTCGATCGAGCGATCAGACGCGCCGGCGTCAACAGCTTCTGGGCCGCTTACCCGTACCTGCCCCAGGAAACACGAAACTACGTCCCTAACATCCTGGCAACAATACTGATCGCGAATGCCCCGCAACGCTACGGCTTCGGCGGCGTGCTGCCCGCCCCCCGGCTCGAATACGCTCTAATGTCGGCTCGTCCGCTGACGAATCTCGCCTTCATCGCAAAGTCAGTTGGAACGACCGTCCAATATCTCCGCTACCTCAATCCGGAACTTAGATCCAACATTACCCCGCCCGAGGTATACCAGATCCGCGTTCCTATCCGGTCTAGCAAGTAGCGGCCGTTGACGGTAACGGATTCCCGTTTCTATGCCGTGGGTCGAGACTCAGACCGCGATCAGGGCCACGAGAAACAACGCGAACACCGTCCAGGTCGCCGCCGCCTGGATCCAATTGATCGCAAAGTAGCGCCGCCGTCCTGTGCCCCAGTTCGTCGGCATAGCTTCGGGATCCCAGGTCAACATCACGTCGTAGAGCGGTTCCTTCCACACATTTGAGACGACGTACACGCCGACGATCACTATGGTTAGGCCGATCGCGGTGAGAACAAATGAAATTGAACTCGGATCGTCCCGAAGGCTGATGAGCGCGACGATCGGTGCGACGGCCATCCCGATCGCGCAGACGTAGTTGAACCAGGCTTTCCTCGCAACCGGAAGGAACGCCCTCAGGAACCGCTCAAATTCCGCTCCGTTCATGGCCGCGAGCATTGGGTGCATCACCAGGGTCAGCATCCCGAGAAGGCCAGACCACATCCCCGCGCATACGACGCTCGCGGTAAGCGCTATTTGATCGATCGTCATAGATATACCTCCTTAGTCTGTGAGCCACGAGCCATGGAACTCGGACTCGTGACGCCGTAAACAACGAGAGCTGTCACACTGTAAACAATGGCCTTTAGCCAGTACCCTCTGGACGGCTCTACACCGCCTAGTGAAAAAAGATTGAGTGCGGCGTGAAAGATGACGGCTACGATCAGACTGCCATTGGTCCTTAAATGAAAACATGTAAACAGCATCGAGAAAGCTATCGTCATCAACGCGAATGCTGAGAATGGCAATCCATAATGAGGGAAACTCGGCATCAAGAAATTCGGGAGGTGCCAGACTGCCCAGATAATACCGACGATCAGGCTGCTAGTGACCGGCGAGTATCGCTGAAGAAGAAACGGCAGAAGAAATCCCCGCCAGCCAACCTCTTCACCTATAATGAGTCCTGCAACTACAAAACTCAGTAGAGAAAGTTGGTTCAGCTTAAAGTCAATAGCTCCCCACCACCAAGTGTGTAAGAGCCACACTGGGATAAGTAATGCGAACGGTAATAGGATAGCCAAAATGCACCGGGCTAAAAGGGCAGGTGACAGTCGAAAACTATTCTTAAGTTCCACCGCTACCGACGTCTGTCGCTTAACAATGATCGCTGCAACAGCCGGCCCAATGAGTGCGAGCAGAGGAAAAAGAATACTTTGATCAATAAGGGCCGCAAAGATCCACGTCCATCCATAGGCAATAAATACGAAACTAATTAACGGGTTGCGTGTTATGACTGTTCTCATAAGCAATGAAATGTGAACTTACCAATGGCTTTATCCGAGGCGAGTCTTAAGAGGGGCCACTCATTGTTCATGGCCAGAAAAGCATTTCATTTCCGTAAAAACCAACCAACAGGGCGGCGCAAGGAAACGGGCCTTGCATATTGATCCAAATATCCTGTCCGCAAAATGAACTGAACGGTTTCATTTATCTTGATCGAATCATTCAAAACCTGTTGGGTTGATTGCTCCTCCAATATTTGAGTCATTGGATGGATGGCAATATTACGTTCCCGGATCGTTAGGAGAAGCCTTTGCAAGCGACGGCCGGACTCAAGCAGGGTCGCAACGGAACTATCCTTGCTTGTAAGTAAGATCCAACCAGCCGACTGAGAAACTTGCGATCTGACCTTATCGATCCCTTGGTCTCTGAAATCATTGCTCATCGCACTATCTTTGCTGTAGAAATTTCTCACCAAGAAACCAGGGATGCCGTTGATCTCCATACTCGCGGTTGTCAGCCCATCGCGATATTTCTCGGCGGCCTGATTCGAGAACCGGATCCAATCGGCCAGTTCTGCCTGCGCCGGGTCACGATACGCCTGTATGCGGTTTGCCTCAATGGTTTGTTCGTTAACATACTGACTTTCTTTTCCATCGGCGGGCAAATAATGAAACCCGTCCGACTCTGAACCAACAATGTGATCGAGGTCCTCCTTACTGATCAACTCACGACGATAGTTTGAACGGACAGTTCGCCGAGTCTTGATTTTTTCTATATCAAAATTACTCTTGCCGCCCGTCTTGCTAAGTTTTACTTCCATCAGATGTTCGTCTTGGTTGGTCGTTGCAAGTAGAGTCCAAGTACAGGTGTATCCGAAGGATCCCGCAGCGTACTCCAGATTCTGAAGGAAAGCGCCGATCGATAGGATCGTCTCTCGCTGCGTTGGGTCAACCGCCGGCAGCCACCTGGTTTTGTCGTTAGCGATGATCCAGTGATATGGCTCGATGTACTGAACGAACCAAGGTTGTGTATTGTGGCCACTAGGCGCGAGCGAGGCGAGATAAAGGATCTCTTTCTCGTCATCCGACATCATTCCAACATTTTCATCCGCGGCTTTGATGTCATCCCGGTCAAGACTATGTCTGTCGCTGAATGAGTATGCCGCCGCCCCAACTGCCAGAACTGACGCTCCGGCAAACCCGATAAAACTCCTTCTGTTCATAATTCGTGACCTCATCATTCCTTCACCCTTTTGCCTTACCGCTCAGTCTGTGACTCACGCAAGCTTTGCCTTTCGATTTCTGAATAGCCACCAGATGCTGCAGATACCGGGGATCATGGGAAGAACTGCAGTATACATTCCCGGGAAATAGTATTCGCCTGTCGTCCAGTAATAGTGATTGCGCATGCCGTCCACCTGAACGCCGTTGACGATCGCTGATATCGTCGTCGTGCCAGCCGGATCGATCGACGGTTCGATCAATGGAAAGATAAAGTGGGTGAATTCCGCGGTTCCGGGGCCTATAAAGATGAACCACGCGACGAACGCGGCCAGCGGTATCCGCAGCAGTAAACCGGCGGCTGTCAGGAAATAGATTACCGGAAGAATGAAGACAAAGACTGTCAGAAATCGCTCGTCCGGAAGAGCTACGTTGAAGACCCTCGTCATCGCCGGCCCGAACAGGCTGACGTGCTCCTCGTACATATGCGTGTGGAGCATTGCCGTCGTACAAAGAAACAGCACAGCCGTCGTAACCGGCGTGATCGGCCGCCGAAGATTGGTCGCTCGCCAGCAAAACAACCCGATCAGGGCCGAGGTTGCGACGATCACCATTACCGGAATGCCAACGCTAATGGTCAATGCCGTCACGAAAAAGACCATCAGAAGAACAGCCACGACCTGATTGATCACCTGACCGCGGGCCGTATACATCGAATCTATAAATTCGTTCCAACTCATATATTTTCTCCTTAACTAATTCCGTTTGAACCAACTCCTCCGACAAATGCCTTCGCTACCGATTTGTGCAGGCATCAATCACCGAGCGAACAAAAAAATCGACTCCGATAAGTTCGGCCCCGAATTCTTCAAGGCGTCGGATGACCGCGGCGCCTTTTCGGTCGATATATGTAACACCCGACATATCGATCGAGAATAGTTCGCCCACCGTGAGCTTTTCGACTATCTCGGTCAGCAGCACGGCATCGCTCGCCGCGAGCTTTCCTTCAATCTTGAGGACTGTCAGGTCCTTTGCTGCATCGATCTGTGTGATCTTCACGGTCATCGCCTATGCTTTTTGCAAGGCTGATGCCAAAGCACATGACGATGGCTAATTGTTGAACGGATTGGAGGTTACACGGACCTGGAAAGGGCCGGGGTTTCGAGTAAAGCCGATTGTGGTCACCGTATGTGGTCAGAGAAAACCGAATACGGTTTCTTGATCACTTGGACGGGATGCCGAGTTTCTTCATTCGATTTCTAAGGGTTGAAACCGGAAGATCGAGTAGCTGAGCCGCGCCGCCGGCTCCCGCGATGCGGCCTCCGGTGGATCTGAGGACTTCAACGATGTGGTTGCGCTCGATCGCTTCGAGCGAGTGATCTACCGGAACTGCGTCGTTGGTAACGGGTCGTTGAAAGTGGCGGAGTTCAGCGATCGGGACCTGCAGTTCGTCGCCACGGGTCAGGATAACGGCACGTTCGATGAAATTCTCAAGCTCGCGGACGTTGCCGGGAAAATCGTAACAACACAGTGCGTCGATCGACTCGCGCGGTATTGACGTGATCCGTTTGCTCATTCGGCCGGCATGCTTCTTCGTAAAGTAACCCGTGAGCAACGGAATGTCTTCGGGACGTTCACGCAGCGGAGGGATGCGGATCGGGAACACGTTCAGACGGTAAAAAAGATCGCTGCGAAACGTCCGATCCTCGACCATCGCCTGAAGGTCTCGGTTTGTGGCAGCGATCAGACGAACATCCGACCGAACTGTCCGCGAACTTCCCAGCCGTTCGAACTCGCTCTCCTGCAAAACTCTTAGCAGCTTCGGCTGCAGCTCAGGAGGAATATCACCAATTTCATCGAGCAGCAGGGTGCCCTTGTTCGCGAGTTCGAACCGTCCGACCCGCATCGAGATCGCACCCGTGAACGCTCCCTTCTCGTGGCCAAACAATTCGCTCTCGAGCAATCCAGTCGGTATCGCCGCACAATTCAGTTTCACCAGAGTTCTGTCTCGACGCTTGCTTAAATTGTGGATCGCGCGTGAGATGAGTTCCTTTCCTGTTCCGGTCTCTCCAAAAAGGAGCACGCACGAATCGGTTGGAGCAACAGTCTCGATCTGTCGGAGGACCTTTTTGAGCGCCGGGCTGTTGCCGACGATCTCCTCAAAGTTATATTCACTCTGGATCTCCTCTTCGAGATAAAGTTTTTCGCTTGCGAGCCGATTCTTGAGTTTCTCGATCTCATCGAACTTGATCGCACCGTCCACAGCTCCCGCGATCTGATTAGCGATGAGTTGGAGGGTCTCGTCGCTCCCCGGCGGGAAAGCGCCTTCGATGGTGTTGGCTACAGACAGAATACCGATGGGCTTATCGCGTGAGACCAGTGGTACAACGCACACGGACCTCAACCCGGCCTCGTAAGCGAGTTTAACGAACGGCGATGGAAACTCGGCTAAGTCCAGCCATTGGCGCAGCACCGGCTTTCGCGTCCTAATGGCGAGTTCGTCGGGCGTATCCTCCGCGGGAAAGAATTGCCCCTCTTCCTGAAACGTCTTATTCGGGTCATCCAGGGCGAGGATGCGGAATCGGTTAAGTTCGGGATCGTAAAGTCCGATCCCCGCGTATTTGTGCCTAATGTTCTGGCGAAGAATCGAAGAGGTGATCGTTAGTACATCCTTTAGATCTAGCACCGCGGAAAGAGTGTTGCTGACATCGAGCAGCATCTCGAACCGTTCCTTCTCCGCTACGGCCCGGCCATAGTTGAGGGCGTTCTCGACCGCAAGAGCGATCTGTGCCGCGATCGCTTCGATCATTCGGACCTTTTCGTCATCGAAGCAGCCTTTCACGTCGCTGACAAGTGTCAGTACTCCCAGTGTCCGATCTCCCACGATCAAAGGCACGCAGCAAGCGGCTTGCGCGTTGAGCGTGTGCGGAAACCGCATCAGCATCGACTTCGGAAACGCGACCAGATCCGAACGGTCGTAGATCCGCGTCCTCCGCTCGGTGAACGCCTTTCCAGATGCCGTTCCGTCTAGGTCGAGAAAATAGCCCTCGTCCGGCTTCTCCCCCGGCTTTGTCGATTCAAGCGCATGAGCCTTTAACCGCTGGCTCTCCGGTTCGTAAATGAACAGCACCGCCGAATCGTAGCTGACCACTTGCCACAGACTGGCCGCGACCGAGCGAACCAACTCGCGCAGATCCAGCTTCGCTACCACGGCATTCGTGACCTCCAGCAGCATCTTTAATTGTTCGTTGTCGTTCGAGGCTTGGGCCATTCTTATCTCGGAAACTTTATAGCATTGATTAACCAGTCCCTCAAGCGGCAGAGAGTAAATAACCGAGTTGATGAAAAACCGGGATTGGTCAACCCCATCTGCCTCAGGGAGAACCGAATTTAGTATTGAAACCGCATATAGGGTCCAAAAGATCTCCATGGTGGTGTTTTGCTCCGAATCGCTATTTATTCACGCTGAACCTAAAACGGAACTACTACACCATGAACCTTTTCCGGCTGATCCGCACCTTAGAAAGAACCGTTCTTGCCTGGATTGGCCTACTAGTTCGCGCTAGGAAAGTTGTTCAAGAATACTCAGTCTCTATCTAATCACTAACGACCAATCCATACGCACCTATCATAGGTTTCTTACTGGCTTTCATCTCCAAGGGTCTGTTCGTCAAGCCGCTTCACCGCCTCAAGCAACAGCTTGTCATCGGTTTGAGCGTATACAGTTGTGATACTCATATCCGAGTGAGCGAATAGGTTCTGCACGATTAGGGGATTCGTATTTCTCCGGATCAACTCACTCGCGAAATAGCTTCGGAGATCATGAAAGTGATAGTTCTCTTCTCTCGTACCGTCTTTCTTATTTATGCCGGCATTTCTGAGCGCTGTATACCAACGCTTTCGGAAGTCCTTAACAGGGAAAGGTAACTGTTTGTCCGCGATCATCGCTTTAAGAACCTTCGTTGCAGTGGCGTTTAGCGGAACCAGACGAGGTGGCCTTCCCTTTGAGCCGATCACGAGAACTTGTTCGTTCTCAAAGTCGATGAAATCCTCTGTGATGGCCATTAGCTGGCCCCGACGCAATGGAAGGTTTACTGCCAAGACTATGAGCCTATAAAGGAGAGTGTCTTTCTCTAATTCGTTCCACAGATCTTGCTTTTGTTTTTCATTGAGCAATCGCCTCCGAGGGGGCGGCTCTGGCAGAGCCTTCACATACTGCATAGGGTTTCGGTCTAGGATTCCCTCCTCGCAGGCGAGACTCAAAATCTTCGAGAGTGTCGACATTATTCGATTTATTGATGATGGTGATAACTCACTTTCCCTTTTTCGTTTGTTTTGCCGGGTCTGAAGCTTGGATCTAAAGTCTCTACAGTCTTGGGGACTTATGCTGGCCAGTGGCCGCTTCTTGAAATGTCCCAAGAGAAGCCGGATGTAGAGGTTCTTTGCACCTTTGTTGACATTATTCTGCTCGACATATGGCCGGTACTTCGTCTCGATGAATGACGCCAGCGTGGTCGTGCTATCGGCGACGCCATAGTTGTGATTAAAAGTCGTCTTAATGATCTGACGTTCGGCTAACTCAGCTTCCTGTTTCGTTATGGCCTCAGGGATCGCTTGGTGAAAGACCTTTCCGTTCAGGCGTTTATACATCCACCAACGCGCCTTCGCGTAAGCCGGATGTGAAGATGTTATACGTTTGCCATTGAATCTTTTGAAAACTGACATTACTACCCCTAACAAGTTCAAAGTGAAAAAGCAGAAAATCGAACCCAGTCCTGCATTCGCAAGTTCTGTTCCGCTTGTCAGCCGCTTTTTTTTGGGGTTTTTGGGTGTTACGTGGGGAATCGGAACGCTAACGCACCAGATCGGTGCATCTCTAAACCAGTTTTGGTTCGCTTTTGAAGGAGTACCTGATGGTTGCAAAATGGATGCAGTTTTTTCGAGGCTACCAGGTACTCTAAACAATTGATTTAGAACTGTTTAGTCCCAAGCCCGTTCGCGGAATAACCGAGAACTGCAACCATCTGCACAAAAAAAGGGCTTTCGAATTTGTTCGAAAGCCCCATGTTTATTGGTCGGGACGGCGAGATTTGAACTCACGACCTCTCGCACCCCAACCAACCTGAGGGGCAATCATAAGTTCTCAAGATCTCTCAAAACCAATCAAAATCGGCTATTTGCGTGTCACTCACAGGTTCTGAGTAGATATGCGTCAGGAAAAGTGCAACCATCTTGCAACCAAGTTACCAGGATTAGTCCCAATTTGAACGTCGATAAATAACACTGGCGAGAACAACAAAATAACACATTCTGATCGAAAATAAACACTAATTTTTCTGTTTAGTGTTTTGCGACATTTTCGGGAAACAAATGTGACGAAACCCCATCTCCTTAGTCATTCTGGCTTATTAACACACCAATAAATTGGTATCCGGTTTTCACTACTTTTGCCCCTCTCGCCTACCGCTCTTTTATATATTTGAGCGATGTTATCTGAACTGCCAACCTTTCTCAGATTGGTGCATCGCGACATTATTCATTGACAAATGTCACTTTGCACCACAATACTTTAATGGTGGGTAAGGATCAGGTGCTAAAGTTAAAAAAACTTGGGGTATTTACACTGGCTCAGGGCAAGGCTGCGGGAATTAGTCAGCAAGACATATCCAGGCTTGTCGCTGCAAAGGATATCGTTCGTCTTGATCGTGGAATCTACCTTCATCCGAAGACGTCGCTCGATAAAGATGTAGGATTCCAGATCGCATATTCAAAGTTTGGGCCCGGTTCAGCAATCGGTGGTCTTTCAGCTCTATATCATTACAACCTTGCCGAGCAGGTTCCGGGAGAAATATGGATGATGGTCCCTCCGGAGAAAAGAACCGAGAAAATGGTTATAGACTGATTCGAACAAAAACAAGCCTCGACAAACAGATCATAGATGAAAAGGGCTATCGAATCGTCACCGTCGAAAGGGCGGCACTAGAGGCTCTTAAATTCATCACAAAGGTAGGTGAACGAACAGCCATAAAGGCCGCCAGAGAAGCTCTTGCAACAAGAAGAACTACGGAAGCAAAACTTGCAAAAGCAGCAAGAGAACTTGAGCTTGAATCGGTACTAGCCAAGTATCTCGAGGTCATCGTGCCCTGACCACCAAAGAAAAGGCACTTCCAGTTGGCGATCCGGCTTCCACATAATCTCAGTCAGAAACCAGATAGTCGAATATTTGCTACACTTCGCCGAAATTGGCGAGCTGCCTCTAAAATCGGTCCTAACTCGTTATTAATGACGATATCATACTCCTGAAGATGCGTTGCACTTTACTCGCCATATTTGCCGATATATATTGACATTACCATAGTTACTCGCCATAATTGCCGTATTATGAGATTCGACACAAACACGACCGATCAAGCGATACTTAAAGAAATCGGAGAACGTGTTGCAATGATTCGATTGAATCAGAACTTCACCCAAGCAAATCTTGCGGAGCAAGCGGGCTTGTCTAAGCGAACCGTTGAACGGCTAGAGGCAGGCGAATCGGTACAAGTTACAAGCCTAATTCGGCTCCTGCGCTCATTAGGATTACAGCAGCGTTTAGAAGTACTTTTCCCAGAACCTGTTTCAAGCCCAATAGCTCAACTGAAACTTCAAGGGAAAAAACGACGACGGGCCTCCTCGAAAGAACTACGAAGCTCGAAAGGGACGGGCTGGAGTTGGGGAGATGATTCATGACAACGTTGGCTGAGGTCAAGCTGTGGGGACGCACCATCGGGGCTGTTTCGCTTGAGGATCGCAATGATGTGGCTGTCTTTGAGTACACACCAGAGTTCATGAAAAGCGGCATCGAGGTCTCACCGATTGTGATGCCGCTCACTGGATCAATATACGTATTCCCGGAGTTGCCACTAGTGACCTTTCACGGCTTGCCGGGTTTGCTGGCTGATTCGCTACCGGATAAGTTTGGCAACGCACTCATTGATGCTTGGCTCGCAACGCAAGGCCGGTCCGCTGACAGTTTTAATGCGGTTGAAAGGCTCTGCTACACAGGCTCACGTGGGATGGGAGCCCTCGAGTTTTTCCCGAGCAAAGGCCCAAGGGAGATGGCCTCTCGTAAAATCGAGGTTGACGCCTTAGTCAAACTAGCTTCCGACATTTTGAATCAACGAAGCAATCTTGATACTACTTTTGACGATCCAGATTCTCTCACGGATATTCTTCGCGTTGGAACCTCCGCGGGTGGTGCCCGGGCGAAAGCGGTGATCGCGTGGAATCGGAAAACCAATGAAGTTAGGTCTGGGCAAGGAAAAGCCGGCGACGGATTTGAATATTGGTTATTAAAGTTCGACGGAGTCACCGGAAATCGGGACAAAGAACTTGCCGATCCTCAGGGCTATGGAGCAATCGAGTATGCCTATTATCTAATGGCACTTGAGGCGGGAATACAGATGAGCGAATGCCGCTTACTCGAAGAAAACGGCAGACGGCATTTCATGACAAAGCGATTCGACCGTCTCGAGAACGGCGAAAAGCTGCACATGTTGTCCTTGAGCGGCCTCGCTCATTTTGATTTCAACAATGCCGGCGCATATGGTTACGAGCAAGCCATGCTCATCATGCGTCAGCTTAAGCTTCCGACATCCGCCATTGAGCAGATGTTTCGCCGGATGGCATTTAACATCATTGCGAGAAATCAGGACGATCATGTCAAGAATATCGCTTTTCTAATGGGCAAAGAGGGCAAATGGTCTCTTGCCCCCGCGTTTGATGTGGCATACAGCTTTAATCCGTCTGGAGTATGGACATCGAGTCACCAGATGACCATGAACGGAAAACGGGATGGGTTTTCGATGAATGATTTTAAGGCATGCGCTGAAGCGGTTCCCCTAAAACGCGGTCGCGCAGAGTCAATCGTTGCTTCGGTCAGAAAGGCAGTGGAAAAATGGCCGTATTTTGCCGAAGCCGCCAAGGTCACCGAATCGTGGAAAACGCAGATCCAAGAGAATCTGCGTTTGGAGTTGTCGTCAATCTGAACATTATTACTGCCGATCCATCGTTCGGAGTTACAGTTTCTTATTGCTGGCAGTTCACTCACCTCCAGAAGGCCGAAGTTACGTTTGCCTCTAACGAGCGTTCCGGGAACAGGGGCTGGGTTTGATTTCTTCCTCTTTTGTCGAGTTGGCGGTACCAGATTATAAGGGGTTTGACGTGAAATCGTACGAGGGATATTGACCCGGCTCTCGGCTAGTTCGGCAATATCTTTCATATCGTACGATGTTGCCACCGATAATTACTACCCGCTGTCGCTCGCCCCCGGATACCGCCTTAACAGCGCGATAAATGAACCGGACTTCTTCAAGAACCAGTTTTGCTTTGTATTCCCAAATACGTGTGCTTGATCCGCCGGCGAGTATAAAGCCGTCCATAAACTCCTACTATTAGAACGAATACGAGGCTCCGAGGTTTACGTGATTTGCATGCTGCGCTCCGCTGAATAGATAAGTCGTGTAAAAGCGACGAAGCTCAAGGCCGATCGAAAATTGTGGAGTCCACTTAAAAATCGCCTCCCCGGCAAATGCCAGATTGCGGGTACGCCAGTCGCGTCGAGAGACGCTGGTTAGGTCTCGATTCTCAGGGTCGTCAATTCCGATCGTTACATAAAAAGTCAATCGATCGCTCAGTGTCGGCGGAGTCAAACCGATCTGAGTCCATCCGCCCCGCGTCCTGATCGCACGAACGCCACCGGCGGTCAAAGCGACGCCCTGGCTAAAGGCAAAATCATTGTTGTAACTTTGAAAGACACCAGCTTGAAAGCCGCCGAGGTTTTCGCCAAAAAATGCTTCACCGGAAAGACCAACACGGTTTGTAAGCGGAAGATTCCAGTCGACAGCAACGCCGTATGTATCTATGTCATTTCTAACATTGGCCGCACCCGTAAAGACGCGCGATCTTCCGTAGTGTCCTGAAAATCCTATCGCTCCTGACTTTTTGCTGCCAAGCCAATTTTTCCCGCTGAACGCGATCCGGCTTTGTAGAAATGGAACACGCGATGCCGCTCCCGTCGTCGGCTGGATTAAGAACGCGGCGTTTGTCGCAAAGTCGCCAGTCTGCGGCGCAAGTACGGCTCCTTGCCAGGTTATGTCCGGCGTGACCTTTCTTTCGATTTTGATCTGAGGCAGCCGCGCCCAATTATTTCCCGCTCCGGCCATCTGCGGTATCGCTGCGGCCGCGAGCGAAGTCGGATTAACGGGAGCGAAAACCATCCAGTCCTGTCCAACTGTTACAGAAGTTTTCTCCCAGTCGAGCCTAGCGTTTGCGAGTCGCAACCTGACAACGCCAAAGTTCTCGCCGATCCCAACCGACGGAAAACCACCGAAGAAATCGGCTTCGAGAATTGCCGAGAGCCGTGCGTTTCCAACCTTAGCACCCTCGACCTTCGCCCCCAAGCGAGTTTGCCTGACGCTTGCACTTACATTTCCGCTGCTCGTTGGCGTGGCAAACAGCGGAACGTCCGCATTATTAGTTCCGCCACTGTTGCCAAACGCATTGAAGTAGATAGTCCCGTATGGGGTGATGCGCGCGGATCCGACATCGACACCCAGATCTTTTTTCGGTTGAGGAGCTTGTTTTACATCTGTTTTCGCAACATCCGCTGGCCTAGTATCAGGCTTTGCCGGCGGATCGGCTGGCTTAGCTGACGCGTTCTTTCCGAGCATCGCTTTCAGCTCAGCCATTTCGCGACGCATTGTTTCGACCTCACTTTCCAGTTGCTTTACACGAGCACTCATGTCATCTGCCGACGGTGTGCCACCGGGCGTCTGGGCAACGACTGTAAGGCTGAGAATGGACGGTATTGCTGCTATAAGTACGAACTTTAAGAACTTGATATGCATATAAATACCTCTACTGGATCAACTCGGTCGCTCACAATTTTTCCGCGTGTAGTACCACCAATTGAATATATCGTTCACCCGATTGCCGCAGTATGACGCAGATCATGTTTTCTCGCCGTGCAGAGTGAGACCTTTAATGTTGTCGAGCGAGAACCGAAATAGAACTTCGGCCAAGGAGATTGGCAAACGGCACCGCAAGTAGAGTCAAGACCGTAAGTAGGCTCATACTAAGAACAGCGGCGGAAGAACAGGAAATGTTGTTTGATTCCTTCAATCGAAAAATTAAAGATTTGCGCGTATCCGTGACGGATCGTTGTAATTTTCGATGTTTCTATTGCGACCCCAATCCGGCCCCCTGCACATCGAGTGATACGACCCTGTTGACGTTCGACGAGATATACTTTCTCTGTGATGTGTTCGTCTCTCTCGGGATTGAAAAGATACGGCTGACCGGCGGTGAGCCTATGGTAAGAAAGGGACTCGACCAACTTGTTGCTGAACTCTCAAGCCTCAAACGCTATGGCCTTCAAGAACTCGCGATGATCACGAATGGTAGCAACTTCGCAAGTAAGGCCGACAGTTTACGATCGAGCGGCCTAAACCGCGTGACATTCTCGCTGGATAGCCTAAAGCCGGGCACATTTCGCTCAATTACGGGCTCCGACAAACTGTCTGGTGTGCTCGACTCAATAGAGGCCGCTCGTTCGGCCGGATACCCTGATATAAAGATCAACGCTGTGATCGTCCGGGGTCAAAACGACGATGAGGTCGTCGACCTTGCTCGGTTTGCCAGGAGAAACAGTTTAACCGTCAGATTCATCGAGTTCATGCCTCTTGATAGAGGACGTATCTGGGATCACAAACATCTGGTCCCCGCCACTGAGATCCGGGAAGCAATAAATTCGGCCTTTCCAATAGTTCTTATAAACCCGTCCCGCAAAGGTGAGACAGCGTGGAGGTATCGCTTTGCTGACGGGACAGGCGGCGAGATCGGTCTGATCGCTTCCGTCACAGATGCCTTTTGCGGCGACTGTTCGCGAATTCGACTGACGGCCGATGGGCAGATAAGAACATGTTTATTCTCTACCCAAGAATATGACGTAAGAGAATTGCTGAGAAGCGGCGGATCTCGAAGCGAGGTAACCGAACTAATTCGTTTTGCTGTCGCGAGAAAGGAGTACGGCCACAAGATTGGTTCCTCAACATTTAAAAATCCCTCACGGTCGATGAGCTCAATCGGCGGCTAAAAATATTCGTCAAAACATGACTTAAGTCATATTCTGAGCATTCCAACCCGCATAGCATTCCAACTGTTTCACTCATTTTGTGACAACAGAAGACTATGATGCGGCTCAACGTTCACGTCCCGGACGCGAACTACCATCAAAACCTGATCTCTTGCCAAGTGGCGTGTCCCGTTCATACGGACGCACGCGGTTATGTTCGGGCGATCGCGGATGCGCGGTTTGAAGAAGCATATTTAATAGCACGCGGTCCGAATCCTTTTGCCTCGATCTGCGGCCGCATCTGCGGAGCCCCTTGCGAGATCGCCTGCCGCCGCGGAAAAATCCCCAAAGTGAATGACGACGGAATGTTCGTCGGCCAGGACCGCCCAATCGCGATCCGTGCGCTGAAGCGTTTTGCATGTGATCAGTTCGGGCCGGAGGCGAGGCCGACGAGTGAAGTATTGGACTCGATCAGGAATTTTATCCCGCCCGTCGCCGGAGATGCTGAGGAAATGGCGGCTCTTTTGAGATCCGCGACCAGCAGTTCGCTCGAAAAAGGCGATGGCGAAAAGATCGCGATCATCGGAGCCGGCCCCGCAGGACTCTCAGCCGCGCATGACCTGGCGTTGATGGGATTCAAGCCGGTCGTCTTTGAGATCGAGCCTGTCGCAGCGGGAATGCTGGCCGTCGGCGTTCCGGCATATCGACTCCCGCGTGAACTGATCGAAAAGGAAGTCGCCGTCATCGAGGCACTCGGCGTCGAGATCCGTTGCGGAGTAAAAGTCGGTGAAGATATTACTTTTGCCGAGCTCCGCGAGGATTTCGCGGCGGTGATAATCGCGGTCGGTGCCAAATCATCACGCGGCCTCGGTTTGACCGGTGAGGACGGACCTGGCGTGATTGGCGGTGTCGATCTGCTCCGGGCGGTCTCACTCGGCGACGATCTCGACATGGGCCGTGAGATTGTGGTCATCGGCGGCGGAAATGTCGCATATGACGTCGCGAGGTCGGTCGTCCGCCAGATCGCTTTTGACACCGCACGCACGGCTGCGAGGCTTTCTGAGACGGCGAACGTTCACCTGATCTCGCTTGAAGGTGCGGAAGAAATGCCTGCGGACACGATCGAGATCGTTGAGGGCGACGAAGAGGGCATCAAGCGCAGCAACGGCTGGGGGCCGACAGAGGTCGTTCGGGATGAAAAAGGCAGAGTGACCGGCGTTGCCTTTAGAAAATGCCTCCGCGTCTACGACGAAGATCGAAAATTCTCACCGCTTTACGATGATGAGGAAAAGAAGGTAATTCCCTGCGACACCGTGCTTCTGGCTGTTGGCCAAGCACCGGCCCTTTCTTTTTTGGAGGACGGCGGACAAGACGTGGAAAGAATGCGAGGCGACTGGCTCAAGGTTGACCTCGCCACGCTGCAGACCACTGCCCAAGGGGTCTTTGTCGCCGGCGATCTCGCCCACGGAACGCGTTTGCTGATCGACGCCGTCGCGTCCGGCAAGGCAGCGGCGCGTTCCGTTTATCAATATCTGACCGGTAACGCACTCGAACATGAACTGGTTAAAACCCATGTGATTCTTGACCGATACCGTCGTGAACGCGGCTATGAATCGATCCGCCGAGTTGAAGTTCCGACCATCGAGCCCTCCGAACGACTCGCACATCCCGAGAACGTGGTTGAAATAGGTTTCAGCAAAGAAGAAGCGATGCGCGAGGCTTCGCGTTGTCTGGATTGCGGTGTCACTCCGGTTTTTGACGGCAGTCGGTGCGTACTGTGTGGCGGCTGTGCTGATGTTTGTCCGACCGAGTGTCTGAAGCTGATCTCGCTGGACAATCTCGAATTTGATACCGATATAGGACAAATGATCGATTCATCGATCGGCAACGATGCCGAACTGAGCAAAAACTCGGCGATCCTAAAAGACGAGGATCGCTGCATTCGGTGTGCTCTGTGTGCGATCCGCTGTCCGGTGGATGCTATCTCGATGGAACGAGTCACATTTTCAACAAATTGGAGTTCAGTATGACGACACATCCAAGTGAAAAGAAATCACGTTTTGACCCGGAACCAATGCCCCGGCGGGATTTTCTTGGGCTTGCGGCCTTGGGATCGATGGCAGCGGCATTCGCTCTCTCGATCTTTGGGATGCTCAAGCTGCCAAAGGCAGCCGTGTCGGCTTCGCCGGCAAAGAAATTCAATGTTGCCCTGCCTGACACGCTGCCGGAGGGCGAAGCCTTCGTACCCCCGGGGCGAAACGTCGCGGTCTTTCGAGATGCCGATGGTGTCTTTGCGATCTCAACCGTTTGCACCCATTTAGGATGCATCGTGAAGACAAGCTCGGCCGGATTTGATTGTCCCTGTCACGGATCGGGCTTTCAAAAAGATGGAACGGTAAGGAAAGGGCCGGCTCCGACACCGCTGCCATGGCTGAAAGTCTCAAAAAATGGAAGCGTTCTCACCATTGACGAGGAAGCAACGGTAAAGACTGGAACAAAGGTGTAGATCATGAAGGCAGAAGGCTATTCAGCATTACACGAATTCTGGATCAATCTGCGGGGCATCCCGAATCACGTCTATCGGGCGATGTTTCGCGGCGGTCCGCCAAAGACCGATCGTACGCGGTCGTCGTTTATATTCGGCAACGTCTTCCTGCATCTTCATTCGGTCCGCACGCATCTCTGGAGCCTGCGTTGGAGCACGACCATGGGGCTCGGCATAATGACGACCGCTGCATTTCTGATAACTCTGGTCACCGGCATCCTGCTGATGTTCTATTACAAGCCGTATCCGGACGTTGCCTATCAATCGATCAAGGACATTCATTTCATCGTACCGACCGGCCGCTTTATGCGGAACATCCACCGCTGGGCGGCCAATGTAATGGTAGTCGCCGTGATACTGCACATGGCACGGGCGTTCTACACCGCCTCGTACCGAAAGCCGAGGGAATTCAACTGGTTCATCGGCTGGGGCTTGCTGGTCACGACCTTGGGCCTGTCATTTACGGGCTATCTGCTTCCTTGGGATCAACTCGCCTACTGGGCGATCACGATCGGCGCCAATATCGCGCAGAGTCCTCGAGAGATCACCGACGCACTTGGGATCACGGCTTGGGCAGATATCGGCGGCCTGCAGCGTGAAATATTGCTTGGGTCTGACAAGGTCGGCGAAGAGGCGTTGATCAGATTCTATCTGCTTCACGTAATGATCTTGCCACTGACTCTTGTTATGTTGATGGCGGTGCATTTCTGGCGAATACGCAAGGATGGTGGGCTCGCAAAACCGGAGAATGCCGATGAACTGGTTGGCCAGGAAGCCAAAGAATTCTATCCAGTCTTTACGGATGCTCCGACGAAAACATATCACCTAGCCGCCGTCGTGAAGGGCAAAACGCCTGCCGTCGGGAGCGGCCCGGAACACACGGTTCCGTCAATGCCGCACCTTTTCTACGCCGAGCTTGGTGTGCTGATGCTGACAACTCTCATCTGCGTCGGGTTGGCTTTCGTTTCTGATGCTCCCTTAAAGGAACTCGCAAATCCGCTCGTTCCTGAGAATCCGGCAAAAGCACCATGGTATTTTCTCGGGCTGCAGGAGATCGTATCGTTCTCGGCATTTATGGGCGGCATTGGTATTCCGATGCTGTGCGTGATCGGCTTGGGGCTGATCCCATTTCTTGACCGTGAAAAGGAAGGAACCGGCGAATGGTTCGGCGGGCCGGGCGGATGGAAGTTGGTGAAATGGTCGGCTGTCGTTGGATTTGCAGCTTCGATCGGTGTCGAGGCATTTGCTATACATTTCGGTTGGCTTCGCGAGTGGTTCCCGGATATTCCGCAGCTTTTCATCACGTTCATCAATCCCGGAACCGTCTTGACAGCGATCTACGCGGCTTATTCGATATGGGCTGTCCGAAAGTACAACTCAACCCGTGCCGGCGCTCTCGCTTTGTTCACCTGCTTCCTGTGCGGCTTCATTGTGCTGACCATGATCGGCACCTATTTCCGCGGCCCGAACTGGGACTTTTTCTGGTCGCCGTCAGATTGGGGAGGCCATTGACGCTATGAACAAGAATAAATATCTGTTGATGGTTTCAAGTATCGGGGTTTTCCTGCTCCTCGCCGCCGCAGCCGTGTCCGAGAACTTCATGAAGGACTGGCACGGCATCCAGGGGAACGCTAAGACCACGGAAGGCCCGATCGATCTGCGGCTGCGGCAGATCGTGAATCCGCAACTCAAAGTCACGGACCGCTGTGTCACTTGTCATGTCGGGATGGCATCCGGCGAACAGATCACGACCGATCAAAAGGTAGGTGCAGCCCATAAGCCTGTCGTCCATTCCCCGACCGAGATCGGCTGCACGACCTGTCATGGTGGACAGGGACAAGCAACTGAGAAAGACGACGCTCACGGGAATGTTCACTTCTGGACCGAGCCGATGCTGCCCGCAAAGTATGCCTATGCGAGCTGCGGAACCTGTCACACGCCGCTCAATGTTCCAAATCTGCCAACTCTCGATAACGCCCGTAAGACGTTCGAAAGGCTCGACTGCTACGCGTGTCATCGCCTCGACGGCCGCGGCGGTACTCTGCGTCCGGGCGGCAATGTAACCGGCATGGAAGGCCCCGACCTATCCCATGTCGGACTCAAAGGCTACAACGCCGAATGGTATGCGGCTCACCTGCAAAAGTCTCAGCAGGCGACGGACGCGGCCTGGAAAACGTCATTTCGTGAGGTAGTCGAGGCAGACCGTTCGGCTCTGAAGATCTTTCTCGATACCCAAATGGGTGCACCGAAATTGATCGAAGCAAAGGCTCAGTTCAACACGGCCGGCTGTGCCGGATGCCACACCGTCGGAACATTTGGCGGCGATGCAGGCGTGAATCTATCGCTTTCTGGTTTCAAAGATCCCAACCAGCTTAACTTCTCAAAGGTTCCGGGCGATCACACTCTAACCAACTGGGTCGTCCAGCATTTCCGTTCACCTGCGTCCACGGTGGCGGGTTCGCAAATGCCCGCACTTGGCTTGTCTGATAGCCAGATCGACCTGCTGACGCTCTATACACTTTCGCTCAGACGGCGCACTTTGCCCGACGTTTATCTTCCGAAAGACCGCGTGCGGGCAATGCGTTTCGGCGAGCGCGAGTTTGCTAAGGACGGCGAGACCATTTACACCGCGGTGTGTTCAAGTTGTCATGCGGCAGACGGACGAGGAACCCGTTTCCCCGGCCTTGTTCCGAATCCGTCGATAACCAGTCCGGAGTTCCTGCAGCTCGCCTCTGATGATTTTCTCTTCCAGACAATACGGAATGGCCGGCCCGGACGGCCGATGCTGGCGTGGGGCGATCGTGTGAATGGTTTCAACGACGATGAGGTTCGAGCCGTCATCGCCTACATTCGCAGGCTCGGAGGTAACGTCCAAGCACAGCCCGATGCCAAGCCGCAGCTGTGGGCGACGGGTGACGCAGCTCTCGGAGCGACGCTCTTTGCTTCAAATTGTTCGGGCTGTCACGGAAAGAACGGCGTGGGCGCAGATGGCCCGGCGCTTAACAACAAAGTGTTTTTATCCAGTGTTTCGGACACCTTTCTGGTCGGGACGATCACACGGGGAAGGAGCGGGACTGTGATGCAAGGTTTCGGAGATCCGTCGCCGATCCGCAGAGCATTAACCCAAGCCGAGGTCGAGTCGATCGTGGTTTATATACGTTCATTGAGCGCAAAATAGTTGAGCATTAAACGAGGAATGATATGAAAAAAGAGATCTCAAGACGCGAATTTATGGCGAGGATCACTGCAGCCGGATTTGGGGCGCTGGTGGCATCAACAACAAATGCCTGGGGCCTCGAAGCAATAACAAATCCCCTGGCCGCGTATCCAAACCGTGATTGGGAAAAGGTCTATCGCGATCTGTGGGCCTACGACTCGCGTTATACCTTTACCTGCGCTCCAAACGACACCCACAACTGTTTGCTCAACGCGCATGTCCGTCAGGGTGTAATTACACGCATCGGCCCGACAATGAAATACGGCGAGGCCGTCGACCTATTAGGCAACGGCACTTCGCATCGGTGGGATCCGCGTGTTTGTCAGAAAGGACTCGCCTTGACACGTCGATTCTATGGCGACCGGCGCGTAAACGGAACGATGGTCCGAGCCGGCTACAAGAAATGGTACGAGGCCGGATTCCCTCGCGGTTCCGACGGGCGTCCACCCGAAGAATATTTCCAGCGTGCTCGCGATGAATGGGTGCGAATGTCACACGACGAAGGGGCCGTAATTGTGGCAGCTGCTCTGAAGAACATCGCCGAAACCTACACCGGCGATGAAGGTAAGCGAAAGCTAAAGGAACAGCATTACGATGAAGCGACGATCGAAGCCACGCAGGGTGTGGGTACGCAGGTCATGAAGTTTCGCGGAGGAATGCCGCTGCTTGGCATGACCCGTGTTTTCGGTATGTACCGAATGGCGAATTCGATCGCATTGCTCGATTCGCACATTCGCGGAGTCGGGCCGGACAAGGCGATGGGGCCCAAGGGCTTTGACAATTATTCATGGCATACCGATCTGCCTCCAGGCCACACGATGGTCACAGGCCAGCAGACGGTCGAATTCGATCTCAACTCGGTCGAGCAAGCAAAAACGGTTGTCGTCTGGGGAATGAACTGGATCACGACGAAGATGCCGGACGCGCACTGGCTGACCGAGGCTCGCATGAAAGGCACGCGAGTCGTCGTGATCGCCTGTGAATACTCGGCAACGGCTACGAAAGGAGACGATGTCCTTGTCGTCCGTCCCGGAACGACGCCGGCTCTCGCACTTGGCTTTGCCAACGTGATCATGCAGGAAAATCTGTATGACAGGGAATATGTGCAGCAGTGGACGGACATGCCGATCCTTGTCCGGATGGACACGCTCAAATATCTCAAGGCAGCAGAAGTTTTCGGCGGCGATCCGGCAGTTCTAAAACAGACATTTATCGTAAAGGATGGTGAAAAGGCACCTCCGCCGATCAAGCAGACAGTGCAGAATGTCGTGCCTGAAAAGCTCCGGCTTGAATGGGGCGATTACGTTTTCTGGGATGCTAAGAAAAATGCGGCACAGCCGCTTACACGCGACGATGTCGGCAGGAATTCCAAGGCCGTGGACGCAATGCTCGAAGGCTTCGTCGAGGTAACCCTGGCGGACGGAAGCAAGGTCAGGTGTCGTCCAGTCTTCGATCTCGTCAAAGAGTACGCGGCACATTTCACGCCGCAGACGGTCGAGGAACTAACATGGGCCCCGGCTGCCGCCGTTCAGAAACTGGCCCGGCATTTTGCCCAAGATCCCGGGACGACGCTTTTTGCCTTGGGGATGGGCCCGAACCAGTTTTTTAACAGCGACAACAAGGATCGCGACGTTTTCCTGCTCGCCTCCCTCACCGGAAATGTCGGCAAGATCGGCGGCAATGTCGGATCCTACGCCGGAAACTACCGCACGGCTCTTTTTAACGGAGCACCGCAATACATCAACGAGGATCCATTCGACATTGAGCTTGACGAGACAAAACCCGCTCGCCCGAAGCAGTATTGGAGGGCAGAATCGGCCCACTACTACAATCACGAGGATCATCCGCTCCGAGTTGGCAACGCGCTTTTGACCGGCAAGACCCATATGCCGTGCCCGACGAAATCACTCTGGTTCGCGAATGCAAATTCGATCCTCGGTAACGTCAAATGGCACTACAACATGGTCGTCAACGCTCTGCCCAAGATCGAATTGATCGCAGTCAACGAGTGGTGGTGGTCGACGTCATGCGAATGGGCGGACGTCGTTTTCGGCGTTGATTCCTGGGCGGAACTTAAACATCCGGACATGACCGCGTCGGTCACAAACCCGTTCCTGCTCGTATTCCCAAAAACTCCGATCCCTCGGATCTTCAATACGATAGGCGATATCGAGGTTTATGCGACGGTCGCGTCGAAACTCGCCGATCTGACTGGGGACAAGCGTTTCAATGACTATTGGAAATTTGTCCGCGAAGATCGCACCGACGTCTATCTGCAGCGGATACTCGACCATTCGACAAATACGAAAGGCTACAAATTCAGTGATCTTCACGAAAAAGCGATAAACGGCGTACCGGCGATCATCAACAGTCGCACAACGCCGAAAAATGTCGGATACGATCAATTGGTCGACGCCACGCCTTGGTACACAAAGAGCGGCAGGCTCGAGTTTTATCGCGAAGAGGACGAGTTCATCGACGCCGGCGAGAATCTGCCCGTTCACCGCGAACCCGTAGATTCGACATTCTACGAACCAAATATAATCATCTCGGCGCCGCACGAAGCGATGCGTCCTAAAACGCCGGAAGACTACGGAGTCAAACGCGACGACCTAAGCTGCGAAACTCGCTGCGGCCGCAACGTCATCTACACTTGGGCAGAAGCCAAACAGACAGCCCATCCTCTGATCAAGGACGATTACAAGTTCATATTCCACACGCCGAAATTCCGCCACGGCTCGCACACCACGCCGATCGACACGGATATGAACGCGATGCTATTCGGCCCGTTCGGCGATATATATCGTCGCGACAAACGCTCACCGTTTGTCACCGAGGGATACGTCGATATCAATCCTTCGGACGCTCAAGAACTCGGTGTCAATGACGGCGATTATGTGTGGATAGACGCCGATCCCGAGGATCGTCCGTTCCGCGGATGGCAAAAGGATAAGAAGAATTATGCATTCGCCCGGCTACTCTGCCGTGCAAGGTATTATCCGGGCACGCCCCGCGGCGTGACGCGTATGTGGTTCAACATGTACGGCGCGACGCCCGGTTCGCAGCAGGGACAGCAAGAGCGTAAGGACGGCCTGGCAAAGAATCCACGGACGAACTATCAGGCTATGTTTCGCTCCGGCTCGCATCAATCGGCAACCCGTGGTTGGCTAAAACCGACCTGGATGACCGATTCGCTGGTTCGCAAAGGTATGTTCGGCCAGGAGATGGGCAAGGGTTTTGCCGCCGACATTCATTGCCCAACGGGGGCTCCGCGTGAGTCGTTTATCAAGATCACCAAGGCCGAACCCGGCGGCATAGGTGACGAACCGCTATGGCGTCCGACCAAGCTTGGCATCCGGCCTAGAAATGAATCGGATGCAATGAAGCGTTACATCGCCGGAGATTTTATCGGCAAGAAATAGAGGATTATATGGATCTACTACACGTGCATTTGCTGTTAAATCATTTTCCCGTCATTGGGACCATCATTGGTATTGCCCTGCTTCTGTTCGGTTTCGTCAGCAAGAGCGATTTACTAAAACGTGCGAGTTTGGCGATGTTCTTCGTGCTCGCATTGTTGACAATCGCAGTCTTCCTGACCGGCGAGCCAGCCGAAGAGAGGGTTGAAAAATCGGCCGGCGTCTCAAAGGTTCTCATGGAAGAACACGAAGAAGCCGCGCTGCCTGCGCTGATCGGGATGGAAGTTACGGGATGTATAGCACTGATCGGACTTTTCGTGTCGTTCCGGAAATCGAAATTCGCAAATATTGGCTTCGCTGCGGCAATGGTCCTTTCAATCGTGACGTTTGGCCTTATGGCTCGGACCGCAAATCTCGGCGGGCAGATACGCCACGCGGAAATTCGATCAGGCACCGCGGGACCTGGTAACGAAAATCCTGCGGCGACAAAAAGCAAAAAGGACGACGATGACGACAAGGACTAGAAGAGTGAAGATGAAATATCTCTCGAGTGAGATTCTGGGCGAAAGTTAGACATTAAAATGGACGCAACCAAACTGCATTTACTGTTCAACTATTTCCCGTTTGCCGGAACCGTTATCGGTCCAATTGTTCTGATCTATGGAACACGACGGCGGAGTGAGAAGGCTCAAAAGATAGGCCTCGGGATCCTGATTTTGACGGCGATTCTGACACTCGTTGTTTTCGGGACGGGTGAGGCAGCGGGAAAGGGTTCTGAACTCTTGATCGGCCAGGTGTGGACAAATATTCAGGGGCACCGGGCATCAGCACTTCCCGCCTTTGCAGTGATCGAGGCGAACGGTATTTTTGCTTTTTTCGGATTCATCAACCTGATGCGGAAAAAAGCTCTGACGCAATGGCTCATCATTATCGTCCTTTTGCTCTCGGTCGCATCGGTCAGCCTCACGGCTCGAACAGCGTACCTTGGCAGGTCCATTCACTCGGTGAATGCCCAATAGCAAGGTTAAGAATCGAAATTACTGATGAACAAAAACAATGAGGTTATCGACGAACCAACGACACGGAGAACAAACATATGGCACGCGTAAATAACTGGCAGCTCGGACGAGAAATGTCCTATTGGTATCCGGAAAGCAGGCCGCAGAAGCAATTTGCCGCCGTTTTCGATACGAATAAATGTATCGCGTGCCAAACCTGCACGCTGGCGTGCAAAACGACGTGGACTTCGGGCAAGGGGCAGGAGTATATGCTCTGGAACAACGTCGAAAGCAAGCCTTACGGTTCCTATCCGCTTGCTTGGGACCTTAATCTCCTGAGTTTGCTCGATGGGCAAAATTGGGGTGAGGAAAATGGTCAATCTGTTTATAAAGGAAGCACCATTTTTGAGTCAGCACCTGCCGGCGAACGCGTTCTCGGTTGGCGGCCGGAGGATGAGGACTACGCCTATCCGAACGTTGGCGAAGACGACTGTGCCGGTGGCATCGAGCACGGCGCCAGCATCGAGATCCCACACGCAATGGCGTGGTTCTACTATCTCGCCCGTATCTGTAATCACTGCACTTATCCGGGATGCTTGGCATCGTGCCCTCGAGGTTCGATCTACAAGCGGCCCGAGGACGGCATCGTTCTTGTCGATCAAAACCGCTGCCGCGGCTATCAGGAATGTGTTCGCGGCTGTCCGTATAAGAAGGTGTTTTTCAACCCGATGACGTCGACATCGGAAAAATGCATCGCCTGTTATCCCAAGATCGAACAAGGGCTGTCACCACAGTGTTTCGCCAACTGCATTGGAAAGATCCGTGTTGCCGGATTTATCAATACGCCAGACAAGGCCGAGGCTGATAACCCGATCGATTATTTGGTTCATATCAAGAAAGTTGCCTTGCCGCTCTTCCCTCAGTTCGGTCTTGAACCAAACGTTTACTATATTCCGCCGATCCATGTTCCAACGGCGTTTACCCGTCAGATGTTCGGCCCGGGTACAGATAAGGCCGTCGAGATCTACCGAAACGCACCGAACGATCCGGACCTGACCAGTTTATTAGGCCTGTTCGGCTCGACCGAGGCGATAATGCGCAAATGGAAACGTGTCGGCGATAAGGCTATCGGGATGGATGAGAATGGAAAAGAGCTGGTCAATGTACCGTTCAAGGAACCGGTCCACATTCGACCGGCCTACGACAAGCTATATCAGATCACGCGCACCAATTGTCCGTGAGGAGGTTCTTTATGCGATTCGTAACGTCGCTCACTATTTTGGCTCTTTTATTCGCGACTTCGTGCAATAAGGTTCAGGTCCCGACGCCCGAGGTCAATGTAGCCCAGGTCAAGGAGATCACGCTTGACCCAAATGCGGCCGTCTGGGACGCAGTCTCGCTCCACGCATCGAAAATGATCTTGCAGGATCTCGTAGAGCCGCGTCTTTTAGAACCGTCGACGTCTGAGGTATTGGTCAAGGCGATCACCAACGGCAGCGAAATTGCTTTCAGGCTCGAATGGCTGGACGAGAGCCAAAGCGACATGCCGGGGCCTAGACATTTCATTGACGGTTGTGCGGTACAGCTTCCTTCAAAGGCCGATCCAAATGTTCCAGCTCCGCAAATGGGCGAGGTCGGGAAGACCGTTGAGATCTCATACTGGCGTGCCGATTGGCAGGCGATCGTTGAAGGACGAGCCGATAATATCAACGCGATATATCCAAATGCATCGATCGACCACTACCCGGCCGAGGCCAAGCCGCTCGAGAATAACCCTCAGGCTCAGGCCGAGACCGCCGCTCGATACGCTCCGGCACGAGCACTCGGAAGTAAGCGTTCCGGACCCCGCGAACAACCGGTCGAAGACCTGGTCGCTGAAGGGCCGAGCACATTGTCGCCTGCCCCGAACGCTGTCTCAAAGGGAAGAGGCGTCAAAACGCCGAAAGGTTGGGCCGTCGTCATCTCGCGGCCGATGCCAACCGGTTTCTCAGCAGCGACGCCCTCGCAGATCGCGTTTGCGGTTTGGGAAGGCTCCCACATCGAGGTGGGTGCAAGAAAGATGCGGACCGGTTGGGTGCCGCTGATATTGAAGTGATCGGGAGAAACTATGGCGGTGATTAGTGATCTAATGAAGGTTCACAAGGTGATCGACGAATTATTCTTCGAACACCAGCGGGCACTGCTTCATTTTGATTTTGAAAAGGCTCTCCGCATTCTCATTGCCTACGAGTCCACGCTTCTTAATCATATGGCGGACGAAGAAAGCATTTTGCTGCCGGTTTATGAAGAGCGGGCTGACTTCCCTGCAGCTGGGTCTCCGAAACTCTTCTATGACGATCACGCCAAGATGCGTTCGTACATTGAGCTATTCAAACAAAAGACAAGCGAAATGCCGGCCGAATCTGAGCTGGACCGCGTACTGCTTCAGCTTTTGGATCGCGAAGCGTTTTACCTTCGCCTTTGCAGCCATCACGACCGGCGTGAGGCCGATTTTCTTTATCCAATGCTTGACGGACTGCTATCCGATAAAGAGAAGCATGAAATGCTTGACCGCGTAAGACTTCGCGGAGGAAAGCACTAACCAGGTGTCCACTATGAAAATCCAGGAAAACAGTACTAGAGATCTGCTCGCCGAAGCGGCAGAATGGCGGCTGATAAGCCTACTATTCGATTGTCCGTCAAATGACTGGCTAAAGCAGGTCGCAGATCTCGCAAACCCCGTTAGAGACAAGAAACTGAAACGTGCCGCAAAAGCCGCTCAGAAAGAGGCCAGTGAAGGACTATTTCATTCCATCTTCGGGCCGGGAGGACCGGCCCCGGGTCGCGAGGTCAGTTATCGCGGCTGGGTTCAACCGGGTTACATGCTGGCGGAATTGAATAGCTTCTACGACGCGTTCTCTTATAATCCGACCACGAGCGAGGTGCCTGATCATGTTGCGGTCGAGACCGGATTCGTCGCGTATCTGCGATTGAAAGAATTTTATGCTCTGGAAAACGGCGATAGTGAAAGTGCCGACGTAACTTCCAGGGCGTCAGTAACCTTTGTCGACGATCATATTTCAAAATATGCCCAAAGGCTGTCTAAGTTGCTTGCCGCATCTGGGATAAATTACCTTAAGCTCGCAGGAGCGGCGCTCTTTGACCGCGTCGGCCCGGACAAAGACAAATCGAAGCAAATATTTCTGCCGGTGCTCGACGAAGAGAACGAGCCTGGATTTGAATGCGGCGGAGCGGCCATATGATTCGAACGGAATGCCGCAACCTTACGACTGTTTCGGTCGCGTTCGACATGGTTGTAGGGGAACGGTCTTTCGTCGCGCTCTTTCGTCGTTTTTCCCTCCCCTTACCTATTACACAACTCTTACATCTGTCCCCGCAAATAGCTGATAGCATTTGAATTACGAAGAGAAAACGCTTACGGAAAAGCCGGGCGTTTTCAAATCAAAAGAGCTGTATCTAAATCGGTATTCAGCTCTCCGCGGGAGGTCTGATTAATCGTGAGAGTATTATTTGTTTATCCTGTTTTCCCCGAGACCTACTGGAGCTTTCGCCACGCACTGTCGTTTGTCGGCAAGAAGGCCGCGTTTCCGCCGCTAGGACTGCTGACCGTTTCCGCCATGTTGCCCGAGAATTGGCAACGGCGTCTCGTAGATATGAATGTCCAGCCGCTAACCAGGAGCGATATTCAATGGGCGGATATTGTCTTTCTCAGCGCGATGATCGTCCAGAGGGAATCACTCGATCGGGTTGTAAAATTATGCAAAGAACTTGGCAAGCGAGTCGCAGTCGGCGGCCCGTATGTCTCGACGAGCTCGGATCTCGTACCGGAAGCGGATTTTGTTTTCGTAGGTGAAGCGGAAGCCACCTTGCCGGAGTTTATCGACGATTTGAAATGCGGCTCGCCAAAGCGCATATATCAAGCAGCCGAGCGGCCCTCCCTTCTATCCACGCCAGTGCCGGATTTCGGTTTGATCGACATAAACCAGTACTCCTCGATGAATGTCCAATTTTCCCGGGGCTGTCCGTTTTCATGTGAGTTTTGCGACATTATCGAGATCTATGGCCGCTCGCCGCGCACCAAGTCAAGCGAACAGATGTTGGCCGAAATGGAGGCCATGCGGGTCGCCGGCTGGCGCGGCACGGTGTTTATCGTCGATGACAACTTCATCGGCAACAAACGCGAAGTTAGAAAATTCCTGCCGGACCTTATTGAATGGTCTGAGCGACATAATTTTCCATTTTCCTTTTTGACGGAAGCAAGCGTAAATCTAGCCGAAGATGATTCTTTGCTCGAGATGATGCAAGCCGCCGGCTTTCACCGCGTCTTTGTCGGCATCGAAACACCCGCCGCTGAAAGTCTTAAAGAAGCCAACAAATCTCAGAACACAAAACGCGATCTGCTTGAGTCTGTTCGAAAGATCCAAAGCTATGGAATCGAGGTCATGGCCGGTTTTATTGTTGGATTCGATAACGATCCACAGGATATTTTCGACCGACAGATCAACTTTATCCGTGAAAGTGCAATTCCGCTTGCAATGGTCGGGCTCTTGACAGCCCTCCCCGACACGCAGCTTTGGAAGCGTTTGGAGCGCGAAGGCCGGCTTATTCATGAAAGCAGCGGAAACAATACGGATTGTTCTTTGAATTTTGTTCCAAAAATGAATCGGGAACGCCTAGTCGATGGATACAAAGCCATTTTAAGGACCATTTACAGTTCGGAGGAATTCTATCAGCGCGCACTGGACTGCCTATCGCGTGTGAGAAACGGTTCGGCAGGATTGCAGCGAGACAGCGTCATCGGCGTTCTCAGGTCCTTCATCAGAATCGTGTTGAGACTCGGCGTACGCGACCGGGAACGCCGTCGATTCTGGAAGTATTTATTCCGAGTCGTAAGACTTTCCCCGCGCAGTCTAGGAAACGGGATCGCTCTGGCGGCAATGGGATATCACTTTAGAAAGGTGACGGAGATACACTGTGCAAAAGTGCCCTTGACGGGGTTTGCGGGTGACGGGACGCAATTGGTCGGCGAAGTCAGTTTCGCCGACTGATCGGTTTCGGCGAATTCGGAGAGAGAGAGAGAGTGTGTGTGTGTGTGTGAGCGATTAGGCCATCGTTGCCAGAATGTCAGTGATATCTTGTTCGGTAGTGTCGGGATTTATGAAACAAAATCGCGATACAGTTTCAGGACCTTCCGGGTTTCTCCATTTGGTGGGAGCGACCAGAGCGAACCCTGACTTGTGATTCTTGTAGGTCCACGCGCGGTAGTCTTCGGCCTCCCATCCTTTACGACGGTACAATACGCAGGATAGGCTTGGTTCTCTGACAAGTTCTGTGTGTTCAAATTCTGTTATCAACCGGCCGGCGATCTGAGCAAGTTCGATCCCGCGTTCGATAGCTTTTTCATATCTATCGGTTCCGTGCGTTGCCAGGGAGAACCACAACGGCAGCCCTCGCACACGCCGCGTTAGCTGTATCTGATAATCCGACGGATTAAATCCCTGTGCACCTTCGTCGCTGAAGATATCGAGGTAGGAACCCTCCTGAGCGTGGGCCCTTTTTGCGAGTTCCGGGTCGCGGTATATGATCGCACCGCAATCGTACGGTGAAAATAACCACTTGTGGGGATCGATCGTGACACTGTCGGCTTCTTCGATCCCGTTAAATAGATGCCGCACTGAGCGCGCCGCCAATGCTCCGCCACCGTAGGCGGCATCTACGTGAAACCAGATACTCTCTGATTTACATATAGTTGCGATACCCGCGAGATCGTCAATTATTCCGGCATTGGTCGTCCCCGCCGTTGCGATCACTGCGAACACCCTGCCTCGATCTTTAGCTGACATCCGCGATAAGGCTTCAGCCAGATGAGAGCCTTCGAGGCGGCTCTCCGTTTCGATCAGAAGGACATCGGCGTCGATAACTTTCGCCATCGCCTTGATCGACGAATGTGCCCCGTTCGAGGCGATCACGATGCCCCGGGTTTTAGAATTGCGTTCCTCGCGGTCTCGCCAATTTTCGCGAGCCGTGACCATTGCGGAAAGATTTGCCTCTGTGCCTCCGCTTGTAAAAACACCAAAAGCTCCGACGGGCATTCCAGTCAATGAGACCAGCCATTCCATCGCTTGGTTCTCGGCAAAAATGCAACCAGCTCCCTCCAGCCAGAATGCCCCATGAACGCTGGTTGCCGAGGTGACGAGGTCGAACATCACTGCCGCGCGGGTCGGAGATGCGGGGACAAACGCAAGATGGCGAGGATGATCGATCGGGACACTCGCTTTGACCAACACATCCTTGAAAAGAGCGAATGCCTTCTCGCCGCCGATGCCTCTCGGTGAAATCGTCTCGCCAACGAGGGCCTTCAACTCCTCTGCCTTCTTAGGAAAGCCAAGCTTGGGATCGGTATCAGAAATACGCCCTATCGCGTATTTGATGACATCGAGTGACATCTCGACAAGATCGATATCAACGTTGTGCATAAATTTGGGGATCGGAGCCGTCTTACGTAGCTTTTTATCAGAATCCGGAATAATGTCCGATCACGACCGATAGTACGACGATCACGCCGTAAATGATCTCCCAAACGCCGATCTGCATCGCTTTCATTTTACTCCGACCCGGTGAGAGGCCAGCAATAGCTCGATAAGCCAGTACCGACATAGCCATAATCGTCAAAATCGAACTAAGGCCATAGAAAGCTAACATTGATACCAGAAAAAGAGCCGCGATATGGGCGAGTGTCGGGATCATCCGGGAATACTGCTTACCTTTTTCCAGACGAAGTCGCTCGCGAACATACAGGATAGAGGCAATTGACCTTGACGCAAAGATCGCCCATAGAGCGGCGGCATCTACCACCGGCATATTGGCCGATAGTCCGATCGCCGCGATTGAAGCCGACATAACGACTGCTCCCATCAACTCGGGTATTAACTTGCGGCTTTGTCTCGAGGCATCAATGTATATTTGAAAAATAGCGAGCGGCAAGATCCAAATAAATGGGAGTAGCGACTGGACGCCTACCGAAAGGAGCGTACCAGCAAGCCCAATGGAGAATATCGCACCGTAGCAAAGCAAAAATCGAAAGGCCAGGCACGCGCGCTCCCTGTTCCGCATGCCAAAGCGGTCGGCGATCAGCACCTTTAGCGGTTGCCGTGTGAGAAACGCACCGATAGTAAGACAGGCGATCCAGGGAGCTCCGGTTGAATAAGCGATCGCCAGACCGGCAATTAGGGGTTCGAGCAAAAATGCCCATCCACCGTGTTCGACCGGAAGAGCGACTTGCCGCACTCGAACAACTCTAATTGGTGCTGTTATCGGTGCGGCAGTCGACATACTTTGGTTCATTCCGAGCGAACTTAGGCTCGAGCCTTTTGTTCGAGTTCGATAGCACGTGGAAAGAGCAGATTGTTCTCAAGGTGAATATGCTGGTGCAGATCACGCTCAAATTCCCCGAGCCGATGATACAGGGCGGTGAAACTCGGGCACGCCTCCGCCGGCAGAGTGTAGTCATTCGTAACTCGACGCATTTTAACAAGTAGTTCCCCGACTTCTTCATGCTCGATGTTCATCATATTTACCGGATGCTGAACCGTTCCGAATGGCGGAAACGCAACGTTCAGATGATTCGAATAACTATGCTCCAGTTTTTGTATGTATGGGAAAAGAACCATTTCTTCTTTCACCATGTGAGGATCCAGATCATCACAGAGTGCCTGAAAAAGCTCTTTTAACTCAAGGAGATATGGATTGTGATCACCGTGACGGCTGGCGACCTTGGCCATCAACGGTGTCAAATGGCTCATTTCGTCGCGTGTATAGACGTGATGTTTATCCAAAATATGATCGACGAGATCGCTCAAGTCCATTTTGGAGAACGATTCTTGATCACTATTTGTTGATCCATCCAGAACGCCATCGATCTGCTCCTTTACTGTCTCCGGACTCGCCCCGACGTTTCGACAGGCGTCGTCGAACGGCGTGTCTCCATGACAACAATAGTCGATCTTGAATTCCTCAAAGACGCGGGTCGTCAACGGCATCTCAAGTGCTATTTCGCGAACTGTCTTACCTTGAACACTGATCATTAATTCATCCTCCAAATGTATACTCCAGCATAATTGTCGCGGATGTTTACAGGGGGAAATATGATCTCGGTCATGTTCCAAAACTTATAACAGCTCTCCGCATGGCGTTTGCTTCTTCATTTATCCTTAAATTTAGTTAATAAGATTGATACTTTCGGCGTTGCCCTAATTTCGTGAACCACATTCGGCTCAATCGTAACAAGCACTCCCTTTTGCAGATCTACTTCTTTTTTTTCTTGACCGACAATAAGTTTGCCTTCGCCCGCAATACATTGAATCGTAATCGGTTCGGCGGCTTTATGAGCATCTAAAACCGCCTTATTGCGTAGCGTAATTTGGACGATTTTTCGGCGTTCACCATCAAAAAGCGGCGTAACCTCTTTATCTTTGCCGTCGCCGATTTTAGTTTGTAAATTCAACTTTTGCATATTTCTTTCCTGACTATTGACACTAAAACCGATGACCGTAAAAATCATCAAAACAACCCCTAAAATTACAGTTAAAAACAAAATTTTCTTCATTTTTGACAAACCTCCACCCTGTCTCCGAAACTTTATTAAGATTCAGACAGTAAAAAATACTCGATTAGCCGATCAGATTATTTCCCTCTGGTTGAAATCCGAAACCGCGCGTAAAGCGGGCAAAAGCTAATCAAGCTCGCTAGCAACAACACAATTCGGACAATCGCCGGGCCTTTATGGTCGGACCGGGAAAAATGCTGTTGTAACCCCAAATCGTCGTATCATTGGGCTTAGCATGCGGCGTCGCCTTTGGGGTGGGGATAGCGGTCAGACTGGTCTTCGTCGTTGTGGGCATTTAGACAAACAAAGTCCTTTTCGATCAATATTCTTATTTCAGTATGTTCGTCCGCTAGATAGGTTCCGGCAAGGCTAACCTCGTCGGAACTGGCCCAGGTATTGGCATCGGAGGCAGGTACGCGAACCACGATTATCCCGTCCGCAAAAGAGGCCGAAAAATTACTGTCGGGCGTCTTTTCGAGCACGTAGCCAAAGTCGTTTTTTCCTAGCCCAAACCGCACATTGTCCCCTATGGCTCCTGTTTGATCAAAAGTTTCGACTTCGGAGCGGCCCAACCGAAAACGAAGAGTGTTTTCTCTAATTCGAAGTTTCATGATCCAATTCTCAACACAAGTCTTGCACTAAGGAACTTAGCAGGACACGGCTCAACCAAATATGATCCAGATCACCTTTTTACAAGGCCTAACGGACAAGAGTACGAAGGTGATCAGTCGTTTCGACGAATATTCTTCCGCCAACTATTTTCAGATATCCCTTTTCCGCGAGCTTTCGGATAGTCCGGATCGTGGTCTCGAGCGAAAGCCCTGCCATCTCAGCTATATCTTGCCGTCGATGGGTGATCTTCTTAACTTCGCCGGCATTCATTTCACCCGTAAGCCTCAAAATGATGCTCGCAACACGCTGCTCGGCGGATGGCGTGGCCAAAATCTGAACGGTATCGGCACGGTCACGGAGAATGCCACACATTCGGTTAAGCACCAGGGACGAAAATTCCGACGATGACTCCATTAAGGCGAGAAACTCACCCCGCGGGACCATTAGAAGCGAGCTGTTCTCGATTGCGACGGCTGTTGCGGGAAATCGCTTTCCATCCATCGCCGGCGGAATTGCAAAAATCTCGCCAGCCTGAAACGTGCCAATGATGATCTCCTTACCCGCCTCAGGATAGCGAACCATTTTGATCTTTCCAGCCAATATGATCGGTAAAAATGTGGCCTGATCACCCTCGAAAAAAACGTGCTCGCCGCCACCGAACGAACGTCTGCGTCCAATAGCAAAGAGACCTTCTGTTAGCTCGGCACTAAAATGGTCGGATATTTGACTCATGAACGTATGAAGCCCCCCCAGCGATTCCCAAAACAATAGTTACATTTCATGAGCCAAATCATAAATCGAACGGCCGGAATTTGATATTTAATAAGGGAGCACGAGAGGACTCACATGAAGTATTTTCTCCGTACACTTTTACTAACAGGAAATTCGACTGTGATCTATCACGTTTACGAAGGGCCTTCTACTCATTTTTACATTACTCGCTATCGATCCGGATCTTCTTTGACCGCGAGTTTTCACGCTGCCGATCCGCATAAATACGCGCACTGGTATTTTCGCCTGTAACGTTTCGAATATATGATAACTATCTAAGCCCAAGGAATTGCTCATTAGTTGTACGCACCATATTCTCTTTTAGGTTGGCACTCATTTTGCAGACGACAGATGGTTGCCCTATAGAAAAAACGAATGCCCATCGAGATCACCAAGCCAGCTACTTCGATTAATTATCGCAACCCGACCTTGATCGGGCTCGGGGCATCAATGGCTCTGACGGCACTTGTTATTGTCGGTTCGCGAAATCTTGAACATTTCGATTCGGCTTTATTCGGGTATCTGATCGCGAGTATCGTCGCGTTTGGCGCAATATTTTTCCGCTATGCGCTTTGGCTCCAGCGTCCGGCGACGCGTGCATATTTTTCCAGAGGGTTGAAGCTTTTTTTCCAGCGAAAGAAATTTGCACGCAACACACTAGACGCCACAAAAACGGTTGGCATAAACATGCTCGCCCAGAAGTTTATCTTCAAACGGGCCAAATCAAGATGGCTGATGCATTTTCTGATCATGTGGGGCTGTGTTTTGTCAGCGGCCATCACATTCCCGCTTGTTTGGGGCTGGATACATTTCAAACTTGAGAGCGAGACAGGCTACAAGGCCTACGTATTCGGCTTTCCAATGCAGTCGATGGACGTCCACAGCGTAATGGCTTTTTTCACATTCAAGGCCCTCAATTTCACAGCCCTCATGGTTCTAGCGGGCTGTGCTATTGCGATCCATCGCCGCTTAAAAGACCGCGGAGCAATTGCGGTCCAGCAATTTCTTTTGGATTTTGTTCCGCATCTTCTGTTGATTGCGATCTGTGTCTCGGGTCTCATGCTAACGGCATCGAGCACGTATTTCGGTGGGTATATGTACTCGTTCATTGCCCTGACCCATCAAGCGATAGTGATAATGACGCTTTTCTTCCTACCGTTCGGCAAGCTGTTTCATGTCGTCCAGCGCCCGGCGTCGATCGGCGTTGAACTCTATCAGCAGCGAGCCAAAGAAATGGAGCAGGCAAAATGTCGGCGGTGCGGCGTAGAATTCGCATCCGTTATGTGGCTCGGCGATCTGAAGAGCGTCGTCGAAAAAGTTGGTTTTGACTACACAATGGAAAATGGCGAAACATTGCAGGACTATTGCCCACGGTGTAAGCGGGTAATGCGAGGGCTGGCATACTCCGTTCTTATGGATCGCCCGGATAAGGTCTTTCACGGCACCCGCGCTGACGGCGAATAATTAACAATGTCAAAAGTAGAAAATCTCGCAAGCATTATTGACCGTTTTGGCCCCCATCTGCACGATGAGCCGATCGGCGGTTGGAGTGCTGAACGAAAGATCGACAAAATAGTGCCAACCCACTGCCCATATTGCGGTATGCAGTGTGGCATGAATCTGCTGGTTGAAAAGAATCATGTTGTCGGCGTAGAACCGCGTTACGATTTTCCGGTCAACGAAGGCCGGCTGTGTCCCAAGGGAGTGACTGCGTATCTGCAGACACATCATCCAGACAGGCTTGAATACCCGCTGATAAAGCGAAACGGCAATTTTGAGCGGGCAAGCTGGGACGAGGCGCTCGATCTGATCGTGTCGAAGTTTAAGGGACTACAGGAAAAATATGGCAAGGATTCGATCGCTGTTTATTCTGGCTCTTCACTGACGACCGAAAAGACCTATCTCGTAGGTAAATTCGCCCGCCTTGGATTGCAGACCAGGTACATTGACTACAACGGACGACTTTGCATGGCATCCGCCGCAGGCGGCAACAACAAGGCGTTCGGCATCGACCGGGCGGCAAACCCGTGGAGCGATATTCCCCACGCGGAAGTTCTGATCATTGCCGGAGCAAATTGTGCCGAGACGTTCCCCATCCTCAATGGATTTCTCTGGAAACAGCGTGACAACGGTGGTGTGTGGATAGTCATCGATCCGCGTGAGACCCCAACAGCTCGTCAGGGCGATCTGCATTTACAACTCAAGCCCGGTACAGACGTCGCGGTCGCCAACGGCATCTTGAATGTCCTGATCACCGAAAACCTGATCGACCAGGCGTTTATCGACAGCCGCACTAATGACTGGGAAGCGACCAGGGCGGCGGCATTAAATTATCCACCCGATGTCGCTTCGGAGATCTCCGGCGTTCCAGCGGAAAAGATCATTCAGGCCGCTCGCCTCTACGGTCGTGCAAAAACCGGCATGATCATGCACGCCCGCGGCATCGAGCACCATTCGAACGGAACCGAGAACGTACTGAGTTATATCAATATCGCACTTGCGACCGGGAAGATCGGCTCGGAAGGCCGCGGTTACGGCACGATCACCGGTCAGGGCAACGGGCAGGGCGGCCGAGAACATGGACAGAAGGCCGACCAACTACCCGGCTATCGCTCGATGCTAAATCCAGAACATCGGAAATACATAGCCGAAGTTTGGGGCATTGACGAATCAGAATTGCCTGAAGCAGGCGTATCTGCCGTGGAGCTTTTCAACAAAATGCGCGAGGACGAGATCAGAGGCTTGCTGTCGATCTGCAGCAACATGATGGTCTCGCTACCGGATACCAATCAGGTGCGGAAGTCGCTCGAAGGGCTCGAATTTAACGTCTGCATCGACTTCTTTTTGTCCGAAAGTGCCCGTTACGCCGATGTAGTACTTCCCGGCACGACATGGTCCGAGGACGAAGGTACGACTACGAGCGGTGAGGGCCGTGTGATAAAGATAAATAAGGCGATAGACCCTCCGGGAGAAGCACGCCAGGACTGGCGGATATTGCAGGAGATCGCGGTCCGGATGGGCCGCGGTAAGTACTTTCAGTTTGAGTCCCCCCGGGCCATATTTGACGAACTTCGCGCCGCCTCCAAGGGTGGTAAGGCTGACTATTTCGGAATCACATACGAAAAGATCGACAAGCAGGACGGCGTCTTCTGGCCGTGCCCGACCGAGGAAAGTACGGGGACGCCACGCCTTTTCGAGGACCGGTTCGCTCACGACGACGGTAAGGCTAAATTTCACGCGATCGAGTATAAAGGGGCCGCCGAGAAGCCCGATGAAGAGTATCCTCTGATCTTTACCAGCGGGCGCATCGTTCACCAGTATTTGTCCGGTAATCAGACTCGGCGTATCGGCTTTCTTGTTCAGCAGTGCCCGGAGCCTTTCGTTGAGATGCATCCTGAAACCGCGATGAAGTACAAGATCAACGACGGCGAGCGTGTGAAGGTAGTTTCGCGTCGCGGTGAAGGCATCTTTCCCGCTCTGGTCGTAAAAACGATCAGGCCAGACACGATCTTTGTGCCCTATCATTGGGGGGAGGAACTCGCGGCGAATCAGATCACCAACGCAGCACTCGACCCGACCTCAAAGATACCGGAATTCAAGGCATGTGCCGCGCGTTTAGAGAAAATACTTACGAGAGAATTGCCGATACTAGGCGAGGTGCGAAAGGGAACGTCACAGAACGAAGTGCAGAGAGGAAAATAGCGCATGAACGAAACCATGTTTATCGATCCGCAGCGATGCATAGGATGCAGATCCTGTGTCGCAGCGTGCCGCGAGTGTTCGACGCATAAGGGGTACTCGATGATCTTTGTCGATTACATCGACCGCAGCGAGACAACCGCTACCATGCCGACCATTTGCATGCATTGTGAAGAACCGACTTGTGCGCTTGTCTGCCCCGCAGACGCGATCAAACAGAATGAAGATGGCGTGGTTATGTCAGCGCTAAAGCCGCGATGTCTCGATTGCCGCAATTGCGTGAACGCGTGCCCGTTTGGCGTGCCGAAGTACAACTCTGCGATGCATTTACAGATGAAATGCGACATGTGTTACGACCGAACAAGTGAGGGCCTGATGCCAATGTGCGCCAGCGTTTGCCCGACCGGTGCATTAGCCTTCGGCACCTATGAGCAGATCGTTCCGCTGCGAAGAACTAAGCCGGTCAATGCTCATGTTTTTGGCAATCAGAGTGTCAAGACAAAGGTCTACATGATGCTGCCGACAGACGCCGACGAGGTCAGCATTGACGGGTGTGGCGTTTTCGAAGGACAGATAGCTCTCGATGGCGCTCCTGTTAGGGAAGAATCGTGGATAGACACTCAAGTGGAGGAATCCGATAAAAGCAATGAATTCTAAAGCCTTCGACCAAGAATCAATCAAGAAGATACTAGCCGCAGATAATGAAATATCGGATGAAAACAACGTCCGTGCGGCGACCGCTCCGTTTCAGGCCGAGTTTCCGTACGAGCGCGACAGCGAGGCTCAGGTCACCAGGCGGGAGTTTTGCAACTTTCTCTTTTTGACATCGAGCGCATTATTCGTCGGTGCAGCCGGATTCGCTGGCAAAGCTGCCTACGATGCCCGTTCGCCAAAGACCTTCGCTCCGGCAAAGATCGACGGAGCAATGAGCATTGAACCGGGAACAGCTCTGAATTTTACGTATCCGGCTACGGAAGATACTGCGATCCTTATACGAGACACGGATGGAAACTACGCTGCCTTTGGGCAGAAATGCACGCATCTGTCTTGCCCGGTCTACTATTCAAAAGCAAACGACCGTCTCGAATGCCCGTGTCACAATGGTGGTTTTAGCTCCAAGACCGGCGAAGTATTATATGGCCCGCCGCCGCGTCCTCTCGACAGAATTGAGCTTGAGACGATCAATGGCGAGATCTTTGCAGTTAAAAGAGAGGTGCGTGGAAATGAAGGCTAACGTCAAGCCGCAAAGACCGCAGAGCCGCGGACTCGCCGCCGTTTGGCAGGCCCGTCTCGCGATGCTTGTTATGATCAACGTGGCTCAACTCTGGATCCTCTCGGCAGCGGTAGAGGCTGCTCTTGCGCATGCGTACACTCAACTGGCTCCGCTCGTCATTGCCTCAGGTATCTGCTGGCTGATCGCACTTAGCATAATCGTTTGGTGGAAACCCTCTCCGCCTCGATGAGCCGACCCAGTTTTTCATTAAGCTCGTTGATTTCGCTCGGTTTGTGGCCACAGGTATAAGACTTGACGGGAACCTTGTATAAGACGTATGGATACCAAGACATTTCAGCCTGGCTCAGCTCGGGCACTTTTTTTTTCGACAACTGCCTTTGCCGTTACGTTTGCCGTCTGGGGTCTTATCGCCGCACTCGCCCCCACCTTCACCGAGCTATACGGCCTTTCTGGCAAGGAAAAAAGCCTTTTGATCGCGATTCCTGTCCTGCTGGGCTCGATCGGCCGTCTTTTTGCCGGAATGCTGGCGGATAAATATGGCGGTCGACGTATCTTTGCGGCCCTTCTCATATTTTCAGCGGTACCTGCGATCGCTATAGGCTTTTCGCAAAGTTACACCCAACTACTGATCCTCGGACTATTTCTCGGGCTCGCCGGAACATCCTTTCCGGTCGGCGTCGGCTTTACCTCAAAATGGTTCAGTCGTGAAAAGCAGGGGACCGCCCTTGGCATTTACGGAATGGGCAACATTGGACAGTCGATCGCTGTATTTTCCGCACCTGTCCTCGCGATCTACTTGGGTGACTGGCGTTATGTTTTCTTCATCTTTGCGGCCGTCACATTTAGCTGGGGACTAATGTTCTATTTTTCTGCTCAGGACGCTGCTGTAACGGCCGCTCCAAAAACACTGAAGCAGAATCTCAGCGTTCTGCGAACCTCCGGCTACGCCTGGATACTGTCATTATTCTATTTCCTTACATTCGGCGGTTTCGTCGCTCTCGCCCTTTATCTGCCCACCTTCTTGAGGGAAATATTTAGCTTAACCCCGACCGACGCCGGGGCCCGCACCGCGGGATTTGTCCTTGTAGCAACCGTCCTGCGACCAGTTGGCGGGATCTTGGCCGACAAGATCGGAGGCGGCAAGGTTCTACTCGGTGTTTTCGCGGCGATCGCTGTACTTGCACTTCTGTTGAGCTCCGTTTCTATCGTTCCTTTCACGATCGGAGCGCTTGGTTGCGCCGCTGCACTTGGCCTGGGGAACGGAGCCGTATTTAAGCTCGTTCCTCAGTATTTCCCGAACGAAACCGCTACAGTCACTGGACTTGTCGGGGCGTTTGGCGGGCTGGGAGGTTTTTTTCCACCACTGGAACTCGGCTTCGTTAAGGACGCCACCGGATCTTATACGCTCGGGTTTGTGTTTCTTTCTTTATTTTCCGTGATTTGTCTTGTGGTCAATTATTTTTCATTTATCAAGCCAACAATGAGGAGTTACGAGAGAACCGGAGAATCTTCTTAGAACGCAATGAGTTTGATCGATGGATTTGTTTTGGCAGGCGGCCAAAGCCGACGCATGGGGCAAGATAAAGCGGCACTGTTGCTCGGAGGCAGGACGCTCATAGATCGGGCAGCCGGTGCCATGTTTTCGATCGCAAACACAGTCTATTTGGTCGGCAATTCAAATGACGCAATCACTTCGCTTCCGATAATTCAAGATCATCCCGTTATGGGAGACGCCCGCGGAGCAATCGTGGGATTTTATACAGCGCTTGTGAGCGCTAAAACCGAGTGGATAGCCGTACTCGCGTGCGACCTGCCATTTGTCACTGGCGAATTGATGACTCGGATGGTAGACATTTTGCGGCATTGCCTAGACTCGGAAATGAATCATATTGATGCCATCTTCGCCGAACAGCCAGATGGACGCAATCAGCCGCTTTGTGGGCTGTACCGGCGGGACTCGTGCCTTCCCAAGGTCGAAACAATGTTGTCCGATCGTGAATGGCGAATACAACGATTGCGTGAACGACTCCAGGTACGGGTAATTGGGTTTTCCGAGATTAAAGATATTCAAGGCTCCGAATTCTTGTTCTTAAACTTGAACACACCCGAGGAATATCGAGCAGCAGTCGAAATTGAAAAGATGCGACCCCGACCGGCTTTTCTGAACCCGAGATAATTCGACCGCGATGCCCGGCCATGGAAAGATCAGTTATCAGTCCGACTCTCATCCGAAGGAAATGAACCGTTCTGATTTGCGAAGTAATGCAAAATTACTGCACCTCACCGTTATCGATTTCGTCAAGCCGCTTGACAGCCTCCAACAAGAGTTTGTCATCAGTTTGAGCGTAGACCGTTGTGATGCTCATGTCAGAGTGCGCAAACAGATTCTGGACTATAAGCGGGTTCGTATTTCGCCGGATTAGCTCGCTGGCGAAATAGCTGCGAAGATCGTGGAAGTGATAGTTCTCTTCTCTCGTTCCGCCTTTCTTGTTTATCCCAGCGTTACGGAGTGCCGTTTGCCATCGTTTACGGAAATCTTTTACGGGGAACGGCAACTGTTTTTCATCGATCATCGCTTTCAAAACCTTTGTCGCGGTCGCGTTGAGCGGAACTAGGCGTGGAGGTCTTCCCTTCGAACCGATCACAAAAACATGTTCGTTTTCAAAATCGATAACATCTTCCGTGATCGCGACAAGTTGTCCGCGACGTAATGGAAGATTCACTGCGAGGACTATCAGTCGATAAAGTAGCGTATCCTTCTCCAACTCCGTCCAAAGGGCCTCCTTTTGTTTCGGATTTAGCAGCCGTCTTCGAGGGGGCGGTTCCGGTAGAGCCTTCACGTATTGCATCGGGTTCCGCTCCAGAATTCCCTCTTCGCAGGCTAAGCTGAAGATCTTAGATAAGGTTGACATTATCCGGTTGATCGACGCCGAAGAAAGTGCACTTTCTTTCTTACGTTTGTTTTGGCGAGTCTGAAGTTTGGTTCGGCAGTTTCGGCAGTCCTGAGGACTGATGCTAGACAATGTTTGCTTCTTGAAGTGACCAAGTAGAAGCCTTATGTAAAGTTCCTTAGCTCCTTTATTGACGTTGTTCTGCTGGACATAGGGCCGATATTTCTCGTCGATGAACGAGGCAAGAGTGGTAGTGGTATCTGTGACATTGTAGCTATGATCAAACGATGCTTTAATGATCTGCCGCTCCGCTAGCTCAGCTTCTTGTTTTGTCTTCGCTTCCGGAACACTTTGATGAATGACCTTTCCTTTTAGCCTCTTGTAGATCCACCATCGAGCTTTCGAGTAGTCGGGATGTGAGGATGAGACTCGCTTACCGTTGTATCGTTTGTAAACAGACATATTCTTAGCGAAATAGACTTGCGTTAGATCAGTGGCTCGAGGCGTCGGAAACCAGGATCCTTCTAAGTAGCCTTTCGCAAATTCTATTCCGCTAATTGTTAGCCGCTTATTTACTCGGAAATCGGTGGTAAAAGAGCGATTTTGGAACGCTGAAGAGCCATTTTGGTTCGTCTCTTCACCGCAGTGGTGTGTCTGTTCACCAAAATTACTCTACGTTGAGGTGCAGAAAGTTGGTTGCAAAATGGAGGCGCTTTTTCTGACGGGTGTTAGGCCGTAAATGCGGTAATCAGGAGGCTTAGCAACCCGCCCTCTCGTGGCTGTGGGAAACTACGAAAAATGGGACTTTCGGATTTCTCCGAAAGCCCCATGTTTATTGGTCGGGACGGCGAGATTTGAACTCACGACCTCTCGCACCCCAAGCGATTTAGGTAGGTTTGTATAAATTGTCAAAACTGCTCAAAACCTCTTAGAATCAACAGCTTACGGCCACACGGATTCATCGTTAATTAGCCATGATCAGGAACGCTGCAACCAACCTGCAACCAAGTCACCTGATAGAATTCAAAGCATCCGTAGCGTGCTCAATTCAAAAAGGAACACCTTTCGCTTCGATTCTTTCAAGGAATAATACCATATCTTAGCGACTGTCATCCGCTATTATTTTTCATAGAACGTATCAGCCATTGCGGTCCTCCAAGACTCTTCAGGGTCGGCCTTCGACACAGTTCTTTGAGGATGTTTGGAACCATGTTGAGCCGTCAACCCGCTGCTCTTATTGATAACATTTGGGCATTAACCTATTCTGAATTGTTATGGCTTGTTGTGAAGATGATTGTGCTATAGACGCTTTGAGGGAGAAGCAGAGTTCGACGCTGAAGATCGTGCTCGGGATAAACGTCGTGATGTTTGCGGCGGGAGTCGGTGCGGGCATTTATGCGGGGTCGAGCGCGTTGCTGTCGGATTCACTTGACAATCTTGGCGATGCGATGACGTATGGACTCAGCCTTTATGTTGTTTATAAATCGTCTCAGGCTAAGGCTCAGGTCGCTTTGTTCAAAGGCGGTTTGATCCTACTGGCGGCTCTCGTTGTGCTCGGACAGGTGATCTACAAGCTGATGGTTCCGACGGTTCCTATTTTTGAAATAATGGGTGTTGTTAGTTTGCTTGCTCTTGTCGGGAATTCGATATGTCTTTATCTGCTTACGCGGCACAAGACTGACGATGTGAATATGAGTTCGGTGTGGGAATGTTCGCGTAACGATATTGCGTCGAATATCTCAGTCTTTGTCGCTGCCGGTGCAGTTTGGTTCTTTCAGTCGGGCTGGCCGGACATCATCATAGCCCTCGCATTGGTTTGCCTATTCTTACGCTCCGCTTTCCGCGTCTTTTCAGGTGCAAAACGCGAACTACGGAGTGCATAGATTGAGCTTTCTACACTCAAACCTAAACGCCGTGTTTCCTACGGATATTTCGCCTCTGCCAAATTAAAAACTCACTTTGATTCCCGTTTGCACGAGACGCGGGCCAGAGGGCAGCAATCCACGCGTACGGTCAACGATGTATATCCGGTCGAGCAAGTTCTTGCCCGTAACGAAAAATGTCGTCCTCCATTTCTCGACACGATAGTTTGCCGTCGCGTTCCAATAAGTTTGGCTTGGTATCGCTCCAAGCTGGCCATTCGAGTTCGGGTTAACCGCGTTCAAATCGTCGCCGAACTGGCGCCCGATGTAAACGTTTTCCACAAAAGCATCGAAACCGCGGGGATGCGAATAGCCGATGCTTGTCGTCATAAGGACACGCGGTGCATACGGAAGGCGATTCTCAGTGATCGAACAACTGGTTACCGAGACCCGCCTGGTCGTCGGGCAGTACACACTAAGTGTTGCCGAACTGGTGATAGAGCTTAAGCGCATGCCACGGAACTCCGCCGTCGGCAAAAAGGTATAGGCGGTTCGTAGGTAAAGATTATGGGGGCTACGAAAAACAGAGCCGGAATCGATCTGCCCCGTAAATTCAAACCCCTGCTGTAGTGTGGCTCCGCCGTTTGTGAAGGCCGCCCCGCCAGCGATCGAAGCCGCGACAATCTGATTCTGATAATCGTTGCGGAAAAATGCGGCGGACAATTCGGTTCCTCTGAGTGGTCGAGTTCGCACTCCGACCTCATAGTTCCAACTCAATTCTGAATCAAGCTCGATCACGCCGCCAGAATTTGTGACGACATCCTCTACTCTCGGCGGGGAGAACCCGCGATGAACGCCGGCAAATACCGTAGTGTTCTTAACACCCGAGTAGGCAATACCGAAACCCGGAATCATCTCGGTCACGGTTGTTTCACCGGTCGCCCCCGCTCCGTTGTTAGCGAGACGATTCGTTCGGCTAAATACGACGCGCTCAAAACGTACGCCCGGCGTCAATGCGAGGTTGTTCCATGTAAAGCGATGTTGAATAAATCCGGATTGAGCGAAAGCTTTACGCTCGTTGTTTTCAGCAATAGTGCCGTCGCGCGATGTTGGAAGGTCGCCATTTCGCTGGATCCGTTCCTGATCCTCGCCATGAATTCGAAAACCGACGACAAGTTCATTCGCAACTGATCCGAAATTGAAGTTTGTGGTCAGCCGCGTCTCGATACCCTGAGTACGATAATCGCGAAGCCTTCCTTCGTTGCCGCACGTGGTGTTCAATGCAGCCAGGCTGAGGCAGTCGGGATCGACATTCAAACGATTAGGACGCTGACTGGAATTGGACGACTGACGCCACCAGTCGCGTGAAAAATAGTTAGAGTAAAAGCTAGTCGTCAGATTGATTTTAGAGGTCAGAACCGCGGCGTGCTGCAACGAAACACCGGACCTGCGGCCATAAAAGAAGTCGTTCTTAAATATGTTGCCTCGGGGGTCTGCGGCGAATTCCGCCTCGGTCGCACCCGTGTAGGTTAGATTCGAATCCTCGCGAAAGAAAGTAAATTTTCCAGTCAGGGCGTTGCGAGCGTTTAACTGCAAAACCGATTTATTCGAAAAATCATATAACTTAAAACTTGTGTTCTCTCTCGACCCGTTACCCTGCTTATGATTGAAATTGAAAATCGCACCAAGTTTGCCAAACGTGCCGCCAAAACCTGCTCCGCCGTTGAAAAAACTTCTATTGCCGCCTTCTAGTTTGAAATTAAAAGTCGGTTTATCAGGCGGATTGGGTGTCAGATAGTTGATTAGGCCCGCGATCGTTTGTGGGCCATAAGCAATCTGACCCGATCCCTTGAGAACCTCGATCGACTCGTATCTCTCCACCGGAGGATGGTAGTAAGACGCATTATCTCCGTAGGGCGCATAAGACAACGGAAGTCCATCTTCAAGCAGCAACACCTTGGTTGAGCGCGTCGGATTGGTGCCGCGAATGCCGATGTTGGGCCGCAAACCAAACCCCTCCTCATCCCTTACATTCACACCGGATACTTTCCTAAGCACTTCGGAGAAATTGAACGCGCGGCTGTTTTCCAGTGTTTGCCTATCGATCCGTTCGATAGAACCCGGAATTTCCGAAAGGCTTTCCGGGGTTCCAGCGAGATAGCTTGACGTAACGGAAACGTCCACTGCAATGCCTCCGGGTGTTATGGTAAAGACGACTAGCTGCGTTGACGGGATCGTCATTTCACTGTGTAGTGTCGCAAAACCTATGGCACCGATCGTGACGTTATACTTACCCTCTGACATATTTGTAAGCGAGTACCGGCCTTCGCCGTCTGTTACGGCTTTTGCAACCAACCGGACATCCTGGTGCCGAACGGTCAGCGTTGCTCCCGCAACTACGTCGCCGTTACTATCAACGATTCGCCCCTCCACGCCATTACGCTCCTGTGAATAACCGATTACGGCAAAAATGGATAAGGCTAAACTAAAAGCAACGGATCTCACAGTAATACTCTTCATAAAACACCAGTTAGATTACGAGCCACTAAAAACAAAAACCCTTATTGAAATCGATTTTCAATTTCATATTAATAAAAGTACAAGACCCTGTCGGCAGTGTCAAACGACATATTGCAGTGGCAAATGAACGCGACGTTAGCTTGTTACTGATTGATGATTTGAGGCTGACACGACAGGTCTGCCTTGTTCTCCAGTTGTTGGATTTATTTAACTGACCCGTACGTTGGGTAGAAGTTGTACCACCACGTCCAATCCACTATTAATAATTACGACGTGGTTTGGGGCGACTCTAGTCCAACTCGTGCGATCATCGGTCAATCTCTCGGAAGCGATGATGATTCCGCTTTGTTCGCTGTCGGATTCAACTATTTCAAACTTCCCTTCACGGTACCTGTATTTTCCGCGGTTTGAAAAGTAGAGTGAAATCGGCTCAATTTGCGGATTGGAGACATAACGCACTGTTACAAGGCTCTCACCATCAGTGACCGCAAAATTGTAAACTGAAGGCTTTTTGATTCCAGCTTCATACGCCCATTCCTCAAGTTGGCGAATGGTTTTCACCAATCCGCTCGCCAAATCCACTGCTACTAGTTTTTCCGTGTGTCGGCCCAGAAGGTTCAAGAAAACAGCAAAAGCGTGCTCTGAATCCGTGGTGCCTTCAATCGTCTGATAAATCTCGTCAGTCAGCGAGTGTCGCAGGCGGCGCTTTATAGAGCTAAAGCCTTCGATCGTACCGTTGTGCATCCACATAAATCGCCCTTGACGGAATGGATGACAATTACTTTCGGAGACAACCATTCCGGGCGATGCGGAGCGAATGTGAGCGAAAAAACAGGGCGATCGGATATGCTCGACCAAATTCAACAGGTTCCGGTTGTTCCAGGCTGGAGTTATGCTGGTAAAAACACAAGCCTCGTTGGAAATCGCTGGTGAGTACCAACCGACGCCAAACCCGTCGCCATTTAGTGGCTCGCTCCGTTCTTTGGACTTATAACTTTGACGAATGAGTGAGTTAGCTGGATTTGAAATCAGGTCAGCGAGCAAAATTTCGCTTCCCAAATAGCCGAGAAATCTACACATCGCGATTGTCTCCTACGTCTAGCGCGGCTAAACGGATTCTACATAATCAAGCGGGCGACGCGTGAATTCTTCCATACACCCTTCCGAACAAAAAAAGTAGTCTTTGCCATCATAATTCAACGAATAGCTGGCGGCTTCTTCGTCAATCTCCATTTTACAAACCAAGTCTATAATCATCATGTTCTCCTTAAATGTGCGGCAAAGCAGGCCGTACTCTGACAAAGCGTATCCGACCTTAATGATGTGTCGGGTCCTTTTTTAGTATTTCAGCACGGAGCAGGAAGCTGCCGTCTGTGACGATCTTGTCGCCGACATTCAGCCCTTCGAGAACGACAAACCTACCGTTGTTTTCTTTGCCGAGACGCACCGGCTTTACATTAAAGACATTTGGTTTGTCGGTGGCGACGAAAACAACCTGTTTGTCGTTCATATTTTGGACGGCGGACGACGGGATCATCGGCATTGTGCGTTCGGCCATCCCACCCCCGCCAAAGGCGACGTTTACGTACATTCCGATCTTCAAGACTTGTCCCGGATTGTCGAGTTCGACTCTGACTTGTGCGGTGCGTGTTTCGGGGCTGATATTTGGGTCGATGTAGGTTACGTGACCGCGAAAGAGCCTGTCAGGATAGGCGCCGGTTGTAACGCTTGCTCCGCTTCCATCACGAACCGATGAAAGGTCCTTTTCAAAGACCTGAGCGATAACCCAAACGCTTGCGAGATTTGTAACACGCATCAATTCCTTGTTTGCCTCGACAACTTCACCCGCGTTTACGTCTCGCTTTGTGATCGTGCCTGATATAGGCGCAATCAATGCGATTTCCGACGTTATTTGCGATGGGGAGCGGAGCGAATTTACTTTTTGCGGTGACAAACCTAGCAACAAGAGTCTTTGCTTGGCGGTCGCAAGGTCGGATTCGGCCGTTTGGCGTTTGACGGCGGCCTGCTCAAATTCGTTTCGGCTGACAGGATTGATCTCGGCGACCTTGACGGCACGGTCAAATCTTTTTTTCGCTTCTTCAACGTCCGCCTCCGACGCTCGTACTTTTGTCGTGGCCTGCTCAAATTCCTCGCGGCTGACAGCCCCTATTTCAAGTAACTTAAGCGTACGGTCATGTCTCTTACGGTTTTCTTCCAGCTCAGCCTGAACGGTTTTTAACCGCGCCAACATTTGGTCAACGTCTGTATTGCTCACGGGGCTGATCTTAACGAGTTTTGCCGTCCGGTCGTAGTTTTGCCGTGCGGCCTGAGCGTCGGATTGCAAGGCCAGATAGCGCGATTGAGACGCTGCAAGTTCATCGCTGAAGATAACGGCAAGCGTTTGGCCTTTGCCAACATACTGGCCTAGTTCGCCACTAACGGATCGGAGTACCCCACCGAGAAGTGAGATCACCGGCGTTTCTTTGTAGGCATTTGACTGGACGACGCCGGTCGAGGCCACATCCATTGCTTCACTCGATAACGTTTCGCCAACCGTTTCGATCTTCAAGCCGATCTTTTCAACCTGATCGGGCAGAATGGTGACAGTTTGTTCGGCCGTAGTTTCTGTTGTTTGTCCGGTGCTGTTGTCGTCGAATGTGACCGTCCGTGGAGCCGGGACGGCATTTCCACCCTCACGCGAGCCCAAATACCAAAAAAGTAACACTCCCACTAGGACAACGCCGATGACCGATAATGCGATATACAGCGGCTTTCGATTCGGTGTTGCCTTCGAGTTTTCGCCCATTTCTGTTTCTTTATTGAACTCTTCGTTATTCTCTTCGGTCATTTCCTTTTTAACTCCGGTGCATTGGTCGCCCGCATGATCTCAATGTTTGCTATGTATGTTTCGAGTCCGGCATCGATCAATTCGTTCTCGACATCGAGAAAACGCCGTTGCTCGGCAATGTAGTCAAGCAAACTTCTCGAACCAAGTTCGTAGGTTTGCCAAATTACCTGCAAATTAGAATTTGCCTGATCGCGAACGCCGTTTTGAAAGATCGACAATGACCGCGCCGAACGGTTATATCGAGCGAAGGCCACGGCAACTTCGCGCCGGATAGTAAGTTCGCCAAACTCAATTCGCCTCTGAGCCGCTTCTCGCTCGAATTTGGCGGCTTCGACCGCTCCTTGATTTCGGTTGAGCAGCGGAAGATCGATTTCAACCCCAAAGGTGAAAAAGTGAAATACATCCTGAATGGGCCGCAAAAGGCCGCGGTCATCAAAACCGCTGAGCATAAAGCCGGTGTTCATGCGCTGGTAACCCGCCTTGACGCTTGCGTCGATCCGCCCTTCAGACTTTGCCTTTTCTATTTGTGCGACAGCCAGTTGGTCCATTGTCCTTGCACCTTGCAGATCGGGACGCTCACGCAAAGCGTAATCGGTTGATCCGGAGACTGAAGGCGGCGTTGCGATTAGGTTATTGAAATCGCCGCGAAGACGCAGCGGTTCTTCCGGCTTCATCCCAATCATATTGCGAAGCTCGAACATTGCCGTCTCGGCCTTTCCTTCTGCGGTTTCGCGGATCGATTGCAGCCGATTCACCTCGACAAGAAAAATATTCTGTTCGAGCGGTGCGATCTTTCCTTCAGTAACTCTAGCCGCAACAAGCTCGAAACCCTGCTTTGCCGCTGCCAAGGTCTTTTCGGTAACCTCCAACTTTGTGATCGCCGCCAGAGCTTCACCGAATTTGAGTCTCACTTCTGACGCAAGCAGACGTTCCTGATTCTCAAGCGCAAACTCGCGAATTTCTAACTCTCGTTGTGCGACGGCAACTCGGGCTGCTCGACGTCCGCCAAGCTCAAGCGGCAGCATGGCCTCGGCCATTTGATTATTATCAGCGGCGCCAATCTGCTTTGCTCCGCTCGCGGTCAGCTTTGGATTCGCTCGCAAACCCGCTTGTTTGACCAATGCCCTCGCTGCGTCGACCTCCTTGCGCAAAGCTTGTATTTCGCCATTGTTTTCGAGAGCTAAGGCCACGGCTGCGTCAGCCGTCATTCCGCCTTGCGGATTCAAATATAGGAGCGAAACCGGCTGGTCGCTCTGGACTGTCTGAGCCGTCGCCGCCAGCGCAAATATAAACCCGAACGCGAATAATTTAACAACGGACTTGAGAGCAAGCCTCCTAGCTTGCCACGAGCTCGAACACGTGAAAAACTTGTTGGCGTCTCGCGATGGCACTGCAAGCGGGACGCTTGCGGTCCAGTCGGTCATCAAGAGACTGCCTGTGATCTTACAAATTTTCATTTCGTTTCAATTCGCGTACCCTAAGCCAATAAAAAATGACCGGCGTTACGATCAGCACGTGCAGGAGGCTCGAAACCATGCCGCCAAACACCGGTGTCGCCAGTGGCCTCATTACTTCTGACCCCGCGCCGGTGCTCCACATGATCGGCAAGAGCCCGACAACAATAGTCATTACGGTCATGACTTTAGGACGAAGTCGAAGAAGAGCACCTTCGGTGACTGCTTCGAGCAAAGATTCCCTATCAAGCTGGCCGACTTCGTCCGATTTACGTTTTACCGCCTCTTCAAGATAAACGACCATTACAATTGTCGTCTGCACAGCCGCTCCAAAAAGAGCAATAAAGCCAACCCACACAGCGACCGAAAAGTTGTACTGCAGCATCCAGAGCAGGTAAAAGCCGCCGGTCAAGGCAAACGGCACGGCAAGCAGAATATGGGCCGCCTCGAGAAAGGAGTGATATGTAATATAGAGCGTGGCAAAGATGATAAGCAGGACGATCGGGACCACGATCAACAGCCGCTGGCGGGCGCGCTCCTGATTTTCGTATTGGCCGCTCCATGTAATGTAGTAACCCGCCGGCATCTCAACTTTGTCGCGAATAGCATCCTTAGCTTGCTCCACGAAACTTCCGATATCGCGGCCGCGAATGTTGAGCAGAACCGTGCCGCGAAGCAGGCCGTTCTCGCTTTGAATCATCGATGGCCCTTCGAGGCTGCGAATATCGGCAAGCTGCGAAAGAGGGATCGACCCTCCAGCTGGAGAGGTTATCGGGATCTGGCCGATCGCCGTTGGTGATGAGCGAAACTCGGTTGCGTAGCGAACTCGGATGGGAAACCGTCGTCGTCCTTCGATCGTCACGGTCAGATTCGTTTCGCCGATTCCTTTTTCGATCACGTCCTGAATTGTTCCGACGTCAATTCCATACCGGGCCGCCGCCGTGCGGTCAATATCAATATCGACGTACGGCGCTCCGCCGATCCTCTCGGGATAAACGTCCGCTGCGCCGGGCACATCTTTTACCACCGTCGCAATTTCCCTCGCCGTTTCTTCCAAAGTATCGAGGTTGTTGCCGAAGATCTTGATGCCGACCTGCGAGCGGATACCGGTGGCAAGCATTTCGATGCGATTGATGATCGGCTGCGTCCAGATGTTTGTAACGCCCGGCAGCCGTGTAGCTTCGTCCATTTCGGCAATCAGTTTCTCCCGCGTCATCCCATCACGCCACTGATCTTCGGGCTTCAAATGAACGATGGTTTCGTTCATGTTTATCGGCGAGGGATCGGTTGAAGTTTCGGCGCGGCCGGCCTTTCCGACCGCCCATTCAACCTCTGGAAAGGCTTTCAGGATCTCGTCTTGTTTGCTCAGAATTCTGGTTGCCTCGTCCAGTGAAATTGCGGGATCGGTTACGGGCATGTACATTAGGTCGCCTTCATTCAGGGGCGGCATAAACTCGCTGCCGATCTGAGTCGCGACAAACATCGCGCCCGAGAAGAACGCCAGAGCGAGCAAAACCGTCGCGAGCCGGTTCCGTAGCGCAGTGATCAGCAGTGGCTTGTACACTCGACGCAAAAAGCGCATGATCGGATTCCACTCTTCGGGACGCAGCTTCCCGCCGAGCAGATAGCCGCACAGAACAGGGATGAGCGTGACCGCGATTATCGCCGCCGCGATCATCGCGAAAGTTTTCGTAAACGCCAGCGGATGAAAAAGCTTCCCTTCTTGTCCTGTTAATGCAAAGACGGGGATAAACGCGATCACAATGATCGCTATAGACGCGACGATCGGGCGTCCGACCATCTTCGTCGCTTCCAGCACTATCTCCCAAACACGCTTTCTGTCGGAAAAGCTCACTCCCTCTTTCTCGATCGCCCGATACGCATTTTCAGTCACAACAATTCCAGCATCCACGAGGTCTGAAACCGCGATCGCGATACCGGCAAGCGACATGATGTTTGACGTGATCCCAAAGATATACATCAGGAGGAAAGCGGCAAGCGCGGCAAGCAAAAGAGGTATCGTAACTATCAGGGTCGAACGAAAATGAGCGAGGAACAGCAGATTTACGATTGTTACGAGGATGAACTCCTCGGTCAGCGCCCACGTGAGCGTATTGGCCGTGCGGTTGATCAGATCGGTGCGGTCATAAAATGGAACCAGCCGAACGCCCGGAGGGAGACCGGGTTTGATCTCCTCGATCTTCTTCTTGACGTTCTCGATCGCTTCGAGCGCGCTAATGCCGTAGCGCATGATGACGACGCCCCCGACCGCTTCCTTTCCGTTTTTATCAAGCGAGCCTGTCCGAAAGGCGTTGCCGAGTTTGACCTCGCCGAGGTTTCGGACATAGATCGGAGTTCCGTTCTGAGAGCCGACGACGATATTTTCGACATCTGCGACCGATTCGACAAGCCCGATACCGCGGACAATGGCCCATTCGCCGCCCTGTTCGACGACGTTTCCGCCGACATTGTTATTCGACCTTTCAACCGCTTCGACCACGGTGGATAACGGCATGTTGTAAGCGCGGAGCTTATTCGGGTCTATGTCCACCTGATACTGCTGGACAAAGCCGCCGACCGTCGCGACCTCCGCGATCCCCGGCGTTGAATTAAGCTGATAGCGTACGAACCAGTCTTGCAGCGTGCGCAGATCGCGGAGGCTCATCTCGTCCGATTCGAGCGTGTACCAAAATACCTGGCCAAGACCGGTCGCGTCCGGGCCGAGCGTTGGCACTACGCCCTGAGGCAATTGTTTCGTGACGAGATTTAAGCGCTCCAGCACTCGTGTCCGGGCCCAATAAAGATCGACATTATCCTCAAAGATAATATTGACCATCGAGAAGCTGAAGGCGGAACTAGCCCTGACGGTCCGAACTCCCGGCAGCCCCTGAAGACTCGTCACAAGCGGATAAGTAACCTGGTCCTCGACCTCTCGCGGGGAACGGCCCGCCCAGTCGGTAAAAACTATGACCTGATTGTCCGAAAGGTCAGGGATGGCATCAATCGGGGTCTTTACAAGCGCGTAATAACCCGCGATCGCCAGGGCAATATAAATTGCAATTACGATAACGCGGTTCTTAAGCGACCAGTCGATAAGCCAATTAATCATTTAGCAACACCCTTGTTTTAATATTTTCGGCGGACATATAACCGAGCCCCATGTCCCGGGTCCCCATTATTGCGCCGTTACGGGGATCGACGTTTTTCCTTTTCCCGCCGGACCTTCGAATGTGATTTGCATCTCCCATCCGCCGGTCATCTCAATCTTGACTTTGCCGCGATAAACGCCGGGCGTGCCAGTTGTGGTCAAAGCCGCTGCGTTGTTCATCGCCCCCATCGAACCCATCGCAGGCATGTAGAAGTTTAGCGAAGCCGCTCCCACATCAACCGCTTTGCCCGAAGCATCCGTAAAAGCAAGCATTAGTTCCTGCTCGCCGTTTTTGACTTTGCCGGTGTCGCTTGATACCGAAACCGTCAAATTGTTGATCGAACCGCTTTTGATGACTTTTCCCTGCACCGGGTTTTCGGCCGTGGGCTGCGCGCCGGAACTGCAGGACGTGAATAAGGTGACCACCCCGATGATGGTCAATAAGCAGATGAATAAAACTGTCTTTCTCATTTTTTAGTCTCCTGTGTTGAAAATATCTTGAGAGTTCCGACGCCTACAAAGTAGTTCGCAGAACCACAATGAAATAGTCGCAACGGCGCAATACACCCCAAAAAGGGCGCACTTCACCATCGAAACTAGATCAGGAACGATTTATATTGGAGGTATTTGGGCTGGAAAGTGCTCGTCAACGGCTTACGCAAATACTGAGGCGATACAGACGACTCGATTTTTGTATTTGGGAACAAAGCTGCGATCTGATCGGCGATGGATTTGTAGACCGTTATGGTGGAAGGACTGAAGTTAAACGAGCCGCCGAACGAGATTGGCGCCGCATTTGAGCAGTTTGTCGCGCAACAAAGGCGCGCAGCCTCGGCTGAAGGTGATCTGTCCTTGCTTTTGGCTTTATCGCAACATTTCATCATCTTGCCGCTCGGCGCGTGGAGGGGTGTCCCCGCCACGACGCCACCGACGACGGTGAAAAGTACGAAAAGAATCAAGACCCGAGTGATCATTGAAAACAGTATACTCCACTTTTTCTGGATGATCAGTGATATACGTCACAAATTGCAAGTAACCAGATGTTGGTCACAATCACTATTTGGTGGTGAACAAATTTGGCATTGGAACTAAGCGCGAGGTTTTACGCACATCGTAAAGTTTTTTCAGGGCTCTGACGAAGCATTCGGTAGTGCTGGTCCAAGTACAAACGGTGCGCACAAGACTATCTGCGTGGCACAGGTATTGTCTCTAGATAAGAGGAAGGCTTATTTTTACGTTTTGATAAAAATGTTTGGTGTGGATGTAGCTCGAGTATTTTAGAAGTAGTTTCATCCAATAAAGAGGTGAGGTACATGAATGTAAAATTGTTTCTAGGATTTGCTGTTTCCATCGCCGTCGTCATCTTGTTCTCAATTCCAGGTTTTGCCCAAAAGGAAAAAACAATCGGTATCGACAAAGAAGGAGAATTTCACGTTTCGTCGCCAATAAGAATTGGCGATCGGATAGTCGAAAAAGGGATGTATCAGATTTATAGGGTCGACATAAATACGACGCCGTTTATTGTAATTCGAAAAGTTGCGATGACTTACTTTGGAAAAACAATGGGTAGTATGAAGCGAGGTGACGAGGTGGTCAGACTGAAATGCACCATTCAGCGGGTCGATGAACAAAACAAAAAGTCAAATATTTTGTTTCTACAAGCATTAGCCGAAGAGCGTGTAGCCCTTCAGGTGTGGTTTCGTCACGAAAAGTCCAGATGTATTCTACCGATTCGTGAGTTGTGAGGCCGTACTGACAGCGTGGGCTCGTCCGAAGTGATAGAAGGCCAAATTGAACTTGCCGCTAACAACGAACGAATCGGCTATAATTAGCTCGTTGGTAATGTCGTAAGACAATACCTGATTATTTTCGGGGTTCATATTGTCCTCCCTTTTTGCTCCTTCTCTCGGCATGCCTTCCGATGAAAACGCTTATTCCTACTAAGAAGGAAATGATCAGCAGGCTTACAACTAAGAAAATTATGAACTGATGTTGAGTAAAAAGATGAAAGAAGTCTGTTTCTTGCTCCATTTTCGTTATTAGATATGTGTCTCGTGACACGCAAAGCCCTCGCGTTCGGTTTGGGCGGTTAGGTGTGAGATCTTAAACTCGCTCGTGCATGAATCGTGGACACGTTGCAGAACGTCGTCGTGTTCGGCTCCCTCGGCAAGCACGGCGTGGACGCTCAAGGCATTTACGCCCGATGTAAGCGACCATACGTGAAGGTCGTGAATCTCGGCAACGCCTTCGATCTTTGAAAGTTTGTCTCGCACGTTGGCTATGTTTACGTCAGACGGCGTACCTTCGAGCAAGACAGCGACTGCATCCTTTAGTAAAGCCCACGTTCGCGGCAAGATAAACAGGCCGATTCCCGCCGAAATTAACGGATCGGCATAATACCAGCCGGTCGTGAGCATGATTATTCCGGCGATTATTACTCCGACAGACGTAAGCGTGTCTGAAAGAACCTCATAATAAGCGCCTTTCATGTTCAGGCTTTCTTTGGAGCCGGAACGCAGAATAACCATACCGACAATATTGACCACCAACCCAATCGATGCGACGCCGATCATCGCCGCACTCTGCACTTCGGGCGGGTTTTTGAAGCGTTCGTATGCTTCGTAAAGGATGTAGATCGAAATAAAGATCAGGATGATCGCATTCGTCATCGCCGCGAGGATCTCGACGCGATAGTAGCCGTAGGTACGTTCGGGTGATGCTGGCTTTTCAGCAAACCGTATGGCGAGCAAGGCTAAACCGACGCCCGCAACATCTGTCAGCATATGCCCGGCATCTGCAAGCAACGCCAAACTGCCCGTCCAAAATCCGCCAATTACCTCGACGATCAAATAAAAGAACGTTAGGCAAAAGACGATCATTAGCGGTTTCTTATTCCGCCCTGCCGCCGATATTTCGTGTGTGTGTCCGTGTCCCATATTTTCAATTCAGAATCTGTACCTTCGAGTCGTGCGCCTTTTTTCAGCCTTTAGCCGCCCTTTACGCCTCTATCGACGCTCTATCTTCTCGTTTGGATATGTTCGGATTCCTCGCCTCGTCAAAAATGGCAGTAACCAAGCGATGAGCAGAATCATCCCGGTTCCGATCACGGCTCCAGCTAGTATTCGAAATGGCGGGTCCAGATACATTTTTCTCCAACTCAAATCAACGTTGCGGCTTCAATCGGAACGACCATGATTATGCCGTCGCCCTTTTTGCCTGTGTGAGCGTTGTTCTTGATTGCCGCAACGATATCGTCGGCCATTTGGTCATTCACCGCGATCTCAATTCGTTTGTTCGCCTTGAATGGATCAAGTGCGTCGTATGCTCCGGTACGCATTCGTTGGCCAAATCCTTCGGAATCTATCAAGGTCATTCCGGGAAAGCCTTCGATGTTCTCGAAGGCTGTCACGATCTTCTCCACCGTAAAAGGCCGCACTATTGCGATTATCAGTTTCACTGTTATTCCTCCGTAAATTCGCCCTCGACATCCTTCTCGAACCATGCGTAAAGCGTTGGCAGTATTAAAAGTGTCAACAACGTTGACGTTATCAGTCCGCCGATCACAACCGTCGCAAGCGGACGTTGAACTTCGGCACCCGCAGACGTTGCCAATGCCATCGGGATAAAGCCGAGACTGGCAACCAACGCCGTCATCAAAACCGGACGCAAACGCGTCATCGAGCCTTCTTTCACGGCGTCAAGGACGGACTTGCCTTCTTCGCGGAGATGGTTGATAAAACTGACCATCACAACACCGTTTAGAACGGCAACGCCAAATAGTGCGATAAAGCCGACGCCTGCAGAAATCGAGAATGGCATACCCCGCAAAGCCAGAGCCACTACTCCTCCGACGATTGCAAACGGAATTCCGGTGTATATCATCAATGCTTGCTTCGCCGAACCAAACGTCGAAAATAGCATCACAAAGATCAGGAACAACGCTATCGGCACCACGATCAACAAGCGACTGGTTGCCCTTTCCAGATTTTCGAAGGCTCCGCCCCATTGCAAATAATATCCGGGCGGAAGTGTCACTTCCTTACCGATCTTTTCCTTTGCCTCAGTTACGAAACTGGCAATGTCGCGTTGACGGACATTCGTGGAGACAACGATCCGGCGCCGAGTGGCTTCACGCGATATTTGCGCCGCTCCTTCGACCAGTGCAATATCGGCAACCTGTGCGAGCGGTACACGCTGACCGTTCGGAGCAGTTAGGATCAATCCTCGAACTGACTCGACAGACTTACTTGCGTCTTCGTTCAAACGCAGAACAATGTCAAAACGTTGCTCGCCTTCAAAGACCTCGCCCGCCTTCTTCCCAGCAAAGATCGCTTCGACAAGTTCATTAACATCTTCGACATTGATCCCGTATCGCGCTATCGCCGCCCGGTCCGGCTTGATCTGCAATTGCGGCAAACCGGTAGTTACCTCGGCCTTTGTTTCTTCTGCACCATTTATCGCGGCCAGGACCTTTTCGATATCTTCGCCCTTGTCCGCGAGTATTTGAAGATCGTCGCCAAAAAGCTTTACCGCAACATCGCCACGCGTTCCGGCGATAAGTTCGTTGACACGCATCTCAATCGGCTGCATGAAACCGAAAGACGCTGCACCTGGAACTTCCGCTTCGAGCTTTTTAGACATTTCCTCGATCAATTTTTCTTTGGACCAACCAGACTTCCATTCATCGATCGGATTGAGCATCACGAATACATCGCACTGATTCAAACTCATCGAATCCGTCGCGACTGCCGGAGCCCCGCACTTCGATACTATCGTCTTAACCTCTGGGTAGACCTTAAGTGACTTTTCAACGGCAGTCGTCATTACCATTGATTGATCGAGAGAGACGCTCGGCAAACTTATTGCTTCGACCAAAATATCGCCTTCATCGAGACGCGGTATAAATTCGCCGCCGAGGTACGGAAAGATAATTCCCGAAATTACGACCACAGTAACCGCGATCGCGAGTACCTGTGCACGGAACTTCATTACAAACGCAAGTGACGGTCGGTAGATCTGCTTCGCCCAACGGATGAGAAAACTTTCCGATTCCGAAACATTGCCCTTGAGTATCAATGCAAGCATCGCTGGAACGTATGTCAGAGAAAGAATAAGCGAACCGAGAAGAGCAAAGATCACCGTCAAAGCCATCGGAACGAACATCTTGCCCTCGATACCGCGAAGACTGAGGATCGGCAGATAAACGATGCCGATGATCGCCACGGCGAAAACCACAGGTCGGGCGACTTCGAGACATGCTTCGAGAATCGTACGTTCGGGCGGCTCGCGAGATTTTTCATGCTGAGCTTCGGCACGGCGACGAACCACGTTCTCGACCATCACGACCGCTCCGTCAACGATCAATCCGAAATCCAACGCGCCGAGACTCATCAGGTTTCCCGATACGTTGAATATTCTCATCAGGATCGCCGCAAAGAGCATCGAAAGTGGAATTATGGTCGCAACCAGCAAGGCACCGCGCCAGTTGCCAAGCAGCAATAACAAAACGAAGATCACGAGTGCCGCTCCTTCCAGCAGATTCTTTTCGACTGTCCAGATCGCACGTTTTACTAACGACGTTCGGTCATAAAATGGTTCGATGGTGACGCCCTTGGGTAGGGTCATCTTGATCTCTTCGATCTTTGCTTTAACCCTTTCGGCTACAACTCGGGAGTTCTCGCCTTTTAGCATGATCGCCATACCTGACACGATCTCGCCTTCGCCATTCGTTGAAACCGCACCCTGTCTGATGCTCTGCCCTTCGACGACTTCTCCAAGATCGCGGACGAAGACCGGAACTCCCTCTTTTCCAGTTTTGACTACAATATTCGTGATGTCGTCCATCTTTTCGACAAGACCGACGCCTCGTAACAGATATTGCTCCGCTCCTTTCTGGATATAACCACCGCCGACCGTGCCATTATTTGCCATGACCGCATCGTGAACATCTCTTAGCGTCAATCCATATGATTGCAGCTTTTCGGGAGACAGTCGGACTTCGAACTGTTTGCCGTAGCCGCCGTGCGAATTGACTTCCGTCACACCCGGAACGCCCATCAATTGTCGGCGAATATTCCAGTCGTGAATCGTCCTGAGATCCGTCGCCGTATAATTGCTTCCCGGTTCCGCACGAACTTCGTACTGGTAGATCTCGCCCAAGCCGGTAGCTATTGGCCCCATTTCGGGAGAACCGATGCTAGGCGGAATATTCTCGCGAGCGGTCGCCATGCGTTCGAGAATTAGCTGGCGTGCGAAATAGATATCGGTCGACTCTTCAAAAACGATAGTTACGTTCGATATGCCGAACTTGGAAACCGAACGAATTTCTTCGACGCCCGGTATGCCCGACATCGCAACTTCAATCGGAAAGGTGATCTGCCGTTCGATCTCCAGCGGCGCAAGACTTGGCGCATTGGTCAACACCTGAACCTGAACATTGGTGACATCAGGCACGGCATCGATCGGTAAATTTATGAGGCTGTACGCTCCCGCCGCCGCCATGATCGCGACTAGCAAAAGAACGATCAGCTTTTGAGCAATGGAGAATCTTATAAGTGCGTTGATCATAATTCTTGTAGCAACTTAGGTCAGTTGCAAATCATCTTCCGAGCTTCAAGATCTTAAGCGCACCCCTGACGACCACAACAAAAACAATTGTCCCGATGATCAAGTCAGGCTTGTTCGATCCCAACAGGCTGACCAAAATGCCTGCCGTGATGACGCCTAAATTGATGATCACGTCGTTTGAGGTAAAGATTGTACTCGCCTGCATGTGGGCTTCTTTGCTTTTCGACCTTTGAAGCAAATAGAGGCAAAAGCCATTCGCCGCCAAGGCCAGCGTCGAAACAATTATCATGGTGAGGAAATCAGGGACTTCCTCGACACCGATAAATCTTCGAATGACCTCGATGAAACCGATCACGGCTAAGCTGATCTGGAAATATCCGGCGAGCCTTGCGACATTCCGCTTTCTCGCAACTGTTCCACCTACCGCGAAAAGACTGATGGCGTAAACGAATGCGTCGGCAAGCATGTCGAGGCTATCGGCGATTAGTCCCATCGAGCCGGAAATAAGGCCGGTAGTAATTTCAATCGCGAAGAAGCCAAAATTGATCGCCAGCACGATCCATAACAAATTCCGCTGGCTTCGGTGGTCGTCTACAAAAGAAGCGTCGACCGCTTCCTCGGTTCGAATTGCCTTGCTGTCCAGATCAAGCTCGTCTATCCGAAACTCGATCTGATCAAGCTGTCCGTCATGAAAAACCGTCAACTGCCGATTGGGAATGTCGAAGTCGAGATGTCTGATTTCCGCCACTCCGTCGAGCTTCACGCGCACCAAATTCTCCTCCGAGGGGCAATCCATCCCATTTATCTGAAAGATCGTTTTTTCCATTTGTCGTCCTGCGCGTTAGTGATCGTCCCCCATCGCACCCTTTTCAAGCTGTGTCTTTAGCGTAAAGCTGCCTTTTGTGACAACCTTTTCTCCGAGTTTCAAACCCTCGATGATTTTTGTATAGCCGTTGATATCGGCTCCGGCCTCGATCTCTCGGACCTTAAACGCTCCCGGTTCATCGTCTCGTGGAACAAATACTATCGTTTTGTCGGCCGTTCGCTGTACTGCGCCCGAAGGCACAACGAGTTCCTCGCCTGTCGCTTCATTTGTTCCCGAGTAGAATCCAACCTCCGCGAACATTCCAGCCCGTAATTTGCCCTGAGCATTTGGAACCTCAAGCCGAACACGTCCGGTTCTGGTTGTCTCGTCTAATTGCGGATCAATGTATGAAACACGTCCGCTGACCGTGCCGATAGCAGGCGACGTGATCTCCGCAACGGAACCAACCCGAAGCCTCGCCATGTTCGCCTCTGGAACATTTGCGATGACATAAACAGTGCCGAGATTTGAAATAGAAAAGATCGGAACTGCCGCCTCGATACCTGCACCGGAATTGAATTTTCTTTCGGTGACGACACCGGAAAGTGGGGATCTTAAGGAAACGAGCGATGTATCGCTACGATGATCGTCGGGTTTGTTCGATTCGACAGGAACGCCGAGCGAGCGTAACTCGTCCTCTATATGTTTAAGATCAACCCTGGCGGTTTCAACCTCAGCCTGTGCTTCCTGCAATTCTTTGTTTAGAGCAATATTGGATTGAAAATCGTAATCCGCTTTGGCGGTTCTCTGCGCTGTCTCGGCTGTCATTAGATCTTTTCCCGCTCCTGCTCCGAGCTCGACCAGCCGCTTTGTCCTTTTCAAAGTAGCGTCGGCTTCGTCCAGTCGAGCTTTCGCCTGCAATACTGCGACGCGGTTCTCGGCCTTTTGTACACGTGAAAGGTTTCGTTGGGCCAGCTCATACTTCGTCTTAGCTTCGTGCATTTTGCCGTGCATTTGCGCGAGTTGCGGACTCGAGATAACGGCAAGCACGGCTCCCTTCTGCACATTGTCACCAACACCGTAGAAAACTTTTTCGATCCTGCCGCCAACCAGTGCCGTCGCCATTTCGGTTGTCTCGGGATTCAATTCGACCGCACCCGTAACCATCAATCTTGCTATTGCAGGTCGCTGGGTGACGGCTTCCGTAACGATTCCCGCAGAAGCGAGCATTTCCGGATCGAGTTTCACTTCTTTGCCCTTCTCGTCCTCAGAATGTCCCGACTCTTCCTTATGTTCCTCGGCGGCAGCTTTATCGCCGCTGGCGGAGTTTTTGTTAACGATCCACGCAACTCCAATGATCGCTATGAGCCCGACTACCGCCGCGGTTATTATCCACGCTACGACTGATCCTTTAGCCGCCGGGCTTTCAGGGTTACGATCTCCGCCATTCTCAAGGTTCGATTCGAGACGGTCTAGTTCCGCTTCGTCGCCGACATGATGCTCATTCTGCTCATTTATATTTAATTCCGACATAATATTTTAGTTCTCCAAGTTGGCTCCGATAGCGATGAAAAGCTCGGCCTGCGAGCGGTATCGTAAGGTGAGTGCTTCGGTTAGATCTCGATTTGCTTCGAGCAATTTTCGCTGCTCGGCAATGAGGTCGGTGATCTTTATTTGTCCTAGCTCATATACCTTTCGAATGGTTTCGACATTTTCTAAAGAACGCGGAATAACTGCCGTTTCAAGCGTTCGCAATGCCCGTTTTGCTGCCTCGATCCGTTGAAAAGCAGTAACAACCTCGTTCCGAATTATCGCGTCGGCAAATAAACGCCTCTCCTGTGCTTGGCGTATTGCTATTTCGGCCTCAGCTTTGGCCCCTTGTTTTTTGTCAAAGACCGGCAATCCGATTGACACGCCAAATGTAAGACTGCGATCCGTACTCTGCGGGAATGATCCAATTGGCAGATCGATACTCGACCGCCCTTGCGTATAACGCGTATACGCAGTGACATCGGGCTTACTCTGTGAACGAACGAGCCGAAACCCAGCACTCGCGAGTTGTTCTTCGAGCTCTGCAACTCGCAATTCGGGCCTTGACCTTTGTGCAACCGAGATGCCTGTTTCGATTGTTGTTGGCAGTTGTGGAATCTGAGCTGCGGAAATTTCCTCGATGAGTTTTAGGGGCTGGTCGTAAGCAATTCCGGCATAGAATTTCAGTTTGGTCAACGCCGTTTGGATGCTGCCGTCTGCAATCTCTCGTCGTGCCCGAAGCCGCTCGACCTCGGTTTGCAGGAGACTCAATTCAAGCGGTGCGGTTTCGCCCTCGTTAACCCGAGTCTGTACAAAGCGAACCGTTTGTGTGTCCAGTTCCAGAAGGTCGTCCAAAACCTGTAATTCTTTAAGAGAGGCAAGTGCTTCGGCATAGGTATTAAAAACCTGACCTGTGACCTCACGCTGTCGAGTTATAAGTTCCGCTTCGCGTAATGTGATCTCCGCTCGTGCGAGATCGATCCGCTTTTGCCTCTGCCCGTAAACATCAACCGGCAGAGAAAAACCAACACTCAACAGACGATCTCCGGGCGAACCTACGATTCTTCCGGTTGACTGCTCAACTTCGAGCGTCGGATTCGATCGCAACCCAGCCTGGGTAAGCCGAGCTCTGGCCTTTTCGATCTCAAGTTGGGCGATCTTGATATTTCCATTATTGGCGATGGCAAGCCGCACGATCTCGGCAAGGGACATGCCGTCCGCCTGACTGTAGTAGCGTTCGGCAAACGGGATAACCAATCGTCTTTCTGCCGGAGCGACGGCCGGTCTTGAAACGATGTTGGCTGAGCCGACACCGATTGCGTTTGCACTGGTAGTATCCTGCGAATACGCAGTAGCAGCCGTCGCAATGACGACATACATTAATTTTCTAAACATTTATAAACCTATCTCAAAAACAATCCGCTAGCCCGCTAGGCGCGAAGATTCGCACGCTAGCCAAAAAAGGCGCATGAATGGTGTTTTGAGTTAGGCTTTTGGCGGCTGCCAAATTGAGAAGGAGCGGGTAGATTCGTAAGGGGCTTTATAGTGAGAAAAATCAGAACTCGCGTGCTCAACGGTTTTGGGAGAGGTCACAGCCACCGAGTAGACAATCGTTTGAGCAGGGTTGCTTCCGCAACACGAGCAAACACAGAAAGGCGAACAATCATCATTCGAATCACTGTCGGTATCCTGCGAAAGCGGATCTAAGTGGGCGACCTTCTGAACCGGATGACCTTGGTTGTCTCGTGGCAATAGGCTGTCCTTACACGGCTGTACCGAAAGGAAAAGCAAATACGCTACAAAGATGTAAGTCACGATTCTCACGACTTGATGTTCTCAAATTTTTAACTAGTCTGTCTAGTTCATATAATCAATAGCCGCATGAATCTTAACCGCCCGCTATTCAGGGTGGGCTATTGACGTCGTTGTAATAGGCTAATCTCAACAACGCATAGTAGGAACTGCCGCACTCATTGCGCAATTGTCGTGGTTGGAAGGATTAGGGAAAATAGAGTTCCACTAGAGGTGTTTTGGGCAATTAGTTTCCCGCCGTGTTGGGACGCGATTTTATGGGCAACTGAAAGGCCAAGTCCTACCCCTTTATCCTTTGTCGTGTAGAACGGGTCGAAGATCTTTGAGAGATTTGATGGGTCAATGCCGGAACCCGAATCGGCGACCTCGACAACAAAATTATTGTCTAGCTGAAAAGTTGTAAACGAAAGGGTCTTGTCGGCACCGTTCGACTCGGACATGGCCTGCAGAGCATTGATTGCTAAATTTAGTAACACCTGCTTGATCTGCTCGGCATCGACAAGAATCAGCGGAAGATTCTTCTGGAGATCTCTAACCACTGCAACGGACTGTAATGCAGCCTGATTCTCGATCAAACCTGTGATTGAGTCCACAATCTCGTTAAGATCAGTCGGCGTCTTGGACGGTTCGGTCGGTCGTGCGAATCGAAGAAACTCGCCCACTAGCCGGTCTAACCGATCTATTTCACCTTTTGCCAGTCCCACAAACTCACGCCGAGGACTGTCAACAGTCAGTTCATCCTCCAATATTTCTATAGCCCCTTTGATAGACGCTAGTGGGTTTCGAACCTCGTGAACGATTCCCGCAGAAAGTTCTCCGAGCGAGGTTAGTTTCTCTGCCTGAAGTAGCTGTTGGAACGTTGTTTGCAGTTCATCGTACGCCTTTCGTTTCTCCTCAGCATTTCTTTCAGCCCGTTCTCTGGCCTTTCTTAAACGGTCGCCCAGAGCTCCCATTATTCCGCCAACGAGATTGAAGATCACGATTTCGGCATATTGGTTAATAGAGTAATCAAAATGTCCGTGTTGCCAATGTAAATAAACATGTGGCGAGTAAATGATGGTTGTAAAAAGAGATGCCGCGAGCCCACCTCTGAGACCAAATATCAAAGCGGCAGCTATGATCGGTACGTAGTAGATCCGCTGATATATCTCGTGCCAAACGATCTGATCAGTAGGCGTAAGAAAGTGAAGGACGGTAATGAGGATGATCACCACGGCAATGACGATCCATACATACAGGCGGTTTCGAGAGGAGATGATATTGAAGGTCTGCGTATCCATTTAGTCGTCCGAAATGCTGGAACCCGACTCGTCTAAATCGTACTTCTGTATCCGATATATAAGGGCGCTTCGAGTAATACCTAAATATTTTGATGTTTGTGACTGATTTCCGTCATGCCTGAGAAGCGAGCTACGTATAATTTCCCGTTCTAGGGCTTCTAGATTTATCGGCTCGAAAGGCAGGTCAAACCACAACTCCCCTTTTGTTGAAAAAGGGTTTTTCACGCTTTCGGGGACGTCGTTGAGAGTTAGAGTATCGCCGTCGGAAAGTACCACCATTCTTTCGACCAGATTCTCAAGCTCGCGAACATTTCCCATCCAAGGGTAATCGAAAAATACCTTGAAAACGTCGCGCGCAATCTTTGGCGGCCTCATACCATGTTTCGAGGCGGATCGCGTGACAAAATGTTCGGTCAAGACCGGTAGATCCTCGCGGCGTTCACGCAGCGGCGGAATCGTGATCGGAACTACCGCGAGCCGGTAGTAAAGATCCTCGCGGAAAGCGTTTTCTTTTATAAGATCGGGCAGGTTTTCGTTGGTGGCAGCAATTATTCGAGCATCTATCTTTCGCGGGGTATTTTCGCCCAGGCGTGTCACTTCCTGCTCCTGTAGAACCCTCAAAAGCCTTGTTTGCGACTGGAGAGGCATCGCGCTTATCTCATCAAGGAATAAGGTGCCGCCGTTAGCTTCCTCAAATTTACCCTTCGATTCTCCAACCGCACCGGTGAAAGCTCCCTTTTTATATCCGAATAGCTCAGCTTCGATTAGTGTTTCCGGTATGGCGGCACAGTTGATGGCAATAAACCGATTACTTTTGCGCGTGCCGGAAAAGTGTATACCTTTCGCGATCAATTCCTTTCCGGTCCCCGACTCGCCTTCGATCAAAACCGTTACGCTTGTCTTTGACACCCGCTCAACCAGATCAAAAACTTGAAGCATCCTGTCAGATGTTCCGATAACGTTCTCGATCCGAAAGTCTTCGTGGATCTGACGTCTCAGCCGTCTATTTTCCGCTAAGGCTCGGCCGTATTTTAATGCTTTCTCGACTGTAAGCAGAATTTCCTGACGGTTAAAGGGCTTGGTAATAAAATCAAAAGCCCCACCGCGCATAGCTTCGACCGCTGTATCGACATCTCCGAACGCGGTAATAACAATGATGGGCACTTCGCTGTTGATCGCCGTCGCCTGCTGAACCAATTGCGACCCTGTTATTTTCGGCATTCGCCAATCGGTTATCACGCAGTCAAAGTCTTCTGCGGAATACGACTTCAACGCTTCCCTGCCGTCACTCTCGCTTACGACAGAATGCCCGGCCTCCGAAAGCTGGAATTCAAGGACACGGCGCAGCGAATCATCATCATCGACTAGCAAAATTTTGGCGTTCGCTTCTTTCATTTTTTGATCATTTCATCTCAAAAGTAAGCGTTGTCCATTTTGATTCGTAGTTTAGGTTTGGATCGTCGAGTTTGCTCATGTTGATAAACTTGACATACCACTTCCCTGAACCGTCCAGTTTCAACTTCACAATGCCCTTCGCGTCGCTTCTGAGTTCTGGTGACGTTTTGATTTTATCGCTTTCCTCGCGACCAGCGAGAACGACTTGGTCAGCGAGCGGCTTCCCGTCCTTCAAGCACAGGACCTCCATCGTGTCACCCTTTTTAAGCTTGTAAGGATTCTGCTGAGGGACGAGTTCGACGGGATAGCCAAGAATAGCTTTGTAATCATCAGTCTGAGCTTTGCCAACCTGCAAAATCGCCTTGACATGCTTTGCGTAACGCTCTTTTGCATCCTTTTCGAGTTCTCCCGTCTTGCGGCGTTCTTCCAGAGTGTCGGGTAGACCGTCTTCACGGAGATACTCGTTGAATTCTGCCGCTTTTAGAGCGATTTCGCGGGACTTAGTTGAAAGCCCGACGACATAGGTTCCCGCCGCTCCGGTTGTCAGGTTCAGAAACGCGGTCGTCTCGTCTTTGGTAATGTCGGCTTCCTTCGGATGCACACGATTTCCACCTGAAACGACGCTCACGTCGTTTAGCCGGGCGAACGTAACCGCTCCCTCGCTTGCTAGAAACGTTCCGTTCATCACCTTGACGGTAAAGTTCGAGTTAGGCTTCAGGAAATAGCTATCTGTTTTAAGAAACAGATCGTGTGCAAAGATCGACGCGACCAGCGACAGCGATAAAATAGATGCAAAGATTGTTTGTTTTTTCATTTTGATTTCCTCTCTACTTGATTTCAAAAGTCAGGGTCGCCCATTTGGATTCGTAATTTAGTTTCGGATCGTCGATCTTTACCATGTTTATAAACTTGGCGTACCACTTGCCGGAGCCGGATAATTTGACTTTGAGCATGCCGTCCTTGTCGGTACGGGCACTGGTTTCGCCCAGCATTCTGCCCGCTATCTCATAACCGGTTGTAACGATCTGGCCGGCGAGCGGTTTGCCGTCCTTGAGACACAAAATATCCAGCGCACTTCCTTTCTTTAGCATATAAGGATTTTGCTGAGGCACCATTTCGACGGCATACCCAAGAATGGTCTTGAAACTATCGGTTGTTTTATCGCCCACCTGGAAGATCGTTTTGACATATTTCGAATAACGGTAACGTGCGTCCTTACCGAGCTCTCCGTCACGTGTTCGGTTTTCCAAAATATCGGGAATGCCTTCGGCGGGCAGGTACTCATTGAATTCTTTTGCCGCAAGAGCGTTCTCACGCCAACTGGTAGAGACACCCACTACCTGAGTCCCGGCCTCAGTCGGCACAAGATTTAGGAAGGCAGTTGTTTCATTTTTAGTAAAATCGGTCTCCACCGGATTCGAACGCTTGCCCGAAGGTGCAATGACGCTCACATCGGTCAAACGCGCAAATGTAACCGCGCCTTCGCTTTTCTGAAACGTTCCGTTCATAACGCTGATCGTGATTTTCTCGTTAACCTTTACAAAATAGCTGGTAGGTTTTAAGAAAAGGTCATGAGCAAAAACGGAGAGGGCCGTCAAAACCACGGCCATGGCAAAAAAGGTGATCTTTGTTTTCATTTATCCTCCAGGATGACTTGCCTATTGCATTTGTGCAATCTGATTGTCCCGAACAAGCTGTTGAAATGAGCCGTTTCTTCTATCGAAGCAAACCCGGCCTCTGCCATCAACTGCGGCAATAGACCATCGAAACTATCTGCGGTCGTTTCAAAACCGTCCAGAAGCTGGATCAAATACGACGACCCGCGCATTAGCCAACCAGAGGGGAGTCCCCAGTCCGCGACGTGAAACTCGCCATTTGGCTTGAGCACACGTCTTACTTCGCTTAGTGTTTTCGCCTTATTTTCCCGCGTTAAGTGATGAAAGAAAAGGCTGGAAGTAACCCGGCTGAACGATTCGTCCTTGTATGGCAACTCAAACGAAATGCCCTCGTCGAACTGAATCTCAAGACGGGCCTTACGCACCTTCGTTTTTGCGATTTCCAAGATCTTTGCATCACCATCAATTCCGACAACCTGGGCCTGCGGTTGTTTTTCTTTCAGCAAAATAGAAAGCGTCGCAGTGCCGCAAGCGAGATCGAGGACGCGATGTTCAGCTTCAATCCCGGTTTGTTCTACTAAAGCCCTTTTGAAAATCTCCTCACGCGTGGTCAAACGGACAACCGGGTCGTAGAAAGGTGTAAGCCAATCAAAACTTAGAGCCGGAATGTAATTTTCTGGTTTCAATATTTTGCTCACGGACCTTCTTAGAATTCGTAACCAACTATTTCAAATGACGCCTGTCGGTAAAATCACATAAACAAAAGGCAGAAAAAGTAAAAGCGTTCGGATGACACCGCCAAGAGAGAGGCGATTGACGGCTCTCAACATAAACAGCAAGAGAAATGGCAGTACGCTGAGCGGTAAAACCAGGTCAACCGTCAAGTTTCTAAAAGCTTAGTTCTGACGCCCTTCCTCTCCGTAACCCGCGAGGCTCTGATATATCTCTTCTTCTGAAAAGGATGGCCTAACTTCTAGCAATACACCTCCTCCGCTGGCCCTCACAAAATTCGGCACGCTTCCTGGAAAGTCCATAAAGTGGACAGCGAAAACGACCAGAACAGCCGCGAGGAGAGCCAAAACAAAGACATTTCGATTCATCATAGACGGGTCCTGTTAAGAACCAATTTCAAAGTTTTAGATTTCTCAATCGGAGCGCGTTGACTATTACGGACACAGAACTGAGGGTCATTGCCGCGCTGGCGATCATTGGGCTTAGTAGCAAACCGAAAACCGGATACAGAACACCCGCCGCGATCGGAACACCGACGAGGTTGTAAATGAATGCGAAGAACAAGTTCTGCCGGATGTTCTTCATTGTCGCTTCGCTCAGTTTTTTCGCCCGCAGAATTCCCCGCAGATCACCTTTTAAGAGCGTAATATCAGCGCTTTCCATTGCCACGTCGGTTCCGGTCCCCATCGCGATCCCGACTTGGGCTTGCGCAAGTGCCGGTGCATCATTCACGCCGTCGCCGGCCATAGCGACGATTTTCCCGCTCGCCTGCAGCTCTTTGATCTTTTCCGCCTTTTGTTCGGGCAACACGTCAGCGAAGACCTTGTCGATCCCGAGCTTTTTTGCTACGGCGTCGGCCGTAATAGCATTGTCACCGGTCATCATGACGACTTCGATCTTTTGCCAATGCAATTCACTGATCGCATCCTTCGCAGACTCTTTAATTGTGTCTGCAACGCCGACCAGGCCCGCGGCTTTCCCGTCAACGGCTACAAGCATTACTGTTTGCCCTTCGCCTCGAAGCTCATCGGCTTTTCCATCCGCCGGGAAATCAATATTGTTTTCTGTCATCAGCTTCGCATTACCGAGTAACACCTTTTTTCCGTCGATCGATCCCGTTATCCCTTTACCTGTGATGGATTCAAAATCTTCCACCTTAGCAAGCTCGATAGCTTTCTCTTCGGCGCCTTTGATAATCGCTTCCGCAAGCGGATGCTCGCTCGATCTCTCAAGACTGGCTGCTAACCGCAAGATCTCGATTTCGCCAGATCCATTCAACGCGACAACCTTTTGAAGCCGAGGTTTGCCCTCGGTCAAAGTGCCGGTCTTATCAACGACAATCGAATTCACCTTCTCCAGAATTTCCAATGCTTCGGCCTTCTTAACTAACACGCCATGCCGAGCACCATGTCCGGTCCCAACCATGATCGACATCGGAGTTGCCAAGCCCAGGGCACACGGGCAGGCAATAATTAAAACCGAAACCGCCGCTACCATTGCGTAAGCAAAACTGCCGAAGATCAGCCAGACGGCGAACGCGACAATCGCAACGACAATCACCGCCGGGACAAAATATGCCGACACGACGTCCACCAGACGCTGGATCGGAGCCCGTGAACGCTGAGCCTCGCCAACCATTCGAACGATTTGTGCGAGCAGCGTGTCGCTGCCGACCTTTTCCGCTTTCATTACAAAGCCGCGTCGGCCATTGATTGTTCCGCCGATAACTTTATCGCCGACTGTCTTTTCGACCGGGATCGATTCACCCGTCACCATCGACTCATCAACCGAAGTATCGCCTTCCAAGATTGAGCCATCGGTCGGAATCTTCTCGTTTGCTTTAACCCTCAAACTAGCGTCGATCTGCACATCCTTAAGTGCGATCTCGGCTTCAGTTCCGTCGTCAAAAACCACGATAGCAGTTTCAGGTGCGAGTCCGAGGAGTTCCTTGATCGCGCTCGAGGTTTGGCTCCTTGCCCTCAATTCCAGCACCTGTCCGAGCAGAACAAGCGTCGTGATAACGGCCGCCGCTTCGAAGTATGCGGAGATCAATCCGGTGTGCTCATTTCTCATCGATGCCGGGAACAAATCGGGGAGGAACAGAGCAAAAAGACTGAAAAGATATGCGGCCCCCGTGCCGATGGCGATCAGCGTGAACATGTTCGGGCTGACATTCTTGACGGAAGCCCAAGCACGCTGGAAGAAAGGAAATCCGCCCCAGAGAATAACGGGTGTTGCTAAAGCAAATTGGATCCATAGTGCGATCTTCGGTGAGACGTATTCGTGATAATTCGGCAGCATCTCACCCATCGCCAAAGCAAAAACGGGGAGTGTAAGAACGGCCGAGATCCAAAACCTCCGCTTCATATCGACATATTCCGGATCGGGCCCATCGTCGAGGGTCATCACCTTCGGTTCAAGAGCCATCCCGCATTTAGGACAGCTTCCAGGGCCGATCTGCACGATTTCTGGGTGCATCGGGCATGTATATTCAACGCCGAGGCTCTCGGCCTCTAGTATTTTTTCTTTTTTCTCGTGGAGAAAGCTCGCCGGATTCTGTTTGAACTTATTCATACAGCCCGTCGAGCAGAAATAATAGGCTTCGCCTTCAAAATCGTATTTTCCCGCTGACGTTTCGGGCGCGACCGTCATGCCGCACACCGGGTCAACAAAATCCCCGCCCGCTGTCGCCTTCATGTCGCCGTGCGGGACGGTTTCTTTTTGTTCGCGTCCGATCTCGACATGACCGCTCGCGGGTACGCCTTGTGTTTGGGCAATAAATTTCTGCAAGCAGCCCTTAGAGCAAAAATAGTAAGTCTTGTCCTCATGATTAAAAGTTCCTGCTGCCGCGATTGGATCGACCGTCATTCCACATATCGGATCAATAAATTCGTCTGCCGTAGCGATCTGTTTCTCAGTTCCTGTCATAGCCCCTCCTGGTGGGAAAAAAACCTTTTCACACTTGCTCAATTACCGCTGCAACAGCTTGCTGGGCTACTGATCGGAGATAAGAATTTCTGTAGACAGCCAGTCGAACAGAAATAATGGGTTTCTCCGTCCTGGTTATAGGTGCCAACGGCGGTTACCGGTGTGACTTGCATTCCGCAAACTGGGTCGATGAATGTATCAGCCGTGGTTGTTTTGTTTTCCAACATATTTTTATCACTCCTGTCATTAAAAAGTAACGACAGAATATATTCTACAACCTGTCAGCAGGGGTCAGGTCAAGCTCTTTTTTTCTGCCTCGCTTACCGACTCGATCAAATGGCAAACTGAATCGCCCGTCGGCATTGAATTCCTCATTTTTGACCAGTCCTGAAGGGCTTTCTCCATTTTCCGTTGGAGTTTCTGCATCTCTCTTATTTTTCGTTGATTCTCCGCAATGCGTCGGACAATAATTTCCCGAACCATCGGACACGGCGTATTCCCTTCTTTCGCCTCTTTCAAAATATCCGCGATCTCGGCGAGCGAAAATCCCAGATTGCCGGCCGCTTTGATAAAACGCACACGCACGGCATCCGATGTCTGATAGACCTTGTAGTTGTTTTGCGTATTGCGGGCGGGTTTTAGTAGACCTATGCGCGTATAGTGCCTAACCGTGTAAAGCGATACATCCGCTTGGTTTGCCAGAACTGTTGCAGTCATCATTAGCTTGATCGACTCCTCATTATTTACGTTCCAACTCGTCGAGTTTATTCTTCATCCAGTCGATTTCCTTTTGTTGGTCGATCGTTATCGATTTGCACAGATCCTTGACCTCCTGGTCTCGAAGATTCGGGTTATCACACATGAGGATCGCTCCGGCGTGGTGCGGTATCATCGATTTGAGAAATTGCTTATCTCCAACTACCGTTTGATATCTGATAAAGGCCGTAAACAGAATTAGCAGCAGGACGCTCACACCAGCGATGATAAGATTGGCCTTTTTGTTGTTGTACATGGACCACATTACAAAGATCTCGATCACAATCATCGGAGCTGTCATGAGCCCGGCCATGTAAAGCTGGTTTATGTTTGGATATACGTTGGCGAATGAATCGACCATCATATACATGAACACAAACATTGAGATAAACGACAGAACCGCCATTATCGCTAGGTTCACGTACATGCTTTTCATGTTTCTCATGCTTTCTGTATGATTCATGTCTTTCATATTTCTCAATCCTCCTATTCCAAATTCATACGGTTATTAACTCAAGACGAAATGTGGAGTATTTCGAGTTCCATTACCACGTGGCCGAAAAAGATGACGTCGGGCACAATAGGCACCACCCGACGCCTTTTTGCTCATTGACCGTATAAACTTCTGGACTCCCTTCTAACATGTCCTTATACAGTGTCGAGCAAAAATTGCATTACGCTTTAGGAGTCGGAGACGCAGCAGGAGCCGGGGCACGGCGAGGAGCACTTGAGTGCCAGTGAACGATCCGCCATTTGCCTTCGCGTTTTTCTAAGACTGCCGTACCAAGGCCGCCGCTTTCTACTTTTCTCGTTCCCATCTCAGCGGCGAGACTGTATTTGAATGTCGCCCACGCGGTCTTGCCATCGACCTTTACTTTCATATCGGAAAAGGAGTATTTCGTATTTTTGAATTCCTTTAGTTCCGGTGCAAGATGCGTGTTTCGGTAATCGGTCCAGCCGTAATTGGCGTGTCCGCTTTCGAAGACGGTGACATCGTCGCTGTTCGCCCAGATCTTATCGAGTGCGGCGAGATCGCCTTGTTCGATGGCAAGCGCCTCGCGTGTCATGACGTCCGTCACGGCCTTTACTTCGTCGGTTTGTGCCGAAACAGTCTCGTTGAGGCTAAAGGCGATAGCTCCCGCACCAATCACGACGGCCAAAGCGGCCATCAACAATCTATTAAAATCTTTTCTCGTCATAATTTCTTCTCCTCGTTCTAGGTCTAACAGAAATCCAATGTTTCGCTATGACCATTAACCGTCAAGATACATTCCGATACCGAACAGCTATAAAACAATGGCGTCGTAGAATAAATGCTGCTGACTCAAGCCGAGCAGCGGACCTCCGGTCAATTCACCATGCTCCCAACAGAGCGAGAAACGCCAGCAAGAAAGGCCTCTGGCCAAGTAATAGGTAAAAGGTGTTAGTCTGATACATCCATTTTTCCTTTTAATTAAGATCCGGCGTACGCGACCCGAACGGCGGAAGATCGGTGCTCTCGCCGAAGTCTTTGTCGCTTAAGCCTTCGCGTTCCGCGATGACTCGCTCAGCGCTAGGCCGCCCGAATTTATAAAAGATTGCCGGCGTAACAATTTGGTCGAGCAGAGTCGAGGTCAGGATGCCGCCTAAAACGACAACCGCGAGTGGATGAAGGATCTCTTTGCCCGGGGCGTCGGCGGCAAGGATGAAGGGTATTAACGAGAGCCCCGCGGTCAGGGCAGTCATCAAGACGGGAACGAGCCTTTCCAATGAACCGCGAACAATCATGTGTTCGGTAAAATCCTCGCCCTCCTCTTTCATCAAGTGCAGATAATGCGAGATCATCATGATTCCGTTCCGCGAGGTGATCCCAACCAGCGATACGAATCCGACCATTGTCGCGATCGAAAACACGCCTCCCGAGAGGTGCAAGGCCCAGACGGCTCCGATCAACGCTAGGGGGATGTTTATCATCACCTGAAGGGCTACCCGCCAGTCGCCAAAGGCTTTTATCAGGAGAAAAAAGATCGCTACCAGCGAGAAGATCGAAAGCAGCGATAAAGTTCTGTTAGCCTCCTGCGATGCCTGAAACTGCCCTCCATATTCGAGGAAGTAGCCGATCGGCAGTTGAACTTGTGTTGCGACACGGCTTTGAATGTCACTGACCACGGAGCCAAGATCGCGTCCGGCTACGTTTGCTCCAATTACAATTCGGCGTTTTGTGTCCTCTCGTAATATCTGGTTCGGTCCCGGAAAATTCTCAACGGCGGCAACGGCTGAAATAGGAATTTGGGTTCCCTGCGGTGTATCAATGGTGACATTTTGGAGCGCATCCAGACTGTTGCGAGACGCTTCATCAAAACGTACCACTACGTCATAACGCCGGGATCCATCAATGGCTTGCGAGACGGTTCGCCCGTTCAATGCCGTTTCCAATGTCTGCGTAACCTCGCCTGGCTGAAGCCCATATTGCGCCGCCTTGACGCGGTCAACATTAAATCGCACCTGCGGGATCAGCACCTGTCGTTCAACTGAAACGTCCGTTGCCCCTTCGACGGTTTGGATCGTATTGCGAATCTCCTCAGCCTTTGAACGCAGTGTAGCCAAATCGTCGCCGAACAACTTGACCGCGATCTGTGCCCTAACACCGGACTGCAAATGATCTAACCGATGAGAGATGGGTTGTCCTACGTTAGAGGTAACTCCGGGAACGACCGCGAGTTTATCTCGGATCGCCGAAAGGATCTCCTCACGCGAACGGTCCGATTTCTTTAGATCAACATCGATCTCGGTGTAGTGAACACCCTCGGCATGTTCGTCGAGCTCGGCTCTTCCCGTCCTACGTCCGGTCGAGATAACTTCGGGCACCTCTAAAAGTAGTTTCTCGGAAATTTGGCCGATGCGATTGGATTCAGCCAGAGAAGTACCGGGCTGGGCCTGAACATTGACGGTAAGCGTTCCTTCGTTGAACTCCGGCAAGAATGATGTGCCAACAAACGGGAGCGTCGCCATGGTCAAGATGAACACCAGCGCCACCCCAACGATGACTTTGTAAGGATGACGGAGCGTCCAATGTAGAAGCCGGGTGTCGTATTTCTTTAACCAGCGAACTAGGATGCTGTCCTGATGTTCCGCAGCGGACGAAGATCGAAACCACCGCTGTATCCTCGAGAAAATAGAGGCACCATTCCCATCTTCGTGATCGATCTCAACCGGACCATCGACCATCTTTGTCTCCTTTCGCCTAAATGTTTGCGGCAACAGATACGACGCTAAGACGGGCGTTAAGGTCAAACTTACGAACAGAGATGCCACGAGTGCAGTAATGTACGCGAGGCCCAAGGGAGCAAGCAATCTGCCTTCGACTCCCGATAAGGCGAACAGCGGAATAAACACGAGGGCGACGATCACCGTGGCATAAATGATGGACGATCGCACCTCGAGCGAGGCGTGATAAATCACTTCAATGGAAGGACGCGGATTTTCAAGGTTCCGGTTTTCGCCGAGTCGACGGAAGATATTCTCAATGTCCACGATCGCATCGTCAACCAACTCGCCGATCGCGACTGCCAAGCCGCCAAGGGTCATGGTATTAACACTGATCCCGAAAGCGTAGAGAATAAGAAAGGTTACGATGAAAGAAAGCGGAATCGCCGTGAGTGTAATGAAGGTGGTGCGAAAATTGAGCAAAAACAGAAACAGTACAATTGCGACAAGGATCGCACCGTCACGCAATCCTTCGGTAACGTTGCCGATAGAGGCGTTGATAAAATTGGCCTGGCGAAAGAGATTAGGGTTTATCTCAACGTCGGGGGGCAGCGTTTTCTGCAATTCCTTAACCGCTTCGTCGACCTGTTCTGTCAGATCTTGGGTGCTCGCCCCGGGCTGCTTTTGAACGGAAACAATGACGGCGGGCTTTCCGTTCGTTCCGGCCTCGCCCCGCTTTATCTTCGCACCAAACTGCACTTCGGCGACATCACCGAGCCGAATCGGGTTGTTATTGCGGTACGCGACGACAGTTTGTTTTAGCTCGTCGATCGAATAGAACCTGCCGAGGTTCCGAACAAGATACTCCTGCGATTGGGCATCTACAAAGCCACCGGTAGAGTTGATATTCGATTTCTCGAGCGCGACCGACACATCCTCAATGGTGATGGCAAACTGCCTCAGCTTTTCAGGTGAAACAAGCGCCTGATACTGTTTCACGCCTCCGCCGATGGGAATAACCTGAGAAACCCCAGTGATAGTCAATAGCCGAGGACGGATGGTCCAGTCTGCCAAGGTTCGCAGTTCCAAAGGGTCGGTCGTTCCATCCTTGCTCGACACCGCGATCAGCATGATCTCCCCCATTATTGAAGAGATGGGAGCGAGAAACGGGGAGACGCCTTGGGGCAATTGTTCGCGGGCCTCAGTTATCTTTTCCGAAACCAACTGCCGGTTTCGGTAAATATCCGTTCCCCATTCGAATTCTATGTAGACGATTGACAATCCGACGCCACTTACCGAACGAACTCGTGACACGCCCGGAACACCGTTCATCACGGTCTCAATCGGATAGGATACTTGTGTCTCGACCTCTTCGGGTGCCAACCCGTTAGCTTCGGTTAGAACCGTAATAGTAGGTTTATTAAGGTCGGGAAAGACATCGACCGGTAGATTGAACGCCACGTAACTGCCCCAGACAAGCAAAAGGGCAGCGATCGCGACAACGATCAACCGGTTCTGAAGAGACCATTTAATAGTTCCATTGAGCATTTGAATCAGATACGACCGGAACTATTTACTCCACTTTGCCTTCCACGCGCTCATCATTTTTATCTCGGCATCCTGAGCCTTAATAATTTGACCAGCGAGCGTTTTGATTTCGGCTTTTTCGCTCTTCTGCAACGCTTCTTTAGCCATCGTAACGGCCCCAACGTGATGAGGAGTCATCATGTCGATAAACGCAAGGTCAAATTCTTTGTCTTTCGAATTTGTAAGCTTTGCCATATCCATCTTCATGGAATCCATCATTCCCGGCATATCCACGTTCATGGCCGCCGGCTTGCCAGCGAACCACTTCTCGCGCCAGTCTTTCATTTGGCTGATCTCTTTTTCCTGATCTGCGATGATCTGCGCAGCGAACTTCTTGATGTCGGGATTTTGTGTTTTCCCTTCGACCATCTTCGCCATGTCCACAGCTCCCTTGTGATGGGCCGTCATCGTATCGATAAACTGCAGATCGTACGGCTGACTCGCGGCGTTCGGCGAACTTTTCATTGCCGAATGGTCCATCGACATGTTCGAGTTCATCGGCATCGAATTGTGATCCATGCCGTTCATGTTCATTGATGAATTTGAATTCTTCATCATCGAATTGTGATTCATGGAACTCGAGTTAGTGCCCGCCTGACCGCACGCGACCAAGCCTACGGCTGCCAGCCCCAATGTGGCCGTTAACAATAGTATTTTCATTTTATTCCCCCTTTTGTCGTGAGATGTCTCACCCCTCGCTAACGACGATGCTTCCCTTATACATCCCCATTCCGCAGGCAAATGATATCTGTCCCGATTCGGTAGGCGTTATGCTGACGACAACGTCCTTGCCCACTGGCAGAGTTTTGCTAATCCCAAGCTTTGTAAATACGACTTTGCTGCCGCAGTTCTTGTCGTTCGCTCGGTTAAACACGAGGTTGAGCTTATGACCCGCTTCGATGTCGATCGACGAAGGCGAAAAACCGTTCTTATCCACCTTTACCTTCACGGTTCGCGTGTGGGCCTCAACAGCGGCGGTCATTACGCCGAAGGCTCCTCCAGCTATAACTATCACTGCTACTAATGTCAGAAATATTTTGAATTTGGTCATTTCTCGTTCTCCTTTTAAATCACTTCTCAAAATTCTAGTTTTCGGTCACGATGACTTTGCCGCTGAGCATGTCCATTCCGCAGACAAAGGCGATCTCGCCGACCTCGGTTGGCGTGAATTCGACCAGGACCGTTTGGCCAACCGGCAGTTTCTTTCGGATCTTTTGCTTTGTAAAGACGACTTCGCCTCCGCAGTTTTCCGAGTCAGCTCGATAAAACGCCAGTTTCACCGGCTGGCCTTTAACAACCGGAATCGAAGACGGCTCGTAGCCTTTCGATGAAACGGTGATTTTCGTTGCTCCAGCAGGAACATTCGCGGCCTCCACCTGTTTTGCAGAACCTGCCGGAACATTTACGACAAACGGAACGCTGATGACCTTCCCGCCGCGTTGAAACTGCGCCCAAAGCTTGTAAAGCCCGGGCCGTGGGAAAGCCGTGTGGGCCGAAACTTCGTAAGCACTTGGCTGGTTAGCCTTTTTCGAATCTGCCCCGTGCGAATGGCCGTCGGCGTTATGATCTTTTTCCTTCGTATCGCCGTCCATCTTCATCCCGTCCATCGTTTCACCCTTTGCCATCGGGTGAGCATGGACAAAGTCAACGAGGTCTTCGCTAATAATGACGAAGTGCGCCAATTCGCCCAAGTAATTTTGCAGATCGGTCGTGGGCTTTCCGGTTTTTGCATCAAAGACGGCGAAATCAAGCGTCAGTTCCTGGCCCGCCTCGATCTTCGCACTCGGCTTCATCGTCACTTTCACGCCATCGACAGATTTTTCAAGCTTCGTGTCCGCAACGAGAGCGACTTTCGCCCTTTCAGTTCCCGAGACCTTCACATCAACGCGTTCGACCACTTGCTTCGCATTAGGCGGCGTGAAGTCAGCGTAGAACTTATAATCGCCGCCGTTCGGAAACGTATGCTGCACTCGATAAGATCCGTCGGCCGACGGCTCGGGATGAACGTGGTAGAACTCGGAGAGGTCCTTCGAGACGATCAGCAAGTGCATCGGCTTTTCGTGAACGACCTGCAGATCCTTCACCACCGCATTCTTACTGTCCTTAACAGTAAAAACCAGCGTCGCCGGAGCACCTGCCTGAATCTGGCCCGGCTCCGTTTTGAAATCGACCTTGAAGGCTGAATCCGAAGCTGCTGCGTTCGCGGAGTTTGTTTCGCTAGCAACCGTATTCGTAGCATTTACGTTGTCAACGCCCTGCGAATTTGTCCCGCTAGTACATGCCGTAAAAAAGACGGCAATAGTTGAAATTATTAAAACGGTTCCCAAAATAAATATTTTTCTCATATTCCTTTTCCTTAATCACTTGGTGGCCAAGTAGTAAATCCAGAAAGAATCTTTGTCCGCAATCACCTGATCGCCCTTCATGTTGTATGCCTTAACATCTGACATGCCGATATCCTCAAGCTGCTTGATCTGCCGGCCGATGCCAATGTAATAAACGAGCAGCGAAAAACGATGGTCTTGATCATTAACGATCGCGTATTCGTCATTGAAGACCTCGTGTTTTCTCATCTGCAGATGACGCGGCAAAAAGAAAATGTATGACAGTAGATTCTTTGCGAACGATAAACTAAATTTAGGTTCAGTAAGCCAATACGGTTTTCTAAAGTGTCGGTAATCACGGTTATGGCTCGAAAACATTATTATCCCGCCTTTCTTGAGTACGCGATTAATTTCATTCAAGATTTTGAGTCTGTCTTCGTGCAAAACGGCATCAATACCGTTGTAAGAAAATAGTGCAAAATCGAAGCTCTCATCCTCGAACTCTTTCAAATCCCTCGCATCACCCGCTATGAAATTACAGATCTGATATTTTTTCTTAACCCGTTCAATGAATTCCGGCACGTAATCAAGGCCCGTATACTCCGCAGCCCGCGGTAACAAATATTGGGTTGTTCTGCCGCCTCCTACTCCTATATCCAAAATTTCCGCACCTTCAAGTTTCGATGACAGTTGTTCAAAAAGAACCTTTTCCGCAGGGAAGAGTTCGCTTAATCCGTCATAATAATCGAGCACTTTGGCATTCGCGTAAGTCTTTCGATTTATTAAATCTAGTTGCGATTGTCCTCTCATTTCATTTGACATCCTGCGAAGTAGTTAGTCGGCGTTCAGTAAAACCGTACCAACTGTCCGCCCCTAACGGTCTTTTAACTACTCACCCGCCTGCGTAGTGCGAAGCTGATACACCCCTTCAATGACAACGCGATCACCTTCTTTTAGTCCTGATACAATCTCGTAGAAATCCGCACCTTCCGCTCCGAGTGCAACCTGACGCTTCTCGAAGGTCTCACCGCCGTCGAAGATAAACACAAAGGTCTCTGCCTGTTCACGAACGACCGCTGACTTCGGCACGGCCAGAACTTGCCTATTGCCGCTGGTGTCGATGGTGATCTCGATAAAATTGCCATCCTTGAGCCGATTGAAGGGATTCTTGACCTCATATATCACAGGCACGGTCCGCGTCTGATCATTTACGGTCTGACCGATCGAGACAAGGCGTCCGTCACCATCAGCGGTACCAATTGTGTAGACCTCGCCGGGCAGAGCCGAAGAGGTAAAACTTGCCCGTGTGGATTCGCGGACCGTGGCCAGATCTTTCTCAAAAACCTGAGCTTCTAAAAGGACGGTGGACAAATTGACGATGTTAAGTAATTCGGCCCCGCTTGCAACCTGCTGGCCGCTCGTGGCCTTGATCTGATCGATTATTCCCGTTATTGGCGATATTAACGGGAAATTGCGCGACGGCTGTCTGACTGTAGGAGAGCGGAAAATGGCCTGCCCGGCCTGTGCCGATTTGATCTGGTCGCCCAATAAAACAACCTGTTTATCGGCTGATGCTACCTCATCTTCGATAACCTTTACGGCTGTTTGAGCTTCTTCGACACGTTTTCGAGGCACTGCACCAACCTCAAGAAGATTCTGCGACCTTCGAAGCTCGCGTTGCGCCTGTGCGAGTCGCGTCCTCGCCTGCTGGGCGGCAGCTCTGCTTTGGGCCTGCTGCGACTGAAGAGCGAGTGCAGTATTTCGCAATTCGAGCTTTCGAGCTTCAACTTCCCGCTGCTGTGCCTCGACATCCAGTCTTTGCGTCTCAAGCTCTGTCTGTCCCGATACGTCCAGAACCTGCTCAACGTATCCGATCTGTTCACCGCTACCGACAGCAGAACCTAAAGATACCGCCTGAGTAAGTACGATCCTTCCCGGCACCTGTGCTGTTACGACTCCTTTGGCGTCCGGTCGGGCCCTGACCACTCCAGTGGTTTTCAAACCGCTCGTAATTTGCCTCGTGTCGATCAACTGAGTCTTTATCCCAAACAAAAGCTGCGATTCTTTCGGCACGGTGATCGTCGTTCCTTTCGGCAACCCGTTAACTGCTGCCGTTGAAAAGGCGTCTGGCGGAATCGAAGCCGTTTCGCGGGTCTGAGAAGGCGGAAGAAGATATGCCAGAGCGACTGCCCCCAGAAGAAACACCGTAAGAACAACCGCACCTGCCGGAGCAAGTCGCCGAAAAGACGTATCCCCTCGTCTTTTCAAGGCATAAAAGACAACGGCAAAAGAGATCCCCGAAAGCACAAGCAGTATCAGAAGACCGACCCAAAAAGACGTGCGGATCGGTGCTCGTGAAACTGTGACCGGGAAATCAGCCGAAAACGTCCTTTTGTCTTCGGTGTTTACCGAAACAACCAACTTGTAATCGCCCGAGCTATCGAACTGGTAGGAACCACGATACAAACCGCCCAGTTCTTCCGTCGCCGCGATATTCCCGGCAACTACCGCACCGTCAGGCCTTGTAATGCTAAACATAACGGCGGCCTTTTCGACCGGCAACGGCCCCGAACCGAACCCACCCTGAACCGTTTCGCTCAATGAGACAAGAACATGTCCCGTTTCACCGGAGCGCGGATCGCCTGGGAGGCGTTTCATAATGACAGTCAGCTCTCCGCTGTCATTTTTCACATTCCGTTCTGAGGTAATCGTCGAGATTGCGCCTGACGGCGTTCCTGCCGGAGCTTGTCCGTTAGCAGCGAAGGCCGTCACGAGACTTAGAGCAAATACCCAGGCTGAGGCAAAGAACGATATCTGAAATCGCCTCCCTGTTGGGCAAACTGAACGAGCCCTGAGCATTAAGTTTTTGATGGACTTGAACATTAATGTGTGTGTGCCTTGCCGTACAGAGCCTGCATCGACAAAACATCGATCCTCACGGCGTCGGTTATTGCTTTTGCCACATCATCCTTGGCACCGTTTGCCTTGATGTCTGCCCCTAGCAGCAGGTCGTCATCATGGCCCTTCCCTGCAAACTGGCTGAGAAAACCGGCCGGCACGCCTTCCGCCTTAATCTCTTTAATTGACGGCGACCCTTCCTTGTTCTCATATATGACTATGATCTCCTTGCCCGCCGCCTTGACGATCGTGACGGATCCGATCTGCGTTTTTGTACCATTCGCAGTGGAAAATCCCGGATAGGAGTGATGATCTTTCTCGGAAACTTTCCCGCCCGTGTCTTTTTCAATAGAAGCTATCTGAGCATCGGTCAGCTCTTTGTGCATGGCCGTAAATGTTTGTGCGCCGGGAAGTGCCGCCTTGACCGAGGCCGGAATCTCATCGGCTTTCGGGGGTGCGGCAGCGTTATTTGCAGCGGTCGAGTTCGCGGGCGCTTTATTCGCGGTTGCTGTGTTAGCGGCGGGGGTTGGTGTTCCGCCGGAACACGCTAGTGAAAACAGGCTCGCGGTAATCACAGTTACAAATATGAGTATTTTCATTTTTTCTCCTCTTCTATTCTTGGTTTGGTCGATTTTAGTAATCCAATACGTTCGGTTTTATCCTCGTTGATCGACTTCAAAAATTCTTCCCTGTTAAACTGTCTCGGCACTATCCTGGTATCGGGGAGGACCGATGTCGATCCCGGCATGAAGGCGGATGGCGGCAGGGCCGCACCGACTGCTGCCTCGAGTGCTGTTAAGGTCGTGTAGTATTCTTCCAAAACCCGGTTGTAATTCGTAACGTTCTCGTTCAAACGACGCTGTTCGTTAACGACCTCAAACACCGAAAACTCGCCCGCGTTGTAGGCTGCTCGGACAGTCTGTAGATTTGCCTCAGCTCTCGGCAGGATTTGAGTTGTGTACAGCACCAGCTTTTCTGCCGCAGCCCGATACTGGCCGTAAGCAACAGCGACATCACGCCGTATCGTCGCCTCTAAAAATTCACGTGTCCGCACCGCCTGAACCTGTTCGCCGACAGCGGAGGCAATGCCGCCTTGATTACGGTTTGACACCGGTAGATCTATCGACACGCCGAATGTCAGTTCGTTGTCGCGACTGTTGATAATTCCGCCGCCGGCTGATGCGGGCAGATCGGTAAATGCCTTGGTACGCGAAAAACGCACCGATGGCGTAATATCCGGAGCGGCCTGTGCCCGAGCCAGGTTTAGCCTCGCGGTTCCCAGCCGCTCGCCGATCCGCGCGGCCTGTAAGTCGGAGCGATCGCTCAACGCCTTTTGTGTGAGTTCGCTAAGTCCCAGATCGAGGCGTGGAGGCCGGTCGGACTGAGGCTCCAAGCGAAGCGGGTCCGAGACATCGGATCCGATCAACGTCCGAATTCTTAACAAGGCAGTTTCCAATTCGTTTCTCGCTTCGATCCTTTGGATCTTGAGGCGATCGCTTTCGACCTTGACTAAATTCAGGTCGAGCGGTGCCACATCGCCCTCGTTTAAGCGTGCTTCCGTTACCCGCACCAATTCCGAGTCTGCGGCCAGAAGTCTTTCCAATACATCGAGCTGCCTCGCGGCCGATATAGCCCGCGCGTAATCACGGCGAATTTCGACAGCGATATTCCGTTCGATAGCCGCGACCTCGGCCCGAACCTGCTGGAGTTCGAGTTCCGCAACGGCCCGTCGCTTTCCACGTTTTCCTCCGAGCTCAAAAGGTTGAGCTAACCCTGCGGAAAAGTCATACTCGCTTTCGCCGCCCAGAAAACGGGGGCTTCCGTATTCGGTGCTAAAGACCGGATTTGGCCGAAGTCCGGCTTGAACCAGACGCCCTTCGGCTATCGCGAGCCGTTGGCGCGCTGCGAGCAGATCCGCTCGCCGGCTGCCAGCACTTTCTACAAGCCGCTCGACACTCATGCCATCCTGGCCAATGTATTGAAGCGACGGGGCCGGAGTCGGAACGGGCGAGGGAACAGTTTGCTGGGCCAATGCCGAATGAAAGCCGCCAAAAAAGAGGACGGCTAAACCGAGCTTTGCTGAATACTCAACTACGATCGCTAAAATATTCCTTATGCCCATGGAGTGTCGGTAAACGATGTTCGCTAGATTCTTATGCAGAAAGTGCTTCCTCGTTAACTCCGGGGCCAGCGGCGAAACGCCACACGAAAAACACAAGCCCGAAAAGCAAAATTATTACAAGCAAAAAGACAACGCCGATCACCAATTGCGTGAACCAAGACGTTCCGCCCTCGGCCGTAACCGCGGGCGGCTTTACTTCGATTCCGGAAAAAGTGGCAGTGTCAGTTTCGCCGTCGTGCGACACGTTAGCCCGCATCTTGTAAACGCCGGACGGAATCGCGGGAAAGGTCACGCTGTATGTGCCCGCTTGTTCGCCAGCCGCAACCGTCGCATTAAAGACCGCACCGCTCGCCGATTCGACCTCAACCTTGGCATCGACAGCCTTGAAAGGTTCGTTGGTCTCAAATTTCGTAATAAAAAGAAGCCCGGCCGTAGGCTTGTCCGGCTCCATCGAAGGGTGCTTTACCATTAGCTCGAGTTCGCCCAAACGAGTTGAATGGGATACAACGCCCTTTGCGTTCGCCGTGGACTTTGGCTTCGCGTCACCATGATCCTCGCCACCATGAGCGAGCATCGCGGTAGGCGAGACAACAGTGAACAGGACGCTACCCAGAATAAAAAACCCAATATATCGCGCGATCTGACCTCTCATATACTCGGAACTGATTGCAACAGCTATACCACTCGCGTTTTTGAATGTTTATTGAGTTTAACGGGAGTATTCGAGAAGACGATGTTTGCAAAATGTGCAAAAAGAGACAGCAGTTGTCTGTTATCAAACACCAAGGGCGGGTAAGCGAGATCTTACGTAAACCAGCTTTCTGATTTTGAAAATCGAATGAGGATTAGCACGAGATTTGCGACTGCGAATATGACGGGATGCCATGAAAAACTTTGGATGATTTTTCGTGTAGATTGAAATCAATGAGAGACTAGACGGGCCCAACCTATTTCTGCTGTATCAAGCGCTGATTCGCTGACCCTCGATACTCCCCTGTTTCAGCGACTAGAGATGATTCAAAAGGACCGTCAATGAGCAAGTCAATGTGGGATAGAATATAGGTGACGCTAGGGTCGTCTTTTGTAGATAAATACTCGATAGTATTGCCCGTGTAGACGATAATGTGGGAGCCAAGTTTATTCAGTCTCAACACAAGTTCCGCCACGGAATCAGATTGATCAAAAGGCTCGCCTCCGAGAATTGTTACACCGTCGTTTTCATGGCGTTTTGAAACGATCTCTTCGAGAATTGAGGAAATAGAAACCTTTTTCCCGTTGTGGCGATCGTGAGTTTCGGGAACGTAGCAACCTGGACAACGAATTGAACAACCCGCAACTTGAATCACGCTCCGACGACCCGGACCATCAACCACCGACTTGTGATATATGCGATGAAGCCAGATGTAATAGCGATCATCCTTAAGGTTACCCGGTTCCCAAGACTGACCTTGCATCGGCTTTCCGCAATTCAAATTTTGGGAAGTTCCAAGGTCGTCTCTGAGATCGATCAGTTGATCAGCGGGAATGCCTGAGACTTCAGCGGTAAGTTTCCCACTGTCTGGTTCGAGTATGAAGGTGATCTTATTACTCATCGTAGTTTATTGGTCTGTTTGACACTCGGCGTGACAAAATACTCTTGCTTTTTAGTCTCAATAGAGGGGTCACCTAAAATCTCCTTCAGCTGTCTAGCAGCCTTCTCGCACGCAGTCCCTTGATACCCTTTTATCTCGGTTTCGCATGTTCCGCGTTCGGTATCGATCTTGAATTCAACTTCGGGCATTGTCGGTATCCTCCTCAGTATTTGATTCTTATTTTGAGAGTTTTTCCGATTCGTTCCTTGATAAGCGTGCCGCCGAGCTTCTTGGCCATCTTTCTTGCCGCTGCTTCGTGATAGCTGTTCTGAAGCCTGATCACGAAGTCTTTCCCTAAGTGGTAATTCAGGTCCATATCATCGATAACGGCAACATAGCCTTTTGACGTTTTCCGGAAGCCGATATCTCCTAAAAGCGATCGTCCACGTACTTGCCGACGCCTGATTACGACGTCGGCTGTTTGTGGATCCCGCTTATCCCATCCTTCGAGAGGAATGTCAGTTCCTATAGTCGGAGATGCGAAACCACATTCGGCTAATGCTTCGAGGAGCAACTCGCGATTCGGGAATGACTGGGATTCAAAGGTCATATATTTGCTCATTGAGATTCTCCGTAGTTAGAGTTCATAGATTCGATCGGTGCGGTTTCCGGCAATGCTATTATTCTCGATTCGAGAGCCTACGCCCTTGATATTATTTCGAGCCCATTTTCGGATCTCCTCGATCTTCTCGCTCATCATCTGGGCCGTAGGCGTGATGTTCTCGGCGGCTTTAATAATGTCGCGAGTCTCGGCCTGTCGGTCGCCGTCAATGAACGCTTCGAGAACTCCGTCTTGAACTGCCCCTTCTATTTCCGCGCCAGAGAAGTCTTTGCTCTTATCTACCAGTTTATCGAGATCAAAGTATTCGGCATCAAGTGCTCTTTTCTTAAGGTGAACCCGGAATATTTCCTTACGATCCTCGGTCTCGGGAAGATCGACGAAGTGAATATATGAGAACCTACCGATCCTGAACTGTTCGGATTCGAGTTCGCGTACGTCATTGGCGGTAGCGAATACAAGAACGTCCTTGTTGTCCTGCATCCAGTTGAGAAGATAGGAGATAGTTCGTGCTGTCTCACCGCCGTCCGTCTTGTTGGACGACTTCATTCCTGAGACCGCTTTTTCGAACTCGCTGATACCAAGAATCCCTTTAATCGTGCCAGCGATAGATAACGCCCGCTTTATCGACATCGCGGATGAGCCAATGACACCTCCGCCCTCACCCATAATCGAACCAAAGTCCAGATCAAGCAGAGCCCGATTCGTGATGCTTGACGCAACCCGTTTACAGAGATCCTTTCCGCACCCCGGCAATCCAACGAGGAGAATTCCCTTGCAAGGTTCGACGTGGCGTGCTTTTGCTCTCGGACTGAATGTGTATGCCGCGCGTTCAAGGATGGCTCGAAGCGATTGGTAGCCGCCTAAGTTGCTTGCCGGTTCTGGATGCACATAGGTCAATGAGCCGCTACCGCGTATGACATTCTTCTTTTCTTCAAGAATGACATTGATCGAATCCTGATTGAGCCCGTTACAACTGATGACTGCTTTCGCAACGACATTGCTGATCTCGACAGCTGTTAGACCAAGCAGAGACTGCTGAAGCGCGTCTTGCGTCTCCTTGGTCAGACTAATATCCAGACCATTGGAACGCAGGTTTTCAAACTGAAGTTCGATCGAGTCTTCGATCTCCGACTCCCTCGGAAGGTCGAGTTCTATCTGCGTGACTTCCTTTTCGAGTGTTTTGAGTTCCGGGAAATTCGGCCCCACAAACAAGACCGTTGCTTTTGTCGATTTCAACTTCCAGGCGATCTCACGAAGCCTTCGAACCAGCAAAGGATCTTCCTGCCCATATGGTGAGATATAAGGAGCGTAGTCACATAGCAGGAAAATACCTGTCTTCTGCTCGCTGATAAAGCCAAGAAGGCTTTCGGGGTCTTCAGTATCGCCGATCGTTTGAGGCAAACTTAGTAGTCCCTCTTTCGGATCGACTACCTTCTGAAGGCCGCTTGGACGACTCCAAAAGTAGAGAGACTTTTCCTTATGCCGCTCCTGAAAGACGAGATCGACCAACGCCTCTCTTACGCGATCCTCTTCGAAGGTATTGATTGCGATGAGCGGGTATCGGGCTCTAATCCTAATATCGAGCTCGTGCAGGAACTTCCGGATGCTGTCGGCACCCGCTTCTATTTCAGACATTATTTGTTTGTTGGAAAGTGTTATGAAACGGATTGAGTGACAAGACGCCCGTTATGGCCATTTCGTCCATTGTTGCCGGTCGGTTTTGCTGCCTCGGTCATCCTTTCGACCTTCTGCATTTCTTCTCGTGAAGCGATGCCGTTGTCGATCTTGAACCCCAGATTTGCTAAAGCCCTGCCCACAGCGCTTGTTTCACCGTTTTCGATGAAGGATGTCGTGTTCACATATCCCTGACCGCGGACCTCGAAGGCGTGTCCGGTAGAACTAGGTTCCGCATCATCTCGGTTCCGATACGCTCCGGCTTTTATACACACGAAACCGCTGTCTTCGTTGAGCCTTATGATCTCGGTAACGATCCGGCCGTCCGGGTACTTCTCATAGAACTCCGCTATGCGTGCGTGAACCGGAATGTATTTGCTCAGGTCGAAATTTGCCATTTGTGGAGACCTCGTCTTCGTCGATCTAAAGTTCGAGAGCGCTTAGCCGATCTTCATCAAGGAGTTTCTTTGAATGAACGGATGTCATCCTCAGAAGGTCGCTTAGAGCGGTTCGCATCTCTTCCGGCGAGCGCTGCTTGGCTTCCCGGCCCGCAGCTGTCTGCAATTGTTCGAGTACATTTTCCAGAGATGTATCGCCTGTGAAGTTCATCAGCTGATACCATTCGCACATCTGACGTGCTCGTTTGGCCAATGAACCCGATACGAACTCCGCATCCTTCATGCGTTCTGCCATTTCTGAGGCTGATTCGAAGATCTTCGCAGTTATCTGTGCGAAGCCTTCCTTGATCGGAGATACTGCCTCCTCGGCTTCACGCTTAGCGGCCTCGATTTTCATCTCCCGGATACGCTCCTTAACCTCGCGTTCTCGCCGGGTTTCAGCAGTAACCTCATCCACCTTTATTTCTTCGATACGGCGTTTTGCATCAATCTCAAGATCGATCTTCGTCTGCTCAGAATTGATACGAGTGGCTTCGAGGGCAAGCGATTTCGTGAGGTTTCGCTCGGCGATCATCTCCGACCCGAGAATGATCACCTTCGGCTTCATTGTTATCACGAGGCCATCGCGGATCATCTCGCGTGTAGGGACCATTCCGATGGCTTGTGCCGCGACCGCGTTTACGAACTCCTCTCTATCGAAAAGCTCATCGCTTGTCGCCTCGAACCTGTCGGCAGAATCTCTCGCAAGCTGATAGAAACTGTCCTGTAGGATGCTCAGGATCTCGTCGTATTTGGAAAGAACTTCACTCTTTGCCGCGGCGAGAGTTTCGCAGGCTTGAAGGTATGTTTTTTCGAAAGATTCGAACGCGGTCCAAGGAATCCACTTGTACTCACTCGTTCCCCAGACGGTCTCGCAGAGGGTGAATCTGAAGCCGAATTTGTTGAGGGCGTTATGAGCCTGGGCCGCGCCACGCATCAGGCGATTCCGATATACATCAGGCAGCAATCCAGCTCTCGGAGGACTTACCCTGACGGCCGCATTCTCAGGTAGCTGGACCCCGAGAGTTTTCCATTCCAGTTGCCGAACAAGACTGCCGAACCCTCGGCAATCGATGTTCATGAAGATGCCTTCACTTTCCAGCGTCGACAGATCGAAAGGAAGAGATTCAACCTCTCCGGCACTGATGCCCAGTTCCGCCGCAGCTCGCTCCTTCCTGGTTCCCAGGCGGGTTAGCACTTTCTGAGCAATTTCAGATGGAACTTCTACCGAAGAATTTGGTGCGATTTCTTCTGTGGATTTGCCCTCTTTCTGAGTGCCACCGAACACATTTCGGAGCACCGAAGATGCTAAAGATGGCAATACCTGCGTGCCGGCAACTCCGGCAGATGTTTGAGTTTCCATTCGCATCCTGTCCACCGCTTAATTTTCCGCGATTCCGTAATGCCGCAAACACGTGGATAACGGCCTTGGCAAATGATCCTCGGCGCGACCAACTTTGATCCCGTTGATGTCGATGGACTCCAGTTCACTCAGACAGAAATATCCCCATTCGCGCGCAAGCCCGACCACATAACCAAAGAAGCAAATGTCGCCTTCATATGCATCGCCTTCTGTGACGAACCATATCCATCCGCTCAGTGGAAATTGGAACACGGCATATACGGTCGGATTCTTGTTTCCCTCTTGGTCACTGATCCGTGGCAGGACACTTTCAATTTCTTTTGGTAAGAGTTCCGACATAACCGTTTTTGATCTACAAGTTGCAGTGAACGTCAGGCACGGCTGATGGAGTACAGTAGGCGGATCTAGTACTACCGCTCTCCAGATCAAAATAGACCGCAAATCGCTTGAGGGTACGTGTCAAAAGCATTGACGAAAGCATCTCCGCCATTTCGACCGCCACTCGCTGATTCACGTTAAGCCCCTGCTCACCTAGTCGAACGCGCTCGGGACACGACGCATCGCTCTTGGCTTCAACTTTTTCTGGCTTAAGAAGATCGGAATGTTGAAGCGATGGTGCCGGGAGTGCCCGACAGATACTCGTTCCCGTAAAGTACTGCTCGGGTTTGAGTGCCTTTGTCGTCGAGCCCAGCAGCACCTGGCCCGATGTCTTGCCGTTTCCGCCGTCTATCCACCATACCCTCGACGATTCACCGTAACTTCGAAACTCATCAAGTGCTCGATGCATCTCTCGGCGAGCTCGGTAATTATCGACGCAGCCGACGATGATGCTCAGACTCCTGTAGTCGCTGTTCGAGTTTTTGAAATGTTTCTCCGGATCGAAACTCTCGCACGAGAAGTTTGTTTCAATTCCCCATGCCGTTGTAACCCGCTCTGCAAGGGTCTGGGCTTTGAATCGCCCGACCTCTGCAAAACAGAAATTGCTTCGCGGAATGTTATTGGCTTCGACTATATCTGGATCGACGATCAGCAATTCTGCGGATTTGTTCTGCTGTTCCTTTAGTTCGAAGATCAGTCGGGCTAAAGCAGGAACGACAAAAGAGCCTGTTCCTCCGGCGCCGACAACGATGAATCGAAGAGTGTTAAATTCCACAGGCATCACAACGGCGGCCTGCGAGAGGCTAAGATCGATTTCCATTACAACATCATCTGAAGCAGAGCTGCGACCTCATTCAGATCGACAACTCCGCTTGGCAGGTTGCCGATCCAGGAAAATGGAACTGGGGCAAGGTGGTCGTAAATGCCGCAACGGAATCTGAACTTCGGCTTGTCGTGGACGTCAGCAATGATACCGAATATTCGGAACTTGCCTGATTCATCACGATCATCGGCAGAACTGAACTGGTATGCCCCGTCAGGGTGCGTATGAACCTCTATACAGGCATCTGAGTATTCGGGCCGTCTATCGTCGGCGATGGTTGAGGCATACGTTCTGTCCTTACTCGATGTGCTCCACTGCCACGCGTATCGCTCGCTATCCCAATAGATAAGATAAAGTTCTTCTCTAAAATTCTCCTTCGAATTGGAGGCCTGGGCGTGCTTACAAATTTCGTCCCAAATACGGCTTGGGACTTTCGGCTTGTGCCATTTGATACCTACGAATACGGTTGGAAGGCCCTTTATCTCTCTAAATACCAGAGGAACTGAAACCGTAAATTCCTCACGCTGAGCCCTGAGAATTACTCCGTTTCCGGCAAGGAGGTACTCGTAGAGAATGCTTTCTACAGGCTCGAATCGTTCTTTTGCAATCCGATGACCGATGAACTCCCTTTCTCTTTCCATAATTTTATTCAGATCCGGGAGTCGTACCGTCGCTGTTCAACGATCGTTTCCCACGCGTCGTCGATCGTAGTGCTTGATAAGATCAGTTCGGACTTCGGAAACTTCTTCGCCTTGTCAGCCGCCAGTTTCCAAAGAAGTTCACGTACATCTTGTGGTTCAGAGTGGCATCGCTCGCTTGCGTGGTCTGCATTGAATGGAGTGTCAAAAATTAGTTTCCAAACTTCGCTGACTGTAGAAGGATGGGTCTCAGGAACTTCGTTTTTTCCAAAGCAGATCTTACCGGAACCGACATTCGGCAGCGGGGCGACGGCAAGGTTGGTATTAGCCGATATATGAGATGAAGCAGCGGCCCAAAGATAATATTCCCGTCCTTTACCAAGAAGGATGAGAGGGGGCATCGGGACTGAGATCTCAACAATTCCCTTGTCAGAAAAAGCGATGGTTATCTTTCGTATTGCGGCTGGTTCATACGATAAGATTGCATTGCCTTCGGGAGCCTCACGGTAACGCATAGCCCGCTTACCCAGCCATCCCGTATCTGTGTGGACCTTTCTAAATGCTCTCGCCACCTGCTCACTCGAAAGAGCCTTCAACGACACAGATGATTCTTTAAGATCGGCAAAGAGATATTGGCCCGGCAGAAAATAGAGAGCAGCTGACGCATCGGCAGGTATTTGCAGGGTGTTATTCATCGCTTACATTTGCCTCTCCGGCCCGATCTTTCCGGTATTCCAGAATGAAATAAGCTGGTAAAAGAATGTCTGAGCATTTTCTTCGATCCTTTTATCTAAATGCTCGAGATTTTTGAAGTACAGGTTTGCGGCCTGATACGCCTCGGTCAACCAGTCAACAGTTTCTTTGTCCCATTCGAAGAACTCCGGATATTGGCAGTTCGTAACGTCTAGCCACGGATTACCGGTGGAGTGATCGACCAGGCGGATCAGATCGCTGAAAGGTTTTGCTTTTGCCTCGCGCTTTTCCTTCCAGATATTTGCATGTGCCGTCTTGATCGGAGGCAGTGACTCTTTATCAACTCCGTACTTTTCAGAAAAGTAATTCCAGATCTCATCATCTTCGTTAAAATAGAACATCAGTCCGGCCAGGTAGCTGTCCCTCAAGTGTGCGAAATCAACTTCTTCGCAGCACAGGTCGAAGTTCATCGGCGGGATGGCAAATCGTTCTAGTTCTAACTCAGGATCGTCATGCCAGTATTCAAGCAGTGGAAAGCGGTGGTCATTTATAAGCTGAAAGAACTCATTCGTCCGTTCGCTGTACGCCTTAAAATAACCTGCTCTATAGAGACTCTTTGTTGATCGTTCCCAGTCTTTTGGAAACGTTTCAATATAAAGCCGGTATTTGTGTTGTTCCGATACGACTCTGGAGACTGTTTCGCATGCATATAAGGCGTTGTGGCTTTTTGCTTTAAATCGAAGATATTCGAGGGAGCGGACCAGACGTTCGCCAAATCCAAAAATTGGTTTTCCGTTCTCGGCCGTCGCCAATCTTAATCCGGTCATACGAGCTTATACACCTCAGAACCCGACCGGAACATAGTCGATCGCTGATGGCGGGCTCTTCTGAAACGCCTTTTGGTGGGATTCGATTGCTTCGATCTCCTGAGTGCCGATGGCCAGGATGTTCTTAGCCTCGTTCACTTCCTCGACGCTCAAAAGTTCCGCTGCCTCCCGCCGCATTAGTTGATCGGCAAGAATAATCGCCGGATTGATCTGCTCGATCTCAGCTCGCAGTAATTCGAGAGGCGATTCATCAGGCTGCATACCCTTTATGCTGCGCTCGCTTGACGATAGTGACGCTAAGTTTGCCGTCCTTAACGTCGCGAGTAATGTTGGCATTCTCGATCGAAGCAAAATGCGGTTGAAGAACGACTTTCAGGGTCCTGTCTTCCTGTGCCAGCGACGCATCCAGTTCAAACGTCTGGCCCTCGATCTTTATCGTCGCCTTCGGATCGGTCACAGGAGCTGTCGCATCCGTACTTTCCGTCGATTCAGTTTCGCCGTTGTTCGACTTGCCGGGTGCATCTTCTTCCTGTGACGTGTTAGTTTCGTTTTCCATGATGTTCTATGACGCGAAGAGAGACTGTTGATCTCTCGCTGGTTCCTGCGGTATCGCAATTGAGGTTGAAGATCCGTCGGATTTCGAATCTGATTTCTCGGAAGTATTGTTGGGATTTTTTGATGCCGCCTTGGGTGTTCGCTTTTTGGTTGCGGCCTGTTCCTTCTTCATCTTCTCGGCGGCCCATAGAGGAAGTGAGTTTCTGTACCGTTCGAGAGCCGCCGATAACGGATTGGATAGATTTAGCTCACCAGGTTCGCTACACCGGTTAATAAATGTAACTTCGGGAGCAAAGTCGTGCGAACGCACACTTACGATGCAATCTCTCGTTCCGTTGGATTCGGGCAGCAACTGGATCACAGCCGTGACGGTACATGCTTCAAAGTTGTAGGGTTCTTTTTCAGACAGAACGACCGACCTTACGAACTGTTCAGTACCGATTATGTCGGCTGGGACGGCTTCATCGGTTGAGTTCATCAACGGAGCAGTTTCAATGACTGCCTCGACACCAGTAGCCGATAGAATCGAATCGTGTTCTTTGGCTTCCCCGGTGGGGATACGCGCGTCCGATGGCGGAACGGAATTCTGTTCTGCACTTTGGTCACCCGTTGGCTCAACGATTCCAAATGGCTCCGAAGGGCTCAACATCGAGACGATCTCTTCCTCGCATTCCGGCTTGCATTCGTTTGCGTAGGATGGTCGCTCGGAGCCTGATTCTTCTGTATGGACGATACCGAGAAACTCGTCTTTTGCCTCGACGAATTCATTCTTCACATCGGTGTTCGGTTCAGCAGATATCGCTGCTACGATTGCGGCCGTGTTTTCAATTGCACGCGGAATCGCTTGCTGAATTGGAGCGGATCTCCTAGGAAAGGTTTCGCGGTCGATATCTCGGAGCCTTTCCAGAAACTTGCTCAGGAAAATGTTCCGAATGGTTACTTCTTCATGCGACCGAGTCATGTACTCAGCACCTTTCCAGAGCTCCAACCCGATCTGCTGATTCGTCTGCCCGCTGCCTTGAAATCCCGCGTTCTGATGCACTTCAGACGCGAGCGTTTGGGCAGTAAAGATCAGTTGTTCGATTTTCTCGCGATTATCAAGAGGAATGAACGAACCGCTATTCAGAATTTCCATATCTCTATCTCCACCGCCTTATCCGCCGCCCTTTTATTCTCCAAATGCTTGTCGAACAAACAAGAAAGGCTCGCGAAAACCGCGAACCTTTTGACCCAGCTCCTTTTGAAACGCCTATGCTGCAGCCGCCAGTGAGCCAGATGCGTTTGACGGAGTCACAAACCGTTCCTGATTCTTTTTCAGAATGCGGGAGATAGTTGAATGGGTGGTATTGATCGAACGCGCGGCCCGGCGCAGATTTCCGTTTGAACGCTTTAGGGCGTGTTCGACAAACATTGCGGCGGCCTTGATGTACACGCTATCAAGATCGTCTGTCGCCGGGTCGAGTGTGACGGTCAGGTAGTTGTTTTCCTTTTCGTCAGCTAATTCTAGTTCGGAACGGAATCTGGTCTCTCCACTAAGCATACTGTTGACGACCTGAAGAGTGATCGCCGGTTCGTCAATGGTTTCTACTGCAAGGCGGGTTGCGAAATTTCTAATCTCTCGATAGTTCCCCTTCCATTCGAGTTCCTGGATCGCTACAAGAACTTCTTTTTCGATTTGTAGAGGCTCCTCCAGCCCTATTGTGCCTCTATCGGTCTCTAACTGGTCGAGGAATGTCTCAACAATTCTTTCCTTTTGATAACGAAGCGGCAAGGTTTCAAGCTGAAGAATATTCAGACGGTCGAAGAGATCGGCCCTAAATGTCCCGTTCTTGACCATTGATCGGAGATCTCTTGAAGTCGCCGCAACAACTCGCACATCAATTTCGCGTTCCATCGTTCCGCCAACCCGACGAATGCGTCTTTCTTCGACCGCTTTCAGAAACTTCGCCTGAAGGCCAAGCGAGAGTTCTCCGATCTCGTCGAGGAAGAGTGTTCCGCCTTGTGCGGCTTCGAACAGACCCGCTTTCGCAGCGATTGCACCGGTGAATGCACCTCGCTCGTATCCAAAAAGCTCTGACTCCAAAAGTTCAGACGTAAAACTGGCGCAGTTGACGCTTACAAAATCTCGTTTCGACCTGGGACTAAGATCGTGCATTTGGTGGGCAATGGTTGTCTTTCCAGTGCCTCTTTCCCCCGTAATGAGGACGTAATGCGGAACTCTGGCGAATAGGAGGACTTTTTCATCCAAGATCGACCTTCCCTTGAAAGCACTGTCATCAACATAATTATCGGCCATAAGGTAACTTCTCCCACGTACAACTTTCGGCTTGCAGAGCTGTTTCGGCTACAAATCCGGTCTTTCCGTGCAAGAAAAACCCGATTCACCCATTCGATACTTAAGCCTGCATAACTAAAAACCCGCGATAAACGCGGTGGTTACCTTTTATATACCCTTTTTTTCTGATTTTTTTTTACATCGCGAATGTTTCGTTCAATAGCAGAATACCGTTCTGATCTACAAGCACTTTCGCGGAGCCGCCAAGACTGTTCACGAATTCGAGAGCTGGTTCGATAAGCCATTCTGGTAGGATTACAGGTTCCTGTTTTGTGAGTTCCTCGGTTGCTGCCTGTAATTCCGGAAGAAACGATATGCTTGTCGATTCCGGCGGATAAAGAAACAAGACTTTTTCAAGAGCGAGCCCTGGTGATTCCTGTGGAAGAAAGAATCTCTGGCGCCCGTGCTGTACGATATTGACGAGTCCCATTCCCCGGAGTTCTCTGATCTGCTCGAAAGTGGAAGGACAAATTTCTGTGAGCAGTTGACCCTGGAACCGCGATGACCGCACGGTGACATCGTCGATCAAATTGACGCTGTTCTTTTCAAAATCGACTACCCGCATTACTTCATTCGCCGTTGTTGGAATACTTGATCGAAGGCCAAAGTGCTGACGGATATCTCTGAGCCATTCTTCCGATATCTTCACGCCAACGAGCCTCGTACCGTCATCAGTGGTAGTTCGAACGATATTCAGCGCATCGTGGCTGAGTGTCTTAAGATATTTCCATATGGGAAGCAATGCACCGCTGAGAATATGGACGGTTCTTTTCTCAAATTCAGGTATCTTGGTCTCCTCTTTGATCCACCAGTCTTCCGCCTTGGTTTTCGGAACGATCCGATACCGTTGATTCAACTCACTCTCGCGTAAATAGGCTACGTTGCGACCGCAAGGCTTTGTTATCGAGAACATCTGATACCGTTCCCCTGTTTCGGGATCAGTATGGGATAGAGTTTTTCTGACCGATATGAACGATCCGTCCCGTCGGTCCTGATAGAACTGGTGTATCTCGCTGGCCGCTATGTCCTGATATCTGGCCGGCGTCGTTGCAACTTTAAGTTCCAATTTGTAATAGACAGTCTTTGCTCCAGTCAGAGGATCTGAGTTAAGAACCTCCGGCGATCCCGAGACGGCGACTGACATAGCTTTCAGGTCTTCCATCCCGTCATCGAGTTTTCCTTTCTGTTTTAGGTATTCGATCGTTTCGAGGAATGTTGAATAGAAATAGTCAAAGAGAGCATTCTGTCGGTCCACCTCAAGCGAAAGCAGCCTGTTTAGGAATCGAGGGATATTGGTCTTCTCGCTGTCGGGGATCTGCTCGTCACCATCGACCGTCTTAACAAGGCCCATATCTCTCAGCGCCTGTTTCGGATCTTCGAGCCCCTCGATCTCCCGGCCTCTCATGATGCCGGTCAGCACTACACTCAATGCCGAACGCCCTTCTCTTGATTCAAGATTATATTTATCAAGGTTGCCGGCCTTTTCGGCACGCCGGTCGCCCTTTGTGAGAGCTCCCATATTACCGAGTCTTCTGGCGATAGTTGAGGAAAACCTTTTCTCGCCTCCGAGTTCGGTGAACACCAGCAGATAGACCGGCGGTGCAACTTGACCTGTGCGATGTGTGCGCCCGAAGTCCTGGATCTGTTTATCGGCTGACCATTTTAGCTCCGCAGCGATATGGAGGCGTCTCTGCTGATTCCCAACGGATTTGCCAGCATGAAGGCTGTCTCCGGTCGATGCCACCTCTGACATGACGGCGATCCTCTTATCACCGTTCTGAAAGGCGTTCTTTTCGTGGAGGTTGATAAGCTTTGAAGGAACACCAGCAAGTTGGCGCGGCCGATACTCCAGCGTGCCTTTTGCCGTCCGGATCAAGCGTTTCTTCCTGCCGGTCATCTCTGCAATATTCTCTACACCGAAATAGTTTACGAGTTGATCAAGCGGGTGCTCCGGAACCTCAAGAATTGATAGCTTATCCAGAAGTTCTGTTCGCAACTGCAAAGCGGCTCTGCTCTCAACCTGATCGCCATTGGCATCGACAAGCGGAATGTACTCTACGGTTCCGCTGTAAGGATTGGTTCTCTCCTGAAAACAGGCAGTTGGAAAGCAATTTGCGACCAGACGCGTAAGAGTTTCTCTCGGACTAAAATCCAGACTGTCAATCGCTTCTTCCTGGTCTGCTGCCCTTTCGATCTGCTTTTTGGTCTGGCTCTCGCCCGTGCCCGTTATCGACACCACAATTGACTCTTTTCTGCTGAGTGCATCTTCGATCTCGCGGATCAGCGTCGGAACCTTAAATGCTGTGATCAGATTGCGAAAGCACCGTTGATGCTCTGCCCAAAACTGATTGAGGGCGCTGCTTCGCGTGGCCTTGCCGGAGTTAGTTAGATCTAGGGCTCGATGGATATTTCGAAAGACTTCCTGCCAGCCTTGGGCCATGTTGTCATACATCCTTCGCTGGGTAGGGGTGAGTTTATGAATGACCTCACGAAACTCAACCGACAGGCCCGACTCCGGATCGGTTCCCATACTCAGGTTGCCGCACAGGTATCGTCCCATCGCCTTAAGGTCGCGGCAGACCATCTCTAAAGCCCCGACGCCTCCGGATTCGATCTCTTCGGCGAACTGCTCGAAGCCTATCGGAAAATTAGTCCCTGCCCCCCAAAGCCCAAGGCGCGACATATAAGCGAGATGTCGAACCTCCCCTGCCGATGTTGCGGAAGAGTAGACCACTCTCACATCCGGAAACCTTTCGGGATTCTGGATCTCAAGTACGGCGGCTCCGGTCTGTGTAGATTTGCCCCGATCGTCGGCAAAAGCGTACTTAGCCTTATGCCCTTCATCAAAGATCACGACGCCGCTTAGGCCAAGCCAGCGGGTTATCTGATCGAGCCGTTTATTGCCCTTTTTCGATCTGGCTATTAGCGATCGATATGTGCAGAAAACAATTCCGTCCTCGATGTCTATCTCCTGATCGGTTGGAAAGTCATTGATCAGCTTGATCGGCGGCGTCAACCCAAGTCTCTTGAACTCATCGGAGACAGCTTCGATCAGATCGGCCTTTACTGAAAACCAAACGGCTCGCCGCCGTCCCTGGAACCAGTTGTCCAGAATGACTCCCGCCAGCGTCGCCGTCTTGCCGGTTCCGGTTCCGTCGCCGATGCTTATGCCCGCTCGCGAACCGTCCGCAAGACGCTGCTCGTGTGCTTGTCCAGCGTAGATAATCCGCTCCAATTGCATTGCCGAGAGTTTTCCGGTCTCTGACAGATGCTTTGGAAGTCTTGGCCGGTAACGAATGTGGGGCGGTTCAACATTGGCGAGGCCCGGAGGCTCAACAATCACTCCCGGATGTGGCGATCCGCCGGTAATAAATCGAGGGGAATAAATGTTTATGTCTAGATCAGGTTGGTGATTATGCTCTACGATTGGAGTCCTTTCACTCGAGGTAAGTACGGGAGCAGGAAGTCCTTCCGAACTTCGTTCTTGAATGGAATACATTGCTTTTTTCTATTGGTCAAAAACGGAGATTTAACGAAATGGCCTGTTCGAAGGCATCCTCGACCGACTGAGCAACAATATGCGGAGTCGCTTCGAGTTCCGAACTCAATGGCGTATCTATCGCAGGCGACTTGGTGCCGATAATTAGCGTCGTCTTGACGCTCGTCCCGTTGGAGTAGAACTCATGCCCGGGCAGTTCGATGGAGGCTTTTACCTGTATTTCCGGGGAAAGATATTCCCAAAACCGATTTCCATTGCGGGATCTCGGAGAGCCGCTCTCTCCAAGTAACACCGCGAATCGCCCGCCTTTCTCTAGCCTTCGTAATGCCGATTCGATATGACGAAAACCGAAGTCGCGACTGCTATTTTTCACACGGCCGCCAGTCGAAGAGAACGGCGGATTAGCGAGAACGATATCAGGGAGTAAATGCTCAGGCAGAAGATCGTCGATGAACTCTGCATCGAAAGAATATGGGTGGAAACCCAACGCCAAAGCCAAGCCCCTCCTCCTAGGGTCGATCTCATTAGCTATCACTTTGGCGCCAATAGCAGACGCCCATACAGCGAGACTACCCGTACCACAGGAAGGTTCGAGAATCGTCTCGCCCTGCTTAATGTTCAAAAGATAGACGGCTAGATAGGCAATAGTCGCCGGCGTCGAGAACTGCTGATAGGCGATCTGTGTTTCACTTCGCCAGGTCTGCGTGGGAAGCCGTTTTTGTAGAGGTCTTAAGACAGTTGAAACTGCTTCGTTTGGATCCGCTGATACGAGTAGATCGCGTGCGTATTTTTTCAGAATGAGTAAGTTCAGCGCAGTTTCAGATATCTCGTGATAAACATGAGCATCGACGTTGAAATCAAAGACACCACATCCCTTGCAGATCTCAATAAGTTCCCTGTTGCAGATCTTTCGTCCGTTATCAATAATCCCGGCAACTTCTTCGATGAGATCTCTGAATGAGGTATAGGAGACGCTTGGCTCGCTCATGACGCACACTGTCAGCCGCTAATTTCCTATGGCACGATTCCAGCGAGTTGATGGCGAGCCTCGTCGAAACATTCAGGCGTCAGCGATCCAAGCCAATCGGAGACTTCCAGATACTTAAGAGAGACTCCCGCGATCAGGGCATCGTCGATACCTTTGAATCGTCTATCCCACGCGAGAATTTTTGTAGGTTTGTCGCAGGACAAGAACTGCTGTTCCCGAATCCGAAGAGCGAGTAATGAAGCCAATGCTCTCGCTACATGTGGATTTGTGAAGCTGTCTGCATCGAACGCGATTTCCAGAATCTTTTGCCGTGCGACTCTAACAATCTCCTGATGCGACGTTGCCACTCCACCATTAGCGACGACGTATCGATTTGGAAGGAAGTGTTGGGTCGCGGCGGCTTTAAGCACACCCTCGGTAACAAGTACTGTCCTAGCCGTTTTTCCTCCAAAACCTATAGAGCCCTCGTAATGAAGTGGGGTGCCAGAACTACATCCGCCACGCTTTCCGATCGACGACAGCCATTGATACTTTCCGGACGCACTCTTTGCATTCGCGATAACTTTGAGTTGGCAAGCCTGAATCAATCGATTCGAATCTAAGAATGGAATTAGAAGAAGATCGGCGTCGTAGTCGAAATCACTCCCCAGTCGTAGCCGTCCGTTCGATCCCTGCCAGAATCCTGGAACACCTTTGAAAGTTGTAATGGTTCCTTTTTCTTTTACAAGTGACTCGATAAGCAATCGAACCAGACAGTGTCTCTCGATAACTGATCTTGAAAGCAATCCGAAGCGTCCAAATTCCTGACGTTGATTGGTTAGGCATTCGTTACTGTAAAGTCTGTTGATGTTTTCAGGCAGTGGTGAAAGGTCTATTAGTCTCTGATAGATCTTATGTCTGGATTCGACGGAGGCTACTGAAGTTAAATTTGAGCGGGAAAGTTTTTTTGTCGGGAGATTGGAACCGGTTCGGTATGTTCTTCGACTATCACAATAAAAGATCCCCCAACCTTTGCTGCTAACTCTGTCGGCGTTTGTCGCGGTACGGGCACAGAATGCAATATTGTAGTCCCTGGTTGTGCTACACCAGTCCGGTTTTCCGCAAACTCGGCACGGAGTTCTTCTTGATACTCGTTGGTAACCGGTTGCCATACTTTTCCGCTTCTTTCCCACCGCTTCTTTGTTGTTGTGATGGCATCTTCTTGAATGCCGAATGTGGTGCATAGCGACATTTTTCATTGACACATGTCACCCTTTCACCGCAACCTAAAGACGATGGATAAGCGTCACGCACGGAGACATTAACTCGCGTTCCAAGGATGTTCACGACCCAGCATTCCTTCTGCCAAAAGCCGACCGAGATTCTTTGACAGGCTATAAAACGTCGCTTTCAATTGCGAGAAACCGAATTGCCAAACAGTTTCACTACGGTCTTGAAGTCAATGGATACAAAAAGCCTTGAAAGAGGCTGGGAAAGCGCAATCGGATCTGTACCAGACAAGTCAAAGTTTCAAGTTTCCTTTGAAAACATAGTAAGACTGATCAGCGGAAAGGAACGCGACAGTCTTAACCAATGGTTCGTAAAATTAATTGGAGCCGAAGACGGGGAATACTCCACTTTTCGAATCGCCGAATGCGTAGCGGTCGAACTCGACATTTTCGAGATGAACAAGGTCGCGTACGACGTTTCGAACCTTCGCGAATTGTCTTATAATCTACACAAACTGATGGAAAAAGATATAAGAATGCTCGTTCAAGAACGAGATTACGAAGGCATCAGGCGTCTGCTTTCGCAAGAGCCGAGTTTAGCGAATGCCGGTGTCTCGCTTGATCCGCCATGTTCGACGAAGGCTCATCCTTTGCATCGAATCTGTGATGCTGTCTTTGCAAAATTGATTACGGACGATGAAGCCGTCGAGGTCGCGAAAATACTTCTCGAACACGGAGCAAGGATCGACGGCGACTCGTCAACGGCAAATGCGGATACCCCGTTAATGGCGGCTGCCAGTCTTCATGCTGAGAATCTTGGCATTTTTTACATTCAAAACGGTGCTAGGGTCGATCTGTCTGATAAAAGAGACGGGGCGACTGCTTTGCATTGGGCTGCATATTGCGGACGAGACATGTTAGTTGACGAATTGATCCGTGCTGGAGTGGACGTTAACCAACTTGATAAGACCTACAAATGCACGCCGCTTGTTTGGGCACTACAACCTTTGATGAAAAATGAAAAGAATAATATTCATCACCAAAGAACGTGCGTAAAGCTTCTATTGGAAGCCGGAACCGACATCTCTACGCTCGATGAGAAAACGAAAACATTTCTGGATGATCTCGGTACGGAAGAACTGGAACCCCAAGATGTTGAATTCGAAGCCAAGAGTAAACTCCTGACTATAAATGAGCTTGTTGTTTATGTCCCGACCGAAGATTTTGACGTCTCAACGCGTTTCTACGCCGCTCTTGGCTTCGAACTATCAGAAGGATGGGGCGGAACGATGGATTGTCGTCTTGGCGGGGCAGTTTTTCGTTTGCAGAATTACTACGTCAAAGACTGGGCGGAAAATTTCATGATGAAATTCGATGTTGACGACGTTGATGCGTGGCACGAACACGCAAAGAAAGTAATCGACGAAGGCAATTACTCAAACGCTCGTTACGACGAACCCGAAACGATCGGCGATACAAAGATCTGCCACGTCTGGGATCCATGTGGAGTTTTGTTGATCTTTATTCAGTGAGTTATTTATGGAAGCGACAACAACACTTGAGCGATTCGTACCGTCTCTCCTCATCCGAGACATGGCCGAAACTCTGGCATTCTATCGAAGGCTCGGCTTTTCGGTAACAGGCTGTGACGGAGCGGAAACGACTTCGACGTGGGCCGAGGTTTCGCGTGGACAGATCACCTTTCAGTTTTATTCCGAACCGCCGCACGGAACACCCGTTAGTCCAATTTGCAGCGGTACCTTCTATATTTTCACAAACGGAGTAGACGCTCTCGCATTAGAATTTCGTGACAAGGTTGAATTCGCTTGGGGACCCGAAACGATGGACTATGGCATGAAAGAATTTGCGGTTCAAGACCCAAACGGCTATTTGATCGCTTTTTCAGAACCCGCGTGACGATAAAGTTCCTCTACGCGCTGTGCTGTTCGTTTAATTTCGCCAAGACAGCATGAGCCGGAAGGATTGCGAATCTCACATGCACAGAGCTTTTCTTTGATGAATTGAGTGACTTGAGCCGGAATAGTTGTTTCGCCTTTTAATACTATTTCCCGTCGGACATTTCCCTCGGTAAATCCGAAACAGTAGCAAAGTGGACGGTTATCGCCCTTTGTTTTCGTCGTAACCAACTCGCGAAGATCGTCTGTGTTGAACACATTTCCGTCCACAGAATAATAAACAACATCGCAGTCAGCCGATCCGCAAAATCTATACTCCGCATCGCCGACAAACAACAGCTTTTCGCTTATCACTTGGTGAACGACTGTTTGCTTGGCAACAATTCGCCCAGCCTCGCCGCAAATTTGACACGCCGTCAGCGGCAATTCGTTCGCCTTTACCGCACCAGTACTACAACAATCCATATCTATATTAATTCGTAGCCAGTGGCCAAAATTGCTTGTTTGATCTTCTCGACCGTCACTTGCGCCGAATCGTAAACAACCGTTACGTTGTGATTTTTGTAGTTTGCATCTGCCGAGATCACTCCTTTTAGCTTTCGAAGCGGAACTTCGATGTGCGTCTCACATGCATCGCACGTCATACCCCGAATTTGCAGTACAACAGTTTTCTTAGTTGCCGATTCTTCTGGAACGACAATCGGAGCAGATTCCACCTCTGGCGTGGTTGGGCTTGTAATGGCCGCTGCGATGTAACCCAAGTATGACGGCGAGAAAGCAAACGCGACGATAACGATAGCTCCGATCCAAAGAAATATCTTGCTGATACGGCTGACAGGTTTAGTCGCGCACGCCTCGCCCTCGGCACATTCCTCTCGTTGAAAATAGACTCGATAAAAGCCGTAAGCCAAGGCCGCGACTGCCACACCGATCATTGGATAGCGCACTGATTCAAAGATCGCCGCTGTGCCAAATGCACCGAATCCGAATACCACTGCGATCAACGGCAACACGCAACACAGGCTTGATACAAAGGCCGCAAACATTGCACCACCGACGAAAACATTAGATTTTTCCATACAAAAACACCTCGCTTACTTCCTCGATATTTCAATTGTCGTGAGAACCGGACACGATGCCGCTTTACCGTGTGCGGTCAATTCGTTTTCACATGCAACAAGATGTCGATTTAGAAAGCCCTTGAAGCTCTTCATCTGCCGCATTCTATCTTCGAGTTCGGTCAATTTAACTTGGATAAGGTCACGCACATTTTTACATTGATTCTCACCGCCGCCAGAAACAAAAAGCTGTTTTATTTCTTCAAGCGTAAATCCCATGTCCTGCGCTTGTTTGATAAACCTGATCCGTTCCGCAGTCTCGACAGAAAATACCCGATAACCGCTATTCGTCCGCGCCGCCGTCGGAAGCAATTTCAACTTCTCGTAATAACGAACAGTATCAACGCTGACATCTGCCAACGCCGCAATCTCTCCGATCTGTAACGCTCCATTCTCAACCACAAATCAATCTTACACCCTCGACCCAACACCAGTGTCAAGCGAGAAACTTCAAAGCCTACCGGAGGTTTTCGAACTTGCTCTATTATCGAAGCACTAATACTTCGGCTTCATTTCTTCTAGACGCCTATCCATGTCTCTGAAGAACCCAGTCACGACGGATGACACCATCCTGAGTCTGGCAGCTTCCATCGCTGCGGTCTGATTTATCGACGCAGCCTCAGTGCGGCCTTCAAAGTTTAATTGGTTTGATACTTTCTCCATGTCGGCCGAACTACGGATTCCTGAGAGTTGGATTCCGGCACCTTGCCTTGTGCTCGAAGAGGCGATCGAACTGCCGGTATTGAAAGCCTGCTTACTTTGTGAAGCCTGAGTTTCGAGAGCCTGATTGATCTCACCCTGATAGACATTACTTGCCTCTACTTTCGTATCCGCGACAATGCCGGTGTTGTTGTTTTGAAGTGCGATGTTAGTGCGAGTGGTAGAGTCCATCTGCTTGTTTACTTCTTGAATAGGATGCTTATTTCTCGACCAGTCGAAGAGTTCCTGCCCGGTGCGAATCGGAACGGAAGTTCCGGCGATCGAGGATCCGCCCGGCGTGAATTCGTAAGTCTTCATTCCAAACCGCTCAAGGTTGCCCTGACCGCGCAGTTCGACTTCCTTCATTCCATCGATGGTTCGAGCTTCTTTGGTTCCTTGAGCCTCGGCTAAGGTTCCTGCGATCTCTCGCTTAGTTGCCGCTGCACTACTGCTCAACCCGTAGTTCTTGCTCGCCTCGGCAAGTAATGTCTGCGTTACCTGATTTGCCCGGATCTGACCAAGACTGGTGGTAAGGCCGCCTTCGACTCCGGCAACGGACGAGACCAAACGAGCGTCCGTTGATTGGTTTGCGGCTTCCAGGGATTTTCTTGCGGCCGTCTGCTCCGCATTGTAAATGCCTTGAATCTGAGTGTTCTCGGCCTGTCGATTGATGGCGGCACCTGCTACTAGTCCATAGGTTTCTAGCGCGGTTCCGATACTCGAAAGCATCCAGCCCATTGAGATCTGTGATACGCCTTCGTAAACCTGGCCACGAAGAACCCGGTAGCTGAGCCACGGAACCAAAATGAAGCAGAGACTTGAAACAAAGAAAAGAGCTGTAACGATAAGAGCACTTGAAGCGGGATCATAGGCCCCATTAGTTATGATCTTCGCGGTTACCGGATCAAGAGAGAATGTTGCTTCGCCGTTGTAGATAGAAAGTGCAAGAACACCGAGGCCGTAGCAAACATAGAGCGTTACTTCTTTCACGATCGGAAATGCCAAAGCAAATGTCGCAACGCCCCAACAAAATGGATAGAAGATCTGCGCCGCAAATTTCTCGTCAAAGCCGAACGCAGCCATGACCGGTGCAGCCAGTTTAAGACCTATCAGGATAAATAGGCCGGCAATTGCTAAGAACAACCCGCCGAACTTGATGATGTTCTGCCCGATCACCATAAAGGTAAACATTCGGGGCATATCCCATCCGAGGATGTTGAGTTCACCTGTAATGTCTTTCACGGATGATTCCTTATCCATGATGATGCCGACAAGTCCCGGCTCACCGTTCGGAAGGCGTTCGGCAAGCAGTTCGTTGGGATCTTCAACGGCAAAGTTTGCTTTCACATACTTCTTCATCTTGTCGTCGAATTCTGTAACTAGTGAACGGTTGTAAGCCCGGATCGGTCGCGCAAAGAACTTGCCGGTAATCGTAATACCGTCGATGATGAACGGGCTCGCTCCGATCAACACCATGAAGATGATCGAACGGATTGCCCAGGCAACGAGTTGCTCGGGTCCAAGGCCTCGGTTGTCATGGAACCTGCGAATAAAAGCGAAGATCAAAACAAAACTCGCTATGATCCACGCTAGAAACATAAGGATCGGCATGAGCGGCTTAACGATTGCATTGAGTACCGATTGAAACAGCCATTCCTGCCCTGTCCGCATGAGATTCTTGATCTGTTCGCTGAAACTCGGAGCAGGCGGTTTAGGCGGAAGGACCGGACCGGGAGAAGGACTTGCGACCGGGTTTGCCGGATATCTAGTTTCAAACTGCCCAAGTATCGGCGCCGGACTTCCATCCAGCGGCGGCATAAACGGAGAATCCGAGTTGATCGTCATTATCAGGTCATTTGCCGTTACAGGTTGACCGTTCATCGTTCCTACTGGAGTCTGCCCTTCGACACGAGGAGGGCGCGGCCGGGTTTGCCCGGCCGCTTTCGAGGCGAGGAGTAATGGCGAGACGATGTAGGCAAGAATAAATAGAGCTGTCGCAAGAGCGTGCCGAAATGGATTCGCTTTTCTCATGGTTTTACTTGGTTCTTTGTCTTATCCGGTCAGGATTTCCTTAAGGAAGTGGGCTGTCGTAAACGTCGTCATTCCATACTTCGTATCGTTCGAGTTCGCGAAGAAACTCATCTGACGCTCGTGTGATCCCGGTCATCATTTCAGTGCTTCGTCGTATTTCTTTTCCGAACTCTGTCATCTGTTCTATCTTGAGACCGTAGGCAATAAATTTTGCCTGGATCTTCGCTTCAAGTTCGCGGAGCTGACCCTCGACGGTTGAAATGCGCAGATTGATCGCGAGCATTTGATCGATCAGCGATTGAACACCGTCTCGATTGGCGGCAGGATTCGCTTCGATCGCTCGCGTTTCATCAGCGATCTTTTCCCGTTCCTCGTAGAGCTTTGCAAGATCCAGAAGAATGTTTTCCCGATCAAAGAGCATCCGCTCTAGTTCGGAGTCGAGTTTCGCAAGTCGTTCGAGATTCTTCAGGTGAGCATCGGCACTCCGGCCGATCGAATGACGGAGAAAGTCGTCGAGGTCACGCTTGTTCGCATCCATGTCAAAGATGCCGTTCTTCAAACGTCGAGCAATGTTGACGACGGAGTGAATTTGGCTGGTGATGGTCGCCTCGATTCGTTTTTTAAGTTCGAAGGTCCCGCGTATGAGACGTCCGATAGTTGCGTAGGTGGTTATCAGCTGCTTGTGCCGCATAACTTGCTCTTCTACCTTGCCGAGAATACCGCGCAAATTCGTCACGCTTTCAACCATCTTTTCGTACTGTTTGACCGCTTGCTCATAGGTCTCGATGTAGTGGTTGATGGTCTCAAGCCACCGGGCCGCCTCTTCGACTCTCTTCTCAACCTGGAGAATGTACTGTGACGGATCGAATACAGTCCACTGTGCCCGGGCGGGGCGAACATCGATCCCGATGAAGATCGAAGAAAGAACTGCTCCCAGAATGATCTGTCTTAATGTTTCGTTACTTCCGATCATGCTGCTACCTCCAAAACGTTCAATTCATTCAGGTCAAAAGAAGATATTTCTGTGAGTCCAACGGCGGACAATCCGCTTGGATACTTGGAGGCCAGCCACGACACGACGATCTCGGGCGGCAGATCCGGCCGAATATTCTCGACAAGACGCCTCGCATTCGCTTCGTTCGTGTCATTCGTATTAGCCCAAAGCATTGCGGGGGATAGCCGTATTTCAGCCATTTGGACGATCTTGTCCGCGCCGCTGCCGACGACGAAAATCCACTGGGTGTATCTTCCGTATTGGTTTCTGATCGCACGGATGGCTGCAACTGTCTCAGGCGCAAGTTCGCAATCGGATGCCAGACGGTCAAAACCTCCGATCTGTTTGCCGATCATCTTCACGCCGGAGTTTTTTACAAGGTCTATTCCGATCTCGTTGGGCCGCTCTGTTGTTCCAGTAAAATGCTCATAGGCCTGCGAAAATAGGACGGTAACAAGACCTTCTTTACGTCCGGTTACTGATGCCTCAGCAATGAGTTCCTGAATCGCGGGGAAATGCTTGTTGATCTCGCGCATTTCGTCACAGAGAAATAAGATGGGCGTCTTCTGCCTCCGCTCGTCTTCTTCGCCGATCTCCTGCATTATCTGGGCGCTTATCCTGAAGCCGACGCTCTCGCGGATCTTTTCGTCGAGTCCGCTGATACCTGAGAGCTCGAATACGTCGAACAAAGACGGAACGTCGTAGTCAGGATGAGTTGGCGAGTTTAGCCAAGGGTCTTTGCGATGAACATTGAGTTTCAAGTAAAGCTCGCTCGCCTGGCCCTGCTGTGCAGGCTCCCAGTGATAGGTCTTAAGAACATCCAGAAAATGTCCAAGCGTTGGCTGGAATTTTGGTCTGCCGTCTCCGTTGCGGGCCAGCGACATCTTATAAACCTCATCGATAACGGTGGCGGCAATAGCACTCGTGATCGCATCTGTCCTTGCCGTTTTGCTAAGAATGAGAATGTCCGCGAGCACCATTGAAAGCTGGCGCTTCGTGGGTCGGTTTCCTTCCTCGATTCCCGGATAGTTCCAGATATTGATCGGTTTAGGCTCGGCCTCGTTGAACTCGATGTGACGGCCGCCAAAAAGTTTACAGATAGGCTTGAACGAATGCCTGTAGTCCATCACGCGGACCTTTACATTTCCACGATGCGCCCGGATATCTGTTATCAGCATCGAAGCTAGAAATGATTTGCCTTCGCCGGACGCTGCGGTGACGATGACCGTCGGAGATTTGATGAGTGCCCGATCGTAGAGATCCAGACCGAACATCTGGCCGTTCGGAGTTATAAAGATGCTGTGCGGCCGCCCGCTTCCACGCCAGCTAGTTTCGGTTGGGACAAATGAGATTACCGAGTCGGCCGTTTCCGTAAGTTCCTGACCTGTTGGCTTCCAGGAAAGTTCGCCGGCAAGCATTCGCGGATAGATCGCGCGTTGCCGCACTGCGTCTTCTCTAATTGCGTCCGCCCCGATCTTCTTGCGGATCGCTGAGACTACGGCATCACATCGGTCGTCAAGAATCTCAAGTTGCCGACGCGTTTCCTTGAGCCCTTTTGAGCGGCCCGCAAAGACAATAACGTTCAGTCTGAGATCGCAGATCTCTTCATTGTCCCCTTCGACCTGTTCGAGCAGGCCCTCAAGGTCTGACTTGATAACAACCGCGTCCTTTTTGAGATTACGGAACCCAAGCCAGGTGTTGCGGCTGCCGTCGATACGATCGATTCGCTTCTGCAGGTCTTTTTTTGCAGCCTGTTTTTCAGTTGTCATCAAATCAACGACGATCTCGTGCGGAAATCCTAGAGCTCTCGTAGCAGTCAGATAGCGCATGATATCTGCGGTCACAAAGCCATTTGGAAGGGTCTTGAGACTGACAAGACTCGCAGGAGTACCATTGTGACGGATGTACTGCTCGCGTTTTGTCTCAATTTCTGTACTGCAAAGATAGCGCCGCAGATCGACGCAATCTGAGCTTGCCAGGTTGGGGAAAGGACCGTGCTCCCGGCGATGGCTGATAAAGAGTGATTCAAATATCTCTGTTCGGTTCATCTCCCGAAGCTGCAAGCTGCGCGGAAAATTAGCTTCGAATGATTGAAATACTCGTGAAGCTTTTAGTTTGCAGGCGGCTTCATTTTGCACCTCTCTCTGCACCATCAATTCACTTTCGCGATTTCTTATGCTTTTGAGGGGAAAGCGGAATAGTCGTGCAAATCCGTGATCCCTTATGTCCTTTGAAAGAGAAGGCAAGAGCAAAGACATCATTCCCTTATCCCCTGGATCGCGTACCGGAACTCGTATCCAGACCGTTGCGGTTTGTCGCATAACTTCGCCGGATCTGATCGCTTCCTCGTGAAGGGCAAGATTGGTGGCCTGAAGCACACCGGCGACTGGATCGGATGATGCGGTGTCTCTGGATGAGAGGTGTGACCGAAGCACATCACCCGTGTCGAGCGAATTTAGGAACCGAAACTGAATGATCGTGTTCTTCGGCTTCTCGAATTTCAGTATCGTTTTTAGCTCGTCGATCCGTTGTTCAGTCACGTAACCGTCGATGTAAAGACTGTTCGACGGTTCGAAAATATAGGCCTTTCCATAGCTGCCATCTCGGTAACGGATAGTGTTCCCGTCTAGGCCCGCGATCTCGGTCGGAAGTATCCGACCTGCTTCTGCATTCTCGATGAGTTGAGTTCGTGACCCGCGGTCCAAGGGCGTACGGCTCGATAGCGATCTCACTGCCGGGATGAAACGAAATCCGGCTACCAATCCAAGACCGACGGAAAGAAGTCCTCCGAAAAGAGAGATTGCGATTTGCGCGAATGTTAGGTTTGCTGTGTCCATGCTTATTTCCTGTTCGATGTCTTCCAACTTGTCGGTTCGAGTTCGCCTCGGAGCGGCGGTCGATACTCAGTCCATCGGTCTATCTCGGCGTCAAACTTCTGAGAAAGCCAGTAGGAAGGCTTACTCAAACGCAGATAGTTAAAGATTCCCAAAAGAATCAGAAAAACTAGCAGTCCCATGGGGAATCCCAGCGGAACGTAGCCCACCCAAAGCCCGAAAACAAAAGGAACGATGTAGGCGATCGCAGTGGGGATCAGGATAAACTTCCAGTCGGTAGAGTAGACCCCGAACCGCTTCAGACCACGGAAAACATTAGGTCGTGTTGCACGTCTTCTCATATGGCTTCCTCCTAGAAGTTCGTATCAACTCCGACCGCACGTCCTTGTGCAAGCTGCCAGAACACCGCGACGATCGTTCCGAACGCAAACGACAGGAGCGAACCGAACGCCTGGTTGCCCCATTCCTTTCCGGTCATCTTGTTATAGATCGACCAAGCCACGCCGACCGCTCCTAGACAGAAGAGAATGATCGCCATGAGCTTAAGGGCTTCACGAATGATGTTGGAGAGGTTACTTGCATCTCCGGTGAAGATCGGGCCTTGTGCAGAAGTCAGTTGCGTGAAAAGCAACATTAATCCGAGCGGCGCCAGTGCAGGTACATGGCTTTTGATAAGTGTCAGTAGTTTTTTCATAGTCGTCCTCGCTTTATAAGTTTTCGTTGACGAACCCGGAAAAAGGGTCCAGATGCGTCAATACTTTCACTCGCTCTGCAAGGTTCGTGCCGTTCGATGATCGGCATCGGCGGCCCATCGGCTGCACATCGGTGGCACATCGGTTGCGAAGGGCGGGTGATATGAAAAAACGAATCACACACCCGATCACATTGTTCTTGCTACTTTTTGCTGGTTTCCCTTTAGCTGCTACAGCGCAGGAAAAACAACTGGTTTCTCGAACTTCACTCGGAAGAATGGATGTACTTTCACGTGCCAGATTGTTCGAGGCGACGATAGAAAAGGTCGCAAAAAGCGAAGGCGTCGACCCGCTCATCCTATGGACTATTGCCTATAACGAAACGCGGTTCCGGCCATGGCTGACCAGTCCAAAAAACGCTCAGGGACTGATGCAGTTCATGCCCGCGACTGCTGCCCGGTTTGGGCTCACGAACCCGTACGAGCCGACCTCATCGCTATATGCGGCGGCGAAGTATGTGAAGTATTTGGGACGCCTATTTGATTGGAAACTTGAGTCTGTTTTAGCCGCCTATAACGCCGGCGAAGGCACCGTCTCTGCGTATCTTTATGGACGAAATCTAAAGTCGAACGGACGAATAATCAATGCCTCGCAACGGAGGACGGTCAACGGTGTCCCGCCGTACAAGGAAACTCTGGGCTATGTTTCGCAAGGCGTGCAGGTGTATCGCTGGCTTAAGCAGCAAGGCAGATTCGGCACGGCTCCGATTCCATTTGCCGCCGAGAAATATCCCAGGAGTGAAAGGGAGATCAAGGCAACGGAGGTTCAGGAAAGCAAAGCAATTTTGGTTTTTTACGATCCGCGAACCGGTAGACGGAGCCTGATCTCTCGGAAAACTTCAGACGAGGCTCAACTCAGTTTCGGCCCCGTTATTGTCGGACAAAACATTCCAACAAATTCAGCGCGGCGAGCCCGCTCAACTTTCGCCGGAGAAATTGTTTTATCGACTCACGAACGATAGTCGGCGAATTTTCGAGTCAACTACGGACGACTTTCGCACCGTTCGGCAAATTTTTCTGCCGATGTGGAGTTAGAAGCCGACTATTGACCCGAGAGTGGCTATTTCGCGTCTGGCACTGCGTTTGCCATTAGCCCTTTCGAGACCGAAATCTTATGAAAGCAAATGAAACAAAAATCGAACCGCCTGATACAGGGAACATGGTGAACGGGTCACCAACTTACCTTACTCGCGACCCGGATGACATCGTTACGATCGCATCGCTATTGAAGATCCTCGGCGTGTTGCTGTTTGCCCTCGTTCTGAGCGGCTGCGTAAACATGTTCCTGATCTTTAGAAAGGCAGACCGGATTGTGGTCGATAAATCGAGCGGACGAGTTGTCGAACTAAACAACCGTGATTATGGTTCAACCGAAACCGTCAGCATCATGCCGGACGTTCCTACATCAACTGACAAGAAGTATCTGGTCAAGGAATTTCTAACCGCTCTTTACGAAGTCGAACAAACGACGCGCGAGGCGCAAGTAAACAAACTGCTCCGAATGCTCGACCCTGATCTTTCGATGGCGATGGCCAATCGACTAAAGCAGAACGGCGTTCTCGCTGCCGAGAAGACTGAAAGCGTGAATTCGTCATGGGAACTACAGGACTTGTCCGTAGATGAAAGCGACCCATACATTCTGCGAGCGATCGGCACGCGCAAGATAAGGCGCAAAGCCGCAGGCCAGGATGTCGAAGAGTCCGTTCAGCTCAAATGTAAATTTCTGCTGAAGGACAGCCCTACAACTCCGATCCGAAACGACAATAACCTGAGAACCGGCTTCACCATTCTTCGGTTTCGCGTCGAACCCGTAAACGGCAAGACCATCTCGCCTTTATCGCTCATCGGCGATGCGGAGGAAACATCATCAGCAATTCAACCCGGCAGTGAAACAACTGGCGGTAAGTAGCAAGGAACATCATCTGAATCATGAAAACTTTAAGCATTTCAAATCTGGGAAAATACAGTACGAGGATATTAGGAATCTCTCTCGTCGTTCTGTCGGCATTTGTTGTCAATGCGTATCCGCAGAGCCGGAAGCCTGTTCACAAACCTAAGGTAAAGAATGTCGTTCGTCCGGTCTCGAACGAGACCAATCAGACCTCAAATGAAAAGGTCGTAAACATTTCAGCGGTCTCCAAAGAAATACAGCCCGTTGCGGTAGTTAATGCTCCGCTCCCTGATTTCCTGTCGGGAGAAGCAAATGTAACGGTCAACCCGAAGCAGCCTACTGTTGTGCGTCTGGGACTGGCCCAAAACGCAGTTGCTATTGTCGAATTTCCCGCTTCGGACGGAATCTATTATATCCATGAGGGAAACCCCAAGCTTGCGTCAGTGTTTCAGTCTCCGACAAAAGAAACCGACCGATCGATAACCATTTATCCGGGAGAAGGATTCGTCCCTTCAAAAGATGGGGCGACCTCTGCCGCGATCAGCCTGCAGATGCGATCCGGCCTGGTTTTGATTCTCGAACTGGTACCGGTCAGCGACCTTAAGAAGAATGCTCACAGATGCGTTATCTCATATGACCGCGAAGCAGTTGTGTCGGCGCGGAAGGTTGCAGGACTCGCGTTTGACCTTGGCGGTGACACCAGGAATTCTCCTCCGATCAACTCACGGGCACTATCCAAACTGGTTGGTTCAGCACGGCCCGCCGAAGAGAAGATTTCTGATGCTCCAATGTCGGAGTTGAACTCAATCTCAAACGCTGTTTTCGCCGAAATACCCGAATCAAAGCGGGCGGGTTCGAAGCGAGCAATGACCGATGCTGAGATATCGAAGGCTGCAAACAAGCGGTTGGCTGACGTTCTTCGAGATCAAAAGAAGCACCTCTCCGCGTGGTCTTCACCTCTTCACGGTTTGGAACTATCACTGACCCGCGTCACCGATCTTGATTCCGAAAACCGTCTTGTTGTTATTGCGATTCGCAATTCTGCATCAACAAATCTAAGGCTCGTTCGAGGTTCCCCTGAACTTCAGATCCAGACCCTCGACAAGGACGGCAACAGCCTTCTTACCACCAAACTCGATCTCCGCTATTTGGAAACAACCGCGTTTGAGGGCCTTGTCCAACCAGGCTCTACTACGTTCTATGCTCTTGTCTACAAATCTCCGCTCCTTGGGGTTAATCAAAAGATTCGAGTCGCCGTTGCTCAAACTGAAGCTATCGACGCTCCGATCTCAGCAACTCTTAACGGATCGAAATAAAGGAGACACGCAATGCAAACTACGTTAACTACAAATTCCGATATTCCGACCGCCTTACCGGACATCGAGGCAGATGAAGAACGCGAGAAAATGTTGCTGGATGATCAGAATGAACTTTCGAAGAATGAAGTTGATGATGATGAATTGGATCTTGAAACCGGATCGGAACGAAAAACTTCCCGAACCGCGAAGGTACTAAAAACCGTTGCCGCGTTCACGGTATTCTTGTTACTGATGGGTACAGCGATCACCTGGTTCTTCGGTATGGGTTGGTTCGCTACGCCGAATCCCCAGGCCGTCAATCGAACGAGCCAAAAGGACTCGTCTCCGGCTCCAATGACCGAGGATGAGAAACTTAAGGCTGCCCTCACAATGGTAGCGTCAAAAGAGCCAATACCAAGCAAGGACTCTGTGGTTGGGCAATCCGATGAACCGATATCAGTCGACAAACCCGCTACTATTGACACCGGGTCAAACGATATCTCTTCGATGTCAGCATCGCGAACGAGAACCGAGCCTTCCTTGAATGTTGGCACTGATGTCTCCCCAAGGGACGCTCTCAAACGAGAGGATCAGCCCACCAACCTGGAGACAAAGAAGAATTCTCCACAGGGTAGCAACACTTCCCTGTCAAAATCTGTATCGTCAACCGAACCCTTAGGACGCTCGCTGTTCTTTGGAGTCACAAAGGTCAGAGATGAGCAATTTCGCAATAATAGTGCAGCGACTTCAGCGACAACCTCGGACACACCAAAGCCAAAAGTAAGTGGCTCACTGCCGTTTGGCTCACTGCTTACGGTCCGCCTTATTGGAGCGATCTACACGCTTAGAAATTCCGGTGGGGTCGTACGTATGGAATTGACGCAACCGGTTGTAGGAAAAGGTTACTCCTATCCGGCAGGCACGACTCTAATCGGCAATCTACGGGGCGGTGAATCCGTAAGAGCGTTCGTCAATATTATCGGCCTGATCGATCCGGTTTCTGGTGAACTGGTGAAGTTCACCGGCGAACTATTGGGAACTGACGGTGCCTCAGGGATTCCCGGAAACAGGAAAAGACTCACCGGAAAGTGGACTCGATTCTTTCGAGGCATAAAAGATACTGCCGGCTCGATATTGGGATCGGTCGGTTCTTTCCGGTCAGGGGGAACAGTAGTAATATCTGAGCCCCTGCGGAGAGGATCCGAAAAACTGTCTGAGGACACGAGTCAGTCACTGTTTGGAAACGAACCCGAGGACACGTTCCTAGAGGTCTTAGCCGGAACCACCGGATACGTACTTGTAACGCAACTACCCGAACCGAACACTTCAATTGCCAACGCAGAAACGGGAGCAAAAAAGGAATGATTCCGTTTGACGCATCCCGTCCACAGATCAACCCTCGCGAACTTGTCTCAGACGGAAAGCCCGGTGAGCTTTTCCAACTGATGGCTGGACACGGATACGTGCCCGACGAGCAAGTCTTCGAAGACTTCTGTGAAAGTCTTAAGTCTGGACGGGCATGGCTTATTTCCGGTACGCGCGGCAGCGGGAAGACTGCATTTCCCGAAGCGTTAGCCGCCGCCTGCAATCTTTCGATGTGCGTTGTTGCCGGACGCGATGGGCTAAAACAGGAAGAGATCCTCTATGACTGGGATAATGAAGAGCAAGCCGTGTGGATGAGAGAACACCTGGCACTCGCAAAACAACTGCCACTTGAAGAGCAGGCCGAGTTTCTCGACAATGCCCGACGCTCTAAGTGGCAGCGCCGATTTCTGATTCTTGGTGAAGTAGGAATGGCATACGACTTGGCGGCAAGCGCGGCGTCGAGCACTCCAATGAAACCACCGCCGGTGTTGATCCTTGATGAAAGCGATAAGTTTGGGGCCAGCATTGAAGATTCACTTCTTATGCCGCTCGAACGTGGACTGATCTACATTCCACGATACGAAGGCGGAACAATCGGCGTTCCCGACTGGAATTCGAGACCGATCGTGATCACGACCTCAAATGATCTGCGCCACAAACTCAGTTCGCCGTTCATTTCGAGACACGTTTACAGCCGGTTTGCGAGTCCTTCGCTGGAAAAGGAACTTGAGATCTTATCGACAAGAAATAAACGCGCGACTTCAAACCACTTAGCACTTACAACCAAGCTAATAGACGCCGTTCGCGGAATCGCCGGAATGGAAGATCATCCGAGTGTCCGTGAGTCGATCGACATCGTTGCAGCTCTCGAACGCGACTCGGTTGAGTCTCTGAATTCGAAAAACTTGGTCCGATATTTTTGCTATTTCGTAAAGACCGGCGCGTCCAGAGAACTGCTGACTCTTCAACTCGACTATCTCTTGGCGATGACGCACGCCTTCCACCCGGACATCGATTCGTGGCTTGGCTCGCGCGATGCCAGTTGGAAGATTAGGTGGCCGCAGCTCGCCGACAATTCGCTATGAACAGAACAGAATCCAAATTGGGGCTTTTTTCGACGATCAAACAGTCGGTGGTTCGCACTCAATACTCTGGCCTACTGGTAGTCGTTTGCGTGGTCGGCATCTACGGATTTGTCAGAATATTGATGCCGCAGAGCGAAACGGCCCAGGTTCGATTTGTTGAAACTCGTGGGCTTGAATTTGAAAAAGAGTCTTCGCCGACCGGACCGCAGACCGAAGACCCGTTCTCCGGCCTCGAGTATGATAATGCGGTAAGACTCAGAGAAACGTCGGCTTTGGGAATGGCGATCTCGTTGTCGGTGTTGTCGCTGAATACTCAAAACGGAAGACTCCCAGAGAATGTCGATCTGATAATTCGCCATCTTAATGCCGCCCGACTACTGCCGCCCGGGATTCAATCAAATTCAGCAACTATTACTTCCGAGCGAAGCACGTTTCATATCGTATATCGACGCGAACCCTTTTCATTTGAAGTACTGGCCGTACCAAAATCCGATCTAGGATCACAATTACTTTTTAGATTTCCGCTCCCTCTAAGCGAACCCAACACCGTTCTATATTTTGAAGCGAGCCGCGATAAACCCTTTCCGGCAGCTCTTTCCACTGTTGAACAATTGAGTGCGTCAGGCTGGAGGATACGGCATTGGCGAGGTGATGTATCGTCCATCACTTCGGCAACATATGGTTCGCTGAAAGAACAGAGTGACTATCTTCGTAACACACGGTAACCGATCAAGCTATGTTTTCGCGTGAATGGATTGAGAAATTCGACGCTTCCTACGGAATTCCAAGGAAGGCAAATGAGCAGTATCTGCCATCGTATCAAGCGTTTTGGCAGTGGTCGGCTGACATTGGCATGTGTGTTTTCTTCATTGCTTTGGGATTACTCGGTTCAATAGTCTGCTTGTTTGCGGGATATCTTTTAGACGTTTATGGTCTGATAACTTTGGTCTTTTGGGCGATGGCTCTGATCTGTCTTGCGGGTTCGCTTGTAGATTCCTATTCACTAATGTGGGCGTACCGCGTTCGGCGTATGAGTACTGCCCATGGCTCAGCGCGGTGGGCGAAGGCATCCGATCTGATTCGCTGCGGTCTGATGAATCGGATCAGAGGATTGCCACTACCTGCAAATGCGCTTCCTCTCGCAAAAGCGTTTTGGGGTCGCGATGTATTTCTTCCCGCAAGTCAGTGGCTTCGCCACTTTGTTATGTTCGGCCCGACCGGTTCCGGTAAATCAAAGACTTTTTTCATGTCCATGATCCGGGCGATCCTAACAAGTCATCATGTCTGGTTTACGATCCAAAGGGCGAGCTTTTCGCCCAGACTGCCCGTTCGGCCGAAACAATCTATCGTTTGGACCTCAACGATCCGACAAAAAGCGATCGGTGGAACTTCATTCCAAAATGCAGAAACGATCCTGCGTTTGCGTGTCAGATTGCCGGGATGATGCTCGGTATAGAAGGCCGACGCCGGACGAATGCCGACCCTTTCTGGGGTGATGCCGAACAGATAGCTTTGACGGCAATTTTGCTTCACATCGCGGAAGTTTACCGTGAGAAAGCTATCCCAGCGTTCGCGGCCGACTTTCTACTCTTCCTGAGCGGTGACGGCGATCAGGCTTTCAACGATGCGATGATGAATTCGCCAAGCCTCTACGCGAAACAAGCGTATTTGGCTTTTCGCCAGGCACCGGTTCAGACTCGCGGATCCATTTTGATAGGTTTGTACAACAAGCTTCGACCGTTCACGCTTGCACCTGCTCGGATGGTGATGATGCCGCCAACCAAAGACGAAGCGGCACTTGGTTGCCACTCGATAAACTTCGCCGACCTTCGCAAACCCGGTACCGCAATTTACCTTGTCGTCTCGGAAGGGGCCGCCGACGTCTATAAAGAGTTTATCGCTACCTTCATCGGACAGGCCGTTATGGAAATGAGGCTCGATGGTGTAAATGAACCAGAGCATCCGTGCTTCGTTCTCATAGACGAGGCTTACCAGTTGAATGTATCGGAAGTCAAAAGAATATCGGGTATCGGTCGAGGACGCGGTGTTGGACTTGGTCTCGGATATCAGGACTTACCTCAAATGTACGACCAATACGGTCGTGAGCAGGCGAATGCGATACTCGGCACCATAATGACCAAGATCTTTCTGCCTGGCCTTGACGATGTGACTGCCGAGTACGCCTCAAAGCAGCTGGGCGAAACGACGATCTTCTCAAAAACATTTCAGGACTTTCCGGGAAAGAAACAGGACAACACCAGATACGCGGAGCAAAAACGTGCACTCATGCTGCCGAATGAGATTCGACAAACAGCAGCTCATTCCGAAGTGTTGATTATCAGCGACACCGCCCCGCCGATCCGCGCTGCATACCCGCCTTTTGCGGTTCATAAAAACACTTATTCCACCGCGACCAAAGGCACACCCCGCGAAATCCACCTTGGAGATATTGATCCTCAATTCTCGTTTACAGACTCGGGACATGCTAACCAGGCTGCCGAACATGACAAGGCAGCTCTCAAAGAAGTTATCTCATCTGAGGTCGATCGAATCTGTTCGAATGAACGTCTTTCAGAACTGGCTTTTCTATCTGTAGAAGAGCCAGCACTTGACTCGCTGGAACATCAATTAGACGGCGAATCGGTGAAAAAGGATCCAGTTTACAACGCTCTCAACAACCTTCCTGTCGAGGTGGGATACTTTTCTGCCGAAGGCAATGGAGGTTCTTTGGTGATTGAACACGCATCGATCTAAAACGCATGTTAAATAGACTCAAGATCTCGCTCATCCTAGCCCCGCTGGCCCTCACAATTTTGATCGGCGTCTATGTCTACTCCCTTTGGTCGCAGGAACGAAAGCGAAGCTCAGAAATCCCCGTTGACGCAACCGCATCGATGAACAGAGATCTGGTGAAGTTCCACCAAAAACGCGGTTCGTTCCCCGCAACGCTGAAAGATCTCGAAGGCGTCGTCTGGGAAAAGAAGGATCGAAATTACGTTTCGGACGGACATTCAATGATCCACAGAAACTACTTCTATCTTTACTCAAGAATTGACCAAAATCGGTTCACTCTCTGGGCCATCCCAATCGGCAAAGAGCGTGAGGAGGCATCAACATTATTTTTAGTAGGAACGCCTATGAAAAAAAGAACATGGAAAGGAGCCGCTCTCACTGTAGAAGATGTCGGCAAACTACCCCGGTTGTTACCGATCGAACAGGATCTGGCTCTTAGAGGAATGGTTGAGCAGGTAGATCACAAAGCGGTGTACTCGAATTCGAAGTAAAGTATTTCTTTGCGAAAAGTACCGAAAAGTGGTACTTTGTGCAAAGGATTACTTTCATGAGATCACAAAGTTCGCAACTTAGAGTCGAAGAATGGGTAGATAAGGAAATTGCTTTCGGCCGGAGCGCTTTCTCTCTGGATCGAGTTGAGAGTGAGCTGCCGCAGTATTCTGAAACCGCGATCAAACGTTCTCTGAACCGATTATCACGAAAGGGCACCATAATTTCCGCCCACAAGGGCTATTACGTTATTGTCACGCCTCAATACTCTTCACGCGGGATTCTTCCTCCGGCACTATTTATTGACGGACTAATGCGTTTCTTGGAGCGTTCATATTACGTTGGCCTTTTAAACGCTGCTGCATTTTACGGCGCGGCACACCAGGTGCCTCAAGAGTTCTTTGTTTTTACGAGTTTTCCGCCCATGAGGCCGACCGTGAAGAAGGGGATAAAGGTAAACTACATAACAAGAAAAGAGATCCCAGATGACCTTCTCGAAGACCGAAAGACCGATACTGGAGTTGTTAAGATTTCCTCGCCAGAACTTACAGCAGCCGACTTGGTACAGCACCATAAAAGAGTCGGCGGTTTGAACCGAGTAGTTGAAGTGCTCTCAGAGCTGACCGAAGCGATCCGTATCGAGAAACTAAACAACGAGTTTATTCAGTTCGTTCCAACTGCCGTAATTCAGCGGCTCGGTTACCTGCTCGAAACAGCAACAGATTCAGAATCCCTCGCCGACGGGCTGTATAAAGCCGCGGCATTAAATGCCGAAAAGTTCTTTCCTGTGCCATTAAGTACAACAAAAAGGAAACGTGGATTTCCGGTTGAAACGAGATGGAATGTAGTTGTAAATGAAACGATAGATACCGAATAGTGATTCCTACCGCATATATCACCCAATGGGCCAATTTCGTCCCATGGCAGACAAATGAACAGGTCGAGCAGGACCTTGTGATCACACGCGCCATTGTGGAAATCTTTTCGGATGATTTCCTACGCGAACGACTAGCGTTTCGCGGCGGCACCGCTCTTCATAAACTCTACTTGACCCCGCAACCTCGGTATTCCGAAGATATCGATCTCGTTCAGATCAAACCTGAACCAATTAAAGAAACGCTTGCTCGCCTTCAAAGTAGGCTTGAATTCGTCGGTACGGCATCTGTTGCTCAGAAGAAAGACAATAATACTCTCCGTTTTCGATACGAATCGGAAATACCACCGGTCCAACCGTTGAAACTAAAAGTCGAAATAAACTGCCGCGAGCATTTTAACGTGATGGGATTGCAGGAGTTTCCCTTTGCAACGGAATCGGACTGGTTTAGCGGAAGTACCGATATTGTCACGTATAGGATCGAAGAGCTTCTCGGAACGAAGCTTAGGGCTCTGTATCAGCGTCGCAAAGGGCGCGACCTCTACGATCTTTATAAGGCGTATCAAGAGCAACGGCCAGATTCTCAACAGATCATTGAAGTTTATCGGAAGTATATCGCTTTTTCCGTAGACAATCCGCCAACCAGAAAACAGTTTCTCCGGAACCTCGAAACCAAGATGGAGGACAACGAGTTCCTAGGCGACACACGGGCGTTGTTGAGACCAACGGAACAGTATGATGCTAATGAGGCATTTAATTTCATAAAGGATGAACTTATTGAAAAGCTCTAGGCTTCTGGTTTGCCGATCAGGTAAATCGAGGCGTACTTAAGCTACCGAATACGCTCGGACGTAGTTCGAAAATGGTCATCCCGACTTAGAACGTCTGCGGACATCGACTGCGTGGAGAATGGAAGACGATCTTTGGATAGCTCCTTGTCATTAAATTGATTAACGATGCCGCTGAGTTCGAAAGTCAGCAATTGTCTCGCGTCGTTATTCGCACTTCTTGCTCCAACCGAACTCAAATGATCCGTTAAAATTACCCGGGTTCGTTCCTCAACAAACTTCGGATCGGCATTTGCAAGTGACAATTCGAGTAGCTCGGTTTTCAGCGCTGCTTGAAGCTTGCCTGGTTGGAGATCGGGCGTGGATTGGTTGGTTCCGTCGATGAAGGGACCTTTCGATTCCTGGGTGGTCAGTTTGGCCGTTGCTTCTAGCCTTTCCTTCTGCTCGGTAGCTACTTGATAAACGAAATCCCTCTCCGCAGGCGGCAGTTTGCTGTAAAGTTCACTGTGGTCGAAGTTGTTTTTGAAGCGGAGTTCCTCATTCGGGGTCTTGAGACTCTGTAGAAAATGCTTTGTTGCTGATAAGGAATCGTTCAGGTACTTTCTTTCCATTCGAGATTCCAGACTTTCGATTAATTGTTGGGCCTCTGGGCTGCGTGCGATCTCGCCTCTTTTCAAAGCCTCAGTTTTTGCTTTTGTTGTCTCGCGGTCACCGGCGTAGTTAAGTTTCGCGACGATCATTTCGGAGGCGTAGTGCCGGGGCGACTGCTCGGTAAACAACATTTGCATTTCTTTCTGCGTCAGAGCCGGAAGGTTCTTAGTATCTCGATTCTGCGCATTCTGTAGCTTTTGAAGCCCCACAGAGGCATTTTCAATTCGTATCCTTGATGACGCTTCGATAACTTCCTCACGCGACTGACAGCGATCTAACATCTGTGCGTAGTCTCGATACCGTCCGTTGAAATGTCGAAGTCTCGTTTCAGGTTGATTTAGCTGGTACTCAAGATATGCGGATGCTAATCGAAGGTCCTCGTAATTTAGCTCCTTTCCTTTCACATCATTCACGATCGGCTTATCAGCTTTTGCCCTAAAAAGTTTTAGAATTATGGAGGGCGAAATGCCATTTTCCAGGGCATCGTCCAGTGCCGGAAATTTGACCTCAGCCCAGTGCTTCATCTCTTCCACGGAAATTTCGGAAGCGAGCAAGTTTAGATGTGTACTCTCAAGTTCGATGCGCTCAAACCCGAGAGTACTATTAACGTGTTCAGAATCTCGTTCCGTTGCAAGATGCTCGAAGGTTTCACTAGGTTCTTCGACCGATCCTCGAAATTGATGTTCCGTATCGTGGAGATCGGGCTCGAGAAGCGGCTCATACTGGATCGAACGGTCAGTCGGTTCGAGCTTCTCCATCTCACCCGCAACAATTGCGATTTCTGCCAGAGTCCGATCGAATCGCTCTGTCGTCGATTCTGCTTTCGACTGATCGCGATCCCGGTCCAAAAACTCTCGTTTTCCGTCCAGCGCGTCATAGATCCAACGAAAGACCTTTGCCTCGGTCTCTCGATCTGCATTGCTGCCGGCGATGGCTTTTCCATAGTCAAGGATCTGTGGTGCGACTTCGCGAGCTTTGTCTGACCCGACCAATGGTTCAAGTCGGATTACTCCGTAGTTAAGAGTTGCGAGTTGGAGCGGTGATTTTAGATCGTGCGACTCCTTCGGAATTATCAGAACGCAATTCTGAACGGTTCCTCCACGCTCGTATGTGTCACGGAGAAACTGTGATCTGCTGTTCAAGTACGAAGCGTGCTCGCTCCTGTTGCGGCCATCTGTGTCGTCAAGTTTTGAAAGCTCAAGGTCTGCTCGGCTAACCGAAAGGATCTCGTTGATTGCCCTTTCGGTACGTGGATTCGACGGATGAAAGTTTGAATCTTGGGTAAGCGTATGACGTGAGGCTCGATTCAGCTCTTTGACCTCAATTGCCTTCGCAACTTTCTCAATCGCGAGCTTAACAACATCTGCGTGACACGCCTGCCCTGCCCGACAGAAACACGTGATCGAAATCGGCTGTCCGTTCCGGAAGGCATCGCCAAGCAAAACCATACCATCCCTCAGTCCGCCATCATTTTGTTTGTAGCTGTTTCGCAGCCGTTCGGAGTAAGCGAAAAGTGCGGCTTCGCGACCGCTACCGCGTGGTGCAATTTCGTTCCGATTGGGTGAAAGAAGCCCCAGTTCTGGAGTGCTAATATTCCCGAGATCGAGACTCCTGTTTGGAAGCGTAGACTCCGCTTCATTCAAGCGAGCAATTACCTTATTGCTCAGATCATGTTTCATAACTCGCCCCTCCCCGTTTCGGCTCGTTGACTAACCGCCCCGAACAAATGGCAAATCATGTGCCTCGAAGTCAGCCAACCAACTATGGTTTGGCTTTCTATACAACTAAATATCAACTCCGTTCGATTCCGGTCCGAATACCTCGACCAGTCGTCACATCTTCCCTCTCGGCCCATCCTCCTTTTTCATGTGCAGTCGAATCTCGTTCTTCGCCAGACCTTGCTTTCGTTTTAAGCTTAACGACCGATACTAGAAGCTCGTTGAAGTTCGTCCCATCAATTCCGGTTGAGTGTTTGAGTATCGAGTTCAGTCGCTTTGCTTCCCGGCTGCTCGATGTCGCTGTGATGCGTTTCTCGATCTCAGTGATCTCGCTTGTTGTGAAGATAGGCTGGTAGGTGAGATCCGCAGCAGTAGCCAACAGGGACAGTTGCCTAAACTCCGAAGCCTCTTTGGCCGCATTCAGCGACAGTTCTTTGGCGGCCGCCACGTCCGCTTTGAGACATCTCTCGCGATCCCTTGCGCGGCCTTCGATCTCGCGTCTCAAGGTTCGATGATCTTTGCTCTCTAACAGTAGATTCAGTGCTTGGTCAAGAATCGAGCTTTTTCGTGGTAGATCGACATCGTTGAGACTCAGATAACTCATCGAACCGTTCGATTTGTCCTCGATCGCAAATCTGTGAAAACGCTTTGATTTTCGGTAGAAAGCGAGGTCTTCTTTTGTCTTACTCAGTTCGATATTGCAAAGAATTTCTCTGGCCAATGCGCGGCCCCCGATCGCTTGATAAAGATTCCCGGCTTCTGCGGGGCCGATCTTTCCTTTAGCTCCGTGTTGGCTGGGCACCGCCCCTTGAATCGACGTCCTTTGGAGATTCCAATTGGATGCGTATTCATTGGGAAATTTGAGTTTTCTTGAGAGTGTGTCAAGTTCGATGATCTGATGGGCAGAAAACACTGGCTTCACTGTATCGAAGGTGCTGCTTCGATCAAGGACTTCACTCAGAACCCCAACAATCTTGTGCTCCTGCCGCATCGATTTGCTCATTTGCAAGGATTGTTCACTCAGAGAAGTATTGACCGAATCGAATAGAAAAACTTCCTTTGACTTGGAATTTCGGCTTGAGGGCTTGTTCGTAAGATATTCGAATGCTGAACGAATGCTTTTTAGAACAGAGCGATCATCGTTTTTGATATCATTTTGACGAGCTATCATCGCCAAGGAGACTCGATCGTTTCCAACCTTCACCTTTCGGTAATACGCGTTGTCTTTGAAGTCCGAGATCTGCCGCTGATGTAGCCGCATCCTCATTTCAGAAACCGCTTTTTGTCCAGCGAGAAGTCCAAGATCAGAAACAGTTCTAGGTGCAATTTCTTTCTTGTTTTCAAGGTCGGTTCTCACCTGCTCAAGATAGCGAAATTCACGCATTTTCGTGTTCGCTAGACATTCGCTCTGAAGTTCATCGAGTTCTTGTTTATTGAATGCCGGCGGCGGTACTTTTACTCCTCTTTTTCTATAGTCGGTTCGGATCTGATTTGCTTCACCACGAATAGATGCAGTTTCCTCTTTGAGTTTGAAGAATTCCGATTCTTCACGGGCGAGTATGCTGTTGGTTATCGCTATGATCTGGCGTGATTGCGGTGTTTTGCTCCAGTCTTCGGAGTTGGTTGCTGATTGCCTCAGCTCCAAGAGCGAGACTCTTTGCGTTATTGCTTTCTCCGGATCCCTGATCGGAAACTTGAGGCTCTCACGATTTTCTATTAGAAAGGCAATTTTTTCTTCCTTAAACATGAGTTGATATTCTGCAAGAATACCCCGGCGTAGAATCTCTCGTTCGTGAGTATTTCCGTCGCCCTTTTGAAACTCAATGGCGTCATGTTTTTGTGGAGCATTTCGATTGTGCTGCTTGTCATTGGCATGTTCCAGTGAAGGTGTCCGTTCCGCAACAAGCTCCTGAAGTTTTTTCTTCGCGGATTCGATCAGAATGCCGTCGATAATCCGCTTTTCTCCATCGATGATTTCAAAATGCGGAAGCGCCTCCCGTGGAATTCTGTTCAGCGATCTACCCTGAAGATCTTTGGTCAGATATTGCTTTTGAATTGCGATATGAACGTGCGGGTTTGCTGTGTTGAGATGAACGGCGCCTGCCCACGCAAGCCGCTCGCTTTGGATACTCTTTTCTAGCTGTCCGATGGCAAATCTTGTGACGATTTTTAGTTGCCGTTGCCGTTCCTCATCAGTCGAACCAAGTTGTTGAAAATCCTCCCGCCGAAATGAGAGAACAAGATGATGAAGTTCGTCGTTTGAGGGACGGCCTTTCCCGCAATCGGATTTAAGAAAGTTGTTTGCGCTTCTTACGGAAAGGTGTTCGGTAAACTCGTTAAAAAGTTCACGACCTTTTTCGGGCTCTGCATTCCGGTCGATCTTACTGTGCGCTAGATAATGAATGAGACCGCGAGAACTGCCTCTTTTTGATTGAACGCTGGCAATAACTCTCATGATTCGGTCGCTACTTGACTCGCCGGTTTAGGCAAGGAATCGATTCGCTGTTTTAGTATTCGGACCTTGGTTGCAAGGTAGCTGTTGTGAAGGGATTCGTTTCCTGAGACGTGCTCGTGGAACAGGAGACATTTCTTAAGATCGGACACGGCGTGTTCGATCAGCTCAGCCATTGCGGTAGAGGCGATAACAACACTTTGTTTCCGGTCGTTCGGTGATGATGAAGTGTATTCGATGAGCTTTGTGAAAACGAGATTTAACGAGGAAATCGACATACTCGACATCGAGTAGATTTCGGTAGTCAGCGAGCTTGCTTGACGTAGCAGTTCTAGTGCATTTTCGAGCTCCGATTCCATTCGATCAATGCTTTCTCGAATCTCGCCGATGTTGTCGCTTACAGCAAGATCAATAGTCTCGTTCTGGCGGCCGGTTCGCACAAGCCAATCGAGCTTTTCCTGACAGCGACCCGAAGCAAAATGCTGGTGTCTATCCTTCAAGGCGAAATGGATCATTCGACGGACAATCGCCGACTTATTCTCACCGGTTTCGGCTGCGATCTCTTCAAGCTTTTTGTGGTCCTCATCGTAGGGCCTGACGCTGATCGGCCGTCCCTGTTTTGCCTCGATAGCCAACTCGATATTTTTTACTATTTTTTCTCTGTCTCGCTTTCTCATCTCTCGATTTTTGTGGCGGCGTTTTGTCACCAATTCGTCGGTTTGTAATTTCTCCGACCATTTGGACATGAGCAAAATACGTGCCTATTGCGAGAAATATGGCGAGAACTGCGGTTTGTAATTTTGATGACACCGCGTAACTTAATGACAGTGTGAGGCTTATGTGAATTACACGGGCCGGTTTTTGGTCTATCCTGTCATACACCCGCCGCTGTAATTTTTGATTTTTTACGGGCCCCCTCGATCCGCCTCGTTTTCTACGCCAAATGCGGTTCGTTTATTCGCCGCCCGTTGCCACAAATACCGCAGTTCTCTGCTACGGCACGCCGATTGATTTACCAACCAAGCCAGTAAATTCGCCAACGTAAGGAGACCAAATACTAATGAACGATCAGAGCAATATCACCCCCTCTACAAAGCAGAATTTCGAGCGTCCGCTGCTGCAGATCAACCGCTTGAACTTCGTAAAATTGAACACACGTGTACTCGAAGCGACCGACAGCAAACTGAAACAATATCTTCAGTTCGCGTCCGTCAGCATGAATACCGATATCACCAATGACGATGTTGTCGAGTACGCGCTAAACCACCTTTTTGAGCGCGATCCGGCATTCAAAAGCTGGCTTAAAACTAGAGGTTAAAAGAATATGAGCTAGGCGGAAAATGCAGAAGGCATTGTTCCAATCCCATCGAATTTTGCAGCGGGAACGAACCGATGAGATGACTCGTATTGGGATAGAATCATTTCAAGCTTCATCTCAAATTCGCGGATATCCAGCTGGTCTGAGCCGTGATACAGAAGCCCGCCCAATTGCGCCATATCAGCTTCTGAAATGTCACAGCATATTCTTGCCGTAGCACGGGCTAGACGGTCGGCAACTTCCTGAAACTGCACTCCCGAATGTCCTTTTATCCACCGCCAAGAGACGTGATGCCCGTAGCATGCTTTGACCAGACGCGACCAAAACGAGCGGTTTGCACGCATGTGGTTTCGGCCCATCATCGTATCTATTACATATCTTGAGTCTGACACGATCTCTATACGACAATATCTGCGAAGCTGCTCCAACGCATACGTGCATGCAAGGATCTCGGCCTGCTGATTAGTAATCTGTCCCAAATATTTTGAAACCAGTTTTACCTCCAGTCGGTTGTGATCAAGCATGACCACACCGCAGCCCGCCGACGAGTCGATTGCACCATTCCTAATGCGTGATGCATCCGCATAGATCGTCACAAGAGGCGCATATTCCGCCGCACTCTCTATCCCGCTTTTATTCTCAACTAACTTGGTAACGCTCATTGTCTACCTCTCGTTTTTCTCTATAGGAAACTGGGGCACGGCACCGACGCTATGCCCCAACTGGCAGAAACAACCTACCTCAGAACTGATCGATGAAAGGCTCATTGACCGGTGCCTCGGGAACAGCCGTGCCCGTGAACTCGCGAACGTCCGGCTCGGGGCTGTCGGCAGTAGGTACTTGGTGCGTTTGGCCGTCCGACCGGTTCGATCCGACAAACTCGAATGAGAAGAGCGAGATCTCGGCACCTGATCTGGGCTCGCCCTTATCTGTGCTCCACGGGCTGAACGAGAGCCTGCCGTGAACAAGCAGATGCGTTCCCTTTTTTACATGCTCGGCGAGCGTCTCCGCAGTCTTGCCAAAGGCAACCACATTGAACCAATGTGTGACCTGTACACGCCCTTCGGGACCGGTCTTAAATGAGTTTGAAGCGATCGGAAAGCTAGCGACCGGTGTGCCTTTTTCCGAATATTTCAGGCTCGCATCGCGGCCCGCATTTCCGAGTATCGAGATATTTGCTGACATGGTTTTTTCTTGCTCCTTTTGTGGTTTATTTGTTCTCCGAACGGAACGGCGTTTCGCCATATGCGAGAGTTTTTCTAGGCGTTCTGCCCAAAATACTGGCCGCCGCTCCTTTCGTTGAATATTGCTCTTCAATTTTCAGGCCGCATGCACAACCTTAACCTGTGTTCGCTGTACAGTGGGCTGCGTGAAGAGGCTCGCCTGGATCGTGCGATTCGAGCGAACGATCTCGTTTAGCTCTGCGTCTCGTGCCCTTACCGCGTCCCACAGTTTCTGTTTCTCCTGCCGCTTAAATGCCTTCGCTGCCGGGTCGTTATAGAGACCGAATTTCAGGAAACGTAGCTGTCCAAGAGTCGCCATTTCGATCTTTCGGAGCCAGCCTTTCGCTTCGATTGAAAGTTGATTCTTCAACCTAACTTCCTGAGATTTTGCGACGGTGTTAAGAGCCGTGAACTCCTTAAGGGAAAGGCTTTTGTGTTCCTTAAAATCTGCATACGCTTTTTTCTTAAGTTCGGCTAAATCAGCCGTATCCGAAGTTGCGCGAATCGCAAGGTAGGTTTCCTGATACGAATCGTGACGAAGGCTTCGCAGATGAAAGTCTGAGTATTGACGCTGCCACAATAGGCGCAGGACAGAGGCGGCGTAATGCATCTCTTCAAAGTCAGGATTGATTTCCTGATCTACAAGGATCTCGAAACTACCTTGTTTAAATGAGTAGATACGGCGTACCGAACGGATGACTTTGCTGTCGTAGATCTGATCAAGGGAAAGTGCCAGCCATTCCTCGAATTCCCGATCCGAGAACGGATGTCTAGAAGGCATTGCCCACCCAGCGCAGCTGATCATTCGGCGTCCTTCCTGAACGGTGTTGCCGCCTAAAGAATGGCCTACAAAGAGCTTTGGAAGCTGTGACGAAAGCTCTCTTGATTCGTATGGAAGACAGTTTGCATCGATCTCACAATCGAGATCAAAGACCACCACCGAACGCTGGCTTGAACTCATCGTTATGCCAATCAGTCCGTTCTCATCAAACTGCTCAAGTTGATCGAACGTCGTGAAGTCTTTGTCTAGTTCTTCGACTGATTTATCGCCGTCTTCCAGATAGAATTCGGCAAAGTCGTCGAACATCATGCGGCTGACCTTATGTCGTCCGACACGCCTCAGAACCGCCTGCATTTCGTCATCGAAGTTCGGGCATTTTGGCGGCAGCGGCCTGCGATTCTTAGCAACTTCCTGAACCCTGCGTTGGTCAGCAACACAAAGTTTTTGTTCTCTTGTTCGAGATTCCTCGAAGCTGAACTCACGATCTGCAGAAGTTGCCGTAACAGCTTCTAACTGCATGCCGAGCAGTCCCATTTCGTGGAGAACCTCGCCAACACCTCGTCGCCTGATCTCACCGTAGTAGTAGGCTGCGATCTGTTCGAATTCATACTGCCCGGCGTCCGGGCTCGCGATCGCTTTTACGCATCTAACGAACTCTTTGGCATCGGTCTCGTCGGACAAAACCTTCATCGCATATTCGAGCGACATTATCCGCACGCGGTCCAACGCTTCCGGTTCAAGTTCGTCGGCGATTCGAACGACAACATCGCCCAAGATCGAGAATTCTTCGAGTTCTCTTCGTCGCAACGGATTCGATGAAAGATGCGCACACCAGTCCTGCATCGGCGAGCCGGTATTGACCGGCATGAACGCCAGCATCTGATTATTAGGTGCGTGCTTTCTGAGTTGTTCAATACTTATTCTTTCTGCCATAACTTCCTCTATTGAATCGGCGTGTTGCCGAATCGAAGACGCGTGTAATTAAGGGCCACATCTTCAAAACCCTGAATAAAATCACTTTCATTCAGGCTTGAAAATCCCTCTCAATTCGCGGGAGAAATATGTTTGGGGAAACAAGATCAGGTCATTTGTGAGAAAGAGCTCTTAAACACTTTTGTAGATAGGCGAACGTTAGCGGTGCCCGGCTCTCAAGTTGAGCCCGTCCTGTCCCGAGTCCGTCCGCAGGAATAACAATGATCTGTTCAGCCTTCGAAATTTTGTGAAATAGGACGTCGAATGCATAGTCGATCGCCGCTTTGTTTTGCTCGAATTCTAAATCCGTAAAGAACGCGCCGTCTCGACTGCTCGGGAATTTTTTGGTCGGTATCCCGACGCAATTCGGTTCGCCCCGCATGGCCGCAGCCTGGCCGCCGAAGCCCATTCCGGCGAGGTTGTCACCGAACAGGAATATGCGATTGCGATTGGCTCTTACAAACTCTCTGGAGATCCGTTTCATTCTTACGACTCGATATCGCATAGCTGCCGATCCTGATTCAAAAAGGAATGCCGCCTAAAGAGGGTTCTCTCTAGGCGGCAGTTAGAGTTTGAATTGGTGATTGATCAGTATGCGGCAGCCTGCTGAAGTTCCGACGGTGCGTTCTGTGGCAGTTGCATTGCAGTTCCGTCTCCTTCCTCATCTCGTCGGCCCGACAGGAATTGGAACTCCTGAAGCACGATCTCTGCTCCCGCCTGCGGAGATTCGTTCTGATCCACCCACGGGTTAAAGGTCAGACGGCCCTGAACGTAAAGACGACTGCCTTTTCGCACGTAGCGAGCAAGTGTCTCCGCTTGCTTTCCGAATGCCGTCACGCGGAACCAGTCTGTCTTCTCGACACGTCCCTCCGCGCCGTTCCTGAATGAATTCGAGGCCATTGAAAAGCTCGCCACGAGGGTGCCGTTGTCCGTGATCTTTGTTTCCGGGGTCTTCCCCAAGTTGCCGATGATCGAAATATTTGCTGACATTTTCTTAATTCTCCTGTGTGATTAAATTTCCGAGGATCACGATTAGTGAAGCCTTCGAACCTTCTCTGAAGGCATATCTTATCTGCCGCTGGTTATTTGTTTTTGTTTATCGAGTATTTGATGGGGGCCGGTAAGACTTTGAGATTCGCGGCAGCGTTCTAATGGCCGAAAGGCGATATCGAACATTAGTTGCAGGAGCCGCTCTGAGGGTTATACCAGAGTCTGGAGAGAATAGAACGCTTGCGCACAACGTAATACACTAATCGCCAAGAACCAGGTGGAAATAGGCGATACCGTGTCTTCCATCGTAGTATAGAATCAATTCATTTTCGGACTGAAATGATTTCAACGACCACTCTTCTGTTGGGTCGTCATAATAGTCCGTTTTGAAATGATACTGATTTTGTTCCCTTAGAATAATCACTATTTCGAGATTCGAGTCTTCACCGTCTACTTCGCGCAACTCGAATCTGCTTGTTCCCAGTTGATCGTTTATGGTAAGCGTCTCCGAAACTAATTCATAGACATATGCACGGTTGTCGTAGACCCAAGTAGCTTTTATATTCTTGATCGTAGACATTTTCATATTTTCTACCTCATCGAACCCCGTTTAATAATCATTCACTGCAGTTACGAAGTGCCGGTTCCTTCATTTCCGTCTCATTTGTAGTTTACGATGATTTTGCTTTTCGGGAGATTTCGCATTTGTGTAATCGAACAGGACGAGCGCTCATCCTACTGCCTGTGGCTCGATGTCGAGTTGATCATCTTTCGGGGGTTAGTGGTTCGAGTGGTGTCGGCGAATAGAGTTTACGGGCTACCAGCCCACCTGGAAGTGGTTCAAGAATATCCATTTTGGTGCAAAAACAAACCGAGGCTGGCGTGTTTATGCACCAATCAATGAGCGATACGCTTTAGTTTCTTTATCAATCCGGAACGGCTAATCCCCAACTGTTGTGCCGCACGTGTTTGATTGTTGTTATTGATCGCGAGTGCACTTCTGAGAAGATCTTGTTCGATGCGTTCAAGATACAATTCCATTCTATCGCCCGGCATGAAATCACGAACGGGACTCGACGGTGACATGGGAGACTGCCCTTCTAAATATGAGGTATTGCCCAAACGCTGCGTGATGATTTCCTTTGTGAGAGTTGTTGATTTTACAGTCCCCCCACCCTCCGACGCTGTTAAGATTGCGTCCGGTGGCATTACACTTAACTCCAACAGCGTCTTGTACGGAAACATTCTTGCACCATCGGGTACAGTCACAATAAACAACCTTATGATCGGAACCATGGCAGCAGAACGATTGACCATCAACAGTACCGGTGTTCTAAGAAATTCGCCCTAGACCAAGGAAAGGAATTGTAATTCTCGCACGCATATTCAGTAAAAATATGAATACGTTAAAAAAAACCGGTGGAGTAATCTTTGGCGCACTGTTTACGGGATGTGCTTTGGCGACCCTGCTATATTTTCCCGGAAAAAACGATCACTCGTCTACAGGTCTTGGCCCCGCAAGCGATTGGGCTTGGCTTGGCTTGATCGTTGGTGGAGTCTTAGGAATCGTAATTGGAGGAATTTCGGGAGCAGTTGTAGTCGGTTTTCAGTTAGGAATCTTGAAAGCAACCCTCTTTGGACTTATTCTCAATCTTATTCTTGCTGTTATTGCTTTCTCTATCCTTGAAAATAACTTTCTCGTCCTGGTTCTCATTATTGTGGGAGCTGTAAACGGGGCAGTTGTCTCGTTTATTGGTGTTGAAAGAACGCGAGGCGACGCTTTCCTTAAATAGGTGATAAGGAGACGGACCAGACGTTCGAATGCGTCGGCCAATGATTTTGGACAATGAATCTGAGAAGAATTGTGAATGGTTCAGAAGTGTTCGTTTTGGTGCGAAAACAAACCAAGGCTGGATTATTTTTGCACCAGTCAGTAAGCAATGCGATTTAATCTCTTTATCAATCCGTTACTGCCTAATCCCTAACTGCTGAGCTAGATCGACTTTGATTGTTGTTATTGATTGCGAGGTCTGAGCAGATCTTGTTCCATTCCCTGAAGATACAATTCGATCCCATCGCCGGCATAAACCCAGAGACAGAGTGTGATCAGGTTGCGCGGCACACATCTTGCATCAGGCTAAACACCGAGCAAACACAGATCGAGAAATTCGAGACGTGCTAGATAATTTTTGTTTACATTTACGCGTCGTAAGTTGTATAACAGTCAATACTTAAGCAGAACAGGAGCTAGATGGCTGGTTGGAAAGCACGTGACTTTTCAAACCTTTGAAAAAGCGTCTCAACGAATACTACCCGTTTCCGAGAAGATCGCTGAATGACGCATTGGCTAACTATAAATCTTGTCGTAAACGAGTTTGGTAAAGGGAAAATAGTTGTGGATAACCCGATCCTTTCCGAGTTACAAACCTCACCAGGCGACCCACCGCGTGTGTCGGATAGCGCGCTTGATCGGGAGGGCTTTTTTGCAGAATCGTTAAAACTGATTCGCAAAGTAGTAGCTGGTCGAAGATCCGTTCTGGCCGATGACGCTCCTGATATTTCGCAGGAGTCTGCGTTAAGGCTTTGGAAGTGGCTCACGAAGTTTGAGGACAGGGGCTCACGAATGGCAGAAGCCGATTGGAAGTCCTTCACCGCGCGTACTGCTCACAACGAAGTAAATCGAAACCTCTCAAATCGAAACAAACGGATAGAGACTTCTCTCGACGATACCGAAGCACTCGGTGCTGAGCTAGATGCTTCGTCCGCAGAGACTTTTGTTTTGGTCAAAACGGTCTGGCAAGGTATTTGCAAGCTGAGTCTTTATCAACGCCAAGCGCTTATTTTCAATTCGGTAGATCTCGTGCTTTATCTTTTCCAATTTGGAATCGAAGAGGATGAACTGTTAGCAAAGCTCGAACTCACAAAGGAGTCTTGGGAAAGTATTTCAACACGAATGCCTCTAACCGATATTGAAATCGCTGAGATAGCAAACCCGAATTCGGCCAATGGCCAAAGATCGACAACCGCAGGCGCGGTTAAGAAGGCGAGATTTGACGCTCGCAAGAGACTTAAGGAGTTGATGAAATAAATGAATCAAGATCACTTATCAGCTGCTGAGGTCGCCATGTTTCGGGAAGATAGTTTTTCTTCCCGATCGATCGAGATCGGCCGACATCTCCTCGCCTGCAAAGAATGTCGAGCGAAACTGCCATCAGTAACTCCGCAGGAGTTCCGGGACTGTGTTCTCGGTGCCGACATCCCTCGATTGGATGAATCTGAACAAGAATACCGATTTCTCAATTTACCGGTACTGTCCTTTGCAAGAGTAGGGGCCTTTGCGGGATTCGCAGTTTTACTCCTGGCGGGGATCTATTTTGTGGGCGTTCAGGGGTTAAATTCGTCCGGGGATATCGTTGTAAGAAGCAATGAACCTCCAATAGAAACAGTCTTTGAAGTGAAGCCGGAAGGCTCAGTCGATGGCACAACTTCCGGCGAGCGAGGCCATGCGGCCACAAGACCAACGATTCCAACAGACGTAACGACTACGCCGTCGAATCTAAAGACGAGTCAAGTAACGACCAGAAAGGTCGTGACCAAAGTGCCGGAAATTCGAAACTCAGAAACTCGCGGGAATCTACCGTGTGGAGACCAAAGATCTGTCGGTCTTGAAGCCAGACTTACCGAAACAGGTCTGCTGCTAAGATGGAACAAAGTCCGTGGAACAGTCAAACTCAATGTCTACCTGTCTGACCTCGAAGAAAAGCTGATAGACCATTTTGAGACTGTTGACCGAACTTCCCATTTGGTTTCAGCGAAACTTGATAATGAAACTGTCTATAGCCTGCGCCTGATCGTCACCCTTGAAAGCGGGGAAAGGATTGTAAGCGAATCGCAGAATTTCAAGGTCGGCGATTTAACAAACAACGCGAAATCAGGCGGTGCCGTTACTGTCCAAAAGAAGACAGCGGCAACAGTTCGCTGCGTGGAGGCAAAGCCATGAACCAGTACATTCACAATATGATTAGATACGAAGTCGCCTCGTCGTCGATCCCCGTCACTTTTATTGCAACATTTGTACTGCTTTCGATTGTTTTTTTGTCTGTCATTTCAGCATCTGGTCAGGTGACCGACGAATTTCCGGTACCACCTACGTTTGCTATCGAGGGAATTCCAACGATAAAGAACGCAGATGTTGAACACCTCTTTTTCGATCCTTCGGAAGTAAGGAGCAACCTAATCTGGGACGTTGACCGGAAGAATCGCTCGATACTGGTAACCGATGAAAAGTCGTATATTTATCGGCTCGATTCGGCGATGGGAAAACCGCAAAACCTGATCGACGGCCGTTCCCCGAATATGGTTCGCGTAAGCCCGAAAGGTGGAGTATTCGCCTTCATCGACGATAAGGAAGATGCAGACAACTTTGAATTGCATCTTCGGGATGAAAATGGAAATATGCGCAAGCTTTCCTCATTTTCAGGCAAGGATGAGTCTGTGGAATCATTTGTTTGGGATGAATCTGGAAAGACGATCTTTTATGCGCAGACGGATTACGAGAAAAAAACAACCCGACTATGCAGCCACGACCTGTTAAAGATTACCTGCTACGACGTTGACCTGAAGGGCATCTGGAATGTCCTTGACTCGGGGAAAAACCAGGTGCTTCTTAAATATTGGAAATCGTCCAGTAACCAGAGCCTGTATATTTACGACCTGAATTCGAAAAAGCTGAACACCGTCGAGGATAAAGGTAACTCGACAAGAGGATTTTTCGGTCAAGGACGAGTGTTCTGGCTTTCCCAAGGGTCAGCGGAATGCGGTTCAGAGCCCTGTCTTGCCTCGATGGATCTTAAGAACGGAGCCAGGAGCCGGATAAGCTTGCCCAATGGAATCGTGAATCTGCAGGACGTAAAGATTTCACCGGATAAAAAATCTTTCTTAATTCAGGAGATGCGGGATGGGATTGACAACATGCGCATCGGCAGGTTAGTGAAGAACACGATCACTGAGACAGTGCCACCTTTCATTCGCGGCTCATATGTTATCTGGAACACCCGATGGCTTTCAAATACGGAGATTGTCTACACAACTGAGAATATTGCTAAGCCAGCCTCAATAGAGGTATTCGACATCTCGTCCAAACGAACTACGTCCTGGACAAAAGAGAGGATACCAGCCCGGTTTGACAACAAGGTGCGTGGACCAGAAGTAATAAAGTGGAAGTCCTTCGATGGCCTCGAAATATCAGGCTATATGATCAAGCCCCAACGAATTGAGGGAAGATCGCCAGTACTTATCTTTGTCCACGGCGGGCCGCAAGTCATCGATCGGCCGGTATTCAATTCGCAGGCGCTGAGATTCGCGACACATCTTGGACTTACGATCATACACACCAATATTCGCGGATCGAGAGGCTTTGGAATCGAGTTCATGGATGCCGATAATGGCCCCAAAAGGCGTGACGCGGTGAAGGACATCTCGGCTTTGCTGGACTGGGTCGAAAAACAACCTGAGCTTGACAGCGACAGGATAGTTGTCCGCGGTGAGAGTTACGGCGGCTTTGTTGCTCTTGCCTCAGGGTTGCTGGAACCACGGCGGGTAAAAGCCGTCATAGCCGAATACCCGTTGGTTTCAATTAGGGGCTTACTTTCCCAAAGTTCTATTGACGACTTCTCGATCAACGAATACGGCGATCCGAAGAACGACAAACTAATGAAAGAACTTGACGATCTTTCTCCATTAAACAACGTTGATCGCTGGAGTAGTGCTCCGTTATTTATGACTAGGGGAAAGCTGGATTCAAGAAATCCCGAGAAAAACGTTCTCGACCTCAAGTCCCAACTACAGAAAAAGGGGAACGAAGTTTGGTTCATATACGCAAAAGAAGCAGGACACGGCGTGGCCGGTCGTTACGTAACTACAGCGATGTATGAGTTTTTGAGGCAACAACTAAACAAAAAAGGAGAAAACAAATGAAGAGAATTAAATCACTTGGCTTAATGCTGGTGCTTTCGATATGTCTGGTCGGCAACATCTTTGCGACGGGACCGCTTATAGCGGGTACTGCTGGGGCCGCTCCGGGAGTCCTCACGTTCGTCTTGGAACAGGTCCTATCGGCATTCGGCGGTGAAAGCTGCCCCTTCCGAATATGCCAGAACTGTCGTCCGAATACTGAGGGCGGTGATAACGGCAACGGTGACTGCCGCCCTCGAGATAACTAAATGGACCAGAGCTTTTCGAAAGGGTGTTTACTTGGATTAGCACTAGCAAGCCGGTCAATATTCACCGGCTTGCTACTTTTACTTCTCGCGGCCCTTGGAATCCAAGGTCAATCAAATGCCCTTTCGCCTTTACGAATTTTCTTCAACAACGGACAATTCGACGAGGTAGTGAGCCAAGCCCCTGAAGCTCTTCTGAAAGCACGCAAGAACGGAACAGTGGCGACCTCTTCCGAAATTAACGTAGTTTATGCTCTGGCCCTGATGCGGCTGGAGAGGTATGAAGTGGCGGCGACGGTTCTCGAAGAAGCCTTGGCAGACGCTGAAATCTCAAGACAGCCTCGCAGAATTGCGGCAGCGTATCTGGCTAAGGCCACGCATTTCCGTACCCAGCGGGACTTTCCATCTGCGATAAAGTCCGCCCGCAGCGCGATCGTAGCTGCTCCTTCAGATCCGCAAATCAAGGTCGAATATCATCTCGCCATCGGCCGGATAATGTACTCGTCCGGGTACGACGTGGCTGCGATCATCTGGCTTGAAAAAGCCGAGAAACTGGCTAGCGGCCTCCCTATATCCGCGCACCTCGATGTCCTTGGACATTTAAGCCTCGCGTGGGCATCGAAATTCAATTATGCAAGAGCGATAGAGTACGGAGAAAGACTGGTCAAGATCAGCGAGAAAACCGAATTCAAATTCCGTCACCGCCTCGCACTCTACGAGTTCGGAGGGCTTCTAAGTGCAGTGGCTCAGGAGCGAAGAGCAAAGCAAATGCGTGAAACTGGCCTGAGACTCGCGTTAGCAGCCAACGACGAATATCAGAGTTGTCTCTTTCTCACTTCGCTTATACTCACTTCCCTATACGACGGTGACGTAAAGAGCGCCGAAAAGCATCTCACTACACTTGACCGCGTTGATCGGAAAAAAAGATTTCAATTTGAATCGATCCTGGGAAAGGCGGTTATCGCCGGCCTACAAGGACGAACTGAGGTGTCCGAGCAAGGTTTCAAGGAACTCGAAACGCTGAAGGCTCATTCCGAGTACATTGTTCCGCACTGGAAGGCAATCCTCGCCGAAAGAAGGAAAGACTGGGCCGGATTGATCAAACAAATGAAGGTCCTAGAGGAGATCACCGAGGAAGGTAACTTTCGTGAGGATCTGCCGGGCGTTTACTTTAGTCTAGCCAAGGGATACTGGCAATTAAAAGAACAGGAAGTGGCTATTGAGTACGCAAAGCGCTCAGCAGCGATCATCGAAAGTGATCGACCGACAGAAGACACCATGTTGTCGTTGTCGATGCTGGAGACTTACCATTCCGTTTACAGGTTGATGGCAGAAATAGAAGATAGCAGAGACCACGCAACTGCCGCTTTAGAACTTGCCGATTACTCGAAGGCTCGTGTGCTTCGTGATCGCATCGAGAATTCGGCTCTTCGACGTAAAGCCGATCTGGATATCGAGATCCGCAAACTTGTGGAGGTTCTCTCAACTCAATTAGTTGATGGCGGGAACGTGCGAGAGGAATTGGCGGGTATTGAGAAATCCGTAGCTCTTTCTTTACCTCAAACCGCAACTAAACGAAAACTCGATCGGGATTTGCTCAACAATAAGAATCTACTTCATGACACCGCGATTGTCTCATACTTTTTCAATCCCGGTGGCCAGTTGCGAGCGTATGTAATCGAGGACCGAAAACCAGTCCGCTCGGTCGAATTGTCGCTTTCAGAGAGGGAGGCTGGTCTGATTGCACAATCCATCCGCACAAAGATTCGCGATAGGATCTTCTTCAAGAATGACGGAAAAGAAATCTATGACAAACTTCTTGCTCCATTGTCGCTGAATGCGAACCATATCGTGATCGTACCGGACAAAGTCTTGTGGAAGATTCCGTTCCATGCATTAAGCCATGATGGTGAATCTTATCTGATCGAAGATCGAACCGTAACCTACTCTCCGTCTGTGTCAATGCTTCTGAACGAACTTCGGCAGCCGGCTCCAATCCGAAAAACCGTTCAGGTTTTTGCTAATGATTCATTTGAAGACCGTCATTTGGTATACGTTAATCGCGAAGCCACGAAAGTCGCAGGCATTTTCGGCTCGAAGCCTTTTTTCGGTGCGACACGAAAGCAGTTCCTTGGCTCTGCCGGTGACTCCGACATTTTACACTTCTCGATGCACGCACAACTCAACCCGGATGAACCGCTGGAGTCTTTTTTAGCGTTTAAGGCGAACGGCAAGGATCCGGGGCGTATCACCGTGCAAGACCTTCTAAGCATTCGTCTCAAAAAGCAGAACCTCACGTTTCTCGCCTCGTGCGAAACGAGCAATGTGCTTAACGGTGAAGGACTCGTAAGTATCGCATGGGCGCTTCTGGGATCGGGAAGTTCGTCGGTGATATCTGCACAGTGGGAGGCGAACGACCGGTCAACTGAGCTGTTTACCCAAAAATTCTACGAGCATTATCGTGAGGGGAGTTCGACAGCGAAGGCTTTACAGGCTGCATCTTTATCAATGATCCAAAACAAATCAGCTGGATCGCACGAGCCTTATTTCTGGGCGGCTTTCTTTCTTCTAGGCGACTATCGCTAACGGTGTGACGCAGGGGACACTCAAGCGCTCAAACGCATCAGAAAGCGGCCGTTTCGGTGACACAGAATAAATCATCAGGCGTTCATCAACCCTTCCACTGGGCATCGTCTAGTTTCTGGTTGTTTCTAATTGTTTCCGATAGTTCACTCCAGACGCCTCCCATCTTTTTGAAAGATTTCTGACCTTCGGACAACGACCTGCTCGGAATTGGAACATCTAGGCACACCACCTTGCGACATCTTCCGTTGTTTAACTTCTTTGTTTGCATTACCATAGCAGATAAACTCCGATCGGCTAAATCGTTATTCAAAAAACTCGCACATGGAAATTATTGATAATATTAATCAACTTCTCGGTGAAAACCTTAAGCAAACGATCAAACCGGGATCAAAATTGAAAATTGCTGCGTCATGCTTCTCGATATACGCCTTTGAAGCATTAAGAAAGGAACTTGAAACGGTTGATTCGGTGGAATTTGTCTTCACGTCACCAACCTTTGTTCCCGATGAAGTTACAGACAAGATTAGAAAAGAGCGACGAGAATTTCACATTCCAAAACTTGAACGAGAACGCGACTTCTATGGCAGCGAGTTTGAAATTCAACTCAAAAATAAACTAACTCAGCGGGCAATTGCCAAAGAATGTGCTGATTGGATACGTCGAAAAGCTAAATTTCGGTCGAATCGGAGCAAGGCAGCAATGCAGCAGTTCGCGTGTGTGGTAGACGGCGAATCTGAAGCTGTTTATATGCCACTTCACGGATTCACGGCGGTCGATCTCGGTTACGAGCAAGGCAACGCGGTATCGAACATCGTGAATAAATTTGATGAGTCTTTGTACACGAATACCTATCTGAGTCTCTTTGACCAGATTTGGAACGACACGGACAAACTCGAAGACGTCACCTCTAGGCTTCGCGAACATATCGCCTCGGTCTATAAGGAAAACTCGCCGGAACGAATCTATTTCCTGATGCTTTTTAATATCTTCAATGAGTTTCTTGAAGATTTGAACGAAGATGTTTTGCCAAACGATCTGACGGGTTATCAGGACAGCTTGGTTTGGAACAAGTTATTTAATTTCCAAAAAGATGCGGCGACCGGGATCATAAACAAGCTCGAAACCTTTAGCGGCTGTATCTTAGCAGACAGCGTTGGTCTTGGTAAAACGTTCTCGGCCCTCGCTGTTGTCAAATACTACGAGCTTCGCAATCGATCCGTATTGGTTCTATGCCCAAAAAAACTCGCGGAAAACTGGACGAATTATAAAGGCAATTTAACGACCAACATTTTTGCCAAAGATCGGTTCAACTACGATGTTCTTTGTCACACGGATTTACAGCGCACAAGCGGCTATTCGCTGGGCTTGCCGTTAAACAAGATCAATTGGGGAAACTACGATCTAGTCGTCATTGATGAGTCGCACAATTTTCGGACAAACGAAGCATTCAAGGAGCGAGAAACTCGGTACCAAAAATTGATGAATTCGGTCATCAAGCAGGGTGTCAAGACCAAGGTTCTCATGCTGTCGGCGACCCCGGTAAATAATAGGTTTGCTGATCTGCGCAATCAGCTCGCTTTGGCTTACGAAGGCGAATCCGAGAACCTTAGCCGAAATCTGAAAACGGAACGGAGTGTCGAGGAAATATTTCGCCGTGCCCAGTCGGCGTTCAACGTATGGTCAAAACTCCCGCCTGAGGAACGAACGCCTGAGGCCATAATGAAATCGCTGGATTTCGATTTTTTTGAACTGCTCGACAGCGTGACCATCGCGAGGTCGCGTAAGCATATTGAGAAATATTACGACACCAGCGACATTGGCAGCTTTCCCGAACGCCGACACCCCATATCACATCACTGTCCGTTGACGAGTCGGGATGACGTTATCGGTTTCAACGAGATATTCGGCCAGCTTACACTGATGAAGCTCGCGGTGTATGCTCCGATTCTTTACATTCTCGATAGTCGGCTCGCGAAATACGAGGCAATGTACGACACCGAAGTCCACGAGGGGAAGAGCAAATTTAGACAGGCGGATCGAGAAAAGAGTCTTCAGGCACTGATGACGATCAATCTGCTCAAGCGGCTCGAAAGCTCAGTCGAGGCGTTTCGTTTGACCTTGAAAAAGCTCAAGGCAAACCATCTTCGCACACTTGGTCAAATCGAGGCCTTTCAACAAGGCGGCAAGGACTTGAGCATCACTGATGTCTCGATGGCTTATGAAGATGCCGAACCTGAGGACGACGATTTCCCAGACGCCGAAGACGAAGAAATGCAAATCGGCGGCAAGGTTCAAATCAGTCTTTCCGATATGGATCTTCCGCGTTGGGAGCATGACCTAAAGGCAGACCTCGACATAATCGAATATCTGATCGAGGAAATGGAAAAGGTCTCACCCAGCGACGATTCAAAGCTCCAGCACCTGAAAGTTGAACTTGAGAGTAAACTGACCTCGCCGATCAATCCAGGAAACAAAAAGGTTCTGCTTTTTACCGCCTTTGCAGATACGGCAAATTATCTCTACGAGCATGTTGCGAGCCATTTTCTTATTAAGCACGGCCTGCACACGGCTAAGGTCACCGGCGGGGATAGCCCAAAATCCACGCTCGAAAAGCATTACGATTTCCAGTCGATTCTCACGCTGTTCTCACCGCGGTCAAAAGAGAGGGCGGCTATCTTACCTGGCGAACCGCGTGAGATTGATTTTCTTATCGGCACGGATTGTATTTCGGAAGGGCAAAATCTTCAGGACTGCGATTATCTAATCAATTACGACATACATTGGAATCCGGTGCGGATCATTCAGCGCTTTGGACGCATTGATCGAATCGGTTCGCAGAACGAGAGTATCCAGTTAGTGAATTACTGGCCTGATATTACGCTTGACGAATATATCAACCTCAAAGAGCGTGTCGAAAACCGGATGGTCATCGCGGACGTGACCGCAACCGGTGACGACAACCCATTGAGCGCCAAAGCAAACGATCTTTCGTATCGAAAAGAACAGCTTCGGCGACTTCAGGAAGAGGTCATCGAGATGGAGGATCTCAAAACTGGGGTTTCCATTACAGATCTCGGCCTTAATGATTTCCGTATGGATCTGCTCAACTACGTGAAGGTAAATTCCGACCTTGGGGGCCTGCCGAATGGATTGCATGCAGTCGTTCCGCCAAATGACAACGGCTTAAATCCAGGTGCTATTTTTGCCCTTCGCAATCGTAATCAGGGTGTTCGGATCGCCCTTCATAATCGCCTGCATCCGTATTATCTGGTCTACGTCGGAAACGACGGCGAAGTGATAACCGACCACACGGAAGTTAAACGCCTTCTCGATATGGTTCGCAATGCTTGTTCAGGCAAAAAGGAACCGATTGCCGACGTTTGTAAGATATTCAATCAGGCAACCGATGACGGGCGCAATATGGAGCCATATTCCGAGTTGCTGGGCAAGGCCATCAACTCCATCATCGATATAAAAGAAGATAGCGACCTCGATAGCTTGTTTACTGTAGGCAAAACGACGGCTCTCGTAGAAACCGTGTCGGGCCTTGACGATTTTGAGCTTATCGCGTTTGTCGTTGTTCAAAAGGAGGGGTAGCTGAATGTTATTCTCCTATCCCCAACAATCAGAGTTCGGACGCGTTGTCCCGAAGAGTAAAATCTACGAACACGCGCGGCCTTCAGCGGCGTTGCGTGATAAATTTGTAAAGCAGATAGACAAGATAGTCTGGCAATACAAGCTGTCGCCCGAAACGGTCAATCTCCGAGCAAAAAAGGATGTTCCCGAGATCGAGATTTTCTCGATTACGCTAAGAACCCCGGAGGTTCGGGAAGAGGTCTTACGTTGCATCGATACGGCAATACCATTCCCGATCGTCTATGAGCTAATTTTTGAGGGGCAGATTAAAACAAAGGCTGCGTTCAAACGTCCAAGTGAGGGTGACTCGAATAAATGGGTAACGGACATTTATTTTGAAAGCGGTTGGCAAAAGGAAAGTGCTCGACGCGAGACTTTGCCCGTAGCTTTAGATCTTGGTTTATTGTACGAACAAATGCTTCGCAGGTTGATGCCTTTGCCTAGGAAAGCAGGCGAAGATATTAGGGCACAGGTGCAACGGCTTTCTGAAATTCGGAGTAAAGAAAATGAGGCTGCGAAGATAGAAGCTCGAATGCAGAAGGAAAAGCAGTTCAATCGCAAGGTCGAGTTAAATAGCATCCTGCGAGAACTTCGAACGGCTATAGACAAACTGGAACGATATGCTGACTAAATCTGATTTTCAGAGATTCCTGACTTGCAAGAATGAGTACTGGCTTGACCACCATTTTCCTGAGGAGAAAAGTGAGCCGTCGCTCGATTATCAACTCCGCCGGGAAGCTGGTTATGAGGTTGAGGGTTTAGCTACGACTCTGGCCGGCTTCAAAGACCGCAATGATGTTACCGTCGACTTTGGTACGGAATTTCAGACCGACACCTTATACGCCAAGGCCGACATCGTACTTACCGATAAAGTTACCGAGGAGATTGAGATATATGAGGTCAAGTCTGGGACAAAGGCCAAAGAAGAGTATCAGATAGATCTGACTTTCCAGTGCGTTGTGGCTGAAAAGGCTGGTTTTAACGTCAGAAAAGGTCACCTTATTTTTCTCGACAACTCATATGTATTCAATGGTGAGTTGGATGTTCAAAGCCTATTAACTAGCTCCGACGAGACTGAGTTCGTAAGCCAGAATAAAGGCTCCATAGAGCAGCAGATCGAGATCGCTACCGCAGCCTTGGACGAAACAGAGCCAGCCGCGAGTCTCATCGGATACTGCAAAGCCAATAAGCTAGGTTGCCGGTTCATTTTGAGGCATTATCCAGACATTCCCGAATACAATGTTTCCAATCTCTTCAATGCTGGTTCGAAGAAACTTAACACCCTCCTAACAGACGGCATACTGAATTTAACTGACATACCAACTGACTTTGCCTTGACCGATCGTGAGGCGGCGATAGTTGCAGTCGAGCGTTCCGGACAGCCATATATCGATAAGGAAACTATCAAAGGCGAGATCGACGGTCTCACGTTTCCGTTAAATTTTCTTGACTACGAGAGCTTCAATCCCGCGGTGCCGAAGTTTAAGAGCACTCGACCTTACCAGCAAATGGTGTTTCAGTATTCCCTCCACACAATCGATGAGCCGGGAGCCGAAACAAGGCATTCATATCATCTATCGAGAAATGATGGGCGCCATCCTACAGAGGAGATTGTCGAGCGTCTTCACGAAGATCTTAATGGACGAACTGGCACCATTATTATTTGGAGCGAAGGCTTTGAAAAAACACGCAATACAGAAATGGGTGAGATGTTTCCGGACTATGCTCCGTTTCTAGAAAAGCTCAATGAGAATGTTTACGATCTTCGAAAGATTTTCTCGCGACGTTTATACATGCACCCTCGCTTTCGCGGTCGGGACTCGATAAAAAAGGTGCTTCCCGTGATTACAGACCTTTCGTACGAAGGAATGGATATTGCTGATGGCCTGACGGCCTCTATTAAGTGGTATCACGCGGCGACCGGTCGCGGAACGCAGGAAGAGCGAGACAAAACCTTTCGTGACCTTGAGGCCTATTGCCATCGCGATACGCTCGCGATGGTCGAGATATACAATCACTTGTTGACGACCTGATTTATGGAAAAGTTAAAAATGCGCACTCCTGATTTTACCGACGAGAATATCGCCCGTCTCGCGGAGCTTTTCCCAAATTGCGTTACGGAATCAAAAGACGAAAACGGGAATCTAAAACGGGCGATAGATTTTGACCAGCTTCGGCAGGAGCTGTCGGGCAATATCGTCGAAGGGCCGCAGGAGCGGTATCATCTGGACTGGCCGGGCAAACGCGAAGCGTTGTTGACGGCAAATGCACCGATCCCCCGAACACTTCGACCCTGTCGGGAGGAGTCGGTCGATTTCGACACCACAAAAAACCTCTACATCGAGGGCGACAATCTCGACGCCCTCAAACTGCTCCAGGAAACATATCTCGGCAAGGTCAAGATGATCTACATCGACCCGCCATACAACACCGGTAGCGATTTAATATACGAGGACGATTTTGCGGAGGATCGCGGAGCTTACTTTGAGCGGTCCATGCAAAAAGACGAAGAAGGAAATCGTTTAGTTGCAAATACTGATACTAATGGGCGTTTTCATTCAGATTGGCTGAGTATGATCTATTCGCGTTTAAGACTGGCCAGAAATTTTCTGCGAGACGATGGCGTAATCTTTATTTCGATCGATGACAACGAGATTTCAGGGCTAAGGAAACAATGCGATGAGATTTTCGGTGAAAGAAACTACGTGGCGAACATCATTTGGCAGTCGCGAACATCTATTTCGGATGACCACGAAATTTCGATGAATCACAATCACACGTTGATTTACGCAAAAGAATATTCGCAACTTAAGTTTTATGGTGAAGAACTTAATAAGGCCGAGTACAAGAATCCAAATAATGATGTTCGAGGTCCTTGGAAGCTAGTTCCCTTGGATGCGAACAAACCGGGCGGAGATACAATGTATGCAATTCATAATCCCAAAACTGGCGAAGATTACTGGCCACCGGATGGCCGTAGCTGGGCGATAAACCCTCAGGAATATAAAAAACTTTTTGATGATGATCGCATTGCCTTCGGACTCGGCGGGGATTCAGCCCCAAAAAAGAAACTATTCCTAAACGAACGGTTAGCTAAAGGAGATACCAAAACCCCCAGCTCAATACTTTTGGACGCCGGGACGACGAAAGATGGTTCTTCAGAGATTTCGGAACTATTCGGTAAGAAAAAGATATTCAGTTATCCAAAGCCCACAACACTATTGACTCGACTTATTCAATATGGCATCTACCACGAAAAAGATCAGGTAATTTTCGACTTTTTCTCGGGTTCCGCGACCACCGCTCACGCGGCAATGCAACTCAACGCAGAAGACGGCGGGAATCGGCAATTCATCATGATTCAGTGGCCGGAGGAGATTGATGAGAAAAGCGAAGCGTACAAGGCCGGATACAAAACAATCGCTGAGATCGGCAAAGAACGCATCCGTCGTGCGGGCAAAAAGATCAAAGAAGAGGCCGGGCTGATGGGTGCGAATCTCGACATCGGCTTTCGCGTGCTAAAGGTCGATACATCCAATATGAAGGATGTCTATTACTCGCCCGACAGCGCGGAACAGCGGAACCTTCTCGACCAAGTTGGTAACATAAAGGAAGACCGCACATCAGAAGACCTATTGTTCCAAGTTCTTCTCGACTGGGGAGTTGACCTCGCGTTGCCGATCAGCAAGGAAACTGTATCTGACAGAACCGTCTTCTTTGTGGACAACAACGCCCTTGTAGCATGCTTCGACACAGGCATTGACGAGGATTTTGTAAAGCAGCTGGCAAACCGCAAACCTCTCCGCGTCGTCTTCCGCGATTCCGGTTTCGCGTCCGACGCGGCCAAGATAAACGTCGAACAGATTTTCAAACTGATATCACCCACAACGGAGGTCAAGTCCATATAAATGAAGCTGAAATTCAAAAAACAGGAATATCAGACTGAGGCCGTCAACGCGGTCGTGGATTGCTTCAAAGGGCAGCCTGCTAGTGCTGGCGTAAAGTATCGTGTCGATCCGGGCCGCGAAGGGGTAGCAACGCTTTTGAGTTCTCTCGAGGTAGCAGGCTTCAAAAACGAAGATGTTCGTCTCACGTCGTCTCAGCTTTTGGAGAACATTCAGGCGGTTCAGCGTCACCAAAACCTGCCTATTTCGTCGGCGGTTGTTGGTGATACTCGAACAGGTTGTCCGATCAACCTTGATGTCGAGATGGAGACCGGAACCGGCAAAACCTACTGCTACATCAAGTCGATGTTTGAGCTAAACCGGCAATACGGTTGGAGCAAGTTCATCGTTGTAGTGCCGAGCATCGCAATCCGAGAGGGCGTTCATAAGTCATTTGAAATCACCGCCGACCATTTCCTGGAAGACTATGGCAAGCGTGTGCGGTTTTTCATCTACAACTCAAAACAGCTTCATAATTTGGAGAGCTTTTCTTCGGACGCCGGAATCAACGTGATGATTATCAACGTTCAGGCATTTAATGCCCGTGGACAAGATGCCCGTCGAATTTATGAGGAGCTTGATGATTTTCAGTCGCGTAAGCCGATTGATGTGATCAAGAGCAACCGGCCGATTTTGATACTCGATGAACCGCAAAAGATGGGCGGCGATGCAACTATGGGATCACTAAGCGAATTTAATCCGCTAATGATCTTTCGCTATTCGGCAACCCACAAAAAGGAATACAACAAGATTCATCGCCTAGACGCGCTTGATGCCTACAATCAAAAACTTGTCAAAAAGATCGCGGTTCGCGGAATCTCAGTTAGAGGCCTGACAGGAACGAACGCCTATCTTTACCTCGAAGGCATACAAATATCTGCTGATAAGCCGCCCGTTGCATCGGTTGAATTTGAGATAAAGCAAGGAAACGGCATTAAGAGAATCACTCGTAAACTGAATAAGCGCGATAACCTCTTTGATCTATCGCAAGGGCTAGATCAATACAAGGGCTTTGTCGTTTCCGAGATCGACGCACGGACAAATACGATTAGCTTTACCAATGGTGAGGAAATAAGTGCTGGCGAGGTCGTAAACGACCAGAATGAGGAAGTATTGCGCCGAATCCAGATTCGCGAAGCGATTAAATCTCATTTCGAAAAAGAGCGAATGCTTTTCCATCAGGGTATTAAGGTGCTTTCGCTTTTCTTTATCGATACGGTGGCGAAATATCGGCGATATGACGAAACTGGAGAAAGCACCGGCGAGTACGCACAAATCTTCGAGGAAGAATACAAGAATCTGTTGAGCGAGAATCGGCTACTAATCGATGATCCATATACAAATTATCTAGATGGTATTCAACCCGAAAGAACGCATAACGGCTATTTTTCAATCGACAAGAAAAGTAAACGACTTGTCGATCCCACGGTTGCGGCCCGTGGCGAAACCGCGGGGCAAACCGACGATGTTGACGCTTACGATCTGATACTTAAAGACAAGGAAAGGCTCCTTTCCTTTGACGAACCAGTGCGATTTATCTTTTCGCACTCAGCTCTTCGCGAAGGCTGGGACAACCCGAATGTCTTTGTCATCTGTACTCTGAAGCACAGCGACAATACGATCTCTCGACGCCAGGAAGTGGGTCGCGGTATGCGAATATCGGTCAATCAAGCCGGTGACCGCATGGATAATCCCGCAACCGTGCATGACATCAATCTCCTGACTGTTGTGACGAGCGAGAGCTACACCGATTTTGTTACTGCACTGCAACGCGACATTAGTGAATCTCTGTCGAGTCGGCCCCGAATCGCCAACCGAGAATATTTTAAAAACAAGGTTCTAACCACGCCTGCCGGAGACATTACCGTTACCCCTGAAATGGCCGGGCACATGGAGTTTTATCTAATTCAAAACGGCTACGTGGATGTCGATCAACACATTACCGAGAAGTACCACAATGATAAAAAGGACGAAACGCTGGCTCCTTTGCCAGCGGTGTTGACCGCCCATGGAGACCAAGTTTTCGCACTTATCGACACCGTGTTTAGCGATGCCCAAATGCCCGGAATCGACGACGGTCGCAAAACACAGGTGAATCCGCTAAACGCCAACTTTGACAAGAAGGAATTCAAAGAGCTTTGGAGCCGGATTAACCAGAAGGCCGCTTACACTGTGCATTTTGAATCTTCGGAGTTGGTGGGTAAATGTATCGCCACCCTCAACTCAGAGCTGCGGGTTACGCCGCTTCAATATACAGTTCAACGCGGTCAACAAACTGAGACGGCGTCCTACGATGAACTCCAACAGGGCGAAGCTTTTACCCTCGACGAAACCGCCACCGAAAGCGTAGCGGCATCGATCCAGTCGTCCGTAAAATATGATCTGATCGGCAAGGTCGCTGAAGGAACACAACTCACGCGCAAAACCGTTGCAGACATTCTTGGGGGCGTAAATAACGCAGTTTTCCAGCAATACAAAACGAATCCCGAAGATTTTATTTCTAAGGCCTCAACCTTCATAAACGAGCAAAAGGCGACAATGATCGTCGAACATCTTGCTTACGATCCCGTTGCCGAAAAGTACGATACCGATATTTTCACTCAGGATAACGCGAAGCAGAATTTTAGTCAGGCTGGAGACAAGCTAAAGCGGCATGTCTATGATTACGTTTTCACTGACTCAAAACTTGAGCGGGCATTCGTGACGGATCTCGACACGAGTGAAGAAGTCGTCGTCTATGCCAAGTTGCCGAAAGGATTCTCAATACCAACACCGGTTGGAGACTACAACCCCGATTGGGCCATTTCATTCAAAGAGGGAATGGTAAAGCACGTTTACTTCGTGGCGGAAACGAAAGGATCACTCTCGTCTATGAATCTACGAAAAATCGAACAATCCAAAATCGACTGCGCCCGAAAATTCTTTGCAAAGATCACTTCGGAGCAGGTTAAATACGATGTTGTGGATAGCTACAGTAAACTTATCCAACTTGTGAAATAGCGGGATGACGCGACTAATGGTGAAGCCGTAATGAACTATTTATTTTTCGATTACGAGACATCTGGACGAAATGAGGTTTATGACCAAATTCTCCAATTTGGAGCGATTAAAACTGATTCTGAATTTAGACAACTGGGCGAACCCATTGAATTCTTTTGCAAACTTCGCCGCGATGTTTTGCCTAGCCCTGGAGCCATTAAGGTAAATCAAATTGATATTAACGAACTCAATTCAAAAGGTCTGACTGAGTTTGAATTCGCAAAACGAGTCTCCGAAACTTTAATCGGCGATGGCGATCAATGTGTTGTGGGATATAACTCCAAGAGTTTTGATAATAAATTCACAAGATTCCTCTTGTATCGCAACTTTTTTGATCCGTATTCCTGGAGTTATCTAAATCGCAACTCTTGTTTTGATGTCTTCGATGTTATGTCGCTTGGCTACAGCTTTGACCAATTACCGGGTATAAAGATAAGTGATGAAAGTGGCCCCTCACTTAGACTGGAAAATCTAGCAAAATGGAATAACTTGCCACACGACGATGCCCATGACGCTGTATCAGATGTTAAGGCAACGATTCATCTGGCGAAATTAGTAAAGGAACGATCCCCAAAGTTAATTGAGCATGTACTTCGTTTAAGAAATCTTGAAATTACCAAGAGAATTATTACGACGAATGAGAAATTCTTCCACAGCTCCAGCTTCAATGGCTACGACAACAAGTTCCTCAGTCTTCACACATCCATCTGCCGCCATCCGACAATCCCCAAATCGGCAATTGGCTGGAACCTAAAGTGTGATCCGTCTGAAATCTTACAGCTATCAGTTGATGAGATTCGTCAGCAAATGTATTCAAAGAAAGAACTCAAAACTATTGAAGTGGGATTCGATGATTTTAAGTTAAATCAATCTCCGATGGTGATACCTTACGACGAGAAATGGAAAGGTCGTGTCGTGGATTATGAAGAGCGCCTAAATAACTTTAATGCTGTAAAGGCGAACATCACGTCGCTGACAAAACTCGCTGGCGAAGTATTTGAGTCAACTATTCCAGAAATCGACCCGGATGCGGATCTTTATGCAGGTGATTTCTTCGGAGAGGTTCGTTTGCACGCAAAGGTTTGCAATGACGTAAGAAGTAATCCCATCGCCATCGCGAATTCCCAATTTACATCGCCTCGATTGAGACGTTTGTTGGGACGTCTTAAAGCTCGCAATTTTTTTGACGAATTGGAAGAGACTGAAAGATCCCAATATCAACAGTTTTGTTCAGATAAGTTTGCCTGTACCGGCGAGGCAAATTGGATCACTAAAAAGCAATTCGACCAAGAAATGGCGGACGTATTGTCAGACAATCATCTATCAGAGCGACAGATGTCATGTCTAACCACGCTTCGACAATACGCCGACAATATTTGTGGCATTTAGAACTGAGAAGCGGAGTGACCAGGAAGAGCACAATGCTCGCTGCTAACGGTTGGAAAAGAGCTATGTATATTTCGAAGATCGCAATTCAAAATTACCGAAACTTCCACAATTCGGAGATTCATTTCAACAACGGAGTAAACGTTGTCATAGGACCAAATAATTCTGGAAAATCCAATCTTATTCGAGCTATTGGTTTGTTGCTAGACACGAGCGGAAGGAAGACCTTGGGAGTTGACGACTTTCATAAGAGCATACCCCTTGAAGTATTGAAGGCCGCTCCCCCTCAAATTCAAATTGAATTAACTATCTCTCAAGCTGGAGCCGATGATAACGATCCCGATGATCTTGCTACCGTCGCCAACTGGCTAACTCGCCTAGAATCTCCTTACGAAGCCCGTCTTACTTATATTTTTTCTTTGCAGGAGCGTGAGAGGGATAACTACATTGAGGCCGTAGCCTTAGCCGTCGATCATCCAACTATTTGGAATGTTTTAGAGCGAGACTATCTTCGACTCTATACAAGCAAGGTTCTTTGTGGCGACGTCGCAAATCAGACGTCAGTCGATTCTGAGTCACTTCAAAAATTCGACTTCCAATTCTTAGATGCTATTCGAGATGTGGAACGAGACATGCTAACGGGCAAAAATACCATGCTCCGGGATGTTCTAAACTTTTTCCTCGATTACAACATAAAGAATTCTGACGCTACGCCTGATGAAAAGAAAGGTCAAATCGAAGCAAAACGGGTTGAATTTTCTCAAAAAGCCACTGAACTTATCGATCATCTTCAAGAAAGAATGGCGGAAGGCAAAGGACAAATCCTTTCCTACGCACATCAAACAGGAGCCTCATTTAACCAAGCTAGTCCAGATTTCGAAGGAACTATTTCAGATGTGGACATTTATTCCGCTCTCAAATTGATCGTCAAATATGAAGCGGGGATTGATATCAAGATTCCGGCGACGCATAACGGTCTTGGGTATAACAATCTAATCTTCATGTCGCTCCTTTTGGCAAAGATGCAGGTGAATTCGAATGGGAGTTATCTTGGAACCAACGCAAAGGTCTTTCCAGTCTTGGCCATTGAAGAACCGGAGGCACATCTTCACCCATCGATGCAGCATAAGTTTCTGAAATTCTTAAAACAGAACATGAACGAATCAGAGCGTGTTCGCCAGATTTTTGTAACCACACACTCCACTCATATTACGGCCGCTGTTTCCCTTGACGAAATAATTTGTCTTCACGAAATCGGCGGCACACTGCGAATTGGGTATCCTGGGAGATGCTTTCCGGACAATGAAGCAGGTCGGAAGGCAAAGGCTTACGTTCAAAGATTTCTCGATGCAACGCGATCCGACATGCTGTTTGCCCAGAAAGTCATACTTGTTGAGGGTTTAGCCGAACAGATACTGATTTCGGTCCTCGCCGAACTCCTCGACGAAGGCCAGCCTTTAGAGGACAGTCACGTTGCGGTTATTGCTGTGGGTGGAAGATATTTTGAGAATTTTCTTTATCTTTTCGACCAAAACGGCGAATCCACCGTGCCTAAGAAAATTGCTTGCATTACGGACAGAGATCCTTGTCGGAAACATGTTAGAAAAGATAAATACGAGGCCTGTTATCCCTTTGAAAAAGGAGTCGACGCTGACTACGAATATAAGGATCATGCTCAGGAATATCTCGATTTATATGAACACCATCCAAATATAAGATTCTTTTCGCAGGACGGAACAAAAGGTAAGACGTTCGAGTTTGATCTCGTTTTATCAAACCCGTCACTTGAATTATTACTAACAGATTCCATAGCAAATCGTGCTGAGCTAGAAGGACTAATGGAAAATTCCGCCCCAGAAGTATCTTTTGACGACCTGGCTGCGGGCTTGTCGGGGACCGACAAGAATCAAAAAATCATAGACGGACTTCGGGCCACTGTTGGCTGGTCGGAAACCGACAAAAAGAACTCGTTAATTGCCGCACGATACCTAAACTCGATCAGTAAGGGAGAAAATGCTCTTGAGCTTGCATTCCGACTTCGCCAAAATGCAGAAAGTGCGGAGCCTAAGGTTTTTGTGGTTCCTCAATATATTCAGGACTGCGTGACTTGGATCTGCCAATGACCCAGATTACATCATCAGATCTAATACCCATTGAGGAGCATTTTAGGGTCGCCGCTGGGCCGGGCGCTGGTAAAACCCATTTCCTTACCCATCACATCAAGAATGTCCTCAAAACCTCGTCTCGGATGGGCCGAACTCGTCGGGTCGCCTGCATAACTTATACAAACATCGCCGTCGAAACACTACTCTCCCGCCTTGGTTCAGTGTCCGAGCGCGTCGAGGCGAGTACGATCCATAGCTTTCTCTATAAGCACATTGTAAAACCATACGTCTCGAAGATTGCCGTGGAGTTTGACCTTAACGTCGCAAGGCTCGACGGACATGATGCACCGTTTGTGAACTTTTTGAAAGTGAAAGATTGGCTAAAAACACCAGCTCTCGCTGACCAATTGCGAGTTCCGTATACCTACGCCCAATTGACACGTAGACAAGATATCGTTGTTGCGTTGAAAAGGTGGCTTCTGACCATTGATTACAGTTTGGATGCGGCACAAGAACTGACTACAACGACTAAGAGACAAGATGCATATTATTTTGACAATAATGGAGGGCGACAAAATCTGAGCGCCGCGTGTTTGAACACGCTGGAACGCTTTTTGGTCGAATATAAAAAGCTGTATTGGGCAGATGGAATTCTCCATCATAATGACGTGCTTTTTTTCAGTTTCAAATTATTGCAAAGATTTCCGTTCATTCTCGATACACTCCGCGCGAAATTCCCATATTTTTTTATTGATGAATTTCAGGACACCAATGAAATCCAATCAGAAATAGTTAATCGAATTGGACGGGCAGAAACGATAGTGGGAATTGTGGGTGACACTGCAGTCAATATATGAGTTTCAGGGAGCAAGGCCCGAGAACTTCAAGACCTTTGAACTACCAAATCTGCGAGACTATTCGATTTCGGCAAATCGTCGAAGTACAGGCAAGATTGTAGCGGTGCTAAATGCTGTGCGAGATGATTTTGAACAAGATGCTGCAAGGGGTAACGACGGCGAACAGCCCATGCTAATGGTGGGAAGTAAGGATGAAGCTTTGGAACGTGCGAGGGTATTTTGCGACGGTGAACCGTTACAAATCTTGGCGCGAAAAAATGCAACCGCAACCTCCTTAAGAAACGATCTGGATGGCGAAGTGTTCAATTTGAAGCTAATTGACGATTTTAACCTCGTGGATTCTAATGGGCCTCGGCGTCGTGCCATTACTCGATGTATGGAAGCGTGCGAATTTGCAACCGCAGGCCGCTATAAGGAAGCCCTCCGAGAAATGGAATGGGTACATAAGCAGATCACAGACAAACAACTTCGACGATGGGCCGCCCTCGAATCGCTCAAAAAACTGGTGAATAATTTGATTGTCTCGAAAGGCGGGTCGTTACTTGATTTTCACGCATTTGTTGGCGAAAACATTTGGAACGAAATTGCGGGATTACGGGAAGGAGGACAGATATACGAATTCTATCGGAATACTACATATAGAGCCATGGCGGTTTGCGTCGCCGTCGTTGACGAACAGAGCCTGAGTCGAACCATTCACAAGTCGAAAGGAGATGAGTTTGACAATCTTTTAGTGGTCTTCTCTAAGAATAATGAACTCGACTTCCTGCTTACGCCCGAAATGAATAAGGAAGAGCATCGACTGAGATACGTCGCAATAAGTCGGGCAAAGAACCGCCTCTTTTTAAATGTCCCCGCTCCTGTAGTCGGCGAGAATTACAAACGCATCAATGATCTCGGCTTCCGCATTGAGGAACTACCCGGATCTCTCTAGCTTCTTGGGAAACAAACCCACATGACATTTGTTTTAAGGGCTCTTTCAGTTAGAGTGGGATCTAATCTGCTAATCGAGTCGTTTCACTGCCTCAAGCATGAGTTCCGCGTCGGTTTCCGCGTAGATGTTTGTAATGCTCATGTCCGAATGGGCAAAGAGATTCTGTACTATTAGCGGATTTGTATTCCTACGAATCAACTCGCTCGCAAAGTAGGTTCTGAGATCATGGAAATGATAGTTTTCTTCTCGAGTTCCATCTGGCTTATTGATCTTGGCTCGTACAAGAACCGGATGCCACCGCTTTCGGAAATCGACAATTGGAAATGGTAGTTGTTTATCGGCAATGAGATCGCGTAGTACCGATGCTGCCGTTGCATTGATCGGTACGGATCGCGGAGGTCGTCCCTTCGAACCAATAACCCACACCCTCTGATTCTCAAAATCAATCACCTCCTCGTTCAAAGCCAATAGTTGGCCCCGGCGCAACGGCATGTTAACGGCCAATTGGACAAGCCTGTAAAGTAGCTGGTCGGATTCAAGTTCCTTCCACAACGCTTTCTTCTGCTCGGTCGTAAGTAGGCGCTTTCTTGGTGGTGGCTCTGGTAGGGCCTTCACATACTGCATTGGGTTACGATCAAGAACGTCTTCTTCGCAAGCGAGACTGAAGATTTTCGACAAAGTCGACATAATCCTATTGATCGAGGAAGGAGATATAGAACTTTTCTTTTTTCGCTGGTTTTTTCCGTACTGAAGTTTATTCCGGCAATCGCGACAATCCTGCGGTGTAATGGTATGCAGAGGTTGATCTTTTAGGTGTTTCAAAAGAAGTTCTATGTAAAGCTTCTTCGCTCCCTTATTGACGTTGTTTTGATCTACATATTTTCGATAGGTCGTTTCTACAAAGTCTCCAAAAGTAACGGTTGTATCTGCAACACCGAATGATCTGTCGAAGAGTTGCTTGACCAGTTGTCGCTCGGCGAGTTCCGCTTCTTCCTTAGTACGGGCTGTCGGAATAACCTGATGAATGGTCTTATGCCCTTTAACCCGTCTGTATACCCACCAACGAGCTGCCGCATACGCCGGATGCTTAGCGTTTATCCGCTTACCGTTATATTTCTTAAAAACCGACATACGCTTAGTAATTCGCTAACCAGGCATCCACTTCAGTTCTGTTGAAAGTTGGCCGGCCCACTCCGTGGAATGGAAGGCCATTTTTCCTCATCCATCGATTGATCGTTGCTCCCGATTTCTTCAAATACTTCGCAACTTCGGACTTCGTCATGATCTGCGGCGGCTGAGATGAATGTATAGCTTTTTCGATGGCTCCCGCGACGGAGGTGTCGATCAAGCGAATCAGCTCTTCTTTTTCTATCGTGATAATTTCAACCATTTCCTGAACCTCCGATCACCAGTTGGCAAAAAATGTGCCTCGCCAAAAAACCATGAAAATAGCCGGCAACCGCCACAAAAGTCGCGAAAACGCGCCATTCGACGCAGTTTTGAACCACACAAAGGATGTTTACAAACCAACCTGATCAAGAGTGATGATCTTTGAGAGTTTTGAGCTGAAAAAAGAGGACAAAAAGAATACTGCAACCAACCTGCAACCAAGTCAAAAAAATGGAGCTTCCAGCAATCGCTGAAAGCCCCATGTTTATTGGTCGGGACGGCGAGATTTGAACTCACGACCTCTCGCACCCCAAGCGAACGCGCTACCAGTCTGCGCTACGTCCCGAAATCGAATTTTTAGAGTAGTTTTACCTTAGGGAATTGTCAACTTTGGCCTGTTCGCAACGCTATATCCGCGATGTTTTGAGAATGTCGCGAATTTCCAGCAGATTTGCGGCCAGCATTTTTAATGCGTCTTTCTGTTCATCGGTATGAGAAATTTCAGAAGAAACTGCTGCTGCCGATCTTACTGGCTCAACACCGGTATCAAACAATGTCGGAGCCTCAACGTCTCCACCAGACACTTCAGGTAGTTTTGGCGATGCCGCCGCAGCTTTTGGCTTTGAGCCTTCACGCTGTTCCGATTGCAGCTTTTTCTTTGCACCGGCGATCGTGAACATCTCGTTGTAGAGAAGCTGTTTGATCCTGAGTGCGATCTCGACGTCGCGGCGGCGATAGCTGCGTTGGCCCGATTTGTTCTTTTGCGGCGAGAGCATCGAAAACTCAGTTTCCCAATAGCGAAGCACATGCGCCTGTACACCGACAAGATCGCAAACCTCGCCGATCTTGAAGTAGATTTTCTCAGGTATTACTACAGGTTCTTGTGCCATCATCAGTAACTTTGTGTTAAAGTCTTTTATAAATCAGTAGCCGTTATTGTATGTATTTAGGACACTTGTGTCAACACTCAAGCATCGCGTGAACGAATTTCAATTCCTCGACAACTTAAAGTCCAAATATTCGCTTGATAGGATCGGCGACGACTGTGCCGTTCTGCCAAAAGACGCAAATACCGACCTCTTATTGACCGCCGATATGCTGGTCGAGGATATAGATTTCCACCTAAAATGGACAAAGCCGGAATTCCTAGGCCACAAGGCTCTCGCCGTTTCCCTTTCCGATATAGCAGCGATGGGCGGTCAGCCAAAATGGGCAATGTTGTCGCTCGGTATTCCTGAAAAACTATGGAATACGAACTTTGTCGATGATTTTTACGCCGGCTGGTTCGCTTTGGCAAATGAGTTTGACGTTGAGCTTGTAGGCGGAGATGTATCGCGTGTTCCCGACAAACTGGTCATCGATTCCATAGTCGGCGGCGAAGTCGCTAAAGGAAAGGCAGTATTGCGTTCCGGTGCAAAGCCCGGCGATGTGATCTATGTTACCGGCTCAGTTGGTGGAGCCGCAGGTGGTTTGAGGCTGCTTGAACTAGGAGATGAAAAACAGTTAAGTGGTCAGATTTCCACAGGTCATTTGACCATTAAACAGACCAAACCTACGCCTCAACTAACTATCGCTAACTTATTGCAACAACTAGATATTACTACATCAATGATCGACCTCAGTGATGGTCTTTCATCTGACCTTTTCCACATCTGTCAACAAAGCGGTGTTGGGGCCACGATCTACACAGAACGCCTACCGATTAATGCGGGCCTACCGGATCATTTCGGTACCGCTGAATCGCATGAAATGGCGTTGCACGGCGGCGAAGATTTTGAATTGCTCTTCACAGTCGGTCAAAACAATATTTCTGCACTCGAATCAATTAATGTGACTTGCATCGGCGAGATCACGGCAACTGGAGGGGTTATTGAACTTAATCGCGACGGTAAACTATCGATCCTTGAGCCAAAGGGTTACAGTCATTTTTAGACACCTAGTCGATGATGTTTAACGTGACTGTTATCATCAAGTTGTGTAACAAAAGCGTTACGCAACTACATATTGTGCTTGCGTTTAACCTATTTTGATATTACATTACAAAAAGAATGATAGGAGGAGATGAAATTGCTTACAGGTCGGGTTTTGCTACTTAACTTTTCATACGAGCCGCTTGGCACGGTTGGCGTGGCGCGTTCGGTTTGTCTGTGGTTTCGCGGAGCTGTCTTTGTCGAAGAGAACGACGGCGACAATGTTCTGCATTCTCCTTCGATCACGTTTCCGGTGCCTTCGGTGATCCGGCTGCGTCACTATATTCACTTGCGTCGCAATAACCGTGAAACGACGATGAAGCGTGCTCGCATCTATATCCGCGACCGCTATCGCTGCCAGTATTGCGGCGAGCACAAGCACGCAAAGGACCTGACGCTCGATCACATTTTCCCGCGTGCCCAAGGCGGCGAAAGCACACCGCAGAACCTCGTCACGGCCTGCGTCAAATGTAATCAACGCAAAGGCAATCGCACGCCCGATCAGGCCCGCATGCCGCTGCTGACATCGCAAAAGATGCTTCGCCTCGGCCTCGATCACGTGCTGCTGTGTCACTACGCCGAAAATCGTCCGGAATGGCGCAAATATTTATTTATGGACGAAACAGAAGAGGAGGCAGTTGAAATAGCTGCCTAGGAATTTTCGATTTAAGATTTGCGAATTGCGATTTGGACGAAAGTTCGGATCGCAATTTTTATTTTGGGGTTTGATCTCTAAAGTTGACTGACCAACTTTGCGTCCTCTGCGGCTTTGCGGGAAACGTTTTTAGAACCCAAAGAATCCAAGTCACTAATTTTGAATACGTTGCATATGTAAAACGCTATTGCATTTTACAGACGTTTTATGCTACGATTTTCAAACTGAATTTTGAGCAAAAACATGGAGACGAAAAACAGAAAACTTTTTATTTTGCGACTGAACGGAACGAATGCAATAAACCTTGTGAATTCAATAGATTGCCCGTTCCACAGCTGTTTCACAGTAGTAAGAAGTCGGAATATTTCCTACCCCGGTAGGAAGAAGTAGTATTTGTTCCAGCATAGGAGAGTAAATTTATGATCGTAAAACTATCAATTTCAATGCCCAAATCACTCGAAGATTTTGCCCGCTCACGTGTTCGCCACGACGGCTATGGCTCGATCAGCGAATATTTTAGAGAACTGGTACGCATCGACCAACGATACGATACCGCAAAACGAGTTCAGCCGGAGCCGTTCAGAAGCGCTCCGGACGGGCCGCTCATTTCATTTAGAAATCAAAACTTTGAAAATAAGAATTGGCCTACTTAGCTATAAAAATAGCCACAAATTCATGAGATACAAAACTGAAAACGAGATCGCCGAGGTCGTCCGCACATTCGAGGACGCAACCATCTCGCGAGACAAATGGAAACACGCCGAGCATCTTACCGTCGCTCTGCACTATCTGTGTCTTCACGACATCGACACCGCAACAGAAAAGATGCGAACCGGAATATTCAAATTGCTAAAAGCGTTCGAGGTCGATCTAAACAAGGAAATGCCGTATCACGAAACGCTGACAATATTCTGGATGCGAACCGTGGCGGACTTTAACGCTTCGAAAAACGGAGATTCCCTGCTCGATAAAGCTAACGAACTTGTCGCAAAATACGACAAAGACTATCCGCTAAAATTCTACAGTCGTGATTTTTTGTTTTCAGTTGAGGCCCGAGCAGAGTACGTTGACGGCGATCTGCAAAAGTTTACTGCACACTTTTCCGAATAGCTGATAGCTGTTAGCTTATAGCTGACAGCTAATTTGCCAATTTATGCTTAGATTTTTTAACACATTATCACGACAGGTCGAAGAATTTCAGCCTCTAGAAGACAAGAAGGTTCGCATGTATATGTGCGGGCCGACGGTTTGGAATTTTGCTCATATCGGCAATTTTCGAACGTTTATTTTTGGTGACGTTCTACGGCGCTATCTCAAATTCAAAGGCTACGAACTCACGCACGTCTTTAACCTGACCGATGTTGACGACCGCATCATTAATGAGGCGAACGCGCGAAATATTTCGATCGACGAATTCACCGCTCCGTGGATTCAATATTTTTGGGAAGACTTCGACGCTCTCGGAATGGAACGGCCCGATGTAACGCCGCGTGCGACTCATCATGTCGCCGAGATGATCGGCATCATCGCGAAACTTCTCGAAAACGGTCACGCCTACGAATCCGACGGCTCGATCTATTACCGAATCACGGCGTTTCCCGAATACGGCAAACTTTCGAAGATCAGTTTTTCCGGCAATCGAGAAGGCGGCAGTGACCGCATCGACACCGACAAATACGATAAGGAAGACGCCCGCGACTTTGCCTTGTGGAAGCTCGTCGGCCCCGAAGATCAACCCGGCTGGGACGCTCCGTTCGGACGCGGCAGGCCCGGCTGGCACATAGAGTGCTCGGCGATGGCGATGAAGTATCTCGGAGAGACCTTCGACCTGCACGCGGGCGGTATGGACCTGCAATTCCCGCATCACGAGAACGAGATCGCACAGTCCGAAGGCTCGACCGGAAAGCAGTTTGCAAAATACTGGATACACAGCGAATTCCTAAAGATCGATGACGTAACAATGTCGAAATCGAAGGGCAATTTCTTCACGTTCCGCGATCTAAGTGAGCAAGGCTACTCACCGCTAGCGATGCGTTATTTACTATTGTCAGTTCCCTATCGCAGGCAGCTGAATTTCACATTCGACGGACTTGCCGGAGCAGAATCGACAGTTGAAAGATTAAGAAATTTCCGCTCACTAGTCCGCGATGCAAAATGCAAAAGCCCGCACGTAAGTAAGGGCGATAGCGAGACGTCGGATGTAACAAGCGGGCTTGTGCAAACTGCTCTCGAACGTTTCGAGACCGCAATGGACGACGATTTCAATACGGCTTCCGCACTCGCCGCGATCCACGACATGGTTCGTGAGATCAACACGATCATAGCAACCGACGCTCTAACTACCGACGATCAAGCAGCGGTTCTAGATGCGATAGCGAAATTCGATTCCGTTCTCGGCATTTTCGGCAAAGAAGAAAATGACATTCTTGACGAAGATATCGAATCACTCATAGCAGAGCGTAAGGAAGCCAGAAACAATCGCGACTTCGCACGATCAGATGAGATCCGCGACCTTCTCGTCGAAAAAGGCATAACTCTCGAAGACACAAAAGATGGAGTGCGTTGGAAGAGAAAGTAAAATCTGTTGAAAAAATAGACTAAATAGGTGGACGGAAGACTAAAACCATATGCAAATTCAATCTTTTGCAATATTTGTCACAATTTGCCTTATTGTAGCAATAATTATTATTTTTTCGCTATTAATTCATCGACTTAGACTCAAAGAAGCTATTGATAAATTAACGTATACAGTTCACATTAATGAGATAGATTTTCTAAAAGTTTTAGACGATAAAGTGCACGAACGTTTTGAAAACTGGAGACAAACAGAGCTCGAGCAACAGAAAGGTCAAATCTCTCAACTTGCTCTCAAAGATGCCAAGGTATCATTGAAACAGTGGAAAAATGAGCAAGAATTTTTGATTCGTCAAGACGCAATTTCACGAAGTCAGTCTGTAATTATTGGGAAAGCCGCAGAACACTTATTACCGTATATGCCAATCTTCTCTTATAACCCTAAGGAAGTTAGGTTTATTGGAGATCCAATCGATTTACTTATTTTCGACGGAATTAATGATGGAAACTTACAAGAGATCATCTTCCTAGAAGTAAAAACTGGTCAAGCTCGATTAACGGCACGTCAAAAAGATATTCGTTCCGCTATAAATGATGGTCGAGTAAGATGGGCTGAAATGCGGGTGGATTAGTTACTCTGATTATAGGATGCTGAGATGTTCATACTCAATGTTTTCCTGCTTAATAATAATTAAGAATTCACGATTTTGCTTTAACTATGGCTGGAACGCAAATAGATATTTGAAAACTTAACGAGGTTTAGTGAACTTCACAAAAGTTTGCCGTCAATGCTCGTGTAGCAAAGCTGGACTTCCTTGAAAGTGTCCGTGTCGCGGCAATATGAAAGGCAGCTCGCGTAGGGTTTGGAATAGACATGCAGGCTCACGGCACGTTCGCCGTATTCTGTGAGATTGAGAATTTGGTGGATCGGTTCTTCAAGCTCGACTTTGGCAGCCAGGCAGTCGGCAAGTTCAAAGGAATCGGTTTCGATGAGCTTGCAGTGCCCGCGAGATTCGTCGATATCGACGACTGCGAAATTCTGCCCGCGAAGCCGTCCGACCGGAACTGTCATCCAGCATTTTTGCTCGGCATGATTGTGAATTTTCGACATGTGTCCGCTTTCCCAACAGATCGCCATCATTTCAAAACGGTCATCTTTGTAGATCAGATTGCGAGTGTAAAATTCGGGATTCCAGTGAAAGTATCTCGTTATTGAATCGACGTCAACTGGATTGTCACCGAGAAATTGGTACACGTTGTCGCAGGTAAATTCTTCGTCCGTTATGGAATTTAGCCCGTCGATCAATCTTTCTACTTTCAACATAGATTCACCTCAGAATAAGCCGTTGTAATGGGTTTGTATGTAATTCAACGTGGAACATTTCCCGTCCGCGAGCGGATCGCCGGTATCTTTGCAGCAAGGATTTGCCCGCGTGCAGGAAAGGCCGTTCTTGAGCAGTTTTGCAAGCGCGTCCTGGCCCAATCCCGAAGGATGAAAACAATCGCAGCACGAGATCTGTTCCGATTTGAATTTGTAGAACCACGGCACATCGCTGTGAACAAAAACGGTTCCCGGCGCCTTCAAACCGCCGCCGACGATCTGACCTCCGATCATAACAACTGGTGATCTGCCACCGACTCGAACTGCTCCGTACTCTTCCGCAACTCTCTTGATGATGTCGCGATAGGTTTTCATCGCATTGTACGCATCGGTGATCCGCGTGGCCGAACAGTCGCGTGTCAGCGAGCCGCAGATATTCACCACGCCCCACAAAAACTGACAATTACCAAACAGCGCGCAGTTCGATTTGCTGCCAAAATTGCAGAGCTGAGAAACGCGGATCGGTGACAATACTCCAACACGCGTATCGCCGATCGACATCAGAACATCGAGGCCTTTTCGCAACTCCCGCTCGAAGGCATCCGGCCTCATCTTGCAGTAGTTGGCGGGATCGCGATCAGTGCTTGAACAGGAGGCGTTCGTCTTGGCTATAGTGCCGGAGCAGTTGTCGTTGTGGCCGAGAAATACGACAGCCATTCTGGTCGCAGGTTGTCCGGAAAGATATGAGCGGACACTGTTCGCCTGCGAAACAAAATCGCTAACCATGGTCGCACCGGAAGCGGCACTATTTGGCTGCGGAGCGAAAAGGCTCATTCCGGCATCACATTCCATCTGCTCAAAGATGCTAAAGACATTCTCGCTGCCTGCTTTGCAAAAAGAAAAGCCGTGAGTGTCACTCGTTATCCAGTTGAAGTTTTCCTGATCGCCGTTTGAACAAGGAGAAGCGCTGCCGGCATTGAAACCTTTCGAGATGCTGTCGCCCGTTACATCAACCGCCTGGATCCCAAGCTGCGCCGAAATTGAGACACTTGTGAGCAGTAGTAATATGATCCAAGCAATCGAACTATATTTCATCTCATTTAAGTTCACTTATTCTCTTGCGCTTTCTTTAAAAAGTCAACAAACTCTGCGGAGTTACGAGTCAAACCGGGAAAGCCTGCGACAAGCTGATCGTTAGCGTCGAATACAGCATAATAAGGAAGGGCAACTGTGCCCAATCTGTCCTGTTCCATCTGCTGTTGCCGTTCGTAAATCTCGCCTTCACCATCGGTGTAGAGACTGACAAGCACGAATTTTTCCAGCTCGGCTTTCACTTCTGGAAGTGGAAACATATTGGCTTCCATCCAGCGGCAATTCGTGCAAGTGTAGCCTGTGAAATCGACGAACACACGCTTGTTCTCGGCCTTGGCCTTCTGCAATGCGGCCTCGTAATTATTATTGATCCATTGCAATTCTTCGTGGCGATTGCCGAGGACGTTAAAAACAGAATCCTTATTCTTTGGCGGCAGGAAAGATTCAAGTTCGCCAAGTTTTCTACCGAGAACGCCTGTCGTCAGATAAATACACAAGCCGAAGAACAAAGCCGCAAAACCAATCCGAAGCGGAGTGATCTTCTTGATCGGCGAATCATGTTTGAATTTGAAAAAGCCCAAAATATAAGAGCAAATTCCCAAGCCGATGATGACCCAGATTATAAGAACGAGTTCACGCGTAAATATCTTGCCGTAATTGAGAACTCCGCTCTCGTTCATACCCGCACCCCAGACAAGATCGACGTTTGAAAGGAATTTCATCGCAGCTGCGACTTCAAGAAAGCCCATCACGACCTTCACCGAATTCAACCAGCCGCCCGAACGCGGCAGCGAAGAAAGCAGTCGCGGAACAGTTGCAAGGACGAAGAAAGGCAGCGCAAAAACTGTCGAAAACACCAACATTCCTAGCAGCGGCATTTTCCAATCGCCCTGCGCGGTCGAAACGAGCAAAGTACCGATAAACGGAGACGTACAGGTAAATGACGTAAGAGTAAACGTCAATCCCATAAGAAGTGCACCTAAATACGCGCTTCCCTTTCCTTCTTCGGTCCGGGTTATCTTATCGAGCTTTGTCAGAAGCGACGTGGGAATTGAAATCTCGTAAAAGCCAAATAGGTTGAACGCAAAGAATAGAAAGATCGCTCCGATAGCGAGGTTTACCCAAGGATTTGCGGCAAACAGGTTTATTCCTGCAGCACCGAAAAGGACCGCGAGCAACATTCCGAGCAGCGAAAATGTCGCGATTATACCCATTGAATAAACCGTCGCGAGTTTGATAGTTTTCGCGCGGCCGCCCACGGAGTGTTTCATAAAATATGAAACAGTGATCGGGATCATTGGGAAAACACATGGCGTCAGAAGCGATATCGCCCCGAACGTGATTGCAAGCCATATGAACGCCCATATATCTGTCGGTTGCTGGCCGGGGATGATTGGCGTTGAGATTGCCGCCGTGGGTTTGTCGTCGAGACTTAAAGACAGAGTCTTCTTCACGTCCTCGGAACCGGCGAAGGACACGCGAACCGTTTTCGGCGGCTGACAAAACCGATCGTTGCAAACCTGAAATCGAACATCGAGCGATACCGCATCGCTTGCCATGTCCGAGGTTATCTTAAGCGGGACGGAAAAACTCGCATTGTCGGCAAAGAATTTCGTTACGAGCGCTTTACCGTCCATGCCGGTAAATAAAGGATCTTCTTTAACCGTCGGTTTTTGTGAATCGATCTTGCCGTCGATCTCAAATGGTATTCCTTCGGTGGCTTTGATTGTCGTCGCTATCGGGCCGCCTTCTGGCTGTTCCAGTGCGTAGAGATGCCATCCGCTTTCGATCTCAGCTTTTAAGATGACCTTTATCTTGTCACCGCTCTTTAATTGAGCAGGTTTCGAATCAGAGGCGAGGCTCCACTTTGCCGGGCTTTGAGCTGCGGCAGATATTGCTAGTAAAAAGGGCAGAAATAAAAAAACAAACTTTCGCATAAAGAGACTATCTATATCTAAAAACTATATCATTTTCGTCAACGAAAGCTTTGTTCGTAATAACTGGTAGAGAAGCCAATCTTTTGCACATTCAAAACGTCTCGCTTATACTTATACTATCTGTTTAGTTACGGAGGAATAGATTTTGCCAAAAGCAGCAACGCGTCAAAACCCGGCAGCCAAAAATTCGAAGACATCGTCGAATGGTACCGGCAAAGCGATTGAAACAATCAGAAAAGATCACGAATTTACCGATTTTGTTGAAGTCGAAGAGGCCAAGGCGGAGTTTGAAAAGCGCCGAGCTTCGCAGCTTGAATCGATAAATAAGACCGACACTAAAGTGCTACGGGAAATGCTTTACCAGATGGTACTCGGCCGGCGTTTTGAGGAAAAGTGTGCCGAAGTTTACCGTATGGGCAAGATCGGCGGTTTTTGCCACCTTTATATAGGTCAAGAAGCCATCGGCGTCGGCACGATCATGGCGACGGAGCGAAGCGACATGGTGATCACGGCTTATCGCGACCACGTTCAGGCGATGGTCAAAGGCATGACGCCCGAAAGCGTGATGGCAGAGCTTTACGGCAAAGCAGGCGGCTGTGTCGGCGGCAAAGGCGGCTCGATGCATATGTTCTCAAAAGACCTCGAATTTTACGGCGGCCACGGTATCGTCGGCGGCCAGATCGGCGTCGGCACCGGAATGGCTTACGCCGCGAAGTACAAGGATACAAAACAGGTTGTGCTTTGTTTCTTTGGCGAAGCGGCTGTTAACCAGGGTATGTTTCACGAATCGCTCAACATGGCGCAGCTCTGGAAACTCCCCTGCATCTATATTTGTGAGAATAACCAATACGGCATGGGCACTTCGCAAGAAAGGGCTATGAGTTCGAGAAGTATCGCGAAAAAAGCCGATGCGTTCGAGATGGCGAACGAATTTGTCGACGGCATGGATGTGATGGCCGTACGAGAAGCGACTCTTAGAGCAATTGACCGAGCCAGAAATGACAGCAAACCAACGCTGCTCGAAATTCGAGCATATAGGTTTATGGGACACTCGATGTCCGATCCCGGCAACTACAGAACACGAGACGAGATCGCAAAATATCAGGAACGCGATCCAATTGTTCTCTTCAAGGACAGTTTAAAAGTAGCAAAAGTTTTTGGCGATACGGATTTTGAAGAGATCGAACAGCAAGCGATTGAAACGGTTGACCGCTGTGAAGTTTGCAGATGAAAGTCCGTATCCGGACGAGAGTGAGCTTTTTACTCATGTTTATGCGTGAAAATTATGCCTTGCGTAAGTCAGTTCTTCGGAATCGCGATCTACTTCTATTTTAGTGAACACTCTCCTCCGCATTTTCATGCTTTGTACGGAGGCGATGAGGCAATTTACGAGATTCAGACACTTCGTCTTTACGCCGGAAGATTGCCGCGACGGGCTCATAATTTAGTTCTGGAATGGGCGGATCAACATAGAGAAGAGTTAATGAAATGTTGGGATGCCGCGAGAATCGGTGTAACGCCGAATCAGATTGAACCATTAGGATAATATGGAATTAGTAAGAATAAGAGCCGTCAAACCACTTCATGATTTTGTTGTCCACGTTTGGTTTTCCAACGACACCGAACGGGACATTGATTTAGAAAATCACCTTAGAGGACCTGTATTCGAGGAAATAAGATCAAATCCTGACATGTTTCGCTCAGTAAAAGTGGACGAAAGAATGAAAACCATTAGTTGGGACAATGGAGCCGATATTGATCCCGACACGCTTTATCACAATCTTACTCCGGCTTGGGCGGAAGACACAGAAATGGAGTTAGCCAAATAAATATAAGATGGCAATTTTGACCATACGAGACGCCTTGAACCAGGCGCTGCGTGAAGAAATATTGAGAGACGAAAACGTCTTCGTCATGGGCGAAGAGGTAGCCGAGTACGATGGCGCTTATAAGGTTACGCGAGGGCTTTGGAAGGAGTTTGGCGACAAACGTGTTGTCGATACGCCGATCACTGAGCTTGGCTTTGCGGCGGTCGGCGTTGGTGCCGCAATGGCTGGCCTGCGGCCAGTGATCGAGTTTATGACGTGGAATTTTTCGATCCTTGCGTCCGATCAGATCATCAATCACGCGGCTAAGATGCTCTACATGTCCGGCGGCCAATTCAAAGTGCCGATCGTGTTTCGCGGTCCGAACGGCTCGGCATATCAGGTTTCGTCACAGCATTCACAAGCACTTGAAGCTTTTTACGCTAATTTTCCCGGCTTGAAAGTTGTGATGCCTTCGACTGCAGCGGATGCTAAAGGATTGCTAAAATCAGCGATCCGCGACGACAATCCGATCATTTTTCTTGAGCAGGAAAGAATGTACGGGCTAAAAGGCGAAGTTCCTGAGGACGAAGATTTCACGATCCCGCTCGGCGTCGCCGATGTAAAACGTGAAGGAACGGACTGCACGATCATCGCCCGTTCGATGACCGTGCCGCTGGCTTTGCAAGCTGCCGAGCAGATACAAAAGGACTTTGATGTCTCTGTCGAGGTCATTGATCCGAGAACGGTCAAGCCACTTGACATCGACACCATCGTCAACTCGATCAAAAAGACAAATCGGCTCGTCATTGCCGAGGAATCACACGAGTTTGCATCAGTCGGCGCCGAGATCACTTATCAAGTGATGGATCATGCATTCGATTATCTCGACGCACCGATCAAACGCATTTCGACAGCTGAAGCCCCAATGCCGTATGCCAAAAATCTCGAAGCGTTGGCGTTGCCGGATGTTGGTAAGATCGTCGCAGCGGTGAAAGAAGTTTGTTATTTATAATTAAACTATATGGCTGAAAAATTCTTAATGCCAAAGCTGTCGCCCACTATGGAAGAAGGGCATATCTCGCGTTGGGTTCTCAACGAAGGCGACAGTTATGCTGCCGGCGACACGCTTGCTGAGGTCGATACCGACAAGGCGACGATGGAAATGACCGCTCTTACGGCAGGCACTCTGCTCAAGATACTCAAAATCGGCGGCGAAACCGCAGCGCTCGGTGAGACTATCGCAATAATCGGCAACAAGGGCGAAGATATTTCTGCTTTATTAAGCGAAGCGGGCACATCTGTCGCGGCGAAATCAGCTGCAGAGAGCACAGAGAAAGTTGAGACACGTGCTGCAAACGCGGAAACACGAGCGGTAGCGAGTGTGACTACTGCTACACCGAAAGCTGTTGAGATGGTGCAGCCAGCGCCGCAAACAGCTGGAAACGGTCGTCTCATAGTTTCGCCCATAGCAGCTCGAATGGCAGCCGAAAATGCCATCGATCTCAAATCAATTGCCGGTAGCGGCCCGAACGGACGCATTATTAAGCGAGATATTGAAACTGCATTGGCAGGCGGTGGAAAGTCGACAGCGGTCAGCGGTCAACCGGTGTTCACATCATCGACGGTTGTCGGACAGTCGGCTTATCACGACGAGACAACATCGCAAATGCGGCGTGTCATTGCAAGCCGTTTGGCGGAATCGATCGGGCCGATCCCTACCTTTTACTTGACGGTCGAGATTGAGATGGACAACACGCTCGAGCTTCGCAAACAGGTCAATTCCACGATCAGCGAAGATCAAAAGATTAGCGTCAACGACATCATCGTCAAAGCCGCAGCGATGGCGCTCGTGAAACATCCATTTGCGAACGCTTCTTATCAAGACAAAACCATCCGCTTTTATCAACAAGCCGACATCGGCGTAGCAGTCGCTATCGAAGATGGCTTGATAACACCTGTTATTCGCGGAGCAAATCTAAAAGGCTTTCTCGAGATCGCAGCCGAGATCAAAGCCCTTGTCGCAAAAGCTCGTGCCAAAAAACTGCAGCCCGAAGAATACACCGGTGCAACATTCTCGATCTCAAATCTTGGAATGTTTGGCATTAAGGAATTCACCGCGATAATCAATCCGCCTGAGGCTGGAATTCTCGCTATTGGCGGAGCTGACCCGACGCCTGTCGTTCGCGATGGTGAGATCGTAATCCGCAGCATTATGCACGTTACAATGTCCTGCGATCACCGTGTTATCGACGGAGCAACGGGAGCCAAATTTCTGCAAACATTCAAACAAATGCTCGAACAGCCAGGAATGATGCTCATCTAAAGTGAGCGACAACAATCATCGATCATCATCTTACATTGCACTTTTAGCCGCTCAAGTGTTTTTCGGCTCGCTGCCTGTTATTGCAAAGGTCGCGCTGAAATCGGTTCCGCCGGTGGCGCTTGTGGGTTTTCGAGTGGTTATAACCGCCGGAGTTCTCGCGGCCTTCCAAGCATATCGAGGACGTTTTTGGCTCGTCAACAAGAGCGATTACTGGCGATTTGCAGTACTTAGCCTGTTTGGCGTTACGTTTAATCAGATTCTGTTTATCACAGGCCTTTCGCTCACAAAAGCATCGAACACTTCCCTGCTTGCCGTTACGATCCCCGTGTTTGCATTGACGGTCGGTGCGATGATCGGTGCCGAACGCCTAACAATTATCAAGATTGCCGGCATCGTATTGGCAGCCTTTGGAGTGCTGCTGATCATCGATCCGCGCAATGCATCATTCACGTCCTCAACCACGCTTGGAGATCTGCTTGTAGTTTTAAATTCACTTTCATACGGAATTTATGTCGCGATCTCAAAGCCTGTGATCACGCGTAACGGAGTTTTTCGGTCGATAATGTGGGTCTTCATTTTTGCCTCAATTCTCTGCATACCAATGGGTGTGTGGTCGTTACGCACAATTGATGTTACCCAGATCAGTCCTTTCGTATGGCTGGTAATACTCTATATTGCTATCGGAGCGACAGCGGCTCCCTACCTTTTGAATGCTTATGCTCTGGCTCGAGTGCAGGCTTCAACGGTGGCCGTTTTTGTCTATCTACAGCCTGTGATAGGATTTCTGCTCGCAGTTGTATTTTTAGGTGAGCAAATAGGGACACTGTTTATAATGGCCGCTTTATTGATATTTCTTGGAGTTTTTCTTGTTTCAAAGAAATTTACCAGGACTGAAACTTAAGGCGTCCTTTCCCGTAATAAGTGCATCTTAACTGAAAATTGTGGCTACGCAGATCACACAGATCGACCTTCCTGACCGGCACCGGACAATTCTCCGCGTCGAGGGCGATATGTTGTTCGATGACGCCATTCTGCTCGAAAAGGTCGCGAAATGTTTGCACAATGAGAACGAAAACAAGATCGTTATCGACCTTGCCGATCTTGATTTTCTCGACAGCGATGCGGCCTCGGTCTTAAAACGTTTAGAAGATGACGACGGCTGTGAGATCGAGGGAGTTGAGATATTTCTCCAATCCGCGATCGACATGGCTGAACGCGCTTGATCGGCGACACCTGACTTTTTTCCAAAAACGATTTACATTGTAAAAGATGAAGACTCGTGAAATTGCGGAATTCCTGCGCGGTGAATTAGTAGGCGATGGTGATGTCGATATTGATCGTGTCGCTGCGCTCGAATCGGCTTCGAACGGCTCTATTGCATTTGTTGAGAAAACCGAACGTTCAATTGTGTCCACCGCATCTTGTTTGATCGTTCCAACAGATATTAATAGTAATCTCAGCATTCCGTTCATAAAGACGGAAAATCCGAAACTCGCCTTCGCAAAGATGGCGGCTCTTCTGCATCCCGCAAAAACCCGGAGCGGAGAGATCCACGATACTGCATTGATATCTATGAATGCACGAATAGGAACAGATGTTTTTATCGGAGCATTCACTTGTGTGGGCGAGCGCTCTGAGATCGGCGACGGCACACACCTTCGAGCAGGATCAAAGGTCGGTGACGATGTTAAGGTCGGTAAGAATTGTGTGCTGCATCCGAACGTGTTCGTCGAAGACGGATGCACCATTGGCGACAATGTTATTCTACATTCTGGCGTCGTTATAGGAGCAGACGGATTTGGTTATGTTCGAGACGCTGACTATTATGTTAAATTTCCGCAGATCGGAACGGTCGTGATCGAAGACGATGTTGAGATCGGTGCGAATTCCTGCATCGATCGCGGAGCTCTTGGCGAGACACGCATCGGCAAAGGCACAAAGATTGACAATCTCGTCCAGATCGCCCACAACGTCCAGATCGGCAAGCGAGTTGTGATCGCTGCCCAGACAGGTATTTCAGGAAGCACAGTCATCGAGGACGATTGCATCATCGGCGGCCAGGTTGGTATGGGCGATCATGCTCGAGTTATGAGCGGTGCTGTGATCGGCTCTCAGGCTGGAGTCCTGCCGGGAAAGATCGTTCGTCCCGGCGTTTGGTGGGGTACGCCGGTTCAGCCTCTTGACGAATACAAGCGGCAAAATGCTCACGTTAAGAGCCTCGAACGATTAAAAGCTGACATTAAAGAAATTAAGAAGACCCTCGATCAAGCAGATTGAAAATTGCCTCAGCCGCCCGTTTTGAAGCTCCACCGTGTCCAAGTTTATCAGCAGCGATCTTTAACTCGCTACGCATCTCAGAATTGGCATTTGGCTCCAACAGCCTAAGTAGTTCATCAGATAATGACTTTGGTGTAAATTCATCCTGAATAAGCTCTTTAGCAACACGCTTCTCGGCGATCAGATTTATCAGTCCATAATGCGGCACGTCGATCAACGGCTCAAATAGTTTGTAATTTAGTGCGGAGGTTTTATAAACGATCGCCATCGGAGTGCCGATAATTCCGGCTTCGAGGGTGGCAGTTCCGCTTGTAACGGCGGCTGCGTCCGAAGCATTCAGAGCATCATATGTCTCCCCCTCGATCTTCTTTACTCCCGAAAGTTCTAAACCGTCTGACACTGCCCCGTCAACGGCCTTTTCTACATCCGAACGATTTCTCTCTGAAGCAAGTGCAACTAGAAATTGCACATTACTATTTTGCTTTGAGATCTTAGCCGCGGCTTCAAGCATTACCGGCAAGATACGTACGATCTCTTTCTGCCGGCTTCCGGGCAATAATGAAATGATTGGCCTGTCAGGTGCAAGGCCGTGCTTGCGGCAAAACTCTTCTTTACCAACATCTGAATGGACTTCTCGTGCCAACGGACTGCCGACATATTCCACATTTTCGATCCCATGCTTCGCGTACCAATCTTTTTCAAAGGGCAAGATCGTCAGCATGAGGTCTATGTTTTTCTTTACCGAGGAAATACGATATTTTCGCCATGCCCAAAGCTGTGGTGAAATATAATAAACAACATGAAACCCTTTACGTTTTAACGCGCGAGCTAATTTAAGATTAAAATCCGGAAAATCGACGAGGATCACCACTTCCGGCCGTTGGCTTATTGCCGCCGCCTTTAGATCTCTAAATGCACTCAGGAAGATCGGCAAGGCAGCGGCGATCTCGGCCAGTCCGACAATGGAAAGGCCGTCGGACTCGACAATTGCTTCAACGCCTTCCTGACGCATTTTTGGACCGGCAGCGCCGAAAAACTGAATAGCTGCATCAGTGTCCATTTCGCGCATCGCGCGCACGAGTTTCGCGGCATGAGTATCGCCTGACGACTCGCCGGCAATGATCATTATTTTGCGTGATTGCGTCATATGTAGCGTAAGTATCTAATCTTAAATGAAACACAGATAATTTGCAGACCTCGCTTAAAAGTGAAGATTTATATGATCTCAAAGAGCCTAGGATATACGCTATAAACCTTGGGCGTTTGTCGGCTTACAACCACAACAACCTGAAGCCGCATCCAATTGTCGGTCGATATATAGTGGATTTCCATTGCTTATGCTTGCAGTGCGCCCCGTGAACGCATAAAATTTAGTGTTTCGAGCTTTATATAGAAGTTTTTTGTTTGGATTGGTTATTTTTTGTTTTCTTTGGAGGAGTTTGTGACATTTCGCCTCGGTTTTCTTGTTTTACTAGTATGTTTGATCTCTGCGATTTCGGCTTCAGCACAAGTTGAATCCGTAATTGGACAGATAACAAATTCAGCATCCGATACCTACGCAGGCGGCATCAGCGGAAACGGTAGGTTTGTCGTTTTCGAATCAAGAGGCAATCTTGCAACGGAAAATCCGCGTAATGCAGACGGTAACTCTGAGATTTTTCTTTTCGATTACGCTCAGCGACGGATATACCAAATAACCGATACCAAAAGCGTTCTATTCGATACAACGCAAGCGGCTATCTTCAATAACATCCGGGTGGAGATCACCAATACACGCCCGGTGATCAGCAACGACGGACGTTGGATCGCCTTTAGTTCCAACGCAACTACCTCAACACCAGATACTCCTGACGGAACAAACCCTGGTTCCTTTGACGGCAATGCTTTCACGTCGCCAACACCGACACCTACTGCTTCGCCAACATCGACGGCGACAGCTACTCCTACTGCCTCACCGACTGGTTCGCCTACAGCTACTCCGGTACCCGGAGCAAACGTACTTACGAGCGACGGCAATCTGGAAATGTGGCTCTATCGAATTCCTGATTACTCCGAGGTTGCCGATCTGTCGGCAGGTGAAGAAATTCCGCCCACGAACCTTGCAGGTGGACCATTCACTCGTGTAACAAATACTGATCCAAGCCAGCTGCCGCGTCCAGGAACCTCGACAACGGGGCCGTATATTGCAGACGATAACCACGATGCGAGCATTAGTGACGACGGAAGCGTTATTGCATTTGGATCGACACGCGATCTGGTAACGTGTGTTGGAAATTCATTTCCTACTGATGACAACGATGAGATATTCACATACTTTCAGGGTGCAGGTGCAGCGTGTGACGACGGAAGCGGTGTTGGTATACGCCAAGTGACCAAAACTCCGCGCGGCCCGATCTCCGACCCGATCTACAGCAAGTTTCCGACCATTTCAGGCAATGGGCAGCGTGTGGTTTTTGCCAGTACAGGCGACAATCCGATCGTCGGAATGACCGACGGAACAAATCCCTCTACGAGTAGAAACGAAGAGATCTTTTACGCCGACTTGATCGATGGCAGCCCAACGGCAGGAACTACAAAAAAACAGATCACAATAACAACGCCGACAAACGCCGGTGATCCGGTGAATATTTTCGATATAGGACGCCGAATGAGCCGTGACGGGCGTTACATTGCATTCGATTCTTACGCCGATCTCGCAACAATACCTAACGGACCGAACAAGAAATCATTTGCGCTTTATGTGTATGACACGCTGGCTCCGGCACCGACACCGGGAAACTCTCCATTTCGCCAGATCGGTCCTAGAAGCGATGCCGATACGGCCGCTTCGGGCGGAGACCTGCAGCATTATCCTGGATTTACTGACTATGACGCAGGCGGAGCGGCAACCGCTCTGGTTTTGGAAACACGTTTGAACATAAAACCTGACGGAACAATACCAACCAACGCATCGGAAGGATTAAATCCAAGCGAGCAGCGTCAAGGCCAGATATATTCTTACCCGCTGGATGTTCCGGCGGCCACGGCGACATTTACACGACTCGCAAAGTTTCCGGACACATCACTGAGTATCCTGGCCTCGACACAATTGCTGCCGAGCGATTCGGTGAATCGAATGGCGTTCAACTTTTCATTGAGTGAGTTGGGTACGGGTAATTTTGATCTGCGTAATGAGGCTTTTTGTTTTTTACTGCCGGAGGTGAGTACCGAAGCGCCCGTTACGATCGCCCTTGCAACAGGGGCTACAAGACTTCCGGTATCGTTCGCCTCTACAACAGCAACTCAGACGCCTACTGCATCTCCAACAAGCACAGCAACATTTACTCCAACATCTACGCCTACACGAACGGCGACTGCCACCGCAACATCGACGGCAAGCCCTTCGAGCACGCCAAGCGCTACGCCGTCTGCAACTGCGACATCAACTCCGCAAACACCGTCATCGGTACTTGGCGTTTCGCCTGGAATGTCAGCAATTTTGAACTTTCAAGCAGGGATTGATCAGCCGGTCGTAGCGCGAACCGCAGTTGGCTCGATAGATCGCAGTTTCATGCTTCCGATCGAGCTTAGCGGCGTGACAATGACTATAAACGGAGCAGCCTGTGGCCTAAAGTCAGTCAGCCGACGTAACATTGAATTTGTCGTGCCGCCCGGACTGCCTGCTGCACTAGAGGGCACAAATTATCCGCTCGTGATCAATAACAACGGCGTGTTAATGAAAAGTTATATAACGATCGTTCCGGCACGACCGGACATCTTTAACATAGAAGGTTTTATTGGCCCGGGCGGGCGAGCCAAGATGTTCAATGTTACAAACAGCGTGTACCTTAACGAACCTTTTGTCGTTAAGACGATCAAACGCAAGGGCAATAAGCTCGTGCCGACAGTATTGCGCGTATATGTTACCGGCGTCGCAAATCTCGGTGCGGGTTCGGCCACGGTTAGGATCGGAAACAGCGGCCAGATACCTTCAACGACGGGACCGGTCATAGTCGCTCCGGGTGTTTACACTTTTGATTTTGCGTTGCCTGCATCATTGGCGCATGCGGGCGATCAGCCTGTTGTGGTCTCTGTGAGTGGAGGGGCAACGATATTTACTTCAAGGCTTGATGACACAACATCTCGCATATTTATTCTCTAATGCAGGGATCTGAGTGTATTGCGCGGGTTCAAGCCTTAAGATACAATCGCTCATAGAAATACGGTATTTTATTTAATTTCTTAAGAATTTAACCTGTTTTCACAGTATATTTTGATTGGTTTTTGATAATTGTACCCTGGAGATAGACGGCGCTTGTCAGGCCGTGAAAAAAATATGTCAGGAAAAGATGTAGCCACAATGAAGATCTCGCCAAAGGTTTGGAAAAACGGCGAGTTTATTAATTGGGACGATGCTCGTATCCATGTGATGTCGCACGTCGTCAATTATGGTTCGAGCGTGTTCGAAGGCATACGCTGTTACAACACCAGCAAGGGTTCAGCGGTCTTCCGCCTTACCGAACACATGCAGCGGCTCGTCAATTCGGCGAAGATCTACCGAATGGACTCGCAATTCGAACGCGATCAATTTTGCGATGCTGCGGTTGAACTCATTAAACAAAGCGGCCTCGACTCCTGCTATATCAGACCATTGATACTGCGTGGTTTGGACGAAGACAAGCCTGCATTTGGCGTAAATCCTTTCCCTAATCCTATCGATTCCTACATCGCCATCTGGCAGTGGGGCAAATATCTTGGCGAAGAGGCCCTCGAAACCGGTATTGATGTTTGTGTGTCTTCGTGGACACGCATCACGTCAAATTCGATGCCGACGATGGCAAAAGCCGGTGCGAATTATATGAATTCGCAGCTTATCAAGATGGAAGCTCTGCTCGGCGGATTTTCCGAAGGCATCGCTCTCGATGACCGCGGCTACGTTTCCGAAGGCTCAGGCGAGAACATCTTTTTGGTAAACGACGGTAAGCTGATTACGCCGCCGCTCGGAGCATCGATCCTGCCCGGAATCACTCGCGATTCCGTCGTCCAGATCGCCCGCGAACTCGGCATCGAGGTCATCGAAACCCAGATCCAACGCGGTGCTCTCTATCTCGCAGACGAAATGTTCTTCACCGGCACAGCAGCCGAAATAACACCGATCCGAACGGTTGACCGCATCACAATCGGAGCGGGAAAACGCGGCGAGGTAACAAAGAAACTCCAAGAAGAATTCTTCAAAATAATCGACGCCACACGCCCCGCACCTTTCGGAGCAGAATGGCTCACATTCGTTAACGCTGAGGGCGAAAAAAAAACAGCAGCTGTAACCGCTGATTGACGATTTTCGTATTGGTTTTTGAGGATTGAGCCCCAGAGAGTGTGGACTCAGGCGATTTAGGCGGCTCGGGCGATTTTTTCGGTAAAGTTTGCTGACGGCAGCTTTAAACTGCTGATTATCAACGGTTTAGTCAGAAAACACTCCCAAAGCGCCACTTTGGAGTGCCTAAAAGCCATCTTTAGACCCCCAAAAAGCCATCGCTGACCCCCAAAAAGCCACCTTTAAAGTGTGCATCCGGTGCTCAAGATCGGCCTAAAAACACGAGATTTCCGACCAGAACAACAGCTGCAACCACATCTTCAACATTAACCTTACGATCAACCGCATCCACGCCTTTGACCAGTACCGACCAGTCACCGACCAACAACAATTCCCGACCGCCAGTAACAGCTCCAACCAGTTAAAATAACCGCCCACGCCAACTTTTTTCCCCCAAACGCACGAGAAATCTACTGATGCCTCCGTGTCTTCCCTTGGTGTCCTCTGTGTTTAAGAAAGCTATAACACAGAGTACACGGAGACAAAGCCACAGAGTTCACAAAGGTAGTTTTCCCAAAACTCACAAATTAGCAGTCATGGTCACTTGACACGTCGTTGCACCGATGCTACATTGATTAAAAATCAAATGGAGGACAAAACAATTATGGTAGAACAATGGGAAGAATTTCATGCTGGGCCGAAGGATGTGGAATCGGACCTGCACGTGACTTTGAACAAACACGGAGTGATATTGCTCGGCGCCCGCACATTTGATCGGATGGGCAAGCCGGACGCTGTCGTGCTGTTTTTTGACAAGATGAACAGCAAGATCGGGCTGATGCCCTCTCACGACCGCGTCGAAAATGCACATCCGCTGCAGTCAAAAGGCAAACACCGCCATCGCATCTTGCGTGCAAGCAGATTATGCCGCCACTACGGCATCAAGGTCGATCGCACCATAGAATTTCCCTACGCTCATATAAACGACAACGGAATTCTCGTACTCGATCTCAAAACCACCAACGTCATCGGCCGAGTATCAAATAACGGCAAGTAATACGCACCTCTACTGATTTCCGTGACCTCCGTGTCCTAACTCTGTGGTCTCTGTGTTAAAAAATTTTCACTAAACACAGAGGCCACTGAGCCCAAACCACGGAGGTCCCAAAGGCTCCAGAATGTTAAATCTACATTAACAGCGCTAATTCACAAAATTAGCGCTTGACATCCATTTTAAACTGATATAAAGTTCCTACCAATCAAGCAGTACTTTCACAAGGGGGAAGAGAGTCGTTCTCGATAGAACGTCAGCGATTCTCAACAAAGTGGTTCCAGGAGATCCCAGCATTACTCCTAAACCTTGGCACTTAACTTTTTAGCTTGAAACCGGGAGAAAATGTGAATTTCCGTCAAAACTTCCGCTGCTAAATAAACTTTAATTAATGTAACTGAGTCAACACCATCTTGGAGGACTATGAGAAACAGGTTAATCACAAAGTATTTTAAGGTATTGATCACAATATTGGCACTATTCATTGTCAGTGCTTACCCTCAAAATTATGCGAAAATTATGAATAAACAAGTAAAGAAAGCACTCGGCGGGGATAGCGGCCTACTGAAAGGATTTGAGTGGATACCTTTACCAACAACAAATTTCGGTCTAATGACCGCATTCGTGTATACCACAAACAAAAAACCAAGTTTTCAGAATGAATGGTGTGCGAGTTTTTCATGTCTGGGGGTTGACCCACCATCCGACCTTCCAAATATTATTGGGATGAACGGCTTCGCCGATGTCGGAGCTAGCGCCGCCGTCACTCTTACCGAGAAAGAAGAAAAAGACATCGCTCTCAATGTTCTTCTGCCTGCTATCTACAATATTTTGAGTGTGGGTGGAGGTTTTAACAAAAATTCCGTCCTAGATACTCGTTTAAAACTTGGCACTGTTCATGTACGAGTTCTTAATAAAGGTAAAGCTCTAAGTTACCTAAAAAAAATTCCTATGGACAGTGACAATCACCAGCTTCTCAATTCCCTAAATGCACGGACTTTGGGTCTCGTGGTAGCGGATGTAATGGTTGAATCCATGTCTGTAACTTTGGAACTTAAGACCGGAACGGATGCTAATTTGAACGCAGCACTGAACAATCCGGCGCCGGGGTCAGGCGTTTTGCCTAAAGTTTTCGGGGCAACAGCAGACAAAAAACCTTCTTTAACTGTTAAGGCGGCAAGGGGTGTAGTTGGAAAATACCAGTTTGAGATTAGTCAACCCGTAATAGTTGCTCGACTTGTAGGACAATATCCGATTTTCAGCATTGCTGATGGAGGAGTCAAGAATGTACCCAACACAAAAGAGCAAGTATCCATTATTGATTCTATAAAACCGTCACTCAAGGGCTTAAGTGAGCAATGGGCTATGTGGACACTCGGAAAGAACTGCACAGTGCCAAAAAAAGAATTTTTGTGTATTGTTAATAACTAATCAAAAAACTGACGCTGTTGTGGGAACCAATACGTGTTCCCGCGCAAAACAAAAATATGAACCGGGTAACAAATAGTTTTTGTGTCTATTTTTCAATATTCTTTTTCCTAGGACTAACTCAAATCTATTATGGACAAATCGTAACAGGAGACGCTCCTCTAACCGCAGATCAAGTCGATACACTAAACACAAAAGATTTTGCTCACCCACAAAGTACGCTTTCCGGAGCGGATGGGGCCGCATTATTAAGCTCTGCGGTAGATTTATCAATTCACAAAAACCGCGAATCAAAAATAGATTGGGAACTAGAAATTAAGAATCAAGGGGCTTTACAAAGTTGTCAGTCAGTCGCTGTTTCATATGCTGCGGACATTCTAGAAAGGAAGCGGTATTATGGCGCCTCAGCAAAAAAGAGGGTTTACCATAAAGATTATATTTGGGAAATTCTACGACATAAAGTGTACGCCGAAAATGATGAAGGCTGCCCTCTCGACTGTACAAAATGTGGTGGCTTTAGCATTTATGACGCAGCAGAGGCCGCTGGACCGGGAATATTATTTAGTGATGAAAGTTTTGATCGAAGCTGTGGTAAAAATGCTATCGTAACATCGCTCGCGGGACACACTAGCTTCACTTTTAACTATATATGGTCAAATCCAGACAAGTACCCACGCGTTTTAAGGTCGAAATTTGACTCTTTGTCACGTTTATCTTGGGCCGCCACATTAAGATCCGTTAAAGAAAATCTTTCGTCTGGCGTACCTATTTTGGTGTCAATTTTTTCAGCACCCAACGACCCAAAAGGCTTTGCTTTAGCATACGAGCGTGGAGGAGCCTCTTATAGCCATTTGCTGGATGACAGTTCGTTTGACTATCTGTCCGATGGCTGGCATGCAATGACTATCGTCGGTTATGACGATACTAAAGACGGTGGGGCATTCAAACTCGCTAACTCATGGGTTAGTTCAGACAATAGTCGCTGGGGACAAGATGGATATCTATGGATAACTTATTCTGCTTTTCAAAGGATTTCTAGACTGATGATTACCTTGCAAATTGACAAACAAGATTTCCCTGGTATTCGAACCCCAAATACCAAAGACGGAAATGCCTTGCCGGGAATTCTTCAGACCTTAGGATCGACAGCAGCAGCAAAGGAAGTTTCCAAGGTCAAGCTACAACTGATTGCCAAAGCTAAGGGAGGGACGAATGTTTGTCTCGATGCAAACACGCCCGATTGGATAGAAAAAAAAGGATTCGAAGTAATAATGTACAGATGCGGCCGTCAGTCAAATCAACTTTGGCGCCTATCCTTAAGAGAACAACGGGATGACACAAAGTACTACTTTATTGAGTCCTTGGGCAAAGATTCGCTAGGCAAAGTACTCGCTGTGAATGAAGGTCGTTTGACCCTTTCCACAAAGTCGGTAGACTTCGATGAAAACCAATTGTGGAATATGCGAACCGATCCAGATGACTCCGAAAACAAGAAGGGACTCGCTATTTTTTGGGCTGGCCAAGGTGGCCTTTTTGTGCTTGAAGGAGACCAACTTCGACTTGACAAATACTCAGATGATACAGCCCCAGAGCCGTTCGTTCTTAACCCATTCAATAACCTTGACAGACAAAAGTGGACTTTTGTCCCAGTAGAATAGAGACAAGTTTTTTTAATACGACCTGAATTTTCTGATAGAATATAAAATTTTTTTTGATTGTTGGTGAGAAAGCAGGAAAGCCCGTTCCCGAATCCGCCAGCAAATATCAGTTTTTAGATATTACATATTAACGATCAGATAGTAATACCATTTTTGCACATTTGCACAAATACTACTTAAATCCACAAAATCAACGCAACCCTTGACCGTATTGTTCGGTGCCGAAGGAGCCGATGCCGTTTAGGCGGAAGCTGAAGACGAAGCGGTTTTCTTTTCTGACGCCGACGTTGAAGGTGTAGTATTGGAGGGCTAGGGAGCAGCAGTCGTAGGCGTAGCCGACGGTTACGAGGGAGCTGATCATTGGTGAGGTTTGGGATTTGCGGCGGTTTTCGAGGTCGAAGAAGAAGGATGTGCCGCCGTAGAGGCCGCGGTTGCGGTTGCCTAGGAAGATCGCGGGGCTCCATTGTGAGCCTCGCAGCGTTCCCGGTTCTTTGCCGGCGTCGTTTGCGTATTGGGCGAGCGATGGAATGAGTGTGACGGCACGTGTGTAATAAAAAGTTTGGAAGATCTTTACGAACGACGTGTTGTAGCCCATTCCGGCGGAAATGTCGCGAAGGCCATCTCCTGAAATTCCATAATCGAGCCGAGCATTAACAAATATATTTTTTTGCGGGCGATATGTTGCGTCTATGTTCAATGGCGAAAAGCGTCGAGGTGCTCCGCCGAACGTGTAAAAGCTAAGTGCCGTGATCGGTTCGATCTGGTTTCGCCTTCCCTGTATCAACGCCCCGCCAAAGGTCTTATCAAAAAAATACTTGCCGCGAACCGTAATGCTGAAGATCTCATAGGGCTGGACAGACAGCGAGTCTGGAGTTTGGAGTCTGGAGTCTGGAGCAGAATTTCCTACTCCCGACCTAAGACTCAAGACTCTTTGTGCTTCGGGCGTGACGGCTTGGCCGTATTTTCTTGTGTAGAATCTGTTTGTGATGCCGAATTCGATCTCGTTGGTATTGGTGGCGGTGTCGATGTAGTCAAAGCGAATGATCTTGTTAAAATTATCGACGCCTTTCACAAGACGATAAGTTGCGAACGGTTCGATCACGTGGCGGAATCGAAATTCGTTTTTCTTTCCGTAAAAGTTCTTCGCGAGAGCGGCCGGCCGCACATCAAAACTGAACTCGCCGTATCGACGTGTCACATCTCTGCTCGACACACGCCGCATGTCGTCGAACGAATTAGAATAATACGTGACTCGTGTCGCTGCATTAGCAGTAAAATTAAAATACTTCGTATTGAACGGGATCGACACCTGCGGATAAACATCAAACCGCTGCACCAAGGACGGCGTGATCACAGGCTCGGTTCCAGTCATTGCAAAATAAAGACTTAAATCGTCGACCTCTTCTTTTCGAGAAACTCCCTGAAGGCTCGCCCTGAAAGAAAAATATGCGCTGTTAAAAAATGGCAGTTGCGACGGGCGTTTTTCAAAATCGATGCTCGGCAAATTTCGTGATTTTTCGCGAACATTCGGAATTGAAATTACTTGCGAACGAGTTAAAAAATTCAGTGTGTAATTGTTCCAGCTTTTGTTGACGAAAACCTGCGATATCTCGATCGGCGAAATGATCGACTGTATGCCGTCGGAAAATTCCTGGCGAAACGCGAGACTTGAAGTGAGCCTGAAATCGACTGCGGCAGTGAAACCATTTGGAAAATAATGTACGCCGTCAGCATAGATCGACGAACCGCCCTGATCCGGATTATTCTCATCGGCTTCTTGGCCAAAGATGCGGTCCTTTACGGCATAAAAGCCAAAATTGAGGAATGAACGCGAATTTGCCCGAGTGCGGGCGTCCAATCCGTAGCCAATTCCGCGTGCCGAAAAAACATCGCCGCGAAGTGTAACGTCAGCCGAATCACCAAGGGTTTTGTAATATGCAGCCGAAACTCGAGCACCCTTTCGGCCCGAGTAGCCGAAAGTCGGTGTCAGAAAGCCGGAGCTTCGGTCTTTTTCCTTGATTGGAATCGACGCAAATGGAACGACGATCAAAGGTATATTTTTGATACGGAATTTTGCGTTCTTGAGCCGAAGTTTGTCGTTAGTTTTAATACGGGCGTTATCCGCCGTAAAACTCCATTTGGGCACAGCTTCTTCGCACGCGGTGAACACGCCTTTTGTGACGACGATCTCCGTGAGCGACACTCGTTCCACTCGCTCGGCAGTAAAATAAAGGACCGTTCCGTCGTTGGTTTGATTTGTAAACCCAGTCGAATCTTCAAAAACGCCGAGCTTTGTTTTGTAATTCCAGACGCCACTTGCGCCTGTTATTCGCTGATCGTCGCCCTGATCAAATATCACGCTTCCGCTCGCCACGATCTTGTTGTCGGCTTCGTAAATGACGATCTTGTTCGCCTGCATGCGATATATTCCGTAGCGGACGTCAACGTTTCCGGTATGACTCACAATGCGACGTCCTTTTTCGCCCTCGACAGATTGCGAGTCGGAATAAACAACGACTTCCCCGTCGCCGCCTTCCTCTTCAACGGTCGTCTTTTTCTTGAGTTTTGGTGCTGAGATGTTTTGTTCGTTTGAGATCGGGTTGATGTTCGGCGTGTCGGTTATCGGATTGGACACCTGACGATCGACAGGATTTGTCTGCTGCGCTAACGTGAATGTCGCCAGCACAAATATCAGCAAAAAGACCGTTTTGGGATCAGGGAACCGCATCGAATAAGTTGAACATTTCGATGCTAACACGAAGCAGACCAACAATAAAATTCCGTGTTTACTTAGCCGACATCTCCAAAACGAAATAATCAGTATCCTCGATCCGCACTAAACGTCCAGAAGTGTACGGTTCTTGAAAAAAGCTGTTGGCGGCATAAGCAAGGCCTTTGAGGCTGTCGTCACCGCTCATTTCACTCTGTGCGATCAATTCCGACGGAAACCACGGTTCTGACGACAACGTAACGTACTCGGGGGCTTGATGGATGGCAGCCTCAGCAACGATTTTATTTGCATTCTCGGTCGAAAATCTAATGACAGCGAGTAGCTTCTTTCGATCCGCATTTTCTTTCCATACAATATCCTCGTCTTCCAGCTCGTAAGGCACGTTCACCAGCAATTTAAGCTCTTCGACATTGGTTTTTGCCGAATTTGCATTCTCAAGCGTCGGATTAACAATGGCCGAATTCGCATTCGGATTATTGTTGCCGCCTTGGCAGCCCAAAAACGCTCCTAAAGACAAAAACAGTGCTAAAATAACACCTGTTCTGAGGATTTTCATTAGCTCATTGTATGCAGATAACCCGGTGATTTGCAATTTTCGAGCTAATGCCGGATAAACTATAGTTTTATGGACACAACCGAAATTAAGAAGGCCGCAACCGCGGCTAGGGCCGAAGTTGACAGATGGGAAGCAGAAACCCTTTCCAAAGTGCTGGAAAAGACGCCGGAAATCAAAACGTCGTTCGAGGGCGTTTCACTAGAGCCGGTTGAACGGCTTTACACCGATGCTGACATCGAAGACATCAGTGAGATCGGCTTTCCCGGTGAATTTCCTTACAAACGCGGAATTCATCCGACAGGCTATCGCGGCAAGCTGTGGACGATGCGGCAGTTTGCGGGATTTTCGTCGCCGGAAAACACAAACGCCCGATTTAAGTATTTGATGGAACACGGGCAGACCGGCTTGTCGGTCGCTTACGATCTACCTGCCTTGATGGGCCTCGATTGCGATTCGCCTCTTTCGGAAGGCGAGGTTGGTAAATGCGGTGTTGCAGTTTCTTCGTTAGCGGATTTCGAAGTTTTATTTGACGGCATTCCCCTAGATCAGGTGACGGTTTCGCAGACGATCAATGCTCCTGCGCCGATCTTTCTTGCGATGTATCTAGTTGTTGCGGAAAAGCAAAAGGTCGACTTCAAGAAAATTTCAGGCACGCTTCAAAACGACATTCTCAAAGAATACATCGCGCAGAAAGAATGGATCTACCCGATCAAACCCGCGATGAAACTCGTAATCGACACCTTCGAATATACGACCAAGCACGTTCCAAAATACAACCCGATCTCGGTCAGTGGCTATCACATTCGTGAGGCCGGAGCGACGGCATTACAGGAGCTTGCGTTCACGCTGCGCGATGGTGTCGAGTACGTCCAATATGGCGTCGATCGCGGCATGGACTTGGATGAATTTGTCCCGCGAATATCATTCTTTTTCAACGCCCACAACGACTTCTTCGAAGAGATCGCTAAATACCGCGCCGCCCGTGTTATCTGGGCACGAACGATGAAAGAACGCTTTGGAGCGAAGAATCCGCGAACAATGCAGATGCGTTTTCATACTCAAACCGCAGGCGTATCGCTGACGGTTCAGCAGCCGCTAAATAACATCGCTCGCGTAGCCATACAAGCGCTTGCTGGCGTTCTTGGCGGCACACAGTCGCTGCATACTGATTCCTATGATGAAGCACTCGCTCTGCCGACAGATGAAGCTGCATTGATCGCCCTGCGAACGCAGCAGATCATCGCAGAAGAAACCGGCGTTGCAAACACGGTAGATCCGCTTGGCGGCAGCTATTATGTCGAATCGCTCACACAAAAAATGATCGACGGATGCATGGATTATTTTGAAAAAATCGATGGTTTCGGCGGCATGGTCGAAGCGGTCGAGGCCGGCTTCCCTCAGCGCGAGATACAGGAATCGGCATACCAATATCAAAAAGCAGTCGAACGTAAAGAACAAGTGATCGTCGGTGTAAATAAATATGCGATGGATGAAGGAGCCTCAAAATACAATATTCTCCAGATCGACGAGACCGTCCGCGATCATCAACTCGAACGAATGGCCCAAGTCAAATCATCTCGTGACAATGGCGCCGTCTCCAACGCACTCGAAAAATTAAAACAAGCCGCACATTCAAATGAAAACACAATGCCCGCGATCATCGAATCAGTAGCTGCTTACGCGACCGTCGAAGAGATCTGTGTTGCGTTGCGCGATGTGTACGGCATCTATGAGGAACCAGCGTTTTAAGACAGACAAGAAAGATGGATGACGTACTTTCTATCAACAATGTTCCCTCCAAAGCGATTCCAAACCTTGGAGAACACGGCGAGGCGATTGCCGCAGGATATTTGATCAAAAACGGTTACCGCATTGTAGTAGCAAATTTCAAAGTTCCGGTTGGCCGCAACAGCAAAGGTGTTTCTGTAACGGGCGAGATCGACATTATTGCTCTTGATGGTGAGACGCTTTGTTTTGTTGAGGTAAAAACGAGGCGGTCTGACGAATTTACACCCATTATCACAAACGTCGATGTCCGGAAGCAGCGGCAGATCACCCGTACAGCAAAAATATATCGCCGCATTTTTGGTGTTTGGGATATGGAGTTTCGCTACGATGTTGTCACCGTGCTAATGCCAAAGAACGCCAAACCTCAAATAGAGTTAACAAGAGACTTTTGGAATGAAAGCAAGTTTCGAAAACGAACGTGGAACGACCGGTCCTGGAACGAGTTTTTATGAACAAAAATAGGCTGTTTCGCGTAATATTCAAAGAATCTGTTAGAAAAACCGTAAACTTAATCAGGAATTTGTGACTAATATTATGAAAATATCACTGATCTTCTCGACACTGCTTCTATCTATATCGATTTTCACGGCATCAGGCTTCGCTCAACAGCCTCCTCTGATTGACCGTGAGCTATTCTTTGGCAATCCGGAATATTCGGGTGCCCAGATATCACCTGACGGCAAATATATATCGTTCATCCGCCCGTTAAAGGATGTGCGAAATGTTTGGGTCAAAGGCTTTGACGAGCCTTTTGAAAAGGCGCGTCCGCTAACGGCGGAAACCAAACGCCCTATCTCAGGCTATTTTTGGAGTCAGGACGGCAAATACATCCTTTTTACAAAGGACAATGACGGTGATGAAAATTACAACGTTTTCGCTGTCGATCCCGCTGCTGCTCCGGCAGCAGGTTCCGAGGTTCCGGCTCCGAAAAATCTGACCAACGCAAAAGGCGTTCGCACATTTATTTATGATGTGCCCGAGTCCGATCCTGATACGATCTACATCGGCATAAACGACCGTGATAAGTCATGGCACGATCTTTACAAGGTGCAGATCTCGACGGGCACAAAAACTCTACTGCGGGAAAATAAAGACCGATTAACAGGTTGGGTATTCGACAATGCCGGCAAGGCGCGAATGGCCAGCCGTGCTCTGCCGGACGGCACCACAGAGATACTAAAAGTTGATGGTGATAAATTTACGGTAGTTTACACATGTGGAGTTTTTGAAACGTGTGGTGCGGTGCGGTTTACCAAAGACGATAAACGCGTCTATGCGATCACAAACAAAGGTGACCGCGATCTGATCCAGCTCGTTCTTTTCGATCCGGAAACCGGAAAGGAAGAATTGGTTGAACAGGATCCTCTTGGCCGAGTAGATTTTGGAAATGCGTCGTTCTCAAGGGTTTCCAAACAAATTGTCGCCACCGCATATCAGGACGATAAGACTCGTATCTATTGGAAAGACAAGAATTACGAGAAAGATTACAACTATATCAAGAAACAGGTCGGCGATCGCGAGATCAATTTTGTTTCGAGTACCAAAGATGAGACCAAGTTCATAGTATCGACCAATAGCGACGTCGATCCCGGAACAGTTTGGATATTTGACCGCAAAACAAAAAATCTTACAACGCTTTACACCGCTCGTGAGAAATTGCCGCGTTCTTCCCTTTCACCGATGAAGCCTATCCGTTACAAAAGTTCGGACGGATTAGAAATTCCCGCGTATCTAACGCTTCCAAAAGGCTTACCGGAAAAGAATTTGCCGCTTGTCGTTGTTCCCCACGGCGGTCCCTGGGCACGCGATGCGTGGGGCTACAGCAGCTTTGCACAGTTCCTTGCTAATCGTGGCTATGCTGTGCTGTCACCAAATTTCCGCGGCTCGACAGGTTACGGCAAGAAGTTTCTCGACGCAGGTAATCTGCAGTGGGGCGACAAAATGCAGGACGACATTACTTGGGGCGTCAAACATCTCGTAGATCAAGGCATTGCCGATCCGAAAAAAGTCGGCATCATGGGCGGCAGTTACGGCGGCTATGCAACTCTGGCAGGCGTGACATTTACGCCGGACCTTTATGCGGCGGCAGTAGCTATTGTTGCCCCGTCTAGCCTGAAAACATTACTCGAATCGATCCCTCCATATTGGGAGGCAGGGCGTGTGACGTTTTACAAACGCATGGGCGATCCCAATACTCCCGAGGGTGCCGCTCAGATCAAGCGTCAATCACCGCTCTTCTCAGTTGATAAGATCAAAACGCCGTTAATGATCGTCCAGGGAGCAAACGACCCCCGTGTCAAAAAACGTGAGGCCGATCAGATGGTAGTTGCTCTTCGCGACCGAAACTATCCGGTTCAATATCTGCTCGCTGATGACGAAGGCCACGGCTTTGCACGCCCTGTCAACAATATGGCGATGTTTGCCGCCAGTGAAAAGTTCCTTGCCAAATTCCTCGGCGGACGATTTCAGGAAAGCATGACCCCTGAAGTCACCAAACGCCTCGGCGAGATCACAATCGATCCTAAGAATGTTATTGTAGAACAGCCAAAAGATATGTCCGCTGCTCCCGCCACTGATCTCACGGGAAAATGGGCGATGGTTGTAACCGCTGGTGAACAGGCGATACCAGTAGGTCTGGATATTGCTCAAAAAGGGGCTAATTTTAGCGGCTCGACGAGTTCGCACCTTGGCCCGGGCACAATTGAAGCTGGCAAAGTTAGTGGAAGTAACTTTACCGGCGTTATGAAAACTGAGTTCCAAGGCCAAACGATGGAGATAAAGATCACCGGTAAAGTGGAAGGTGGAAAACTTTCGGGAATGCTTGACATGCCGGGCATGGGGTCAATGCCATTTGTCGCAACTAAAAACTAACCGCTAATAATATAACCAAATTGAAAGGCTCCGAATTTTTTCGGAGCCTTTTTTTATCATCGAATCTCCCAAGTTGTTCCTATTGTGAACGCCCTTCCGCGGGCCGGAGCAAACACGAATTGCTCGCTGTAAGCTCGATTAGCAATATTTGAAACGCCAAAGTTGATATTAAAGTTGTGTCTCTCACGACGGAAATAATAGCCGCCGCTGACATTGTGCGTCGTGAAACCCTTTTCCGGCCCGCCGTTTCCGCCTTGATTGACCGGCAGCAAAAATGTCGGTGAAAGCCGTGTTTGTTCCGCAACGATACGCGCATAGTAGTCAAAGAAATATGACTTGCCGTAATTGTTCCAACGAACGCCGATATTGGTTCGGAACGGGCTGATTACATCGAGCGGAACATTATTATCAAGATCGTCTCCACGCAGATAGCTGAAGTTTCCGTTCGGCGTGAGATAGCCGAGGCTGATCTTGAACGGAGCTTCAAATTCAACTTCAAAGCCTTGGATCCGCGCACGATCAACGTTCCGCGTCTGATATACCTGAACAGCCGGTCCGGGCTGGCTAAGGAATATGAAGTCGCCGTTTCTGTCTGTCGCCGCAACTGTATTCAAAAAATCCTTGTAGGAGTTTCTAAAGTATGTTGCCGATCCGGAAAAGTGTGTTCTGCGGATCTTGACGCTCGCATCAAAGTTGGTACCGGTTTCCGGTTTCAGATCGGCATTTCCGACAACGTAGATGTTGCTGATCGAACCTCTATCCGTAAAGAAAAGTTCAAAGATATTCGGTGTGCGGAACGACCGCCCGATGCGGCTCGAAATGCTGATGTCGTTCGTCAATCTGAAAATCCCGCCAAAATCACCCGTCACCGAAGTCCGCGTCGTGTTGATACCCGACGCAAGTGACCCGATATTCAGGTCTTCGATCTGTCCCGCCGTCAATGGCGGCAGAGCAAAACCGATCGTCGGCTGTGCGGCAGTCTTAAAATTATCAACTCGCACTCCACCGACAAGTTTGAATCGATCCGTAACTCGAAATTCATCTTGAGCGAACGCCGCAACATTTTCCAGGCTGGCATCCGGCACACTCTTCGTTGTGCTGACCCTTCTAGTCGTTGATGTCGGCGTCGATGCCGAGATCACGAGCCGACTGTCATCGTTCTCATCGCGGAAGAAACTCGCTCCAGCAGTTAAACTGTTACGCCCTCCAAACGTCCAGTCAGTCTGCAGATCAAGCCCTGACGTTTGCGTATTCGTCACCGTTTCGCTGAACTGATAAAGTCCCGGAAAGAACGGCGGTGCAGGCGGCACGGTCAGAACGTTTGTAAAATTGCGAAACTGGGTTTGATAATAACCGCTGATCGACAAACGCTGTAGATTTCGCGTTAGTGCCACGGCGTCGTAGCGGGCATTGATCTTGTCGCGATTTGAGAACGGGAAAAATGCGTTGAATGTTCCTACGAGCCCGGCAGACCCGATGTCCGCACCGCGACGGCGTTCGTAGTTGAAACGAAGCGCCTTTTTATCGTCCAGGAAAAATCTCAACGTCGCCTGCGTATTGCCCGCGTGCGATTGCGAATTTAGCACTTCGCCATCGTCTGTAATGCCGACTCCCTGATCTCGAAGGTCTTGAAGAAATTCACTGTCCGGCGTGCCTGTCCAATAGTTTTCAAATCGCTCAAGCGACTGCGCCACGCGAAATGCAACGTGCTTTCCCGCACCGGTCAGAGCAATATTGCCTCGTCGTCCGTTCTCATTCGAAGTGTAAAAGGTATTCAAAACTCCGCCGAATCGAAAACCGCTATCGCGTCTCGAAGGAGTGTCGCGAGTAATAATATTTATCGTCCCGCCAAGAGCATCTGTCCCGTAAAGCACCGAACCACTGCCGCGAGCAACCTCGATACTTTCGATCTGCGAAACCTCGACCAAACCTCCTTCGACACCCGACTGCCCCGTGGAAGTGCGGCTGTTATTCAGCCTTTCGCCGTCCACGAGTATCAAAACCCGATTACTGTCGAGCCCGCGAATACGCGGCCTAACCTGAAATGCGCCTTCGTTAACCGTCGATGAGCCAGGCAGAGTTCGAAAGATATCGCCGGTCGTGTTGATGGCCTTGCGTTCGATCTCTTCGCGGCCAATTACGCTCACAGGCACTGCAGTTTCTTCTGAGGTGACTTGAGTTCGCGTCGCGGTGACAGTGACGCTTTCTAAGATCGCACCTAGTTGAAGCGGGATCTCCGACTGATTAGCGTTACCTGCTGTGACCGTGACGTTGCGTAAAACCGTAGGAAAACCGGGAACCTCGACCTTGATGCGATATTCTCCTTCGGTAAGATCCTCAAAGCTGAATTTTCCGGTCAAGTCGGTTACAGAATTACGTGCGGCGCCTTTCGGACCCGTTAGCGTCAGGCTGGCACCGGAAACAACTGCACCATTCGTGTCCTTAACTTCGATACTCAGACTTGTCCCACTCGCGGACTGTTGGGCACTGAGCCCAGCCGAAAACAAAACCACAGTAAGTATAAGTGCAAAGAAACGTGAACTAAACATAATCAAAAACTCCTAAACAAAAGACGATAAGTTGACCTTGCAGGTTTTTAACCAAAATTACGTATGACGGCACACCTCAACGACATTTTCTAAAGCAATGACCATACCGAAGCAAAAGTGGCTAATTAATTGACCTTTATGTGTGGTTGTTGCGAGAAATGTCACACATATGGTCGTTGGTTGCGAATTTTTACAATACTCGGCCATTGTATTGGTATGGATTAAACGACCGCTTGCTGCGTTTCGGCCATACATCGTCGAAAGCTGTCAAAAGTTCCCTTCGCGGCATCAATGATCGTTTCGTCATCATTGTTCTCTTCCGCAAATTTAGTTGTCGCTTCACCAAAAGCCTTCCACATCGGGCCGACCTCGGCGCCATAACTATTAAAAAAACTGCCGCCGTTTTCAGACGTCAATTTAAGATGCTCTTTCAAGTGCCGCGTGATAACCTGCCCGCCCAATGTCGCGCCCTCAAGCACATACAAACATCCAAATGCCTGCGCAGCCGAATCAACAGCCGGAAGATCTGTCCATTCCGCCATATCGGTTTTACCGTTGACGTTTTTCAGATCATTTTCCAGCAAGGAGGTCTTCCGACGCTTGTCGAAATCCAATCCGAACCCTCCAAGGTCCGCAGCCGCGATCTTTGGTTCGATCGCAGAGTAAAATCTGTAAAATTTCTCGAGCAGCCGTGTATAGTCATCAAGCGAGAACATGCGGTTCATAATATCGACCGTCGTCTCCGTCTGCTCATGCAGCTCACGAGTCGCTTCTTTCAGTTTTTTCATTATCATATTTTTATTATTTGCAATTGAAATTCACTTTCAATAAGAATAGTCTTCCGTGTCCAATGAGTCAAATGCCGCTAATCATCTAAGTATCGATCTAACTGCCGCAGATGATCTGAGCGGCAAGGAGAGGCAAAGTAAGTTCGTGGTGGCCTGTGATCGAAAAACCGCGTCCGGCACCGTTTGCGGTCGGACGATGGACGACGTTTGTCATCGGACGGTATCGCTGCACAAAGTCAAAATTAGCTGTCGTGATGTCCTGCACCTCGTGGCCAAGATTTCTGACGACGGTGACTGCCTTCAAAAAGATCTCAGGCATCACTACCGCCGAGCCGTAATTCAAATAAACGCCGCCGCCGTTCATCTCTTTAACTATCGAGCAAAACAATTTGAAATCCGTATGGCTCGTCGCTCCCAGAGCCGCACCGTCGCACGACGCATGAAAGTGTCCAATATCGGCTCCTATTGTGAGATGCGCGGTGAACGGCACCTTCGCTTCATAGGCCTGACAAATTAGCGACAGATCGGCGTGCGGAGGTTGTAAAGCCGTCACTTCCCTGCCCATCGCTTCCCCTAACCCCAATGAGTCGCGATGGCCGGCCTTCGCGGCAGAATTGAGCAGTTCGCCGGTTTCCTTCGCTGCGCCGAAATCGCCTTTACCCAAAGTCGCATCGACATCCTCGCTCGTAAAACCAACCAACGCGATTTCGGAGTCGTGCACCAAAACAGAACCGTTCGACGCGATGGCAGTCACAAATCCGCGCCGCATCAGATCGATGATCAACGGCGAAACGCCTGTCTTAACAACGTGTCCCCCGATGCCCCAGATGACCGGTTTCCCAAGTTCACGTGCCCGACGAATTCGCGCCGAGACCTCGCGCAAACTCTGTACAGCAAGAATGTTCGGCAGTTTGCCGAGAAAATCCGCAAGCGAATCACCCTCAGCCACCGGCGAAGCAAAATCCTTGAACGTAACCTTGCTCGGCCGCGAAGCCAGCTCGTAAGTCTCGATCTCATTCAGGTCGATCGGCTGTAAATTCTCGTAAATTGACATATATTCCTATGCAAAAGCTCGCACGTAAGTAAGTGCGAAACATTCAACATCATCAAAAAGGGCGGTACAACCAATAATGAGTGCACCGCCCTTAATAATGTGCATGAGCGAAAGCTCAGCTATCAATCGAGGCTAGTTCGATATCTCGATCTGGCCGTCCGTCATCGTCGCACGCGGATCGCCCTCGTTGAACAAGATGCTTTCCCACGTGAGCGGCGAGACCGATCCCGGATAACCGACCGCCGTGAATCGCAGATTCAGCAGAACTCCGTTACTGCCGATCTCGATCGGGCCATAGACCACGACCCTCAACAGTCCGGGCTGATCGGCATTTACCACAGCTGCAAATCCGCGGCTGACAGTTCCTGCCAGATCGACGGTATTTTCCAGCGGCTGGATGACAGCCGGATCGTATCTGAGTTCGAATTGATAAGCGATAATTCCCTTATCCGCCGCACCTTGAATGCTAACCGGAATAAGGATGTCGCCTTCCGGCTTCGCTGCCATGCGGGCGGCCGAAACAGCCGTGCTCCTTTCCGGCCCAAACCCAACGCGGAACGGCGAAGGATCGCCCCAGTTACCCGAAACGTCACCCATCAGCAGAGCCGCAAAATCCTCGCCCGTGATATCAGACGTTATGGACGCGTACATGTTGCTTGCCGGCGTAAAGAACCAGGTTCCGCTGTTGCCGTTAGGCGGCGGGAGTGCAGCCGCATAACGAGCGATCAAAGCTGCGTCAAACGATGTAACGCCGCCAAACGCGGTGACATCCGCAACGGCAAGCTGTGCAGCCGTTAATGTAGTGGCACCTGTCACAAACTGAGCTATCTTGGCCGCATCAAATGCCGTGATCGAACCATTAACGCCGCCTGATTTAGACGGAGTAACAGTGTACGAACCCGCACCAAAACCTCAATGTGACGCACGTCACACGGTCGGTTTTTCTTCCTTTAGAAGCCAATATTATAGTAAAAACAAAGCAGTATTAGCTAATTGCCAACGCAAAATCTACATTGCCAAAACCTTAATTTTCCGCAGTTTCAGAACCGGTAGCGATAGAATCCGGGTTCATGCAACACCTTGTAAATCCTTGTAAGATAAGTCTTTACGTGTATATCGTGTAAATCAAGCCTTTTCGTGTAAATCAAGCCATATCGAGAAAGTTCAGCCATATCGAGAAAGTTAAGCCATATCGTGTAAATTGGTATTCCAAAAACCCGATTTTCGCGCTAAGTTGTGGCTATGTACAAGAATCGTCTTAACCGCACAACGCCAAACATCACACCAAACAGCCACCCGCATCTCTTCATCCAAAGCTCCGTGATCGAGTTTGCTAGGGTGGATCACATCGAAGGATTTTGTGTCGTACTCATCGAAGGCCGCTTCGGCCCGGACTTCGTCTATAAGAAGATGGAGAACCCGACCGACCGCCTCGAACTCGAACCGGCGCTGGTCTATGATCTGTCGGATGATGGTGAGGTGTCGCTGGGTTACGATCTGTCACCTCAGGGACGCAAAGGTTATCAAACGGTAGAAGCCGCACACCAAAAAGCAAAGTCGATCGCTTTTGCGGCAACATCAGCAAACAGTACCGATCTCACAGCCGCATCATCTTCGAATCAGGGACGCGGCTCTCCGTGATCTTCAGGGAGGCTCTTTATTTTGTCTGCCTCTGCGATCTCGGCGCACTCAGCGTTGAAATTTTCTCAGGGACGCAAGAATTCATCCTGTCGCCAACCGCGACGAATTAACCGCCATGACGCGGCATGATCTTTGAAAGTATATTTGGGACGCACATGTCAGACCGGGAGCGATAGCGGCTGGATTCCCTACTGCAATTTCTGGGACGCGCAATTGCCCACGATCATAGTTTATCTTTGTGATCTTCGTGTTTTTGTGGTGAAAAATCTCAGGGACGCAAAAAGGCTGCGTTTTTACACGCAGCCTTTTATCTATGCCCGCCTCAAGAGCGGGGCAAATGTAAACAATGGCCTACTCTGCCGGATCGGCAACGAAGTCCATATTGACAACGTTATCGATCAAGCTGACCACCTGGCTCGGTGTATTGAATGTGTAACGCTGTGAATTGACCGTCACAACATATGTCGCACCCGTTCCAAGGCCGTCGAACGTGAAGTAGCCGAACGAACCCGTCGTAGTAACGATCGGCTCGATGAGCGAATCGCCGGTGATAATAACCTTAGCATTGCGAATGCCGAGGCCGTCAGCCGTCAATACGCGTCCTGAGATCGACGCATTTGCCGCCGTCGATGAGAGGAACTCGAGTCCCCATCCGCCGTTCACGCAGCCCGTGATCGCCTCAGGTGAGAACAGGCTTCCTGCATCGTCACGCATATAGAGGCTCCATGTGCCGTTCGAGTTGGTCAAACCATAGTTGCCAAGCAACGTCTGAGTTCCGGTACCACCAACCGTGCTGCCCGGTTCACTGTAAGGTCCAGCAGGTGCCGGTGCCGGGAAGTTCGTCTGTCCGGGCTCCCATGTCGTTGGTTCAAATACTCCGGTTGTCAGTGCAGCCGAATTCGGAAGCACCTGGCCGGCAGCATCTGCGAACGTCAAGGTCACAGGTGTCACCAGATCAAGAACGCCGCCTGAGTCAGCCGCGAGGACAAATTTCTGTCCGCCCGGTCCGACCAGCAGGAAGTCCATGCTGTCAGGAACCTGATGTGCCACGTCAAAGAGCGTTACGCGGATCGATCCGATCTGGGACGGTCCACCCGCAACTGTGATCGTTGACGGATAAAGCGAAGCCGGTTGTCCAAGTGTCGTACACATTGCACCCGCAGAGCGGAATGCACTTGCTACGTCGTTGATGTTAAGGACAGCCGAGCTTGGCGAACCAACTGCAGCACCGGTAATTGTCATATTGACCGTCTGAACAGGTTCAACAAGCGTGTCGCTGCAAATCGTTACATTTACCGTCTTCGAACTATCGGTCGGGTTAAATGTCACTGCCTGAGCAACGCTGATGTAATCGACTCCCGATGTGCACGATGCTCCGCCAGTTGCTGTTCCGTTCGACGTCGCAAAGTTCACCGTCGTCGTTCCGGTAATATCACCCGTGCGGTTCAGCGTAATGGTTGCGATCTGTGATTCATCCTCGGTGTATGTCGCCGAGCTGAACTGAACAGATGCAACGCCGGAAGGCGTACTCGTTGCGGTTGCCGTCGGAGCAGTCGTCGATGTTGACGTCGGAGTTGACGTCGACGTCGAGGTTGCCGTCGGTGTTCCGCAGGCTCCGCCGAAGACCAGTGAGAATGCTCTCGCCGAACCTGTGTCGCCGCCTGCGTTGTCGCTGATGTTGATCACCCAGTTGCCGTCAGCATTCTGGCCGTCAAACGCACTCAGCGGATTGTTCGGTGCAAACGTTCCCGTCGGGAATGCTGCATTCGTGTCTGCTCCGCACTGTGTCTCGATCGACGGGAATCCGCCGTCGTCATCCAGCGTCAGCTGTGCAAGGTTGTTGCTCGCACATCCGAATGTCGTTGCAGGTACTCCAGGTCGGTCATACGCCGCCACTGTCGTTCCGCCGGGTGAAGTTATCCTCACCACGATATCTCCAACCCATGAATGGTTCAGTCCCGGTGTCGTAGATGCAGGGTCTGCACTCTGTGTTCCGTCAAACCGGAAGTTCAGGTCTGACACCGTTCCTACTCCGCTCACTGGTATTGTGAAGTTTATTCCGGCAGGTACGTTATCCGTTATCGCAACCGCAGGTCCCGTATAGCTGGCCGTTGTTCCGCAGCTCGGTGTTCCTGTCGAGGTCGCTGTCGCCGTTGCCGCTACCGTCGACGTTGACGTCGCTGTTGCTGCAGGCGTTCCCGTCGACGTTGCCGTCGGTGTTCCACAGGCTCCGCCGCCGTTGAGAATGAACGGAATATCCTGTGCCGCTAGGGCTGTTCCCGTGTCGATCACAGCGGCATAGGTCGTCGGAGCACCTATCGTGCCTTGAACTGCGTTCGATCCGGGCTTGTTCACCTGTCCGAGAATGCTCACCGGCGGTACGAACGGGCCTGATGCTCCTGTTCCGCCAAGTTGGAATTCCAGCCAATAGGTTCCGGCCGGAAGTGTTGTGCCGACATTTGCTATCGTTGCCATTATCGGCCTTGTTGCTCCTGTCGGGGCTGCATCCGTAGCTCGATATGCTCCGCTCCATGCCGATGATGCAAAGCGATTCGTCGTCAGATCGCCAAACACCACCGTGCTGCCAACCGCACCAGGAACTCCGTTCCAGATCTGTACTCGTGCAGTGTTGAATGTGCTAGGCGACGTAGCCGATCCCGTCTGATAGCCGTACAGCGTTACCGTATTGATCGTCCATCCGCCCGCAGGTACCACAAAATCATCTGCCAGCGTATTTCCAGGAGCCGTTGTCGTTGACCCGAATCCAAGAATGTTCAACCCGAGCCCTGTCTGTAGTGCACTTAGCGGTGCTCCTCCTACTCCGCCCGTCGGATTTGTCACTAGCGGGCCGTTGTCATACAGTACGCCTCCGGGTGTACACGTCGGGTTTCCCGTCGGAGTATTTGCAGGTGTGTTTGTTGACGTTGATGTTGCCGTCGCTGCAGGCGTTCCCGTCGACGTTGCCGTCGGTGTCGCTCCGCCGGGTAGGATCACTCGATAAGTTCCGAGCACCACCGCGGTGGGCAAGTCAGCCGCATCATCCGCCGGGAAGTATATGTTGCCGCTAGCCGGGGCGGTCAACAGGGCCGCATACGCTGCCGGGGTGATCGTCCAGGTCCCCGCACCCGTGAATGCCAACTGGCCGGCAGTGAAGGTTGTTGTTGCTGTTGCCGAGTAGCTAAATACGTTTAGTCCCGGGTCTGTATTGTTGAGACGGAACAGCGCCGGCGTGTTGTCCGTCGGCACCGAGGCTGCCGTCAGATTGCCGCTCACCAGGGTCGTAGTGCCGAACACGAAGGTGCCTGCGTTAGCGAACATATTCTGGAAGTAGAAGCCCGTCGTTGTGCTGCCGCTGATCGTCGCCGCAGACACGCCGCTCGTCGCTGTGATCGTGATCCGATTAGTTGTCGTCGCATCGATCACTAACAACTCACCGCTAGGTGATCCCGTCGGCGTTGCCGTTGCTGTCGCTGTTGCTGTCGCGGCTACTGTCGACGTTGATGTTGCCGTCGCCGCAGGCGTTCCCGTTGACGTTGCCGTCGGTGTTCCGCATGCTCCGCCGAAGACCAGTGAGAATGCTCTCGCCGATCCTGTGTCGCCGCCTGCGTTGTCGCTGATGTTGATCACCCAGTTGCCGTCAGCATTCTGGCCGTCAAATGCACTCAGCGGATTGTTCGGTGCAAACGTTCCCGTCGGGAATGCTGCATTCGTGTCCGCTCCGCACTGTGTCTCGATCGACGGGAAGCCTCCATCGTCATCCAGCGTCAGCTGTGCAAGGTTGTTGCTCGCACATCCGAATGTCGTTGCTGGTACTCCAGGCCGGTCATACGCCGCTACTGTCGTTCCTCCGGGTGACGTTATCCTCACCACGATGTCTCCAACCCATGAATGGTTCAGTCCCGGTGTCGTAGATGCAGGGTCTGCACTCTGTGTTCCGTCAAACCGGAAGTTCAGGTCTGACACCGTTCCTACTCCGCTCACTGGTATCGTGAAGTTTATTCCGGCAGGTACGTTGTCCGTTATCGCAACCGCAGGTCCCGTATAGCTCGCCGTCGTTCCGCAGCTCGGTGTTCCCGTCGAGGTCGCTGTCGCCGTTGCTGCTACCGTCGACGTTGACGTCGCCGTTGCTGCCGAGGTTGGCGTCGAGCTTGGCGAAGCGGTCGCAGTCGCGGTAGGCGAACCGACAACGCATCCCGCAGTCGTAGCAATACCTAACGTCCAGCCGCCGGCAAACGTGCCCACGTCAGTGCCGGCATCATCTACTACATATAAGCTCCAAGTTCCATTTGGATCGGTACCCCCAAAGGCTGTACCGAAAGTATCCGTTCCAGCAGTCGCCGGATTAAGGAACGGTGACGCAGGTGCAGGAGCCGGGAAGGCATCTCCGGTAGTGTAATTGGTCGGTCTGAATGATCCCGTTGGTGGTGCAGTGGTAGCAGTTGATGGAACAATCGCCGCCGCATCATCATCAAACGTGTAAGTCTGACCGGTCCAATCAGGAGTGCCGAGGGCGTCTGAATAGACGATGAACTTCACACCGGTCGGGCCGACAAGCAATACGTCAACGTCTCCCGGGAAAGTATGGGTCATCTGATTAAGCGTGACCGTTAACTTTGTAACTGTGCCGGATAGACCTGAAACCGTAATGTTTGAGGGAAACGGATTTGAGGGTGCTCCGGTAGTTGCCCCAGTTCCGGTCGCAGGAATTAGGATAGCCGCAGAATTCGTAAAAGGTGCGGGTGCACACGGCGTCGTAAAGCCAGAAGCCGACGAGTACGAACCATCACCGCATGGGTTGACGGCTCTCACGCGCCAGAAGTATTGAGTGACCGAAGTTAACGCAACATTTGTTGTCCACGTCGTTGCGGTGAGACCTGTCGCAGATGCAATTACATTAGTAAATGCTGCATCAGTAGCGACCTGGATGTCATATGTAGTTGCCCCCGGAGACGCGTTCCATGTGAAAGTCGGAGACAACCCGGTTGTAACTCCGCCATTAGCCGGTGAAACCAATACGGGAGCAGCGGCCGCACCGTTCGAAACGTCTAAGGTAACATTTTGATTATGAACCAAAGCACCAGAGGTTCCCACTACATTAATGGTACTGCTGCCAGTCGGCACAGAAGCCGTGTTGCTCAAAGTCATCGTTGAGCTTGATCCGGGAGTAACAGGATTCGGAGAAAATGTAACTGTTGTTCCAGCCGGCTGACCAGTCGCACTGAGCGTGATGGGGTCAGTGAAATTCATTAAAGATTCCGTGGTAACGGTGTAAACTGCATTCGTTCCCGCACAGATGCCTTGGCTTGCGGGTGTGACGGCAACGTTGAAGTCGGGAGCGTAACCCTCAAATGATTCGGTAACAGCTGAGGCTGACTGAACGCTCGCTGTTCTTCCCATACCGCGGCGTCTGAATCCTTCGCGAACGTCATCGGCATCGGCATCGGCCTCAGGTGCTCTTGGAAGAGCAGCAGCGGCAGCGATGATCGCATCACGGCCCTGAAGCATATTTGGGCTGATCGGCGATAATTTCATACCGTCGGTTACCATTTGGAGAACTTTAGTAGTGCCCGCCTGGAATCCGACTCGTGAAATCAAGAGTGCACGGACTTCCCATAGAGCACTCTTCCATATCTCGCCCGCGTTATGAACCTGATTGCAACTGCCCGAGGTCGCGATAGCCGGATTTCTCGGGAACGCACTTGTGACCGCAGTCGTCGTCGTGCCGAGTGTTGTATCACAACCTGTGTTGATATGTTTGAAGGTCAGCGGATTATACGGACACGGGCCATTGTTACAGGCAGGACGATTTGGACCGCCGGTAGATGCGATCACTGCCGTAGGAAAGCGTCTGATGCCATAAAAATAGTTGGACGTGAATCCGGAAGCTAAACTAAGAAGCGGGTGGCCGCCGAGACCGTAAACGCCGTTTGGGTCGTCCGTGGGTTCTGCGAGCATGGTTGCTCCATAGAAATCGCCCCATCCTTCGCCCATCATTCCGCCCTGAACGCCCAGACCGCTTCCGTTACCATGTAGACGATTTGAAGTTCCGTGTGTGACCTCATGAATAACGATATCGCCATCAGCAGTTCCATCTCGGTCAGGTGTCGGCCCTGTCCACAAATACATCTGCATACGACCACGGCCGCCGTCGGCGGGGGTATTGAAATTTGCGTTATTGGTGCCACTCGAGTCCTGGCCTTCAGAACTTACGCGGTCATTTGCTACGCCTCCACGACCAAAGTTGTCCTGTTGGAAATTGCGTGCCTGTTCAGTAAAACCCCGCAGATACAATTCATCGTGGTAGAGGTTCATTAAGTAGAACATCTGAATGACAGCTCCTCGCTGAGCTTGAGCGGTAAGGGGATCGTCACCAGGTGCGGGGGATCCCGGCGGCGGATTCCAGGTTGACGAAAACACCCGATCTGGCGTACCGGTTTGTGGAGCATCAACGCCATTCGTTCCATCACGGTCTATGCCCGCTTGGTTAGAATTACCATCGGTAATATTTGTTCCATCCGTAACCCAGCCGTTGTTATTGAAAGTAAACGGGGCTTCATTGCCAACCCGCGTTACGTTGTTACGCGCGAGTATCGCTCCCTGAGCGCCTACTGTCGGATCGTTGGGCGGAACCGAAATGTACGGCGACAAAGGAGCAACACTATCTGTAGCATTAATGTAAGCGTTCGGGTTTGTATAAACATTATAGGTTGCGGCTTGGGTCTGATCGTCCCCTATGTTTTTGTGCCATAAGACAACGCCGCTCTGAGCTTCAACAATAACATAATAAGCATTCACCGGACGCCAGAACAGAACTCTCCATGAAGGCACCGCAACGCCAGGCTCCGTCGGGAAATACATTTTCTCTGCGGTGGTTGCCCAGTCGCCGTTGCCAAACACGACTTTGAGATCGGTTGATTCAGCATTGTTGCGTGTTACGTCCCAAGGGCGGAGTTCATGATTGATATGTTCCGCTCCGCTTTTTACCGCTACGAGAGGATCGCCGAAATTTGCGGAAACGCGAGAATAATCAACGGCCGGAGCCAGATTGTTGATAACACGAATGAGTTGACCGGACTTGGTAAATCCGGCGTTTACTTCGCCTCGGAAAACGGGAATTCCATTGATCTCCTGCTCGAGACGAACATATGAAATGTTGCCGTCAGGATTTGTATAGTCCGCACCGGTCTTTAGCGAACTGATCTGCTCCTGATTGACACCAAAAAGGTCTTGATTACTCTTGAGAAAATTTCGAAGGATCTCGGGACGCCTCGCAGAAGAGGGACTTGTCAGCCATTCAATGTTAGATCGATGAACGTCTGGGGTAACGACCTCGGGTATTCGAATATCAAGGTTGTACTCAACCCGTGCCGTCGGATGGTTTTGCTTGAATGTCGCTTCGCCACGAACAAAACCGTCACGAATGTCAGCGACGGCAGAAGCGGTTCGTCCCACCGATTGGCGAAACCCAGCTAATGCATCACGGTATTCGTTTCCCGTTTCTTCGCGGATGTCCCACATTTTGGCGATTCCCTCGTCCTGGCTTACAGTGCGAGTCATCAATCCACCGCTTTTTTCGCCGGCCGCCATCGTACTATAGTAATAGGGCACCGCAATGATCGCGGTTACTAACCCCAAAACAAACAAACTCAACACAAGGCTCCTACGAGCGTCCGCTTTAGATCGTCCTAACATTCTTTCTAACCCTCCCAGATGTTTTCCTAAGTGAAATCCCAACTCTTCGAGTTGCCGACAAAACAGCAAACATCGAAAACTATCGCCAAACCAGAACTGTTCGTGCAAATACCATTTCCGTTACACGTTGGTTCCAAAGATTCAACGTAAATTCAAGCGCCACAAATTGTAAACTAAATTGTTCTGAATGATTTATAACAGTTTTACTGACTCCCGTCAATCGAACTGCGAGTCCGAGGCAATTATTAAGAGTATCGATACCAGATCATAATCCTAAACAACCAAAATCCGCCTTCGGAAAATGTCTGCCCAGCCGCACTATCCTTTTTTTCTGAGATAGTGATAAGACCGAGTCGCCTCGCCCCGAAACACCCTTGTTAATTCGATTTCTGTCTCTATTTCCCTCTACAACAGCAATTTGTTTTTCGATCTCACTTTTCGGTGCAGAAATACCGTGATTCGTTAGAATATTAGCAACTGTGCCAATCTTGTCCATGATCATACCTTCGTAGGTTAACCAATGAACCTCAAGGCGGTTGTCTCGTTCGGCGCGTAGCCATGACGCTACAAACTGAAAATACCAAGGGATCACGTATTCAATAAGAAGGTCTATCTGCTGCTCCTCTCCAAACGCTAAAAATTCGTCACGGTCGAAAAAAGTGCTGAATGTAAAACCTCTGCGATAAAAATCCAAAAGACTTACTACCGTATCAAAGATGTTCCTAACGAGCACCACAGGCGTTATCCGAAAGGCCTGCATGAGTTGAATATTTGCTTCCGAAGCTCGCGCGTGCTGCTGGGTAACGGTGTTAATATTGCCAAATTTCGCCAATTGCGGCATATCTATTTCGTGTTCGTTTTGAAGCGCAGCATAAACCGTAAAAAGATCGCGAAAGCCTGTAATACCGATCAACACATTCTTCAAAAATGTCGAGCCGCTTTTGGGAGCACATGTAATGAAAATATGCCGGCCGAGATCGGATTGTGAATAATTTTGTGTGTAATCTTTTAGCTGCGCCCGTTCTTTGGTGAAAGCAAGGGCGTTAGTAACGTCAACATAATATGAAGGGCAAGGTTGGATGGCAATTGCCTTTCGAAAACACGCCAATGCCGCAATATGTTGTCGCTTCTCATAGAAAACCACTCCTAGCTGCCTGAAGACATCTGCAAACCCTCCTCTGAACTCAGGATCCCGGGAAAGATCTCCTTTGAGTGTCAATTCAAAGATCTCGGGCAAATAGCGGTTGACCGGGGTCACGTCCTCGATCGCCAACAATTGTTCGACTCGTCTTTTATAGGCTGTCAATAAGTTGTGCTGGAGAATGTCAAAAGTTGCGGGATTGACGTTTGCTTTTGGCACAAGCTGCTTAAAAATAAGGATCGAGCGGTCAAACTGCCCGCTATTCATAAACTCGATGCCGCGATCTATCTCTGTCTTTATATGCTCAAGAGTTGATTGCTCGTCTGGAGGCACCTTTACATTGATCTTTCGCTCCGTGGTCATAGGGCATTTCGACGAAAACTATTGTCGCACCTTTCCAGAAGTAAGGCCTTTTGTACTCAAGTAATCCAATACTCTTTGAGCATTTTCGACTGCTTCGAATTTTACGGTATCAAGAACGATCTCTGCACCTTCCGGAACTTCATATGGATCGTTAATTCCGGTAAAATTACTTATCTCACCTAGACGTGCCTTGGCATAGTTCCCTTTGGCATCTCTCAGCTCACATACCGAAATAGGCGTATCAACAAAAACTTCAACAAATTTGTCAGGTGCAAACATTTGCCGAACTTCATTTCGAGTTACTTTATATGGACTTATTGCCGCGCAGATCGCGACGCCGCCATGCTTAACGACCTCAGCCGCGACAAAACCTATTCGTAGAATATTCAGGTCGCGATCTTCCTTGCTGAATCCTAGTCCCTTTGAAAGATTAGTTCTGACCATATCTCCATCAAGAAGTGTTACCTTTCTTCCATTGTCATTTAGTAATTTCGTCAATATTTCGGCAATCGTAGATTTCCCTGCTCCGCTCAGTCCGGTAAACCAGACACAGATTCCATTTTCCTGCTGGTAAGGTTCCGATAAAATTTCGGCCACTTCCGACCGCATATACCAGTCAGGAGGTTCTTGGCCTTCTCCAATATATTTTTCACGGATCTGTGTGCCTGACATAGAATGATAACTTTGATTCCCTCTTAACTTTGGTACTTCTTCGTATCGATCTTCCTCAGGAAGGTAGACCATTTCGTCAAAAGCTAGCACTTTTATTCCAATTTCTTCACTGAATTGTGTGGCGAGCTCCTGAGCTGCGGTAGAAACGTAGAACGGATTGCCTTTGGAATCAAGCCCCGGACTAGCATGGTCGCGTCCGACGATAAAGTGATTAGCACCATAATTGCGCCTAACGATCATATGCAAAACAGCCTCCCGAGGTCCGGCCATTCTCATCGCAAGAGGGATCAAGGAAAGCAGAACTTTCTCATCACTAAAATATTTTCTGATCATTTCTTTATATGTACGAACCCGCGTGAAATGGTCTACATCACCTGATCGAGTCGGTCCGACAGTAGGATGAAGCAATAAAGTGGCCTCAGCAATGGACATAGCTCGACGGCAAATCTCTTCGTGTCCTCGGTGCATCGGATTTCGTGTTTGAAAGGCAACGACATTCTCATTACCGAGACAGTCAAGCCTTGACCGCACCTCCCGTGGAGTAAGACGCAGATCTCGAAAATCAAAGTGCTTAGTGAGTGCAGGAACACGCAGTTTACCGGAAATATTCACATTTCCGCGACGTTGAAATTCAGAAATCAAAGGGTGTCTAAGATCATTAGTTCCTAAAACCAGTCGTGCAAATTCAGCATGATCCCATTCGTATATCTCCTCAACCGTCATTACTGCCAAAAGATCATTTCGTGAATCGCGAAGGGCAATGTCGGCATCAAGTTTTACACTCCTGATTTCAGGAACGGATAATGAAACAGGAAGCGGGAAAATAATTCCATTGTCTAACCGCATATCACGAACTGACTTCTCGAAATCCTCTTTTCCCATAAATCGGTCAAGAGGTGAAAATGCTCCTGTCGTTAGTAGTTCTAGATCACAGATTTCTCGTTTGGATAAATGTATCGACGGCAGCCTGTTCGCCCGGGTCTGCAACTCGATAACTTCTTCGTTACAAACACTCAGATCTACCAGCCTACCGCAGTATGGAAGAACTAATTTTGACGAATGGCTCATTTCCGATTATTTACTTTGTTTTTTACAACTATCTTTATGCCGAAGATGCGGTCACAGGGGACTCTCACTTTCCTTCTCAACAGTAAAAGGCACGAATAGGTGATGCCTATTCGTGCCTTTGATAAGCCCGCCTATGTAGAGCGGGGCACAGTTACTCTTGCGGATCTGCTATGAAGTCCGCATTGTTAACATTGTCCGCCAGGGTTACCACTTGGCTCGGCGTGCTAAACGTATAACGCGTCGAATTGATAGTAACAACATACGTTTCTCCAGTCCGTAGACCATCGAAGTTGAACCAGCCGAACGACCCGGTCGATGTGATGAGCGGTTCAGCAAGTGAGTTTCCGGTGACAACCACCTTCGCATTCCGAATGCCCGCTCCATCTGCGGTCATGACACGACCTGAAATCGAGGCGTTTGCCGCAGTCGACGCGAGGAACTCAAGTCCCCAGCCACCAGCGATAGCACCGCCACCACCGGCTACCGAACGGTCTCTCAGATAGAGACTCCAAGTACCGTTAGAGTCCGTCCCTCCAAAGTTGCCAAACAGCGTCTGCGTTCCTGTGCCGCTAATACTGCCGCCCGGTAGATTGTAAGGATTAGCCGGTGCCGGTGCCGGGAAGTTAGCTAAAGCACCTCCATAGGTAGTCGGTTCAAACGTTCCGGTGTTGAGTGGACCATTGTCCGCAAGAACCTGACCAGCGGTATCCGTAAAGTTGATCGTGACCGGACCTTGCGGTGTCAAACCGCCTGCGTTAGCCATAAGAATGAACTTAGTGCCGTTAGGGCTGACCAAAAGGACATCCGTGTTATCTGGTATCGAGTTTGAGTAATCGTAAATCGTTACTCGCATCGATCCTACCAGGGGCGGACCTCCCGCAACCGTAATACTCGAAGGATATGGAGCACCCGCACCACCTGTATTGATCGCAATACTCTGCGAATTTCTGTAAGTTGTCGCCGTATCATTGATCGTCAAAACAGCCGCCGAAGGTGACCCGAGATTTCCACCCGTCAATGAAAGATTAGCGGTTTGATTAGGTTCAGTAATGCCATCTGGGCAGATTGTAACATTCACCGTCTTGGACGTTTCGCCCGGGTTGAACGTAACAGTCTGATTGGTCACACTGACATAATCAACGCCGCTGTTTGCCACACAGGCCGCTCCGCCTGTTGCTGTTCCATTCGAGGTTGAGAACGAGGTGGAATCAGTTCCCGTGGTACTGCCGCTTCTAGTAATAGTGATCGTTGCGGTCTGCGATTCATCTTCTGTGTACGTCGCAGAACTAAACTGAATCACTCCTCCCGAAGGAGTACCGGTAGCCGTGGCCGTCGCTGTTGATGCAGGTGTCGACGTCGACGTCGAGGTTGCAGTAGGCGATCCGCAGGCTCCGCCGAAGACCAGTGAGAATGCTCTTGCCGAACCTGTGTCGCCGCCTGCGTTGTCGCTGATGTTGATCACCCAGTTGCCGTTTGCATTCTGGCCGTCAAACGCACTCAGCGGATTGTTCGGTGCAAACGTTCCCGTCGGGAATGCTGCATTCGTGTCCGTTCCGCACTGTGTCTCGATCGACGGGAAGCCTCCATCGTCATCCAGCGTCAGTTGTGCAAGGTTGTTGCTCGCACATCCGAATGTCGTTGCAGGCACTCCCGGACGGTCGTACGCTGCTACTGTCGTTCCTCCTGGTGACGTTATCCTCACCACGATATCTCCAACCCATGAATGGTTCAGTCCCGGTGTCGTCGATGCAGGGTCTGCACTCTGTGTTCCGTCAAACCGGAAGTTCAGGTCTGACACCGTTCCTACTCCGCTCACTGGTATCGTGAAGTTTGTTCCAGCAGGTACGTTGTCTGTTATCGCAACCGCAGGGCCAGTGTAGCTGGCCGTTGTTCCGCAACTCGGTGTTCCTGTCGAGGTCGCTGTCGCCGTTGCTGTGGCTGTAGCTTGTGGACTTCCCGTCGCGGTTGCCGTCGGTGTTCCCACCGGTCCGCAGCCTGATGTGATCGATACGTTATCCACTGTAAAGCTCGCCGTTCCCGTCGTCGGGCCTGTATATGTGAACAACAGGGCGTGTGAGCCTCCATTGGCGAATGCACTTACGTCGAATGTCCTAAGTGTGTACGCCGCCTCCGCTGTAGCAGGCTCCGTAAAGCTTGCGATCTGGGTTCCGTCTATCGTCACGACAAGTGTATCTGTGAACGGTGCTACCACTGTTCCGATCCTCATCTGGAAGCTCAGCGTTGCTGTACCCGCAGGGATCGTTACAGTCTGACCCATCGTCGCTGTCTCTGCTGCCGGAACTCCTCCGAACCATGCCCAGTTGTCGCCCGCAAACGGTGGAGCTGCTCCGCCGCCTGTTCCGCATAATGCTGTGTTGCACATCGGTGTGTCGAAATTCGTCGACGTCTGCACCGTCCATAATGGCCACGGTGTTCCAGCTTCGAATGTGCCGTCTGCGACCCTCTCCGAAGGAGTACACGATGGGCTCGCCGTCGGTGTCGCCGTATTTGTCGCCGTTGCCGTATTTGTCGAAGTCGGCGGCGGCGTTCCCGTTGACGTTGCTGTCGGTGTTCCGCAGGCTCCGCCGAAGACCAGTGAGAATGCTCTCGCCGAACCTGTGTCGCCGCCTGCGTTGTCGCTGATGTTGATCACCCAGTTGCCGTTTGCATTCTGCCCGTCAAACGCACTCAGCGGATTGTTCGGTGCAAACGTTCCCGTCGGGAATGCTGCATTCGTGTCCGTTCCGCACTGTGTCTCGATCGACGGCAGCCCGCCATCGTCATCCAGTGACAACTGTGCAAGATTGTTGCTCGCACATCCGAATGTTGTTGCTGGTACTCCAGGCCGGTCATACGCCGCTACTGTCGTTCCGCCCGGTGACGTTATCCTCACCACGATATCTCCAACCCATGAATGGTTCAGTCCCGGTGTCGTCGATGCAGGGTCTGCACTCTGTGTTCCGTCAAACCGGAAGTTCAGGTCTGACACCGTTCCTACTCCGCTCACTGGTATCGTGAAGTTTGTTCCAGCAGGTACGTTGTCTGTTATCGCAACCGCAGGGCCAGTGTAGCTGGCCGTTGTTCCGCAACTCGGTGTTCCTGTTCCGGTTGCTGTTGCCGTTGCTGCTACCGTCGATGTTGATGTCGCGGTTGCAGTTGCGGCCGGCGTGCCTGTAGAGGTTGCCGTCGGTGTTGCACATCCGCCGCCTCCGCCAGTCGTTCCTACGATTTGGAACACCTGGTCAGGTGCTGCTGCATCAATGCCGCACGTCGCTCCTCTTCTCGCATAGCTCGTACATGCGGGTATGTTAAATCCGCCTCCCGGATTCTGCCATACAGCTGCCGCGTTAGTTGTCGTCGCACGGTCTATCCAACCCCACTGTCCGCCTGGTGTGAAGTCCATTCTTGCCTGTACAGAAACCCAATACGTTCCTGGTGTCAGCACTACGTTCGACGGCAGTGTGATAGTAAAGACGTCTGCTGCGTTTGTATATGTTGCCCCGGTAAAGGTTCCTCCTGCCACTGCTGATCCTGGAAACGTTGCAGCATCGTTGTAGAATGTTACGTTGAATGAGTCCACAGGACCGAATCCATTGAAGTAAATTCCAGTAGCCACCACTCGCTGCACCGTCCATGTCTGTCCGACAGGCACAACAAAGTCATCCGCTGTACGGTTATCGAAGCTGTCACTTGCTGTCTCGAAGTCCTGCGAACCTGTTCCCTGTGTTGTCGCATTGCCGCTTTGGTCGTAAAGCACCACTGGCGTTCCAGCTGGTACGCACGTTGCCGTTGACGTCGCTGTTGCCCCTGCCGTTGATGTAGAAGTTGCTGTTGCTGCAACAGTTGAAGTTGCCGTCGCTGCAGGCGTTCCCGTCGACGTTGCCGTCGGTGTCGCTCCGCCGGGTAGGATCACTCGATAAGTTCCGAGCACCACCGCGGTGGGCAAGTCAGCCGCATCATCCGCCGGGAAGTATATGTTGCCACTAGCCGGGGCGGTCAACAGGGCCGCATACGCTGCCGGGGTGATCGTCCAGGTCCCCGCACCCGTGAATGCCAACTGGCCGGCAGTGAAGGTTGTTGTTGCTGTTGCCGAGTAGCTAAATACGTTTAGTCCCGGGTCTGTATTGTTGAGACGGAACAGCGCCGGCGTGTTGTCCGTCGGCACCGAGGCTGCCGTCAGATTGCCGCTCACCAGGGTCGTAGTGCCGAACACGAAGGTGCCTGCGTTAGCGAACATATTCTGGAAGTAGAAGCCCGTCGTTGTGCTGCCGCTGATCGTCGCCGCAGACACGCCGCTCGTCGCTGTGATCGTGATCCGATTAGTTGTCGTCGCATCGATCACCAACAACTCACCGCTAGGTGATCCCGTCGGCGTTGCCGTTGCTGTCGCTGTTGCTGTCGCAGCTACTGTCGATGTTGATGTTGCCGTCGCCGCAGGCGTTCCCGTTGACGTTGCCGTCGGTGTTCCGCATGCTCCGCCGAAGACCAGTGAGAATGCTCTCGCCGAACCTGTGTCGCCGCCTGCGTTGTCGCTGATGTTGATCACCCAGTTGCCGTCAGCATTCTGGCCGTCAAACGCACTCAGCGGATTGTCCGGTGCAAACGTTCCCGTCGGGAATGCTGCATTCGTGTCCGCTCCGCACTGTGTCTCGATCGATGGGAAGCCTCCATCGTCATCCAGCGTCAGCTGTGCAAGGTTGTTGCTCGCACATCCGAATGTCGTTGCTGGTACTCCAGGCCGGTCATACGCCGCTACTGTCGTTCCGCCGGGTGAAGTTATCCTCACCACGATGTCTCCAACCCATGAATGGTTCAGTCCCGGTGTCGTCGATGCAGGGTCTGCACTCTGTGTTCCATCAAACCGGAAGTTCAGGTCTGACACCGTTCCTACTCCGCTCACTGGTATTGTGAAGTTTATTCCGGCAGGTACGTTATCCGTTATCGCAACCGCAGGCCCCGTGTAGCTCGCCGTCGTTCCGCAACTCGGTGTTCCCGTCGAGGTCGCTGTCGCAGCTGCAGTTGGTGTATTCGTCGATGTATTTGTCGCAGTTGCCCCCGCAGTCGACGTATTTGTTGGGGTCGCCGTGTTTGTTGCGGTACTTGTCGGCGTGTTCGTCGACGTTCTCGTAGGCGTATTAGTGGCCGTGTTGGACGGCGTATTTGTCGCAGTATTCGTAGGAGTAGACGTAAATGTCGAGGTAGCGGCAGCTGTCGGCGTATTGGTTGCAGTATTTGTAGGTGTTGAGCCGCCCGGTATGGTTACGCTTCCGTTGGTTATCGTCGCTTTCGGATCACCCTCATTAAACATAAACGCCGGGTGGAAGCCACCCTGCGGATTCGTATAATCTGCAAACGCCAAACCCGTCGACTGCCCTGCAGTACCTACAACATTGAATCTCAAATTAATCAACGTCCCGGAACCAATTAGTGATGCCCCCTGAAATGCTGAGATTATCAGATGGCCGGGATTATTAGAGTTCGGTGTAATCGACATCGAACTGCTCAACGTACCAACGCCATCGGTCGGGGGTGACGCTGGCTGAATGATGGCCGAATTGAAATCGATTTGGAAATCAAAAGAAATTACTCCCAAACCTGTAACATCTCCTACTGTTATCGGAATCACTACAACTCCCGGCGTCGCATTCACGACCGGCAACGTTACCGTTACAGCTACGGCCGACGAGGACAGTGAAGTTCCAAGAACACGCTTTTCATTCACTGTCTCCTGCGAATTCGAAAAAACAGGGGTAATACCGCTATCTAAGCCAAGAAACACTGTTGTCGAGTGAAGGAAATCAAGCCGCGAGCCGGCTGCTCCAAATGCTGAAATGTTCATTAGCAAAGTTAGTGCGATAATCGCAAACTTCAGTCCAACGACACTGTGAAAACGGGAAGATGTTTGGTTGCTTAGCATGATTTGAGTATTCTCCTATAAATTCTATGGTGTCTCGTTCCAGAGCGAGACCAAAACCGAACGTCCCTTTTAGGGACGAAACAGAAACATTCGCAAAATGTGAAAAATCCGAGGTAATTGTGACTTATTATATACCAATTAAAATCATGGTCAAGAACGCAAAATAAAAAGGGCGGGTCGAAACCCGCCCTTTAGTCTTATTGATCGTCGTTCGTTACTGAGCGGCGATCATGTCTGTGTTGACCGACTGCCCTGTGATGCTGACTGTCAGCGGGGCGAATGCCGAGTGCTTGGAATCGACGCTGACCGTGTACGTCTGGCCGACTGTCAGCCCTCCGAAACGATATGCTCCGAATCCATTCGACATTGCAGAACGGATCGCTCCCGTTGTGGTGTCCGTCAATGTGACGCGGGCATTTGCAATGCCCTGTCCCATCGTGTTCACCACACGGCCTGTCAACTCGGCCTGGTTTGGTGCCGAGGCTGACAATTCAACCGTTCCGTCCGTTGTAAGCGTTCCCGGATCGCCTTCGTTGAACATCACGTTCTCCCAAGTAAGCGGCGAGGTGGAACCAGGGGCTCCGACTGCCGTGAACTTGAGGTTGAGCAGCAATCCGTTGCTGTCGATCGGATACGCTCCGTACATGACCACTCGAAGCAGTCCCGGCTCGTTCGGGTTTGCCACTGCTGTTAAGCCGCGGCTAACCGTTCCTGCCAGGTCAACAGGCTCTGCCTGAGGCTGGATCACTGTCGGATCATAACGGAGATCGAATTCATAAGAGATAATTCCCTTATTCACCGCTCCGTTGATAGCCACAGGTATGATCACTTCGCTGTCTGCCGGTGTCACAAGTCTCGGAGCTGCTATTGCCGTGCTCCTTTCAGGACCTGCTGCCGGTCGAAGCGGACCTGCTGCCCAGTTACCCGTCACCTCGCCCACAAGGATACCGATGTAGTCCTGTCCGGTCTGAACACCGATCGGGTCTGTGTATGACCTCGTTGTCGGTGATGCTCCGATCGGGAACGTCGGTTCTGTTACGCTCGGGACAAAGAACCTCCACTGGTTCGTCAGTCCTACCGGTGCTCCAAGTCCTGACACAAACCTTGCGATCTGCGCTGCGTCGGTCGATGACAGTGCTCCGTTGTTCGTTACGTCGGCAGCGATCCTTTGACGGGATGTCGGGATAATGTTCGAACCGGCCACATGTTGGGCGATCCTAGCAGCATCAGCTGATGAGACTCCGTTCTGTCCCGTCGTCTTCGTCACTCCGACAGTGTAATTACCCGCACCGAATCCGGTCAGCGTATATTGTCCGGCCGTTCCGCCAGGTGCCGCTGTTGTCGTCGTAACGAGCGGCGATCCAACCGTGCTTGCCACCGTCGCGTTCGAGATGAACTTCGTCGTCGGCGATGCTGGGTTTCCGTATGTTACCGTTCCGGCTACTGAACTACCGCTAGGTGTACCAGTGGCTGTTGCGGTTGGAGTGTTCGTTGACGTTGGCGTTGCCCCGCCGCATGCGATCGTGGTCGATGTGTTACGCGGAACCGGCGGAGTCACAACATCAAAATCAACATTGTTGTTGTTAGTGTCCTGACACCCATTAACTTTACGCACGCCTCCGTCCGCATTTGTTATGGCAACGCCATTGTTCACTGATGTTCCGCCCTCACCATTACCCGCGGTACCGTTTCCAGCTGCGCCGTATGCGACCCAATCGACAATGTAACTAAGCTGAGTCGCGTCGCAGGGCGTAGCGGTCGCTCCACAAGTGTCGGGAGCAAGCAGGCCAGTTACCAAAGCAATTTTGCCGCTTGTAGCAGACATGTTCAAGTTAGTAGTTATCAGGTCAGGAGTTACAGGCAAAGCCGCTCCGGTTCCAGCCGAACCAAGCTGGACAAGGTAAAATTGTCCAGGATTCAGACTGACATTAGGAAGCAAGAACTCATTTGATGCGCCGCTCGCAAAATTACCAAGAGCCGAACCGTAATACAGCTTGAGGAGATGAAGCGACTGCACACTGGCCGTAATATTTTTGATCTCAACATAATCATACTGATATGTGCCCGTTCCACCGCCGCCGCCGTAAACCTGGCTCAAAACAAACGTCGGCCCGGTTGGTGGCGTTTGTGTCGGAGTCGGTGTAGCAGTATTGGTCGCCGTGCCCGTTGGTGTCGGCGTTGACGTGTTCGTGGGTGTGCCCGTTGGTGTATGCGTAGGTGTTGGCGAAGCTCCCGCACAGTCAAATACGGGAGATGCCAAATTGCGCGGAACGGGATTTGTCACAACGTCAAAATTGTCGTTGTTGTTATTTGTGTCCAAGCATCCAAATACTTTACGCACACCGCCAATTGTATTGTCTATCGCAACACCATTGTTAACTGTCGTTCCGCCTTCACCACCGCCGCTTGCGCCGCCGTTTCCGGCAGCTCCCCAAGCAACCCAATCAACGATGTACGAAAGCTGGGTTGCATCGCACGGAGTTGCGGTAGCACCGCAAGTGTTGATCGGAAGCAGACCCGTCACCAAAGCAAGTTTACCGTTCGTTGCCGACATAGTGAGATTCGGAGTTACCGCATCGGGAGTTACCGGCAAAGGACTTCCAACCGTTCCGACCGGGCCGACCTGAACAAGATAATATTGACCCGGATTAACGCTTACATTTGGGAGGATAAACTCGTTAGCGGAAGTGCTGGCAAAATTTCCGGCCGCAGCACCGTAATACAGTTTAAGCAGATTCAACGACTGAACAGAACTCGTTATATTCTTAAGCTCAACGTAGTCATACTCATAAGTAGGCGTACCGCTGGTCGCACCGCCGCCGCCATAAACCTGGCTGATGACAAATGTCGGTCCCGTCGGCGGCGTCTGCGTCGGAGTCGCCGTTGCGGTATTTGTGGCCGTATTTGTCGGTGTTGCTGTATTAGTAAATGTAGGTGAAGCCGCCGGCGTATTTGTCGGCGTAAATGTGAAGGTTGGTGTAGGCGATGCAGTTGCACTATTGGTCGCCGTTGGCGTCGGTCCACCGCCGTCTGGAACAAGAGCGACTCCGCGAAAGGCGGTGTTGGTTCCCGGCGTTGCGAGGCTTGCCAAAGTTCCTGTAATTGTAGCGTTATAACCAGAAGAGTCGGTTAGTGTCTGCAAGGATGTTCCATTGGCCGTTATATAGAGCGTCACAGTTGAGCCAGAAACCGTACCAGTCAATCCTCTTGCAGCTGTCAAAGTAACCGTTCCATTCGCCGACCAACTCGCTCCTACCAAGGAATATTTTTGAACTTGTCCCGCGCCATCGTCCGAAACATAAAGTGTGTCAACCCCTGATACACCTGCATCGAGATCTGCAAAAAAGTAACTATAAGGCCCACCAGTTAACGGAAAGCCCGCCAAATTAGTGATTGTCTGGCCTGTCGTTGTCGGGGTTCCCGTTCCCACAGTACCAATTCTGACTGTCGCCCCTGAACTAGTAGATGTGTACAATTGTCCACCAAAAATCGCTGGAACTCTAAGATTGGTAACTGTGGTGCTCAATTGTGTTGAAGCCCCAACGGTGCCAAATGCTGCATATCGAATGCCATTGCTCGAACTCGTCATCCAAAGATCGGTTCCATTAGTACTTGCTGCTCCACGAATATTTCCTGTCGGATCATTTAGTGCTGTCGAAGTGTCAACAGTTCCAGCAGCGCTAACACGGCCGATGACTCTATTTGTTGTTGCCGGAGTATCGCTGTTTGGGGCGGCTCCTGCGACAGCCTTGTCGTAACCACCGAGCACAAGATATTGGCCGTCGGCAGAACGCGAAAGAAATCCTTCTGAAGTCGAGGTTCCAGAAGCAGTAAGGATGCGATTTGCTCCGCTTACTGTTGTAGGCATCGCAATAGACTGAACAAGAGTACCTGATGTTGTATATTCATCAAGAAAAACAGCCGTTGCCGCTGAGGTTAGAGCTGCGGCACCGTCACCCACACGATAAACCACTAAGTTCCCCGGTGTAAACGCCGAATTTGGTGACGTTACAAGTGTGGCCTCAGTTGATGGCTCTGTCTGCAGGCCAAAGAACTCTTTTACTGAATCGAGAAAAGAAAGGCCGGCGGCGTTTGTGCCGGCTACTGCAAGTGTTAAAGAAACGATGCTAATGAAAGCGACAACCGCAAATCTACTAGCAATACGAAACGACCTATGACTCTTAGACATAAATATGCACTCCTCAAAATAGTTACAAGAAACTCTAACGACGCATGGACAAAGATGCTTTCATCAAGAGCGGTGGGCCGCTGTCCGCTTCAAATAAAACCCTTATGAATTTAGGAAATTATATTCTAATTCGCACCGATTTCAAAGTTAACTTCTGCTTAAATAATATTTCGTTCCATGCTGAACATAAAAAAGCACGAACAGGATTGGAACCTGTTCGTGCTTAGTCTATGCCCGCAGTTTAGCGGGGCTGAAGTTAACTTACGTTATTCGCCCGGATCAGCCATGAAGTCAGCATCGGCGACGTTGTCGACTAAGCTGATAACGCGGGTTCCGTTTGTGAAGGTGTAACGCTGCGAGATGACAGACACGATGTATGTCTGACCAGCCTGCAATCCTTCGAGCGAGTAGTAGCCCATCGATCCGGTCGAAATAACGACCGGCTCACTAAGCGTGGTGCCCGTAACAACGACCTTCGCATTGCGAATGCCCTGACCGTTTGCCGTCAACACACGTCCCGAGATCGAGGCAGGTGCTGCAGTAAGCGGCAGGAACTGAAGTGTCCATCCGCCATCCAAACAGCCTGAGACGGCCGTCGGACTGACAAATGCACCAGCGTCGTCGCGGAGATACAAGCTCCACGTACCGTTGCTCGGCTGCAAGCCAAACGCACCGAACATCGTCGTGCCGATCGATCCAAACGGTACGCTACCAGCCTCAATATAAGGAGCCGGAGGAGCAGGTGCCTGGAATGAAGTAACGGGTGATTCCCATGTCGTCGGTTCTGTTGTTCCGGTAACTAATGGACCGGAATCAGGCAGGACAAGCGGCTGGAAGTCAGCAAAGGTCAGATTGACCGGTGATCCCTGATTGACAGCGATAACACCGCCGGCATCTGCCATGAGAACATACTTCTGTCCGCCGGGCCCGACGAGTAGTGCGTCGAAGTTATCCGGTGATAGGTGCCAGAAGCTGTTGAAAATGACACGAATGTTGCCGACCTGCGTCGGTCCGCCCGTAACAGTGATGTTCGACGGATAAATATCAGCCGTCGTGCCAAGTGTTGTACAGACAGCAGCCGTATTGGAGAATGTCTGCGCCGTTGGCGGTGTCGGTGTGAACGACGGAGTGAATGTTGCAGTTGCAGTTGCAGTGGCCGTGTTCGTTGCAGTTGGGGTACTTGTCGAACATCCACCACCTACTACATTGAGCGCCACATCATCTACCGAGAAGTTAGAGGCACCGGTTGTTGGGCCAATGTACTCGAAGGTAATGTTATGCGAAGCACCATTAGCAAAAGCACTGAGGTTGATCACGCGTTCGACGTAAGCACCTTCAGCGGTATCCGGTTCCGTGTAGCTCTGAACCGTTGTGCCGTCAACCTTGATATTCAGGACATCGGTGAACGGTGTAACGACCGATCCGATACGCATCCAGAATCGAAGTTCTGCCGTACCTGCCGGGATCACAACGCTTTGTCCGAGCGTTGCTGTTTCAGGCGCTGTAGCTCCGCCAAACCATGCCCATGTTGTACCATTACGCGGAGCTGCAGTACCGCCGCCGGTGCCGCATGCCGCTACGGTACAAAGAGCCGTACCAAAGTTGGTCGAGGTCTGCGGATTGTTCCAAATAGTGCTCGGAACACCACCGCTCTCAAATCCGCCGTCAACAATAACGTTGGTAGGCGTACATGACGGGCTCGGGAATGCCGTTCCTGTCGATGTAGCGGTAGCCGTAGAAGTATTTGTCGCCGTCGGGCCGACAGTCGATGTCGCCGTAGGCGTCGCTGTGTTCGTATTTGTAGCAGTTGGGCCAACAGTCGAAGTGGCTGTAGGCGTTGCTGTGTTTGTATTTGTAGCAGTTGGGCCAACAGTCGAAGTGGCTGTAGGCGTTGCTGTGTTTGTATTTGTAGCAGTTGGGCCAACAGTTGAAGTGGCCGTAGGCGTTGCGGTATTTGTATTTGTTGGCGTCGTGCCAGTTCCTACTTCAACCGAACCCTTATCACAGGCACCGCCTGCAGGGAATGGACGGGGTTGACGACGCTGATCATCATTGATCGGAGAGCCGCAGCCGTTTGTTCCGTTCGGGATCGTGTTTTGGACTAGAGCACCCGGTATATGTGTCTGAGTTCCGCCGCCGTTATTTGCCAAAGCACCCAAGCCGGGATCGCCGGTGAGGACATCATGGGCCGCTCCTACGAAAGCAGGATTGGGACTTTCGAAGTGGTTGTAATCAAGCGAAACAGGAAGTTCGTTAATATCAACGTCTGCGTTAGCTGTGTTGTCAGCAGAGATCGTGTTCGATACAAACGTCGATCCGCCTGCTGTCGTGTCCTGGAAAATACCGCCGCCTTGTGCAGGTGGTACGGTGTTAGTAGCACTGTTGTTTGCTACGGTCGAGAAATCGATGATGCAGGTCGCTGCCGATCCGTCAGAGTAAACTCCGCCGATGTCTGCAGCACTATTTCCCGAAACAGTTGAATTTGTAACTGTCAACAATGCAGCTCCGCCGGCACTGCCGGTGTTGATAAGGCCGCCGCCGATGCTCGTCGCACCTGACAGTATATTGCCGCTGATCGTCGAGTGGTCAACGTTCACAGTCGCGTCAAAGGTTCCACCAAGAATGTTCGTGATACCGCCGCCCTGGCCTGTCGCCGCTGCTGACGTGTTGTTGCTGATCGTACTGTCGATGATATCGAGTGTAGCCGCTGCTGCTGTCGAAGCAAGATTTCGGATACCGGCATGAAAGTGACTCGATGTGTTGCCGCTGACCGAACTGTTCCTGACGATCATCTTTGCCTGCTGATTGTAAAGTCCACCGGCGAATCCGGTAAATGACGCAGCAGTGATAGCGTTCGAAATATTGTTGTTGATCGTGCAGCCTTCAAACGTTACTGTTGCATCCACCGCACGAACGATGACCGCTCCGCCAAACGTATTGGCTACTGATGATTCTGCCTTGTTGCCGGTCATCACTGTATTCGTAATGACCGAGGTCATCGTCGGAACTGCTACGTTGTCCTGCGAATCGATCAGCAATGCTCCGCCGGCACCGCCGGTGCCGAACGCACTTCCTGCTACGTTGCCAGTAAATGTACAGTTCGTGATGATCGAATTGTATTTGTTGATCGTAATTCCGGCGCCGCGCGTGTCTGCGAAGTTATCCTTTAGGGTAGAGTTGGTGATCGTGAACGTGTTCGAGTTGAAAGCTGTTCCGCCGTCAACCTTGACACCTCCGCCGCGTCCGCCGTCCGTCGCGTCCAGAGCCTTGCCGTTCTGTATCGTCATCGCGTTCAGCGTGACTGCGGTCGCTCCCGTACCTGAAATGTGAAACACACGCTCCGTCGCTGTGTTCGGAGCAGCGTCAGCCTGAACGATCGTCGCAGCTCCAGCTCCGTTGATCGTCAGCGGCGATGTTATATCGAAGTCGCCTCCGGCATTCAGATCCTCGTTAGCTGCGGTCAGCGATATCGTGTATGTTACGGCGCCGAGCGTTATAACATCCGCACCGGCAAGAGCATTGGCCTCCGTAATTGCCGCTCTCATTGAGCATGCTCCATTGGCATCCGCGCATGTACCATTGCCCGGTGCCGCATCCTGCGTGTCAGCAGTAGTATTAACCACAAATGTTGCGGCGTTCACATTTACAGAAAATGCAGCCAAAGTTGCCATAATGGCGAACACGAAGGCAAACATAAATCGCATTTTCAGATTATTCCTGTGCGACAATTTATTATTCAACATAATCAAATAGATCTCCTCTCCCTTGGTTTTTCAGGCTTTCCGCTTACAGACACCAAACCTTAAATATAAGCTTGTATCACGCGGGGCGTAGTAAATTCTCAATTTGCGTTACAAATGATTTCGATTGAATTATATGATTTTCTGGCGTAATGTCAAGGCTATCAGCGGATATACAGCATCGCATACCGACAAAAACGCCAAAAAAGAACGGTCAAAAGTGAAATTTATGTTGAGCGGGAACGCGTCAAATTCTACTTTCCGGCGACAAGCCGCAGCCTTGCGGATGCCAGATCGAGCCTGTCGCGATAAACGGACGCATCCTCGGCAGCAAGCATTCCTGCCGCCGCAAGTGCCTTTTCGGCTGCGTCAAGATCGGACTTAGCGGAGGCAGAATCAATATCTTCCGGCTTTTCTGCTGAATCGGCTAGAACTGACACGAAATTAGAATTAACCTCAACAAAACCACCGGAAATAACGAGCTTATCAGTGGTTCCTTTAACCGCATAAGCAACGATCCCAGGCTTGAGTGCCGAGACCAAAGGCGCATGGTTCTGCAATATCGCCGCCTCACCCGAAGCCGTGGGTATCGTCACCGAATCCACTTCAGCGTCAAGCACTTTTTTCTCGGGAGTTACGATTTCTAGTCTAAGCATAAATCCAATGTCCAATGTCTAAAGTCCAATGTTCGCAGTTCCTGATTTTGGATCTGGACTTTGGACATTAGACTAATCGGCTACGCAGCGGCAGCCATTTTCTTTGCCTTCTCTCTTGCCTGTTCGATCGTGCCGACCATGTAGAACGACTGTTCGGGCATGTCGTCGCACTTGCCTTCGAGGATCTCTTTAAAGCCCTTGATCGTGTCTTCGGTCTTAACGTATTCGCCTTTTAGCCCCGTAAACTGCTCGCCTACAAAGAACGGCTGCGAGAAGAAACGCTGGATCTTACGGGCACGGGCGACGGTTAGTTTGTCGTCTTCTGAAAGTTCGTCGAGGCCAAGAATCGCAATAATGTCCTGCAAGTCTTTGTAACGCTGGAGGATCTTCTTAACCGACTGTGCTGTATTGTAATGATCTTCACCAACGATCATCGGGTCGAGAATTCGCGAGTTTGACGCGAGCGGATCGACGGCGGGATAAATTCCAAGCTCCACGATCTGTCGTGACAAAGCCGTAACAGCATCGAGGTGAGCAAATGTCGTTGCCGGAGCCGGATCGGTATAATCGTCGGCAGGCACATAAACTGCCTGAATAGAAGTAATAGCACCTGTCTTGGTCGAAGTAATACGCTCCTGCATCTCGCCCATTTCCGAAGCGAGCGTCGGCTGATAGCCCACCGCGGAAGGCATACGTCCAAGAAGTGCGGACACCTCGGAACCTGCCTGAGTAAATCTGAAAATGTTATCGACGAAGAACAGCACGTCGTTCCCCTGATCGCGGAAATACTCAGCAACCGTCAAACCTGACAAAGCAACACGAAGACGTGCTCCTGGAGGTTCGGTCATCTGTCCGTAAACAAGCGACACTTTTGAGCCCGGAATTTGGGCCTTATCAACCTTTGTTAGGTCAAATTCGCCTGTCTTTTCCATGTTTTCGTTAAAGGCATCGCCGTATTTGATAACTTTCGACTCGACCATTTCGCGGAGAAGGTCGTTGCCTTCACGGGTGCGTTCGCCGACGCCGGCAAACACCGAAAATCCGTCCGAACCGATCGCCACGTTGTTGATCAACTCCATGATCAAAACTGTTTTGCCCACGCCGGCACCGCCGAAGAGGCCGATCTTTCCGCCGCGAAGGAACGGCTGCACAAGGTCGATGACCTTAATGCCCGTCTCGAACATCTCGAGCTTCGTCGATTGCTGGTCGAACGACGGAGCGTGGCGATGGATCGAAGACGTGTTATCGGTATTGATCGGGCCGAGCTCGTCAACCGGATCGCCGATAACGTTCATCACGCGTCCCAAAGTCGCCGTGCCAACCGGCACCATGATGGGGCCGCCAAGGTCGATAACCTTCATCCCGCGGACCATTCCGTCCGTCGGCAGCATCGAAACCGCACGAACGCGGCCTTCGCCTAAATGCTGCTGCACTTCGGCGACGACATCGATCTTTTCGCCGTCAAAACCTTCGCTCGTAACGCGAAGAGCCTGATAGATAGGCGGTAAATAATCCGAAAATTCTACGTCAATAACCGGCCCGATGATCTGCACAACCTTGCCGACCTGTCCGCTTCCTTCATTAGCCATTATTAATAAATTACTCCTCTAAATAGGTAAAGTATCTTGAGTTTAACAAAGAAGTGAGGATACCACAGCAAATTACATTCGTGCAAAAGCCCGCACGTAAGTAAGGGCGGAAACGCGAGTGTGAACGAGCGTGCACACGGCGCATCGGCACGCTCGTTTACACTCGCGTTTCCGCCCGCAGTTTTACGGATTAACGGTAATGCGTTCTTCTGCCGAAGGGTGGCCGTAGTCGGCGTTGTTTTTTCGCAGTTGAACTTCGACGCGGATTTGGACGGGCTGTCCGGCCTCTGCGGGCGAGGGGTGATAGATAAAGTCGGCGGATTTTCCGGTGGCGGTGCCGACTGCGATTCTTGTGTTGGAACCGACGGGGATGGCATCTACCCGCCACGAATCGGCCTGCTCACGGCCGTTGACGATAACAGCGAATCCGTAATCGGCTTTGGCGGCAGCGACGAGGATCGTCGGCGTAACATCGCCCGGATCAGGCGGCGGTGTCGGGTCGGTTTCGATGCCGAGGAATTCGCCGATAGCGACCGTATAGCCGGGGCCGGCCTTGAAGCGGCGGTTGCGGTTGCGGGCCCGCGTCAGAGCGCCTGCCAGCGGCAGAGCCAGCGCGGGCGCGACGAGCGCCGGCGGAAAGGCCGGTATCGGCGTGCCGATGATGCCGTCGAAGACGATGTTCTTTATATCGACAAATCCCTTCTTATATCCGTCGGCCAATTCGATAAAACTCAAAAGGGCGTTGAGGTTGTTAAGGTCGTTCGTGACCTCGGTCACATCCGCCGCAGTTGCGTTGCACTGCACGAAATACGACGGCAGATTCGTCTTCTGCAGCGTAAGCATCGCTATGAGGTCGGCGACGGTCCTTATCTGTGATGGCATGATGGTTTCCTCCTAAATTTTCGCAATTGTAGCACGGAATTGTGCGATTTTCGCAAGTACAAAGGTTCAATGCCCTCGGAACCAACGCCGATGCCCCGGGGACAAACGCCCAAAACCCTCGGAACATGTGCCAATGTCCCGCGTACAACTCTTCATGTCCCTCGGAACATGCGACCATGTCCCGCGTACACACAGCCATGTCCCTCGGAACACACGCCTATGTCCCACGGACAAATACCCAATGCCCCCGGAACATATCACATGGTTCGGCGGCTTTGCCGCGATACGCTATTTAAAAAGGAAGCGGGGACGACGCTTTCCCAAACAGTCGTCCCCTGTTCAGGGCGAAAGCAAAGTGGCACAGCCAACGTCCTGAATTCAGTGAATGCTAAAAGCCGATCAGTTCGCGTTCGGCGTTCAAAACTTTCAATTCCTCAAGGCGGCTTTTGCGCCTTTCGCCTGTCATGCGGTCTCGCTCTTGATTAACAAGCTGCAAATGCTCCATCTCGCGGTGAAGGCAGAGGCTGTATTCGCGGCCATACGTAATGGCAACATTTTTGAACGCCGCGCTGTCAGGCTTTGCCCTGTGCTCCGCGACCGCGATGTAAAACGCTTCACCTACAGCGTTAGTTTTTTCTTTTAAGTCATTACCAATCAAATCTTGAACTGGTCTGTCTTCCATAGGCCAAACCATAATAATCCTTATTATTTATTAACATCCGCGCAAACTGCGCCCTGTGACCAATCTCTTTGTTGTGTGTCGGAGTGAAAGAACATAATCAATACAGGATTTAAATGATTATATCAAAAAGGCAAACGATATAATCCAATCGACTCCAGTATCACACCAAAGCCTCCAGATTATTATTCAGCGTCTCGATCTGTTTTTCCAGCTCGGCAAAGCGGTCGCATTCCTTATCGAGGGCAACAATCATTGTAGAAAAAATATTTGAAAAAATCTCGTTCTAAGGGTTTTCCCCTATATACAGTCACTTTTTGCGTTGTTATTTTGATAATTGTCATACTGCTTAACATGATTTGGCGTGGAGCTAGGACATTTACGATTGTCTTTCATCCGACCTCAACGCCAAAAAGGCCGAAGCTTCCACGCCTCGGCCTTTATTTTTTTTACCGGAGACATCTTTCGTCCGGGGCATCTTCAATTCAAAAAATGCTCGTCGACCGCCGCATCGGCCGGTGATAGTCACCTCGCTCCGCAATGGCTGGCGCCATAGGGTAAACGCCATCTTGAGGTTGTTTAAATTCACCGGCTTTCGCTGTGTCGTTTGAAGCCGGAACATTTGCATCCGTTCCAAAATCTTGGATCGGAGCGTCTAAAACCCTGTCGTAACTTCCATCGTTAATATTAAGCTCGATCATTAGCATATTTCCTCCCGTATTTCTTATATCTATAATCTACGCCGGCGCCGGGAAGATTTATGTACGCAAACGTACACTCATTGCACAAGCCTGCGCGTTAGTATGGGCATAACATCAAACTTGCGTGTTACGCCCTCGCTAACGCGCGGGTTTGTGCAAATTGACACGCAAATTCCCTTTTAGTAGCCTTTTCATATCGGCACAAGCCAACTTTTAATTTGAGCAATCTTCGAAAACTAGAACTTCCGCCTCAGGGCCTCAACACGCTTTTCGGCGTTCAGGACCAGAACATTAAATATCTCGAATCGCTGCTCGATGTAAGCATCGGCGCACGCGGCAATGAGCTGCTCATCGACGGCGACGAACGCGATATAAAGACCGTCGAGCAGATACTCCGCGATTTTGGCGAGCTGTTTGCCGAGGGCAATACGTTTACCGACAAAGAACTCCGCGACGCCTTCAAACAGATCGCCGAGGACCGCGCTTACAGCCTGAAAGATCATTTTTTAAAGGCAAGATTTAATCCGTCAGGCAAAAAGCAGGTCGCTCCAAAGACCGCGAATCAACGCAAATACCTCGACGCGATCGCCGCGAATGATCTTGTATTTGGTATTGGCGTCGCGGGAACCGGAAAGAGTTTTCTCGCCGTCGCGATGGCGGTCGATGCGTTGTTCAAGAAACAAGTCAGCCGCATCATCTTGACGCGTCCGGCGGTCGAGGCTGGTGAGAGGCTTGGGTTTCTTCCGGGCGATCTGCAGGATAAAGTTGATCCTTATCTGAGGCCGCTATACGATGCTCTGTTCGATCTCGTCGATGCGGAAAAGATCACAAAGATGCTCGAAAAACGCATCATCGAGATCGCCCCGCTCGCGTTCATGCGCGGCCGAACCTTGTCAGACGCATTCATCATCCTCGACGAAGCCCAAAACACCACCGCCGAGCAGATGAAGATGTTCCTAACGCGAATAGGCTTTGGCTCAAAAGCTGTCGTCACCGGCGACAGAACCCAGATCGACCTCCCGCGAGGCCAAAAAAGCGGCATCAAAGAAGCCGAACACATCCTCGCCAATCTGGAAGGCATTGATTTTGTCTATTTCACCGAAAAAGACGTTGTGAGACACAAACTCGTTCAAATGATCGTCAAGGCTTACGAACAACACTCGGAAAATAACGAACCCGGCGACCACTAACCGATGATCGATATCATCAATCTACAACGAAAGGTTAGATTCGAGACGGGTGTATTTCGCAAGTTCTCTCAATTGATTGCCGCAAATGTCCCAGAAGCGGCTGACCGGCGATTCTCGATCGCTTTTGTTTCCGACAATAGAATGAAACAGCTCAACCATCTGTTTCGAGGCAAAAATTTAACAACCGATGTTCTTTCGTTCCCCCACGAACCGGACGAATTTGATCCTGACAAAACTAATTTGGGCAATATTGTTATCTCAGCCGAACAAGCACAAAAACAAGCCGCCGAAAATGGACTGACTCTGGAAGGCGAAATCAAGCAGCTTATGCTCCACGGCCTGCTGCATCTTTGCGGCTACGATCATGAGACTGACAAGGGCGAAATGAATGCCCGTGAACTCGAACTGCGGGAAACTCTCGGAATCTGAGTTTCACCACAAAGACACGAAGGACACAACGATCTCTAAAACTTTCTCTATCCTTTGTGACCTTGGTGCCTTTGTGGTGAAATCTTAACGATATGACGGAACACAAAAAAGTTGCCGACCCTTGTGTGATGGTTATTTTCGGTGCGACCGGCGATTTGACCAAACGCAAGCTCTTTCCGGCGCTTTATAATCTTGCTAAGGACGATTTCCTGCCGCATTCGTTCGCGATCATAGGCGTCGGGCGTCAGGAAATGACTTCGGAGGCCTATCGCAAACAGATGATCGAACATCTGCGCGAATTTATTCCAAACGGCCCTGATGCAAAGGTGTTGAAGTGGTTCGAGGATCGCACATATTACACCGGCGGCGATTTTGATGATGACAAGAAACTCTTTGGCGACCTAAAAGAACTGACCGGCGAAGTTACGGCAAAACATCAGATACCTGACAACTTTTTTTATTACCTCGCCACGCCTCCAAATCTTTTCGCCAACGTAACACAAAAGATCGCGAAGAATGGTCTCGGCAAAGAAGAGAACGGCAATTGGCGAAGATTTATCTACGAAAAGCCGTTCGGCCGCGACCTTGAATCAGCAAAAAAACTTAACGCCGACCTTCTCAAAACTATTAAAGAGCGGCAGATATATCGCATCGATCATTATCTCGGCAAAGAGACGGTGCAGAATATTTTGGTTTTTCGCTTTGGCAACAGCATTTTCGAGCCGATCTGGAATCGAAACTTTATCGATCACGTTCAGATAACCGTTGCGGAAAAACTTGGCGTTGAGCTGCGTGGCGGATATTACGATTCGGCCGGCGCTTTGCGTGATATGATCCCAAATCATATTTTGCAGCTCGTCACGTTGACCGCGATGGAACCGCCGGTTTCGTTCGAAGCCGATTCGGTTCGTGATGAGCAGGCGAAGATATTACAGGCGATCCAACCTTTCTCGCCGGAGGACGTTTTGCATTGTGCGATTCGCGGACAATATGGCGAGGGCAAGATCGACAACAAAAAGGTTCCCGCCTATCGCAGCGAACAAAATGTCGCGCCGGCTTCAAAGACCGAAACTTTTGCCGCTCTAAAACTGAAGATCGACAACTGGCGCTGGGCAGATGTTCCTTTTTACATACGCACAGGAAAGCGAATGGCGACGCGGCATTCGAGCATCGTCATCCAATTTAAAAAAGCGCCGTTCATGTTGTTTCGCGAGACCGACGTCGAACGTCTTCGCACAAACCGCATCGTCATCCACATCCAGCCCGACGAAGGCATCACGCTGCATTTCGGGGCTAAAATTCCCGGCCCGATCGTAAACGTTGGCCCTGTGGATATGGACTTTAATTACAGCGAGCATTTTAAGGAAAGTGTCAGCACGGGCTACGAACGCCTGCTCTATGATTGCATGATCGGGGACGCGACGCTGTTCCAACGTGCTGACATGGTCGAGGCTAGTTGGAAGATCGTCGCTCCGGTTCAGGATGTTTGGGCGGCTTTGCCCGCACGCGATTTTCCAAATTACGACGCTGGAACTTGGGGTCCGCGAGAGTCGGACGAACTTCTGGAAAAGGACGGCCGCTCTTGGAAGAATTTAGCCGATTAGAAAAAACTGAGCTCTCTCTGATGCGTTCATCTTAAGTTTGTGCATTCTGATTGAGCATTCTAAAATTAACTACATATGGAAATTGAAATAATCATTGCGGTTATTATCTTAATTGCATTGGTTTTTCTTGCGACGGTCGATATGGCGTTCTCGCAGCTTTCGGACGTCGCGCTACGCCGCATTTCCAGTGATGAAGAGATCGCGGAAAAAATGAACTCTGCACAGTTTTTGCGCGAGATCGTCGAAAATCGTCTGCGGTTTCGTTTTGCTATCTCGTCAACGATCCAGGTATTGCTGATCTGTTTCACGGTTCTCCTGACGGTTATCGTTGGCGGATATACCCAGGAAAAATTTCGATTACTGTTCTTTGCTCTGCTTATCGGGCTTGGGGCGACGGTTATTCTTCGTCAGATCGTACCGCGACTTATTGTCAAAGAAAACACCGAACAAAAACTCTTGTTTCTGCTGCCCGCGATCCGTCCGATCTACGCGATAACTTCTTTTTTCGCCGAACCTCTCGCCGAACGCCGCCGCGAACGCCTGCAGAAATTCGATTCGACAATTACTCCTGATGTTTCGGACGAAGACGATGATAATTCCGACGATTTCCAGGCGTTGATGGAGGTCGGTGAGGCGGAAGGCATTATCGAGGAAAAGGAACGCGAGCTGATCGAAACGATGGTCGAATTCAGCGACACGCGCGCGGCTGAGATCATGACTCCGCGGACCGAGATCTGCGCGATCGATATCAATTCGACGGTAAAGGATGCACGCGCTCTGATAATCGAGGAAAAGTATTCGCGGCTTCCGGTTTACCGCGACAGTATCGATCAGATCGAAGGCATTATTTACGTTCGCGATCTTCTTCAGTCTTGGGCAGATGGAAAAGAAGATCAGCCGCTCAGCGAAATGCTGCGGGACGCATTTTTTGTTCCCGAAACAATAACTGCGTCAGAACTGCTCAAACGTTTCCAGCAAAATCATATTCAGATCGCGATCGTGATCGACGAATACGGCGGCGTCGCCGGGCTTGTCACAGTCGAGGATATTATCGAAGAGATCGTCGGCGAGATCGAGGACGAAGACACAGGCCCGGAAGAGATCATCGAGATCATCGAAGGCGAAGACGGATATTTCGACGTGCTTGGCTCAACTGAGATCGACAATATCGAACGTCTTTTTGACATCGATCTCGAAGACGAAGATTACACAACCATCGCAGGCATGGTGGTAACCGACGCAGGTTATGTACCGAAACCTGGCGAAAAACTATTCTTGCGCGGACTCGACATCGAAATACTAAATGCCGACGAGAAAAAAATCCATCAGCTCAGGCTGCGGAAAATGCTGGAAGAAAACACAACGGAAAGGGCTGAGGACGAGTAATGTTTATTTCAAATTACTTTGTTTGATATAATCTTTGAAATAGCTTTTTGGAGGTAAGTATATGGCAATACGGTTAGGCGACGAAGCGCCGGATTTCACGGCGGAGACGACGCAGGGCACGATCAATTTTCATGAATGGCTCGGCGACGGCTGGGGCGTTTTGTTCTCGCATCCAAAAGATTTTACGCCCGTCTGCACCACAGAACTCGGCATGGCCGCTCGGCTCAAACCCGAATTCGACAAACGCAACGTAAAGATCATGGGCCTAAGCGTTGACCCGCTCGATTCGCATATTACTTGGGAAAAAGACATCGAGGAAACGCAGGGCACTGCCGTGAATTTCCCGATGATCGCCGACGCCGACAAAAAGGTATCGGACCTCTACGATATGATCCACCCGAACGCCAGCGACACTTTCACAGTCCGCTCGGTCTATGTCGTCGGCCCGGACAAAAAGGTCAAGCTGATGATCACTTATCCGGCTTCGACGGGCAGAAATTTTGACGAAGTTTTGCGTGTGATAGATTCGCTGCAATTGACGGCAAAATACAGTGTTGCGACTCCGGTAAACTGGAAGGACGGCGATGACTGTATTATCGTCCCTTCAGTCTCAGACGAAGACGCCAAAGCAAAATTCCCTGCCGGCTGGACGGAGGTAAAGCCATATTTGCGAATCACTCCGCAGCCGAATAAGGTTGGCTAGTTAGTCACCTTTGCAATGGGAACGATGTCAAGAAAGCAGTTTCTGCGTTGGGAAAAGCGGCGGTTAAAGGGAAAGAGCTATGTCGTCTTGACAACCGCCGTGGTCTCCGGCATTTTCTTTTTCGTCTTACTAAATCTGGCAAGCTGGGCATGGAGCGGGCTGCCGCTTTCAAAAGTATTTGTACTCGCCTATCCGGCATTGGGGCTGCTCACTGGAACCATCATTTGGTGGATAAACGAGGAGCGATTTGCGGGATTCCTTTTGGACAAGGAAACCGGAGCTGCGGTCCGCCGCTGAGGAAACGAAAGAATGAAATTTATTGCAGAAACAGATGGCAATAAACACGACGTCGAGATCGTGCGGGAAGATGGCCGTGTCATTGCCAGTGTTGACGGGCGACAGTACGATCTCGAGGCTTCGGAACCGGAAGACGGCGTTTTCCTGTTAAAAAACGAAGGCGCAATCTTTGAGGCGTTTGTTTCACCGCAGGCGAATCCGGCCGATCCGGTTCTGGTGCGAGTCAGGGACAGTGTCCACGAGGTGAGGATCATAGATCCGAAACGGCTTCGCGGCGCCAAGGGCGACGATGCCGACGCCTCGGGGAAGGCCGAGATCAAGACCGCAATGCCCGGCAAGGTCGTTCGAATCCTCGTCACTAAAGGCGCCGAAGTAAAAAAAGGCGACGGCGTTATGGTAGTCGAAGCAATGAAAATGCAAAACGAAATGAAATCGCCCAAAGACGGAACCGTAACCGATATCCGCGTCAACGAAGGCGACACCGTCGGAGCAGGTGACATTCTAATGGTTGTGGAATAAGATCGCTGCAAAAGCCCGCACGTAAGTAGGGGCGAAAACACGCAACTTGAATGTACCGCCTTTACTATCGTGCAGGCTCCTGCATTAACAGATTAGCAAACAACCGATACGCCCCCGGAACACCCGCCGGCAATTGCCTGAACATCGAGTAGTTGCAATAGATATAATTCCCTTTTCCAAACTTTGCGATCACAAGTCCGCCTTTATTTTCAGCTTCGCCCGCGTCATGCGATTCGAGCAGCGGAGTGTAAGCAGCATCCATCGTGCTGAAATTATAAAGATTTCGCTCCTGAACCCAACCTGCAAAATCGGCGTCCGTGATCTTATTAGGAAAATTAAATATCGGATGCTCGGGCTGCAGGATAGTGACCGTTGCATTCTCGTCTGCCACGCGCGGTCCCATTTGCGCAGGAAAAGGCATCATATTTTGCTGCGCATAACTAGGCAATTGATACTGAACGATCAAAGTGCCGCCGTCGCGCGCATAATCTAAAAGCCGCTGGTTGTTTGCTACAATATCGGGACGCACCTGATACGCACGAATACCTACAACGATCACGTCAAACCGTGATAGATTCCCGCTCGCAAGCTCGCGCTCCGAAACCATCTCTAAGTCAATTCCCATCTGCCTGATCGCTTCCGGCACGCGGTCACCACTGCCGACAATATACCCGACCTTCGACCGCGTGGTCTTGAGATCCATAACCTTTACATCAACCGCCGCGGGCCGATAGTAACGATGCGTCTGAATGTGCGGATACGCGATAGTTTTCATCGTTATATTCGCCACATCCTCGCCAATCATCGCCTGACCTGAGATCCTATAACTTCCCGCCTTCGTCCGCGCCGGAATCGTCACATCAACCGTGATCGCCGACTTTTCGCCCGTACGTTTGAGTTCAAATATCTTTGACTCCGCAGTGTATTTCCATTCACGCGCCCCATCGAAATTCAACGACGCCGTACCCGTAACAGGCTTCTGCGAATGATTGGTCACCGTCATCACAACCTGCCGCGTCTGCTCCTTCTCCGAATATGGAACGATCATCATCGACTGATCCATCTCAAGCGTCACTTTCGGCACAACTTCAACATTCCGCCGAATCTCACCGCGGATGTCATCGGCGTATCGAAATTGAACCGGCTGTTCTATTACAAAGTGTATGCGGTCAACCTCTGCGTATATTACTGCGGTTAAAGCCTGTGGCTCGAACGGCAGTGCGATATGTTCTGGATTCGGCAATCTATAAAGATCACCCTCTCTCGGCGATGAAAACCAATATGGTTGAGTCGCCTTTTCCTCTAGTGGCACAGTCACATTGAAATAGATATTGTCGTTTGCAATCTCGCGTCGCATAAACGCAGTACTATTTTCTTTAGGTGCATCTATCTTCGCGCCCTTCCATCCCGTTGGCGCATTTACCTCCATCGATGTAATTCTTAGCTTGGGCGATTGAGGAAAATATACTTTGATTCCCAGTACGACGCTGTTCCCGGGCACGACCGTTTCCTTGTCGACAAGGGCATCGATTTCTATTCCCAATGCAATCCGTAGTGCATTTGAATATTCCACAATCTTCTTCGTTAAAAGAAAAACACTATCAGGCTTGCGATTTTTATCCTCTGCAGCGATTCTGACCGCTTGCAGACCGTTCACCAAATTCGTGATCGTATCATGAGTTGACTCAGGGCGGAATTCCGTTTTAGCCTTTTCCGCTAACTCGGCAGCCCGTATTAAATCGGATTCTGTTGCTCTGTTCGCAGTCCCCAAAATATCGTCAATGTTCGCAATAGAAGTGCTTAGGCCGTCGAAAACGCTCGCTTCCTTTTCAACCTTCGGCACCTTACTCTCGATCAAATTCAATCCCGAAAACTGATCGCCCTTAAGTTCTAACACACCTTGTTCCTGAGATTTGTGCTGGCTGCGGGCTTCCATCGCGATCTCGAAATATGAGCGGCCGAGAAGAGGATCGTATTTACCGGTATTGATCTTAAGCTGAGGTTCGCCGGTTGCTCGAAAACCGTGACGGACGTAAAACTTCTTCACAGTCCAGGGTGAACCAGCATCGGTGCATTGCGATGGGTCGGCGGCGGCTTTGACGGCAAGCGGTGATATATAACCCGCGTACTGATGTTGCCCGTGGCCGTCGGCGGATGTTCCTGAGAATTGTGAGATAACGACAAGGGGCCGGAAGCTTCGAATGACGCGAACTACATCGCAAAGAACGACCTTTTCGTCCCACTTACTCTTCGCCTCTTCGAGCGTCTTCGAAAAGCCGTAATCATATGCTCGCGTAAAATACTGCTCCGCTCCGTCGAGCCGCCTTGCTTGCAGCAGTTCTTCCGTGCGTATCACACCGAGAGCTTCGCCAAGTTCCGGGCCGATGATATTCTGCCCGCCGTCGCCGCGTGTTAGAGATAAATATGCAGTTCGCGCACTTTCGCCGCGTGCAAGATATGTGAGCAACGCGGTATCTTCGTCATCCGGATGCGCGCCGATCATTAGAGCGCTTGCTGTCGTGTTGAGCCGCTTAAGCATCTGACCAAGCCCTGTCGCCCCTCGGTCATAGATCGGCCGCACCTGCGCAGGTGTCATTAACCGCAGAGACACGGAAACGCAGAGAAAAATAAAAATAGGAACTGAGATTTTCTTGATCATAAAAACAAACTCTCTACTCATAAGTTCTGCGTCTCTGCATTTCCGCGGTTCACATCGTTTTTCACCGTCAAACTGATCAAATATCCAAAAAATACTGTAACGAGACATCCGATCACATTAAACCAAAGGAACTCGATGTCCGTAAAGATACTTGCCGTCCAAACCGACGCGATGCCAAACAAAAGCCCAAAAAATGCGCCGCGAGCCTTCGCTCTTTTTACGACAAACGCAAGCACAAAAACTCCTAACAGTGAACCGTAAAAAAAGGATCCGAATTTGTTCACAACCTCGATCAGCGAACCGAGATTGGTCGCAAAGATAGCCACAACACACGCAAATATTCCCCAGATAAAAGTCGTGATACGGCCAACTGCAACATAATGAGCATCCGTCGCTTCGGGTTGGTAAAGCCGCCTGTAAAAATCTATCGTCGTTGCCGTCGCAAGTGCATTCAACTCGGCCGCTATAGAAGACATCGCCGCCGCAAAGATCGCGGCGATCAGCAACCCGATAACGCCCATAGGCATATTTTCGAGAATGAATGTCGGGAATACGTAATTAATGTCGTTGAATGAAGGATTGCTGGTTGATCTTACAAATGCAACGGCTTCTCTGCGACTTTCGTTAAACTTCTTGTCGGCATCAATGTACTCTTGTCGAAGCTGAATGTTCTCAGTCTCAAAATGCAATGCGGCCTCTCGGCGTTCTGCATGAGCAGCGGCATATTTACTTTGGATCTGTCTGAATTCTTCTGTCTGCTCCGCTTTATTGACTTCAACAGGATTAAACACGATCGGCGGTGCAGAAAACTGATAAAAGATAAACACCATAATGCCGATCAGCAAAATGCCAAATTGCATCGGAATCTTAAGAAACGCGCTCATCAGCAGCGAAGTTCTGCCTTCGTCAACAGATTTAGCTGTCAGAAAACGCTGAACCTGGCTCTGGTCGCACCCAAAATAACCGAGCATCAAAAATAGCCCACCGATCAATCCCGACCAGATCGTGTATTTTTCCTTGAGATCAAAAGTCGTATCGACCATATTGAGTTTGCCGAGACTGCCTGCGAGATGAAGGCCAGAACCAAGCGTAACCCCATCCGGAAAACTCCACAAAATCACGACGAAACAAACTCCGAGTCCAACAAAGATAACGACCATCTGTTTCACATCGGTCCAGGTGACAGCTTGAACTCCGCCGAAAACAGTGTAAATCGTCGTTGAAAGCCCAATGGCAAAGATCGTTGCGATCAGATTCCAGCCGAACACGATCGAAAGAACGATCGACGGCGCCGAGATGATCGTCCCGACGCCGAGACCGCGTGATATGAGAAAAAAGAAGCTCGTTAGAGTGCGAACTTTTACATCAAAACGCTTTTCGAGATATTCGTAAGCAGTAAAAACATTAGCGCGATGAAAGAATGGAACCACCGTAACGCAAAGTATGATCATCGCGAACGGCAGTCCGTAGTAGAACTGGATAAACCGCATTCCATCGCTGTATGCCTGGCCGGTTGTGCCGACAAGCGTGATCGCAGAAAGCTGCGTAGCCATCACAGAAAGCCCAACGGCCCACCACGGCAAGCCTCGATCAGCCAGAAAGTAACCTTCTTTGCTGCCGCTGTGCTTCGTCATCCGGATGCCATCCCAAATAACGTAAGCGAGATAAACGGCTACAATTGCCCAGTCGAGTGATCTCATTTATCAGATCCTTATTTGAAATACCGCGAAAATGCCCAGAGAGCCGTGACCACAACAAAGGTGTTAATTACAACCGCCATATAGACTCGATTCCAAAATACGCTCGGCCTTTCTTCAGTCTGGTTTTCCATATTTTATGTTCTGTGAAAGCCACGCTCGATGTCCTTCATCGATAGTCGCAAAATTACGGGACGCCCATGTGGGCATGTCGTTGGCGAAGTCGTTATCAAAAGCCTGTCGATCATCCAGCGCATTTTTTCGGGCGTGAGTTTCATATTGATCTTTACAGCAGCCTTGCAGGCGAGACTCGCGGCGATGTCGTCACGCAAAGTGGTTTTTGCTCCGCCGCGTTTTTCGGCCTCGATCGTGTCTAGTATTTCCGCGAACAGGTTTCGCGCTTCCGATGCTGGTAGGTCCGTAGGAATGCTCTTGATCGCTACAGTTCGTCCAGAAAGCCGCATCAATCCAAATCCTAATGACTCAAGATCTGCCTCAATAAGTTGAAAAGCCACAGACTGTGCTGGCGAGAGATCGATCGTTTCGGGCAGAAGAAGATTTTGCGATTCGATCGTTCGCTCGGCTTCACTTTTGCGAAACTTATCGAACAAAATTCGCTCGTGTGCAACGTGCTGGTCGATCAAAAGCAATCCTTCGTCATCGACCGCGATAATAAAACTCTCATGCAGTTGGCCGAGCGGTTGAATCTTAGACGACGAGATCTGCTCGACTTCGATCGACTTAGCCAATTTCGCCGCTGAATTGACCGGCGGTAAGTCGGCGTAACCAGCAGCAGCGGCGAATGATCCTTCGCTTAGAGCATTCTCCGAACGTGCTTTGGCAATTTGCTCACAATTGGCCGAAGAAACCTCAACAGTTTCCAAGTGCTCAGCGGTTGATCCCATTTCTAAAATGGGAATGACTCCATCTCCAGTTTCATTTAATGCTGATGACGCTATTGGGTCAAACACCTCGGCCACAAAACTGTCTTCAGTTCCACGCATGTCAAACTGCATAGCCGCTTGTTCGATCTCAATCTGCTCTTTTGCAATTGTTCGATCTATCGGAAATTCAATTCTCTCCCGTGATTCGTCTATGGACTGTGTCTCGGCTACTACTCCGGCTCTTGCAAGAGCATTTCTGATCGCCTCCGCGACGACATCCTTTACCGCCTCACCGCGACGAAAGCGAACCTCCGTCTTCGCCGGATGAACATTAACGTCGATCTCCTCGAGCGGAATGTCTAAAAAAAGGAATGCGACAGGATAGACGCCATGGGGCAGTATCGAACGAAACCCATCGGACAAGCCTGTTGAGATCGTTTTATCACGAACAAAGCGATTATTTACAAAGAAATATTGAGCGTCGCGTGTCGTCCGGCGTTCGCGTGGCGCCGACACGTAGCCGGTGACCTTTGCAACAAATTCGCGTCCGCCATCCACCGGCACAAGGCTTTCGATCAAACCGGATCCGAAAATCTGAAACGCACGTTCGCGCAGATCTTTTGCAGGCGAGACACGTAGCACTTCTCGCCCGTTGTTTGTCATTGTGAACGCGATCTCAGGATGAGCAAGGGCATAATGTGTCACGATCCCGGTAAGATGATAATTCTCCGTCGCCTCAGAACGCATAAATTTGCGTCGCGCAGGCGTGTTGAAAAAGAGGTCGCGGACAGAGATCGTCGTTCCACGGTCTCGCGCGGCGTCTTTTACATCGATCAATTTTCCGCCTTCGATAACGACACGTGTTGCTTCCTGTTCAGCGTCGGTCTTTGAGATCAATTCAACCTTTGCAACCGAAGCGATCGATGCCAAAGCCTCGCCGCGAAAACCTAAGGTCGCGATCCTTCCGAGATCTTCGAGGTTTCTTATCTTAGATGTCGCGTGTCTTTCGAAAGCAAGGATTGCGTCGTCGCGAACCATCCCTTCACCATCGTCACTTATTCGCATCAGCCTACGGCCGCCAAGTTCGATATCGATCTGGATACGCGTGCCGCCCGCGTCAATAGCGTTTTCGACAAGCTCTTTGACAACGGACGCAGGCCGTTCGACCACCTCGCCCGCCGCGATCTGGTTTGCCAAATTATCTGGTAAGATCCTGATCTTGTTCATTCTATAAGTCGATAACGCGGTGTTCTTTGTAATTCAAGTCGATCTCTTTGTAGATCATATCTATAAAATATGGTCCGTATTTATTGAGATACGAATGTACATTCAGGACACGTTCCTGCAATTCACCGTTAGGTAATAACGAATCAAACGCGGCCCTGATCTGCCGTTCGACGATCTCGTCTTTACGCATACTTGCAAGATACGTTTTCTTTTTTAATGCCGCAATATGATAAGCGATCTTTCGCCGCCGCTTTTCAAGATTATCGTTTAGCGTCGGATCAATCTGCGATAGATTTTGATCTAACCGATTCAGTTCAAGATCCAATGTTTGCTCGATCTCTTCAAAAATCTTAATGGTATCTGATGAAAGTTGCTTCTTGCCGACGTTTTCCAATGTTTTCACGAACCCGTCGAACATATCAGAAAGTGCTAAACCAAACTTCTCCAGAGTTCGTCTATGTTTTGCTTCAACGACAGTGAAACTCCGCCGATGCAAGATCGGCGTTACGGGCCTGTCGAGTATATTGTATGCGTCGCTGTTTTGAGCAAAATACGCGATCTCGGCCGCACCGCCAAAGTAACAAACTGTCGGCAGCAAATAATCCTGAACCACTGGTCGAAGCATTACGCCTGCACTGAAACGCTGCGGATCGTCTTTAGCAATGGCGGCCAGTTCTGAAAGACTAAATTCCCTTTTTTCTTCTTTAGAGGTGTAAACGCCATCAGAAGTTTTTCGCAGAGCGACCCTACGTCCTTCGTCATCGATCCTGAACAACGGAAAATAGTCTTCATCGACCAAAACCTGCGCATGAAAACCTTCGCTAACAAGCGCGGCGCTTTTTTTACGAATACTAGCAACGATCTCGTCCGCTTTCGCGATCGCATCTATATAAATAGGTGAGGATAACGCCTTAACGCCGGGATGCATCGGGTCAATTGTGATCAGTCCAAACCTGCCCAACACATCTGCAATGTTCTTAGAAAACGCCTTGCCGAAAAGCTCCCCTTCTGACCATTCCTTTTCAATTGAAGTGCGTAAGGCTCCGGAAAATTCTGATCGCGGAAGATCATTCAAAGCCTCGCCTATCGTTTCGGTTATCAAATTGTCGATCTTGATATTTCCTACTGGCGTGCTTTTTACATATCTTGTTGGGTGATAATCGGCCTTAACCAGTTCACCTGTATTTCCGGTAAAGTAGGTGTGAGAAACTTCGTCAAAATCATGATCTTCTGTCGCCACCCAAAAAACCGGGACCGCTTTTGAGCCTCTTGCATTCAACTCTTCAGCCATCTTTATCACCGATAGAGCTTTATATATCGTGTAAAGCGGCCCCGTAAATAGTCCGGCTTGTTGTCCCGTCACAACCGCAACAGTGTCCGCTTCGCGAAGCAACTTGATATTCTCAAATGTCTTTTCGCTTGATCCGATCTGAGAGTTTATCTCGACCAGAGCATCGCAAAGGGCGATGCGCTCGGTTTTGTATTTTGCTAGAACCTCAGGGATAAATGCAGAAATATTTGAGTGCGACAAAACGGCATTGGGATAATAGCTCTTGAGCGAAAGAGGGTCGCGAATGTAATCCAGAAACAGTTTCGACTGATGAGGAACAGCAGAAAACGATAAGTTCGATGCTCGCAATCTTAAATTTTCCTGCTCTGTTAAACTCACCGGCCGCTGATCCAATGTTTTGACTCCTAATAGGTCAAATTATAAATTTTCAGAGCATTAAGTTCCAATTGCAAACAAAAAGAGACGGTTCGCAAAAACCGTCTCTTTACATTATTTGAACAGTGATTTAGATTTAGCTAATTTCCGGCCGGCGGATTGCTCCCCGAACTAACAACAGCAGTAGGGGCCTTGCGTTCTATACGATACACGCCCGACGAATGAGTAGCCGCATATATACGGTTTGGATCCTGTGGGTCGAACGACATTCCCCAAAACCGTCTACTGGCCAACTTTATATCTTTTGTATCGACGCGTTTCCATTTATTTCCCGCGTCGGTCGAAATAAAAATGCCGCCGTCAGTTTCGAGCGAGCTTGAGAGAAGTATCTCTTCACTGTTATTTGGATTTATGAGAATGCTCGTGAAATTGCCAAGCGGAAGATTACCGCCGCGGCGATTCCACGTTTGCCCATTGTCACGGCTGACATAGAACGTCTGGATCGTTCCGACGTAGATATTATCAGGGCGAACGGGATCGGACATTATCGAACTGACAGGCACATCGTTAACCGCACCGCCGACCCTGTTCCACGTCTTGCCCGCATCCTGTGAAACTATCACGCCCGATGTTGCAGTACCGACCCAAATAGTATCGGGCCGGGCAGCATTCACATGAATAGCAAATACGTTGCTGCTCATCTCAGATGGGAACGAGAGTTTTTCCCATCCTTTAGCAGGATCATAACTTCGATAAAGTCCATTGTCTGTTCCGGCAAGTATGCCGCCTCGCCCGCCAGGTAAGACCTCAAGCATTTTGATCTTTTCAGTGATCGTGGGCCGTAATGCTGAGGCAGTCGGTATTGTAGGTGTTGTTACCTTAGCTGTAATGGCCGTTCGTTTTACAAGCTTTTTAACAACAGGTTTTGACTTCGGTTTGGCCGGACTTTTTGCCGCAGTCATTTGTGTCCACGAATCGCCTCGGTCAATCGAAGTAAACAGTCCGATGTTTGTACCCAGATACATTTTGTTCGGATTCGCCTTATCCTGTCTTACAACAAAGGGCCGCACGCGGCCTACGTCAAAATTTCTGGCCTGTGACCAGGTTTGGCCGCCGTTGCTGCTTGTGAAAAAGAAACCACCTCCCGTGGCAACATTATGGGTCAGAGCATAAAGACGATTCGGCTGACTAATATCAGGTGTTATGGAATAGGTAAAGCGGCTCGAAAAGCTGGTATTTGTCTGCGAGAAGCTGCGGCCGCCATCATTTGATACCATCACGCCATAATTATTCGTACCAATAAATACGTGGTTCGGCTCACTCGGATGAACGGCGATCGAATTTATTTCAAGATTGCGCTGTGTCGTTAGCGACCACGCTTTGCCGCCGTTAGAACTCATCCAAAAACCTTCAGTAGTTGCCGCATACACCATTCCCGGTGTCGAGGGATGCTGCATAATATCACGGGTACGTCTTGACTGCGAAGGAATGCCCTGTATTTTTGCCCATTTTTCACCGGCGTTAAAAGATTCATAAATGCCGCTGCAAGCTGAAGCAATAATATGGTCGGGGTTTCGCGGATCGAGATCAATTGCAAATACATCAGAATCGTCGATCATTCCGTCCTTGATCAAGCGCCAAGTTTTACCTGAGTCAGTCGATTTATACGCTCGCCACCAAGTGCCGGCATAAATAGTGGTTCCATTCCGCGGATCGATAGCAAGACAATCGACATTTATCGGCATCGTCGATGACGTGATCTTATCCCAGTCGGCACCTGAATTTTTGGAAACCCAAATGCCATCCGCACCGCCCACCATTAGCACTTTTGGATCGAACTTAGATTGCGTCATCGCATAGACTGGCTCTTTTTTTAATTCCTTCGCCTCTTTCCAGGTGGCACCGCCGTCAGTCGAACGGAAAAAGCCGCCGGGCGCCTTATGCCTGTGGCCAGACGTATAAATGATCCTGGAATCGACCGCATCGACAAGAAGATTGTCGAGGATCAACTCTGGCTGATTGAGATTGACAAGCAAACGCCACGAACGGCCTCCATCAGATGATGTATGTATTTGTCCGTCCAGTGTGCTGATATACAGACGGTCCTTATCTCTCGGGTCAATGGCGATCGAACGAACGTCGCCTCCGCTCGGGCCGACAACTTCCCAATTGCCGTACTTCTCCGGTTCGACCGAATCGACCGGTGAGGTTGCAAACGCAACAAGCGAAACCTTGAAAAGAGCCAAGGTCAAAATGATCAAAAAGAAGGATCTTCCACTCGTAATCTTTAACATATTTTGAAATTCCTAGTTCAGACTCTCAGGAAATGAAATTATTGAGGATCGGGTAAGCCGTAAGCGGTTCCCTAAGAAGGTCAGATGACAAAAAGCTGCTGCGCGTTGCGCAAAATGCGAAGTTTGTATTTCCTGCTGGGCGGCAACTTTGCCGCATTGTGAGTTACATATACAACTTAGCAGAAAATGTGTTTTAACTCAAGACTAATCGTAGTGGCCTATCAAGTGCAGAAGCCCGAACGTTAGTAAGACGATACATTCAAGCTTGAGTATATCGTCGTTACTAAACGTGCGGGCCTCAGGAAAGAAAAAAGCGGTTGAGGCTCAGTGATGAATTGCCTCAACCGCTTAAAGATGTTCGCATCAATTAAGATGCAAAGCTGTTATGGTGTCGGTTTCTCAGCTCCCGGAGGGACAACGGAGAATTTGGTATTTATACCGCTTCCGTTATCCGGTCCGTCAACGAAGGTTACACGACTTGCGTCATATTTACGGAAGTTGATCGCCTTCATGATCTGAGCTCTGCGAGCCTTGATCTGTGCAGGTGTTCCGTAATTGATGATGTAGCCCTGAGCATTCGGATTGTTGTTCAACTGGATATAGAAGTTGTCAACACGAGCCTTGACCTCATCATCTTTCTGAGGACCAAATTCATCTACAGGAATTTGCTCCGGTTTCGGTGCAATACTGCCCGTATCCGACGCCGTTCCGTTGCATCCGCAGTCTCCAGAACCGATATCAACTGTAGCAGTAATATTGCCGCCAGCAGCTACTCCGGTTGTGTCAACCATGATGCTCGATGTACCTTGGCCTGACGAGATAGTTCCACTCGAAACAGTCCAGTTATAAGTAGGATCGCCACCGCTGCCGCCGCTTACGTTCGCAACGAACGTCATCGACTGGCCCGGAGCGGTTATGCCCGAAGGACCGCTAACCGTAAGGGTCGGGCAAGAACAGTCCGGTATACAATCCGGACATTCTTCAACCTTGATCGTCTGAGTATTGGTCTTGCCGCAAACTCCACAGCCGTCATCAACACCTGTCGTGATCGTGTATGTTCCCGGTTGTGCAGTGCTGAGGTCCCACTGAACATTTGAACCCGAACCAATAACACGTCCACCTGAAACGGTGTAGTTATAGGTAAGGACGTCGTTCTCAGGGTCGCTTGCCTTTGTCGAGACGCTAACTGTTTTGTTGTCGTTGCAAGAGCCTGATCTTGATTTCGTTCCAGCCGGACAAGGCAGTGTAATCACCGTATCGCTCAGGCTAACCGAATCGACACTTGCCGGTTTGTTAACTTCAGCAGTCGCTCTCGGCTCACGTCGTCCGATCCAGAACTGACCAACATAACCACTCGGATCTGTAGAAGCAGTAAAACCGCTCGGGATCGGTGTGTCACCAAAACTCCTTGGGCCCTGCTGATTGAGATTTGCTCTATAAGCCGCTCCAAATCCCCACCATCTACGCGGGAAAACGCGAATACCTGCAAGAGCATCAAGCGGATTCCTTTCAAATGCATTCGGAGTATGTCCGCCTACATAGTAAAGCGACCGCAATTCAAGAATGTACTGCAAGTGCTTGTTTACAGGGAAGTCAGCACCGATCGATGTGTGAAGTTCATCGGCACGGTCAAGCAGAGTGTAGTCTGAACCACCAAAAGAACCTTTCGGATTCGTCGTGTAGGTGTAGCCTACATTACCCGAAAGATTGATGTGCTCGTGAAGCCTTGCATCAGCAAAAAACGTCAAATTGACATCGCCCCAATTTGCACCGGGTCCCGAACCACGCTGCATCATGTTAAAGCCTGAAAAACTATCAGCGGTATCGAGATACCAGCGATAGGATGCGATCAAGCCGTAGCCGACAGCACTTTCATTGCTGTTCATTCTCCACTTAGCACCGAAGTCCATCGTGTTGAATGAGGAAGTGCCGTATGTTCTGTTGATAAACGGAGCATCGCTGAAATAGGAAGGAGACGTAGTGAATGTGACAGGAACAACTACTTCACCGTCGCCTTCACCGCCGCCGAGCGTTTGGGTGCTCAGTACGATTCCAGGAAGAATGCTTCCGTAAATAGAACCAACATTCGGGAAATTGTCTGCTGCCCCACCTGGACGGGGCGTTCCCAAGCTGGTATATGGAAATTGAACGAACGGAGAACCTGCCTGTCGGAAGATCGTTGAATTACCGTTGCCCAAAAGTATCGCGGGCGGACTGGTAAGTGATCCGTCTATTCGAACTTGTGAGTTCGGAAGATAAAATCCCGAAATATTTCTCGGTGCGTTAACCTTAACCCCACGCCAGCCCTCAGTTGTAAAAAATAATTCCAGATTATCAGTAACGCCAACCTGAAAGCTTAAAGGTACCGAGGTAATATCTACATCACCCGGATCACGGTCATAGTTGTTGTATGCAACACTAAACGTGTACTCACCCTTTCTTAGAGTTTGCCCATCATAAACCGTAAACAAGCCCGTTGGGCCGCCTACGGATCCACCGACCCCAACAGTCGGGGCCGTATTTCGATCGTCCTTGTCGGACCGTTTCTGGGCCGATACCGCGAATACAAGCGTTAATAAAATCAAAGTAACGATGTACGCTCTTATAGCCAGTTTCATCACATTCCTCCGCCAAAAAGAAAAAATTTAATATCAATACGCAGCTTCGAGAACCGTCTTCTCAAGTTAATTCTATAAAGCCGCCCAATTATCCACGCACAAAAGACGTGGCTAAAAATAAGATAAGTCCTTATCTCACGTTAAGTTTATAACGGAGTAGCACCTTAAAGTCAATGAATAACTTTAATTCTCCCAGTTAAGACCTTATCTTACATCTTCGCGAAAATCAAGCCTTATCAATAACTACCTGCTTCGCCTAAGCGTAAATTCCACGCATTCTCGTGTCATACGCAACACGGTCAATCGCGAGCATGTATGCCGCCGTACGTGTATCTACATCATGTTTCGTTGCATAATGGCAAAGTTCGTTAAAACTAGCCACCATCTTATCTTCGAGGCGTGCGTTGACCTCGGCTTCCGACCAGAAGTATCCAATACGGTCCTGAACCCACTCAAAATAGGAAACAGTAACGCCGCCGGCGTTTGCAAGGATGTCTGGAATCACAAAAACCCCTTTATCATGCAGTATTTTATCAGCTTTGGGCGTTGTCGGGCCGTTCGCACCCTCGGCAAGTATCTTGCACTTGATGCGGTCAGCATTTTCAGACGTTATCTGATTTTCCGTTGCACATGGGGCTAAAACGTCACATTCGATCTCGAGAAGTGCCTTATTATCTACTTTATCCGCGTCAGGATAGCCTTCAAGCGATTTGTTAGTTGCGAGATATTCCATGACCTTTGGAATATCAAGCCCGTTCTGGTTATAGATGCCGCCGGCAACATCCGAGATGGCAATGACCTTATAACCTTTCTCATGCATTAACTCGGCACCAATGCCGCCGACATTTCCTGATCCCTGAACAACTACGGTCGTTTGCTCCGGAGTAAGGTTGAATCGCTTGATCGCCTCGTTTACGGTAAACAAAACTCCGCGCCCTGTGGCCTCTCGCCGACCTAGCGAACCGCCCAATGCGACCGGCTTACCCGTAACAACAGCATTAACAGTGTGCCGCATGTGCATCGAGTAGGTGTCCATGATCCAAGCCATGGTCTGCTCGCCGGTATTCATATCAGGAGCGGGAACGTCCTTATCCGGCCCAATAAAATCAATAAGCTCCGAAGTGTAGCGCCGTGTCATTCGCTCGATCTCGCCCTGCGACATTTGGTGCGGGTCACAAATAATACCGCCTTTTCCGCCTCCGAAAGGCACGTTGACAACAGCGCATTTCCAGGTCATCCACGCCGACAGTGCCTTGACCTCATCAAGCGACACATCCGGCGCATAGCGAATGCCGCCTTTTGCAGGTCCGCGTGCAAAATTGTGCTGAACGCGAAAGCCCTCGAACACTTGTATATGCCCGGTGTCCATTCTGACCGGGATATAGACCTTCAATTCACGGCTCGGAACACGCATCACGGCGTACAGGTCCTCTTCCAAATTGAGCAACTTTGCCGCACGGTCGAACCGCTCGCTCATTGCTTCGAAAGGATTCTTTTCGTCGCTGCCCTTAAACCGCCGCATTTCATCAGCCATCGGATTTGCCATTTATAATAATTCTCCAACTCTAAACCTTTATTAGGTTTGTATTTCTTATATATAGTATCTAAATCGAGTGCATCCAACAATTCGCCTCAGTCCCGCATCTGAATACAGTAACCGGTTCAGCCTGATTTACTTTCTTTAGCAACCGGTCTCAGGGAAATCTCGTAAATAGTTGCGATCATTTTCGGCAGGAAAACCCAATTGTGGTTCGCGTTCAATTGAGAATCTTAACCCACTGAAAAGAGAGAACGCAAATCTTTGAGAATAAAAACTTGTCCAGCCGCAAAAACAAAAAAATCGGTCAATTTGATGAGGTTGGTGTTAATATTTTAGATACACTTTTTGCATAAATGCACAGACCTTCATCAACACGATTCCCCTCCCGCCAGATCATTACAGCAATTGTGCTTGGTTGGCTTTTATTCAATTTTCCCTCCAGTATATTCGCACAAACGGAAGATGAGCCTGCGGATTCGGTAGCTGTTTTTAATCGTGCTCAAGATCTCCACGAAAAGGGCGATCTCGCCGCAGCGATCGAGCTTTACAAAAAAGCTCTTGAGATCGAGCCGAATTTTCCTGAGGCCGAATATCAATGCGGCGTTGCGTATCTTGCTCTTGGTCAAAATGCTCTTGCAGAAAGATCATTTCGCAAGGCAGTCGAACTACGAGCCGAGTGGACACTGGCGATCACCGCTCTCGGCTCGCTTTTGGTTCAAAGCGGTCAATTCGCTGAAGCCGATCGCATTCTCACAAAGGCTCTCGAACTTGAGCCGCAAAATTCACTGGCACTTTCGGCACTGACCGATCTGCGGCTGAAAACAAAAGCCTCGTCCGCTGTCTTGACCGATCTGCTGGGAAAGGTGACATATCTAACATCGAAGGCAAATCCGACCGCCTCTATATGGTCTGCACGTGCCGCATTGGAGATCGCTCTTGGCAAGAATAAAGACGCCAGATCGAGCATTGCCAGTGCGTTAAGATCCGATCCAAAGAACCGCAACGCACTCTTTCAGATGGCGGATTTGGCGCTTGAAGACGGCGACGTGGTCAAGGCAAAAGAGGCCGCCAGACTGATTGAGACCGTTTCTCCACATTCCGAGTCGCTGAAAATGCTAAACACAAAGATATTGCTCGCTGGAGGAAATTCCGACGGCACATTCAGAGCCGATCTCGAAAAACAACTTGAAACCGATGCAACGAATCCGGTTATTCTTGGCCGGCTTTGTTCAGCCTATCGCATCTCACATCCGACAAAGGCCCTCGAGTTTTGCCGCCGCGCGTCCGAGGCAGAGCCGACAAATGCAAATTACGCAGTCGGTTTCGGAGCGGCACTAGTGCAGGCAAAACAATTTGACGCGGCAGTCAATGTTCTACGCAAGATCATAGAAATTGCTCCTGAAAATGCGACTGCGCATGCTAATCTTGCAACAGCATTGTTTGAATCAAAGCGTTTTCGCGAAGCTAAGGCGGAATACACCTGGCTAACGACAAAACAGCCAAATTTGGCTGCTGCATATTTCTTCCTCGCGATCACGCATGACCGTTTAGAAGAGTATGCAGACGCGGCCGCTAATTATCAGCATTATGTGCGCATTGCCGATCCGGTCGCTAACAAATTAGATATCGAAAAGGTGAATTTACGTCTTCCGACCGTTCTGAAGAAAATAAAGAAATGAGTGAAGACAAAAGTAAAAAGTTAAAAGGCAAAGCTGAGACTAGGATTGGTAGTCTCTCGCCGATCCTCTTACTTTGCCTTTTTACTTTTTACTCTTTACTTTTAACGCCTTCGGTTTCGGCACAGGATGACGAACCCGCGCCGCCGCCGCTGAAGGTAATTACAAAAGAAGATCGAAAGCGCCTCGACAGTATGATCGATCTCAAGGACCGCACTAAAATGGCCGTCGATATGATGCGTTCGCGGATCGATGCTGCCGAAAAGCGGAATACGGCAAATGATTTTGACGGCATTTTTCGCGAGTTGGGTTATTTTCGAGGGCTTTTAGAATACTCGCTTGCGTTTTTGGAGAAACAGGACTTGGGCGAAAACAGGTCGCTCGACAATTACAAGCGGCTGGAGTTGAGCCTTCGAGCGGTTCTGCCTCGGATTGAGACGATCCGCCGCGAACTTCCCTTACGATACGAAGGATATGTCCGCGACCTCATGACCTACATCCGCGAAGCCCGAAACAAGGCGATCGAACCGCTGTTTGACGACACAGTTTTGCCGGAGGAAAGAAGAAAGTGAACAGTGAACATCGAAAAGTGAACAGTTATTTAACTATTGCGAAGCGCGGCATCCGCATTCTTCTTTACTGTTCGCTGTTCGCTGTTAGTTGTTCACTTTCGGCCCATGCTCAAAGCCGCGACTACTTGACCGACGAAGAGATCGAACTGATCCGCGACGGCCAGCAGATCGACCTGCGCATCGATATCCTCACAAAGGCAATCGACCGCCGCTTTGCTGTGCTAAAGATAGACGTTGGCGGAGCGAAGATATCGTCCAAGGAATCGGACAAATGGGGCAAAGCTCCTGAAGGCACACGTATCGAATTACTCGCCGACATCAAGAATATCCTGCAAAAAGCGATAGACGACATCGACAATCTCTCATCGCGGCCCGATTCAATGGTCATCGACCCGGACGCAAAAGATAAAAAGCCCAAAGGCTTCTCCGACCTTTTCCCCAAAGCCGTCCGCAAACTAGCCGCTGCCGCCGAACGCTACAAAGCCCCGCTCAACGCCGCACTCGAAACCACCAAAGACGAACGCGAAAAAGGCATCCTAATGGATTCAATAGAAATGTGCACCGACATCATCGCCTCAGTTTCTAAGCTGAAGTAAGGATCAAATACGTCCAAACGCCCTGAATCTACCAATGTGCGCCGCGCATTTGCCAATATGCGCCGCGCATTTGCCGATATGCGCCGTGAATTTGCCGATGTGCGCCGTGAATTTGCCGATGTGCGCCGTGAATTTGCCAATATGCGCCGCTCATTTGCCGATGTGCGCCGTGAATTTGCTGATAAGCAATTTGCTTTTGCCAATAAGCAACTTGCTTTTCTCGAGAAGTAGCTTGCTTTTGCAATTAAGCAACCTGCTTTTGTCGAGAAATAGCTTGCTTTTGCCAATAAGCAACTTGCTTTTGTCGAGAAGTAGCTTGCTTTTGCCGACATGTACCGTGATTTTGGCTACAAGCGCCTCGTTTTTGCCAATAAGGACGCCGAATTTGCGGTTCGTGCGACAGTTCAGCGTCTCCAAAATGCGAAAGGAGGGATTATTTTACTTGGATCACGGTAAATTACTTTTTTGACAGGGTTGTTAAGCTAGTAACAACCGCAACTTATAATATCCGAGGGTTTTTGTTCGATTTATTTCCTAATTTGAGACAATATTGCCCAGCTTTCGTCTGATCGTTATCGTGCAATTGTTTACCTTGGTGGGTCGGCTTACCACCAAAAATATCGAACTCAGCTTCCCAACGCTCAACAATTGAATAAGTCTTGGTTTGTCGCTTAATTTTTGCCGGAGGGTGAAGAGTGCAACACGAGGACGTACTGTTCGATACAACGCGCCAAACTCCTTTCTTATCCGGTTCAATAAAAATTTCTTCGATGGTTGAATCGCCTTCGCGGCTATAGGAGCTTGTCTTAATGTATCCCAGACGTTTTTCGCTGAAATGCGTCCATATGAAGTCGCGAAGCTTGGCACGGAACTCTGTGAGTTCGGCGGGCCTGTATCCAAAACCGAACTCTATATGAACTCCGTTGTCATACTGTGTAATATCTCTTTTGGGTTTTTGTCCAAAAACTGCTGTTGCCATTGCAAGGGTTAGCACAACCACAAGAAACACCTGTTTACATAAGATATTCATTTTGAATTAGGCCCCATTAACTGCAATATACACTTTCTAACTTGCCCGCTCAATACCTCTAAACTACACTTCTCTTTTATGTCAGAAACTTCATTAAAGAAAACTCCGCTCAATGCGGAGCATCGGGAACTTGGCGGGCGGATGGTTGATTTTGGCGGGTGGGATATGCCTGTCCAGTATCCGGCGGGCGTTATCGAAGAGCATATGCGTTGCCGCACTCGCGCGGGGCTTTTCGACGTATCGCACATGGGCGAGATCTGGGTCGAAGGCCCAGACGCGATCCCCTTTGTAAATCGCCTTACGACCAACGACGTTACAAAGCTCGTTGACGGGCAGGCGCATTATTCCGCGTTGACAAATGTCGGCGGCGGCGTGGTTGACGATCTCCTTGTGTATCGCTTCGGTCCGGAAAAACTTTTACTGGTAGTAAACGCCGGAACGACTGACAAGGACTGGGATTGGATAAAGTCGCACCATTCCGAGCATGACGATCTGGGAATGCGAAACGCTTCGGCGGAATATTGCCAGATCGCTGTCCAAGGTCCGAACGCTGTCGGTATTCTCCAAAAACTTACCGAAACCGACCTTTCCGCGATCGGCTATTATCACTTTACCGAAGGCAGCGTTCACGGCGTCGAGTCAATCATTTCACGCACAGGCTACACAGGCGAGGACGGTTTTGAAGTTTACGCCGCACCGCAATTCGCCGAGCAGCTTTGGAACAAATTGTTAGAAACAGGCAATTACGGTTCGGATGGAGGAATACTTCCCTGCGGCCTCGCCGCGCGAAACACTTTGCGGCTCGAATCCGCAATGTCGCTTTACGGCCACGAACTCGGCGACGACATCACGCCGCTCGAAGCCAACCTCGGCTGGATCACGAAACTGCAAAAGGGCGAGTTCATCGGCTCAGCCGCTTTGACAAGACAAAAGGAAACCGGCCTGACTCGCAAAATAGCGGGTTTTGAAATGATCGAGCCGGGCATTGCCCGCGACGGCTATGATGTTTACATCGGCGAAGAAAAAGTCGGTCAGGTCACAAGCGGTTCGCCTGCTCCGTTCCTCAAAAAGAACATCGGCCTTACATTTTTGCCTCCTCAATTTGCAAATATTGGACAAGAAATTAAAATTGATGTTAGAGGTAAGCATTTAAGAGCACGGGTCGTGCCTACTCCCTTTTACAAACGGCAGAAATAGCGATAATTTAGGAGATCGCAAGGGTAGTATTCTATAAAATTATGTCCAATATTCCGGAAAATTTACGTTACAGCAAAGACCACGAATGGGTCGAAGTTGACGGTGACACCGTTTCGGTCGGCATCACCGATTATGCACAGCATGCGCTGGGCGATGTTGTTTACATCGATATGCCGCGAGTCGGAGATAAGTTCACGACGCACGAGGCATTCGGCTCGGTCGAATCGGTCAAAGCCGTGTCCGAGATCTTTATGCCGGTCGCCGGCGAGGTTGTCGCAGTAAACGACGGCCTCAATGACGCTCCCGAAAACGTGAACAACGAACCTTATACTTCCGGCTGGATGGTCAAGGTTAAAATGGACAACCCGCTCGAAGCCGACGCAATGTTGTCGTCAATTGAATACGAAGAGTACCTCGCCGCTAGTGCTTGATAAATGGAAAAGGTGTAACCTTTCGCAACTATGTTTCGCTTTTATTATTCAAAAGGTTCGGAGAACATCTCCGGGCCTTTTTTCGTTTTGTATTTCTACTAAGGAGTAAAGGGATCATGAAAATATTTATAAGACCGATATTTTTTGCAATTATTGTAGGGCTAGGATCGACAGCGGCGTTCGCTCAAAATTATAAGATCAAACAAACCACCTCAATGAGCGGCCATAATATGGAATCGACCGTCTATGTAAAAGGCTCGCGAAAGCGGACAGAGAACGGCGGAATGATGGGCATGACAAATGACGTTGCGACGATCGAGCAATGCGATCTAAAACGCACCGTTCAAGTCAACGACAAGAAGAAGCTTTATTATGTAGACTCCACAGCCGTGAGCGAACCAAGCGCCGCTCCCGTCGGAAAAACACCGGTTACAGCAGGAAAAGCGACAAAAGGCGGCACTGTAACTCACACATCGTCCATAACCGACACCGGCGAACGCAAACAGATGTTTGGTCTGATCGCTCGGCACATCAAAACCTCGATGACCGTGGTATCTTCACCCGACGCCTGTTCAAAGCAGGACATGAAGATCGAGACCGACGGCTGGTATGTCGATCTGCCGCTTTTTTCGTGTCCGTTCACGCCTGGACCGAGAAGCCCGATGGCACCCGAAAGTCCGCAACCGCGCGGCTGCGAGGATCGCATTATCACCAAGTCAACCGGAACCGGCAAACTCGGTTTTGCATTGCAGATGACGCAAACTATCAGCACCGGCGGCCGCGGTGAAGCGTTTACGACCTCCACGGAAACGATCGAATTTTCGAAGGCAACGCTCGACGATGCTCTTTTCAACGTTCCGACGAACTACACGCTGGCAAGTTCTTCGCAAGCTTTGTACGGCACACCAGACTATTCAGCGGTGATGAAAGGCGGAGGAAATGACGACGACGATCTGCCGAAAACTTCTTCATCGAACAACGATCCGTCTTCGGCCTACAAAAGCGCTGCTCCCGGACCAAAGAAAGCAGGCGTAAAACGCATCGGAGTATTGGCACCTTCAAATCGCACCAATGAGATCGTCTCGACAACAAATTTACAAGCGTATTTGATACGACAATTAACTGTAGGCAACGTCGAGGCGGTCGCGGTAAATTCCGAGGCCGACGCAAAAGCCTTGAACTGCGATTATATTTTGACGAGCGATATCTCGAAGTTAAAACAATCGACAGCCAGCAAGATCGGCGGCCTGTTTGGCAAGGTAACGAATACAGATTCGTCTGCAAGTCGAAACTATGAGTCACAGGTTGATTTCAAATTAATACTTCTCACAAGCAGCCAATCTGTTTTGCAGAGCAAAGCCGCCGCAAAAATTGTCGGCGACGCCGATATGGCAGCTCAAGGAGTCCTGGCGCAAGAAGCAACAGCGATTCTGGCAGTAGCAAAATAGCTGTGCGGTTGGAACCATACGGGGCGGCATCGGCATTACGTCCGATGCCGTCTTTTTTCTTCCCAAATAGCTAAATCTCACACCCGTTTTCGAAATCGATTTGCTATTTTGCTATCATCTTAGTTTCGCAGCTAGTTCGTTTTTATTAGATGAGATATATACCAAATTCCCCCGAAGAAAGAGCAGAAATGCTTGCCGTTGTTGGCCTTGATTCAGCCGACGAGTTATTTCGCTCGATACCAAAAGAGGTCCAGCTCGGACGCAAGCTCAACGTAACCGATCCACTTGCGGAGAGCGAAGTCATCGCCGCAATGGAAACGATGGCCGCGAAAAACACTGCCGCGACAAAACCTTCGTTTCTCGGAGCGGGCGTGTATTCGCATTTCTCGCCCACCATCGTCGATCATCTGATACAGCGTTCGGAATTTTTTACGTCGTACACGCCTTATCAACCCGAGATCGCGCAGGGCACGTTGCAATACATATTCGAATTCCAAACGCTCGTCTGCCAACTGACGGGAATGGAAGTCGCGAACGCATCGATGTACGACGGCTCGACCGCAATGGCTGAGGCCTATCTGATGGCGCAGCGAGTGACACGGAGAAACAAGATCGTCGTTGCCACCAGCGTCCATCCCGAATATCGCGAAGTGGCTGCGACATACACCCAACACGGCGACGCAGAGATCGTCGAGGTCGCGTTTGACGAAACATCTGGCCGCATCGCCGACCTGTCGGTTCTCGATGACCAAACCGCAGCGCTCGTCGTTCAGTCACCAAATTTCTTTGGCTGTGTCGAAGACCTAAAAGCATTGGCCGACGCTGCGCACGCCGTCGGCGCGTTGCTTGTCGTCGTCGTGACCGAAGCGATCTCATTTGGTTTGTTAAAATCTCCCGGCTCATGCGGAGCAGACATCGTCGTAGGCGAAGGTCAATCTTGGGGAATTCCAATGGGCTTCGGCGGTCCGCACGTCGGGCTGTTTGCAACCCAGGAGAAATTTGTCCGCCAGATGCCTGGACGCCTTTGCGGAGTGGCTTACGACAAGAACGGAAATCGCGGTTTCGTACTAACTCTTTCGACCCGCGAACAGCACATCCGCCGCGAAAAAGCGACCTCAAACATCTGCACAAATCAGGGTTTGATCGCCCTCGCCGCAACCATCTACATGGAAACAATGGGCAAAAAAGGCCTGCAGGAAGTCGCGATGCAAAACGCTCAAAAAGCAGCCTATGCCGCAACACAGATCGCCGCAATAGACGGTTATTCGCTTCCGTTCTCGGCGCCAAAATTTAATGAGTTTGTCATGCGTGGCCCGCGACCCGCGACTGAAATATTGGAAAAAATGCGAACTGAAAACGGTGTAATTGGCGGTTTGGCATTGTCGAAATATTACGCCAGTCACGATAACGATTTTCTGGTCTGCGTTACGGAAACTAACACCCGTGACCAGATTGATAATTTCGTGTCGGCGCTTAATGAATCCACTTAGGACTTCATATGGATCATGAGACGATCGACACGCTATTGCTACTTAGTTTAGTGCTTTTCGTTCTCCTTTTTCCAGTTTTGCTTGTGTGGACTGTTTATAAGGTCTTTAAGAAAAATGAAAGATCTGAGGAAATACCGAGCATATTAGATATAGGTAATGAATAATCTTTGGACCCCGATGAAATAACGATTTCTGTAGTGCCGGTTTTTATAATAATCGCAGTTATCGGCGGCGTTCTCCCGGTCAGGAACGGAAAGAAATAGTTTTTATGAGCATTAAGAAAGTCACACAACATCCCACGCAAAACGAGGCATTGATCTTCGAGCGTTCGCAGACGGGCCGCGTTGGTTATCGTTTGCCAAAGCTGGACGTTCCGGAAACTAACAATATTTTGCCCGCGGATTTACGTCGCGATGATGATCTAACGGGAGTTCCGGAGGTGTCTGAAGTTGATGTCGTGCGACATTTTACTCGTATCTCGACATGGAATTACTCGATCGATCTTGGAATGTATCCGCTCGGCTCTTGCACGATGAAATACAATTCGCGGCTCAACGAAAAGGTCGCTCGTATCGGCGGTTTTGCAGGTTTGCATCCGCTTGCACCTGAAGAAGAAACGCAAGGAGCGTTGGAACTGATATATCATCTGCAAAACGACCTTTGCGAGATCACCGGTTTGCCCGGAATTTCGCTGCAGCCTGCGGCCGGTGCTCAAGGCGAGATGACGGGCGTTATGCTCATACGCGCGTTTCTTGATCAGCGTGACGGCGAGGCTTCAAAAGACCGCCGCGTTATGCTCATTCCCGAATCAGCTCACGGCACAAATCCGGCGTCTGCCGCGATGTCAGGATTTACGGTCAAGACCATCCGGGCGACGGCGGACGGATTAACAGATATGGAGCATCTTCGCGAACTTTGTAACGAAGGCGGCGTCGCAGGCGTAATGTTTACAAATCCAAATACTTGTGGCATTTTCGAGCGAAACATCCAAGAGATCTGCAACACGATCCACGCCGCCGGCGGCCTCGTTTACATGGACGGAGCGAACATGAACGCTCTTGTCGGCGTTGCGCGTCCCGGCGATATGGGCGTCGATGTGATCCATCTCAATCTGCACAAAACCTTCTCTACGCCTCACGGCGGCGGCGGTCCCGGCTGCGGTCCTTGCCTATGTTCGGCTGAACTTGCACCGTTTCTGCCAACACCGCGAATCGAAAAAAACGGCGATTCCTATAAGCTTAACTACGACTATCCCCACTCGATCGGCCGCGTCAAAGCTTTCTTTGGCAATTTTGGAATGATGGTTCGTGCACTTTCTTACATCTATACACACGGTGCCGAAGGCTTGAAGGAAGCTACCGAAGCTGCTGTGTTGAACGCAAGATATGTCTCGCACGAGCTTAAAGACACATACGACAAGCCCTTCGAATCCGACTGTATGCACGAGGCTATCTTTTCGCACAAAAACCAGTCGAAAAAGGGCGTTGTCACGCTCGACATCGCCAAACGGCTGATCGATTACGGCTTTCATCCGCCGACCGTTTACTTCCCTCTCGTTGTCGAAGGCGCGATGCTCATCGAGCCGACCGAATCAGTTGGCCGAGCAGATCTCGATGCTTTTATTGAAGCAATGAAAGACATCGATCAGGAAGCTCAAGAAAACCCGCAACTCGTCATCGACGCACCGCACACAACGCGGATCGGACGCCTCGACGAAGCGACCGCAGCCCGCAAACCCGTGCTACGTTGGCGGTTGGATATGGAAGCAACAGCAAAATCAGCCTAACTATTATTGCAAAAGCCCGCACGTAAGTAAGGGCGGTACACTCAACATTGAATGCACCGCTCTTACGTGCGCGCCTTGTGCAAAATGCTATAATTCGTCAACGTTCAAGATAAGGAGAACTTACTATGGAAAGATTTCTGGGAAGGTACTCGACATATATTTACGCGGTCCTAAGGATCGTTTCGGGCTTTTTATTTATGTGGCACGGCACACAAAAGCTCCTCGGCTACCCGCCATCAGGTACGCCATCGTCGGGTGAGGGCCTTTCGCCGCTAATTGCTGTCGCCGGAACGATCGAACTCTTCGGCGGCATTATGATCATGATCGGCTTGTTCACCGCGGTCGCCGCTTTTCTATCAAGCGGTCTGATGGCAGTCGCCTATTTCATGGCTCATTTCAGCCTTCAGGCGTTTTTGCCGGTGGTCAACAAAGGCGAACTGGCGGTAGTCTATTGCTTCCTGTTTCTCTACATAGCGTCGAGAGGCTCAGGTGTTTGGAGCGTTGACTCTATCTTTAAAGGCAGCGGATCAAACGGCAGTTAATTGACAAACTTTTAGAGCATAATTTACATCAAATCACGGAGGAAAATTATGGAAGATTTTACAAGTACATTTGGCAATTCAGTGGCACAAGCCGAGCCTATTGAACGCGCTGCGTTTATCCGCAAGACTTATATGCTGTTGGCCGCTGCGGTTTTAGCATTTATCGCCGTCGAAGCCTTTTTCTTTACGACTGGCATTGCTCAAGTGATCGCATCGCTTCTTTTCTCAGGCGGGAGCATCGGTTGGTTGGTGGTTCTGGGCCTGTTTATGGGCATTTCGTATCTCGCGAACCGCTGGGCCGTATCTGAAACGTCGCAAGCCGTCCAATATATGGGCCTCGGGATTTTTATCATTGCCGAAGCGATAATTTTCATCCCGCTGCTCTACGTCGCGGCTAACGTTTCCGGCGACTCTAACGTGATACTAAAGGCCGGCATCGTTTCTCTCGGCCTTTTTGCCGGATTAACATTTACGGTGTTAGTGACTAGAACAGATTTTTCATGGCTCGCACCGATCCTTGCGATCGGCGGATTTGCGGCGTTGGGATTTATTATTGCGAGTGCGTTGTTCGGTTTTTCACTCGGAAATGTATTTGCGTTCGCTATGGTCGCATTCGCGGGAACAGCGATACTCTATCAAACTTCGCAGGTACTTCATCAATTTAACACCAAACAACACGTCGCCGCTGCACTGACATTATTCGCAAGCGTGGCACTTTTGTTCTGGTATATCCTGAGCATTTTCAGCTCGCGTCGATAGCGGCAGGAAAACCATCTCATGGCAGACAATTATGCTCTGTGTCCAAAATGCGGAGCGGCTGAACCAAAATTACTAAAGTTCACTTGGTGGGGCGGAGCACTCGGCCCCAAAATGCTGACGCATGTAAAATGTCAAAGCTGTGGTAACAAATACAACGGAAAAACCGGCGGTGACAACACCGTCGGCGTCACCATTTATATGGTCGTGACAGGCGTTTTATCGTTCGTGTTGATGTTTGTGGTCTTCTTCTTTTTGTTCAGCCGCTAACCACGTGACGATTCCGGCAAAAATTCTTCGGCGGTGAGATTTCCATTAGAGTCTTTCATCAATATTTCTATTCGACGCTCTGCCTTTGCGAGCCGCTCACGGCACTCGCGCGAAAGCTTGATTCCCTTCTCAAACAACTCAAGGCTCTGCTCAAGCGGCAGATCGCCGCTCTCGAGTTTGCCAACAATTTTCTCCAGCTCGGCGAGCGATGTTTCAAATGACTTTTCCATAACTATTTCACCAGCTCTTCAGCCTGTCTCAGCGTATTGCTCAAATTCCCGATGCCGCCAAATTTATCAGCTGTATCCTTGCCGCCTCCAAGAGTTGCGATCGCGATGATCTCTTGCCCGATCTTCTGCGCGATGCTGGCGGCAAGTTTGTCATCTTTGACGCCGATGATCTGCCAGCGGTCGCCTGTCCAACGCATCCTCATCTCCAGCTGATGATTTTCGAGCTTGCTGTTCACAAAGGCAACATCATCTGTCACAGCAATATCGAGATACTTACTCGCTCCCAAAACCATTGCAAAAAATGGAACATCGCCGTATTTCGCAGTCCGGTCACGAATGACACGCGGCAATTCCGCACGAGCTCGATCTTTCACTGCTGGCATCAGCGGCCTTGCAAGTATCGTCGCCTTTTGAATGGCTTGCGGTGACATTCCACGTCCGTACAGTTCGATAGCTTTCGCCGTAACCTGCGGCATAAAATCTTCGACGATGGCATCGATGTCAACGATCAAATCGACCTCATCGGTGTCATCACGCTTTGCCGCATCGACCAGCAAAGCCAGCGAATACTGTGGCGAAGACCTAAGCTGTTGGTAATAGACAAGCCCGCCTATAATCGCGACCACCGCCAAAGTTAAAGCCACCGTTCCGGCGATCACATATGTCTGTTTCGGCATAAGTTATTCAGATGACAAAACCTCGGCGTTTAGTTTCCCACGCTCTAAACGTATTTTCAATTTGTCGCCAGGTTTAACGGTCGAAGCGTCGCGTAAGACGCTCCCATCATCAGTTTGAGTTATCGAATAACCACGCGTCAGCACTGCCAAAGGCGAAAGAGCATCAAGTTTCGCCATTTGTAATTTCAAATTTTCAGATTTCAAATTTAAAGCCTGTTCGATCGCAAATTTCCGTCGCTGTTCAAGACTTTCAAGCAAGTTTCTGATCGCAATAGCCTTTGCCGATAATGTCGCTGGCGTCAGCCGAGCTGTAACATCAGCAAACCGGGAATTCGCCCGTTGAACAGAAGCCGAAAATGAATACTGCAAATTGCTGACAGCTTCGCGAACCTGTGTCTTCGCATCGAGCATCTTGTAATCCAACATGCCCATCAATCTCTCTTCGCAAGCGTGAAGATCGTGAATAATATCTTCTTCGCGGCCCGCAACGATCTCAGCCGCCGCCGAAGGCGTCGCGGCTCGCATATCGGCGACAAAATCCGCTATCGTCACATCGATCTCATGCCCGACCGCCGAGATCACAGGTATTTCGCTCGCCCTGATCGCACGGGCAAGCATCTCGTCATTAAACGCCCAAAGATCTTCCGCCGAGCCACCGCCGCGTCCGACGATGAGTACGTCAATGCGCTCATGTTCATCGAGCGTTCGGTTATACGCATTCACGCCATTCACCGCCGCGCGAATACTGTCCGCCGAGCCTTCGCCCTGCACCAGCGCCGGTATAAGCAACACACTCACCGACTGCGCACGACGCGTCAAAACCGTAAGAATATCGTGATAAGCCGCACCGCTTTTGCTCGTAATAACGCCAACCTTTCGCGGCAGAAAAGGTATCGGGCGTTTTATTTCTTCCGCAAATAGCCCTTCCGCATCAAGCTTTGCCTTGATCTGCTGATAAGCCGCCGCAAGCGCACCTTCGCCCGAAGGCTCAAGTGATTCAACAACGATCTGCGTCTCACCGCGAGCCTCATAAAAACTCAGCCGCCCGCGAAGACGCACCGTGACACCGTTCTGCGGCTTAAATCGAATGCGGTAATTCGTGCCCTTCCAGCAAACACACTTTATCTGCGCATCGCCGTCGTTCAAATTAAAATACCAATGCCCCGAACCCGCCGCAACAAAATTAACGACCTCACCCTCAACCCAAACCGAAGCAAATTGCCGCTCAATACTCTCGCGCACCTCAGCATTCAACTCCGACACAGTCATCGGCCGTCGTTCTGTTTCGTCTAATAGAAATTGTAAAAGCGGAGCTTCCATCAGGATCTTTATTTTACTGCAATGACCGAGTTGATCGTCGAAAAAGTATTATCTCTTTTCGCCCTTATCTTCAGCCGCGGTGAAACACCATTCGCTACTGCGGTGCCCGACCGAAAGGCTATATTGTATGCCGTTCGTAGCTGTACGACGATGTCTTCATAAGCAAGTTGGATCTGGCTGATCTGGGTTATCGGATAATAGACACCGCCGGAAACTTTTGCGAGGCGTTCGCCTTCGCCGGTGCTTTTTGCTGTGAGCGACATATATTTCGAACGCATTGGGTCAATGTTGGCGGTCGGATTCGCAACAGCGGCTGCGATCAAGCCAGATGGAACATATAGAGGATAGATCAACGAGCCGCTTTCCTGTATCGAGCCAAGCAGTGCGTCGAACGGCAAAAATGAACGATTGTCGTCGCCGTCTGTGAGGATGACAATCGCGGTTCGTTCACCTTTTAGCTGTCGCAAAGTATCGGCGATCGTGTAAGCGAGAGCATCGTAGTACGCCGTTCCACCGCCCGCGTCGAAGGTGTCGAGGCTTTCGGACAGTTTGCCTTTGTCGGTTGTAAATTTCGAGATCACTTTTACATCATCGTTAAAAGTAACTATCGAGATGCGGTCATTTTTATCCACCGTATCGACAAAACTGCGTGCCGCTTTGCGTATGAAATTGACGTAATTTTCAACACTGCCCGAAACGTCCAGCAGCAGCACAAGGTTAAACGGCGCAGTCGAACGCTCAACCGAAATTATCTCTCGCTCTTTACCGTTTTCCAGAACTTCAAAATCCTTCGCACTAAGCCCCGCGATCGCTCGATTATTTATATCCGTCACGCGAACCAAAGCAGTCTTTACCGGTGCTATCACAGCCTCCGCTCGGCCCGACTTATTGCTAAGCGAAGGCTGCCGCTCAATCGGTGGCAGCGTACGAGCATAGTCACCAAAATATTTCGGCGAAGCACGTCGAATGGCCTCCATCAACAGCGAATCGCCGCTGCGAATAATCGCCTTAGCCGCATTTGTCAAAGGCCGTTCGCGAAGATCGCTCATAACCTCGCTCGGCGGCACGTTCAATAAAATAATGCCGCGTGCGGTAGTGAAATTTAGTGAGACAGATCTTTGATCTTTTGCCTTAAGTTTCTGATCCTTTTTGAGCGATTTCTCAGATTTGAGATTTGAGATTTCAGATTCGTTCTTTGGACTTTGGACTTCACCGCTTCGCCGGCCTTTGACCTCAAATCTTCCGGCAGCCTTTTCCTTTACCTCAGCGATCTCAAAATCAGCCAAATATCGCGGCTTAGATTCTGTCCACAAAAATTGATATTTCAGATCGTCGTCCGGCACATCCACAGCAATAGTACCTACATACGTCTTAACATCAACAGAAGCAAAGTTTCCCGCAACCTCGACAGCTCCGTCGAGAGTTTCGACTTTGATCTTTGTGCGTTCAGGGAGAACGAGAGTTAGGTCTATGCGTTTTTGTTTATCGGCGGGTTCTACCGAAATAATGATGTGGCCCGCTCCGCCTTTTATCTTTATTGCAGACTCCGCAACACCTTTTGGCAACGACGCATTCAAACGCCCGACGGCTGCTTTTTCGTCGGTGGCAGCTTCAGCTTTTGCAGCAACGCGTCCAAAACGATTGACGATCTCAACCGTGCCGCCTTCACGCACATTTAGATCGCGCGTCAGGTCCTGAGCAAAATTGCCCAGCGTGAATGCGAAAATAACAAATAAAATTAACGGGAATCTCTTGCCAGAAAACAGCATTTCCTAAGGTTTGCTCGGAATTCTACCCGACTGGATGAGGCGCTGACGAACTCGTTCCTGCCATCTTTTTCGAGGGCGTTCGTCGTCCTCAAATCGTTCGATGAGATCGTTCATCGATTCGCCGCCCGCGAGCCGGGTTTTCAAATAGAGCAACGCTACTATGATACCAGAAAAGGAGAGCACCAAGATCTGCACCGGCAGCCAGATGAGTTGGATGATCGATTCGAGCAATGCCATTTTCACTCTAGCCTGCATATCGTTTGCCTCACCCGTGATGCGAAACGAGCGGCTGCGGCCCCAGTTAAATACAAATCCGCCGTCCTTCTCTTCTACGATCGCATCGGTCTTGTCACCTGTCGCAGGTTGCGGTTCCGAGACCGCAGATTCATCTTTTTGCGGTGCAATTGCTGCTGCCTTTTCATCGACCGACGGTATCTGCTCGACCTTTTTCTCAAGGCCGTAGGCCGCGAGATTAACAACCGCCGAGATCGTTCCCGCGGTGAGTGCCGGAATGAGAAACATTATAAAGACAGCTGCTGCTGCGGTCATAACCGAGCGTTTAACAAGTTCCTTTGAACGTTTGAGAGCTGCCCAGCCTTTAAGATTTTCCATCATCACGACCGGCGAAGACAGCGTCCAAAACACGCTAAGGACAATAAAACCTACGCCGCAAGTCACGATCCCAATAACAAAAACGAGTACAGTATTGAGAATGCCGGTTCCGGCAAATGTCTTCCATTTCTTGCGTGCCTCAACGAGCGCGGGCCTCAATCTGATGGGCCTCAGCGGAACAGCGAGGTATTGCGTAACGATCCATGTGATCGTGCCGATGACAAGGTATGTACAAAATGCGCTCGCGATCGACAGCGCAAATCCGGCGGTACCGACCAGCACGTTCGAAGTCGTTTCAGAGATCACATCGCTGACCTTTAGGAACGAAAGCACGATCATCAAGATAGTCAAAACAATTATCGGCAGCGAGAAAAAGCCGGTCAGCATGATGAACTTAGGCAGATGCTCGCTGTAAATGACCAAAGCCCTGCGCAGCAATCCGAATATACCTTCGTACCTTGCACGCATCACACTCGCGAAAGCCTCGGCTGTCTGCGGACGTTCATTCGGATCTTTGGCCAGAGCCGAATGTATCGCCCGTTTCATCTTTCGACGGACATTTTTTGCATCCAGCGGTGCGGGCTCGACGCTCTTGTGCGATTCCATAACATCCTTGAAATCGCCCTCGAACGGCGGCGCTCCCGAAAGCATCTGATACGCGATAACGCCGAGGCTGTAGATGTCCGAACGCGGATCGAGGTGTTCGCCGCGGCATTGCTCCGGCGACATATAAAGCGGCGTGCCCAAAACCGAACCGACACGCGTCAAATCTGCCGAATTACTCGAATCATAAAGCGACCGCACCGGCGTCGCAAGCCGTGTCAGCGATCGGTCCGTGTCGCCTGTCGTCGAAATGATCTTGGTTCCAACCGAGTCCTGAAAATCATCTGAAACATCGCCGTCATCAAAGATCGCGGTCTTGCCTTCAGAAGAGACAATGCCCGTTTCGGAAACAAGAGTGCCTTGATCGACCGAATGAGCGATGGTCGCGGTTCCTGGAGCCTTAGTATCTGAAACGCCGTCAGCATGAGTTCCGTCCGTCTCGGCTCCGCCAAAAGTCAAATTCCCGCCCGAAGCGATCGTTGGCAGCGAGCTTCGAAACTTCGCATCCAGATCGTCGCTCTCGATAACATCGTTCTCTTCGAGCTTTGCGATACCAAAATCAAGCACCTTTACCGTGTAGCCGCCGCGTTGATTTGGTTCGAGCCATATGTTGTCGGGTTTGAGGTCGCGGTGAATGATGCCCTGAACGTGAGCTTCGTGAACAGCCGAACAGACCTGTTCGAGAATATCGAGCGACCACGCGATCGGAAGATTTTTCTCTTCCTCAAGTATCTCGCCCAGCGTGCAGCCGTCGAGATATTCCATCACGAGATACGCAACCTGTCCGTCCTTTGTGTCCGCAAATCCAAAATCGGTCACATCTACAACATTCGGATGCCGCAAACGCCCCGCCGCACGAGCCTCGCGCCGGAAACGCTCGACAAACTCGCTCCGCTGCATAAACTGCGGAGCGATGATCTTCACCGCCACCGGCCGCTCGGTGCCGAGATGCGTCGCAAGATACACCGTCCCCATGCCGCCCTTTCCCAGCTCGCGCGTCATCTGATATTTGCCGTCAAGCACCTGGCCTATAAAGTCCGGACAATTCATCTCTCGTAAATGCAAATCTACCCGTAATTGCGAATGCAATCAAGTACTTACGACCGCGTTTGCCATTAAGTTTTGTGTTTTAGAACAATTGGTCAGCACATTGCAAAAGCCCGCACATAAGCAAGGGCAACTAAATACAAAAGCCCGCACGTAAGTAAGGGCGAAACACTCATCACTGAATGTACCACCCTTTCTTATCTGCATTATCTGTTTAGAACAATTCAACCTGTCCGTCGGTCGCATTCACTTGCGGCTCGCCTTCGTTGAACATTATCCGTTCAAACAAAAGCGGCGAAGTCGAACCCGACTTTCCGACCGCCGTGAATCTGAGATTCAGCAGAACACCGTCATCGCTTATGGGCATCGCTCCGTAAACCACTACTCTCAACAGTCCGGGTTCTATAACGTTAGTCACGACAGTTAGCCCTCGGCTGATAGTTCCGGTCAGATCGGCTGCAACAGCCTGTGGCTGTATCACGTGCGGGTCATATGTAAGGTCGAACTCGTAAGAGATAACGCCATCATTTGCAATGCTCTGAACATTCACGGGCACGACGATCTCTTTGCCAACAGGAGCAGCAGTTTGCGGCAATTCGACAGTCGCTCGTCGCGATCGCCCGCGTGAAGATCCTGACCGTGAAGTGTCATTCGCCCAATCGCCGGAAACCTCACCCATAAGCAGACCGGCATAATCCTCATTGGCGATGTTTGCGGTGACGGACGGATATACCCTGTTTACGGGATTGAATATCCAATTCCCCGTCGATCCAAAATTTGAACCGCCAGCCACATAATCCGCTATCTGGCCTGCATCAAACGACGACACCAATCCGTTTCCGCTGACGTCCGCCACGATCAACTTATTACCGCTCAATTGAGGACTCGGTTGGCCGACCACATGTTGTGATATCAAGCCCGCGTCATAGGATGAGATAGCAGAGCCGCCGTTTTTTGACAACATGACTGCATAACTCCCCGCGTCAAAACCCGCAAGCAAGTATCGGCCATCGAGCATTCCTGTTGTTGCCGAAACAGATGTTGCCCCTACACCGTTTATCAAAACGTTCGGAACATATCGCGTCGATGGTGCCCCAATGGCATTGCCATATGTCACAGTTCCCGAGATCGATGCGCCTCCGACTGTGACGCTTCCATTAGTCGTCATGCTTCCCGGTTCACCGTCGTTCAACAAGAATCCCGGATGAGGGTCCCCGTTGTCCGGCGTTTGATAATGCTCGAAGATCAAGGGAGACGACTGCCCGGGCGTTCCCACAATTGTAAACCTAAGATTTACGAGAATTCCGGATCCCGCTAATGCCTGCCCTCCCGTAAAGGCTGACACAATGAGATGTCCGGCATTTGCTGTATTAGGAGTAAAACCCATATTACTGCTCATTGTTCCAACGCTATCAATCGGCTGTGAAGCAGGCTGTAGAACCGCCGAATCGAACGTCACCTGAAGATCATAGGCTATGATCGAATATCCAGTCAGATCTCCGACCGTGATCGGGATGGTAATATCGCTGCCCGGAGCCGCATTAACGGCAGGCAAGGTAACGGGCAGAGAGTTGCTGGAAATGGTTATTCTGCCGTAACCCAAATTTTCAATCGGCGGATTACCATCGTTGTACATAAATCCAACATGAAATTCACCGGCCGGACTGGTCCAATTCTCAAACTTCAATAGCGTTGATTGCCCTGGCGGTCCCACGGTCCGGAATTTGAGATTCAACAGAGTTCCGGACCCGTCAGTTCCGTTTCCGGTGATCGGAACATCATTATAGGCGGTGATGATCAGATGCCCAGGATAGTTTGTATTGGCGAATATCCCGTCCATTCCTTCGCTAAAGGTTCTCGCCGCCTCGAAGGGAGGCGATGCAAATTGCACGAATGCCGGATCATACGCAACGTGAAATTTATAGGACGTTATCCCATGACCGATCGGGTTTCGCACCGTTACGGGCATCAGAAGTTCGGTGCCCGACGCCACCTTGTAGCCACGTAACATCACATAATTTGGGTATCCAGTAGTCCAGCCGGCGTTCGTGGTAAACGCTGCGGATGCGAAAAAGATAAAGCATATAGCGATGATGCGTGACGGTATGCGTAACATAGAATCTATTCCTTATGTTGTCGGGACAGGCAAATACCTTCTTGAGAAGAACTTTGGTGGATGAGACTGGTCTGCAAATGCAAAATCTCTAATAGGATACTACTCCCGAACGTCTTCCTTTTGCAAGAAATTTAATAGTGGTCCGCAGTTTGCCAAAGCACGCGTGTAAACAAAGGGCTATACGTTTAAGCCGAGTCGTGTGTATCGCCCTTACTGACGCGCGAGCTTTTGCATCGGTTCGTTAAAAAATCCACTGACGATATCCACGGACTTTCTGGATGGGTGATGTCGATGCTCCAGGAATCGCGGCCTTTGCGGATGATCTTGCCTTTTGAATCGTATTGATACCAGACGGCTTGCCCTTGGCGTATTTCCGCCCGCCGTGACTCTAAAGTTTTGAAAGGTCCACCGCCGGATTATACATGTTCCTGTGTCTGAGGTCGGCGGATGTCAGCCATGGCGAGTCGATATGTTTGATCTTGGGGCCATATGTGTCACGTTCCTTGCGCAGCAGTTTTCCATTTGAATCGTATTCAAACCAAACGTTGGGCCTACCGTCGTTTTGTTCTTCCAGGATAAAGATCTCGCGTCCGTAGCCGTCAACGCCGCGTTTCAATTCGGTTACATGAATGCGTTTAAGTGCTGCCATGAAAGGAATATTAGATATGTCCTTCGGATAAAAGCCTCGATTCTCATCAGGATCATCAAACGCGGGTGAAGCCGGATCAACGGGGTCAAATTCCCCTTCTTTATCTGCGTCATCGGCGTTCATCTGCGGCAAAATTTCTTCTTCCATACACTCCGCAACAATTCCCTTTTCCAACGCCGGCGTCCATTTTTTGTACAGCCGAAACGCTGTTGTTTTCGAAATGTCGAACTCCTCGGCGATGCTGCTGTAGCTCGCCTTTGCATCGCGCCGCCATTTTATATTGCAGATCAACTGCCGCGTTTCTTCATCAACATCGGCAACAAACCTCTCGTCAAAGCTCATCCCGAGAAATGCGTCCTCCGACCGATAAACGCTGCAAACCGGAGCGTTGCCCGAATACCATTTTACGGCGGCACTTCGCACACGCGTTTGGACTATGCAGTGATATCGCGTATCGCGCGGATGCGTACCGATAGCAAAAACACTGTCCGCAACGTCACACAAAATTGCGGAGCGTTTCAGGCAGGCTTCGCTTATAAATTCGCCCCGACGCTGCTCGTGCGAACCCGAAAGCACCAGCACCGACAGGTCCAGTTCGTCCTTCAACTGCTTCAATTCGCGCATCAGTTTCAAAGTCTCGCGTGTGCCGTCGCATGTCTGCCGCACAGCCGAAAGATCGTCGATCACGATCACGCGAAAACCGTTTTCCTTGACCTTCGAGCGCAGCCAGTCGATCAGGTTTTCATCCGCCGCCGGCCGTTCGCGATACAGGTTCTCTGAGAGCTTGTACTGCCTTCCCTCATTCGTATAACGCCAGCCAAACTGCTTTTCCGAAAACTTCAGATCTACATACAAGACCTTGTGCCGTTTCGACGTCATCGTAAAACCTTCGATCTTACGCCCGCGTGCGATCGCTTCGGCGACCTGCACCGCGAGCACACTTTTGCCCGTTCCCGAAGGCCCAAACAACAACGCAAGTTCACCCTCGCGCCAAAACTCATCAAACAAATTCTCCGGCGGCTTGAGATGCTTCACGCTCGCTATACATTCATTCGCCTTCCTCGCCTTAGTTGTTCCATCCGCTGTAAAAATTCCGTCTGCCATATTCATTCTCCTCTTCATCGGCCTGTGCCCGTCGATGTGTGGAAAAGCTGTGCTTTTCCGTTAAGTCGCCTCGATTTTCGCGGCTATGCCGCCGTTGTCGCGTCAAAATGGTTCGCCTGATCCTAAAAAACCATTGACACGTTCCCTTAATAGATGATAAGATATTTTATCTGTGCAACACTTTCAATGTCAATACTTTTTTTCAAAAACGTGGAATAATCACAGAAATATGCTCGCAACTCTAACAATGACAACATTTACACCGTTCCACCTGTATGTGGAACGCAAGTGGAACGCGGAACGTGATGTTCCGGGCGGAAACGCGAGTGTGAACAAGCGTGCCCACTGCCGATCGGCCCGCCCATACGACCACGTGTTTCCGTCCGTACATTTGAAATTCGACAATAGTTGGGCTAAACTTTCAGACGATCAGAAAATTATTGCTCTTTCCTTGTTGCATTCGTGAAACGTAATGTGTTACAACTACATTGACGTTGCATAAACGCAACATAAATGTAAAGACTTGGAAGGAGCAAACACTATGGACGGCGGAGTAAAGAATATGAGCATGGACAAAGGAAAAGCGATCGAGTCTGCACTAATGCAGATCGAAAAGAAATTTGGCAAGGGTTCAATAATGCGTCTCGGCGAACGGCCGCACGAGGACATCGGAGCGATCTCGACTACATGTCTGAGCCTTGACGCAGCGATCGGAGTCGGCGGCTTTCCGCGTGGACGCATTATCGAAGTTTACGGACCGGAAAGTTCCGGCAAGACAACTCTTGCTTTGACGGTCGTTGCCTCTGCGCAAAAGATCGGCGGCATCTGTGCCTACATCGACGCCGAACACGCGATGGACCCCGAATACGCGACCAAGCTCGGCGTCAACATCGACGACATGCTTATCTCACAGCCGGATTCCGGCGAGCAGGCGCTTGAGATCGCTGAAACGCTTATTCGTTCGAATAGCGTCGATGTGATCGTGATCGATTCGGTAGCGGCGCTCGTACCGCGGGCTGAGCTTGACGGCGAAATGGGCGATTCCCTTCCCGGTTTGCAGGCGCGGCTGATGTCGCAGGCTCTGCGCAAGATCACGGCGATCGTCTCAAGTTCGAACACCTGCTTTATCTTTATCAATCAGCTTCGCGAAAAGATCGGCGTCTTTTTCGGCTCACCCGAAACAACGACCGGCGGCAAAGCTTTGAAATTCTACGCCAGCCTCCGCCTCGACATCCGCCGCATTGGCGCGATCAAGGATGGCGACAAGGTCGTCGGCAACCGCACTCGCGTCAAGGTGGTCAAAAATAAATGCGCACCGCCTTTCCGTGAATCCGAGTTCGACATCATGTACGGCGAAGGCATCTCGCGCGAAGGCGACCTGCTCGACCTCGCCTCAAACATGAACATCGTAGAAAAATCCGGCGCGTGGTTCTCTTATAAAGGTGAACGCCTCGGCCAAGGCCGCGACAACGTCAAAAACATGCTCAAACAAAACCTCGAACTCCTCGAACGCATCGAGGCCGACGTCAAGAACGAGCTTGGGTTTGGGGATAAGACAGAAGCAGCAGCGGGATAAGAGTGATTTCACCACAGAGACACAGAGATCACAGAACGGATACAACTTTTACTCCGTGTCCTCTGTGTCTCTGTGGTGAATAATTTATTGCGGCTTTCCGCCGAGTTTTCTGTTGCCTTTCATCATCGGCACGTTGTTCGCGGGCGGAGCGTTTGTGGGGGCTCCGAGTTGCTTGCGAATGGTGTCCTGATCGGGAATTCCCGGAGTTGGAAACTTGCCCGGCTTGTAGCCTTTTTTCAGCTCTGCGTCACTTGGGATTCCCGGTGTCGTCTTCCCCGAAGGCGGCATAGCGTTTACCGAAATGCCCGGCGGCATATTTGAAGACATCTGGACAGGCTTTGCGGAAAGTCCGGCGGGCAAGTTAGCCGGATCTAGTTTGATCTCCTTGCCCATCACGACGTTTGCGTTAACGTTAGCGCTGGAATTTGAAGCTGTACTTGAAGTACTGCTCGAACCGCAGCCGAAATTGGCTGTAATAATAACCGAGCAAAGTAAGATAAGTGCGTTCTTAAACATATTGATAACTCACGAATTTAAAATAGCTGTGCCGGTTCGAAGGTTGCGTCTCCAAGGGGGCAGCTACGGCGTTCAAACCGGCACGAGGCAGGTGCTCAATCAATTTGACGGCTGAAAAGGAGAAAACAGTCGTCAAATCCCGATTATAGTCGCTCGCATTTTGATGTCAACAAAAATGTTGCTAAAGCCCCTCACGAATGTATAGGCGCAACTGCAACGCGTTTATTCTGCCCTTACCTAAACTGCGTGCTTGGGCATTTGATATTTGACAACCTAACACCGCTTATTTACACTTACAAATTCGCCCGCTTGGGCGGAAAGGTTAGGCCAGATAGCTCAGTTGGTAGAGCAGCGGATTGAAAATCCGCGTGTCGGGGGTTCAAATCCCTCTCTGGCCACCATTAGAATCAATAAGTTGGGGCTGCCATCTTGGCAGCCCTTTCTGTGCTTGTACAAGCATTGGTACTACGTTTATTGAGCGGCGGCCATGTCTGTGTTGACTGACTGGCCGGTGATGCTGACCGTCAGCGGGGCGAATGCCGAGTGCTTGGAATCGACGCTGACCGTGTACGTCTGGCCGACTGTCAGCCCTCCGAAACGATATGCTCCGGATCCATTCGACATTGCAGAACGGACAGCTCCCGTCGTGGTGTCCGTCAATGTGACGCGGGCATTTGAAATGCCCTGTCCCATTGTGTTCACCACACGGCCTGTCAGCTCGGCCTGGTTTGGTGCCGAGGCTGACAATTCAACCGTTCCGTCCGTTGCAAGCGTTCTGGGATCGCCTTCGTTGAACATCACTCTCTCCCATGTCAACGGCGATACCGTTCCCGGAGCACCGACAGCAGTGAATTTTAGATTCAGTAGAACGCCGCTGCCATCAAGCGGCTCAGTGCCGTAAACGACGACGCGTAACAGTCCCGGAGTTTCCGCGTTTACAACCACGAACAAACTGCTGCTGAGAGTTCCCGCGACATCGAACGGTTCTGCTTGCGGCTGTATCACGGAGGGATCGTACCTGAGGTCGAACTCGTAAGCAATAACATCTTTACCCGTCGCGCCGTCTACGCTAATGGGCACGATGACCTCCTTGCTCGCCGGAGCTACGATATTCGGAGCAACAACGGCAGTCAGCCTTTCGGGTCCAATGGCCGGACGGAAAGGCGAAGGATCGCCCCAGTTGCCGGAAACCTCACCCATCAAATGAGCAAAGTAATCTTCACCGGCAATGTGGGAAGATACCGTCGCATGACTTCGGATTGACGGGCCGAATCTCCACAGCCCTGTGCTGCCCTGTGGCGGTCCGAGTGCCGAAACAAAGCGCGCGATCATTGCCGCGTCGAAAGAAGTAACGCCGCTAGTGCTGCTGACATCCGCCACGAAAAGCTGCGCGGGGGTAAAGGTGATGCGCCCGGTGACATACTGAGAGACTCTTGCCGCGTCGAAGGAACTGATTGCGTTGTTGACGCCGCCAGATTTCGACGGGATGACGTTGTACGATCCTCCGTCAAATCCGGAGAGAACATAGGTGCCGAGTGAACTGGTCAGGCTGCTTATCAAAGACGAGCCAAAAGCGGTAACGAGCACATTCGGAACGGGCCGCGGGTTCGGCCCTGTCACCGGATTGCCATAAATTACGGTTCCGCTAATCGAGCCGGTAACAGTTACGCTGCCGTTCGTCGCCGATGTACAAGGCGATGCCTCGTTATAGCGGAATAGCGAGAAACTTAGAGGACTAGATGTTCCCGGAGATCCGATCACGTTGAATGTGAGATAAACAAGGTCGCCTCCGCCAATCATCGGTTGGGTTCCATAGATCGACACACGGAGTGTTCCGGAAGACGGACTGAACGCGTCCATGAAACGGCCGCCGTTGGATGTGGCAACAGACCCCAACGAAACGCCAAAACTAGCGTCGCCCGGAAGCGAAAGAACCGTTGGATCAAATGTTACGGTCAAGTCGGCCGAAAGTACGCCGGACGATGATACGTCGCCTGTCGTGACAGGTACCACGACAACACCATTCGTCGAAGAGTGAAGGTTAGGCATCGACACCGGAATATAAGCACCGCACGTCGGAGTTGGAGTCGGCGTGTTAGTGTTGGTCGCCGTACTCGTTGGTGTGGATGTTGGAGTGTTCGTATTCGTTGCCGTCGGCGTCGGAACAAAGAAATTCCAGTTAATGTTATTCCCGCCGTCGATAGAATTAGTGGCGGTAATCGGTAGCCCGCTGCATGATGCGTCGCTATTCGAGACGCTGACGAAATCGACCGAGCGGGTTCCGAGCGCACACATTTCCCAATGCGAACCGGACGTCCCGCCGCCGCCGATCGTTAACAAACTTCCGGAAGCACCGTGCAGCGTCAGATCGTTCGTAACAGTGATCCTGCTGAGCGGCGGGAAGATCAGTGTCTGTCCCGGCGAGAGCTTTCTAAAGTTGTAGAAGCTCGTATCACCTGAGACCGTCTGGTCATCGCCGTCAAGCGTCACGGAATAGTCGCCCGTTAGTTCTCCGCCCGTCGCCATAGTCCAATCGCCGCTGACGGTGATGTCGCAGCCGAGCGTCATCTTGCCGCCCGCCAAAATCTCGACATCGTGAAAATCGTCGGACGCACACGGCGAGTTTGCGGTTGGCCGCTTAAGCAGGGTAACGTGTCCTTTGAACTCCTTTTTGCCTGAGCCGCTGTTGCCCGAAACTGAGATCTTTCCGGTTACAACCTGCGGGCTATATCCGTCAAGCCTCGTTGAAGTCGTCGCCGACGGCGGGCTTACGACGAAGAGGTTGCGAACGGTTTCCGGCAGGCCGTCGCCGACAAGCTGATTCGTAGCTCCGCTGTAAGTGTAATCAGCCGAGCTGCTGTACGAACGTGTTTCCGTCTGAATGCTGCCGCATTGGCCATTAGGACACGTTACTGATGAAGAACGCTTCGTGATGCCATTTGGATCGGTGACATACAGTGCTCCGCCAGATTCAAGAGCAAACGATCCACCGCCAAAAACTATGAATCCATTGGTGTCGAGCGTCTGACACGACGCGACTGTCATCGATCCCGTTACTACGATATCGCCGCTCAATGTCGCCGTAAAGCAGCCCGTGTATGTCACGTCGCGATACGTACCCGGCGGTATGGCTCCGCTCGAAGAGACAACAAAGTCCGGAGAGGTGAACGTCGCCGTTACCGATCTTGCCTGATCCATCGTGACATCGCAGGCTCCCGTACCGGTGCAGGCACCGGACCAACCTGCGAACGACGACCCTGAACTCGGTGCTGCGGAAAGCGTTACGACTGTGCCGCTCTGGAATTCTGCGGAACACTGTGATCCGCAGTCGATGCCTGCAGGTGAGCTGGTTACTGTGCCGCCGCCTCCGCCACCTTTTGTGACGGTCAGAGCATTGTCCGGTAATCCTTGCTGCATCCGGATCGTTCCGGTCGTCGAGCCGGACATCCCGTGAAGCCGCCCGCCCGGTCGGCCATCAAACTCTACCATGCAGGACATGGTACTTACACTACTTACATCCCAACTGGAAGTAGAAGGGTTAGCTCTCAGTGTCGTGTGGCCGGGGCTTGGCAATCCGAAGCTGCTGCCGCACGAAACGCGCAGCAGATCAAAGTCCGGATCACCCGTTATTTGTCCGTACACTCGAAACATATCCGTATCGAACGACTGAACAGGCTGGCCGGACGAGCGCGGAGCAGTATCCATAACACACTCGCCGTTAGGAATAGTCAGGCTCCGCATATAGGAGGAAAGTGATGAGATTCCATCGAGATCGAGCAAGAATTTGCAGGCAGAGTAAGTTCGGTCTCCGCCCAAAGATCCGCCGGGAACACGACTGCTAACCACCCAGTCGCTTATCGTCCAGTCGCTTACGATCGTTGAGTCCGGAGCCACGCTCGTGGACATCGACAAAGGCCAGCCGGAAGATGGACACTGAGCCGGCAGATCGACGCTGCCCGTGCCGTTATCGGCTACTGAACATGAAGTCGACTGGCGCGGGCCTGAGACCGCTGACATTCTGATCGTTCCGGTCGTCGAGCCTGACATCCCGCTTAATGGCCCGCCCGCTCTTCCGACAAATTCGACCGTGTAAAAAACGTCAAAGAAGCTGTCAACCGACCACCTGGGCAGTGTCGGCGATTCACGAATAAGCGTCGTATGTCCGGGGCTAGGCAAACCAAATGAACTGCCTGCGGTAATGCGCAGCAGGTCAAAGTCCGGATCACCAGCAGGCAGCTGTGCATCGAGACGTGTGATCTGGGAATCGAACGACTGTTCGAGTGATGTCGTCTGTCTTGGCCCGTGCGCAAATTCGACCGGAGCAGGAAGCACCCTTCCTTTGATCGTTCCGTCCCATCCCTTATACCGAATCTTTAGTTGCGCGGATGCAGAAACCTGCTCGCCGCCAAGCGGCCCGCCCGGAGTGGTTGAGACATCGGTTAACGAATCGAGCGAAGCTGACATCCTGATCGGATTGCCCGGAGGCAGTCCGTTTAGAGCGACTATCGGGCCGCCCAACAATCGGCACTCCGCCGGAAGAGCGAGAGTAGCCGGTCCGTTGTCAGGCGCGGTGCAGCTTTGCATATGGACGGTTGTTGCGGCTGAGCTCTCGTTTCCGGCTGCGTCGCGGACGCAGACGCGGATCGTGTTCGAGCCGCGAAGGAATAATGCCGGATCCGGATGAACTTCAATTGTTGCGGGCCACAAAACAGGGGTCGTCCCGCTCGCAAACACGTCGCCGTCATCACAGTCTTCGCCACCGATCATGACCTCATATTCGCCAACTTCGGTTGATGTGAACGCGACCGCCGGAGTCATTCCCGGTGTGATCGGATTCGGACTCACCGACTCGATCGTCACCGTTGGTGCGGTCGTATCGAGGAAAAATGTTTTCAGCACGTTCCGCGGCACGATCGGCAAGACCCCCGATAACTGGCAAACTGCGGGCGGCTGACCGGCACAGTCTCCGCCCCATGGGCCGAGCTGACTGTTGGAATTGGGCACCGCGGTCAATGTGACCATCGTGCCTTCGGAAAAAACTGCAGAGCATGTCGTTCCGCAGTCGATACCGGCCGGCTGGCTCGTCACCGTGCCGCCGCCTGTGCCGTCTTTTACGACGGTCACCGTATTGCCAAAGAGCCAATTGGTATTGCCGCCGCCCTCTATCGAATCTGTCGCGACGACCGGCGAACCGCTGCACGTAGCATTGCTGTCAGAGACCGAAACAAACTGGATGTCGCGTTCACCTATCGCGCACATCGACCACGGATCATTTGTACCGGTTCCTGTGCCGTTGTCCTGGCCGCTGATCGAAAGCATGTCGCTTTGGCCGCCGAAAAGAACGACCTTATTCGAAATAGTGATCGTCCCGTGTACGCGCAGGTCCGCGGGCGGCGGCGAAGTGGCATAGATGAATCCGGCCTGCAGTTTGTAGAACGCCGTGTCGCCGGTGATGTTTTGTTCGCCCGGGCTGCTGCCGTTGAATGTCACGGCAAAATCGCCCGCGAGCTGTCCGCTACTCGACATGGCCCAATCGCCCGAAACCGTAACATCACAGCCGAGCGTCAGTTTCCCGAACTCACCCACAACTACATGGTGGTAACTGTCGATCTCGGTGCACGGAGTTGCCGGCCGCTTTAATAGCGTGACATGGCCCTTGAACTCTTTCTTGGCCGTTGAGCTGGCGCCCGTAATTTGCAACGTTCCGGTCACGGTCTGAGGGCTGTAGCCGTCAACTCTCGTGTCCGTCAACGCTCCCGGAGGGCTGACCACGTGAAGGTTGCGAACGACCTCCGGCAAAGCGTTTCCAACGATCTGGTCCGTCGCACCGTTGTAGATGTAGTCAGCTTCGCTGCTGAACGAACGGCTGCTGGTCTGGATGCTGCCGCAATCGGCACCGACCGGACAGGACACCGTCGAAAAAGGCGTCGTGATCCCGTACGCGTCGCTTATATAGAGCGCTCCGCCATTCGAGAGAGCAAATGAACCCGAGCCCAGGACACGATGGCCGTTTGTTTCAAGCGATGCACACGACGGAACGGTCATCGCTCCGGTGATCGTGACATCAGTGGCTAAAAATGCGGTCACGCAAGCGCCGGGGGCAAAGCTGACGTCATGATACGTGCCAGACAGCGCTGTGCCCGGGTCCGTGACGACAAAGTCTCTGTGTGCGAAGGTGGCCGTCACCGATCTCGCCTGGCTCATCGTGACATCGCAGTTTTCAGGCAGGCCCGCACAGGGTTCGCCGGTCCAACTCACAAACGTCGAATCCGCACTCGGCACAGCCGTCAGCGAAACCACAGTTCCGTGGCTATACGATGCGGAGCAAGCCGAACCGCAGCTGATCTGCCCGTCGCCGCTCGAAACCGTCCCGCCTCCGGTTCCGCTAAGTGCCACTGAAAGGGTGTATTCCCTCGGATTGAATTGCGCTGTGACCGACTTCGCGGCATCCATCGTGACATCGCAAGTGGACGAGGTGCCGGAGCAGTCTCCGCTCCAGCCGGCAAATGTTGAGCTTGAATCAGGCGCCGCAGAAAGCGTCACCACCTGGCCGCTGCTAAATGACGCATCGCACGTTCCCGGACAGTCGATTCCGGCCGGGTTGCTCGTAACTTGGCCGCCGCCGCTGCCGGCACGCAAAACTGACAGCGCGTGCGTTGTAGTTGATGATGCTGTCTGAGTGATCGGCGCGAGGCCAAAGAACTCTTTTACTGAGTCCAAAAACGAAAAGCCCGCAGCGTTAGCGCCTGCGGCGGTGATCGTTAGAAACATTGCACTGATAACAAAAAACAAACCAATGCGGCCAGAAACCCTTCGTGACGACGTTTTACATCTCAACATGATCTTAGCTCTCCTAATCTCTTTATTTATCCCCAATGAAAAAAAACGGCGAAAATCTAATTCGCTTGCCGACGTCCTTTGACTTTCGATAGATTGTAGATTGACTTCGTTATAGGTGACGGAATCTTATATCAGGTCTGCCCCGAATGTCAAAGAAACTTGGGGCTATGGATAGACCCTATTAATCGCGCTAAATATCCCGCTCATACATGAGATTTTTCACAGCCCCTTTCCTCGGATCTCCATAAACCTCTGTTTACCCACCGGTATGGCATTTGCATCTAATTCATGTGCCGGTCTGCTTTTATTTTGAAGTATTTGCGATTTTGGAATTCAACTGTCTTTTCCAGATCTCAACTGACACTGTTAGTTAACACTTTTTCTTGGAAGGAAGTTATAAAAATGTCGAAATACCTTATAATCATTGCACTTTTTGCCCTATCCACGTTCTATGTTGGAAGTCATTTAAAGCTTTCAACCTCACCTGATGTCAATGACAACACGGTGAATGAGCAGTCGGCTGTTCAAAATATAAAAAGCGCAGATAAATCGAATGTTGATGCCCTTACAAATAAACAAAGAGCCTCACAAACATACGGACGATTGCCTATCCATTTTGAACCGAACGCTGGCCAGACAGCGCGCGAAGTCGATTATGTCGCACGCGGCAATGGTTATTCGCTCTTTCTGACGCCCGGCGAAGCGACACTTTCACTCCTGGACCGCAACGGCAAAAACACCGGCAATATATCAGTCGTCAAGATGTCTTTGAACGGAGCGAACAAAACTTCCAAAGTCGCAGGCCTAGATGCACTTGAAGGCCGGTCGAATTACTTACTTGGTAATGATCCGGAGAAGTGGCAGACAGATGTTGCTAACTATGGAAAGGTGCAGTATGACGAGATCTATCCCGGAATTGATCTGGTGTATTATGGCGACGACCGCCAGCTCGAATATGACTTCGTCGTAAAGCCCGCCGCCGATCCAAGACAGATCAAACTGACATTCAGCGGCACAGAAAAACCTGCTCGCATCGACGCCGCTACAGGTGATCTGCTCTTAGCCACGGCATCAGGCGAACTCCGGCAGCACAAACCGTTCGTCTATCAAGACATCGACGGTGAAAGGCATGAGATCGCCAGCTCTTATAAATTGGACGGCAACTCGGCCGGTATTCTTCTGGGTGCATACGACAACTCTCGAGAACTCGTCATAGATCCGATACTTTCATACGGAAGCTATTTAGGCGGGTCAGGATTTGACGAAGGACGCGGAATAGCGGTTGACGCAGATGGCAACGCGTATGTAGTCGGCACGGCTACTTCACTCAATTTCCCTACGACTGCGGGCGTTATCAAAACAACAAACCTGCCGTCGTCCAATAACGTTCAGTGGAACGATGCCTTCGTTACGAAGATCAATCCAACCGGCACCGCGATGGTTTGGTCAACCTATTACGGCGGACGCAACGGCAGCGAGATCGGAACCGGGGTTGCGGTCACATCGACGGGCGAAATTCTGATAAGCGGCACGACGATGGCAAGTGATTTTCCGACGGTTAACGCTTACCAATCGACGTTCGGCGGAACCGACGATGCTTTCGCGGCTAAGTTGAATTCAACCGGTTCAGCGATCGTCTATTCGACCTATCTCGGAGGCAACAACACTGATACCGGCGGACGGATCGCTCTCGATCGCACCAGCGGCGATGCGGTATTTGCAGGCTTCGCGTCGTCGCCAAACTTCCCAACAACGGCAGGAGCGTACAAGGAAAAACTATGCAGTACACCACAAGGCTGCAGCGGCATTTTTTATTCGGGTAGTTACGTGGTGAAGCTGACCGCAGCAGGAAACGGAGTGTATTCAACTCTGTTCGATGCGGGCATCAGCGATGCCACACTCGATGCGAACAACAATGCAGTCATTGGCGGCTCGGTCAGCACAACAGCTTTCGTGACCACGCCGGGAGCATTTCAAACAGCTTCATCCGGCGGCATTGAGGGCTTTATCGCCAAGCTGAATCCGACCGGAAATGCTCTTGTGTATGCAACATATCTTGGCGGTGGATTTCAATCAGATCGCGTCAACGGCGTCACGATCGACGCTGCGGGAAATTTATATGCGACCGGCCAAACTGAGAATACAGGATTTCCGGTCACAGCAGGTTCGTTCGATCAAACCTTCAACGGCGGCGAGGACGGATTTTTGACTAAGCTCGATCCGACAGGTTCGACACTGATCTACTCGACGTTCTTCGGCGGCCAAGGAAAGGATCAGCCTTTCGCAATAGCATTGGGTGCAGACAACAGCGCTATCATTGCCGGTGAAACTCTGAGCGGTGCGAGTTTCCCGCTTCGCAATTCACTTTTAGGAACTGCCGGATCGATCTTTTTGACCCGTTTTAATACTGATGCGAACGCGTTGGTCTATTCGACACTGCTTGGACAAGGCGGAGCTTACGGACTTGCGGTCGATGGAGCAAGCAACGCATACATAACCGGGCATACAGTAAACGTGATCATAACCCCGGATTCATTTCAGCCGGATCACGGTGCCGCCAATTCAACCAGCTCGTCGAGTTCCGCCAAGGATGCGTTTGTTCTAAAAGTCGCGACCGGCGACGAGGATGCTACATCCTACGCGATCAGCGGAACTGTGACGGATGACAATTTTGGAGTCAATAACAATTATTCACCTATCGTCGTGACTATTACCGGAACCGTAAATCGATCTTATACTCCTGGAAACAGCGGCGGCGGCACTGTCACATATTACTTTGGGAATCTGCCCGCCGGAGGCAACTATACCGTCACCGCACGAAGGATCGGGTATGTGGCCGATCCGGAAAGTGTCGTGTTCGACGATCTCGGAGCAAATCAATTTGCCGATTTTCATATCCTGACAAATCAGGCCCCCGAAGGCATAATAACTTCGCCGACACACGGTACAAATTACAACGCACCGGCGACGATCAATATTCAAGCGACCGCAAGCGATCCCGATGGAAACGGAATACAGAAAGTCGATTTCATCGCATACAACAGCACGACAGGAAGTATTCCTTTGGGTACAGACACAACTGCTCCCTACGAATTCACATGGTCAAACATACCCATCGGGACTTACGCCCTTTACGCGATCCCGACCGACAGTCTCGGATTGCGTGGACAGTCGATGCAGACCGTTCATGTGTTTGTCATTGACGGTGGAAGCCCGGCCGTGAATTTCATAAGTCCGGTTGATGGACAAACTTATGTTGAAGGCGATTATGTTCAGATCAGGATGAGCGTGTCCTCTTCGATAACGCTCGTGCAGGTCAGGGACCAAAATAACAATCTTGTCGCATGGCTTCCGGGCGGTTCATTCTCAACAACCTGGCGCGTGATGAATATTGGCGACTACACATTGACTGCGACTGCTTCGACCGCTCAGGGGCAGACCGCAACAGCAGTTACACATGTCACAGTCGGACCGATCAACCATCGCATCTCAGGAACCATAGTCGATTCGATCACAAACGCTCCATTGAGCGGTGTAAATCTCGCCCTCGTCTGTCCGAGCAATCCGAACATCACCGCTCAGGCAACGACCGATTCTAACGGAAGCTACCTGTTCACAGACCTCGGCACAACGCCAAATGACGGCATAACTATCACGCCTAGCCTCGCAGGATATACATTCGATCCGCCGAGCCGAAGCACTGGCTTTTTGGGTTACATCGATTGGCCTAATCAAAATTACACCGCGATACGTTCGACGAGCATCACCGTAACCATGACGAGTCCGACCAACGGACAGGTATTCCCCGCACCGGCAAACTTCAATCTCGCGGCAGACGCATCGAGTAATGGCGGAACGATCACAAAAGTTGAATTTTTCCGTCAGGGAGCTTCGGCAGAACTTTTGGGCACTGACATTACGGCGCCGTTCGAACTTCCGATGAACAATCTGCCGGAAGGAAATTACTGGTATTTCGCGCGTGCAACCGACAGCACAAATGGAGTTGCCGATTCGACAGTTGTGAATATTACTGTAAATCCGGCGCCTACTTCTGTGCAGCTTCACGGTGAAGTTCATAATCCCGGCGGCGGCCCTATGGTAGGTATATTGGTCAGGCTCACCGGAACGGCAAATGGCAATCCGGTCAGTCAAACATGGACGACAAACGTAAACGGTTCGTACCTTTTCAATGTGCCGTTCGGCGGTGATTACACTATCACACCAGAAGGCACAAATCTGTCGTTCACTCCGCCGTCGGCAACTTTCACAAATGTTACTCAGGATATTTACGATATCTACTTCGTTGCATCCGCTCCAAATCAGGCACCAGCTATTCAGATCAATAGCCCGGCTGATGGTGCAGTATTTACGATGCCGGTTGCGATACCTGTCAATGTAACGGCTTCGGACTCTGACGGACAGGTTATTCATCTGTCGATGACGGCACAGAGTTCAACGATGTCAACAACGATTGGCCAAGCGAATAACGGAACGCTTTCGTTCCTCTGGCAGCCAAATCTTCCGGGAGCCTACACTCTCTGGGCCGAAGCTCGTGACAACGGCGGCCTTCGCACCTTGGTTTCGATCGCGATCACCGTCAACCAGCCGAGTGCAGTCTCTCTCACAGGACGAATTGTCGATCGAAGCAGCGTTGGAATAGAAGGCGTGACGGCAGAACTTCGCGACTGGGCAACAGAAAACACCGTAATAGGAACAGCGATCACTGATGCGAACGGGGTCTTTTCAATTGCGAATATTCCGACGTTTTCCAATTATGTTCTGCGTGTCGCAAAGCAGGACTACACATTCTCACCGCAAAAGCGTGTTTATTTCAATCTTGCATCCAGCCAAACAACCGCTGACTTTACCGGCACCTCGCAGGTGCAGCCGTCTGACTTTGACGGCGATGGCAGAACAGATATAGCAGTTTGGCGTCCGTCGACCGGCATGTGGTACGTAAGCCGCTCAGCTGATCAAACCTACAGTGCCTCTCAATTTGGAGGCGCCGCTTTTGGCGACGTAGTTGTTCCCGGAAATTATGATGGCGATAAGAAGATCGACTACGCAGTCTTCCGTAACGGTATCTGGTATGTCCAAAACAGTTCGAACAATCAATATCGAACTGTCCATTTTGGACTCGCAGGTGACAGGCCTGTTCCCGGCGATTATGACGGCGACGGCAAAACGGATATTGCTGTTTGGCGGCCGAGTAACGGCTTCTGGTACATAATGTTCAGTTCAAATGGTGCGTTCGATTATCGCAATTTTGGTTTGAATGGTGACATTCCGGTCGCAGGCGACTACGACGGCGACGGCATTAGCGATGTTGCTGTTTGGCGGCCAAGCAACGGCACTTGGTATGTCCATCAAAGCACGAATGGGGTCGTAAACGCCTATCCGTTTGGCCTCGCAAACGATATGCCTCTTACCGGTGACTTTGACGGCGACAAGAAAATTGACTTTGCAGTTTTCCGCCCGTCCGACGGCAACTGGTATGTGCTGCAAAGTTCAAATGGAATTCCGACAACAACCCATTGGGGGATGGAAGGAGATAAGCCGGTTGCTGGCGATTATGATCATGACGGTAAGACAGACTTTGCAATTTTCCGTCCATCGAACGGTACGTGGTATGTCAACCGAGCGTCAAGCGGAAGGATGATGATGCTCCAATTTGGTATCAGCGAAGACATACCGATCCCGGGAGCTTTTCTCCGCTAATCATCTGCGAACTTTCTGTAGTCGGAACATAGAAGTTCGCTGATGATGCCGCACGGTCTTAAAGGCCGTGCGGCACTTTCTCATTCGCCGCTTTGCTGCAGCAATTTTGCGACTAAGCCTGTCCAGCCGGTCTGATGACTTGCTCCGAGGCCCGAACCGTTATCGCCGTGAAAGTACTCGTAGAACAAAATGTGGTCACGAAAATAAGGATCGTTTTGGTACTTGACAGATTCTCCAAATACTGCACGATTCCCTTCACCGTCTCGCAGAAAAATGTGGGACATTCGCCGCGACAGTTCCTCTGAGACTTCCCAAAGGTTCATCATGTTGCCAGAACCGGTTGGGCACTCGACCTTCAGATCGTCACCGTAATAGTAATGAAATTTCTGCAGCGATTCGATCAGCAGATAGTTGACAGGAAACCAAACCGGCCCGCGCCAGTTCGAGTTTCCGCCGAACAAACCGCTCGTCGATTCTCCGGGTTCGTAATCGACACGGTGATCGATGCCATCGACATGCAGCACATAAGGAGCGTCCTTGTGATAACGCGACAGCGCTCGTATGCCGTACGGCGAGAGAAATTCATTCTCGTCAAGCATGATCTGCAAAACACGTGTCAATCTTTCGCGGTATGCAACAGCCAGCAAATAGCGATCTCCAAGTCCAGGCCTCCTGGCACAGTTAATGTTCGTGGTCAGGTCAGGGCGGTTGTCAATAAACCACTGCATGCGACGGCGAAAAGCCGGCATCGCTTCCAATATCTGAGGCTCGATGATTGCGACTGCAAACAACGGTATCAACCCGACCATCGAACGCACCTTGATCGGTGCGTTGTAATTCACGCTTTCCATATACAGCACGTCGTAGTAAAAACCGTCATGCTCATCCCAAAGTCCGATATTGTCGTCACCGAGATGATTCATCGCGTCGGCGATAAACACAAAATGCTCCCAGAATTTACTGGCAACATCTTCATAAGTATCGTCCTCGATCGAAAGCTCGAGCGCGATAGCGAGCATGTTGAGGCAATACATCGCCATCCAACTCGTGCCGTCGGACTGCAGCATTCGCCCGCCAGTCGGCAGCGGCTGCGACCGGTCAAAGACACCAATGTTGTCGAGGCCCAGAAAGCCTCCTTCGAAAACATTCTTACCAAACGCATCCTTGCGATTGATCCACCATGTGAAATTAAGCAACAGCTTTTGAAATATCCTGGCGAGAAAAGAGCGGTCGCCTTTGCCGCTTTGTTTCTTCTCGATCTGGTAAACCCGCAACGCCGCCCAAGCATGGACCGGCGGATTGACATCACCAAAAGCCCATTCGTAAGCCGGTATCTGGCCGTTGGGATGCATGTACCATTCGCGGAGCATGAGTATCAACTGGTCCTTCGCAAATACCGGATCGACGATCGCCAGCGGAATACAATGAAACGCGAGGTCCCACGCCGCATACCACGGATATTCCCACTTGTCGGGCATCGAGATCACGTCGGAATTGAAAAGATGTTTCCAGTGGCTGTTACGGCCTGTCAGCCGCGAATCTGGCGGCTTCGGCATTGCCGGATCGCCTTCGAGCCAACGCTCAACCTCGTAATGATAGAACTGCTTAGACCACAGCATTCCGGCAAAAGCCTGCCGCTGGACATTGCGCGCGTCATCCGAGAGTTCTGTGGTGCTGATTTCATTGTAAAATTCATCCGCCTCTGCAATGCGCTTTGCAAAGATCGCATCAAAATCCTTGAACGCTGTCACCGGGTCTTTCGACTTTCCCTTTGGCTTCTTTTCCGAAAGTTCCGATGCGCAAAAGCGGGCGCGAATAACGGCCTCGGAGTGAGAAGGAACTATAAGCTTATAATTGGCCGCTGCCTTCGTTCCTGTTTTTGCAGGATTGACGGCTTCGGTTTTGCCGTTAACGATATATTCGTTGATGGCGTCCTTAACATAGGGTGTACGGTTCTGGATCGCAAAAAGCCGTTCGCTATTCGTCTCGTTCTCAGTAAAGAGAAGCTCAGGCTCTCCTTCGAAATACAAAGATCGCTTACCGAGCGTTTCTTCATCAATGCTAATAATATTTTCGCCTGTTGCCGAGAGATTGCAGGTCGGCTCCTGTCCGTTCCACGTCCACTCATTTCTAAACCATATCGTTGGCAGCACATTTATTTCCGCGTCCGCATCGCCTCGATTGGCAACGGTTATCCTTATCAAAATGTCTTCGGCGTCGGCCTTTGCATACTCAACGAAAACATCAAAATATTTGTCTTCGTCAAATATCTCTGTGTCGATCAGTTCAAACTCGCGTTCGAACTTCGTCCGGTCGCGGTTCGCCATTATCAACCAGAGGTATGGAAACTTCGCCTGCGGGTATTTGTAGAGGAACTTCATGTAGGAGTGCGTCGGCGTGGAGTCGAGATAATAGTAGATCTCCTTTACGTCTTCGCCATGATTGCCTTCGTTGCCCGTGAGACCGAAAAGACGCTCCTTAAGTATGGGATCGACACCATTCCACAACGCGACGGAAAAACAGATCCTCTGATGGTTGTCACAAATACCGCCAAGGCCATCCTCGTTCCAGCGAAAGGCCCGCGAACGAGAATGATCGTGTGGAAAATACTCCCACGCCGCTCCGTCTGCCGAGTAATCTTCGCGCACGGTTCCCCAAGCCCGCTCGCTCAAATACGGACCCCAGCGTTTCCAGTATTTTGTCCGCTCATTCGATTCGGCAAGGCGCCTCGCTTCATCGTTCATAAAATTATCTCCAACGTGCGTTATAATACTATCAAACGAAGTTTATGGAACCACTTGCCCATCAAATAAGGCCGCAAAACCTGCATGAATACGTAGGCCAAAAACATCTCGTCGGCGATGGTAAACCGCTGCGTCTCGCGATCGAACAAGGCCACGTTTTTTCATTCGCACTTTGGGGGCCGCCCGGAACAGGCAAAACAACTTTGGCCCGAATCTATGCAAATGCGATCAACGCTGAATTCTATGAACTTTCTGCTGTGTCCGCTGGAAAAGATGACATTCGTAAGATCGTAAAAACACCGTCGATCGACAGCAGGCCGCGTGTGCTATTTCTTGATGAAATTCATCGCTTCAATAAAGCACAGCAGGATTTTTTACTACCGTATGTCGAGAATGGCGAGTTGGTATTAATTGGCGCGACAACTGAAAATCCCAGCTTCGAGATAATCTCAGCTTTGCTTTCAAGGATGCGCGTTTTCGTCCTCGAAGAATTATCGAACGAAGACATGGCAGAGATCATCGATCGAACCGGTTTCAAACTCGACAAAGATGCCAAGCAATGGCTGATCGAGATGGCAAACGGCGACGCTCGCCAAGCCATAACGATGATCGAGAACACATCGCATCTCTACGAAAAGATTACGATCGACACGCTCAAAGAAACGCTTCAATCAAAGTTCCTGCGTTACGACAAAAAAGGCGAGGAGCACTACAACGTCATTTCAGCGTTCATCAAATCGATGCGAGCCAGCAAACCGGACGCCGCAATGTATTACCTCGCACGCATGATCGAATCCGGCGAAGATCCAAAATTTATCGCCCGCCGCATGGTGATCTTTGCGTCCGAAGACATCGGCCTTGCTCAACCGACTGCACTGGTGGTGGCTAATTCGGTATTTCGCGCAGTAGAGACAATTGGCCTGCCCGAATGCGTCCTAAATCTCGCACACGGTGTCGCATATCTCTCAAACGCTGCGAAAGACAGGTCCGCCACTAACGCTATCGGCGCGGCGATGGACGATGCCAAAAAGCTCGGCAACCTACCAGTTCCGATGAAGATAAGAAATGCTCCGACAAAACTGATGAAAGATCTCGGCTATGGCAAGGACGAAGGCAACGACCCCGAAGGCGATCTGATGCCGACGAAACTGAGAGGTAAAAAGTACTTTTAATAGCAAATCGTAAACAGGGCAAGTTTTCACTTTGCGATTGACGATTTAGGTTTTAGTGTTTACGATAAAAAATGACCAAAAGACGTTTTTGGTCAACGGTCATTTATGAAAGACGCCGTTCAAGCGAAAACCACAAGAGATGCGATTCTAGATGCGACTGACAGACTGCTGGCTCGTTACGGTTATAAAAAGATGACCATCGACGATCTGGCGAGCGAGGTCGGCATTGGCAAAGGCAGTATTTACTTACATTTTTCGAGTAAAGAAGAGATCGCTCTCACTCACATTGACCGGATAATTGAAAGGCTGAAAGAAAATCTGAGAGTGATTGCGGCAAAACCAATAAAAGCGGACGAACGCCTGCGACGAATGCTCATGGAACGCGTTCTGTATCGTTTCGACAGTGTCCAGCATTACAAACAGAGCCTTAATGAGTTGCTTGCATTTGTTCGCCGACCGCTTCTGGAACGAAGAAAACGCTATTTTGAAGAAGAAGCACAAATTTTAGCGTCCGTCATCAAAGAAGGCCAGGATTTATCTATCTTTGCGAAAGGAGATTCTTTTGATCTGGCCCTGACCTTAGTATCGGCGACAAATTCCCTTCTGCCCTACAGCCTGAGTGCCATAGAGCTAGGCGATCGCGATGAACTTGCCTCGCGAATCGAAAAGACCGCTAAGTTATTGATCAAAGGTTTGTCGCGTTAATCGTAACGGAGTGCAAAAGTAATGAACACCATCGTCCTGATAGCCAAGCTGATCGTATTCGTAATCCTCGCAGTGTTGTTTCTGAGGTTTATAGGTTGATAGCGGTCATCGCTAACGCTTCCAATAATTTTTTATTTTCAGATCAAGCATCGGAAAGGCGCAGTAATCGACATTGCGGCCGGACTCACGCAGTTTTTGCACCATCGGTATCGCGGCATCGGCATTTCGCGTGTGAACGACGATAGTTGCGGCCCGCTGAAGTTCCGGGCGTTCATTGAGAAATTCGGCAATAGCATAGCCTGTGTTTTCATAGTCATCATGATCGTTCGATTCGTAATGATGGGGTAACAGATCATGATCCAAAAATATCGCATCATATTTGGCTGCTACTAGAAGTTCTTTGGCTTCCGCAACAGTCTCCGCGATATCGAGATCATCACCCTTGAATCGTTTCATAAACCAGCGATGCCGCCGCTCGTCGTCGTCGAGAACCAACACGCTGATCGCTCCCCGTTCCGAACCCAGATCGGCTAAACCCAGCTTTATCAATATACTGCGAAAAATGCTCATACCTTTATGTAATAAGACAATATAACATACGGAATAGATGGTTGCCCTTAACGTCTTGAATTCAAAATTACCGATGGTATACTTCAATACACCAAACCGACTTATGCCCCAAGAAAACTCAAAAAATCACAACCTAAAAGCTGTGCCAAAAGCTGCTTCACAAGAAAATGCCGATCTTGCCGGCGATACCCTTGAAGAATGTCAGATATGCTACGGCACCGGAATGGAGATCGTTCCCGGAAAAGGCGCCCGCGTATGCTCTTGCCGAAAAATGAGATCACAGGACGGCCAGTTTGACAGCGTTCGCCTGCCCAAACGTTACGACGGATTTCACTTTGGAAATTACAAACCTCAAAACGAATCGCAAACCATAGCACTTAAAAGCGCGATGTCATTTGCAATGGAGTATCCGGCTGTTGATCGCGGCCTGCTTTTAATGGGCAGCGTTGGCGTCGGCAAAACGCATTTGGCGGTTTCGATATTGAAGGGCCTAACGGAACGTGGATTTTCCTGTTTATTCTATGAATTTGGTTCGCTTTTGAAGGAAATTCAAGACTCTTACAACCCACACACCCAGTCTTCCGAACTCGCAGTTCTGGCTCCTGTCTTAAATGCCGATGTCCTTGTTCTCGACGAACTCGGTGCATCTAAGCCGACAGATTGGGTCCGCGACACAATGGCTCACGTCATCAACACACGATACAACGAGAAAAAATTCACGGTCTTTACAACAAACTATCTCGATGAACGCCCAAACGACCGCGAAGAGACATTAGAAGATCGTATCGGAGTTCGTGTAAGGTCGAGGCTTTATGAAATGTGTCGAACAATTCAGATGAATGGCAAGGATTACCGAAGAACATTCGACCGAACTTTAGCAGCAAAAAAATAATGCACAAGCCCGCACGTTAGTAAGGGCGATACACCTAACTTGAGTGATCGCCCTTACTAACGTGCGGGCTTGTGCAAATATCTAATAATTTCCAGCGACGATCGTTGATTTAATGCCGCTAGCTTCCTGAGCGATCTTAACACCAACCGAAGCCCCAATACGCGTCGCACCTGCCTCAAACATCGCGCGTGCGTCCTCAATTCCCTTCACACCGCCCGAAGCCTTAACGCCCAAAGCACTGCCAACAGTATGACGCATCAGCGCCACATCATTTGCAGTCGCTCCGCCCTTGGCAAAGCCGGTTGATGTTTTTACAAAATCGGCACCTGCATTCTTTGCTGCTATACACGCTCTGACTTTTTCTTCGTCAGTGAGCAACGCTGTCTCGATAATTACCTTGCACAGAATGTGATTTTCGTGAGCCGCTTCGACAACCGCTTTAATGTCGTCCTCAACCGCGCAGTCGTCACCTGACTTCAATGCACCGATATTGATCACCATATCGACCTCGCGGGCACCGTTAAATATCGAACGCCGAGCTTCGTAAGCCTTAACATCCGGCAGTGTGGCCCCAAGCGGAAATCCGATCACCGTGCATACAGGCACACCAGAACCTTTCAAAAACTCTGACGCTCTTTTAACCCAGCCGGGATTTACGCAAACCGAAGCAAAACCATAGTGGGCCGCTTCATCACAAAGCTTCTTGATGTCCGATTCTGAAGCCTCAGGTTTTAGCAGCGTGTGATCTATCAAACTCGCCCAATCGTGAGCCGTCGCCGTTTCACCGAGAACGATACCAATGCGTTCGGCACCGGCGTCAACGATCCGCTCGACATCGGCACGGCAAAACGTCGGGCAATATTCCTCGACGCCAAGCTTTGCCAGCACCATGTCGGTGATCTGATCGATCAGTTGTTCGTAATTACCGTTTTGCATTGTCGGAACGCAGGCTGCCAGCCTGCGAGTTATCTAATATATTGTCGTTCAATTGCCTCGATCTTGCCAACACGTTTCTTGTGCCGTTCCTCGGAAATATCGGTCGAGATAAACGCTTCGACGATTTGTCTTACTTCATCGAACGAATTTTGACCTGCTCCAAGTGCCAAGACATTCGCACCATTATGCTCGCGAGAGTTTTTTGCCAAAGCAACAGAATAACAAGCGGCAGCTCGCACATTTGGAACCTTATTTGCAGTCATTGCGCTCCCGATTCCCGCACCGTCTATGATTATCCCAATATCAACCTGATGGCCGCTTACCGATTTGGCTACGGCATGTGCAAAATCCGGGTAATCGACGGCATCTTCGCTCTCGGTGCCGAAATCACGAACCTGCAAGCCAAAATCTGTGAGGTAATTCTTCAATTGCTCCTTCATCTTAAAGCCGCCGTGATCGGAACCGATCGCAACCGAACGAACCTTTGTCGTATTTTGCCGAGCCTGTTTGTGGATAATCTCAATCTTTCGCTCGTTAACGATATCCTGCGCAAGCGAGGTAAATTTTACATTCTGAGCAACACGCAACCGCGAGCCAAGCTCTAATCCCCTCAGATCGTCCTCGGTAATCAGAGATTTAGCCGATTCGTCGCGATCCCATTCTTTGCCAAGCTTGCCCTGAAGCGAATTTACGACAACATGCTCAACGACATTTGCCGTCAAAGCCTTTGCCGATTCGCCTTCGGTGGGGACAGTCGCAAGGACTTGCCTTACCAAAGCCCGCACACGATCGCGTGTTTCTTGATTTGCGTCACTCATTTTTTGCACAAGCCCGGATTTTGCAGAAGCCCGCACGTTAGTAAGGGCGTAAAATCCATCTCAAAACGAATTCTACCTATTCACCTTGAAACTCATCCTATGTTTGAATAGTATTTGTAAATACAATTTCAATCAACTCACGAGGAAAATATGGCAGCCGAATCGACAAAAATGGCAAACTCAGAATTCACCAACCCGAATCTCGAAGTCCTCTATTCCAACGAGCAGATACAAACTCGCATCAAGGAACTAGGCGTGCAGATCACAGCCGATTATGCCGGCAAAGATCTTGTTTTAGTCGGTGTTCTAAAGGGTTCGTGTGTTTTCCTCGCCGATCTGATGCGGGTTATAGAGTTGCCGTTAACCATCGATTTTATGTCGGTGTCGAGTTATAAAGACGGCACGAAATCGACAGGTGACGTTGAAATTCTCAAAGATCTTAGTAATTCGATCCGCGGCAAAGACGTACTCGTGGTGGAAGACATAATCGACACAGGACTAACGCTTTCAAGACTTTTAGACATTCTAGGCTCGCGTGGAGCTAATTCAATAAAGCTCTCAAGTTTTCTCGACAAACCCGAACCGCGTATCAAAACCGAGCTTAAAATCGATTACACAGGTTTCGTCGTGCCGAATAAATTTGTGGTCGGCTACGGTCTCGACGCAGCGGGACGCTATCGCAACTTGCCTTTCATCGCTGTTGTCAAAGATCCGTCTGTTGCTTGAGGCGGTGACCTCCATCACGTCACTAAGATCTGTGAGTCTGATAAACTTTGTAATTTACTAGAATTTCGAAAAAGCGTCTCGCTTATTTCTGCTAACCAAAAGGCCTATGACCACGATCGGCATTCCAAAAGAAATTCACCCCGGCGAAAAGCGTGTTGCCGCAACGCCGCAGACTATTCTCAAGCTGAAAAAGCTTGGCTTTGACGTGGTTGTCGAGTCACACGGCGGTCACGGGATCAACTGCATCGACAGCGAATATCGCGAGGCTGGTGCGGTTGTAATTGAGGACACAAAAGAGCTTTGGGCTGCTTCGGATGTTGTCATGAAGGTTCGCCCGCCGGAGGAAAATAAAGAACTAGGCGTCCATGAGGCTGACCTTTTGAAAGAAGGAGCGACGCTCATCGGCTTTATCTGGCCTGCACAAAACCGCGAACTTCTCGACCGATTGGCTGCTCGTAAAGCAACTGTTTTCGGTATGGACTGCGTACCTCGCATCACCCGAGCGCAAAAAATGGACACTCTTTCGGTGATGGCGAATATCGCCGGTTACCGAGCGATCATCGAAGCGGCAAATCATTTCCCGCGATTCTTTACAGGCCAGATCACCGCTGCGGGACGCATCGATCCAGCAAAAGTGCTTGTCATCGGTGCCGGCGTTGCAGGTTTATCAGCAATCGGTGCCGCGAGGAGCTTGGGTGCGATCGTTCGGGCGTTTGACCCGCGTTCGGCATGTATGGATCAGGTCGCGTCGATGGGAGCTGAGTTTCTCGAATTAGATATAAAAGAAGAAGGCGAAGGCAAAGGCGGTTACGCCAAGCAGATGTCGGACGACTTTCTCAAAGCCGAGATGGCTTTGTTTGCAGCCCAGGCGATGCAGGTCGATATCATCGTTACGACGGCGTTAATACCAGGCAAGCCTGCTCCAAAACTGATCACGACCGGAATGGTCGAATCGATGAAGCCCGGTAGCGTCATTGTTGATCTCGCCGCCGAACAAGGCGGCAATTGTGCCCTGACCCATCCCGGCAAAGTAACTCATCACAAGGGCGTCACGATCATCGGCTACACGGATCTTCCAAGCAGAATGGCCAGCATGTCGAGCCAGCTTTACGGAGCCTGTATCGTCGCATTACTTAGTGATCTGGTGAAACCGATCGTGTCAGAACCGGGAGCGGTAGCGACTGGGTCTTCTGAGGCTCACATTAGCATCAATTTGGAAGACGAGGTCGTCCGCGGAGCCATTGTCCTGCACGAAGGCAAAATGATGTGGCCTGCTCCGATCAAGGAACAAGCTCCGCCTCCCGAGCCTGGCGTTCCTACAAAAAGCTCAGCAAGTGTCGCTGTAGCAAAGGCCGCTTCAACCGGCCACGGCCACGACGAAGGCAAAGGTATTAACCCACTTATTTTGGTTGTCATCGGTATAGTGCTGCTCGGCCTCGGATTTGTCGCGCCGGACAAGACGCTTTCACATTTTACGGTGTTTATGCTGGCGATCTTCGTCGGCTTTCAGGTCGTCTGGAACGTCAAACCGGCTCTGCACACACCGCTCATGAGCGTCACCAACGCCATCAGCGGCATCATCCTCGTCGGCGGAATGCTCCAACTAATCTCGTCGGAACTTAACCTGACCGTCATTCTCGGAGCCATCGCCGTCTTCATCGCAGCGATCAATATTGCCGGTGGATTTTTGGTCACAAATCGCATGTTGGCGATGTTTAGGAAATAAAAATGAAACCCTTTGTTTATTCGAGTTTCCTGATACTTCTGCTATTCGTTGGCGGGACCGCCCAAACGAGTTCCGCTTCTAAAGAGATAACGAAACTCTGTAAACGAGTCAAAGACATCAAGCAACTACCGCATGATCGAGGCGAGAAAGGAGTCGATTCAGTCTATGATCAGATTTTCGCCGCAGGTGAGTCGCTGACACCCTGTTTGATCGAGAACATTACAAATACTCGGATCATGAAGGATCCGCGTTGCCCTACGGTTTCAAAGGCGACAACCGTCGGTGACGTTTCTTATTTCTTACTTGTCCGAATTGAGGGCTTCGATTTCACAAAGTTTTTGCCAACGGATATCCAAGAGAAATACAAGACGAATGGTGTTTACGCCTATCACGAATACATCGATCGCCTTGGCGCCAGAACGGAACTTCGGGAGAAACTACGAGTTTGGTACGGCGAAATTCACGGAATCGACTAAAACCTGATGCAGCAATCTTTAATCACAATCGCCTACATCGCCGCGAGTGCGTTGTTTATTTTGAGCCTTGGCGGGCTTAGCCAGCAGGAAACTGCTCGTCGCGGGAATCTTTACGGCATTCTTGGGATGCTGATCGCGCTTGTGGCGACGGCGGCCGGGATGCAGGTTGGCGGGCTGCCTATTTTGGCTGCTGCGTTGGTTCCGGGGCTTGTTATCGGGGCGATATTGGCTTCGCGCGTGCAGATGACATCGATGCCGGAGCTTGTGGCTATGCTGCACAGTTTTGTGGGGCTGGCGGCGGTTTTGGTCGGATTTGCGACGTATCTTGGGCCGCAGGAGACGATGACGGCGGGCGAGCACAGCCTGCATATGGGCGAAATTTTCATCGGCGTCTGCATCGGTTCGATCACGTTCACCGGATCGGTGATCGCTTTTCTAAAACTTCGCGGAAGCATCGGCGGCAAGCCGTTCATGCTGCCCGGGCGACATATGATAAATCTCGCGATGCTGCTGATCACGATCGGGCTTGGCGTCGCGTTCTTTATGTCGCCAAACGAGCAGGCGGGACAATGGCCGCTGCTGATCGCGACCATAATTACAGGCATTCTCGGCGTGCATTTCATAATGGCGATCGGCGGAGCGGATATGCCGGTGGTCGTTTCAATGCTCAACAGCTATTCCGGCTGGGCGGCAGCGGCGGCGGGCTTTATGCTCGGCAACGACCTGCTGATCATCACCGGAGCTCTCGTCGGATCGAGCGGTGCGATCCTCAGCTACATAATGTGCAAGGGCATGAACCGCTCATTCGTCAGCGTGATGCTCGGGGGATTCGGCACCGAAGGCGGAACAGTCGCGTCATCAGCAAGCGGCGAGCCGCAAGGCGAAGTGCATTCGGTCGACGCCGCCGGAGCAGCCGAACTCCTCACCAACGCCAAAAAGATCATCATCGTTCCCGGCTACGGTCTGGCGGTGGCGCAGGCGCAGCACTCGCTTGCAGAGGTCTGCAAGATCCTCAAAGAAAAGAACATCGACGTCAAATTCGCGATCCACCCGGTCGCCGGACGCCTGCCCGGCCACATGAACGTCCTGCTCGCCGAGGCGAACATCCCTTACGACATCGTTTTCGAGATGGACGAAGTGAATGATGATTTCCCGGGCGTCGACGTTTCGTGGGTGATCGGTGCCAACGACATCGTCAACCCTTCTGCTCTTGACGACCCCGGCTCGCCGATCGCCGGCATGCCCGTCCTCCACGTCTGGGAAGCCCGCGACACCATCGTCATGAAACGCGGCATGGCCAGCGGCTACGCCGGCGTCGATAACCCGCTATTCTACAAAGACAACACGCTAATGCTCTTCGGCGACGCAAAGAAGGTCGTCGACGAGATACTGACCGCGATGCGAGGCTAACATATGCGATTGCCGAAGGGTGAAAACGCAATTGTCGATATTCGCAAACTAACGGAATACTGTTTGAATCCAGACAATCCGCGCGGCAGACATAAAGCTCGTGTTTTCGCATCGGCTTTAGGAATAACCGTTTCAAACGCCGACGAGTTGCGCGAAAAGCTCCTTGACATCGCAAGAATCACGGAAGCGGCGGTCTCGGCAGAAAATGATGTTTATGGCGAGCGTTTTGTGGTAGATTTTGAATGGACGACGGTCGCAGGAACCGCGCCGATAAGAAGCACATGGATCATACTTGCTAATGAAGATACTCCGCGGTTGACGAGTTGTTATGTGCTAAAAAGGAGGTAAGATGCAGAAGAAACAAATTGAATTGCTCGACACGGTAGCTTTACTCGAAGACCTGCCCGAACGCGGCTTGGATCGCGGCGAAGTAGGAACCGTTGTCGAACTTCTCGCTCCTGAGGTCTTTGAAGTTGAGTTTAGCGATGACGAAGGCCAAGCATACGCCCAATTTGCTCTGCAAAGCAATCAAATAATCGCACTCCATAATCAAGGAGAAGGGCTAAAACTAGCGGCATGATCTTCTTTCACGCAGAGAGGTCGTTGATGAGATATTGACTGCGATGCGTGCATGAACGGGTTGAACTACCAAAAATAAGCTCAAGGTGCCTGATGTCATCGACGACAATTTGAATAGAAGACGAGAGACGGCTTCTTGCATCGATGGCGCGGTGTTACGGGTCTAAATATATGATTTGCAATGGCTTATAGAAAATCGGTGCAAAAAAGCCGTTTTGAGATCCTGAAAAGCCATCTGAAGTACCCTGAAAAGCCATCGCAGACCCCCAAAAAGCCATCGGAAAAACTATCGAACGACGGCGAGTCATCCCGTCCATCACCTTTTCACGGGCGCCCGATCATCTCGAAGCATCATCATGGTGTTGATACCCTTCTTCATCGCAATCATCATGCAAAGCATGCCTCCGCTCCGGCCAAGCACGCCGAAGCCGCCGTTGAACTGCGCGACTCCGCGTAATAGATGGCAAGAAATTACTGCGAAAGCTCTGCACTTTAGTAAGGGTTTAACACTCGACGCGGAATGTTAAGCCCTCGCTCACGCGCAGGCTTCTGTACTAAAAACTCTTGTCGTTTATTTCGATGTATGTGAAAATAGCGTCATTAGTGTTATGGACAAATTAAAACTGGTTATTGAAAAACACTCGGATGGATTTGTTTCATATCCTCTGGGGCTGAAAGGCGTCGTCGTGGGGCAGGGTGATACTTATGAGGAAGCATTGGCTGATGTTGAATCTGCTATAAGTTTTCATATTGAAACGTTCGGCGCGGATGCATTTGATGATGACTCACCCGTTCTTGAAGCCTTTATCGCGGAAAGCCGTCTCGCCGCATGACCGGCAAATTTCCTGTCGATGCTCCGAAATCCAAAGTCGTTCGGGCGCTAGAACGGCTCGGATTTCAGATCGTACGTGAACGCGAGCACATTGCGATGGCAAGAGAAAATGACGACGGAACACGAACACCGCTGACGATGCCAAATCATCCTACGATCAAAGCTTCCACCTTAAGAACTATTTGCACCCAAGCCGGTATAAGCCGCGACGAATTTCTCGACGCATATCAGAAATAGGTTGCTAACTCGCGGGTTTCTGTAGTTCCATCAACTCGAGTCTTTTGACGACGTTTCCATTTTTGATAAATGCAGAAGTCCGCACGTTAGTAAGGGCTTAACACTCAATGCTGAATGTTAAGCCCTTGCTCACGCGCAGACTTCTGCAAAAAAACGTCGTTGATAATCGCCGAAATTGGTGTATTATCAACGACGTTACGTTATGAAAGTTTTATTCCTTTCGTTAATTTGCTTGGTCGCTTTTACAGCGGCAGTCGTTGCACAATCTGATCTCAAACTTAAGATTGGGGCAAAGATTCCGTACCAATATCTGCCTACCGAAGATGAAACTGCACCATACATCGCGACGCATCCCAGCCAGTTTAGACCGTTTATCAAGAAGACGATTGCTGGCGTTACCTACACAGTCGCGTATGACGAGGAGAGTAGGAAGATTCGATATATTCATACGATCGACAGAACTTTCCGAACTAAGAGCGGCCTGAGTGTAGGTTCGAAAATCGTGGTGACACAGAAACAAGTTTATAGTTTCGGCGGCTGGTATACCTTCGCAGGTAAAACGTCAGATGGTTGGCAGATCATCTCAGCTGAGGACGAAACATCTTTAGGCGAGTGGAAACAGGGCGAAACCAAAACAATCACTATCGGTGGTTTTTCTAAAGGCGGTAACTAACCATTCGCGGGCAGTTCTGTCAGCTCCATCAACGCCAGTCTTTTGACGACATTTCCTTTTTCGAAACGGGCGGAAACGCGAGTGTGAACGAGCGTGCATTTGGCGACGAAGCTTCTCGATTGAACGCACGCTCCTATACAGTCGCGTTTCTGCCCGTAGTTCCATCAAAGCCAATCGCTCAACGACTTTTCCATTTTCGATATGTTCTTCGACGATCTCGGCGGCGTCTGAGGGTTGGACTTGGGCGTAGAGCGTGGGGGCGGATCATGACGGCGGTGCCGATCGAGCTGCATTCGGGAAAATATTGCTATTCAGGCCGTAATTTGATATTTTGCAGTAATGATCGGTGAAGACATTTTAATAAGAAAAGTAAACGCTTTGCCGCCGGGAAAGATCGACGAGGTAATTGATTTTGTTGATTTTTTGGCTTCGCGAGAAGCAACGGCGTGGCGCGCGGAACGAACTGCGTCGATTGCTTCGTTTGCGGCTGAATTTGGCGGCACTGAATTTGATCTGGATGAAGAGTTGGAAGCAGCGGGTGTCGAAAGCCTGTTGGCGATTGATGAGGCTCCTCGATGAGACGCGGTGATGTTTTTGTCGCCGGCATGCCCGTCCTCCACGTCTGGGAAGCCCGCGACACCATCGTCATGAAACGCGGCATGGCCAGCGGCTACGCCGGCGTCGACAACCCGCTCTTCTACAAAGACAACACGCTAATGCTCTTCGGCGACGCAAAGAAGGTCGTGGATGAGATACTGACCGCGATGCGTGCGTGAGAAGTTAAAAGGTGGCAACAAAAAGCTCCCCTCCTTACGAAGGAGGGGAGCTTTCTTGCTAATGCTCTTCGGCGACGCAAATGTCGGGCACGCAGGCTCTGGAAGCACAAGCCAAAGCCGCCGCAGACGCAGCCCGCGATAACGCCGTCACTGCGGAATGGCAGTTTCACGACTATATGCTCGGCGCCAAAGATCAGGTCAAAGCCCAGTTCGGCTCAAGCTCCAACGAACTCCAGGGCCTCGGCCTCAAGAAAAAGTCCGAATACGACAAACCCACAAAGAAGCCAACGCCTTAGGTTCAGAGTTACGGCTTCAGCCGTGATTCTTTATCACGCGTAAACGCGTAACTCTAAACAAACGTCGTTGATAATACCGAATTTGGTGTATTATCAACGACGTTTTCTTACTCGCAGAACTTTTTGTTTGCGGTTTGTAGATACACCTTTCCATCTCGTTCATTGGACTCGTAATCGCAGGTGCGCAATCGATAAACCGAACCACTAAACCTAAATACGCCTCGATACCGGTCCGCCGCCCCCATTCGCCATCGCATTACGAGATCGGGATATTGCTGATGCCCACGTGGGATTTTCTCGATCCAGTCCATTGCTGAACCCGCATTTAGAATGATTTTGGAGCGCTTTCCTGCCTTCGAGACGATCCAAGTCGAGCAATTACCGGTAACGCCACAAAAGAAATCTGAGCGCCCGCGAACTAAATTGCCTTTAAATCTTCCGAGAGTAATAGGCTTTACAGTAAGACTCTCTCGGCAATCGGAGGCATCCGACTGAAGATTTCCAGGCAAGGTTTGCCAAACCGCTTTTCTAATCGGCTCATTACATTTTGTTTGAGCCTGAAATGATTCGCAGTGGACATGAATCACAAATACAATAAAGGCTATTTTGAGGAGTTGCATGGTCTCTTATTCTAATCGTCATTCCCTAACTTCATCAACGCCAGTCTTTTGACGACATTTCCTTTTTCGATGTGTTCTTCGATGATCTCGGCGGCGTCTGAGGGTTGGACCTGGGCGTAGAGCGTGCCGTCGGGATAGACCATTACGGCGGTGCCGATCGAGCAGAAGCCGATCGAGCCGCATTCGGTCAGCAGCACCGAGCCGAGCGGGTTGCGGCCCTTTGACTCTTTGCCCTGACGCAGGCCCTTCGCTTCGAGAATGCGGGCGAACTCGGCCTTTACCTCCTCGCCGCCGACAGCTTTGCAGGATTTGCCGGTGCAGACGAAGATCTGCCTCTGAATCGGCGCCTTGAGCATCGGTGCGAGCTTTTCCAGCTCTTCGCGGTCGGTGATGAATTTCGGCTTTGCCATGTGAATAGCGTAGCGCGTCGGAACGCAGGCTGCCAGCCTGCGAGTCATTCGTTATAAGCGCTGTCCGTGCGACGCGGCATTACGGTTTTATGTTAGAATTTCTTTCGTCAGTCCAAACGCAGGCTAGCAGCCTGCGTTCCGACGAACACGATGGCAGTCGGCATTATTATCCACATCACGGTCGGCACGGAAAAGCGGACCGAATTCTTCTCAGACGAGCGAATTCGGGTCGGCTCGGACGAGTACAGCGACCTGCAGATCCACACGCCGAAATCGAGCGGTCGCGGGATGTGGTTCGACCTTGAGAACGCCGACGGCAGCTACCGTATCACCGACTTTGATGCCACGCTCGATCTCAAAATTAACGACAAGCCGATGCGAAGGTTCATCGCGATCGCTGACGGCGACGTTATCACGGTGGATGATTCGGACATCTCGTTTGCGTTCTTTTCGCTTGAGACCAAATCATCTCTAATCACGACCAATCGCGAACAGCCGCAGATCTCACGGTTCATCGAGGATGCGGCGATCGAGTCAGCACGCGGAGCGAAACGCGACGACGCCAAAGCTTTCTTACGCGAATTTGTACGCGAACTCTCACGTGAGATCTCATGGACGTCCAAACTTATCGCCCTCGTACTCACTGTCGGATTTATCAGCGGCATTTTGTACATCGGCTATGCTGTCAGTGACGAACTGCAAAAAAGCCGCCAAATATCAGAGGAGCAAAGCCAGGTCATCAAACGCCTCGAACTAAAGCTTGAGGAAACAACCGGCCAACTCGGCGATCTGGATAAATCGAACAAAGATCTGATCAGAACCGTCTCGCTCGCACCAAATCTGCGGGTAGAGTATGGCGGCGGCGTTTGCCTGATCGTCGGCGTTTACGATCTGGTCGATAAAAAGAGCGGCAAGGTTTTGCGCTATGCCGATCCGCAGTCCTTCAGGCCAAATCCTTTCGAGCCTTCGCAGTCCGAAGACCCCAACCGCGCGAATATGCCGCCGCAGATCGGTTTGACGACCGAAGGCAACGGTTCGACGGTCGAATACGATTTTATTGGGACGGGCTTTCATGTCGGCGGCGGCTACATCGTCACGAACCGCCACGTCGTTCAGCCCTGGGAAGAAGACGAGCAGGTCAAGCAAATGATGAAGGCCGCAAATGGTCGAGCTCGTGTCAAACGCCTTGTCATCTACTTTCCAAACTTTGCACAGCCTTTTCCGTTAAAAGTCCGGCAGGTCGGAGGCCGTGAAGACGTAGCGATCGCGACGATCGATCCAGCGATGATCCCTGCAGAAATACCGTCGCTTCCGCTTGAGGTCGATTCGGAATCGGCTGCAGTAGGCAAAACGGTTGTTACGATGGGTTACCCAAGCGGGCCTGACCGTTTGCTCGCGATGGTCGATGACGATGAAGCCAAATCGATCAACCAGCGTTTCGGCAATTCGCGGCAGAACCTGATCAACTTCCTCGCGCAGTCGCAAAAGATCGTTCCGCTTACCACGCAGGGTGCGATCACCGATCTCGACGCCAAACGCATCGTTCACGATGCAAAAACCGCGGAGGGCGGCAGCGGCGCTCCGCTGTTTGGGCAAGCGGGCAAGGTGATCGGCGTTAATTTCGGCGTATTTACCGAAAATACCGCCGCAAATATGGCCGTGCCGGTGCGGTTTGCTATCGAATTACTCAAAAAGGCCGGATGGAAATCCGCAGAAGATCTAAAACAAGAGACCGAGCAGAATCAGGTCGCGGCTGGTAATTCTAATTCAAACTCAGCAACCGAACCGAAAACCGATAAATGATCAACCTGATCCATCCTGTGACGAAGGCTGATTTCTGGCGTTTATAGTCGTTTGTTCGGCCATCAGCATTGTCTCGCCGCAGTCGTCTGTGGTCTCACGTTCATCGGGCGTTTGGCCATTTCCCGGCAACATAAACGTCACAAAAAGGGCCATCACACATACAAAAGCTCCCATCCAAAAGACAGGATGTATCGCGGCCGCCATCGCTTTTTGCAGGACCGTTAAAGTTTCGGTGCTAAGGCCGGCCTTTGCTTGAGGCTCGATCAGGGCGTTTGGGTTTGACGCAAAGGCTGCCGCTTGTTCGACTGTGATGACGCTGTTTTCGCTGAGCGCGGCTTTTTGAAGGTGAGAGGCAAGGCCTGATGTCAATATCGCACCCATGATCGCGACACCGAACGCTCCGCCGATAGCGCGTGAGAATTGGTTCAGCGAGGTCGCGATGACAAGCTGGCTTCGCTCGACGGCTTGCTGGACCGCGATCAAAAGCGTCAGCATCGTTAATCCTAATCCCGCTCCGATCAATATCAGGTCGATATACAAGCGGTATTGCGGCGTTTCGGGGCCGAACATAGCCAGCAGGCCGAAACCGATCGTCATAAGGATAAATCCCGCGAGCGTGATCATCCGGTAGCCCAACTTTAAAAATAATCGTCCGCCAACGACCGACATCGTCACCCAACTAAGCATCAATGGCGTCAAAAGCGATCCGGCTTTTGTGGCAGTCATTCCAAGCGTACCTTGTGCAAATAGCGGTATGTAGGATATGACTCCAAACATCGCGATGCCGCCAAGAAAACCTGCGGCAACCGAAACTGCGACGGTTCTATTCTTAAAAAGCCCGAACGGAATGATCGGATCAGGAGCCTTTTTCTCGACCCATCCAAATAATCCCAGCAGCAGAAAGCCACCGGCGAAGATCAACAGATTCTCGCCCGAAAAAATAGTATCAAGCGAACCGCCGCCCTCGACCATTCCCAACATCAGCAGGCTGATCGCGATCATAAGGAGGGCCGCTCCGGCGTAATCGACGGTTGGTTTCTGCGTGACCTTTGGCTCTTTTAGGGCAAATCCGATGATCAGAGCGGCGACTACCCCAATAGGGAGATTGATAAAAAACACCCATCGCCAAGAGATCTGGTCGGTGATAAAGCCGCCGATAACAGGGCCGATGACGCTCGACAAGCCCCAAACGCCGCTAAAATACGCCTGCATCTTTGAGCGTTCTTCTAATGTAAAAGTGTCGCCGATGATGGTCATTCCGAGCGGAATAAGAGCGCCCGCACCCAAACCTTGAATAGCGCGAAAAATTATCAGCTGCGTCATCGAGCCTGCCATGCCCGAAAGCAAAGTTCCGAGCAAAAAGACGCCGATCCCGAGCTGATACATTATCCGGCGGCCATAAAGATCGGACAGTTTGCCCCAAACCGGCACGGTCACCGTCGAAGTTACTAAATACGCGGAAAACACCCAACTGTAATGATTTATGCCGCCAAGCGATGCAATGACCGTCGGCATCGCAGTGCCGACAACGGTCGCTTCGAGCGCCGCGATAGCCATACCTGTCATTACGCCCGCAACTACGGCCCAACGCCGCCTTTGCGACATCTCTAAAAGCGGCCTTTCTTGTGTTGCAATGTTCCCTTCCACTGTTTGTTAATCAATTAACCGCCTACCTAATTCCAGCTTATCCTTACTGCCGAGTTCGCCAATTTTGGCCATTAGATGGTCGGCGATCTCTTTGTGGGTGCGGATGCGGTCGCCTTTTTCGTAAAACTCGGAGAGATCGACCGGTTCGCCGAACCAAATGCGTACTTTCTCGCCGCCGCGCCAGTTTCCAAGCACCTGTTTTGGAAGATCGTTGCCCAAACCGGCAATAAATACCGGTATTACCTGCGGATGAGCCGCGTAAATGATCTTTCCGACGCCAGGTTGAGCGGGCAGCAAGCTATATGGGTCGCCGTCGAGTTTGCGCTGGCCTTCGGGATGAAAGCCGATGATGTGCCCGCGGCCCGTTGTGCAAAGCTGTATGAGCCGCCGCATCGAATATTTGTCAAATTCCCTCTTTTTCGCGTCCCCTGCCTCTCGAAAAAAAGGCGGGTACATCGAAAACCAGCCCATTACAAAATTAACCAGCCATCCGACGGGGCTATCGTAGAAGAATTTGCCTCGCACCGGAAAGAATAATTTGACGGGACGTCTCGTGCGGCGAAAGATGACGCTCGACACCGTGTACATATCAAAAAAAGAGCGATGGTTCGCAACAAGCAAAAGCGGCTTATTTACATCGCTGTTTTCAATATTCTCTAGGCCGAAGACGTTCATCAGGTTATACGTCGCCAGATAGATCCAGAGCGAACCGATATGCCGCTGACAAAACGTCAACACACGCTTCCAAACGCCCAAATTCATTCGGTGCGCAAGGCGAAACCCAATGCTTTCCACCGTGTCGAGCGCACCGATCTCGGCTACTTCGGGAACCATCGGTTTAACGGCTTCCAAAGAATTTGCTGCTGGATCGGACGGAGCGAGTTTGTTTGACATATACAAACGCCAAGTTTAGCACTCAGGGAAATGCAAAAAAAATTTCGTTGTGCAATTAAATTGGTTAGACAATCCCTTGTTTTTTCTATATGATACGAATTAAATTCTTAAAGCTTTTAGCCTATCTAAAAGATTTTCTTGTTTTGTACGTTAACTTTGTAGTTTCGTCCGGCAGATCCTGCCGATAAAGACGCGATATTCGAAAACCAAAAGATCTATATCTATAAAGGAGCCTGTTCGTTATGTATATCAAGTGGAATCACAGAATAGTCTTGTTATTAGCAGCAATGGCCTTGATGGCCGGAGTTGTAATGGCGGGACAGAGATCCTCAGACAATGTCTGGGAGCAAACAGATAAAGCGCTATTGCAGCCGCGGGGCATAGACAATTCCCGCCTGCCGTCCGCATACGAGACATTTCGCCTCAACAAAGCGGCCTTGAAGGCATTGTTGAACCAGGCTCCGGAAGAATTTTCGGGTAGAGCACCTGTTATTTTGAGTTTGCCAATGCCCGATGGATCGTTCGGCCGTTTTCAGATCGAACACTCGCTGATCGTCGAACGCGGGCTGTTGAAAAACTATCCGGAACTAGGAGAAACCTATCGCGGATTCGGTATTGACGATCCTACTGCATTCGTTCGTTTTGACTTTCTTCCGAGTGGCTTCCATTCGATGATCTTCTCGACAAATGGAACTGTGATGGTAGATCCTTACGCGCAAGGCGACACCGATAATTACATTAGCTACTTTAAGAACGACGCACAAAGGCCGTCAAATGGCTTCGAGTGCGAAGTAAAAGACGAAACCGGCTTTGATGCTGTTACACGTCTTAACAAGGAACTGGAGTCGTTTGAATTTCTATCAAGACCTACCGCTAACGCTCCGGCTCCTGAAGTAACATCAGGAACTCAATTGAGAACGTATCGTCTCGCCCTTGCAGCCAATAATGAATATTGCTCCGCAGTCGGCGGAAATACGGTTGCCGGATGTCTTGCCGCCGAGGTTCTCATCATGAACCGCGTAAACGGCGTGTATGAAAAAGACCTCGCGATGCGAATGGTCATCATTGCAAACAATAACCTTATAGTTTATGCAGGCGACAACCTCACTTGCCCGGTACCGGGCGGCTCTACGGCTTGTACATCTGCGAATGATCCTTACGGCAACGGTACTGAAGCATTGGGCCAGAATACACCAAATTTGAACACGGTTATCGGCACTGCCAATTACGACATCGGCCATGTATTTACTACCGGCAGCGGCGGCGTCGCTAATTTGGGAGTACCCTGCGGAGCAAGTAAAGGGGGCGGAACCACCGGCTTGCCAAATCCGGTTGGCGATCCCTTCGCGATCGATTATGTGGCACACGAAATGGGCCATCAATGGGGAGCAAACCACACTTTCAACAGCACGGCTGGAGGCTGCGGTGGTGGAAACAGGTCGGCTGGTTCTGCTTACGAGGTAGGTAGCGGTATTACGATCATGGCCTACGCAGGCCTCTGCGCACCGCAGGACCTTGCTAACAACAGTATCGACACTTTTCATGTGAAGAGCCTCGAAGTTATTGTCGCCTACAGCCAAACCGGCCAAGGCAACACTTGCGCGGTTACGACTGCCTCAGGCAACACGCCGCCGACAGTGACCGGACCTGGCAACTTTAATATTCCTAAGCTGACTCCGTTTTCCTTAACGGCAACCGCTACTGATCCGGACGCTGGTGATTCGATAACATATGATTGGCAAGAATATGATCTCGGTCCGGCTCCGACCACTACGCTGAACTCTGATCAGGACGGACAAGCCAGGCCGATCTTCAGGCCGTTTCTGCCAACGGCAAGCGGAACCCGTACTTTCCCTAGGTTAACTAACATCTTGAACAATGCGAACGTTCCTCCGACGAGTACTGGCGGATTCCTCACCGGAGAAATTCTGCCGTCAATCACTCGTACGATGACGTTTCAGGTTGTTGCTCGTGACAATCATCCGGGAACCGGCGGTATCAACACCGCTACTTCTTTAGTCAATGTCGATGGCAACAGCGGCCCATTCACAGTTACATCTCCGAACACTGCTGTTTCATTCGTCGGCAATACGTTCCAAACTGTTACCTGGGACGTTGCAAACACATCAAGCGCACCTGTAAATGCGGCGAATGTAAGAATCTCAATGTCAACTGATGGTGGAAATACTTTCCCAACCGTCCTTGCGGCCAGCACGGCCAATGACGGAAGCCAAGACGTATTGATTCCGAACACGCCATCTACCACCGCGAGAATCAAGGTCGAAGCAGTTGGCAACATCTTTTTTGATATTTCCAACACGAATTTCACGGTAACAGCGGGCAGCGGCAACACGCCAACACCAACCGCAACTTCGACCGGCTCGTCGACGCCTACCAATACCGCAACCCCGACTGCGACGGCAACATCAACGCCTTGCGGTGCCTGGGTAGCCGGTCCGCCTGCAAATCCGGCGGGTTATGCGGTTCCAGGAGCCGTCGGTTCGGATGGCAAGTTCTACATTGCCGGCGGCCAGAGTGCGGACGCAACGCCGATAATCTCTAACCAATTCCAGCGTTTCGATCCGACTACAAACACGTGGAGTTCGCTTGCCCCATTGCCTGTCGCTATTAGCCAAGGCGTTATGGGTGCCGGAACTGGCAAGATATTTGTCGCTGGCGGTTTCACCGGCGGCACTACAGTTCTCAATACCCTTAGTATCTACGACATCGCAACGAACACCTGGAGTAGCGGAGCGAACATGCCCGGTATTGTCGAGGCGGGTGGCGGAGCCGTAGTCAACGGCAAATTCTACGTCATGGGCGGTGATGACTTCAACAACGCTCTGAGCACCAACTTCATCTACGACATAGCCACAAACGTATGGACCACTGGGGCAGTAGTACCTAGTGGACGAACTAACACCTATGCTACTGTGGCCAACGGGCTAATCTATCTATACGGCGGTTTAACGGGAACCCAGTTTACTGCGACAGATACTCTACTGCGCTACGATCCTGTGGCGAACAGTTGGACGACTATCGGTTCGGCAGGAACCGCAGCACGCGGCAACTATGGCGGCATTTCGCCGTACGGTACAGGCCAATTGCTAATAGTTTCCGGAGCAAACACCGCTTTCGCCGCAGATAATACCACACGCATATTCAATATCGGTGCTGGCACGTTCAGTGCCGGCCCAAATATGATAAGCCCGCGTGCGGGCCATGCACAGGGCACGTTGCCCGATGGACGCGTGATCGTCGCCGACGGTTTATCCGCGTCTGGTACGGTAATAAGTGGAGTCGAGTTGATCGGGGCATGTTCCACCAGTACGCCAACAAACACCCCGACAAATACTCCAACTTCGGGACCGACAAATACATCGACCAATACGCCAACCGCAACGGCAACAGCGACGAACACGCCAACAGGTGCTCCGTCGGCAAGTCCGTCATGCAGCCCAAGTGTTTTATTTGACAACGGCCCGCTAGTGACAAATCCGACGGGCGGAGTAGGAGGAGCACCGCTAAGTGCATTGCAGACAGGGCTCGGGTTGAACATTCTTGGATTCGGGTCAACGACAACGGCTCCTGGAAATACGCTGGCAGATGATTTTGTGGTACCTGCGGGCGGATGGACGATCAATACGGTAACGCTGTACGGCTATCAGACGGGATCGGCTACATCACCCAGCACATTTAACACTGCACGAGTACAGATCTGGAACGGAGTTCCGGGTGCGGTTGGCAGCACGGTGGTGTTTGGCGATCTGACGACAAATCGCTTTGCATCATCGGCATGGAGCGGAGCATATCGAGCTACGGATGCAGCCCCGACAGGAGCGACAAGGCCGATAATGGCAACGATAGCAAATGTCGGCACAACACTTCCGGCCGGAACCTATTGGCTGGAATTCCAACTTGGCGGAACAGGAGCATCAGGCCCGTTCGTACCGCCGGTGAGCATTCTCGGACAGGTGAACAAGCCCGGATCGAACGCAGTTCAAGGCACGATAGGTGCTCCGACGACCTATGCCGCTGTGATCGACACGGGAACAGCCCTAGCGGCACAGGATATTCCGTTCATTCTCAACGGCGGCGGAGCCTGTGGAACACCGACGGCAACGTCGACAAGCACCCCGACCGCAACTTCGACGAACACTCCGACTAATACACCGACGGGCGCTGCATCTCCGACGGCAACGGGAACACCGCCAGTGACAGTGTCGTTGCCGAATGTCAGTGCTTCACCGGGCTCGACGATCACGATTCCGATCACGGTCGGTGACACTACGGGTCGCGGGATCATATCGTATGACCTAAACATCGATTACAACCCTGCAGTACTACAGCCGGCTGGCGGCCTAGCGTGTACGGGAAATGCATGTTTCGATGTGACGGGCACACTTAGCAGTGCGATGTCGATCACGCCTAATGCAACCTTCAACGGACACTTCATAATCTCAGCATTCCAGGCCGCGAATTTGGCAGGAGCTGGAACTCTGATAAATCTGAGGTTCACGGTTGTAGGTGCTAACGGAACGTCATCACCGCTGACCTTTGCGGACTACACGGATCCGAATCAGATCTTCCATACCGGATTTACGTGGAACGAAGGCGATCCTCCGGCATTTACGACAAACGGAAGCGTTACGGTCGGAGCAGCAGGATCACCGACAAATACGGCAACGGCAACACCGACGGGAACGCCTGTTGGACAGGTATTTGCAAACAGTGCTGCTATGTGTACCACACTCGGCACTCAGGCTGATCTCTATCCTTCGACGATCACCGTCACGGGTGGACCGACTCAGATCCAGACTGTACGAGTTACGTTGTTTGGTGTACAACATCAGTTCCCGGACAACATGGACTTCCTTCTGGTAGGCCCGGCAGGACAGAAATTTGTTCTTATGGCTGATGCAGGCGGAGCTCTTCCGCAGGCTTCGCCTGGAGTGAATCTAACCTTCGACGATGCAGCAGGACAGGTATTGCCTGATTCGGGACCATTGACGACAGGGTCATTTGAGCCAACCACATGGGAACCGGGACAAGGAGTCTTCCCTGCACCGGCACCTCCGGCACCTTATAACGAACCGGGAAGCACCGTCGGCGGCATTGGAACCCAGACGTTGTTCGGCAACTTTGGCAACACGAACTCGAACGGTACATGGAGCTTGTACATGCGTGATGACGCAGGTTTACTCTCACGAGTGAACGCCATCACCGGCTGTGTAAACGGCGGCTGGCAGCTGCAGTTCATCCAGGCTACGGCTGCAAGTGCTTCGATCTCAGGCCGCGTGGCAACTGCGGACGGAGCGGGCATACGCAATGCGAAGATCGTTGTTTCAGGCGGATCGCTTGAGCAGCCACTCGTCGTAACCACTGGATCGTTTGGTTATTACTCAGTTGAAGGTTTGATAACCGGTCAAACATACATAGTGACGGTTATTTCGAACCGTTACAGCTTCAGCAACCCGACCCAAGTGGTGAGCCTCGTCGATAATATCGTCGATGCAAACTTCACGGCCGATCCGCAGGAATAACGGCGGTTAGCACTCAGCCCCGCCATAGGCGGGCATTCAAGACGGACGGGCAACATTTGCCTGTCCGTCTTTTTTTGTTGCAAGATGTAATGCAAACTTAACTTTGAGATCGGCCTAAATTAGCATATAATTCGAGAAAACAGACAGATGTCTTAGGTATTAACCGAGAATAGCGATCGCCGCGACGATGGAGAGAGGTTTTCGGCGATATTAAAAGGATTTATTAGAAAATAATTGAGGAGTCATTGGATATGTATAGAAGTCAAAGGCCTGGAAAACGTGCAGCGGCGAGGCCCGCAATAGCAGCGGTCATCGGTATAACATATTTAACATTAATGGTTGCGGGAGCAAATGCGGCCCAAAATTCATTTATCGAATCGGTAAAAGATTTTTTTGGTGTTGGAAGCACAACAAAAGCAGTCCAAGTGAATCACGATTCGGACGCGGTAAAAAATACCGACACTGCCCAGCGCACGTTTGCTTCGACAACGTTCGTTATCAGTCAGGCGTACGGCGGAGGTGGCGGTTCCACCGGAACGTACCTTAACGACTATGTCGAGCTGAAGAATATTTCATCGAGTCCACAGTCGCTGGCAGGCCTGTCATTAATGTATGGCTCGGCAACGGGACAGTTTGCGAGTACCTCAACAAATGCATACGCCCTCACAGGCGGAACAGTTCAGCCCGGGCAATACTATCTTATCCAACTATCTAACCCTGGAACCGCCGGTGCTCCTCTGCCAGTTACAGCGGATGAGAGTTCGACGAATCTCAGCATGTCAGGAACAAACGGAAAGGTTGCTCTCGTGACCGCTGCTTTGTTGCCAAACACATGCGGAGGGTCGGCCACACCTTGTACGCTACCGAACGCCGCTATCATAGATCTTGTTGCATGGGGCACGGCAAATAACGCTGAAGGCGGAGCGGCTACGAATGCTGGAGCATCGCTAACATCGGTTCAGGGCAATGTAAGGAAGAACGGCGGCTGTCAGGACACGGACAACAACAATGCTGACTTCGAAATAATAACGGCACCGGTTCCGCGCAATACCACGACCACGACTTCCTGCAGCGGCGGCCCGACGCCCACGAACACAGCGACTTCAACCGGCTCTCCGTCGCCTACGAACACTGCAACTGCATCTTCGACCGCAACATTCACACCATCGGCAAGCCCAAGCCCTGTTCAGGGATCAACGCTTGTGATAAGCCAGTTTAACGGCGGCGGCGGCGGCGCAACTGGAACATACTTGAATGATTACGTAGAACTAAAGAACGTTAGCACCACTGCCCGCTCGCTGAACGGATTATCTTTGTATTACGGCTCCGCGACAGGCAATTTTGCAAGTACGGCTGGAAATGCATTCGCACTACCTGATGTCAGCCTAAATCCGGGGCAATATTATCTTGTCCAACTTGGGCCAGTAGGAACGGCTGGTGCTCCATTTCCAGTGACACCTGATGCGACGACAACCAATCTTACGATGTCGGGAACAAACGGCAAGGTAGCTCTCGTAACTGCCGGACTCGCACTAAACACCTGCGGAGCAACGGCAACCCCGTGCGATGCTACACAACTTTCATTTATCGTCGATTGGGCGGCATATGGATCAGGCGGTAACGGTGCGACGGGCAACGGCGAAGGCGGAACATCCGTAAACAATGGTGCCGCACTCACTTCTACACAAGGCGGTGTAAGAAAGTTAAACGGCTGTCAGGACACGAACAACAACAATAACGACTTCGATGTTGTAACGGATCCCGTGCCCAGGAATACGGGAACCGCAGCAGCACCTTGTGCAGGAGGCCCGACTCCGACATCAACATCGACCGTCGCTGTCTCGCCAACGCCCACTGCGACAAACACGCCGAACAATTCACCGACGGCTACTAACACTGCAACCGCTACGCCAACAGGTTCGCCTTCTGGCAGAGCGGCCTTTGACTATGACGGTGACCGCAAAACAGATATTTCGGTATTTCGTCCAGCGGATGGAGCTTGGTATATCCAGCAGTCGCAAGCTGGGCTTTATGGAACTTTGTTCGGCTTTGGAACGGACAAAATAGCTCCAGCTGATTATGACGGCGATGGCAAGACGGACATTGCTGTTTATCGGCCTTCGACGGGAATTTGGTATGTCTTCAACAGCAGCAATGGTGTGGTTGAGTATTATGTGTTTGGTCTTGCGGAGGACCTTCCAACTCCTGCCGATTACGATGGTGACGGCAAGTCGGATGTTTCTGTTTATCGGCCTTCGACGGGAACATGGTATCGACAGAACAGTTCGGATGGTTCTTACACAGGGATTCAGTTCGGCGCAACCGAAGACAAGCCAACCGTCGGAGATTTTGACGGCGACGGTAAATCGGATATTGCGGTCTTTAGGCCTTCGACAGGCGCGTGGTATCGGATAAACAGTTCGGATAGTTCGCTCTATGGTGAATTGTTCGGCTTTGGAACCGACATACTGGCTCCGGCCGATTACGACGGCGATCATAAGATGGACTTTGCAGTCTTTCGCCCATCAGACGGCATCTGGTATCTGAAGTACAGTTCAAATTCGGTCTATGACTACAAGGTGTTCGGGCTGGCTAACGACATACCGGCACCGGGTGATTTTGATGGCGACGGCAAGGCTGACATCAATGTCTTCCGACCATCAGACGGCACCTGGTATCGCCAAAACAGTTCGAACGGAGCGTTCATCGCATTCCAGTTCGGAGCCAGCGGCGATAAACCGACGATGACCGCGTTTAGGTACTAAATACACCTGATTCTCAGTCTTACGTAAAAAAGCCGGTGAAGAGATCAAATCTTTTCACCGGCTTTTTAATCTAAAAATCTCATGCAAAATCTATTCAATATTGAAATATTTTGCGTCCGCGTGATGAAGAATAATTGCCGAGGTCGATTGCTCTGGGTCAAGCATAAATTCATCCGTCAATTCAACACCAATGCGAGATGGATCTAGCAATTCAAAAAGCTTGGTCTGATCTTCAATATTTGGACACGCCGGATAGCCAAAACTATAACGTGAGCCCTGATAGCCTTGGTGAAACAACTTTGTCATTTCAGGGGCATCATTACCGGCGATGCCAAGTTCTTCACGAATGCGTTTGTGCCACATTTCTGCCAAGGCTTCAGCAGATTCGACCGACAGGCCGTGGAACAAAAGATAATCAGTGTAATTATCAGCTTTGAAAAGCTCTGCTGAGTGCTCGCTTGCCTTTCGGCCCATTGTGACGAGATCAAATGCAACAACGTCTATTTTCCCTGATTCAACCGATGCAAAATAGTCTGCGAGGCAAAGATTCTTGCTTCCACGCTGTTCAATTGGTTGGCGCGGAAAGGTGAACCTTATTCGCTCTGTCCTTTCATCGTCCTCATAAATAATCAGATCGTTGCCGCTCGACTGACATGGAAAATATCCATAAACGAGTTTCGCCTCAAGCAGCTTTTCGCGTATAGCTTTGGCTTTAATCTCAGCAAATTTTGGATAAACTGTCTCGTCGAGGATGGCTTGATATTCTTCAATAGACTTTCGCCCTTGCTTGTATTGCCACTGTCCTTTGAACAACGCGGTCTCATTTATAAAATCGAAAACCTTTGTCAGATCTTTGATCTCAACAACCTTCGAGCCGTAGAACGGAGTTTTTGGGATATGGATCGCGTTGGAAATGTCAGATCGGGTCGTGTGTGTCGTATCGCCCACCGAACGCGTCGAAACGCGGGCAGCTTCAACGCCGAGCTTGGCGTCCTCGCCTACAAGATCTTCGGTGTCGGTTACGGTTTGAATTTCTTCTGGGCGTGTTTCTATCTCAACGCCCGCAATTGCTGCTTTTGATTCCACACTCTCAACTCCGACCTCTCCACTCGTAAGTTCGTCCATCGCGTGTAGGCCATCAAACGCATCACGTGCGTAGAAAAGCTTGCCGTTATAAAGCGGGATAAGATCGTTATCGACATAGCGCCGGTTGAGCGCCGCTCCGCCGAGAATGACCGGCACATTCATGCTGCGTTCATTCATCAGTTCGAGATTGTCACGCATAATAAGAGTCGATTTAACCAGCAAGCCGCTCATTCCGATGGCATCGCATTTCGCTTCTTCTGCGGCCCGCAGAATGTCGTCGATCGGCTGCTTGATGCCAAGATTTACCACCTTGTAACCGTTGTTTGTGAGGATGATATCGACGAGATTCTTGCCGATGTCGTGAACGTCACCCTTCACGGTCGCAAGCACGAGAACACCCTTGTTCGAGCCCTCGACCTTTTCCATAAAAGGTTCGAGGAACTTCACTGCGGCCTTCATCGACTCTGCCGACTGCAACACAAAAGGCAACTGCATCTGTCCGCTGCCAAACAGGTCACCGACCGTTTTCATGCCGTCGAGCAAAATATCGTTGATGATCTCCAGAGGCGGATATTTTTTGAGGGCGACCTTGAGCGAATCTTCCAGCCCGATGCGTTCGCCGTCGATGATGTGATGTTTCAGTTTCTCTTCGATCGGCAGATTTGAAATGTCCGGCTTGATCGACTGTGCCGATTTGCCCTCAAACATCGTCGAAAATTCACCGAGCGGATCGTATGTACAAATATCGCCGTCAAATTTTCGACGGTCATAGATCAGGTCACGGGCAGTATCGATCTCATGTTCGCTGAAACGCATCAGCGGCAATATTTTCGATGCGTTTACGATGGCCGAATTCATTCCCGCCTCAACACAATCGTGCAAAAACACCGAGTTGAGAACAACGCGTGCTGCGGGATTCAGGCCGAATGAAATATTTGAAACGCCGAGAATAATATTGGCCTCGGGCAATTCTTCTTTGATCTGTTTAATCGCATTTATCGTTTCGACCGCATTTTTACGGTCTTCCTCGATACCGGTCGAGATCGGCAGAGCGAGCGGGTCAAAGAAAATATCGTGTCCGGACAGGCCAAACTCGGTCGCGTGCTTATACGCACGCTGGGCTATCCTGATCTTGTCATCGAACGAGCGGGCCATGCCTTCCTCATCAATAAGGCCTATGACTACACTTGCACCGTATTCTTTTGCCAAAGTTAAAACTTTAAGAAATCGGGGTTCGCCATCTTCGTAGTTCGTCGAGTTTAAGATCGATTTGCCGCCCGCGTGTTCGAGGCCGGCTTCCATCTTTTCCCACTCGGTCGAGTCGAACATCAGCGGTATCTTGACCGCTGTCGCGAGCCTCGCTGCCAGCGAGTGCATATCGGCAACTCCGTCACGTCCGACGAAATCGACATTGACGTCAAGAATATGCGCTCCTTCTTTTTCCTGCGACTTGGCAAGATTGACGAGACCGTCCCAATCTTCCGCATCGAGCAGATCACGCATCTTCTTTGACCCGCTGGCGTTCACCCGCTCGCCAACGATTAAAAACGAAGCATCCTGTGTATAAGGCTGCTGAAAATAGATAGACGAGGCCGATGGAGCAAGTTTTGCATTGCGCTGCTTCGGCGAAAGACTGCCTAAACGCTCAACCAGCAATTTGATATGTTCAGGTGTTGTACCGCAGCAACCGCCGACTATGTTCGCTCCGAAATCCTTTGCAAAATGCTCGACTTGAGCTGCAAAACTCTCAGGCGACTCATCGTAATGCTGCTGGCCGTCCTTCACTTCTGGCAGACCGGCATTTGGCAAAATGCTGACCGGCAATGGTGAATTCTCGCACAACCAGCGGAAGCTGTCGGTCATGTGCTTCGGCCCGGTGCCGCAGTTCATACCGATCACGTCAATCGGAAAAGGTTCGAGAGCGGTCAAAGCAGCACCGATCTCAGTACCGTTGAGCATCGTTCCAAAAACCTCGATCGTCACCTGAGCGATCACAGGAATTCGCGATTTTGTTTTCGCAAAATGCTCAAAGATCGCCGCCAACGCAGCTTTGGTCTGCAGCAGATCTTGACACGTCTCGACAATAAGAACGTCAGAACCACCATCGATGAGCCCGCGAACCTGTTCAACATAAGCATTCTTCAAATCGGGGTAGGTTATATGTCCAAGGGTCGGCAGCTTTGTGCCCGGACCGATAGAACCCGCTACAAAACGCGGGTGGTCGCGTGTCGAATAATCGTTTGTAAGTCTCTTGGCGAGTTCGGCGGCCTTTTTGTTGACATCGTATGTCTTGTCCGCGATGCCAAATTCTGTCAAGACGACCTCGCTACCGCCAAAGCTGTTCGTCTCGATCACATCGCAGCCGATATCGAGAAAGCTCGTATGAACTTTCTCAACAACATCAGGCCTTGTATAAAGAAGATTCTCGGAGCAATTCTCAAAATTCGGTCCGCCCCAATCATCAATAGAGAGGTTCGCCACTTGCAAAGACACGCCCATCGCCCCGTCAAAAACGATGATCTTTTCTTCCAGTAAATTGAGAAACTTCTTCATTTAATCTTCGTAGTCCAGAAATAAATACCATTGACCTTCAATATGCCTATGTGCGGCAAAAGATTGGCCATCCGGCGACCAATATTTATCAAGATCATCTACTAAAAGTGTGGGTTGCTTCACGGTATAAACATATCCCTTCGATGAACCAGTTACAGAAAGACCTTTGGTCGAAGCATAAAAATAAACCGACTCTTTCTCACAATAACCTTCAATTCCCGCCGACAGTCCGAGGATAAGAAATCGTCGGCGGTAATCCAAATGTCGAATAGTCGACATCTCTACTTCTTTACCGTCCCAACTTTCACACTTTTCGAAAAAATTTGCCGGTCGTATGAAGTCACTGACACGCCCGACGCTTCGATCTTCTTTGAACATCTGCAAAAGATCCTCAAACTCGCTCCGATGCTCTCTAAAGTTCTCAATTAAGGATTCATCTGTAGGATGCGGTCTATTTATTAAGGAACAGGCCCCACATACGAACAGAAAAAACCCGATTAATGCGAATGATCGATTCATCCTAATTAAAAAAACTCTGTGCCAAACGAGCACAGAGTTTATAAAAACTTTAAGAGTTGACTCTTTGCTGTTTAGCGGTTTATTTTACGTGGCCGCAAGTTGCAATAACTCACCACTTAACAGTTTAGAGTTTAGAGAGTTCAGAGTCTTGAGTCAAGCACCGAATCATTTCGCGGCTTCCGACTCTACGTAAAAATTGCGATTGATGACAACGCTCGTGATTTCTTCTGGAAACGTCATCGACTGCGTAGTCTCGGCTGGAATTACCGCAACTTCTTTACCATTTACGGCCAATCGGAGAGGCATTGCAAAACCCGAAACAACGCGGTCGTATTGGAACGACAGTTTGTTGCCTTCTATTTTATATCTGAGCAGCGGTACCTTCGTTGTTCTCAGGTATTGGTCAAAAACCTTGCTTAGGTCAATGCCAGCCTTTTGGGTAATATACGATTCGACCTGCTGTGTTGTGACAGTCTTGTGCCAGAATTCCGCGTTCAGGCCGCGTAATATTCCACGCCACTTTTCGTCGTCATTTATTACGTTGCGGATCGTGTGCAAAATATTACCGCCCTTGTAATACATATCTCCGGAGCCTTCGCGGTTTGCTCCGTAAGTGCCGATTATCGGCAGATCGTTTTGGATGTTCTTACGCGTACCGATCACATAATCTTCGGCGTCTTTTTTACCGAAATGATATTCGACAAAAAGATTCTCCGAATAATTTGTAAACCCTTCGTGGATCCACATATCGGCCGCATCCTTCATCGAGATATTGTTGCCAAACCACTCATGGCCCGATTCGTGAACAATAATAAAATCGAATTTGAATCCTATGCCCGTGCCGCTGACATCACGGTCGAGGTAACCGTTTCGAAACCAGTTGCCGTATGTGACCGAGCTTTGATGCTCCATACCAGGATATGCGACGGCGACAAGTTTATAACCATCCCCATAAAACGGATATTTGCCGAACCAATGCTCGAATGCCTTCAACATCCGCGGAACTTCTTTGAACTGTCTCACGGCTGCTTCCTTTTGATGAGCCAGCACCCAGTAACTTAAATCGAGAGGCCCACCGAGTCCATCATATTTTTCCGACCAATTGACATAGTTGCCGATGTTGACGTTCACGCCGTAGTTATTGATCGGATTTACGACTTGCCAGCGAAAGGTCTTTGTTTTGTTAAAGGTATTGCTATCTATTCCCTTCAACTGCCCGTTTGATACGGCAACAAGATTCTCGGGAACTGTGACATTGATGCTCATTCCGCGATCAGGCTCGTCGTAGCCAATGTCTTTGTTCGGCCACCAAATGCTTGCCCCGATTCCCTGGCATGTTGTCATAATGAACCAATTGCCAAGGTCGTCGCGTTTCCACGTTATGCCGCCACTCCAAGGCGGATTTCTGCTTTCGACCGGCATGCCTTCGTAAAAGATCTCTAACTTGTCCTCAATGCCAGCCTGTAATTCTCTATCAAAGGTCACCCAGTAAACATTTCCTTCGCGATCGAACTTTGGCTTGTCGCTGCCGTGCAATATCGCAGTAATCTTGAGCGGTTGCTGAAGATCTATCTGCATCTTGCTCCCGGCCTTGAGAGTTTTGAATGTAATCGCATTCGACCCTTTTATCGTTCTTGTCTGAGGCATAAACTGAACGGAAAGATCGTAATGCAAAACATCCCACCATTCGCGTTCGGGTGTTATTGAACCGCGCAGCATTTCTTGACGGGTTACTGGCGCGGTCTTCGTCTCAATATGAGTGGCCTGCGCAAAGATCTGGTTCGCTATGGTCAGAACCAAAAATACTGCAAAGGACAGGATCAGTTTCATTTTCAAATAAACATGTCTCATAAATTCGGGCAATATTTTTTATTGCTTTAGAGCGGCCTTGAACTGCGCTTCATATCCCAGAATTGCCGCCATCGCACCAGGCTGATCTTTGAATTTGACCTTGAGCGTGTCAAAGACCTCTTGGCCGCGCGGATCGGCGATCTTGATTACAGCCTGAGCACTGTTGATGATACCTTGAATATTCAACGCGGCCAATGCAGCTTTAAATTTCTCAAAGATCAAAGGATACGCACGTGGGTCACCTTTTCCTGAAGATCCGACAATGACAAGAGCGGTCGTTCTGATATTTGGTGAAAGGGACTTGTCCGTAGCCGCTTTATATCCGATCTCAAACGCACTACCATCGCCCAAAGCAGCAAGGCCGTTCAGTCCGGCAATCTGTATCCTGCCTTTCCATGAAGGTGTAGTAGTCAGTTTTGCCAACGCCTCAAAAGCACGCGGATCTTTTACCCGCCCTAAAGCAAGTGCGGATTGGTCAATAACTTCATAGCTGCGATCATTCAAAGCCGCGATGAAAAGATCGGCGTATTTCTTGTCCTGAGTTTCACCGAGTAATTCGAGAGCTTCGCCGCGAATGATCGACTGTGTATCTTTTGCTAGACGCATCATGGATTGTTCAACATTGGCATCGAGTCTGACAGCGGGCCTTTCCTGTCCCGGTGGTGGATCAGGCGAATAAATATTCGCAATGACCGACAACGCTGCCCTGCGAATGCGCCAAAACGGATCTTTCTCTGCTGAATTTATAAGAGCCTCAACGATACGCGGCCTATTAGCTGTGTCCGATGCTTTCTTTTCGAGTTCACCCATCGCCCAGCGGCGTCCAATCACATCTTTGTCGTTCTGCATTTGGTAAAGAAGTTCGTCGATAGATTTTTCAAACTTCATTTCCTTTAGCATTGTGCCTTCGTAATCGAAATTCACGAGTTTCGGTCTGGCCGCGACATCAAACATAAACACATTGTCGGCTTGGGGTTTTAACCATACACGCTCGATGCGATTATCGACTTCAATATCGACGTAGGACTGGAAAAACTCAGTCTGAGGATACTCGTTGGTGATGTCGATCTTCTGGGTTTGTTTTACGTTCAGAGTCAATTTTTTCGTTGCGTCATCATAATTTTGCGTGACCTCAAAGATCGGATGGCCCATCTTATACAGCCACTGATCGAAAAACCAATCCATTGATTGCCCACTGGTTTCTTCAATTGCAATTCGTAGATCCTCCGTCGAAACGGGTTGGTGTGCATTTGAGGTCAAATAATGATTGAGTGATTTAAGGAAAAGCTTGTCGCCGAGATGTTTTCGCAGCATATGCAGAACAGAAGCTCCGCCTGGATAAGCGTATGTATCAAACATCGAATCTTTGTTTGCATAATACTTGGTCACGATGGGCCGCCTATTGCCCTGATTCCATGTACCTATTGTGGAATTCTGATTACCGCGTATGTCCGCATAAAGAAAATCATCATGGCCCTTGAGCTTTTCGTTCCACATCGCCTGCATATACGTTGCAAAGCTCTCATTAAGCCATATCTGCCCCCAATCGCGACAAGTAACATAGTTACCAAACCACTGATGAGCAAGTTCATGCGACTGCAGCCCTTCGCTGTCTTGATCAAGCAATTCACGCTCGTCGTGGATCATCTCTTCAATCTGAGTTGTAGCCGAAATATTCTCCATTCCGCCTCCAAAATCCTCGACAAATGCCTGTGAGTATTTTGGATAAGGATATTTCACACCCGTGATCTCGGAGAAAAATTTCATTGTCGCAGGAAGATTCTTGACCGTTGCGGCCACTTCCCTTTTTTCATTCGTATATCCGTAGTTGTAAACCGGAATGCCTTCAAAATCCTGAACTACCGGATCTGTTTCGCTCACAACGATCGAGGAAAGATAGTTCGAATACGGCTGATCCATTTTCCAATGAAATGTTCGCGTGTTGTTGCCGTTATCTTTTGTCTCGACGAGCTTTCCGTTTGAAACAACACTGAACGGCTTTTCGACAGTCGCACGAATATCAGACGTACGAAAATCGTTCGGGCTGTCGTATGACGGAAACCAGTAGCGATTAAACTCTGTCTCGCCTTGCGACCAAATTTGTCGAGGCTTGGTTGGGTTATCTTCAGTCGGCTTGATGAAACGCAATCCGCGGCCAAAGCCGCCTAATATGCCCGCTTGGTCACCGGTGGAATTGACGTAATTTGTCTCGTAGGCGATCTTTACCGAAACATCCTCGCCGCTTCGATAGACGCGGCCGAGCATAATTTCGAGGTTATCGTCGCCGTCCTTACCATCGTATTTAAATCTCAAGTCACCGCCGTTCGCAAGCGTTACAGAATCGATAGTCATCATCGCTGCATCAAGCGTAAATTTGTCCGTATCCCGAAAAGGAGCAAACGTTATCGTTGCCGTTCCTATCGCCTGCGATCTGTCCCAATCAAAACGAAGGTCAACATCGATATGCTTGATATCGATATTTCGAGAGCGAACCCAGTTAACTGGCGGCAGTTTCTTCTTTTCGTCCTGCTGAACAAAAACACTCGTCGGCATCGGACGTGCCTGCACTATCGCTGACATGCCCAATAAAAAAATCATTCCTACCGCAAAAAAACGACGATATACGGTCATTTGGCTCATAAAAATTCCTCGATATTATTAATGATCTTGTGCTGTTTGATGCAATTTCAGTTTGAATGGTTACGAGGTGCTCATGATATTTGTTTCATGAAATGAAAAACCGTTGCCGCACAACGAATGCAAAGCAACGGTCCTGAGAATGGTTATGAATATTTATTTGTTGGCCATGTATTTCTGCGCCATCGATGCCAGATCGTCGATCACGCTGCCATCCTTGTCGCTGTCAAGCATGTTAGACGCCATTTCAATTATAGAATTACCGGAGGATCGAGGCTGATTTTGCTGCTGAGCCTGTGACTGGCCGCCGCCGAGCAATCCGCCCAAAAGCCCGCCGAGGCCATCGGCATTGACGCCTTGCTGTTGTTTTTGCTTACCAAGATAACCCATCACGATCGGGGCAAGGAACATAAGGATCTGAATAACTTGGCTCGAACTGATCCCCGACTTTTGACTCACTTCCTCTGCGACTACTTCCTGTTTGTCACCAAGAATATGTCCTAAAATACCGCCTGCATTCATTGCCGGTGAAGGTGGAGCTTCGGTTTGGCCGCCAAAGATCGTTCCTGCGAGGCTGCCGAGATTATCAAGAACACTGCCATCGTGGTCTTCTTCAAGCGCAGTATTCAGACTCTCGGCACCTGTCGGTGAAGATGCGTTGTTGACAAGCCCGTTTATTAACGCGGGCAACGCGGCTTGAATCGCTGTGTTGACCAGCGAACTGTCGGCCCCGACATTGTGGCTGATCTGATCAACCGCCTGATTTCCCTGCTCACTGCCGAGCAGATCTTGTAATGAAAACATATAATAATCTCCTGACCTTTGATTTAGACTGTGCGATTAGATTAACAAACCGAAAGGGTTCTTACCAGAGAGTAATGCGGTTCCGCCCAAGTAAAAGTCCAAACATCAAAACTCCAATATTCGCGGCGGCGAGTCTGTTTTTGTTTGCATGTCTCGCGGCAATCATTTGGTTTTGGTGGCCTTCGGCAAATGATATTGCTTCGCTCCGCTTCGTTTCGACTGTCGCCGGGATAAATGGAGAATTCGGGGAACCATTTGGCATCGCGGTCAACGGCAGCAAAATCTACGTTTCTGATGGCCTCAACGGAAAGATATTGATTCTTTCGAATAGCGGTAAACTCATTTCGGAAGAAAGCGGTTTGGATACGCCTTCCGGTATTGCGTTCGGCAGCGACGGCCATTTAGTGGTCGCTGATTCAGGCCGCCATGTAATTTACGGGCTCGATCCTAGCCCTACTATTATCGCTGGAGTTCCCGACAAAAAGGGTTTTGCCGACGGCGACTTGTCATCCGCTCTTTTCAACGGACCTACCGGTATTGCCGTCGCGGGTGACGGAAAAATATACGTTGCCGACGCATATAACGACCGAATCCGCGTTATAGAAAATGGTCAAGTCTCAACCGTCGTCGGCAGTTCGCCTGGTTATGCTGACGGAGTTGGCGCGGATGCTAAATTCCATACGCCTTGCGGCATCGCTGTCTGGCAGGACAAACTTCTTGTCGCCGATTCCGGCAATCGGCGGATCCGCGTTATCGAGCCTGACGGGCGCGTCTGGACACTGGCTGGCAACGGCGACCTGGATCTAAAAGACGGAGCGTTATTGGCTTCATCTTTTGTCCAACCGACCGCGGTCGCCGTTTACAACGATCAGTTAATCTTTGTCGCCGATGGCAATGCGATCCGGCAAATCGGCGGGCATGTGATTCCCTTTGTCGAGACGATCTCAAACGAAACTCGCGGGATCAAAGACAGTCAAGCAGCTCGCGCACGTTTCAACAGACCGTCGGGTCTTGCGGTTAATAGCTCCGGTGAATTGCTCGTTGCTGACAGCGACAATCGTCTTATCAGGCGATTTAGCTCGCGAAAGTCAGGGCATGAGATAACCGCTGATGAAATAGCAGCTCTTCGAGACAAGCCTGAAGAATTTCGCACATTGCGGCCGGCTCGATGGCCCTATGATCCGCCCGAAAACAAGCGCGACATTGCCGGAACGCTTGGCGAAATTCGCGGTGAAATTCCCGAGACTAAACATCCCGCCAGATTCCACAACGGGCTCGACATCGCCGGTGCGTACGGTGAAACAGCTAGATTCGTTCGCGACGAAAAAGTGCTTCATCCGGTGGCGGCAGAAAATTTCGGCACCTTGCGCGAACTGCTCAGAATGCCGACGCTCGGCTATATTCACATTCGCTTGGGCCGCAATGTGTCATCAGTTCCATTCGGCGACGAACGTTTTCAATTCGAAAAAGATGCCGCCGGAAAATTGACCGGCGTTCGAATTCCGCGAGGCACAAAATTCAATGCAGGTGAACCGATCGGCACTTTAAATCAGATGAATCACGTCCACTTGATCGCCGGCCGGAGTGGTTCAGAAATGAACGCACTTGATGCTCTTATTTTCCCTAATTTAACTGATTCGAGGCCGCCAACAATTGAAAAAGTTACGGTCTTCGACGAAAATTGGCACGAAATCGAAACCGAAGCGAATAACGCCCGTATTAAACTGTCAGGGAAAACGCGCGTCGTCGTCCGTTCGTATGACCAAGTAGACGGTAATTCCGATCGTCGGCGGTTAGGTATCTATCAGATCGGTTATCAGATATTACGAGCGAACTTGCCGGTTGCTAACACTAAATGGCCAATCAGATTTGACCGTATGCCGTCGAGCGATGCTGTAAAATTGGTTTACGCCGATGGCAGCAAGTCGGGAGCAACCGGCGAAACGATATTCAACTATATCGCTACAAACTATGTTGACGGCGATGAATTTCACGAGGACTTGCTTGACGCCGCATCGCTTGAGAACGGCGCTTATACATTACGAGTTTTCGCCGCCGATTATTTTGGCAACACGTCTTTCAAAGACGTTAATTTTGAGGTACTAAGATGAAAAGAATATTCACTATAATTTCTCTGTTCGCATTTATGGCAGTCGCGATGCCGCTCAAAGCTGCAACGGGCCCGACATCGATCCGCGTCGCTCCGCCCGCTCCAAAGTTCTCTGATGCCGAACGCCAAAGTGAGCTTGCTCGCCGGCGTGCAGCGGTCGCTGCAAAGATGGCGGACAAGAGCGTACTGATACTGTTCTCAGCCGAGCCGCGACTCTACACGAACGATGTCGACTACGTTTACCGTCAAGAGAACAATCTCTATTATCTTACGGCCCTCAAACAAGACGGAGCGACGTTTGTTATGACAAAAGACGGCGGCAATGTGACCGAAACTCTCTTTTTGCCAAAACGCGTACCGCTTCGCGAAGCTTGGGAGGGCAGAATGTATTCGCGTGAACAAGCGATGAATATTTCCGGCCTGAAGAATCTTGTCGATTCATCCGAGCGCGATGCCTTCTTTCAATCCTTAAAGGAAAAGAAAGCGTTTGCCTCAAAAGATGGCACCGCCTCGATCTCGACCGGTGCAGAAACGATCTATCTGCTGCTGCCGGAAGGCCCTCAGGACCGCGACGGCATGCGTGAATTTGCCGTTGAAAACACATTCTCAAAAGATCTCTCAGGCTACAAAGTCGAAAACGCGCAACCGATCTTTGCCCAGCTTCGCCATATCAAATCGCCTTACGAAATGAAGATTCTTCAACACGCCGTTGATATTTCTAATGAGGCTCACATGCGTGCTATGGCGACCGTCGGGCGTGCAAATTGGGAATACGAGGTTCACGCCGAGGTCGAATACACATTTCGCCGCCGCAATGCTGATTTTTGGGGTTATCCGTCGATCGTCGGCTGCGGTCCCAATGCAACGACGCTCCATTATGTAGAGTCGCAGAGCCCTGTCAAAAAAGGCGAGCTGCTTCTTCTTGATGTCGGTGCGGAATACGACCACTACACCGCCGACGTGACCCGCACATTTCCGGTCAACGGCAAATTTTCAAAAGAGCAGGCCGAAATTTATCAGATCATTTACGACTCTCAGGAAGCCGTTGCAAAAGCAACCAAACCAGGAACCACATTTGGTAATTTAAGCGCTGCCTCACGCGGCGTCATACAAACCGGCCTTGCAAAACTTGGCCTGATCCCTGCTGCTGACGCAAAGGTACAGATGCTTTTCAACGACCAACTGATGGAGGTTCCTGCTTCCAGCGTTTGGAACATTCACGGCCTAGGACATTGGCTCGGGATGAACGTCCATGACGTCGGCGATTACGGTGCCCCGCTGAAAGCCGGCATGGTTTACACCAACGAACCGGGCATTTACATTCGCGAAGACGCACTTGCAAATTTGCCTGACACACCTCTAAACCGCGCCTTTATCGAAAAGGTACAGCCGCTCTTCGAAAAATATAAGAACATCGGCGTCCGTATCGAAGACGACATGGTAGTAACCGAAACCGGCGTAGAATGGATGACCAAAAATCTGCCGAGATCTACCGCCGACATCGAGGCGTTCATGGCGGTCGCTCCCAAACAAGTGACTCTGAGCGAACGGATCAGAAACAATCCGGCTCGCGTTTTGTTTGACCACACGTTTGCGATTCGTTGAAAGATAGCCCAATGATTCACGTTCTTTAATAGCGGTTCTTGTAGCCGCTATTTTTGTGCCTTTGACTAGACGGGCGCGATAGCCTCAAAATCTAGTTTAGGTAATATTTTGTCAAAGAACAATACAATCTCAGACGATCTGTCCCTGCCGCTGGTTATCGTCAATCCGAAATCGGCGTCCGGCTCGACGCGTGAGAAATGGTCGCAGACGGCGAGCGATCTGCGGGCTCACTTTGGGCCGTTTAACGTCACGTTCACAAAGAGCCAAGGCGACGGGATCGACCTCGCCGAACGTGCCGCTAACTCCGGCAGGCGTTTTATCATCGCATGCGGCGGTGACGGAACTATCAACGAAGTCGCCAACGGCATTCTGCGTTCGGGCAAAGATGCCGAGCTCGGCGTCTTGCCTTCGGGCACCGGTGGCGACTTTCGACGGACTCTAGGATTGCCGCTGACCAACCGCGAAGCTGCGGCCGCTCTTCGTGACGGCGAAACCCAAAAGATCGATGTGGGCAAAGTCACTTTTCTCGATCATGACAACAAAACCGTCTCACGATATTTTCTCAACGTCTCGTCATTCGGCCTCGCCGCGTCTATCATCAAGCGGGTGAAATCAGCAAAGATATTTGACTGGCTGCCGATAGACGGCGTCCGAGGCCGGGCAAATTTTGCCGCTTCGACACTTCGCGAGGTCCTCGAACTCGATCCGACAACCGTTCGCGTTCGGATCGACGACAAAGAAGAAAAGGCTCTGCAAACAATAAATTTCTGCATCGCCAACGCCCGATATTTCGGCGGCGGTATGATGATCGCTCCCGATGCCAAGATCAACGACGGCCTCCTAGACGTAGTAAATATCGGCGACATCAGCACCGCAAAGATCATCCTGAACGCCTACACCCTATATCGCGGCACACACACCGCCCTCAAAGAGGTCAAAAGCACTCTCGCCCAAAAAGTCGAAGTCTCCGCCCTCGATTCGCAGACAGAGATCCTCCTAGAAACCGACGGCGAACTCCCCGGCAAACTCCCCGCTACCTACGAGATCATCCCAAACGCCCTACACATCCGCGTCCCAACAAGCTAAGTCGCAAAACAATCACAGAATCGCGCCGACTGACCCAAATTTTTGTTACTAATTTTTATTATCAATGCAAAAGCCCGCACGTGTCAGAACCGGGAGCGGTAGCGACTGGGTTCTTTTTCTCTTTGCAGAAGCCCGCACGTAAGTAAGCGCGATACACTCACCACCGAATGTATCGCCCCTACCCATTTTTGCGACTCCACGAACTCTAGAACAGTTCGATCTTTCCGTCAGTCACGGCAACTCGCGGCTCGCCTTCATTAAACATTATCCGCTCAAACGAGATCGGCGACACCGAACCCGATGTGCCAACAGAAGTAAATCTGAGATTCAACAAAACACCATCGCCATCTATCGGATAAGCCCCATAAACAACAACCCTCAAAAGCCCCGGCTCAATCGCATTCGTCACAACCGAAAGCCCGCGACTGACTGTTCCTGCAACGTCAACGGGATCGACCATAGGCTGCATCACCGTAGGATCATATCGAAGATCAAACTCATAAGAGAACACTCCCTTATCTGCAATGCCATCAACATTCACCGGAACAACGATCTCCTTTTCCGCTGCCGTCAAAACTTCCTGAACCGTAACGTTGATCGGTCTCGCCATTCTGTAGTTGTCTTCGCTATCCACTGTTCTCGCCGGTCTTGCTGCTGTCGGGTTCCAGTTTCCCGTGACCTCGCCGACAAGAATGCCTATATAATCCTGTCCGGTCTGCACGCCGATCGGGTCCGTGTAGATTCGAGTCGTCGGTGACGCTCCGATCGGGAACGTAGGTTGTGATACGCCCGGAACAAAGAATCTCCATTGATTTGTAAGCCCAATGGGCGGCCCGAGCGCCGTCACAAACCTTGCGAGCTGCGCAGCGTCGGTTGAAGAAAGCGCTCCGTTGTTAGTAATGTCCGCAGCGATCTTCTGCCGGTCGCTGGTGATGAACAGCGTTCCCGCAACATGCTGCGCGATCCTCGCCGCGTCGGCTGACGAGACGCCGTTCTGTCCCGTTGTTTTGGCGAGTGAGACTGTATAAGATCCGGAACCAAAACCGGTCAATATGTACTGTCCGGCAGTCGGACCTGGAATACCAGTAAATGCGGTAACATTTGGCGAACCGGCACCATTGACGGTTGCATTTGAGATGAACTTCGTCGTTGGCGAAGCCGGATTGCCGTATGTCACAGTTCCGCTGATCGACGGCGTTTCCGCAGGCGTTGGAGTATTTGTAGGTGTCGGCGTGTTTGTAGGTGTTGCGGCAAACAGTTCGTCGGCACCTATATCAACAATGCCTTCCTGCGGCCGGGTGTCACCATCAAAATCTGTTGCAAATCCAAAAGGACCTCCGGCGTTTCTTGCGGGTGAAGCATACTGAATATGCGGGTCATTGGCCGAATCTAAAAACAGCGGGTCTGCCTCGATCGAATTAAAATCCTGCGTGGTCGCAACCTGCCATCCTAGTAGGTTAGCGTAGTCAACACCCGCTCCGCCCGCGAGTGAACCTCTTCTAAAGCCGCCGTCGTTCGCTCCTGATGACCAAAAGTCGTTGTAGTTAAAACTGTTGGTACTGTAGGAACCGCCAAACCGGGTTCCGAGCGCATAGCTTAATGCGTTCGCTCCACCGCTCGATGTCTGACTCGTGTAAAAGACATTGTTGACAACCGATAAACTGGGACTATTACCTGCGGCAAATGCAAAACTTGGAGCCTGATTTATTGCGGATCCGCGATCACCAGTCATTGAGACCGAATTATGGGCAAACTCTCCCTCCGTATTATTCGCTGCATAGATTCCAGCAACAATTTCAATACCGGTGGCATTTGATATTACGCCGCTGACCATATTGTTGAAGACCTGCGCCGTTCCGACCATAGCTATGCCTACCGCACTTCGTTCATTCGTATGCTGAACACCATGGACCTTATTACGATAAACCTCAGCGTTGGTAACATTGTTGGAGGCAGACACATTGTTTGAGATCGACAGCAATCCGAGGCCGATTCCTATAACATCCTGAGTGGTACTTGAATCGATCCCGCCGATGCTGTTTTCATAGATATATATTGTGTCCTGATTGCCCACAGTGATTCCCGCACGACGGATACCGTCTGCGCCTGTGCCCGTGATGTCATTCCCCCTTATTTGATTGAATTGGTTTATATCGTCTCCGCTGAACCAGATCCCAATGATCGCGCGGCGGAGGCTGCAATTTTCAACCGTGTTGGAATTGTTGGCCGCGCCTTGTGTTCCGCCGGTTGCTCCGCCAACGGCTATCAGATAGCCAGTTTGATCCGGGCTGCTGCCGTGAACGTTAAGGTTTTTGATCACACTGTTTTGTGCGCCGTTTGGGCCGGCATCCAGGATGATCACACTCGACGTGGTCGTGACATCTGTATTTTCGATAGTCAGCTCGCGAATAGCAGGATTACCGCCGACAACTCCTGTGACAACGCTTCCGTTCGTGGAGCCGTCGATGGTTACGTTATCGGCGCCGTTCAAACGAATAATCCCAGTCGCTCCCGAACCTGTTATGGTCCTAGCGGCACCGGAAGGCTTGATCAAAACTGTGAAGGGCGATGCAAATTCGTTGAGTGCTACAACACCATTCTCACCGCTCAGATCGGATGTAATATTGATCGTCACATTGCCCGTGACAAATGAGGCATTGATCGCCTCAAAGATGCCGCCCGGCATTGTCAGGGATGTGTACGTTTCCCCTGTCCCGACGTTATAACTGCCCGAAAACGGTGTGCTTGTTGCAGTTGCTGTTGGTGTTCCCGTTAAGGTCTGTGTTGGCGTGTTAGTCGCTGTTGCACTGCCGGTTGGCGTGTGCGTCGGTGTCGGCGTCGGGCTTGTTCCGACTGCACAGCCCGAGTTCGATGAAATATTTACTTCACCTGGCGAGATACAGCGGAGCGACAGATCAACGTTATTTGAATCAGTGTCTGTTCCATCCGGAAACCGCGAAAGGCCAATAGCCGCAGTTACGCTGTCATCCATCAAACCCGTTCCCGAACCTTCGGTGTATGGAGCGCCGGTGTCTCCCTCATAGGAAACGGCGTCAACGAGATCGCCCGAAATGCGCACTCCGATAGCGTCCGGAGCGCCATTCTGAACGATATTTGTGCCCGGCGTCAGATGAAGATCGCAATTCAGCACCGTCGCTCCATCACCACAGATAACATAATAGTCACCCGGAGCCAGATCGACATTTGGCAGATCGATAGACTGATAAATTGTGGGTGAAGCCGCGCCATTTACCAATTCAACCACAACCGGATCGAGGTTTATTTCCACACCACCGACATTTTTCAACTCAATGAACTCGCGGTCATCCGCGCTCACCGTGTCGTAATCGATCTCGTTGATGACAAGCGTAGGTGCCGGTCCTGATACGTTGACGTCCGCCGTCATAAATGGATGTATGCTGCATATATATGGAAACAGGCCCGGAGTGTTAAAGGTAAAGCTGAACATTTGTCCAACTGAGATGACGCCCGAATCCCAGATGGCGGTATTGCTGGTTGTAGTGTGAGCTCCGCCGTTATTTGTCCATCTCACAGTATCGCCGACATTGATGGTCACATTGGGTGGAGCAAATGCGAAGCTCGAGATGCCCACGTCCACCGTCACCGGGCCACCGTGCGGCGGACGGACAACAGGTTGTGCGGACGGAGAAACAGGCAGTGCATTGCCACAGAAAAGATCTGTATAAGCGACGGAAAAATTAACGGGTTTGGAATTTGCAGCGGCAATGGCTGCCGCGAAGCAAATGATTATTGTCGAAATTGCCTGTTTCATTGACGGGTCTCCTATTTGTTTTTTGGAATGAACAATTCACGCTCGTCAGAAAACCTATCGGTCATCTCAAAAAACAGCAAAGAAGATCGGCCTGAGAACGCTTATTAGCCAATGATGTTATACCTGAATTACAGTTTTTACAAGTAAAATATCGTATTCGGCGTCGAGAACGACTGTAACGAATGGAGTGACGATACTGGATGGAAAAGGTTAATGAAGAGAACGACAGAACCTGAATGGAGACTTTTTTAAAAAAGCCAAAAAATCGCCTTTCACCCGATAACTTTTTGGGGGTCTCCGATGGCTTTTAGGGGGGTCTCCGATGGCTTTTTGGCACTCAAAGGTGGCTTTTTGGCAAAAAGAAAATCCTCAATTCCAACAAGTACAATATATTCAATAACTTAACACTGACAGCATAACCCCACACTTTAACTCGGTCAGAATAGCCGCATTCAAAAAACATCGATTTTGCTAACAAATCACAACAATGTGGCACGTGCCACATTTAAAAACTGGTCAATTTAGCGCAATTTTTGAAAATCATTTTTGAAAATTTTAGAACCGATCCTTTTTCGATTTTTGATTGGAGTAGAGGTCAGAGCTCCCAGAATATTGGCACCAAGATCATTGCCACAACGAAAACGATCACAGTCAGGATCGAGCCTATCTTTACAAAGTCCAGAAATCTGTATCTGCCCGGCGAATAGACGAGGACGCACGCGGGTTCAAGCGGTGTTATGAAGGAAAAGCTGGCTGCATAAGTAATCGCGACAATAAATGTTCTTGGGTTGACGCCGAGAGCGATCGCCGCTTTGACAGCGACCGGCAGAACGACGAGGGCAGCAGCCTGATTCGACATAGGCTGAGTGAGTCCAACCGTCAGCAGAAAGAAACCGGCAAGCACCGCAGTTGGCCCAAGCACGCCCAGATTATCGACAATGAACGCTGCTAAAAATTTATCCGCGCCAGTTGCCTCCATCGCGACACCAAAACTCATCATGCAGGCGATCAATACCAGCACTCGAAAATTTACTAGCGAGTATAGCTCGCTATGTTTCACAGTTTTGGACACAAGCAGCAGCATTACGCCGCTTAGCACTGCGATTGCCAAAGGTATCTCGTAGCCGAGAACTACCTTTGTCATCGAAAGCCCAAGAAACAAGAAAAAAGCTGCGATGGCCCATTTTCGCTTCTCAAATCGTGTATTGACACTCGTAACGTCTTCCAATACGAGCACATCGTTATCCGCAACTAACAGGTCAATGCCCGCACGTCTGCCCTGAACAAGCAGCACGTCGCCAAAGTTGAGCGTCACATGGCTTAGCTTATTCATAACCGTTCGGCCATGGCGGTTTATGGCAAGTACGGTCAGATTGTAACGGTCGCGAAACTGGAGAGTCTTTAATGTTTGCCTGGACAAACGCGAGTCACGCAACACAAGCACTTCAAAAAGCTCAACACTGCCGCCCTCAAGATCAGTGTCGCTCAACATAAAGTCCGGCTTGATCTCTAATCCCGCTTCCTCTTTTACGCGAAGAATGTCGCTTAATGTTCCCTCGACGATAAGCGAATCACGGCGTCTGATGCGTTCCGACGGACTGGGAGCATTTATTCTCTCGCCTTCTCGAAAGATACCCAACACATTGAGGTCGAGTTTTTGATTTAGGTCCGCTTCTTCGATGGTCTTTCCAACAAGAGGCGAATCCGGCAAAACCAGCAGCTCGGAAATGTACTCGCGCATCTTGTACTGCTCGGTCAGTGACTCTTCACCGCCGCGACTGGGCAGCATATGACGGCCTATCGTGAGCATATAGAGCATCCCCGCAAACAAGGTCACAAGCCCGACCGGCGCAAGCTCAAACATAGAAAAAGGCTCTTGTCCATACCGCTGGATAGTTCCGCTTACGGCTAGGTTTGTCGAGGTGCCAATAAGCGTGCAGCTTCCGCCAAGTATCGCTCCGAATGCGAGCGGCATCAGTAGTTTCGAGGGTGGAATTTTTGCTTTCGCTGCGAGTCCGATGATGATCGGCAGAAACATTGCAGTGGTCGTCGTATTCTTTAGCACCGACGCGCTTGCCGCTGCCGAAACCATTATGAGAGCGGTCAGGACAAAAACATTGTCGCCGGCCAGTCGATGCATACGCCGCCCGATCAGATCGACAACGCCAGTTTTTGCCAAACCGCCAACCAACACAAAAAGGCCGCCGATCGTAATGATAATGTCGTTTCCAAATCCCGCAACTGCTTGTTGCACTGTCAATACTTGAGTAAGGACAAGAGCCATTACCAATAACAGCGCCACTATATCCACAGGGATCTTCTCTGTCGCAAAAAGTATGATCGCGACAAGGAGCAGAATTAGCGTTATGGCAATTGGCGACATAGATTCGGCTAGGCTTTCGATTCGGACGATCTTTAAATTAACTGATAGCTGTATTCTATCATCTTGCCTTTTGCATATTCTTGTCGAGTAAGAAAACGCTATGAAAAATCTAATTCTTGCCTTTCCTGATATCTTTCCGTTAAACTTTTATTAAATAACACGCCGAAGTCACTATCTCTGGGAGATCGCGACGCGGGGGAACCAAAGGTTTTGCATTTTGCAAGACAGGGGCGTATCTGGTTTACAGGAGAAGACTTCTTCGCTTCCAGCCCGACAGCTAACCTCGTAGGCATAACGAAGAAGGACACCAACGGTTTTTGAGGTTGTGAAAAGTGTGCTTCACAACCTCTTTCTGTCTTTAGCAAGAGATATACGCCCGGCAAGTCGATTTATGAAACGAATCACGATCATCGGCGGAGGAGCAAGCGGCACGCTATTGGCCGTTAATCTAATGCAGAATGCCGGTGACTCCCCGGTCGAGATCAATTTGGTTGAAAGCCGTAAACGGATCGGCCGTGGGGTTGCGTTTGGAACCAGTCATGACACGCATCTGTTGAACGTGCCCGCTTTTAAGATGGGAGCTTTTCCCGATGACGTAGAGCATTTTCACAAATGGCTTATCGAAAAAGGACACACATTCGACGCTCATGATTTTGTTCCACGCAAAATGTTTGGTGAATACCTGCGCGAACTCTTCTCAAAAACCGCTGAAACAGTTGGCAGCAATGTGCGGCTCAATCTGATCGATGACGAAGCCGTTGACCTTTCGGTAAATGGTGATTCTGCCGAGCTTATGCTGAAGTCAGGCGAGATACTGCCATCCAACAAGGTCGTGCTTGCGTTCGGCAATTTTGATCCTCCGCAGCCGAATGTCGCGGACCGCCAATTTACATCGGCTGACAAATATTTTGTCAGTGCTTGGGACGCACGGCTTTTTGAAACTGTAGCCCCTGACGATTCAATTTTCATAATTGGCACCGGCCTGTCGATGGTTGATGTTGCTCTTCATCTTCACAAACACGATCACAAAGGCAAGATCACGGCGATCTCGACGCGAGGTTTGCTGCCAACGGTGCATAAACTTGGATATACATATCCCTCTTTTTACGACGAACTTAGTTCTATGGACCGCATAACGGATATTCTCAAATCCGTTCGCCGCCACATCAAATATGCCGAAGCCGATGACAGCAATTGGCGTGCGGTGATCGACAGTCTACGGCCCGCAACGCAGAGTTTGTGGCTGCAATTGCCCATCGCAGAAAAACGCTATTTTATGCAGCATCTAAGCCGATATTGGGATGTCGCCCGTCACCGAATGCCGCCAGAGGCCGCTGTGATCTTAGACGAAATGCGGGCAAGCGGAAAACTTGAGACGCTGAAAGGAAGACTTAAATCTATTACGCATGCTGATTCGGGACAATTTGAGATCGTTTACACCACTATTGATATGGAACACAGCGTTTCCGCAGATGCGGTTGTGAACTGTATCGGCTCGCATAATAATTACGCAAAGCTGGATTCTCAATTCGTCAAAAATCTAATTGCACGCAAACACATCCGCAACGACGAGTTGTCTCTCGGCATCAAAGCATCACCAAACGGCTCGGTGCTTGATAAAAATGACCAATATTCCGATGTTGTCTTCACGCTTGGCACGGCTTTGAAAGGGGTTTTGTGGGAATCAACCGCCATTCCCGAGATCCGTGGCCAGGCACGTGACCTTGCACTTAGATTGCTTGCGGACGTAAGATAGTCGAACCCAACGATCAACATGTCTGAAACATTTTGTAAGATGCTAATAGCATCGTTCGAGCAGCGGCCTGATAAGGTAGCTATGCGCGTTGTCGGTGACGACAACGAAGTATATACGTTTGCCGAAATGCTGAGCAAGATCCGCTCGGTCGCCTATCGCCTCGGCCAGGAAAATGTCGCGTTCGGCGATCGCGTGGCTTTGATCGGCGAAAATCACCCTTCGTGGGCCATCGCATATCTTGGGGCCATTTATCATGGTGCCGTTTGTGTGCCCCTCGACCCGCACGGCGAGATCGAAACGATCACCAATTTCCTCGAAAATTCCGAAGCAAAAGTAGTGTTCCTTTCGCCCGACCAAACCGAACGTTTCTCGCAGATCGAAGAAAAACTCGGCCGGCATATACCTGCGATTGTCTGGGAAATTGATTCACCGCAGAGTCACGGAGACGCAGAGAACCAAGATGAAACTTCCTCCGCGTCTCAGCGACTCGGCGTTTCAAACGGATTTCATTCATTTTCCGATTGGGCTAATACTGATTTCCCCGAAAGCTTCGCAAATGAAGTCCCAAGAGCAGAGGGTGACGACATCGCTCTGCTTATGTACACAAGCGGCACGACCGGCACGCCAAAGGGCGTTCCGTTGACACACGGCAATATTGTAGGCGAGCTTTCGGGTGTAAACGACGTTCTAAAACTCTCGGACAAAGAACGGATCCTTAGCCTGCTTCCGCTTTTCCATGCCTATCTTCAGATCGTAAATCTCTGGGTCGCTACCACGTTCGGCCCGCAGGTCGGTTATCTCAAAGAACTGACGCCCGCCGAATTGAGCGAGTCGATGAAGATTTTCAAACCGACTATCCTGACGACGGTTCCGCGGCTTTGGTATCTCTTTCACAAAAAGATCTTCGACGCTGTCGCCGCAAAGCCGAAACCCGTGCAGATGCTTTTCCGCTCAATGTTAAAGCTGAACGGGATCAGTCGCGACACGCTCGGGGTCAATCTGGGCAACAAATTGTTTGGTCAGGTCCACGAATCATTCGGCGGCCAGCTACGCATCGCGATCTCCGCCGGTTCGCGTTTTGATGATGCCGTCGCCGCAGATTTTCATCGTCTCGGCTTTACCATAATCCAGGGCTATGGCCTGACCGAAACAAGCGGTGCCGCGACCGCGACATACGAAGACGACAATCGCGTCGGCAGCGTCGGCAAGCCGATGAAAGGCGCCGAGATCAAGATACTCGATCCCGACAAAGACGGCGTCGGCGAGGTGCTGATACGCGGCACGATGGTCTTTGACGGATATTTCCGCAATCCGACAGCAACCGCCGAGGCCTTTACCGAAGACGGTTGGTTTCGCAGCGGCGATCTTGGCCGTATCGACAAAGACGGATTTTTATACATCGTCGGTCGCGGCAAAGACGTCATCGTTCTGCCGTCCGGCAAGAATGTGCATCCCGAAGACCTTGAAGTTCACTATCTAAAATGCCCACTCGTCGCTGAACTCGCCATCATCGGAGTCGCCGACGAAAGCGAAGCCTTTGCCGGTGCGGAAAAGCTGGCCGCCGTCATTGTTCCGGATTTCAGCTATCTCAAACAGGCAAAGATCGCCAATTCCAAAGAGGCAATCCGCCACGAGCTCGACAGCCTCGGCCGCGAGCTGCCCGAATACCAGCGTGTCCGCGACTATATCATCCGCTCCGAGCCGCTGCCGCGAACTGCGACGAATAAAATCAAGCGTTTTCAGCTAAAGAATGAGGTCGAGACCGGCGAGATCGCCGCCGAAGCTAAAGAAGCAAAGACGTGGGAACTGACCGCCTCCGACACTGCAATGCTCGAAACAAACGCGGGCAGATCCGTCGTCGAGGCGATCAAGCAGAATGCAAAAGACCTTGAGATCGTCCATCCCGCGATGAATCTAGAGATCGATCTAGGCCTCGACAGCCTTGCCCGAGCCGAGACGTTCGCGGCGCTCGAACAGGCATTTTCAACCGAGTTTGTAGGTGACGAAGCCGCTCAGGTACTGACCGTCGCCAATGTCATTGAACTCGTCAATAGACATGGCGGTGAGACCACCGAAGCTGTCTCCGTCGATCTGAACTGGGGCAAGATCGTCCGCGAAGCCGATGACGATTTCCCCGAAGTTCAGGGCATTTTGAAAGACAGGCCTGTTTTCTCGATATTCGCTTTTGCAGTCTATAAGTGTTTTCACCTATTCTTCCGTGTCTTCACACGCCTAGAGGTTTACGGCCTGAACAATTTAAAAGAACTCTCAAAACTCAACAAACTCGGTAAACTCGAGAACCCCTTCCTGATCTGTCCAAATCATCAGAGCTTTCTCGACCCATTCGTGATCTGTTCGACTTATCCGTTCGCTCTGTTCAAGAATATCTTCCACGTCGGTGCAAGCGAATTTTTCAACAATGCGTTTATGCGTTTTGTCGCCAAGATGCTAAACGTCGTTCCCGTCAACCCCGACACCGAACTAATGCGTGCGATGAAAGCCGGTGCCATCGGCCTTAAACACGGAAAGATACTGAATATTTACCCCGAAGGCGAACGGGCCTTCGACGGCGAACTGCATAATTTCAAAAAAGGTGCCGCCATCTTAGCCACCGAACTCGACATTCCCATCGTTCCAATTGCGATAGACGGCCTCTACAAAGTCTGGCCACGCAAATCATGGCGTATTCGCCCAGCAAAAGTGAAAATGACGATCGGCACTCCGTTCTACGCAAAGGATGTGATCGGCGTCCATGGTCTGAAGATGTCCGACGACGATAAATACTCTGCTGTCACTTCCTATCTAAAACAAACCATAGCCAATGCGGTCAATGACATGCGAAAATAGAAGAGTCTATGTCACTCTTTTCTTTTAGGTTGATTTAGGCGAAAATTTTATTGGATCGACCAAAGATAAAGGTGGTTTAGAAAATTCTTCCTATGAAAAACATTAAACATGCTTCGATATTGTTTGCTCTGATACTTGTTTGCGGAATGTCCGCGCACGCACAGGACGCAAAAGCCATATTTGACCGCGCAGCTTCGCAATTTTCTGCGAAGCAATACGAGGCCGCTATTGCCAGCTACCGCGAATACCTCGTAAAAGTTCCGACCGAATCCGCAGCATATTACAATATCGGGCTTTGTTATTTTAACCTCGGCCGTTATGAAGAAGCCCTGCCGGCATTTAAGGATTCAATCCGGTATAAGTCTGATTATGCGAATGCGTATCGTTATCTGGGAGCCTCTTACTATGAATTAAAACGATACGAAGAGGCTGTCGGAGCTTATCAAAATGCAGTCCGATATAAACCAGATCTTGTCGTCGCTCACATTTATCTCGGCAATTCGCTCGACTATTTGAAGCGTTATAACGAGGCAGTTGCGGCATATATGAAGGCTATCGAGTATGATCCCAAAAATGCCGAGGCCTATTCCGAGCTTGGCGTCGCACACAAACGGCAAAACAACCTACCTGCCGCCGCTCAGGCATATGAAAGGTCCATAGCCCTAAACCCAACCGACGCTCGAACGCATTATTTGCTCGGCGTGGTTTACAAGCAACAAAAACGAACGGACGATGCGATCAAGGTCTTTCAAAAAGCAATCGCTTTGGGACACAAAGACGGGAATGCTCAATATGAACTCGCCGTTTTGCTTCGCCGTAAGAATATGGATTCCGAGGCGGTTACGCTGCTAAAAGAAGCAACCCGTCTCAACCCGAAATTCACCCTTGCCTATATCGAACTTGGTAAGGCCTATAACACTTTAAAGCTGCATAGCAATGCAATTACGGCGTTAGAGGAAGCAATTCGCCTCAACCCAAAGAGCGAAGAGGCCTATGCAAATTTAGGAAATTCTTATTACAACGACAATAGATTTACAGAATCCATTCCCCATTACAAAAAGGCCATTGAACTATCTCCAAAATGGGTCTTGATTCATGGATTTTTAGGAGACGCTTACCTAAATTCGAAGCAGTACAGCTTGGCTTTAGCTGCATACAATGGGGCTCTGGCCATCGATGCCAAGGACGCCGCGGCCGTTTACGGCATCGGTCTTGTGTATATTAGCCAAAAGAATTTTGCTCTGGCCCAGACGCAAAAAACTAAACTTGATGTGCTCGATCCTGGTATGGCGTCCAAACTACAGGATAAGATTGATGCCTTGAAGTCAAAATAGAATTATGCCAATTACATCAATAATTTTCGGTTCGCTGCTGACCTTGATCGGCATACTCGGCTATGGTTATGGCCTTATGAACGGAAACGCAAGTCTCACCGCGTTGATACCGGCAGCCTTTGGGACTGTCTTGGAAATACTCGGCTTTGTCGCCAAATCCAACGAAGGACTGCGAAAGCATTTGATGCACGCGGCGGTTTTGGTTGCTCTGCTGGGCTTTGTTATGACAGCGGGACGGTTGCTGATGAAGATAAATGAACTCAGCCTTGGTGCCGCTGTTGTATCACAGCTTTTGATGGCCCTTGTCTGCCTCGGGTTCGTGATCCTCGCGGTCAGGTCGTTCATCGCCGCTCGCAGCAACGCTTAACACAATTTATTTTCGTGCCTTAAGCTGCTTTTCACGTTCGACGAAATGTTCTTTACACAAAGCTACGAATTCCTTTGCTATCGGTGAAAAATAACCGCCGCGCAGTCGCGCAAGGCCTAGTTCCCAATTGATCTCTGCTCCATCGATCTCCCATGAGACCAGACGGCCTTCGCGCACTTCATCGGCTATAGTTTTCGCACCTGCCGTGCCGACACCAAGATTATTTTCAACCATCTGATTGATGGCCTCCTGTCGCGAAAGCTCCATAATAACGTTCGGCGTGACATTTGCCGAGCTAAAGAAATCGTCGATCATTCTCCGCGTGTTTCCGCCTCGTTCACCGAGTATCAGCTTTTCACCCGCCAAATCGACCGGGCTGATCGATCTTTTATTTGCAAACGGATGTTCGGGATGTGCGATCGCAACGATCTCATCGATAAAAAGAAGATCGGTTGTGATGCTCGCGTTGTCCACCGGAAGCGAGACGAACGCAATATCCATATCGCCGTGCATTATCTTTTCGACGAGCGTCTGGCTCGTACCGGCGCTGACGCTTATATCAGAGTTTGGATATTTTTCTTTGATGCTCTGCAAAATGTGAGGAAGCTGCAGCGTCGCAAATTCTGCGGATGCAGAACCAATTCGCAGTCGTCCGTGTTCGACACCGCCAAGCTCCGCGATCTCCGCCACAGCCGAATCGTGCTCCCGCAAGATCTTCCGTGCTCGTTCAAGCAAATACTCGCCGGCCTCTGTCAAGATCACACGTCGCGGCGTCCGCGTAAACAACTGCAAACCAAGCTCTTCCTCAAGCTGCCTGATCTGCATTGAGATCGCTGCCTGAGTTACATTTACGAGCTTTGCGCCGGCCGTAAACGTCTTGGTCTCGGCGATCGCAAGAAATGCTTTGAGTTGTTTGATCTCCATTTAAAATTTATGCGGTCCTGGTCAATTTTCCGAGCACGGTCTTTTCCGATTCGGAAAGTTCAAAATTTGATTGTGCATATACGCCGCTGAGCTTTGCCAGTTCCACCGCTCGACTGCTTTCGTCGCGAATGTTGCAGACTTGATCAAGGCTTTGGTGCGACACTTCCCGTGCCTTTACCGTCTCACCCTGCCCGACAAGACGCACTGCGATCTCGTTCAGAACTGTCGAGCGCGATGCAAGCTGCGGAACAGTCTCGACGAGAGCCGCAGCTTCATTTAGAAGTGATAAGGATGCTTCTTTTTCACCTAATTTCTGCTTTGCGTCGGACAATGCAACCAAAGCGAGCAAACGGTCGGAGTCTTCCGAGATAAGGTTTACCGTTTGCCGTGCACGTTCGTCATCCTTTCGCAATGCAAACATTTGGGCGATCTGTGAAAGAGCGGCCATTCGCTCATCAGGATCTTGATTTTCGAGAGCTATTTCGATGCCCCGTTCAGTCTTGCCAAAACCTGCGAACTGAACCCCTATAGACGCAAGTAATCCGTTTCGCGCCCGACTGTCGCGAGTCTCTGCTTCACGCTGTGAATTCAAGATAGCGTAAGCCTCGTCAAGCGTTTCAATGGCATCACTTTTTTCGTCCTTGCTCCATTGATCACGAGCAAAACCGAGCAAAGCCGATGCCATCTGCGTTTTATCGGTAACAAGATCTAGTGTGCTGTCTGCGAGTTCGCTGCTGCCAGCAAACAGAAAACCAAGAGCGCAATTCACGAGAAAAAAGTCTCGGTGAATGTTGTCAAGCACCTCGGCGGACGAGCGTGCCATTTCAAAGGTCTCGATAGCTTTGCCATTGAGCTTTGCTTCAATGAACAAATTTCCAATGTCACAAAGCGTTCTGATCTTCTCTTCATCGTGCTCTATCTGATTAGCCGCCGAGAGGGCTTGTTCAAGAGAGTTCAGGGCTTTTTCGTTTTCTTTTGTTTCGATCTGCTTCGCTGCGATTTGCTGCAAAGCAGTTGCTCTGGCAGTTGCAAATTCGATGCGGCCAAGCGTCGATCCCGATCCGGCGTCATCACCGATAGATGCCTGATGGACCGCAATGCCCGCGTAAATAAAATCGGGATGTGCCATCGTATCGGCGATATCAGATGCCTTTTCGACATTGCCCTTACCAGCCATGACCAGAGCAATACGCTCGAACGCTTGGGCCTGCATTCCGTGATCGTCGATCGCCTCGGTAAGCTGAAGTGCGTAATCGGCGTCATCGAGATCCGCGCATGTTTCGGCAATGGCGGTTAAAAGTCTGTCGCGAGAGAATGGGTCCTCAACTGCATTCGCCAGCTCAGCGGCGAGATCGACCTCGCCTTTTGCCAAATATCGCGGCACGATCGTATGCATCGCAGACGCATGGCCGTCACTGCTTTTTATGCGTTCCGCAAGAAACGCAGCACATGCAAGTAGGTCGCTCTCAGCTTGATCAAAAGAAATAAAATAATCTGACATATTTACACAAAAACCCGTCGTATCGACTCAGGCATCCAGTCGCGCAGGTCAGTTGCAACCGCCATCGCTCCGGCAGCTCTTAATTGCGCAGCAGATACAGTATTAGTCACGCCGAGCGCGGGCAGATCGGCGTTTCGGGCACCGACAATTCCCGGAGGTGAATCTTCGATAACCAGGCATTCGCCGTGCGTCATTGGCAAATGGCCTTGCGATGTGCGAACCGCATCGAGCTGTCTAAATCCAATACGAAAACACTCCGGATCAGGCTTGCATTTCGATACGTCGGCTGCACTTACGATCGTTGAAAAATGCTTGGCAAGACCGCTTTTATCCAGCACAAAATTGATCTCGTTCCAACCGGCCATACTGACGATGCCGAGGGCGAATTCTTGGGCCATCTTTTCAACAAAATCACCGATCCCTTCAAAAAGCGGGAGATCAGCATCGACTATCGTTTTCCATTTGGCTGATTTGGCTGCAACGATCTCTTCAACATCGACCTTCTCGATCGACTTCCCTGCCCGTTTGAAAGCTGCCTCAACAAAAGTCCGGTCGTCCATTCCTAAAGACGCCAAATAGTCTGCCTCAGTCAAGTCAATACTTTCTTCTTTGAGTACCTCTTGATAGGCCCGCATCTGAACAGGCTCATCGTTGATAATAACCCCGTTAAAGTCCATTAATATTGCTTTGATCATATGGTTAATTTATATATTTTTCGTCAAACATATTCCCGCGTCCAAGTATTCCGTTGGGATCCAATGCCCGCTTAACTTCGGCCATCTCATTTAAATACCGCTCACCCATCATTGCCGCGAGATATTTTAGCTTAAGTTTACCGATGCCATGCTCAGCCGAAACCGTTCCTCCAAGCATGATAGCCTGAGCGATGCAGCGGCTGTAAATGTGCCGAGCCTTCTCCGCTTCTTCGGCGTTTTTAGGCAGCATGTTCGCATGAAGGTGACAATCGCCGATATGTCCAAAAATGACGTGATCGATCCCGCTGGCCTCAAGCGTCACTTTGTAATATCGCAAAAATGAACCGAAATTTGCATCCGGCACTGCCATGTCGGTTCCGACCTTTCGCTGCTTATACTTTGAAATACGTTCATTGACCGCAACCGGCAGGGCGTGACGAAATGCACGCATCTTTTCACGATCCTGCTCGTTTGTCGTAAACCATGAACGCTCAAGATCGGCATTGTGCTTTTCGAGCAACGCATTCCAAGCTTCAAGAAGCAAATCTTCCGTTTCGGCAGTTGTTTCCTGCTCAAAGAAGATTGCCCCTGCCATTTCACCTGGCGTTTCGGGAAAGTTTTCCGAAATGAAGTTGAGAGCGTGGGCGTCAAAATATTCGATCAATGCCGCATCGATACTATTTGAGATTTCAGATCTCCGATTTGAGATTGATGAGGTTTTAGCCGATTCCACAAATTTTAATAAATCGGCTTCCCGTTCAAAAAACACAATTCCGCTAAAAAAACCTTCCGGCTTTCGCAGCAGCGTCAATTCGATCTCAGTAATAACCCCAAGCGTGCCTTCGCTGCCGACAAACAGATCGACGGCGTCGAGCGGCGACTCGTTGAAATAACCGCTGACATTTTTACGCACGTTGGGCCGCTCGTATGTTGGGGCCTTGACGCGAATCTCACCAATCTTTGTTGTCAAAGCTATCCAGCCATTGTCATCAGCCGTAAACTCACCGCGTCGCAATTCCAAAATTTGGCCATCAGCAAGGACGACTTTTAATCGCTTGACATAATTTCGCGTTGCACCGTATTTGAAACTCCTCGCTCCCGAAGCGTTCGTCGCAACCGTACCGCCGATCTGGCAACTCCATTCGGTTGGATCCGGCGGATAAAACAACCCTTCAGCATCAACCTCCTTTTGCAGATCGGCCAAAATCACACCACTTCCAACTGTAGCTGAACGCAGATCTTCGTTGATCTCGATCTTGTTTAGCTTTTCAAGCGAAACAACATACCCCCCAAACGGGATCGCACCTCCAACCGTTCCGGTCCTCGCGCCGGAGATCGTGACCGGTGTCTTGCTCTCATTTGCCTCACGAATGATCTGTGCGATCTCCTCGGCCGATTCGGGAATAAACAGCTTCACGGCGTAACCGCCCTGCATATTGCTGGCGTCGGTGAGGTAGTTTTGCAGATCGTCCATCTGCGTTTTAACTTGCATACAACAACAATTTATCTTAATACTGATGGAAACGCGAATGTGTATTACCTGCACTTTTCAGCCGCGAAAACAACACGACTGCACGGTTCCATTTTGCCAATCAACACTGGAACAAATCCTACTTTTTCCTACCCCGGTATGAAACCTTCACACTTCTTCCCACCATGAAACACCCGGAAAACGTGTAATATATTGAGTCCGTTGGATTTATTTCATTTGTTCCGAATAGTCGCGAAATAAAAAAATTCGGAATCCAAAAGCCTTTTTCTATTCCGTCAGCGAACCGCCAGTTCCCTCTCACGCAAATACTTCAGCCGGTCGCGAATTTCGGCTGCCTGCTCGAATTTCATCTCTTTTGCGGCATTGCGCATGTCGGCTTCGAGTTGGGCAATGGTCTCTTTTAACTGTTTTGGCGAATATTCTTCGATTGAATCGATGTCGAGCGGGATCTTGAAGTAATCGGCCTCGTAAGCAGTGACCAAAGTCGCGTCGATCGATTTGATGATGGTGGTCGGCGTGATGCCGTGTTCTGTGTTGTATTCTTCCTGGATCTTGCGTCGGCGCTCTGTTTCGCTGATCGCGTATTCCATCGATTTGGTTATCTTATCGGCGTAAAGTATCGCCTTTCCATCAGAGTTTCTAGCCGCTCGGCCCATCGTCTGAATTAGCGAACTCTGCGAACGCAGAAACCCTTCCTTATCGGCATCAAGGATCGCAACCAGCGACACTTCCGGCAGATCGAGACCTTCGCGCAGCAGATTGATGCCGACCAGCACATCGTATTCGCCGCGACGCAGATCGCGTAGAATTTTAATGCGTTCGAGTGTCACGATATCGCTGTGCAGATATCTTACCTTTACTCCGACCTCGGCAAAATATTCGCTCAAATTTTCGGACATCCTTTTGGTTAGCGTTGTAACCAGTACACGCTCGTTACGCTCGGCACGCAGACGACATTCTTCGAGAAGATCATCAATCTGTCCTTTTACAGGCCGAACCTCGACGATCGGATCGAGCAAACCCGTAGGGCGAATGATCTGTTCTATTACTTCGCCTTCAGTCTTGGTCAATTCATACGGCCCCGGCGTGGCTGAAACGTATATCGTTTGACCGACGCGTTCCTCGAACTCCTGAAAATTCAGCGGCCGATTGTCCTTGGCAGACGGCAGCCGAAATCCGTATTCGACCAGAGTTCCCTTTCGCGACTGATCGCCCTTAAACATCGCTCCGAGCTGTGGAACAGTCTGGTGCGATTCGTCGATCACCATCAATGCATTGTCAGGCAAATAATCAAGCAAGGTCGGCGGCGGCTCGCCAGGCAGTTTACCGGTAAGATGCCGCGAGTAATTCTCGATGCCGCGACAAAACCCCATTTCCTTTATCATTTCGAGATCGTACATCGTCCGCTGATGCAGACGCTGAGCCTCGACGACCTTGCCTTCCTTTACGAGAAACTCCTCGTGTATTTCGAGTTCGGCACGGATCGTTTGGATCGCTCGCTTGATGACTGGCCTTGACATCACATAGTGAGTTTTTGGATAGATCGGAACACGAGATTCGTGCTTCTTTACAACCTCGCCAAGCAGCGGATCTATCGTATAAATAGCATCGATCTCATCGCCCCAAAACTCGATTCGATACGCCTGATCCTGATAGCTTGGATATAATTCGACAACGTCGCCGCGAACGCGAAAAACACCGCGTTCAAAATCGATATTCACGCGTTCGTACTGAAGTTCGACAAGCTTTTGCAAAAACTCTTCACGCTTGATCTTCATTCCGGGCTCGATAAAGATGAGCATCCCGAAATATGCATCAGGGTCGCCCAGACCGTAAATACACGACACCGACGCAACAACGATCACATCCCGCCGCTCAAAAAGCGCACGCGTTGCCGACAAACGCAAACGGTCTATTTCTTCGTTTACAGTTGCCTCTTTTTCTATGTAAAGATCAGCGGCAGGAACGTATGCTTCCGGTTGGTAGTAATCGTAATATGAAACAAAATACTCAACAGAGTTTTCGGGAAAGAAGGTTTTAAATTCCTGATAAAGCTGTGCGGCAAGCGTCTTGTTGTGAGCTAGAACTAGTGTGGGACGCTGCGTTTTCGCGATCACGTTGGCGATCGTAAACGTTTTGCCGCTGCCTGTGATGCCAAGCAGCACCTGATTCTTTACACCGTCGTTTAGACCCTCAACGATCTGTCTGATTGCTTCCGGCTGGTCGCCTTTCGGCGTATTTTCAGAAATGAGACGAAATTGCACTGTTCAATCATAAAACAAACCTTGCAATTTTACAAAATGCCGATGAGCAAGATCGGCCGCTTATTTTCTGATAAAAGCCGAGATCCTATTTCGAAGATCAGCGTATGTTTCGTTAAGAGCATCACCGCGAGCCGCATAGATGTCGGTTATCAAACGAGCATCAGAAGGGCGAAAAGCCCTGAGCATTATATCTCGGTTTCTAACGATACCTTTCGCATCGATCACGACCACTGCCCGCGTCAAATTTATCGGATACAGCCAATGCTTGCCATATATGCGCGTGACCGCCCTGTCCCCATCAGCGAGAAGCGGGATCGGCAAACTGCGACTGTGAGAGAAAGAATTGTGTTCCTCTGGTGTTGCCGGTGAAACTCCTACTATGACAGCTTTAGTATCTAAGTAATTCTGCCAATTATCACGAACTGAACACAACTGTCGTGTACAAACAAGCGTTTCGTTTTGAGGATAAAGCAAAAGAACCACGACGTTTCCGAGATGGTCCGAAAGCCGCCATTCACGCTTTTGTTCGTCCGGAAGAACAAAATCAGGCGCTGCGGCCCCAATCGCAATGCCCTCAAGGCTATTTCCGTTGTGAGTATTGATAATTGCCGACATTTATTGGGCTCAGTTTGCTCGTTACTTGTCGAAGATAGGATCAAACTGCACTCTTAGCGGTGACTTTGAGGCTCTTTATGACGTCGTTAGCCTTGTCTAACACCGTCTTAGAGCAAGAGCCGTCACGGATCAGATCATTGAGCCCGGTCAGCGATCTTTCGTCCTTGATAGCTTTTAACACATGAAGCAAAGCATATTTCACCCGTTCGTCTTTATGACTGCTGATCGCGTCGAATATCTCGTTGTATTCCCCCGCTCGAATCATAAGGGCAACCAGCGTAAAAGCCTCGTAGGCAACTTTTAGATCCTCATGAACAAGGCGCTCAAACGATTTTGAGGCAATTCCCGACTCAACCGCCGCTCGTACCGCCTGACGCATTCGGAATTCGTCTCTCGTTTCAATAATTCGCTTCCATGCACCTGACCTATCGAAATTCAAACGGAAAAGAGCTCGTGCCGCCGCCGCGCGCACTTCGCGTGTTGGGTCGGCGCAGCATAACAGGATCGCTTCGAAAACGGATTCATGGTCGAAGTCAGCTAGTACCGTGACGGCTTTCGCACGCAAACTGGCAGATAGATCGTAGAGTGCCATCTGCGACAAAGCGTCAACTGAATTCCATGTCCTGAATGCCGCGAGCACTTTTATTGAAACGTCGCGAACCGATTCATCGTCTTCGACGTCGGGATTGGTCTGTTCTATCGCATCTAGAAGAGCTTTTGCATTAGATATCTGAAGTGGCTCGAAAGATTTTGGCGGCATCAGGTCGCCGAATGAATTGATAGGAAGCTGGGCGTATTGCAGCATCCTCATCTTTTCCTGAAACGCCTTTGTTTCGGCAGGAGAATCCTTTACTCGCGGGCTCACCGTGGCAGATAGGGGAAAATTCGTTTCAGCTTTTTTTAATCCGAATGTTATGTTTTGCGTTTTTGGAGTTGACCTCTTCGTCTTCCTCAGCCATTCAAGCTCTTTGTCCGCATCGACATCTGTTGAATGATACTCGTTGCTGTAGTAATCATTGGAGGTATTGCCCGAAATGACTTCAGATCGCTCAATGCTTTGTTTACTTTGCTTCCAAAAATAATAGACGGTTCCTAATGCCCCAAGGACGATCAGGATAATTACATATGGCCAAATGCCTGCGGATGAATCTGCCGGCTGCGTATCAACCGGGAGTTTCGTTTGCGCGATAATATCCGTCACAAAGAATGCTACGGAGATGATCCCACCGGCGATGCGGCTACTTCTATTAGGATTGCGTTTCATCAGATCGATTTGCGGAACAATCCGTGTTCGATGAGTGGATGGTACTTCGCGGAAAGACTTGGAGTTGCTCTGGTTCATTCGGAACAACAAATACTATTATGCACTGTTTTGTCGGGCTTGTCATCACATTTATCAACATTGTTCATAAATATTTAACTCACTGACAAATCCAGAAAAATTCGAGAGAGCCAACCTTTACCAATCACGATCCGCGTAATAAAGTTGTCGTAAGGCTGGTTTTGCATATACCGATCATGACAGGAGTAAATACCATTTTTGAGTCCGAGATTCCGGGCCTTCACCTATTGCATCGCGGCAAAGTACGCGATGTCTATGAGATCGACGAAGACAGGCTATTGTTAGTCACTTCCGACCGTATTTCGGCTTTCGACTGCATACTGCCAACTCTTATTCCCCAAAAAGGGGTAGTTCTTACCCAGATCTCTGCTTTTTGGTTTGATCGACTGCAGTCGATCGTAAAAAATCACCTGATCTCAGCCAATTTTGACGAGATCACCGAAATCCCCGATGGACATGAAGAATTAAGAGGCCGCTCAACGCTTGCCCGGCGTACACAGGTATTTCCGGTAGAATGTGTCGTTCGAGGTTTTCTGGAAGGCTCCGCGTGGAAGGATTACCTTGCGACGGGCTCGGTTTGCGGGCATGAACTTCCACCCGGCCTACAGCAATGCGAAATGCTGCCCGAACCGATCTTCACGCCCGCGACCAAGGCCGCGACCGGTCACGATGAGAACATCGATTTCAACTTTTTTTGTGACATTGTCGGACCGGAAACAGGGCGTCGGCTGCGCGATCTGTCTCTTGAGATCTATACCGCTGCCTCAATGTTTGCATCACAAACAGGAATCATTATTGCGGATACAAAATTCGAGTTTGGCCGCGACCGCGATGGCAATGTCATGCTTATCGATGAGGTTTTGACGCCGGATTCTTCACGTTTTTGGGCGGCTAAAACATACGAACCGGGCCACGCCCAACCCTCGTTCGACAAACAGTTCGTTCGAGAATATCTTGAAACATTGGATTGGGACAAAACGCCGCCTGCACCGCATCTGCCAAACGAAGTCGTCGCAGCGACTTCACAGAGATACCTGCAAGCATACAAACTGTTAACCGGCCATGATCTGACAGAGATTTGATTACCCGTCAGGCAACTATCTGGTAAACTGCTTAGTCTAAGGTGTGAAGTTATGAAAATATTTTCCGTATTCGCTCTGCTTATTTTGCTGTTGTCTATCAATTCGTTCGCCCAAAAAGGTCCGGCTGCGAAGGCTGTCCCCGAAAAAACGGTCACAGCCGTCGAGAGCACCCCTCTCGAACTTGCAAAGGCGGCGGTTGTAGCGCACGGGGGCGACAAACTTAAGAATCTGAAGTCGCTTCTACTTCGCGGGTCAGTCGAGGTTAACGGCGGATCCAGCATGATGACGATACCGGCAACATTTATGCTAGCGATCTCAGGCGACAAATATGTGTTTGAATTAAATAATCCCATTCAACCGCTAAAACAGATCTCGGACGGAAAAGACACATCGTCCAGCGGCTACCAATTACCGCCGATGACTAGCCTCGGATTTCCGCTTCTCATGAGAGTCGGCCAGACAGGTTACGTTGTTGCATCGCTTCCGGAAGCTACAAAGAATAAGAAGGGTTTTCGCATTACTACAGCTGAAGGTTTTTATACTGATTTTTTTGTCGATGAAAAGACGCGACAGATCAAGGGTTACGAATCAGCATACGATGTGGACGGCCGCACTGCGACTACATCGGTCGAGATCGATGAATTTCAAACGGTCGAAGGTGTGATCGTTCCCAAAAGATATTCGCAGAGGTTCGATCTTGGCCAAATCACGGCTTACGCAAACTTTAAGACAAAGGATATTTTGGTAAATTCGCAGATCGAAGACAGTGTCTTCGCAATCTCTAAGTGAGTTGCGGTGTTGGAATACACAAGCCCGCACATAAGTGAGGGCTACACATTCAAGTTGAGTGTTCCGCCCTTACTTACGTTCGGGCTTGTGCAAAGCGACTCGATTTCCACCAGTTGATCGTTTCTCTCAAACCCTCTTCCAGCCCAACCAGTACCGAATAGTCGAGACACTCGATCGCACGCCGGTTGTCGGCCTGCGAGTGTTTGACATCACCGTTCCGTGGCGGTTGATAATCGGCAACTGAGTCTGTGGTGTTCGTGATTGTTCTTAGGATGGTCAAAAGTTCATTAAGCGTGATCCGTTCGCCGTTCGCGACATTGATCGTCTCACCAATACCTACTTTCGTTTGAGCGGCTTTGATGTTTGCATTCACGACATTGGCAATATACGTAAAATCGCGAGACTGTTCGCCGTCACCATAAATTACCGGCATTTTTCCAGCCAGTAGAGCGTCGATGAAACGTGAGATCACACCGGAATACATCGAGGCAGGGTTTTGCTTCGGACCGAACACATTAAAATATCTGAGCGAGATAGTTTCAAGGCCGTAAACATTATTGAAAACGCGGCAATAATATTCGCCGGTCAATTTTGCCGCGGCATAAGGTGAAAGCGGGTCAGGAAGCATCGTTTCGACCTTTGGCAATATAGGCTGATCACCGTAAGCCGAACTCGAAGCGGCATAAATGAATCTTTTGACTCCAACGTTCCTTGCTTTGTTGAGAAGATTGAATGTTCCGTCAACGCACACACGATGTGTCTCAGCAGGATCTTCGACCGAACGCGGCACGCTGGGAAGAGCCGCCTCGTGAAAGACGATCTCGGCACCATCAATAGCTTTGCTCAGAGCGTCTTCATCGTTAATATCGCCTTCGATAAAATCAAAATCGCCTTTAATGTCTTCCAGGTTTTCACGAAATCCAGTCGTCAGGTCATCGATGATCGAAACGCGGGCACCCTGCCGGATCAATTCCGCGGCAAGATTTGATCCGATAAATCCTGCACCACCAGTGACTAGTACTTTGCTGGTAAACGCCATTCCTATCAATTCTTAACGACCTACCCCAACGTACTCAAAACCAAGCTCGCGCATATCGTCGGGTTCATATACGTTGCGAAGATCGGCAATCTTTGGTGCCTTTAAAAGTTTCTTCACCCTTTCCATATCGAGCGCTCTGAACTGGTTCCATTCTGTGATGATGACCATCATATCCGCTCCGGTGATCGCATCGTATTCATCAACTGCATACTCGATATCGGGCAGGACGTGTTTCGCCTCGGCCATAGCGACCGGATCATATGCCTTTACAGAGGCACCACGTTTTATTAATTCCTTAATAATGTCGGTCGCGGGCGATTCGCGCATGTCGTCGGTTTCCGGCTTGAACGAGAGGCCGAGAACGCCGATCTGCTTGCCGGTCAGCCCGCCTGCCATTTTCTCGATCTTAGGGATCATTGCGTCGCGCTGTCGCTCGTTCGCTTCGATAACAGCATCGACGATCAAGGTTTCGACCCCAAATTGATCTGCAACGGTCGTCAATGCTCGAGTATCTTTTGGAAAACATGAACCGCCATAACCTGGTCCTGGATGCAAAAACTTGCGGCCAATTCGATTGTCCATTCCCATGCCGCGGGCGACATCGTGAACATCGCAACCGATCGCATCGCACAGATTGGCGACCTCATTAATAAACGTGATCTTTGTCGCGAGAAACGCGTTTGCGGCGTATTTGATAAGTTCCGCAGCTTCGAGCGAGGTAATGATGATCGGAGTTTCGATAAGGTAGAGCGGCCTGTAGAGATCCTTCATCACCTCGATGGCTCTAGGCTCGTTGCTGCCTATGACGACGCGGTCGGGGCGCATAAAATCGGTGATCGCAGCACCTTCACGGAGAAATTCCGGATTGGAAGCCACGCCGAATTCAGTCGGAGTAGCCACATTTTCGCCGACAAACTCTTTTAGCCATTTTCCGGTCCCGACAGGAACGGTCGATTTTGTGACCAATACCTTGTAACCGTTCATCGCATTGGCGACATCCTTTGCCGCCTGACGATAATAGCTCATGTCGGGCGTTCCATCTTCTTGCGGCGGAGTGCCAACAGCAAGGAAGACTACCAGAGCTTTTTCAACCGCGCTTTTAATGTCAGTCGTAAAGTGAAGGCGGCCAGCCTCAACATTCTTCTCAACTATGGCATCCAATCCAGGCTCATAGATGGGAATTACGCCCTTATTCAGCTTTTCGACCTTAGCAATATCAACATCAACACAGGTGACGTCAACGCCAAACTCTGCAAAACATGCCCCAGTAACTAAACCTACATATCCGGTTCCAATAACAGCTATATTCATAACTTATAAAAATAACAGTAATATCGATCTTGTTCCAGAATTCACAAGTATAAACAAAATTATGCGGGCCATATATAAAACATGACCCGCATTTCGGTACAAGAGAAAATATCAAATTAGGAGTTGGTACTGATAACAGGACCACCGCTGCCATCGGTATCATCTTCCTGAGTAGCCAAGAAAATTGCAACACCTGCACCGCCAGCCGCTAAAAGAAGCAGCCAAGGCAAGCCCGCTATCGCCGGACCTGGAACTGAATTAGGACGCAGACACGGAGCACAGCCTTTCTGTACGAGATTACCCGCAACAGCAGACGTTCCTGCAACTACCTGTTTGTCTGTAGAACCGATCTTCATGGTGACAAGTCCCGTTGTCGTATCAACGTGAGTGTGTGAACACTCAACATGAACGAGGAAGTTATCAGCTTGTGACGAATCCGCTATAACCGTTGCATCTCTCGTAGTAACAGTCGCGGCAACGCCTGCTGACGTTGACACGCGAGTCTGGCCCTCGGCCAAGGTTGCGACGATGCTGCCTGCGGAGAATATCAGTGTCACATTCGAATCGGCAAGCACTTCAACGCGGCCGAGTTTTCCGAGGCTGACAACTGCACTTGAACCAGCGCCGGCAGCGATCACCGCGCCGGAAAGTATGGTTGAACTAGAAACGGCAGGCTGTCCGTTCACGGTCACCTGACCGGTAACTGTGATCTCCCCTGTTTGATCGACTGGTAACGCAAATGCGACCATTGAATATACGCACCAGACCGCAGCGGCCGTAGTTAATGTAACAAACTTATGAAATTTATTTTTGCCCAGCATGTGACTTAATCTCCTCCTGAATCGAATCCTATATAAAAACATTACCTTGCGGCTATGCCTTTCGGCAATTCCGTTTGCAAGAAAGTATAAAACTAATTAGTTCACGGGGCTAACAGTCACACCCGTACCAAACTTGTTCTCGTTGGTCTGTGACGTTGCCAGAACAATACCCGTAACCGCTCCGCCAAAGATCAGAGCATAAACCCACCAGTTGTTGCTGGATGTTCCCGCTGCCGAATTGTTTGACGCTGTTGCTGAACCCGCAGTTGCCGTCTCACCCGCATTGAGCGTTACAACTTCACCGTTTACGGTTTTAACGCTAACACTCTTCGCAGCATTGAGAACCGAAATGCTTCCAGATGCGAGGTCACCGCTAATGCCATCATTATCGAAAGATAAAGTAAATGTGGTGTCTGAGCCAAGCTGAACGCGTCCGGTCTGGCCTAGGTTAATGATCGCTCCGGCGCCTTCGGGCGTCGAGATCGTGCTGGATGAAAAAATCGTGCGGCCGCTTTTAACAGCTTCGCCGTTAACTGTAACTACAGAAGTTTCGCTCGTTCCCGTAACCACTATCTCACCGGATGCCCGTCTTGCTCCGCCTAGTGCCACCATCGAGAATGTCGCGAGTAAAATGACCGTCAGGCACATCGTAAGTGCCTTATGAAACAACGATTTGCTATTCATAGTTCTCCTCTTGTATCGTTTCAAAACTAATAATTTCAAAAAAAACAACCTACAATGTTTTTACACGAATTACCGGGCGATGTCAATAAAACCGCACCCAAGCCGCGTAAAATAACAAAATAACGAACTTCGGGTCTACAAATGTCTAACCTGAGGTTTGATAAATATTTATAACACAGTTAAGCCGCATTTCAAATGTGGATTTCAAAAAAACGACCTGTTTGATTTAACATAGCCTAGTTAATTGGCGACTTTCGAGTAGGACTCTTGCTCCGCGGTAGATTTTTTTTCTAATCGGTCCAGTTCTATTCGTTTTTTGGGAGAGGAAAGATAGATATGAAAGCTTTTTTATTACTTGCGCTCTTTATTTTGACTATTGGCACGGCCTGTTCAAGCTCCCCTAAAGAAAAAAAGATCAGGATAGGTTTTGCGATGGACACCTTAAAAGAAGAAAGGTGGCAGCGCGACAAGAACGCATTTGAGGCACAGTGCAAAAAACTGGATGTCGATTGCCAGATAACCGTCGCTGACAATAAAGCAGACAAACAAGCGAACGATGTCGATAACCTTTTAACAAAAGGTATAGATGTGCTTGTAATTGCACCACACGACGCTACTCAAGCAGCTTCGATGGTAGATAAAGCAAAAGCTCAGGGCGTCCCCGTCATCAGCTATGACCGGCTGATCAATTCAGACAAGATCGACGTTTATGTTTCGCATCAGGTACCGGTTATCGGCAGAAAGATCGCCGAGTATGCTCTTCAAAAGATACCGAAGGGCAATTATGTGATGGTTTACGGAGCCTCGACCGACAACAACGCTGTTATTATGAAGAAGGAACAGCTTGCCGTTCTTCAGGCTGCTCTCGATAACAAAGACATAACAATAGTCGCTCAAGATTTCACGCCCGACTGGAAACCTGAACTCGCACTGAATTTCGCTGAAAACGCCCTAACGCAAAACAAAGACAACATTCAGGCATTCGTAGTCTCCAACGACGGCATGGCAGGCGGCGTGATCTCGGCGCTGGAAAAACGCGGCCTTGCGGGCAAGATTCTTGTCACAGGACAGGACGCAGGACTCGAAGCCCTGCAAAATATTGCTCAAGGACGGCAAACAATGACGGTCTACAAACCGATCATTCCGCTTGCAAATGCCGCCGTCGATGCTGCAGTCAAGCTTGCAAAAAAAGAAAAGCTCGATACAAAGCCCTTTATGAACGATGCTATCGGAAAAGAAATTCAGGCTATCCTACTCGAAGTAATGACCGTCGATAAATCAAATCTTATGGATACAGTAATAAAGGATGGTTACGCAAAATTTGAAGACGTATATAAAAATGTTCCCGAGGCTGATAGGCCGAAGAAATGATAAGAGTTGAGCTGGCAACGATAGCTGGCATTTAACAGTTATATTGCTAAATCCCATTTACTAAATGACCAATGAAGTTGTTTTAGCCGTCGACCTCGGCGGAACGAATTTGCGAATGGCGACGGTCGGACATGACGGACGGATATTTTCTCACGCCAAAACCGAGACCGAAAAAGCGAACAATCCAATTACTTTGTTAACTGCGTTGTCAGAACTCGCAGACGAATGTCGTGCATCGCTCACATCCGATCAACAGATCGTCGGCATCGGTGTTGGAGTTCCGGCAAACATAACACCTGACGGCGTGCTTCAAAATCTTCCCAATCTTCCATCTCTCGAAGGAATGAATCTCAAGGCCGATCTTTCTGCCAAATTCAACTTCCCTGTCGTTCTCGAAAACGACGCGACGGCTGCTGCTATAGGCGAAAACTGGCTTGGAGCGTCTAAAGACGTTCGCGATTCGATAATGATCACGCTCGGCACCGGCGTCGGCGGCGGCATTATTATTGATAATAAATCACTCCGAGGCATCGACGGCACAGCCGGAAAGATCGGCCACATCTGCGTCGAACCCGACGGCCATCCATGCGGCTGCGGCAGCAACGGCTGCATCGAACAATACGCCTCGGCCACCGCGATCGTGCGGCTGGCAACCGAAGCCGGCCTCGATGTTTCAACATCACTCGACGTCTATGAACTCGCGACCGGATCGGACATTCCGCATTCCGAACTCCGCATTCCGCATTCTGCTGAGACCGCTCAAGCTGTTTTCAACAAAATGGGACGCTATCTCGGCATCACGCTCGGCGGCCTTGTAAACACATTAAATCCCGAAATGATCGTCATCGGCGGCGGCGCTGCGGCTGCCTGGGATGCTTTCATCGATCCTCTCACTGCTGAACTGCACTACCGAGCCTTCAACGAACCCGCCGACCGCGTCCAAATCGTCCAAGGCACCCTCGGCGACAACGCAGGCATCCTCGGTGTTGCTCGGCTAGGGTTTAGCAAGACCGAGAAAACATAGATTTAAATCTTTTATTGCTGTAACATTTAAGATCTGATAGTCAACACATGAACTCTGGAATACTTCAAGAAAAGCGAACGGAAATACTAAAAATAGCTAAGAGTCACGGCGCGTTTAACGTTCGTGTTTTTGGGTCTTTTTCTCGAGGAGATGCCGACGAAAACAGCGATTTCGATATTTTAGTGGATCTTGAAAAAGGACGAAGCTTAATTGATATGGGCGGGCTTTTGATGGAACTCCAACGGCTGCTCGGTCGGCCCGTAGATGTCGTTACGGAACGCGGCCTGCGTCCTCGCATCCGCGAGCGCATACTACGCGACGCTCGATCAATATGAGAGATGATAAAGAGCGTCTTCGCGACATTCTCGAAGCTATCGAACGCATAGAAAAATACACTGCTCAAGGTCGCTCGGTGTTTGATGAAGATGAACTTATACAGACATGGGTTTTGCATCACCTGCAGATCATTGGCGAAGCCGTCAGATGGTTATCCGCAGATACAACAACTACTGCACACGAAATAGAATGGGAAAAAATTGTAGGCATGAGGAACATCCTCGTTCATAACTATTTTGGCATCGATACAGAGATCGTCTGGGCCGTTGTCGAAAACGATCTACTAAATCTGAAAACGAGGATCAGAGCATTTCTTGAGAACAATTGATTGTCATCTGCGGTGGAGATTGAAACCGCATGGGACACCTTCATTGAACCGCTAACCACCGAACTCCGCTGCCGTGCCTTCAACGAACCCGCCGACCGCGTACAAATAGTCCGCAGCAAACTAGAAGACAATGCAGGCATCCTCGGCGTCGCTCATTCGGTTTTCTCTCCAGATCTATAAACGCCTCCGCCACGGCCTTGCCTTGAGCCCGAGTAGCGGGCGACAGCACCCGCTACGCGGACGTAAGACATGAACGCACCGCATTCGTAAATTGAGCCGGAGTTAAGGCCGCATCGCTCCTTTTTCCCTAAAAGGTGCGAAATGCAGCAAACACATTCCGTGGCCGGCGGTGACTGGCGGTGGTTGTCGAGGCGGCTGTTTTGCGGGCGAGGCGGCGAAATCGACGGAGCTAGCCGGTGGTCGACTAGTGGAAATCGCAAAAAACGACATTTTTAAAGCTCAAATTGTCTTAAATATAAAATTTTTCCGATGGCTTTTTGGGTGTCTCCGATGGCATTTTAGGGGGTCTCCGATGGCTTTTTGGGGTCGCAAGATGGCTTTTTTAGCCGTTACCAACGCCGCAAGTGGCGTAAACGACTGAATAATAGATACTTACATATTTTTTATAGTAGAATATGCCAAATTTCCGCCGGCCCCTCCGAAACCACCTAACCCGCCTCGGTCAGCTCGATCTGAGTTCTATTAGGAGCAAAAACGCGGTGACGGTGCGATCTGTCACTCTTTACCTTTGCAATATTGGTTAATTTTGGTACTATGTTCTTTGCTTACAAGGGCTGGAACACGAGAAGTGGGTTTCGCACCCACTTTTTTATTTGCCTTGAGGAAAGATGGACAAGCATTTGATAACTGAATATGTCAGGAAAGTCGCCGAAAAAGCGGCGTCCGATGCCGGCATTGAACTTGTTAATGTCGAGATCGCGGGAACCAAGCGTGATGCGGTTGTTCGCATATTTATTGACAAAGAAGGCGGCGTGACAATTGACGATTGTTCGGCTATTTCGCGGGCCGTCGAAGATGTGCTCGACAGCGAGGACATTATCCCGTCGAAATACGTACTCGAGGTTTCGTCGCCCGGCATTGAACGCGAACTGTATTCGCTCAAGGACTTTGTTAAGTTCACGGGCCACATGGCAAAGGTTAAATTGAAAACGGAGATCGACGGTCAAAAGACGTTTGTGGGAACGGTTACAACGGTTGACGGTGACACGATCACCATCGACGATCGAACCAAGGGAAGCACGGCTTTTAGCTATTCCGACGTTAGTAAGGCAAATTTGAAGATCGACCTTGCAAAAGAATTTAGCCGTTAACACGGCAACAGACATTATGTATAAACGATTGAGCGTAGAGAAGTTATGACAGCATCAGCATTATCATCCATCGGACAGAGCATAGAAATATTGTGCACCGAACAGGGCCTTGACCGCGATATGGTCATCGAGGCAATGAAGGACGCCGTGCGCGCCGCTGCCCGCAAGCAATTTAAGGCTAAGACTGGTGACAGCGTTCAAGTCGAGTGGAATGCCGAGGAACAAGACCTCGAAGTTTCGGCGGAAAAAACTGTCGTTGAAAATGTCGAGGACCCGCTTACTGAACTTTCGCTCGTAGATGCCCAGGAAATGGCGGGTGACGAGGTCGAGATCGGAGACATGCTTTTGATCCCTCTCAATCGCGAGGACATGGGCCGCATCGCAGCCCAAACCGCAAAGCAAATACTCGTCCAAAAGGTCCGCGAAGCGATCCGCGAAAAGGTTTACGAAGAATATATCGACCGCAAGGGCGAATTAATCAACGGTATGGTCAAACGCTTCGAACGCGGTGATATGATTGTCGATCTCGGTAACAATCTCGAAGCGATCATTCCGAAATACGAACAGTCCCGCGGCGAAATGTGGAATCAGGGCGAACGAATTCGCGTTGTGATCGTTGACGTGTCGCGTGAGCAAAAGGGACAGCAGATCAAATGCTCTCGAGCTTCATCGGAGCTGTTAAAACGGCTGTTTGAGATGGAAGTTCCTGAAATATATGACGATACCGTCGTGATCAAATCCGCCGTTCGCGAACCCGGCGACCGTGCAAAGATCGCCGTTACATCGAACGAAAAAGACGTCGATCCGGTCGGAGCCTGCGTCGGTATGAAAGGGTCGCGTGTGCAGGCGATCATCAAGGAATTACGCGGTGAAAAGATCGATATTATCGAGTGGTCGGACGAGCCTTCGGTGTTTGCGGCTAACGCGCTTTCGCCGGCAAAGGTTTCGCAGGTGCGAATTACCGACATCGACAATCGCTTGATGGAAGTCATCGTCGGCGAAGATCAATTGAGTCTTGCAATCGGTAAGAAAGGTCAGAATGTTAGGCTCGCAACGCGTCTGGTCGGCTGGGAGATCAAGATCGTCAGCGAGGAAGTGGTCAAGAAAGAAGTTGCCCGTCAAATGGGCAAACTTATGGCCTCCGGCGAAGCGGTGCCGCTTACAGCTCTGGAAGGCGTTACATCGTCTCAGGCTGAGATCCTTGCAACTAAAGGCATCAGCGATGTTGTAGCCCTTGCTGCGGTATCGGTTGACGACCTCGTCGACTATCTCGATGTTAGTCTCGACAAGGCAGAAGCTATCCGTTCGGCGGCGGCTCTGATCGTTGAGCTTCGGAACACAGAGACCGAAGAGGGCAGTGAAACTGAAGCTGTTGAGGGGTCAAGTGAAAATACTGATGAAGCTCCGGACGAAAGTTCATCAGAGGAAACCTCCTCAAACATTGAGGAAGAAATCGAAGGTCCGGAAACTGTCATAGAACCGGAATCCGAAACGGACAATGCTGAAGAAAAGCCATAATTTACTTTTTCTACAGCCCGACAAAGTTAGAATTGATTAAATATGCCGACTGGTAAGAGCATCCGAATTTACGATCTCGCACGCGAAGTCAAACAAGACACAAAGCGCGTGATGGAAGATGTGCGCCGCGAAGGAGCTGATGTCAGCGTCGCGTCCAATTCTGTGAGCCACGAGATCGCTGAGAAGGTTCGCAATAAATACTTCCCAAAGACCGAGACCGCACCGAAACGTGCCATCAAGGTCATCAAAAAGTCGGCGGCAATTGAAGAGCCTGCAGCAGAGGAAGTCGAGACTCCTGTCGTCGAGGAGATCGCCGAGCCTAAGCCAAAATCCAAATCGGCAGTTGTCGAACAAGCACCGGCCGAGCCTGAAGAAGAAACGGCCGTAGCTCCGCAAGTCAGAAAGCTTACTAAGAAAGCGGCAGCCAAAACGGTTGAAGTTGAAGTTGATGCTGAGATTGAGGTTGAGGCAGAACCGGAAAAGACGACGACCGTTAAACGTCTTACAAAATCTAAGGCCAAGATAGTAGAGGCCGAGGAGATCATATCCGAGGCATCAGAAGAAACAACGCCTGAAAGCACGCCTGATGCTGTTAAGGCTCCTGCCGCAAGCCCGACAGGCACAACGGTCAAGCGGTTAACTCTCAGCCCTGACGCCCTTAAACAAGGCATCAAACCTGGTGACAAGCTTGTCAGCGATGCTCCGACCAAAACCGGAAGCCTTGTAAGTGAAAGGCCGCGTGGCGGAGACGATCGCGGTCGTCGGCCCGAATTTCGCGGAACGCCGGGCGAAACTGCCGCACCTCAGATGACCTACACGCCTCCGGCAGACAATCGCCGCAGGCCTGGCCGTTCTGGCGGCAGGAAAGGCAAAGATGATAAGGGCGGCAAATGGGCAGAACGCGATCTAGACGCTCCGCAAAAGCGATCTATCGAAGAACGCGTGATGGATCAGGTCGGTGCGGTCGATCTCGACAATAAGAAAACTGCTCGCCTCACAGAAGGAGCGACCGTTCGCGAATTTGCCGAGGCACTAGGCATTACACCGCGTGACATCGTTCAGCTTCTAATCAAACGAGGCGTATTTGCAACACTCAATCAACCTATCGGCGAAAAAATGGCGACCGAGTTGGGCCTTGATTTTGGATATGCTGTGAGTTTTGTTCCTTTCGAGGAAATGGTTATCGAGCAGGAATTCGAGGAATTGATCGCCGCCGATGCCGACGATATTGAACTTCCCCGTGCTCCGGTCGTCACTGTCATGGGACACGTCGATCACGGAAAAACATCGCTGCTCGACGCTATTCGTTCTGAAAACGTTGCCGAGGGCGAAGCAGGTGGAATTACACAACACATCGGAGCTTACAGTGTGAACGTGCCAAACCCGGATGCTCCCGGTGAGGAACGCCGCGTCGTGTTTCTCGACACGCCTGGTCACGAAGCTTTTACCATGATGCGTGCTCGCGGTGCGAAAGCGACCGACATCGTTATTTTGGTTGTAGCTGCGGATGACGGCGTGATGCCGCAGACGATCGAAGCAGTCGAACATTCAAAAGCTGCCGGCGTTCCGATCATTGTCGCGATCAATAAAATAGATAAGCCGGACGCGAATCCGGATAAGGTCAAACAAGGACTCGCCGGACTTGGCCTGCAGCCGGTCGATTGGGGCGGTGATACAGAAATGGTCGCAGTCTCTGCCAAAAAGCACGAAAATCTCAAGACGCTGCTCGACACCGTTCTGCTTCAAGCCGATATTCTTGAATTGAAAGCGAGCCCTACACGTCGAGCTTCCGGTGTTGTGCTCGAAGCGAAATTGGACAAGGGCCGCGGAGCCGTTGCGACCGCTCTTGTGCAGCAAGGAACACTGCGTGTTGGCGATCCTTTTATTGTTGGTCAGTTTTCAGGTAAGGTTCGTGCAATGTTCTCTGATCGCGGCGAGGCAGTGACCGAAGCCGCTCCGGCGACGCCGGTCGAGATTCTCGGCCTACAAGGTGTTCCGCAGGCTGGCGATACGTTCCAGGTTGTATCCGATGTCGAACGTGCTCAAACTATCGCCGGACAGCGACAGATGCACGCACGTCAGAGTGCGATGCTCAAGACCACAAAACGCGGTATCGAATCGCTCGGACAGGTCGAGATCAAAGAGCTTTTGGTCATTCTCAAGGCCGATGTGCAAGGTTCAGTCGAAGTTCTCAAGGGAACGCTAGAAAAACTGTCGACGGAGAAGGTAAAGGTTCGCGTTATTCGTGCGGGTGTCGGTGCGATTGCAGAATCGGACGTTTTGCTAGCTTCGGCTACACAGGCTGACGATGCATCGACTGCGGTCGTTATCATCGGATTCAATGTTCGCCCCGAAGCACGGGTTGCTGATATTGCAAGACACGAAGACGTCGATATTCGGTTGCATTCGATCATTTACAAAGTCGAAGAAGAGATCAAGGCCGCGATGATCGGAATGCTCGACGCCATCGAGAAAGAAACTATCCTTGGCAAGGCCGTCGTTCAGGAAACGTTCAAAGTCTCGAAGATCGGAACCATTGCGGGTTGCCGCGTAATCGACGGCTTGCTCCGCCGACAGGCAAAAGCAAGGTTGATCCGCGATTCTGTCGTTGTTTGGGAAGGCGACATCGCCACGCTCAAACGATTTAAGGATGACGTGAACGAGGTCAAGAATGGTTTCGAATGCGGTATCAGCCTCGTCAATTTCAACGACATCAAAGTCGAAGACGAGATCGAGGCATTTGTGATAGAAAAGTTCGCAGCTACTGAGCTTTGATAATGGAAAACTGAAAATGGAAAGTGGAAAGTGTTTTTGATCTTACGTTTTCCATTTTCCATTTTCCACTTTGTGTATGCGTCGGCCTGAGCGTTTTGCGGAAGCGTTAAAAGAAGAGATCGCGGAGGTTGTCGGATTCGAATTGGACGATCCGAGGCTTGAGATGGTCACAGTGACCGACGTTGTGGTTGCTCCCGACCTGAGAGACGCGAAAGTATATGTTCTCATTCGCGGCAGCGAAGACGAGATCAACAGTGCTTTAAAAGCGCTGCATAATGCTGAGACATTTGTTCGTCAGCAGGTGACATTAAATTTAGACCTTCGGCATGCTCCTCATGTGCATTTTGTACGCGACACCGCCGAAGAAAACGCCTCGCGTATAAGCGAGATCCTCGATGATCTCACCGCGAAGGGTGAAATAAAAGAAAAGGATGAGGGATGAAGGATGAAGGATGAAAGATGAACAAGATCTCGGTCATGTTTCATCCCTCATCCTTCATCCCTCATCCCTTCTGAACATGTGTTAAGTCAAGTAGTAGAGTTAATTGAAAATAAGAATAATTTCGCGATAACCACCCATATAAAGCCCGATGGCGATGGTGTTGGTTCTTCGCTAGGTCTTTGCTGGTTGTTGCGATCATTGGGCAAGAATGCTGAGGTCGTCGTTCACGGCGATGTGCCGCAGGCATACAGAAGCTTGCCCGGCGCCGAAGAAATTCGCCACGTCACTTCGATCAACGGCCAATACGATGCGGTCTTTGTCATCGAATGTTCCGACATTGACCGTCCAGGCATCGCCGGCCTCGAAAACGCATTTACCGTTAACATAGACCATCACGCCACAAGCGAGCATTTCGGCTCGATCAATTGGATCGACTCGACCGCATCCGCTGTCGGCGAAATGATCTACAACCTCTGCAAAGCGATCGGCGGCAAGATCACTCAGGACATTGCTGAATGCGTCTATATGGCGCTGGTCACCGACACAGGTTCCTTCCATTTTTCAAATACATCAGATCGCACCTTAAAGGTTGCGTCGGAACTTATCAAAGCCGGTGCAAAACCCTCGAAGATCGGTGAGGCCGTCTACAACAATTACCCTTGGTCGCGGATCGAGCTGATGCGGCAGGTTCTCGAAACGGTAAAGCGTGACGATTCCGGCCGTATCGCTTCGATGCGTCAGACGATAGCAATGCACGACGCAGCCGGAGCGGTCGATGGCGACAATAACGGATTTGTAAATATTCCACTGGCCGCTAAAGATGTTGTTGCCGTGGTTTACATGCGTGAGGTCGGCCCTAACCAATACAAGGCAAGCCTGCGTTCGAAAGGTGACATCAATGTTGCCAAAGTAGCCGAACAATTCGGCGGCGGCGGACATAAGAATGCCTCTGGACTAAGCATCGAGGGCGATTGGGACGAAAAGGAAAGGGAGATCGTCGCAGCTCTAAAGGTTGCTGCCGACAAACAAAATTAGTTCTTGGTGCAGACGCCCGCGCGTTAGCAGTGTCTTCTACATTTTATTTAATCCTGTCATAATTCTTTCAAATGCCTGAAAAACGCTACAAATGGCGGCGTGACGATTACCGCGAAAACACCAAGGGTTTGCTAATGCTCAACACCGGCGACGGCAAGGGCAAGACGACTGCGGCGATCGGCGTTATGGTCCGCGCGGCCGGACGCGAACTAAAATGCGCGATGATCCAGTTCATGAAAGCCAAAACCGACCGCTACGGTGAACACGAATCGCTGGAAAAGCTAGGCATCGAAGTTCACACGATGGGCGATGGCTTTACGTGGGACACCAACGACAAAACTCAGGACATCAAAACATCCGAGGAAACCTGGGCACTTTGCGTCGAAAAAATGCGCAGCGGCAAATACGAACTGCTCGTTTTTGATGAGTTGCTGTATGTTTTGAGCTATGGATTTCTCGATATCGATGCTGTCATTGCCGAGATACGCTCGGTTCGGGAGAAGCAGCCGCATCTGCATCTGATCCTAACCGGCCGAAACGTTGATAATGTTCTGGCGAAAATGATCGACGAAGCCGATCTCGTCACCGAAATGACCGAGATCAAGCACCCCTTCCACGCTGGTATTTTTGCTCAACAAGGGATTGAGTTCTAGTCAGAACCGGGAGCGATAGCGACTGGGTTTTATGAAACAGACCGTTGAAAAGCGAAATCCAAACGGAGTTATTGATTACATCGCTCTTGCGTTGACGACATTCGGCGTAGGTCTTATTCCGGGTGCGCCGGGAACATACGGTTCAATTGTTGCGGTCGCTATATATCTCATTATCGGCTGGGTGGAAGCGCCTGCAGCCGCCAGTGGTGCCGGTGCGGGATTGAGCCTCTCACTTGTTTTCTTTCTTATTTCCACTTTTCATTTGGTCATCAATGGAGTGGCCTTAGTCGCATTTAGTCTCGCCGGTATCTGGGCCTCAGGCCGCTCAATCCCGCTTCTTGGCAATGACGATCCTTCCGAAGCGGTCGTTGACGAAGTAATGGGGCAGTTGATCACATTTTGTTTTATTCCATTTGGACTTGGCTGGCCGTTCATCCTCGCAGGCTTTCTGCTTTTTCGGCTGTTCGACATTTGGAAACCGTATCCGATCAACAATCTGCAGAACCTTTCTGGCGGCCTCGGTGTTTGCGCGGATGACATTGTTGCGGGTGTTTACGCCGGTATTTGTCTGGCAATCGGATACGCGATTTATTTGGCGGTATGATCTATCACGTCTTACCTGGCGATGCTCAGGTGGAAGAATTTAAGAAAGCTGATATTGAAGGCGAAGTGATCGTCTGTCGCGAATGTTTGATCGTTGGCGACATCAATGCAGAAACGCTGCCCGAATTTTGGGAACAGCGTGCCCATTTCATTTTGTCGGAATACGGCGAAGACGAGATCGAGTATCACGAAAAAGTCGCTGACGAACTTGCCAAACTCCTCGACCTCGACGAAGGCGACGAAGTAAATCTATGGTTCGAATACGAGCTGTTTTGCAGCGTGAATATGTGGTTCTGTCTCTGGCTGTTGAGCGAGACGGGAGCAAGTGTGTATCGCGTCGAACCTATCGTGCGTTCGGAAGCAGACCGCTGGCTTGGTTTTGGAAAGCTCGCTTCTGACGACCTCAAAACGTGCTTTAATTCCCGTATTAAACTCCCTGCCGAAGACGTTGCTCTTGGTGCCGCGTTGTGGAACGCCTACCGCAAAAACGACAATGCAAAGCTCGCAGAACTTTCGACTTCAGTTTCTGCATGTTTTCCCTATCTTAGAGAGATATGCGAAGCTGCGATCGAAAAAGATACGCGTCCGGGCGAGATAATTGCAGAGATACAATTTGAGGGAAAGACAGAATTTGACGATTTGTTTGCTGAGTTCACGCGTCGGGCCGGGGTTTACGGCTTTGGCGATCTGCAGGTAAAACGACTGATCGAGCAGAACTAGCTAATCATTGACCCGAGTTCCGTGAATATCTGTGTCATCCTTTATCAATTCCACTTCCTTCTTAAAGATCCAACCTTTGTACCAAAAATAGCTCACCAATCCGATCGCGACAACCGCCATCAGGCCTAACGTTAGAAAATAACCGTAGCGAGTTTTTAGCTCCGGCATAAACTCAAAATTCATTCCGTAAACACCCGCAATAAAAGAAAGCGGCAGCCAGATCGCCGAAAAGATCGTCAGGAATTTCACGATCTCATTTGTCCTGTTTGCCGTCACGTTGAAGTGAATATCAAACAAGCTGTTCACAAGGTCGCGATAACTTTCCGAAAGGTCACTGATCCGCAAAAGATGGTCATAGAGATCACGAAAAAACGGCAAGACCTGCTCCGGTATCTGCGGAAATTCCCCGTGCGACATCCGCTGTAATACGTCCATCTGTCGAGCCGAAATCCTCTTCAGCCGCACAACGCTCCGTCGCAGGTCCATTATTTCTTCGAGGATCTTGTTGTCGGCCTTCTTCATCAAAAAGACGCGATCCTCGAAATTATTTACTGCATCTTCAAAGTCATCGATCACCGGCATATACAGATCAACGACGTTATCGAGAATCTGATGCAGCAGATAAGCCGGGCCGCGTTGGCAGGCAAAGGTATTTATACGAATTTGCTGCTTGAGAGCTTTAATACTCCTGAACCGCTCAAGATGAAATGTAACAAGAAAGTTGTCACCCAAATATCCATCAAGCTCCTTTGTCGTAAAGTTCGCAGGACTGGTAACGCCGGGCTTCACAGCGTGGACGATAAAGTAAAGATATTCGGCAAATGCTTCGACCTTCGGCTGATTGCGGGTTTCGACGCAATCTTCAACGGTCAGTCGGTGAAATTTGAAGTCATTGAGCAGCAGATCGGAGGCAAGCTCGATCTCCGGCACGGTTTCGCCAAGAAAGTCCACCCAGACGACATTGGTCTTGTCGGCAAGCAAGGCAGGCAGATCTTCACGCGTAAAGCCTTCCTCGACCTTGTCCGAACCTTGCCTGTAAACAAAAATTTCCATAATTGTCCGCTCAATCCCGAAATGCTAAGATTTCATCACAAGTTTTACCATTGACCGCTTACAACTAACAAATGGCTATTCCAATTCTACAGGTTTTCGTCGCCGATGACGTTAACGAAGACAAACTGGCGCCGCTTCGCGAAGCCGGAATTACTGTTATAAAAGAAACAAAGCTCGACGAAGCCGCGCTTGCCGAGCGAATGAAACGAGTTGACGGTGTCATCGTCCGTAGTTCGACTTATATAACAGCCGAGTTGATGGACAAGGCCGAGTGCCTGCGTGTCATCGGCCGTGCGGGCGTCGGCGTGGACAACATCGATGTCAAAGCCGCAACCCAACGCGGCATCGTCGTCATGAACGCTCCCGACGGCAACACCATCACCACCGCCGAACACACCATCGCGCTGCTCGTCTCTATGGCGCGAAACGTGCCGCAAGCGCATGCAAAATTACAATCAGGCGTGTGGGACAAAAAGAGTTTCGTCGGCGTCGAGCTTCATGGCAAAACGCTCGGCGTGATCGGCCTCGGACGCATCGGCAAACACGTCGCGTCGATCGCTCGCGGCTTTGGGATGCAGAACGTCGCCTTCGATCCTTTCACGTCCGCCGAACATGCCAAGGAACTCGGCATCGAAACCGGCACGCTCGACGAAGTTCTAAAACGAGCCGACTTCCTCACCATTCACACTCCGGTTACCGACGAAACGAGAGGCATTATCGGAAAAGATGCATTCGCCAAAATGAAGAAAGGCGTCCGCGTCGTCAACTGCGCTCGCGGAGGCCTCGTCGATGAAAACGCGCTGCTCGAAGCCATTGAAAACGGCACAGTTGCCGCAGCCGCTCTCGACGTATTTGCGACCGAACCGCTTCCCGCAGATTCGCCGCTGCTTGGTAATCCAAAGATCATCACGACGCCGCACCTCGGAGCCTCGACGACCGAAGCGCAGGAAGGCGTCGCTCTAACGGTCGCCGAACAGATGCGTGATTATTTGTTGGATGGCACGTTAAGAGGAGCGGTCAACGCTCCGTCGATGGCAGCCGCCGAGGTCGAAGCCCTTCAGCCTTTCATCGATCTCGCCGAACGCCTCGGCCGCTTTCAGGCGCAGATACTCGACGAAGGCGCGATCTCAAATGTCCGACTCGAATACACTGGCGAACTTGCCGAACGCGACGCCGCACCTGTGACCCGAGCGTTTCTCGCCGGCCTCTTGCGCGACGTGTCGGCCCGCGTCAATGTCGTCAACGCCCTGCTCATCGCCGAAGAACGCGGCATCGCCGTCACGACCTCGTACACCTCGTCACCACGCGGAGCCAACGCCGACATTCGGACCGCAGTCACTTCATCCGAAGGCGAACAAACCCTCGCCGGCCAAGTCTTCGCCAACGGCGAAGGCCGCATCACACGCATCGGCAATTTCGCGATCGAGGTCGCCGTCACTGGCATGTCAGAACCGGGAGCGATAGCGACTGGGTCAACCTCACAAAGCCTATTGGTCACAAAAAACCGCGACGTCCCCGGAGTCATCGGCCAACTGGGAACGACGCTCGGCTCCGCAGGCGTAAACATCAGCCGCTTCTATCTAGGCCGCCAAGAAAAAGGCGGCGAAGCCCTAGCCGTCGTCGAGATCGATTCCCCGCTGTCCGAAGACGTGCTCGATCAACTGCGAAAGATCGACGCAGTAATTTTAGTAAAACAAGTAAGACTCTAATTTCAGTTCTCAGTGCTCTCTGTGACTCTGTAGTGAATATCTCTTCTTATGGAAGACCCAACAAAACTAGACAGTTCCGGTAACGAGAACAAGACGGAGATCAAATCCAATACAACGGCCGATACCAAGACGGGCGAATTTGTCGCGGGCACTGTGCTTGCGAGTCGCTACCGCATCATTGGGCTCGTCGGTAAAGGCGGCATGGGCGAGGTCTATAAGGCTGAGGACATCAAGCTCTCACAGATGGTCGCTCTCAAGTTCCTGCCCGACAGCTACCAAAACGACACCGCTGCGCTCGAACGTTTTCACGGTGAGGTCCGCAACGCACGCCAAGTCTCGCACGTAAACGTCTGCCGCGTTTTCGACATCGGTGAGATCGACGGACGGCATTTCCTGTCGATGGAGTTTGTCGACGGCGATGATCTTTCTGCTTTATTGACGCGTGTCGGGCGGTTTACGTCGGAGCGTGCGGTCGAGATCGCTCGGCAGCTTTGCGTCGGGATGGAAGCGATCCACAAGGCCGGAATTCTCCACCGCGACTTCAAGCCCGGCAACATCATCATCGACAGCAAAGGCGTCGCTCGAATCACAGATTTTGGTATCGCCGGCGTCGAAGCCGAGATGAAAGGCGACAACATCCGAGCCGGCACGCCCGCCTATATGTCGCCCGAACAGGTCACCGGCAAAGGCGTGACCGTCCGCAGCGACATCTACGCGCTCGGGCTGGTCATTTACGAGATCTTCACCGGCAAGCAGGCGTTCATCGCGGACAACGTGATGGAACTGATCAAAATGCAGCAGACGGCGACGCCGACTAACGCGTCCGAGATCGTCAATGGCATCGACCCGCTCGTCGAAAGCGTCATCGCCCAATGCCTCGAAAAAGATCCAAAGAACCGTCCGCAAAGCGCTCTCCAAGTCGCAATGGCCCTGCCCGGAGGCAACCCGATGCAGATCGCCCTCGACGCCGGGCAAACGCCTTCGCCCGAGATGATCGCCGCGACGCCCGTAAGAGGAGCGCTAAAACCATTGGTTGCATTGCTTTGTCTGCTGGGCGTGATCGCGTCGTTGATCTCGATGGTTGTTATCAACGGCAGGTATAAGACCTTTAATCTGACTCCGCTCCAGAAATCGCCCGAAGCGTTGGCTGACCGGGCTGAGACTATGGTTAAGACTTTCGGCTATGGGGACAAGCCCGCCGACAAGCGGCACAATTACCAAAGCAAATGGGATTTTCTGAATTACGCTAAAGAGAACAAGTGGACGGATACGGCAGACCGTTTGCGGACGGGGCAACCTTACGAGATCTATTTTCTCTATCGCCAATCGCCGCGGCTTCTTACGAATTATGTTAGAAACGAGCCGGGCATCGCTGAAAATAATCCGCCTTTCGATGTACCGGGAATGATCAACGTCTCGCTCGACACGACAGGACGTTTGATCGAATTTAGAGCAATTCCCCCGGAAAATACGGCAAATCTTGCCGAAAGTCCCAAGGCCGATTGGACGAAACTCTTTACCGAAGCGGGATTGGATATCAACAAATTTGAAACGGTTGCGCCGGAGTGGACACCGCCGGTTTTTTCCGACGACCGAATGGCGTGGAAAGGGACGCTCGCCGATTGGACGGACATCCCGATCCGCATCGAAGCCGCCGCATTTCAAGGCAAGCCGGTTTATTTTCGTATCGTTCCGCCGTGGCAAAAGTCTTTAGCTGCGCAACCCGCACCGACATGGACCGTGATAGATCTAATTGGTCTGGTAGTCATTTTATTGGCTTTTGTGTCCAGCATTTTTCTGGTTTGGAGAAATGTTAGGTCAGGCCGGGCGGACCTTCGCGGAACGGGCAAGATCGCACTAGCCTTTTTCGTCTTCAATTTGATCTTTCAGCTTACTACTCCATCGCTTCATTTTGCCGATGTTGGCGCAGAAGTTTGGGTTGCGATCGACGCGATTCAGGCGAGCCTGTTTATCGGCATTCTCAGCGGCACTTTCTATTGTGCGGTCGAACCGTTCGTGCGGCGTTGGTGGTCGGAGATATTCATTTCGTGGAGCCGTCTGCTCGCCGGAGATTTTCGTGACCCGATGGTCGGGCGCGATATTCTGGTCGGGGCATTATTAGGGCTGGTCGCCAATTTATTGTTTGACAAGCTTGGGTTATTGGTCACGGAATGGCAACTTGGCATTCAGGTTGTCGATGCGAGTTACCATGGAATTAATAATGCCTTGACCGCGTTGGCCGGATTTCCCGGAGCTGCATTTGTATATTCTTCTCTCAATGCGTTGCTTATTCTGACGCTCTTGGTCGTTTTCTATTTCGTCTTTCGCAACAGAAAGGCGGCGATCGCGGTGCTATGTGTTTTTCTGGTGATGCTCAACGTAAATGATCTTCCTTATCAGTTAGGGCTGTTGTTTGTTTTGATTTTGGTTAAAAATATCCTGCAATTGGTTTCATTAGTTCGTTTTGGACTCTTGGCAATGATCGCCTGTCTTATCTTTCCCGACATCGGCAGCGGTCACGCGATGACGTTCGATACGTCGAGCATCTTGTTTCCTAATGCCATCGTGCAACTTACGCTACTGATCGGTATCGCAACTTACGCCGCTTACATCTCCGTCGGCGGGGCAAAGATGTTCGGCGGAAAGTCGTTTATGGGAGATTAAAGAACAAGATTTCACCACAAAGGCACAGAGAACACAAAGTTTTTAGAAATAGTTTAGATAGGTATATGTGAAAGTGTGATGAAATTTGTTTAGGCATTTTTGATTTTGCCTTTCTCAGTGAACTCTGTGACTCTGTGGTGAATATATCTTATGGAAGACCGGAGCTTCTATTTCCCCAGCACCGTCCTAATGGCCGCCTTCGCCCTCGCCGCCTACGCCTACTACATCACCCTCGCCGGCAAAACAATCTTCGACGACGGCAAGTTTTTCGATACCTCTAACTAAGTATGTTTAGCCTCGCCCGAGTCGTATGGTAATCTTTGTTGAGCTAATATGAGCGAACAAAATGTAACGCTTCGAGTCGAACGGGTCACGAAACGCTACGGCGATTTTACGGCGGTTGAGGACCTAAGTTTTGACGTACGTGCCGGGCGCGTGTTCGGATTTCTCGGCCCGAACGGAGCCGGCAAAACCACGACCATTCGAATGATCGTCGGCATTACAGCCCCTGACGAAGGCAAGATCGAGCTCTTTGGCGAGCGAATGTCCTCACATTTGCAAGACCGCATCGGTTATCTGCCTGAGGAACGCGGGCTTTACAAGAAAATGAAGATCGTCGATCAGCTCAGATACTTTGCAGCGCTGAAGAACGTGCCGAGTTCCCTTGCGGACAAACGCATCGATTTTTGGCTCGATAGAATGAACCTCGGCGACTGGAAAAAGAAGAAAACGACGGATCTTTCAAAGGGTATGCAGCAAAAGATCCAGTTCATTTCGACCGTCTTGCACGACCCCGATCTGCTGATCCTTGACGAACCGTTTTCCGGCCTCGACCCGATTAATGTTGAGTTTTTGGTCGATGTCATCGCAGAATTCAAGACTCAGGACAAGACGATAATCTTCTCAACGCACCTGATGGAAACCGCCGAACGCCTTTGCAACGACATTCTGCTTATAAACAAATCGCGAAAGGTCATCGGCGGCAGCCTGCGTGAGGTAAAGGCAAGTTACGGCAAGAATCGGATCGCGCTGCGAGTTATTGGCGGTGATTCGATACTCACTGACTCTGATCTCGTCAAAAGCATTGAGGACCACGCGGATGAGAGGTTTATCGAGTTGGCGTCCGACGTCGATTCTCAGATGCTTCTGAAAAAACTGATCGCTTCCGGAGCCGCGATATCGAAGTTTGAGGAGGTCGAGCCTACGCTTAATGATATTTTCATCGACCAGATCGGAGGGCCAAAATGAGAAAATTTCTCGCGGTCGTAAAACATGAATATCGGAAGATCGTTGTGAAATGGACGTTTCTGATCGGCACCGTGATGTTTCCGGTACTGATGGCGTGTTTTGCGGTGATTCCGGCGGTGATATTTTCGATCAAAGGCGAGCCAACGCGGATCGTTATCATCGACCCGTCAAATAAGGTCGTCACGCGGCTCAAGGCCAATCTGAGCAAAGAAAAGATCGCAGAAAAAAGCGAGCAGGCTGCAAAGGACGCTGACTTTGACATCACGAAATCGCAGAATGACCGCATGAGACAATCGGCCAAGCAAGTGGCCGAGGGCTTTGTGTTTATTGACTATAACGCAGCCGGAAAAAGCGCCGAGCAAATTCGATCCGACCTAAATGCAAAGGCTGTCGCCGACGAGATCGACGCTTATCTTTTGATACCCGAAAAATACACCGACGGCGATGCTAAATACGAATTCCTGTCGCGAAAAGCAGGCGACTTTGTCGCCGGCGACATTCTGCAGGACGCTTTGAGCGAGGCCGTTCATTCGCAGCGTCTGGCGGACTCAAACATCGACGAAGCAACGCTGAAGAACGCGAACAAGCCGATAAAGATCGATTCAAAATCCATCGACGAGAGCGGCCGCGAAAAAAATAGTGAGATGCTTTGGATCGCGTCGTTCGTGATCGGACTTCTCATTTATATCACCCTGACGATCTACGGCCAGATAATTATGGGAGCTGTTGTTGAAGAGAAAGAAACTCGTATAGCCGAAATACTCTTTTCATCAGCCAGGCCTTTTGAACTGATGCTTGGAAAGCTCGTTGGAGTTGGGCTCGCAGGCCTGACTCAAATGGGTATTTGGCTTTTGTCGATATTACTCCTTCTCGGCTTTTTGGCAATTCAAACGGACATGTCGCCGATAGCTAAAGGGCTGCCTCACATTACGCCGTTGATGGTCGGCTATTTTCTGATCTATTTCTTCCTCGGCTATTTTCTTTATGCAGCATTTTTTGCACTGATCGCTTCGATGGTTACGACCGTGCAGGAAGGCGGCCAGTTTTCTCTGCCGGTAACGATGACCATGCTTGCGAGTTTTTACTCCTCGTTCGCCGTCATACGCGACCCGAATTCGAGCTTTTCATTTTGGGTCTCGATCGCACCGTTCTTCGCTCCGATCACAATGCCGGTCCGAATTCTTGCCGAAACGCCGCCGCTCTGGCAGATAGGCCTTTCGGTACTACTCAACCTTCTTGCCATCACCGGCATGGTCTGGCTCGCATCGCGCGTCTATCGCATCGGAATGTTGATGTACGGAAAACGTGCGACGATCCCGGAAGTGTGGAAGTGGATACGACAAGCTTGATCAAGATGGGCGGAACCGTATAAGTTGCTGTTTCGTACCCATTGTGTTAAACCGTAGATGATTACCGAAGTTAAAGGAACAGGAGAAAATATATGATCGGACAACTTATAGGCGGATTGATCGTTGGAATAATTGCACGGCTCATCATGCCTGGCAAGGAAGCATTTCCTGATGGTGTAATCGGATGGGTCTTGACTGCGGTGCTCGGTATTGCTGGTGCTTTCGTCGGAGGTTTCATTGCAACATCTCTCTGGGCAGACAGCAATTACGCGGCAGGTTGGATCATGTCTATTATCGGCGCTCTTATCCTGTTGTTTATATTTAGGATGATAATGAGCAGAACGTCGAATTAAAAAGATAATTGATTACTCAGTTCGCTCGGACTCATGCGTGTTGCCAGAGAACATTCGCTCGATCCGGCTATCAGGAATAAACCACATCATCGCAACGATCGCGTAGATCGCATGTGAGATGTGTTCGTTTACAAAAGCCAGCCCTATTGCCAAGAGATATGCAACGACCGAGATCTTCCCTTTCAAGTCGTTCCCTATCGCTTCACTAAGGGTAGAGTTTTTCCCGCCTGAGTGATGAACGAGTTAATTTTGAAGTATCTGGTAAGCAAACCCTGAGAGGCACAAAACAACTCCGTAAACAGCAGTCGGTAAAGGCGCAAAATGATTTTCGCCCATCCAGCCAGTCGCAAAAGGGATGAGCGAAAGCCAGAAGAGAAGATGCATATTGGCCCAAAGCACCTTGCCATTGACGGTTCGCGTCGCCTGGAGCATATGGTGATGATTGTTCCAATAGATGCCAAGATATATAAAGCTCAAAATGTAAGCTAAAAAGGTCGGCAACAGCGGTTTTAGTGCTTCGAGATCTGTACCGTGAGGAGTTTTCAACTCTAAAACCATGATCGTCATAATAATGGCGATCACGGCATCGGAGAATGCTTCAAGTCTCGTCTTGTTCATGCGGCGGTCTCCGGCAATTCCATTTTCACGAGACCGTCAAACGCCACATGATAAGCAACCCCTTTCACCGGTATAGTCATTTCTTCTTCGGTCTTCCCATCTGAATTAGCGATGCCGACACTTGCGAAATAGCAAGATGCGCCGTGATCTTTTGCAAGCTGCACAAGATGGCGGAAAACTTCTTCGCCCTCGATGCGTCCACGACCTGGATACATCGCGGTTCGGACGACGAAGAATGCAAACTCACCATCTTTACCGGCGACGATTTGCGGATGCTCTTCGCGGTCCGCGTAAACATCGGCTGATTCCACCGTCCAGCCGGCCTCGATCAATTGTTTATAAACGATCTCGACGCCAAAAGCATGCACGTCGGACTCGATCATTAATTCAGGTTCGCTCATTAGGTCTATTTTAGTTGTCAAATAACAAAATCATAAACGCTCATCGTGATATATTTATTTTCGATGGACATCAACAATATAAAAGCTGCTGAAAGCCGCATTGCGTCTCATGTCAAAAAGACACCGCTCGAATACAGCACTACTTTGAGTAGTAGGCTCGGCACAAATGTTTATGTCAAATACGAGCTGTTCCAAAAGACCGGTTCGTTCAAAGCTCGCGGTGCATTTAACAAACTGCTCAGCCTTACCGAAGCAGACCTGAGCGGCGGCGTAGTAGCTGTTAGCGGCGGCAATCATGCACAAGCCGTTGCCTATGCATCTCGTATTCTCGGGCTCGATGCCGTCGTGCTAATGGCACAATCGACTCCGAAGTTCTATGTCGAAGCAACACGCGGCTACGGAGCGACGGTCGAGCTGCTGCCAACGATCGCAGATGCTTTTGAGAAAGCAAAAATCTATCAAGCCAAAGGCCGTGTCTTCCTCCATCCGTTCGATGACCCTTTGATAATGGCAGGACAAGGAACCGTCGGTTTAGAGATCATGGAAGACCTTCCCGACGCGACCGATGTGATCGTGAGCATCGGCGGCGGCGGCCTGGCTGGCGGAGTTTCAACTGCTGTCAAATCTATCAATCCAAAGACAAGAGTCTGGGGCGTTGAAACATCCGGAGCCGAAGCAATGTCACAGGCTTTGGCTGCGGGCCATCCGGTTGAAGTTGTAAACACGTCGATCGCGAAAACTCTTGGAGCACCTTTTGTAAGTGATACAACATTTGAGCTTGCCCAAAAATACCTGGAATCAGTAACCGTAGTCACCGATGACGAAGCCGTCCACGAACTCCTTTACATCTCAGAGCGCCTAAAGGTCATCACCGAACCCGCAGCATCATGCACGCTTGCCGCTGCGGAAAAATTGCGTGACAATTTCACATCTGAAAGCAAAGTCGTATTGATACTCTGCGGCGGAAACACTTCTATTGGTGACGTTTGCGGATATATGTCCGCCATATGAGCGTTCATCAATTCCATTCCCGACCCTCTACCGAATTTTGCTCACAAAACTGCGGTTGTAAAGCCTGTAACTGTTTGATATGCTCACGTTATGGCGAATACAAGTGCAATGTCTAACATGGCGGGCAAGTTTGCCCATCTTATCGCAATCCTCGGTCTAGCAGCCTTTTTTTTGGGGCTTTTCGCTTTGGGAATTAAGGTCATGATAGCCGGAATAGGCCTGATCATCGTATCGCTTGTGGCGTATTACATCGAAGAGATCGCCGAGCGAAAGCAAAGCTGACTACAGCATCCGTTTGGTAACAGTTAAGTTGTCAAATATCTGCGTTAATTAGATTACCAGTCGGCGTTGTTGCTGTCCGCTACATCTGTCTCCAGAAGCCTTTCTACATATTCATCGCCAAAGACGGCTCTCATTGCCTCGACCTCTCGCATCCCGTCCTCAATACACTGATTTGCTGTTCGCGGCGGAGTCGAAACCACTTTTTTCTCTGCGATGGCGTCCTCTCTCTGATCCCGCCGCACAAGAAATCTAATGTACTCACTAACAGTGCTGTAAAAATGCGAACGCATCCCTCTGTAAATTACCGAGTGCATTTCGTCTGAAACAGATATCGTAATTGTCCTTCTCATAGTTATTCTGCTGACATCCTGCTTTAGTGTGCGGAATACCCGCATCGTTCGATATGGTGTAAATCATTGCTGTACAATATGTTACGGAGTGCCGATCTAAAGAGCGTTCCACATCGTTCCACTCGCATTCCAGCGTAAAGTTGGAACGCGCAACTTATTTATTATCAACGTTTACAGCCATTTTTCCCTGTGATTCCACAACTTTTTGAAAAATAGTAAGACTTTGTCTTACAGCTAAGCTACAATTCCCTTTCAGACATCTAAATGTCAAAAAATACGTTTCATAGATGAAAAAGAATATCACAATCTAAATTTTTGTGCAATACTTTTTTTGCATGACGGCCGGAGTGTCTCTCGATTGTATTTCATTTATGTGATACTTTTCTCAGAATGTTGCTTTGACGATCGCGGGTTGTTTTTCGCGGCTGATTTAAGAGGAAAATTATGAAAAGACAGTTATCGCAGGAAACGGATCTGGGTAAGGTCCGCTTGAAAGGACTTGCTGCCGGAGCAGCGGCGTTTGGCACCGCTGCCGTGGGATCGGCGGCGCTGGCCTCGGTCGCTATCGGTGCCGCGGCCATCGGAGCCATCGCTATCGGGGCATTCGCGATCGGCAAGCTCAGCATCGGACATGCGAAGATCAAAAAACTCCACATCGGCACACTGATCGTCGATGACCTGATCATAAAGAAGAGCACCCGGGAATAGGGAACATCGCCGATTCGTCCGCCTTCAAAGGCGGCCTTCCATTTGTTTATCGCCTTATTACCCGAGAAAGGGTATAATAAAGATGAATAGAGCTTCGCTTACTCCTTTTTCAGCCTACCCGAATACATCGGATAAATTCTGACTTACACAGCAAGAAAGATCGGTCACGCGGCATTTATTTGTCGGCGGTGATCGGCAGACGCGTGGTCTTCCCGACATTGAACCCGGCTGCATAAAAGATCAGGAGTTTCTATGTCCAATGTCGATAATAATAAACCGTATCAACTTTCCTACGAACTGCGTCCCGAATATCTATACGTCATGATCAAAGGCGAAAAGATCGACTATGAGATCGCGCGGCAATATTGGAACGAGATCATAGAGATTCGCGAACAAGCGAACACAAGGTTTCTGTTGGTTGACAAAAATGTGCAGGCGGAACTTTCGACAGCCGACGAGTTTCAGATCGCGAAGGAACTATCGACCATAGCATTAAAGCGCGTAAAGCTCGCGATCTGCGACCGGCACGTTTCGCAGGAGTGTCTCGAATTCGGAGAGATGGTCGCAACAAATCGCGGACTAAATACTAAATCATTCAGAGATACGGCCGCCGCTGAGAAGTGGCTGTTGGCAAATTGAACCGTCGAGGTCGGCTACCGTGGTTTTATGGTTTTGAGAAGCTCGGTTGTATTCTCGACGACGCTTGGGACAAAGTCGTTTTCTCCGATCGGAAGCAGTTTATTTGTTGTGCCGGCTGGAGCGAGAGAATCGCGCTGCGGCAATGGGGCCACTTTACGCTTTCGCGGCCCGGATCGTCTGAGCAATGGGATCGCGGCGATCATGAACATGCCGCCAATAGAAATGAACACCCCGGGGAAGACTAACCAGCTTATATCGATCATTTTGCCCGTCAGAGCGATCAATATACCACCAAACGCCATCGCCAACCCCCAGAACTGCCAGGGAATAGTGGGCCGTTCTTCCGCCAACAGTCCCGCGCCGCACGAACGGCAGAACTGTTGATCTGCTTCGACAAATGTTCCGCAACCAGGGCAGTTCATGCCACTCAATATATCACATTACGCTGGGAACTTCTCCGCAGGTTGACTTAAAGAGATAACATGCAAAAAGGCCTCGCCGTTGTCAGCGAAGCCTTTTCTCGTGTCCAATGTCAGCTCAATGCGTTACTTTGGCATCGGATTAAATGTCAGACCTCTAACGAGCTCGCTTTTGACAACGGTTCGCATTTCCATCAGGGAATCATTGGCCTTTGTTCTGGCTTCGGCGGAGCCGTAATGGGCGAGGCCGATCGCGTCGAACTTAGCATTTCTATCGGCATTAAAATCGGCCGCGTCCGCGTAGTTCTTGTACGTGACGAGCAATCCTAAGTCCCAGTCGCCCGGGCCCTCAGTAGAGGGCTTGGTAAAGTAGCCATAGCTAAGGATCAATCCCTGCTTCTTCTGTTCCTCCAGCAGAGGCACGCTATGCGTACGAATAAAGGTCGTAAAGTCGTTCGTCTTACCCGGCAAGACATCCATATAGCTTACGCGCGTCACGGGGCCGGGCGTGGTAGCTGGCGGCGTCGATGCCGCTGTTTGTGCTTGTGCACCAATAGCGAAAATGCACGCAAAAAGTACGGTCAGAATTAGTTTTTTCATGTGATGGTTCCTCCCAAAAGTTTTGATTTGTAAAATACCTGTTAGACACGCCCACCATAAAGCTATGCCGGTTCTACAACAGTGGGAACAACAAAATTACGAATTAAGGGGGCAAGTTAAAGATAACCTACTTTGAGTTTTTAGCAAAGCGTCCGCCGCCGAGAGCCTGCGGAGCGAATTTCCGCTTGATGCGAACTCTTATGTTTTTCTTACATTTTACGGCACGCATAAAGTGACTTTTTTTTGCATTTGGCGAGTGTTGCACGAGGCAAATCGACGAAGGAGCAATAAAATTGGGCACTTTATTGTGGCACGCTTTTTGAACTAACTTTCCTCGGAGGAGATCGGAAAGCCTCGCCACGCCGGTCAAATAAAAACCAATAAATATGAAAACACAGAAAGGATTCTCACTTATCGAGCTGCTCATCGTGGTTGTCATAATCGGCATAATTGCGGCGATCGCAATACCAAACCTATTAGCATCGCGCCGCGCGTCGAATGAAGCGTCGGCGATATCGTCCCTTCGAACCTATCACGGAGCCCAGGCAACCTACGCAAGCACATATGGAAACGGCAATTATGCCGGAATACCATTTGTTATTAACTCCTTTACGGTATTAGCTAACACGAACATTCTGGACAACACGCTGGGTAACGGCGTCAAAAGCGGCTACGTGTTTTCTGGCCATTCCGAGGCAGCGACAACAGCCAGACCAGCCTGTCATCTCGGACAAACATCTCCGACGACCACGACAGGAGTGACGCAAACAGGAACGCGCGACTTCGTAGTCGCCACCGAAGGCGTGCTGCACGGCAGAACCACCAACGGTACCGCCGGTTGGGGACCAGGCATCTGCGATATCGCTGCAGACATGTTGCCGCTCAGCAACTAGTTTGCCGTCTGAATACACTTCCCGATCTACGCAAGAAAAAAAGCTGTCCTGAAACTAGATTTCAGGGCAGCTTCTTTTTTTGTAATGTAAGGTTACTTCTTAAATTCGTAAGTAAGCACGCCGGCGATCTTTGTGGGTTTGCCGTTGTGCAGAGGCGGATCGAAACGTGCTTTGCGGGCGGCGGCGCCAGCAGCTTTCCAAAGGGACGTCGGCCCGCTGACAACGCTCATAGTTGAGACTTCGCCGTTTTCTTTGACGATCACTTCGACGGTGACAATGCCGCTTTCGTTGGCAGCTTTTGCGGCTTCCGGATCGGGCTGCGGCAGCTCGATAGCAAGATCGTTCAGTTTGCCGACAAGGATCGTGCCCTCGACCGGTTCGATCGACTTCAACTTCGGACCGTCCGCAGGTTTCATTTCCCTGCCCACAGGCTTTGCGTCGTCCTTCTTCGCTTCATCCTTCTTGGTTTCAGGCTCTGCGGGCTTTACCGCAGCCGCGACGTTGGCTGGAGTCGTCTTGGTATTGTTTGAAGCATCGCCGGCCTTGTTACAGCCGATGCTGGTGAGGATTATAAATAAGACGAATAACGTGAATGTCAGCGTAAAGCGGCTATTCACCGCGTATGTTGAGGTCATTATCAGTTTTCTCCGGTAATTTGTTTTGTCGTAATGCCCGAAGCGATCACTACGCCCCGAGCAGAATTATTTTGCACCGAGAGCAATTATTTCGCAATCGTTGGCGTCGCATCATGCCCGCGAATTGGCCAAAAAGAGTCTGGAAATAATATTCAAGTGTCAAAAAAACCATTTCTGGCGCCCAAAAAGCCATCGGAGACCCCCCAAAAAGCCATTTCAAAACCCCAAAAAGCCACCAAAAAGTTCGGCTGAGCACAACGGGTGATACCCGCCATCATCGTTTTGCGTGCATCGGATCATCTCCCGGCATGATAGTGCCCATTAAATGCCGCCGGGTGCGACACGGTCGTCGGACTTCATTGTTGCGTGAATTCGCGTTGGCGGGGCTGAATGGCGGATACTAAGGGGCGTAATACAATGGATTTTCTCAAGCAATGGGCCAAGCCGATCGTCATCATTTCGGCAACGTTTCTGATCGCATGGCTTATGCCGAGTGTGCCTGTGGATCCGTGGGGCATCTTCAGCCTTAGGAAGGCCGCCTTTATGGTTTTCGCACTTTGTTTCATACAGGTATTCGGGGCGGTGATGATACGGGTGCTAGGCGGCCGCCGAGGCTCGATCATGACCGGGTTCTTTGGCGGGCTTGTCTCAAGCACGGCGACGACGGTGGCATTGGCCCGCGAGAGCAATCAAGGTGACCCGGAATTTGTTGGTAAGGAGCAGTTGGTCTTTCTTTCGGCAACGGCCGCAATGCTGGTCGAGGGGATGGCATTCGTCCTGCTGAGCACGGATGCCATGCGGTATTCGCTGCTGCTGATCTTCGTTGGGCCGTTTCTGACGACAGCGGTGATCGTCTTGATCCTCGTCAAAAAGATCCCGCATCGAGCTATCAAGGTCGAAGAGGCGGAGATCAAATTTCTCCCGATACTCGGACTCGCCGCGTTCATCGTTGCCGTACTTGCGATCTCAAAACTCCTACAGAGCGTGTTTGGGCAAAGCGGTCTGGTCGTTTTGACCTTTCTCGTCTCGTTGTTCGAGATCCACGGTTCCATTATCGCGAATCTTCAACTGCTCGACTCCGGAGCATTCGGTCTCAAGTTCCTCGGCGGACTGTTGGCGACCTCCGTTGCCGCCTCTTACATTTCAAAACTCGTTCTTGTTAACACTATCGCCAGCCCTGCCCTGAAAAAAAAGGTCACCAAATATACGGTCGTCATCCTCGTATCGCTTCTTATAAGTTGGATATTCTTTGTTTTCTCCGTTTCCTGAATTTGCCCGTCGCCCTCCCGGATAACCGTCGAAGACGGTGAAATATTTGTAGCCACACGTGGAGCGTTTTATGCGGAACGTGTGGAAGGTTCAGAAAAGATCATTACGAGCGTGCTGAGCATGCGACATATTCTTTATGCCGCGTGTTTCACACGCTCCGCTTTTTTATTGGAACGTTCTGGGAAGATATATGCATCAGGACGAGTACAACTCGTCTGCGAGAGTTTTCAGATCGTGGTCATGAATAAACTGGTCCGAAATGGTCAGGATCGAAAACAGGTTTCTTTTCAAACCTTCCTCCGAGAGCTCGCCCTCTTTAATAGATGTTTGCAGCAAATGTAGGGCCATGTCCGCAAGGAGGATTCGTTGTTTTTCGTTCCACCCCGAATCGCCGCGTGTCGAAAGGTTTTGTTGGTACGATTCTTCGGTCAAACTATGCGCCGTTCGACTCATCGCCAAAATTTCTTGTCTGATCGCATCATCCATCTTTAGTACCTGCCGATCTAGCTGCCTAACCCTAGGGTCGTTTTAGTCTAATATGCGAATTACGCAGAAACAAAATCTGAGTGCAAGATCTGAGGGTCAGACCTGCCTAAAATCACTTCAAATAACGCGTGGAAGATGCAAATAATACGCGTACGGAGCAAATAACAGGTGAACGAAGCGAAAAACACGCGAACGGAGCATATTTCTCGTGAACGAAGCAGATCTTACGCTACCGACGCATATTTCTCGTAAACGAAGCGTATTTCTGGCTATCGGAGCGTATTTCACTTGAACGGAGCATATTTTTCGCGAACGGAGCAGATAACTTTAAATCGTTTCGAATATTTCGTGTACGCTTCATCTATCACGCTACCGCGACAGATATACCTTAGATTCTTAAGTTATTTGGCGGACGTGACACACAATATTAAATTCACAGAAAAATATCTGCATCAACGCTAACACCGAACAATTGATCGCGACTAAAAACAAAAAGAACGGCCCACGCCGTCCTTTATCTTCCTCAAATATGATCGCAAAATCGAAGGCCTGACACCGTTCTCAATGCAATCAACCACATCGGCATTTCTGGTCAAAGACAGTCTTTCTCGGCACAAAAACAAACTTAACTTTTTTTGAGTAGTTTTTGTTACAAATGGGTTTATCATCCTCCGTCACAACCAAAAAGTGTTCCGGCACAACTGCGGCACATGAATTACTTTTGGGAACTCTCTCTTTTGAGATCAATTTGATTGGGTTGAAGCAAAAAGGACATAAGTTGCAGTCAATCAGCGAGTGGAAATATTCATCCCAAGCTTTTCCAACCGAAATCTTGGTTGATTTCCGGCTGTCAGGATGGTTATGAGCCAATATTACTCTGCGAGCCAAAACTCCGTTCGCTTTTGCCCAATCAAGACTACCTTTTGATCGGTTCTTTAGGGCAGTCATTTCACTCTTGGAAATTTCAATATGTCGCCTGTCTAAATCATTTCCCGATTTTTGCTTTACATTATTAACACATTGATGACCTCGATTGTCATTATCGAGGAGCACTTTGCTTCCACAGGTACATTGAAAAAAGAAGACCTGATCGCCACAGTCTCTACAGGTTAATTCGTAGAACTTTACGGTCGAGCATGAGTAATGATGTGTTGGTACTGACATTTTGGAAAGAATCGCCGATATTATGACCACTGTCAACTGATGAGCACCTAACTGAAATGTAACACTAGGCCATTTTACACCTCAACCAAATTGGATTGTCTTTTTATTCCATCTTCGCCTTATTTAAGGTTTGAAGAATCGCCGGTCCAATTATCGACTGTAGAGTAAAAAATAGATTCTCGATATCTAATTCGGAAAGCATTATCAACGAATTAGAAGGAAAGACTGTGTTCGCCTCAACAACCTGCATCATCAATTGTTCGCCTCCTTTAACATGCATTGGCAGTTTGCCAATCTCTCGCTCCCCAACGGTAAGCCTCATTCGACGGAGGGCAAGTGTAAGCTCCTGTTTTGAAACCCCTCGATGATGTTCCAGCGCTCGTCGAACTGCAAACATTGAACGCAAGGACTCACCAATCCAGTCTGGTATGCCATCCAAGGTGCTTACTTTCTTTGGGTTAGTTAAAGACGTGTCTTCGGCAACTTCTCGATAGAATTGTTCGAGATGTGTCTCAATAAAAGGCAGAAGTTCTTCCCCCACAACGGTTCCTACGGGTACATTCAAAATAGGTTTTCCATCTGCTCGTTTCGTTGCAATGATACGATCCATAAAGCTTACAACGGATCGCATCATTGCTAGAAAACAATTATCAATTGCCCTCTGGGTAGCATCGTCTTTTCGAAGCGAAGCATTTGGAGCCTGTATATGCACGATTGCTTCAGGTCCTTTTTGTTGGGATCTGCCGACGAATGACTCGTCTTCAATAGTGCGAAGTACGTTGCGAAAGTCACTGATGTGTCCACCTATGTCTCTCTGAAATTGACCCAGATAAATTTGGGAATTGATGTTTGCGTTTATCTCTCTCATATCGAAAAATACCCTTCTTTTACAGACCATAACATGATCGACCATACAAAAAGGCCCCGCTCATATTGAGCGGGGCCTTTAATTAGGTACTCGCTCAGGAACTTACATTCCCATGCCCATGCCGCCCATGCCGCCGCCCATGCCGCCCATGTCCATGCCGCCCTTGTCGTCCTGGACGTCTGCGATCATGGCTTCGGTCGTCAGCATGAGGCCGGCGATCGAGGCTGCGTTTTGGAGAGCGGTGCGTGTGACCTTTGCGGGGTCGATGACACCGGCTGCGACGAGGTCTTCGTACTTCTCGCTGGCGGCGTTAAAGCCAAAATGGCCCTTGCCCTCGCGTACCTTGCCGACGACGACCGCACCTTCCTGACCTGCATTAGCAGCGATCTGGCGAAGCGGCTCCTCGAGAGCACGGCGAACGATGGTGACGCCGATCTGTTCGTCGGTGTCCTCAGCGTCGGTCTTAAAGTCGTCGAGGACGTGCGAAGCACGGACCAGAGCGACTCCGCCGCCGGCTACGATGCCTTCTTCAACAGCCGCGCGTGTCGCATGCATTGCATCTTCGACGCGGGCTTTCTTTTCCTTCATTTCCGTTTCGGTTGCTGCACCGACCTTGATCACGGCTACGCCGCCGACCAATTTAGCAAGACGCTCCTGCAATTTTTCGCGATCGTAGTCACTGGTCGTGTCTTCGATCTGATTGCGGATCGTTTTGATGCGGCCGTCAATGGCTTCGCCCGAACCGGCACCTTCGACGACGGTTGTGTTGTCTTTGTCGATGGTAACTTTCTTCGCTTTGCCGAGGTCTTCGAGAGTGATGGTCTCAAGCTTGATGCCGAGATCTTCCGAAATGACCTTGCCGCCCGTGAGGACAGCGATGTCCTCGAGCATTGCCTTGCGGCGGTCGCCGAAGCCAGGTGCTTTGACTGCAGCGACATTCAATGTGCCGCGCAGTTTGTTGACTACGAGTGTCGCTAACGCTTCACCATCAACATCTTCTGCGATGATGAGCATCGGACGGCCCATTTTAGCAACCTGCTCGAGGATCGGGAGCATGTCACGCATGTTCGAGATCTTTTTCTCGTTGATCAGGATGTAAGGCTCGTCGAGGACGGCTTCCATACGGTCAGCGTCGGTCACGAAGTAAGGTGAAAGGTAACCGCGGTCAAACTGCATACCTTCGACGACTTCGAGGAGCGTGTCCATTGTCTTTGACTCTTCGACGGTGATAACGCCGTCTTTGCCGACCTTGTCCATCGCTTCAGCGATGATCGTGCCGATCGTTTTGTCGCCGTTGGCCGAAACCGTTCCAACCTGTGCGATCGAATCGCCCGAAACAGGCTTTGCCATCTTTTTGATCTCTTCGACGACGGCCGTTACTGCCTTTTCGATGCCGCGTTTGAGCGCCATCGGATTTGCACCGGCTGCAACTGTGCGGACGCCTTCTTTGAAGATCGCCTGCGCGAGAACCGTTGCGGTCGTTGTGCCGTCACCGGCTACGTCGCTCGTTTTGCTCGCTACTTCGCGAACCATCTGCGCGCCCATATTTTCGAGCGTGTCTTTTAATTCGATCTCTTTAGCGACCGTAACACCGTCTTTGGTGATCGTCGGCGAACCGAATTTCTTGTCGATAACAACGTTACGCCCTTTCGGTCCCAGTGTAACTTTCACTGCGTCCGCGAGCTGGTTAACACCACGCAGGATAGCTGCGCGTGATTCTTCTCCGTGTACTACTTGTTTTGCCATGATTATTTATAAACTCCTTTCTCTTAGAAATTGGAGTTCAAGGTTCAAAGTTTAAGGTTCAAAGTTAAGAGACTTTGAACTTGGAACGTTGAACTTCGAACTTACTTACGCTGCTGCTCCTGCGCGTGAAATGATGCCGAGGATCTCGTCTTCGCGCATGATGATGAATTCGTCACCGTCAAGCTTGATCTCTGAGCCGCTGTATTTGCCGAAAAGAACGCGGTCGCCTGCTTTGACGTCCAACGCCTGACGCGTGCCGTCTTCTTTATATTTGCCCGCGCCTGCGGCGATCACTTCGCCCTCTTGCGGCTTTTCCTTTGCCGTGTCCGGGATAAAAAGCCCGCCCGCGGTCTGGTTAACGTTGTCTTCGATGCGTTTGATAATAACGCGGTCGTGTAATGGTGTTATGTTTGTTGCCATAGTAGTTACTCCTTTGTAAATAAAATAATTTTAGTAATAATTACAGGTGGACTAACGTTTGAAAATCTATAATCTAGCAGTCTTAGTCCTTGAGTGCTAGTATAAAGAAGAAATGCCAATACTGTCAAGTATTCCGCGAAAAATTTAGAAAACTTGATAGTGAGAGACTCAGATTTTCAGAAAATTCACCACAGAGTCACAGAGGACACAGAGAGAAGAGAGAAAGCCAATACCTGCTCGTGCTCTCTGTGCCTTTGTGGTGAAAAATCTTAAATATGCATATTTCTGAGATAACTATCTATCCGATCAAATCGCTGAAAGGAATAAGCCTTGATTCTGCGGTTGTTGAGGAACGCGGGCTGAAACATGACCGTCGTTGGATGCTGACTACGCCTGACGGAATGTTCTTTACGCAGCGTGAATTTCCGCAAATGGCGAGGATCTCGGTCGAGATAGAGAGCGGCGGGCTGAGAGTAGTAAGTCAAAATGCAGGCGAGATGCTAGTACCCTTTGAACCTGACAAAGGCGAACGTAAGGCGGTGACGATCTGGCTGAGTGTTTGCGAAGGACTGATCTACAACGGCGAAGTGAGCGAGTGGTTCTCAGATGCGATCGGTACTGATTGCCGGCTCGTTTACATGCCTGACGATTCAAGGCGAAATATTAATCCGCGCTTTATTACGAATGACGAAATCGTTAGCTTTGCGGACGGCTATCCGCTGATGTTATTAGGCGAAGGATCTCTGGAGGAATTGAATTCAAGGATCGCTGATTCGGAAGAAAAGGCAGGGAGACTGCCTGAGTTTCAGCCTTTACCGATGAACAGATTTCGGCCGAATATTGTGGTTTCCGGTTCAGAAGCATTCGCCGAGGACAATTGGCAAAAGTTACGCATTGGCGAAGCCGTTTTTCGCTCAACAAAGCCGTGTGCCAGATGCGTTATCACGACAGTCGATCAATCAAAAGGCGAATTAACCGGCAAAGGGCCTTTGAAGACATTGGCCTCGTTTCGAATGGCTAAAAATATAATGCCTGACCGCTACGCATCATTAGGATGCGAGCCAAACGACGTACTCTTCGGCCAAAACCTAATCGCGGAAACGTCAGGAGCGATTATTGGGGTTGGAGACGAATTAGAAATTCTCGATACGCACCAATAGCTGCCAACCTACCAGCTAAAGCGCATCTGCAGTTCGATCCTGCGGTTTGCCGCACTGACACCACCAAAACCGCCGCCTCCAAAGCCTCCGAATCCACCAGCAGTCGAAACGGACTGACCAAAGCGGCTCGAGTTGAGTGCTCCGACCGGTGTGCTGAAGTTTACGCTGTTAAATAAATTGGTGAAATTGATGCCGACATTTAGATTGTATGGCTTTCGCGTGTCGCCACCGCCGCCAAACATGCCGCCGCCGCCTGGACCACCTCCGCGCGTCATTCCCCCGCCGCCCATGCCGCCACTAGGAATTCCGCCGCCGCCTGCTTGTCCTCCGCGACGATTACCACCGCTTCCGCCACCTTGGTCTGGAGATTGGGCCGTGTGTCCAAAGCCAAAGTTTCTGCCGACACGCATATTCACGCTAAAATATGACGGTCCTACTCCGTAGTTTCTCGGAATTATTGCATTCGGATCATTTGAACCGATATTACAAAACGAAGAGGTCAAATTCAGTTCGCTGCAGCGGCTTTGTAGTTGGCCATAGGTTGGGCGCTCAGTAAACAGCGCGTCACGATTGATATCGTTGCCCTCGGTGATGTTAAAGGGCCTGCCGGATTGGGCTATGATAAACGGGTTCAGAGTCACGTTCCACGGCATCGTAATATTACCGCCAATAACGAAGCTGTGGCGGATATCGAACGAACTCCTGCCGTACTCGCCTGTCAGGTCAAAGGTATAAGCAGGAAAACTGCCCGCACCGTCAGTGTCGCCTTTAGCAAAGCCGAGACGGTAGTTGCCGAAAAACGAGTATTTGGTGTTGAGATTTGTTCTAAAATTGACGATGAGCTGATTCTGTTTCGTCGTGCCGCTCGATTCGTATTCGTAGAGATTTCCGAGTGTCGGTTCTGGACGCGGGGAGTTCGAGCAGTCCTCCTGAAGCGGACAGATCGGCGCATTTATGTTCCTTGAGCGAAGCTGGTGCAATATCCTCGACGTAATAAAATAGCCGGCCACCGTTGTTCTCCCCGGAAGCTGCCTTTCAATTCCAATGGTGGCCTGCATTGTATAAGGGACCTGCAGATTATCTGCAACCTGGCGGATCGTATTGGACTGCGGCAAAACGGCCTGTATCTGAGCCGCGGTCGGAACGTTGGTTACACCGTTTTGCGTAAATACGGGCTGGGCAAGGAGAGCGATCGCTGCCGCTTGGCGAACCGGATCAGGATCGTTCGCATTTACGACCAGATTCAATTGGGTTACACCGTCGAACCGAGTTGCCTGGAGCGTCAGATTCTCACTAAAACGATCATAAAAAATTCCAGCCCCTCCACGGAAGACGGTCTTCGGAGCCCTTGCTCCGCCTGCTCCGGGTGAATATGCAAAACCAAATCTTGGTGCGAAATTAAGTTTACTGCTGATATTGGTCTGATTTTCGTAACGGAGTCCAAAACTCAAAAGCAAGGCCGGACTGACTTTCCAATCATCAGTCAGGTACAGACCAGTTTCATACTGCGACACCGAGGACAGCGGTTCGCCAGCCGTGATCGTGAACTGTGTCGGATTATATTGCAAGCCGACGGTGCCCATCACCTTGCATCGATATTGCTCGATCGACGATACAAAGCCATCGAAATCAATATCGCAGGCACCGGTTCCAGGAAATCCAGGGAAAACAAATGTCCCGCCAAAGTTATTTTCCGAACGGTCATCGAGCGATACATGCCTCAGCTTCCCGCCAAATTTGAAGGAATGTTGCGAGTTCTTTCCAAAGGACGTTGATGTATAGTTGTTGATCTCCCAAGTCTTGTTACGATTAAAACTCAAACCTATCTGCGCTCCGCCGCCGACAAATGCAGAGGCAACGTTGATCGTCGGGATCGTGTTGTCACCGTCCTGCTCGCGCTTTGAATCGCTGTACTCGAAGCGAGTCTCGTTCACCGTTTTGGAGTTTATGATCATCGTCTCTGTGAGACGTACCTCGTGCTCACGACTCGATGTCGTATATGCTCGCGACGGCAATGACGTGTCGCCAATGCCCTGATTTTCCGCAGCGGAATTTGAGAAGCTGTAGCGGGCAACCAACGTATTTTTGGCGTTGATCGAATAGTCGAGTCGTGGTGTGATCGAGAGTCGCTCGTTAGGCACACGCACATCCCTCCGCAGATTTACGATATCGTTTGAAGGGGTTAGTATTTGGGCGTTGATGATCGCGTTGTTGTCGATGTTGCGATTGTTGATATCAAGGGAGAAAGACGATTTGCCCTGCTTGATTGGCCCCGAAACACTGCCACCGAAAAACTTTGTCTGGCTTGGTGCTCGGTTATTGGCAAAAGGATTGCGGGAATTCAGGCTTTCGTCATTAAAATTCATGAACGCCTGGCCGCGCCATTTGTCAGATCCCGGTTTTGTCAAGATCTCGATGCGGCCGAATCCCAGCCTGTCGAACTCTGCCGAAAAAGGATTTTGATTAATGCGGATCTCGCGAATCGCGTCCTTGGCCGGAAGCTGCCCGCCGGTGAAGCCGTCGATATAGATCTGTCCGCCGTTTGGCCCAGCAGCCGCCCCCGCCAAAGCCTGCAGTGCAGCCTGTAATTCATCCGGATCGTCCGGCAAGGCTTCGAGGTCCTTGCCTTTGATAACCGTTGCATTCGCGTTATTGTCGGCATCGGTTGTTACCTTATTTTCGTTTGACACATCGACACTTTCTTCGAGACCGGCAACCGTCAGCACGATAGAAAGCTCGTTGCGTTCGCCCGACGTCACCATGACTTCGGTATTGTCATAAAGCGCAAATTTTGGAGCGATTGCTTTTACTGCATATTTGCCTGGAGCAAGTCCGCCGATAGAATATTCACCGCGGGCATTTGTGACAACCTGCTTCTCTTTGCCATCGGCCGCAACCGCAGTTACGGTCGCTCCGACAACTATCGCACCGAGACCATCGACAACCTGCCCGGCAATGCTGCCCGTAGCCTGCGCCAATGCGGCCCCAGTGAGAATACCCGTTATTAAAAATAAAAATAGAACTGATCGTATGAATTTCATGATTAAACCCTGTTAGAGGCACGCGGAATTAAACCCCACAATACTATTGATAATGAATCTTGAATTAAAAACCAACGCCGTCGAGACCCGGAATCGTAAATCCGCCTGAAACACCCTGTCCGCGCGGACTGCCGCTTGTTGTCTGTGCCATTCTTAAGAACGGTTCGACGCCAGCGAGAAGTTTAATCGCCTTGATGCGTTCAACGTTGGCATTTTTTGTGCTTGAGAATGCGATCATGTCGCCCGCTTTAAGTTCGCCTGCAGTTATAGTAGGAAAGCGCTCGAGCATGTCATCGACACTGCCGCCTCTACCTCCGCCAGGACCGCGTCCCGCTCCTGGAGGCTGAGCTTGTCCGTTCGCTGCAGGTGCAGTTCCCTGCTGCGGAGTTGCTCCGACTGGCCTAACTCCACCGCCGCCCATCATAAATCCGGCCATTCGCTCAGCCTGTTCCGCAGGAAACCGCTTTACGACCGAAGTTTCCGTCACAATAACGGTCACGTCTTTGCCTGTCTGTAGATTTTTAATGACAACCTCATTTTTTGTGGCGTCAACCGACTTAACCGTCCCCGCAATCGTCTGAAATGCACCCGTCAATATTTCTTCTGCCGCAAAACTCAGTCCATCTGTGCTGCGGTCACCAAGGGCTCGGATCTCATCGCCGACTTTTACATCGGCGAGCGAACTTTTCGCGGCTTCATCATAACGTACAGAGTCCTGTGCGTAGCGTAAAAACTTCGCGTTATCTTTGGGGGTCAGCATCAGTTTTGTGCTACTCATCATGCTGCGCATCTCGACGTTTATCTGATTCGTTTGCAGATCAACCGAAATCACGCGTCCCTTTATCCCGCGTTTGAGCCAGGCGTCGTTTATCTTGGCGTCCTTTGCCGCTATATCGGTTTGGGTCACAAAATACACGGTGCGGGCATCCATCGACTTGCCATCCGCCGAAGGAAGGGCCGAGACAGTGACTTTGTCGCCAACAACAATGTCAGTTACGACTCCGGGCATTGCCGTCGCCAAACTGAAGTTCTCAGCCGATGCCCGCTTGTATGCCGTTTTTTCCGTAAGCATAACTTCGGTCTGCCCAGATTTAGTTTTGATTACTATCGATCTCGTGCTGATCGCGGCTACATCGCCTGCAAAATAGACCGGTTTGACAGCCACCGCAGAGGTTTGTCCATAGACAATGCCAAAGGCGCCGAATATTAAAAGAACTGCTGCAATTTTATTAATACGCATTTTATTTACGGGATCCTATAAAAAATAATACGCCCCTCGACGATCAAGGCTGCGTTCACTGATGATTAAGACGCATTTTTTACCGGCAAAGTTCGATTATAAGTGTAAAGAATTGTAAAGATACAAGATCATGGTGTTGTCCATTTCGGGGCCGTTCGGCCCGTAAGGATCAAGCCGATACCGACTGTAAACACCGCAAAAAGAGCAAAGAGCCAAATATACGGGATCGAAAGAAGCATCGTCCAAATCAAAACACCGATCAGAATAGCCAGCGTTTCTGAACGATTACTCTCAGAAAGTACGTATTTTTGAAAGAGCTTTCCGGCACTCACCTGTAATGCGACGCGACCAAAAACATAGCCAAGAAGGAGCATCAGCGCTCCCATCAGTCCAAGAGTCGCACTCAAATAATTAGGGAGAACGATCGCGCCTCCTATTATCAAGCCCGCAACGAGTATAAAAGTTGCCGTACCGAGAGCACACACTTTTAGAGCCGACAATTGTATCCTAGCGACCGCACGGCCAACGGCTCCCGGAGCAATGGTTGTCATAAACACTGAAATGATGAACCAAAAAAGGCCTAAAACGAGCCGCTGAGCCAGAAAGCCTACCGAAAAACTGGGGCTTAATATCTGCGTCGGATTTTGTCCAAAGTTACGCAATTCTTCCTCAAACACTCCAAAGCTGACCGTCTCCTTTCCAGGCTCGCGGAGCGGATTTTCGCTTTCGGGCTTGTAAGCTCCACCAAAGACTATGATGTCGCCGCCTACGTATGCGTCCTTCTCCTGAATAACATTGCCGCCGATCGTCGCTACGTCCCCTTCGATACGGCCCTTGATGATTACATCGCCGCCGACTGCAAGCACGCCTTTTGCCTGCTTGTTGACGATCACCGATTTGCCGATGACATAGACTTCCTGTTCAGGTGCGTCATTTACGGTCACCGTCTTGTCGTCATCCGAGACCGAAATCTCGGGATGAGCAAGAACAGCGATGCCGCACAACTGGATCAGACACACAAGTAAAAGTAAAAGCAAATGCATTTGCCCTTTTCGCGCTGGCTGTAGACGCAAAACGGGTTCAAAAACCTCCGCCATACCGTGTGTAAAATGCGGACGGTAAGATGCTGTTTCAGATGAGAATTTCACTTTTACTAACTACGGCCGGAAAACTACTGTGCACGAAGCAATCGTAGTGCTCTTCGCGAGGCAAGCATCAAACAGGCAAATATAGCGGCAGTCAATATCAACCCAATTACCAGATCGAATCGAAACTGCACCGCAAATGACCGCACGACGATCGCCAAACCTAAAAATATCGAATAGACAAGATGCCCAAAGAAACTGCCAACCGCCGCAACCTGCTCCGCGGCAACTGCGAGGCCGTTAAATATTTTGCCGGCATCCGAGCCTAACGCGAAAAGAGCAAACAAAAATAATCCTGCGCAAATAAACAAGGCATTGAACCGCTCACGCGGTCGGCGAAGTCCGGCGACGGTGCTTTCTGCATTTGCAACTATTGTTTTTGTAAAATCCGCCGGCAGAGCAATGACGTCCTCGCCTTTAAGTCCGGCATCCAGTTCGCATAGAAACTGTTTTTGCTGATTAAGTTCTTCGGAGCAGGCTTCGCATGCCGCAAAATGAGCATCGAGTTCGATCTCACGCGTGAAGGTAAGTTCGCCGTCAATATACGCTGCGATCTCATCCAATGGACATTCAAAATTGTTCGTCTTCAATTTCATCCTGCTCTACTTAAGAAACTTGATCGTCAAAGGATAATCCCACAGTTCGCCGTTATTAGCCTTAACGCCGCCAATGATCGGAAATATAACTGCCAACAGCCAAACAACCGCACCAGTTAAAAACCCGACCAGAACGAACATCAAAACAAAACTCACGATGCCGTAGATCGTTGATGAGATCATCCAATTTGTGACCATCTTGCCATGAGCATCAAGTGCAGGCGTCTTGTCCTTTTGCGTTTGCCAAAGAATTATTGGCAAAACGATCCCAAGCGGAAAAACAATTGCGAATGCCAAGCCGGACAGATGTAGAAACATTCCCATCTGTTTTTGGTCAGGTGTTACAAGTGCCGCAGATTGGTTGTACTGCATTTCGAAACCCATATTTATACTCCTGTAAATCCTCTTTCGATAAACATTTCGCGCATCATCTCGCGTGCCCGGAATAAGCGATTTTTCACCGTGCCTAATGGCAAGTCTGTGATATCCGCTATCTCGTCATAGCTAAGGTCACGCGCGTGTCTGAGCAATATCAGATCGCGATATGCCGGAGGCAGGCATTTGACGACAGAATCGATTTCGTTTCGCCACTCGGCACGCTCGTGATCCTGTTCGGGCGAAGGTCCGCTGCTTTCGATTTGTAACTGATATGTGCCGTCGGAATTTTCGGCTTCGAGACTTTGTGGGGTGACAGGATTTCGCCGCATATGATCGATCGCAGCGTTATGTGCAATGCGGTAAAGCCACGTCGAAAATTTATATTCAGGACTGTATTTATGGAGCGAATTGTAAACCTTAATGAAGACTTCCTGAGTGACGTCGAGCGACGATTCGTAATTGCCAAGCATTCGAAAAACGTATCCCGTAATCGGACGCTGGTATCGTCGAACGAGCTCCTCAAACCCGTCAGCACGGCCATTAATCGCATCAACGATCAGCTCACCATCGGTAAGTTTCCGCGCTGTCTCGATTGCTATCGCCTGTATCGACATCGTTGCAAGTTACTACGGTATTTTGCTGGAAATTGTTTCAAACTGCAACGGCAGAAAAGTGACAGGTTACAGGTGACGATTTGATGTCAGGCACTTGTTCCTTAACACCCGCATATTGTCACCAGATTATCTAAATCCCAGAGCAGCCAGACCGGCCGGAGCGGCAAGGTCGTCGAACTGAAGGCCGCCGCCCGGCAGACTCAACCCGACGTCTTCAGGCGACAGTACATTTAACGCTCTGCCGAGCGCTTCGGAAGCGATGGTCTGCACTTTTCCCGGCATAAGATCTTTGCCGATCACCAGAAGTTTCTGCAAAAGTGAGTTTCCGTTCTCGCCACCGAAACGATCGTTATAAAACATCAATAGGCGATAGATCTCATCGTCGATCTCATTAGACGTGCAGGTAACAGAGCGAACAACCGCAGGTTCGCCTGAGCGAAGCAGCAAGCCGGTAAATCCATCGTTAGTAGTACTTATTAGAAGCGAATCGGTCTTGTCAGAGTTGTCCGCCAGCCAATTTGCTTCACCTACAGCACGCGGCAAAATCAGCCCAGCTTTCCAGCCGAGGCCTTCGAACTGCGTTTCATATTCGTCAATGACCGAAAGCGTTACGGCGGTCGCAAAATAACGTGATCGCCCGCTAGCGTCCGGGGATATTTTTTCCTTTGCAAGCCTTAGGGCAGATGCAGGGGCCCCGAAATTCTGTTCCGCTTTCCAGTTGAGGACCTCTTCCGCTTCCTGTCGCGAAGCAGGTTCGCTGTCGAGAACGAGGATCGCTGTGCGGGCTGTGCCGCTCGGCAAAGCAACCGACCAACGTTTTTGGCTTAGCATTCCGGCACTTTCTGCGGCTTCGCGAAGATATGATGAAAACTCAAACCCGTTTGAGATATTCTTTTCGAGGAAATTAGGTTTTACGAGTCCGGTCGGCAGATCGACGGTCGCGGCCTGGCGGATCGCGAACGAACCACGCCCTTGTCCCTGAAGTGACACTGCAGTAATGCGGTTCTCCTCGATTCCCAGAGCGGAATTGGGATAATTTGGTGTTGTTAATGCTGAGAACATCTTTTGTTAATTAATACTCGGAATAGGGAACACCGTTACTATCTACACCGTCCGCGAGGCTTTTCACATCCTTTAACCCCGATTCGGCTTCCGTAGAATTTGGGTCTTCGCCCTGAATCTCGCTCCAGTCGGTCTCGTCACGGATCGGGTCGATTGGCTTTTCACGGAGGTATTTTGCCCCAACAAGATCTTCAACGCTCTTTGGCATTTTTCCTTTATCGGCGGTGTACTGGTCGATTGCCCGACGTATTTGCCATAGATTTTCTTTGAGAACAACTTCCCTGGCCTGCCGCACACTCCGCTCGTAGGTTGGGATCGCAACCGACAAAAGGATGATCATAATGAACATCGCGATCATCAATTCGAGCAGCGAAAACCCCTTCTGAGACTTCGCACTCCGCACTCCGCACTCCGCACTAATCTTACCAGTCACTATATTTCTCCCCGTTTAGAGCTTCACCTTTAGCCGTTGTCCTGACATCGAACACATTGACATCATCCCAGCTGTCCGAATCGACATCCTGATAAGACGAACGCAGTTTCCATTCTTTCTCGCCCGTCATCGGGTCAATAGGAATTTCACGCAGATAGACCTTTTTGACCTCTTTGTCCTGATTGATCTCAGTTGCCTGCGGCGAGTTGTCGTTCAGTCCGCTGCCGCCCGCCAAATTTGGAGCACGCGATTTGACTCGAACGCCTTTGACCAAAATTTCAAGCGAAGGCGGATATCGGTCAAGATTGTCAATGCCAAATATCTTGCAGTCGTCTATATAAACACGGCTTCGCGGATCGGCCGCCGCCCCTTGATTCCCTATCGTAGGATTTGATGTCGTTGAAGAACCCTGAGCACAGGCTCCGTAGGTATCCCGCTTGAATTCATCGATCGCACTGCGGATTTCACGCAACGTTTCGCGCAGCCTCTGTTCCTTCTGCCGCGTAACGGCATTCTGTGCCATCGGGAGCGTGCCCATCACTAGGATCGACAGTACCGCGAGCGTGCAAACAAGCTCGAGCAAACTGTATCCAAGATCATTTTGTTCGGCTCTCTTCACTAATTCTATTTTTCAAGCCTGACTTGAAAGTTCTTTCCGTCGGCAGTCAGGAAATTTAAAACATCGCGATCAAATGAAAGCTTGGGGCGTCCGTCAACTAGCATTTCAACCTCAATAAACGCAAGCGTGCCTTCGGCAGTTGCTCCAGCCTCATCCTTGGCTGACAGTGAAACATACATTTTTCCGTTCTGATTGAGAAATGGAATTGCAGCAGTATTTACAAGCGATGCTCCAAACACATCTCCATAACCAATAGAACGAATCACCAGACGCTTATCATCGAATTTGATGCCTATCACGCCTGATCTAAATGACGAGCTTCCCTGAATAATTACAGGGATCTTCACCTTGTCGCCCTTCTTCACCTCAGCAATGTCAGCCCCAAAGCGAACCTGCATTCCCGGGGCAGTTGAAGATACGGACGAAGTCTCGCCCTTTTCAACGGTAGGCTCGCCGGAAACCGGTTGAGCCTCATTAGTTACCTGCTGTTTCACAGTGTCCGAAGTCTGATTCAATTGCAACGTTTTCACACTGCTGTCAATCGGTTTGAGATTCGTGGTGACCGGTGCGGCAGGCATTGCTACCGTCGTCTGAGCAGTAGTAGTTTGAGGTGTAGCGTTCTGAGCATTCGCAGTCGCGGTAGAAGCTGTTTCCTTTCCGCTCGAGGTTTCTGTTCGAACGTACACCGGCGCGTCTGCCGTTCGATCCGGAAGCTGAACTTCAGCCGCATTAGGAATTCGCCTAGCCGCCGCAAGCATTTCATCCCGTTCTTCCTGAATTATCATCGCTTCAAGGTTACTGCTGGTCGGAACCGCAAGGCTACCCGTCGGCCGCTCGATCTCGTCTTCAGGCAAAATGGCAGGTGCCCTGATAACTCGCGGTGTAACCGCAATAACGATATCAACCTGCCGATTGTTGCGCGTCGGAGCAGTGAAAAGACGGCCGAGGATCGGTATCAACCCAAGCAGCGGCAATCCTTCTCTACCACGCGATTCGATGTCCTGAGCCACGCTAGCGAGCAACAGCGTTTTGTTGTTCTGAATTCGGGCGGTCCCCTTGATTGTGCGCTCCGTAAAGGTCGGCTGTAGAGTCTGCTCGCCAGAAACATCCTTTGATTCGATTTCCATTGCTACCTGCACGTCCTGATTGGGGAAAACCAGGGGCTTGAACTTGAGCGTCAACCCAACCTGCTCATAATTAATCACATTCGACAAAAACCCATTATTATTAGTCCCGGGTGTTGTATTATTTCCGGTTACAAACGAAGCACTCGCAACAGGTACGCGCTGACCAATGCGCGCTGACGAATCTTCATTATTAAATGCGTGTATTTGCGTAGAAGCCAAAAGTTTCGTATTATCCTTAAACTGAAAAGCAGCAATATTGGCGGTCGGTAAAATGATGCCGGTTGGAATCACACCCGACACCACAGACGTTACCGCTCCGGCAACGGTCGTCAGAGGATTATTACCAAACAGCAGGGCTCCCGACTGTGATCCGCCAAAATTAGTAAGCTGACTTTTAGTACCGATCTGATTGCCTAACTGCAACAAATCTCTCTTGTTAACTTCATAGATCGCCACTTCCATCACAACCTCAGCACGGTCTTTATCAAGCGACGAAATGAGCTTGCCGATGAGCCTTATATTTTCTTCCGTATCGCGGATTGTAATACTGTTGGTGGCGTCATCGGTGAGAACGATGGTCTGACTACGGCCAGGTTGTGCGGGAATAGCGGTTTGCACGATCTTCGCTACATCTTTCGGAGCCGCATTTGCAAGATAGAAGGTGCGCAATACAAGCTGCTGGAATTTTTGACGCTCGGTCTGATTAGCAATAATGACCGTTCGCGGCCCAACCTTCTGGAAAAACAGAGCCTCCTGCAAAAAGATGTAATCGAGAGCACGAGCGGCCGTTACATTTTTCAGATCGATGTAGGTCTTTCGGCCCGGCGTTCGGAACGATGCGCTGTCGAACAGGATATTCAGGTTGAGTTCCTTGGCGAGTTCCTTAATGATGAACTGAAGATCGACGCCCGATGGAAACGGCAGGTCGCGAAGAATTTCTGGTCTCTGCGGCATCTGCGGAGTTGTATCTTTCTTCTCGGCATAGCCGGTCGGAATGAGTTTTAATTTGCCTGACTCATCTTTTGTGCCGCCCGGATTGGTTGCTTCATTCACGCCCCGTTGCAGCCTGACCATTCGATCCATTTCCGATTTTGCTAGCTCGTTTGTTGGATCAAAGGCGTAAGCCCTGCGATAGGCAAGGTACGCGTCCTCATAATTATTCTCTTTTGCCGCAATCGATCCCTTCTTTACATACATCTGCGAAGCATTAAACAAAGAGCGCGTCAAATGCAGTCGATACTCCGGGTTTTTGGGATCATCGGAAACCGCAAGCGCGAATTCCTCGACGGCCTTATCCCATTCTTCAGCATATTCATGCTTCATTCCCTGCTTGAAATGCTTCTTTCCATCCCCAAAAGCAGCAAGCGTCGCAACCGGCGACATCAGCGACAAAAGAAGCAGCAAACTAATAAAAACGCGGACGTGGATTGATCTTTTCATAACTGTTCAACGACTGAGACCGGAAATTCTAAGCTGTTATGTAACTGAAACACTACACGCATCAAGCGCGGCAAAGTTTCAAATTATCGAACTCATGACTTTAGAAGCCCGAACTACCTGATTTTCAGCTTTTTAACGGGAAAAAGCAACTATAAAGTCAGTTGCCGACGCAGATAATCGAGCGCTGCCTGGCTTGAACGCCAGCGAATTAGATAACGGTCGCCAGGAAGAACGATCTTTACCGACTTAACACCTTTTGCTCCGGCATAGCCTATAAACACCGTACCGACAGGTTTTTCGTCGGTACCGCCGTCAGGCCCGGCGATTCCTGTGACCGAGATCGCGTGATCGGTTCCGGCTCGCTCAAGCATTCCCTTAGCCATCGCCTCGGCACACTCGGCGCTTACGGCGCCGTGTTTTTCGAGTATTTCAGCCTCCACATTCAATGTCCGCATCTTCGCTTCATTGGAATATGTGACCGAGCCTTCCATAAAATACGCAGACGAACCCGCAATTTCTGTCAAACGCCTTGCGATAAGCCCGCCGGTGCAGCTTTCGGCGACGGAAACAGTTTCCCCACGTTCTTTCAAGCGTCTGCCGACGACTTCTTCCATCGTTTCGCCGTTTGTAGAAAAAACAGCCTTGCCCAACGCTTCTGCAAGTTCATCGGCAAGCTTATTAACCGTCCAATCGGCCGTTTCGGCTTTTTCAGAACTCGCTGCAATATGTATCTCGACTTCGCTTTTGTTAAACAGTATCGATGTCTGAACGTCTGGGTAAGCCTTATAGATCGGAGCCGCGATCTCGTCAACCGCCGATTCACCCAAGCCGGAAACACGCAAAATTCGCCGTTTCACATAAACTTCGCCTGCCATCGCCTTTAATTTAGGCAGCACGTGTTCGATGAACATCGGCTGGTTCTCACGCGGCGGCCCGGGCAAGATAGTCAGCATTTTCTCGCCTTCTTCGACAAACATTCCAACTGCGGAACCGTTTGGATTCGGTAGTATCTCTGCTCTATCAATTATATATGCCTGTCGTTTATTGATCTCCGGCATCTCGCGGCCCCAGCTACGAAATCGCTCACGCAAATGCTGTTCGATCCTGTCGTGATATACCAATTCACGGTCAAGCGCCTTGGCCGTGAACTGCCGAGTAATATCATCCTCCGTCGGCCCCAACCCTCCCGTCGTAATAACAATATCCGACCGCCGCATCGCATCGCGCACTGTCTCCTCAAGACGTTCGCCATCGTCGCCAACGATCGTCTTGAGTTTAACGTCTATGCCAATGTCGTTGAGCTTTTCTGTTAGCCAAAGACTGTTTGTATCTGTTTTTGTCGGTGTGAGAAGCTCAGAGCCGATAGCGATTATCTCAGCAGAAAGCATATAGGCTAATCTTTGTAGATCTCAACGACAGGCTTTCCATCGCCGCCGACATAAGCCCGGAACATTCCGTCAGTGTTGAATGAAATGGCCATGTTTCCAAATTTGTCCATCGCGATCACGCCGCCGTTGCCGCCGAGTTTTTGAAGTTTTTGTTTGATGACCGCATCAGCAGCAGCCTGCACCGTCAAAGCACGATATTCCATCAACGCCGAAATGTCGCGCGCGACACCGAGACGGATAAAATACTCACCCCAGCCTGTCGCTGAAACAGCACAAGTGTTGTTATTGGCATAAGTTCCGGCGCCAATTATCGGAGCATCGCCGACGCGTCCGTACTTCTTATTGTCCATGCCGCCGGTCGATGTTCCCGCCGAGAGATTTCCTTCTTTATCTAGGGCGACGGCACCCACTGTTCCATATACCTTCTTTGCCTTTTCGGAATAACCGTCATTCAACTCGCTGACCTTCTTCGGCTCTGAGGGCTTTTGGTCTTTTTCGAGCTGCCTTAGCTTCTGAAAAGCGTCCCAGCTTTCCTGCGTCCAGAAATACTTTTCGTCGACCATTTCGATCTTCTGTTCTTTCGCAAATATTTCAGCACCGTTACCGAACATAAAGACATGCGGCGATTTTTCCATCACTGCACGCGCCAGCGTGATCGGGTTTTTAACGTGATGCAATCCCGCAGCTCCGCCCGCAGCCAGCGTTTTCCCGTTCATTATTGAAGCATCAAGCTCATTCTTGCCGTCAGCGTTGAAGACCGCTCCCTTGCCGGCATTAAAAAGCGGCGAATCTTCCATCATCCTGATCGCGATCTCGACCGCATCAAGGCTCGACTTGCCATCCTGCAAAGCCTTATATCCAGCAAGCAAAGCCTCGGTCAGCTTGTCGCGATATTCTTTCTCCTTTGCCGGTGTCAACGAACCTTTTTTCATCGAGCCCGCACCGCCGTGGATCAAAAATCCAATACGCGGATTCTGCGGCGACTGAAGCTGCTTGATCTCAGGATACCCGCCCTTTTGCGCAAACACAGTGATCGGCAGTACAAGAGCAAACAAAACAACTGCAACAAACAAGTCCTTAAATTTTGTGTTTTTTCGTGTCATTTCGTAGTTCCTGACTTCAAATAATCGCGAACCATTTTCATATCATCCCAAACCTCGCGTTTCTTATGCGGGTCGCGAAGCAGATAAGCCGGATGAAAGGTCGGCATCACTTTGACGCCTAAATAGTCATGAAATTGCCCACGCAATTTCCCAATCGGGACCTTGGTTTCAAGCAAATTTTGAGCAGCGGTCGCGCCCAGAACGACGATTACTTTTGGTCGTACAACGGCAACTTCGCGTTTCAGGAATGGCTTGCAAGCGATGGTTTCGTCCGGCTCAGGAGCACGATTTTCCGGCGGTCTGCAGCGGTTGATATTGCCGATAAAAACATCTTCGCGTTTTAGGTCAATGCTTTCAATTATCTTGGTCAAAAGCTGTCCCGCGCGCCCTACAAACGGAAACCCTTGCTCGTCCTCATCCTTACCCGGAGCCTCGCCAACAAACATCAGTTCGGCGTTGAAATTACCCGTGCTGTTAACCACCTGCGAACGCCCAAGCGTCGAAAGTTTGCACCGTGTACAATCCGGCCCGATCTCAGCGCGGATCTGTTGAATGGTCTCCGTCGGTTCCGGCAAAGCCGGCGTCGTCTCAAATAGCATCTCAGTTTTCTTCTCGCTTTCTTCGCTATGAGCTACGCCTTTAGGGGTGATCTCGCCGGGAACGGTCACGCTGTTTGGCTCACTACTCCGCAACGGAACAGCCGATTCGCGTTTTGACAAAGATGGAAGTGAAGCCAGTCTCGATTGTCCGGGAACTCGCAGCTCTTTTGGTTTTGAAACTTCCGATCTGTCATTTGAAATTTCAGATCTCAAATTTGAAATTATCTTATCGACGGCACCGGCATCTGCCTTTTTCTCAACTTTCAACTCGCTGCTCTCAACTCTATCGAGCAATTTCAAATCAAGCGAATCGACGCCGAGCTCCTGCATATACAAAACCTGCTCGCGAACATCGGCGATCAATTCGTTTAACTCCGGGGATTTCTCCATAGATTTTTGTTAGCAAAGAAACCTTAAACGCGGATTGTACTAATTTTAAGGATCTATCCGTTTTGATCCGCCTGATCCGTAAAATCCGCGTTCAATAAATTTATCTTCTACGACGCTGCATTCGCATCCGCATTTTTCGCTATCCGCTTTTTCCTTAACTTCAAAACCTGATCCAATATCTTATCCGCCATTTCTCGTTTCGACATAAGCGGCAGATCCTGCTTGCCGCCAAGATGGGTCAAAATGGTCGCAATATTTGTATCGCTGTTAAAGCCTGCACCTTTTTTTGTAATGTCATTCGCGACGACCAGATCGAGCTTCTTTTTCTTCATTTTCGAACGCGCGTAACCGACCACATCATCCGTTTCTGCTGCAAAGCCAACAACGAGCATACCTTCGGGACGATTTGCAGAAACCTCTGACAAAATGTCCGGTGTTTTCTTGAGTTCGAGGATCATAAAATCCCGGCCGTCCTTTTTGATCTTCCCCTCAGCAGCATTTGCCGGAGCATAATCTGCAACTGCGGCTGCACCGACAAACACCGTTGCTTTTGGCAATTCCTTTAGAACAGCAGCGTGCATTTCCTCTGCTGACACTGCGCGAATTACATTTACATTTTCCGGCGGATCAACCGTCGTCACACCCGCAACAACCGTCACAGAAGCCCCTCTAGCCGCCGCGGCCTCAGCCACCGCAAAACCCATCTTCCCTGATGAATGATTAGAAATAAACCGAACCGGATCGATCGCTTCTCGGGTCCCGCCGACAGTAACGAGGAATCGCTCTGATGACAGGTCTAAGACAGGAAACGAGAGACGAGAGATAGGAGACGCCTTGGCTCCTGTCTCCGGTCTCCTGTCTCCTGTCTCTAACAATGCCAATGCTTGCGCGACAATATTCTCCACATCCTCAAGCTTTCCAGTCCCAACGGTCTTACAAGCCAACTCACCCGCGACCGGCTCGACAAAATGCACGCCGTCCTTCTTCAACCGAGCAACGTTTCGCTTCGTAGCAGGTTGCTCCCACATAATTGTGTTCATCGCCGGAGCGATCATCACAGGTGCAGTCGCCGCCAGATAAGTTGAAGAAAGAAAATCGTCAGCAATGCCGTTTGCAAACTTAGCAATAATATTCGCCGTGGCCGGAACGATCAGCAACAGATCGATATTCTGCGAAAAATTGATGTGAGCAATGGGATCCGGATTTGCCGGATCGTAGTCGTCAACAATGACGTGCGTGTCCGTAAGAGCTCGAAACGTCAACGGCTGAATAAACTCCGTCGCATGCTTAGTCATCGCCACGCTCACGACGCAGCCCGCTTTTTGAAGCATGCGCATCACCTCGACAGCCTTATAAACAGCAATGCCTCCCGTCACGCCTAATCCAATGCGATACTTAGCCATACCGATATTCTATCTCATCTGGTGTAAAATGCTCTACATCTCCGTTCTTCAGGAACTTATTGAAATGCCTATGAATTATGTTGCCATTGCCACTGTTCTGGCTATCGTTATTTATTTTCTATTCTTTCGTGGCTCGAAGCCCCAAGAGGTGAGCGAATCTGAGCAGAATGACGCAAAACGATTTGCCCGGCTTCTTGTGGCACAAATTAAGCTGACAGAAACCTTTAAACTTGAACGCGGGATCAAACAGAAGGATATTTATGAATCGCTAAAAATTGAGATAGACGAAGCTCGGAAAACGTTTCGCCTTCGCATCGCGACACGGGAATATGAACAATATTTTGATGACCAATTAATAGAACTTTTGGCTGAGGGTGATCGCGGTTTGATGGGCACTGCGTATCTCTTAAAGGCTCCTTATTGAATGAAACCCGAAACACTTTCAAGCAAGAATATTTACAAAGGCAAGATTTTCGACATTCGCATCGACACGATTTGGGAAGACGATGTCCAATACCAGCTAGAGGTTGTTGTTCATCGCAGCAGTTCGGTGATCGTGCCGGCTTTCTAATCCGTGCGTTTTCCCGTCGCACTTTCTTCTCTAGCGTCGTGCATTTCCCGAACAACGCGGTAAAAAATGCCGAAAACGACGAGGATCGAGACACACAACCCTACGCAAAATACTATGATGTCGTTCAAGCGGCCCTCCGTAAAGGCGATCCATACAGCCCTAGTGCGAGAATTGAAGGTACCCAGAGGCCAACAAAAATTGCGGTGTCCCGATTCCCAGGACCTAGAATGCCAAACCACAATGAGACGGAAAACAGAAAAGACAAAAATGCGGCCGTTAGAATAAACATGTCGGATCGATTGAGTTTCATATATTTAAGTTAAATTTTATTAACAGAACTTTTTAATTAGTTAAAAAATTGGTTTCGAGAGTCCCTGAAAATTGGATTCAAATTTTCGCGTACAAGAACGCAGTTTACGGTCTTGTCGTATAGGTTCGTCCAATCATGATCAATTGAACATTTCCTGAACTCTCCGCATCGTCTTGCCAAAAAGAAAATCGCCCAGCCCTGCTGTCTCGTGCGAGAGATCGTAGCCGACCAGTTCCACATAAGCACGTCCGGTTACGGCGGCGTGGTTTTTAAGGCCCTCTACATCACAAACGCCTTCCCAATAGACGACCATTGTCGTGCCTCGCGTGTCGAGCTCCTGATCGTCGATGAGCGGTGTGAGGCGGAGTTCGATATCGAGGCTTGGAACGCGGATCTGCCATCCTGCGGGATATTCGGCACCTGTATTAGGACTGAGCCATGTCGAAAGAACCTCGATCTCAAAATCGCTGCGTTTCAGATACGTGCATGTGCCGTCTTGACTAACATATGTGCCGGTTGACTCGCCGTTCATCTCGCCGGTCTTGGTGCGGAATTGATAAAGCATCAGCTCCGTTTCGTCATCAAACTGAATACTGAACCAATCCCAAACGCCATGTTCCCAGCTCCCAAACTCGCGGTCCATCCACGCCGAACCCGTAAACGTCTCGATCGTGCCCGCCTCAGAAAGCTGTCCGCTCACGGTCATCCGAGTGAATGAAAAATGATTCGAAGCACCTTCACCTTTCTTCGCAATTCCGTTGCCGCCATCTCCATTCAGCACAAGCGGCTTAGCTGATTCGAGCACGGCATCAAACACAAGCCCATCAACAAGCGTTCCGTGCAAAACGTGCTTACCGGCTATCTCACGCAGCGACCATTCGCCTAGATTCACATCGCAAGTCGTCTCGCTAAACCGCACGGGCACATCAAGCGGCTTATCAAAACTTCGAATATGGTCACAACGAAACCGCTGCCGCGTGATGTCAGAGATCGCAAAATGCGCAAAATACATCGGGTTTGCAAGAATCGTCATTGGAACCACGCCTAGCCTGTCGCGATCAGTTCGCCGCTTAAAAAACACAAGTTCAAACCCGAACTCACGCCCCGTATGTGTTTTGCAATGGCCGGTGTAATACCACCATTCCGTTTGAACATCGCGCTTCGCAAAAAGATCGTCCGGCAGCGTGACACGTCCGTTAGTCGGCGGGTCAGACAACGCAGCTCCCTTGTTTCCCAAAAGCTCGGCCACACCATCCAAAACCGATGCAGCGATGTTTTCTAAAGGTTGAATGAGATTTTGATACATACTTATTGAATTTCGTCGGAGATCAGTTTTTGGATTTTAGTTTGTTGCTGGCTACTCGCGCACTCTGTTTAGAAATGCCTCGAAGCTAGGCTCTCTCGCCAGCAATTCGACCTCTTCGACTGCCCAAGGCGAAAATCCGTTCTCTGGGTCGCTGACATCGCTGACAAATTGGTTCCAATCGACCCATTTTGTATTATTAACTTCTTGCGGATTTGGACTAGGCTGTTGCGAACAAAAACCGACCAGGACCGGACATATCTCGTTCTCAACGACGCCGTCTTTTTCCGCTCGATAGCGAAAATCGGGAAGCTCGACCTTAAGTTTCACATTGCTGATTCCAAGTTCGTGTTTGAGGCGCCTTTTAGCCGCATGCTCAACCGTCTCGTGAAGCATCACATGCCCACAGCAAGAGTTTGACCACACGCCGGGCCAGGTTTTTTTGGTCAAAGCGCGTTGCTGCAGCAGTAATTCGCCTCTGTCATTGAATAGAAAAACAGAAAAAGCACGATGACGTTTTGTGTCACCGTTATGAGCTGGTAGCTTGCGGGCAGTTGTGATCGGTCGATCATCCTCATCGACCATAACGATCATGTCGTCAAAAGCGTAATGATACTTTGCGTAATAGATGGCAAGCGAGATCAGCACTACGATCCCGATCAACAGCGGCAAGTACATTCCCGAAAAAAAAGAGATCGCCGTCCAAAAAAAGATAATGAAGAAACTGCTGGAGATAAGCTGTGCCGGAACAGGCAAAAGCGGTTTGCGCGAGGCTGTAAAGATCTCAATAACGATCGCCGCTATCACTCCTGAAAATAACCAACCAAGAAAATTCGACAACGGAACGCCGTAAAAAAAGCCGCCGCCCTCGTAACGCCAAAATCCTATCTTCACAGCTCCGGGATCGAGTACGAGATCGAAAACAACCAACGTCACCGCCGTTAATATAACTCGATAAATGCTTGCCTCAAATAAGCGCGAAGCGATAAAGTACGCCGCCAAAACCAAAGGCGTCCAAGCGAGAAAAACAGTCCAAGGCGTGTAGCCGAACAGTCGATAGCCCAACAGATCGGAGTATCCGAAATGCCCGTATGGAAATCCCGTAATGATCGCGCTTGTCTCGATCACCAAAGCCAAAACGCCCAGAACTACAAATAACAAAACAGCATCGCGAACGCCGAGCCACATCTTCGCAGCCCAAAACGCCGGAGCCGCGAACAGAATGACGTTGATGCCTGAAACAAACGCGGCTTCCGCCGGAATGACGACATTCGACATAAAGAACGCGCTTGTCACAAGGAAAACGAGAATGACGAGAATAATGATCCTATTTTGCTTACTGATTTTCTCCATCAATATCTTCACAAAGTCTTTTGCGGTTTTGCCGCTCTATTTGCGGAAAAGCTATGCTTTTCCATGAGCGTCGAAATGGAACTTGCGGCTGCGCCGCCCGATTTCGGCGAAACTCAACGTAACATTCAGCAAATGTCCGATCTCAGGTTCTTACTAAACGTCAGCCGTCCTCGGTTCTGGTTCTACATTTTCGGACCTTACATCGTCGGCCTCATCGCGGGCGCCGACTTTCCGCAGCAGCTTTACAGCCCGATCTTTCTACTCTACGGCATATATTTCACTCTGCCGGCAAACCTTTTGATCTACGGTGTCAACGACATTTACGACTACGAAACTGACAAGCTAAATGAAAAAAAGGCCGGTTATGAAACGCTAGTGTCACCAGATTTGCGGCCCAAACTCTGGCTCGCAATATTTCTTACAAATTTCGCTTTCATTGACATTTTTTTTCACGGCAATTTCTCGGTCATCGTCTCAGGAATTTGCTTTCTTTTCTTTTCCGTTTTTTACTCTGCCCCACCGATAAGGGCAAAAACAAAACCGTTTCTCGATTCAGCTTTCAACGTACTTTATGTACTGCCTGGAGCATTTGGATATTCGCTGATCACCGGCGAATTTCCGCCAGCCGCGATAATCGTCGCCGCCGGACTTTGGACCGCAGCTATGCATGCATACTCGGCAATTCCTGACATCGAGGCGGATAAAGATGCCGGGTTGAAAACTATCGCAACCGTTCTCGGCCCGCTTGGAACTTTGGCTGCGTGCAGTTTACTGTACCTTGGCGCCGCGATCATTTCGTTCGAGTGGCTCGGTTTTACCAGCATTTCGATCGGGTCGGCGTATCTGATTCTGATGGCAGCTTCTGTCGTATCCGTAAGGTCAGGAACACTGTTTAAACTCTACAAAGCGTTCCCGCTCATCAACATCCTTGCCGGATTCATAATCTTTTGGCAGATCGCTCTTAATAAATTTTTCTAAATTGCATCCATCGGCTCCGCTGTTGTGATTCCCTGCACACGCTTATACGCTAATTCCGCACTAATCAAACATATCTGCGTTCCGATCCCGGGATTAGTTCCCGCACCGACATAGAAAAGGTTCTCGACTTTTTTGGATTTGTTCTTTGGCCGAAAAATGGCTGTCTGCCGCAATGTATGAGCGAGCCCTAGTGCCGAGCCTTTAAACGCGTTGTAGTCGACCGCAAAATTATCGACGGTATAAATGCGCTTGTACTCGATCTTTGAACGCAGATCAGGCAAATTCATTTCGCTTTCCATCAAAGCGAAAACACGATCTGCATAAGCTTCTTTTTCTGCGTCCGTAAATGAAAGACCCGACGCGATCGGTACTAAAACAAAAAGATTTTCTTTACCCGCCGGTGCCACGGACGGATCGGTCACGCTCGGAGCACAGACATATAAAGATGGCTCATCGGGCAGGCACGGAGCCTTGTAAATATCATCAAAATTCTTTCGCCAGTCCTCGCTAAAGAGCAGATTGTGGTGGATCAGCGACGGCAGCTTTTCACCGACACCCAAGTACATAATGAACGCCGACGGCGCCATTGTGCGTTTTTGCCAATATTTCTCTTTGTGCGTTTGATGAGATTCGTCGAGCAGTTTTGTTTCCGTAAACCACATATCCGCATTCGAAATAACGATGTCGGCGTCGATCACCTCACCGCCTTCGAGGCGGACGCCGACAGCTTTTCCGTCGAGTACGATGATCTTCTCGACTGGTGAATTGACACGCAATACGGCTCCGTTCTTCTCCGCGATATTCGAAAGTGCCCCGATCAATTCATAAAAACCACCCTGCGGATAAAAGACGCCCTGATTAAAATCCATGTGCGACATGAGGTTATATAACGCCGGAGCTTCATATGGCGACGTGCCGAGAAACACCATCGTATATTCCATCACCTGCTGGAGTTTTTTTGAGGTAAAGAACTTCGAGACGAATTTGTGCATTGTCGAAAAGACCGACAGCTTTTGCCCCTCGGTCATGACACGCTTATTAAAGAAATCGAATATCGTATCGTAGTTCTTAAACATGAAGTGCTGCGTCGCCACGTCATATTGGTATTCGGACTGCTTTAAATATGCCCGCAATTTGTCGCCGGCCCCAGGCTCGATCGCCTCAAATGTTGCGGTGTCGATCTCAATATTTGAATTAATGTCGAGCGGCTCGCCGTTATTGCGAAAAAAAATGCGGTATGACGGCGAGAGCTTTTTCAGGTCGAGATGATCTTCAACTTTTTCGCCGACGAGGTTGAAGTAATGTTCAAAAATATCCGGTGCAAGATACCACGACGGACCCATATCGAATTTGAAACCGTCATGCTCAAAAATATTCGCCCGCCCGCCAAGATTTGCATTTTTCTCGACCACGGTAACGTCATAGCCTTTCCGCGCAAAAAGGCCCGCCGCACCCAAGCCGCCGATACCCGCACCGATGATCACGACCTTCTTATTCATAGATGCCGGCCAAGGCTTTCATTGATAGCCATACCTTTTGACGAAAAGTTGTACGAACGCGTCCGAGATACACATTGTAATTCGCCCGTTCGATCTCGCCGAGAATTGCCTTATACAAAACGTACGAAACGCGAACCGCCAAACGCCCGCGCCATGCAAGCATTGGAATTCCCGGCAAAGCTTCTTTGTAAACCTCGCGATTCCGCTCGATCTGCCATTTCATAAATGCAATGAAACGCTCGTCACAGATCTTTCGCTCAATATCCTCATTACTTAACCCAAATCGAGCCAATTCATCCTGCGGCATATAAACGCGGCCGAGATCAAAAAAATCTTCTTTTATGTCACGCAAAAAATTGGTCAGTTGGAACGCGTAGCCCAGTTTCAAAGCATGGGGAAATGCCGCTTCCGACGAAAACCCTACGACACGCGTCACCATCAACCCGATCACGCCTGCCGACCCGTACATGTATTCTTCGAGCTCCGCGTAGTTTGCATAGCTCGCTTTTTCCTCGTCCATAAACATAGAACGCAGAAACGCTTCGCCTTCCTCGACCGGGATCTTGTATTTGCGAAATGCCTTGACGATCGCATTCATCACCGCGTCGTCGCTGCATCCCGCGCTCATCGCTTCGAGCCATTTCTCGCGCCATTGATTCAATTCGGCAAGCGATTCAGCCTTTCCGATCTTGTTATGATCATCAACGATCTCATCTGGAATCCGTGCAAACGCATATATCGCATAAATGCCGTCTCGCGTCTCACGCGGAAAAAACTGCGTTGCAAAGTAAAAACTCGTGCCGTATTTACGGGTAATCTCCTTACATTTTTGCAGCCCTTCCGCAAGAAATGACGAATCTTCGGGTGAACGCTCCATTAACATTGTATAATTCACTATGATTTATCTTTTGGCAAAAAGATGAGAACGGATTGACGTCAATCTACGGTTTTCGCCCAGTTTGAAGGCTTGGATTCAAAAAAGTGTCTCTTTCCGAATCCAAAAGTCCCAGTCATGCGAAATCATTTTGAATTTATCTCAAAGGGTAGATTGCCGTAGTAATGAGTATCGATGATTGCTGTTCACACAAAATACGAGACTGGGCTTTGGCGGTTTGTTGAAAAACACAGGCCGGTTATAGACTCATGCCTTGAAAAAAATCTGCCGCTCGCACCGGCCTTGATCGATACGAAGTTTAACGAGGCTGTTAGATATGCTGCATTTCCCGGCGGCAAGCGCCTGCGTCCGGTTTTGACTTTGCTGAGCGCCGAACTTTTTGGCGGCAAGGCGAAAAATTTCCTTAACGCCGCGACCGCTGTCGAATTTATCCACACCAGTTCGCTTATTTTTGACGACATGCCTGCGATGGACGACTCAGCCGAGCGTCGCGGAAAATCTTCTTTGCACGAGAAATTTGGCAACGGGCTTTCGACACTGGTCGCGATAGGTTTTTTGAATCAGGCATACAAACTGGCAATGCTCGACGCGGGCGGCGAAAGACGGCGTTCGGCCGATGCGGTCTTGGAGATCGTAGATTGCGTAGGGCCCGCAGGAATGATCGGCGGCCAGTCGGTCGATCTAAAGCTCCGCGAAGTCGTGGAATGCAATATCTGTTCAGCAAATATTGCAGGCGGAGTTCTCAATCTAAAAACCTCATCGCTTATCCGACTTGCTTTGCGGCTCGGTGCGATCTTATCCGGTGCTCGAGAAGAACAACTCGAAACCCTGTCGCTCTTCGCCGAATCTCTCGGCCAGGCGTACCAGATCAGCGACGACATCATCGACCTTTCCCAAGACACCGCCCCGAACGGCAAGGCCTTCAGCGTAAATATCACCGACTCGCCCGAACAATCTTTGTCCGCCGCTGCACGCCTTGCAAAGACGATCCTAACCGACAACTTTGCCGCCAGCGAAGCAAGAGATCACCTGTGCGAACTGGTTGAATATGTGGCACGGAGAAAAGAATAGTGCCCGAAACAATTTCATCGAAAACCGTTTACGAAGGTAAGATCTTTGACATTCGCGTCGACACGATCCGCGAAGGCGACGTCGAATATAAACGCGAGATCGTTGTTCACAAAGGCAGCGCTGTGATCGTGCCGGTTTTTGATGATGGAACTGTCGCTCTTGTGAGGCAGTATCGTCACGCTGCTGGCAAGTATATGCTTGAGATCCCGGCAGGCTCACTCGAAAAAGGCGAAGATCCAAAAACCTGCGCCATCCGCGAACTCGAAGAAGAAGTCGGCGTCACCGCAAAGAACATCGAACTGATCACCGAATTCTACGTCTCGCCCGGCTTCCTGACCGAAAAAATGTACGTCTATCTCGCAACCAACCTGACCGAAACCGCTCAAAATCTCGAATCGGACGAACTCATCGAGATCGAACGCCTAACATTTCCCCAAGCCCTCGAAATGATCCGCACCGCCCAGATCGAAGACGCCAAATCCATCATCGGCATCACAACCGCAGCCGCTCGTGTTGCAGACGCCTAAGCTGCAGAAGCCCGCACGTAAGCAAGGGCGTAACACGCAACCTCATCAGCGTGTCCAGCCGCTCATTTAATACACCCGCTTTAAATCCGCATTAAATTCGTTTTAAATCTGCTTTAAATTCGCATAAAACTGCTTTAAATTCGCTTTAAACAAGCAAACGCTTTAAATGCTTGCATGCTTTAAACACCCGCTTTAAATGCAAAAGCCCTCCCGCAAGTAAGTGCGTAACCTCAAATGCAGAAGCCCGCACGTAAGTAAGGGCGTAACTTTAAATGCAGAAGCCCGCACGTAAGTAAGGGCGTAACACGCAACCAAACCTAAACCACGACTTCTCACTTCTCACTTCTGTCACCCGCGGCCCCAAAGCCTTCCCCAACCGCACCGCCGGCGACTGGTGAAAAGCTTTCGGGCTTTGCCCGTCGATGTGCGGAAAGGCTTTGCCTTTCCGTGTTCATATCTCTTAGTTTTTGCGGCTGTGCCGCCGCGATTTTCGATTTTTTTCTTCGACCATTGCCAGCGGAAACGCCGGAATTCACTTTTTTATTATTATTGTCGGAAAGACATTAGCCAGCGTTTTGCTGCCTTTCGAGTGAAATAATAAAGCGATGGGCCCATCTGCTAACTGATATAATAGTAATAGGTGCTACTGCTTTCTGCGGATCATTCAGTTCCAACGACGGGGAATAATTCTTCCTACCTCAAACCCCACCCAACCGTATGGACTTACGGGCTCGCATGAGTTTTCCCACAAGGATCTAACAATGTTACAAATCAGAAATTTTTTGCGGAATATTTCCGTTCTCGCCGGACTTTGTCTTCTTATCAGTATTTCAGCACAAGCTGCAAGTTTAACAGTAAACACAACCGCTGATTCCGGGGCCGGCAGCCTTCGACAGGCATTGATCGACGCAACTGTAAACGCAGAAGCAAACATCGTCACCTTTAACATCCCGATGAGCGATCCCGGTTACGATGCCGGACAGGACAGATTCACGATCACGCTCCTAAGCGCTCTGCCAAACATTCCACTCGCGACCATGACCATCAATAACCCACAGTCGCAGGGGCTGACTGTGAAAGGCAACAATACTTTCCGCATATTTACGCTCGTGGATAGTGCAGTCACAACTATAAATAATGTGACCATCAGCGATGGTTTTAGCAGCGACGGTATGGGCGGCGGAATTTACATGAGCAACAGCGGAACGCTTACGCTAAACCGCTGCACCGTCAGCGGCAACACCGTCACAACCAGCGGCGGCGGTATTTATATGAGCAACAGCACGACGCTGCATCTGCATTACAGTACCGTCCGCAGCAACAGCGCTGCGAGCGGCGGCGGCATCTATATTTTCAATAGCGGCACGCTGAACATGATCGGCAGCACCGTCAACGGCAATGCAGCAACCGACGGCGGCGGCATATATAACGGAACAAGCGGAACGGTAAATACGACCAGCAGCACGATCGACGGCAATTCGGCGTCGAGCGAGGGCGGCGGCATTTACAACACCGCAACGGTTACAGCTATCAACAACACTTTCTCCGCCAATTCTGCCGAAGTTGGCGGCGCGATCTACAATGCGTTCACTGCGACCCTGATCAATAACATTGTCGCAACAAATGTCGCAACGAGCGGCACCGACCTTTTCGGAACGTACGCAGGCACATGGAATCTGATCGGCAACATCGACGGCAGCACGGGCGTCACCGGCGCTCCCAATCGAACCGGAACGACCTTAAGCCCGCTCAATCCGATGCTCGGCCTTTTGCAGAATAACGGCGGACCGACATTTACTAGATCGCCGCTAATGGGCAGCCCGGCTATCGACAAAGGCAACAGCGCAACGGTCGTCACCGACCAGCATGGAGCGAGCATGCCTGTTGACAATCCATTGATCTCAAACGACGGCGGCAACGGCGCGGATATGGGCTCGGTTGAGGTCCAGTTCACGACGACAGCAGCAGGCATTACAGTCGGTGGACGTGTATTTGTCGATCACGGCAGAACACGCCAGCCATTGTCTAATGCGACGGTTACTTTGACAGACATGGACGGTGTCAGCCGAACGACTCGCACCGGTTCATTCGGATACTTCCGATTTGCCGATGTTCAGGCAGGAGAAACATACATCGTGACTATTAAGAGCAAGCGATATCAATTTGGTTCGCAGGTCATCACCCCGATGGACCAGTTGACCGAAATGGAATTCGTTTATTACTACTAAACCAAGTCCGAACGTTCAGAAACAAAGGCTTCGCATTTCAATGCGAAGCCTTTTTATCGTGCGTTCCTTTGATCGCGTAGCGATCAAATGAATGTAGCCGTGGCGTTTCAACCCACGGTAAAAGATGGATCAAAATCCCCGCGTCGCGCCAGCGACGTCTTGACTCTTTCGGGCTTCGCCCAATCGCCAAGCGGAAAGGCTATGCCTTTCCGGCAGAGTGTAATATAAGATGTGCGGCTATGCCACCGCGTCAGCGACATCTTGACTCTTTCGGGCTTCGCCCGATCGATGAGCGGAAAGGCTATGCCTTTCCGGCAGAATGTAATATAAGATGTGCGGCTATGCCGCCGCGTCAGCGACATCTTGACTCTTTCGGGCTTCGCCCGATCGCCAAGCGGAAAGGCTATGCCTTTCCGGAGATGTAATTTTAAGATTTGCGGCTATGCCGCCGCACCGCGTCTTCGAGGCAAATAGCCACGTCCTTTAGGGCGTGTTTAGGTTGTTGTAATTTATTCGAGAGCGATTTATCGTCCTTTAAATTCCGGCGGCTTAAGCCAGGCGGAGCAAGGACGTTGAAACGCCCTTCCGATCAATTCGGGCGATCTTCACCACGCCGTAAACGAGCGTGGCTATCTGCCCTTCGGGAAAGCCGCGTAAAACGCGGCTGTCGAAAAATCCAATTCTTACGCTCCCCTCTATATTCCACATTCGGTAATTGGACCGCCTTACCGTAACGAAATTGGACGTTTTGTTTCTTTAGTCAGGCGGCTTCAGCCGTCTTTCCGCGTTTCGCGGCAAATAGCCACGTCGCTTTAGCACGTGGTCAGAGCGAATAACGAATTCCGAAGGGCGTTTTAACGTCCTTATCGGTTCGGGCTTTAGCCATCTCCCTTCTCCAGTCGGTCACGAGGCGTATCGTTCGTGCCCGGATCTGCCGACGAATACCGAAAGCGTCCAAACGCCGCGTCGCCGTTCGGGTTAGCCGAGCCGTTCAGCGTCGCCGCGCTCGATGTCAGTCCGGTCGCCGCCTGTGTCACCGCCATCGGAGCGTTTGGCGTAGCAAATGACAGCACCGTCCCAAACGCCGTGCCATCCGCGTTCGAAGGAATTGCACAGAAAAAGTAAAATCCTTGCGAATTAGGTACCTTAGTGCTAAATTTTCCCTGCGAATCAACTAAATTATGTCACAAGAGCTCCAAGCGATAGAAAAAGAGAAACTGGAACTGATAAAAAAGGTCGAAGATTACAAAGCTATCCAAGACTATCTAAAGCACATGACGACTTTATCGGCGGGCTCGATTGTCATAATCGCTACGTTTCTTGAAAAGATTATCCAAAACCCGACGGAAAAATGGCTTGTTATCATTTCCTTAGGAGCATTTCTTTTATCGATCTTGAGCAGCATGATAGTTTACACCATTGCTATCGTGGACGACCCCCTATCCGGGGATGATATGTCTCTCTCGACGGCTTTGGGCGTAATAGCATCGTTAAGTTTGACGTGTATAGGATTTTTTGTTGGAATACTCAGCCTTGCAATATTTGCAATAGTGAATTTGTATCCTAGCTCTTAGGAGTAATTTTTCTCTCTTTACGACGGCAGAATCGGAACTATTGGTCGTGTGAAAGGTTCTTTGGTTACGATATTTTATGAAGGAAGAAATTTCCTACTGGTATTCGCTCACACCGCTAATCATCGGTTGGCTCTTAGGCTTGCTTAGTCCGCTGCTTGGTGAATTCATCCAGCGACCATCAAAAAGACGGCAGATTAAAAAAAGTGTTTTTGTTCAACTAAGACATCTACGGTATCAATGTGCCGGCCTTGCTTTCCTCGTCAGAGGTCAAGCCGGTACCCTCAATCGAGCCTTTGTTGAGTGGACCGCCAACATTCTCGATAAGGATAAAGGGGAATTCGACAGCGCCGGATTATATGATCAAGTGCGATCATTCTTAAAATTAGATGATCGCCAGATGGCAATTACGGCTAGAGCCGCGAGTGAGCCTGTTCTTCAGATGAGGAGGATAAGTATCGACTTCCTAGTCGCGCAGGTACCCAATCTCCACCTCTTTCAACCTGAGTTTCAACGGCTTTATCATGAAATTCTTGGAAGTGTCGCTATCATAAACTCCAATGCTGATATGCTTAGGTCGTATGAGCTAAAGACCTTCGATGATCTCCCGTCTGACAAACATGCGGCGGTGTTGCAAAATCACCGAAATGCGAGTCAGCACATCGGTAATCTCGCAGAGCAATGTGCTAAATTGATAACTGACATAGAGAACTTATAGTTGATCAATAACGAATCAAAATAATGACGCGTGACGATTTATCATTTCAGGCGAGACAGCTAATCGATTCTCTTGATTCTCTAGACCATACGAGTAAGGCATTGGCCTCCCATGCAACCGTAACGGAGTTTTTGAGAGTATACGCGGGCGAGAAAAGCGCTTTCTACGCCGCTGCAAATACGATTAGTCCTTACATGATAACCCCCGAATCGACGAAGAAAAGGCTTCGAGAACTTCTTCAGTCGTTCCATTCATATGTTGAATCCGGGCTACATGGTGGCGTTTCGCCGGAAAGACAGGCGCAAATTGATGTTGTTTCAGACTTTCTAGAAATGGCGGCCTCCCTTTTGCACCGAAATGATGTTCATCCTGCAGCGCCCGCAGTTTTAATCGGAGCAACGCTTGAAGAGTTCCTGCGAAATTGGGTCGAAAGCGAAAAATTACCATTGGGAGATAAGAAACCTGGATTGGAAACCTACTCCCAAGTCCTTCGCGATGCGAATAAACTGACTAAACAAGACGGCAAGGATATTACATCTTGGGCGGGAATTAGAAACCATGCGGCACACGGCGAGTGGGACGAAGTGAAAGATAAACAGCGTATAGGCATGATGTTAGAATCGGTTAATTTATTCATCCGCAAATATTCAATATGACATGTATGAACAACGTCAGATCATTTATCTTCGGATTTATATTCGCAACAGCGATATTTGTTTGTTATTCGGCGCACGCGGGCAAAGATCCGAGCATTGTTGGCGACAACGGTTATCTTTCTGGCGTTGATGTTTTCACCGAAAAGGGTGAAAAAATATGCACCGGCCTCGGCGGCTAAAAATCCCACTGGTTTAAACTCTTTCCTCTTCGATCATCTCAATCCACAGCTTTAGCGTAAGGTCTTCGCGGTCGGGGTTGCCGAGGTAAACCCGCAGCTCGTCGTGATAGCGCCGTGACAACACCGTGAGCTCAAAAGGCACGACGCGGGCGAGGTGCCTTACGTCTTCGCGGTCAATGTCGCCATTTCTTTCGATCTTGGCAAGGGCAATGTCATAAGGATCAAGTGCTAATAATCGAAGGCGTTCAAATTCTTTGGGAAAGACTTCGGTGAGACGATCCTCATAATTCTCAGGTAGAGTCGCAACGCCGACAGGATCAATATAAACGCCGTATCGTTTGAAAAGCGTGGATCCTATTCCCGCCAGATCGAAAAGCCCGGCTGGCCGGCGAACCAGTGTGAGCACATCGATGTCCGACGTTTCGCGTTTGAGGCCGTAAACGACCGTCACGACAAAGCCGCCCAAGCAATGGAGATGTGTTTCTTCGCTGACCGATGCATCGACCTCTCGGAGAAAAGAAAGCCATGGTTCGGGAATGTTAGACGTCATAACGCGCTAGTTCGGGCGAAAGGCTTGCTAATATACGCCAATGCTTCGCACTCGCCGTACGGTTGTCAACGAGCCAGCGGCGTTCGGCGTTTGTCATTGTTTCGTTGCAAAGAGTGCCTTCGTGGGCGAGTATTGAATGTTCAAGATCGGCTTCGCGCCGTTTTAATGCGGCGGCGGTCGTTTTGTCGCTCCTCTTTTCGGCCATCCCGCGGGCAACGCTGACGACGAAGCCGAGACGGTTTTGAAGGTCATACATTTTTGCCGTTCGAGTAACTTCGTCCCATTTCATATCTGGAAATTTAAGCACGAGCCACGGAAATGCTTCGACAAGTCTTGCGTCACGCTTATTAGCTTTTAAGCCCGCTAACAGCACGTCCGCAGGATTCTTTGGCCGCGACGGCTTGTAATGAGAAAAGCCCGGATAGCCCAAAGTTGCAAGATCGGTGGTCAGTTGATCGTCCGAAACATCGCCAACCTTATATTTACTGACGTTCGATGGCAACTCTGTCATCGGCAGGTCGAGCGAAGCTACGAGTTTCTTTTTTAGCTCTTCGCTAAGCGGACGGTGTTCCTTTTCAAGCAATGAAAGATAACCTTGCGAAACGCCAAGAGAGCGCGCGGCATCTTGCTGCGTGAGCCTGTTCCTTCGTCGATACTGCCTTAATTGGAGTCCCGTCATGCAAATATTACCCCACAATGAACTGCAATAATATTACAGTCTTGTAATATTATACAATTATAGTGATTACTGTCAATAGTTTGCATGAAAACGTAGTGGTTCAGCTTGAGATCTCTGTGTCTTTTGTGTCGTCGCTTTGTGTCCTCTGTGTTTAGAAAATCAGTTAAACACAAAGAACACAAAGGTAAAGCCACAGAGAACACGAAGAAAAACGAATTAGATTTCAAACTGAACCACTACCCATGAAAACTCTGACGAAATTGATCACGCCGATGCGGTAAAGTCAGCCCGAATCGGTTGACGAGAGTGATGTAGCCGATTCGATAGATCACGACGAATCAGTGGACGACAATGGTGAAATCGACGAAGAAATGTAATAGACGAGAGCGTAGATACCGGACGAAGGCCTACTTAAAAATGACGCAAAAATGTCATCTTCTCCGATGGCTTTTTTGGGGGTCTCCGATGGCTTTTTGGGGTCTAGCGGTGGCTTTTTGAGGGCTTCCGAGGGCCATTTAGGTCGGTTTTCAACGTAAGTGACTTTCTTTTCATACATTTACAAAGTTGATACTAGCAAATGTGCCAAAAATCCCGCCCAAGCCTCCCGAACCTCCGGACCCGACATTAAGTGGACAGTGAACGCTGACTTTCCATACATTAGCGGGTTTGCAGTAGCAAATCGTGACAAAACCGACCAAACCTCCTGAATCGCCGAGGCGACCAAGTCCAACGTACTCCAACTTAAGACTTAAGACTATGTACCCAAGACTCGCTCCTCCGCTTGACGTTGGCACTGGATTTCGATATCCTGTCAGTTCGCAATTTTGCGGATTTTTCTATCAGTGTGTGAATATGAGTACTTATTTTCCAAGTGGGAAGGGTTTAGCAGAAAACCGTAAGTGGTTGGTCGTTGATGCCAAGGGCAAAACGGTCGGCCGTTTGGCAACCGAGATCGCCCGCATTTTGTCGGGCAAGAACAATCCGGCATGGACACCGTTTCTGGATATGGGCGACCATTGCGTCGTCATAAACGCGCGTCACGCAGTGTTTACGGGTTCTAAGGACGATCAGAAGATCTATTACCGCCACACGCTTTATCCAGGCGGTTTGCGTGAGACGACCGTCAAAGAAATGTTCGAGAAAAAGCCTGAAAAGGTCATCGAACTAGCCGTTCGCGGCATGCTGCCGAAAACAAAGCTCGGCAAAGCAATGGCAAAAAAATTAAAGGTTTACGCAGACGGCGAACATCGCCACATCGCCCAAAAACCGGAGGCAAGGGAGTTGTAATTTGCGATTTGCGAATGCCGATTTGCGATTTGACTCGCTTATCAATCGAAAATCGCAAATCTAAAATCCAAAATCGATTATGGCAGACATTCAGTATTACGGCACTGGCCGCAGAAAAACTTCGACAGCACGTGTTTACCTTCGTCCGGGCAGCGGAAACATCGTTGTGAACAAGCGTGATTTCAACACCTACTTCCCTAACGAGGCGTTGCAGATGATTATTCGCCAGCCGCTCCGATTGACCGAGACGACAGAGAAATTCGACATTCTCGTCAATGTTGACGGCGGCGGCACTGCCGGACAGGCCGGTGCGGTCCGTCACGGCATCACACGTGCTTTGATGGAATTTAACTCGGACCTGCGTCCGGCTTTGAAGAAAGCGGGCCTCGTTACACGCGACCCGCGTCAGAAAGAACGTAAGAAATACGGGCAAAAAGGCGCCCGTGCGAGATTCCAGTTCTCGAAACGTTAATTTGTGCAGAGTTACGCGTTTACGCGTGATTCTACTTAATCCATCGGCTAGGCTCTTGGTTCGTGAGCATGCCTTGCCGAGTACATAAACCAAGGAGATATAAAGTTTTGGCTACAGTTACGATGAAAGAACTCCTCGAAGCAGGAGTTCATTTTGGTCACCAGGTTCGCCGTTGGAATCCGAAGATGAAAGAGTACATCTTTGGAGAGCGCAACGGCATTTATATTATAGATCTGCAAAAAACGCAGAAACTCTTCCGCGACGGCCTAAATTACGTCACAGAATCGCTCACCGAGCGCCCAAACCAAAAGGTCCTCTTCGTAGGCACCAAACGCCAGGCCCAGGACGCCATCAGAGAAGAAGCCGAACGCTGCGGACAGTTTTACATCAATAACCGCTGGCTCGGTGGCCTTCTAACAAACTACGAAACCGTCAAAAAATCGATCCAAAAGCTCAAGGACATCGAAACGATGCGTGAAGACGGCCGTTTTGAGATGCTCACCAAAAAAGAGCGTCTAAAACTCGACCGCGAACACGAAAGTTTGATGAAAAACTTGGCCGGAATCAAAAATATGAACGGGATCCCGGACATGCTTTTCGTGATCGACGTTCGTAAAGAAGACATCGCGATCAAGGAAGCTAACCGGCTCAACATTCCGATCGTGGCCGTGGTTGATACCAACTGCTCGCCCGAAGGCATCGATTGCGTGATCCCAGGTAACGACGACGCTTTGAGAGCCATTCGCCTTTTTGCCTCACGTATCGCCGACGCCATCATTGAAGGCAGACAGGTCGGCACAGAAGGCCGCAGCGCTGACGTTGAAGCGGAAACAGATGAGACCGACGGCACAGAATTGCCCGGAATTGGTTCATTAACGGCAATTCCGAAGGAATTTCGTGGTGAGGACGATGATGAAGATGTTGACATCGAGGAAGAATCCGATGATGACGATGAGATCGTAGCCGAAACCACGGAAGAAGTTCCTAATGCGGATGCAGCCGCCACTGAGCCGACAGCCGAAACTGCGACGGCAGCAACAGAAGAATCAACGGAAGAAAGCAGCGAAGCAAAAGCAAGCTAGTACATTTTTATTCTTGAAAGCGTAGCTCTTTTCCGTATCCTCGGCGACGGGCTACGCTTTTTTACAAACAGATATTTAGCGAAATTATTTTTGGAGTAAGTTATGGCAGAAGTTACAGCAGGTGCAGTGAAATCACTGCGTGAAAAATCAGGTGCAGGAATGGTCGATTGTAAAAACGCTCTCGTCGAGGCTAATGGCGACGAGAATGCGGCAATGGATATTCTTCGTAAAAAAGGCATGGCGCAGGCCGGCAAGAAAGCTGGTCGCGTGACCGCCGAAGGAGCTGTAGGCTCTTACATTCACATGGGCGGCAAGGTCGGCGTTCTCGTCGAGGTCAACTGCGAGAGCGATTTCGTCGCCCGCGGCGAAGAGTTTCAGCAGCTTGTCAAAGACGTCGCAATGCATATCGCAGCGACCGATCCGCGTTGGACAAATCGTGATGAAGTTGCAGAAGCTGATCTCAATAAAGAACGCGATATTGTTCGTGAAATGTTGATGGCCGATCCGAAAAATTCGGGCAAGCCTGCTGACATTCTCGACAAGATCATCGACGGCCGTATGAACAAGTTTTACGAGGACAACGTTCTCGTCGATCAGCCGTTCGTAAAAGATCCGTCGAAAACGGTCGGCGAACTTGTTGGTGAAAAGATCGCATCGATCAAAGAGAACATCACCATCCGTCGGTTCTCGCGCTTCAAAATGGGCGAAGGCATCGAGAAGAAGACCGATGACTTTGCCGCGGAAGTCGCGTCAATGATCGCGTAAATAAGTCACAAGTCTTGAGCCGGAAAAAGACTTTTTACGACTCAAGGCTCCAGACTTAAGACTCAAGACTCTTATGAAGCCTGCATTCAACCGCATCCTGCTAAAACTCTCCGGCGAGGCTCTCGTGGGCTCGCAGAGTTACGGCATTGACACTAAGGTGGCTGTTGCGGTTGCTAAGGAGATCAAGGCAGTTCACGACCTCGGAGTTGAGGTCGCTGTCGTGATCGGCGGAGGCAATATCTTTCGCGGTGTTTCCGAATCTGCGGGAAATATGGATCGTGCAGCGGCCGATTACATCGGAATGCTTGCGACCGTAATGAACGCAGTTGTCTTGCAGGATGCATTGGAACAGTTGGATGTCTACACCCGCGTAATGTCGGCGATCGATATTCCGCAACTTGCCGAACCTTTTATCCGGCGACGCGCCGTGAGACATCTTGAGAAAAAGCGTGTTGTTATTTTTGCTGCTGGAACCGGCAATCCGTATTTCACTACCGATTCGGCAGCGGCATTGCGGGCACTTGAGATCGAAGCCGAGGTGATCTTGAAAGGAACCAAGGTTGACGGTATTTATTCAGCCGATCCGGTCAAAGTGCCTGATGCGACAAAATTCGACACAATAACATATCAGGAAGTTCTCGAAAAGCAGTTAAAGGTTATGGACGCATCGGCAATATCGCTTTGCATGGACAACGCTTTGCCGATCATGGTTTTTAACATGCAAAAAAGTGAAAATATTATCAAAGCTGTATGTGGCGATCTTTCGATCGGCACACTTGTAACGAAATAAATATGAGCGTACAGGACGTAACAAAAGAAACAGGGCCAAAAATGGAATTGGTCGTTGAAGATTTCAAGCGTAAGCTTTCGAATGTAAGAACAGGACGTGCTACCGTCGGACTGCTCGATGCGATCCATGTAGATTATTACGGCACACCGACGCCGTTAAATCAGATGGCGTCCGTCGCTGTGCCTGAAGCACAAACGATCACAATTCAACCTTGGGATGCGACCGCTATGGCGGCTGTTGAGAAAGCTATCGTGGCCGCAAACCTCGGCATGAACCCGTCAAATGACGGCAAGATCATCCGGCTGACGGTGCCGGCACTAACCGAAGAGCGACGAAAGCAGTTTGCAAAACAGGTACATGAAATTGCCGAGGAACACCGCATTGCGGTTCGCAATGTCAGGCATCATTCAAACGACCTTATAAAGAAACTACTGAAAGATAAGACGATCTCCGAAGACGACGAACGCGGCGGACTGGACGAAGTGCAGAAACTGACCAATAGTTACATCGCCAAGATCGACGAGCTTGCCAAAAATAAAGAAACCGAAATAATGAGCGTCTGATTTTTTTCACGACAAAGACACAAAGGGCACAAAGATATTTTCATATTTCTTTGTGCCCTTTGTGTCTTTGTGGTGAAAAAATTCTTAGTTGCCTTTCGCTTCTTGCTCTGTCTTAAATTTCTGAAGCTGCGTCTTAAATTCTCCACAGGTTTTGACTAGTTCGGCGTTGCCGTTATTCGCTTTGGCTTCCTCGATACTTCTCCTGACGGCTTCTTTTATCTTATTTAAAACCACCGCTTTGCCTGCTTTGGCAATATAGCCGTCGTCGGGATTATTCGTCTCGGCGGCGATCATATCCATGACCACGTCGCATTCTGGAATTCCGGTCGTATCCTCTCCAACCACTGCATCTACACCCTTGTCAGTCAGGGATTTGTTCGAAGCCGAGGGCGTCGTCGTTTTGCTCTTTTCAGAAAGCGGATTTATCGAACTGCACCCAAGCACAACCATAAATAGCACGAGACAAACAACAAAAAATGAGATCCTATTCTTCATAATATTCATGTAGCAATTATTCTATATGCAAATTTGCGTATTTCTCGATCAGTTTCTTCTGCCCAAACCCGGGAAAACTAACAGTCAGCTTAACATTGTCGCCCGAACCTTCGCGACGCAAAACTAACCCACGTCCATATTTTTCATGCCTGACATTAGATCCGGGAACGAGAGATTGCGGATCGCGGATCGCGGATTGCGGATCAGGTTTTGACGCGGCTGCCTTTAGCTTTTCTAAAGCAGAAGGTGGTTTTATTTTTTCATTTTCTCCCCATCTCACTTGCTCGCTTTCTTTCTCAGCGGCTTGACGCATCTGCGGTTCAACTGCCTTCTTCTTAAAAAACTCCGCGATCGCTTCGCTGCTGTTATAGGTTTTTCCGGAATATACACTCTTCGGTTTTGGCGGCGGGCTTTCTCCACGAAGAGCGCTTACGGCAGCCTTTGCCTTCAACGCGGTAGAACTGCGTGCATACGACAGCCAGGACGCGCTTTGCGAAAGATCCTCGATCAACTCAAGCGGCATCTCATTCAGGAATTGCGACGGTTCAGCGGCGATCTCTTCGCCATAAAATCTTCGCCGCATCGAGTGCGTCAAATAAAGAATATTTTCCGCCCTCGTAATTGCGACATATGCCAAACGACGTTCCTCTTCAAGTTCTTTCGGATCGCCGATCGACCGCGAATGCGGAAAGATGCCGTCCTCAAGGCCGACAAGAAACACAACAGGAAACTCCAAACCTTTGGCCATATGGACCGTCATCAATGTAACGCCGGCCTTCTCATCATACTTATCTGTATCCGAAGAAAGTGCAGCGTGATCGACAAAATCGCGTAGGCCGTTCTCTTCCTGCTTGTCGTAATCGACAGCGGCATTTACGAGTTCCTCAAGGTTTTCGAGCCGGGCTTCCGAGTCATCAGAGTTTTCAATACGGAGCGTATTCGCATAGCCAGTATCTTCAATGGCTGCAATAATTACGTCAGAAACCGGCTTGCTTGATCCTGTGGTATCTGAAACCTTTCCTATCAAATTTTCTATAGTTTTGCGAAACGAATTGAACGCCGTACGAGCACGCGGCGTAATACTCACATCAGCCGGAAAATCAGGATCGGTTATCGACGCAACCGCCATCCACAATGATGATCTATTCGCCTTTGCAACGCGCTGAAGTTCATCGAGACTGGTCTTTCCAATGCCGCGCGTCGGTGTATTTATCACACGCAGCAAAGCAATATCGTCAAACGGATTCATCGCAAGTTTGAGATATGCAACGATGTCCTTGACCTCGGCACGCTCGTAAAAGGAAAAGCCTCCGACGATGTTGTACTCGATTCGCAAACGCCTCAATGACTCTTCAAACAACCGCGACTGTGCGTTCGTTCGGTATAGCACGGCGATGCGTTCACTAGCGTTTCGACGACGATTCTCCTCGATTCGCTGTGCGACAAACCGAGCCTCGCCGTCGCCGTCATACGCCTGATAGTAAAATATCCGCTCGCCGCCCGCGTTCGCAGTCCAGAGCTTCTTTTTCTTTTGATGAATATTATTCGAAATGATCGCATCCGCAGCATCGAGTATCGTCTGAGTCGAACGATAATTCTGTTCAAGCAGGATCACCTTCGCATTCGGAAAATGCTGCTCGAAATCGAGAATATTCCGTATATCGGCCTGCCTAAAACCATAAATGCTCTGAGCATCGTCGCCAACCACACAAATATTCTGCTGTTTCTCCGTCAGGAAACTTATCAAAGCAAATTGCAGAGCATTTGTGTCCTGATATTCATCGACAAGAATATATTTGTAGCGATCGTTATATTTGTCGCGTGTTTCAGATGATTTCCGAAGCAGCTTTACCGTCTTGATCAACAGATCGTCGAAATCGAGCGCATTTGCCGTATGCAGACGGTCATCATACATTTTGAAAACCTTTGCGATCTGCGCTTTCTTTTCGTCGGCCATTTCCACGCGCGAAGCATACATTTCGTAGTCTTCGCCGCGATTCTTTGATAAGCTGATCGCACTACGCACCATGCGTGGAGCGAGCTGTTTTTCGTCAATGCCGAGTTCCTTGATACAAGCCTTTACGACCTTATTCGAATCATCGGTGTCATATATCGTAAACGACTTTTTATAGCCTTCATCCAGCTTGTCGATGTCCTGCCTCAGAATACGAACACACAAACTATGAAAGGTGGAAATCAGCGGCGCTGATTGCAGTCTTTGATCTCTTAACAGGTCGCCAACACGCGAGCGCATCTCGCCGGCAGCCTTGTTTGTAAATGTAACAGCCAGAATATTGTGCGGAGCAACCCCTTTTTCTGCAATAAGATACGCCATGCGAACAGTTATGACGCGCGTCTTGCCCGAACCCGCACCGGCGAGAATAAGCAACGGCCCTTCCGTCGTTTGAACGGCCTCAATTTGTTGTGGGTTAAGTGAAGAAAGCGATTCCATCGGTTATTTTATGAGAGCTTGTATTTCCTTAAATTTCTCATGCTTTGCATCGCGCATAAGTTCAAACAAAGCCATTTCTATCGAAGATTCGATCGCGCCGCTGCGCTGCATTTTCGCAAGTCCCGCGAGCCGGTTGTATTCAAAACGCGATGTTACACAATCGCTCAAAACATGCACCTGAAAACCTCGATCAAGCAGATCATGCGCGGTCTGATTAACGCAAATGTGCGTTTCCAATCCACAGATCATCACTTGTTTGATGCCTTTATCAGTTAGTCCGGCAACCAAAGATTCTGCACCGCACGAACTAAAGGCTGTCTTTTCAAAAACGCCTGCGATGTCGTCAAATAAACTCTTTATTTCTGCCGCAGTGTTTCCCAATCCTTTCGGATAGTGCTCAGTCACAAATACAGGAACATCGAGTAACCGGCATCCGCGAATCATTCTCGCAGCCCGTTCCGCGATCTTGTCAAAATCTGCAATGATCGGACGAAAACCTTCCTGTATGTCAACAACGATCAAGGCTGCATTTTGCTGCTGAAGTAAATTTGGATGAGGCATTATTCAGGCTGAGTTTTTGCTTTTGCGTCCGTCTTCGCAGCCTTGCGAGCAGCCTTTTCGGCCATTTCTTTCTTGTATGTCTTAAAGAAAAAATAGACCGACACGGCACAGACGATAAGGATCAGCACCATCATCGCTGCAATGAAATAAACTTCGGCTCTTCCGGCTCCGGGCATGACTTAAGTTTAAGGTTCAAAGTTAAAAGTTCAAAGTTACGATTTACGAACCACGAAAAAATCTTTAGGTTGCGTCCAACTTTGAACCTTAAACTTTAAACTTTGAACTAACTAGGTGCGTGATCGGCCGGAAATGCCTTTTCGTATTTACCAAGCAAGCGGTTTCGATAGATCTCAGGCAAGAGGCGGACTTTTTTGTCCTTGTCCGTCACCACGTGAAGCGTTTCGCCCTCGGCGATGAGGATGTCGTCGGACACTCGATGCACTTCGTAATAAAACCTGAGGCTGCGGCTGCGAACTTCTCCAACTTTCGTTCGGATGGTCAAAACATCTTCGTAATACGCGGGCGATTTGTAGCGGCAGTAAGATTCGGCAACGACCATTAGTGCCTCCTCTTCTTCCTCCATCTCTTTGTAGGAAAATCCCTTAGAGCGGCATAGTTCGCTGCGGCCGACCTCGAACCAGACAAGGTAGTTGGCATTATGGACAATGCCCATCTGATCCGTCTCGGCGTATCGAACGCGAACTTCAGTTTCGTGCCATTCGTCCATAAAAAAATCGTGAGCCTTGAGTCACAAGTCTTGAGTCGGAATATTCCTGCTCACGACCCAATACTCGCGACTCACGACTGATTTTTTGGCTGGGAGACAGGGATTCGAACCCCGATAGGCAGATCCAGAGACTGCAGTCCTACCATTAGACGATCTCCCAGCGTATTTATAATTTACGTTTCCGAGGTCGCGTCTGTCAAAAACGGCTTTGCGAATCGCTACGGCAGAATGCCACAATAGGAGTTTATGTCCACGGACAAGGAAATACTAAACAACCGTCAGGCCTTTCACGAATACTTCATTCTCGACACATTCGAGGCTGGAGCAGTTCTTTTAGGCACCGAGGTCAAAAGCATCCAGGCCGGGCGAATTCAGCTCAAGGAGTCTTACGTTTCGATCTCTGAGGGCGAAGTCTGGCTTATGGGATCGCATATTTCTCACTATTCGCATGGCAACATCAATAATCACGACGTTCTGCGCCCGCGAAAGCTGCTTCTGCATCGCCGCGAGATCGAAAAACTCGAAAAAGAGACGACGCAAAAAGGCATGACGCTGGTCGTAACGCGGATCTATTGGAAAAACGGACGGATAAAATTCGAGGTCGGCGTCGCAAAAGGCAAGAAACTATACGACAAACGCGACACCGAAATGAAGAAAACGATCGAAAAAGAAACTCAGGCTCAGTTGAAAGAGAGCCTTAGATAAGTTATAGATATTAAAGCGTTTTATTTAAAAACATATAAAAAATCGAGGTATTAATGAAATTTCAGGGGATCACAGGAAATTTTACAGAAGCTAATGCTGAAGCGTTGGCTGTGGCGGTCTTTAAGGGCGAAGGTGCATCGAGCGGTGCTCTCAAGGACCTCGACAAATTGACGGGCGGCCTGATCGCCGCGGTCATGAAGGCAGAGGAATTCAAAGGCGACGTCGGACAGACGGCGTTGCTGCGTTTTGCGGCAAAAGGCAAAGTTAAGGCCAGCCGTCTGCTGCTGGTCGGCGTTGGCGATAAAAAAGATTACAAAGGCTCGTCGGTCGCTGCGGCTTCGGGAACAGCTACCCGCTATTTACGCAAGCGAAACGTCAAGAACTTCGCGTTTCTTCCACGTTTCAGTGGAGCCGTCGAAGCCGCTCAAAATGCCGTACAAGGCTTTATAACGAGCCAGTTCGAGCTTGATAAGTACAAGACCAAGGACAAGCAGGACAAAGTCGTCACGGGCCTTACCATCTGTGTCGATGACGCAAAGCCTGCCGATCTCAAAACCGGCATCGCTCGTGGACAGGCTATCGGCGACTCGATGAACTTCACTCGCGACCTCGCCAACGAGCCGCCAAATATTCTTCACCCGACCGAAATGGCCGCACGAGCTGCCGCGATGGCAAAGCAGGTCGGCCTTAAATGCGAAGTGCTCGACGAAGCCAAAATGACCAAACTCGGCATGGGCTCGCTGATGAGCGTTTCGATCGGCTCGGCTCAGCCCGCGAAAATGATCGTACTCAAATACACGCCTGCTAAGAGCACAGCCAAAAAAGGTGAGCTTCTCGCACTTGTCGGCAAAGGCATCACCTTCGACACCGGCGGCATTTCGCTCAAGCCCGGCGAAGGCATGGACGCGATGAAATACGACATGTCCGGCGGAGCGACAGTCATCGGAACGATGCGTGCAATTGCCTTGCTCAAACCGAGCGTTCCGGTAATCGGCATCGTGGCCGCAGTTGAGAACATGCCCGACGGAGCGGCTTCGCGGCCAAGCGATGTCGTCCACGCTATGAACGGCAAGAGCATCGAGATCCTGAACACCGACGCCGAAGGCCGCCTCATCCTCGCCGACGCAGTCGCTTACGCCGAGAAACAGGGTGCTACGAGCATCATCGATATGGCAACCTTGACCGGTGCGGTCATCGTCGCTCTCGGTGACCTGAACACAGGCATCATGGGCAACGATCAGAAATTTGTTGACGAGATCATCGACTGCGGCAAAGACGCAGGCGAAGGCTTCTGGCAATTGCCGCTAAGTGCTGAATACAGCAAAATGATCCGCTCCGACATCGCCGACATCAAGAACATCGGCCCGCGCGGCAAAGCCGGCACGATCATGGGCGCGGTCTTTATCCAGGAATTCGTCGACAAAGCCAAATGGGCGCACCTTGATATAGCAGGCACGGCGTGGTGCGATTCCGCCAAAGGCCACCACTCAAAAGGCCCAACCGGCGTCGCGATCCGCACGCTTATTAAGCTAGTCGAAAAATCACAATAGATTTCTACGGGCAGAAACGCGAGTGTAAACGAGCGTGCATATATGTTACGGCACGCTCGTTAACACTCACGTTTCTGCCCGAATCATTAAACTCATGAAAATCCACGAATACCAAGGCAAAGCCATCCTCAAAGAATTCGGCGTTCCCGTACCGCGCGGCATCGTCGCACGCACGTCTGACGAAGCCGAAGCAGCCGCACGCGAACTCGGAACAGATGTGGTCGTCGTTAAAGCCCAGATCCACGCCGGCGGACGCGGCAAAGGCGGCGGCGTAAAACTCGCCAAATCGCCCGAAGAAGCAAAGCAGATCGCATCCGAAATTCTCGGCATGATGCTCATCACACACCAAACAGGCCCGGAAGGCCGCGAGGTCAAGACACTTCTCATTGAAGAAGGCCTGCCCATCGACAAAGAGTTCTATCTCGGCATCACCCTCGACCGCGTAACCGGCCGCAATGTCTTTATGGCGTCGTCAGCAGGCGGTATGGACATCGAAAAGGTCGCTGAGGAAACGCCTGAACTTATCCTCAAAGAAACTATCGATCCGGCAGTCGGCCTTCGGGGCTTTCAGGCACGCAAACTCGCGTTCGGCCTCGGCATTCCAAACGATCTCATCAATCAAGCCGCGTCGTTCATGCTAAAACTCTACGACGCCTATGAGAAAACCGATGCGTCACTCATCGAGATCAATCCGTTCCTGCTCACCAAAGACAATCGCCTGATCGCTCTCGATGCAAAGCTAAGTTTCGACGACAACGCAATGTATCGGCACAAAGATTACGCCGAACTCCGCGACTTGGGCGAAGAAGAACCTCTCGAGATCGAGGCGTCCAAATACGACCTCAACTACATCAAGCTAGACGGCAACATTGGCTGCATGGTAAACGGCGCAGGCCTCGCGATGGCGACGATGGACATCATAAAACTCTCCGGCGGCGAACCCGCAAACTTCCTCGACGTCGGCGGAGGTGCAAGCCAGGAGCGTGTCGAACAAGCATTCAAAATTCTCCTCGCCGACACAAATGTAAAAGCCGTACTAATAAACATCTTCGGCGGCATCGTCCGCTGCGACATGGTAGCCAACGGCGTCGTCGCAGCCGCAAAAAATCTCGGAGTCTCGATCCCCATAGTCGCAAGATTAGAGGGCACCAACGTCGAAGAAGGCCGCCGCGTCCTAGCCGAATCAAACATCGGCATAATCCCCGCCACCACAATGAACGACGCCGCAGAAAAGGTCGTAGCGGCTGCAGCATAAGTTTTGGTTATAGGTTTTTACGCTTGTGGCATCGGGAGGTTGTGTAGATTTTGTTGCAGTTTTTTTTGATTTTAGATTTTGAGTTGACCTCAAATCTGAAATTTCAAATTTGAGATTTCAAATTTCAAATCTAAGATCTCAAATTATCCAAAGCCATGAAATACTCAACCTTCGAAGAGTTGCCTGTCTGGAACACCGCTATTGAATTTGCTCTAAACGTATTTGCATTCACAAACAAATCAGATTTTCGAGGTCTCGGAGATACTAAAAATCAATTAGAGCGCTCCGCACTTTCGATCTCCAACAACATCGCCGAAGGCTTCGAACGAGGCACCACCGCTGAACTGATAAATTTCCTGTACATAGCCCGAGGCTCCGCCGGCGAAAGCCGCTCGATGCTTCGTCTATGCGAGCGTATTGAACGATTCTCAAATTTCAAATCTGAAATTTCAAATTTGACCGGAAACGCGGTCAACATTTCAAAGCAGCTTCACGGCTGGCTCGAATCCCTAAAAAACACGGATATCAAAGGCGTAAAATTCTTTACAAACAAAGAAAAGAAACGCATTGAAATGGACAAGGAATTCGCGGAGTTCGATCAAACAATGGAACGACACCGACAAGAACTGCTAGAAAAACTAATCCAGCGCGAGCAACAATCTAACGGCTAGAGCATTCCGAATTTTCAATTTCAAATTTCAAATCTGAAATTTCCCAACCTCAAGTATCTTTCTTCTCAAATCTGAAATTTCAGATCTTAAATTCTTCTTTACGCCGTTCCGCCCCAAAGTTCATTCCAGCCTACGAAGTATTAAACAAACATGTAGGCCCGTCAACATGTCGGCCGCCTGTGCCGAAGACGCCAAATTCCCATCGCGATAAATTCCCGGACGTGCCGTACATATACCAGACCATCGGCTTGCCGTTCTCGTCTTCTTTCTCGACAAATATCTCGCGGTCGTCTCTGTCGAAAGTGCGCTTGAGACCCGACAAGTCCGCCCGGCGTTCGTGATGGCCGGGTTTTGTCGGAACTTCGGGCGATTCCTCATTCGCATCGCCTACCGGCATATCATTCGGAGCTGGATATTCCCCGTTGCCGTTGCCATCGTCATATTCCCATCCTCTTCTCCTTCATCATCCTCTTCTCCTTCATCATCCTCTTCTTCGTCTTCGTACTCGTTTAAGTAATCGTCGTCAAATTCGAAATCATCGTCGCTATCATCAGTCGGGTCTAATTCGGGACGCCATTTTTTGAACAGTTCACATGCCTTCCATTTCGAAATTCCGAGTTTCTCGGCGATCGCACGGAATTTTTCGCCGGCATAGTGCCGCCGTTTTACGTCGCAGATAAGCTGCCTGACCTCTTCGTCGATCTTGGTAGCGAACCTATCGTCGAATGCGAGCTTTAGCAGCCCGTCTTCCGATTGTTTGATCGAGTAATACGGTGCATTATCTACGGTCCAGCTAATTGCGGAGCTTCTCGAACGCGTTTGTATCATATAAAAACTTGTCCGATGCCTCGGATTTCGTCCGAGTGCGAACACGCTGTCCGCAACTTCGCACAGAACTCGCGAGCGCCGCATATCGGCTTCGCTTACAAACCTTTTCCAGCCGGGCTCGCGCGCTCCTGCAAGAACAAGAACCGAAATTCCCAATTCATCCTTGAGCTGCTTAAGCTCACGCATCAGTTTAAGTATCTGCCGCGTACCGTCACAGCTTTGGCTGACCGCGTTAATATCGTCGATGATTATCACTTGTAACCGTTATCGTTTATCCGTTCACGCAGCCACGCGCAAAGTTTGTCGTTCGATGCTGGCCGTTCGCGATACAGGTTACGTGAAAACTCATAATGCTTCGCCGCATGCGTGTAACGCATTTGAAGTTGCGCATTTGAAAGAGCCAGGTCGACGTACAGTACCTTCTGGCGTTTTGCCTCCATGTTGAAGGCCTCGACGCCTCGACCTCGTGCCGCCGCATCAGCGATCTGAAGAGCAAGAATGCTCTTGCCCGTGCCCGTTGCTCCGAAAAGCAATGCCATCTCACCCTCGCACCAGAACTCTCCAAACAGCATTCCCGGCGGTACAAAATCTTTAGAATTTGCGAAACAATCATTTATCCGACTCGCCTGCCGTATGTTTTGTCCTTCGTCTTTTGAAAAGGAATCATGCATAAGTAGTTTTCCTAAAATTAGAATGAACCGCTTGACATTTGCGGCTATGTATTGCATACTTGCAACGCTGTGTTATGATACGTCATCTTATCTATGCAAGTTCTGAATGTCAAGAGTTTTTTTGCAAAATTTACCGGACAAGGTCATTTTGCAGTTGTAAGTGATTTATTTTCAGCAGGTTAACTTGTCCGGTCGCCCTTCCGGACAAATCCGGACAACCGGACAAAAAAAAGCGGGCAAAGCCCGCTTTAGATCTGGATATTTGAAAATTTAGTTGGAAGTTGCTTTGCTTACCAGCCCATTCTATCTCTGAGCGATGTAATATGTGCGGTGTGATGTTCGGAGTGCCAGGCGTACAAAGCCAATGCTCCGTCGAGTGTCCAAACTCCTGTTTCGGGGTGAATGAACTCTTTTTGATAGTCGCTGTACGACATTGAATGCAGCAATGCGGTCCAGCGTTCATGAATGGCGTCGATCATCTTCAGAGAGACTTCTACAGGCAGTTTTGCATCAGCGAGCATCGCCCAACGGTCTTCATAGTATGGCCTGATCGTTGGCGGCTCGTCTTCTGTCAACGCGAGCTTAAATCTGATAAGTGAATTGGCGTGACTGTCAGCAACGTGGTGAACGACTTGCCTGATCGTCCATCCGCCGTCTCGATATGGCGTATCAAGCTGCGAGTCATCAAGTCCCTCGACAGCATCACGCAAACGGCTTGGCAGATCGGCAATTGTCGCAATGCGTGCATCGCGCAGCTCCGGCGAAACGCCAAAGTCCATATCAAATTCGCCTATCGGAAAACGCGGGTCTGGTGACATAACTTCAATTCCTGTGGTGATGACCAACGGATGATCGGGATATTCAACGAAGATCCCGTTTTGCGTCGGTGTTATCGGATAATTGAGATATTCTGACATAAACTTCAAGTCGAGTTATAAAAACTCCGCGTATAAAGGCCGCTGTGAAGTTATGTTAAATACCTATTGACTGCTTTTTTCTAGTTTTTTCGTCAGCTTCACGATGTTCGTCAAACTTCAGTTTGGCGATCCGGATCAACAAACTGAAGTTTGTTGATCCGAACCGTTAGCCGCCAAAATAGTTTTCAAATCTCGTAAATTCTCTCAAAAACGCGAGTTTAACTGTACCGGTCGGCCCGTTTCTTTGCTTGGAAATTATCAGTTCGGCGAGGCCTTTGTTTTCTTCGGTTTCCTTGTAATAGTCTTCGCGATAGATGAATGCGACGACATCGGCGTCCTGCTCGATACTGCCAGATTCGCGAAGGTCGGACATCAAGGGCTTCGGCGGATTACGAGCCTCAGGAGCACGCGAAAGCTGCGACAATGCCAGCACAGGCACATCAAGTTCTTTTGCGAGTGCCTTTAATTCGCGTGAGATCTGCGACACTTCCTGCTGACGGTTCTCGCTTCGCCGTGCGCCGGCGCTGCCCATCAATTGCAGGTAGTCGATGACGATCAGATCAAGCTGTTTTTGTTCCGCAGCAAGACGACGAGCTTTTGCACGGATCTCGAGTGCCGAAATGCCGGGCGTGTCGTCGATAAATATTCTCGTGTCCGCGAGCGTGCCTATCGCATTTGCAAGCCGCTCCCATTCGTTGGTCATCAAATGGCCCGTACGGAAACGATGAGCGTTAATGTGAGCTTCGCTCGAGAGCATACGAGTTACAAGCTGCTCTTTCGACATTTCAAGCGAGAACAAAGCAACGACCGCTTTGGAATGAAGTGCAGCGTTTTGAGCGACGGTTAGACAAAGTGCAGTTTTGCCCATCGACGGTCGTCCGGCAACAATGATCAGATCTGTCCGCTGCAACCCTGACGTCATTTCGTCAACTTCGCGAAAACCCGTCGAAAGGCCTGTGATTCCAGTGCTTTCACCGGCAGCACGCTCTTTTACACGAGCGAGAACGCGGTCAGCGACAGGAGCGATCCGCGAAAAGCTCTGCTTTGTTCGAGCCTCAGCGATCTCGAAGATCCTTTGCTCCGCCTTATCGAGTATCACCTCGGCATCGTCCTCTTCGGCAAGTGCCTCGCCGGTGATCGCATTGCATGTGCGGATCAGATTGCGGACAACCGATTTGTCGCGGACGACTTTGACGTATTCCTCGATCTTTGAAAAATGCGGCAGGCCGAATGTCAGATTGGTGATCGTCGTTATGCCGCCGATAGACTCGAACGAGCCTTCTTTCTTTAGCTCTTCGCCGATCAGGATCGGATCGATCTGTCGCTGCTTTTCAAACAGAGCGATCATTGCCGCAAAAACACGGCGATTGAGCGGCGAGTAGAAATCTTCGGGCTTTAAATGCTCAACAGCCTCGGCAATAACAGCATTATCGAGCAAAATCGCACCGAGGATCACGCGCTCGCTTTCCTCGCTCGATGGCAGAGGTTTTTCGAGATATTGCTCTCGTCGATTGTCGGGAAATACGCTTGCCATTTGCTGAGAAACTATTGTGAGTGAAGCTAATTTTAGCCACAAAAAACGGCCTTGTCTAAAGGCCGTGATCGAAAGTTGGTAAGTCTAAATAAAGTGGATATTTACGAAATGCAAAAAAGAATTAACCACTAAAAATCACTAAATCACACAAAACTTTTTCGTGTTCTCTTTAGTGAAATTTCGTGGTTTAAATTATTCCGCCGTCGTAGGCTCTTCCGTTTCCGTCGAAGACTCTTCGACTGCAGGAGACGTTTCCTCCGCCGGAACCTCGGCCTTTGCTTCTTCAGGCGCGTCTTCCTTTTTCGCCTTTTTCTCTTTGACTGGCTTCTCAGGCATTTCGCCGCCCTCAGCAGTCACAGTGACTGGCAAAGACAGCAGAACGTCGCGGTAAAGCTTAACGTTGACCGTGAATTCGCCGGTTTCCTTGATCGCGTCTTTGAGAATGATCTTGCGGCGGTCGATCTCATAGCCTTTGGCCTGAAGCCCTTCGGCAATGTCCATCGAAGTGACCGAACCAAAGAGCGTTCCATGATCGCCGGCCTTACGTTCGAATTCAAGCGTAATGCTCGCCATCTGATCGCGCTGTGCTTCGGCGGTTGCCTTATCGGCAGCAGCTCTTTTCAGAAGCGCGGCACGTTCCTGTTCGATCTGTTTAATATTGCCCTTAGTAGCGAGAGTCGCTAAACCTTGCGGCAACAGATAGTTGCGAGCATAACCCGCCCTTACCTTTACCAGATCTCCGCGTCCGCCAAGATTATCGATCTCTTCGCGTAATAAAATTGTTGTATTCGCCATGATAAATTCTCCTAGTCTGCTACAAACGGCAGGATTGCCATTGAGCGGGCACGTTTGATCGCCTTAGCTATGCGGCGCTGGTCTTTAGCTGTGATGCCCGAAATTCGGCGCGGCATGATCTTGCCGCGTTCTGGAATGAACTGCCTCAGCAGATCGACATCCTTCCAATCGACGTAATCCGGCACCACATTGCGAGCCCGGCGGCGTTGAAATCTTCGCGGGCGGTCACCAATGACGTCTTCACCAACGCCGAAACCGCCTCTGTCATCCATTATTTCCAATTCATCTTCTGCCATAATTTTCTCCTGGTGAACTATTTACGCCTCAGCGGTCGCCTCTGTTGTTTCTTCTGACGACTGACGGAATCTTGCACGTTTTTCAGCACGAGCTTCACGCTTCGTGCGGATCTTGTCCGCCTTCTTGCGGTCTTCGTCCACGCGGACCGTGATGTAACGCATGACCATGTCGTTGACACGCATGCGTCGCTCAAGCTCAGCGATCTCCTGGCCGGTACCGTTGATCTCAAAGAGCACATAATGCCCTTCTTTCTTCTTTTCGATCGGGTAAGCAAGGGTTTTCATGCCGATGTCGTCCATGCGAACGACTTCGCCGCCTTCCTTCTCGATCAATTTTCCGACGGCGTCGTTCAATTTTTCGATCTTCTCGGCATCCGTTTCCGGATTGACGATATACATTACTTCATATGTTCTGTTTGCCATAAATGCTCCCTCGCGCTCGCTATTTCATCAATTAAATCTTGCCATTGCCGCCTCGACACCATCAGAAACGATGGAACGCACAGCGTCGGCAGATCTATCCAATATTTTTTCAAGTGTTTCAGAATCGCCTTTTGCGAATTTCTCCAAAACAAACCTCGCTGCATCACCTATTTGATGCTCCGGCTGAATTCCGATTCTCAGCCTTATAAAATCCTGCGTACTTAAACGTTCTATGATCGATCTCAGGCCATTCTGTCCGCCGTGCGTTCCTTTTGGCCGAATTCTGATCGAGCCAAAAGGCAAAGCAAGATCATCCGAAATTACTATCAATCTCTCGATCGATCTTTCCTCTTTCGCGATCAGGCAACTGACCGCTTCGCCGCTCAAATTCATGTACGTCTGCGGCTTGGCCAGTTCGATCACTTGATTGTCAATAATGCCTCGGCCAATCAGCGATCTGCACTCTTCACGCTTGATCTGCGTCTGCATTTGCGATGCGAGCAGATCGACGAGCATAAATCCTAGATTGTGCCGCGTCTTCGCATATTCCGGGCCTGGATTACCAAGCCCGACGATCAACCAGTTCTGAGTTCCAACTTCAGTTGGCATTTTTCAAAATTAAACCAACAAAAGTTGGAACTCGAAACTTTATTACGTATCTTCGCCGCCTTCAGGTGCTGCTTCAGGCTTTTCGCCGGCAACCTCAGGCTGAGCACCTTCCTCTATCTGTGGCTCAAGAACTGCTTCCTCAACCGTAACGACCGAAGCGACAACAGTTTCCGGTGCCAGAGCGATCTCAATTCCCGCACCGACAACAAGATCGGAAACGTGCAGAGATTGCCCTGCCTCGAGATTTGTCACATCCACGTCTATCGAATCCGGCGTATTGGCCGGTTCGCAGAGCACCTTGATCTCACGCATTGCCTGAGTGAGAACGGCACCAACGTCTTGAAGCCCCACAGCGTGGCCAGTCAAACGGATCGGAACTGTCATTTCGATCTTCTCGCCCTTTGCAAATCTGCGAAGATCGGCATGGATGAGACGCCCTTTGACCGCGTCGATCTGACGGTCTTGAAAAATAACGTCATGAATGCCTTCGCCCGCGACATCAAGTGCAAACACTGTATTGACACTAGTTTCGGTGCGAATGATCGCGGCGAGATCTTTTAGCGAAACAGTAGCAGACATGCTCTCCGAACCTCCGCCATAGACAACGACAGGTATCTTGCCATCGACACGCAGACGACGGGCATGGCCCTTGCCACGCGTTTCACGCTTTTCAGCTTTTACAACAATTTTTTCAGCCATAACTTTTCTCTCAAATCCTAATTTCAAATCTGAAATCTTCTTTCCGAAACTCTATATAAATAAAGACGATACACTCGTTTCATCGTGTATCGATTTGATCGCAGAAGCCAACAGCTTTGCGACGCTTAGAACCTCTATCTTTCCGCCTTCGACAAGCGGCATTCCGTTGTCGCGGATCGGTATCGTGTTGGTCACAATAACCTTTTTCAAATACGAACCGGTAATATTCTCAACCGCTTTCCCTGAAAGCACACCATGCGTGAAGCACGCAATAACCTCATTAGCACCGGCTTTGTGCAGAGCCTCAGCAACCTTGCAGATCGTGCCGCCGGTATCGCACATGTCGTCGATTATCAAACAATTCTTGCCCCGAACGTCACCAACGATATTCATTACATCGGCTTCGTTCGCACGTTCTCTTCGCTTGTCGCAAAGAGCGAGGCCGGCCTTCAATCGTTTTGCATATGCACGGGCACGTTCCGCACCGCCCGTGTCAGGAGCAACTACGATCAGATTCTCGATCGGATTCGCCTTAAAATACTCGACCACTATCGGAGCGGCGTAAAGGTGATCCACCGGAATGTCAAAAAACCCTTGTATCTGCGATGCATGCAGATCTATTGTCAAAACCCTCTCGGCTCCCGCCGTCGTGATCAGATTGGCAACCAGTTTTGCCGTGATCGGCACACGCGGACGGTCTTTCTTGTCCGCACGGGCATACCCAAAATATGGGATCACAGCAGTTACGCGTTCGGCCGATGCCCGGACAAAGGTGTCGATCATTATCAACAGTTCCATCAAGTGCCGGTCTGTCGGCGGACAAGTCGGCTGAACGATAAATACGTCATGGCCGCGTACATTCTCGCCGATCTGGAAGTTGAACTCGTCGTCCGAAAACCGATCTGTACTGGCCTTTCCAAGTTCGCAGTCCAGGTAGCCACATATTTCCTCGGCCAACGCAGGGTGTGCATTGCCCGAAAATACCTTGATCTTGCCAGTGACGCTCATAAGTGTTCAACAAACTTCAGTGTGTTGATAGCCCAACGCGACAAACTAAAGTTTGTCGAACAAAATAGAAAACGGACAACCCGCTGAGGCTGTCCGTTCGATTCATAATTGGCTGGGGCGGGAGGACTCGAACCTACGAATGCCGGATCCAAAGACCGGTGCCTTACCACTTGGCTACGCCCCAATGCGAATTAAAGAAACGACTCGGAAACAACCTAACTACCTTGCAATTGCATGGCTTCGCGATACGATGAACGCGACACGGTTGATACGGCAAACTTTCGCCAGTTGACCTCGCGGTCAAGGGCTTTTTTAGCAGTTTGCCATGTCTCTTCTTTGTCAAATATTGCGAAGACGCTCGCTCCGCTGCCGCTCATTGCGGCATTTACTGCTCCAAGGTCAAGCAGAGTCGTTTTAACTCGCTCGATCTCAGGAAAAGCGCTGAATACGCTCTTTTCAAAATCATTTTTCAATGCCGAATGCCTTAAATCAAATGATTCAGCTTCCAAACGGCAAACTGAGAGATTATGTTCTGCCGCCTCATTTGTCAAGGTCTCAGCCTCGATCTTGCTAAAGGCTACGCGCGTAGAGACTCGCACTTTCGGCGTAGCAATAAGCATAAATTCGCCGTGCACATCACTAATCGGCTCGATTATTTCGCCTCGCCCCGTGCCTATCGCCGTTCCGCCGTGCAAGAAGAAAGGGGTGTCCGAACCGAGTTCTGACGCTATTTCTTGCAGGTCATTACAATTGCAGTCGATCTGCCAAAGCCTCTTCAGGCCGATCAAGGCGACGGCCGCATTTGATGATCCGCCGCCGAGTCCGCCCGGAGTCGGGATTCGTTTTTCGAGATGAATCGCGGCTCCCTTTTTAATATCGAAACGTTGCTGCAATGCTTTCGCCGCTTTGATCACCAGATTTCGCTCATCGGTCGGAAGATATTTGAGATTGGATGTCAACGTCAATCCATTGCTCATCTCAAACGTCAAAGAGTCATGCAGCGAAACCGTCTGGAAAACCGTGAAAAGCTCATGAAAACTATCTTCGCGTTTTCCTAGGATGCGAAGCGTCCAATTGATCTTGGCAAACGACGGTAATGTAAATGCGGGCAGCATTGTTTTTAGGATAAACCATCATCGCCGCTGTTTCGATTTTTCAGACACCCACTTATGATTTTGTACTACCGTCCCGGCATAATTTGTTCTGCTTGTCCGGTCTTGTCCGGTACAGCGACCGGACAACGTAACTCACTGTGCTTATTATGGTTACAGGGTCAAATTTGGCTTGTCCGGCGAATATTGCAAAAAAATAATTCAACGTAAGACAAAATCCGCAACTTATTATAAATAATCGGCTTATGCTGATTGACGTCATTCGGAATGAGCGGTCAACGACCGGACAAATCATATACGTCGTTCCGTTGTCCCAAGAGTTTTTTTGGCTTGTAACCTGCCATCCGCTGTTTCACGCAGCTTCCCTTAGTTTTCAAACAGCAACAATCGTTGAACTTAACGATCCCGACTCAACGTAGCGCAATTCGAGGCAAATTGGAATACCAACTATTTCTATTTTGACGTCACTTTCTTAAAAGCACCGCGACTTCCCGAGTAGTACGTAAATTTCGGCTAGTTGTTCGAGGGTAGTAACCCTGTCGCCATCGCACAGAACTAAATTACAAGTGTGATTGCTCTTATTTTGTAAGAAAAACTTGTGTAAGGTAATATTCACCGTCTGCCGTAACGGCAATGCCGACTGCGGTTTCTTTCCAGTTGCTGTCGAGGAGATTTCGTCGATGCGATGCAGAATCGAGCCAAAGCTCTACTGCCCGGCCTATCGGATCTTGATAACCGCGATTAAATGCAATGTTCTCGCCGATCGCACGCCATTTTGTTAGCCCTTCGGCATCGGCACGGTCGCTGACCATTTTATTATCGAGCCCTCGATGGCTGAAAAACTTGAATTTAGCCATGTTCTGCGAATGCATACGAGCGACTGATGCAAGTTGGTCGTTCCACGAGAGCGGCTGCAGGCCATTTGCTACTCGTTTTTGATTGAGCAAGTCAAACGCAGTCCGTTCGAGTGAAACGGTATTGACGATCACCGACGATTCGACACCCGAAGACTTGGGCTGAACAATTCGCGGACGGCCAAGATTGGTCGAGGCTGTAGTTTGAAAATTATTGGTTTGGGCAAACGAATTGATCGCCAGAGCGGCAAACATGCCCACGAAAATGAATAGTTTTTTCTGCATTAGACCTCACTTCGGCAGCCGGACGATCCCGTTTTTAAGATTCTCGGCTTTGCGCTTGCCCTTTAACGGCAATTGCCTTTTCGGTTAAGGCGGCAAAACAACATAGTTTTACCAAGTTAAACATACTACTATTCGGAGCTTTTTACCAGAAAAATCGAGACTGTGCGATAAAATGATTTTATGCAGCAACCGTTAGTTTCCCTTGGACGAAAACGCGACGAACCACCGACTCCCGAACCGCACGTTGATCCCGTTTGTAAAATGTTCGTCCTGCCCGAGAGTGCTGCGGCGACTTACGATCACAACGGCGAAAAATACTACTTCTGCATGACCGGCTGCCGAGAGAAATTTGCCGCCGATCCACAGAGATTTTTGTCAGAACCACCTGCGGTAGCCGGTGGTTTTACGCCGGACAGATTTCAACCACCCGCTACCGCAGGTGGTTCTGACGTGGAATACACCTGTCCGATGCATCCAGAGATCATCCAAATCGGTCCAGGAAGCTGTCCGATCTGCGGAATGGCTTTGGAACCAAAAGAAATTTCGCTCGATGACGGGCCTGACCCGGAATTTCTCGATATGAAGCGACGTTTCGCGATTACCGCGATCTTGACGCTGCCAATTTTTGTTTTGGCGATGGGTGAGATGTTTTCATCATTCCATTCGCTTGTCTCGCCAAGTAACTCGCTCTGGATACAATTCGTTCTTGCTACGCCCGTTGTTCTCTGGGGCGGATTCCCTTTTTTCCAAAGAGCTGTCGCATCTATCAAAAACGCCAGCCCGAATATGTTCACGCTAATCGCCATCGGAACGAGCGCTGCATATTTATTAAGTCTGGCGGCAATGTTTCTGCCGCATATATTTCCGGCGTCGATGCGTGATATGCATTCCGGACTTGTTCCCGGATATTTTGAATCAGCCGCAGTTATCACTACATTGGTTTTGCTCGGGCAGGTTTTGGAATTGAGCGCTCGTTCGCAAACATCTTCGGCAATAAAGGAACTGCTCCGCCTTGCTCCGGAAACGGCGACCGTAATTCGTGAAGACGGCGGCGACGAGGTCATCGATCTAAAACACGTTCACGTCGGCCAGATGCTTCGCGTCAAAGCCAATGAAAAAGTTCCAACCGATGGCGAGATCGTTGAGGGCGAAACGTCCATTGATGAATCAATGGTCACCGGCGAATCGATGCCGGTCGAAAAATCGGCCGGAAGCAAAGTCATCGGCGGCACGATCAACGGTAATCGTTCGTTTACGATGCAGGCAGAAAAAGTCGGCAGCGAAACTTTGCTTGCCCAGATAGTAAAAATGGTCGGCGAAGCCCAACGCAGCCGAGCGCCGATTCAGCGGCTCGCCGATATTGTCTCGTCATATTTTGTTCCGGCGGTTTTCATCGTAGCGATCATCGCATTTATCATTTGGCTCATCGTCGGCAGTTTCGCTTCGGCAATCGTCGCAGCAGTATCTGTTTTGATAATTGCCTGCCCATGCGCACTCGGCCTCGCAACGCCAATGTCCATAATGGTCGGCACCGGCCATGGCGCGAAAAACGGTGTCCTTATAAAAAAGGCCGAGGCACTAGAAACATTGGAAAAGGTCGATACGCTCGTCATCGACAAAACCGGCACGCTTACCGAAGGCAAGCCGGCGATCACCCAAATAAAGATCAGTGCTCCAACGCTCCAACTTGGCGAGGACGCCGAGTCAGAGAACGAGATCGTTCAACTTGCAGCGTCGGTAGAACGCCACAGTGAACATCCGCTCGCATCGGCGGTGGTCGCAGAGGCATTTGTCCGAAATCTGGAACTTCTGGATGTTATGGATTTCAGATCGGAAACGGGTGTCGGAGTCAGCGGCTATATAAATGGAAGAAAGATCTTCGTCGGCAGGCCTGTCTTTGCTGATAGCGTTCGGTTGCCGGCTGGGCGAGCCAATCTCGAAGTGACGATAGACGGACGTTCCGCCGCGATCTTTAAAGTCGCTGACGCACTCAAGGCATCGGCATCAGAAGCTATCAAGAACCTGAAACAACAAGGTATTCAAATCATAATGATGACGGGCGATGATCGCTCGACTGCGGAGGCAATCGGACGTGAGGTCGGTATCGATCAGGTTTTCTCAGAAGTGATGCCACAGGACAAAGCGGCAAAGATCATAGAGTTGCAATCGCAAGGCAAGATCGTTGCGATGGCAGGTGACGGCGTGAACGACGCTCCTGCATTGGCTCAAGCAGATGTTGGAATTGCTTTTGCCAGCGGCACTGACGTTGCCATCGAGTCCGCAGATATCACGCTGCTAAAACCCGATCTCGACGGCATCCTGAAAGCGAGAAACCTGAGCCGCGCGACGATGAAAAACATCCGGCAGAATTTGTTTTTTGCATTTATTTACAATATCGTCGGCGTTCCGATCGCGGCAGGAGTGTTATTTCCGTTTGTCGGCATTTTGCTTTCGCCAATGATCGCCAGCGCCGCGATGACATTCAGTTCTGTGTCAGTGATTCTTAATGCACTCAGACTCCGAAAGATAAAAATTTAACCACAGAGAACACAGAGTGCACTGAGATCACTGAGAAAATATTTTTATGTCTCCGTGGTCTCTGTGTTCTCTGTGGTAAATTCTTCTTATGAAACCAACACTTGCGATTCACGGCGGAGCAGGCACAATCCTTAAATCACAGTTGACACCTGCGCTCGAAGCGGAATATCGCAACGGTCTCGAAGATGCGTTGAAGACAGGCTGGGAAATTCTCAAGCGTGGCGGCAGTTCGCTCGATGCTGTTGAAGCGGCGGTTTGCTCGCTGGAAGATTTTCCGCTGTTCAATGCCGGACGCGGTTCGGTCTTTACGCACGAAGGCACTCAGGAAATGGACGCGTCGATAATGGACGGCAAGGCTTTAAGAGCCGGTGCTGTCGCTGCGGTAAAAAATGTTAAGAATCCTGTCCATCTCGCTCGCCTTGTAATGGAGAAGACCGAACACATTTTGCTCTCGGGCGAAGGTGCCAATCAATTCGCCGAGCAGATCGGCGTGGCGATGGAACCAGACGAATATTTCTTCACCGAACACCGCTGGCTGCAGCTACAAGAAGCCCTCGCCGCAGGACGTATTCAACTGGATCACGCCGTGTCAGAACCGCCTGCGGTAGCGGGTGGTGTAACAGGCAAACCACTTGGCACAGTCGGTGCAGTGGCGTGTGATAAGAATGGAAACCTGGCAGCCGCAACTTCAACTGGCGGCATGACCAACAAAAAATTTGGCCGCGTCGGCGATACTCCAATGATCGGGGCCGGAACCTATGCAGACGAAACGTGTGCCGTCTCATGCACCGGCCACGGCGAATACTTCATGCTCGGCTCTACCGCTTTCGATGTCGCCGCTCGGATGAAATATAAAGGTTTGAATCTTGAAGACGCCGCCCAAGAAACGATCGACCGCTTAACCCAAATCAAAGGCGAAGGCGGCCTGATCGCAGTCGATACTCAAGGCAACGTAACAATGCCGTTCAATTCAGAAGGCATGTATAGGGGATTTGTCATCTCATCTAGAAATTTCTCAGTTGAGATATATCACTAATTGACTTACAGTGATGGAAATTCTTTGATCATCCGCGTAAGGTGCTCATGCCAAAAGGGCACATCTTTAACAAAATTCATCCAATCTTCCAAAGACTCTAAGCGGTGCAAATTTGGAAGAATTTCATTTTCCAGATCAACGGAAAACTCTTTGGTGAACCTATCTAACTCGGTTGAATCGGTTATCAAATAACCCAACCAACCTTGATGAAATGGTTGTTTTCGACGAGCCTCGGAAAGGAATGAGTCTTCACGATGATGAACTGTGATATCAAAATATGAGGCCTTTCGCTTTTTGGGATCGCTAAGTGTTGATGTTAAAGCGGGTCCAATATTTAGGCAAAAGCTTAACCTGTTTCTAGAGTTCCATTGGGAATTTTGTAAATTTATCACGAAGAAAAAATCTCTACTTTCTCGCCACCACGTATTTCCTGACGTTCGATATCCATTCTCTTTCAGGGCTGCTTTGAGGTAATTAGAAATGAATTCCTTTTGCTTGTCTTTCGCATTCATTGCTAAAAAAACTCTTCCTACTTCGCTTGGTTAACCAAATCCCTAAACTCCTGCACATACTTAATATCATCCGGCACGCGGTCGGCGAGGGTGACGACGAGTTCTGTCTTGCGTCCGTATTTGATGGCGTGGTGGATGGCGTCGCGGCTTTCGGGTATGATGCGGACCGCAGGCTCTTTCTTACTTTTTGCGATGCCTTTCTTTAGCAAGGCGTATGTCTGCTGTTCGTCGCGCCCGCGCAGGTAATGCCCGCGACGGATCACGATGCGGTCAAACGTCTCGCCCGCGACCTGGCCAAATTCGATGATGTCCTCATCTCGCCGGTCGCCCGTTCCGTTGATGACGCAAGTGCGGTATTTGTTTGGCAAGGTTGCGATAAACTTAGCCAACCCTCTTAATCCGGCAGGGTTATGAGCGTAATCCATCAAGACCGTCACATCGCCGATCTCGACAAAGTTCAAACGTCCAGGCGTCTGTGCGGTGCCGGAGTTAAAGGTCGTCAACCCGACTCGAAGGTCCTCAAGCGAAACGCCGTGAACAAAACACGCAAGCGTCGCCGCCAGCACATTTTGCACCATAAACTCGGCACGTCCACCGTATGTGATCGGAACGTTGGTCACCTTTTCGATGCGAACCTTCCATTTGCCTTTTAGGATGGTGATATAGCCGTTCTCATACACGCAAGAGATGCGGCCTCGCTCGGCACGCCATTTTATGTTCTTGTTATTCTCGTTCAACGAAAAACACACGACTTGGCCTTCGGTCAGGTCGCGCATTTTGTAAACAAGCTCGTCTTCGGCGTTGAGTACAGTGTAGCCCTTTGGCGAAACGGCACGCGGCACGACAGACTTCACACGAGCAAGATCTTCGAGCGTGTTCACGTCCTTTAGGCCAAGATGGTCGGCAGCGATATTCATCACGACGCCTATGTCGCAATGATCAAAACCAAGTCCCGAACGAATGATGCCGCCGCGAGCGGTTTCGAGAACCGCAATATCCACTGTAGGATCTTTCAGCACAAGCTGCGCCGAAACAGGTCCGGTGTTGTCGCCAGCGACGATCTGCTGATTACCAATATACGTGCCGTCCGTCGTCGTAAAGCCAACTGTACGGCCCGCATTTTTTAAGATGTGCGCAATAAGACGGGTTGTTGTCGTTTTGCCGTTCGTGCCTGTAACGGCAAAGATCGGTATGCGTGCCGGCGTGCCAGGAGGATAAAGCATATCGATGACATGCTCCGCAACGTTGCGGCCGATGCCTTCGCTCGGGGCAAGATGCATTCGAAAGCCGGGCGCCGCGTTCACCTCGATAATACCGCCGCCATTTTCGCTAAGCGGTTCGCTGACATTCGGAGCAATAATATCCACGCCCGCAACATCCAGCCCGATTATCTTCGCGATCCGCTCGAACAAAAATACATTCTCAGGATGTACCTCGTCAGTGCAATCGATCGCCGTGCCGCCCGTCGAGATATTTGCGGTCGTCTTTAGATGCAATATCTCGCCTTTTTTCAGCACGCTTTTGAGCGTGTGTCCGGCTTTCGAGATACAACGCATCGTCTGGTTGTCGATATCGATTTGCGTCAAAACCTTTTCATGGCCATAGCCGCGTCGCGGGTCTTCGTTAGTTTTGTCGATCAGTTTTTGGATTGAACTTTTCCCGTCACCTTTTATATGCGCCGGAACGCGCTCGGCCACTGCGATCAATCGATTATTTACAACAAGTGCGCGAAAATCAGCACCAATAAGCTGCTTTTCGACAATGATATAGCGCGAATATTCTTTTGCTTTTTCAAAAGCGATCCTTGCATCATCGATCGTTTTTATTCCGACCGTCGCTCCTTTACCGTGATTTCCGTCAAGCGGTTTTATCACGACCGGGTAACCGACGCTTTCGACCGCACTTTCAAGCTCGTCTATCTCGCGAATTCGGTATCCTTTCGGCACCGGAACGCCCATGTCGCCGAGCAGTTTTTTGGTCGCATGCTTATTTCCCGCAATATCGACCGAGATCATATTTGTATTGACCGTCGTCGTTGCCTGTATCCGCTTTTGATGAATGCCGTACCCAAGCTGAACGAGTGACTGATCGTTCAGACGAATATATGGAATGTCGCGATTAACAGCTTCCTCGACAAGCGATCCCGTTGACGGGCCAAAACGCACGTCTTCGCGGATCTCGCGCATTTTCTGAATATTTTCGGCAAGCTCGGCTTTGATCTCATTTAAATCGCGGCCTTCGGCTAGATCAAGCCACAGCTGCACCGCCGCCCGCCCGGCAAAGCGTCCGACTTCTTCTTCAACATAGCTGAAAACTACATTGTAAATTCCTTTTTCGCTCGTCTCACGAGTTCGTCCATAACCCGTTTCCATTCCCGCAAGCGTTTGCATCTCTAACGCGAAATGCTCGATAACATGCCCGGCCCAAGTGCTTTCTTTGACACGGCGCAGAAAACCGCCTTCTTCCTGATAACTGCATCCATGCACCGTCAACGAAGGCAGAACATCGACCATGCGTTCGTAAAAACCCTTGATCTTAGCGGTCGGCTTCTTTTCATAATCACCTATGTCGAGGCGCATGATAATGAGCTTCTTCCAATAGCCGCTCCAATAATTCGGCCCGCGAAGTGTGCGAATTTCTAAAATTTCCATAACAAGAAATACGTCCTATAAGTCTTATATGACTATCCAAGGTCAGGTAAAAGGAATTCACCCGGAGGCTGGATCGGGTTTCTGTCCAAATAATTATAAACCAGACCATCACGCAATACATGAAGTTGCACGCCGCAAACGCTAAATGCTTCATGATCAGCAACTTCCGCTATCTCATTGAAAGTGATCTGTGAGCCATCAACGATGGTTGCCGAGCCTTGTCCAAAGACCTCAAGCACACCGTTCCCGTCGAGCACGATAGCGGTGTTTTCGTCTATGCCGACGCCGAGATTATAAGGATTATATGAAACTGCGGTGATGAGCCGGCTAATACGGCCACGTTCGCTAAAATGCTGATCGATGATGATATTCTTTAGAAATCCAAGCCCAGGCGATAGCTTTACCGCATCCTTATGCGGATGCGAACTCGGCTCGCCGCGAACGATCATTGATGTGCTCATTGCAGCTGCACCGGCACTGGTTCCCGCAAGAACAAGGTCACTTTCGCGAACCAGCGCTCGCAGTTTTTCGGCCAGTTTCGTTCCGCCGAGCAAACTCACCAGCCGCATCTGATCGCCGCCAGTAATAAAAACACCCGTCAGGCCGTCAACTAGTTTATCAATATCGGCTTCAACTATGTTTTGCCGCGATGACGCCCGCAAAACGCGCGGACTGGCAACGCCCAGATTCCGAAACGCCTGTGTATAGACATCTGCCGCAAACTCCGGAAAGTCAGATGCAACCGGAATGATCAGGATCTCAGCTTTGTCGCCACCGGCAAGTTCCAGAAACTTCTTCAAGATACGCCGTTCGTTATATTTGTCCTCTGCTCCACCGATCACAAGCAGATGTCCGCCTATGATCTCGCGGTCATGCGATTCACTCATTTGTTAAATTATAAAAGCTAAATTAAAGAAAACTTTACACTAAGTTAGTGTAAAGTGGCGTAATGGTCAAGATGTTAGTTGCTTTCGTGTGAGGCGATACGCCTACTGCTGTGAATTTCCTGCAGACTGTTTACATTCACCGCCTTTGCGGACAACTTTGTTCCGATCGCCTCAACAAGAGCTTCGGCGCCGGTGATTGTCGTCACACACGGAATATTGAATTGCAGTGCGGCTTTTCTTATTGCCTTTTCGTCGTAATGTGAAGCTTTGCCTAGTGGTGTGTTGATGATTAGGGCGATCTCACCTTGGCGGATCACGTCGGCGATGTTAGGGCGGCCTTCGTTGACCTTGAAAACTGTTTCACATTCGAGGCCGACCTCGTGGAGGCGTTTAGCAGTGCCGTATGTTGCAACAAGTACGAAACCCAGCTTTGTCAGACGACGAGCGATCACAACTGCCTGTCCTTTGTCAGCCTCGTTCACCGAAATAAACGCGCGGCCAGCGAGTGGCAGCTTTAAACCGGCACCTTCCATCGCTTTGCCGTAAGCTTCGCCGAATGTTGCTCCGATGCCCATCACTTCACCTGTTGAGCGCATCTCAGGACCAAGCACGGGATCAAAGCCTGCAAATTTTTTGAAAGGAAAAACTGGCGATTTAACGAAGATCTTCGGCACAGGCAAAACATCCGGCAAATTGAAGTCTTTCAGTTTCCTTTCGCCCGCCATCACAAGCGAAGCAATCTTGGCTATCGGAACACCAGTTGCTTTTGCAACGAACGGCACCGTCCGAGACGCTCGCGGATTGACCTCGAGAACATAAACACGATTATCTTTTACCGCAAATTGAATGTTCATCAGCCCTTTGACCTTTAGTGCGTTCGCGAGAAGCCGTGTGTAATGTTGGATCGTTTCGAGATGTTCGACGGCAATTTTCTGCGTCGGCAAAACGGATGATGAATCCCCCGAATGAACGCCGGCTTCTTCGATATGCTCTTGGATTCCGGCGATCACGACAGCGGTTTCGTCGGCCAAAGCATCAACATCTATCTCGGCAGCCCGTTCGAGGAATTTGTCGATCAGAATCGGTTTTTCCGGCGAAGCGTCGGTCGCCATACGCATATATTCATTCAGCGATTGCTCGTCATAGACAATAGCCATCGCACGCCCGCCGAGCACAAAGCTTGGCCGCACAACAATCGGGTAACCTATTTTGTTTGCAACAGTTTTAGCTTCTTCTACTGAAGTAACGCTGGAATTATCAGGACATGGTATTTTCAGACTCTCGAGCAATGCCCCAAAACGCTTTCTGTCCTCGGCAAGGTCTATCGAATCGGGCGAGGTGCCAATAATCGGGACGTCGGCTTCGTGCAACCTGCTTGCAAGATTTAGCGGCGTTTGCCCGCCAAATTGTACGATCACACCGTCCGGTTTTTCGACATCGACGATATTCATCACATCCTCAAACGTCAGCGGCTCAAAATACAATCTATCCGAAGTATCATAATCCGTTGAAACAGTTTCCGGATTGCAGTTGACCATAATGGTCTCGATGTCGGCATCGCGCAGGGCGAAACTCGCGTGGCAACAGCAATAATCGAATTCGATTCCCTGCCCGATACGATTTGGCCCGGAGCCAAGAATCATTATCTTTCGCCTGTCGGTGGGCGTGGCTTCGCATTCTTCTTCATATGTCGAATACATGTACGGCGTAAAAGATTCGAATTCCGCACCGCAGGTATCGACACGTTTATAAACTGGCAGAACGCCAAGCTTTTTGCGATATTCGCGAACCTCAGCCTCAGACGATCCTGTCATATAAAAAAGTCGACGGTCCGAGAGCCCATATTCTTTTGCCGTTCTGAGATCCTCCGCAGTATATTCGGCAAGTGGTTTCGAATCGAGACTCGCCTGAAATTCCATTACTTGGGAGAGTTGATCGAGGAACCATGGATCGATCATCGTCAATCGATGAACCTCTTCTGTCGAATAGCCACTCTGTAATGCATAAGTGAGGTAAGAGAATCGCTGTGAATTTGGACGGGCCAATTTGCGTTGAAGCTTAGCGTCCGAAACCTCCTGTAAACGCAATGGTTTAACAGCCTCTAATGAACGCAACCCCTTAAATAAAGATTCTTTGAATGTACGACCAATCGCCATCACTTCGCCGACAGATTTCATCTGCGTCCCGAGCACGTCTTCGGCACCCGGAAACTTCTCAAAGGCCCACTTTGGTATCTTTGTGACGACATAGTCTATCGTCGGCTCAAACGACGCCGGAGTCTTTTTTGTGATGTCATTCGGTATCTCGTCAAGCGTGTAACCAACAGCGAGTTTTGCAGCGATCTTTGCAATGGGAAATCCTGTAGCCTTCGACGCCAGAGCCGACGAACGTGAAACACGAGGATTCATCTCGATGATCCGCACATCGCCATTTGCGGGGTTAATTGCAAATTGTATATTCGAACCGCCCGTTTCGACACCGACCTTTCGGATGCAAGCCTTCGACATATCACGAAGTCGCTGGTATTCAACATCGGTCAGAGTTTGTGCCGGAGCAACCGTTATCGAATCTCCGGTATGAACGCCCATCGGGTCAAAGTTCTCGATCGAGCAAATAATGACGACGTTGTCATTGAGGTCACGCATGACCTCAAGCTCGTATTCCTTCCAACCAAGGATCGATTCTTCGACCAATATCTGCGAGATCGGCGATACCGCAAGTCCGCCTTTAGCGATCTCTTCATATTCATCGGGATTGAACGCTGTGCCGCCGCCAGTGCCGCCAAGCGTATAGCTAGGACGAATAATTGCCGGATAACCGATCTCTTCTACGATCTTCGCCGCCTCTTCCCAGTTGTGTGCAAAGCCGCCCTTCGGACTCTCGATACCTATCTCGTCCATCGCAGCCTTAAAAAGCTCACGGTCTTCGCCAACTTTGATCGCATCAATGTTTGCCCCGATCAGTTTGACCTTGTATTTGTCCAAAATTCCCTGCTCGTAAAGCTCGACCGACAGATTAAGTCCAGTCTGACCTCCTACGGTGGGAAGAAGTGCGTCCGGACGTTCCTTTTCGATGATGGCCGTGACAGTTTCAAGCGTCAGCGGTTCAATATAGGTACGGTCCGCGATCTCAGGGTCGGTCATGATCGTGGCCGGATTGGAATTAACCAGCACGACCTCGAAGCCCTCTTGTTTCAACGCCCGACACGCTTGCGTTCCCGAATAATCAAATTCGCACGCCTGCCCGATAATAATCGGGCCCGAACCTATTATGAGGATCTTGTGTATATCGGTGCGTCTCGGCATCTGATGAATTATTCTAAATTCTTGATTATACAAAAAAAGTGCGGTTCGCTCGAACCGCACTATCGACAATGAATCTCATACTCCGCTCAGAACAATTGGATATGTCCGTTGGCCACATTCACACCCGGTTCTCCCTCGTTGAACATTATCCGTTCCCACGTCAGCGGTGATATCAACCCTGACGCTCCGACAGCGGCAAATCTAAGGTTCAGCAGCACGCCATCTCTATCTATCGGCATCGGCCCGTACATCACAATTCTCAAAAGTCCGGGCTCCGAGGTATTTGTGACAACCATGAGGCCGCGGCTGGCCGTTCCTGTTACATCGACCGGCTCGGCAAACGGCTGGATCACGGCAGGATCATAACGAAGATCGAATTCATAAGAGATCACCCCCTTATCAGCGATGCCCTTAACATATACCGGCACCGCGATCTCTTTGTCAGCTGTCAACGTTACGTTCGGCACTTCTACCGCCACGCTGCTCTGCGGCCCGATGCCACCGGGCCTCGCGCCGGTGTTTGACCAGTTTCCGGAAACCTCGCCCATCAACAAAGCCGTGTAATCCTGATTTGCAAAGCTGGAAGACACCGATGGATAAGTTCTGTTTAAAGGGTTGAATATCCAATTTCCCGTTGTACCAAAAGGCTGTGTGCCGACAACAAACCTGGCGACTTGGCCTGCATCGAAAGAGGTGACGGTGCCGTTGCTGCTGACATCGGCCACTACCAACTGGTTTCCGGTTAGTAACACGACACCCGCCGCGTGCTGCGCAACTTTTGCAGCGTCGAATGAAGTAATGCTGTTTTGCCCCGTCGTCTTGGTTGGCGCAACGGTGTAAGAACCCACCCCGAATCCAGTGAGAGCATAAGCACCACCTGGAAAGTTGGAGACACTAGAGACGTTGGTTGACCCCGCACCGCTTAACAGAACATTTGAAACAAAACGCGGATTCGGATCGCCTATTGCATTGCCGTAAACGACGTTCCCGTTTATCGAGCCTGCCGGACATCCGGCCGGATCATAAGCCGCGACCGCGAAATCGATATCACCAAAGAAGCCCGGATCAGTCCAACCGGCTATAACGATCCTGCCGTTAGTTTGAACGGCCATTGAGCTGCCGTGATCGTTTTGCCCCCCGATCGGCGTGAGGACTATGCCCGTTCCGTTAAATGTAGCATCGAGAGTGCCATTCTGGTTATACCTGGCAAGCGCGAAATCGCCATTCGGAAAGCTGCCGCTGGTACCTGCCGCCAATATCCTGCCGTCGGCCTGAATAGCGACCGAGTTAGCAACGTCCGGGCCATCACTGTTGTTGATCGAAGTAATTACCTTCCCCGTGCCATTGAACGTGGTATCGAGAGCACCGTTTGGATCGTATCTGAGCAGTGCAAAATCAAAAGACTCAATAGTTTGCCCAGTGATTGTCTGCCCTGCCACTAAGATCCGGCCATCCGATTGAATTGCGACCGAATTGGCAAAATCATCTTCGCTGCCTATCGATGTAATGACCTTGCCAGTCGCGTTGAACGTGGTATCGAGACTGCCATCGGAATTATACCTAGCAAGAGCAAAGTCAGGATTTGAGGTGGCGCCGAGAGAGCCAACATAACCGGCCGCGACTATTTTACCGTCGGGTTGGATAGCGACGGATCTGATACCTTCGCCGCCAATGGTTCCGACCTGTGTAATGACTTTGCCCGTTCCGTTGAATGCAGTATCAAGACTTCCGTTTGTGTTATATCTGGCAAGTCCAAAAGACTCATATCCCGACACGTTGATTTGACCTGCAACGACGATCTTTCCGTCGTTTTGGATAACGAGGGAAGCACCTGCTGCGGAACTTCCTATTGTGGTAATGACCTTACCTGTGCCGTTAAATGTGGTATCAAGACTTCCGTCAAAGTTATATCTGACCACCGCAAAACCGCGGCTCGGACTACCATCGCTGAAACCCGCAGCAAGTATTTTTCCGTCAGACTGGATCGCAACCGCCAAAGCCTGATCTTGGCCGCTTCCGACCGGCGTCACGACCTTTCCGTTGCCGTTGAACGAAGTGTCGAGCATGCCGTCAAAGTTATACCGAGCGACCGCAAAATCGGGGTTAGTGCCGCCGGTGTAACCCGCCGCAACGATCTTGCCATCCGATTGTATTGCAACCGCTTCACCAAAATCTGCGGTGCTTCCCATCTGCGTAACGGCTTTTCCCGTGACGTTAAATGATGTGTCGAGGCTTCCGGGCGTCACACACGATGTAGGAGTGGAGGTGGGGCCATTGGTCGGCGTATTCGTCGCTGTCGGCGTTGCCGTATTCGTTGGTGTCGGTGTGTTAGTCGGAGTCAGCGTTGCAAGCAGGCCGTCGCGGAATTGGGCAACAGTCAGAGCTGTGTTATTCAGTGTTCGGTGGTTATCACGTTGCTCGGCAATACCGGTCGGAAAGCCATTGAACGAGATCGCTGGATTAGAAAAATATGGCACTCGTGAACAGCCGTTTGGACACTGGTTTACATATGACATCACAGTTCGAAAGCTGTCGTTGACATAGTGGCCATATGCGTATGGATACGCGGCTGTTCCGGCGTTTTCGGGATTGTGATGGGCACCTTGGTTGTGGCCAAGCTCGTGAGCAAAAGTGAGATTACCAACAGCGCAACTGCGCGAGGCCGCCGAAAACGCGCTGCTCTCAAAAGCCGGTCCGACATTCGTCATCAGATAACCGATTCCGCAGGCGTCGCTGGCATTCTGTATGATGATCGAGACCATGTCCGCTTTCACGATGTCACGCGTGGCGGCGGTTTCCGGATCGCTTCGGCTCCAGGGCAAAGCCGCAGAAAGCGTGCCGGCCGCTTCGTTATAGCTCACCTCGAGCGTTCCGACGAGGCGCAGCCGCATCGTAATGTCACTATTGAGATAAGCCGTATTTGCAGATGCAATAGCCTGTTGAGCGAAAGCCTGCGCCTGCGTCGTTCCACCGAGAGTCTGTCGAAGCAATGCAGTGTACGTCACAAGCACATCGATCTGGCTTCCGTCATCCGCAATTGGAGAACCGATATCAGCAACAGGCGAACTAGTGTTCTGCACCAAAGTGTTCTCAACAGGAATCGCCCCCCCGCACGCTGGGAAACGATTATGATCGAGCTCAACCAGAAGATGTTTGAAATCCGCCTGCGGAACGATCTCGTAAACCGCCGTCGGCGAGTAGATCAATCCCGAGAGTGCTTTGTCCTTCACAGAAAAAACAACGTCGCCGATAAAGTTATTCTCTGAGAAGATCTTTCCACGCCAAGTAAATTCATCAAAGTCAAACCGTTCAAAGCCTTCATGCTCATTCCGAACTGCCTCGTAAGCTATTCCGTCTAACAATGGAAAGTTCAATTTCCTTGCGATGCCAAAATCTATATCAAGCAATTTGATATCTATTTCTTGCTCACGCACAGCAGCAACCGAGACCGAAGACTGAATGCGGGGAACACCTATGAGTTCAAATAAGAGGTTTTGTTCGTTTTGCCGCTCTATCATAAAAGGCGTTATTATGAGCGTTTTCATCGTTGCTTTTTCGGTCGAAAGTGACTGACCAACAAACGAATCGCCCATATCGGTTGAACTTGTCGTCGCAAATACAACCAACGTAAGGACTGATCCGATGAGAGCCGTAAAAACTGCAACACGAACGATGTTAAAGCGAAAGAAATGTCGAAATTTTGACATATTGAAAATAAGATCCTTTGCCCGTCGTATATAGCTACGAGCGATCGTCAAATACTAAAAAGGCACTCGCGGTACTTTAGGCACTTTTTGCTCGATCTTTTGTTTTGTCGCATCGATGAGTACTTTGCCCGAGATCACGCTGTCGAGAGTGGCAGCCAGCGATGGGTCAAGTTTCTTAAGTTTGTCATTGATCTTTTTCGCCTCTTTTTTGTTGCCGCTGGCGTAATAGGATTCGCCAAGATTGAAAAGACCAAAGGTATTATTACCGTCAAGATTGACCACTTGTTTGAAGGTCGCAACTGCGTTGACAAGATCGTTCATTCCACGGTATCCAAGTCCAAGTTGATTCGTTGCGATCACCCAATTACTACGCAGCCCGAGAGCTGTTTTTAGAACACTTACGGCAAGCTGAAATTCACCGAGTTTATTGTGCGTTGATCCGAGGTTGAGATAAGCGGCGTCGAGTTTTGGATCTTGTTCGGTCGCTTTTTGCGAATACGATTTAGCGAGTTCATAATCGGCCCTGGCTGCAGCATCATTTTTTTCTGCCGTCTGGGAATTGCCGGAGTTATAATACGCCCAGCCGACGTTTGAATTATCGACGGCACTTGGGCTCATATCGCTTGCTTCCTTAAGTCTCACAACTGATTTATCCCATTCGTTAGTCTTGCCGAGGCAATAGCCCCATTCGCTGTAAAGGTCGGGATTCTTGATGCCTACCGAGGCAAGTTTGTACTCGGCATTGGCCTCAGGAAAACGCTCCATCTGACGATATGTACTCGCAAGATTTGCATGGGCCTGATAATTATTTGGGTCGATCTGCACCGCGTTTTGATAAGCGACTGCGGCATTTTGGTAATCGCCCTTATTGTAATAATTAACGCCTAGATCGAACGACGCGGGACCAAATGTCGGAGCTATCACAAGGGTTTGTTTATATGCCGCTATCGCCTGATCTGGCTGACCCATTCGGTCAAGTGTTTGCCCACGATAATATAAAGCTTCAGCCGAGCGGCTATTCAATTCCAAGGCACGATCAAACGCGGCGAGTGCGTCAGGATTCTGGTTATTCTTGAAATGCAAAACACCTTGCAGAAAGCGCGTCTCCACCGTATCTAATCCTGCCGCGTCCGACTTCCGAAGGTAGGTCTCCGCCTTCGCGATCTCGCCCGCGTCCAAATACAAAAGCCCAAGCGGCGGATACAACATCGTGTATTCGGGGTTTATCGCTAGAGCTTTTTCGTAATTTACTGTAGCTTTGTCCTTTTGCCCGATGGCGTCATAAATCGCTCCAATCTTTGCGTATGCAACGTCGTTTTGCTTGTCGAACTTGACCGCTTCGTTAAAGTAAACGAGTGCAGATTGGTTATTCGTTTCGCCTGCGGTCTCAATACCCTTTGCCGTCAAGGCGTTGCTCAATCCTTCCGAAGCACGGCTGTTTTTTGGATTCTGAACGAGAGCGTCGCGGTAATTTGTGATCGCAGTGTCAGTTTGGTTGTTGTCCAAAAAGCCTTCAGCTTTTGTGGTTAGCGTGTTAGATAATTTTACCTTACGGTTTGCCGCAGCGATCGCAACCGCACGTTTTCGCGCTGCTATTGCGGCAAGGCGCCTTTTCTGTGCCGCCGCCGCTATCTGCGCATTTGAACGAGCACTTCTGCCCTGCGCACCTCCGCCGCCGATCCCTTCTCCAAGAATTGCCCGACCCCCTGCAGATCTAGCCTGTGGCCTTTTTCGGGATTCGCGAAAGACAAATACACTCGAGCCGCCCGCTACGTCCTCCGTCGCGACAAGGTCCTGAGCTTTAACATTTGTCGGGCAAGGCAAGGTCGACAGAAAGGCCGAGATCGATAGGAAAAGCGATAATCTACGTCTTACGCGAAACATATATCTCCTCCGTTTTCGCCATTATACAATAATTGCGCGCGCCTGCACGTTAGTAAGTACGGCACATTTTCGCTAGATGAACCCGACAAAAACAGGCTCAGGCTGAAGTGCAATGCCAAATTTTGATTCAACCATTTCTTGGATTTCATTCTTCAATAGAACTAATTCTTCAGCCGACGCATTGCCGCGATTGATTAGAGCCAGTGTATGCTTTGAGGAAATTCCCGCGTTACCGATAGCAAATCCTTTGTGGAATCCGGCATTCTCGATCAGCCATGCCGCGGGAATTTTCACTTTGTTGCCAAACGCGAAAGAAGGAACATTTTCGTTTAGCGCGAGCAACTCTCGTAACTTACTTTTTTCAACAACCGGATTTTTAAAGAACGAACCGGCGCTTTTTGAATTAGGATCATCCGGGTTGATTACCATTGATTTTGAGCGCCGGATTTGTAAAACAGCATCTCGAACTTTGCCAAGTGATGGTCTCGTTTCTCCAAAATGTTCCTTCAGATCTTTGTAAGCGATTTTCGGCTCGCCGCCGTGACGAAGAGCAAAAGTCACACTCAAAACAATATAACGATCTCGGTCGGTCGAATTAAAAATGCTGGTCCTGTATGCAAACCCGCAGTCGGCGTTTGTAAGCGTACCAAACTCTTTCGTTTTCTGGTCAAAACATCGAACGGAAACTATCGTCTCAGAAACTTCCTGTCCGTAAGCTCCAACATTTTGTACCGGTGTTCCGCCAACGAAACCAGGAATACCGCTGAGGCATTCGACACCGGCGAGATCATGTTCAACGCAATAAGCAACAAAGTTATCCCAATCTTCCCCGGCTTGAGCGGTCAACAATTTAATATTTCCAGCCTCTACCGCAGGTGGTTCTGAGACGACCCCTCGCAACCCGATATGGATCACCAATCCGTCAAACCCCGTGTCTGAGATCAAGACATTACTGCCGCCGCCAAGAACAAAAATATCGAGCGATTCCTTTTCAGCAAATGCAAACGCCTCGGCTACCTGAGTTTCATCTTGGGCAACAACAAAAAAACGTGCGTTGCCACCGATCTTGAGAGTTGTCAGCGGTGCAAGCGGAACGTCTTTTTGTATTTCGAGTAGAGGTTTCAATATGCGATGTTGAACTAGTTCTTCAGCTTAAAGCCCGACAACTTTATTTCTTGAGCGAGATTTCTGGCCGCAACAGGATCTTTTGCTTTTAGCAGCTCGACTATCTTGTTGGCTTCCTTTAGGTTCTTGCGTTTTACCTCGACGCTTCCAAGGCTCGACAACGCCGCAATGTAATTCGGGTCCTTATCTAATGCAGCTCGAAACGCATCGGCAGCATTGTCGTAGTCACCGTCCTTGAAATAAGCCGAGCCGAGAGCGTATCTCGTAAAAGTCCAATCAGGTTGTTTAGCTACAACTTGTTTCAAGGTGTCGATCGCTCCCTTAAAATCGCCCAAATCATTCTGGACCGCACCGAGATTTTGCCGTGCGCTATCAACAAACGGAGGATTTGCATCAATGGCTCGTTGCAAGTTCGTCTTGGCCAATTGAAGTTTCGCCTGCTGCTCAGCAATCAACTTGTTGTCACGGTCAACGCGCGACGCATTAAAATATGCCCAGCCAAGATTTGTATAGTCGATCGGTTTTCCGCCAAGCTCAACCGCCTTTTCAAGAGCCTTTATAGCCGACGCCCATTGACATGGAAGGAACTTCGTTTGATTGATAGGGCATTGCTGGCCTATCGCAAATCCCCGTTTGCTGTAAAGATCGGCCGCAACCTCTTTATTGAAATCCGGGTTTCGTGTAACAAATGTAGCCGCGAGATCAAAATTTGACGCAGCGTCATTAAAGTTTCCGAGTTTCAAACTTGCATCGCCGAGTCCGGCATAAGTTTCCCAACTGTCGTTCCTGATCCGTTTCGCATTTGTAAATGCGATCAATGACTCCGCGTAGTTTCCGGTGTCATATTGAGCGCCGCCGAGTCCGAACCAAGCTTCAAAATAATTATTCTTTAATTCGACAGCTTTTTTATATTCGGGAATCGCGTCGGCAGATCGTTTGAGTGCGACCAGCGTGTCTCCTAACCTTCCGAATGACTCAGCATAATTTGGATCGATGGTGCGAGCCTTTTTAAATGCCTCTACAGCTTCTTCGTTCTTACCTTGCGCGGCTCTAACGAGACCAAAAAAGTACTGTGTCTCTGCTCGTTCGGGTGAAGCCTCGACCGCCTTGGTCAGCATCGTGTCAGCCTTTGCGATCTCGCCGGTCTGAAAATAGAGGATTCCGAGCGGAACATAAATTTCCGTCAATTCTTTGTTAGTCTCCAACGCCTTTTCATAATTTGCGATAGCTTCGCTCGTCTGATCAAGCTCGCCATAAACTTCGCCTAAGCCAAAATACGCCGCTGAATTTTTTGGATCGAATTGCAAGGCTTCCAAAAACAACGCCTTTGCTTCCTTAGGAAGTTCCCGCTCCAACCGGTCATTTCCCTTCAACGCAAGAGCTTCGCTTAAACCCAATTTCGCCGCGACATTTTTGCTGTCAAGGCTCAGAGCATCGCGAAACTTGTCAATGGCGTTGTCCAGTTCGCCTTTATCGATAAAGTATTCACCGACACCGGCAAAAAGCTTTGCCGCTTGAGCGGGAGGCATCGTATTTTTCTGAGGCGGAAGTCTATCCGGTGCAACAGCGGCGGCTCGATTAATTTTAGGAGCCGTTTTGGCAATTGTTTCGTACTGCTTCTTAATGCGTGAAACAGTCTGAATTCGAGCCGTCTGAGTACGAGCAGGCCTGGCGACCGTAACGCGCCTTGCCGATCGAGCACCGCTGCGAAATACAAAAACGCTAGAACCGCCTGTTATACTGCTGACCGCGACAAGGTCTTGAGTGCTTGCCACGATGGGCATCAGCCAAAATGTCGCAACCAGAAACGCCGAGATCACGATTTGAAAATGTCGGTTTTTAGAAAACATCATTATTCCTCAAGACAAAAATACCACGCCTTTGATGCCCAAATATACAAGAAAAGTTGACCGGGGCAATTCACCACAAAGTCACGAAGGACACAAAGGTAATTAATCCTTAGTGCCCTTCGTGCCTTTGTGGTGAAAATTCTTATTCGCTGACATTTCCGCCTCTTACTTTTAGCATCAAACGCCGCAGCATTCCAAACGGAAACCTTGTTGCAAATCGGCGGTAATGATCGTTGTTTTGCAAGGCGAACAAATAGCTATGATGATTGTCTCTAAGCCTTACAGAGATCGCCGGATTTTTGTGCAGCGGAAAATCACCGACCTCGATGACAAATACAATATTCGGTAAGGCGTAAGCCGTATACTTAATATCGTTCTTTTCCAAATACGCGATGCAATCGGCTATGCCGTTATAGGTGATCTGCGCGTCATGAAAAACAACTGCGCCGCGATCATCGAGCACACGCAGACAAAATTTAAAATCTGCGAAGACAGCTTCGTCCGTGTGTTCGCCGTCTATAAAGCAAAGCTGGATCTTGTCCTTTATCTCGGCTGGATCAATGCTCTTTGAATCGCCGTCGATGGTGGTGATCTTCTCCCTGTTCTCAGAAACAGCAGCAAGCTTTTCCATCATCCGAGCCGTCGAATTATTCTCGTAAACAAATTCAAATCCACGAGCGTCAGGCTGCGAATGCGGCCGTTTGTCGAGCGAATATATCCGCCGGCATTTCGGATCGAGCAAATGCGGCTGTATGCTCCCGCCAAGATACGACCCGATCTCAAGATAATTGTATTCAGGCGTCAATTCACGCACGGCTAGTTCGCACGCCAACAACGATTGCTTGTCACGGTCAGTGGATTGGCTGGGTATCTTCTCAAAAAGCTGAAGATCAAGGTTATTAATGGCATCTTCGAAATCGGTCATAAAACGCTGATGATAGCACAAATAAGATGCCGTTCAGCCGCGCAATTGACCTGTTCAGCCGTTCAATCGGCTCGTTCAGCGGCGCAATTGACCTGTTCAGCCGCGCAATTGGCTCGTTCACGCTAACTTTCGACTCGTTCAGCCGCGCAATTGGCTCGTTCACGCTAACTTTCGACTCGTTCAGCCGCGCAATTGGCTCGTTCACACTAACTTTTGACTCGTTCAGCCGCGCAATCGCCTCGTTCAGATGGATTCTCGGTACTTTCACGCGAATTATCGGCACTTTCACGAGAATTATTCGTACTTTCACCAAAAATATCGGCTTTTTCACGGTAATTCTTGGTATTTTCAAGCGAATTATCAGCACTTTCAGGCGTATTTTTGCTAAAGCACCACGTTTTTCACGGCTATGGCACGACCGTCTTGCCCTTTTCTGCTCCGTATTATAGATTTAACTATTACCAACAACTGAATATTTCAAATCTCAGATTCGAGATTTCAAATCGCCAAAAAAGAATCTGAATTTTGGATATGCAATTTGGAATCTTGCCAAAAAGGAGAGCTTGCCGAACATGAAAGCATTCGCAACTGAGAACATCAGAAATCTGGCTGTCATTGGACACGGCGACGCGGGTAAAACCCAACTCGTCAGTTCCCTGCTCCACGTCGCCGGATCGTCACCACGCTGGGGAAAGGTCGATGAAGGAACGACCGTCACCGATCACGACGAAGACTCGATCGCACGAAAGGTCTCGCTCAACAACAATTTTGCCCACACAGAATACAAAGACACAAAAGTTAATCTCATCGACACGCCGGGCTATGCAGCTTTTGTCTCGCATGCTCGGCCTGCTCTTCGCGTTGTCGATTGTGCGCTCGTTGTAGTTGACGGCGTGCACGGCATCGAGGTGCAGACCGAAAAGACTTGGCAATACGCAAATGAGTTTATGCTGCCGCGTTTCATGGTCATCAACAAGCTTGATAAGGAACATTCCGATTTCGGCCATGCGATGGACACGGCGGCTCAATCGTTTGCCCGTTCGATCGTCCCGTTTACGCTGCCGATCGGAAGTGAAGCTAACTTTAAAGGCGTAGTCGATGTCGTGCATCAAAAGGCTTACGAATTTGACTCCGACGGAAAGGCAAAGGAGATTCCGATCCCGGAAGCTGGAAAGGAACTCTTCCAATCAACCCGCGAACGCATAATCGAGCTCGTCGCCGAATCGGACGACGCCCTGATGGAAGAGTATTTCGAAAATGGCACGCTACCCGAGGAAAAGATCTACCCGAACCTCGCCAAAGCCATCGCCGCTGGCAAACTCTGTCCTGTATATGCGGTTTCGGCGACAAACGGCGTGGGCCTTTCGATCCTGCTCGATCATATCGTCGAGTTCGCACCCGATCCGGCGCACCACGAGATGGAGTACGGATTTGCGGACAACGATATGACCGGTGACCGGGTCAATCGAAAATATTCGAACGACGAACCTTTTTCGGCCTACGTTTTCCGCACGATCGCCGATCCTTTCGCCGGCCGCATCAACGTGATGAAGGTCGTCAGCGGTAAAATTTCGTCTGACGCCACCGTTCGCAATTCAACCCGAGACACAGACGAACGCCTCGGCGCACTGCACGTGATCGCCGGCAAAACGCTCGACAAGGTCAACGAAGCCGCGACCGGCGACATCATCGCCGTGGTCAAGCTCAAGGACACACAAACCGGCGACACGCTCTGCGACAAGGCAAAACCGATCGTCTATCCAAAGGTCGAATATCCCGAAGCGGCGATCTCGTTCGCCATCGAGCCAAAATCTCGGGCAGACGAAGACAAGATCTCAGGAGCGTTGCATAAAATTCTCGAAGAAGATCCGTCGCTCCACTTTCACCGCGACCCGCAGACCAATGAGTTCATTCTTTCCGGTTCCGGTCAGCTTCACATCGAGACTGTCGTCAAAAAACTCGAACAGCGATATCACGTCGAGGTGACGCTGCATCCGCCAAAAGTTCCGTACAAGGAAACGATCACGCAGCAGGCAGAGGTTCAGGGCCGTCACAAGAAACAGTCCGGCGGTCGCGGCCAATTTGGCGATTGCAAGGTCATCTTTGAACCGCTCGAACGCGGAGCAGGCTTTGAGTGGGTCGATAAGATATTCGGCGGCTCTGTGCCGCAGAATTTCCGTCCGGCCATCGAGAAAGGCATCATCGAGGCCGCCGCAGGCGGCGCCGTTGCGGGTTATCCGCTGGTAGATTTTAAGGTAACGCTAATCGACGGCAGTTTCCACGCGGTCGATTCCGACGAGCATAGTTTCCGCGCCGCCGGCCGCAAGGCATTTCGCGCCGCAATGGAAAAGGTCAAACCGACCCTGCTCGAACCGATAATGGACGTCGAGGTTTTCACACCGCAGGAAGTTTCCGGCGACATCATGGGTGATCTCAATTCACGTCGCGGCCGCGTGGCCGGCATGGAAGTCCGTGGTAAACAGCAAGTTATCAAAGCCAAGGTCCCGCTCTCCGAAATGCTCGATTACCAATCGAAACTTAACAGTGTCACGCAAGCTCGCGGCTCGTACCACATGCAGTTCTCGCACTACGACCCGCTGCCGCATAACCTGGCAGACAAAGTCATCCAAGAAGCCGTGGCCGCCGGCCGTGTCCGTGCTCACGAAGAGGACGATTAACTGTACCGTTAAATAAAAAAAGCCCGGATGATGCCATCTGGGCTTTTTCGTTAATAACCTGTAAATGTCGATTCCTTAGTTACCGTTGTAATATCCGCCGTTGTTATTGCCTCGACCATTATGTCGTCCACGGTTTAGGCCTTCACGATAACCACGTTGGTAACCTTGCTTGTATGCTTGCTCGTTTCCGCCGTTATTGTTAGCCTGACCAAATATTCTGCCCAGAATGCTGCCGTTGTTTCCGTTGCCCTGGTTATTGCCGTAATAGCCGCCGCTGTTGCCGCGACGATTCCGGGCGTCCCGCATTCCCTGCTTCACGCCGGCATGATAGCCCTTCTTGTAGGCTTTGTTATAGCTCTGATTGCCATTACGGTCTCGGCCATTGTAACGGTCATTGTCGTAACGGTCATCTTGCCGGTTCCGGTCCTCATAACGATCGTCGTCGCGGCGATCTTGTGCATTCGCCGTTGTCCCCGCGAACATCATCAAACCAAAAACCATGGCAAATGCCAGTCCAAAGCCCTTCATTGTCTTATTTATATTTATTGTATTCATTGCTGTAAATACCTCCGTCCCGGTAATAGCGAAGCGCGTGCCACGGCAGTTTTTCTCAATAAAATGGGAAGTTTCAAAACGGTCATCATAGTGACGATCCCAATTGGTATGCCGCAACACTTTTTTAAGTAGGCTTGGCAAACAAAAGAGCAATGGGAAAATAACCCAAGCGCAGTTTTGCTCGTATTATGAAAATGACCCGCTACAATAGTAAAATTCAAATCAACCGTTAGATTTGTGTCATCAGACAGCTATTTTTTATTATCGCTATAAACCATTTTTAAGGGAGACATACTATGATTTCGATAAAACGCGTCCTTCTTTCTTCATTCGTATTAACTGCAGTTATTCTGGCCGCCGCATCTTTCGCGTCAGCTCAGCTTCGACTGCCTCAAGCAAGTCAAAAAGCATCGGTTATGCAGACAGTAGGCACTACTGATGTAACGCTCAGCTATTTTCGTCCGGCGGCAAAAGGCCGCAAGATCTGGGGTGAATGGCCCGTTAAGATCGAGGGCGAAGCATCCCTCGACAACCAGAACCTGCGTCCGCCCGGAGCTCCTGTCGTTCCCTACGGCAAGATATGGCGAACGGGTGCAAATGCAGCCACACAATTTACGGTCACAGACGACGTACTCATCAACGGCCAGTTGCTTCCCGCCGGCAGCTACAGCCTGCATTCATTGCCGGGCCAAGAGGAATGGACGTTCGTCTTTAACACCGTCGCTGAACAGAGCGGCAGTTTCAACTACGATAAAACCAAGGACGCCTTGCGCGTCAAAGCTAAGCCGGAATGGAATGCCGAGTATCAGGAAGCAATGGGATTTACCATCGAACCAATATCTGATAGTTCAGCAGCCGTTGTCCTGAGATGGGAGAAGCTGCGAGCACCTTTCACACTCGAGGTCAAGAACGCCATTGACACAGTTCTTGGTAAGGCTACAAAAGCCGTAGCTGCAGCAAAGCCCGATGATTTTAATACGCCTTTTCAAGCCGCTAACTACGCCCGCGATAAGAAAAAGACCGACTTGGCTACGAAGTGGTACGAACAAGCCCTAAAAGTCGCCGATGACGAGATCAAGGCAGGCGAAACCTTCCGCGGATACAGCCGCAAATTTAATGTCCTAGTTAATATGGGCCGCACTCAAGATGCCATTCCATTTGGCGAAAAAGCCGTGCAGCTAGGTAAGGCCGCGACTCCAGTAGTAGATACCGCCGCCTTGGAAAAGCGTATCGCTGATCTCAAGGCCGAAAGTAAATAATAGCTTGGTCACGAATTACACGAGTGATGGAGTTCTTTTATTCGTGTTTTTCGTGGCCAATTTCTTGCCTGCCGATCCATCGTTGCTTTTGCGATTTTCGCTATTATCTTAAATGCAGTCATGTTTTAGTGGACTACTATTTTCTGCTTTGCTAAAATTCTCCCTGTCTCGAACACACCCTGATCAACTTTCATGACCAAGTCGTCACCGCTGTCATATTTCGACTCCGCGACAAAGGAGCAAAATTCCCTGCGTTTAGCCGTCCTTGTGTTTTGTTCGTCGATCTTTGTGGTGCTGGTATTCTGGACACTTCTTCCCGCAGACCTCGGTATCAATGAGAATCTGGATTTCGCGGCATATTACGACCCTGTGGCACGAAATCTAGCCTCCGGGAACGGCCTGCTCGATAAAGACGGGCAATTTGGCGTGTTTTACCCGCCGGGTTTTCCGGCGATACTCGCGGTCTTATATAAATTGTCTAGCCTGTTGGGCATCACGGAATCCACGATGTTGTCGTTGTTTACGCTTCTCTGTCTGGGAACCATTTCGACTGCGATATTTAAGATATCGAATGCGGTTCACACAGCGACCGCAGCGCTAATTACGGCGTTTGCATGGATGACATATCCTTTTTTGTTGTGGCTCACCAAACAGCCCAATAGCGAAATCCCATTTTTAGCGATCTTATATTCCGGCTATGGGCTAGTTTTGATTTCGCTTTTTAAAAAAGACCACCGGTGGCATCGCTATTTCCTTGCGGGAATATTGATAGGCTGTGCCATGCTCGTCCGGCCCGCCGCGATCGGCACTTGGCTTGTGATCATCATTACAATTTGGATCGGCATGGCGGGAGCTACAATGCGTTTGCGCCTTGTTCTTAGCGTTTTTTTTCTTATGGGAGTTCTTGTTTTGGTTGTGCCTTGGGAAATTACTTCCTACGTCAAAACCGGCAAAGTAGTATTACTCGGCGATAACGGTGCCATAGCAATGCGAGGCGGTTTGGTTTTTGCAGTAGCCGATAAGCCGTATCGCCAACCGATCTCAGTTCCTGACGACGTTCGGCATCTAATGCACGACATTATGGACCACTACGAAACATTGAGTTCTCCAACCCATGTCGTGACCTTTATGGTTGAGAAGTTTTTTGCTCATCCAGCGGCAGTTGCAAAACTAATACTCATTAAGATAATGCGGAGTTGGTACGGCACTGATAGCCAGCGTTACGAAAAGCTGATCGTTCTACTCCAATTACCATACCTAATCGTAATTGCTCTAGGCGGTTATTTTGGTTGGCGAAAAAGCGGCTTTCAAAGAACACTGATCTTCAGCGTGTTGTTAATGACTGTCTATTTTTGGTTGATGTCTGTGCTGGTAACATCAACGCTTAGATACATGGTGCCGGCAATAGGATTGATGTTTACATTCATACCATTTCTGTGGAGCTCAAAACGTCCTGTTCTGCCTCACACCGATCCGGAGTCTGCATAGCACGGCAACAATCACTTTTTCTTTCCATCTAAATAATATTGCCGCTTATCCTTTTCGAGTTTCTCGATAGCGTAGCGAAGCATAACTCGGGGCATAGTCGCGGCGTGTTTGTCGAGAAATGCGAGCAAAGCACTTCTATCAACATCACCTGCGGAGCGGAGCATCCAACCGGTACCCTTATTGACAAGGTCTTCCGCGTCATTGACGAGCAATTCTGCGATCGCAAACGTGTCGTCGGTCTGACGCTGCTTCAATATGAAATGCGCCGTCGCAACGATCGCCGTGCGGCGTTCCCACATATTCTTTGAACGCGCCAATTTGTAAAGTATCTTTCGCGGCTTATCCGCAAGGTATTTTCCGACGACGTAATACGAAGCGAGATCGACGAGGTCCCAGTCGTTGATGCGGTCGTGGCGTCTGATGTAGAGTTCGTATAATTCCTTTAATCTTTCCTCAGAGCACTTTTTACCTTTTGCGCATTGGCCCATAATGCTCATCGCCCCGGCTCGAACTTCGTGAATAGGACTTGCCATTAACTTTTCGATCTCAGCAACAGGCATGTTCGCATATTCTTTACCAAGCTTAAATATCTCGCCCATACGCACACCGATGAAATAGTTATCTTTAGGTTGATTGTCGGGATCGAAGCTAAAATAGCGCTGGTGTTTGCTCAGTTCTTCATCGGACTGAAGTGCAAGAAGTTGGACTGTAAGTTCTTTGGCAGTGAGGTTAGACATTGTGGTCAAAGAAAAAAGTTAGCCACGAAGTGCACAAATAATACGAAAATAAAGTGATTTTCTTTATTAGTGCTATTTGTGTAATTCGTGGCAAAAAACTCTTACCCCGCAGCGGCGGCTTCGAGGTCGGCGATGACGATCTTTTTCATTTTGAACATCGCCTGCATTACTCGATCGGCTTTTTCGCGATCAGGATCGCTCAACAATGTCATCAGCAATGGAGGTGTCACCTGCCATGAGACGCCAAATTTATCGACTACCCATCCGCACGGTTGCTGCTCGCCGCCTTCGCTGAGCTTTTCGTAAAAGTGATCGATCTCGTCCTGAGATTCGACATAGATCATTAAAGAGATCGCTTGTGAAAAAACGAAGTTAGGATGCGGTCCTGCGTTGTAGCAATTGAATCGCTGTCCCTCGATCTCAAACGAGCCGCCCATTACTTTTCCGTCCGGGCCGGGCATCGTGCTGACGATCTTTGCATCTTTGAAAATGGAGACGTAAAAATTCATCGCCTCTCCCGCCTGATCGTTGTACATCAAGAATGTCGTTATTTTTTGCATTTTTATTATTCCTTTATTTTAAGTTTTGCCCCTAAATAGAGGCAAGGAAATCCAAGCAGCACCAAGGCGTACGGGTACCAAACGGATCCCAAATCGTATATCGTATTTACCACGATCCCTAAGATGCCCATCAAAGTTCCGATAATGCCGAGAATGATGACATACCGCATCTTGGGTTCAGGAGCGATGGCCGCGGTCAAATAACCGGCCGCGATCATAAATAAATTGCGGTAAATGGTCGCTGTGATGACCATCCAAGTTGTATCAAACCTGACGTTGAGCGGCGTGAAAATACCGAGAGATTCGAGGATATAGTCGGTACCGTTGTGCGTGACGCCAATAAAGATAAATCCGGCAAGGATCGCGCCGATGCCTTTTAAGATATTCATATCCGTCCGTTACTGAATGTCCTTCCCAAAACAAACGCTGTTACCGACATCTAGGTACTGCCCGTAATTTGGGATGCGTTCATAGCCGTTTTTTTCGTAAAGGCGGATGGCCTCGGGTTGCTTTAGTCCGGTTTCAAGAACGCATCGACTAAATGATAATTCGCGAGCCCAATCTTCTAGCTCAAGCAATACTTTGGTTGCGATGCCTTTTCCTCGACTTTCCGGCGGCACATACATTCTCTTTACTTCCATCTCGCCGGAATCAAGCTCTCTGATCGCTCCGCAGCCCAAAGCCGTTTCATCCTCATAAGCGAGAACGACGCATTTGAGTTTTGCGATCTTATTGAATTGTGAGTAGAAAGCATGTTCGTCGCCGTCTCGAACCGCCAACTCGGCATCAAGGTGCCGGACAAGCTCGATAAAGTCTTTATTTTCTGAATCCGTCCGTATTATTTCGATCACTTTTTTATTTTCCTTTTACGTTCAGCATTTTCTTTCACTCGGAATTTTACTATCTTGGTGATCAATCTTAACGGCAGCGGCCTATCGAGCGGAAACTGGACCGAGCCTTTAGCGTGTTTGTATTGCGCAATTTCGTCAACGAACTCCGCAATGCCACCGGCTCCGGGATAAAAGCCAATGTGTCGAGCGTAACCCGCAAAATATACCAGCATTCCGTTGTGCTTAAACGCGGGCATCGCATAGCTAATGTATTCTTCTGCATTGGGAGCTGCTTTGCGAATCGTTTCACGAACCTCTTTGAGCAACGCTTGCGTCCTTGGTGGAAAGCCTGAGATATAGTCATCGACGGTGTCTGCTTTTTCTCTCATTTTGATCAGGCCGCCGAACTTTTCGCTAAGAGTTGTTCCAGCAAAGTATCGAGTTTGTCATAACCTTGGGTCACGCCGCGTTCCATGCCTGAGGCGATCATTCCGTCGCGATCTCCGACCGATTGAAACACCGACTGATGCACTAATCGACTGCGGCCGCCGCCGAGATCCTCAAATTTTGTTGTTCCAAGTATGACATGGCCTTTTTCCGGAAGCCCATCGAATTCAAACGTACCGATAAAGCGTTCGGGAGCAAGCACTTCGTGATAGACACCGTGAAATGCATAGACATGGCCGTCGCGTTCGTGCAGAAAGCGATACGAGCCGCCGTCAAACGCGTCCATTTTCTCGACGGTCATCGTGAGGTCGTCAGGCCCGACCCATTTTTCATAAAGGTCTGCCTCGGTATATGCCCTGAAAACAAGCTCGCGCGGAGCCTCGAACTCGCGAATGATAAAAAGTTCCTGTTTGCCGGGCTCGGCTGTGATCACTGTTTTGTTTGCCATTTTATTTTCTCCTTAAATTTACGGGCGGAAACGCGAGTGTGAACGAGGGGGCATTCAGTTTCGACGTTCTCGTTCCCCTCCCGTTTCTGCCTTATTCTTTCTCCTTAGTTTTTATATCTTCGAGCAAAACATCGAGACGACCGAATGCCGCTTCCCAAAACTGCCGATATTTTTCAAGCCAGTCCGTCGCTTCCTTTAGCGGGGCAGCCTCAAGTTTTCGAGGCCGACGCTGAGCATCAAGCCCGCTTGAGATAAGCCCCGCTCGTTCGAGCACCTTAAGATGTTTAGAGATCGCCGGCTGGCTCATTTTGAATGGCTTTGCCAACTCGGCTACCGACGCCTGTCCTTTTGCAAGCCGTCCAAGGATCGCACGCCTCGTAGGATCTGCCAACGCCGCAAAGGTCGCATCAAGCTGTTTCGAAGGCATCTGCTTATAACCTATCAGTTCCATAACTATTAGGTTATATGACGAACATCTTTTTGTCAAATAAAGATGATCTCGACTGGCGGACAAAACAAGTGTTGCATATATACAAACCTGAACTTTATATACAAGATCACGTATAGCGGCATGTGATCCGAATTTGAAACGGATCGGGCTATTTGAAAAATATTAAGTGCGCGGTGAGCGAGGCTGCTGATCTGCTAAAATCTGCAGAAAAAAGCGTGGGACAGTGGGACAGTGGGACAGCTAGGCATAAACACTGTATTTTCAATGATTTAGCCTGTCCCAAAGTGTCCCAGTCGTTTGGGACAGTATTACAAATGGACCAATTTGTAATAAAAATTGTTACAGATGACATGCTTTGTGTCACAAATTTAAGTCCAAGAGCCAGATCACAACCGATTTCCTACGTTTTTACATAGCAGAATGGAATCTTAAAACAAACGGTGTTTGCAATTTTGCTATAATCACATCTAAACGGAGGATTTGCTCTCTATCAATATTGTTCACGGATTTACCCGCGGTCTTAAACATAACCAACTTCGCCGAATCGAAAAGTTGGGGACTCGACGCGTTCCGTCCGACAGTATCGTGTCGCCGGAACTCGCACGCCAGATGACCGAGATCTCGCACGAGACAGGACGCCAGATCGGCGTCCTTATAAATCGTAAGGGACAGATCGAATATGTGATGGTCGGCACAGCAAAAGGGATCGAGTTGCCGGATTTTGGCCGTGCGCGTGTATCAGAAGACCGATTTCGAGGGCTTCGCTGTGTACATACGCATCTTGCCGGCGAAAAGCTGACCCAGGACGACCTTACTGATCTCGCTCTGCTACGGCTAGATCTAATGTCGATAATTCAGGTTGATCGCAAGGACGGGCTGCCCGGAATGGTTTACTCGGCTCACCTTGTGCCGACGACGGCTGAAAGCCTTGAAGCCGAGGCTCAGTCTTTGCCGTACGCATTTCTTGAGCCGAATATACCTTCGCAGCTCGATACGGATTTTGTCTCGCTGATCAATTCGCTCGAAGACGAAATGGCACGCATTCGTCTTACGGCTCGCACTCGCCAGACCGGACGCGACCGTGCGATCCTGGTCGGCGTGACGACTGGTGATGCCGAGGACGCGGCGGAATCGATCGCGGAATTAAAGGAACTTGCGGAATCGGCGGATGTTGTAATTCTCGATACGATCATCCAACGCCGTCCAAAGATCGATCCGAAAACCGTTCTTGGAAAAGGCAAGCTTGACGATCTGCTCATTCGTTCGATGCGCTTGGGAGCAGACATTATTGTATTTGATACTGAGCTTAGCCCTACGCAGGTTCGGTCGCTGTCGGACGCAACCGAATTAAAAGTCATCGACCGGCCACAGCTTATTCTTGATATTTTTGCCCAACGAGCTCAAAGCCGTGAAGGTAAGCTGCAAGTGGAACTTGCACAGCTCAAATATCTATTGCCGCGACTCGTAATTGGGCAGAACTCAGCGTTTTCGCGTCTTGCAGGCGGCATCGGCGGACGCGGGCCTGGCGAAACGAAGCTCGAGACTGACCGAAGACGTGTGCGTGACCGTATCGCTCAGCTTGAAAAACAAGTTGACAATCTTGGACGTCAGCGTCAGGAACGCCGAAAGACACGTGTGCAAAAACATCTGCCGATCATCTCGCTTGTGGGTTATACGAACGCGGGCAAATCAACTTTGCTTAATGCGCTGACTCAGAGTGAGGTCTACGTCGAGAAAAAGATGTTTGCGACGCTCGACCCGACATCGCGGCGTCTGCGTCTGCCTTACGATCAGGAAGTCATCATTAATGACACGGTCGGTTTTATACGCGACCTGCCCGAGCCGCTGGTTTCCGCATTTCGAGCCACTCTCGAAGAGATCGCCGACAGCGACTTGTTGGTTCACGTTGTCGATGCATCGAACCCGCGCGTTTTGCAACAGATCGCATCCGTCGGAAAGATAATTAGTGACCTGCATTTTAGCGAGATACCGCAGTTGATTGTTCTAAACAAGACGGACCTGCTCAGCCGCGACGCCGTGGAGAGCCTCACAAGACAAATAACGCTTGACAGCGGCGCTCAATGCGTGTCAATTTCAGCTATTCGACGCGAAACGCTGCGGCCCATGGTCGAGGCGATCGCCGATCAAATGGGAAAGTTTGATCTGAACGAGATGCGAGAAGCAGCGACCGTTTGATCGATCTATAATGAGTAAGCGAATACAAGATCTTAAATCACCGATGACAAGGTGGAGCGAAGCGGTTTTTGCCGCTGCGGCGAAGCCGTTTTATTCATTGTCGGATGATCAGCGATTTTGGCTCGGTTTTGCGGCTCTGTGTTTGCTTACCACACTGCTGATCAATAATCCGCTATGGCGAGCATCCGGAGAACAGGTTTACAAGGAAGGCGACATTGTCAGGGAACGGATCAATTCTCCGTCGGACGTTTATTTTTTTGATACAGACGAAACCGAAAAGCTGAAAGCAGATGCAAAAAATGCGGTCAAACCGATATTCCGATATGAATCGAACAAATCTGACCGAGCCGTTCAGACATTTCTTTCGTCATGGGAGAAACTCCAGCGGCGAGGCAGCAGCGGCGAAGCGTCCAACTCCAAACCGTCAAATTCAACAGTAAAAGCTGAGACCTTTTGGACAGGTGCCGGCGGAGTTGATGTAGGCAAGGTATTTGCCGGACGTACTTTTAGCCGCAACGAACTCGAAGCGGTTCAAAGCGCTTTGCGGGAAAGTTCCGAGGGGTATATTTACGACGATGTGGACCGGCAGTATTTCCAGAATGAGGTCGTTGTTTTCGATCGTTCGAAGCCAAATCTGCAGTCGAGGGTTTCTATGCCGGAAAGCAATTGGATACTGCTTTCAACGGCACGTGAAAAACTCCAGACTCGATTGGCCGCTATCAAGAGCCTGTCACCAAAAGAGGTCGATGCGTTTTACACGGCGACCGAGATTCTTGTTGAGCCGAGCATTTCCTACGACAGCGTTGCGACTGAAGCTGCAATGACCACCGCCTCGGACAATGTTCAACCCAGAACTATCACACTTATGCGAGGGCAAATAATCGCTAGCGATGGCGATGTAGTAACGCCCGATATGCTGTCAAAGATTGCTGCTATTCGCGATTACAGTTCGTCATCGCGACAGTTAAATCGTTTTTTTGGCTTGTTGGTATTTATCACCAGCCTATTTTGGGTGGCGTGGAAATTTATTGAAAATCGCGGCATACTTCCTCGTCTCGCTCTTTCGGCTGAGAAGACATTCGCGCTATTTGGGTTTATTGTTTTGTTACAGACAGCAGTGATGGCGGTGTGTTTTAAGCTTGCCGATTTCACGGCAATACAAAACGTTAAAGCCCCGCTCAACGACCCAATGTTGTGGGCTTTTGCGATACCGTTTGCGACCGGCAGCCTTTTGATGACTTTGCTTGCTGACCGACCGACCGCACTTTTCACCGGCTTGTTTACTTCGTTTTTGGCAGGGTTTCTTGCTCCTCGCGGACTGGAATTCACAATATTTGCCGCACTCGCGTCGGCGGTCGCGGTTTACGGCATCGGACCTTATCGAAGCCGGCAAACAGTCACGATCGCCGGCGCTCTGGTCGGTGCCGGGAGCGTTATCCTTGCGTTGGCGATGCTCGCCTACACACAGCAGCCGTTTATTCTCAATACCATTTTGCTTGCCATCGCTTGCGGACTGGCGAGCGGCATTTTCACTGCAGCTTTAACGTCAATGCTGCTGCCTATTTGCGAAACATCATTTGGAATTCTGACAGATGTAAAACTGCTTGAGCTTTCAAATGCGGATCTGCCCGTGCTTGGCCAGCTTGCAATGCGTGCTCCCGGGACCAACCAGCATTCGCATGCCGTCGGGCAGCTTGCTGAGGAAGCCTGCCGAGTAGTTGGAGGCAACGGACTTTTGACACGCATCGGAGCTTTATATCACGACATCGGCAAAACCGCAGCCCCTGAACATTTTGTCGAAAACCAACTCGCAAAAAATCCGCACGACAAGCTCAAACCGACACAGAGCGCTAAGATCATAATTAGCCATGTCACTTACGGCACAAAACTGGCGAAAGAAATGGGGTTGCCGCAGCGGATAATCGATTTTATTCCACAACATCACGGCACTCGAACGCTACATTACTTCCTCAAGCGAGCACAAGACGAGGCCCGGGATGGATCCGAAATATCTGAAAATGATTTTCGCTACCCAGGACCAAAACCACAATTCAAAGAAGCCGCGATAATGATGATCGCCGATTCGTGCGAAGCCGCCGCTCGATCACTGGCAGAACCGAACCCGGAAAACATACGCTTCATAGTTACAAAAATCATCGACGCAATCCTCGCCGACGATCAGCTTGGAGAATGCGATCTAACATTGAGAGAGCTAACCCAAATTCGCGAATCGATGATCAAATCGCTCGTCGCGATCTATCATTCGCGTGTTGATTATCCCGGCTATGTGCCACCTAATACTGGACAGTTCAAGATCAGCGGTGAAATCAAAATGGCAGAGCCGTCTGTAACCGAGGCAAAATACAAATACTCAAATCCAGCCGACATTCCGATCAGCAAAGGAGGTGAGATCGAGGATGAGGCGATCGACCGGTCGCATCAACCGGACAAAGCCGATGCGAAAAGAGCGGAATAGTCATTGCGCTTTCGACAATAGATATTTGGAATAAGCAATATTATGTTGACGCGCTACACATTTTGGTTTACTGCCGCCGTTCTGATTCAGTTACTAACGGGAGTTTTTCATGGCTTCAGCCTCGTCATACAACCTGAACCGGCGAATGAGACTGAAAGACAACTTCTGACGCTAATGAGCACCTACAAAATGGATGCGGGAGCAGGCTTTGCACCGACATTTCAGAATTTATTCACAGCACTGAGTTCATGTTTTACTTTTCTTTGCTTGTTCGCAGCTCTTATAAACGGCTACCTAATTTGGAAGCATACTGATGTTAACGTCATGAAGGGAATAATCGGAATTAATGCCGCTGTCTTCGGCTCAGTTTTTATTGTAATGGCGTATTTCACCTTTCTGCCTCCGATTCTCTGTACAGGGTTGATATTTTTTAATTTGCTTGCCGCGTTCGTTGTCATTCCGAAAACAATCGACAAGATCTGATCAAATCTTGCCTCTTAGCTTTTCGTAGGTTGTTTGGATCGACTCCGGCATCGTCCGTGTCTGTCCGATTACAGTCATGAAATTCACATCGCCCGGCCAACGAGGCAGGACGTGCATATGAAAATGCTCGGCCACGCCGGCACCTGCTGCTTTTCCGAGATTCATTCCCAGATTGAAACCTTCCGGTTTGTAGACTTCTGACAGGGATGTCTGTGATGCCTTCATCAGGTCCATCATCTCGTTGGTTGTTTGGTTGTCTGCTTTGTCCAAATCGGCGATGTGTTCGTAGGGCACGATCAAAAGATGCCCTGTAGCATAAGGGTAAACATTGAGAATGACAAAGTTAAACCCGGCTCGCTTGAGGATAAATTTTTCCTCATCGCTTGCCGGGCTATTTTGAATATCACAAAAGACACAGCCACTATCTTTTTGGGCTTCGCCTCTTGTTATGTAATCATATCGCCAGGGACTCCACAATAGATCCATATTCTTAAGTCTTGCGTCGGAAAACTTTTCCTACTTAAAGACTCTTAACTCTGATTGATCATTTCTTTCAACTCTTTGCCGGGCTTGAAGTAGGCAACGCGTTTTGCAGGAATGTCGACTGCGGCTCCGGTCTTCGGGTTGCGGCCTTTTCGTGAATTTCGTTCACGGACACGAAAACTGCCAAACCCGCGAAGTTCGATCTTTTCACCTTTATTCAAACTACCCGTAATACTGTCAAAAATGATCTCGACAAGCATCTCGGCGTCCTTTTTTGTCATGTCCGCGTCGCGAGCAACTTTTTCAACCAGATCAGCTTTTGTCATTTCAATCCCCTACGCTCCAAGCGAAATTCTCGGCACTTCCCTCAAAAAATATAATCAGCAGTTATGCTGATTTTTTTTCTGCATCTTCTGCGGGAGGCTCGGCGGCAACAACTTCTTCAATTGAATTTTCTGAAGCAGGAACCGCTTCTTCAGCAACAAATTCCGCCGTGGCTTCAGGCGTTGAATCTTCCATTATCTCAACCGCCTCTTCCGTAAACGGTGAAACTGCCTCAACAACAGGTTCAGCGGCGGCTTCCTCGACAGGTTCTGCCGACGCTTCCGCACCCGCTTCTGTATCGGCAACTTCTTCTGCCGGTGCTTCAACCGTTTCGGCACCAGCCTCTGTCTCAGCGACAACCTCTGCGGGAGCCTCGTCAATAGTTTCCGTCTCTGCAATAATTTCTTCAGCCGGAGCTTCGTCCATTTCTGCTTTTTCAACTTCCACAACAGCTTCTGCCTCGCGAGCCGCAAACTCTTCAGCTTTCGCTTTCTTTGCAGCCAGTTTCGCTTTTTTCTTCTCTTCCGGATCTTCTACCGGAGCCTCTTCCGTCGCGTCGCCAAATCTTAATTTGGCAAGTTCACCAAGGCTGGCCATGCCGCCTTTGGCTTCAGTCGAATACATTTTCGTATCAGCAACCGGCTCTTCATCCTTACCGACCGCACGATGTGATAAACCGATCTTCTGATCTGAGGGCTCGATACGTAGGATCTTGAAATCCATCTCCTGCCCCATAGACGCAATGTCTTCGGCACGTTCAACACGTTCATCAGAAAGTTCTGAAATGTGACACAGGCCTTCAAGCCCTTCGCCAAGTTCGACAAACACGCCAAAATTGGTGAATCGTGAAACCTTGCCACGAACGACATCGCCAGGACGGTGCGTCGCGACGAACCCTTCCCATGCACTCGGCGTCAGATCTTTCATCGAAAGTGAAAGACGCTGTCCGTTGCGGTCAATGTTTGTAACGATCGCATCGACTTCCTGATCTTTCTTGAGGACGTCTTTCGGATGCTTGATCTTTTTCGCCCACGAGATGTCCGAGACGTGAACAAGGCCGTCGATTCCCTCTTCAAGTTCAATAAACGCGCCGAAATCTGTGAGATTACGAACACGGCCATGTACCTTAGCACCAACAGGATATTTCTCCATGACGCTGTCCCAAGGATTTTCCATGAACTGCTTCATGCCCAGGCTAATACGCTTTTCTACGGTATCAACGCCCAGGACCTGAACCTCGACTTCCTGGCCCTTGTGGAACAAACGCTTTGGACTCTGCGATCGACGCGACCACGAGATCTCCGAAACGTGAACCAAGCCTTCGACTCCAGCTTCGAGTTCAACAAAAACGCCGTACTCGGTCACTGATGAAACCGTGCCGGTGAGCTTTGTGTTGACCGGATAAACTTCAACAACGGTTGACCAAGGATCAGGCAACAGTTGTTTATATCCAAGCGAGACCTTTTCACGCTCACGGTCGAGTTTGAGAACCTTGACCTGCAAATGCTCGCCGACCTTAAATTGATCTTGCGGATGATGGATTCTGCCCCAAGACATATCGGTCACATGCAATAGCCCGTCGATGCCGCCGATGTCAACAAATGCACCATATTCGGTGAGATTCTTGATCGTACCTTCAACGACGTAGCCGAGGTCGATCTTGGAAAGCGTCTCGGCTTTCTGCGCATTTACGACCTCGTCGGTCAATACCTTGCGCGAAAGTACAATGTTGTTTCGCCGACGGCTGAATTTGATGATCTTGGCCTCGATGTCCTGGCCAATATACGAATCAAGTCCGTGTATCGGACGCGAATCGATCTGCGAGCCGGGAAGAAATGCTTCGATGCCATTAATGTCGATTCGAAGACCGCCTTTTGTTTTATCAACTATGCGGCCTATGATCGGAGTTTCACTGTTGAAGGCGGTCTCGATCTCGTCCCAGACCTTGCGGCCGAGTGCGTCCATGCGAGAAAGCTGCGGTGCAGAGTCGCCCGAGTGAATGCTGCGAATGATGACTTCGACCTTTTCGCCGACAGTGGCCATCATCTGGCCGTCTGGCCCCGTAAACTCTTCGACAGGTACGAAACCCTCAGACTTGTAACCAAAATCAACCAGAACGCCGCGGTCGGTGATACCGACAACCGTTCCTTCAACCAATTCGCCTGCGTGATAGACCGTTTGCTCCTGCTCGAATTGCTCGAGGATAGCTCCAAAGTCTATGTCCGTTGAAGCAGCAGTATCGTCTGCTTCTTCGACAATAGGCTCAGCTTTAGGCGCAGGTGGTGGTTCCGGAACGCTAGCTGTCTCAACCGGCGCACTTTGAGTTTCCTGTGTCGCGGGTTGTTCAGTTGGAATTTCCAGCAGGTTCTCTGTGGTGTTTTCCGGTTGTAGAGCGACAGCCTCAGCGGTCGCGGTTGTTGATTCTGATTGTTCAATCGCTGTTTTCTCAATCGTTCCCGATTCTTCAGCGTCCTGGGTTAACTCGTTTGTCATTTACGCGTGTTTAAACTTCCTTACTTAAATTACTATTTTTCAACTACTTACCACTTTGCTCGAAAGGCAATAAACAACTTGCCCAAAAGCGCTTTTGCTATCCCAAAAGCAGATACAGCAATCGCGCGACGAAAGACAAGAGGTCACTGATCCTTCCGCTCAAAGGTGTAATAATAAAAAATACACGCCCAAGTGCTTTCATGTCAAGACTTGAGCGTGTAAAAACCCTTAAAAAATGGATATTTATCGAAATGTGGAGACTAGCCCGACTGAGCAGCTCTGTTATTCTGTGGCTGCAAATTTGGACTCTTTTTCATCATGTCGATAGTCGTTCTCATCATTTTCCGGCGTTCCTCGAATCTTTCTCTTGTCCCCCAGACCCTATCATCCCAGTCTTCACCGACTGCATTAACGGCTTCTTCTAGATAATTCGGATCAGGTGTCCCGCCACTCATCAGGCTTAATGACATCGCCATGCACAGGTTTTTCCGGTAACGATCAACACCGTAAATCCGCTTTAATGTATCGTAGCCTTCTTTTGCCCTTCGCCGGTCCAATCCAGTTTTTTCCCAGATTTGATTGGAATATTCAGGCCATAATGTTGCAGAAAGCTCATAATACATTATCGAACCTTCGTCTCCACCAATCCTCTCGGAAACGGCATTGACGAATTTGGCTATGTCGCCGGGTTCACCCATCCATTGCGGCAAAAGGTAGTTCATTTTCTGACGCGGCAAATGATAGTAAGTTGGAGCGAGGTGAAAGCCCTCTTCTAGAACCTCATCGTATTTTGCTTTTCTCCAACCCAATGCAAGGCCGACGCTGAGCATTGTTTCGTACCATCGAGGGCATTTGATCTTTAGTTCTTTTGCTTCACGTAGTTCTTTTTCGGCCATTTTCGCGCGAGCGTGGAACGCCTGCATGCTTTCGTCCGAAATCTTGTCGACAAAATCTCCACCCCGCGCAAACCAACCATAGTTTACGAGAGTCCCGGCCAAGGCTATCCTTGACGCAACTGAGTTCGGCATTTGAGCTTTCCAGTCTGTCAGGCGAGAAATATGTTCTTCCCACTCCGATGGTGTGGCATTCTTCTCGTAATTAGGAACAGAAATACCTTCGTAAAGAGCGTAAAGTTTCCAATAACCGCCAGGCAAGCGATCTTGAGTTACTCTGGCCTGATCAATTTTGGTGGTCAATTCATCAAACCTGCCCTTCTTAAGCAGATTTTCGCTGTAAATCGCCAGCTCATCGAGGGAAGCTGAATCATCAATCCTTGACGAATTTGCAACGACCTTTGTTGATGCTTCGGTTTTTTGACTAGAGCTTTCAGGCTGTTTAGATGAAGCGACTTTCTTTAAAAAGGCACCGCAGCCAGAAACCAAGGTCAACAGAAGAAATAAAGCAACAGGCGTGGCAAGGCTAATCAAGTGCTTTTTCATATGATTATGATTTAGGTGCCTGGAACGTAATTGTGCAAACTGCTGACGCCGCTGTTTTTTTCCATCTCGTCACGCGAGGCCATGCTGGTGCTGGAAATACCGGCGAGCCGCAAACGAAATTCATCAGCGTTCGTCGAGCCGCGGAGGGCCTCATCGAGCGTTATCAAGCCTGACTGATAGAGGTAGAACAGCGACTGATCGAATGTCTGCATGCCGTATTGCGAGGTTCCTGCTGCGATAGCGTCGCGAATACTCTTGGTCTTGTCTTCGTGAAGGATATAATCGCGTATAAGCGGCGTTGACATCAAGATCTCAACGGCCGGAATGCGGCTGTTGCCCTTGGCGGATTTCATCAAACGCTGTGAAATGACGGCCTTTAACAAGCCTGCAAGCTGAATGCGGATCGATTTTTGTTGGTAAGGCGGAAATGCGGAGATTATTCGGGTCAGTGTTTCAGGTGCGTCGAGCGTGTGAAGCGTTGAAAGGACCAAATGCCCTGTTTCAGCGGCTACCAGCGCGGTTTCTATGGTTTCGAGGTCGCGCATTTCGCCGACGAGGATCACGTCAGGGTCTTGTCGAAGCGAACCGCGCAATGCTTCTGCAAAATTGCGGGTATCGACATCAACCTCGCGCTGAGTAACAAAAGATTCCCTGTCCTTATGCAAAAATTCGATCGGGTCTTCGATCGTGACGATGTGGCAATTCCGCTTCTGATTTATGTGATCGACGATCGCTGCAAGTGTTGTTGATTTCCCCGAACCTGTCGTGCCTGTAACGAGAATAAGGCCGCGATTTTCTTCGGCGATGTTATTAAGGATCGGCGGCAAACCGAGTTCCGCAAAGCCTCTGATAGTGTCTGAAATAACGCGGGCGACAATTCCTATTGAGTTCCGCTGCTGAAAAATATTAACGCGAAAGCGTCCAAGTCCCGCGATACCGTAGCCAATATCGACCTCAAATGCGTCCTTAAAATGCTGCTTCTGCCGGTTGGACATCATCGAAAACGCCATTTCGAGCGTCTCGTCCTGCGTCATTCTCGAAACGCCTGACAGCGGTTTCAATTCGCCCGTAACGCGGATTACCGGATAAGATCCGGCACGCAGATGCAGGTCCGAAGCGCCAAAGCTCATTGCCATTCGCAGAAGATCATCAATTCGGGTAGGCATAATTAAAGAAGAGAAGTACTAGAAATTCCGGTTAAGAAGGTTGCGCATAAAACCTGAGCGCACAGGCCGGAACTGGGCTTTTATAAGTTTAACGTGTATTAACACGGACGGTCAATGAATTTTTTTAGACGGGGAAATATTGTAAAATTCCGCTGTGAGAAGTGAGGTGAACGAAAAACGGCAGATGTTGAGGCATTTTCTTGGGGCTTTGGCTTATCGGACGCAGAAGGCATTGCGAAATGCGCCGGAAGATTTTGCAGAGTTTGATGCGGGTGGCGGTGTTAGGACTCCGATGGAGCTTGTGCGGCATATGGCGAGCTTGCTTGGATACGCTCGAACTTTTTTTATTGGCGGAAGTTATTGGCCGGAGCCGCTGGATACTTTTGATGGAGAGATCGAACGGTTTCATCAAAATCTCGCCTACCTGCGTCAACATTTGGATGACGGAATTCCACTGATCGACATCACTGAAGAGCGAATGCTGCAAGGGCCGTTCTCAGACGCGATGACTCACGCCGGACAGCTTGCGATGCTGAGGCGGCTGCATGGTAAGCCTGTTCCGTCGGAGAATTTTATTCTTGCAGATGTCTCGGCCGAAAATCTTTCGTCCAAACAACCTGATCCGATCGCACCTGATGAGCATTGGCCGGAACAGAGGCTTCGGGATTAGTACACAAGCCCGCACTTTGAAAATGATCAATCGATGCGGCCACGCCAAATAGTTGGGTTTCGGCTGGTATGAAATACGGCAAAAACAGAGATCGTACTGTTTGTACCGGTAAAGAGAATTATGAATGGAAATCTTCGTACAATTGCCCGTCTGATCTCGCCATCGACTTTAGGAAATCGAATGGGGTCTTGCCTGATCGATTCTATAGCAGATTCAAGTATTACTTCGAATTGTCGCCCCAAACCGATCTCTTGCTTTTCGTACCATTGGATGGAATCCGCGATCTCAAAGTCCGCTGCAGGAGAAATTTCAACGCAATAGTTCATGCGAGATTACGATAACGCTCTCTTGCTGTTTCCCAAGGGATCATCTCACCGGGATTCTTTTTGTGATATTCGATACGTCGGTTTAGTTCCGCACGTTGTTCGGGTGTAAGAGCGAGACTATGCTGTTCGGTTTCCACACTGTCCCATATATTCTCGGCGAGTTGAAGGCGTTCATCGACAGGAAGCTGTAAGACCTCTTCAAGCAGTTGAGTGTTCATTTTCTGCACCTCGTGAAAAGATTAACATAATTAATTGAATCTTAATAAGAAAAAAAACGAGGATTCGACACGTCAATTCAAGAGGCGTAAAATCGACTGAATAATGTCTCAGCGACTAAAAATAACGGCGGTAGAACCGCAATATGCGATATCGGGCGGCGAGATCGCGATCACTTGCGAAGGGTTTGACGCCGGAAGCGGCGGCGTATTCGTCGGCGGAGAACGGGGGCGTGTGACAGCGGCTTCTTCCCATCGCATTCTTGTAAGCGTGCCTGTGATCGGCGAGACCGAGGACGGTCAGACGCACATTCATCTCGAAAGCGGCGGAGCGACAAGCGAGCCGTTTCCTTTTTATGTCGGGCGTTTGCTGGTTGACGGGATGCACTTGGTTGCAAATCCGGCGGTCGATCCGTCGGATGACGCGATCATTTTGACGCGTTCGGGCGGACGCGGACAGCATCTTCCCGCTACGCTTTTTCGTCTCGAAGCCGACGGGTATCTCGATGGATTCGCCGATCCGATCCTTAATCCGACTGGCATCGCTTTCGATCGCGAAGGCCAGATGTTCGTGACCAACCGTGCCGAGGGCGAAGTTTATGCAGTTGGACGTGACGGCGGAGCGACGGTTTACGCGACCGGCCTTGGCATCGCGACGGGCATCGCGTTTGACGGCGAAGGCAGGATGTACGTCGGCGACCGTTCGGGAACGGTGCATCGCATACTCGACGACGCTACTTCCGAGATCTTTACTGTGATGGAAGCTTCGGTCGCCGCATATCATATGGCTTTCGCTCCGGATGGCAGGCTGTTCCTGACCTCGCCCGGACTCGCAAGCCACGACGCAGTACATGCCATTGATAAGGAAGGTTACGACGAAAAATTCTTCACCGGACTCGGACGCCCGCAAGGCTTAGCATTTGATAAAACCGGAAATCTTTATGTCGTCGGATGCTACAAAGGCCACCACGGCATCGTCCAAATATCACCGGACGCCAAATCCGCCAAACACTTCGTCGCCGGAAACAACGTCGTCGGGCTATGCTTCACCCGAGCCGGTGCACTGATAGTCGCAACCCGCGACAGTGTCTATTCGATCACATGTGAAACAAAAGGTATTTTATTGGGTTAGTTGTGCGTTACAGAGTAAAATTGTAAGCGACAATTCCAGAAACCGAAACTGGCTCGCCTGAGAGAAATGTTCGAACGAATCTTGCCTGACAGACAGCGTCAACAGCCGAGGCCCTCAGTAACGGATGTCCGGAAATTGCCTGAGCCGAAAACACCGTCCCGTTGGTGTCGATAACAATCTGAACCTGGACTGTACCTTCAGCTTTTATTAAACGAGCAGCAACGGGATACTTAGGCTTTGGCAACGACATCGGTGAAAGAGCAAGAACTCCTCCTGAAACTACTTTGGTGTCCGTCGTGGCGGTCGAAGGTTCTGGTTTCTCTGAAAGTGCGGAGCTATCCATCGTTCCAACTCCACTAATTCTGTAACCATGACTCGGTTTATTTTCAGGGTTTTTCTTAGGCGCAGGATTTTTGAACTCAAACATTAGCAAAGTTTCAGCTGTGGATTCGCCAGTAGGGGCAAATGTGCTTTGCTCGGCAGCTTTGCGAGCAATTTGGCGCATTGCAATAACATCTGCGCGATCATTGTTCAAACACACATTGCCAGGTCCAGTTGCAGCATATGCCTTGGTCACCTTGCCATTTTTGTCGACATCCACGAGTACTGTCACCACCCCCTCAAGACCTGTCTTCAATGCCTCAGCCGGATAAATTGAAGTCGGTAAAGTCCTGACCTTCGATGCGGAACTGATAACCTGAGCACAAACGTCGGTTACAAGAATTAAAATCAAAAATAGAAACCCATATTTCATGGTCCAACTCCTGACTTTAACGCTGCGGCTCAGGCCGGGCTCCGCTGTTTGTCCAGTTGCCGGAGACCTCACCCATTAACAGTGCGATAAAATCTTCACCCGCCGCATTTCCGTTTACAGAAGCATAGCTGCGATTCACCGGAACGAATATCCAAGTGCCGGTCGATCCAAATGGTGGAGCCCCGATCACATAACGCGCAAGCTGCGCCGCATCGAATGATGAGAGCTGTCCGTTACCCGAGACATCGGCTACCAAAAATTGATTGCCGGTTAGAATGCTGACCCCGGCGACGTGCTGCGCGACCCTTGCGGCGTCAAAAGAGGTTATTCCGTTTTGTCCGTCGGCCTTTGAAGGTGTGACAGTGTAGGAACCCGAACCGAAACCGGTAAGCACATAATTGCCGTTTGGAAAATCGCTGGTCGCGGAGACATTGACTGAGCCGACCGCACTCAGCAATACACCTGAAACAAAACGCGGATTCGGCGAACCAACGGCGTTGCCGTATGTGATCGTTCCGCTGATCGACGGCGTTCCAGAACCAGTAGGCGTTGCTGTTGGCGTGCTTGTCGATGTTGCCGTTGATGTAGGAGTACTTGTCGGCGTACCTGTCGGAGTATTTGTCGGTGTGCTTGTTGATGTCGCTGTACCTGTGGGCGTATTTGTCGGCGTACTGGTAAACGTGGCTGTCGGTGTCGGCGTATTTGTGTTCGTGGATGTTGGCCCTGGTGTACTTGTATTCGTCGCGGTCGGTGTCGGGCCTGCGGGCTGAACTTCGACCGAGCCTTTGTCGCAGCCTGCACCAAATGGGCGAGCTAATCCACGTTGATCCAGAGAGGTCGGTGTGCCGCAGCCGTTCGTGCCGTTCGGGATCGTGTTCAAAGCAAGGCTCGCTCCGTCCGGTAAATGCGTCTGCGTCGGCCCGCCATTATTTGCTAATACACCTAACGCAGGATCGGAGCCAAGTACATCGTTAGCCGCCGGTATAAATGTTATAGGCGCATTTTTAATGTGGTTATAATTTGCCGACGTGACCAACTCACTGACATCTATATTCGACGCAGCGACGTTGTTAGCAAAAATCGAATTTTTGATCGTCGTTGAACCGCCTATGGTCGCATCCTGATAAATTCCGCCGCCTTCGGCAACAGCGGTGTTTAATGCGATCGTAGAAAAATCTATACTGCACGCTGCTGCCGATCCGTCGGAGAAAATTCCGGCTGCGTCATGTGCGCTGTTTCCCGAGATGGTCGAATTCGTAATATTCAACAAAGCGGCTCCGCCGGTGCTGCCGGTGTTTATTACTCCGCCGCCGATGCTTGTTGCTCCGGTGAGGTTATTGCCGCTGATGGTGGAGCGGTCGATGTTTGTCGTCGCATTGAACGTCGATCCGACAATATTAGAAACGCCGCCGCCAAAAGCATCCGCAGCGGTCGAAGTGTTGTTATTGATCGTGCTGTTGGTGATGTTCAGAGTCGAAACGGCTGCGGTCGATGCGAGGTTTCGCACACCGGCCTGATAGCGGCTGGACGTGTTGAATGAAACCGAAGTGTTGTTCAGATTAAGCGTCGCCTGTTGATTGTTGATGCCGGCTGCGTACCCGCTGAATCCGCCGAGAGCGGTCGAAAGATTGTTCGAAACCGTGCTGCCTGTCAGCGTGACATTCGCTCCGATCGCTCTTATTGCAATGCCGCCGCCAAAGGTGTTGCTTACCGAAGATTCTGCACGGTTGCTATTAATTATAGTGTTCGTGATCGTCGCGGTCTGTCCGGCAGATGCGATGTTGTCTTCCGAGTCAATAGCTATCGCTCCGCCCGAACCCGCGCTGCCTGCAACCGAACTTCCGGCCCTATTGTTATTGAAAATACAATTTGTGAGCGTGAGATTAGATTTGTTTGCGGTAATGCCGCCGCCTCGGTTTTCTGAAAGATTACCGGTGATCGTCGAATTGCCGATCGTCAAATTTGCCGCCGCACCTTCGACCCTGATACCGCCGCCGCCCTGCGGATTTGGCGAAGCTCCGATAAAACGAAATACGCCGTTCTGGATCGTTACGTCTGAGATCGTGACCAAAGTTCCGCCTGCCAGAATGTGAAAGACCCTTTCGTTGGCAGTTTGCGTCGCAGCGTTTGCCTGCACGATAGTCGTCGCCGAACCTGCTCCGTTTATCGTCAGCGGCGAAGTAATATCGAGATCGCCGCCTGCATTTGCATTCTCATTGGCAGAGACAAGCGTCGTCGTATAAGTTCCGCCCGGCAGCGTAATAGTGTCCGCTCCTGCAAGCGCATTTGCCTCGGTGATCGCGGCCCTAAGCGAACATTGACCGCCCGCGTCGCCGCAGACACCGTTTCCGGGCGCAGCGTCTTGCGTGTCGGCTGTCGTGTTTACGGTGAACGTCGCCGCAGCCGCGTTTATCGAAAATGAAGCAATCGCAAAAACAATTGCGGCAAATACCTGAAAGAAAACTGTGCGGCTAACGCGGCAGGTCGATGGATTTTTAAACATAAGTGTAAATTGCAGAAGTGACAATTCTGATTGATTGTCAGGCTATCGTCAATGAGAAATTTCGCAAAACACAAGCTGGTTTGCCCGAACGCATCTTTTTCGTCATACTTTTTACAGATAGATCATGACCAATAAACCTACGCCCAATGCGAGTTACAGTCTTACGCTTAGGGTAAAAATACAAAATCAGCCGGGCAAGCTCGGTGAAATAACCACCGCGATCGGCAAAGCAGGCGGCGATATCGAAGGCATCGACATTGTCAGCGTCGGCAAGGATTTTTTGATCCGCGACATCACCGTCAACGCCGCTTCCGAAACGCACGATAAGGAAATTGTGCGTTCCGTGAGCAATATCGATGGCGTCGAGGTCACGAATGTTTCCGATCGAACGTTCCTGATGCACCTCGGCGGCAAGATCGAGATCAATTCAAAAATTCCGCTAAAAACACGTTCGGACCTTTCGATGGCTTATACTCCCGGCGTTGCTCGCATCTGCGAGGCGATCGCTCGCGATCCGGAAAAACGTTTTACTTTGACCATTAAGAAAAACACCGTCGCGGTCATATCCGATGGAACAGCAGTTCTCGGACTCGGCGACATCGGCCCGGCAGCGGCGATGCCTGTGATGGAAGGCAAGTGTCAATTGTTCAAGGAATTCGGCGGCGTCGATGCCTTCCCTATTTGCCTGAACACAAAGGACCCGCACGAGATCGTTCAGACGATAAAGAACATTTCCGTCGCGTTTGGCGGCATCAATCTTGAAGACATTTCGGCGCCGCGATGCTTTGAGATAGAAGACCGGTTGAAAGAAGAACTCAATATTCCCGTATTTCACGACGATCAGCACGGAACGGCGGTTGTTGTTCTCGCCGCACTGATAAACGCACTCAAGATCGTTGATAAAAAAATGGAGGACATTAAGCTTGTCGTTAACGGTATTGGGGCTGCGGGCGTTGCGTGTTCAAAGATCGTGATGGCCGCCGGCGTTAAAAATATCATTGGCTGCGACACGACCGGCGCGATCTATCCGGGCCGCAAAGAAAATATGAACTGGGTCAAGGATTGGTACGCGCGCAATACAAATCCCAGTGGCGAGAAAGGCAACGTTCACGAGATTATCAAGGGAGCCGATGTATTCTTTGGACTTTCAGCACCTGCCGCAATCAATGTCGATGATCTAAAGAATATGGCTAAAGATCCGATCGTTTTTGCAATGGCAAATCCGACCCCTGAGATCATGCCCGAAGACGCCGCAGGCCACGTTGCCGTCATGGCAACCGGCCGCTCGGACTATCCGAACCAGATCAACAACGTACTTTGTTTTCCCGGCATATTTCGCGGTGCACTAAATTGCCGGGCTTCGCGAATAAACGAGGAAATGAAACTTGCCGCTGCAAACGCCATCGCCAACATTATCGGCCCAGACGAACTGCATCCGGACTACATTATCCCGTCCGTTTTCGACCGCCGCGTCGCCGAAGCCGTCGCCGCCAATGTCGAGGAAGCAGCCTACGCGTCGGGCGTTGCAAGGCGCCATCGCTCGACTTCTGAGTCCGAGTTCTGATCGTTCTATGCAGAGGCCCGCACGTTAGTAAGGGCGATACACTCAGCCCGCTCGCCCTTACTAACGTGCGGGCTTGTGCAAGGTTATTCGTGATAAAAGCACACCTAAACTCATTATCCGTCGAAGAACTTGCGAACACGATCACGCATGGATTTGGTCTTGTGTTGAGCATCATCGGCTTTGTTGTGCTTGTAATACTCGCTGGCGTGCGCGGTGATGCGATTTCATTTATCGGCTGCAGTGTTTACGGACTTTCGCTTGTGATTCTTTACGCCGCTTCGACGATCTACCACGCCACTATTATGGAAGGCCGTAAAAAGAAAATGCAGATCGCCGATCACTGCGGCATTTATCTTTTGATCGCAGGCAGCTACACGCCTTTTGTTCTGGTAGTAATGAAGGGGCCATTTGGACAAAACCTGTTGACCCTAATATGGGGTCTTGCCATTGCCGGCATCGTGGCAAAGCTGCTGATGCGTGACCGTTGGCCTGCGGTCTCGGTAGTTTCGTATCTTGTGTTGGGCTGGATCGGTATCGTCGTGATACAACCGCTGCTGGCAGCACTCGGTTCAACCGCCATCGCGCTTGTCATCGCGGGCGGCGCTGCATACTCGCTTGGAGTGATCTTTTTCGCGTGGAACCGCATCCCGCATAACCACGCGATCTTTCATGTTTTCATCCTAGCCGGGAGCATTCTGCACTACATCGCCGTAGTGGTTTATGTCGTTCCCTATTCCGCAAATTTGTAACCAAACCCATGAACGGTTTGAATGTAATGCGGATGGCGCGGATTTTCTTCCAGCTTTTGACGCAGCCACGCTATGTGAACATCTACGGTTCGCGTCGTGGGCATTGCGTCGTAGCCCCAAACGGCATCGAGCAGAGCATCGCGCGAATGAACCGTGCCGCGATTCTCGATCAGAAATTGCAGCAACTTAAACTCCATGGCCGAGAGGTCCACAGCTTTTTGATCTTTAATAACTTCCGCCTTTTTGAAATCGATAGCGACCTGTCCAAATCTGAAAACTTCGGCGGTCGAGCCGTTGGTTTGATGCGGCGAACGGCGCAAAAGAGCTTCGACGCGTGCTAGCAGTTCGATCACTTCAAATGGTTTTGTTAGATAGTCGTCAGCACCTAGTTTCAATCCAAGAACTTTGTCGATCGTTTCGCCTTTGGCGGTGAGCATCAGTATAGGCGTGTCGATTCCCTTTTGACGAAGATCGCGGGCGACATCGTAACCATTCTTTTTGGGCAGCATCACGTCGAGAATGATAAGGTCAAAACTACCCGCTAGAGCCGCATCAAAACCCTTCTTTCCGTCATTCGCCGAAGTCACCTCAAACCCTTCGCTCTCGAGCCGGTCCGTGAGCGTGATTATCAGGCCTTTTTCATCTTCGACTAGCAGTATCTTCATAAGAAAATTTCACCACAGAGAACATAAAAAAAGACCTCTGTGCACTCCGTGTTCTCTGTGGTGAATATATTCAATTCGGTATTTCGATAGTGAATTTGCTTCCCTTGCCGATCTCGCTTGACACAAAGACCCGTCCGTTATGAGCTTCGGCAATCTGTTTCACCAGCGAGAGGCCGAGACCGTTGCCGTGAATTTGCGCGTCAACTACTTCCCTTGATCTGTAGAATGGCTCAAAGATCGAACGGAGATCTTTTTTCGTGATTCCAATTCCGCGATCTTCCACTGAGATCTTTACTTTCCCGTCTCCGTTCTCGGCTGCAACGCGGAGCCATGCTTCACCGTTGCTGTATTTGATCGCGTTCATTATCAGATTTTGTATCGCCTGACTCATCGCCGTTTTGTCGGCGTTAATCGATGGTAATTTCGGCGATATGCCAGTCTCAACCGCAATGTGATTTTGATCGATCATCGGACGGCATTCGTCGAGAGCATTAGCGATAACTTCATCTATCGAAACTTCGCCGAAATTGTATTTCCTTCGTCCCGAATTCGCACCGGCAAACTCCAATATCTGTTCCACCATCGTTGAAAGCTTCTTACCTTCGCCTTTAATAAGATTGCCGTAGCGTTCAACCTGGCCATTTTCCCTCGCAACACCGTCTGCGAGATTTTCACCGGCAGAATAAATGACCGCAAGTGGCGTGCGAAATTCGTGCGAAACGGACGACACAAAATCGATCTGTCGCCGTGCAAGCAGCTTTGCACGCTGCGCCGAAAAGATGATCGCCGCAATCGCTAACGCCAGAAGTGAAAGCAGCCCAAGACCGACGGCAAGATTTCGTCTGAACGTGTCGGCCATAAAAGCATCGATCGAGCCAGACGAATGCTGCACGGCAAGCGTCCACGGGGTTTCGTCATCGCCACTAGTTTTTGAGGCAGTCGTAAAAACGGCCGTTCGTTTGGGCGAAACATCCCGTTTGATCTCTATCTTCACATCACCTTTTTCGTCGTCTTTGGTGTCGAATGTACTAACGCTGCGGCTCTCTGTGCGCGAGTTTATTACGATGTTTTTCTTTTTCCCCTCGTCGATCGATGAAAGCAGGTCTTTGTTCGCAAAGAAAACAAAATTGTCCGGCGACAGGTCAAGAAGCGGTGCTGCAGCATCGCTCGTCTCACCTGAAACAGACTGAAAAACTGGTGTGCCGTCTCTTCTCGTAACAGCTACTCGAAAATCGCCTTCAGGAAAATATTTACTGATAAGCGCCGGCAGAATCTTCTCTTTTATCGTCTCAGGATCTATTTTGATGGCAAGATAGCCATACTTGTCCGGCAACCTTAGCTCGGCCCTGTTCTGGCGTAAATTAGCATGCATGAAAACTCGTCCGATCTTATTTTCGCCTTCATGGATCGGCAGAACGAGCGTATAGATATCTTCATAGATCGGCCTGAAATTTTTTTCGTCAGAAAATCTCGCGCGAAGATCCGCTAGCTCGTCTGTTAGCTCCGCAGTCGTAAACGCTCGGCTATCAAATCCGTAATGTAGCGGTGGCGAATCTCCTTTAGCCTCGAAAAAATAAAAGTCCGTGATCAGATCAGGATATGACGTTTTGTCTTTCCAGTAATCGTATCGTTCATTAAACGCTGCCCAATCGCGCGTTTTCCAACTTTCTGCGTCGGTCTGAAAATTGAAATACGCACCCTGTATCTCGCGATTGAAATCAGTTGCAAACTGCTTGGCTTGTTCCTGAACGCTCTTGCGTGCCTTGTCACCGTCGGCATCGCTGATCTGTGAAAGCCAGCGATATTGCAACACTCCCAACACGGCAAGCAAACCAAGCAAACCGACTCCAAACAAAATTATCGACCATGAGCGCCCCATCGATTTCATTCTCTATCTTATATTTTGCAATGTCTATACTTTTTAACGACATTTTACATCCTTAACAAATTCTTTGCGTCCTCTTAATCACTAGTGCAAAACTCTGGCCTATCATCCAACATGAGAGCGGTGCAATTTTTGCTATCATTAAAGGAAATCTTTCCTGAAATGCCCCGTTCATCAGGAAATCAATTTTTTTGGAGGCTACTATGAAAAGGTTTATTTTTTCTATTTTGTTCGTGACAGTTTTCTGCATCGGACTTGGCACGTTGGTTGATAAAGCAGGTGCGAAATTCAAATCGGATGAGAAAGCTCTCGGTTTGATCCAAAAAGCCCGCGTTGCGATCGGCGGCGATGCCGCGATCACGGGCATACAAAGTATGGTCATTGTCGGGAGGACGACTCGCAATATCAGGACCGACGGCACTGACCGCAGTGTGCAGGGCGAAACAGAGATCGCGATGTTGCTGCCTGACAAACTGATGAAGATGGTCAAGATCGGCAAAGATGACGGCTCGGGCGAAGGCATGAAAATGATCGACAAGCAGGTCAATGTTGTAGTTGCAGGCCGCGACAAAGGAGATATTGACGTCACGGTCGATACCGGCGACAACAATGTCGAACCAGTCAAAAAAATCGTCATCAAAAAGGCCGACGGAACGGTTCAGGAATTCACCGGAGACGAAGCCGACAAGATCATTGCCGCAGACGCCGCCAGCGGAAAAGGCGTGAAAACTATCGTTATCAAACGTCCCGACGGCACAACGAAAACATACACCGGTACAGAGGCTGATAAAGTCATCGCCGACAATGGCGGCGGAGCTGCTGTTTGGACATCAAAAGATGGAAAGACCGTCAATATCAAAGAAAATGTAATTGTAAACCGTGCGGGTGATCATCACGGCGCGATGAAGCAGAACGAGCTTCTCCGCTTAACGCTCAGCCTCCTGATTACCGCTCCGCAAGGAATGGATGTCAGCTACACATTCGGCGGCGAAAGCTCGGTTGACGGCACGGCCTGCAACATCGTCAATGCGGAATTTGCCGGAGCCACATTCAAACTCTATCTCGGCCAGACCTCAAACCTGCCGGTCATGATGACCTACACCGGAATGAAAATGCCGATGATAATGAAGTTCAAAACTATGGACGATAAATCCGGCGACCAGCCCAAGGACAATGTCATGATCATGCGCAGAACAGATGGCCCGAAGCCGGAAACCGCCGAATTCAATGTGAAATTCTCAGAGTACCGTTCGGTCAACGGCGTTCAACTTCCGTTCAAATGGACGCAGACGGTTGGTGGAACAGCGGACGAGACTTTTGATGTAACGAGCTACGATATCAATCCGGCAAACATCGCGGATAAATTTCAGCACCAGAAGGTCATGGTAAGAACTGCAAAACCAGCAGGTCAGTAATTTTATTTTTCACCACAAAGACACCAAGGGCACAAAGTTATTTAGCTTTGTGTCCTTTGTGCCTTTGTGGTTAATTTTTCTTTGAGTTTTGGGATCAACGTTTTTGAAGCATCGATAGCGCCTTTGATATGACGCTGCTGTGTGAAATGGCCGGCGACGTAAATTCCGGGAACGTTCGTTTCAAACGATTCCGGATCATAGACCGGCACCTCGCCGTATTTACTATCTTCCGTTTCAACGCCGAGAGATTTCAGAATCGTCAGATCGGCATCAGAACCGATCAGCACAAAAACCACATCGTTAGCCAGCGTCACGCGATCGCCGTTCTCATTTTCAAGCTCAACTTCCCCTTCCCGTATCTCGATCACTTTACCCAAGAAAAAGAGATTGAGGCAATGTTCTTTTAATTCTTCTTCGAGCGGCTCTTTCACCCAATACTTGATACAGCCCTGCTTCGGATCAGTGCTCTCCCAGTTATCGCGAAAGATCGCAAGTGTCGTCTCGGCGCCTTCTTGCGCTAAAAACAAAGCCGCTTCACCCGCCGAATTTCCACCCCCAACTATCAAAGCCTTTTTCTTTACCCAAGGATAAGTCTCGCGAAAATGATCGTAAACCTTCGGCAGATCTTCACCGGGAACATCAAGCTTTCGCGGATAGTCCATCGCTCCAATGGCGAAGAGGACGCTTTTTGTTTTGTATCTATTTTTGTTAGTGGTAATCAAAAACCCAGTCGCTATCGCTCCCGGTTCTGACTCTCCCGACTCCAGACCCCGCACTCTCAAGACTTCTTCTTCAGTATGTACATTCAATTCATTGTCGAGGACAAACCGAACGTAATACGAAAGTAATTCCTCCCGTGTCGGCTTTTCGCGAGCAGGCTTTAGATCACCTTTATTAAACTCAAGCTCATCCGTTGTCGAAAAAACCGTCAGCCCAACCGGATAGCTGTAGATCGTGTTACCTATCAGCCCCTTTTCAATAACAAGATAATCGAGCCCCGCCTTTTTGGCTTCGTTTGCCGCAGTGATTCCCGCTGGTCCGGCGCCGATGATAAGTAGATCAAGCATTTTCAAGAGTTTTTAGAACGTCGGTAAGTTTCTCGATCTGCGCGTGAGTATTTTCCATCGCCCGTTTGGATTCAAGATATTTCTCCCATTCATTTGTGTTCGTCAGTGCTTTTAACACGTCCTCGTCTAATGCGTGTGACATAACGACGAGCAGATCGCTGAGAGCTTCGTGGCCGTCGAGCAGCGACTGGATAATAGTGTAAGCAAGTTTTGCGTTCGGCAGATCGATGTCTAGTTCTTCCATATTGGTTTGAGGGATATTTATATTAACTCACAAACGGCAGATCGGTAACGACCGCCTTTGTTTCACCTGCCATCAACTCCGTTCCGGCAACTAGGTAATCATAACGAACAAAAGCGAGAGCAACAGTTTTATCAAGCTTTGGCGAAAATGTGACCGAAGTGATTTTTCCGGCGTTTTTGCCGTCGGTATTAGTCAACTCGGCCCCGGGCAAGAACCCAGTCGCTATCGCTCCCGGTTCTGACACTATTCCCGTCAATCGTTTTGCAACGTGTCCTCGGAAATGTATGCGGGCGATGATCTCCTGGCCGATGTAGCAGCCTTTGTTGTATGAGATCATATCGTCGAGCCCAAGCTCCGGCACGATCGTCGTTTCGTCCATATCGACACCGTATTTTGGGATTCCGTTTTCGATTCGCAGCGTTTCGTAAACTTCGTCAGGAATCTGAATGAAATCCTTCGGCAGCGATGCACCGAACGGCGCAAAATATCCCGACGACTTTCTATTCACAAACGCCAAGCCGCACGTTAGTAAGGGCTCAAGATTGTCACCGAACAACTCAAAGTATCGATATTGATCCGATAAGTCTTCAACAAAGAAATCTCCGGCAAATGTGAAGCGAAACAGATTCTGAAACACCTTTTCACGGGTCACTTCCTCCGTCTCGATCAAAAATCTCTCACCTTGTCTCAACACACGAATAACCGCCAACAGCCTTCCCTGTGCATTTGGAAAAGCAGCCAGCATCTGTGCGCCGTCCGCCAGCGTCTTCATGTCGTTGGTGATCATGCCGTCAAGAAACTGGACACCTTCTTTGCCCGAAACCGCGATCAGCCCGCGTTTTTGCTCATAGAACCCCGAGCCGCCTGAGCGGATATGGTCATAAACTTCACTTTCATCAGTCATTGCTTCAATTCTAAGACCTCACCGCCTAAGTCGGAAATCGAGTCCTGTCAGAACCGCATGAGTAAGCGAGCGACCAAATCTTAGGTATTCCAATTCGAGTCGATAAATGATATCCTATGTATGCATCGTTGTTTCACATGATTTGCTTTTTGACAATTAAGGGAAAAGATCGGAAGTTGCGATCGTCCACTACGCGAAACGCGTTCCACGAAGAAATATGGAAATCCGCGACACTGGTTACTATAACCTATGTATTTGCAACTATTTACAAATTTTGTGCGACAATATGTCTTTTTTTTTTAGAAAAATGTGGAACGAAGGCAAAATACTGCTATTAACTCCAATAAATGCAGACACTTGCAGCGTTCCACCTTAGTGTGGAACGCAAGTGGAACGGCGTGGTGCGACGGTTCAGTACCACCTGCGGTAGCGGGTGGTTGAATCGGTCAGGAAAAACCGTCGGTATAACGGGACAGTTGGACGGCAGGTCGGCAAGCTGTTTTTGTTCTGCTACAATCAAACTTTTACAAAAATGAGTCAAATATCAGAAGCAGTTGTATTAGATTCCCTCAAACAGATCATCGACCCCGATCTAAAGAAGGACATCGTCACGTTAGGATTTATTCATAACCTTGAGGTGTCGGGCGGTGATGTGTCGTTCAAGATAATGTTGACCACGCCCGCCTGCCCTGTAAAAGAGCAGATGGAATCGCAGGCGAACGAAATAGTCAGCGGTCTCGAAGGTGTCACCAGCGTAAAGGTCACAATGGACGCCGAAGTTCCGCAAGGCCGCGGACTCGCAAATAACCTCGCTATCGAAGGCGTCAAAAACATCGTTGCCGTTTCATCAGGCAAAGGCGGCGTCGGCAAATCGACCGTTGCCGTCAATCTCGCCGTAGCGCTCGCCATTGACGGAGCAAAGGTCGGCATAATGGACGCCGATGTTTATGGCCCGAACGTCCCAATGATGCTCGGCACAGGTTACGGTCAGCCGGACGTCAAAGACAACAAGCTTATCCCGATCAAGGCGCACGGCGTCAAGATGATCTCAATGGCCGTCCTCGTGCCGCCCGACAAGCCTATGATCCTACGCGGCCCGATGCTCCACGGTGTTGTCAGGCAGTTTTTGTCGGATGTTAATTGGGGCGAGCTTGATTACCTGATCGTGGACATGCCGCCGGGAACCGGCGACGTCCAGCTTTCGCTCGCACAGCTCGTTCCGGTGCAAGGTGCCGTGCTCGTGACAACGCCGCAGGAAGTCTCGCTATCCGATGTTCGCCGAGCAGTAAAGATGTTCGAACAGGTCAACGTGCCCGTTCTCGGCGTGATCGAAAATATGTCCTATTTCATCGCTCCAGACACGGGAAACAAATACGAGATCTTCGGCAAAGGTGGCGGCCAGAAACTCTGCGACGAATACGGCCTAAACCTCCTCGGCGAGATCCCGCTAGGAATGGAAGTCCGCGAAGGCGGCGACAAAGGCGTGCCCGTAGTAGTTTCCGCCCCGGACTCGCCCCAGGCAATAGCTTTTCGCAAGGTTGCAGAAGAGGTTGCTAGGCAAGTTTCCATTGAGGCAATGAAACCGGAATTAGCGATTATATCGCGGACCTAACGGATGAGAAAACTGATTGAAAAAGCTTCCGATGCTCTTTACCAGCAAGAAGAGAAGAAAGAAGAAAGGATCGCTCAGCTTCTAGACCGGCACGTCGACGCAATGGCCGACCGCTTGACGTTGAAAAAGTATATTTATGTCTTAAGCGGCATCAACTTTGTCTTATGGGCTTGCGTAATGATTTTCCCTTACGACATTTACAAGGCGTTTGAGACAGTCGGAAATATCGATGACCGTATCGTTTTGACCGTAGTAGCGATTATTTTTGGAATTGGTATGTGGCTGACCTACGCTCTATTTCGATTGCGATTTCCCGAGCTTGAAGACCGGGGGCTTGGAAATGATTTTCTGTCCTCCGTCGCACATCAGCAAGGGTCGTATCGGCGGTTTCACGTATGGCTAGCCTCCGTTGCCGGAGGCGTACTGAACCTGTTGGCTTTATTTATCGTAGAGCTTTTACGCGTCGAGAGTTGGCGTTCTCCTTGAAATATGAACGCACATAGGGTAATATTTACATTAAGGTAAGGATTCGCTTTGCGGGTCTTATTTCTTGAAAGGAGCATTATTTATATGTCAGCAGTTGCAGCACCTAGCGTAGAATTGACCGTCACCGACTCAGCTATCGTTGAGATCAAGAAATTTTTGTCCAGCGAAGATGATCTGCCGGAAACGGCGGGACTTCGGGTTCGCGTCGTGCCGGGCGGATGTTCGGGTTTTCAGTACAGCCTTAATATCGAGGAAGCGTCGAAAATGGGCGATTTTGTGATGGACAAAGACGGCATTAGGCTGTTTGTCGATATGTTTTCGGCACAGTACCTGAACGGCATCACCATCGACCACACGACAAATATGATGGGTTCGGGCTTTACGTTCGAGAATCCAAATGCAACCGGCGGCTGCGGCTGCGGAACGTCGTTCTCGGCATAGAGCACTATTGCAGAAGCCCGCACGTGAGTAAGGGCGAAACACTCAAGTTGAATGCCAAGCCCTCACTAACGTGCGGGCTTTTGCATTTTCTGGAAGTGTAAATCGATTCGGTCTGTCTTGTTCTATCACAAGGACAACTGAAGTATAAATAAGCCGGAGTAGTGGGGCCGCGGGAAAATCGGAACCGCCTGCGTAAGCAGGCGGCAATCCATAACGTTTCCGCTACGCTTGCATTTGTTTTGCTTATAGGTCATAATAGTCTTTAGTTAGTTTCGAGTTTTAAATAATAAAGATCACAAGTTAATTGGTTTTAGACGATATCGTTAAGATTTCGGGAATGTAAATAGTGTTGTTAGTTTTTATAAATATAGGTGAGCAAAATCACCACTTCTCCCAGATTCCCACCAGAAAATAAAATAATTGGAGTTATAATTTGATAGTTTTTAAGAAGATATTCTTCCTTGCGGTGTGCTTTGTGTTTGCTGCCGTGTGTTTTACAGGTTCAGCATCAGCTCAAGGCCGTGACCGTGTGGTGAGATCAACTTCCAGCCAGCCGACCAATGTGCCGCCGCCGGTCGTAGTAGTAACCGACAAGGTAAAGTCGAACGGCTCTTCTCGGCCGGTACTTACCAATGACATTAGGATCGTAGGACGCCCCGACGCCGCTTATGAACCGACGCTAGTCAAGAAAACGAGCAGATCAATGCCGACAAATGCTCCGGCTGCGATGGCTGCTGCCGGCAGAACCGTATATGGTACATCCGCAAGCATTCGTCTCGACAATGCGATCAAGTCACGCTACGGACTTCCATATCATTATGGTTCGACGGGCCCTTACTCGTATGACTGTTCAGGATTTGTTTGGGCAGCCTTTCAGGAAGCAGGAATTCCGTTCACACGCGGAAGTGCCCGCACACTATGGTCACAATCAATCCCCGTTGACGGCGATGATAGATTCAAATACGGAACACTCGTATTTCTTAACGGCCTCGGACACATCGGGATTGTTGCGGACGAAAACGGTTTCTATCATGCATCTTCGAGCAAAGGCATTACATATTCACCATTCAAAGGATATTGGGAAAATCGCATTGTCGGATTCAGACGCCTGATACCGGAAATGCCCGCAGCAAAATAACTTGCAATGAACAAAATCAAGGCCCGATGCTCATTAATGAACATCGGGCCTTTTATATTTATTTAGGCAAACTAGCCGATAAATCCCGGACGCGACTGCGGATCTTTACATTCATAGACAACGGCTATCTTATCGACTGCGACGTAAGCGACCTTCTCGTCTTCGTCGCGTAGATACAACACGCCATTCTTGACGTCGATCACGTCACCTCTAAACGCGGCATTAGTTCCGCATGTCACGTCTATCTTTTTACCGAGCATTTGTTTTAATAATTCTTCCATAGTTTTTTCGATTGTATCAACCCCGATTCTGCATCAACGCTTCCCTTCCCGACAAAACCCATTTGCTTACTTTTGATTTGCCGCCGTTTGCAGAGACCGCCACTGACTTTTGCTTATTTGAATACGCAAGTGCGGCAGCGATCATCGCCATATCTTGTGTAGTCTGATGTATTTCGGTTGCCTTTTTCCGCTCATTAAAACGAGGAATAAAACCGGTATCAAGTCTGCCCTCGATAAACTCCTCGTCAACCATTATCTCGCGGAAAAAAGGAAGCGTCGTCTTAATGCCGCCGATCTCATATTCCATCAACGCCCGCCGCATACGATCTATCGCCTCAGCGCGGTCTTTACCATAAACCGCAAACTTCGAGATCATCGGATCATAAAAGATCGATACTTCGGCTCCCTCATAAACACCGCCGTCATCGCGAACGCCAGGCCCTTGAGGCAAACGGAGCCGCGTGATTTTTCCCGGCGAAGGCAGAAAATTGTTATCCGGATCTTCGGCATAAACGCGGCACTCGATCGCGTGGCCCTTCAGCACGACATCTTCCTGCGTAAATGAAAGTTTCTCGCCCCACGCAACACGGATCTGTTCGCGAACAAGGTCAATGCCGGTTACCAGTTCAGTCACAGGATGCTCAACCTGAAGGCGCGTATTCATTTCAAGAAAATAAAACGAGCGATCAAGATCGGACACAAGAAACTCTACCGTGCCCGCACCAACGTAATCAACCGCTTTAGCAACCTTGACCGCACACGCTCCCATCTCTGCTCGAAGCTCTGCCGAATTTATTGGTGAAGGCGCTTCTTCAACAACTTTCTGATGCCGTCGCTGGATCGAGCATTCGCGCTCGCCTAGATGTACGTGATTTCCGTGCTTGTCAGAAAAAACTTGTATCTCGATATGCCTCGGACGCACAACGGCTTTTTCAACATAAACCTCATCGTCGCCAAAACTGGCAAGGGCCTCAGACTGTGACGCTTCCAGCGCCGACTTAAGCTCGCTTTCATCCATCACGAGCCGCATTCCCTTTCCGCCGCCGCCGGCCGAGGCCTTGAGCATTACTGGATAGCCGGTGCTAGCGGCCGTTTCCTTGGCATCCTCATATGACTTCAACGGTTCAGTAGCGCCCGGCACGACCGGCACGCCGGCCTCTATCGCTATTTTGCGGGCCGCCATTTTTCCGCCCATCGATTCTATCGCTTCCGGCGGCGGGCCGATAAACACAATGCCGGCGTTCGTTACCTGGCGAACAAATTCGGCATTTTCCGATAAAAATCCATATCCGGGATGGATCGCCTCTGCTCCTGATCTTTTTGCGACATCAATGATCTTTTCCCAGCGCAGGTAACTCTCGCTCGACGGCGGCGGGCCGATGTGAAAGGCTTCGTCCGCCATTCGGACGTGCATTGCGTCTTTGTCTGCATCGGAAAACACAGCAACGGTTCCTATATTCATCTCTCGGCAAGCCCTGATAACACGGCATGCGATCTCGCCTCGGTTAGCTATTAATATTTTTTTGAACATTATTCCAATATCGAGTTACCTTGATTTTTCGGATGATAGCGAATGCCAACATGTGCTCCCGGCGCATATTTTATACGGTCAAGTCGCTGCGGTTCGGTCAACACATCTGATGATTCAAAATCGACACCGTTAAGTGTGTAAGTATAAATTGCGACCTCTTCGCCGTCGTCATTTATTTCCGTATCGAGTATCACGCCGTCAGTTATCCGTCCGTTAGCAAGCAAAAACCGTCGTCTCGCCTCTGGATCGGCAGGCTTTCTTCGTAATATTTTGTCGATGATGCCCATTGCTAATCTAGCTGAAGCGGCGGCTTATTATATTTGTCCCGCAGTTTATTAACGGCCGCAAGTACGGTTGGCCGTTGTATTATTTTGGCTTCGATCGGACGCTTACCAGGAATATCTATCATTATCAAGCCAAGCAATATCGTCAATATTCCCTGTCCCGGAACACCGGGAAGTGACAGAACAATGCCTAACGCGATCAAGATCAATCCCAGGATATTCTTCAGTATCACCGCACTCCATCGAACAAGCCATGGGCTGTCGGGCAGAAAATCCTGCTTGTAATGAGTGCTAAAATAATTTGCCGGTATCTTGACCATCACAACGCCGATAGCAGCAAAACTGACAAGGAACGATATCAAAAACAATGCGACGCCAAGCAGCACATTGTCTAATGTCAGCGATGCCCAAAGATCCGCAAGCCAATTCGTCATTTTGCTCGCCCGTCCTCGTCGAGTGACATTAGCTTGCTGCGAATAAAAACTCCGCGTTGGATCAATGTCCACAATGACGCTACCGCTAAAACCCAAAGCACCTGCGGCATTCGATTAAACAAAAAGAAATCGGAATTCCAATCCCACGTTGAGAGAGCCCCAATTATAAGTAGAACGATTCGTTCGGGCCGTTGAAGAAAGCCGACGTTTGCCTTAACGCCGAGCCCTTCGGATCTCGCGGTTGTGTAACTCACCATTACCGAACAGATCATGCCTAGGCCGGCGAGGATGACGTTCAACAGCGAATGCTGTGGACCCTCGCGGGCATAAAATATCAAGATACCGAAAATTACGGCCATGTCTGAAAGCCGGTCGAGCGAAGAATCCAGAAAGCTGCCATATTTGGTAACTCTTCCAGTCAACCGCGCAACATTGCCATCGAGCATGTCAAAAAGATTTGCAACGATCAGCACTATGCCTGCCCAGAAAAATTCGCCTAAGGCAAACAAGACCGCACAGCCCATGTTGATCGTAACGCCGATGGTGGTCAGTATGTTCGGCGGAATTCCAAGACGCGAAAGAACGCGAACCATCCCGTCAATGATCCACATCGCACCTCGTCCTATTTCTGCACCAAGCATCTTGTAGTCCAATGTCCAATGTCCAATGTCTAAAGTCCCAAAGATAACGTTGGACTTTGGACGTTGGACTTTGGACTTATTCCTGTTCGTGGATCGTCTTCAATCGGCTTATCTCAAAATTTCGCCAGCCGGTAGGTGTTTTCACCTTTACTTCGTCACCTTCTTCTCTGCCCATCAAAGCCTGGCCAATGGGTGATACTGTAGAAATAAGCCCATTATCAGGATCACTCTCCTCGGACGTGACTAACTTGTAGGTAACTTTTTCCTCGCGGTCAGTATCGTAAAGAACGACGGTAGAACCATAGGCCGCACTATCAGTCGGTATCTTGCTGAGATCGATCTCTTCAACCTCGGTCAGACGCTGACGCACTTGAGCAATTCTCGCCTGCACCATCGATTGGCGTTCCATCGCAGCTTTGTATTCGGCATTCTCGCGAAGGTCGCCAAATTCCCGCGCCTTTTGGATCTCCTTTGGCAGAGTAGAATGCAGTTCTTCCTGAAGTTTATGAAGTTCGTCCTTTAATTTCTGTATTACAGCTTCCATACATTTTCCCGTTAAATAAAATAAACTCTCTCGTTACAATTGAACCTTTCGCGTATCGAAATTTCTTGATTCGTTTACTCTCGCTTCTCTTGGCGCGGCAAATGTGATCCCGATGTCGCGTGAGGTTCGAATGAGCTGACTGTCGAGTGGTACAGTCTTGATGTTTGCGCAAGCCTCGCTAAGCGGCACCGTTACGATCTTCTCGGCCTGTAAAGCGACCATCTTGCCCGTCTCACCGCTTGCGAGTGCCCGAACCGCACATGCTCCAAAATTTGTTCCTAAAACCCGGTCGAAAGCATTTGGGCTTCCGCCGCGCTGCAAGTGGCCTAAAACTACGCAACGCGATTCCTTGCCGGTAATTTCCTGGATCCTACGTGTGATAAACGGCCCTACACCGCCGAGACGCGTCTGCTCAGAGTCGAGATACATCTCAGATTTGCCGACTTCGACCGACCCTTCGGCAACGACGATATTTGTAAACCTAGAACCGCTGTCCTCACGCTGCTGCACTTTTCGTGCAATAGACTCAAAAGAAAACGGTATCTCGGGTATCAAAATTATATCAGCGCTGCCCGCCAGTCCCGAATGAAGGGCGATCCAACCCGTGTTGCGTCCCATCACCTCAAGTATCATCACGCGGTCATGCGATGCGGCAGTCGTATGCAGTCGATCAAGTGCCTCCGTCGCGATATCGATCGCCGTCATAAATCCAAACGTCAATTCCGTCGCCGCCAGATCGTTGTCGATCGTTTTCGGCACGCCGATTATCGGAAAACCGCGTCTGTGAAACTGCTCAGCGATCGCCAAAGTACCTTCGCCGCCGATGACGATAAGCGCCTCGATCCCCAAAATGTCGAGGTTTGCAAGCGCTTCACCTATCGGCATTTCCGGAAAGTAAGGTTTGCCGTCAACCATTCTTACAAAACTTCCGCGATTTCGTGTGCCGAGGATCGTGCCGCCGCTGGGCAGAATGCCGCTCACACTTTTTACCGTAAGTTTTCGCGTGTGCGGCTCACCGAGAACACCTTCAAAGCTGTCCTCGATCCCGATACAGTTCATCCCAAATTCGCCGATCGCCGTTCTGACAACCGCACGTATAGCCGCATTCAATCCAGGTGCATCACCACCGCCAGTCAAGATCCCGATCTGTTTATACATACTATGAGTCGCGGGAGAAGGCTAATTCATTATCCCGCCGAACGGAGCGGCAGCTACTAAATTACCGGCCTGCGGCATGACCTCGATCGCTTTTAGTACTTGAGGATCCGTCTCTAGCAGAACTTGCACGCCGGCCTCGTTTGAATAGTTTGCGGTTGCGATCTCTTCACGCAGACGCGTTCTGGCGTAGTCTAATTGAGACGTAATATTTTGAGCACTCAATCCGTTAGCTTTGTCAGCGGCCGAGAAACTGCGAAAGGCTTCAAACAGCTTGTCCGTAATAAGAAATTCATTGGGCAGAACCAATGCTTTGAAGTTTTGCTTTTCTGTTTTGTAACTTTCAAATCCAGCGATCTTTCCGGCAACAAGCTGGCGGACGAAAAAGAATGCCGCCTCGTTGATACGCAAACGCAAAGGCGTAAGGACCGGAGTATCAGCTTTCACATCCGGCTCGATGCCGCGTCCTCCCAAAAGGACACGTCCATTCGCAGTCGTAACAGGACTTCCGGCAGGCTTTGGTTTCACATCTGAATCGGCAACGTCCGGCTGATCTTCACCATGCGTATAGTAATCGTATATAGAACCGTTCGAATAATCGCGCTGCAGCGAACGCCCAAACGGTGTGTAGTATCTCGCCGTCGTCAGCGTTATTCCTGTGCTGTATGGCAGACGAAACACTCGTTGAACCAATCCCTTTCCAAAACTGTCGCTTCCGACTACGACACCGCGATCGTAATCCTGAACCGCACCGGCGACTATCTCCGACGCTGATGCCGATCCGCCATTGATCATCACGACCAAGGGAAATGTCTCAGGATTTCCGCCGGTTGCCTTTAGCACACGCTCTTGCTGGCCTCCCGCTCCTTTGACAGAAACGACTGTTTGTCCTGCGGGAATAAATTTGCTGACAACGCCGACAGCTTGCTCCAAAATGCCGCCCGGATTGCCTCGTAGGTCAAGAATGAGGCTTTTCATTCCTTTCTTTTTTAGATCGGCAACCGCAAGCGAAAGCTCCTCAGATGTCGTCTGCTGAAAACCACCCGTGAGTCCAACGTAACCGATAGCGTTCGGCAGCATAAAATAATTGCGGATCGACGGGAGTGGAACTCCGCCGCGAACGATCTCAAAATCAAGCGGCGCGGAACTGCCAACACGTTCGATCTGGACCTTTACGGTTGTTCCTTTTTCGCCGCGAACATTCTTAGAGACCTCGCCGCTTGACCAGTCTTTTGCATCCTTGCCCTCAACCGAAAAAAACCTGTCACCATAGCGAATACCAGCCTTGTCGGCAGGCGTGTTTGGAATCACCGATTGAACAAAAACGCCGCCGCGCCGCTGTAATATTGATACGCCGATGCCGTAAAACTGCGATGACTGCTCTTCGTCGAGTTTTCGCAGTTCTTCGCGAGAGAAGAACGATGAGTGAGGATCAAGCGTCCACAGCATGCTCTGCATAGCACTGTCTGTGGCCTTTTCCTGGTCGATCGCGCCAGAGTAGCTCTCGTTTATGAGGTTGAGTGCTTCTTTGTAATCTGAAAGCACCTTCTCGGAGGAAATTCCGTTATCTGCTGACGTTCGCGACGGGAGCCTGCCAAAAAGCCCTCCGGCAATAACGCCGATCAAAACCAAAACAACTGAAAATAAAGCGAATTGTTTGCTCATAAATCCCAAACCGCCGAAATACTAATATACCACAATGAATCTAACCTCATCGTCCCGCCATTTGCCTATTTCAAATGGCGAAATTTACTTTTTAACCACAAAAATTTACCATTAGGTTTTCACAACATGAAACCTGACGTATCAATAGTGATCCCTGCATATAACGAGAGCGAGCGTCTAGGCGCTCCGCTTAAAACCATTCTCGAATTCGTCTCGACGGCCGGCTTGAACGCAGAGGTGATCGTCGTGGATGATGGCTCGTCCGACGACACCGCAAAAGTCGCCGAGCGCATCCTTCAGGAAATGCCCAATATCCAGTCCAACGTAATTCGATACGAAAAGAACCGTGGAAAAGGTTTCGCCGTAAAAACTGGACTGCTGGCAGCAAAAGCCGACGTTGCTCTATTCTCCGACGCCGACCTGTCAACGCCGATCGAAGAAATGTCCAAGCTTGTCGATCCGATCCTCAAAGGTGAATATGATGTGACATTTGGCTCACGAGCTCTCGACCGCAGCCTGATCGGCACTCGCCAGCCATGGCGTCGCGAACAAGGTGGCCGCGTAATGAACTTCATCATCCGGACAATGTCCGGCCTGCCATTTTCCGATACGCAATGCGGATTTAAGGCCTTTGATCTTGTAAAGTACCGTCCGCTGCTCGACCTGATGAAGATCGACCGCTTTGGTTTCGATGTCGAATTCCTCTTCGTCGCCAACTATCACAAGCTGCGTCTAAAAGAGATCGCCGTCCGCTGGAACGACGTCGAAGGCTCAAAGGTCAGCGTCTTCCGCGACACTCGGCGTATGATTAGCGAATTGAATCAGATAAGAAGTAATGCCAAGTCTGGAAAATATAATATCGTCTAGTTTCACCACAAAGGGACAAAGAACACTAAGTAAGAATTAACTTTGTGTCCTCTGTGTCTTTGTGGTGAATTGCTCTTATGACCGCCAAACTCAACGTCAATATCGACCACGTCGCCACGATCCGCGAGGCCCGCAAGACCATCGAGCCGAGCGTCGTCGATGCTGCGCTAATATGCGAACAGGCCGGAGCTGACGGTATTACCGTGCATCTTCGCGGAGACAGGCGACACATTCAAGACCGCGATATTGAGCAGCTTCGCGAAATTGTAACAACTTATCTCAACGTCGAAATGGCCGCGACAGACGAAATGGTCGGCATCGCGATCAAGACCAAACCCGACGCAGTCTCGCTCGTTCCTGAAAGCCCAAATGAGGTCACGACCGAAGGCGGCCTTGATGTGATCGGCAATTTCGATAACGTAAGATCTGCGACCGAAAAACTAAAAGCCGCAGGAATTCTCGTCAGCATCTTCATCGATCCCGATATCGAACAGATCGACGCCGCAAAAAAAGCCGGTGCCCAACAGGTCGAACTCTGCACCGCTGAATATGCCGAACTTACGCTCGTCGCTTCGGACACAATGTCAGAACCGGGAGCGATAGCGACTGGGTTTCCAAACGGAGAAGGTGCCCAAAAAGCCGGATCAGAACTCTCTCGCATCGCCGCCGCCGCCGTTCACGCTCACAAGGTCGGCCTAAAAGTCGCCGCCGGCCATGGCCTAACCACTCGAAACGTCGCCGCCCTCGCCGCAATACCCGAAATAACCGAATTCAACATCGGCCATCATATTATTTCCCGATCTGTTTTTATCGGTTTAAATCAGGCAGTAAAAGAGATGATCGCCGCCATCTCATAGCGACGAGGTTCTTGCTCGTCCGCAACACACAAGTTAGAATTACAACAACAGCAACCACCTCTCCAACAATATATGACCTACATCAAAATTTTCCTCGCAGTCGCGTTTGTCGTTTCTGCACAAATTACAATTGCGTCCGCGCAGAGCCCAACCACGCCGACCGGCGTTCAAAAGACCGAGGATTATTCATATCTTGTGAATGCGTTTGAGGATAAATGCGTGTCCGGCAACTGCGTCAACGGCAAGGGCAAGAAGGTTTACAGCAACGGCGACAATTACGAAGGCGATTTTGTTAGTGGCCAACATCACGGCCAAGGCACCTATCGGACGAAAGAAGGCCACGTTTATGTCGGACAATTCGCCAAAGGCGCTTATAACGGCAGGGGGAAGATCACCTTTCCCAATGGCGAAACTTACGACGGTGACTGGCTCAACAACGAACGCACCGGCGAAGGAAGGGCCACTTACAAGGACGGCGCAAATTACGAGGGCGATTGGGTCGCAAATAAGTGGCATGGCGTAGGACGCTCTGCGTATGCGAACGGCGATGTTTATTACGGCAACTGGGTCAATGGCGTCAGAGACGGTAAGGCAACCTACTATTTCAAGGACGGCAGCTATTACATCGGCTTTTGGAAAAACAATCTGCAGCACGGCGAGGGACAGTACTTTGACAAGAAAACGGGAAACACTATAAGCGGTACATGGAAGGACGGCGTTCGCCCCAACGCACCGGTTCCAACACCAACGCCAAGCACAACCACCGGCCAGATGACATTCGAAGGCGGAGCAAAATACGACGATGCGGTCGAAACAGCCAAACCGATCGCCACGACGAAAACAAAATGTCTTTCCGGCAATTGTCTTAACGGATTTGGCAAATACCTTTTTGCCAACGAAACAATTTACGAAGGCAATTTTGTAAATGGAAAGGCAAACGGGACAGGAAAAGTGACTTACAAGGACGGCGGATCGTACGTCGGCGATCTCGTTAACGGCAAGATGGAAGGCAGAGGGATCTTTCTGTATGCCAACGGAAACACGTACGACGGAGGTTGGGTCAATAATCTCAAATCCGGTCAAGGAACTCAGACCTTGAAACAAAGCGGCGAGGTCTATGTCGGTCAGTTTGCAGGCGACAAACGCAACGGCAAGGGCAAAGCTACGTACAAAAATGGCGACATCTACGACGGCGATTGGGTAAACGGCATGCGCGAAGGTCAGGCGACTTACACATTCCCGAACGGCAGCTATTACATCGGCGGATTTCTAAAAGACAAACAGCACGGCACCGGCAAGCAATATAACAAGCTGACCAACAACACTATCGAAGGAGTTTGGAAAGACGGAGTATTCGTCAACTCTGCCGCCACGACTAAAGTAACTTCGGTTGATTCGGGTCCAAAACTTCCCGTGGACACCATTGCAACGCAATTACGCGAGACGCTGAACGGCAAGTACGACTATCTGGACCGAAAGCCTCTCACGTACATCTTGACGAACAAGAAAACGAACGAGGTCCTCCGTTACCAGATCGAATTCGTCAACGACGGCGGAAAGCTGGCGTTCAAGTGGAAGGAAAGCACGAAAAACGAACAATCCGAAAAGCTCGTCATCACCGACGAAGCGTTGCGATCGGCAACCAAATACGTCAACTTCTTCTCCACCAAGACCGCGATCGCACCCGACGGAGAGATCGCCTTCATCCTTAGCCAGAAGCTCCACAAAGAACTGAAAGATAGGAAGGAGATAAGTCTGAACCTCGGAAGCGGCGTCAAGCGTCTTACGTACATCATGCAGTTTACAGCCTCAAGCGGAACGTACACTGACAAAAACATAAAAGTTCTTCATTTCCACGCCGACGATCTAGCGTCCAAAATCCAGATACTGGACGACCCGATCTGCCCGCTGATCATCAAGATCGAAACGGCGGACTACACCCTAGCTCTAGTTTGAAGCTGTTACAAAACCCTCGGCTAAATTCAGAATCCCGCAACGCGAACCGGCCATCGTTGCACAGATAAGATATTGCACTTTATGTGCACGATTTCGTATGATTGACTGTGAACTGTCGCTATTTGACAAATTGAGTGATGCGTCTGTCTTTAGTCAAAAATTCCCTGTTCCAGCTAAGATCACAGTATTTCAGAGGCTATAAATCTGTAATTGTATTATTTGCAGCAGTTACGGATTTTGCAAGAGAAGGCTTACTTTTTTTCAAAAAACGTGGAATACGGGCATTTTACAGGCCTTAACCCGTTCAATTGCAAGGTTTACACCGTTCCACTTCGATGTGGAACGCCGCGGAACGATGGAAAGAGGAAAAAAACGTTGGGACAGTGGGACACGCGGGACAGCTAGGGAGTTTTTGAACGCCGATTGGGCGGAACGGGCAGATAAAGACGTATCTAGTGGCAAAAAACTACACCTTAATTCGAAAAATCCGTTCCATCTGCTAAATCCGCTCGATCCGCATTCAGATTGGTCGTGGTGCAACGATGATTGAACTTTGCAGTCACTTTTATAGTATTATTAAGCAAAACCGCGTGCGGAGAGCTCCAAGATGATCGAAGCCGGAACAACATTGCAGCAGCGTTATCGGATCGACAAACAGATCGGCCAGGGTGGTATGGGTGCGGTTTATGTTGCGACGGACGAGCGATTTAACAGCATTGTCGCGATCAAAGAGACGTTGTGCATGGACGACAACTTTCTCAAGGCCATCGAACGCGAAGCTCGCTTGCTAAACAGCCTCAAACATTCCGCTCTGCCGCGTGTTAGCGACCATTTTCTTGAAAGAGAAAGCCAGTTTCTCGTCATGGAGTACATTCAGGGCGAAGATCTTGGTCGCATGCTTGAGGATCAGGACCGGCCGTTTGATGTTGAACAAGTGTTGAAATGGGCCGACCAACTGCTTGATGCTCTTGATTATCTGCACAATCAGAATATGCCCGTCGTCCATCGCGATATTAAGCCGCAGAATCTCAAGATCACGCACGACGGCCAGATCATTCTTCTAGATTTTGGCCTCGCGAAAGGAAATCCCACCGACGCCGGCCACAAGACAGCGGCTAAGAGCATCTTCGGATACTCCCGAAATTACGCTTCGCTCGAGCAGATTCAGGGAACAGGAACCGATCCGCGAAGCGATCTTTATTCGCTCGCCGCGACCTTGTATCACCTTTTGACAAATACCGCGCCGGAAGATGCATTGACGCGGGCGATGAGCGTTCTCAGCCAAAAGCCGGATCCGCTAATTCCTGCAAATCTAGTTAATTCCAACGTTCCGCCGGGAGTCGCAGGTGTGTTACAAAAAGCTCTCGACCTAAACGCGGGTGAACGCCCTGCCTCTGCTGCCGAGATGCGGCAGATGTTTCGCGAGAGTGAAAACTACGCGCATCTCGCCGTCGCCTCGGCTTATCCTACTCAAGCCTTCTCAACAAATGTTTACTCTCAACCGACAAAATTAATGTCCGATGAAACGCGTGCCGCCGCGCTCATGAACACAGATGTAAAGACCGAGTTTGGGTCTGCGTTCGTTTCTGACGAAACATCCGTCAGCCCTAACCGCGTTGCAACCGGCGGCATGACCGGTTCAACACCCAAAAGGCGCGCCTTGGCAATGGCCGTTGGAGCGTTGATCGTACTGCTTGTTGGCGGCGGCATTGCGGGCGGGCTATATGTCGTCAACCCTTCGCTTTTTGGAGTCACGCAAGAAACGGAAAAGACTGCTCAGCCTCAGCCTTTGGCAAACACCAATTCCACTCGTCCAACAAACGCGGAAGCTGTCCAAATGGCTGCAGAAACAGCCGTAAATGCAAACTCAGCTGCCGCTCCGATAGCTGAGAACCCGCGTTCGGCTGAAAAACCGCTCGAGACGACAAAGACTGGTAAGAGTTCTTCTGACAATGCGAAAACTGCGGATGAATCGTTTGACATCATCGGTGACCCAGAAGATCCAGATCAGGTTACGATCAAGACAGTGGACAAAACCGGCAAAGTTACCACGATGACCGTCAGGCCAAAAGAAATACCTGATATGCCGGTACCGCCAGTCGAAGGTTATGATCCTTTTCCGCCAAAGGTAGATCCAAGCAAACTCACGCCCGCACAGCGACGAAAACTGCAAAGGGTTTGGCGGTTCAATCAGATACGTCCGACACCAAACACGCAACAGACGCCGACCAATTAGCTATTTGACAAAAAAAGGAGCGGTCGAGCCGCTCCAAAAAAAGTATAAAGTTCGTCTCGTTTAGACCGCAGCCATTTCTGCGACACGCGTAGCGACTACCGCCTCGACAGGAAATTCACTGTCAACGAGTTCCAAATGAAGAGTCATCATACCGTCCTTTGGAGTCATACGGTTTCGGACAACGGCGATAGAATAAAAATTAAGTTCCTTGCAGGCAATTTTGACCTTTTCGCCGACACTTGTTTCGAGAGAACAAACTGCGGAAATGCCGTTCGAGCTGATATTTTTTGTCGCCGTTTCCTCTTTCGCACCTGGATTGCCGGCTTTTTGCAGCAGCGAAACCGTGACCGGAACCGATATCCAATATCTGGGCTGCCGGCGATTTTTGAATTGATCTTCGGCCTCACTTATGGACCATAGTCCGTCTTGCTTCATGCCGCATATACGGTAGCTCTGCGTCGGATCCAACTTGAAACTGTCAGGTATTTTTTTCCCGACAAAACCTACGCCGATGTGATAACGAGTTTCGCCGTCAATCGTCGTCGCGTTGCAATACTGGACTATCGCCATTACGGGATAGAGTTCCTTCTTTTTATCGTATGCACGCAGTTCAGTGTCGAGAGGCATAACGAGCGTTATGAGTCGTCCGACAACAACCGGACGATTAAGACTGAATCCTGCGCCGTTCTTAGAAACGGTCAGAACCTTGGTTACTTCTTTCCAGCCTTCGACATGGCTTTCCTTTACCTGAACTATTGTTTGCAGTTCGGTCGGTGCCTTGTCGATCTTTCGCTGTTCGGGTTCGGTTTGAATAAAGTTATTAACACTCATAGATCTAAGTTATTGGGTGATCGTACTAAAGGGTCGATTCTATGCCTTCGAGCGGGAAAAAGCGGTCGATAAACTCCACGTGCACACGTGGAATGTTGTCATGGCCGAGGCGAAAACCTCGCACAACCGAAAGAATTGTTACGTTGAACCGATCGCTCGTGACACGCAGAAAATCTCCCTTTTCAACCTGCAATGTGGTGAAAACAGATGCTCCTCCGAGGCTTACGTTCTCGGTCACAGTTGTCTCGGTTGCGAGAATATTGCCTGCTTGGTCCACTTTTTCAATTTTTAGCGATTCTGGAATGTGATAGCGCGTCTGCTTACGAAGTTCAGATGGCAGATCGCTGTCATTTACAGTCAGGTCAGCTCCAACAAGGTGATAAAAGCCTCCGCCTTCTGCTTCTCGATGCGAGACGTCATAGAGCATGGAAGGATGCTCCAGATAGTCCGGCGGTGGTTTCTTTCCAACGAAAGCCACACCTATTGCATATTCGGGCGTTGATGGGTCTCTTCCAATCGAAAGACATCGACGCACCAATCCCCAAATTTTGTATTGCGGCTCGCCATAATCATAGGATCGAAGCTGTCGCGGCATAGGCACTGTCATCAGCACGATGCGTCCGCGTTTGATCGGCCGTTTTAAGCTAAATCCCGCCCCGAAGGCCGAAACATCGCTCAATCGCGTGATCTCGTTCCACGAAACCGTCTTATCGACCTTGACCTCGACGCGCACCGGAAGCGGCAGCGAGATACGCTGTATTCGTCGATGTTCTTTATCGACCGCTGGTGGACTCGGTGGTCGTTCGGCAGAACCGATATTTTCAGATCCGGAAGGAAGCATTTTGTTTGATTGATCGCCCGGAAGAGGGCTGAATTGAGAGTAGTGCTTGGGTTGCGAAGCGGACTAAAAGCCTGTAAAATATTAGGTAAGTTAAGGCTTTCAGCTTTCCAAACTTTCTTGGATTTCACGTCCTTTTATCAAGGACGTAAACCACAATAAGTATTATACCCGTTTTACAGAGTTTTACACAAGGTTTAAATAACCACACAAAATGGATTCATTAATAGAACGCAATCAGATCAATATCGAAGACGAAATGCGTCGGTCGTATCTCGACTACGCAATGTCGGTTATCATCGGCCGAGCCCTTCCCGACGTACGTGACGGCCTCAAACCAGTCCATCGCCGCGTGCTTTGGGCTATGAATGAGCTTGGCAACACATATAACAAGCCGTACAAGAAATCGGCACGTGTAGTCGGCGACACCATCGGTAAATATCATCCACATGGCGACACGGCGGTTTACGATACGGTCGTTCGAATGGCGCAGGAATTCTCGATGCGTTATCCGCTGGTTGACGGCCAGGGCAATTTCGGCTCGATCGACGGCGACAATCCGGCGGCGATGCGTTACACCGAAGTCCGCCTCGCAAAGATCACCAACGAAGTCCTCGATGACATCGAAAAGGAAACAGTTGATTTCCAACCGAACTACGACGAATCGCTGTCCGAGCCAAAAGTTTTGCCGACGCGAATTCCGCTCCTGCTTGTAAACGGTTCCGAAGGCATTGCTGTCGGTATGGCGACGAAAATTCCGCCGCACAATCTGACGGAGATACTCGAAGCGACTATTGCGTTGATCAAAAATCCTGCGATCACCATTGACGAACTGATAACGCACGTTCCAGGACCAGATTTCCCGACTTATGGCTTTATCTATGGCCGTGAAGAGATCCATCGAGCATACAAGACCGGCCGCGGCATCATCCAGATGCGTGCCCGTGCAGTTGTCGATGAGGTCGGCCGCGGCGATCGTGTGAAAAACGCCGTCGTCATCACTGAGATACCGTATCAGGTGAATAAAGCGCGTCTGATCGAGAAGATCGCCGAGCTTGTTCACGAAAAACGTCTCGACGGCATCTCGGAGATCCGCGACGAATCGAACCGCGAAGGAATGCGCATCGTCATCGAACTAAAACGCGATGCGATCCCGCAAGTCATTCTCAACAAGCTCTACAAGCTGACGCCGATGCAATCGTCGTTCGGCATTATTAACATCGCGATCGTTGACGGGCAGCCCAAGGTTCTCAACCTTAAGGAGATGCTCGAGGCGTTTGTCGAATTTCGCCGCGAGGTCGTAAGGCGTCGCACTGAGTTCGATCTCCGCAAAGCACAAGCAAGAGCACATATTTTGGAAGGCTTGAACAAAGCGATCGACGCTCTCGACTACATCATTCCGGCGATCCGCAATTCGCGTTCGGTGGACGAAGCCAAATTGTGGCTCACGGCAAATCTCTCGACCGCAAGTGAGATCAAAGCTTGGCGTGGCGTTACGGGCGAGAAATCGAAAGATCAGTTCCTGAAAGAACTCAACAAGGTGATCTCAGGCCTCGATTTCAGCGACATCCAGGCACAGGCGATACTCGATCTGCAGTTGCGTCGCTTATCAGCTCTTGAGCGTCAGAAAATTCTTGACGAATACGCCGAGATCATCAAATACATCGCCGAGCTCGAAAATATTCTCCAAAACGAAAGCGTTCTGCGTCAGGTCATCACCGAAGAACTCATTGAGGTCAAGCGTCAATTCGGCGACGCTCGGAGAACGATCATCGTCGATGCAGGCGTTGATTTGAGCATCGAAGACCTAATACCCGACGAGGACGTTGCGATCACCGTGACAAACGCCGGTTACATCAAACGAACGCCCATCGCGGCTTACTCGCGGCAAGGACGCGGCGGCAAAGGCCGTCTCGGGGCAAAGGCGAAGAACGAAGATTTTGTCGAAAATCTGTTCATCGCCTCGACGCACGCGTTTCTGATGATCTTCACCGACGACGGACAGGTCTTTAAGATAAAGGTCCACGAAATTCCCGAAGGCGACACCTCGGCTCGCGGCAAAGCGGTCGTCAATCTCGTCCAGCTTTCGCAAGAGCGTAAATTGGTTGCCGTAATGGCAGTTCGTGATTTTGGCGAAGAGATCTATCTAACAATGGTCACAAAGAACGGCGTTATCAAAAAGACGTCGCTCGGCGATTACCAGAACATCCGCGTCACCGGCATCAACGCCATCAACATCGACGAAGGTGACGAGCTGCTCGAAGTCATCCGTACCGACGGCAAACGGCAGATCTTCATCGCGACCCACGACGGCATGGCAGTTAAATTTAACGAAAGCGATGTTCGCCCGATGGGCCGTGCGACACGCGGAGTTCGCGGCGTCAATCTTCGCAAGGGCGATTTTGTCGTATCGGTCTGCTCCGTATCGCAGGAAGGTACTGAAAAGATGTTGTCCGTCTCTGAAAAGGGCTTTGGCAAACAGACGACTGTCGATAGCTACCGCCTGACCAAACGCGGCGGCGTCGGCGTTATCAATATGAAAACGACCGAAAAGACCGGCAAGGTCGTCGCCTCGTTCCCCATCGAAGACGACAGCGAGATCATGATCATCACCCAACAAGCGAAGCTCATCCGCCTCGGCGTCGACAAGATCCGTGAAACCGGAAGATCCGCCCAGGGCGTCACGCTCATTAAGTGCGGCGAAGACGACCTAGTCACCAGCGCCTCACTCCTCCCGCCGGAAGACGAGGAAGGTGACGAATAAAGCGGCTGCGTCAGGTCAGAACCGGGAGCGATAGCGACTGGGTTTCTAATAAAAAAGGCCTCGTCACGCGACGAGGCCTTTTTTCAATGAAAAAAGTTACGCAGCGAGTATCTCAACAAGTCAATCACCAACCATGGGAAATATTCGCCGCATCATCTCATCAATATCTTTTTTTTGTCACTGGTAAAACTCTTATCACCGGTCTGACGGTTTTACCCGGAGTTACACGGATTACTCTTTTGTAGTTTCGGTGCATATCGGAGGTTTTCAGAACGTATTTGCCAGCTGGCAAGTTACCGAATTGAAAGTACCCTTTCCTATTAACGTATGTCTCGTAACTGTATGGCTGTGCCTGACGGGTTCGCAGCGGTTCTAGCTCCACTAGTGCATTAGGAATGTGACCAATCCCAGATGTAAATATTTTCCCCTTGATTGAGCCTGTGGCTGAGAGGTAAGACCGTTGCAGATTTTGCTCAAAACATAGGGTATCCACCATTGCGCTAAACAAGGCGTCCGCCTCTTTAATTCCCGTGCCGAATTTAATAAAGTTTCCTGTAATCGCGTCGCCGACAAACCGATAGCCATCACTCTTTCTGTCGATTCCGATCCCCGATCCGCTTTTCCAGATTCGCTGATCCGGAGCGCCCTCAAGTAAATACTCGCCCTGTATTTGATCTGCGGGCTTGTTCATCATTTGCAGCCATTCCCAACTACCACCCGGGGGCCCATATCGAACGTGATAGTAGAGAAGCCCATGATTGAAAGCTGCCCTCAGTTTTGTTTCGGGCGGAACGCGGACTCTAATCGACAGTCCTATTCCGACATAATTTTCCGGATCTTTGACTTTTGAACATGCGGGCACATTCCACGTACTGTCCGCAGCCGTTTCGATAGCTATTTCGATCGGTTCACCGGTCAAATTGTGCACTGCTTTTGAAAAAGGTTTGTAGTCGGGATGCCAGAAGAAAATTGTATCGCCGTATCTCTTTACGGGCAATACAAAAGATCCGTCCGACTTTGTTTTCACTCCATTAGTCATGGAAGCAGGGGTTGAAACTAAGACACCCTCCACAGGTAGCCCCTTTGATTTTACTGTTCCTCGCCAAACCCATTTTGCTTGTTCATTCGAAGATTCGGGTGTTTGTGACCGGGCCAGATGAGTAAGAGCGAACATCGCAGCAAACAACATGAATAAACACTCAAGAATTCTCAGTATTCTCGTTAACATAATTTCTATGATGCGATAGATTGCCAAAAAGTGGGGCGTTCCAAGCAAGTATATGACAATTTGCCCCATGTTATAGCCTCAGATCGGTCGACATATTTGTGCCCACGTTAAAGGCTCAGAAAGGCTCGCTTGGCGATTTCTTGCTTAATTCGCCGTTGTGAGGTTCAGGCATATATCTTACACGCAACAAGACACGGGAGGAGAAATAATCAATAGATCGAAAAGCCGTATTCAATCATCCTGACCGTAGGAACCGGCTGACCAACCAATGTTGCCGGCGTGAAACGAATACTGCGGGCGGCTCTTACGGCTTCGACATCGAGGCTTCTGTCGAGTGAAGGCCGAAACAAATTCAGCGAGTTGGTTGCCAACGCCGCTAAAGGTGGGCCGCAAGTTATAACTAAACGCGGGAAAGAAGTCGCGGTTATCTTATCCGTTAAGGAATACCGCCGTTTGAAAGCTAAAGAAAGGCCGTTTACTTCTCTGCTCGATAATCCCTTAAGAAAAATACATCCATAAAATTGATTAGACCGTGATTTGTAATAACGATTGTCGGAAAAATCTTCTTGACAAAAGACGGTGATTTGTGCTATCCTTGCAACATCGCCCGATGGAGAATTACGTTTTGAACTTATTAGCTTTTCTCCTCTGGATCGCTCTTTGATAATAAAAACTGTGGCGCAATGTGGCGCAAAACTGTTTTTTCTAAATTCCCCGGACAAAAGCAAAAAACGGTCGTAACTTCAATGAAATAAAGGAGTTGCGTTGTCCGGCATGGTTCCGGACACGCCGGACAACGATGAAATTTCGAATATAGTCCTAAGCAGCTTGTTTTCAGTACTTTAAGACCCAAAATTAGCCGTTTTTCTGTGTCACAATGTGACATTTGTCCGGTTGTTCAAGGGCAATTTTTACAATTATGTTAAGACTGATTTAAGGGCTTGGCCGGTGTAGGACTTTTTGACGCGGGCGACCTCTTCGGGAGTGCCGACAGCGACGACTTTGCCGCCGCCTGCGCCGCCTTCGGGGCCGAGGTCGATGATGTAGTCGGCGGATTTGATGACGTCGAGGTTGTGTTCGATGACGATGACGGTGTTGCCGGTATCGACAAGCTTCTGCAAAACGTCGAGCAGCTTATGAACATCAGCGAAATGTAAGCCTGTTGTCGGTTCGTCGAGTATGTAGATCGTCTTGCCCGTCGCACGTTTTGAGAGTTCCTTAGCGAGTTTAATGCGTTGAGCCTCGCCGCCGCTCAGTGTTGTCGAAGATTGGCCGATCTTGATGTAGCCAAGTCCGACATCAAGCAGCGTTTCGAGGATCTTCTTGATCGACGGAATATTTTCAAGCAGCGGCAATGCATCTTCGATGGTCGTATCGAGCAGATCAGCGATCGAAAGGCCTTTAAATTTGACGGCGAGAGTTTCGCGGTTATACCGATGCCCTCGGCACACGTCGCAGGTGACGTAAACGTCGGGAAGAAAATTCATCTCGATGCGTTTGAGTCCGCCGCCTTCGCAGGCTTCGCAACGGCCGCCTTTTACGTTGAACGAGAAGCGGCCTGCTTTGTAACCGCGAGTCCGCGATTCGGGCAGCATCGCGTAAAGGTCACGCAGCGGCGAAAAAAGTCCGGTGAAGGTGGCTGGATTTGACCGCGGCGTACGCCCGATCGGTTTCTGGTCGATCTCGATTATCTTATCGACAAGATCAAGCCCTTCAATAGAGTCATGCTCAAGCGGCTCGACGGCTGATTTATAAACGTGCCGATACAATGCGGGATAAAGTATCTCTTCGACAAGTGTCGATTTACCCGAACCCGAAACGCCCGTAACGACCGTGAGCAGCCCAAGCGGAAATTCGGCGTCGATGTTTTTCAGATTGTAGCCGCGAGCACCTTTCACCTTGATGCGATTGCCGTTTGGCAGACGCCGCACATCGGGAACTTCGATCTTTAATTCGCCGCTGAGGTATTTTCCGGTCAGCGAATCTTTAGCTTTTTCGATGTCTTTGGGCTTTCCGGCAGCGATCACTTCCCCGCCGTGCGTTCCGGCAAGCGGGCCGAGATCGATAACGTAATCGGCATGCTCAATGGTTTCCTCATCGTGCTCGACGACGAGAACCGAGTTGCCAAGATCGCGAAGCGTATGCAGCGTATCGAGCAGACGTTTATTGTCACGCGGATGCAGCCCGATGCTAGGTTCGTCGAGCACATAAAGCACACCGCGAAGTTGCGAACCGATCTGTGTCGCAAGCCGAATGCGTTGCCCTTCGCCACCCGAAAGCGATGCCGACGCACGGCTAAGCGTCAGGTAACCAAGCCCGACCGCGTCAAGAAATCGCAGGCGATCTTTGATCTCTTTGAGTACAAGCCCCGCGATCTTTTCGTCGCGAGAGCCGAGTTTGATCGCTTCTACTTTCTTAGTCGCTTCCGAGATCGGAAGCTCGGTATAATCGCCGATACCAAGCCCGCCAACCTTTACCGCGAGGCTTTCCGGCTGCAAACGCATTCCTTGGCACGAAGGACACGGCATTGGAGCGATCATTTCTTCCAGAGCCTCACGAGTTTTTTCAGACGGCGGATTTTCGAGCCTCTCGCGCATAGCACGCAACGCTCCACGCCAGTCGCGTTCGAATTTGTAATCGCCGTGCCGGAATGTCATTCGCCGCTTGGTACCGTTAAAAAAGGCGTCGCGAATCTCTTGCGGCAGGTCATTAAAGTTGACCGCGAGCAAAGCGTTCCTGCCGCCCCCCAAAAGGTCTTCACCAGCCTTTCGGCGTTTCGACTTTTTCGTTTTCTCGTTTCCTGTCGGCGGCTCAAGCGAATCGCCAACAGCAAATTTTTCGATGATCGCGACAAGCGCAGATCGCAAAAAGGTCGCACCGGTTTTATCGACGCCGTTCAAAAACTCGACCTTTCCCGCCGGCACATTTCCGTCGGGCACGATCTTGTTCACGTCGATCTCAAGCACGGTTCCGATGCCCTGACATCGTTTACAGGCTCCGAATGCAGAGTTGAACGAGAATGACCGCGGCTCAAGCTGAGCGATGTTAATGCCGCAATCGATGCAAGCCATTTTCTCGGAAAACAGCTTTTCCTCGCCGTCAATAATAGAGATGAGAACGGCTCCGTCAGTGAGTTTGAGAGCAGTTTTTACAGAATCGGCGAGGCGTTCGCGAACGCCATTTTTCATGAGCAGCCGGTCAACGACAACCTCGATCGTATGATTTTTCCGTTTATCGAGAACGATCTCTTCGTCAAGCTGTCGTATTTCGCCATCGATGCGTGCCCGAATAAAACCATCTTTATGAAGTTTTTCGAGTTCCTTCTTAAATTCACCCTTTCGCCCACGAACGAGTGGGGCAAGGATCATAACTCGTTCACCTTCGGGCAAATCGGCAACTCCGGCAATGATCTGATCCACCGACTGCCGCGTGATCGGAGCTCCGCATTGATGACAATGAGGCTGGCCAATAGAGGAGAAAAGCAGGCGGAGAAAATCGTAAATTTCGGTGACGGTACCAACCGTCGAACGCGGCGAACGCGATACGGTCTTTTGCTCGATAGAGATCGCCGGACTCAAGCCTTCGACAGAATCGACATCAGGCTTTTCAAGTTGATGGAGAAACTGGCGGGCGTAAGCGGAAAGAGATTCAACGTAGCGACGCTGCCCTTCTGCATAGATCGTATCGAAAGCCAGCGACGATTTACCCGAACCCGACAAGCCTGTGATCACTACGAATTTGTCGCGCGGTATATCAACATCGATGTTTTTTAGATTATGCTGGCGTGCCCCGCGGACGGTTATTTGCTTGATGCTCATTACGGATGTAAATCCCGGTCTTATCCGAAACGAGTATTATAACAGGAGGTCAGCCAAAGTGAAGAACGGCCCAAAGTGACGCCGAGGCAATAATGATCCAGAGAACAGCCCCAAGCAAAAATGGCCGAATACCAACTCTCTTCAGCATCGACCTCGATAGGCTTACTCCTATGAGAAAGAGAGTAATGGTAAATCCAGCTTTGGCCAGATTCACCAGCGAGTCAAAGAAACTTGGAAAGATAATTGCCGGTGCAAATGTCCTGATCGACGCGGCTAGCACGAACAAAAATATGAACCACGGGATCACAATCTTTGTCTCTGCGTCTTTTTCCCGATAGACGAACGCCAGTGCCAAGGCAAGCGGCGCGATCCAAAGCGCCCGGGCAAGTTTTACAGTCGCTGCAATAGCCAACGCTTCAGTTCCGTATGCCGATGACGCTCCAACAACTGAGCTAGTGTCCTGAATCGCTATGGCCGACCACAAACCGAATTGGCCTTGAGACATGTTCAATGTGTGGCCGATCAGCGGAAACGTAAATAGTGCGACTGCATTCAAAACAAAGATAGTGCCGAGAGATACCGACATCTCGTCATTCTCGGCCTTGATTGCAGGGCCCACTGCGGCAATGGCGCTTCCGCCACATATCGCAGTTCCTGTCGAAATGAGCGTCGTTATCCGCGAAGGTGTTTTCAGAAGTTTTCCGAAAATGAACCCCAACACGAGAGCAGTGGAAACGACCCCGACAATGAAAAGAATGCCGCCCTTGCCGGCTCTGTAAACTGCGCCCAGATCCATTCCAAACCCGAGCATTACCACCGATGCCTGAAGCAAATAGGTGGTCGGTTTGCCGGTGAGTTGGGGAAACGGATTACCAAGCGTAAGTGCAAGGATCAGCCCGAGTGTCAGAGCGATCGCAGGCGAACCGTACGGCGAAAGGCAGAGAATAACAAGGATAATAAAGAGAACTTTTTGCCAAGTCATATTAACCAGCCAAATGAAAGTGAACCGCAAAAACGGAAACCGTGCAATACCTTTTCCACCTTTTTCACTCTTTCACTTTTACTTAGTTTTCCCCTGATTTGCGACCGCATCCTGAGCTGCTTTGATAGCTTCGGCGTCGCCAAGGTAATAGCTCTTAAGAGGTTTTAGGTCAGCGTCGAGTTCATAAACAAGCGGTACGCCTGTAGGTATGTTCAAATTCACAATTTCATCATCGGGAATGGCGTCCAGATGTTTGACCAGCGCCCGCAAGCTGTTCCCATGAGCGGCAACTATTAATCTCTTTCCGCTTTTTATCTTAGGCGCGACCTCGTTGAGCCAATACGGCACAACTCGTTCGACAGTATCTTTCAGGCATTCGGTCTTTGGAAACTTACCTTTTTCAATATTGCTGTATTTAGCCTCATTGCCAAGATACCTTTCGTCCGTATCATCCAGATCTCCTGGAGGCACATCAAAACTCCGTCGCCATATCAAGACTTGTTCCTCGCCAAATTGTGCGGCAGTTTCAGCTTTATTCAGCCCTTGCAAGGCTCCGTAATGCCGCTCGTTAAGCAGCCACGATTTTGTTTCGGGAATCCACATCAGATCCATCTCGTCGAGAATGATCCAAAGCGTCCGTATCGCCCGCTTTAACACCGAAGAATACGCTTCGTCAAAGGTAAATCCTTCATCGCGCAGCAATTTACCCGCTGCATGAGCCTCGGTGACGCCTTTTTCCGAAAGATCTACATCCTTCCAACCCGTAAATCGATTTTCCTTATTCCACTGACTCTCGCCGTGGCGAATCAAAACTAATTTATGCATGAGACTATCTTAAATTTGAAATTTGAAATCTCAAATTTGAGATTTCAAAATCTTTTTCACCTCGCCGACTAAATACAGTGATCCGGTGACGAGAATTATACCCTCGTCCAGAGCAACCTCATTGGCGATATCAACGGCATTTGTGACGTTGTCAGTCACGAATACCTTTTCTTTCGACATATCCGTCGGAAAGTGCTCAAGCAATTCTTCGTAGGAAAGCGAACGCAAATTCGATGGCTCAGTCGCGATGATCGATTCCGCTAGCGGAGCAAGTATAGACAACATGTCGGCGACGCCTTTGTTCCTCATTACCCCAAAAATCATCGTTACCGGAGTCTGTTCATTGTGACGCAAATACCGGGCTAGAGCCTTAGCTCCACCGGTATTGTGTGCTCCATCGAAAAGATATCTTCCACTATGCTCCAATCGTCCGAGATGTCGCGCATTCTTTAGTCCGCTTCTAACCTGATCATCGGAGACTTGCAGATCATAGTCCATCGAAATAACACCTGAAACGATCACAGCCGTGTAAGCGTTCTCGACTTGATGAGCCCCTTTCAAACCAAGTTTGACACCAAGATCATCTGGGGGAATGTTGTCCACTTCATAAACTTTTGTCGTTTTCTTCTTAACATCCACGACAGGCATAAAGCTTTTTTGCGCCGAATCTGGAAACTTTTCGAACTTTCGACATCGATCCAACAGAATCTTTAGCACGTTCGGTTCCTGTTCACCTAAAACGACACTTTTTGTCCACGGTCCAATTATCGCTGCCTTTTCCGCAGCAATTTCTTCAATCGTTTCACCAAGATATTCTTGATGATCGAGGTCAATTCGCGTGATCGCGGCGATCTCGGCGTTTACTGCGGTTGTTGCATCGAGGCGTCCGCCGAGGCCGGTTTCGAGAATTGCGAGAGCAACATTCGCATCGGCGAAAGCGACTAATGCAATTGCCGTTATCTGTTCAAAAAATGTTGGCCGGTATTCGAGTTCCCCTGAGGCAAGCATTTTCTCAGCCATCTCGCGAACACGATGTGCATGACGAGCAAAATCCTCTTCACTTATGTCGCTCCCGTTAATTCGTATTCTTTCAGTGATTGAAACGAGATGTGGCGAAGTGAACGTTCCTGTTTTAATACCGGCTGTGTTGCATATCGAATCAAGAAACGCGCAAACCGACCCTTTGCCATTTGTTCCGGCGACCTGAACTTTTAAGAAATTATTTTGGGGACTGCCGAGAGCGGCGAGTAATTTGCGAATGTTCTCAAGGCCGAGTTTCATCGCGGAAACTTCGTTGCCGAGAGAATAAAGATATTGAGTCGATTCAGCGAAGTTCATCGAAATGATCAAGCGGCGATCTTTTCGTTCATCATAAAGTCCAGAAACCTGACGATCGCGTCGCGTATTTCACGACGATCAACGACCATATCGACCATACCGTGTTCCAGCAAAAACTCGCTGCGCTGAAAGCCCTTTGGAAGTTTTTGTCGAATTGTTTGCTCGATAACTCGCGGGCCCGCGAAACCGATCAGCGCTTTTGGTTCGGCAAGAATAACGTCACCGAGCATCGCAAAACTTGCGGTAACGCCGCCGGTTGTCGGGTCGGTTAGAACAGAGATGAAAGGCAGTCGGGCATCGTGCAAGCGTGAAAGAGCCGCCGAGATCTTGCCCATCTGCATTAGCGAAAGCGTGCCTTCTTGCATACGCGCTCCGCCCGAAGCAGAATAAATGATAACTGCGCCTCGATCGGTGACTGCCCGTTCGATCAGCCTGGTGATCTTTTCGCCGACCGCCGAACCCATCGAACCGCCGATGAACGCCATATCCATCGCTCCGGCATAAACTAAATGCCCGCCGACCTTGCCCTTGCCGGAAACGATGGCTTCAGGCAACCCGGAAGACTCTTTGGCCTGCACTATGCGGTCTTTGTAAGCTTTCGAGTCTTTAAATTTTAGAGGATCCGCTGATGTTACTTCTTCGTCCAGCTTTTTGTATTTGCCGCCGTCAAAGAGATCTTTCAACCTGTCCTCAGCCGCGTAACGAAAATGGTAGCCGCAATGGGTACAAACTTCATGCGAATCTGCCAGCTCGCGTTTATATAGCGCGTTATCGCAGTCAGGACACTTGACGAAAATACCCTCCGTTTTGACGGTTTGTTTCTCGTCGTTCTTCTGCTCTTCTATTTTTGGCTTATCTCGTCGAAACCAGGACATAACTTTATTGAAGATTTAAGGTTAGCATATAAATGGTTCACAGGTCATATTTGTGGTAAATTCAAAGGCTGAAAAGATTTACCGTAGTGGGTTTAGGAGTTTTGCGATGCGAAATAATATATTTGTCTTCTTCTTACTGTTGCTTTTGTCAGTCAATGTTTTTGCCGCGACGAAAACATGGGACGGCGGCGGTGCGGACGCTAATTGGACGACTGCTGCAAACTGGTCGACCGATATTGCACCGGTAGCTGGTGACGATCTCATATTTCCGGCGGCCGCGGCCCAACATACCAATAATAATAATTTCTTTTTTCTCACCAGTTTTCGTTCAATAACGGTCGAAGGCGGCACTTATACATTTGGCGGCAATCCAATACGGCTAACAAACGGCATGATCATTGACAGCGGCACTCAAACGATCAATTTCGCCATTACCCTCAGTGGAGCACAAACATTTTTCGCTGGTACCGGAGCCACAGCAACGATAGTAATACTCTCCGTTGGCAGTTCACCTTTGACCATAGACGGAGCAGGCATCGTGGGTATCGGCCTTATCTCAGGTTCAGGCTCGGTCACTAAAAACGGTTCTGGCGCGGGTGCGATCATTACAGCAACCGGCTTTAGCGGCGGCATATTATTAAACGACGGCATTTTCATCGTTGACGCGAGTATCCCGAACAGCACGGTCGCCATTCAGGGAGCGATACCAACCGGCACGCCCGCCCTAAGCGGCTTTGGCGGCACAGGAACGGTCGGAGCAACAACAGTTAAATCTGGCGTGATCAGCGCCGGCACGCTTAGTTCGCCAACCGGTGTGCTGAACATCAACAATGCCATTAATTTCACACCGAACGGCGCATATGCCTGCAAGATCGGCGGCACGTCGCCCGGTGCAAATGGGCACGACCAGCTAAATGTTGTCGGCACCGTCATCCTTGACAACGCGGTGCTGGCGCCGATTCCTTGGAATGGATTCGTGCCTGCGAAAGGCGACACTTTTATAATTATCAGCAACGACGGCACCGACGCGATCAACGGCACCTTTCTAAATTTGCCGGAGGGTTCGATCTTTGGAGCACTTGATACCCAGTTTCAGATCACTTATCTCGGCGGTGATGGCAACGATGTTTCAATAGAGCGAATTGCGGAGCCTTCGGTCAGCGGAACGATCACATACGGCAATGCTATCGGAAACCCGGCTCCGCCGCGATTTGTTTCAAATGTTCTGCTCAGCGGTACAGGCACGACCAATATCTCGGCGACAAGCGCTTTTCCAGGCGGCAATTATTCTATTACAGGTTTTGGCACTGGTTCCTATACCGTTACGCCGTCAAAAACGGGAGGCATAAATGCGGCGATAACGTCTTTCGACGCGGCAAAGATCGCGCTGCATGTTGCTGGAACTACTGTTCTGACCGGAAACCCATTGATCGTAGCCGACGTTAGCGGTAACGGTTCTATCTCATCTTTCGATGCGGGTCAGGTCGCTCGTTACGCAGCCGGTGTTCCAGGTTCTGGCTCGGCGGCAACCTGGATATTCTCACCAGCGAACAGGAACTATGCTGCCGTCACATCGAATGTAAAAGGAGAAGATTTTGTGGCTCTACTAATGGGCGATGTTTCCGGCAACTGGGTCGATGTCGCGCCAGCGGGTAGATCAACTCCAAAATAGTTATCGAAGAACGCTCAACATTTGTGAATGTATCAGGCCATTGCTTGCTACAATGGGCGGCGAGTTAATACTGAATTTCGAACCGTCGTAGCGGCTGATCTGTCCGCCTGCTTCCTCGATGAGCAAAACACCGGCGGCCATGTCCCACGGATTTAAGCCTTCTTCCCAAAATCCGTCAAAACGCCCGCACGCCACATAGGCCATATCGATTGCCGCCGAACCGTCGCGCCGAACACCGCGCGAATTCAACAAGAACTGCGTCAGATGACGAGCAAAATCTTCGCGTCGCTTAAAATCATAAGGGAATCCTGTAACTATTAGAGAGTCGCCGAGATCCTCCGTTTCGGAAACGCGGATCGGCTTGTTGTTAAGGCTCGCTCCGCGACCACGTTCGGCGGCAAAAAGTTCGTTCCTCGTTGGATCAAATGTCACGCCTATGACGATCTCGCCATCGTGTTCGAGCGCAATCGTCACGCAGAAACACGGATAGCCATGAGCATAATTCGTCGTGCCGTCGAGCGGATCGATGATCCATTTCCAGGTATTTTCACCGCCGATGATGACAGCGTTACCCGATTCCTCGGCAAGTATTGAGTGTTTTGGGTGATACGACTTGATACGTTCAATGATCAGGGCTTCGGACGCGAGATCCGCCTCAGTTACGAGATTGATCTCGCCTTTTTTGGAGACTTTGATGCCGCGGTCAAATTTTTCGAGCAGAAGTTGTCCGGCGTCGCGCGCCGTCTCGATCGCGAAATTCAGCATATATTAGCGGAAGTAGATATCGACGTAGTCAGTCACCGGATCGCAAGGGTTGTCCATTTCCGCCAAGCGCCAGTATTTCCGTTTACCAGTGATCTTGAAAGTAAATTCACCTGAACGAACGCAAGGGCTGCCTCCGTTGATGTGGCTTATGCGAGTTTCAATAGTTCCATTGAATCTGAACTGCTTACTATCGATCGAAGAGATCGCTCCATTGATCTTCAGGTAATCGCTGTTCCCTCGCCCTTTCTGTTCGCCGTTGATCCGATAGCAGCCTTTCACACCGGAACTGCATTTCTTATTGGTTACTGTCGCTGCACCAAAATAGTCCCAGCTTATCCACTGCAGCGAAAGCCTGTGTTTTCCAAGCAGTTTTTGAGCCGCCGCTTTGTCATTGACCGTCGTACTGGATTCCTGAGCGCTCGCCGTTGCGACGAACAGCATTCCAATCAATATCAAAACAGGAAAAATTCTCTTCATAACGACAGATCCTTAGCCGAACATCTTGCCAAACCAACCCGTCTCTTCATCTTTTTGAGCAATTTGCGTCAATTCGCCCGCATCGAGCCAAACACCGGAACATTTATCGCAGACGTCGATCTTGATCGTTGCAAAATCAGTTTCGATCAGAGTTCCATCGCATTTCGGACATTTTATCTCGAGACTTTTCGCACTCTCATCGGCGATCTTCTCTTTCATCTTGGCGATGAGTTCTTTTTCCTTGCGATGAAAATACTCGTTTTCCAGAGCCTGTCCACGGTCATCAAGTTCAATTGGCATATAAGTTTCAACTCCTAATTAATTTCTAAATTTCAGTTTTATGAACAGAGCGCATACGCTGCCGCGCTTTCTTCGAGCGCCTGATCGTATTGCGTCGCTTTAGATTGCTCTCGGCCCAATCGGAAACCTGCTTGAGCGGATGCCATTCAAAGCTCTCGAGCGGAAGCACTTCGCTCGACGCATCTCTCAATTTACGTGTAGTCAACGCAACGAATATCAACATCGCGTTAAATACGGCTCCGGAAACGACAACCAGCCAGCCGGGTGCGAGACCAACCTGTGCCCTCTCAAAAAAGACATCCCAAAACACTCTGCGTTCGGACTCGGTTACAGATGGTATCGGTCCCGGATGAATGTAAATCTTCAACGTCCATGAAAGTGCCAGCAATATAAACAACCACAAATAATTGGCCCTCAACCGCCTACCAACAGCTTCCCACTCGCTAATGGTAAAGTGCGGCGAGATCAGATCGGTGGAGAGATGATCGGCCCATTCTTTATCGGGCGGTATCGTTCGGTGAGACAACATAGGGCCAAAATAACCGGTCTCCAAAATACGCACACGATTTGCCCAAACCTCGTAATAACGATATCGCCTCGCCTCCATAAACAAAAAGATCGACACAAGGATCGAGTTAATGGGAATCGCAAAATGCGGATTTGAGGTCGAGCTAAACACAAACGACAGCGTCGCACCTGTTGTGATAACAGCCCAATTCGTCGTTGTATCCAAACGCGTTCGCCACACATTTGACCGCTGCACTTCACCGCGATAAAAATGCACCATCGCCATGTTGAATTCGGCGGGCAGCAGTTTTTGCGCGATCGCGACCGGCGTGCTTCGCGGCTTTTGAGTGCGCTTGTGAACTTCCTCCGCAAAGGCGCGGAACGACTGCGGGACATTCGTGGTGTGAATGTCGCTCTCGACTGGTTGAGAACCGGCGCGAACCTCGTCGTTCATAGCGTTTCTTGCGATTTAACTCTCGAAGGGGTAAAAAGCTATAGCACTTATTGTTTAACATTTTAGGTGCGCGTATGCAAGAAAATCGCGGTTCCTTTGCGTCCTTTGCGTCTTTGCGTGAAACTAATTCCATGTCAATGGATGAATTCTGGATGCAAAAAGCCATCCTCGAAGCCCGTAATGCCGCCGACATCGGCGAAGTGCCTGTAGGAGCAGTTATCGTTGCTTCAAACGGAGACGTGCTTGCTCTCGCCTCAAACGAAACGATAATGCGCAGCGATCCGACCGCCCACGCCGAGATCCTCGCACTCCGAAAGGCGGGCGCCGAGATCGGCAATTACCGTCTCGTCGGAGCAACAGTTTACTCGACCGTCGAACCTTGCGTAATGTGCGCGGGAGCGCTGGTAAATGCGCGAGTCGAACGCCTCGTTTTCGGTACGCACGACGAAAGGTTCGGCGCTGTTGAGAGCATTTTCCGCATCTGCGACAGCCCGGAACTAAACCACAAAATAGCAATTACATCCGGCGTACTAGCCGATGAATGCCGCATCCTGATTCAGGATTTCTTCCGCTCCCGTCGAAAATAATAGTCTTCCGACTTTATCCTTCAACCTTTATCCTTTATCCTTTTATGAGGTCGGAGAGGTGCGAGAGTGGTTGAATCGGGCAGTCTCGAAAATTGCTGTACCTTTACGGGTACCGTGGGTTCGAATCCCACCCTCTCCGCCATTCAATTTTAGATTTGAAGTCTATAATCTAAAACCAAACATTTATAAAACTAAAATCGACTAGCGGAGGTGTTATGCCAATTGCAAAGAGGTTATCGGCGGAGTTTATTGGAACTCTATGGCTCGTGCTCGGCGGCTGCGGAACTGCTGTGCTCGCAGGTTCTCAAGCTGGCAATGTGGGTATTTCGCTCGCATTCGGCTTGACCGTACTTACAATGGCTTATGCGATAGGCCATATTTCAGGATGTCATCTAAATCCGGCAGTCACGCTAGGCCTGTGGGCCGGCAAGAGATTTCCTTCCAACGAAATACTGCCATACGTTATTGCTCAGGTTTTGGGAGCTATAAGCGGAGCAGGCATTTTGTATGTGATCGCGAGTGGCAAAGTGGGCTTTACGCTCGGCAGCGGGTTTGCATCGAACGGCTTCGGCGACCATTCGCCCGGTCACTATGAAGCACTCGCCTGCTTTGTCGTTGAAGTTGCTATGACATTCTTTTTCCTGATCGTGATCCTCGGAGCGACACACAAACTTGCTCCAAAAGGTTTTGCTCCTGTCGCGATCGGCCTATGCCTGACACTCATCCACCTGATCTCGATCCAGGTGACAAACACATCGGTCAACCCGGCACGCAGCACCGGCCCGGCAATTTTCGCAGGCGGCTGGGCTCTTGCCCAGCTCTGGATGTTCTGGGTCGCCCCGATCCTCGGAGCCCTCTTAGCAGGTTTCGTATACAGCTGGCTAGCTCCGGATGATCCGGCTGACAGTTAGCAGCCATTAGGAAAATCTAAATCAAAAAAGGATGTTAGACCTATTGTCTACCATCCTTTTTTTCGTGGCTGGCGGAAAGGGTGGGATTCGAACCCACGGAACCCGTTAAGGCTCACAGCATTTCCAATGCTGCCAATTCAACCACTCTTGCACCTTTCCGATGAGATGGCTCCAGACTTGATCGCAACACAGGTTGAAATTGCTACCGTTGCTCGATTCCTCGCCTAGCGGAGTTCACAACACAAACCTTGTGCGGAGCCTGAAGCCAACTTATAGAATAACGAATTAACAAAATAGGTGGCAAGTTGCCGTTCACTATTCCCTATTCCTTTCACTATTCACTGCTCACAGCTTCAACCTCTCGTACTGAGCGAACAGCTTAGTGATCTCAGCATTGATCGTCTGTTTGGTTGCAAGGTTTGTCGAAAGATCACGCTGCTTTACCAGTTCTTCGATCTTTGCTGCCAACATCTCAACCTTCGTCACCGGCTTTTTGCTATTGCTAACGTGGTATTTGTCATCCATACGCTAACTTTACTACATTCTGGAGTTCCCATCTTTGTGTTGGAGCATAGGTAAAGCCCGCAGAACAAAATCTCAGAACAGCCAAACCTGCCCCTCACCAACAGTCACCCTCGGCTCGCCCTCGTTGAACATTATCCGCTCGAATGAGATCGGCGAAACAGATCCAACCGATCCAACAGGCATGAATCTCAAATTCAACAACACACCGTTTTCGTCGATCGGATAAGCTCCATAAACTACGACTCTCAACAAGCCAGGTTCACTTGCATTTGTCACAACCGAAAGCCCTCGACTGACCGTCAATTTCACATCAACCCCATCACCAACCGGCTGCATCACCGAAGGATCATACCTGAGATCAAACTCATAAGAGATCACGCCTTTATCCGCAATGTCCTCGACATTCACCGGAACAACGATCTCCTTATCCGCCGCCGTCAAAACTTCCTGAACCGTGACGTTGATCGGTATCGCCGTTCTGTAGTTTTCTTGACTGTCCACACTGTCCACTGTTCGCGTCGGTCTAGCCGCCGTCGGATTCCAGTTGCCTGTGACCTCGCCGACCAGAATGCCTATGTAGTCTTGTCCGGTTTGAACGCCTATCGGACCTGGGTAGCTTCGACTTGTCGGTGACGCTCCGATCGGGAACGTAGGTTGTGACACGCCCGGAACAAAGAATCTCCATTGATTTGTAAGCCCAATCGGCGGTCCAAGAGCGGTCACAAATCTCGCAAGTTGTGCAGCATCTGTAGACGATATCGCACCGTTGTTCGTCACGTCCGCCGCGATCTTGTGACGGTCGCTGGTGATAAGCAGCGTTCCCGCGACGTGCTGAGCTATCCTCGCCGCATCTGCTGACGAGACGCCATTCTGGCCTGTTGTTTTGGCCAATGAAACGGTGTAGGATCCGGCACCAAAACCCGTCAGTAGGTATTGTCCGGCAGTTGGACCCGGAATAGCAGTAAACGCGGTAGTATTTGGCGAACCCGCACCATTGACGGTTGCATTTGAAATGAATTTCGTCGTAGGCGACGCCGGATTGCCGTACGTCACAGTTCCACTTATCGAAGGAGTTTCACTCGGCGTTGGAGTATACGTCGGTGTGTCGGTCGGCGTATTGGTTGCGGTCGCCGTCGGGGTAAACGTTTCAGTTGCTGTAGCCGTCGGCGTGAAAGTTTCCGTCGCTGTTGGCGTCGGAGTATCAGTCGCCGTATTTGTCGCGGTAGGAGTAAAGGTTTCCGTAGCTGTCGGCGTTGGGGTGTCTGTTGCTGTAGAAGTCGGCGTATCAGTCGCGGTATTTGTCGCAGTCGGAGTGAAGGTTTCCGTCGCAGTCGGTGTCGGAGTGTCAGTCGCGGTAGATGTCGGCGTCGGCGTAAACGTTTCCGTAGCTGTCGCAGTCGGTGTGGGCTCGGGTGTGCAAGCAACGCCGTAACGGGCGACAGCAAAATCGTTTTCTGTTCCGCTCGTTCCGTTGTCGCTGTAGCCCGCGGCGACGATCCGGCCATCGGGCTGCAGGGCGACCGCATTTATTACGTCGGTCGAACTCAGAATGGCGGTCGACACCTTACCGTCGCCGTCAAAAGTCGTGTCAAGCAAACCGTCTGCGTTATAACGGGCGAGGGCAAAATCCCCTTCGCCGTAGCCGCCGGCAACTATCCGGCCGTCCGGCTGGATAACGACCGAATTTGCTCTGGCATAAAAACCGAAGTCAGTCGTTACAATACCGTCGCCATCGAACGAGGTGTCGAGAGAGCCGTTCGTGTTAAGCCGAACGATCCCAAAGTCTGAGTTTGGTCCGCTATCGGAAATCCCGGCGGCGATGATCTTGCCGTCAGCCTCGACCGCTAGCGAATACGCCCAGTCAACACCCGCGGAAACGGAGACGAACGCCTTGCCGTCAACGTCAAATGTCGTGTCCAGCGAACCGTTCGGATTGTAGCGGGCGAGACCGAAATCTGCATTGCTGCCGTTGTCTCCGGTGATGATGATCTTTCCGTCTGCCTGGAGCGCGACCGCGTGGGCACGGTCATACCCGCCCATGTCGGTCGTCACTTTGCCGTCGCTGTCAAATGTCGTGTCGAGCGAGCCGTTGGCGTTATATCTAACGACCGCGTAATCAAAATTTGGGCTGCTACCGCTGTATCCCGCGACCACGATTTTGCCGTCGGGTTGGATCACAATTGCAGACCCGACGCTAGACGTAGACGCCGCGCCAATGACAGTTATCACTTTGCCGTCGCCGTCGAATGTCGTGTCGAGCGAACCATCTGTGTTGTAACGGGCCAAAGCGACTTCAAACTGCCCCGATGTTTCGTTGTATGAATAACCGGCGACGACGATCTTGCCGTCCGTTTGTATAGCAACTGCTTTCGCCTGGTCGGTGTTGGTGCCAAATGCGGTCGTCACGAAGCCGTCAGTATCAAATGTCGTGTCGAGCGACCCGTCCGTGTTGTAGCGGATGACAGCAAAGTCAAAGTCCGTTGATCCGGTATATCCGACGACAACTATCTTGCCATCCGTCTGAACAGCGACCGCATTGGCTCGTTCATCACCGCCATTCACCACTGTCGTCAACTTGCCGTCCGTATCGAAAGTCGGATCAAGCCCCGCGTCTGCACACAACGGATCGACCCACTGTGCGTAAAGGATCGTATTTGCATTTACAACAAACGCCTGCGCCGGTGTGTACCGCGTACCGCTGTGATTCGCCGCAGTGTTCCAGCCGCTAAACTTAAAGCCTGTCTTTACAAGATCGCCCGGTGCGGCAACTCCGGCCCAAGTACCTGCAATATAAGGATTGTTCGCGTCAACAGGCGCTGTTCCGCCTGTGTTGACGTTGCCGTCGTAAGTGACTGTGTAGCTTGGCAGCCACTTAGCGTACAGAGTGGTGTTGGCGTTGATCGTGAATGTACTCGCCGGAGGCCTGTCTGTGCCGAGGCCGTCAGCTTGTGTATTCCAGCCGGCAAACACCAATCCCGTCTTGAAAAGGCCGCCGGTATTGCCCAGAACCGTTACCGTTGCGCCGGTGTTGTACGGGCTGCTCCCGTCCACCGGAGCACTTCCGCCCGTGTTCGTATTGCCGTCGTAGGTGACGGTGTAGGTTATCGGGATCCACTTGGCAAAGAGAAATGTATTAGCGAGAATTGAGAATGTTCCCGAACCTGCTGCATAATCCGTTCCCAATCCGTTGGGCGCAGTATTCCATCCCGCAAACGTAAAGCCGGTCCTCACAAGATTTCCGGTATTTGCTAATGCTGTAACGGAACCGCCGTAAAAATACGGATTATTGGTATCAGTTGGAACAGTTCCACCTGTGTTGCCGTTGCCTAGATAAGTCACGGAAACGTTTGATGACGTAGCGTTGGGCCAACTTGACCCTACCCTTATCCCATCGACGAATAAAGCGGCCGCTGCACCAGCAGTCCCTTGACGCAAACTTACACCTGTTATGCTTGCGGGGTCGGCAGCAGTAAGATCAGTTGCCGTAAGCGTTGCGACAGGTTCGATCCCGTTCAGGACAGGATTAACGAAAAGGGCTACAGTATCGTTAGTTGCTCCGGCGACAATGACGTATTTAAGAACTATTAGATATGTGGTGCCCACCGAATAACTAAATGGCGAATAAACAATGCCGCCAGTGCTTTTCGAGATTCCCAACGCAAAATTTGTAGTAAACGTATCCTTCTTAATGTAAACTCGTGCAGCAAAAACTGGGGACGCGGCAGTTGCAGAATTAAGGGCAATTGCGTAATCGCCAGCTGTTTGGGACGAAGTTACATTGATCATCGCCGCAGTGTAAATAGCACCTGACGAAATTGCCGTAAACGTTTTTGAAACATCTTCTCCACTTGTACCCAACGACGCCTTATTTCCAAGTCCAGACGATGGGTAGCCTGTATAGGTCAATCCCGTCGCAGAAATCGTTGGCGGCGTCACTCCCGATCCAGTAGTGGCCGCCGTCCATCCATTCGATGTGAGGTTTGATCCAGCAGTCCCGGTAAAGTCATCAACCAGGATCGTCGTGACGAATGGCCCAAAGAAAACCATTGGCTCTGCCGCCGGAGCGGTTATCGCTCCGGCTGTTTCCGTCGCTACGGTGCTCGTCTGCGGATGCTGCATGCCAAAGAACTCTTTAATAGAGTAAATAAGCGAAAGGCTAGCTGCATTTGCATCTGTGGCGGTTGAGGCCCTCGCTCCTCGAGTCAGAACAACTCCGCTGACGAGTGCAATAAACAAAAACCCAATTACAATAACGAAACGCGACGAACAGATAGTTTTGAACATGATCATTTAGAGACTTTCCTGTGTATTTTTCAATTGGAATTAAAAAAATCAATCTCTCTAAATAAGTAAACGAGATTTGCGTCCAAAAAGGGGCATCAGCAGGGGATCAATGAAATATCCCTGATTCCGCGGCAGCATCCAGCCAGAAAGTTTCTTCAAATCTCCGGTAGTGCTGTAAGTTTGTGTGGTTATCCGTTTTCCACAGATTTTCCACAAAATTGCTATACCACCTTTACTTTTAATTTTTAAGAGTGCTACTCTTGTCTCGTTTACCGGAAGCCATAACTAATTAGACATTTTATGATTATGCGGTGTTTGCACGTATGAAACATTTTTGCAACGCAATTCGTAAAACCAGCGTCCTAGGTTCAACCTAGGTAAGGAGACGTAATGCCAACAGTATTCGACGCAGCACAATATATTTTGCAAAAACAAGGTGAAATGACCGCGATGAAATTGCAGAAACTTATTTATTATGCGCAGGCATGGTCACTGGTCTGGGATGAAACTCCGTTATTTGACGAGCCAATACAGGCTTGGGCCAATGGCCCTGTTTGTCCGCCTTTATATTTTACTCATAAAGGTCAATTCAAAATTGCCAAACTTGAAACTGGCAACGCTGAGGTATTTAACGAAAACCAGATCGCAACAATGGATGCGATTTTAGAAGTGTATGCCAAAATGTCATCTCAGCAATTAAGTGATTTAACTCACGCGGAAGGACCATGGAAAAACGCCCGTATCGGTTTGTCTGATGGGGATCGCGGTGAAAAAGTAATCTCCCATCTTAGCATGCACGAATACTATTCTGGCCTATAAATATGGCGAAACGTCCCAAAGTCAGTCATCAACTCAAAGCCGACTCCCGAACACCCCGAACGGTGGTTCAAACAAGTAACAACGACAGGCCGTCGTGGCGATTTGGAATGCTCCAAATGGTTGATCCTTATGGATGGCACACAATTGAGAGAGATAAACTTAAAGACATTCATAATAAGCTAGTCGAACTTGAATCTTTGGATTGGAACGAGATTTTGATTGCTAGAAAGTACTGGAATCACACTATTCGCAAAGATCAGATTTGCAAGGATGCTCAAGACAGACTGGAGCAGATTTCTCAGGACGATATTGATGAATTGGTATCTCTTCGGCTACAAAGTCGTGAGAGAGTTTGGGGGATTCGTGATCAATCGACGCTACGTTTACTATGGTGGGACCCTGACCATTTAGTCTATCCAACAGAACCGTCTAATACCTGAGTAAATCCTCGACCGTCCAGAACGTTTTCTCTATTCCGTGAGCCATTGCAGGGGTAGCACCGTTTAGCGATTTGTGCGGCCTCACGAAATTATAGAACGCAAAATATAGGCTCATCATCGCTTCCAAGTTTTCCCATTTTTTCGAGAATGAAAGTGTAAGCCGTGCGAGTCTTTTAACTTGCGTTCGTATCGACAAATTGAGCCTTTCAACGTGTGAAGTGCAAAGTTTTTCCAGATCAGGATTTCCCCACACTGATTTCTTAATTGATTTAATGAACTTTGTTGGTGAATATCGCTTCGCAGTTATTTTGTCCTCACGACCGCTTTCGTAAATCTTAATCAACTGACCGTAAGAAACACGTTCGCCAAGCGGCCCGTAGATTACGGCATCGCGGTAGCTTGTCATAGCATCGGTTGAAAACTGAAAGTGTCCTTCGGTTGCTCTGTCTAGCTTCTCTATGAAAGCAACAGTATGTGGAAGTGTTCTATCGCCCATGTGGTGAGCGAGAACGAGTTTAGAATTGGTTTCGACAGCAACGTAGTTCCAAACATTCCCGACACCCTCAGCTTCTATGCCTTTATGCTCTTTTGTCCGAGCCTTCATTTTGCAAAATCCCCAAAGCTCATCCCCTTGCACATCCTCGACTTTGAGACCGCGAATTTTGTCATTCATAAGGCGGTCAGCTTTGCTTCCGGCAAGAACAAGCAACTTTAAGATCGTGTGCATTTCGACGCCTGTAAGACGTGACACGCTTCTAAGGCTCATTCCCTCTAGAAGCATATTCAGAACCATTGTGGCCTTGTCTAAAGGCAGATACATGCCCTCTAAGGGCTTTTCCTGATATTCGGTAAATGTTCGGTTGCATGGAACGCAACGAAAACGCTGCAAACCTTTTCTGTCTTTTCCGTGTTTCTTTGCGAGTGCTTCGCAATTGTGGCAAACCATGTGAATCTCCTATTGATTCACACAACTTGGAAGCGTATAATGAAGTTGGAACAGTCATGCAGCTTCGGCTGTGTGTCTAAGCCTCAAGGGAAGTTAGTAGCTTCCTTTGGGGCGTCCTCGATGGCGGAGGCTGTCGGATTTGAACCAACGGAACCGTGTCACCGGCTCACCTGATTATCAGTCAGGCAGTTTAAACCACTCACTCAAGCCTCCAAGATTATAGAAAGAGTCAGCAATTTGCTGGCTTTTTCTATTTTGGTTTCAAATAACTAACTCCTACTATATAGATAGATTGATAGCGTGTCAATAGGGATAGCCATAAACCAGCCATAAAAATATAATTTATTTTTGCCTATGCGTTGCGTTGTGGCATCAGCCTGTGCTATGTTTACGGTGGAGGTAACTTATGACTGAAAAACCAAAGAAACATAGAAGCCCTAATTACCCTTATATCGGGCTTCCTGATGCCCTCGAAAAGGCGGAAGCAATACGACTGGCGGCTGGGACTAATCCGCTTGGCCTTGCCTCAGCAATGCACGCATGGGATTACAAGGAAGGCAGTGCGAACTCCGCAATAGCAGCCTTGAAGGCATTCGGGCTACTCGATGTCGCGGGAAATGGAAAACAAAGACAGATTAAGCTAACGGAGGTGGCGAGGAAAATTCTTGCCGATCATTCGGAAAAGCCAGATTTGTTGAAAAAGGCGGCTCTTAGTCCGTCTTTATATAAAGAAGTTTGGGAGAGATATAATGGCTCTCTTCCTTCGCTTGATAAAGTAATCAGTGAGTATTTGGTTTTCGAGCGAAACTTCAACCCTTCCGTTGTGGATAGCTTTATCAAAGATTTTCGAGCCACTATCGCCTATGCAAACCTCTCTGCTTCTGATAAGATTGAACTAGAGGATGGTGGTGAATTGCCAGAATTTGAGGATGAATCCCCTGACGATGAGGTAAACGACAGTGGAAGCAAGATTAGAAAGGCAATGACCTTACCAAAAGGTATTATGTTCAAGGCAAGTGTAGAAATGAATGAAGGTGGCCATTTGAATGTGGTTTTTGCAGGTGAGGCCAGCCGTCAAACCATGGCTTTATTAAACGAGATATATCAGCTTTGCGATAAATATGACCCGCAGCCTGAGAATCCAAATATAGATCGCGTAGGAAATAGTGTCTTGACTTCGGCGGGTGGAGAGGTCGGCAACGGCTAATTTGTCTGCCGCACCAGACATTTAGTCGGGTAATAGAAGTGAATAGGAGTTTTGAATGAGTAACGACGAAGAAATGGCGATAAGAGGTCGAATGATGACCGATTATACTGAGGCCAAGAAAAGAAAAGTTATCTTACAAGCCGAGAGAGAACGTTTAGGCTCACTAATAAACTATGTCGGAGTTTGTATGCAGGGAGAACATCCCCATATCACCGCGAGTTTTAAGGAAGAACACTTTGCCGCTCTTGATGCTCCAAAAGTCCGCGAATTGTTAGATGAAACGAAAGAAAATACGGAGCTGATTGCCAACTTGAGAAAGCAACTAATGGCTTTAGGTCTATCTTTGGATTAAATACTAAAAGGAGATCACTATGCAGAAATGGGAATATCTAATAAAAAAAGAATTAGATGATCGAGATTTAAACATGTACGGCATTGACGGGTGGGAGTTGGTTTCTGTCGTTCAATCTACAAGCCTGATAAATCCAGCAACAGGCAAACAAGAATCCACAATCACCGCTTATTTCAAAAGGCCGTGGGCAGAAGAAAAGAAACCAGCCAAACTACACACTTGGTAGCAATGCACAATGTAATACCCCAAACTTGGAAATCGTATAAACGGGAGAAAGGTCTCGACAAATTCACTTCTATTATGGATCTGGGGGACTTGGGTTTTAAATTGTTAGACAATCTGCCAATTGACAGCGCGTTACACCCAAACAAGACGGTTGACGAGATAGTTGATGATGCCGTTAAGGATGGCAACTATGAAGAAGTGGTTTATAGCGCCCGCCGTTATCGCAGAAAAAACGCTGCTTATAAAATTTCTATTTACGTAAAATGACACCCACACAAACTTACATCACTACCAAATCTCCTGCGGCGCTTTATCGTTTGAGATTTATCCTTTATTCTTTAAGAAATGTCTTATCAGGTGATCGCAAGAAAATGGAGGCCGCAGACCTTTGAAGAGGTGACCGGGCAAGAGGTCATTACGCACACGCTGCGGAATGCCCTAGAATACGACCGTCTGCATCACGCCTACTTGTTTTCAGGTGCTCGCGGAGTCGGTAAAACCACGACTGCCCGCATTCTGGCAAAGGCCCTGAATTGTCACAAGACCGACAAACCCAATCTAACGCCGTGTTTGCTGAATGACCCGACCGCATGCCCTTCGTGTATCGAGATTTCGGAAAGCCGTTCGATGGATGTGCTTGAGATCGACGCCGCTTCGCATACCGGAATTGACGATGTGCGAGGTACGATCATTGACGGCATCAACTTCAACCCGGCACGCGACCGTTACAAGGTTTTTATCATTGATGAGGTCCATCAGCTTTCGAAATCGGCATTCAACGCCCTTTTGAAAACGCTCGAAGAGCCGCCAAACAACGTCGTTTTCATAATGGCGACGACCGAGCTGCACAAGGTTCCCGAGACGATCCTGTCACGATGTCAGGAATTCGAATTTCGCACCATTCCGCTCCAAAAGATCTTTGACCGGTTAAAACTGATCGCCGACGCTGAAAATATAGACATTTCAGACGATGCGTTGCGTGAATTGTCCCGTTCAGGCGAAGGCTCGATGCGCGACGCTCAGTCAAATTTTGATCAGGTCATAAGTTTTTCGAGTGACAAGATCTCAGCAGCCGATGTGACCAACGCACTCGGTTTTGCAGGCGTTGAGATACTCACAAAAACAATAAACGCGATCTCGGAGAAGCAGCCAAAGGCCATTTTAGCTGTCGTTGACGACATTATCGCTCGCGGCCACGACCTGCGAAACTTCTGCCGCGATCTGCTCGGGCTGTTCCGCGATCTGCTTGTTTTCAAGGTTGCCGCCGATGACAAACACCTTTTCGAAGGTGCCGTTTTCAACGAAGATGAAATGCGTTCCATGGCAGCGTCGTTTACCGAAGCCGATCTTCTGCGGTTCTTTAATTCGCTCTGCGAAACCGAAGCCAGCCTCCGCGAAGCTGCACATCCGCGTTACGTACTCGAGATCGGCCTCGTAAAGCTCATTGAAATGCGAAGCGTCACCACTATCGAAAGCATTCTAGAACGCCTCGATTCCCTTTCGACGGGAGTGCCTCTAAAGTCAGAACAAGGAGCGATAGCGACTGGGTCTTCCCATTCTGCAGCCGCCTCTGCCAATAACACTCAGGAAAAAAAAACTCTAAAACCTGAGCCGACGGACACAGGCGGAAACGCGAGTATCAACGATCGTGCTAAGGTGCAGGAGGTTTCAGCTGCACATTCATTTGCAGAGGCTGCTCTACCAGATGAAGTACCAGATATTGACGAGAGTCCGGTGGAAGAACCGATCATTGAAACCTCGGCGATTGTTGAACATTATGTTCCGACGGTTCGCCTGCCGTCGCTCTCTGCCGCCGAACTGGAACACATTGACGATGCGCGGCTCGATGACGGTTACGAAGACAAATTAAGGCTCACAGGTGACGATCTTTTGCCGATCAAGAGCCTGAATAAGATCGTCGAGACCTTGCTGGGCATAAGGCCAGCAAATGCAGTAAATTCAACGCAACATGCCGCTGCAGCTGCTCCAACCGCAACCGCCGCGGCTCCGGCATTTGATGTCGCAAAATTTAGAGATGAGTTTGTTCCAAAAGAAGAGAGCGTCGAACTTCCTATTTTGAGCAGCGATCCAACCGAGGCCGAGCTTCTCGAATACGCGAACGCTCATCCCGTCGTCAGGGCGGCAAAACGTATCTTTCGCGCTAAGATAGTCGAAGTAAGAAAGGCCTGACCACGAATTACCGAACATCTACCGCGATGTTCTCGTATTGCTTATAGATTGGCGAATTATCGCGACACAATGAAAAAACCTATCGACTTCGGTAAATTTGTTTTTTTCTTCGCCGCGACCCTGTTGCTCGCGGTTTCGGCGTTTGCGCAGGAAACCCAACCTTTTTCGATAAACAATTCACCTCTGCCGCCCTCAACCGGTTTTGTTAACGATTACACCGGTGTCATTGACGCGGCTACTAAGCAGCAACTAGAAACCAAGCTCAAAAATCTAAAAGAGACCACAAATCCATCCGTCGAGATCGCCGTCGCCGTCGTAAAAACGACTGGCGAACGTGACACTTTCGATTATTCCCTCGCCGTCGCACGCGGCTGGAAGATAGGCTCAAAAGACGACGACAATCCGAGCGCCTTGCTGTTCGTCGCAATAGACGACCGAAAATATTACACGCAAGTAAGCAAAGACCTCGAAGACGAGTTGCCCGACGGTCTCGTCGGTAGCCTTCAACGGCAAAATCTTGTTCCGGAGTTTAGAAAAGGAAACTACGGTAAAGGTATTTCCGACACTGTCGATGCATATATTACGACGATCCGCAATAAAGGCAACGCTGGCGCCGCGCCGCAAAAACCCGTCGCAGGAACCGACAGATCTACAGGTGGAAGTGCAGTTTTTGGTCTATTTTGCTGCGGTGTGATCGTTTTTATTATCCTATTAATAATCTTCTCGCGGTCTAAAGGCGGGCCGACAAAGGGCGACCGAAACCGTTGGGGTGGCGGGGGATTTGGCGGTGGGGGTGATGTTGCCGGAAATATTGCTTCGGGCATTATCGGTGGAATAATAGGATCCAGCCTGTCCGGCGGAAACTCTTCGAGCGACTGGGGCGGCTCGGATAGTGGAGGCGGTTGGGGCGGTTTTGGCGGTGGTGGTGATTTCGGCGGAGGCGGCTCAGGAGGTGACTGGTAATGATGATACATTTTGACGCATTCATTGATGATCTGAAATCCACGCACGGCAAAAATCTGTCGTCGGTAATTCTCTACGGCTCGGCCGCAGCAGGCGATTTTGTGCCGAAACAGTCTGACTACAACATTCTCATCGCGCTGCACAAAATTGGTCCGGCAGATCTCAGAAATGCTCATGCGTGTGTCCGTGAATGGACACGCCTCGGCAATCCGGTTCCGGTTTACTTCACAGTTTCCGAACTTCAAAATGCCGCCGATGTGTTCCCAATAGAATTTCATCAGATGAGCATTGCTCACAAAGTGCTCTACGGCCCAGATGTGCTTGCCGATCTCAATATTTCGGACAAGTTTCTTCGTCTACAGGCGGAGTACGAACTGAGAAGTAAACTTATCCAACTGCGGCGTCAATATATACCTGTATCAACATCGGTCGATGGATTGAAAAGTCTGATGGCGGAAAGCCTGTCTAGCTTCGCCGCTCTTTTTAGGGCAGTGTTGATCCTAAAGGGTTTTGACCCGCCGGCGACAAAGCACGAAATTGTTGCCTTAACGGCGAAAGAGCTTCAGATAGACGGCACACCGTTTGAAAAAATATTCAATATCCGTGAGAATAATTCCACCGTCACATTGAACGAAATTTCTGCCAACGCACTTTTTGGCGAGTATATGGAGCAGATCGAAAATGTGATCAACGCTGTAGATGCAATCGGAAAATAAGGAGAACAAAAATATGAAAAGAGCAATTTTATTATCGATCGTATTGTTTGCGGCGTTTGCCTTGAGCGGATGCAGCTACAACGACCTAACCGCTAAACAGCAGCAGGTCAAAGGAAAATGGGCCAATGTCGAAAGTGCGATGCAGCGGCGTGCTGACCTAATACCGAATTTAGTAGAAACCGCGAAAATGGCTAATATCGGCGAACAGGAAATTTTCGGACAGATCGCCTCGGCCCGTTCAAAGTTGCTGGAGGCTTCGAAGGCCGCACCAGCGGGAGCCGATGGCGATAAATCACCCGAGCAAAAACAGGCCATTATCGACGCCAATAATAGCTTTGGCGGCACTATCGGTCGTCTGTTAAGCCTCTCAGAAGCTTATCCAGTGCTCAAATCAAGCGAAGCCTTCATGAAGGTCCAGGATGAGCTAGCAGGCACCGAAAATCGCATAAACACTGCGAGAACTGATTTCAACGATATGGTCACAAGCTACAACACCACCCGAAACTCGTTCCCGGCTGTTTTGACCGCTGGTTTGCTTGGATTTAAGGAAGAGCCTTACTTCACTGCCGAGCCGGGTGCGAAATCAGCTCCGAGCGTTGGCGATGCGAATTCGTTGAGAAAACCATAACCACGGATCAAAATCCGCGCGAATTACACATAGAACAGTGATCGCAAGGCTTGCTAGGCTCGAACTGGCAAGCCTTTTCTTTGAACTCGCTGCCGAAAATGGAATCGGCAATAGCTTCGGCGATACTTAGTTTGTCGAGGCTCGGATGAGGCGGCTTTATGTCGGAAGCCGAAACGCCCTCGATCCTATCGAGGCGATGGTTGATCTTCTCAATAGCCGCAAATATCGACGCGGCATCAAACTCTGAGGTTTTTAGACTATTTGTCATCTCTGGCCACTTTAAGTCTCATTATTGCAACATTTAGATCGATATCAGGAAAAAATGCCGTTGCTGAGGGGTGAAAAAGCCATCGGATACCCCTCAAAAGCCATCGGAGACCCCCCAAAAAGCCACCTAAAAATCAGGACTCTTCCTTACGATGGTCCAAGCCCGGCGGCGTTGGCGGGATGGACGGAACGGTCGCCAGCCGTCATTCATTATCGCCGATCTAACCTCAAACCGAACCAATATCTGAAAAAATATCCAATTTTCAGTACAGCTATTAATCTAAGAGATCAACATAATCCACAACCCCAACAATTGCAGAATCGATCGCTGCTCCGGGCTTGCCCGTAGCTGCTGTCGATGCTGACCAGCCTTCCTGAGCGATGATAACGATGTCGCCTTCGCCCGAATTTACCGAATCCAGGGCAATACATGTGTAAGCCATGTCCTCGCCTTCTGGCGTTATCTGGCGGCAAAGCATCGCCCGCGTTCCTTCGTAACGCTGGTTCTTCTGCGTTGCTACGACGTTTCCGATGACCCTTGCTAAAAGCATAATGAATTGCGGGGATTATCCCTGAAAGACATGAGCGTCCGAATCTATGATCCCAACTATTGTGCAGTCGGTGGGTGTTTCGTCACGTTTGAAAGGAAACGAAGCCTCTTTTCCCCGGCACCAAAAGACGAGTTCGCCGACACCGCAGCCGACTGCATCGAGAGCTATCGTTGGCTTACCTGTTGGGTTAAGGTCGGCATCGAGCGTCTGCACGATCAAGAACTTGCGCCCGTGAAGGGTCGCATTCTTCACCGACGAAACCACATTACCAATGACGCGGGCGATCTGCATTAAGATTTACGACCCTTTCTTCAAATCGGCGATCGCCGTTTTGATCCGGTCAGCATTTGGTGCTTTTGGCAATAGCTCCAGGTATTTCTCGAGTTCGCTTATGGCCTCAGAGTTCTTTTTTTTCTGAGCGTAGATCTGTCCAAGATAAAGATGTGCGAGAGCAAGCTTTTCACCAGCTGGACAAGCGATCGCAGTTTTTAATCCACTCTCTGCAGCATCGATATTTCTCAGGTTGTAAAGCGAAATACCGAGGTACATATACGCCTCGCACATCGCTTTTTTCTGCTTAACCACATCATCGAAAACTGCGGCCGCAACCTCATAGTGTTTCTTTAAATACTGCGTGTATCCTACGGAGTATTTTGCTTCCAAATAATCAGGCTTGATCTGTACGGCCTTGACGAAGGCTTCGAGAGCCAAATCGAGTTCGTTTTGCATTAAAAGAGCCGAGCCTTTTTCGTGATATGCCACTGCAAAATTCGGATATGCAGCGATTGCCTCATCAAAAGATCTCACCGCAGCTTTCGCATCATTTTTCTGAAGTTTTTCTACACCTTGTTTAAACTTTTCAATGGCAGGCTTGGGGACATCCTTGAACATCGGATTGACCGAGTAAAAATCACCTTTTTTCTGACCTTCGACTCGAAGATACAATAGAACATTAAAGGTCCGCCCTGCAGGAGTGTCGCGATCTATAGTGAGGAACTCACTCTCTGACGGGTAGCCTTGAACTTTTACTGCGATCGTATAATTACCCGCGTTTATGCTTCCAGTTTGAAATGTTCCATCAATGTTGGTCGTGACTGAAAGACCCGGACCGTCCGAACTTGAAACATAGACCTTAACACCTGTTGCAGGCTTGCCATCCGGAAGGAGAACTCTGCCTTGGATACTATAATTACCGCCATTGCTGTCAGCCGCTCGATTTCTATCACCAATTCCCTGCCCTGCGGCGGACATGACAAAAAGCCCAAGGGTCGCGAATAATATGAAAATAAACGTAGATCGCAGTTCGTTTTTCATGTCACACCTTTCCTGTGTTAAGTAAAATCGATCTCGTCGATCACGCCGATGATCGCAGAATCGACCGGACAATCTTTATTGCCTTCTGCCAAACGAGCAGACGAACCGCTAACGACGATGACCTTTTCGTGAAAGCCGGCACCGACCGTGTCAACGGAAACAATATAGCCGCTCTGGTCAGTGCCGTCGAGGTTGATCGGCTTGACGATGAGCAGCTTTTTACCGTGCAGGCGTTCGTCTTTTTGAGTGGACACAACAGTGCCCATGATGCGTGCGATTATCATTTTGAAGTTCAAAGTTTCAAGTTCAAAGTTCAAAGTTCAAAGTTAAGGCCGCCGAAGAGGAACCTTGGACCTGGAACTTTGAACTTTGAACTACTTACGTACGACCGGCAGCGTTTCATCAACGCTGGAATGCGGACGCGGTATAACGTGAACACTGACAAGCTCGCCGACGCGTCTTGCTGCTGCAGCGCCCGCGTCCGTTGCCGCTTTTACAGCCGCAACGTCACCGCGAACGATAGCGGTCACAAATCCTGCGCCGATCTTTTCATAGCCGATTAGTTGCACGTTTGCGGCCTTGACCATTGCGTCAGCGGCTTCGATCGTTGCCACCAAGCCTTTAGTTTCAACCATTCCCAATGCTTCTTGCATTTAGTTTTGCTCCTTAGTTTCGGGCAGAAACGCGACTGTTAAGGAGCGTGCACAATGTTCGTCTAACGCACGCTCGTTAACACTCGCGTTTCGGCCCGTTGTTCAATCAGTTTAACTCAATTTGGCCGCTTGGCTCAAAAGCTCTATTAATTCTTCGCGTGTAAATGAGATCTCGCCGCCGTTCGCCCCCGACTTTGCCGGATAGCTAACGTCCAATTCGCAGGAAATATGGGCATCGTGCAAATATCCGCAAGCCTGACAGCGGGCGTTTTCTTTCAGATAACCCGCTTTTTCTCTTATCTCGATGAGTTTTTTGATTGCATCCTGCGGCAGATCATTTGCGCCGCCGAGAGCTTTTGCCAAAATTGCGATCTTTGCCGTGTGTTCGAGTGTTTCAAGCCTGTCAAATGACTGCCAAAGATCTTCGCCGTAGGCAACCGCTCCGTGATTAGCCATCAACAGCGCGTTGTGATGCGTGACATACGGTTTCATCGCCTCGGTCAGCTCGTTTGTCGAAGGCGTTCCGTAATCGGTCAGAGGCACACAGCCGAGCGTCAGTATCACTTCCGACAGGATCGGTTTGTCTATCGCAAGTCCGGCAACCGCAAACGCCGTCCCGTGCGGCGGATGTGCGTGGCAGACCGCTTTTATGTCAGGCCGCATCTTGTAGATCAGTAGATGCATCGCAAGTTCCGACGATGCACGTTTGTCCGACAAGGGCTTGCCGTCCATATCGGTCAGCGCAAGGCAATCCTCAGTCATACGGCCCTTGCAAGTCATCGTCGGCGTCGCCAGCACCGTATTCTCATCGAGCCGAACGCTTACATTGCCGTCCGACGAGACCACATAGCTGCGTTCATAAAGCAGCTTGCCTATCTCGACAATTAGTTTTCGAGCTGAATATTCGTCCATAAAACAGGAAACCCCAGATTAACACATCTGGTCGAGCGAGTGCCAAAACCGACCAAAAGCTGAACAACTCCGGCGTTATGCTCTGCATTGAACCATGGAACAAATACTACTTGTTCCTACCAGAGTAGGAAATAATACTACTATTTCCTACCATGAAATGGGTCTGGAATAAGTAACTCATTGCATTTACACAGTTTATTCCATTCGTTCCGTTCAGTGTCAAAATAAAAAGTTTTTCTAAAAAATCAATTTTCAAAGAGCCGTTTAATTCAGTCAAAAAAGTAACACAATTTTCTATAAATTGCAAGAATTTTTATCTATGAAACGCTGCCTACAGGTCTTGGTATAAATAGAAAACCACAGATCAACTTGTCGTCGTGGACGGCGTTGACCTGTGGTTTAGATTTGGCAGAAATTTATATTACCTGCTGCGATCTTTGTGAACCCTTACCGGAGGCGGAGGAGGCAGGACCGGTTCGTCGATGCTTTGCGAATTCAAAAACTGGTCGGGAACATGTTCAAATTCACTCGCACTCTGCCCGATCCGCAGACGAATGTTTTCTTCACGTAATTGTTCGTTCTCAATTCGAAGTTCCCGTACCTCATGGCGGCATTTGCTTCGATTTCCAAATCGCGGGGCTCCAATATTTACAAAAAAACTAGCGACAAAGATCCCAATTGCAAACGTCGCTAAAAACGGCAACGCTCTCTTTAACCAACCTATATTTCCCATGATCTTACCTCTCTATTACTGCTTACGACGGCTTTTGGCTTTCGGTTTCAACTGATTGACCGGCTGCGCCAGAAAATATGAAAGACTTTCCAGCGATGTTGTCAGATCGATCGTTTTCAATTTCACATCCTTGGATGCTTTTAATGCGACCGGTGCAAAATTCATTACAGCTTTGATGCCGGCTTTTGTGACTCTTTCCAAAGTATTTTGGGCATTTGCCGCCGGAACCGCGATCACCGCTACTTCTATCTTATCCCTTTTGACGACCGCAGCAAAATTTTTGATGTCCAGAATCTCAACATTCCCGATTTTTTTTCCGATCTTCTTCGGATCCGCGTCAAAAAGCGCGGCAACGGTAAAATTTGCCTTCTTAAAACCATAGTAATCGGTAAGCGCCGTGCCCAATCGGCCGGCTCCGATAATGCAGACGCGATGTTCCTTATCAAGCCCTAAAATGTGCGTCAGATGGTCGCGAAGTGCCTCGACCCTATAACCGACGCCGCGGACACCGAATTCGCCAAAATACGCGAGGTCTTTGCGTATCTGTGCGGAATTGAGATGAAATATCTCCGCCAAAGCTTTTGACGACACCGTCTTAGCACCTTTCGCCGCTAGATCGTTCAAACAGCGCAGATAAACGCTTAAACGGTTGGTAGTCAGCTCTGAGATCTTTTCCGACTTCATTGATAACAAATAAAACAGAATGCGAAATGCAGTGCAAGCTGACTCTTTAAGTTCCTTTGCGGTCTTTGCGGCTTTGCGGGAAATCTTTATCCCGCAAAGACGCAAAGACCGCAAAGTCAAGAAAGATCTATCTATATTACGAACGATTCCGAGACATTGCGATGTTCCTCAATTTGCATTACAATTCCTGTTTCAACTGTGAAACAATGATTGCTTACCTATCCGGAAAACTTCTCGAAAAACAAACCAACACCGCGATCATCGACGTCGGCGGTGTCGGTTACGAAGTATCGATCCCGCTCTCGACATTTTACGAGCTTGGTGAGATCGGCTCGGATGTCAGTCTGCGGATATATACGAGCGTCCGCGAAGACGCCATCCAGCTATTTGGCTTCAAAACCCTGCGCGAGCGTGAGCTTTATCTGCAACTGATCTCGGTTCAGGGCATCGGCGCAAAATCGGGCATTACGATGCTCTCCGGCATGAGCGCCGACGAGATAATAACGGCGATCCGCAGTAATGACCTTGTTCGCCTGACATCGATCCCAGGCGTTGGCCGCAAGACTGCCGAGCGGCTCGTAATTGAGCTGCGCGACAAGGTTGGAAAAGTGTCCGGCGACTCCTCGCTCGACTCAGCCACGCAAAAAACAATGCCGACTGATGACGTTTTCGAAGATGCCTTGTCAGCGCTCGTAAATCTCGGCTATCAACGAAATCTCGCCGAAAAGGCACTAAATCAATCTGCTCAGGAAGGCACGGAGATATCGGTTCAAAAACTGCTTCGTCGGGCGTTGCAGGTGTTGGCAAAATAACATGGTATACAAACATTTATTTTTCCTATTATCTTTGATCCAACTAGGGCATTGTAGCGGCGATTGGGGTGGTACTCGGGGTCCACTTTATGACATCCGTCAAATTCCAGTTGGTCAACATAGTGTTTACTTTAAGAGAGAGATTAGAGGGCGGAATTATGAAGGGCTTTCAATCTCAACCGATGGAAATATGTGTAATGGCCCATCCAAAAAAACGGATTTTTTTGTCGATAGTGAAACGATTGGAATGGTTTTTTATAAAGTGAAAGGTGATGAGCTGCAAATTTATTCGCAAAATGTCTTCACCTCCTCCTCAAATAGACAACAACTTCCCGATTAAGATTGTTCAAAAACCAATTCCAGTATCCGAGCACAGCGGAGAAAATGCCATAAAGCTTGGTTATACAGAACTAGTATTGTCAGACGGCTCTTTAAAATACTGCACCAAGTAGCAAGGTTAATGCTCGAATTAGCACGACAAATATGGAGCGATCTTGCGACACTTGATCGCCGCACTGTTTTTGCATTCGTTTACGCGGCTGTCGGCCTGACATGCATTTCGTATTTCAAAAATCCTGATTATCTTGCCGCGATATTGTCGGGCACTCGATTTGCCGACGTCGGCGTTGAGGCCGCTCACCCGACGAATAACAATCTTTACGGCCTGATCTGGTGGGTTTTTGTGTCGGTGATGTTTTATTTTGTCATGCCGGCGTTATTCACAAAGTTTGTGCAAAAGCGCAAACTGAGCGAGATCGGTCTCGCGTTCACAATTGAAAAAGGCTTTGCATCGATATTGCTAAAATGCGTTTTAATAATGCTGCCGCTCATTTATCTGATGTCGCTGACCGATGGCTTTGCAAGTAAGTATCCGTTCCTCAAGGTTTACAACGGCGATCCATATTTCAGCACGACATTGCTTATTTGGGAACTCGTCTATTTCTTTCAGTTCTTTGGACTCGAGTTCTTTTTTCGCGGCTTTTTGCTTCATAGTTTCAAACCGACGCTTGGGCTTTATTCGATACTCGCGATGACCGTTCCCTACACGATGATCCATTTTCAAAAGCCAATGCCGGAGACTTTTGCGGCCGTTTTCGCCGGTATTTTTCTCGGCTGGTTGAGTTATAAAAACGGCACGATATGGATCGGCCTCGTCCTGCATTGCATCGTCGCCTTTTCGATGGATATTTTGGCTTTATACAATAAGGGGCTATTATTTTGATGAACGCTATTTCAACGCAAATCATGACCAACGCCGCGGCAATTAACATCAGAAACGAAGAACTATCGCCCGAAGAAAGTAAATTTGAGGCGACGCTTCGGCCTGCGCAGTTGGCCGAATACATCGGCCAAACAAAGGTCAAAGAAAACCTGCGAGTCTTTATGAAGGCGGCTCTCAAACGCCGCGAAGCTCTTGACCATATATTGCTCACAGGTCCGCCAGGCGTTGGCAAAACAACTCTTTCGAACATCGTTGCCAACGAGATGGGTGCGTCGCTCAAATCGACCTCTGGCCCCGTGATCGAAAAGGCAGGCGATCTGGCTGCAATATTGACCAATCTCGAAGAAGGCGATGTGCTTTTCATCGACGAAATACATCGGCTCAATCCCGCGATCGAGGAAATTCTCTATCCGGCGATGGAGGACTACAATCTCGACATTATGATCGGCCAAGGCACCGCCGCGAGATCGATCAAGCTTGAGCTGCCAAAGTTCACATTAATCGGAGCAACCACCAGGCCCGGAATGATCACGGCTCCGCTGCGTGGAAGGTTTGGGATCATATTTCACCTTGATTTTTATGGTGTCGATGACCTTCAAACGATCTGCGAACGTTCGGCTAACATCCTCGAAGTTGTCATCGAGAATCTAGGCTCGCATGAGATCGCCAAACGCGGTCGCGGCACGCCGCGTATCGTAAATCGCCTGCTACGCCGAGTACGCGATTTTGCCGAAGTCGATCACGACGGCTGTATTTCCGAACACGTTGCTTCGAGTGCTCTCGACAGAATGGAAGTCGACAGCTATGGCCTCGACGAACGCGATACCAAATTGATGAGAACCATCATCGAGAAATTCGACGGCGGCCCGGTCGGCTTGGGAACGATCTCAGCCGCGATCAACGAAGAAAAAGACTCGATCGAAGAGATCATCGAACCATACCTGCTCCAGATCGGCTTCCTCAACCGCACACCCCGCGGACGCATGGCGACACGCCTCGCTTACGAACATTTCGGTCTCGATTCATTAATGCCGACGAATAACAATCCTGCACTTTTTTCGTGATGCCATGGACAATCAAACATCGCCTCTAAAAGCTGAGACCCAAGTAATAAAGTCCGCCTACGCCGCACTCAACCGGAACGATATAGACGGGTTCGTCAAAGATTTCGACCCGCAGATCGAGCGGATCGAATTCGAGGGATCTCCGAATGCTGGGGCTTATCATGGTATCGATGACGTTAAGGCCCACGTAGCCAAAGGCCGCTCGACGTGGGCCAAAGGCTCTTGCGAACCGTCGCGATTCGTCACTGCCGGCGATAAGATCGTTGTGACCTGCCACGTCCGCGTCAGGCTAAAAGACCAACCCGATTGGCTCGAAGGCCGCACCGCCGATATATATACTTTCCGCGACGGAAAGGTCATCGAGTTTCGCACCTTCGCCGACGAAAGCGAGGCTCGCGAATACGCCGGAGTAGACTAACAAAAGGAGAACTCTATGCTACGAATAGTTTTTGGTGTTGTCGGGGGATTTATTAGCTGGATGATCGTGTTTATCGGAATAGAAAAGATCATTTCCGCTGTCTGGCCCGCGTTTAACGTTAATCAAAAGGCGTTCGAAGAGGCCATCAAAAATGGCGCCGGTGCATCGGGGTTTACGGCTGACACGTCGATGCTGCTTACGCAGTTTGTATTCGGCACAATAGTCTCCGTGATGGCCGGATCTCTGGCGGCACTCATCGCAGGTGAAAACTCCGAAGCTCCGCTGATCGCCGGCATTCTGTTGCTAGCGATGGGCATAGCAAAGGCAGTTATGTCGTGGCAGTATGTCCCCCTTTGGTATCACGTTATCTTTACGGCGATGCTGCTGCCGCTCGCGATAATTGGCGGTAAACTGATAAGCAATTAAATTAAACAATGAAATTTGAAAAACTAGTTCCAAATATCTTCTACGTCGACATCGCCGATGGGGTGAAAATGTTTGTCGATTGTCTGGGTTTTGAGATCGGGCATGATGAACGAACATCACGCCAGCCGTTCTGCGTCGTCGAACGAGACGGCCTGCGGATAAATCTTTTTCAGAATGCAGAACTTGGTAAGGAGCATTATCCTGAGTTTAGGTTAGTGACTAAAAATATCGAAGAAGTTTACGACAAGGTTTCCAGATCTCATCCCGAATTTCTTCACCCAAACCTCAAGCAAATCACCCTTCGCCCATGGGGTGCTAAAGAATTCGCATTAAAGGACGGTCAACTCGGCGTTATTATTCAAGAGTGGTGAGGTACGGAAGCAAATCATGATCGAAAGCGAAATATCAACTCTTGTGGATTCGAGTCGCCTTTCTGTGGCTAGGAAGGGCGTAATTCGAGATTTTATCAACGCAGTTTGCGATGTTGACCCCGAAGTAAGTGTCCATCTGGGCGATCCGAATTGGGGAGCGCTCGAAATCGAGCGAAATGGAAAATCCATCGCACGCGTTTTCACCAAGAGTGGAAAGGTACAGATTTACAATTCGGACATGGGGCGTTCGGCTAACTATTTTGGCGAGGACATCGTATGCAACGATCTCAATCAATGGGTTTTCACGGTCAAACAGGACTCTGATGCTGAAAGAATGCTCAGTTGTTTAAGCGAAAACCTGACGGCGCGAGACAGACCAACCGTAAGGCCGCGTTCCTCTTCGTTGGATGAATCGACACCAACCCCACGGACTCTATCGCGGAGACTACGGTTTGCCGTATTGTTTCGAGACGGATTCACATGTCAATACTGCGGACGGAAGCCGCCCGAAGTCAGCCTGCATATTGACCACCGCAATCCAGTTTCACTTGGCGGAGAGCATTCGATGGAAAATCTTCTAGCAGCGTGTAGCGAATGCAATCTTGGCAAATCGAACAAGTTTTCAACTTAGCTTTTGAATCGGTCGGATTCTACTCCCTTACAAAATTCGCTTCTTTCGCTTACGACACCGTTCGGTTGCACTTGACATACGCAACCGTTTGGTTGCATACTCTTGTTCGAAGTCATGAAACGAGACATTTTCCAAGCCATAGCCGACCCGACGAGGCGGGCGATCATTGCTTTGATCGCGTTGCAGGCGATGACGCCGAATGCTCTGGCGGAGCATTTTGACACCTCGCGGCAGGCGGTTTCTAAACATCTGCGCATTTTGGCGGAGTGTGAACTTATCACACATGAGCAAAAAGGGCGGGAGATCTATTACTCGCTGGAGATCGAAAAAATGAAAGAGATCGACCAATGGCTGGAGCAGTACAGGCAGATTTGGGAAGCGAGATATGGTCAACTTGATGAGTTGCTTGAGGTAATGAAAAAGGAAAGGGCTTGATCTCGGAATTCTTTGCTTAACCTTTGCGGCTTTGCGACTTGGCGGGAGGGGATTTCCCGCAAAGCCGCGAAGACCGCAAAGGAAGAAAAGAAAATCTGTGAGGAATAATATGGAGTTTATTGTCAACAAAGAGACGAAAACGGTTTTGATCACAAAAGAGTTTAGCGCGGAGCGCGATTTGGTCTGGGACGCATATACAACAGTGGAACTCCTCGACCAGTGGTGGGCGCCGAAACCGTTTGCATCACGCACTAAGGTTATGGAATTCAGAGAAGGCGGGCGGAGATTTTACGCGATGGTCAGCCCCGAGGGAGCAGAGCGTTGGGCGGTTCAAAAATATACGTCCATTACGCCAAAAACTAATTTCAAGTTCTTCACCGCTTTCTCGGACGCGGACGAAAACCTGCAATTGCCGGGCTCTGATTGGGACCTGAGTTTCAGCGAACAGGATGGAACGACAACGGTCAGTGTTTCGATCTACAACGAATCACTTGAGCGCCTGGAGAAGATGATCGAAATGGGCTTTAAAGAAGGATTTACTATGACATTGAACTATCTTGAAGAACTGCTCGCCGCATTATCAGAAAAAGGAGTGAAACAATGAAACCTGCAGAAGTAAGCACGCCGTCAGATCGTGAAGTGTTGGTTAAAAGGAGCTTTGATGCGCCGGTCGATCTGGTGTGGCAGGCTTATACCGAGCCCGCGTTGATGCGTCGTTGGCTAACGGCCATGCCCGGATGGTCGATGCCGGTGTGCGAGATGGCTGTTCATGTGGGTGGGAAGTATCGCTGGCGCTGGCGAAATGAAGAGGACGGCATGGAGTTTGGGTTCACGGGAGAGATGCTTGAGGTCGCGTTGCATTCGAAGATCGCACATACGCAGTACTACGACCCGGGCGACGGTGAATTTGGATCTATGGGAGATGAGCCGTCGATCATCACCGTCACGTTCAACGAGACCGAGGGCATCACGAACGTGGCGACCTCGATCAAGTTCGCTTCGAAGGCGGATCGCGATGCGGCCATTTCGACCGGCATGACGGATGGAATGGAGATGAGTTACCAGTCGCTCGATGGAGTGCTCGCGACATCAAAAGAAAGCTAAGGTTTAGCCACGAATGACACGAATATCACTAATAAAAAATTCGTGCCATTAGTGTAATTCGTGGCTAAACAATCTTTATTTCTATATGGACGTAAAAGTACAGATCAAACAGCACATCGCGAGCCACCCGGAGCCAAAACGTAGTGAGATGCAGCAGTTGCATGAACTCATTTTGGGAGTAGATCCGAAATGTAAATTGTGGTTCTCCGACGGCAAAAACAGCGAAGGTAAGGTCGTTACGAATCCGGATATCGGCTACGGATCTCGCCCTCACAAATACGCCAACGGGACGGTCAGCGAGTTCTATCAGATCGGCCTGAGCGCAAACAAAACCGGGATCTCCATCTATATCCTTGGCATCGAAGACAACAAATACCTGACCGAAACATACGCCAGCACCCTTGGCAAAGCAACCGTGACCGGGTATTGCATACGATTCAAAACTCTAAAAGATATAAACACCGACGTTCTCGAGGCGGCAATACGATTTGGGTTCGATGCTCAAAAAATAAAAGGGTGAGACTGATCAATGAAGCTATCCCAAGTATTTTACGAAATCTTCGAATCGGACGCTCAGCATCTCGATGAAATTGATTCCACCCAAATTCACGAGATTGATCGCGAAATCCGTCTAATTGACGAGCAAGGGGAAAGCACTTTCATCTCTTGGTGTTCTGAACCTGTTCAATACTCAGTAGGCACTTCAAAAGTTAGCTTCTTTGACGAACCAATTCCTGTTATCCAAGACATGAGTAACTCAGGACTTTGGAAGGCTTTGGTCGGAAAGGATGTTGCTGTCAGCTTCGTGGATAAACACCATCAGGTGTTGGAAATAACCAATGACGATAACGATAAGGTTTACTGCTGGACCTCTGCTTTTGACGAAGAAGGTGAAGATACGTTGTTCATTTCGCCCCAGACGCCATTAACCCATTGAATACAGAAAGGAGAAAATGAGAAAAATAATTGCAGCGGAATTCATGACGATCGATGGGGTCATACAGTCGAGCCCGGAGGACGGGTTTAAGTATGAAGGGTGGTTTTTCGGATATACGGACGAGGAATCCGGGGAAGTGATACAGAGGCGGCTGGCGAAGCCTGTCGATCTGCTGTTGGGGCGAAAGACGTTTGATATGTGGGAGCCGTATTGGCCGACGCATTCGCATTTCTGGCCGAACGTCATGACCGCGACGAAGTACGTCGCTTCGAACACACGCGACTCCAGCGATTGGCAGCCGACGGTCTTTTTAGGCGGAGACCTTGCGGAAAAGTTGCGCGAACTTAAACAAACCGACGGGCCAGATCTGTACGTATTTGGAAGCGCGGATCTGCTCCAGACGCTTTTCAAGAATGATCTGGTCGATGAAATGGAACTGATGATAATGCCTATAACCCTCGGTGAGGGAAAACGCCTCTTCCAGGACGGCACGATCCCGGCGTCCTTCAAAGTAACCGACAGCCTGATCTCGCCAAACGGCAACATCGTCATAACCTATACGCGCGACGGCGACGTAAAAACCGGGGCTCCTCAGATAGAGGAAGATTAGGATTATTCACCACAGAGACACAGAGAGCACAGAGGTTTTATAGATGTATCTTTGGAAATTATTCGTAATATCTTTTCGGTTTTGCCTTTCTCTGCGTCCTCTGTGACTCTGTGGTGAAATTCTTATTGGAGACCAAATATGAAGACAAAAGCTTTTGTAGTGACGATTCTTATGATGATGTTCCTAGCTTGTATCGCATCGGGGCAGCAGAGACCGGTTAAGGGGTATGCGCCGGTTAACGGGTTGAAGATGTATTACGAGATCCAGGGCAGCGGCGAACCGGTGGTGCTGCTTCATGGGGCGTTTATGGCGATAACGGACGACTGGCGTTTGTGGGTCAATGAACTCGCTAAAACGCGGAAAGTGATCGCCGTCGAAATGCAGGGCCACGGGCGCACCGCCGACATCAAACGCGACATTACCTATGATAACCTCGGGGATGATGTAGCTGCGTTGCTCGACTATCTGAAGATCGAGCGAGCGGACCTCGTCGGTTACAGCCTTGGCGCCGGAGCCGCGATGAATTGTGCGATCCGCCACGGCGAAAAAGTGCGAAAGGTCGTCAGCATCTCAGCCCCGATCCGCCGCGACGGATGGGTCAAAGAAGGAAACGACGCGTGGCCCAATTTCACGGCGGAGATGTTCAAAGGCACGCCTGCCGCAACCGAACGGGAGAAACTGAACCCGGTGCCGGGCAGCTTTCCGGAGTTTTTCAATCACATCAAAGCGGCAGCGATGAGGCCATATGACTTTGGAGCCGACAATCTCAAAGCGACCAAAGCTCCGTTCTTCTTCATCCACGGCGACGCCGACGGTGTGCGGATCGATCACATCGCCGAAATGTACCGCCTCAAAGGCGGCGGCAATACCCACGCAGACATGCACCCGCGCGTCGAATCGAGACTAGCCATTTTGCCAGGCACTACCCACGTCACCCTGATGGACCGCATGACCACGATCGTCCCGATGATAAACGACTTTCTAAACGGGAAGCCCTAGAAGCAATCGAGTGGTGATCAATTTATCCACTTTTCTGTCATGTCGCACCAGATGACGAGCCCGCGCCATTTGCCGAATTTTTTATAGTGTTTCTCGATCTTTTTGTCCGGGCACACTTTTTCTTTGTTGTGATTTTTATAGAATTGCGAGCGGAGCCACGAATCGAGAGCGAGGCCATCGTAGCGACCGACAAGTTTTAGCAGATTCTCGGCCGCGTAGTCGCCGACGCCCTTTACCTTTTTCATTTCCTTCTTTAATTCAGGTGTTGGCAGATCTGAGGTCAGCCAATTCTGTGGATCTAATTTTCCAGCGGCGACCGCTTCGGCCAGTTCGACAAAATACGGCGCTCGGTAACCGGCTTTGATCTCAGTCCGGTAGAAATCTTCTGAAACGGTGGCCATTGCCTCGGGCGTGGGAAACGCGTTTCGCCGTCTGTTTGGTGGTTTTACACGCAAGCTGCCAGCCTGCGTTCCGACTGACCCAAGTTTTTCGACGAGGTTCGAGACCATAATTTTTGTTAGAGCCCAGGAACAATTCGTCGTGCAGATCGTTTTTACGAGGTCTTCGAATACGGTTGGCGAACGCAGCATCCGGCCGGCACGCCTTTCTACAACCCAGTCCAGTCTGTCGTGGCCTGCGACCGATTCATAAAAACCGCCAATGTCGTCATCAAGCCTAAGCAAATGACGCACATCAGCAACAATCTTCTTTTCATTCGCAGGTTTTCGATCCAGATCGATCCTTAGCCTTCCAGCTTCTTCAAAAATGGATGAACCAACGGGTTTTCTTGTTTTCCCCTCATTAAAAACATAACTCAGCCGCCAATTTTCCAGATCTATCTCAAACGGCGCAAGCTCGCACCAGCCATGACTGTAGATCGTAGAACGAAAACTAAAATTTTCGGGTATGTCTATAAATAAGCTGTGCGGCATCGGAAAATTATTTTTTAGGTAATGTACTTATATTATTTATCAACTATGCAACTACAGCAATCGTCTAACGATAAAAGGGGCCATTTGTATTTTGACATCCAAAAAAGTAATGCTTGTATTAGTTGAGTACTTTAGGTTATAGTAGCTTGTATAACAAGATTTAACGGGCAATGGCTCCACTGTCCGGTTTTGTTTTAGCAATTTCTACAGACCTGATCATTTCACTTTTTTTGCCTACAGGAGGGATCGTATGAAAAGCAGAGAATCGCTGGCAATTTTGCGGATTTTTGCAGCGGCAGCATTGATTATTTTCGGAACGCTCGGAGTGTTCGCAGAGGTTGATCCGGACCCGAACTCGCCGACTCCGATACTGGTGAGTCAGACACGATCGACTCGCGCACTTGCGATCCCAGAGAGTGATCTTAGTCGGGTTGATTTGTCGCAAATAGAATCGCGGGCTTTCGATCCGCATGCCAGAGTGGTTCTTTTCGTAACAAATCTCTTGCTGATGCCGGACGAAGGCTCGAACGCTTTTCGTGTTTACGGTACGGATGCACTCGGTCGTCGATACAGGTTTCCGGTCGTCAATTTCACGTCGACCAACTTTCGCGGGATATATGCTGTCACCATCAAACTGACGGATGATGTTGGCTTTTGGCCGCAACCGTCCGCAAACGGAGATCTGCTAATGCAGCTTACCTGGCGCGGCATGGGAAGCAACCGCGTCAGGCTTGGACTTGGACAAACGGGCGGCGGCCCGGCCGACGATGATAATGCAAGGCCAACTCCTTTCAGCCCCAACAATTCAAACTCTGCTAAACAATACGAGAACACCGAACCTCAGAACTATGTCGGTGACAGATGGTCGGGCGACAGAATGCGGTTTCTCGAACAAGCCACATTTGGGCCAACGTACGCTCTCGATGCCAGAGTTCGTCGTATTGGCGTACGTGGATGGCTCGCCGAACAATTTGCTGCAAGTTATCCTTCGGTAAACAACCCATATCCTAATCAGCCATTAAAACCGGGCAGCGCACAGCCGGATTGTGACAACAACAATACCGGTACAAATGGCAATCCGATCGACGTGCCGCTTACTTGCAACCGTGACACCTATTCAATGTACCAGCCGCAAACCTGGTTCTTTAAGGAAGCGTTTTACGGCGACGCTCAATTACGTCATCGCGTGGCTTGGGCGTTAGCTCAGATATGGGTCACATCCGGCGTCGATATTCAGCAAGGAAGGCACATTGTTGAGTACCACAAGATACTTTCCAATAATGCGTTCGGCAATTATCGCAATCTGATGAAGCAGATGACGCTCAGTCCAACAATGGGTGCTTATCTAAGCATGGCGTCGAGCACGAAGAACAATCCGAATGAAAATTATGCACGCGAGATAAAGCAGCTTTTCACTGTAGGGCTCTTTATGCTGAATCAGGATGGAACGCTTCAGCTTGACGGATTAAATAACCCAATTCCGACTTACGATCAAGACGACGTAAACAACCTGACGAAGGTTCTAACGGGCTGGTCGTTTTGCGAGACCACGGCAGTTTGCCCCAACCGGGCAGCGGGAGCGCAGAATTACATCGACCCGATGCTGCTCAATACCGGCAACCATGATCTAACGGCAAAGACACTTCTGACTTATCCTGGTGTGACAAATCAGAACATTGCCGCCTGCACGGGATGCACAGGAACAGCGATAACAACCTATGCCAATAACTCAATGGACCAGGCTTTGGACAATATTTTCTATCATCCGAATACCGGGCCATTCGTTTCGAAAATAATGATTCAGCATATGGTTACGAGCGATCCAACGCCGGCTTATGTGGCACGTGTGGCCGCTGTTTTCAATAACAATGGCTCCGGTGTTCGCGGCGATATGAAAGCGGTGGTCAAGGCAATCCTGCTCGACCCCGAGGCTCGCGGCGACGTCAAGACCGATCCGAATTACGGCAAGCTGCGTGAACCTGTACAGTTCGCGACAAATCTCTACAGATCTCTAAACGTCAGGTCGGCAGACGGCCTGTCTCAGAGCGACGGCTACGTTTATGCCCGCGGCGAATTTTCGGGAATGGGCCAGGTACCGTTTCAATCGCCCACCGTGTTCAATTTCTTCCCGCCCGGATATGTGATACCAGGAACGGCAATGCTTGGGCCGGAGTTCGCGATCATGACAACCGGCACCTCAATACAGAGAGCTAATTTTGTAAACCGAACTTGCTTCACAAATCCGGCGATCGCAGTAGCTACGCCAAACGCTCCAAACGGCACATCAGTAGATTTTTCCGATCTACAGGCACTAAGCACTGCCGACAGCACAGGCAATCTTCTTGTCGACGAGCTTAATCGTCGGATGCTGCACGGCACAATGTCTGCGGCAATGAAGAGCACGATCTTGACCGCCGTAACTGCGGTCGCAAGTTCCGATCCGCTCGGCCGTGCACGGCAGGCCGTTTATCTAGTAGCAACATCATCGCAATATCAGGTGCAGAGGTAAAAACAATGAAAGAAACACGACGCGATTTTTTGAAGAAAACAGGCGGATGCGCACTTGGAATGGTATCGCTGGCCACTCAAATGCAATATCTCGGCTCGATGAGCGCAATGGCTCAGAGTGTTATAGATAGCCAGAGCGCAGGCGGAGACAGCTACAAAGCTCTCGTTCTCTTGTACTGGTCCGGCGGAAATGACGGCAACAACATGGTGATCCCGAATCACAGCGATACAAGCATTCCCGAACTCAGCACATACGCAAACTATGCCAGCGTCCGCAGTGCATCAACGCTGGCGCTGCCGCAGAATTCCCTGCTGCCGATCGCGGTGCCTAGGTTTAGAGACAGCCAGAACCAGCCGCTGTCTTATGGACTGCATCCCAGCCTCGGTCCCGCTGCTACTAATGCGATCAATCCAGGCATCCACGAGCTCTACAATTTGGGTAAACTTGCTGTGGTTACCAATGTCGGCACACTTGTCCGGCCATTGACCAAGGCACAGTATCAAAGCTCCTCGTTCCAAAAGCCCTACCAGCTTTTCTCACACTCCGATCAGGTGACTCAGAGCCAAACAAGCATCGCGAATACCGAGGCGTTCACAGGCTGGGGCGGCCGAATATCGGACACCATGACGGCCACACAAAACCCTAACGGGCTTATACCGATGATCACCTCGATCTCTGGCGCGCAGCTTTTCACGGCCGGGCAGACGACGCTGCCGCTTGCGATCGCGAACGCTGGCACTTCGCTTGCGGGAGTTTTGAATCCGGCAGGTTTTAACACTTCTGCTGCATCCGTTGCGAGACTTAATGCCTTCAACGCGTTGCGTGCGCAGGACCTTTCGTCAAATTATGTCGCAGCCGCGAGCCACGTCACCGATCTGGCGATGCAGGCGAATAGCGCGCTGCAATCGTTTCAGGAAGTGACTGTGACCTTCCCGAATACAAGCATCGGCAACCAGCTAAAACAGGTTGCCCGGCTGATCAAAAAACGAACGGATCTGAACGTCAACCGGCAGATATTTTATGTGCAGATCGGCGGGTTCGACCATCACGAAAGCGAATTGAGCGGACAGGTCAGTTTGTTCAGCCAATTTAGCCAGGCGATGCGTTCGTTCTACGATGAAATGGTCACCCAGAACATTTCGAACGATGTCACGACGTTTACGCTTTCGGATTTTGGACGCACATTCACGCCGGCCGGCACAGGAGCCATCGTCGGAACGGACCATGCGTGGGGAAATCATATGTTCGTAATGGGCGGCTCGGTTTTGGGCGGCGATTTTTACGGCAGCCTGCGGCCTGATGGAACGGGAAATTATTTCCCGACACTTACGGTCGGCGGCTTGGACGACACGACTAATGCCGGCACAAGCGCCCGCGGACGCTGGATACCGACAACATCGGTCGATCAATACGCTGCCGTGCTGGCGAAATGGTTCGGACTGCCTCAGGACACGCCGACATTGAACGCGATCTTCCCAAATCTCGCCAACTTCCCCGGCACAAATTCACAGCTCGGCTTTTTGCCGTGATGTGAAAGTGAATTTTGAAAATGAAAGGCTGTCCGAGAGGGCAGCCTTTTTTCTGCCGCTCGGCATAAAAGTTTGGTATTCTCCTTAGTAATGAAACGCAGACTTATTTATGCAGCGTTGTTGGTGTCCCTAATATTGGGCGTTATTAATGGCCAAGAAATGTCGGACGGCGAAATAATCGTCACACCGGCAGAAAAACGCGAAGTGCAAGCGTTTGCCAAGCAGTTTGTTAAACGTCTGCAGCAGACGCATGATATGACTCCGCTAATACGCGAATTTTTTGTGCGTGACTTCGCTTCCTGTCTGCGTAGGGAAATTGAAAAGGATGCAGAAAATGGTGAGGGAAAGAAACTGCAACTGTCATCCAGAGAGCTTGTCCGAGCTTACAGTACGGAGATGAACCTTCATTACATGATGATTGTGGCATTCATGTATGATAATGGGCGTGGAATCAAAGGTGACTATGACCCTTTCAAATCTACATTTCCCCCGCGTATTCAAAAACAACTTGATGCCCTGGAGCGTGATGGTCAGCTGCTTGACAACGATCAGTTGCTTGACCAGAAATCGTATTTTCGGATGCTCCGTCGGATGGAAAAGGTAATAACCGAAGCACTTCAGTACATTACAAGAAAAAAAATCGAATCAACCCCTGCCTTTTTAAAGGAATTTAACAGATATGCCAAGAGTGATTGGCTTGGCTATGTCGTTAAGGCAGGGCCGGGTGACCATGCTTTAGTATGTAAACACCCCGGTGCCAAGGTATATAGCGTGACGACGCCTACGTGGCTCGTATTGGCTTTGATGAAAGAAAAAGGAAAACTCCGTATTTCATTTGCTGGTCCCTACGGTGAATAGTTGCCCCATCCAAAAGAAAAAAGGCTGCCAACCTCCCGAGTCGCAGCCTTTTTTGGCTTACGTCGAACCGATAAAGCTAGCCCAACGAATTTGCCTTTTGAAGGACACGCCGAATAACTGAAAGTTTCCAAAGAATAAGATCAACGCCCGTATTTAGTGAACGGCTCGTTCGTCAAATAAAAAAAAGGCTGCGACCCTGTTCGCAGCCCTTTCGGCGAAATCGTTGGTTCTCTTAGCAAGCCCACCGATTCCACCGATCCTATGTTGTGTAAATTAAACACATTTAATCGCGGCGGCTTTCCAAAAAAAGCGATGACAGGGGCAGTTTTTAAAAATCACGCGTCTGTGTTCTCTGTGTCTTTTCCTCAGGGACCTTTGTGTTTAGTCGGTTTTTTTTAACACAGAGCACACAGAGCGAAGGCACAAAGGACACAGAGAATTCCAAACCGAACTATTAAACAGGAGCGGCTTTTCTTGACTTTAGATTGATACTGTCTTATAAATTCTCTAAATCAATTTTCACCCTGAAAGACCTGCGAGCAATGCTTTTCCGCATGTGTAAACGTAGCGGCGTTTGCCCGATCAGATGAAGCCGGAGAAGTGTCGATCATGAACAACCGCCAATTCCCTTCCCGTTCCGCTGTGATCCGAATCGCGGCGTTTATGTTGATCGTCGGAGCGGCAGTCACTTTCGCCACGATCTCACAAAGCACCGTCTCCGCTTTCACTTCGCCGGTCAGCGAATTCCTCGGCATCACGCCGCCGCAAAACACCGAACCGAACTCGCCGCTCGCCAATCAATACTTCGCGAGCGACGGTAGCGTGCTTTCCGACGTCAGATGGGGAACGAGCGTCGCGGGGCCGTTCAACACAGCTTTTACGGCGGGCAACACCGCGTTCTTCGCCATAGCCAACGGCATCGCTGCTGGCGGAACGATCTCGGTCGGCGGCATTAATGCTACGGAGAATTTCACGATCACATCTTCCGGCGGACGCATCGGCGGGACGGCTTCGACGATCAATCCGATCACGGTCAGCGCGGGCAAGACCTTCGACGCAGGGCAGCAGCTTTGGTCAAACGTCGCGACGGTCGGCTTTAGTCTTAATGGCGGAGGCGTTTTCGCGACTTCGGGCGGGCCGTTTGGCGGAGGCTTTGTTTTAAATAACGGCACGCTCGTCGCACGTGCCTCGAACGCGATGGGCTCGGGCGGCGCGCTCACCATCAACGGCGGCACCATCGCTGCATCCGATCCCGTTAACTTCACCGGCAAATTTCCCGGCGGCATTAACGTCAACAGCAACTTCCAGATCGGAGCGCTGACCTCGGCCGTTCCGACGTCAAACGGCTCGGCGGACATGACGTTCAGCAACAACATGCCGCTCGGAGCCGCGACACGCACCGTCACGATCGGCGGCAACGGCAACTACATTTTTGGCGGGATCATTTCAGGATCGGCAGGCGCGGGGCTTACCGTCGCAAGGCTCGAAGGAGCGACAGGTGCAGTCTCGCTCTCAGGCGTCAACACTTATACAGGAAATACGACGATCAACGGCGGAGCGCTGGCGTTGATCGCGTCAGGTTCAATATCAAATTCGCCCGTCATCGAGATCGGAGCGAACGGCATCCTCGACGTAACAGCGCTGACAACCGAACTCACACTCGCCAGCGGACAAACATTAAGAGCAACCGGAACAACATCGACCGGCAGCATCTACACCAGCAGCACAAAGGGCCTGACAACCGCCGCAAACAGCCCGCTCCAATTCACCGCATTCAACGGCTCAACCGCACCGCTAACCGTCACCCAATCCGGAACCCTCACACTCCAAACCAGTAATCCCGTCACAGTCACCGTCGCAAACGGCGGAGTGCCTCTATCTGCGGCTAATTACAAACTCATCGCAAAAAGCGGAACTGCATCCGTAGCGGGAACGCCAACATCCGTCACGGTTAACGGAAACGGCATTTGCGCAGGATGCACTCCATCACTCGTTATTATAAGCGGCGAACTGTTTCTCCGTGTCGAAGCTCCGACTGTTATAGTGACAACAACTGCGGCTACATCAGTAACATCAAGCTCAGCGAATCTAAATGGCACAGGAAATCCGAATGGAACTTCAGCATTTGGTTATTTTCGCTACAGCACCACCGATCCGGGAACATGTAATGACAGCTTCGGCACTCGCGCACCAGCTTCTAGTGCATCAGACTCTGTTCTTGGTTCAGGTTCGTCATCAGTGCCTTTCTCGCGGGCGATCAGCGGGCTTTCAGCGGGTGCAACTTATTACTTCTGCTCATTAGGAAGAAACTCAACTTCGACATCTTTTGGCTCAGTATTGACGTTCACCACGACAGCCACGCCGCCGACAGTGGCGACCAGCGCCGCATCTAATCGAACAGGCACAACTGCAACATTGAATGGAAGTGCAAATCCTAACGGAGCGTCAACGACCGGATGGTTTCGCTATTCAACAACCAGTCCTGGCACATGCAACGATTCATTTGGCACACGCGCTCCTTCGTCCGGAGGATCAGCACTCGGCGCCGGAAACTCATCCGTTGCCTATTCGCAAAATATTTTAGGCCTGACTCCGGGAACAAACTATTTCTTTTGCGCGATTGCACAGAATTCAAGCGGAACAAGCTTCGGCACTCTCCAACAATTCACGACTCCACTGCCGCCAACTGCAACTACTACTGCGGCAACCAGCATCTCCGACACCTCAGCGACGCTTAACGGCGCAGGCAATCCGAATGGAGCGACGACTACCGCATGGTTCAGATACAGTACGACCAGCCCTGGAACATGCAACGATACATTTGGAACTCGAGCTCCTACGAGTGGCGGATCTAATCTTGGATCTGGCACCTCTTCGCAGCCTTACTCGCAATCTATAACAGGATTGTCTGCTGGAACCACTTATTTTTTCTGTTCTATTACCTCAAGCACTGAAGGAACGTCTTTCGGTTCCTTGCTGTCATTTACAACTCAAGACGCACCTGTGACATCAACATCGACCGCAGCAGCCGTCACGTCAAATTCAGCCACGCTTAATGGCTCGGCAGATCCAAATGGCAGCGCTTCATTCGGACACTTCCGTTATTCTTCAACCAACCCTGTAACATGCAACGATAGTTTTGGAACGCGTGTGCCTACAAGCAGTGCATCAGATGCATCGTTGGGCTCAGGGACAATTCCGGTAGCTTTCTCATTCGGCATATCAGGACTTTTACCCGCAACAACATATTATTTTTGTGCGATCGCCAATAATGGTATCGGCACATCTTTCGGTTCGGTCTTGTCATTAACGACTCTTCCGGCTGCTCCAACGGCAACAACAAACAATGCATCAAATTTGACCGGAACTACCGCGACTCTGAACGGTTCGTCAAATCCCGGCGGAACGGCGGCGACCGGATGGTTCCGTTATTCCACAACCAGTCCAGGAACTTGTAATGACTCATTTGGCATACGCGCTCCTTCAGCCGGCGGATCGGCGCTTGGTTCAGGAACTTCGACCGTTGGATACTCGCAAGGAATAACCGGATTGACTCCTGGAACGTCCTACTTCTATTGCGCGATAGCGCAAAACGCGGTAGGAACCAGCTTTGGTACGATAGTGGCCTTTACAGCACCTACGCCGCCAACAACGACGACTGCAGCGGCGAGCAGCATAACTGACACAACCGCCACATTGAACGGCTCGGCTAATCCAAATGGATCTTCGACAACGGGCTGGTTTAGATACAGCACGACGAGTCCGGGAAGTTGCAACGACACGTTCGGAATTCGAGCTCCTTCGAGCGGCGGATCGGCTCTTGGCTCTGGCACCTCTTCACAGGCTTACTCGCAACCGATTACAGGACTTGCCACCGGTACGACATATTTCTTTTGCGCGATAAGCGCGAGCACCGAAGGAACATCTTTCGGAACTTTGCTCTTTTTCACAACGCTCGCTCAGCCGACAGTTGCGACATCGGCTACAACATCTGTGACATCAAATTCCGCAACACTAAACGGCTCAGCAAATCCGAATGGTGATGCTACGTTTGGACATTTCCGTTATTCTTCCACAAATCCTGGAACCTGTAACGACAGCTTTGGTACGCGTATTCCGGCGAGCAGTGCGTCGGATGCTTCTTTAGGTTCAGGAACAAGTTCCATTGGTTACTCTTTTGGAGCCACCGGACTTTTGTCGGCTACTACATATTTCTATTGTGCGATCGCGAACAATAGCATCGGAACTTCTTTTGGCACCGTTCTAAGTTTTACGACCGCAGCCAACCCACCGACGGTGACAACAAATAACGCATCAAATCTGACCGGAACAACTGCAACCTTGAACGGTTCCGCTAATCCGGGTGGAGGGGCAACGACCGGCTGGTTTCGATATGCTTCTGTCAGTCCGGGAACTTGCAATGACACATTTGGAACACGAGCTCCTTCCAGCGGCGGGGCATCGCTTGGTTCGGGCAATTCAAACGTTCCGTATTCGCAAGGGATAACCGGACTAAGCTCGGGAACAACCTACTTCTACTGTGCAATAGCTCAAAATTCTATCGGCACGGCATTTGGAACTGTGCAGCAATTTACTACGCCTTTGCCTCCGACGACTGTAACATCCGCAGCGACCAGCGTTGTGGCAGCGGGTGCAACACTGAACGGCTCGGCAAATCCAAATGGCTCTTCGACGACGGGCTGGTTCCGGTACAGTACGACAAGTCCGGGAACTTGCAATGATACGTTTGGCGTTCGCGCTCCTTCGAGCGGCGGCAGTGCGCTTGGTGCGGGCAATTCATCGCAAGGATATTCGCAGCCGATAAACGGGCTTTCGGCGGGGACGGTTTACTTTTTCTGTGCAATTGCCGCGAACGCAGAGGGCACGGCGTTTGGGACGGTGCTGTCATTTACTACGCCAAACGCTCCGGCGGCGGTGACACAGGCGGCGACCGGGCTGACATCGAGCGCGGCGACGCTGAACGGCTCGGCTAACCCGAACGGCGACGCGGCGTTTGGACACTTTCGGTATTCGACAGCAGATCCCGGCACGTGCAGCGACAGCTTTGGAACGCGCGCGCCATTGAGCAGCGCTTCCGACGCTTCGTTAGGCTCAGGAACGGCTTCGGTTCCCTACTCGTTCGGCGTGAGCGCTCTGTCGGCGGGAACGACGTATTACTTCTGCTCGATCACCAACAACAGCATCGGAACTTCGTTTGGAGCGGTGCTATCATTTACCACGCTCGCGGCAGCTCCGACGGTCGCGACAAACGGCGCTTCGAGCCTGACGGGCACGGCGGCGACTTTGAACGGCTCGGCAAACCCGAACGGCGACGCGACGACAGGCTGGTTTAGATACTCGACGGTCAGCCCCGGAACTTGCAACGATACTTTTGGAACACGCTCTCCGGCGGCAGGCGGAACGGCGGTCGGCAGCGGAACTTCGTCGGTCGCATACTCGCGCGGCGTTACGGGTTTGAGCGCAGGCACGACTTATTTCTTCTGCGCCATCGCTCAAAATGTGGTCGGGACGAGTTTTGGTTCGATTCAACAATTCACAACTCCGCTGCCTCCAAGTGCGACGACTTCGGCAGCGACTGGAATGACAAATGCCGTCGCACAATTGAATGGTTCGGGCAATCCGAACGGCTCTTCGGCGACGGGTTGGTTCCGCTATTCGGCGACCGATCCGGGAACTTGCAACGACACGTTTGGAACACGCGCTCCGTCGAGCGGCGGATCGAATCTAGGTTCGGGCAGCTCTGCTCAGGCTTACTCGCAATCGATCTTAGGCCTCGCGACGGCGACGACATATTATTTCTGTGCGATAGTTTCCAGCGCAGAGGGAACGTCGTTCGGCGCTGTGTTGTCATTCGCCACGACGAACACGCCGCCCGTTATCAGCGGAACGGTCACGTACGGCAACGCAATCGGCGCGCCGACGCCGCGATTTGTTTCGAACGTCACAATCACGGCGAACGGTTCGCCGATCGTTTCGACAACCACAGGAGCTCCGGGACCGGCTGCGGGGCAGTATTCGCTGACGGGATTTGGAGCGGGTTCGTACACGATCACTCCGACAAAGACCGGCGGAGCGAACGGCATTTCGTCATTTGACGCGGCAAGGATCGCTCAGCACGCAGTCGGCATCAGCGTGTTGAATGCGACGCAGCTAGTCGTGGCGGACGTCAGCAACAACGGCACCGTATCGTCGTTCGATGCGGCACAGATCGCGCGATACGTCGCCGGTTCACCGCCATTCGGCGTAACCGGAACTTGGAGGTTCGTTCCGGTCAACAAAGTATATTCGTCGATCACAGGCGACCTAACCGGCGAAGATTACTCCGCGCTCTTAATGGGCGAGGTCTCCGGCAACTGGACAAACACCGGCGCACGTCCGGCCAATGGCTTCAACCCAAATGCGTTAGCTTGGCTGATCGGTTACGGATTTTAGTCGTTAGAGCGACTTAGCTCGCATGTAGAAGATCTCAAAGAGCACGTCCAACTAAGCTCTTGACGGTAATCAAAAAAGGTATATACTGACCATATCAAGCGGTACAAGAGCGTTTTTGGGAGGTTTTTATGAAGCAGGTTCGAGATCATTTCATATCGCGTGTTTTTTCATTAGTAATCGGCTTGGCCATTGGACTTGTGTTCTTTGGGACCGTATCTGCTTTCACCGCGATGCCGACGGAAACGCCCTTTATCAGCGGTACGGTTAGTTATGGAACCGGACCGGTACAGCCGAAATTTATTACGAATGCTACGGTTATTGCTGTTTGTTCAGACGGGTCGGTAACTTCCACCGTTACGGACGCAAACGGACAGTATGTGCTTACCGGAATGGGCACGGCGCCTTGCACGATCAGCGTGGCCAAGGAGAGCGGACAGAATGGCATCGCTTCCGCCGATGCGGCGAGGATAGCTCAGCATAACGCTGGAACATTTACACTGACTACCAATACGCAGAAAATAGCTGCAGATACCTCGGGAAATGGAATCATTTCATCGCAAGACGCCGCATTCATCACACGATTTGTGGCGTCATTTGCTCCCCCGATAGGACGTACGCATATTTGGAAGTTCTTCCTTCCAAATCCAACGTTCCCCATCGGCTCATCGCCAACGACACGAGAATATTCCTGTGCATGCACTCTGACAAATCAGGATTTCATTGGTATATTGATCGGCGAAGTTACCGGCAACTGGACTAACACCGGCGCACGTCCGGAGAACAGTATCAACACAACTGCCTTATTATCATTATCGGTGATCGGCACGATAGACTGACTACTTGAGTTTCGAGCCTTGTTTAGGCAATAATTGCCTATGCAATATAAGGTTAGGCTTCGTTCGGCGGCGTTTTTGGGTTTTGCGGCGCTGGTGCTCATTGTGGGGATTATTTTTGCCGTGGCTTATTCGCCACGGCTTTCGTCTTTTTGGAAGCGAGTCTGACCGGAACACAGAGTTCCGCTGAACAACCTGTTGAACCGATCAAGGTCAAAACCAAAGAAGAAAAGAGCAAATCGAAATATGAGATGTCGCTCAAGGTCGAGGAGTTTTGGAATGACCGCCTGACTTATCCGACCGGGCGTTTCGATCCCAAATGGCTGCGCGAGGCCGTCCAGCAAGATGCTCAAGTCGAACGCGCCGTTCCGGCAGGAATACAGATCGCGGCAGAAAACCGCGCAGCTTCACCGCTGGCGCTCGACCCAAATAGTTTCACAGCGCTCGGGCCAAAACCTAAACGCATGACAGGCTGCGCGGGTTGCTACGATTACGGCGTCACGCAAGGGCGCGTTAATGCCATCGCCATCGATCCGACAACGACAACGCAGGGCTCGATCGTTGCATACATTGCAAGCAACGGCGGTGGCGTTTGGAAAACGACGAACTGCTGCAGCGCGGCAACCACCTGGACATCGATGACCGACGATCCGCTCGTTTCAACAACCGGCGTCGGAACGCTGGCTATCGATCCTAATAACCACGACACGATCTACGCCGGAACGGGTGACCTGCGTTTTGGTTCGTTCTCGATGGGAAGTCAGGGCATTCTCAAATCAACTGATGCAGGTGCGACTTGGACCGTGCTTGGAGCGAGCGTTTTCGGTCCGGCTTACACTCAGCCTGCCGGACAATTTCCTCAATACGATGCCGTCGGAAAAGTTCGCGTCGATCCCAACAACAGCAACCGAGTGGTTGCCGGCACAAAGAAAGGCATCTTCCTTTCTTATGATGGCGGAACAAATTGGACGGGCCCATGCGCGACAAATAGTTTCAGCACACAGCGGCAGGACACGACGGGACTTGAATTAAGCAATATGGGCGGCGGCGTGACGCGCATCGTCGCCGCTGTCGGCCCGCGCGGTTTTGCAACGACGGTCCAAGTCGATCTAAATCAAAACGGCGCTAACGGACTCTATAAAAGTACAGTTCCCGCCAGCGGCTGTCCGACGGATTGGACACTTATTTCGCGCAATGACAACGGGTTTGTTTTTGGCAACGATCCGGGCAGCCCTTACCCGAGCGGAGCGTTATTGAACGCGGGTTCCGGAACTGCATATGCTAATTCGACAACAGGCAATCAGCTTGGCCGCATCGACATCGCCGTGGCCCCGAGTAACGCGAATTACATTTACGCTCAGGTCAGCTCAATTACGACTCAAAGCTCTTGCGGCGCGGCGGGATGTCAGCTTGGCGTTTGGTCGAGCATCGACGGAGGCACGACCTGGAGTTTTATGACCGGCTCATCCGGTCCATCATTGCGCGATTGCGATACCGGCGGAACTGCGAGCACTGGATCCAGTGTCGAAGGCAGCGGTGATTACAACCAGAATTGGTACGACCAGGGACTCGTTGTAGATCCGAATGATCCTGACCGCATCTTCATGGACACGTATGACACGTGGCTCGCCACGCGAACGGGTTCGGCGTTTTACAATGTCACTTGCGGATATACCGGCACGGCACTTTCTAACCACGTCGTCCATGTAGATCATCACGCATTGGCATTCGTGAACGGCTCATCGGACATCTTGCTCGAAGGCAGCGACGGCGGAATTTTTTCGACGTCAAATGCCTCGGCTGCGGCTAACGACACACTTCGCCCGACCTGGGTGAACATGGTCACTGGTATGAACACGATCGAATTTTATTCGGGCGATATAAGCGGAAATTTTGCAACCAGCTCTACGCCGCAGGCCGTCGGTGGCGCCCAGGATAACGGAGCAAGTTCGGTAACTTTTTCAGGTGGTGCTCCAACTGCCATTCAATGGCAAATGGGACTCGGAGGCGATGGGTTTTCGGGAATGATCAACTCAGTCGGTCAGGGAACGACTGCCGCGCAGGGCGCCGTAACCGTCACTGGGGCAGGCACTATCGGTCAGACATTTAACATCGCCGGGCAGATTTTCACTTGGGCATCAACGCGGGCAGGCACCGGTCAAGTCTCCGTAGGCACGAGTTCGACCACCGCAGCGACCAATATTCGCAGCGCCGTCAACGCTGATGTTAGCTCCATCGCGTATGCTACGGGCAGCGCTTCGAGTGTCACAATCAATGCGACCGTGCAGGGGGCGGGCGGCAACTCAATTCAGTTCGTCAACGGTAACAGTGCAAACCTGTCTTTCAATGGCTCTGGTACGCTGGGTGCAACTACACAGGGCGGAATGACGCAGACGGGCACCAATCAATCGGTCTTCTTCCAAGGGAACAACAGCGGCGGCTTGAGCCGCTGCGTCAATAACTGCACCAACTCTGGCTCCCTTTGGCAGAGCGTGCAGGGTGGCTGGACCGGCGATACACAGTCGTTCATTCTCCCCGTAAACCTTTTCCGCGGCGGCATTCCCGGCGGGAACGATTGTGTTAACGGCTGCGGTCGCCTGCTCGCTGCAACCACCCGGGTCTTCGAGACCGTCACGGCCAACGCCAATGCCACTAATTCTGTCTTCTGGTACATCACAAACAACCCGACGACGCAAAATCTAACTAAGGGCACGCTCGGCAATCGTTCATTTATCACTCAGGTAAAATACTCGCCCAAATTTCAAAGTGTCGCGATCGTCGGCACGAACGATGGTAATGTGCAGATCGGGTTTAACCTTGGCACTGGCGTCGCAAATCAAGGCAACTGGATCAACGTTACCGGTTCGAACGCGGTGTTGCCAAATCGCCCGATCCTCGGCGTCGCGCTAAGCCCCGGTGTTCCGGCTGCTAACGTTCCTGTTGGATATGCTGCAGTTGGCGGCTTTAATTTGAATACACCGACAACGCCCGGCCATGTTTTTCAAGTAAGCTGCACGGCTCTGTGTGCTTCGTTCACATGGCTTGATAAGAGCGGTAACCTTCCAAACATTCCGGTCGATTCGATAATCGTTAATCCAAATTTTCCGCAGCAGGTTTTTGCCGGTACGGATTTCGGACTTTATTTCACCAACGACATCACTGCGGCATCGCCTCAATGGTTTCGGTTCAGCAACGGACTACCCGCCGTTATGATCTGGGATATGTCGATAGACCGGGGCAGCACGACGCTCTCGCTCTGGACACGCGGACGCGGAGCCTTTGCTTGGCCTCTGCCGCTCGGTCCGATCGGAACGCCCAGCGTTACACCGACGGCAACTCCAACAACTGCTCCAACGGCAACGGCAACGAACACCGCGACAAATACACCGACGTTCACGCCGACAAGTACATCGACTAACACTCAAACAAATACGCCGACACCGACAGCAACCTCGACTGCACTTCCGGCATCGCCAACTCCTTCGCCTTCGATCAACGGAACGGTAACATATGGCAACTCGAATTCGGGGACGAAATTCATTTCAAATGCGACTGTTGCCAGCACGGTAGGGTCGCCAAGCATTTCAGCAGTGACAGATGCTCCCGGCGCAACAGCCGGACAATATGTATTGACTGGATTTGGTCCAGGAAACTACACGATCGGCGTAACCAAGACAACGGGACAAAACGGTGTCTCATCGCTCGATGCAGCGAGGATCGCCCAGCAGGTCGCCGGCATCCTAAATCTGACGAGCGATAATCAGAGGGCAACCGCCGACGTCAGTAACAACGGCGCTATCTCATCAAACGATGCGGCTCTGATCGCTAGATTTGCGGCCGGGATTGGCGCACCGATCGGAAACACAAACCAGTGGAGATTTTATGTTTCTCCGGGGCCGACATTCCCTGTTGGCTCATCACCTACAACACGGTCATACGTAGAGCCGATCGGTGTTCAGACCGGACAGGATTATGTCGGATTGCTGATAGGTGACGTCACGGGCAATTGGACACCTACATCTGCCAAGCCAACAAGTTCAACAGGGCGCTCGGTAGATATAGGCCTGCCTCGCATTTCGGCTCCCACTGATACTGAAGTGTTAATACCAGTTTCCATTAACGGTGCATCTAATAAAAAGATCATTGCGTATGAGTTCGACCTCCGATATGACCCGACAGTGATACAGCCTCAGACAGAGCCCATCGATTTAACCGGAACCGCCAGCCGCGGTCTTTTTGCAGTCACAAATATTGTAGAACCGGGACTGCTAAGAGTAGTTATGTACGGAGCATATCCGATCGACAGCAACGCATTGCTGCTCAATCTCAAGTTCACGGCAGTCGGAGCACCTGGCTCGGTCTCGCCGCTTACATGGGAGAGAGTTATGTTCAATGAAGTCGAATCAGGAACGCTTACAACGAATGGAGCAGTTGAATTGTTAGCCTCGACGCCAAATGAGGCCGAACTTACTGGCAGAGTGCTTAGCGCAACGGGACAAGGCATTCCGAATGCCCGCGTCATATTGACAGATAACACGACGGGATTTACTCGTTCTACAGTTTCCAATGGATTTGGTTATTATAAATTTGATAATCTTCAGTTAGGACAGACCAACACAATAAACGTCGAATCACGAGGTTGGGCATTTGCACCCTTAACGATAAGCGTCACGGATCAACTACTGAGTTTGGACATGATCGCCGCTCAGTAAATAACTTTCAGAGGATATTATGAAAAAAAATCGTCTTTTGCTTTTGTTGCTCATTCTCGTAGCTCTCGGGGCTTCAACTTGGTTTATTGCCTCCAATGACCTGATCGGGAAGTTTTTTGACGAGGGCGATCCTGACCGTCCGCCAATGGGAGCTAAGATCGGTCTCGAAGAGTATCTTCCTCTCCGCATCGCACACATGGATCTGCTGCGTGGTTTCGACACTGCGGAGCAGGATTCGCGCACGAATTCGATCCTTGAAATGGAGCAAAGCGAGCGGGAACTTGAAAGACAGCGTCGTGATGCAAACCAACCGGAGGGAGCATCTTGGGCTCCTATAGGACCGGCACCGATACCGGTTAATGCAAGTACGTCCTATAGCGGTAGAGTCTCGGCGATCGCCGTACATCCAACAAATCCGGATATCGTATATGTCGGCACCGCTCAGGGCGGGTTGTATCGCTCGTTGAACGGCGGCACTACATGGACGCCGCTGATGGATAATACCCTTACGCTTGCTATCGGCGCGGTTGCGATCTCGCCTTCGGATCCAACAACGATATTTGTCGGCACGGGCGAGTCGACGCTTTGCGGCAGCGGCTGCTATATCGGCGTTGGGCTTTACCGCATCACAAATGCCGACACGACACCTGTTATTTCGGACGCGCTAAATAAGAATGCTGCCAACGCCGATGTTTTTACCGGTCGCGCGATAAGCGAGGTCCTTGTTCATCCGACAGACCCCAACGTAGTTTTCACAGCGACCACAGTCGGCGTAGCAGGGATCGGCGGCACTACATCCGGAGCAGTGTTGCCGGCTCTGGGACTTTACAGAACGACCAATGCGATGAGTGCGAATCCGACGTTCACTAAGCTGAGTCTTGGCATATCAGATCGCTCTATAACCGATATCGTTATGGAGCCTGCTAATCCAAACCGAATCTATACCGGTGTTTTAGGAGTTGCGGGAACTGATGGCGGTGTCTATTCCAGCGCAAACGCTCTCGACGCGGCTCCGACTTTCACACAGCTTTTGGCGACTTCCGCAACCGGAAATCAGTCTCGTGTTGAGCTTGCTCACGCAACCTCAACACTGACAGTTTATGCGGCTTCCGGGCAAGGTAATGGCTCTGTTTACAAATCAATGGATGGCAACCCCTTCACACTGGTCTCGAACACCGGCTTTTGCAACCCTCAGTGTTTTTACGATATAGCGATAGCCGTCGATCCGACCGATGCAAACAAGGTTTATTTAGGCGGCTCACCTGCACTGGTGTTTGGACGTTCGACGAATGGAGGCACGAGCTTTGCGAGCAGTTCAAGCGGCCTCCATGTTGACACGCAGGCGATCGCCGTTGCTCCCTCAAACCCGAATATCGTTTATTTTGGTAGTGACGGAGGAATCTGGAGAACCACAAACGTCAGCGCTTCGCCGATAGTGTGGACCACACTGAACAACACGACGTTCAGCGCCACTCAGTTTATGGGGATTTCTGTTCACCCAACCGATCGAAACTATACGCTTGGCGGCACACAAGACAACGGCACTCAATTTCTTGCTCCTGACGGCCTCGAGTGGATCCGCTCTGACGGTGGCGACGGAGGGTTTTCTGTAATTGATCAGACCGCTCCAAACACAACAAACGTAGTTGCTTATCATACATATTTTAATCAATCGAATACGCAGATCGGCTTTGCTCGCGCTCTGACAACTGTTCCGCCGGGCGACCCGAACTGGTCCCAATTTTTTGGTTGCGGCAGCGGGGCAATTGCCAACGGCATCGTCTGTTCCGACCCTGTACTTTTTTACGCACCTATGGTCGGCGGTCCGTCAGTTTCCGGAAGCATCGGCAACACTCTCTATTTCGGCACGAACAAACTTTATCGTTCAACGGATCAGGGAGCTACGATGACCGTCGTCGGTTCTGCAGGAATCTCGGCGCGTATCAGTGCGATTGCGATCGCTCCGCAGAATGACGATATTCGATTGGTCGGCACCAGTGGCGGAGCAGTCCTTCTTCAAACCGCTCCGGGTGCGAACACATTGACAACCGTGACTGGGGCTATAGCGTCTTCGGCACGATATGTGGGCCGTACCGCGATCGATCCCACCAACGCCAACATAGCATATGTGACCTTAAACGGGTTTGGGTTATCCGATGGACGGCATGTCTGGAAAACGACAAACCTTTTGAGCGGCAGCCCGACGTGGGTCGCGTCCGGAAACGGTATCCCGGACACGCCTGTGAACGCGTTTGTCATCGATCCATTAGATACTAATACGTTATACGCAGGCTCCGACATCGGTATCTTTAAATCGTCGGACGGCGGCGCAAACTGGATACCGTTCAACAACGGTCTGCCACGCGTGGCGGTTTATGGTATGGCAATCCAACCCACCAGCCGTATTTTGCGAATTTCCACACATGGCCGCGGAATGTACGATTACGATCTCGGCGCTGCCCCGGTTGCGGTTAATGGTACTGTTACATATGGAAATGCTGCAGCTCCGCCAAAGTTCATTTCAAACGCTACGGTTACCGGAACCGGGTCACCGAGTGTTTTCACAACTACGGCAGCACCCGGAATAGGTGAAGGCTCTTACTCACTAAGTGGATTCGGTGCGGGATCCTACACCGTATCCCTCTCAAAAACAACAGGACAGAACAATATTTCGTCACTCGATGCGGCTAGGATCGCTCAACACGTTGCGGGGGTGCTTGCGTTGACGAGTGACAACCAAAAGATAACAGCCGATGTGAGTAACAATGGCACTCTTTCATCAAACGACGCCGCGTTTATCGCCCGTTTTGTCGCAGGTGTCGGATCACCTATTGGGAACACAAATCAATGGAAGTTTTATCTTCCGCCAGGCCCGACGTTCCCAATTGGTGCGTCGCCTACAACCAGAACGTACTCGTCGGTTACGAGTAATATTGCGGATCAGGATTTTGTCGGACTTTTGATCGGTGACGTCACCGGAAATTGGCTGCCAACGGCGGCTCGCGATGTTACCAGCAGACAAGGCGGGCGATCAGTCGACGTTAGTCTGCCAAAAGCTGAGGTAACCGAAGGCGAAGTCATTATTCCGGTAACGATTCAGGGCACGGCAAATAAAGAGATCATCGCCTATGGGTTCGATCTCAGGTACGACGCCAAAGTGATACAGCCCCAAGCCGAGCCGGTCGATCTAACCGGCACTGCGAGCCGAGGTCTTTTTGCCGTGACAAATGTTATAGAGCCGGGACTGCTGAGAGTAGTTATGTACGGAGCATATCCGATCGACAGCGACGGGTTGCTTCTCAACCTCAAGTTCACGGCGGTCGGAGCCCCGGGCTCCGTATCGCCGCTAGTCTTTGAAAGCATAATGTTCAACGAAGGAGATCCGTCTGTAATAACAACCAACGGACAGATCGCTTTATCGGCAGCGACAGCGGCCAGGCAATAAACTGCCAAGGCCTTATCTTGAGTTTTTGAAGGGCAGAACATACACTTGGAAACAAGTGTGAATCTGCCCAATTACATTACTGTTGGCCGCATCGTGATCGTTCCATTGCTGGTCGTTGTACTTCTCACGCCGGCTGGCGAGAACTGGTTTGGCATCAACGGCTATGCTCTGGCGATAGTAATCTTTCTTATTGCCTCGCTCACCGACATACTCGACGGCCACTTGGCACGCCGCCGTAATCAAGTTTCTAATCTAGGAAAGCTTCTCGATCCGATCGCTGACAAACTGCTCGTCTCTGCCGCGTTGATTGTTCTTGTCGAAAAGCACCTCGCACCTTCGTGGTCAGTAGTCGTAATTCTCGGTCGTGAGTTCATAGTCACCGGCTTGCGCTCAGTCGCCGCCAGCGAAGGCATCATAATTCAGGCGCAGAGTATCGGCAAATTAAAGATGTGGGCACAATGCGTAGCCATCGTAGCACTACTGGTCGCTGCGGCAACGGGAAATCCGCCGGTTTCAAATTTCGGGCTCGATTACCCTGCCTTCTTTTGGCAAGTTGCAGAAGTGCAAACGGCATTTTCTAATCTCGCAAATCTGTCGCTGACATCAAATGACTGGAAGGTATTCGGCTATCTTGTTGGCAGAGGTGCACTTTGGGTCGCCGTCATTACGGCTATTTGGTCTATGTATGATTATTTTTCCTTCTTCATCCGCAATCGCCGGAGCAGCCCGATTTAAATAAAACGAAAAAGACGAATAAGCAATCGCTTATTCGTCTTTGATTCGAAATAGATCTTTTCCGTTACTGCATTTCCACAAAGTCACCCGGATGAATTTCCGACGCTGTCCTCGTGATAACAACGGTCGCTGTCTTTTCTTTCACGTTAAGCACAACAGCCTCGCCGGTAATCTTTCTGAGTCCCGCCGGACGGCCTTGTTTTGCCTCAGCCGTTGTAACCTCAGAACCTCCGGCGTGAGATCCAGTTTTCCGGGCGGCTTGATTCGAAAACTTTCCGCCTTTGTAAACTTCGCTCTCATATCCGTAATCACGAGCCGTGACATCTTCCGTTTCAGGCTTCTTGAAAAGGTTGCCCTTTCCAAGCGGGCGAAAGACAGTTAGACGATCTCCGACCTTCACACCATTGTCGGCTCCAAGATCGACATAGGCGACAAAGTCACGAGCCAAGGCTTCGGCTCCATCACGCGACATCAATATCCTGCCAATCGCCTTACCAGACGCATCCCTAAATAGGTCCAACGCAGGTGTTTGCTCAAAGAGCGGACTGTTTCTCTGGTCGATCAACTGCACGAGGTCGCCAAGCAGAAGAACGTCACAAGAAGATTTGATGCGGGCGATCGAATGGTCAGACTTCACACTAACAACCTCTAAGGCTCCGACTTCCTGAACATAAAAGCCCAGATCGTTTTTCGGTGACCATTTGCTTTTCACCTGTGCACGAGGTCTCACTACGGCAAAGAGATCGCCAACGCTGACGCCTTTATTTGACCCCATGTTAAGGTAAAGAAAATCGTTCTGAGAAAAATTGTACTTGTCAGCCTCATCTGTTCCGCCAATGATCTTGTTAGCGTCGCTGATAGCACTCGATTGAATGTAGCCAGCGCAATAAAGATTGTTTCCGCTCGCAACTGACCATGTTTTATTGTTTTCAATCTTTATGGACGGCTGCACTGACTGTGCTGCTGCTACCATCGAAAAAATGCCTAACATCAGGCCAGCTAAGAATATCCGACAGTTAAAAAACTTTTGAAAATTCACGATTTTCTCCTTTCGTTGTTTTGTAATTTAACCCTTGCATGGAAGAGCAAGGGTACAGGGTAGATTAAAGATGACGCACGCCAAAAATTGACGCCGTTTACACTATAACGTCTTTGCCACCATGCCGTCAATATGTTTGTTTATTGTTAAACAATTTTATTTGCTAATTAGATTTGGACAGAGAACACAGATTTTGCTACTATTTTTGTTCGCATCAAGTCCTGTGACTCAGCGAAAATGCCGGTGTAGCTCAGTTGGTAGAGCAGTTGATTTGTAATCATCAGGTCGTCGGTTCAAATCCGTTCACCGGCTCCAGTAAATAAAAGGGCTTCAGCTAATATGGCTGAAGCCTTTATTTTGTAGTGTAGCGATAATTGTAGCGACTATGCGCTTTTTGCGAGTTTTTTGACCTCTTTTTAGAGTCTTACCTCTTCCATTCTTTTCATAGCCTCAAATTGGTGTTTTTCGGTTGACCGCCAAAATGGAATCGATTCACACTAGGCAACTTCATAGAACGCTTTACGCCACTCGCAATGGACAGCGAATAGCCGTCCATATTAGCCGCGATAGATCACAGCACGGTTACTACGGCTCGGCGTCATTGTTCGGTAAAAGCTACAGCTCTTGGGGGCGGTTTCCAAGCCACTCATTCGCCAAGATTCTCAAACAATTAGTTTGGGCGATTGATGAGGCCGTTGTTAAAAACCCCAACCGCGAGGCGATCAGCCTCACACTTACTGGAAGTGCCCTTCATAACCATTCAGTTGCGATGATGGAGGATTAAAGGAGGCATTCCCATCAGGAGATCCGATATTTTTCATCGTAATTGATACTAGTCGCCATCCCATGTGCCACTGGATTCACAACATGGGGCTTTGAGTTGCTTCTCTGCATCAATTGGAACTTTTTGGAACATACCGTCATAAAACTACAGTTTTATGACACGTGTTTTTGAATGACGATGGCCTAATGAAATTGGGCTGCTCGATTGCATATTTTTCAATTGGTTTTTTGACACCCAATAAGGGACCGAAATAGTGGATTTTTTAGCAGACCGATAACGGCAATAGGAAACAGCAGTATTATTGGCGTAAGCAATACGAAAAGCGAATGATGCCAGAAGTCAGAGGCCACCGGGCCGCGACGCAAAGCCCCATTGGCAAGCGGACCGCCGATCGTCACCACATAGTAGATCGCGAGCGGAAGCAAATATCGCCAAAGCCGCGCCCAGCTTCTATTCGGACGTGTTTGAACATCCGGACCCGCATTTTCGCTCACAATAAACAGTATCAGCAGAAAGCCAAAGTAGATAACGATCCCTTCGAACCGATGCAGTTCCTTGGGGTTTAACCAGATCAGCTCACGGTCCAGCCTGCGAATGTAAAGTGCGGTCGAGATCCTGACTGTATTGGCAACGATCGTCGTCAGGTAAGCGAAGACAAGCGAAAGCGGAATGAAACTGAAACCGATGCTCCGTGACCGGTATCTCCACAGTTTACCAAGAGCGAGCACGAGGAATGCGGTGATCATAAAATTCACACCGGAGCATGGGGCAGCGATCAAAAATGAATGATCGGTGCTCATGTAGCCTGAGTAAGATTCGAATGTAAATCCGACGCCCGTCGTCAGGCCTACCAGTAAGCGGGTGGGAGCGAGGATCCAAAGTAGGTCGTTAACGCTTGCCGTCGAATAGAACAGCTTGATCGCCGCGCCGATAAGCAGCACGACGATCAACTGCCCGATAGCTGTCAATCTGTCTAGTGGTTTCATACTAGGGTCACCTTGCCAGATAGCGAGACCCTGGACCGGTAAAACGGTTCCGGCGCCTTCGGATTATCAAAAACATTGCTATTAATGCGAGTGAGGCGAACAGCCAAACAAGTTCGGGTTCGCTGCCGACCGCCATATCGCTGACGCCGAGCGGTAGAGGCAGGGGTTGGCTGACATCGTCCGCAGAACCGCTCGGATTGACTATCTTTTCACGGACCGCAATAAACGATGTATACGGTGTCAACAAGTTGTATTTGAGGCCGAGCGAGGTGATCTCCTTCACTTTGTCATCCGCAAGGTATTCGCTCCCGTAATCCGAAAGCTCGGCTATACGGTTTCGTGCCCATAGATACCTCAGCGCCGGATCGTCGCTGTCCGCTTGAACACCGGCGACGTCTAGAGTGTTCGAATAGTCGCCCGCACCCGTTTTTCCGGTCAGCTCGAATGTTCCGCCAACGGGCCCGCGCCATTTGCCAAAGACGATCAACGGCCGTTGCGCAAGCATGTCGGGTATGTGTGCCGGAAATACGTCATAGACATCAAAACCTGCCGCACGAAGTTTTATATCCGAAAGCACCGGCGACTGAATATATTCCCGAAAGTTTTCTGCCGTTGCGGCCGCCTCCGACGGCTCGGTGACGATAAAAGGTTCGCCCATTCCCGCCTTGGCGACGCCCTCGATCAGGTAACGATTCACCGACGAGCCGATGCCGAAAGAGAACACGCCGCATTGATTGAGGTTTGCGCGAATATGATCAAAAACTCCTTTTTCGCCCGAGATATAACCGTCAGTTATAAGAACGATACTTCTCGAAATGCCTTGCCCCCGCGGCAGGCTCATAGCTTGTTGGACAGCGGGCAACAGCTCGGTACCGCCGGCGCCGCGTTGTCTACTTAGCAGGTCAAGCGCGAGGGTGATGTTCTCGCGATTTGCCTGGAGCGGCACTTGGGAGAGGGTCGTCGAATCGCCCGCGAATAGCACGACATTGAAATAATCCTGTGCCCGTAAACCACCGATCAGGTTTACCAGGAGTTGTTTTGCCGTGTCGAGCGGAAAACCTTCCATTGAGCCCGACACGTCAACTACAAAAATGAACTCTCGCGGCGGAATGCCCTCGGCCTTCACTCGTTGCGGCGGCTGGGCCATATAGAGAAAGAAATTCTCATCCTCATGCTGGAACAGGATCAGCCCTGATTTAATCTGATCCCCGGCCAAACGATAACGAACGACAAAGTCGCGGTTTCCCTGGAACGGGTCAGCGTCGTCCAAGATCAACTGAGCCACGCTCCTGCTAGGCCAGTCGGTTGTAATCTGGTGCGATATGCAAGTCACGTCTTCAATGGGTACGCCGGCCGAGATCCTGGTTGAAATGTGAAGCCTGCTCGGTCCGCTGTTCCCTTGGCGCAAGTACGCGGCATTCACGGGGCCGCTTTTCGGGGCGTTGTCGTCACCCTTCGACGGATAGCGCGGCCCTACGACGGTCGGATAGACCACTTCGTAGATGCCGTTGGTAGGAATCAACAACTCCGTGTAGCGAAGTTCAATGTCGATCTGGTCATTTGGCATGATGTTGGCGAGCTTCATCGAAAACACGTTGGGCCGGCTTTCCTCCAGCAGCGACGCGCTCTTGCCTTCTTTTTTTGCAGTTTCAAATTCTTCCGCTGCCTTTTCGCGTTCCTTGATCTTTGCAACTATGACCTGATTGCCGATCTTCATCCGCATCGAGTAAACCGCGGCCCGCGTCGAGGCCGGAAAGAAATAGGTTGCATTAAACGGACGCGTGCCCTCATTTCGATACGTCTGGACGACCCTGACATCGGCAATAACGCCCGACACAGCGATATCGACGCGAGTATCTTTGAGCGGAAGTTGATCGATACTTGGATCGCCTTTTACAAAAAAGTACGGGGAAAGGGTTTTATCCTCTTGGGCCCTAACCTGGGCCGAGGCGGAAAAGGAAAGAAACGCTGTCATAAACAGCAACAGAATCAAACGTGGTACATTATGCGAACTATTATTTTTTTTCATTGCAGCAGCTCCGTATCAGAAAATCGGATAAGGCTTCTCCCCTTATCCAAAACGATCCTATGATCTTTTCGGGATCAAAATAATGTCTGCTGCCACAGCCCCGAACCGTACCAACCACAGTCGGCGGTTGGGATAATTACCTCTCGTTCTCGCAAATCGAAGTTTGGACCATCGCCGTTTACATTAAAATAAAAAACCGGCAGAAAACAGAGGTTTTCAGACGGCTCTTTTTCTTATTTTTAAAGATCTACGGAGTAAGTTAACTTCCGAAGAGAAAAAATGTTGTATCTATCGCCGCAATTACCGAACCGTTCTTAAACTTCTCAAGTTTGCCGACAATATCTCCTCCAAGTTCAGGTGATTCCTCTTCCTTCATATCGCCTTGCAGTACCTTGCCCTTAAACCGGTATCTGATGCCGCCTTTTTCCTCGGTCTCGAAAGTTAGAAGTTCCCGGCTGATCGCAACGCTAATAAACTTGTACACCCGATCGGCACAAATTGCTCCAGTAGGCAGAATAGGAGCGCCGTGAGCGTAGTTGTGCGTTGTAAAACTCAATACGCGCGAAGTCTGTGAAGCCGCCCGGAACTACTTCTTCGGACAAGTAATATTCGCCGGTGAGATCACCGGAAGCTGCGCTGGCCTTTGCGCCGAACAGGTTTTCATATGCGCTCTGGAACGGAAGGACGGCAGCGGCGGTATTGAGCCACTGCCGGCAAGATCGGTCCAATTCCCATAAATTCCGTTGTGCCGAGATCCCTAAAAGAAATGCGATTCCGGCTATCATTGATCGAAACAGATAAGACTTGATATTCATGATTTCTCACCTCTCGTTATTGATTTTTACAAGATAGATTTGCCGATGCGAGAGCACTGCCATCGTTGGGGTAGTGTGGAAATCCACATTGGTGTACCGCCACGGCTCGGTTTGCTGATCTGCCGCAATGGATTATCTTGGGTTAGGTATCGACGAAATTGCTATAATCGTGACGATCTAATGCACTTTCTTCGATCCTTGAATAATTAAGTGAGAGTCAAACCTAAATGCCGATCCTGATAGCCGAAGATAATGATGCGCAGCGACAATATCTCGGAGCGCTTTTAACAAAAGAATTTCCGTCGCACATGCCACTCATCGAGGCGCAGGATGGCGAATCAGCCGTGAACCTCGCGATCGAGCAGCGCCCCGTTCTTTCTATTCTTGATATTCAAATGCCAAAGCTGTCCGGCGTAAAAGCGGCGCGGACGATCTGGCGGTCGTTTCCCGAGGCCCGAGTGATCTTCTGGACGCAGTTTCCACACGAAATTTACATTAACGAGATACGCAAGATCGTTCGCTCGGTTACGCCGCAGCCGACGTACGGTTTTATTCACAAAAATAATCCGGAGGATCGTTTCTTGAGATTCGTCGCCGCCGTGCTCGAGGACGGCGCGGATATGATCGACCCGGCATTTAAAGATTCGTTTCAGCGTCCGCTGTTGACGGAATTTGAGACCGAGGCTTTAAGATATTTGGCGCTCGGCCTTTCAAATTGGGCGATCGCTCGTAAATGCAGCCTGAGCTTGCGCGGTGTCGAGAGCCGGCTTGCGACGCTGTACGAAAAGCTTTTCCCTGAGAGTTCCGCGGGAACGGAAAACGAGGCTTATGACAAGCTCGCCTACAACACCCGCACCCGAGCATTTTTTGAATCTCTGAGGCGCGGCTTGATCAATAGCGATGAACTCGAAAAAGACGAGAACGAACTCGCTGAGTGGCTTGAGCGAGATCGTGAGCGGTTTACCAAGGAGAAGTAACATGCCGATCCGTGTTGTTCAATTCATTTTCTGTATAGATATTTTTCTTCTGACCCTTGCGATTGGAATAAATGCTAACGCAGTTGTTGTTTGGTGCATGTCACCTCTGTCGTATGAAGAATATGAGAGCGCCTGTATCGGTCGCTGCTGCTGATGCGCAATTTTTTCGTACCAATTACCTTTTCCACTCTGCTCTTCGTGGTGGTATGTTTATCGGCCCTCACTAACGCGCCGTCACAAAACGTGCAACCTTCACCCGCGGCGTCGCCGTCCCCCGCGTTGAGTCCGTCATCGACGCAGACACCCTCAGCAAAACCGACACCGTCACCTGTCCCAACCGCATTAAACTTTCATCAATGGGGCTCAATCACGCTTTTTAATGGCCTGCCGTCGGATGCCGTCCGCGCCATCGAGCAAACGCCCGATGGCGTGATGTGGTTCGGCACGGACAATGGCCTCGCTCGATTCGACGGCCGGCGGATACAGAATTTCTCGCTTGGTAGCCCTGACGCGAACCGGATACTCGCTCTGAACACCCGCGCGAACGGTGAGTTGTGGGTTGGGACGCGGGCCGGGGCTTTCGTCCATTCGAATAACGGATTTGAGCCTGTAGAAAATACCCGTGGCATGGCCATAACCGCGATCGTAGCACGAGGTGATGACATTTGGCGGCCTGGTACCGCGCGCGACGTCGTTCTCGGAACAGAGAGCGGCCTGGTATTGGTCGTGCGGAGGGATGAGAACGGCGGTCTCGTCGGCACTCCTCTATTTGCTCCTCCCATCACGTCCGCGGATGGAACACCTGTGATCATAACCGGCTTGATCCAAGCCGATCATGGGGGCATTTTCGCCAGCACCTCAGGCCGGGGCGTGTTTTTTGTAGATGAGGGTATCGCGGAGAACGAATCTACTTTGCCTGTGCGCTCGCCCTTCGTGAACGCGATTGTACGCGACTCGAATTTTATCGTTTGGCTGGGAATCGACGCCGCCCGAGGCGCCAGCGGAATAATTGCAGTTGACCCGGACAAGACGCCAGTACGAGTTTCTGCCCCGACGTCGAAAGTTCTAACGCTCGCGGCAAATGATCACGGCACCTGGGCTGGTACCGAACGGTATGGCCTGTTCAATTTTGTCGATTCGAAGCTGAAAAAAGCGTACACATTCGCGAACACCTCGGGTGGCCTGCGTTCCGACACGATCTACACACTCTTCACCGACCGCGAAGGCGTCCTCTGGATCGGAACCAATCGCGGAGTGAGCCGTTTCGATCCCTCAGGCGCATTTCAGGAAAACGTATCCGATATTCCAAACAGCAATTTTATTCGCACATTTTATCGAATGTGGGATGTGCGAAGTTATGCGGGCACGAATCGCGGACTGTTCATAAAAGGTGAGAATCGGGCCTGGACCGAGGTTCCCGGTTTAAGGAACAAGGTTATCTACGCCATTACGAATCGACCCGGCGGACAAATGATCGTCGGGACATCGGAAGGCGTTTTCGATACATCCGGGGAAAAACTTTTCGATGGCGACGTACGTGGTTTCGCGTCGTTTGATTCGCGGTCCTATGCCGCCGTTTATGGGCGCGGAGTCGTGGACATTACTGGCAACGTGCCTCAGACTGTCTTCGCCGATGAGACCGTTACATCCGTTTGCAACCTTGTTGGTGACAGAGTATGGATCGGAACGGCCGGACATGGCCTGTTTCGCTTCGACGGCAAAACTGTAAAGAGCGAGGCCGGTCCGGATGCTTTAAAAAGCGGAACGATATGGAATATGTTCGACACACCGGAAGGCACGCTTTACATTGCCGGCCAGCATGGTGTTTTTACTTTTCGCAATGGCGCGGTCGAACAGATCGTTGCTGCTGAGGAAGTCCGCGATGTCTTCACCCGTGACGGGCAGATTTGGTCCGCCACGACGACCCGAGGATTGCTTCATGCACGTCATGAAGATCGTTTGGGCTGGCTGGTCTCTTCGATTGGCTTTGAACAAGGAATGCCTTCGGAGAAAGCATTTTTGATCAGGCCGAACGCCGCTGATGAGTTAATAATAGCTACCAATCGGGGCATCGTCTTGTACAAGCCGGGAACCGTCGCTCCAAAACTCATCGCGGTTAGCGTACTTAGCAAAAGGCTACACGACGCGGGAGAGATCGATTCGATAATCGAGCTTGATTACCCGCAAAATTCACTCCAGATCGAGGTCGCCGGACAAAGCAGCCGAACCTTTCCCGAAGAGTTCCAATATGCGTTCTTTTTGAAGAACGGAAAAGGTGACCTTGTCGACATCAGATTTTCGAACGAAGCGCAGTATTCGCCGTCCGACCTAAAGCCCGGCGAATACAGATTAGAGTCGGTCGCATACAACCGCGACCTGTTGGCATCGGAACCGCTGGTAATTCGATTTTCCATCGCCAAGGCGCCGTTTCCGTGGACAGCGGCGGCTCTGGGCATTTTGCTGCTTATCGCTTTGATCGCTTTTGCGTGGGCGATGATCGAGAGGCGGCACATTGCACTTCGCAATAAGGAACTTGCCGCCGCGCGGTTCGATCTCGCGAACGAAGCCGAGCGCGAACGCAGCCGCATCGCCCGTGATCTGCACGACCAAACGCTGGCGGACCTGCGTAATTTGTTGATGATGAGCGACCGGCTCTCGCCGCCAAACATGGAGTTTCGATCGGAGATCGAGTCCGTATCGACCGAGATACGGCGCATTTGCGAAGACCTCAGTCCGTCGGTCCTCGAAAATGTCGGCCTTGTAGCCGCGCTTGAATTTCTTCTCAGCCGTTCCGTCAAAGATCACAAATTCTCAACCAGCGAGGACGCCAACGAACTTATAAAATTTCCCATCATAGAGCAGCTTCACATTTACCGCATCGCACAGGAAGTCATCACAAACATCAACCGGCATTCCGACGCAACCCATGTCGAAATAAGCGTCGAGGTTTTTACCGATGGAAGATTTCTCCTAACGATCCATGACAACGGTTCGCCGTTCCGACCGGACATCGTTACAGGCAATGGACGCGGAATATCTAACATCAAATCACGGGCCAGTTTAATAAACGCGGATATTGGATGGGATCGTCTCTCTCACGTTGGTAATCTCTTTTCCCTGACAATAGGTGAAAAACGCAACATCTGATCTTTCCTGTGATATGCGACGGGTTGGCTGACATCTCAATGCCTTGGTCAAAAGAACGTGTCAAAAAACACTTGAATAAGTCATCTGTTAAAATATAGGTTTCACTTGAATTCAACACTCTCAAATTGAGATGTCAAAAAACTAATGTTTACTGACATAAATAGCGGAGTTCCCCCGGTTAACCATTATAAAAAGGCGAGCCGAAGCTCGCCCTTTTTGGTTTAGTTGATCGTCGTCTAGGTTACTGAGCAGCGATCATGTCTGTGTTGACTGACTGGCCGGTGATGCTGACCGTCAGCGGGGCGAATGCCGAGTGCTTGGAATCGACGCTGATCGTGTACGTCTGGCCGACTGTCAGCCCTCCGAAACGATATGCTCCGAATCCATTCGACATTGCAGAACGGGTTGCTCCCGTGGTGGTGTCCGTCAATGTGACGCGGGCATTTGCAATGCCCTGTCCCATTGTGTTGACCACACGGCCTGTCAGCTCGGCCTGGTTTGGTGCCGAGGCTGACAATTCAACCGTTCCGTCCGTTGCAAGCGTTCCAGGATCGCCTTCGTTGAACATCACTCCCTCCCAAGTAAGCGGCGATACCGAGCCAGGTGCTCCGACTGCCGTGAACTTGAGGTTGAGCAACAATCCGTTGCTGTCGATCGGATACGCTCCGTACATGACCACTCTCAACAGTCCAGGCTCGTTCGGGTTGGCAACAGCTGTTAAGCCGCGGCTCACCGTTCCTGCCAGTTCCACAGGCTCTGCCTGAGGCTGGATCACTGTCGGGTCGTATCGGAGTTCGAACTCATAAGAGAGGATTCCCTTATTCACCGCTCCGTTAACCGAAACAGGGATGATCACTTCGCTGTCCGCTGGCGTGACAAGACGCGGCAGATCAACTGCCGTGCTTCTCTCAGGCCCTGCGGCCGGTCGAAGCGGACCTGCTGCCCAGTTACCCGTCGTCTCGCCCACAAGGATACCGATGTAGTCCTGTCCGGTCTGAACACCGATCGGATCCGTGTAGCTCCTTGTCGTCGGTGATGCTCCGATCGGGAATGTCGGTTGTGTTACGCTCGGAACGAAGAACCTCCATTGGCCAGTCAGGCCTACAGGTGCTCCAAGCCCTGACACAAACCTTGCGATCTGTGCAGCGTCGGTTGACGACAGTGCTCCGTTATTCGTTACGTCTGCTGCAATCAGCTGGCGAGGAGCGGTGATAAGCGAAAGGCCGGAAACATGCTGAGCGATCCTTGCAGCGTCGGCGGATGAAACACCGTTTGCTCCGGTTGTCTTCGTCACGCCGATCGTGTAGTTGCCAGCACCAAAGCCGGTTAGCGTATACTGTCCTGCTGTTCCGCCCGGTGCATCCGTGTTATCCGTAACGACCGGCGATCCTACCGTGCTTGTCACCTGTGCGTTCGAGATGAACTTCAGGGTCGGCGATGCAGGGTTACCGTATGTTATCGTTCCGGCGATTGACGGTGTGTCCGCAGGCGTCGGCGTGTTCGTTGCCGTCGCCGTGCTTGTCGCCGTAGCAGTATTTGTCGGGGTTGAGGTTTCTGTTGCCGTTGAAGTTGCCGTCGGCGTCGGTGCTAAACATGTTCCCGACTGCGTGTTCGGTGCTCCCGGTGTCAACACACCGCACGGACTACCACCGTCAAGCGGGAAGTTCACACTCAGCTGTCCGCCGTATGTCGTCGAGTTGTCGGCACCGACCACGTCACCCCAGAACCACGCGGCGAAGCTGTTGATCGCACTGTTGCCATCAAAGCGTGTCGCCGCTCCCGGAAGATCGATGTCGCCTTCCTTGAGTACCGGTGCACCGCCATAGACTACGTTATTCGCCTGATTGTAGATCCAGCCGATTCCGTCGATCGCCGTGATTCCGAATCCGGCATCGATCACTCCGTTGTTGTCAACGTCAATGTCCTGTCCTTCTGTCAGTGTTGTTGTTGACGAAGCGATCATGTACGTCTCGGCTCCAAAGCCCATCGCGATACTGTTCGTTGAAACAACTGTCGAGCCCGTATAGCTGCGGCCCGCACAGGTATCCGTATCTGTTATGACCGTGATCGTTCCGTTTGCACCGAAGACCGTGCCTCCGATATTTGCAATATAGTTGATGACGCCAAACTGTCCCGAATCACCGTCAACCGATACGAAGTATGTGTTTGCCGGAAGTATTTCACCAGCTGTTCCACGCACTTCCGCATATTGACACGCTTCAAAGGCCAGATTCGGCGTGTCCACTTCTACTTCGTTCAGTACGAAGACTGTCGCTGTCACCGGCGTCGGTGTGAATGTTGCCGTGTTCGTTGCCGTTGCCGTGTTGGTTGTTGCCGGTGTCGGAGTATCCGTCGGCGTGTTTGTCGGCGTTGAGAGTGACTGCGTTGTGCCGTTTAGGAACACGTTGTCGGCATTGACATTTATATCAAGGCCGCCTGTTCCGGTTGTCGCGGTGCCACCGTAACCATAAAGCCGAAAAGTTGTGGCTGTGGACAGGTTGCTTAAACCTGAAATGGTGATCGTGTTTGTTGCAAAGGCGGCGCTAACAATTCCGGTGACAGTGCCAAGGTCTGCGGTGAAACCATCAGCCGAAGACCGCAAAGTAACGCTGCTTGGTCCGGTACTAGATCGATCCCAAACAAAAACAAAAGACGTAGGGGTGAAAGAAAACCCTGCGTTGGGAGTAACAATAAACTGAATGTAGTCATTACCGGCAACCGACTCAGCCAAAGTTGTCGGGTTTGTATCGCCCGTATCAAACCAGTTATTACCACCAAAACGATTCCCATTCGCCGCGGCTGTTATCGTTCCTTGCGTTAGGTTGGCGGCCGATAGGTTTGCGTCGTTTGTGGTACTCGGCTCCGTCGTCTCCGTTCCGAGATTGCCGAACGTATTCCATGTAAGGATCGCTGGGTCTCCAAACATCATCGGTTCCACTGCTGGCGATGTCGGGTTGTTTGGTCGTGACCAAAGATTGTTAGTTAGAGTTTGTTGATAGCCAAAAAAATCGCGGATCGAATCCAAAAACGGAGATCCTGCGGCGTTTGCGGCTATTCCAAATGTTGAAATTATGATAACGATAATAATAGGTACTACAAATTTTGTTGCTCTTTTGCGTAACATTGTTCTCTCCATTTTTTAATTCCTCGACAAGTTCTTACATCGGGATCAAAACACACACGCTCTCTTAACGCATTTCGATCATTCGCCTGATGCTGAAGGCGTCATTTCAAATTCAAAGTCTTCGGGTAATTCAATCTTTTCAGCCGCTATAATTCCGTCAATAAACGTCTGTCTTTTTGCTCTTTCTACTTCACCTTTTGCGATCTCAGTAGGCGTTTTGAACGGTGACGGAGCTGATGAGACTACGCGGGCGGAATTCGGATCCTCAAAGCGTTTCTGGATCAGAATGTGTTTTATTGTCAGTTTTGTGTCAGAGCCTGTTCCGGTTGTGTTCACCAGTTGAAGAACGTGCCAACCGTCCTTACTCTCTATCAATCGGTCGGCGATCTCGCCTTTCTTCAATCCGCGGGCCGCATTCTCGATCTCAATCCAAAGCCCGCCGGCAGCAAAGTCGGAGTATTGGCCACCCTGATCGCGCGAGCCGCGATCTTCGCTAAACTCTTTAGCCAGTTTCGATATGTCTTCGCCGCCGCGCACTCGCTGAAGTAATTTTTCCGCCAAAACCCGTTTAGCCGAAAGATCATACTCAGGATGCTCGCTGAGATATTTTTTTATGTCCGCCTCAGACGCTTTTATGTTTGCCAGCCAGTGTTTTGACATGACGTTGGTTGACAAAATCCCGGCCTCTAGTATTTCCCTCCTAAGCTTTACAACCGGAAGTGCCATAAACTCGCCGTCAGCCATTGCCAAATCGGCCGTTATCTTAGTCTTAGCCCAACCAATGCGGGTTTTTTCGAGGGCTTCGCCGGATGTTGGAAGATTTACGCCCGTATTGCTTTCCATATACTCGGCCGCTGTTCGCTGAATCGCTGCGACCGCATCGAATTCTCGTTTGAACTGATCCTCATTCGACTGATCAGACCAAAAGGCGTCAATCTGATCCTGAGTGATTTTCCCTATCTTTTGTTCCGCACCAAGTTTCGCTTGGTACATTCCAGCAAGCAGAGCTCTGGTTTTGTTCTCAAGATTTAGCTTGTAATTCGGATCGTCAGCCAATCCCTCTCGTCTGGCACGGGATGCCAGTGAGAGGTATTCACGCAGGCCTTTGAGAAAAACTTTTCGCGATTCAGGAGATGCTACTACCGCTCTCGTTTTTTCCGGATCGCTCGATTCCTGACTTTTCAGCACGGATACGATCTCCTCAGCGGTAATTTTCTTTAGAATTTGTGATTCCAGCTTCGCAGCCTTTGCACGGGAGTCCTGAAGCCACCAAACACCGCCGAACAAAACAGCGACTATCAAACTAAAAGGCAATAATATTTTCCATCTCATATCTTTATTCTTCCCGTCGTCCGGAGATTTTCTAACTTGTCTGCGTGAAACGGGTTCTCCAATAACGTTTTAAAATCTTAGTTTTAGCCCAAATTGCATTACACGCGGTGATCCGACCGTGTTTGTGATTTGGCCAAAATCAGTCTCGTCGGTGAGATCTGCATTCGGGTTAGCGAAGTTCACAAAATTAAACAAGTTAAATATGTCCCATTTAAGTTCCATAACTACGCGGTCGGAAATTTTTGTAGTCTTTTGCAAACTAAGATCGACACGCTTCTGCGACGGGCCGCGCAGAGCATTTCGAGGCAGATTGCCAAAACGTCCGTAGGCCGCGAGCAGGGCAGAATTCGGATCATTAGGGTTCTGGCCCGTATTGAAATAGCACAAAGTAATATCAGGACAATTGCGCATTCTAAGTAGCTGCAAACTGCGAACATTGGGGCGACCGAACCCTGCATTGAATAGTGTTCCGCTGGCACGTCCTGAGTTGTAACTTGTGTAGGCGAAAGCTATAGACCCATTTGGATTTTGGGGATCGCGCCGAATTTCGTTTATTCTGAAGATCCCAAGAAACTGATTCTGAAAATTACCGGTTTGGTTTATCGGAACAAACTCGACGTCGCTCGCCAAAATAGTGAACGGTGTTCCTGACTGCCACTGTCCGAAGCCAGAGAGCTGCCATCCAGTAAGAAACTTTGACTTCGATCCAAAACTCGGAAGTTCCCAAACATAGCTCGAAGAAAACCGATGCGGACGGTCAAAGTCAGAAACCGCTTTATTGCTGTTGATATTTCGCTGATCCCCCTGAACAACTAGGCCCAAATTTGGCGTATCCGGCCGGCCTGATGCGGCGGTGCTGCCCGGATCGGTTGAGCCAATATCGATCGATTTCGACCAGGTATAAGAAAAGTTCATTCCGACCCCTTTTGAAAATCTCTTGCTGACATTTAAGTTCCCTGAATGGTACGACGAGTATCCACGGGATTGGAGCATCACCGATTCAACAGGGTCGAGGCCCAAATATGGAACACGCAGTTCCGTAGGGATCAAGTCCGTGCCTTCGGCTCCCGAATTACTGTAGGCGTCGAAATTATATTCAAAGGGACCGGCAAAACCAGGGCACGGCGGCCCCGCCGGATATGGAAATCCGGGGATACTCAGGGGGAAACGCGACGCACCGAAAGCAATTCCGCAACCGCGTTCTCTTGCGGTTGCTCCCTCTCGCAGGGGAAAATTTTGAGCCAGGGGGCTGTTTAGATAGGCCTGATTGAGTCTTTCAAATATATAATCGGGTGTTGTCGGGTCATTTAGATCGTATGCCTGGTTAAATCCGACGGCAAGCAGTAAATTCTGGCCCTTCGACCCGACATACCGAGCCTCCACTGTCCAGCCTTTCCACAACTCACGCTGTATTCCAAAATTCCACTGCTGGATCAACGGGGTTTTCAGATCGCGATCCACCGCGCGAACTTCCAGCGGTTCTGCCCGTCCGCCGCTATACGAATTTCCATTTATTACGGTCGTTATCGGACGGCTATCGAACAACTGTAACGGCGAGGCAACCGATATGCCACCGACGTATTGGGTTCTAAACGGCAGATAGCTGCTAAATGGTATCAGCGGGTTTGCGTCTCCGAAGGCTCGGTCATACTGGAGCGCAAACGGATTGAAAAGATCTTCATGAGACTCGATTTCCCGGAAAAACGGATAATTTTTATAAAGTGTGTTTATGAAGGAGCCCGACGGACGGTCGTAGAAAATACCATAGCCGCCGCGGATCGTAGTTTTGCCATCTTTGAACGGCACCCATGCGAAACCGACGCGCGGGGCGAAATTATTTAGATCCTGTCCATTTAGCGTATGCTTATTGTTGACCTTGGTGATTGTCGGAATCGATTCGTCAATGGCGACGAAACCAGTATTCGCTGTTGTATTGTCCGGTAGGATCAAGCCCGGACGGATGTCATTAGGATCGGTAATCAGCGAAGGGTCAAAATTAGCGATGCGGCCATTTTTTTCCGTAGGCAATCCAAACCAATCCCATCGAAAACCGAGGTTTAGCGTTAACCCGGAAGCAACTTTCCAGTCGTCGCTCACATAAAAACTGAGGTCATTGAAGCGAAACGATTTGTCGCTGATACCAAAGGCTGTGTCGGCCTCGGGCACATAGCCCAAAAGTAACGAGCTAAAATTATCCAGTTTTTCAAAATCGCCGCCTTGTTCTTCAGGCAGATCCGTTTCGAAAGAGTTACGCTTGTACTCGACTCCAAATCTTATACCGTGCTGTCCACGGGTGTATGTAACATTGTCTGCAAAAGTCAGCGTGGTTTGGTCTCGCTTGTTGAAGATGTCACTCGAAGCGCAAACCTGAAAATCCTGAATGTTGCCGCGACCCGAGAGCCGGCCGCATCTTTCGGAAAAATCACCGGGTGCAAAGAAACTCGCCGGATTATCGATACCTAAAGCAGTGTTTGTAAACTCAGACGTCAGCATTCTTTCGTCCAACCGTCTCGTGTTGTCTAGCTTGAAGTACCCGAATCGAATTTCATTTATCAACTTATCGTTGAAAACGTGCTGATCCGTAATGGCAAGGGTCCGATTTTTGTCGTCTTTTTTCAGGGGAAACGGTGAAACCGATATATCTGAACTAAAAGGTTCGATCGCCGGAAAATTCGCAAAAAAGAATGTTCCGTACAGCGTATTGGCTGAGGAACCACCCTGAAATAAATTGTAATCGAGCCGTAATGTTGCCTGATCTTGCTTGAATTCGGCCGGAGAAACATTTCGGAAACGAGCAAGCGGATTACCACCCGCAATACTGCTCTCGCGAACGAGATCGAGCAACGGTATCTTGTTTATGTCGAAACCGCTCAGCGTCGGGTCTGTATCAAATGTTGTATTCAGCGGGTTTAGGTAAAGTTGCGAATAGCGACCGGGCGTTAACGATGGTATCAAATAGCCACCGGTAACCGGATTTCTAAGCGTAAACAGTTTGTATCCCGGCCCAAACGGATCGATGCAAAGGCGATTGAGTTGGTTTGTATTGGCAAATTGAGGTATTCGCGATGTGGTTATGCATGCCGGACTGTCAAATCCAACCCCTCCGGTATCACCACGCCCAGCGCGAAATGCGATTCTCAATGCCTCGGGCGAACGATTGGAGGTAAAGGCCAACGCTAACGGAAGGACGACATAACTTTGTGCTGTCGAAACGTATGCTGACTCAGCATCGGTATGTTGATATCCGCCGAAGAAGAAGAGTTTGTCTTTTATGATCGAACCACCGATGGTGCCGCCGCCCTCGATGCGTCTGGCACGCTGCCGATCGATACCGTCGCGATTATAGAAAAAATCGTTTGCGTTAAATTTCTCATTCTGAGCGTAAATGTAAGCGGTGCCGTTGAACTGATTTGTTCCGCTGCGGGTAACAACCTGAACATTTCCGCCTCCGTTTCTGCCAAGTGACGCATCATAAAGACTCGTCAAAACTTTCACTTCCTGAACCGTCTCGGGTGCGGGAGCAAAGTTCTCAGTAAGCGATCCTGTACCGGAAAGATTGGTCGCGTCTATGCCGTTGAAAAGAACTCCAACGCTGGTTGTGCGATTGCCGTTTATGGAAACCTCCGGGTTCCCGTTGCCGTTTGATAGAGGGTCAGTTAAGTTGCCCGAAACCGATGTATCATTGCCCAGTAGGCCAAACGATGACCTGTTTGCTGTCGGAACTGCCTCAAGTGTCCGTCCGGTGATTGTTGTTCCCGTCACAGGACTCTGCTCCGTGCTCAATGTTGAATTTTGATCACCAGCATCTACGGTGACTACGGCGCCCTCAGCCTCAATACCCATCACAGTATTCACGACTGCAGTACTGCTTGCACTTACAGTCACGCTCTGCGTCGTAACTTGAAAGGTTGGGGCCTCGACCTTGATCTCGTAAACCCCGGGCGAAAGCACGTTGATCGACCAGCGCCCTTCTCCATCGGCCGTTGCTGTTCGTCGACTCCCTGTACCTGTATTTCTAGCCGCTATTGATGCACCCGCAACAACTTGACCATTTGGATCCTTGACAGTTCCGCTTAGCGAACCGTTATCCGTCTGTTGAGCATTAATAGCCGAAAACAATAAAAATATCAAAAAAGTAATGCAGTATATATTGCGTATCGGAGTGATCATTTTATATTTTTTTCCTTAAACCGCAGATGGTTGCAAGGTCCAACAAATTTTTTTAGAAAGGTTGCATCAGGGCGTGTTCACCATCGCCCTGATGCCCGAGACTTCCCGTATCGTCCAAACGGGTAGTCAAACTTGCCTAGATTGAAGGCTGATTAAGCGTTACCAGCGGAATATCGAAGCTTTCGAGATCGCGGCATCCACCAGTTGTCAGGGTGGTCGCTTGGAATTCGTCAGCTAGCACCGCACCGCGGCAGCCCTCGATACGCGTTCCCGCCGCGCCGCCGCCGGCACCCGATGTCGCACCAGTCGTCTGCAACGTGATCGTCGTAACCGTGCTCGTCGGCGAAAGAGTTGTTCTGTAAAGAAGGCCTCTTTCGTTCAGAATGTACATGGTTCCATTTGCCTGGTTACCCAAACCGGTATCTCGCGAAAGAACGCCCGGAAGCAGGTGTTTGACAAGGCAGGCACTGCCAAAACTTACCGGAGTACCAACGGTACACTGGTCACCGCCTGATGCGGTTCCGCTTCCAAGATAGACTCGGTAGAGGGCACCAGCGTCACGAGTGTCGGGATCAGCAGCTCCTGCATCAACGTCAAAACGAAGTTCCGAACCGTATGCAAAACCGCTTGGCAGGATGGTGAATCCATCCATGTAAGGATTGATATCACCAACAGAAGGAACAGATGGTGAGCTGCCAACTGCACGCATCGGATTGGTCACGTCGGCACTCGCAACTGCTAAACCTGTCGTCGGATCGATCTTGTAAACGCGGCTGCGAATTGCCGGGAGTGCGATGAGGTCGTCGCTGGCGATCGAATAAAGAAAACCGTCGACAGCGTTGTATCCCAAGGCGGATTCTGAACCGAACGCGATGCAGGTCTCACCTATCTGCGGACCAACAATGCCGCTCGTTGTGAATGAAGTTCCGGGTGCTCCGACACCGACAGGGGCCGGAAGGCGATTGCCGGGTGACGGCACCGTCTGCTGTGGGCCGTTGTAGCGAAATGTTCTCAAATCGGTTGACAAACCGCTGATAGGGTCGCTGCCCGTGTTGCAGATCGAGATCTGTCCGGACAAAGTCGCAAATTCAGGAACACCGTAAAGTACGCCACCGATCGATGCGAGGCCTTCGTATTCACGTTGAACGCGTTCCCCCGTTCCGGCAGCGATCGACTCGTTCCAAACGCCATCGTTGTTTCGGTCAACGAGCAAATCACCAAGATATTTTGTCTCGCCACTTGCAAGGTTGACCCTGAAAAGCGCCTGCGGAAAATTCGTAGCATCCTGATCATTGTCCGAGACCATATAGCCAAATGTCTGGCCAAAAGCCACTGTTTGCATCGACACCATTACCGTGATGCAAAGAAAAATTTTAAAGAAGTTCTTCATTTTGTCTCCTATTCTCTTTTTTAACTAGTTAAATCAACGGCTTTTTCAGCCGATCTGTATCAAATTGAAAATGACATTAAAAATGTCCGCTTCGAGCCTTCGCCCGTCTAAACTGTTGACTAGCACAATGGAGAACTACGAGGGGCAATCGGAATTACCCTGGAGTGCGCCCCATGCGCAAAATAATCGATTCAAGATATAAGACGCTTTCGAGATACCATTTCTGACATTCTGCGCATTTTGTTCAGACTGATTTAATAGAAAGTTTACTTTCACTTCTTTCTACGAATCTCAAAATGCACGGCCAGAATTAACGAACGCGGTAATTAACACAATAAGAATTGCGAACACCGTTGTTTGGATCCCGCCAGAATCCAGAAATCTTCGTTGAGGTTGAACGTTGCAGCTATCTAAGGGATGGCGGTGTCTTAACAAAGGAATTCTTAGCAACTCGTTTACTGTGTCGAGGCAGCTTAGACAACTCACAAGGTGGCTGATATCCTCGCGGCCAATCTCATTGCTTTTTAGATAAAGTCTTCGCCATTCATTCGCTGAAAGACACTTTCCCGACGCGTGCAAAAATATGATCGATTGAATCTCAGCAGTTAAATTGTCGCCCGTGGTATTGTGATTATTCAGTTGGGATTCTTTTTTTATGCCCTGATTGGATTTCTCCATTCTTCCCTCACCGCAAAGATACTCAGTCACCTCTGCCCTCACCTTCGACATCCTCACCTCAACCGAATTTTGGGGTCGTTTAAGGAGCTTCTTTATCTCGAATGGGTAATACCCAAGAAAGTACCTAAAAATTAAAACACTAGCGGAAATTGATTTCTCTTTTCTTTTGCAAGCGTAGTAACAGATATCAAGAAGCTGGTCTCGGGCCGCGCCTGAAATACGAGGATCATGGACAAGTCCCATTGAGTTAGGCGACATTTCATCGACGATTGGGACCTCGCGCCGTGAGGTCTTTCGCCTAAGTTGGGAAACATAAGTGTTTTTTATCGCGGTAAATAGGAAGCTTTTGATATTTTCTATTTCCGAAAGGTCACTTGGCGAACGCTTACATTTGATAAAAACATCGTGAACAAGATCTTCAGACAGCGGCTTGTTGTTGTTGGAAACAACATTCGCCCATCGCATCATTGCTGGATAATTTTCATCAAATATCTCATCAACAACTGCGCTCTTATCCCTGGCTAATTTAGGCATCATAAATAAACTTCTACCGTAATAAGTACTAAAGGACCTTAATATCGCTGATGAATCTAAATTAGTTGTTTGAAGTTACAAAAGTGTTAGGTTGAGGAGAACAATACATCAAATCTTAGTTACATTTTCACAGTTTGACAGGAAAAGTGCTCTTCGGGCGCGTCATTCACAAAGCAAAAACCTTCCGAATAGAAACCCTCGAACTCGATAATTAACAGAAAATTTATTCTGTTGTGACATAAAGGTCATTTCAAGCTGTTTACCATTACGAAGACAGCAAAAGGAATGGGTTTTAATTTTGGACGTGATGTGAAGGTCTGCGTCGGAGTTCTTTGCTTGCTGGATAAAATCTTCTTAGGAGTGCCATATGATAAAAAATAATAAGTCGTTCAGTTTCACAAGCACCAAGTTGGTTGCCGTAGCGATTATCAGTGCAATAATATTTTCCATCTTACCAGTGGTCATCGGAGCCTATGGTGGACATGCGTTCGGCGGAAACACCTTGGTAGCGGGGCCAGGTATATTTTTAAACGAAGTAAACGTTGATACGCCTAATCCGGCTAGCGAAGAGTGCGAATATATAGAAATTAAAGGTCCTGCCAGCACGCAGGCTCCTAACAATCTTTTCTTCCTTTCGATTGACGGAGATTCCGGTCAATTTGGAATTGTCACTTACCTTGGCAATCTGACAGGCGTTAGCTTTGGTTCGAATGGAACGATTACGATCATTAGTAACTCTGACATATGTGCCGGTCGAACTTATCCGGCTGGTACTACAGTGCTTGAGGTCAACAGTATCGCTCTCGGCTTCGGAGGCGAAACATTTCTGCTTGCAACTTCGACCAACCCGACACAGATTTTCGAGGGCCAGGACCTTGATGTCAACAACGACGGCGTTCTCGATGCTTCCTTCGGCCTAACGCCAGTTGACGGCGTTGGTTGGGTTCTCAGCGGAAGTTTTAACGTAGTTTACGGCGGTTCTCCCATTCTTGTGGACAGCGGAAACACGGACTTGCCAGACGCAACGACGAGATTTGAAGCGAGTATTACGGCATTTGACGCAGCGTCTTGGTACTACGGCGAGTTGGCCGGGCCTAGTGGCAACAGCACGGTGTATACTGCTCCTTTAAGCCCCAACTTTCCGGCCTGTGGTCTTTTGACTCCTGGGGCTCCTAATACGCCAAATTGCGGTGGAACTCCAACGGCGACAGCAACGAATACGCCGACCACAGTGCCTTCAAACAGCCCGACGAGCACGGCGACGGATACGGCAACACCGACATCTACACCAACAAATACGCCGACCGCGACAGCAACAAATTCATTTACGCCAACATCAACACCTACGGGTGCTGGAACGCCATCAATTGCCGGAACAGTAACCTACGGCAACCCAGCATCGCCTACGACTAAGTTCATCTCAAATGCGCAGGTGACAAGCACAGTAGGATCGCCGGTTGTTACGGATAACACGGATGCACCGGGCGGAACAGCTGGACAATATACGCTGACCGGATTCGGTGCGGGTAACTACACGATTGGTGTTACGAAGACGACCGGTCAGAACGGCATCTCTTCAGCTGATGCGGCGAGGATTGCCCAGCACGTTTCAGCTGTTTCTGTTATCCCAACTTCTCGTCAGAGGATAGCGGCAGACGTAACGAATAACGGAGCACTGTCATCGACCGACGCAGCACAGATCGCGAGATTTGTGTCGGGCCTAGGGCCACCAATTGGTATCACCAACACGTGGAGGTTCTTTGTCCCGAGCGTAACCGAACCGACGTTCCCGATCGGAGCATCACCGACTACAAGGTCATACACAGACCCGATCGGTGTTCAGACCGGACAGGACTACATCGGTATCCTTGTGGGCGAGGTGACGGGTAACTGGGCAGCAGGTCCGCTTCGACCGGCAGCAGGTCCTGAAAGGAGCACGGCAATAGCAGCTCCGAGACTTGTGACACCGGCAGACAGCGAAGTGATCATACCTGTGGCTATCAACGGAGCGGTGAATAAGGGAATTATCTCTTATGAATTCGATCTCCGTTATGATCCGACAGTGATCCAGCCTCAAGCAGAGCCTGTTGACCTGGCAGGAACGGTTAGCCGCGGCTTAACAGCAGTGGCAAACCCGAACGAGCCGGGACTGCTGAGAGTGGTCATGTACGGAGCGTATCCGATCGACAGCAACGGATTGCTGCTCAATCTCAAGTTCACGGCAGTCGGAGCCCCTGGTTCCACCTCGCCGCTTACTTGGGAGAACGTGATGTTCAATGAAGGCGATCCGGGAACACTTACAACGGACGGAGCGATCGAATTGTCAGCCTCGGCACCAAACCAGGCCGAGCTGACAGGCCGTGTGGTGAACACGATGGGACAGGGCATTGCAAATGCCCGCGTCACATTGACGGACACCACAACGGGAGCGATCCGTTCTGCAATGTCGAATGGATTCGGAGTTTATCGTTTCGGAGGGCTGACAGTCGGCCAGACGTACACGATCAGCGTCGATTCCAAGCACTCAACATTCGCCCCGCTGACGGTCAGCATCACTAACCATTCGGTTGGTGTCGATATGATCGTCCAACAGTAAGCTATCTGGCCACCAAATCAAAAAGAGGCTGCTCTGAATACTCAGGCAGCCTCTTAGTATTTACTAGCGATGCTTAACCGGTGAATAGATCTTTTATGGATATAGCAAATTACTAGTATTCAGAAATTTTCTTAGCTTGCGATCTCGTCTTAACAGTGGATCTTGCTGGCTTTGCTGCAACCGATTTCTCCTTGGCATTTGGTGTGTTCGCCGCAGTCTTGCGTGTTAGTGTAGGCGTAGGTGTTGATTCAACAGCTTTCAATTTAGCTTTGACATCCGCCAACTTTTTCTTGGTTTTAGATAGTTCTGCCTTTAGCTTTTTCTTCTTCATCGTAGATCTCCTTATAAACTTTGGAGAGTATCATACGATATTTTTCAATCCTTTATGTTACAAAACATGTTAAATCTTTAACTTATCGTTAACATTTCGGATTAAGACTCATTGTTACAGGATTCCGGAACTTGCACGATCAATGATCTCTGTCATGGAACCTCTAACAACCATTTTTTCAAGGAGTTCAAACAATGCCTCTCCAGAGCGTTATTTTACTAACGACGAAGAAGATTTGCTACAAAATTCTAGGCCGAATTCGGTGGTGGGAATTTGGGTGGGAATTGAAAAACGGGCACCTCGTGGTGCCGGTAAGTAATTGAAAACATTGGTGCCGTCTACAAGAATTGAACTTTTGGCCTATCGCGTGTGAAATCCGAGATCAGTGGTTAGAACCGTCAAGACGATGAGTGATTTGGTATGTAGCGAGAAATGTAACAACCACTTGCTCATCTGGACTGTTACCAGTTGGAAACCAATGTTACAGCCTCCAGTGAATATAGCCTCATAACACTCAGTAGCACTCTATGAACTTTGCCCGAAAAGAATTTGTAATCATCAGGTCGGCGGTTCAAATCCGTTCACCGGCTCCAGTAAATATAGGGTCTCAGCCTACAAAAGATGAGACCTTATTTTATTGATGTGGCTAGAATATAGTTCAAACTTTCAGACGTGTTTATATGCTGAAAAACCCCGAACCTCTTTTACGTGCATTTGTGTCTTGGACTTAAGCGACCGCACAGCTTCTGGAACCTTTTCTTCGTTTTGCAAAGGGTGTGCTACTGCGGCAGGCAGAACGCACATCATTCCCATAAAAACGAGGCCAAATGCAATAAAGCCGAATGCCACGACGGCTACCATAGTCAGAACACCTGCGATGGACATAACGCCGACGGAAACAAAATAAACTAACCAAAGAAAACTGTAGGACCTGGGTGACATATAAAACCTCCGAATGATCATATTAGTAAATGGCACGTCCAACGGATCAGCCACCTATACCATGAGCAAACGTTATGCCACCTGAGTGCATTGATTTTATGGGAGTTTTTCGCTAGAAATACGCGAAAATTTTCGCAATACCGCGAATTTGTTCATATGTGTAAGGCCTTACTAAATAAGCCTGTCTTGGTCTGCTTTACTCAGCGGAACGAACGGCTTATCCCCGAGTCGGTTTATGGATCTTCGCCCGCTTGTAACTGTCGGGGTTATGCGGTAAACGACCTCAATGTTCTCACGCACCCAGTTGTCCATCCACCTAATGCTCACAGCCGGTGTTAATGTCGGATTTCCTTTGACGATCAACTCAAGTGCACGATCACGCTCCGCTCCATCTTTGATCTGGTCCGCTACGCCTTCGAGGATAACGCTCGTCCAATGCTGATTATCGACGACCTCTTCAACCTGCAAACAAACATTGGGATTTTCTCTTATGATCTCAAACTTTTTACCTTCGGTAGTGTAAATAAAGACCGCCCCGTCATCGTATGCGTAATGAACCGGCACTACGTAGGGTCGATTATCACGACAACAGGCAAGATGGGCATAGCCAATGCGGCTAAGTATTTCCGTTATTTCACTTTCGGATAGATCTTCGATTTCGATCATGGCTTGATTCTCCAATTAGGAATTTTCTCAACCATAGCATATGCAACTCGCGTGCCCGTGAAAAACTTACTATCTCGCGCGTAAATTTTCACAGCTACATCGAACTCTAACTCTAAGCCATTCTTCCAAACACAGTGTTTATAAGAAAGCTGTAATATCAATCCGCCACAAATGATCTGGAATGCTGATTGCGGTAACAGATTGTGTTATAACGACTCAACTTTTAATGAGGGTAGAAAGATGAAAATACTAATTGCAACAGATGGTTCCGATTTTAGTGCTGCGGCGATCAAAGAATGCTGTCGCATGATCATACGTCCTGACAACACCGAAGTGCTTATAGTTTCGGTCTACGAGGATGCATATCCGATAATGGCCGAACCGTATGCAATTTCGGCTGAGTATTATCAAAAGCTGGACGATGCCGTCCTCGAGCTGGCCACGAACTTTGTCGCCGACGCGAAAAAGATCGTCCGCGATGCGTTTCCTTCAGCTGAATTTGCCATTGAAACCGAAGTTTTGCGTGGTCCGCCGGACCAGCAGATAATCGAAAAAGCCAATGAATGGAATGCGGACCTTATAGTCGTTGGTTCGCACGGCCGTGGGTTTTGGGGGCGGTTACTCGGCTCTGTTTCCAATGGCGTTGTGCATCATGCTCCTTGTTCTGTACTCGTCGTGAGAAAGCCGAATTAAATTATTTCGATTTTAAGAAAGCAACTCCGCAAGTTCTTTCAGCAGCGTTTCGGCTGAAAATGGTTTTGAAAGAAAAGCGTTTACTCCTAGGCTTTGTAGCTCGGAGGCCGTTCCCTCATTTGTCAGGCCACTCATTGCGACGATCTTGATATTCGGATCCATTTTCTTTATTGCCCTCACTAGTGCCGTCCCGTCCATATATGGCATCGACATATCGGTCAATACAGCCGCGATCTCTTTAGTGTGCTGTGAGTAAACGGCTAGGGCGTCAGTACCGTCAACCGCCGTAAGCGTTTGATAGCCAAATTTGGTTAGCGTCGCTTCGGCCACATTGCGGATATTCTCTTCGTCATCGACTATCAAGATCAATTCCCCGCTGCCATGTGGAAGGGCGTTTTTTGCTGCGATGACGGCTTTTTCAGAATGAGCTTCGGCCGATGGCAGGTATATCGAGAACTTGGTTCCCCGCTTTGGCTCACTATAGACATTGATAAATCCGCCATGGCTCTTGACGATCGTCAGGGTAGTTGCAAGACCAAGGCCGGTTCCTTTTCCGATCTCTTTGGTAGTAAAGAACGGGTCAAAAATTCGTTTGACGATTTCGTCAGTCATTCCTGTACCGGTATCGTTCACTGTCAAAAGAACGTAATTACCGGGCTCGGCGTCGAGATTCATACGGGCGTAATTGTCATCTATCACCACATTCTCAGCATTTATCGTAAGCGTTCCGCCCGATAGCATCGCGTCGCGGGCGTTGATACAGACGTTCATCAGGACCTGATGGATCTGAGTCGGGTCGGCAGAGATCGTCCACAGATCAGTGGCAATGTCATATTTGACCGAGATCGATTTGGGAAGCGTCTCGTTGAGGACGCCGACGAGGTCCTTGACGATGTGTTTTAGCTGGACGGGAAGATGCTCACCCGACATTCCACGTGCAAATGTGAGTACTTGATTTACGAGATCGGAGCCGCGTTCGGCACTCTCTTTGATCATGCTAAGCCATCGCTTCGAATCATCGTCATTAACATTTAGCCGCAGCATGTCAACCGCCATCATTATTGGCGAAAGAATATTATTTAGATCGTGTGCGATACCGCCTGCTAAGGTACCGATGGATTCCATTCGTTGGGCACGAAACAAATGTTGTTCTGTTCGTTTCTGCTCGGTGATATCTGTATTTGTAACGAGATAGTAATCCGGTTTGCCTTGATCGCTGCGCACCAAGGTCCAGCGACTATCAACAATTATCGTTTCGCCAGCGTGCGTAGTATGCCGTGATTCGGATTTCCATTCATCTGCCTTTTCAAGAGCCTCTTGTGCCTGTCTAACGTGCTCAGGATCGCCGCCGCACAAAATGTCGATTACATGTCGGCCAAAAACTTCCTCGGCAAGCCAACCGTAAATACGTTCAGCACCTTTGTTCCAATACAATATCTGAAAATTGAGATCACAGACGAGAATCGCATCCTGAGCCTTGTCAAGGAGCGAGGCTTGTTGGCTGATGCGTTCTTCGCCGAGTTTTCGCTCTGTGATCTCATAACGGATCGAGACGTACTGAAACGGCTTTTTATCCTCATCAAGAAGCGGCACAATGGTCGTATCCACCCAATAGATCGACCCGTCTTTGGCTCGGTTTCGCAAGTCGCCACGCCATACTTTACCGTTTGCAATCGTCGTCCAAATATTGCGAATGTATTCCTTGGGATGGTAACCGGAGTTGATCATCCGATGGTCCTGTCCCATCAGTTCATCACGGCTGTATTGAGAAATTTCACAGAATTTATCGTTGATAAAAGTGATCCGGCCCGTCTGATCGGTCATCGCGACGATCGCCGATTCGTCGAGCGCCCGTTTGAGATCCGTAAGCTCTTTTAGCGGATCTTTTTCTGCGGATGTATTTTTCTTTTCGGTCACCTGGTTCTACTTATCGGCTGCGTCCATATCGTAACCGGCTTTTTTGAGTTTGTAACGGAGTTGGTCGCGCGAAATGTCGAGCAGCTTGGCCGCACGCGTCAGATTGCCGTCAGTGCGTTCGAAAGCCTGCCGAGCCAGTTCAAACTCCACTGTTTCCAGCGGAACACCATCTGCAGGCAGAACAAATGTGGAGCCGCCCGCCGATTGACTCGAATGTCCTCCGAGCATATCCGCAGGCAGATGGGCAGACGTGACAAGGTCGCCGTCCTCAAGAATGGAGGCTCGTTCAATGACGTTTCTTAGCTCTCGTACATTGCCGCTCCAACTATACTTGCGAAATATCCGCTCGACATCAGGGGCCAACCCTGACAAAGATTTTCCACGGCGTTTAAGATTGACCCGATCGATGTAGTAGTTCGCAAGTAGAATAATGTCGTCACCTCGCTCGCGGAGCGGTGGAATATCGACCTGTATGACCGACAGCCGAAAGTAAAGATCGAGCCGAAAATTACCGTTCTCGCTTTCCTGTTTCAGGTTCCTGTTCGACGCGGCGACGATCCGCGCGTCGAGCTTGATATCCTTCAGGCCGCCAACGCGGCGAAATGTACTTTCCTCGAGTACCCGTAAAAGCTTTGCCTGCAGCGAGATATCCATCTCACCGATCTCATCCAAAAAGATCGTGCCGCCGTGAGCCTGTTCGAAAAGCCCTTCTTTTTTTGTTTTGGCGTCGGTAAAGGCTCCCTTTTCATAACCGAATAGCTCCGATTCGATAAGATTCGCTGGTAATGCCGCGCAATTGATAGCGAGGTACGGAGCTTCGGCCCTTTCGGACGCAAAATGTATCGCTCTCGCAAAAAGGTCCTTGCCAGTACCGGTTTCTCCATTGAGCAGGATCGAGCCGACGTCTGAAACAGCAACTCGCCTAGCGAGTTCCATGGCCTTTTTCATAGCATCGGACTCACCGATAATCTCTGAGAAATCAAAACTGCGCTTTCGTTCGTTTCGTGCCTGTCTGACCTCACGGCGAAGCTCTCGTGTTTCGCTTGCGTTTCGAAGCGTGACCCTCAGTTCCTCGATCCTGACCGGCTTTCCAATAAAATCATGCGCCCCACCGCGAAGGGCCGCAACAGTATTTTCGACGTCGACATTGCCCGTGATCATCACCGCGATGGTCTCCGGGCTCTGCTCTTTTATGTGGGTCAAAACATCTAAGCCCGAACCGTCCGGCAGGTCAATATCGAGCAGAACGATCCCCGGTTCTTCGTCGGCAAAAACCCTTTTGGCGGACTTAACACTGTCAGCTTCGAAGGTTTCGTATTCCCATGCCTTTAGCGCCTCGCTAAGTGCCATTCGCACAAAGCGGTCGTCATCAACAATCAGAACTTTCCCAGTCTTATCTGCCATATCTCGTTCCTTGCCAGTTTTAGTAACAATATGAATATAATTAGCACGACAGCGGCTATTCAAGAAATGCAGCGCGAAAAAATCCACACTGCGGAAACTCTGAAGGTGACGCAAACGAGGACCAAGAATGCTCTATATTAGTGCATTTTATCAACATTGTCGGCTTTCGATGCCAAATCTCACCCGAAATTATTAGCCCAAGACTAATTCTCGAAACCTGGTCCGCTAGTTGCACTTCGTCTAATGGAGTTAAGATATCCAAAATATCGTTCATTAGAATTTTCAACAGCGGGCCGTCTAAAATATAATGCATAACGTAGATCTTGACCTGGTAGAAATGTCGCTCGATGTGATCAAGTACGCGATCGCGAGGATCTCTGACACCGACCCAAAGCTCGGCTTTCCAGTGAAGGCTGAGGAGTTAAAGAAACGTGTCGGTGAGACGATCACACCAAAGGGCATCGGCGGCGAAATGGCGTTCCAATTGTTCCGCGATGTGCTGGTCCAGGCCAGCGTCCCTATCGATCATCCTCGTCATCTGGCTTTCGTGCCGGCATCGCCGACGCGGTCCGCGATCCTGTTTGACCTTGTCACATCGGCGACGAGCGTCCATGGAGCATTTTGGCTCGAAGGTGCGGGTTGCATCTTCGTTGAGAACCAGGCAATGGAATGGCTGGTGTCGCTAACAGGAATGCCCGCCGGATCGTTCGGCGTCTTTACGAGCGGCGGCACCGAAGCTAATCTCTCGGCGATGGTCACAGCTCGCGAATACTGGCGTAGCCAGGACGAAGGGAGGCGAATGCAGCGCGGCCTCCTCATTACATCGAGCGGCGCTCATTCGTCTGTTAAAGCGATGGCTAGGGTGATCGATGCGGACATCATTTTTATTGACAATGAACGTCTCGAAGGGTCGCGACTATCTGACGCGATTGCAAAAATGTCCAAGGCCGACCGAGAACGATTGTTTGCAGTTATCGTCACCGGCGGCACTACGAATGCCGGGATAATCGATGATCTTGCAGGGATCGCAGCTATCTGCGGAGTTGAAAGCATCTGGATGCACGTTGACGCCGCATATGGAGGAGGGGCTCTTGCAGCGCCGTCAGTCCGTCATTTATTTAATGGCATCGAACGAGCCGACAGCGTCACCATCGACCCGCACAAATGGCTGTTTGCTCCGTACGATTGCGGTGCGGTAATCTACCGAGATCCCTCACTCGCCAAAAAGGCCCATACTCAAGAAGGCTCGTATCTGGACTATTTCAATGACGAATGGGTTACGGGTTTTAATCCGTCGGACTATCAGATACAACTAACACGGCGCGTCCGCGGCCTGCCGCTTTGGTTTTCGCTGGCTATGCACGGGACCTATCGGTACACAGCCGCCATCGAGCGGGGCATCGAGCTGGCAAAAACAGCAGGCCGGTTGATCACTGAGACGCCCCATACTCAACTTGTTCGCGAACCGAGCCTTTCCTGCGTTTTGTACAGGCGACTCGGCTGGTCACCCGAAGACTACAGGGCGTGGACATACCGCAATCACAAATCCGGCTTTGCACTTGTGGCTCCAACCCATTGGAAAACCGGTGAAAACAATGAAACCGTATCGCGATTTTGTTTCATAAACCCAAACACAACCGAGCAGGACATCAAAGACATCTTGGCGACAATGGCTTAGGGTTCCTTCGCAATAGAGAGATCGGTAAATACCCTTTTACGTAAACGCTTATTCTGCGGCGAGGTCGAGAACCGTTGTGACTGTTCCACGTATCCCACGATTTTGCGAAAAAAATTGTTTTTGGACAAAGGGAATAACTTTATGACCGCCCTGAAACATGGGTTGTCAGAGATCAATTAGTCTACTTTTTTGCGCATATACTTGTTTCAATATCAGTGAACATTTCTATTTATGCACCATCAAGAAATGCAAAAGCCTCGCCCATTCATGGCGTAGGCTTTTGTATTTATTACTTCGCGGCTCCGATGTTCTGAATTTCCTCACGGAGTCTTGCGATAGATTTATTGGCGGGCTCGATGGCCTCGAGTTTCGCGAGTGCCTCGGTTGCTTTTAACATTTCGCCTTTTTTGGTGTAGGCAACCGTTATATTTTGCAATGATTGTATGTGCTTCGGGTCGATCTCCAGGGCTCGGTTAAATTCCTGGATCGCACGGTCGTAATTCGGCGGTTCGCGGAAAACGAACGTTAGGCCGAGGTCGGTGCGAACATCCAGATCATCCGCCTTTTTGGCGATCGCTGCGATGTACCATTTTTCGGCCTCTTCGAACTGTTCGGCATCAAAATTGGCATTGCCAAGACGCACTATGACCTCGCGATCGTCGGGTTTTATCTTATTGGCTGTCTTTAGGTAATTGATCGCTTCGTCATACCGATCGATTTGGTAATACGTGTCGGCAGCTGCGATCTGGGCGTCAAAATCTGCCGGTGATTTCTTTGCCTTTTCGATCGCGGCCATTATCTCGGGCTGCATTCCTCCTGACGGCGCAGTCCCGTTTGTTTCACCAGTTTCAGTGATTGCAGGGTGGCCGGGCGGCAAATTTGAATTAGTTTTCATCTCTGTGGACGCTGCTATTGTGCTGTTCTTATTGAAAGAGTTTGCAACCATAAACCCGATGACCAGTCCAACGAAAAGCCCAATAATTCCGAAAAGTATGTTGTTCTTCCCCATAAATTTATAAATACGAATCTTGTTCCTGGAGCAAATAGCTCGTCCACAATAGGTTAATTTAATAACAGAATACTACCAAGCCGACAGACTGCCTCATTATCGATATGTGACCCGCGAATACCGAAATCCGCGAAGGCCATCCATGCGACTAGGGCTGGATTAGCATTCTTTTGAGTCTGTTTCAAGATCGGCGTTTTTCCACTATTTACTGCCTAATCATATTAATAAGCTCTAAAAGATGCCGGGCCGCTCTCGTCGCTGAACAGCCCGGGTTGTCTCTTGTAACGGCTGCTTACTTGATGTAAGCACCAGCTATGGGTTTGTCCGACGCGAGGCCGAAGACCCTTGTGTTGATCGAGCCTGAACTGCTCATCCACATATACCAGGTTCCGCCACGGTAGATCGCGGGATCGGTCTTACCGTCTCCATCGTAGTCGGCAGGTGCAAGCAAATCGGTGTCCAACCCCCATTGATGATTTACATGTTGCCCGTTCGAGCTTTGTTTTATATACCAGATACCGTTTCTGAATATCGCGGTGTCAGTCTTCAAATCCCCATCGTAGTCGGCGGGAACAAATTTATCTGTCGGTAAACCCCAATACTCGTATCGCGTTACTCCATTCAAACTCTCGACTATATACCAGACCGCGTTTGATGGCCGGAAAACTGCAAGATCCATCTTGCCGTCGCCATCAAAATCTCCTCGCATGGCGCGGTCTCCAGTCGTGCCCCATGCACGATAAGTTACTATTCCTGTCGGGTTGTTCAGCGAACCACGGTAAAAGAAGTAGCTCTGGGAACCAATAGCCGAATCACGAAAAACGGCAGGATCGGCCTTACCATCTCCGTCCCAGTCACCGGTTATGGTCGGATCATCGCCGGTTTGTCCGAACACTTCGGTCCTTACCGTGTTTGTCGAACTCTGCAGAATATAATACGCTGCCTGCGTCGCTACATCCTCACGCCAAACGGCAATGTCTGCTTTATTATCGCCATCAAAATCGGCGGGCGTCAGTTTATCGGTTGCAATTCCCCACTGAACCGCACTAAATCCACCGGTACTCTGATTGAGATACCAGTAGCCTTCACTTGGCCGAAAAACACCACTGTCTGCTCTGCCGTCTCCGTCAAAATCAGAAAACCCATGATTCGGCGTTACAACGGGCGTCGCCGTCGGCGTACTTGTGGGTGTGTTTGCTGGAGTATTCGTCGGCGTCACAGTTGGAGTGTTAGTCGCGGTTACAGTTGCAGTTGGAGAATTCGGTGGCGTATTTGTCGGCGTCATCGTTGGGGCGTTGGTCGCTGTTGCCGTTACTGTCGCTGTTGCTGTACCCGTTGACGTAAACGCCGGCGTCATCGTCGGGGTATTTGAATTGGTGCTTGTCGGTGTATTTGTTGCTGTATTTGTTGGGGTGTTCGTTGGTGTATTTGATGGCGTATTCGTCGGAGTAAGTGTTGGTGTATTTGTCGCAGTCAGCGTCGGCTTATTTGTTGGAGTACTCGTCGGTGTCTTTGTTGCTGTATTTGTTGGCGTGTTAGTCGCAGTTAACGTCGGTGTGTTGGTTGGTGTATTCGTTGGTGTATTTGTCGGTGTCGACAGTCCGCCCGCTTGAATGGCGGCCGTCTTGGTATAGGTTTGATCACCGCTGTCGTTTCCATCGTTATCCCCCTGCAACCCGGCAGCGTACATTGTTATCGCTCCTACATTCGTTGCCGGGGCGGTCCAGTTAAAAGACCAGCTTGCAGCTCCGGTTTGCCCCGGGAAAAAGCCCGAGCCACTTTGTTCTATGTAATTGCGGCCATTACCCGTTCTGGTCCTCGTAACAGCCGTTATGTTCGCAAATGTGCCGGCGGCGGTATTCGTTCCGTTGAGGGCAGTTAATTCAAACCCCCACGCTGTTCTCGATGAGTCAGCGGTCGCATGCTGTACCTGTATTACATACGTTTGACCCGGGACGTAGTTTGCAGGAGCGACGATATTAAATTGACCCGACCCCGCATTTTGCGAGTGACAAGATGTGCACGTCGTTTCGCCTGGTGCTCCGGTCCGCCCAATCGGCGGGCCGTCGCTGTCAGCTTGTACTTTCTTCGTTTCGCCAGAAAAAATAAATGCCAAGACCGCAATGACGGTAAATATTGCAATGGCAACAACCTTGATAGATTTAATATTCAGTTTCATACAGCTTATCCCCCTTTCCATTCTTTGGCGTTAGCCAGTTTCCAAATTAAGCATTTGAATTTTTATCAAATGCTTTTAGGCTGCGGTTTGTATTTCCGCCAAAAACGAGAAAGTGGGAGCTTTCTCGCACGTTTGTTCGCCGCCTTATGGTTTGGCGATTATTTCGACGCCGATCACTTGACCGGTAACGCTGACCGTCAGCGGTGCAAATGTTGAGTGCTTGGAATCGACGCTGACCGTGTACGTCTGGCCGACTGTCAGCCCTCCGAAACGATATGCTCCGAATCCATTCGACATTGCAGAACAGATCGCTCCCGTTGTGGTGTCCGTCAATGTGACGCGGGCATTTGCAATGCCCTGTCCCATCGTGTTCACCACACGGCCTGTCAACTCGGCCTGGTTTGGTGCCGAGGCTGACAATTCGATCGTTCCGTCCGTTGCAAGCGTTCCCGGATCGCCTTCATTGAACATCACGTTCTCCCAAGTAAGCGGCGAGGTGGAACCAGGGGCTCCGACTGCCGTGAACTTGAGGTTGAGCAGCAATCCGTTGCTGTCGATCGGATACGCTCCGTACATGACCACTCTCAGCAGTCCCGGCTCGTTCGGGTTTGCCACTGCTGTTAAGCCGCGGCTAACCGTTCCTGCCAGGTCAACAGGCTCTGCCTGAGGCTGGATCACTGTCGGATCATAACGGAGATCGAATTCATAAGAGATAATTCCCTTATTCACCGCTCCGTTGATAGCCACAGGTATGATCACTTCGCTGTCAGCCGGTGTCACAAGTCTCGAGCTGCTATTGCCGTGCTCCTTTCAGGACCTGCTGCCGGTCGAAGCGGACCTGCTGCCCAGTTACCCGTCACCTCGCCCACAAGGATACCGATGTAGTCCTGTCCGGTCTGAACACCGATCGGGTCTGTGTATGACCTTGTAGTCGGTGATGCTCCGATCGGGAACGTCGGTTCTGTTACGCTCGGTACGAAGAACCTCCACTGGTTCGTCAGCCCTACAGGTGCTCCAAGCCCTGACACAAACCTTGCGATCTGTGCTGCGTCGGTTGATGACAGTGCTCCGTTGTTGGTCACGTCTGCCGCGATCCTTTGACGGGATGTCGGGATAATGTTCGAACCGGCCACATGTTGGGCGATCCTAGCAGCATCAGCTGATGAGACTCCGTTCTGTCCCGTCGTCTTCGCCACTCCGACAGTGTAATTACCCGCACCAAAGCCGGTCAGCGTATATTGTCCCGCTGTTCCGCCCGGTGCCGCTGTTGTCGTCGTAACGAGCGGCGATCCCACCGTACTTGCCACCGTCGCGTTCGAGATGAACTTCGTGGTCGGCGATGCTGGGTTACCGTATGTTACCGTTCCGGCGATCGAAGACGTTCCACCGTTCGTTGGTGTTGCAGCAGGTGTATTCGTCGATGTTACCGTTGCCGTATTTGTCGCGGTGGATGTAGATGTCGAAGTCGGTGTCGGAGTATCTGTCGCTGTTGCCGTTGACGTCGGTGTAAAGGTAGATGTTGACGTTGCGGTAGCCGTATTAGTTGGTGTACTCGTTGGTGTATTTGTCGGTGTCGACATTCCGCCCGCTTGAATTGCGGCGGTTTTGGTATAGGTTTGATCGCCGCTTTCGTTTCCATCGTTATCCGCCTGCAATCCGGCAGCGTACATTGTGATTGGTCCTACATTCGTAGTTGGAGCCGTCCAGTTAAAAGACCACGTTGCCCCACCCGTCTGACCCGGGAAAAACCCTGTGCCACTTTGTTCTATGTAGATGCGGCCGCTTCCTGCTGTTCTGACCCTCGTGACAGCCGTTATGTTCGCAAATGTGCCGGCAGCTGTGTTCGTCCCGTTCAGAGCGGTCAGTTGAAAACCCCACGCTGCTCTTGATCCGTCTGCCGTGGCGTGCTGCACCTGAACTACATATGTTTGCCCCGGTACATAATTTGCAGGAGCGATGATATTAAATTGACCCGACCCCGCATTTTGCGAGTGACAAGATGTGCACGTCGTTTCGCCGGGAGCTCCGGTCCGCCCGGTTGGCGGGCCGTCGCTGTCTGCCAGGACGTTCTGGTTTTGGTTTGAAAAAATAAATGCGAAGACCGCAATTACGGTAAATATTGTGATTGTGACGACCTTGATAGATTTAATGTTCGGTTTCACTGCCTTTTCCTCCTGATGTGATTGCAGAGTCCTTCTCCAATCTGAAGACGCAATTTACGTGCCTGCTATCACAAACAAATTGTTTAACGATTAACTTTGATTAACACATTGTTGAAAGCATTCTACACTCCTCGCATCACGAGCGAGCTGTGGATTTCTGGCACGCACCGCGTATAATTTCGCGGGAGTTGAGTAACCATTGTGATATCGGTCACATTATGTATTTCGTTTCTGGAATAGCATAGAGAAGACTTAATCGTGCACGATCAAAATGAAGAATGGAACAACAAACATTCAGTTGTATAGTTGCATCTTTTTCATCACGTTTTTCGCAGTAAACATCTTGTATTTGCCGTCTGAGCAAGTAAACGCAAATCCCGGCGCCAAGCTGTCGCCTACGCCGAGAAAAGCGAAGTTCGCTGAATTTACGCACAGTGAAAAGGCACACAAACAGGAATGCGGCACTTGCCATAAATTTCCTTCGGACAATTGGAGCAAGGTGCGAACGGGCGACGCCGCCATTCCGGACGTGACTGAATATCCAAAACACCAGTCCTGCGTTAATTGTCATAAACAGCAGTTCTTTAAGGGTGCTCGGCCCGCTATCTGCTCGACCTGTCATACAAATCCATCGCCACGTGACGGTTCAAGACATCCGTTCCCGAATCCGCGCGAGATATTTGATCAATCGTCAAAAGGTAAGATGGCTCAGTCTGATTTCGTCGTTGGGTTTCCTCACGATAAACACATCGAGATAGTATCCGGGAATCAGACGAGATCCGGTGCTTTTGTTAATGCGTCCTTTATTCGTGAGGATCGCCGAGCGGCTGCCGAGGAAAGTTGTGCGGTCTGTCACCAAACCATGGCCCCACAGGATAAATCAGATGATGAATATTTTACCAAGCCCCCGCCAAAGCTGGGGGATGCATTTTGGTTAAAGAAGGGCACGTTCAAGACCGCACCCATCGGCCACACGACCTGTTTTACTTGTCACTCGGCAGACACCGGTATATTGCCGGCTCCTCAAACTTGTTCGGCCTGTCATCAACTAAAACCTCATCAGCCGGCGGCGGATTTTGACCCAAAACTGGCTGCGACAATGGTCACCGACAATAAAGTAATGCGTGATGCGTGGCGTCGACGCGACTCGACCGGCACATTCAGGCATGAATTTTTTGCTCACGTCGAACTAAGCTGCTCGACGTGCCATAACGTTTTGAAGATGAACACTGCAGATCCGCTGACGACGAAAGTGAGTATATCGTCCTGTGCGACATGTCACGCAACTCCGACATCGGACGATGGCGGAGCTCTGAATTACGAGATGGATATGCGAAAGACTACAGCGGCATTTCAGTGCGTTAAATGCCACATCACTTTTGGCAAGATGCCTGTTCCAGACTCACACACCAAGGCAATAGCCGATGCGAAGGTAGTCAAATAGTTATGACGAAGATGCGGCAGCAAAATTATCGAGAATCAGTCGCTACACGTCTGAAACTCGTGGTATTGATCGTCGCTTGTGCTGCGTTCGGATATGGCTTTACCGTTTTCCCAAAAAACACCTTAGATGAAAAGCCTTCAACTGAAAATTTAGTGCCGATAGTAAGCAACTCGGCACAGAACTTCTCCAAGTTTCAGCATAGCAATCCGATGCACTCGCGGATGCCATGTCTTTTATGCCACGTGCGAACGGAAGGGTCAACGACACCTAAGCTTCCCGGACATACATCGTGCGCCGCCTGTCACGTACAGGAGTTTGCCGGCAATACAAGCCAGATGTGTACCATTTGTCATACAGACACAAGCGTGAAGCCCTTTCCGCCGCTTCGAAGTTTCAATATCAAATTTGATCATAGTCGGCATACTCGCCAAACAAATTGCGCGACATGTCATAGGCCGTCGCGTCGCGGAGTCGCATTTTCGATGCCGTCAGGTGCAAATGCTCACGTAACATGTTTTCAATGCCACGGCCCGCGTACTGAGGTTGCCGGGCGGAACATCGGTTCGTGCAGCGAGTGTCATCAGCCCGGCCGTCCGGTCAAAGGCTCAGAGTGGGCAAAGGCATTTACGGTGAATTTTAGTCATCAGGAGCATACCCGCCAGGGCAAGATGAATTGTGCGGCTTGTCATACAATTCGTCCCGGAGCCGCCCGCGGCAAACAGGTTTCTTCACCAGCGGCCTCGATGCACTTTGCTGGGGCGGGTTCGGTAAGTTGTGGCGGATGCCATAACGATAAACGAGCCTTTGGGCCGGCAGATTTTACGAATTGTAAGCGGTGCCACGAAGGCAAGACATTTAAGTTTTAGGAATATCTACTGCGTACTTTTTCGCACGTGTTGCGTATAAGGACGATCTATATAAGGCGAGCGAGCAGAAACCATATGCAGTTTACTGAGTAAAACCGGCATTTTGGCGGTTGCCTGTTATGGCATAGCCATTGCGAGTAGCAATAGCGAGAACCTTTGGGAATCGATTCCAACTGGTTCGACATTTTGGGACTAGGAGCTGATCATGAGAACCAATCGAACAAAATTATTCGCAATCGTATTTTTTGCATTACCACTCCTTTTTGTCGCGTTTTCCAACGGAACGCCGGTGAAAGTAGCCGCTTACACCTTCGATGAACCCGCTGCAACATACAAAGCAAAATGCGCTGCTTGCCATACGCCAACTGCAAGCAAATTTTATGACCCGGCAAAGTCTGATGAAGAGCATGTGCAAACGATCTTGAAAGGCAAGAAAGGCGCGAAGCCGCCTTATATGCCGGGATATGAAGAGAAGGGGATGACCGCAGACGAAGCCAAGGCTTTAGCGGGTTATATGAAAACGCTGAAACCTGCGGCGAATTGATAAATTGACTTTTGGTCAGGCACCTCTTAGCCTAGGCCGCCCAAGCGAAACGATTCAGAGAATTGAATGAGTTTGAATCGTTAGCAGGCGGCCTTGGCCTATTTGCGTTTTTAAAGACACACATCTTGGGGAGTGGAAAACAATATGAAAGACGAGAGCGAGATCAAAGACGAGTCTCCAGGTGCGGAACCAACCGGACGTCGCCTGCCAAGTTTGCTGCGAAACTACATAAGTTTCATAGGGATGGCTTTAACGGCTGCGAGTTTGACCAGTTTCTCTCTTCTCCTATTGATCGGACTGGGCTCATCCGAAAATCCATATACCGATCTGATCACCTTTATATTTGTACCAAGCATTCTGGTGTTTGGACTGTTCATCGTCCTCACAGGGGCTCTATGGGAACGACGCAGGAGACGCAATAAGTCGCCCGACGAGATCGCGGCATATCCGATACTCGATCTCAACGACCCGAGGCGGCGGCGGTCGTTGATCGTTTTCATGTGCGCGGCGTTTATTTTCCTTTTTATGACCGCTTTTGGCAGCTATCGCGCCTTTGAATATACAGAGTCGGTCGCGTTCTGCGGCTTGGCTTGTCACAGCGTAATGAAACCGGAGTATGTTGCATATCAGGCATCGCCCCACGCCAAAGTGCTTTGTGTTGAGTGTCACGTCGGTGGCGGACCCGAGGCTTACGTTCAATCAAAATTCACAGGGATGCGGCAGCTCTACGGCGTTGTTACCGGACACTACAATCGGCCGATACATACGCCTGTCTCGAATATGCGCGAAGCGACTGAAACCTGTCAGAAATGCCATTGGACTGAAAAATATCACGGTGACATATTAAAGGTTTTCAATCATTACGAGTACGACGAACAAAACTCACTGAACCAAACACGTATGCAGATCAAGGTTGGCGGGGGTGATCCGAAAGGCGGACAGGTTGGCGGCATACATTGGCATATGAACGTCGCCAATGAGATCACATTTATTTCTGCGGACGAAAAGCGACAAAATATTCCGTGGGTCCGCATGAAAGACGCGGCGGGCCGCGTTGTTGAGTATAAGACCCAGGAGTCGATACTTACGGCTAACGAGATCGAACAGACACCGAAACGCAAAATGGACTGCATAGATTGTCACAGCCGTCCTGCTCACATCTATCTGTCGCCAAATCAGGCTGTCGATCAGGCATTTGATTCTGGCCGCCTCGACGTCTCGCTTCCCTTCCTTAAGGCAAAAGCTGTCGAGACACTTGCAAAACCGTACAATACAAACGACGAGGCTCTGTCGACAATTTCTGCTGACATTAATGAATACTACCGGATCAATTATGCCGATCTATACGCCTCTAAGAGTGCGTCGATCAGCACTGCCGTTACCGAGATCCAGCGGCTGTACCAGACTTACTTCTTTCCCGAAATGAAGACGGACTGGAAGGCTTCAGCCGACAATATCGGCCACTATAATGCTCAGGGTTGTTTTCGATGTCACGATGGACAGCATTTGAGCGGCGATGGTCGGGTTATAAGGAATGACTGCAATATTTGTCACACCACGATCTCACAGACCTTTGACGGTAAGACGGTTCCGGCAAAAGACGGGCAGTTTCAACATCCGGTAGATCTTGGCGACAAAAACACCTGGCAATGTGCCGCATGCCATAAGGGCGATCAGACTTTCAAGCATCCGCTCAATCTCGGCGACATTTCACAGTTCCAATGTGCCGAGTGTCACAAATCAACCGATGCGATGACGGTCAAATATTAGTAACACGCAATAGAAGAAAATGATAAGGCCGACGATCTAAGAATCATCGGCCTTATCTTCATAAGAGATCAATTTATATTAACGATCTGCAGCCCCGCCACCAAGATATATCCGCAGCGAAGTGTACGGCAGATGAGCCCGGTAGTTCTGGGTCGGTGTCTGAACATCCTTATAATCGTAGTACTGATAACCGATGTTCCAGTCCACATTCTGAGTTAAACGAATCGCAGCCCGAACCTCAGGTGTTTTGAATTGCATCGGATATGACGTGATGATGTTTTGGATCCCTCCCGTCGCAACCCTATCGCCCTGGCCTTTGTCCCGATCGTAACGATACGTCCCAAACAACGAAAGACGCTTGTGCGGCTTTGCCGTAACCTCACCATATAAGTAATGGTCCCGTTCAAAAAATTGACTTACACCCTGCACCGGAGTGCCGCCTATTACTCGTATGTCAGTCTTACTTGTAAGGTGACGATACGTGTAACCCGCGCTGAACTGAATTAGGTTCACAGGCGCCCAATTAACATCGCCTGAATATATCCGAGTGCGGACATCAGCACCGAAAGGGACAGATACCGGATCAAAAGACCTTGACGGATTGTTGTTATCCTTTGAGATCGCCGAAACGTTGAAAACAAAAGTCTTTAAGCTCACCCGGCTTCGAAACTTGAAATTCGTATATTTGTAATTCTCCAAGCGTGTGAACACGTTATCTGCGGAGCCGTGCTCTACATCCCAATGAACCACCCAGTTATTGACCGGTTTGATCCTCATCCCAGCGATCACGGTGTTTGTACTGTTGTTTTCGGTTTCTTCGATCAAGCCAAAACTAACGGACGGCGTCGGGGCAGGGCTAGGTGGCGGATTGATCGTGTTCGTTGTTCGCGAACGATCATACCCTGTCACGTCAACATTTCGTTTCGTGTAGCGATATCCGAGGTGGGCGGAGATCCAATTTGCAAACTGATAATCCCCTTCTACCGTGTTCGTATAACGTTGGTAAGCATTGACCCGGTACGCAGACGATGCAACGCGTCTGGTCGTGCTTATCGTTCCGGCGTTGTTCCGGAAAAATAAAGCCTCGTCCAAAGCCTCGCCGCCGTTAACGGCGAATTGATCGAACGTAAACGTGTTCGATATGCGGAATTTGTCTGTTGCCATATACGTGGCCCCAAGATCGGCGCGGGTTTGTGGGCGTTTTGCGTCACCAGCGATTACAAATTGATCGAGAATAACTACGTTATTTGAATTATCCCGTCCTGTGATCAGTTCCGTCATTGACGATCTCGTATTTGTACTCGAATATATGATGCGGCCTGTGAAATCTAGCTTCTTAGCAAATGTCCGGTGCAGATTGAACTGTGTAAAGTAACCGTGGCCATCGATGGGCATATTCCTTGAAAATGTAGCCAGTGCCGAGCTGTTGCCCGTATTGTTCCCTGCGTTCGGAGCGGTCAAAATATAGGAAGATCGATCCTTGAACGTCCGAAATCCCTGACTCAACCCCCAGTCGAAGCCCCACAATTTACCGTCCGCTCCAACACGAAAGTCCCTAGCGAGACTGTCTGCGTCGGATGTGATAGGAAACTCGTCGCTGTAAGCTCGAACAGTGTACATCCCTGGACCGCTGGTATTCGCAAAGCCTCCTCCGAAATTGAACCTAATGCGTTCATTCTGAGGTAAGAACTGGATATCAAAATCGCCTAAAGTGGTCTTCCAATCCTGCTTGTGCTCACCAAGCGCGTAGTTGGACAAGTTATTGAAATAGGCGACGCGCCGGACGGTCGAGGTAAATTTGTAAAAACCGGTCTTCTCCATATTGACCCGTGTATAGCCTTGCGGATCCGAACCCCAACCCGAATTTGAGATCAGCAAAGAATCAAAATACGTTCCTTTGCCGTCATCTCTTTGCATAAGCAAATTCGTGTCGAAAGATCGAAACCCTCGATCGTAATTCAGGTCGCTGCGGTACTTATTCACGTTCCCGTCCAACGATCGCCAGCGATAGCCGAATTCGGTAACTGACGTCACCTTATAGCCGTTATACAAAGCTTCTGGAGATGACTGTGGTGTCGGCGTTTGTCCAAAAACACCGGCAGAAAGAACAAGAACTGCGAACATTGTGATGAATAAGAGGTTTGTGTGTCGCCAAATCTCCGCAACATTAATTGTTAAATTAAACATTTTTCCCTCCTATTCCCTATCTAAAGAAGTATTTGCTCGCATTCGAACCGTGGATCTGGCTATGGCAGATCGTGCAGTTCTGATAACGTGTCGTCGACTGATTATGCGGTGCTTGCGGAGCTCCGGGTTCCGCGTTGGACAGGCTGCTATGACATTCCATGCAGAGCTGCCGGATCGAATTTCGGTTCAACATTTTTGGGTTACTAGATCCGTGTGGTGCGTGGCACGCCGCGCATCCCTCGGTCTTTAGAGGGGCGTGTTCGAATACAAACGGGCCCTGTTTGCCCGCATGGCATTTGAGACATGAAACATCCGCTCCTACTCCCAACTTCGCTTGTTTTGCCTCGAAACCGCCATGCGGATTGTGACAATCGCTGCACTTCATTGTTCCTTCCATCACCTTATGATGGAAAGGTTTGCTGAACTGGGATTTTGTTTCGGTATGACAGCTCATACAAAGCTGAGGTTCGCTTGCCTTTAGCCTGAGCGTCGAGGCCTTATTTGGATTCTCACGTGAAACATCGTTAATGAACGTGACCGAACCCGCTTTTTCATGCTCAAAGGGCGCGGCATGCGGACTATGGCAGTCGATGCAGCTGACATCATTTCGCCAATGCTCGCCGCGGCGGTAGTTGTTATGAGATTCTTTTCCGGAGTGACAGGTCAGGCAGGATTCGGATATGAATTTTGAATCTTTCTTCTTGAACGAAATTATATTTTTCGGATCAGTCGCATCTTCCAGATGCTTCTTGCCCGGGCCGTGACACGACTCGCAGCCTTGAACCTTGTCCTTCCAACTGGCCACGTGTTTTAGCTTGGCGTGCTTGGTGCCTGCAAAGTTCTTAAACGCGTCCTCGTGGCATTCCTTACAGGAATCGCTGCCGACATAATCATCCGCGCTCGCGTTGGCGATCGTTTCAGGTTGTATGTATTCCTGAGTGACAGCGTCACCGAGAGCCGGTGAAACGCTTCCCGAGACGCCCCAGCCTACTAGTGCCAGGGCAAAAACCGTAAATAGAGCAACCTTTATCTTAAAAGCTGAAGCCATAATATTGCCTCCGATATTGAGACGAATAGGCAGAAATTTGCTATTCGCTCCTCTAAATTAAACTAGTTTCAATGTCCGGTCTGTGAGCCTGGTCACATCTGGTGAAAAAGATCGCCATTATTTTCGTGAGTATTAGCTGACACCGAATGTCCGTTCTGCAGACCGTTGCCTTTTGACATTCGAGTGCCAATTGCCGCCTTTAGCAACTTTTTGTCGAGAATGATCAACTCTGAGCCGCGGACCGTGATAAGGCCGTTCTCGCGGAAGTACTTCAGGGCTCGTGTAACAGTTTCGCGTGAGGCTCCTATCATCTCCGCCATTTCCTCGTGGGTGAAAAAGTTCTTTATGCGGACCTTGTCGCCTTCGCTTATTCCGCCGCGGCTCCAACCGAGGAAAAGTTTAGCAAGCTTATCGGCCACCGAGTCGGACAAGCCCAGCGAGCAAACCTGACGGTAGGCGGTCTGATAATTGCGGCTCAACTGATGTGCAGCATTCAGACATGCTTCGGGATTCGTTTTCAAAAATCGAAGCAGATCGGCCGTCTTCACATAATTTACCTGGCACAATTCCAACACTTGCGCAGTTGTCTCGTAGTCCTTGCCGTTAAGAGCCGCGCTCAAGCCCAGAACGTCGCCGGGTTCGGCGACCTCGAGGATGATCATCTTGCCGTCTGGCGAACAAGTCGAAAGTTTTACCTTGCCCTGACAGAGCATGTAAACGCCCTTTGCGGGTTGTCCCTCGGCAAAGAGCGTCGTGCGTTTTGGATATGACCTTGTTATCTTGATCGATTCAAACGCGTGAAGGTCGGTCTCGGGAAGGTGGCAAAAAAATCCTTTGCGGCTCAGGCCGCATTCGTTACATTTTTCCTGAATTGACAGGCCGTTAGGTTTCATATTGGGCACAATTAAGTAACTATTCGTCTTCGTCGTCCAAATGTCTGTGTGTTCACACACATTCGGAAAACCGCCCTAATTGATTGCAAATAGTATTCCCGTTGATTAGTAGCCGAAACATAACATAAACGGTTCCCATTTGCACATCTCAATACGGCCGTACCTATAATAATGTGTTCTTTTGCATCTCTACCGCGAAAAACTTCGCACTGCTGCCGTCACAGAAACTTAAAACGTGCGTAAACACAAGTAAAAACGATTCCCGACGCTGGCACGCCGGTTGCCATTGTATATAGCGGGAGTGATGGAGTCGGACCCTCATTCCTGATCGGGCGAGTTTTCTTGTCACCGATTGTCAAGAACCATCCTCGCCCGGTGAATAGAGGGAGCGTTGTCGAGAGACATCGTGCATATCCCCCAAAATGAAAAAGGCTGCGAGCTTTTACAGTCGCAGCCTTTTCATTCGTTCAGAGTTACGCGTTTACGCGTGAAGATCGCGGCTAAAGCCGTAACCCTAAACTCCAACGCAACCGATTCGACGCCAGAGAAAAGGAAAAGGCGACGGAAGCAACTCATATCACAACCGAAAGACAAAAGTCGGTTTCCAACCGCCTTCCGTCGCGGCTCCGCCGCCGCTCTTGCTTTATTCAAAGACGGCGGCACTAACCGTTTGGCTTGGCAAGATGCTAATACTCCCGGTTTTGGTCGGGACAAAGAGTGCTCGAGTGCGGGTGTGTCGTGGAGTTGTCGGAGAACCGGCTATTTTTTGATCACCCGATGCGAAATACTACACACTTCCGGTAGATCTGACTACATTTGCACTGAACAATACAGGCATTTGCGGTACTTTGCCACTGGCACACGTCTTGCACTCTCTATAGGCGCGGGAAACAATATTTGCCTATCGCACAATGGCGATCGAATGGAGTTTCCAAAGTAAGCGGGGAGGTGAAAAATGTCAACAAATAACAAAATCGAAAACAACCAGTCGTCAGCGTTGAAAACTCGCGGCTTCGGCAGAAAACTGATGTTCTTTATGCTCGGAGGCGGCATCGGGGCGGCTATCGCTCTTTTATTCGCTCCAAAGTCCGGCAAGGAGCTTCGACAAGATATCGCCGCCACGGCGGCTAAAGGCTACGACGAAACCCTCGACGCGGCTAACCGTGTAAAGGAACAATCAATGGAATACTACGAGGCCGCAAAAGATAAAGGCGGCGAGGTATTAGATCTGCTCGCCGAGAAAGCGTCGGCCGTCAAAGATGAGATCGTTCAGGATGCCGGAAAGATAAGTGGTATGGCTGGCGCCGCAGCCAAACGCGTAACCGAATCGGTAAGGCCCCGGCAGATCTTATAAAAAACGTATACAAATGGAGGCATCTCAAATGAACATCGAATTAAAGAAAGAAGACTGGGGAACATTCTTCGACAACCTAAGTAAGCGACGCTACGAATGGATGACTGAGGTCGAGGTCCTCAGCCCCGATACCGGCGACCAGATCTTATCAAACGGACTTCCGTTCAATGGCATCACGGTCGAGCCGGTAGGTGAACACACATTGATCAGCATTTCCCTCGGCCAGACCAAGACAAATCATCAATCCCACTCCATTAAGGATCCAACACGCGTTGCGTTCCTTGCCGGTGACGGCGCCCATAACGACGTTGTCGATATCGAAGAGGCGGACGGGACAAAGACACTTATCCGGTTCATGGAGCCAATGGGTGTTCTCGTCGGCATCGCCGAGTGGGAGATGGTCTTAACGGCGCCCTGAGAGGAAGAGATCCTAAGATAGTCAGGAGGTATTTATGATAAACAAATGGAAAATGACATTTATATTTCTAACAGGTTTGATGCTGCATGAAGTCTTAGTGCATATTTGGCTGAGTGTCGAAGGACTGCTGCCGTTAACAACTAAGCTGTTCTTTGGACTGACCATCACGCCGGAGCTGAATCTGCTTTTGATAGCAATCAACTCGTGCGTTTTACTAATCTGCGCGTATTTGGGTTTTCTCCATGCCTGGGGACAGACCAAGCATATTGAGCGCCATGCATAAAAACACTACGGCCGCGTTACTAGCGTAACGCGGCCTCTTCGCGATCTTTTAAGCCGACTCCAGATCCAACACGGGTCGGGCATTTTCCTCTTAAGGTATTCCAGCAAGATTCAATAGTTGTTTACCCGTAAGACTTATTAGGGCACAGCCGAGGATCATAATAAGAAGTCCGGGCCAGAACAGATCTCCAAATTTTACGCCTCCCTTGCCAAAGACCATCGCGTTGGGCGGCGTACTTATGACAAAGGGCATTCCGAATGAAGCAGCTATGGCTACGAGAATCGCCGTCGATGGCCCCGGAACTATCATTACTGCCAGCGGTATCAACATCACCGCGGTTGCCGTGTTGCTCATAAGAGCCGAGAGCATTGCGCTTGCCAAACACAGTAGGAGTAAAGCAAACGTCGTGTTGTATTCGCTCCAGGCGACGTTTGCGGCGAGTGTCGTGATGAGGCCCGACTGTTCCAAAAGTTTGCCTAGAGTGATGCCGCCGGCGATGAGCAAGAGTGTTGACCAGTCCACGCAAAATAGATGTTCTTTTTTAAGCAGGCGTGTCAGAAAGAGAATGCTCGCTGAGCACAGCGAGACGACACTTGCCGAAACGCCGTGCAGCGCCTCAGTCGACCACAGTAGGATCGTGCCGGCAAAAACCAAAAGAAAAGCATATTCTCCCTGTTTGCCGATTTTGAGATCCTTACCGCACGACGATTTGTTGTTCAATTGACAGGCTCTGCTTGTCCATTCGTCTTTCTGCCCTCGAATGCGAAACCACAACAGCGCAAAACCAACAGCAAGCATCCCGAGCGAAAGGGGCAGAGCAAAACCCATCCAGCCCAGAAACGAAATATGGGTTGTTTCCGAGATCGAAGCGATCGCAATGGCGTTCGGGCCCGTTCCGACCGGTGTAGAAATACCGCCGATGTTTGCCCCCAAGGCGACGCCGACGAGCAGACACCGGCGCAAGATATTATCAATGTCAAAGTTAAGCAAAACCGGATGCAGACACGCCAGCATTAACACCGCGGCGGCTATATTTGACATCCACATCGAGAGAAATGCCGTAAGCAAAATAATTAGCAGCAGAAATCCCGTATATGATCTCCCGGCCAAGCGAAGTGCAATATTTGCAAGACGTTTGTCAAAACCGTGGGCTTCCGCGGCTACACCGAGAACGAAACCACCAAAGAATAGAGCGATAACCGGGTCCATCGACCAATTCAACACACTTGGCAGGCTGAATTTCTTATCAAACGGTCCAAGCAGAAGCGGGATCAAGGCAAAGAGCAAAAAAGTCGGAACAAAAGGCGGAACGATCTCACTGAGCCACAAACAAAGACAGATCGCGGCAATGATCGTCGTTAACCTTAATACGTAAGAGTCGAAAACGAACACTGTCGCCAGCGCTATACCTGCGACCGCTATAATTATGAGCAACCAGCGAATCATCGTTTTTATCGGTTTCTTTATTTTAGTCGGCGCCGACGTTTTTCAGAATGATGCCCATCAAAAACGCGAGTGCTGCTGCTGCTGCGCCGACGAGAAATGTCGTCACTCCCGAAGTCAGCCACGAAGCAGTTGACCAACGGCTCTTCACCGATCCGATCAGAAAAAATACTGCACCAGTCAGTATCGTAGAAAGTAGAAATGATTCGGACGCGCCGAAAATAAAAGGCAATAGCGGCAGCAGCCCGCACACGAGAAATGCTGCGAACGTCATTAACCCAGCGATCCATGCCGACCGGATCTCGGGCGGCAGGCCATACTCTTCCATGAGCATCGTCGCCACCCACCTTTGCCGGTCGGTGGTCACGAGCTCGACGACGCGCTCAAGTTCGGGGCCCTCAAACCCTCTTGCGGCGTAGATCTGGCGAATCTCTTCCCGCTCACCGTCGGGATCGATGTCAATGTGCCGGTTCTCGACACGCTCCAAGCGGAGGTAGTCGTCCCTTTCCGCACGTGTTCCCAGAAAATTCGACGCCGCCATCGAAAAACCGTCAGCGATCAGATTTGCACCGCCGAGGATCAGCACGACGCGCGGCGAAAGATTCGCTCCGATGGTTCCGGCCACTACGGCGAAAGTTGTCACCGAGCCGTCAATTCCGCCATAGACAAAGTCACGTAGGTAATTATGACGTGCGCCTTTTGCAAGTCGACGGCGAATTGCTTCCGGCGAATGTTCGTGTTCGAGGCGGGATGCGTTTTGGCTGGCGGTCATGCCACTTTGGTCTCAAAACGCAAAATGGTCGTATTTCCGTCGGCACAGGAAATGTCAGCTCCATCTTCGTCGCCCTCGAGACTGAAATAAAATTGCAGCTTCACTGCATCTTTGACCTCGTGAGTAAATCTGCCGACTGTGATCTGAATCGAGGGGATTTCCTTTTTTGTATCAATATCAATTCCTACGAGCGGCAGGCCGTTTTCGAGCCAATAATCGTTGACGACATCATTGCTGCGTTCGAATACACCGAGCCGTGTCGGACGGCCCGCATTTTGTTCACTGAAGACCTTCAGAAATTTCGTCCATTCGTGTTGTCTAGTAGCTGTTTTCATTGCTCACCTCCTGATTCTGCGCTTTTTGCCTGTACTACTGTGCTAAGTTTCTCTTCAAAAAGTTTTGAGGACACTGTCAGGAAATCGTATGCCGTAACAATGCCAACCAAACGGCCATCTTTAACGACCGGGAGGCATCCGATGTTACGCTCACGCATCAATTCGAGCGCGTCGAGTGTTGATGTTTCAGGTGTGATGGTAACGAGATCGGTTTTCATGATATCGCGGACGATCACCTGCTTGGACATCGCAAATTTTCCCGACGCCAAAAGCTCGATCAGGTCGCGATGCGAAACGATGCCGATCAGACGCCCGGCATCGTCCTCGACGGGTACATGCCGGACATGCCGCCAATGCATCAGGCTCGCCGCGAGGTCGAGGACATCTTCCGGTCGCACGGTAAATAGGTCGATCGCCATGAACTGCTCGACTGTTTTGTAGTTGTCGATCCAATCCGATCTTTCGGGTATCTGCGCCATAGGCCATTCGTGCATCGGTTCTCCGCTCTCCTGATGAGTCTTCATCGCCGCCGTAATCGAACGCAATTTAACATTCGGCTTGGCGCGTTTATCCATCGCTGCTAGAGAATTGATCATCCATCCTGCTCCGGTCTTTTCACTTGTCACTCTTGCCTCGATCACGCCCAGCAGTCGTTCTATATCAATTTCATCTATCCCGGAACGGATAAGGCCCTTATGTGCACGCGGCAGAAGTTCCTCTAGAATAAGTTTCCCGACGCGACGGCTCTTTCCGTCGAGCCCGCGAATCTGTCCGTTCAGCCCGTAGCGGGCGACGTTGAAGAAATTGTTCTTGGCATCGTCAAACGACATGAATTTTGTAATGTCGCCGAATTCTTCCGGAAGCTCAGTCATCAACCCAAGAAAAAAAGCTGTGTTCGCCATCTCGTCTAAAACGGATGGGCCGGCGGGAAGATAACGCGCCTCGATCCTCAATCCCGGCACGCCGTCGATTATTCCGTAGCACGGCCGATTCCAGCGCCAGATAGTGCCGTTGTGCAGCCGCCATGCCGAGAGTTGAGGAACACCGCCATTCGCCAGCATTTCAAGCGAGTCTTCCTCGATCGCTTGAGTAAGCAGAATGCGAAACCGGATAGCGTCTTCGCGAAGCACTTCAATGATCGAATCTTCGACCCAACGATCACCAAAACTGACTCGTGGCGGTTGATTTCGCTCTTTGTGGACGAGCGACCGCGTATCAACCGCGTGCTGGAACAAGGCAAGCCGCGTTTCGTGCCACAGACGATGATTCAAAAGGATCGGCGAATTTACCGCCGACGCCAACACTGGAGCCGAGATCGCCTGAGCCCAGTTGTAATATCTGACGAAATCCTTCGCACCTACCTGTAGATGGATCTGAAAACTTGTATTGCAAAATTCGATGAATGTATCCTGGATCGTGAGCTGCAGTTCGTCAAGACCTTTGATCTGGATATGACGGTTCTGGCCGTGCAACTCGGTCACGACACGGTCGATCTCGTGATATCGAGGGTTTGGCGTCAGGTTTTCGTGAGTAATATCAGAAAGCTGGATCGTCGGCAAAATGCCGGCTAAGACCACACCAGCATCGAATTTACCGGCAGCCTTGCGAACGACATCAAGTATCTCGTTGAGTTCGTCTTCCATTAACCGAAGACAATCGCCGCCAAAAGAACGCGGAGTAAGATTTGCCTCCAGATTAAATTTCCCTATCTCCGTCGTCAGGCGACCGTCGCGAGCCTCTTCGATCACTTCCACCGCTAGGCCCGTCGGATGCATCGCCGAATCGACGAGAAACATCTCTTGTTCGGCACCGATTCGTCGTTCATTCTCTTCAAACATGCCGGCATCTAGCATCAATTCAAGAGCCTGAAGATCGTTTAGTACCCCGAGCGTAAATCCCCGCATCTGCTCGTCGTCATATTCGCCTGTAACTTTTTTATCACCCATTCCTCTACATTCCCTTCCATTTGAACGGTGCGTCAGTGTCGTGCTTCCGGCGACTAACGACCAAGTTATTGCCTATCCAACGACGACGGCGAAATCCCAACAGGTGAAAGACTTGCAGCGGGAAAAGCCGCGCTACGCTTGTATTAACTATCAAGGTTCCCGGATCGTCCGGATCGCGCACGACGCCGGGAAGAATATGAATGATCTTCTGAATACCTATGTTCCGAAGAACACCCGAGAGCCACAGCCAGAAGGGAGATATCTCGCGGCCTATGAAAAAGCCGTCGTTGCCAAGTTTTTGATACAGCGGCATCAGTAAGAGGCCTGATTCAATGGCGGTGATCGGTCCGTTTTTATCCCTGGCAAGAATCTGGCCTTTCGTGACACGATCGAAGTTCTTAAAGCCGGGCAGCATTTCAAATTCATCTTTCTCAGAGATCTCATGGCGAAAGCGGACCTCGAAAAGTCTCGCTCCGCGTCGTTCGGCGTCAAGCAGATGGCGAGATGTTTCGATAGCCGGAAGGTCGGCCGCATCCAGAACACCGGAGTTTGCCATTGCTAGCCAGACGAGTGCTTCATGATTCGTGACAGTTTCAGGAGAAAGATGCTGTCCGCCCTCAAAACCCATCGTTACCGCACCGGCATTATTGAGATACTCGAGCATTGTTCCATCAAGCTGCTCTTCAATACCGAGAAGTATCGTTACCGGAAATTTTTTCGCAAATGCGCGATTTCGCAACGTGTCGCCAACTGTCGCAAATGGCATCCCGTCTGATGATGTTGAATGAAGGTCAACAACAAATACCTCATCCATTGCCGTGATCAAGATACCGTCCAGTAAATGGTCAAGTTCAGTTAGCTCAACTCCCTCAGAGGTTTCTAACAACTCATCAGTGCCGATACTGGACATATTTTTCGGCGTCCAATGACGATTGAGATCCGTATCGACAAAACGCACGCCTTCGTGAAGAGCTCTGGTGTTTCCCGCAAGAAAATAAACGCGCCCTTTGAGTTTCCCCGTCAAATTATTTAGCTGCTTCGACAAATTTGAGAGAGCCGCTGAACCGCCGGGTTCATTTCCATGAAGACTGCCGATAACAATTAACGTCGGCCCGCTCGGATTGCCGATAAACGCACCGATCAAATGCTCCCCGACGCCATCAACCGGAGATTCCGAACTAGACTTCATTTCAATCCTTTTTTCTATTGTCGTATGTGTTGTAGTTTCCATCACACCATTATGATGCAACCATCGTTCCGTAACACCGGATCATATATTTCCCGATCTCATTGCTCCAAAAGACTCTGGCGGAAAACAATTCTGTGCAAAGCGAGAACTTTTAGCAGTGTTCCGCGAAAAAACTCGCACTAATTGAACTAATGGCTGCCTAAATGCAGCAATATGGGTGGCATATCTTTTGCATTTGATGATGTCTGACCATTCACCGAAGAAGAATGGCGATCTTCAAAGTTGAGGCAACTACGATGCGAATTCTAATAGGTTATAACGGATCCGACGCGGCAAGAGCCGCTCTTCAAGATCTTCGCTACGCGGGATTTCCGGACGATACTGAGGCTCTTTTGCTTACGGTGTCCGAGTTTTGGTTGGAGCCAAAGACAGCCGACGAAGCGACGGCGATCGCCTTGGCCGGAAAAGACGCTTTATCCAGCGAATTTCCAACCTGGACAATTACCGCGGAGACAGCCTCAGGCTCTCCGCCGCGAGAGATACTCGCGAGGGCTGAGTCATTCGGGCCTGATGTAATAATCGTTGGCGAACCGAGTCATATGACCAGTTCGGGAAACATTTTCGTTGGACACACATCACAGACAATATTGACCGAGGCCGGATGCTCGGTTCGCATCGCACGTCAACGAGAAGGTACTCATGCTCGTTCACCAAAGATCCTTGTTGGTTTTGATGGATCCGCGGGAGCAATACGTATTGTCGATTCGATCGCCAGGCGAGTGTGGTCCGCGAATACGCAGGTACGATTGCTGGCAGTCGCCGATGCCTCGGTGTTAGGGATGATCGGACGATTTACGCCGCAAATGAAGAACGCAACTGTTGAAGCGAAGTTCGCGATACAGTGGGCAGAAACACTCGCCGCCGCATCACTGGAAAAGCTTGAGAGCGCGGGCGTATCGTCGTCGATAGAAGTCCGTCTCGGCAACCCCAAATACGAAATAATCGAAGAAGCCGAAAACTGGAATGCTGATGCCGTATTCGTTGGCCCTCACTGTGCACCTGATTCATTTGAGAGGTTTTTGATCGGCAGCGTTTCCATCGCCGTCGCATCAAGAGCTTCTTGTTCCGTCGAGGTTGTTCGAAAATCGTAGTAAAAAGTCAAGCTACATATAATAAATACGATCTGACACTTGATTCAACTTGAGCAATTTAGCTGACTTTATATTTATGAGAGCGAATTCGTACAGGTGCGAAGTAGATCAACGCGAATTTGCACTATTAATATTTGCCGGACTTTCGATATTCCCGTCTCTCGTCGCTACCAATAAGAATAAAAAGAAAAGTACTCCTGCGATTAAAACAAAAGCACCTATTGAAATTATGGCCCAATTTACTCCGCGAAAGGCCTTAGCGGTATCCTCGCGAACAACTTTGTCTTCTCCTTTTACGTGTATGACATCTTTAGACATCAGTTCCTCCCTTTAAAATTGTTTGGCGGGGTACCGAATGAACGGTTGGTGAGGATGTTCAAGGATGGTCGGCCCCCACCAGACGGGTCAAGGTTAAGTTACCTTGCCTTTACTGAAACTTCAGTTATGATTGACTAAAAAATTGAATTAAAAGGTCGGTGCGGCAAATCCGATCTCCATATAGCACGAACAAGCTGACTGTTCGACACGTCGCCTATCGCGAATTGTAATTCCGCCTCGCGAATAGCTGATGAGATTTCCATCTCTTAATTCCTGAGCGATACAAGTAATACTCGGCCGGTAAACTCCTAGTGTTCTGGCAATTTGTTCGTGCGTCAGGTTTAAAATGCGCTGTCCGCAACGGTCCTGTACCATAAGCAGCCATGTACACAGCCTTTCCCTAACTGAGTGATACATATTGCAAATCGCCTTCTGAGAGATCTGTCTGATATAAATATCGACAAAGTGGCTGAGACTGGTGCGAACTTTTTCGTTTGAGCGCAATAATTTATCAAACGCTTCGGTATCGATTCGCCGGGCAGTTCCTGCCTGTGATACCTGAGTACAATTTGGAGCAAAATGTGAATTCGAGAACATTGACGAAAGCCCAACAGCTCCTTCCTTTCCGGTAACTGCGATCTCGACCATGCGGCCGTCTTCGAGAATTTTGAATTCTGAAACGACAGCAGTTTCCGGAAAATAGATAAATTCGAGCCGGTCTTCTTCCTGATATAGAAATTGCTCCTTGGTCAGCAAGACAGGTTTCAACGCCGGCCTTAACAACTTGAGCATTTCCTCCGGCAAAGTGCTGAGAATCAAGTTTTTGGTTTCGGGCGCAACATTGTTTGGTCGTCCCGTTTCGATATCCACATATTCATGATCAAAACTTGAGTGTGAAACGTCTCTGAAATCCATATTGCTTTCCCCCTTTGAAATGCTGTTTACCTTTTAAAGCTTTGAAGTTTTGAGCAAGGAATTGTGGCTCAACTCCTTGCTCGTCCCCCTTGGATATTGAACGGGCGACCCCTTAATTGATTTCCACTCCATCACTAGCGATAACCCGCCATTGGCCCATTCAATAGTCTAATTATGTCTGGAAGTCGTTTCGGGGGAAATCAGGAAAAAGGACAACTTCTCTAGGGGAATTCCCTGATAAGGATCTGATTGTTTTGAGGTTAATTATCTTGCAGCCAATCCTGCAGAATAGCGTAGCGTACAATATCGATCCGGCTCGAGATGCCGAGTTTTTTCATCGCATTTGTTTTGTGGCTCTCAATGGTCTTGACGCTAAGTCCCAACCACTCGGCGACCTCTTTGTTACTGTAGCCAAATGAGATCAGCTTGAGCACCTCGTTTTCTCGGTCTGTCAGGTCGCCTTTGTTTTCTCCGCGCAAGGACGTGGCGCGATTAACATAACCGCCCATTACTTTGCGGGTGAGGGCGGGATCGAGGTACGAGTTCCCTGCCGCAACCGTGCGTATTGCATTAATAAGTTCTGTCGGAGCACTCTGTTTGAGCACATATCCGTTAGCTCCCGCACCTATTAATTGCTGTAGATAACCGTCATCCGTGTGACGTGTCAAGGTTAGTATCTTTATGTCGGGATTTTGTCGACGCAGCCGTTTCGTTGCTTTTAAGCCATTTAAAGTAGGCATCGAAACGTCCATCACGATAATATCAGGGGCAAGGCGCTCCGCTTCTTTGATAGCGATCTCACCATCACCGGCTTCGCCGACAACCTCCATATCAGGCTGGGCATTAACCAGCAGTTTCACACCTTCGCGGACAGTCTGATGATCTTCTGCAAGAAGAATGCGTATTATTTTACTCATTGGTTTATTTAGAAAAAGGTACCCGAACGTAGATAGTAGTACCTTTACCAGGAGACGACTCGATCTCGATATCTCCGCCGATCAGTATTGCCCGTTCCTCCATTCCTACCAACCCTAGCCCCTTCCCGGATTGGCGGGCAGCTCTTTTTTTAACAGGATCAAAACCTTTTCCATCGTCTTCAATTATAAGAATAAGGCTTTGCTCACGCCTTTCGAGCAAAACCGTGACGTGTTCAGCCTCTGCATGCTTAGCGATATTGTTGAGTGCTTCTTGTGATATACGATAGAGATGTGTCTCGGTCTCCTGATCCAGCCGATCTTTGGGAAGTCCCGCCGAATGAAAGTCGGCCGAGATATCATAGTGTCGTGACCATTCGTTCACATACGCCGCAACCGCATCCAATAGACCAAGATCATCAAGCGTTGTAGGACGAAGTTCCCAAGTAAGGAAGCTGACCTCGGAATCCAGAAGTTCGGCAATTTCCTGAAGCCGGTTTACCCGTGTCGTAAATTCATCGCTTCCCGGAGCAAGCTCATGCAGCGACGCAAGTTTTAACCGAAGAGCCGTCAACCGTTGGCCCATCTGATCGTGAAGGTCACGGGCTATCCTGCGGCGTTCAAATTCCTGACTCGAAACGAGTCGTCCGAGCAATTCAATACGCTCTTTCTCTGCCGTCTCACGCTCTTGTATTTCTTGAACCAATGCCTCATTCGATTCAGCAAGTTCCCTTGTTCGTTCTTTTACTTTGTCTTCAAGGTCATCGTACGCCCGTTGAAGTTCTTCGGCGTGACGTTTCTTTTCGGTCAGGTCGCTTACGATCTTTACATAACCTGTAACAGCTTCACCTACATGCACAGGCATTAACACCCCACTAGCAAAAAAACTCTCGCCGTCTTTCCTTAAAAGCCATCGTTCGTCCGATGCTCGTCTATTCCGTCGCGCCGTTCCCATCTCAACCTTCGGGATCGCACTTGCGACGTCTTCTGCGGTAAAAAGAACTGCGTAAGGTTGTCCAAGCACTTCATCGTTTGAGTACCCGAACATGATCTCAGCACCTTTATTCCAACTATTGATGACCCCATTTCCATCCAGTGAAAAAATGGCATAGTCGGTCAGACTGTCCATCATGAGGCCAAGCCGTTCCTCACTCGAGCGCAAAAGATCTTCAGAATGCTTGAGATCAGTAAGATCATGAGTCAAACCGTAATACCCATGCACCTTCCCATCGACTCCAATATCGGGAATATATGAAATATTTACATATTTACCGCCTCCGTGTTTGTAGTTCAATGTGCTCTCAAAATTACATTTCCTGCCAGACAAGACGCCATCGATGTAAGGCTTAAGAACATTATAAGTTTCCGGCCCGAATATATCCTTCGGACCTTTTCCTATGATCTCTTCATTAGGAATACCAAACCAGTCAGTAAATCTCTGGTTAGCAAAACGATAACATTCGGTCTTATCAACATAGGAAATAAGCGCTGGCACCGCATTGGTGACAAGTCTCAATTGATTGTCGCTGATCTTAATCTTCTCCTCGATCTCTTTTCTCGATGTTATGTCGGTATTCACGCCGTACATTCGTAAAACGTCGCCGCCTGCGTCACGCAAAACCGCAGCCCGGGCATTGATCCATCGAACAGAGCCGTCAGCTAAAACAATTCGAAATTCATCCTGGAATGCGTCGCCGCCCGACACCAGGGTTTGACGCAGCTTGTCCTTTACCCTCTCACGGTCATCCTTAGAAAGATGAGAACTCCAAAATGCCTCGTCTGGATTGAAATTGCTTAAACCAGAATCATGGCCGTAAATAGACCACATGGTTTCTGACCAATACGTCTTTCCAGATCTATGATCCCAATCAAAGATGCCAACCTTTCCTGCCTCTTGCGCTAGTTTGCGTCGCTCTTCCGATTCCACCAGAATTGCCGCCTGCTCGGCTTCGCGTTTTGCCTGTCTGCTTATCGAACCAGCGGTCAACCACAATAGACCAATGAGTAAGGCTATTTCGATCAGCGTCCTCGCGGCTGTTCCAAAAGCAAGGTCGTATAGCCCAGCACGTTCCCCTGACAATCTTACCAAGCCTAGAAAAAATGGTAACAGAATAAGGACCGGAGTTGCTCTTCGAACCAAAATTCCAGCGGGGCTGTCTTCGGCCAACATTCTCAACGGTCCAGCATCAGGTATTGAAAGGATAAGGGCAATAGCTATCGCCAAGATGAACGTCGCAGTTTGCAAAGCGATAACCGTTAAACGTGGGATCGTATAAAGAACCTCAGCTCCGTAAATAAAACCAGTGATCGAAAGCGTAGAGATTGCTAATGTGCAGAGTAGTAGAGCAGACGCAAGAACGTCGTACCTTTTGTATCCTTTAACATCTTTTTTTTGACGAAAAGCAGTTAGCAAAATGATTGCCGACCCAATCAACGTCCATGAAGCCGAGCCCGGCGTTCCCATTCGACCCGGTGCGATAACTCCGACGCGCCCCCAATCGCGGCCAAACATAAAGAACGTGTTCAGAGTGCTAAAATTTAGATCGAAGACTATCTGTAGAATCGAAGATGCACCAATTAGCAGCACCAGAATTCCAAATGCAGCGGCAATCCGGCTAAAGCCATAGATCATCAGTAGGACTGCGGCGGCTGCCGCCATCGCAGCGATTGCTGAATTTGGTTGGATTGAAATGCCGCTTCCATCCCAGTCAGTCAGAAGCTCAAGATTCGCTACCCAGCCGGTGATGGAAACCATGCCGCCTAAAAGAGCATACAAGGCGAGCAAGATAGCTGACATTCTCGGCCAGAGCAGCGACACCCTTGGTGATGCATCACGTTCGATGGTCATTCCCATTAGCCGTTAAAACTACTTAGAGTCTGCATTTACCTGCAATCACACACAAAATTCCTTTTCTTCATAATATCAGAAAACGGTATATCGAAAATAAACCAGGCACATTTGTTTTCTCTGCAACTAGGGCTATCCACTTGTATTAAAATCACTTTAGTAATAGTTTAGTGCAGTATATAGTTGTAATATTTTAAATTCGCGACCACGCCATCACATGGAAAGCGAAAATCTCATAAGCTGTCAGTGGAGCTACTGCATAGACGAAGCGGCTAGGCACGCCGTTTTTGCGGAGCGCGTTTTCGAATCGTGCAACGACATTAGCCAGTCAGATTTACCCCAACCCTCAGAACATCTCGATCTTTGCCAAAAGCATCTCGAGATCATTTCCCTTCAATATGTCCACGTCACCACTTATGAACTCGGAGCGTGTCCTCATCATCATCTCCCTAAAACAAGATAACTAATTCCCAAGTGCTACATATGTATGCTGGGATAAAGCCCATATTGTTTTTTCTGTGCATTATTATTAACAGAAATGGGGGTTATTCTAAGGCATCCGAACAAGTAAACTAAGAACATCACTTTCACATGGCCCCCAAAAAAGACAATTTGGAAAAAAGACCAAAAGAAACGTAACGGTGCCTGCACGATAACCAAAAAAGGAGTTGAACTATGGAAAACGATGGAACGTGTAAACATGATCGGTGTCATTGTCCCGTGGCGGACAACGGCGACTTTTGTAGCCGTCAATGCAGCGACAGTGTCGATCAAGACTTGATTGGGATCGCCTGCACTTGTGGACATGCATCATGCGGGTAAATCAAAATTCAGCTTCTGTATGTTAGCGAACATTCAGCAGCCCTCAACTTAAATAGAATATAGGTTGAAGATTGTTAATTCGAGGGAGGAAAATTATTATGCTTTGGACTATTGTTCTAATACTGTTGGTGCTTTGGGCACTGGGATTCGGCTTTATGCCGGCTGCTGGAAGCCTCATCCATCTACTTCTGGTGATCGCCTTGATCGTATTCATCGTTCAACTAATCACCGGACGCCGGGCGTCATTGTGAAAACAGTGTAAAACTAGTAATCAGGGAGATCGTAATCGGTCTCCTTTTTTATTTGACAGGCTGAGTCATGCCTTCCCGAATAAAAATGTGAAAAAATAATACGGGAGTGCCTGTTGATGAGACCCATGGCATTATTCTGACGATTGTCACGCTCGAAGAAGCCCTTGAAACCACCGCAACATTTCTGACTCTGGTAGTTTCACTTGAAGCCATCTCCTTTTCAACATTCATCCTAATCAGGCAGAATCACGAAACAAAGGAACCCGATTGACCTAATCAACTCGACTTGGAAATTAACATGCTTGTCGCGAGAGATTTCGAAGATGCTTGATTTGCTTCCATGCGTTGCCATCAAGGTCGTGGATTCGGAGGACACCCCTAAAGCCGCAGCCTTGCTGCAACCTAATGATCCGCAGAGGATAGTAAAAGCAAATAATGTCGACAAACGAGATCTTAAGGAAGTGGACAAAGTCGATGGAAAATAAGTGAAGAAAATGGACCCACTGTTACATAGGAGACATTCAAACACTGGATCAACACGTACTATTGATTTTGGGGAGCGAGCCTGGGTAGAACCCGGCTCGCGCAAACCCCGGTTAGTCAGGGAAAACGTCCCGACTCGCTCCCCGTAAAGAGAACCGTCAGTTACTTCGACTAACAAATTTGTTCGGAAGTCCGTGCGGTTTTGCAACTAATATCTTCGTCGCTTCAAGCGCGTTCTTATAGGCGTCTTTGTCATTTTGGGGGCTGCATGCAACTGCTCTGTCATCGATAAATGCAGCAGCACGCGGTTTTCCTTGTCCGACATAGACGTCGCTGTAGGGAAATTTGTGCCTTTCGAGCCATTCGATAATGTGAATACGAAGCTGCCCCGGCGTTATACGCGAGCCTTCTGCTATATCCTGTGCGCAGCGCGAGCTGAAGATCACGATCTCTGCGATCCTCGCAAGATCTTTGGTAAATTTCAGTGCTCCTGGGATCGGATCGCCGATGTGTTCGATTCCTCGCCATTTGTCGTATTGTGCGAGGACGCCGTCGAGATCGAGACAAATGCGTGGCTTGCGAGTAGCCGGTTCTCGTTTTTTTGGAGCAGGAGCTTGTGTTAGTGATCGCTTTGTTGCGGCCTTGGCCTTTTTAGGAAGTTTTGATAGCCGAGTTGCGATCAACGCCTCGATAGCATCGCCGCCTTCAAGCCATTCGTTCTCACCGGCGATCGCGTCAAAATTCCACACACGCGTATAAAACAACCTTGTATGATGCCGCCCGGGAACTCGAAGCGTATAGGGCAGATCATTAGGGCCGACGGCCCGCTTCGGAGGAAATATTTCCGGTTTGCGAGGCAAGCCGAGCCGCTCCCAATCCGATCTCAAATTATCGGCAAAATCGAAAACGTCGGCAAGCGCATATTCCTTATCAAGTAGAACCCAAACGTGATAACCGCCGACACCGTTGCTGTCGAGCAGCAACGGATCCATTCCCTGCGAACGTAACTTTTCTGCCCATTCGAGAGCGGCAGCAAAATTTGCTTCTGCGATCTCACCGGCGTTTGGGACCGTTTCATCATGAAGATCGACATCGACCGAGAACCATTTGCACGTCGCATGATCGCTAATAGAAAAAAGCCCGATCAAATGTGCTGCCGATTTGCCGGAAAAATGCCGCACCAATTTAGTGAGCGTCACCATGTCCGTACCCAATTTGCGCCGCTCAGGAACCGGCAGCATAAAAACGCGAATTTTTCCTTCTTTGAGGGTGTACTGGCTCCAAACGTCACGGCGATTCACAAGCCGTTCCATCGCCCATTCTGCAAGATCATCCGCATAACGCATCCACTCCTCAGCGATCCAAAGGAGACGTTTGTTTCCGGCAAATTCGTAGAATGGTGCAGGCATTATTAAGCTGTTATTTCACTTTTTCCCAGCCGCTAATAAAATTCTTCTTCGCCATCTCGTCGAAAAATTTGCGAGCTGTCTTTTCATTATTTGAGATCTTCATGTCGCGTTCAAGCGGATTTTGCCTGTTCGGGCTAAAGTCGGTGAGGTAAACAACATAACCCGGAAACTCGCCGCGATCGGTTTTGTTGGTTTTCCATAGCAGCAATTTACGAACCATCTTGTTGCCCTTCATCATTTTTACATACACGGTTCGCTCAAGTATCTCGCTCGCCGGATCTTCGTCCGCATGAGCGCTTTTGTCGGATTCCAGAACATCGACGAGATCGGTCACTTGGCTGATATTTGCATCCTCAGGAATCGCTTCCTTGTCATCACGCATCCGTATAAATTGCGGCGAGATCACACTCACGAGCGGCATGCGCGTCAAGGCAGAATATCGCTTCCCGTCCCAATCAAGCACCATTCTTTTTACCGGCCCTCCGCGAGCGCGTTCGACGATCATATCAAGGCAGGTAATTTCTATCACAGGCCCGGGACGTATCATTTCATAAGCGACATAGTCATTATTCACCGCTACATAATCAGACGGAACGATGCGTTTTTTAAGGTCGGCGGCGATCGTTTTTCGATCTTCATCAGTAAATCCTCCGCCAACGCGCGTGAATTCGTGAAACGTCCCGTCATTACGCACAACCGCAACAAGCAGATCGTGCAGCAGACCTTTGCGACCTTCCTCACCTTCCGAATATCCGATGATCGCAACATCAAGAGTGTGCCGCGACTTGATCTTGAACCAACCGGCCTGATCATGCCGCACAACGACGCCTTCGGAGCCTTCACCGACGACCCAATCTGTGAAATATTCCAACACAGCATCGACCTTGTCCGTTTTGTGATGCTCAGCGGGATGAACTCGCTTGCCTTTGCCAAACCATTTTGTGAGCAAAGAAAAAACCTTTGCGGCTTCGGTTATCGAATCGCCGTCGGCATCGACCAAGTCATAAACCGCAAGCCCTATCTTCTCCAGTTGCTCTTTCGACGACGGCGAACGCAAAACGCGCACAACCTGCTGAACCGGATGAGCTTTCGTAGCATCTTCTTTTACATAAAGCTCCGCACCAAAAATGCATGATTTGACCATCGCTTTTTTCAAAAGCTCTTCAGCTTCTTCATAACACGGCAAGCCGACACGAACCGTTCCGCCAGGGTTTACCGAGATGATCTTTTTTCCATCAAAAAAGACCAACGCCATCTCACCGTCGTATTTGCGGCTGACAAACATTCCGCGCGCTTTTGGCAACTTGAAAATATCTTCGGACGGCAGGGCTCGCATCAGGCCGCTAATCTTGCGCTTGTATTCCTGCGCCCTTATGTGCAGCGACGGATCAGCAAGATCAGTCACCTTGCCTATGCAATAACCGAATTTGCACGTAAATTTCTTTTTATCGAAATCAAGATTCATCCGTCGCAAGCCCCTTTGGTTTTTTCAGTTCCATATTCGATAAATGAAGGATCAGGCAATACGCATCACCTTTAATGCGGCCTTCCAGAAACGCGTTGTAAGGTTTGCCGCCGCGGTTCATCACGAGCGGTTCGTTACCTTTTTCCCCACCGCGAACGAGCAGCAGCGCATTTCGTTTGTCCAGATCTTTCGCCATCTCATACAAAAAATCAAACGTCAGGCCGTTTATATGGACGAGCTGCTTTTTATTTGTAAACACAAACCGGTGAGCGGCTTCTTCTTTCTTAATAAACTTCCCCGTCCAGCGCATCGGAAACTCGCCATTCATATTTTGAGGTTCTTTCTTGCGCGGCCTGCGCTCGCGAACCGTGCCGTCAGGGTTGTAGATCACTTCGATCTCTTCGACCAGATGAATAATGCCTTTCTTGGTCACATACACTCTCGCCATATCGGTCAGAAACATTCCAAACGCTTCGATGTCGATCTCTGGATCTTCTTTAATAAGGGCCTCAGCAACCTTGTCCAGCTTTTTCTTTTTCGCAAGCAACTCCGGCAGATCGTGCAATACGTCAGTCTTTAATAATTTGCGGGTTGAAACCGGACGGCCTTTCGCATCCGTGTAGCGAATCTCGCGTTTTGGATTGAGCGCCTCTGTAGCTACAACGGCATCACGATTCTTAGGATTAGTAATATTGATCGGCATAGTTTATAAAAGATCAAAATCAATATCGTCCGCTGAGATCTCTTCTTCCTCGGCTGACTCTAAAATGGCAGCCTGATTGAGCTTTACAAATTCGAACTCAGCCTGTTTTCCAACGACCATAAAAGCCTCACCGCCGACGCCGATCAAAAACGCATTGTCGTATTCGATACCGCCGCGCCAGCTAAAGGAAAACGTAAAAATGCGTTCTGTTGAAAGATGATCGTGCAATTCGGAAATATCGGCGTCCTCGTGCGGTCCGACAATGTAAACGTTCTTCACAACTTGTGTGAAGTAATCCTCAACGGTGGCAGGTTTGAGAATGTTCGTCTGATTGAATGATGATGGAACCTGTTCGATCTTTTCGCCGTCGATAGTGATCGGCAAAAGATCGTTTCGATCAACCGAATCGCCCTTGTCGGTAACCGTCGCGAGCGCCGTGCCGCCTTTGTCGATCAAAGTCTTGCCGTCCGCCGCCAGAACTCGCAGCGAAGCCTCGCGGCCTTTCTCGTCAAACGCCTCGATCTCGACACGTCCGTAAAGTTTGTCGCGGTCGATCTTTACGAGCGTAACCGGAAATTCTGTGCCGTCAAGCGAAAGGACCAGTGCTCTTGCCATACCTCAAAATTTATCCAAAAGAACAACTTAATCGAATAATATATTATACCCGCAGTCGCTGTAAATCTATGAAAAATAAGCTGTTCATAGAGATCAAATACAAAAAAGGTGTCTTTCTCGATTTGAAAAAGACACCGTAGAACACGCGTTAAGCGTCAGTATAAAAGAAAAATGATAAGTTCATCATAGCCAGATCACATCTGTGCTTTTGTATGAAAGACTACAAATCGAAAAAAAACTTCTATGCCCCTATTGAAAAAGTCGTATATGATATTAGCAACTAGCTGATTGTTTTTATCATCAATCTTCCCGAAGGCTTAGGCCGTCATCTTTAGACATTTTGTCAAAATCACTTGCCGGAGGACATATGAGTTTCAAATCCAGATCTTTGCAGATAATCTGCGCGGTGACCCTTATCACGACATTGGCGACATTCGCCTTTGCAGACACAATACGCTTTAAAGATGGCAGTATTATTAAAGGACGTATCGCGAGTTTTAGCGGCGGAAAATTTGTGATTGATATTGGTGAAGGGGCCCGGCTTCGGCAGCTTACCTTTGAAGCCGACGAGATCGAATCGATTACATTCGACAATACGGCCGCGCAAACTTCCAAGCCTGCGTCCGTGCCGGCGTCATACGCCAAAACGGAACAAAAGCCGCCAACTCCGCCGCAAGTGATCGTTACAGACACCACCAGGTCCGGCCAAACACAAACGTCGACACTACCTAAGCCACAACCTCAAACATCGTCACAGCCTCGCCCCACCGTGTCCAGCTCAAAGGTTCCGCCGATCGAATGGAGCACAAAGGTTCTCGCCGACAATACTTCAAACGGCTGGACAAATGCGGGTTGGGTCGTAAAGAAAGGACAGCGGATAAAGATCACCGGCGAAGGCAGCGTTTCGCTCGGCAAAGGCCAAACCTGTTCGCCTTCCGGCATCTCGGAACTCGAAGATGATAAGAAGTTGATCAAAAGCGTTCCGACAGGAGCTCTCATCGCTGTCATCGGCGATGATAACAACGAATTCATCTACATCGGTGCCGAACGCGAATTTACCGCAACACGCGATGGCACACTTTTCCTCGGCATCAACGAAGGCAATCTCAACGACAACTCCGGCTCGTTTAATGTAAAGATCGAGATCATTCCCAACGGCGACATCAAATAATGGGGTCAAGTTAAAGCAGCGGAAGAACGCTCGTCCTCGCGAACACCAAAATTGCCGGTTTATTCAATTCGTTCGCTTTTTCTTGATAATATCCAACTAAAGACGGACACTAGGTATCTAAACTTACAGATTTGTCCGTGTTGGATATGAGTATGGCTAACTTCAAGTTTTTGCGGGAATTATTCGCAATCTTTACGATATTGTTGCAATCGTTGGCCTTCACTGGTTATGCCGCTGCTCAGTCGAAGCCGCAGAAAGTAGAACGGCCGACCAGTGAAGGCAAAAAGAACACTCGCCCTGTTCCATTGTCGCCTGAAGAGCAAAAAAAGGCGGACGAAGAAAAAAAACGTTTAGAAGAAGAGAAGAATGCAGTTGTCGATGACACCGTCGAGAAGATCGACACCAACATTGTCAGCGTCGAGGCCGTCGTTTATAACAAAAAAACGGGCCAGATAATCAACGGCTTGAAGAAAGAGAATTTTGCGATCTTTGAGAATGGCGTCAAGCAGAACATCTCAAACTTCGCAACGCCGGAATCGCCTATCACAGTTACGCTCGTTGTAGAGTACAGCCGGTGGAGCGAAGCCTTTGGCCGTGCCGGCGGCGGACGTTTCGAGCCGGGCTATTACGAGGTCGTTCGTCCGGTCGCAGAGTTTTTGACGCGTTTCATCAAGCCGCCTAACGATTATGCATCAGTTATAGCATTCGACCTGCGGCCCACGCCGATAACAGACTTTACAAACGACCCACGAAGGATTAGCGATACCATAAACATCCTGCTTCGCAATTCGCCTGCCTTTACTGAAAATAATCTTTATGATTCGCTGAAATTTGCACTCGTCGGCGGCAAGGCCGATTCAGTCGTGTTGGAAAATTCAAAATCAGAAACATCCGATTACGAAGGCATGGTCGCGGTCAAATCAAGGCGAAAGGCGATCTTGCTTGTGGCTTCGGGGATCAATACGTTTAGCAAGACCAACTTCGACGAGGTCCGCCGGACGATACAGGAAACAGGAATTCCGATCTATATCATCAGTACCGGCAACCTTTACTGCAAAAAATACTGCGATTATCTCGACCCTTCGCGAGTGATGGTCGGCACACCTGACAGACTCGACTTTGCACAAGCGCAAAACGTGATGGACACTTTCGCAAAAGAAACCGGCGGCATGCACTTTCCTATGACATTTCCGAGCGAGATCCCGGGTTACTTAAATTCGATCAACGCGATGCTTCGCAGCCAATACTCGCTTGCCTACGACCTTGCCGAAGGCCATGTGGCGGGCAAGAAATATAAGCTTGAAGTCAAGGTCGATGTGGACGGAGACGGAATTTACGACGAAAAGGCATATGTCGTCCAGCATAAGCCTTTCTACACGACGCCGAAAGCCGAAGTGCCGAAGCAGAAAGTGCAGAAGCCAGCACGTTAGTAAGGGCTTAACTCAATTCTAACTGAACAAACAACTTCCGCAAGGCCATTCTTTCTGTTAGCCTAAATGTTTGTTGACGATATGAGCAAACGCATTATCGAGAGCTATAAAAAGAAGCTCGCCTCTGAAGAAGGCTATGTGCTTTCGCGCGAGCGAGGGCTGCGAATTGCGCTTTGCTATCCAAATACTCACGCGATCGGCATGGCAAATCTCGGGCTTCATACGATGTATGAGCTTTTCAATTCGATCCCTGACGTTGTTTGCGAACGAGCTTTTCTGCCCGATAGCGATGAACTAAAAGAGTACGAAAAATCTGGCACGCCCCTGATGTCGCTCGAAACCCAGTCGCGTGTGAAAGGGTTTGATGTTGTCGCGTTTTCGATCTCCTTCGAGACCGATTATCTAAACATGGCGCGAATGCTGCAGCTTTCGGGCATTCCCGTCTGGGCCGAAGAGCGAAATGAAGATCATCCGCTCGTCATCATGGGCGGAGCAGCATCGTTCCTTAATCCTGAACCAATAGCAGATTTCACAGATATCATCGCAGTCGGCGAAGGCGAGATCCTTGCGTTTCAACTCGTTGACGCAATTGTCGAAAATGAGTCAAAGGCCGACATTTTGCTTAGCCTCGCGAAGATCGGTCGCGGCTTTTATGTGCCGTCACTCTACGATGTTATTTATAACGAAGACGGTACAGTTTTCGATTATGTGCCGAATGAGAAAGGCGTTCCAAAACGTGTTGGCCGAGCGCTTGCATCCGTAAATCCTAAGGAAGGCACGCTCCGGCGCGCACTCAAACGCGGTGAGACCGAACTCGCGGATTTTCTGCTCAGCCAAGATACGTTTTGTCCTTCGACCGCTATTTGGTCACCGGAAGCGGAGATGGGCGACCGCCTGTTAGTAGAAATTTCTCGCGGCTGCTCACAAGGCTGTCGCTTCTGCTGGGCAGGTTACAATTACTATCCGCCGCGTGTCGTACCTGCCAAAGATATTCTCGACAAAGCTCGCGAATGGCGAAGCAAAACTAACAAGATCGGCCTCGTCTCGACAGCAGTCTGCGATCACCCTGAAATCTCGACGATTCTTAGAGAATTGCGTGCGATGGATTACCGCATTTCTGTTTCGTCGTTGCGGCTCGATCAGATCTCTGACGAATTGCTCGACGCTCTTGTCGAATCGCGCGACCAGCAGATCGCCGTCGCACCCGAAACAGGTTCCGACCGACTTCGCCGCGTAATAAATAAGAACCTCACAAACGACGAGATCGTCGATATCTGCGGCGCCGTCTTTGATCGCGGAATGCTTACCGTCAAACTTTATATGATGGTCGGCCTGCCTACCGAGACCGACGAAGACCTCGACGAAATGTTTGTTCTGGTCACGCGAATAAGGGACCGCATGCTCGAAGCCGGAAAAAAATTCGGACGTGCGGGCAAGATCATACCTTCGCTAAACGGCCTCGTTCCCAAACCAAACACGCCGCTCCAATGGGATGCGATCTGTGGCGAAAAAGAATTAAAACGCCGCATCAAATACGTCTGCAAAGGCTTGAGCAAGATCTCAAACGTCGAGGTTCGTTATATGTCGGCACGCATCGCACACGAACAGGCTCTGTATTCATCAGGCGACCGCACAGTTTCAAAAGCGATCGAAGCTGCCGCACGATTCAATGGCGACCTCAATCGCGCACTTCGCGAAACAGGCATCGACGCCGCATTTCACACATCAAGAGATCGAAGCTACGATGAATTTCTCCCATGGTCGATAGTCGATTCGGGATTGTCGTTCGAATTCCTAAAAACCGAACACGAAAAAGCCCTCGAATCTCTCTCAAGCCTTCCCTGCCCCGCAGTAGAAAAATGCACGACGTGCGGAGTCTGCCCAACAACCTGGCTAGCCGACGCTCCCGAAGCTCTTATCAAGATCCAGCCGCTCAAGATTCAACAAGCCTTGGCCCTTTGAGATGTTTCATCCAGTCATTTCATCTCAAATTTTGACTCCAGACGCTACACATTCAACACGCCCACGCCCTTCATTAGCTTCGTTGATAATATTACCGATGCCGACTTCATCGCGGAGCCGTTCGAATAAAATGCGAAAGCCCGCACGTAAGTAAGGGCGATACATTCAACATTGAGTGTACCGCCCTTACTCACGTACGCGCCTTTGTAACTGATTTAACCGCGTCGTTTCGGGAAATCTACTGTTTCAGCAAAAATCCTGATGGTGTTGCGGTGTGGTCGAATTGGTAAGCGTAGCGGTAGATTCCAAACGGCAGAATATCGACCTGTTTTACATAGGCAACGCGCGCGGTTAGCACATTTCCATTAAGTTTTACGTCCATAATGGCGTCGGTAGGGATATTATTTTGCACGATCGCTTTTTGGATGCGAGTCTTTACATTATCAACTGGATTTACCTTTCCCGGTAAGGCGAGTCCCTGTAAAACCGCGGTACTCATTTCGGATTTCAAACTCTCCGCATCGTAAGCCGTCGGAATATAATTAAACCCGGCATGACCCGTAAGTATAATAATAACAAGGGTTATCGCAAATTTGACACCTGCGCTTCCCCGTTCGGAAGGGCGTTTTGTTGCTAAGTTATTCATCTTTATTATCTCCTGAGAGAAGATCGGCCTTATGTGGTTAAGACCATTTTTGAAGGAAACTCTTGAGGACTTTTAGTATGAGCGAGCGTGGAATGTCATTTTCGCTAACTATCACCGGCTTGCCGATGCCCTTGAGCAGCAACATTTGAAGCGAACCTGATAGATGCTTCTTGTCGAATTTGAAGGCCTCAAAAACCTCTCGTTCGTCGATGTTTGTGAGGCGCGGCATCATGCCGGCACGATGCACAACATCGTTCAACAATTTTACATCTTTTTCGCCACACAATGCAAGAGATTTCGACAGCTCCGCCGCAAACATAACGCCGTAGCCTACGGCCTCGCCGTGTTTCAGGTATTTGTAATCAGTCACTTTTTCGAGCGCGTGTGCAAGAGTATGGCCAAAATTGAGGACCTTTCTGGAACGTTTGTCGGTTCGATTCGATGATTCCCGCTCGTCGCCGGCGACGATTTCGGCCTTAAATGCGATTTGATTGACTATCAGATCTGAGATCTCAGATCTGAAATTTTCATCCTCAAATAATCCATCAAAATCTTCTGGCGGAAAAGCGGAAAGAAAATCGGCGTTCTGCTTGAAGAGTTTTTGGCCGCTGATGGCTGCTTGTTTTACAGCTTCGCAAAACCCGGCGGTTAATTCGCGAGGAGGCAGCGTTTGCAGAGTTACGGTATCGATCAATACGCCTTTAGGCTGATGAAAAGCACCGATCTGGTTTTTGCCGGACGCCGAATTGACTCCGGTCTTGCCGCCAACTGACGAATCGATCATCGACAGCATTGTAGTCGGTATATGCAAGTACGCAATGCCGCGAAGATAGACTGCCGAAGCGAATCCGGCCAGATCACCAACCACGCCGCCGCCGAGAGCGACGACTGCATCTGTCCGGGAAAGCTGCTGTTCGGCAAAAAATATGAGTGCAGATTCGACGGTCCGCAAATTCTTAAACTGCTCGCCGTCTCTCATTAGAAAATGAGAGACGACAAATCCAGAAGCACGAAGACACTGCTCAACTTGTTTTCCGTAGAGATCGAAAACGGTTGGGTTTGAAATGATAACGATCTTCGCGGCATCACGTCCGAGACATTTGCGTGTCCACTTGCCGCTGGTGGACAAAAGGTCGCTGCCGATCACGATCTCGTAGGCGGAAGCCTCTTGTTGAAAATCGATTTTGAGCGAGTGCTTCATCAGATCAAGGTTTAACCCAGTTCGTTTTTGATGACATCGATCAAACGTTGTGCCTGTTCTTCGATCGCTGATTGATCTTTGCCTTCGATCATCACGCGAGCAAGATTTTCGGTGCCGGAGTAACGAAGCAGCAAACGGCCTTCGCCGTGAAGCTCACTTTCGATCTCCTTTGAAGCGGCAGCAATAGCCGGAACTTGCTCGAACGGAAGCTTTTCGCCCACTTTAACATTCAGCAAGATCTGCGGATAGCCGACAAATCCCGCAACGGCCTGCGACAACGAAATGCCTTTTTCCTTGATCGCTCTAAGAAGAAGTAAAGCCGTCATCATACCGTCGCCGACAAGACTGATCTCAGGAAATATAATATGTCCTGATTGTTCGCCGCCAACCTCGGAGCCGGTCTCGATGAGCTTTTCGAGAACGTATTTGTCGCCAACGTTTGCTCGCAGAAGATTGATGCCTTTGGATCGAAGTGCGAGTTCGAGGCCGATGTTGCTCATCACAGTCGCGACAACGGTTGAATTAGAAAGTTTGCCGTGATCCTTTAGATATTGAGCCATTATCCAAAGCGTCGCGTCGCCGTCAACGATGTTTCCTTTTTCATCGACAAATAGAGCCCGATCAGCATCGCCGTCAAACGCTACGCCCAGATCAGCCCTCTCCGAAATGACCTTTGCCGGAAGATCACTGATATGTGTCGATCCGCAATTTTCATTTATGTTGCGGCCATCGGGCGCGTTATGGATCGTGACAACATCGGCTCCAAAGCCTTTAAACAATTCCTCCGCAAGTTCTGACGAAGCCCCGTTCGCGCAGTCGATGACGATCTTAGTTCCTGTCGCGGAAAGTTGGCCGACAATATCCTTTAAATGGTTTATATATGCACCACGAAATTCTTCGACTCTGTTCGCAGAAATTTCAGCTTCACCCGACGAAAGATCCGCGCCGGCATGTATAGCTTTTTCGATCTCGCGTTCGGTAACATCGTCGATCTTCTTGCCGGTCGGCAGAAAGATCTTTATGCCGTTATCGTAGTAAGGATTATGCGAAGCGCTGATCACAATGCCCGCATCAAAATCAAACGCACTCGTCAGATACGCAACGCCCGGCGTCGTTATCACGCCCGCCGATTCGCACACAGCATTTTCCGACGATGCTCCGTCATGAAATTCCGTCTCTATCCAGCCGCCCGATTCGCGAGTGTCGCGGCCTGAGATAAATCGAGGATCGCGTCCGAGTCTCTCGCGAAATTGCCGCGTCAGCGAGGCTCCGATGATTCGCACTGTCTTTTCGTCGAGCGGAAATTCACCCGCCGGGCCGCGAATACCGTCTGTGCCAAAGAGTTGTTTCATATTAGAAAAAGTGAACGCAGTCGTGGAAAATTTAGTTATACCTTATCTAAGACCGGCAAAACAACTCGTGATTATCCATAAAGATTCGTTATACATGCAATAAATTTATCGAAAATGATTGACAACCGGCTATCAAGTGCGAGAATCTTATACATGCCGACCTGAATGACGCTTCGGCGTCGAACGTTCCTCGGTAGTCTCCTCAACTAATCCATTATGAATAATAAGATCTTTATTGGCGTTTTTGTGTTTTTGGCGACGGCAGTTTCGAGCTTTGCTCAGTCGGACAGGGTTCAGCCAAAATCGACTCCATCGCGTGTGATAGTGACAAACTCATTGCCGCCCGCTCAGCCTATAAAGATATTTACGCCCGCTCCACTTCCCGCAAAAACGCCGAACGTCGTCGGCCAAAATCCGCCAACGGCTGCGTCTAACGCGAGTAATCTAAATTACAGCGGCCTTAGTTTTTCGCAAATTAAGAGCAAGATCGCCGAAGCAAAACGCGAAATGCAAACGCGGCCGATCGCAACCGCATTGACCGACCCTACGTCTTTATCATCAGTTCCCAGTCAGGTGCGGATCGCTTTTTACCATTGGCGTGACAAAAAGATCGATTACATCGTTATCGGCAAAGACGCTTTCTTATCGAAAAACGGCTCGACCGCAGCGATCTCATCCAACGGCCGTCAAATGACAACACGCACGATCCGTGCAAACGGCGTTAACACGCCCATCGCGATCACCGACGAAACCGGCCAGGCGCAGTTGCCGCTGATGATCCAGTATCCCGTCGAAAGAGAAGGACGCTTCATCGAAACGGCATATTACATGTCAACGCATCCCGGACTCGTAACGCCCGAAGTCGTAAGTGCAGGACGATTTTATGTTCACAATACGATCGAGATCGCCCGCGATCAACTGCGAAACAAGGGATATCTAATTCAACCAAAGGTCGCCGATATCGCCGAACGTCTCGCAACCGTCGAGCACGTCGATCATCAGCGTTTTCGCACAGAATTTCACCCAAATGTTTACAACGACATTTTCACGCTGTATGCACTGAACGAAGGCCAGACTTATCGCTATTCGGTGAGTTCCGCCGGAGCAGGCGGCATGGTGCAGATGATCCCGCCGACCTATCGAATGGTCCGCAGCCGTTTTCCCAACGCAGCACTAATGCCCGATTTTGTCGAAGGAATGCGCAACCACGTCAACGCAACCCAGGCGATGCTGCTCTACATGCAGATGACCTGGAACGACCTGATCGCCAGCCCAACCGTTTTCAATGCCATGCAAACCGGCATCGCCACGCAGGAGCAGCTTATGGCAGCCGGCTACAACTCCAACCCCGCCAAACTCCCCGGCTACATAAACCGCGGCGGAGCAAACTGGACAACACTGATACCACAAGAAACAAAGATCTACCTGCAAATCTACGATTCCCTAGAACGCCACGTCAACATGACCCCACGAAAACGCTAATTGGTGAACCATCGATGCAAAAGCCCGCACGTAAGTAAGGGCGATACACTCAACATCGAAAGCGATCAATACAGAAGCCCGCACCTGTCAGAACCGGAAGCGGTAGCGACCGGGTTCTCTGCAGAAGCCCGCTCGAAGTAAGGGCATTCTTATGCAAAAGCCCGCACGTAAGTAAGGGCGATACACTCAACATCGAGTGCATCGCCCCTACCCATTGCAACTGCACGAACTCTAAAACAGTTCGATCTTTCCGTCAGTGATTGTCACTCTCGACTCGCCTTCATTGAACATAATCCGTTCAAACGAGATCGGCGACACCGAACCCGATGCACCAACCGCAGTAAATCGAAGATTCAACAAAACACCATCGCCGTCTATCGGATAAGCCCCATAAACAACAACTCTTAAAAGCCCAGGCCCCGACGCATTCGACACCACCGAAAGCCCACGACTAATGGTCCCCGAAAAATCGACAGGCTTAGCCAACGGCTGCATCACCGAAGGATCGTATCTGAGATCGAACTCATAAGAGATCACTCCTTTATCCGCGATGCCCTCAACCTTCACTGGAACAACGATCTCTTTATCAACAGAACCAACAACCGTTGGCAACTCGACGGCAATGCCTCTCTCCGGCCCGCCGCCTTCTGCTTCTGCCAACAGCCTACTGTTCACGGGCCTCGCACCAGTGTTGTTCCAGTTACCCGACACCTCGCCCATCAGTAATGCGGAGAAATCTTCCCCTGTCAGATTTCCCGCGACCGAAGCATATATACGATTCACGGGCGTAAATCTCCACGTCGATGTACTTCCGATTCCAGGAGCTTCATATGGCGGCCCGGCTGCGAACTTCGCGATCATCGCCGCATCGAACGACGTCACCGAAGTATTTCCGCTCACATCAGCTACGATCAACTGATTTCCGGTCAACACCGGATTCGGCGGCCCTGCGACATGCTGCGAGATCCTTGCGGCGTCAAATGAAGTAATACCGTTCGACCCGCCTGTCTTCGTTGGCGTCACTGTGTAAGAACCTGCACCAAAACCGGTCAGCACATACTGTCCCGCCGTCGCACCCGGAGCAGCCGTAGTCGTCCCCACGTTTGGCGAGCCTGTTCCCGTTATAGTCACATTAGAAACAAACCTTGGCGTTGGAGCTCCGATCGCATTGCCATACGTCACGGTTCCGCTGATCGTTGCGGGAATTGTCGGCGTTGGCGTTGCTGTATTAGTCGATGTAGCCGTTGCCGTTGCTGTGTTTGTCGCAGTGTTCGTTGCAGTGTTTGTCGGCGTGAAAGTTGACGTATTTGTCGGCGTCGGCGTGTCGTCGTTAAGGATGGTTAAAACTGCCGCAGTTGGTGTGCCGAGAGTCGCTCCTACTGGCGATGATAATGTTAGATTTACGGTCTCATTGCCCTTGAACAATGAATCGGGGCAAAGCGTTACCGCAAATGTCTTGCTCAGGTCGCCGCCGTTGAATGTTAATGTGCCGGAAGCATTCACATAATCGACACCTCCGCCGCAGCTTGCTCCGCCGGTTGCAGTGCCGTTGCTAGTGGCATATTGCACAGTATCAACACCTTCGCTGCCGTCCACACGATTGACGGTAATTGTCGCCGTACCTGCATCTTCAGAAACCGAATAGGTTGCCGAGCTAAACTGTAAGGCAGGCTGGACCTCAAACGCACCGATGTCGGCTCCGTTTCCGCCGGAGGCATTTGCAATTGCCAAATTATCGACCGGACGCGTCTGTTGTCGCTGGTCTGTTATCAATGCACCGCTCGCTCCCTTATCTATCGCCGGACTGCCTGGCAGCAAAGCGTGAGTGAATGTCACGCCTCCATTGTCCTGCAACGGTCCGAGGTTTGGATCAACGCCCGTGATGTTGTTTGTCGTTGTTCCGGTGATCGTCGCCCCAGAAGTATTCTCGATCAAGTTGTAGTCGTTTGAATTCAGAGTACCGGCGAAATCGGGTGATGTCGGAGCGGTATTGTTGCCGACGATCGTATTGCCGAGATTCATCGTGCCGTTGATGCCGCCGCCGGTGGTGGTTGCGGTGTTGCTTGCGACCGTCGTGTGGCTGAGCGTAACGGTTAATGACGCATTAGCAACGCGGAAAATGCCGCCGCCGTTTGGTGCCATGTTGCCGCTGACGGTCGAATTTTCAATTGTGATGAAAGTATTCGTATCGGGTTGAAGATCGATTCCGCCGCCGCGTGTTGACGAGGTGTTGCCGCTGATCGTCGAGCCGGTAATGGTTGTCGGACTGTCAACGTCAAAGGCGATTCCGCCGCCGACACCGCTCGCTGAATTCCCGCTGATCGTCGAATTCGTCATCGTTACAGTAACGGAATCCGCGAGAATCCCGCCGCCGTTTGAGGACGGGGCAGTATTGCCGCTAATCGTCGTATTTGTCAACGACAGCGTCGTACCATCTTCGGAATAGATGCCGCCGCCGCCGTTGTTGGTACCCACGCCCGTAGCTGTATTGTTGCTGAGTGTAGAATCGGTTATCGTCAGTGTTCCCTGGTCATTGTGAACGCCGCCGCTCGCAGCGAGTGTAGAATTATTGTTAATGGTGGTTTGGGAAATGGTCAAGGTCCCGGTGCCGTCTCTGCGGATACCGCCGCCGTCGCCCGGCCCCGCCGTTATTGAATTGCCGCTGATGATCGAATTGGTAATGTCTGCCGTTATTTGAAAAAAGCCGATTCCAGCTCCACCGGTGGAATTTACGGCGGTAATGGTGTTGCTCGAGAAAGTCGAGCCGGTAATGGTCGCAGGTCCGGCTGGAGCGCTTAGATTGCCTGAATTGAACAAACCGCCGCCTTCACGAGCCGCAGTGTTGCCGGTTATCGTTGAATCAGTGATATTCAGCAGCGGAGAATTAGAATAAATTCCTCCGCCTTGAAAGCCGCTGCTATTATTTGAGATTGTGGAGTTATTGATCGTCAAAGTATCATTAATGGAGTTGCCAACACCTCCGCCCTCGGTGGTTGCTGTGTTGCCGGTAATTACCATATTGTTCAGGGTCAAATCTCCTTGATTAAGAACCGCACCGCCCCCTGTTGTTATTACGGAGCCGACACCGTTGCCGCCGGTCAGGGTCATTCCGCTGATCGTAACGACCGGAGTTTCGAGGATATTAAAGATCCTGCTCGCGTTATTTCCGCTGACGGTCAGCAGATTCGCGCCCGGGCCGGTAATCGTTACGTTTGCATTCGTAATTAACAATTCGCCGCCGGTCAGGGTGATGGTTTGCGGTGTGCTGAACACGCCCGGATCAAAATCAATCGCGTCCACGCCCGCCGCATTTGCGTCTAAAACTGCCTGCCGCAAACTGCCCACACCGCTGTCGTTGGTATTTGTTACCGTAAATGTATTCACCATGAAGCATTTTCCGGCGGAATCGGCGGCGACGATAGCTTGGATCTCCGATGCTGCAAGTGAGCGATTGTAAATCGAAAGTTCATCGATACTGCCAAAGAAAGCGTTTCGAACGTCGTTGTCGCCGCGTGCTCCGATTGCGGCATTGGTTCCAAAGGTGAAGGTTATATTGTAAGTAATCGGAGCGCCCGCCACACCGTCAACATAAAATGTAACTTGATTGCCTGATTTGGTCACAGCAACATGATGAAAATTGGTGTCGCTGATTGTGGCAGTAGTCGAGTAAACCGCAGAAGTTCCAATTTTCGTTAGGCCGATCCGACTGGTCGACTGTTCAATAACAAACCCGTAGCCGCCTGCCCCGTAACTAAAAAATACTCCGCCCTCAAATCCGGCGACAGGCGAATTAGTAACGATCGTGTTGCTGGAACGTTTTATCCACCCCTCGATAGTAAAATCCTGTAATTGTAAATTAGCCGGATTGCCGACTAAAACCCGGTCGCCGACACCGGATGTATTTCCGGTTCCGCCGAGAGTAAATGTTTGTCCGATATTGCCCGTCGTATAGTTGACGTTGCCCTGGATCGCGCCGTTGTTTGTATTTATAAAGTCAATAGCGTTGTTTTCGCCCTGATACCACGAAACCAAATTGGCAGGTGCCGTCGAACAAGCACCGGGCGTTGCCGTCGCCGTTGCGGCTTGTGTATCTGTGTCCGCACTTGCGGTATTTGTAACCGTAAACGCAGCGGCGAAAACACCGACAACCGAAGCTGCTATCACCAGGAAAAATATGGACCGACGAAGTTTGCCCTTAATATTACGCATTATTGAATCTCCTTAGATTGTTCGAATGAAAATAATCCTTACCAACATATGCGTAGATATTGATAGAACTCTGCCAAAAATTGTAAAAAAGATATTCAAAGAACGACCGTAACGAAGAGAATGGCGATAATGAATGGAAAACGTTAATGAAGAGAACGACAGAAACTGAATGGAGACTTTTCTAAAAAAGCCCAAAAACCGCCTTTCGCCCGATGGCTTTTTGGGGGTCTCCGATGGCTTTTAAGGGGGTCTCCGATGGCTTTTTGGCACTCAACGGTGGCTTTTGCGCAAAAATTAAATGTGTAATTCCCATAAGTACAATAAATTCAATAACTTAACGCTGACAGCATAACCCCACACTTTAGCTTATTCCGGAAGGCGGCTTTCACAAAACATTGATTTTGCTAACAAATCGCAACAATGTGGCACGTGCCACATTTAAACTCCGTCATTTTAGCGCGATTTTTTTGTAATCATTGTTGAAAATTTCAGAACAGATCTTTTTCGATTTTTTGAGTGGAGTCGAAGAGCTTTTTATCAAGCTGTCATTCGTCGGACATTTCGGGTTCGGGCGGCGTGAAGGAACCGATGCAAGCGACTTCGGCTTGGACGTCGGTGAATTTCTTATCAACCAGATCTTCGCCCGCGAAGAATGCATCATTTGTGATCTCAAAAACGGCAAACGGCGGCGGGATAAATTCGTCCATGCGTTCGCGGGTTTCGAAATCAACCCTTGCGGTGTTCAAACCCCACAACGGCCCAAGATGAACGTCAAAGGCAAACGGCACGCGGTCGAACTCGTGAAAGTAACGGTTCTTGCGTATTTCCCTGCCCTCGAAATGTTCAAATACCGCATATTCGGCTTCGTTCAGATGGATCTCGGCTAGTTTGCTCACAGAGTATTCGCCTTCGACCGACGGGAAACGCTGCTGCAGCATTCGCGTCCAGGTATTCGAGTACGGATCACGGATCGACCGCAGCCGTAATCGCGTATTTTCTATGTAGTTATCGAAAAGCTGAAGATGGCTGCTGGCACGCGTTAAGGGCTCGGGCAGACGCTCGATCAAAAACAGTCGGTGCAGTTCCGTTTGCGCTGGTTTACTCATTTTGTGTAAATTTATTATACTCTTGAATTCTAATCTTTTAGGAGTATAGTCACCTTATATGAGATCACAAGTAATCATCTGTTTTGCAGTTGCTATGTTTGCTGTTGCTATGTCAGCTTGCGGCGGCTCGCCACCTGCGAATTCCGGCAAGAACACAAACACAGTGAGCGTGAATACAAACACGACTTCAAACAGCCCACTCGACACCAAAAAGAATGAGCCTGAGGCAGTTACAAACAACGCTCCGACTCTGACGCCCGTATTTAAATCGTTTTGCGAGGCATGGTCAAAGAATGATGAGGCCGCGCTTAGAAAAATCTATTCACAGGACACGATCAAGTTTTTTGAAGCCCAGATGAAGGCCGACAAGGCAAAGAATTTGCTGAAATATTTAGAGGCCACAGATAAGGTTTCAGGAACGCCGTGCAATGTAACGAACGAAAAGATCGACGGCGACAAAGCGGTTGCCACAATTCATTCAGACAAATACCCGCGTGGTATTCAGGTCGTTTTCGTCAAAGAGAGCGGCGAATGGAAAATGACCAACAAAAGCCCAGCAATCGATAGTATGAAATCGACCGCTAACGCAAATACCACAAAATAGATTAGGCCGAGGCTTTACTATCACCTTGTTTGTATGGCGGCAGCGTGACGCGGGCCGCCTTTTCCTTTTTAAGCCCCAACGCCCAATCTGCCTGCATCAGCGTGTGAATATCACGCGTTCCTTCGTAAATAACTGCTGCTTTGCAATTGCGTAAATAACGCTCGACCGGATAGTCGTTGGTGTAGCCGTTCGCCCCATGAATCTCGATCGCCATTGAGGCGGCTGTTTCACTTCGGACCGTCGCCTGCCACTTAGCAAGACTCGCGGCTCGTGCTGAAGGCAACCCTTCATTTTTCAGGTAGCCCGTCTTTAACCACAGCAAATGCGACATTTGATAATCGGCTTCCATATTGGCGATCTTCTGTTTTACAAGCTGAAAGTTAGCGATCGGCTGGCCCTGAACTTCACGAGTGTTCGCATAAGCGACCGACGCATCGCGAGCCGCACGGATAACGCCCGTAGCTCCCGAAGCCACTGTATAACGGCCGTTCTCGAGGCTGAACATAGCGATCTTAAATCCTTCGCCTTCCTGCCCGAGCATATTCTCTTTCGGCACGCGAACATCCTGCAGCGAGAAGTAACCTGTGTTGCCAGCACGAATACCAAGTTTGCCGTGAAGCGTGCCACTAGAAAAACCGGGCATTGTGCGCTCGACAATAAAACAGCTTAAGCCTGAATGGTCACGAACCTTTTGCTTTTCCTGATCGGTCCAGCAGAAAAACAGAAAATGATCCGCAACATCGCCAAGCGATATCCACATTTTTTCGCCGTTCAAAATCCAATCGTCGCCATCACGCTTCGCATATGAACGCATGCCGATAACGTCGCTGCCTGCGTTAGGCTCGGTCAATCCAAATGTCGCCAGCTTTTCGCCTTTTGCTTGCGGAACGAGATAGTGTTGTTTCTGTTCCTCAGTTCCCCAGCTATAAACACTCAGGCTGTTCAACCCGACGTGAACGGACATCGCGACCCGCAAAAATGTGTCGCAAGTTTCAAGTTCCTCACACACAAGACCGAGCGAAATATAGTCAAATCCCGCTCCGCCATATTGCTCAGGAATACAAACGCCCATCAGACCAAGATCAGCCATCTTGTCAAAAACGGAGCGTTCAAAATGCGACTTTTCGTCCCATTCTTTGATGTAAGGTGCGACTTCGCCCGCACAAAATTCACGGACGGTCTGCTGCAAAGCGACATGTTCTTCGGTCAGTTCAAATTCGATCACGGTTTGTAATTTTCCTCTCTAAAAATTAGTTATGATAAGATTCGGACGTAAATGCAAAACAGAATTCTAGCATTTCGCGGCTTTTAGTGCTAAAAGGGCGATGATTTTGAATCTAATGATTGATATTTCAAAAGCTACTAAGCTGGTCGACCTCGAGACCGGTTCCATTGGAGCCGAACGCATCGACCTCGCGGCGTCAGTTGGCCGGATCTTGAGCGAAGACATCATCGCCGACACCGATCTGCCGCCATTTGACCGGTCGCAGATGGACGGTTTTGCGGTTGTCGCCGTTGACACAAAAAATGCGCCTGTAGCGCTCAAAATAGTCGGCGAATCAGCCGCCGGACGAGGCTGGCACAAAACGACGAAACGCGGCCAGGCAGTTAGGATCATGACTGGTGCTCCCGTTCCAATGGGCGCCGACGCGGTGCAAAAAATCGAACTCACGAGTGAGACAAAAAATGGAATTGTCACGATAAATGAACCTACGGAAAAAGGCCGGTTTATTGTCCGCAAAGCGAGCGAGATCAAGAAAGGTTCCCATATTCTCAAATCAGGCGAGGTCATTAACGAAAACATGATCGCCACGCTCGCCGCATTCGGTTACGCAAAGATCAAGGTCTCAAAACGGCCAAGAGTCGCAATCCTCGGAACAGGCAGCGAGATCGTTGAAATTTCAAAAAAGCCGGGACGCGACCAGATACGCAATTCAAATTCGGTGATGCTGGATGTTCTAGCTCGAAAATTCGGAGCGGCAACAATGATCTTTCCGATCTCAAAAGACGAGATCTCAAATCTCAAATCTCAAATCTCAAATGCGGCGAAGAACACCGAAATTCTTGTGATAACTGGCGGCGTGTCCGTTGGAAAATATGACCTAACGAAAACCGTCTTACTCGAACTCGGCGCCGAGATCTTTTTTGACAAAGTGCGACTTAAACCCGGCAAACCTGCGGTTTTTGCGAGGCTTGGCAAGACACTAGTTTTCGGCCTGCCAGGGAATCCCGTCTCGGCGGCAGTGACCTTTCATCTTTTTGTCCGCAAAGCTATCCTTAAAATGCAGGGAGCATCTACAACTGACATGCAAAAAGGCTTTGCGATTCTCGGGGCTGATGCAAGGTCCGCACGCGAGCGTGACACATATCTGCCGTCGCGTTTAGAAACAAATAAATTGGGCCAGTTGGTCGCTCATCCGTTAAAATGGCAAGGGTCGTCGGATTTTATTGGATACGCGCGGGCCGATTCGATGATCTTTGTTCCGCGCGGCAAACAGTTGGCGAAAGGCGCTGTCGCCGAAATAGTTTTCTTATGAATGATCTGTCGCATTTTGACGAAGCAGGAAAAATAAAAATGGTTGATGTTTCCGGTAAGGAAATAACGGCAAGGCGAGCCGTCGCGTCCGGAAAAGTTCTTCTCTCACTCGCAACTCTCGAAACCCTCCAAACTCAACAAACTCCGAAAGGTGATCCGCTTGAGATCGCACGCATCGCCGGGATAATGGCCGCGAAGAAAACCTCGGAGCTTATTCCTCTCTGCCATCAGATCAATCTGTCGAAGGTGAACGTCACCGCCGAATTTCGCGACTATGGCGTATATCTTGAGGCCGAAGCCATCACCAACGCCCAAACCGGCGTCGAAATGGAGGCATTGACAGCAGTTTCGGTCGCCGCACTCACGATCTACGATATGTGCAAAGCTGTGCAAAAAGACATCGTGATCTCTGACGTGAAACTAGAATCAAAGACTGGCGGCAAAGCAGACTTCGAGCGTATGAAATAGGGTGCGAAAGCCCGCACGTAAGTAAGGGCGGAACACGCAAATTGAATGTATCGCCCTTACTAACGTGCTGGCTTCTGCATTATCCGAACTTTCGCCTACAATAGACGTATTCGCTTGTAGGAATTAGGAGTTATCAAATTATGAGATACAAGCTAGCCGCAGATGCCAAACCGCAGGTCACGCTTTTGCTCTCAGCGACGGGAGTCAGTGTCGCGTTATGGTTCGTCGCTTGGTATATGCCGGTTGTCGGATATATCGTTTATCCGCTTCAGCTTTTTGCGACATTCATTCACGAGAGCAGTCACGCGTTGATGACCCTTGTCACGGGCAACCACGTAATGAGCCTCACCGTCTCGCCTGATACAAGCGGCATGGTCTGGTCGCAGGCTCCGTGGTTCTCATCAATGCTCATCTCAAGCTCCGGTTATCTCGGAGCGACAGCGTTCGGCACACTGCTGCTCATCTGGATGCGGTTTGGTTATTCTTCGCGTGCTGCTTTGTATTTTTCATCAGGCCTCGTCGGTGTGATGACGATCGTCTTTGGTTTCCTTGCACCATTTTGGCATTTGCTCGCAAACGTCACATTCGGCAGCGTCGTATTTACTGTGTTCTCAGGTGCAGTGCTTTCCGCCGGTCTTTTCGCCATAGCCAAATTCGCAAATGCCAAGTGGGTAAACTTCGCACTCGCATTTCTCGCGGTTCAATGTCTGCTCAACGCTTTCTTCAGCCTTAAAGACCTCTTCTTCATCTCTGCCGCCGGCTCACAGCCTACCGACGCCGCAAACATGGCCGCCGCGACCGGAATTCCTGCACTTCTTTGGGTTGTTGTTTGGATCGTAATTTCGATCGTGATGATTTCGCTCGGTTTGCGTATGTATGCGGTCGGAAAAGGTACCGTGTCGGGCGATTCAGTTTTTGAGGATTAATTTTTGACGCAAAGATATTAGATTGATCTAAGGCTTTTATTTTTCAAATAACTTTGCGTCTTTGCGTTAAATAATTCTGTTTAAGATGAGATCAATTTACATATTCCTTCTGTTAATTTCTGCTGTGGCCTTTAGCTTTGCGCAGGTCAAAAAGCCTGCACCCGCCGCAGTCAAAATTCCATTTGAAAAATCTCTCCAAGCCGTTGTCGTCACAACAAAAGATTGGGACACTGCTACAGGCACTGCCGCAATCTTTGAACGCAAGAACGTCAAAAGCGATTGGAAGCAGGTCGGCGACAGTTTTCCTGTCGTGTTGGGCCGCAACGGCCTCGCTTGGGCGGAACTGCTCAATGGCGATCTCGATATGACGAAGATCAAGCAGGAAGGCGACGGCAACGCACCCGCCGGAATGTTTCCGCTTGTCGCGTCGTTTGGCACGAGTACAAAGCCCAACGCCGTCGAGCTGCCCTACACCAAGCTCGACAACTTCACCGAATGTGTTGACGACACCAAATCGCAATTCTACAACCGCATCGTCAACCGGATGCAGGTCGGAAACTTCGACTGGAAAAGCTCTGAGAAAATGCTCGAAGTCGGCGACGAATACGGCCTTGGCATATTCGTGGCGTATAACACTTACCCTGTCGAAAAAGGCCGCGGCTCGTGCATTTTTCTTCATGTTTGGAAGGACGCAACCACCGGCACATCTGGCTGCACCGCGATGGAACGCCGCAACCTCGAACGCATCGTCGGCTGGGCGTCATCAAAGAAGAATCCATATCTCGTCCAAATGCCGGCCGATATTTACAAAAAACGGGAAAAAGCGTGGAAACTGCCAAAACTCAAATAACACTCGCGTCGCTTGCAGTAGGCTCGCGGCTTTTGGTGCGTTCGCGGGTTGACTGGCGGTTCGCGGCGGTTTCTAAGGTTAGCGAGGGCCGCGTAGTCCTGACCGTCTGCTCGCCCACGGGCCGCACTTACCGCCTTCGCCGCGAAATGGACGCCCGGATCCTGATGGAAGGCACGATCCCGATCCTTCCCTACGACAAAGCCGAAGACTGGCGTGACAATTTCAGCCGCTACGATCATCGTTGGTAAGTAAAACGGAAGAGAAATCCAAATTGCGCGGTAAGAATCTCAATTGCAAGACTGAAAATAACAATTGCGCGGCAAAAATACAAAAATCTGACTAAGAATTGCGATTGCGCCACAAAAAATCAAAAACGTCTTGATAATACCGAAATTGTTGTATTATCAACGACGTAACTATTAATCGACAGTTTGACCGTTCTGCAAGCCATGTGGACACCGAATAAGATAGGAATCGCGATCTGTTTTGCCATTGTCATGCTTGGTATACAGGTAACGACTGCTCAAACCAAGGAACGACTTATCCCATTTCCTGAATGGTCGTTAGATTATACCGCGCACGAAGTTTCGCTTGAACTCATTGAGATTAAGATCGACGGCAAATCTATTACTTTAGACAGCTCATTCAAAGCTGATGAGAATTGGTTAAAGAACATTACGTTCCGAGTCAAAAACATTGGCACTAAACCGATCGTGTATTTCAGCATGGGGGGAGGCTTACTTAATTCGGTCAGCGAAGAACTTCCAATGTATGGACCTTTGGGCGCATCTTTCCGATATGGAATTGGGTGGACGTGGGGAAAGAGCTTCAAACCTAGTAAGAAACAGTATAACGGTCCCGTCTTGAAAGTTGGGGAGATCGTCGAACTTTCTTACACCCATGTTGATGCTCTCACCCGCCGTGTACTTGCAAAAGAAGGAGAAGGCGCGTTTTGTAAGTTGAAATTCATGACGCCGGGGCTTCAATACGCTGACGGCAGCTCACCATTTTCCCCGCCCATGCGTTTTCGCAAGAATCCATAATCGGTCAAACAAAATAGCCTAGAAACACAACCTTTGTCCGTCTAAATTCGATTTGGTAAAATACTCTATTGCGCTACGCACGCAAATCTTGTCTATGCAGGCTGCGAAGTCAAAAGAGGAACAGATAGTCGTTCGCGGGGCCCGCGTTCACAATCTCAAGAACATCACTGTCGCTCTGCCCGTCAATAAGCTGACAGTGATCACGGGCGTTTCCGGTTCGGGCAAATCTTCGCTTGCTTTTGACACGCTCTATGCCGAGGGCCAGCGGCGTTATGTCGAATCCTTGTCGGCGTACGCCCGCCAGTTCCTCGAACGCATGGACAAGCCCGATGTCGATGAGATAACCGGCATCTCACCCGCCATCGCCATCCGGCAAAAGAACTCGACAAAAAATCCCCGCTCGACCGTCGCCACGCAAACCGAGATCTACGATTACCTGCGGCTGCTCTTCGCCCGCGCCGGAACGACCATCTGCCACGTCTGCGGCCGCGAGGTAAAAAAAGATTCACCCGAATCGGCAGCGGATGAGATATTAAACGAACTCGCAGAAGGCACGCGGTTTTACGTCCTTTTCCCCATCAATGAAGACACCGCTTCGCGTCGAGAGAGAAAGGCGCCGGCGAACCGGGCAAGAAAAAAGGCAAAACCCGCCGATCTCAGCACCCAAGCCTTCCTCATCTCGCTCCTCCAACAAGGCTTTTCCCGCCTCTATCGAGACGGCGAAATGATCGAGCTTCAAAAGCCGGAAGATTACCCACACGACGATTTCGATAACACCTACGTCCTCATCGACCGCCTCGCAGCGGCACCGGATATTCGCCAACGTCTCGTCGATTCACTCGAAACGTGCTTCCGCGAAGCCCACGCGGCGGTAATAGAAGTTGCTGGCGCTCCGACTGCGGAAGCCCGCACGTCAGTAAGGGCGAAACACGCATCTCAAGAGCCAAAAACCGTTTTGAAATTTTCCGATAGTTATATCTGCAAATACGACGGCACGCGTTACGAAGAACCTGAACCGCATCTGTTCAGTTTCAATTCGCCATTCGGCGCGTGCGCGACGTGTCAGGGTTTTGGCAACACGATCGGCATCGATTATGGCCTCGTCATTCCAAATCCGCTGCTGTCGCTAAAGGAAGGTGCGATCGAGCCTTTTACTCGTCCGACACACGCGTGGGCACAAAAGGAATTGGTCAAGTATGCCGAACACGCGAATATCGATCTGAAAACGCCATACGCCGATCTGCCCGACTTTCAGCAAAACTGCATCATCTACGGTGACGAAGGCTGGCGTGGCATCAAGGGCTTTTTTGCGTGGCTCGAAACAAAAAAATACAAACTGCACGTCCGCGTCTTTCTCGCCAAATATCGCGGCTACACGCGATGCCCCGACTGCGACGGCCAGCGTCTGCGCCAAGAGGCCCGCGATGTAAAGATCGGTCTGCGTTCGCTGCCGGAGATCATTGATCTGTCGATCAGCGACGCATACGCTTTTTTTGAATCTCTCAAGATGGACGCCGAGCGTGCGCAGATCGCTGACAAATTGTTGTTAGAGATAAGACGACGATTGAAATTCCTCGTCGAAGTCGGTCTTGATTATCTGACGCTTGGACGCCTCGCCGCAACGCTTTCGGGCGGTGAGGCACAACGCATTCAACTTGCGACAAACCTCGGTTCCCTGCTCGTCGGCACGCTGTACGTTTTGGACGAGCCAAGCATCGGCCTGCATCCGCGCGACAATTCACGGCTGATAAAAATCCTCGAAAATCTCCGCGACATCGGCAACACAGTACTCGTAGTTGAGCACGACGAAGAAACAATGCGTGCCGCCGATCACATCATCGACATCGGCGTTCACGCCGGCGAGCACGGCGGCGAGCTTGTTTACGAAGGCAATTTTGCGAATTTGTTAAAGTCCGACACGTCGCTCACCGCAAAATATCTTCGCGGCGATTCTGAGATCAAGGTTCCGCAAAAGCGTCGGCCCGTCGGAAAGAACAAGATCGAAATAATCGGAGCCCGCGAGCACAATCTAAAAGACGTATCAGTAAAAATTCCGCTAGATATGCTTGTTTGTATAACCGGCATTTCAGGCTCGGGTAAATCGACGCTTGTTCATGATGTTCTTTACGCGGGATTAAAGAAAAAACGCGGCGAGTGGAATTCGCATGTTGGATTTTTCAAAGAGATAAAAGGCGGCGATCTCGTGGACGACATCATCCTCGTCGATCAATCGCCCATCGGCCGCACGCCGCGTTCGAATCCCGTCACTTACATAAAAGCCTACGACGCCATCCGCGAAGTCTTTGCCGGAACAAATGCGTCAAAAACAAAAGGCTACAATGCATCGCATTTCTCGTTCAACGTCCCCGGCGGACGCTGTGAAATTTGTCAGGGCTCGGGCACGGTAACAATAGAAATGCAGTTCCTCGCGGATGTCGAACTCACATGCGAAGACTGTCGCGGGATGCGATTCAAACAAGACATTCTCGACGTCAAATACAAAGGCAAGAACATCCACGAAGTCCTGCAAATGACCATCCGCGAAGCGATCCTTTTCTTCAAAGATGTAGCAAAACTCGTCTCGCGTCTAAAGGTCCTCGACGCCGTCGGCCTCGGTTATCTGCGGCTTGGCCAGTCCGCAACAACACTAAGCGGCGGCGAAGCTCAACGCGTAAAACTCGCTTCGCACCTCGCCCAAAAAACTGCCAACAAGACCCTGTTTATTTTTGATGAACCGACAACAGGATTGCACTTCGACGACATCAACAAACTGCTGACCGCGTTCCGCGCCTTGATCGACAACGGAGGCAGCCTGCTCGTCATCGAGCACAACATGGACGTGATAAAAACCGCCGATTACGTCATCGACATGGGCCCCGAAGGCGGCATCGGCGGCGGCGAAATAGTCGCAACCGGAACACCGGAAAAAGTCGCAAAGGTCGAAGGCTCTTTCACCGGAAAGTATTTGAAAGAAATTCTTCGTTAGTCCGCTCTACTGAAAATTACTCTTCCTGCAGTGCTTCCCATAAGGACATTCGCCGACCTGCACCCATTCGTAAAAATCGCTCGTGCTGCCTTCGACGGCGTAATAGACTTTTTTGATCGTCGGAAATTGCATAAGAGTTTCTTCGACCATCGCGAAAAAACCGCCGCCGCAACTCGTAGTCGCGTTGCCTAATTGCTCGAACGCGCGCTTTGTAAAGTTGAGATACGCCGCCCCATTCTTTATGCGAAGCCCCTTGACAATTCCCTTTGTTGATTCAGGATCGAACGACTCAAATCCCTTCGCCCTCTCCGCTTCGGTCGTGCCTTTAAAAAGCTCATCAAGCGCTGCCCGGGCGACAGCCGTCGTTTTTGGAATTGTCCTCGTCGTCGGAAAAGCCTTTGTGCAGTCCTGCATATTCGGATTAAGATTCTCATTATGAAAAAAAACCTTCACCGTCACCGTCTGCGCCTTCTGCCCAAAACCAACACCCGCAAACGCAATAACCCCCATCATCAAAATTGCTATTTTCATTTATCAGTCATCTCCGAGGTTTTTGGAAAAACTAAATCGCTCGTTCAGGCGAAACGAACCGCGATACAACACAAAAGGTTAGCGTATCACTCCTGAGGCTCAGCAATAAAATCAGCATCAACCACATTGTCCGTCAAAGTGATCACGCGGCTTGGCGTGCTGAACGTATAGCGTCTTGCATTGACAGTGACAACATAGATTTCGCCGATTGTAAGTTCGTCGAAAGAGAAATACCCCATCGATCCGGTCGTCGCAACTATTGGTTGACTAAGCGAATTGCCTGTAACCACAACTTTCGTATTTCGAAGGCCGTGGCCATCAGCCGACAGCACGCGTCCCGAAATGGAGCCTTGCGCCGATGTCGGCATTGTGAATTCAAGTCCCCATCCGCCAATATTGCCGACGACAGAGCCAGGGTGGAATAATGACGTTGTCCGGTCTCGAACATACAAGCTCCAAACTCCATTTGGATCAGCTCCCGCATAAGTACCTGCTGGATTGCCGCCCATCATTTGTGAGCCGAAGCCTCCGATCGTGCTTCCCGGCAGATTATACGGCCCGGCTGGGGCCCGGCCGGGAAAGTCGGTGACAGATCCATAGCTAGTTGGTTCGAGGTCGCCAGTTGTCAGCGGGCCATTGGCCGGAACGATCTGTCCGGCTGTATCGGAAAATGTCAATGTTGCCGGGCCGCCGGATGTTAATCCTCCGGCATTGGCCAACAGGACAAATTTTTGTCCGCCCGGGCCAACCATCAGGAAATCGACATTGTTTGGCAGATCAGTCGAGTAATCATAGATCGTCACGCGCATCGAGCCAAGGGGATAAAATATGGATGCAACAGTGATCGTTGACGGATACAGACTTGCTGCCGCACCACCATTGATAGCGATATTCGAAAGGTTTTCGTACCGCGTTGCCGTGTCGTTTATGGTCAATACGGCAGTTGATTGTGAACCCGCGTTTGAGCCGCTCAACGAAAGGTTGACCGTCTCATTAAATTCTCCTGCAATCCCGTCGCCGCAAAGCGCGACATTGACAGTCTTCACCGTTTCGTTAGGGTTAAACGTAACCGTTTGATTCGTTACGGTTAAGTAGTCGGGACCACCACCAAAACTGCTACAAACGCTGCCGCCTCTCGCCATACCGTCCGACGTACTAAAATTCACAGTCGCAGTCCCCGAAAGATCGCCCGTTCGATTCAAAGTGATCACCGCCGCCTGCGATTCATCCTCAAAATACGCCGCCGAACTAAACCCAACAACAGAAGCTGGAGTACCCGTAGGTGTTACTGTCGCGGTTGGAGTGGCCGTGTTGATAATATTTAGAACAGCCGTGCCGGAATAGTTAACGTAGTTTCCAGTCAAAGTAAGTTTGACCGTTTCGGTCGGTTCCGTTAGTGAATCGGGGCAAAGCTGGACGTTGACTGTCTTGGTAAACTCGTTAGGACCAAAACTTACCTGTTGAGAGAAGTTTATGAAGTCAACGCCTACCGTGCAGGCGGGTCCGCCTATCGCTGTGTCGTCCGATGTGGAGAAATTCGCACCAGCTCCGATTGAGGGATTGCCAGCGCGGTTGATCGTGATCACGGCAGTCTGTGGCTCACTTTCGCTGTATGTGGCCGAGTTAAAATAAACAGAAGGAAAGCCACCAGGGGTATCGGTTACCCTCGCTGTTGGTGTATTTGTCGCAGTGTTCGTCGGCGTTGGCGTGCCAGTCGGTGTGCTACAGTCGCTCGTGGTAATGTGCAATTGCCAGCCGGCGCCAACAATTCCGGTGTCAACGCCGAGATCGTCCCGAACATACAGCGACCAAGTGCCGTTCGGATTTGAGCCGTTGAAGACCGACATTCCAACCGTCGTTCCAGGTGTCGGTGCAGGTGTCGGGAATATGTCGGTGGTCGTGTCGAAGTTCGTCGGTTTATAGCTCCCGCCAATGATCTGCGTCGTGTCTTGCAGTGTCGTCGCCGCAGCATCGTCAAATGTCAGGTTAGCTCGTACAATATCGAAGCCGAGTCCTGCGTCGGACATCAGTAATGTGCTCTGCCCGTCGGGCCCGACGAGCAATATGTCAACGTCATCCGGGAAAGTGTGGTTCATGTTCAACAAATCGACCTTTACGCCTGTAACAGTCCCGCTCAATCCCGAAACCATGATGTTCGAAGGATAAGGCGCGCCCGGCGCATTGTCGTTGATCGTAATCGGCGCTGCGTTCGAGAAGGCCGGAGGACAGACTACGACCATCGGCGTCGGCGTGACAGTTGCCGTCGACGTGTTGGTCGGCGTTGCCGGGTCAAAGATCGTCAAAACCGCAACAGACGGCGTTCCGAGAGTGGTATTGGACGCACTTAATCCAAGATTAACGGTTTCGCCGCCCTTAGTTGCCGTATCGGGGCATGTCGTCACATTGACCGTCGCCGTTGCGTCACCCGGGCCAAAGATCACAGGCTGTTGCGACACCGTAATGTAGTCGTTAAAACCATTGCAAGCCACTCCGCCCGTCGCCGTGCCGCCGCTTAACGTCGAGAAGAATACAAAATTGGTGCCGCTAAGGTCGCCTGTTCGCGCTATTGTAATAACTGCTGGCAGAGATTCATGTGCATTATATGTTGCCGAACTGAACTGAACGGTAGCGTTTGAAGGCGTAGCCGTGAAGGTCGGAGTAGGTGTAAATGTCGGTGTTGACGTCGCGCATGTATCTGCCCAATATCTCGCGACGACAAATCTTCCCCCGTACGGTGTGATAACGTCGGCTCCCGCGAGCACTAATTTGCCGTCCGATTGAATCGCTACATCATTAGCGTAACTTGACGAACCGATCAGCGAGATTAGTTTTCCGTCTCCATCGAAAGTGCTATCGAGCGACCCGTCGGCATTGTATCGAACGAGCGAAAACCCGGTATCCTGCCCGACTGCAGCAGAATAGCTTTTGCCGGCAGCTACGATCTTGCCATCCGATTGTATCGCGACCGAATTCGCCCAATCGTGAGAAGGGCCGACAGGAGTTTTTACTATGCCAGTACCGTTAAACGATGTGTCGAGAGAGCCGTCGGTTTTGTAGCGAACAAGCGCATAATCGTAGTTTGTGCCATTGTATGTTTCACCGGCGGCAACTATTCTTCCATTCGGTTGGATCGCGACCGACGCAGAAGAACCGCCGACAGTGGTCGAGACTATACCGGTACCCCCAAATGATGTGTCTAGCGTACCATCTGCGTTATACCTGATCAGCGCAAAATCCGTAGTGTGGCCAGCAATTATGATCTTGCCATCGGACTGGATCGAGATCGCTTGGGCACTGCCCGTCTGAGGCCTTACTATTCCCGTGCCGCCAAAGGTCGTATCGATCGTCCCGTCCGTATTGTAGCGAACGACGGTAACCCTGTAATCAAAAACGTTTCCGCTTCCACCCGCAGCCACGATCTTGCCGTCAGACTGGACCGCAACGGCGTTAGCGGTGGCTTGTGTATCTATTGGGGTTACTACTCGCCCGTTTGCACCAAATGAGGTATCAAGTGTGCCGTCTGTATTGTATCTGGCGAGAGCAAAGCCCCAAGTTGAAGATGGCGAGTATTCACCCGCCGCTACGATCTTACCATCCGCCTGCAGGGCTATCGAATTTGCGATGGCCCTGTCGCCCGGAAAAATGGTCGTCACGGTTCCAGTTCCGTTAAAGGATGTATCGAGTGATCCATCCTGATTGTAACGAACGAGGCCGAAATCGTAAGCGGCAGTCCTGTTGCTCTGACCGGCAACCACGATCTTGTTGTCAGGTTGTATAGCGACCGATCTGCCAACGTCCCTCGTGCCGACAGAGGTCGTCACAGTTCCATAGCCATTGAAGGTCGAATCAAGATTTCCCGGAATACAAGGCGACGGAACGGCCGTCGCTGTCGCAGTAAATGTAGGAGACGGGCTGGCCGTCGGCGTAAGTGTGGCAGTGCTTGTCGACGTTGGAGTCACTCCACAGTTTCCATCTGCCATTGACACGTTGGAGCAGGCCGTCGGCGAAAACGTCGGCGTCGGCATAAATGTCGGTGTAAATGTCGGCGTGTTTGTTGAGGTAGCTGTGAATGTTGGAGTCCATGTCGCAGTTGGCGTGAATTTATTCCACACCTGCGTTTGGACAGTCTCAGCCGTATTATTTGTTTCGTTCGATTCGTTCCAGTTATTTTCGGGATCGACGATGACATTGCTGCCGAGGCTCGTTAAGACCCCTTGAGTAAACGACCCTGTGATCCTGACCCGGACTTGGAGCGTGGCAGTTCCGGTCGTTCCCCCCTGAGATGAAACGCATCCGCCGGTAAAGGTTACGCCTCCTGCGTCAGACGTTGGCACATAGCCGTTGGTTCCGTTTGCTAAAACAAATTCGTATGGAACTCCTGTCGGAAAACCAAATCTCACATTCGGACAAGCTCCGCCTCCAATAGCCATCGGCACGTTACTCACAACCAACGTATAAGTCACCGACATCCCCGGAACAACAGGATTCGGAGCGGCAGACTGACTTATCAGCAGATCGTATTCAGGCAACGGACTCGGAATCACAGTAGGAGTGCTAGTTGGAGTATTCGTCGGCGTGAAAGTCGGCGTCAGTGTTGGTGTATGGGTATTGGTTGGTGTGCCAGATGGGCCGCAATTGTTGGGGTTTTGAAAAAGTAGCGAAAACGCTCTCGCTGTGCCGGTATCTCCAGCGTTATTGTCGCTGATGTTGATAGTCCAGTTGCCGGTTGCATTTTGTCCGTCAAATGCACTTATCTGATTGTTCGGTTCAAACGTACCGATCGGAAATGCCGTGGAATCAGTGGCACATTCATTCTCAACTGGTGGAAAGGAGCCATCGCCGTCCAGCATGATCTGCGCAAGATTGTTGCTTGCACAGCCGAACGTCGTTGCAGGAAATCCCGGACGATCAAATACCGAAACGGTCGTTCCTCCGGGCGATGTTATCTTAACAATAAGATCTCCAATAAATGAATGGTTGATGCCAGGGGTCGTCGATGTCGGATCATCACTTTGCGTTCCGTCAAACCTGAAATTCAGATCTGAGAGCGTTCCGAAGCTAACCGGAATTGTGAAATTGACTCCCGCCCCTAAATTGTCAGGTATCGCCACATCAGGGCCTGTGTAGCTAAATACACTAGAACCGCCCCCACAAGGAGCAGTAGCCGTGGTCGTTGCCGTCGGTGGGTCGGTCAACGCGCTTGTACTGGAAGGTGCAGATAGTGGCAATGCGATTATGTACCCGGCAAGCGCAAGGGCAGTGATCAAGGCGATGGTCTTGTAGCGTGAAATAGCAGATCGGGATGGATGTCGCGACATAAACTCGCTCTTTTGTTACTGCTTTGCTAGAAGCTACTACCAATCTAAGAGCTTGTCAACGTATTTGGAGGTTGGTGATATGTTGGAGATTGGTGATGCGGCAGATCAAGCAGAAACAGTTGACGAGATCGATGACATTGCGAAAGAAATATCTGTGACGTCGATGACGACATCGACGAGGAAATGTAATAGACGTGAGCGTAGATACCAGACGAAGGCCGACTCGAAAATGACGCAAAAATGTCATCTTTCCCGATGGCTTTTTGGGGGGTCTCCGATGGCTTTTTGGGGTGTCATTGATGGCTTTTTTGGGGTGTCTGATGCCCAAAATAACGTAAGTTATTGATTTATAGGCATTTAAGTACGTTTTGCACTAAAAATGTGCCAAATCTCACCAGAGCCGCCCGAACCGCCTGTCCCGACGCGCTTGAGATTTTTTTTGACCTTAATTATTGCAAACAAAAGATATGTTGTGTCGTTTTGCGTCAGTCGTCGCCAAATTTTGCACGCCAAATGGGCGCGATCTCGTCCATCACCTTGCAGTCGCAGTAGCCGCCGTTGTCATTCAGCCAAGATGTGATCTTTCCAAAATTGAGTTGCTTTTCCATCATGTAACGCATCGCGTGACGCAGGCTATGATCGCACTCAGTTTCATAAAGCTCGTCCTCGATATAGTCGAGCAGTTCGCTGACTGTTTCCGGTCCCGCAGGCAGCGAATCGATAAAGGCCTGTAATTCCTCGCCGCTTAACTGCTCGAGATTTTCGATCTGTCGCTTTCTAAGAATTGCCATATAATTAGCTTAACATAGCTGTTTTAGGCTCGCTTTTGATACTCTATACTTATTATTTCGTTCGCTTCCACAAGCTAAAATAGGAGAATGCGGCCCCAATGCCCGATCACGGTTTTTGACCCGCAATAAAGATCTTAAACATGCTGGCTATTTTGTATTTGTGTGTGATGTTTGCCCTCGGCGATGCGATCGGGCGGCGTTTTTTTACGTTTGTCTCACTTGCTCACCGAGGCGCTTCGGCCTTTCTGATCGGCGCTCTGCTTAGCAGTTGGTGGACGTACGCGCTCGCATACCTTTGTTCTAATGCGACGTCACCAATGCTTTGGGGCAACATCCTATTTTTCATAACGGCCGGCGGCCTTATCCTGTGGCTCAATCAAAATCCGCAAAAAGATCCGCCGAACACCGCACTCGATGTAAGCGATGCGCAGTTCCAAAAATGGGATTGGATAATCGCAGGTGTCTTTTTGTTGTTCACTGCGTGGATGATGTTCCAAACCTTAACAATAAGCGACGGAACTCTCTTGATCGGGCATCATCAAAATGCCGATTTCGGCTCGACCCTATCGATAATGCAGTCCTTCGCCGAGGGGCATAACTTTCCAACTCAATACCCGCATTTTACCGGCGAGCGAATTCGCTATCACTTCCTGTTTTACTTTCTGGCCGCCGACCTCCAGTATCTGGGATTCAACCCGACGGTAGCCAACAACCTCCTTAGCATTTTCTCGGTTACGGCAATGTTGATCCTTGTAATGACCCTTGGCGGAGTGCTTTTCAGATCACGTACCGCCGGACGCATCGGCGCGGCGTTGTTCTTTACGCATGGCTCGTTAGCGTATGTTTCATTCCTTAGCTCGCAACCGTCTTTCTCGGGGCTTATCAACGCATTAAACTCGATGACCAAATTCCTGCCAGGCCTTCGAGATCCCTCAGGAGTGCCTTACCGCGGCGAGGATTGGGGCGTTTGGACGTTGAATGTTTATCTCAATCAGCGTCACCTTTCCAGCGCAATAGCTATCTTTCTGCTGATACTCATCTATGTCGTCATCCGGCTTCGCGAGAAGAATGAGCTTGAACCGGAAACTGTCGCCGAATTATCAAACGAAGGATATGATCTCGATGACGCCGAAAGTTCCGAAGGCGAACAACCTCTCCTTGCAGAGAATCGTGTTGATTCGATCGCAGGCGACGAAGAAGAATCTGAAGACGGTACCGATGATGAAGAAACTGACGACGAAGATCTAGATGATGAGGACGAGTACGAAGATGAGGAGGGCGAAGACGAAGACGATGAGGCGGAAGATGAGGAAGAGTTTAGTTTAGGCGAATATATCAAAGAAAATTCTGTTGTTGTATTCTGCGGTGTGCTTCTCGGACTTTTGCCGATGTGGAACGGCGCGATCTTTTTAGGTGCTGGTGTAATTCTCGCGGCGATGATCATTTTCTTCTCGCGATTTCGCGGTCAGCTTATTACGCTTGCGGTAACAGCGGCGATCGTAGCTTTGCCGCAGATAATCTATCTCAAGACGGGCCACGTGAAGCCGACTGACTATTCAATGCTCCGATGGGGTTTTGTTATCGAGGACGCCGGCATCTTCAACGTACTCTGGTGGACAATTCATACATTTGGTTTTAAGTTGGCTTTGCTCGGCATTGCGCTTTATTTTGCGGCAGGACTCCAGCGTCGTCTTTTGCTGGCGGTATCGATCCTACTTCCGCTCACCTACTGCTTCCAATTCAGTGAAGAGATCCTAGCAAATCACAAGTTCATCAATCTTTGGCTGGTGATAGTGAATATTTATTGCGGATACGCGATTGTAAAACTGTGGCACCTCAAAGCCAGCAATAGTGTATTGCCATCCAGGATCGCTGCTATTCTCTTGCTAGTACTTATCGTTATCGGCGGACTCATCGATCTGATGCCGATTAAGAATTCGGATGACTCAAACTTCTACATAAAATATAAATATCACGATAATAAGCTGCTCAATTGGGTCAAAGACAACACCGATCCGAAATCAATCTTTCTGTCCGACAAGTTTATCAATCACGAGATCCTTCTCGCTGGCCGACGCCTTTTTTATGGAGATCCGTACTATGCCTGGGGAACAGATTACGATACGAGAGAGCGGGAAAAACAAGTAAAGACGATGCTCGAATCAAAAGATGCGAATCAGGTTTTTGCGCTACTCAAGGAAAACAATATCAATTACATAGCGATGGATGATCGGCTCCGTAGGGGCAACTCAATTGCCAAGAACGTGACCGAGGAAGTTTTTGCGAAATATTTCGAGGTCGCTTTCTCCGACGAAACTTCCGACTACGGTGGGAACATGAAGATTTATAAAGTGCCGGAAACTCTTCAGAATGTTCCGCAGTCGTCTGGCGACGGCACTGACCAGCCAGATCAATCTTCTAACGAGACAGCAGCGGTGAGTGTGTTTGACGGCGGCGAAGGCTCGGCGCCGGGGCAATTCAACAAGCCTCGCGGACTCGCGATCGATAAAAAAGGCTTCATTTACGTAGCCGATTACTTCAACGCTCGTGTTCAGAAGTTTGCTCCGGATGGAAAATCCCTCTTGGCTTTTGGCTCCAAAGGCGACGGAGCTGGCCAGTTCAAGGAACCGAACAGTATCGTACTGGACGAGGCAGGCAGCGTTTATGTAACTGACGGCTTGGCACACAAACTGCTCAAGTTTGACGCCGATGGAAAATTCATTAAGGAATGGACAAAACCCGTGGTTGATTTTTACGGGCCACGTGATCTCGCTTTCGGGCCGAATAAGAAGTTGTATATCATTGACCAAGGGCACACCAATGTCACTATCTTAGATCTGTCGACCGACACTTTTACAACATTTGGGACTGGCGGGGCTGGCGAAGGCCAATTTAACGAAGCGACCGGCATCGGTATCGGTGGAGACTTAGTTTTTGTTGCCGATCGTGACAATCGCCGCGTTCAAGTTTTCGATCTTGCAGGAAAATTCATACGTCAATGGCCGGTTGAGGGTTGGGAACGGTCTCATTATCCCGATGTAATCTATGACGATCAGACTAAACACATATATATATCTGACGGCAAATCAAACCAAATACTGGTGTTTGATGTTGACGGCAATCCGTTGCCCGCATTAATAAGTGGTCAACCGCTTAACAATCCGTCGGCGATGGTAATTTCCGAGCGTGGAAAGCAGCGTAGTCTTTTCATTGTTCAGACGGGCGCCGCAAAGGTATCAACTATTGAATTAGCGGCCAATACCTCACCGAAGAAGAAAGGAAAGTAGAGTGTTCGATGATCAGGCTGCGTAAATTTTCAGTTTGAACTCGTCGTTGGCGATGTAGATCTCGGGCTTGCGGCCCGAAAACAAATTTGATTGCCTCAAGACCATTGGCAAGCCGCCGTGCGGAGCGTTTATGCCGTATTCGCGGCGTGTAAAGATCGCCGCGGTCTGAGGATTAAGGCGTTGCGTTATGCCGTAACGGATCGCTCGTGAAGCCGGCGGCGAAAACCCTTGTGTACGTCGCGGATTTATAAACTCGATCGCGTTGTCATAAATATTTATCCGCGTGCGTATATCGCGCAGAGCGAGATCGCGATGCATAAGAGCATTGATGATTCCTTCGGACACTGAGTAAAAGTGATAATTTCCTCGAGCCTGTGCAACCGTGTCTGTAACGAGAGACAGCTTACGCTTTGGCCTCTCTTTGCCCAGATCCGCGTAGCGTTTTATAAACTCCAGTATTGTCTCGTATTGCGTTAGCAGATTACCTTTGACTTCGACGGCCTCTATCAATTGTGCATGGCCGTTATCACCGGAAAATCTTGCCACCGTCACGTTCGATCTTGGCAGCAGTTCAGCAACGCGATCATTCTTGCCAAATAGCAGCAGGGCAGCAACCGTCGGAAAAAATTCATCCGTGGAGCCAACTGCCAACAGCAGATCTTTTCTTAAAAAATCACTTGTTTGATAGAGATTAATATTCGGAGCGTTATCGTCGAAGCCGCTCGCAAACGACCACAATAAAGCATCGTCAAAATCTTCCTCGACAACACCTTGCAACGGAATATTCTCAAATCCAAGCGGCCGCAGCTCGTTTAGCCAAGCCGAAAGCTCGTCACGCGAAACTTCCCTTTTTTCCGCACCGAACCGCAAATAAAAGCGTCCGTCACGCGTGCGATAGGGCCGACGCTTGCCATCAATGTCGAGAGCGACGATGCGTTTGCCGCTGTCGAACGCGATCGTGTCGATCATCGGGACAAGCGGCGGCACGATCTCATCGCGGCAGATCCGTATCAATTCCTGCTGCACCCATTCGGGATTGCTAACGCCCTCGATCCGCAGTTGGTCGTTGACGCCAAAAATGATCGTCCCGCCGTCGGTATTCGCCAGCGCGACGATTCCCTGCGCGATCCTTTCACTGTTCGACAGCTTGACCTTCAGCTCAAGATACGTATCCTCGCCGCCGCGGATCAGGCGCAAGAGTTCTGTCCGCGTCGTCGTCTGCGTAGGCTGATTTAAAAGATATTCCTGTAAGGATTGTTCACTAGGTGAGTCAAAACGCTGTGTGTGACGAAACTTCCTTCGCGGCATCAGTGTCTGGCGTCCGGATTTATGTTAAGACGGCAACGCTAACCGCCCGAATGTCCGTGGAAAACATTTCTGGAATTAAATTTTCAAACAAGACTATTGAACCATCGAAAGAACGAAAAGTAAATAAGATTTGATCAATCAACGAAAATCGAAGGCTTTGCTCCTAACGGATGCTCCGTTTCGTATGTACGAGCAAGATTTAGCAGAGCGCTTTCAGACCAGAAATTGCCGACAAGCTGAAAGCCGATGGGCAGACCTTCGTCGGAGAGGCCGCAGGGCACGCTGATCGCCGGGACGCCGGCGAGATTTGCCGAGACGGTGTAAATGTCGCTCAGATACATCGCGAGCGGGTCGTCGGAGCGTTCGCCGATTTTAAATGCAGTTGTCGGAGATGTCGGCGTCAGGATAGCGTCGCATTTTGTGAAAGCCAGTTCGTAATCGCGTTTTACGAGAGCACGGACTTTTTGTGCTTTGGCGTAATAGGCGTCATAATAGCCGCTCGAAAGGACGTAAGTGCCGAGCATGATGCGGCGTTTGACCTCAGGCCCGAAGCCTTCTTCGCGAGTGCGGAAATACATCTTTCGTAATTCGTCTGACTCTTCGGCACGAAAGCCATAACGGACGCCGTCGTAGCGCGCAAGGTTTGATGACGCTTCGGCGGTGGCGATGATGTAATAAACCGCAATGCCGTATTTCGCATACGGAAGTTCGACATCGACGATCTCTGCTCCCAAAGAACGATAATTCTCGATCGCTGCCTCAACTTTTTCCTTCACCTCAGCATCGATGCCTTCGCCCAACAAAGCACGAGGCACGCCGATCTTTTTTCCTTTTATCTCAGCATCTAACCCGGCCGTGTAATCAGGCACAGGAACATCCGCCGATGTCGAATCGAGCGGATCGCGACCGGCGACGACGCCAAGAACGTCCGCAACATCACGCGAGGTCTGTCCAAAAATACCAATATTATCGAGTGACGATGCAAAAGCGACGAGGCCGTATCGCGAGATGCGGCCGTAGGTCGGTTTGAACCCGACGATACCGCACAATGAAGCAGGCTGACGCACCGAGCCGCCGGTTTCGCTTCCCAACGCAGCCCGAACAACGCCCGAAGCAACCGCAACCGCCGATCCACCCGAGCTCCCGCCCGGAACGCGTGTTACATCCCAAGGATTTTTTGCCGGACCGAATGCCGAAGATTCGTTTGACGATCCCATCGCGAATTCGTCCATGTTCGTCTTGCCGACGATGACCGCACCGGCTGCGTTGAGTTTTGCAATTGCGGTGGCGTCGTATTGCGCTTTGTAATTATGCAAAATATGCGAGCCGCACGACGTCCGCATGCCTTTTGTGCAGATGTTGTCCTTGACCGCGATCGCCAGGCCGTCGAGTCTCGTTTCGGGGGCAGAGTCGAGTTCATCGGCACGCGCGAGTGCGTGTTCACGCTCGATCGAGAGAAACGAGTTGAGTTGTGGATTGAGCTTTTCCGCTCCCACAAGTGCTTTTTCGGTTTCTGAAACTATTGACATATAAACGATGCCCCTTAAGTGCGGGCTACTGGACTTTATTTATTAACCATTTGTCGCCAACCTTTACGGCCTCAACGTGAACCTCTTTCTGCTCGCTTTTCGTATCGTCACGCCATAAGAGCAATACTTGCAGTGTCGCTTTGTCGTCCGATTCCAATTTGCATTCGCCGACGCGAAAAGCCTTTGGATAATTTTCGGTCGCCGTGAAATAATCCTTTGCCGTTTCAGTTGACGCCGAAAGACTGCTTATCAATTCGCTTGTCAAAAACTGTTCGCGAGCCTTTAAATTTTCTGCCGACGGACGCATATCATTACCGAAATGAAACGAGTAAAACTGCTTAACAACATTACGAGCCTCATTACATTGCGGCTTCTCAAGGTTCGGGAGACTGCACGAGCTAATGCACACTGCACAATACAGAGTGCATAATAGCAAAACGAAATTGTGCATTGTGCATTTTGCGTCGTGCATTGATTACAGCACTTTCGGCACTTGGAAATGTCCCGCAACCGCTGACGGAGCCTGATCGAGAGCCGCTTTTTGTCCGAGTGATCCGCCGGGAATATCCTCGCGGATCGTAAGCGTTGCTTTACCCGCGTCAGTAAGCCCGCCGAGCATCGGCTCTATCTTGTCGGTGTCGAGTTCGTTCAGTTGCTCGATATATTTGACGATATCGGCCATCTGCGGCGTGTAAAGCTCGACCTCGGCGTCCGAGATCTCGAGATGTGCCAGTTTTGCTACTTGTCTAACGTCCATAAGAAATCAAAAATTCTAAATTTCAAATCTGAAATTTTAAATCACAAAGCCGACGGATCGATGCGAAACTCGATGAACCTGATCGTGCCCTGGCCAAGATAATCATTTAATTTGACGAGCATCTGCGGGCTCAGGTCCTCAAGATTCCGTTGCCACGTTTTGTCCACAACCGCTATAACAAGACGGTGGTCAAAAAAATCCGCGGGTTCGGTGCGGGCACTAAGCGATTCGCCTGAACAGCGTTTCCACGCTGCAAAAACAATGGCCTTGTCGGCTTCCGGATTCGGCTCCAGATTCTTCAAGAATGCCGGAATTGCACTAAAAAGCTGTTCCATTTGTCTTCTGCCGTCAATCAATTATCATTTTAGACGAGAAGGAACGGAAATGCGAAACGAGCGAATTCTATGATCCAACTTCCAAAATTGATACTTGCATCCGGCAGCCCGCGCCGCTCAGAGATACTTTCGTCCGTTGGTTGGGAATTTGTAAAACACGTTGCCGACATCGACGAGAGCGAACGAGTGGGTGAATCCCCCGAAGATTACGTCGTTCGCCTCGCGTGCGAAAAGGCCGAGGCTGTCGCCGTTAATTACCCTTCCGGGATCGTACTCGGCGCCGACACAACCGTTGTGATAGATCAACAGATTCTCGGCAAACCCGTCGATCTTGACGACGCCCGCCGAATGCTACGTACGCTCGCCGGCAATTGGCATGAAGTACTGACCGGTATCGCGGTGGTAAAAAATGGCGAAACAAATTCCGCCTTACAGAGAACCCGCGTAAAGTTTTCGTCGATGTCTGAGGACGAGATCAATTTTCTTGCCGATCGCGGCGATCCGCTCGACAAAGCCGGTGCATATGCCGTGCAGGCACAGGCGGCATTGTTTATCGAAGAAATCGAAGGCGATTATTGGAATGTTGTTGGATTGCCGATCAGCTTGGTTTACGACTTGATAATGAAAAAGCCCGGCGGTTAGGCCGGGCGATTTAAATTAGAGAAGTTTGTCGATCGCTTTTGATATTGGGATCGTGATGTCGTATTTCGGGTCGATGCCGCCAAATGGCTCACCAATTTCTCGCCCGGTTTTGTCCAAGATAACAAACGAAGGTACTTGCTCAACATTAAATTTTTTCAAAGTAGCCGCTCCATCAGGATCGCGAAGAACGGTAGTGCTTAATTTGTTTGCACCCGCAAACTTGCGAATACTGTCATTGTTCGCAAAATTCTTCGAGCCGGCATTCAATGAGTCAGTTACGACAAAATATATCACTACATTTTTGCCCGCATACTTTTTCGCAAGGGCACTTGTAAATTCGGCCTGCTTGTTAGAAAGCGGCAGCCAGCTTGCGCCTATAGCCAAAACAACGACTTTGCCTGTCTGGCCTTCAACATTGACTCGAGTGCCGTCGAGCGAAGTTAGATTTGTCTGTGCCGACGCTGCAAAAACAGATGCAAGCGTGATGCTCAATATTGCGATGAAACCTTTAAGTGTTTTCATACATTTATGAGATCCCGATTTCGGTGATCTCGACTATTTTAGATGCAAGTTTGAGACCAAACTACTGCTTTCGATTAAGAATGACGTTATCGATCAACCGAACGTTACCAAAATGAACTGCGACTAGGATCAGCGTCTCTCCATCTCCAATCACATCAATAAGTTGCAGTGAGTTACGATCTACGACAGCGACGTAGTCAAGCTTTGCGAGCGGCTCGTCTGCTACGCGATCTTTGACGATTTCAGTGAGGGCCGACGCATTTCGTTCACCTTTTTTGAAGGCAAGTTTGGCTTTGCGAAGCGCCTCAATGATAACTACAGCTTTTTCGCGTTCCTCAACCGTCAGCCGCGAGTTTCGCGACGACATAGCAAGACCGGATTCCTCGCGGATCGTCGGCATGACAACGATCTCTGTCTCAAATCCGAGGTCAGTTGTAAGTCGTCTTATGACTGCAACCTGCTGGGCATCTTTTTGTCCAAAAAAGGCATGATCGGGTCGAACCGTGTTGAAGAGAATTGTCACAACAGTCGCGACACCGCGAAAATGTCCGGGCCGCGACTCACCTTCAAACGTGTCCGTCAAATTATCGACATTCACATATGTTGAAAACCCTTCAGGGTATATTTCGCTTGCGTCCGGTGCGAAAATATAATCAACATCATAGTCGGCAAGCAGCGCAGCGTCGGCAGTAAGGTCTCGCGGATATTTTTCGAGGTCCGACTTTTCGTTGAATTGCGTTGGATTAATAAATATAGAAACAATGACAATGTCGGACCGTTGACGAGCTTCCTTGACAAGCGCCAAATGCCCTGCGTGCAAAGCTCCCATCGTCGGCACAAACCCAACCGTCTTCTCCTCACGCCGCAGTTTGCGAGAAATCGAGAACATTCGTTGTCGGCGGTTAATGATTTCCATTTAGGAACTTTTCAGAGCAACCTTTGTTTCGTCGGTCAAGCCGTATGATTCCTGATCGTTAGGATAGGCTCCTGATCTAACGTCTTTCATCCAAGTTTGGATCGAATCGGTCATAACCTCACGAAGATTTGCGTATTGACGAACAAAACGCGGTTGGCGTCCAAACGTCATTCCGAGCAAATCATGCAAAACGAGAACTTGAATATCGCAATCGAGACCAGCACCAATACCTATCGTTGAGATCTTCACTTCTTTTGTGATCATCGCAGCGACTTCGCGTGGAACAAGTTCTAAAACAATTGAAAACGCACCAGCATCTTCAAGCGTCTTTGCATCTTCGATCAACAATTTTGCCTGTTCGGCAGTGCGGCCCTGTACACGATACCCGCCCATTTTATAAACGGACTGCGGCGTCAGTCCGATGTGCGCGACGACCGGTATCTCTTCGTTGACAAGCCTCTTGACCAACTTTGCGCGGTTGCGTCCACCTTCAAGTTTCACTGCCTCGGCACCGCCGTATTTCATTAGGCGAAGAGCATTCTTGACGCTTTCGTCCTCGTTGATGTGATACGTGCCATACGGCATATCGGCGACAACCATTGCTCGTTCAGTGCCACGCTTGACAGCAATACAGGCAGAAAGAATTTCTTCTATAGAAACCGGGATCGTGTTGCCATATCCGTGAATCACGTTGCCGATGCTATCACCAACAAGGATCATATCTACGCCGGCCTCGTCCACGATTCTAGCGGTCGGATAATCATAAGCCGTAAGGCAGACGAGTTTTTCGCCATTTTCCTTTGCAGCGCGGATCGCAGGCAAATAGACCTTGCCCTCTTTGTCAGGTTGGAGATATGCCATATGTCTGCGACAAGTTTAGCAAATTCATCAGGTAAGCAATACTACAAGTTGCCCGTCACTGCCTACCGCTAACCGCTTCTTGTCTACTGATTTGGGTTCCACCGTTTCACGTCACTCATATCCTCGCATGTGGCAAGAATATCCGCGATCTCTTTTTTAAGGACAGGATGAACAAAATTGGGAGCGATCTCGGCGAGCGGACAAAGCACAAATTTGCGAAGATGCAGCCGCGGATGAGGAAGTGTTAATAACTCCGTCTCCATTTGTTGATCGCCAAAGAAGAGAATATCAAGGTCGACCGTCCGCGGCTTTTTCATCGACTTATCGCGGCGTCCCAGCAGATACTCGATCCGCAAAAGCCGCGCCATCATTTGCGTTGCACTGACATTTTTCACACGGATCTCAGCGACCATATTCAAAAAATATGTATCGCTCTCGATCTCCAGCGGCTCGGTTTCGTAAATCGCAGAAAGTTTATGAACAACAAAGCTCGCCTCCATCAAAGCCCTGATCGCAAGCGCAAGATTCCCCGCCCGATCACCCAGATTCGATCCCAGACAGATGTATGCTGTTGTATATTCAGTGTCCACAAGGGGCTGCTGAATAATAAATAGATTAATCCGACGCCGTTGTCAATTCAATCAGACTTGCTCCGCCGCAAATATCCCGTTCCAACACCGGGATTGCTCACCAAAATGGCCAAAAAATTAATTATTGAGAAAGCCTGTAGTGCGAGATATCTGGATTCTGCGAAGGCACGATAGGTATATCTGGTGTGTGCGGAAGTATATTTTGCCAGCGGGTTTTATCGGCAAGAAGACGTTCTATTTCGGCGACCTGCAGTGGTTTCGAGAATAGATAGCCTTGGCCGTATTCGCAGCCGAGAATGCGCAGTTGATGAAATTGGTGAATGCTCTCGATACCTTCGGCGACGACTTTTAATTTTAGTGCTTTTGCGAGGGCGATAACAGTTCGGACGATCTCGCCGTTTTCGGTATTCTCTTCCATCGCGCTTACGAACGAGCGGTCGACCTTAAGGAGATCTATCGGAAAACGGTGCAGATAGCTAAGGCTCGAGTAGCCAGTTCCAAAATCGTCGATACTGATCTGAACGCCGGTTTCTTTGATCTGTTTTAGCATCAAAATCGCAGTTTCTGCGTTTTCCATGACAGCGCTTTCGGTGAGCTCGAGCTTCAAATTGCCTGCTGCGATTCCTGATTCGGCGATCACTGTCTTGATCTGTTCAACAAGCGCCGGGTGGCCAAAATGTTTTCCGGACAGGTTCACAGCGATGCTCAATTGCTTCCCGGCAGGTGCGATTTCCTGCCACTTAACAATTTGCGAGCATGCAGAATGCAGGATCTGAACGGTCATCGGTATGATGAGACCGGTACTTTCGCTTATAGGAATGAATTCGTTTGGAGGAACTAGACCGCGCTGCGGATGATTCCAGCGAACAAGCGCCTCAAAACCCGTGAGCGATGCATCATCAAGACTGATTATCGGCTGGTAGTAAAGCTCAAATTCGTTGCGTTCAATGGCAAACCGCAAGTCTGTTTCGAGCTGGAGACGCGTGACCGCCCTGATGTGCATTTTCTGGTCAAAGATAACGTAATTTTCTTCGTTATCTTTGGCATAGTACATCGCGATGTCGGCATCACGCAGAATATCTTCTGCTTCGGGATATTTCGAATTGCCGTAAGCGATGCCGATCTTGGCACTTGTGAAAACCTGCCGCCCGTCGAGCGTGTAAGGCTCCGCGAGTCGTTTTGCCAGACGATCGGCAAAACCCGTTGCTTCTTCTTTGCTGAGCAGGTCGGTAAGTATAATGCCAAATTTATCACCGCCGAAACGGCCGACCATGTCGTCCTCACGAACCATGCTTGACAAACGCTTTCCAACTTTCTTGATAAGCCGATCTCCCAAAGAGTGGCCAAGGCTGTCGTTTATCGTCTTAAAACTTTTTAGATCCAGGAACAGCACGGCGAAATTACTTTCGGAGTTGTCACGTGTAACTTGTAAAAGATCCTTAAGGGTGTCGATGAAAAAGTTTCGATTCGGAAGCCCCGTCAACGCATCATGATAGGCTGCATGACGAAAATTCTCATGGCTTTCCTGCAAAGCCTCACCGCTGCGTTCGAGTTCGGCGACGTAGTGCCGCAGTTCGCCGACATGTTTCTCGGCCTCCTCAGCACGCTCGCGTTCTGATTCTTTTGCCTTCTCGACGGTCCTTCGGACATCTTCAACAAATCGCCGGAAGGTAAGATATATAATTCCGAAGAACACGACGACCGCTGCGAAAAGAAATATATTGACCTGTTCAAGAGCCTTGTAGATAATGCCGGCCACGATGCCGCCCGTGAGGTACATTATCAGGGCATCGATACAATTGTCGGTCCATACTTCCCAAAAAGAACGATCATTTTTCAGAGCCGACAAAACGGCGACCAGCAGTGAATTGACCACGAACAAAGACAGGGACATCAATGCGACCAACCACACAAAACTCGTGAAATCACCACGCTGTAGAATGATTGCCGTTGGCCCGAATATCAGAGCGACTACCTTAGACGCCGCAAAGACGGATATTGCTGCAATAAGAACGTTTCCTACAATTGTCCTGGGTTTGATCGCAAGTCCCTTGCGCAAGAGATTTATTGATGCCAATCCCGTTTCGATCATCGCTATGATCAGCGCGATCTCGCCACCGTACAGCAGCATTATCAAAATGATCAACCCGTCACTGATCGTCAGGTAAAGATTTACACGCGGAAGCTGTATTCGCAGATAGCAGCTGCAGAACACGGTGAGAATTGCCAACGTGATAACACCGGCATCCACTCGCTCAGCCGAAAGGCCGGTAATTGCCCATCCCACTGCGGCGATCGCACACAGCGAGCATAGCAGTAGGAAAAGGTTTATCTTATTTTCCTTGGACATCATCCGTAAAGGTCTGACTTAGAAACGTTATAGAAAAGAAAGGAGAAGTTCAGGTTGGTCGGAGCAAAGGGGACTGTTATCAACAGCCATAACTATTATCAGATAAACTTTGTTTTTTTTCAACAAAAATCTTTGTCGGCATTAAGTAAATAGATCAAATGCCATTTTTCTAACAAAAACGGAAAAAGGCGAGAGCCTTAGCCCTCGCCTTTTTCCGCCACCTTCCCTCTCAGGTCACCACCCCAAAAGGGAAACCTAAAATCAGTCACCGTTACCACTATCACCCACCAGTATTCCATCGCCGACCAATATGCCGTCGCCAACTAAAATGCCGTCGCTGACCAGAATACCGTTAGCAAAGACCGAGTAGTCAGTCATCTGTGAGCCATTACCAAATAGAAGGTTCGATCCGCCGAGCGATGTTCCGCGTGCAAGCACCTGAAACCCGTTTGGAGCAACTCCATCACCGAGTATCGATCCGTCGCCAACCAAGATGCCGTCGCCAACGAGTATCCCGTCACCGACTAGAATTCCGTCGCCAACGAGTATCCCGTCACCAACAAGTATGCCGTCGCCGACCAGAATTCCCTGTCCATAAATGCCCTGATACTTCGTGATCAGATTCGTGCCTGTCAACACTCCATAGTTCGGCAGGATGCCGCCTGACCATTGGAACCGCGTTCCTGCGATCGACGAAACATGAGTTGGGATCGTATTTGTCGTAAGCAGATTTGTGCCTAATGCCGGTGAACTGCCAAGGTCTTGACGGATCAGCTTAGCAATTCTTACTGCTCCTTCAACATTGACTTCGCCTGCTCCCTGTTCGAGTACGTTAAATCCACCGATCTGCTGAGCAGTATATTCGAGAAGCATCTTCACCATATTTGGCGTTAGCTTTGGATTGATCTGAAACAGCAGGGCCGCCGCTCCGGAGACTACCGGAGCCGACATTGAGGTTCCTGACATCTGCATTAGTGTGGTGTCATCCCCCCCATTTCCAAAAACTTTCATCTCCGGATGACTGCGAAGTATCTCGCAGTTTTTCCCGACTGCAGATACGATCTTATTACCCGGAGCGATGATATCCGGCTTCATCAGATGGTCATACTTTTTATTGCCATCCGAATCAGTGAAGTACGAACGGGTCGGCCCGCGCGAGCTGAATGACGTAACGGCATCATCGCTGCGTGAGTCCGTTTGAAATGTATTGGTAGCTCCGACTGTAATAACCGAAGGCTCATTGCCAGGCGAGTGAATCGCTCCGTACATTTTCTCACCGGCTTCATTTTTTCCGTTGTTGCCGGCCGCGGCAACAACCACAAGTCCCGCGTCAACCAGCTTGCGGGCTGCACGGCAAAGCGGATCATTTCTATACGATTCGATCGCCGGCGTTCCAAGACTCATATTAACTACTTTAATGTTTAAGGCGCTTCGGTTTGCATAGATCCAGTCAATTCCTTGTATGAGTCCTGCGGTTGTTCCCAAACCACGCTCATCGAGCACACGAACATTGATGATCTTCGTGTTTGGCGCCATATTGCGGTAAGAACCGAATTCATTGCTGCGGCCGCTACCTCCGGCAACGATACCGGCAACGTGCGATCCATGGCCGTAAGGATCATTGTTTAATTCACTTAGGCTGCCGGCGAAGTTCGCACTTTTGATAACGCGATCGTTGCCGACCGATTCCATGAACATATGGTGCTGCTCATAAACTCCTGAATCAAGAACTGCGACACCAACACCAGTGCCGTCAAGCTGGTAGGTCGTATTGATAGCAAGTCCCAACGCATTAATTATCGTATTTGTCTGCGTGCGTACCTGTGAAACGCCCGTAGTGGTCTCGATATGCCCCAGAACCTCGACCTCTTTGTCGAGCGATAGATGTTTGGCCGATTGCACACTCGCTACTTCCTCTGCAACACGAACAGGAAGGTCGATGATGAGCATATTCAGCGAGGCCGCTCTGTCGCCGATCAAGACGCCGTTGCGTTTGAGGACGGCAAGAAGCTCGGGATTGTTAATGTCATCCGACTGTAGAATGACCTTGACTGTTTTGTTTTCGCCTGCGGAAACCATCGCACGTAGATCAGGTGAAAGCTTGTCACCAACAAAACCGTCGGTGCTGTCTTTAATGATATCGATGCGTTGAAAACGTGAGTTCAAACGGCTGTCGCCGGCGATCTGCCGATCGTAGCTATTCCCGTCGGATGAACTGAGGATTTGGATCCTGCCCTGCGAAAGAGCGTTGTAGAGAATTCCCGCAACGTGCGCGCCAAGAACAGGGGTTTCGGATGAAAAACTTGCTATGTCGTCAAGATATATAACTGATTTGTCTTTCGAGGATTCTACATATTTGATAATACCGTTAATTGCGAGATCGATCTCTGCCTGACTCTTGCCGGACGAGAACAAAGTATTCCAGTTGATGCGGAACAGCTTTTTACCATTCGTATTTTCTGCCAAGCGTGCCGCTACATTTTGCAGCACCATATCGCGTGCATAGCCCTGATTATCGATCAGGACAGGATTCTTCGACGTATTAGATGTGAGTATCCGTGCGATAGCCTGCGACTCCAACAAATAGCTGTTTCCAGTATGATATCCGGCGGAAATCTCTGTTAGATAATCAGCGTACGATGACGTCATTGTTTCGACGGCCGTCGTCTTAGCCGACTCGGTCTGTACCGTTTGCTGACCGAATGCCAACGTGGGGAAAAGTAATGCCGCTGCCACGAGCGATGTCATCACTTTACTGCGTTGTTCGTTTTTCATAAATTCTCCTATGTTCAAGCGTTTTTGTCTGTGACATCCAGACGGGTTATCGCCACGTTCCTTTTGGCAATGGCTGTGCCAAACAAATAGAAACGCGTTTCAGCCTTTATTTATAGGAGGTTTGAGGGAAACGCCAGACGCCGAATGATGACGGCGTGAACGCTACTCGGTCAATCTGACCGAACTAATACGTCAAATTGATGCCAAAGATGCACGATGAAAGCACGCACATTAGTAAGGGCGGAACATTCAATATCGAATGCACCGCCCTCCTATCTATCATTAACTAATAACTATTTACTGATCCCAACCTGAGTCAGCGCATAGGCATATTCAAACGCTATCTCTTTCAATCGGTCATAGCGTCCCGACGCTCCGCCGTGGCCTGCTCCCATGTTTGTTTTGAGAAGAATTTGGCTGTCGTTGGTTTTCATTTCGCGGATCTTGGCCGCTAGTTTGGCTCCTTCCCAATACGGCACCTGGCTGTCGTTGAGCGAAACCTCGATCAGCATATTCGGATAACTTTGCGCTTTTACATTCTCATATGGCGAATACTGAATCATGTAATCCCAAGCTTTTTTGTCGTCTCGCGGGTTGCCCCATTCGATCCATTCCTCAGTCGTAAGCGGAAGGTCAGCGTCGATCATCGTGTTCATCACATCGACAAACGGAACCTGTGCGATCGCAGCGCGAAAAGTGGACGGTGACATATTCACGGCCGCACCAACTAACAAACCGCCTGCTGATCCGCCCTCAATTACGGTCCTGTCGGGTGAGGAGTATTTGTTCGCCTGAAGCCATTTTGCCGAGTCGATAAAGTCGTTAAACGAATTTAACTTCTTGAACATCCGTCCATCAAGCCGCCATTTCTCGCCAAGCTCACCGCCGCCTCGAATTTGGGCGATCGCATAGATCATTCCACGATCTACCAGGCTAAGCGTACCGACCGAAAAATACGGTGTCATCGAGAGACCGTACGAGCCATACCCATAAAGCAGCATCGGAGCCGAACCGTCAAGCTTCGTTCCCTTCCTCATCATTAAGATGACGGGAATCTTCACGCCGTCGCGAGCATCTGCCCAAACCCGTTTTGTTTCGTACTGCGTCTTGTCGTAGCCGCTCGGAATTTCCTGCTGTTTAATGAGCGTACTTTTCCGCGATGCAAAGTCGAATTCATAAGTCGAATTCGGAGTTATCATCGAGGCATAACCGTAACGAACAACCGGCGTTTCGTACTCGGGATTTGCCGTAAGATTTATAGTATAAACGCTTTCGGGTGTTTCGATCCGCTGATCGGCACGACGTGTTTTACGGTCTTTTACACGAAGATACTCGAGGCCATTCTCAACCTCGGAAACAACGGCATAGTCTTTAAAGAATGCGATTCCATCGATCTTTATTTCTGGATTGTATGGAACAAAGTCGGTCCAATTCTTCTCGCTCGGATCATTCGCAGGCGCTCGAACAACCTTAAAATTCTCGGCGTTCTTGTTTGTAGTTATGTAGAATTCACCGCTGTCAAAAGTAGCATAATATTCGTGTCCTTCACGTCGCGGACTGATCAATTTCCATGCGCCGAGCGGATCGTCCGCCGCAAGATAACGAAATTCCCGCATCGTTTTTGCACTAGAGGCAATAAACATCATCTTGCGGTCGCGCGAACGCCTGACACCGACATCGAAGAGCACATCCTTTTCCTCAAAGACCGTTTCGTTCTTGTCCGTCCCAACTGCGTGCCGCAATATCTTGTCCGAGCGCTTCGAAACCGGATCTTCCTGTCCTATAAAAAGATACTTGCCGTCATTTGACCAAACAGCCGATGTGACACGCTCGATCTTGTCCGGCAGTATCTTCCCGGTCGTGAGGTCTTTGATCTGTAAAACATATTGCCTGTAACCAGTCGTATCAGTAGAGAAAGCCAGGAATTTGCCGTCGTCACTAACGTCAAATTCACTGATATTAAAATACTCAGATCCTTTTGCCATCTCGTTTTGATCAAGCAACACTTCCGCATTTTTTCCGTCCTTAGACCTGCTGCGAAGATAGGTCGAATACTGCTTACCCTTTTCCGTTTTGGTGAAATACCAATACTCACCCAATTTATAAGGCACGCTAGTATCGTCTTCCTTTATACGCCCGAGCATTTCCTTATAAAGCGTATCAACGAACGGCTGGTGCTTGCCCATGAACGACTCGGTATATTTATTGTTTTCTTCAAGATACGACTTGATCGCGGGACCGAGCTTACTCTTGTCGCCGCGGAGCCAGGCGTAATTATCCGTGATCTCATAACCATGGATCTTTAGAATTTTGGGTTCCTTCTTAGCAATAGGTGGTTTCATATCTGTCTGAGCAACGATAACAAAGCGGCCGATCACAATAATGATAAATAGCGGGGCAAGACTTAACAATCTTTTGACCATTCCAAACTCCTTGTTGTTTACGATAATTATTTTACAGTAGATGCCGATGCTAATACGAACTGTTGCACCGCGCGGTTTCGCATCCGCCAAAAACGTAACATCCGTGTGCCCAGCTGTCCCACTGTCCCACTGTTTTTTTTTCACCCGAGTTGCCGTTCCGCCGTTTCAGAGCGTTCCACTGTCAAATGGAACGCGCAAACTATTGTATTTATTGCAGTTGCATTGATTTTTGGCCTATATTCCACGTTTTTTGAAAAAATATGACGTCACCTTACAAAATGTGTAACTGGTTGCAAATATTACTGTTACAGTCAGAACAAATTTCAAACAATCTAATCTTCGCTGAAACGATATTTCGATTCAAACCCGTAAGCCCCGATCTCCGACTCATTAATTGAATGCTAAACAATGCATGTAAGTCGCACCGCTCTTACGCCAATATTGCGTCTAAAGTTTAACATCTTATCCATGAAACGTCTGCCTTGGTGAATTCAAGTTGCAATTGCAAATTTCAGTTCTGCACTTTGTCCGACTTGGCCGTTTTTTTACGCATTCATCTCTAAGAGGAAAAATCGATGCATCCGTTTACCCTATATTCGCGCCCAATCAAAGCTTCTGCTCTTTTCGCCCTAATTTTGTTGGGCTTTGTCATGATATCCCTGTCGCGGCCATCAAATCTTGTCGCGGCCAGTGGAAGCACTTCTGAAATTACACATTCTGCGGAAGACACGACCAACCCCAAACGGCCGGATAGCCAATTTGATATTGTCGGGCCCGCAGGAAGCGTAAAATTTGGCTTCGAAGTAATTTCGTTGCCGAACGGCAATATTATTGTGACCGATCCGGAATGGAATCCTGGCGGAGCAACCTTTACAGGAGCCGTTTACCTTTACAACGGTGCTACCGGTGCGTTGATCAGCGTTCTTACAGGCTCTGCTCAGGGAGATGGCATTGGAGCCAGCGGTAGTGTCACGGTGCTTCCAAACGGAAATTTTGTTGTCCGCAGCCCGTTATGGAACAACGGCGCGGTTGCCAATGTTGGAGCCGTAACCTGGTGCAGCGGCATTACGGGCTGTCCGGCAACAATCTCTCCGGCAAATTCTCTGGTGGGATCAATAGCAGAAGATCAGATAGGCAATATTTCGTCGGGTCAAATCAGGGTGTTGCCCAATGGAAACTATGTTGTTGGAAGTCCGCTTTGGGACAACGGAGGCATCCTGAATGCCGGTGCATCAACTTTCTGCAGCGGCTCAGGCGGCACCATTGGTGCGGTTTCCCCCGCAAACTCTCTGGTTGGATCGTTTGTAAATGATGCGGTCGGCAACGTCGCCACCGTTTTGCTGGAAAATGGCAATTATCTCGCCCGTAGTCGCAATTTCGGCGGAATAGTAGATGCCGGAGCAATTACATGGTGCAACGGCTCTCTGGGATGTACCGGCACGATCTCCGCCGCGAATTCTCTTGTCGGTTCGACCTCGCTTGATATACCTAGCGGAGGTTTCGTACAGACCCTTGCCAACGGCAACTACGTTGTCATAAGCCCATTGTGGGATAACGGCGCTACTATCAACGCTGGAGCCGTAACCTTTGGAAACGGATCGACCGGTGTTTCAGGCGTCATCTCTGCGGCAAATTCACTTGTCGGATCAACAGCAAATGACAAGGTTGGCGGAACCACGGTCAGCGGATTTGACACGATAGCATTTTCTATTCTTGCGAACGGCAATTACGTTGTTGGAAGCCCTTTCTGGAACAACGGTGCATTAGCAGACTCGGGAGCCTCAACGTGGTGCAGTGGCACTACGGGTTGTGCCGGCGCAGTCTCGCCTGCAAATTCGCTGGTAGGCCTGACGGCGGGCGATCAGATCGGCCGGTACGCGATCGCTCTCACAAACGGTAATTATGTCGTCGCAAGTCAATTCTGGGACAATGGCCTGGTTGCCGATGTGGGTGCCGCTACCTTTGCAAACGGCACTACCGGCATTACCGGCCCGGTAACCACCTCAAACTCACTGGTTGGAACAATGCCTAATGACCAGCTCAGCGGCGTCAGCAACAATACAGGTGTAAGGGCGTTGACGAACGGTAACTTCGTTGTTTACAGCCCGCTCTGGGACAATGCTGCAACCGCGGATGCCGGTGCCGCAACTTTTGGTAATGGAACGACCGGAATAACAGGAACCGTTTCACCGGCAAATTCTGTCGTGGGTTCGACTGCAGGAGATCAGGTAGGACAAAACATCACTGATTCTATTCTGACAAATGGCAGTTATATTATTTCGGCACCGCTATGGGATAACGGAGCAGTAGCAGATGTCGGAGCAGTTCGTTGGTGCAGCGGATCAGGCGGATGTGTAGGAACGATCTCAGCAGGCAACTCTCTGGTTGGCTCGACTACTGGAGACAAGATCGGCAACGCGTTTACATCACGGCTTACGAACGGGAATTACATAGTTCGCAGCCCCGAATGGGACAACGGAGCAATATCGAATGCCGGAGCGGTGACATTCGGAAACGGAACAACCGGAACCGTCGGAACAGTTTCCCCGGCAAACTCACTTGTCGGTTCGAGTTCAAACGATTTATCCACACTCAGTTCGCTGACACCACTTACTACAGGCAATTATGTGATCGCCTGTCCGACCTGTGACATTGGCGGAATAGTCAACGCAGGTGCAGTTATTTTGGGAAACGGCACGAGCGGCGTTTCAGGAACCATCTCGGGCGCAAATTCGCTCATTGGTTCTCAAAGCAATGACCAGGTCGGCGGCGACGCGGTCGGAGGAGGCAGGGTTACTCAACTTTCTAACGGCAACTTCGTTGTGTATAGCTCCAGTTGGTCAGCCTTACGAGGGGCTGCTACGTTTGGCAGCGGCACTGCTGGGGTAATTGGCGCTGTTTCATCGACAAACTCACTTATCGGCTCTGTGGGCAATAGTATCGGTGCCGGCAACAACACCATCAGGGCACTGACAAACGGCGGCTATACGATTTACTCAACAGGTTATGATAACGGGCCAATTCAAAACGCGGGGGCCGTAACTCTTGCGGGTAACGCCGGTATTAGCGGTGAGATCTCATCAGGCAACAGTGTTCTTGGCATGGTTGCGAACGGCACTGCTGCCACTCTGCGTATTGCGTACGATTACACGAACAACCAGCTCATCGTTGGCCGTCTCGCCGAGAATATTGTGTCGCTGTTCCGGCCCGAAGGCGGCAGCACTCCAACCGCAACTCCTACTAACACAGCAACAGCGACGAGTACATCAACTCCAACCAATACGCCGACTGGTGTGGGAACGCCGTCGATCAGCGGAACGGTGACCTATGGAAATGCGATCGGAGCGCCGACGTCGCGGTTTGTTTCAAATGTAACGATCACGGGAACAGGCTCGCCGAATGTCATGACGACGACAGCGGCTCCGGGTGCCACGGCAGGACAATATACACTGACGGGTTTTGGTGCGGGTTCTTACACCCTGACGCCGACAAAGACCGGCGGCGTGAACAGCATCACTTCATTTGATGCTGCGAAGATCTCTCAGCATGTCGCCGGGCCGCCGAATCCGTTGTTGACAGGAAATCAGTTGATCGTGGCAGATGTCAGCGGCAACACTTCGGTCACTTCGTTCGATGCGGCGATGATCGCAAAGTTCGCTGCCGGCCCGCCATACATCGCTCCTGGCATCGGTTCGACATCGACGTGGAGATTCCTTCCGGTAAACCGTATATACGCATCGGTCACAGAAAATCTAGCGGGAGAAGACTTCTCAGCATTGCTGATGGGTGAGGTTTCGGGCAATTGGACAAACTCAGGGGCAAGGCCGACTCGAACTGTGGACAGTGAACAGTGGTCAGCGGACCATGGAAATGACTACGGAACGGCGAAACCGATCGAGGTCACGGCTCACCATGTAACGTCGACGACCGACAAAGAGATAGTTGTTCCCGTGACCGTCGATGGCATTGATGACAAAGGCATTATCGCGTATGAATTCGATCTTCGATACGATCCCTCGGTGATGCAGCCGGTTGATGAAGTTGTGGACATGAAAAACTCGATCAGCCGAGGGCTTTCGGTCGTGACAAATCCTTACGAGCCAGGTTTATTGCGAGTCGTTGTTTACGGAGCTTATCCGATTGATGCGGATGGCTTGTTGTTGAATCTGAGGTTCACTGCTGTTGGGCCGGTTGGTTCGGTTTCACCTCTGACTTTCGAGCGAATAATGTTCAACGAAGGCGAATCGCGAGTGAGCGTAACTAACGGAAAGGTCGAGCTATTCTAATTGAGCATTGAAATGTAGTAGGGCGGAACATTCTGTGTTGAATGTTCCGCCCTACTGACGTGCGCGCTTTGCACACTTTTTTCCTTATCGCTCGCTGATCGGTGCGTAATTCAGGTCGCGGGCTCCGATGTATTCGGCACGCGGGCGGATCAGTTTGTTGTGGCCGTATTGTTCGAGGATGTGGCCGGTCCAGCCTGAAATACGGCTGACGGCGAAGATCGGTGTATAAAGATCGAGCGGGATGTCCATCAGGTAATAGGTCGAAGCCGAGTAAAAATCGACGTTTGGGAACATTCCCTTCTTTTCGTGCATCAACTGCTCGATACGACGCGACATCTCGAACCACTTCGTAACGCCTTTCTTTTCAGCCATGTGCTGTGAGTATTTACGCAGCCAAGTCGCACGCGGGTCTTCGGTTTTATAAACGGCGTGGCCGATGCCCATGATCTTGCGTTTTTCTTCGAGAGCTTTCTCGACCCATGCATCGATCTTATCCGGCTCGCCGATCTCTATGAGCATTTTCATCACGTTGGTATTCGCACCGCCGTGAAGCGGCCCGGCAAGAGCCGCGATGCCGGCCGTGACGCAGCCGTACATGTCGGCAAGCGTTCCCGCGACGACTCGTGTCGTAAATGTAGAGGCGTTCAACTCGTGATCGGCGTGCAGTATCAGACATACATCGAAAATATGAGCTTCATCAGCATCAGCACGCTCGCCGCGAAGCATATAAAGGAAATTCTCTGCAATATTCAGAGAATGATCGGGAGCAACGACTTCCTTGCCGTTGCGGATGCGATCCCAAGCCGCAGATAGAGTTCCGATCTGTCCTGTAAGCTTGACGGCGGCTTTCATTGCGTGTTCGCGATCGGTTCCGTGTCCGTCCTTGTCATAAAAATCAAGCGACGAGACGCTTGTGCGGAGCACATCCATCGGATCGGCATCCTTTGGGAATTGCTTCATCGCCGCAATAACTTCGGCGGGAACCTCGTAGTTCGCCCGAATGTCAGCATTTAGAGCGGCAAGCTCATCTGCCTTTGGCAAACGGCCGTTCCAGAGTAGAAAAATAACTTCCTCAAACGTCGAATGCTCGGCGAGATCGTGAATGTTATAGCCCTGATAAATTAAGATACCGTCGTCGCCGTTAACGTCGCCGATCGAGCTTTGTGCCGCCACAACTCCGCGAAGTCCCGCTGCCGCTGCTCCCGCCGTTGATTCTGTTCCTGTACTCATTTTAATACTCTCTTTTAAATAAAATAGTGATTAACGCAAACTTTCATTTTATAAGAAGCGCCCTGTTTACAGCAAGTTTGCTCAAGCAGAAGCCCGCACGTAAGGAAGGGCGGAACACTCAACTCGAATGTTCCGCCCTTGCTGTAGTCGCACAAAGCCCTAACTTACGGACAATTTGCACCTCTTAGGACGAGGTTTGCCGCCGTTACTGTTCCAGTATCGGCTGCTGCTCCATCTCGGATCGAAAGCGTCCACGTTCCATTGATCTGAGCACTTGTAAGACCTGCAAACGCAGCAGTCAGATTGGTGACAGGTGCCGGATTTGTTTGGCCTGCGCCTCCTGCTCCGGTTGTCCGATAGTTACCAACACCAATATTGGCGTTCGCTCCAAGACCTGAGGCTATCGTCCAAATATTCGTTCCCGTCGCAGCATCGGTAAAGTTATACGCTCCGCTGAAATTGGAACTGTCTCCGTAACTGCCTGCAGTAGTAACCCCTATACGGCTTGCAGTAACAAAACTGACCAATCCGCTCGGAGACCTGAGGATCATATCCACATCGCCCACATAGCTGTGCGTCAAAGTCACACTTGTCGATACTGATGTGAGCGGTCCGGTGATTCCCGAAACAACAAAGCTAATAACGCGGGCCGCTCCATAAACTGGCGGTGTGCCCGAACCGCCGTCAGGAATTGCACCTGTACCGGTTCCTGTGACCGTCACGTTCGCCGCCGGTGTACAAGCTGCTGTTGGCGTAGCGGTCGGCGTATTTGTTGCCGTATTGGTCGCCGTTGACATTACAGTCGCCGTTGCCGTTGGCGTATTTGTCGGTGTGAATGTGGACGTTGCAGTTGCCGTTGCGGTAGCTGTGTTAGTCGCGGTACTTGTCGCCGTAGCCGTTGGAGTATCGGTCGCTGTTCCAGTCGGCGTTGATGTAGCCGTCTCGGTCGGAGTTGACGTATTCGTCGCGGTTGCAGTCGCAGTAAATGTAGCCGTTGCAGTCGGCGTATTAGCTGGCGTCGGAGTGTTCGTTGCCGTATTGGTCGGCGTACTGGTTGCTGTGTTCGTCGGAGTATTTGTCGGCGTAAACGTCGGCGTATTTGTCGGAGTCGCCGCTGCGCCGGTTACCGTAAAGTTGGTGTTTGAAATATCAAAGAAGATATTCCCAACCGCCTCAACTTTTATTCTTGCCGTCGTTGTTGTTCCAACGGGTATCGTTACCGCTTGCGAACCGTCGTTGGCCGTGCTTGAGGCAAGAACAGTCGGAAATGTCTGTCCGCCGTCCGTTGACATCGATATTTTGACATTCGCGCAGCTAACAGGTGCAGCGGTCGTATTATTTACATTCCATGTAACGGTTTGTGAAGATCCGCCCGCCCAGGAAACATTCGTATTCGGCGAAGTCACCTGAAACGGTCCCGAAGTGTTGCTCACCGTGACGACCATATCGTCAAATTGCGTCTGGCCGATAGTCGAAGCCGGAACATAAGGGCGGTTGTCTCTTACGGTCAGACGGAAATTGAGTGTTCTTGATACAGAGCTAAGAGCTTCAACATTACATATCGCATCGCCGCCCAATGTGGGCGTAACGTTCAGACCGGCAAGGATAGTTGAAAGCCTCGGGAAATTTCTCGTCGGCGAGGACGTCGAGCCGAATGATATCCAGTTTGGGCCGGTTGCTTTCGTGATCGACGCAACGCTGGCGTTTCCTGTTGTTGTGGTGTTGTTGTTCTGCTCCCAGTTATAAGTTAGCGGGTCGCCTTGCGGATCGGTTGCCGACCCGGTAAGGGCAAACGCGGTCGAAATGGGAATCGTGTAATCGCTGCCTGCGGAAACGGTCGGCGGACTATTTGCCGTCATGTTTGTTGTAACAGGACAGGTTTTTGTCGCCAAATTAGCCTGAATCTGTGCGATCGAAGCCTGATGAAAAATGTCTATCGAGTGTGGTGCCGCATCCTGATTAGTGATGCCCGCGTAACCCATTACAGTTATGCCGGAACCGACTTCTTTACTCGTACCAAACCCTTCATTTGAAAATGAAAATGTGTGATTCGCTCCCAATTGATGCCCGACTTCGTGAGCCACATAATCGATATCAAAATTGTCTCCCTGCGGAATACCGTCGGCTGGCGACGTGATGCCCGAACCTTTAGCGAGCGAAGTCGACGTAGCAGGATTGGTACATACACACCCGATGCAGCCTGCGTTTCCGCCGCCTCCCGAAGCTCCGAACATATGGCCGATGTCGTAATTGGCACTGCCTATAACGTTGGTTAACGTCTGCTGCAATTGCAGATTCCACTGACTCAAAGTGGTCGAGTACGGATCGCTCGAAGGCGTGTAATAAATAACAGAAGTCGTGTTTGAAATAAGATTCAAGTGCAATCCAAGATCTCTTTCATAAACGCCGTTTGAGCGAGTCAGCGTAGCGTTAAATGCAGCCAGGACCAAACCTACTTGAGCGGAACTTGTTGCTCCAAAATAATTTGAATATTCAGCGTTGCAGGACTGAGCCAAACGCATTGTCTTTACTTGTCCGGCTGAGCTTTCGGGCAGATTCATCGTCTGAACTTCCATATCAAGTCCGGCGGCAAGGCTCCTGTCAACCGTCGTACAAGACCACGGCATTTCGCCTTTTTCTCGACGCGAACGAAATACTGCATATACTGTGCGGTCAGCAGAATACGGCTCGATGTATTCGTTATCGCGGTCCGTTCGGAAAATCATCGTCTGAACGCCCTGCGGAGAAAGACTCAATTTCAATGTCGCATACTCATCCGTAAGCCCGCGGCCGGAATAGGCGCGGATGTCAGGAAATCTTGCCTGAAGATCGGGCTCGAAATTTGATGCCTCAAAAACTTCGAACCATTCTAGCTGGCCGTCGGCATTTGGCAATGAAATTATCGTCGAATTGCTAACAGCATCATTCGCAGTAATCGACATTAACTGCTGCCTGAGCGGTTCGATATTCAAACTAAATAACCTAAACTCCGCAGGAAAAGACTGTCTAGTCACACCTTTTTCTTTGACAAAACTATCCTGGTTTTCATAATTGGCAGTCCAAACGATCTGCTGGGCATGCGCGCTAAAACCCGCACCGCCCAACACGACTATCGCCAACAAAAACTTGCAAGCTGTATTCGCAGTCATAAACGATTATTCTCCTAAAATCTGTCGGTCATGAACGGTGTTTGTTCACCGGTCCTGAAACGATTGTGGAACCTGTTCGATCAAACCTGAACAGACAATATTGTAAAGGGTAAAAACTCTCACGCGAATAATATCACCAACCGTCCTAAAATACCATCTTTAAATGAACGGAATGCGACTGTAGAAATAAGAAAAAGGCGGCCCGAAGACCGCCCGTACAAAATACCTGCTATTTAAATCAAAGGGGTCATGGACACGACGCTCCTTTCAATACAAGATTTGCGGCTGACACTGTTCCCGTATCATACGCCGCTCCGTCGCGGATCGTTAGCGTCCACATTCCATTTATTTGGGCAGTAGTTAGTGCTGCAAATGCAGCGGTCAAATTGGTGAACGGAGCCGGGTTTGACTGTCCGGTTGCACCGGCAGCGGTGGTTCGATAATTGTTCGGCGTTATCGTGCCAAAAGCACCGAGGCCGGTTGCGACTGTCCAAATATTTGTTCCTGTCGCCGAATCGGTAAAATTGTAAACGCCGCAATAGTCGGAGCTGTCTCCAAACCCACCGGCAGTCGTGACGCCAATGCGGCTTGCGAGCACAAAGCTTTTAACTCCGCCCGGCGAGGTCAAAACCATATCTAAATCACCCGCATACCGATGCAGCAAGTTGAGGTTCGCCGACACCGCACTCACTGGGCCTCTCATTCCTGACACCGCAAAGTTCACAATCCGCGGCGCACCATACTGCGGCGGTGTGCCCGACAAACCATCGGCAATAGTCCCCAGATTTGTCCCAGCAAAAGTCTTTGTCACCACAGGTGTGCATGACGGACTAGCCGTACTCGTCGGCGTTGCCGAAGGTGCGTTGGTAGGCGTGTAGGTCGGCGCCGATGTTGGAGTGCTTGTCGGAGTCTTCGTCGGCGTATAAGTCGGCGTCGATGTTGCCGTTGCGGTCGGTGTTGCAGTTGCACAACCGCCTAAACCATTTAGCTTAAATGGCACATCCTGCACTGCGTTCGCTGTACCGTTATCAAGTAACGGAGCCCAAGTGGTAGAAAATTGTAATCCGTTCGATCCGGGCTTCTTCACCTGTCCTGGAAGAGTAACTTGTGGAACAAACGGTCCAACAGAGCCTGTCCCGCCGAGTTGGAAGTCTATCCAATAGTTGCCTGCCGGAAGTGTCGTACCGATATTTGCAACAACAGCCATAATGGGCCTCGTATTTCCTGTCGGAGCGGTATCGGTTGCACGGTAGATGCCGGTAAACGATGTCGATGCAAATCGATTGGTCGTCATATTGCCCCAAACCAAAACGCTGCCCGCAGCATTTGGCGCTCCGCGCCATATCTGAACGCGGGCAAGGTTAAATGTGCTTGTCGTTGTCGAACCTGTCTGATAGCCGTAGAGCGTTAAAGTATTGATAGTCCAGCCACTTGCAGGAACCGTAAAGTCGTCCGCAATGCGATTAGTCGTCGTCGATGCGGCGCTAAATCCAAATACATTTAATCCGAGACTTGTCTGCAAAGCGCTCAGCGGAGCTCCGCCGACGCCGCCTGTCGGATTGGTGACCATCGGCCCGTTATCATAAAGCTGTCCCGAAACACACGTCGGACTCGGCGACGCAATGGCCGTGGGCGTATTTGTCGGAGTGCTTGTCGATGTTCTTGTCGGTGTGAAAGTCGGAGTATTTGTCGGAGTACTCGTCGCAGTTCTCGTTGGTGTAAATGTTGGTGTAAATGTCGGGGTGCTCGTCGCAGTATTTGTCGGCGTAAACACAGGTGTATTCGTCGCCGTGCTTGTTGCTGTATTAGTCGCTGTTGTCGTCGGAGTATTGGTTGGTGTGTCCGTCGGTGTATTGGTTGGAGTATCGGTCGGAGCGATCGTTGGCGTTGCAGTCGGAGTGTTAGCTCCAAACGGACATCCCATACCGCTGGAATAGTTCACAATTCCGTTGAAAACTCTCGGACTGAAATTATTTGAGAACGGATAAGAGATGCCTGCACCTTCCTTGATCTGGATGTTACCGTCGCTGACATAAACATTGCCGACACCTGTTCCCGGCGTGTAAGCTAACGATCCCTGGCCTGTCGTATAAGTGATGTAAAAGGAGTAAATTTGTCCGGCATTCATCGTAATGCCGACCGGAATTGGAATCTGTGTCGGAGTTCCGGCTCCGTTCGTAACAATTCCGTTGTAAGTTCCGAGCAAGGTCCACGCACCGGCATTATTCTCAAAACCAACATGCGTGCCGACCTTGTAATAGATCGCGAGCGGTTCGTTATTTAACAGATTCTCTGAAAACGAATCGATTATCACCGGATTCATCGCCGTGACGTCAAACATATTTCCGTTGTTGCTTGCACCGCCGGCAAATGTTGTCGTTGCGGAACCTGGCAGACACGTTGGATCGACCGGCGTCATCGTCGCTGTCGCTGTTGGAGTTGCGGTACTTGTCGGCGTTGACGTAAACGTGCTTGTCGGCGTCGGAGCCGGACAGTCGCCGCCGTCCGTATAACGAACTACACCATTAAATACCCTCGGGCTAAAGTTACCCGAAAACGGATACGATATTCCTGCGCCTTCTTTGACCTGAATATTAGCGTCGCTCACGAACACGTTGCCCACGACTGTTCCTGGCGTGTACGCCAACGAGCCTTGGCTGGTCGTGTATGTAATATAAAAAGCGTAAGTCTGCCCTGCCGGGATCGTAACATTTACAGGGATCGGCACTGCCGTTCCAACACCCGCGCCATTTGCGACAATTCCGCTATAAGTTCCGGCCAAAGTCCAAGCGCCCGCATTATTCTCAAAACCTACATGAGTGCCCGGCTTGTAATAGATCGCAAGCGGCTCATTATTTAGCAGGTGTTCGTCAAACGAATCGATTCTCACTGCATTGATCGCCGTGATGTCGAACATATTTCCATTGTTCGCCGAGCCGTCTGCGAAAGTCGTCGTCACAGAATTTGGCAGACACGAAGCCGGCGGAGGCGTTCCGGTCGAAGTTGCCGTAGCTGTTGCTGTCTCGGTACTAGTCGGTGTAGATGTGAATGTGCTGGTAGGCGTCACTGCCGGGCAGTCGTCGCCGACTGAATAATGCACGTTCCCGTTAAACACTCTTGGAGAAAAGCTGTTTAGAAAAGGGTAGGCCTTGCCCGTTCCTTCCTTGATCTGAATGTTGGCATCGCTGGCAAAGACGTTACCTACGGCGGTTCCGTTGGTGTAAAATAATCTCGCTTGATCCATCGGATCGACAAATGTGATGTAAAACGCATAGGTCTGGCCGGCAGGGATTGTCACATTTATCGGAAGCGGAATAGCCGTTGCAACACCGGGGCCATTACTTGCCACACCGGTTGCGGTCCCGACAAGCGTCCAGTCACCCGGCGTCTGTTCAGAACCAACGTGAGTTCCGGCCTTATAATAAATGGCGATATCACCGCTCTGTAGGAGATGTTCGTCAAACGAGTTGATCACGACAGTACTTATTGCGGTAATGTCGAACATATTGCCCGCCTGCTCATTGCCGCCTGCAAAGGTGGTTCCCAGATTCTCCGGCAAACACGTCTGCGCGAAGCTAGCCGTCGAGCCTAAACATGCGAAAACAAAAAGCATCATCAGCGTTCTGCCGCTGGCAAAAAACTTAGAAACAAACAAAGGTCGGGTAAGTGTTAGAGTGGTCATATGTTCGATAATAATTTCGTAATATTGCGGCAAATGGTAAACAACCACCGCCAAGACTAAAAACGCTCGGTCAATGTTTATTGAGGGATCTTTCCCTGAGACTCGATCAATACGACAGGGTAAGATGGCGAATAGCTCTAAATTTCCAGAGGAACACAAAACAAAACTAGCATATTGCAGCAAGTTTTTTTCTACAAAAACTTTTGGACATGCTGAACGACCCAAAAGGAAAAGGCCGGAGCTTTTTGGGCTTCGGCCTGGGTTTCTGAGGATCACTGTTGGATGCAGAGGGTTCTTAAAGGGGTTATCGTTCTTCTGGCGGGGGATCTTGTTTTGGATCGGGAATGTTCTTAATTTCCCTATCGCGCTTCAATATTTATCTGATCTGAGTTTCGTATGCTGTTTTGATACGGAGCTGCTGATTGCGATTGAGCCGTATGTGCTTGCCGCGTTTGACCACGACGGCCCCAACGCCAAACGCCGCACCGACTCCGGCACCAACGGCTGCTCCAACCGGGCCGCCGGCGAATGCTCCGATGATCATTCCTGCTCCTGCCGGAGCACCGATCTTGATCGCGTTCTGTTTGTATGAGTTTTGACCGATCGCCGTGCCTTCCACATCGACTCGTTTGACGTTGTCGCCTTTGACCGCATATACCTCAGTCAGCACTCCGCTGAAATTACTCCAGCGACTGTCGCTCAAAACTATCCGGTCGAATGATAGAGATAATTCAGAAGGCTTTTTGATGCGGCCCGGCTTTGTGATCTTAGCGACGCGGCCTTCGATGATTGCACCCGCAATCTCTGAGGGAGCAGTTACCTTGGCCTTAAAAGGTGAACCTTCTTTGGTCTCCTGCGTATTCAGATCGTCCTGAAGTTCAACAATGATCTCAGTGTCACGCGGGATTATGATAATGGCATTGTTCGAGGTTTGTGCGATTGAGATGTTAGTGCTTTCAACCGGAGTTGTAGATTGGTCCGTAGTCGGTTGAGGGGCCGTGACGGAAATAACTCCGCGTCGTGCAAGATCGGCCGGGATATTAGCCTCAAAGGAACGCTTTTCAAAACCTGTATCGTAGCCGACTTCAAAGCCTTGCTGATAGCCGTCGCGATAATCAGCGATCGAGCCGTAATCATTGGCGTATGCCCTGTCAGCCTTCGAATACTCGGCGTGACGCGAATAGTCCTTAGCAAGGCTGTCCACTATATCTTTGTAACCGGCCATAAAACCGTCGGAATATCCGGTGCGGTAGCCGCGTTGCAAAGCGACACCGTCTTGTGCCTGAGCAGCAGCGATTGCGGGAAGAATCAAAATACTTAAGAAAGTGCTTAAAACTGCGGCGGAGATATTTCTACTGAACTTCATTTTGTACTCCTCTAAATTGCTACTGGAATTGCTAAGAAAACTAGCGACTGCATATGGTTATACACTAAAGCCTAATAACATACAAGAGCTTTTTTGCTTTTTTTGAAATATTTTTTTGAGGACAAATTTAATCGAGCGCTTAAGCATTGATACAAAAAATGCGATGGCGCGGATTTTGGCCGCGTCATCGCAAAATCGATCTACTTAAGAGGTGTCTAGAAACTACGCCGGAAAAGATATGATGCCCGGATGAACAACGTTCGTTCGTTCCTGGCCATTCCGGCTTCTCCCTGATTTGTGAATGGGTTAAAGCCATTGTAGTTGAAACTATCATTATATCCGGCGTAAAAGGCGGTACCCGGATTCGGGCTCCATCCGAAGAGAAACTGTCCGTTCGCGTTCGAGGTCAAGGTGTCGTAATCCCATCGCGCCCGAAGGTACATAAATCTCGTAAATGAATACGTTGACCGAAGCGAGAAGATATTTGTGTCAAATGCAATACGTCCTGTGTCATCCCGCTTTAACTTGCTCTTTGTATAGTCAAGCGATAGGCGAAAAGGATCGATGGGTTTGTATTCAAACCCTGCGTTCACATCAAACTGCCTGCCCGTGCCCGGATCAAGAGCAGGCGGCGGTGCAAAATTAGGATACGGATTAGTATTTGGGTTAGCCTGATACAAATATAATCTGCGAATGTAATCGAGATATTCCGGGCTGTTGAGATAGTCTTGAAACGCCGCGCTGGCACGAGGGTAACGGTGACCTGCTCCGAAATCGTAATCAAAGGCATTGAAGATCATTCCCGTAAACCCATATACAAAGAGCTGTTTATTGACACTCTTGTTCAGGTTTATGCTGTAGTAAAACTGCCGCGCCGAACGCGTTGGAGCTCCAAAAAATCCGCCGGCTTGACCTGTTAAAGGATTTCGCTTCGGGCCAAATTCCTCTTCGTAATCTTTTTCATGTCCGGTGCCCGCTTCGGCATTGATAAACATATTCCCCTGCATCTGCATATTAATGCCGGTGCCGAGAAGGCTGTCCTGACCGCGCCCTTTCCAATCGAATATATAACGCGCAAATTGCCGCCAGTCGAAACGAATGAGCTTTGAATCAGGTTTCGATTTTGTACTCAGGCGATTGGAAAAGAAGACCGTGTTCGAATCGACACGCCGCGTAAATCCCGAATCCGCACGATAGTCCTTTGTGCGCCCCGAAACCTCGGCGTACCATCCGTGTGTGTCTGCCGTGTAGTCGAGATTCCAAAAATAGCCAAATCCGTTACCCACACGATAGTCAACCTGATCGCGGATCGGATCATAAAACCGCTTTTTCGAATATGTTTCAAGTGCCTGAAACGTCATTGCGGTTTTTGGGTTGAATTTGATCTTACCGTCGAAACCCGCGACAAAATTGCGATTCTTTGGGAACGTTCGGGCTGTGGCAAAAAATCCGATGTTATTTTCGCTAGCAAAATCGCGCTTTACCCTTAGCACACCGAAGAGGGCATTCTTATCAAGAAATGGTTCGATGCCCGAACATTGTCTCGGCGGGCGACCGTTCGCAATGTCATATGCCCGGCCCTCTTGACAGACCAAAAGCTCGCCGCGTTCGTCTTCCGAGTAATTTCCGGGAGCGTTATCTGATGCGGCGAGAAGCCCAAATGTATTTTTACCTTTCTTACCAGTAAGCTTCACGGCAAAGTCGGGATCGACTATCGTGCGCGAATAAAACGGCTGTAGCGGCGACTCAAAAATATCCTTGCCTTCGAGAAAGAATGGGCGTTTCTCCTGAAAAAAGATCGGAAAACGCTGATTTGCAGCAACAACCGGCGCATCTGCCTCGATCTCAGCATAGTCAGGATTGATCGCGGCATCGAGCGTCACGTTTGGTGACATCGTGTATTTCAGATTAAGGCCGATGTCCTTTTTTACAGAATCATTTGTAAATTTTCCGGGGTCTTGAAGCCCAATGGGATTAAAGATCGGATCGAACACACCAAACTGCTCAAAGCCGGCATTCGGTATCGTTCGTTTGCGCAATCCCGTTTGGGAAACCGTAATGCTTGGTACTATCTCAAGCGTCTTTTCATATTTGATCTGATCGAGGCCGGTAATCTTGCCGTGTTTTATCAAAAAGCCTGAAATATCGCGGTCGTCCGGAAGCCACTGGTCAAATTCACCGTTGAACCGCTGAATGCTTCGGGCTGCATTAAAGCCCCAGTGCTTTCCCTCTCCCGCGGCGTAACGCAAAGATCTAAATGGAATTTTTACCTCAACGGACCAGCCCCAATCTTCGATCACGCCTTTTGATTCCATCACAATGTCAACCGAGAAATCAGCTCCCCTTCCTTCGGTATAGATACCGTCCTGCTGGATACCTAACGCATTGAACCAAAGAACATAAGCGCGGCGGCGGTCATCGTATGTATCGAGCCATATTCTGACATTGTCTTCGCCGCCCAAATTGTCGCGTTTCGCGACCGTCGCACGGATCTTGTCGCGTTCGTCCCAGCATTTGAAGGCTACGAAGAGACTCTTCTCGTCATACATTATGTAAACTTCGGTAGGTTTCGATGGTGCAGTGTTATAGCCCGGGCCGGTTTGATAAAAATCCTTAAAAACAGCGGCTGTTCTCCAACCCTCATCGTCAACCCTACCGTCGATCACAGGTTCCCTAGAGATATGCGGGATCGTGACTGGCCTGGATTTTTCAGATGGTATCGCCACCTTCCCCTCGGATCTCGTCGGTTCGCTCCTGTTGCCCGAACCTGCACTTACCGAAGTTGAACCGGCAGGAGCAGACGATGTGACGGCTTGTTGGGCGACGCATCCATACACAAAAATCAATACCGCGAGCATGGAAGCTATCTTATTCATAACGCACCTAAAAATCAGGCAATCTATTTATCTATGGACAAAGGCCACTGACTAAAACGGCATTCTAGTCAGAAAGTTTCAATAATTTGAGTACCGAGTGGAAGCCTAGGTTGCCAAAGCCAAAAATAAATATACACCCCGACAATCAAGCATGTTTTTTTTTCGTGTTTATGCTCATGGATGTCAGAACCGGATGCTGTAGCGACTGGATTCCTTGCAGAAGCCCGGACGTCTTCGATCCCTGACTTAAAACTTATCGCAAGAGAGTGCCGTCGGTGCGTGAACGGGCATTTCCGATGAGCGTATGTTAGTATCAATATTTTCGTTTTCCCCTTGGAAAGCGAGGGTAAGAATGCGCGAGATGGCAGACAGAGAAATATTACCGCCGACACCCGCCGCCGAAGACATACATCATTCGATCGCGGGTGCTGACGACATAGAAGAAGTTTGGGAAAAAGACTATTCAGTCGGCGACGTTTTCCGAAATCTCGTTCACCATCCTGCTCAGTTGATCACCCGATGGAATTGGAAATCCGTCGTCCTGGCCGTAATCATGCGCGGGCTGATCTATCTTACGATTTACCTCATCAGCGGAGAAAATTGGGCCGTGACGCTCACTGCAGTCTTGGTAGAAATGCCGTTCCGCCTTCTCACGACGGGCTTTGCCGGAGCACTCGTCCAATCATTCAGAAAAGCAAAACCGATCTGGCTCGCAAATATGATCGTGTCGATCATGCTGCCCGCTTTTAGCCACACTGTAGAATTTACGGTGCATTACGGACAGGAAAAATACTTTTCCGACGTTTTAGCCGCCACAAAAGACGGTGTCGCCCGCCAGCGAACGTTTGCAATTTCTGTTATATTTTCAGTGGTCTCCGTCCTTTTTAATTTATATGCAATGCGCAACGGCGCTTTGCTAGTCGGTGCAGGCGAAGCCACTAAGTCGCTAAAAGACGACTTCAAACAGATGCCGCGACTCGTCGGCGAATTCATCGTTGCACTTCCGTTGCTGATTTTGCGATTTGCCGAAAACGGCAAGCTGCATTATGCTCTCGGAGTTTTTGCGGCCTTTGGGATCTTGGTCGGAACGATACTCGGTGCGGCACGCGGCAAATGGCAATGGGCCTGGACATCAGCCCTGGGCGCCTGGGGAATTCTTTTGTTCGCGCTCATACTTACGCTGATCGGCAGGCCCTTTTTCAGGCGAAAAGCTCAAACAAAAGAAAGCTGATCTGATCCGCCAATTTCAATGCTCGAATTAATTTTTGCGAGTCTAAGAGTCCGTCCATTTCGCACGCTCATCAGCGTGATCGGGGTGGCTCTTGGTGTTGTGCTTGTGATCTTATTTACAGGCCTCGCTCGCGGCATGACCAATGACCTCGCCAAACGCGCTGCCAATTGGAAAGCTGAGATCGTTTTCACGCGGCCAGGCGGCATGGACACGATGAGTTCCAATGCAGCGGTCAATCTCGCATACGCTAAAAAATTGCTTGAGATCGATGGCGTTGCAGCAACAGTTCCGGTGATCCGTTACGTCTCGCCCGATACTAGAGGCAAATGGGGAATAAAGCAGGTTGACGGCGTTGATTGGCAACCCTTTGCCGAAATGAACGATATGCAGCTCGTCGAAGGCCGTGCCGCAACCGCAGCTGACGAGATCATCATGGATCAGCGAGAGATCCAAGACGCAAATCTCAAACTCGGCGACACATACGAACTCTTTGGCGGCAAGCAGTACAAGATCGTTGGTGTTTTTGCTCCGCCTTCCGGAGCGAGAACAAAAATGTCGCTCACCGCGATGCAGGAAGCATTGCAAACCGACAAATGCACGTACATTCTCGTAAAGATCAAAAATGGCGCTGACGCCGCCGCAGTAGCTGCGAAAATAAACGAAGTTCTGCCCGGCAACAAGATCAATCTCACAAGCGACCTCATTATCGATGCCCAGGAGCGAATTCCGGGCTTGAATACATTTCTTCGCGTCCTTGTTGTATTAGGCGCATTCGTTAGTGTGATCTTCGTTCTGCTTTCGATGTACACGACCATCACCGAGCGGCGAAAAGAGATCGGCATCCTCAAATCTCTCGGAGCGTCAAGATCTTTCATTATCAGCTCGATCGAGGGCGAAGCGTTTTTCATCGGCCTGCTTGGCGTCTTGCTGGGGTTTGTTGTCGCTTTCGCTTCTTCGTATGTGATCGGCCGTCAATTTTCACTCGCTTTTGAATTCAGTCCGGGCTGGATGTTGACCGCTGTCGCCATCGCTATCGGCGGAAGCCTTTTCGGGGCACTCTATCCGGCATGGCGCGCCGCCGGCATCGATCCTGTTGAGGTCATGGTCAACGAATAACGTGATGGCACTATTTGCTTTCAGAATAGGACAAATTGTTGTATTTTATTAGAATTATGAAATTCGTCTACGAACACCTTCACCAGATCATCGCCAGCATTGGATATATTCTTGACATCATCGGAGCGATACTTATTTGGCGATTCGGACTTCCTGAATTCATCAACCGAGGCGGCCACAGGCAAATGTTTTTTGTTGGCGATGACTTTGATGTTGATAATCAGATGCTTGCACAGTCCTATGATCGCTGGAGCACATTAGGACTCTGCCTTCTCGTTATCGGTTTTCTTCTCGAGATTACCAGCACATGGATGCACTAAAAACTGTGGTCAATACAGAGTCTCCCTAGCTCCCATCTCTTACATCCGTTAATAACTTGCCTTTTCATTTCGCTTACATTATTCTTTATCTATGCTGTTTCATAGATGCAACAATCTATTATTTACATGGGCAATCTAAGTTTGGTAAAAAGTCTTTCCCGGCTCCAGGAAGAGCAGACACATTCGGATGAAGTGTTGCTCGAATCCGTCGGGCTGACGTTTGCCAGAGGCTCAGTAATAGAGATCGCAGGCCACGCGAGTTCCGGAAAAACCAGCCTTTTGCTCACACTGCTTTCAAAGCTGACGTCTGCCGGCGAAGTGTGTGCGGTTGTCGATGCGAGCGGAGGCTTTGACCCTTGCAGCGCTCGTCTCGCTGGCGTGAACAATGAGAATCTGCTTTGGATAAAATGCGGCGGGAATATTGAAAAGGCCTTTATGTCAGCCGATTACCTCGTGCAGGCAAAAGGTTTCGGCGCCATCTGGCTAAATCTTACGGGACTAGCGCAAAATCAACTTCGCATGGTGCCAAAGACCTATTGGTACCGCTACCGAACTCGCATCAGGGAAACGCCGACTCTTTTTTTAGTAACGGCAGAAGAACATATAACCGGCTCGGCGTCACAGCAGTCTTTTCTGTTTTCACGGGAACGAGTGGTTTGGTCAGGCACGGGAAGATTCAAGCTGCTAAGAGAATTTCATCTAAGAATGCATTCGCAAAAAGGTTTTTACGGTGAGCCTTTACGCAGCAAGATCGAGGTCGATTACACAGATGGGTAAGTATTACGCATGCATAATTTCAAACAGTGCAAAGGCAGATAAGGAAGAATTATTGGCCATCGCACGGCAGTTTTCGTATTCGATAGAGATTTTGGATGACGGTGTGTTGTTTGATGTCAGTGGCCTCGAACATCTTATAGGCAAGTCAGAACAGATCGCTCAGAAAATACTAACCCAACTAAAAACAAGCGCCGTTTCAGGAAATATTGCGGTCGCGGCTGCGGTAGAAACTGCAATGCTTTTAGCACGGCAGAGAAAGGGATTGAATCATACTGTTGCATCGTCTGCCGAATTTCAAAAGTTGCCGCTTGAGAGTCTCGAGATCCAAAACAATTCGAATAGCATTTTTAACGATCTGGGAATAAACAACATCGCGGACCTGCGGCAGATCCCTGTAGATGACCTGATAAACCGCTACGGACAGCAGTTTCGCGAGGTGCTAGATGTAATCGAACAAAACGGTCGCCGCTTTTTGAAACCTAATATCAAGGAAAATAAAGTAGCGTGGGAATACAACCTCGACTTCCCTGTCGAGGATTTCGAGCAATTGATCTTCATCGTAAATCACGGCCTCGACCATCTGTTCGACGCTGTAGCCCACGATGGCCACAACTCCGAGCATCTCGACATCTCTTTCAAACTCAGCAACAAAACCGAGCGGTTTTATGAGATAAAAACATCATTCCCAACGCTCGAAAAAAAATTCTGGCTAAAACTGATAAACCTGCGCGTGTCATTAGATCCGCCTGAAGCAGCGATCCTCGTCGTCAGCGTCGTGTCGCATTTCACTAAACCAAGACCTGACCAAAAAGGCCTGTATGCCGCCTCGCGTCCTACGCCGGAAAATTTGCTCTTAACCGCTAACAAACTCAAAAAACTCGTCGGCGAAGAAAATGTTGGAATTCCTGTATTGCTCAACCATCGTTTGTTGGAACCCTTTGCTCTCGATGCAAACGCTCTTCCTACGGTCAGAACCGGTAGCGACTGGGTAACCATCCCTGAACCGCGCGGCATCATTGCCTTTAACTATTTCCGCCCGCCGCTGTCTGCTGAGGTACTGGTTCGCGACGGGCGTCTGGTATTTATCAGAACAAGACATTTCAGCGGTTACGTCACCGAATACAGCGGCGTATGGAAACAAAATTCCAAATGGTGGGACAAGCCTTGGAAAACTCAGCAATGGGACATCGAGGTCGAAGAGCACGGCGTTTATCGCCTTTGCAAAGTTAATAAAGAATGGTTTTTGACAGGAGAATACGATTAATACGTTCCACGCAAGAACAAAATACCCATATGCATAAATGCTTTGTTTGCAATAGTTACATTTTAGAATGGCCTACAAACTTTTTTCGCAAAAATCATGGAACGCGGCCATAATTCGACTGTAACCTAAGTGTTTGCAATATTTACATCGTTCCACGTAGGTCTGGAACGTTATGGAACGCGGAGGCGGCAACCAAATCGATTTCGAGAATGTTTTACGAACTTCACACACGCTCGGCTTTTAGCTTTCTGTCATCCGGTTCTCAGCCGCAGAGGTTAGCTCAGCGCGCCGCTGAGCTAGAAATGCCCGGAGCGGCTTTGATCGACCGCGATACGGTCGCCGGAGCTGTGCGTTTCCATTTCGAGGCAAAAAAGCACGGCATAAAGCCGATCGTCGGTGCCGAGATCACAATGGACGATGGCAGCTTTTTACCGCTTGTTCCGATGAACCTCGCAGGCTATCAAAATCTAAGCAAACTCATAACAACAGTCAAACTCAGGCATAAAAAAGGTAAGCATTTTGCTACACGGAAAGACATTGAAGATCACTCGTCCGGACTATTGTGTTTTACAGGTGGAGCGGATGGTTTTATGCATAAAAGTATAAAAGCCGGCCGCGCCCAAATAGATCTTGCATGGCTCAACTATGTTTTCGAAAAGCGGCTATATGTCGAACTGCAGCGGCATCACCTCCGCAGCGAAGAAGCTATAAATCAATCGCTGCTCGGCCTCGCGCACAAACTCCGACTTCCCTATTTTGCCAGCAACGGAACGTATTACGCCGATCAGCACGACCGCGAACTCTTTGACGTATTCACCTGTATAAAAAATCACTGCTCGATATACGACGCCGGCAAATTGCTCTCAAAAAATAACGAACGATATCTTAAATCGCAGTCCCAGATGCTTGACCTTTTCGAAGACATACCGTCGGCTGTCCACATCACAGAAGAGATCGCTGACCGCGTAAAGTTCTCAATGGATGCTCTTTCCTATAATTTTCCCGACTACGATGTGCCACCCGGCGAAACCGTAGACAGTCTGTTACGACACAGAGCTATAAGCGGAGCAATAGAGCGGTATCGCAACAAAGAGCAAAATATAAAAGATCAGGTGCAAGATCGTCTGGATCGTGAGTTCAAAGTCATCTCGATGAAAGGCCTGGCTGGATATTTTCTAATGGTCGCGGACATCTCACAATTTTGTGTTGACAACGAAATTCTTTCACAAGGGCGTGGCTCGGCGGCAAATTCTGTCGTCTGTTACGCACTTGGAATCACCGCGGTCGAACCTATTAAAAACAAACTCTTATTCGAACGGTTTTTGTCCGAGAGCTATGAACAATATCCTGACATTGATATCGATCTGCCATCGGGAGATGACCGCGAACAAGTAATACAGCATGTTTACAGAGAATACGGCGAACGCGGAGCAGGTATGACCGCGAATGTCATCAGCTATCGCGGCAAATCGGCAGTTCGAGAGGTCGGGAAGACATTTGGCTTTGGCCCTGATGTACTTGACCGGTTGTCCAAACTTAATTCTCATTATGAGACTTTCAAAGGCGAAGAATTGGATCGTCGGCTTAAAGAACAAGGATTCGACACAACCGAGAATATTCGCCTTAAAAAATTTGCTGAGCTATACAACAAGATCTTAGATTTCCCGCGACACCTGGGCCAGCATTCGGGTGGAATGGTTGTGTCACTAAACCGACTCGATGGCATAGTGCCGCTCGAGCCAGCATCGATGCCAGGGCGCAACATCATTCAGTGGGACAAGGACGATTGCGATGCTCTAAAGATAGTTAAGGTCGATCTGCTGGGGCTCGGAATGATGGCTGTCCTGCGCGATTCGATCACATTGATCAGCCAGCATCACGATAAAACTCTCAATCTGTATAAGATCCCGACCGACGACCCAAAGGTTTACGAAGCTCTGCAAACGGGCGACACGGTCGGGATGTTTCAGGTCGAGAGCCGCGCACAGATAGCTTTTCTGCCAAAATCCAAGCCAGCAAACTTTTACGATATCGTCGTCCAAGTCGCAATCATTCGTCCCGGCCCGATCGTTGGCAAAATGCTGCATTCTTACCTGAAACGCCGTCAAGGTCTGGAGAAAGTTGATTATATAGACGAACGCCTAAGGCCCACACTGGAGAGAACAATGGGCGTTCCTCTTTTTCAAGAACAGCTTCTTAAAATAGCAATGGACATTGCCGGATTCACTTCCGATCAAACCGAAGATCTCCGTAAAGCAATGGGTTTTAAAAGACCGGGTAAAAAGCTTGAAACAATCAGTGAAAATCTTCGCAAAGGAATGGAGAAAACAGGCGTGCCAAAGGAAGTCCAGGAAAATATCGTAAATTGCGTACTCGCTTTTTCAAATTACGGCTTCCCCGAATCTCATGCTTTCAGTTTTGCGTTATTAGCCTATGCATCTGCCTATTTCATGGTGCATTACCGCGCTTGCTTTATGGCAGCGATGTTCAATAATTACCCGCTCGGATTTTATAACGCCGCGACATTGGTTAAAGACGCCCAGCGGCACGGGCTGCATTTTATCGCTCTTGATATAAACCGATCGAAATATGAATTTACCGTCGAGGAAGTCAGTGGCGAAAAGCAGGTACGCGTTGGGCTCAACTTTGTAAGAGGTTTGCGAAAGGATATTGGTGAAATGATAGTTGCCGAGCGTGATCGCGCTGGTTTTTACATTAGCATCGCCGATCTAATAGACCGCGTTCCCGAGATCAACAAACGAGAGATCCGCGCTCTGAGTCTCACCGGAGCGTTAAATTTTGACGGCACTATTCATCGCCGTGAGGCACTGTGGCAATCGGAACTTTTGATTCAACCCGAGGGCGATCTTTTCAGCGGCTCTCGTGTCAGTAGCCCGCACGTAAGTAAGGGCTCTTCTGCTCTCAATCGAGCCCTTACTCACGTGCGGGCTACTGACACAAACACCTTTCTTAAACGTCTGGAAGGTCTGGAACTTGTCGAAACGGATCTCAGAAAAACCGGCATCTCGATCGGCAAACATCCAATGGCGTTTGTCCGTGAAGAGATGAAAAAGAGCGGCATCTTGTCGGCGAGGGAAAGTATAGATCTAAAAAAAGGACAGGTAGTTTCCGTGGCCGGAGCAGTTATAATTCGTCAGCGTCCGATGACTGCAAACAATGTCGTTTTTATCACTCTCGAAGACGAGACCGGCCATTCAAACTTTGTCGTAATGCCTGACGTATTTGAAAAATACCGTGCTGTGATCAACCAAAATGATTACCTCATTATTCGAGGCATCTATGAAGAACGTGGAATGTTAAAGTCAATTCACTTTGAGCCGATACACAGCTTTAACGCAGAGGTCGTGTCGCACAATTTCCGGTAGCCATGTTGTACAAGCCCGTAAGAAGTAGTGGCAACTTTCAGTTCTCTGTGCTCTCTGTGTCCTCCGTGGTAAGACTTCCCTTTTCCGGACGCATGTGCGGGAATAGGATGACATCGCGGATAGAGTGTTTGTTGGTGAGCATCATCACGAGACGGTCAATACCGATGCCGATGCCGGCGGCGGGCGGCATGCCGTAGCTGAGGGCGCGGATGTAGTCTTCGTCCAGCACCATCGCCTCTTCGTCGCCGCGCTCGCGCTCAGACATCTGATCGACAAACCGTTCGTACTGCTCCTTCGGATCGTTGAGCTCGGAGAAACCATTCGCGACTTCCATTCCGTTGATAAACAGCTCGAACCGCTCCGCGATGTTCGGATTCGAAGGATCAGCTTTAGAAAGCGGTGAGATGGATTTTGGGTAATCTATGATGAATGTTGGCTGAATTAGCGTGTGCTCGACATGTTCTTCGAAATATTCGAGAAGCTGGGCATCATCAAAGGCGGAAACACGCCCGGTAGGGAGTGTGTCTTCTTCGATACCCGACGTTGAAGTGACCGCATCCAAAAGAACACCCTCGCTACCGTTCAGGTTTCTGCCTCGTGCGACCGCGTCCGCCATCGTGATTCGCTCGAAATTGCCGAAATCTATCTCGTTCTCTCCGTACTTCACAACCAGATTGCCGTCGTTCGCCTTCGCGACCGCGTCTTTTATCATCGTCTCGGCAAAATCCATCATCCCGTTTACATCCATGTAGGCGATGTAGAATTCGAGCATGGTGAATTCGGGGTTGTGACGCTGCGAGAGGCCTTCGTTGCGGAAGTTGCGGTTGAGTTCGTAAACCTTTTCAAAGCCGCCGACGACCAGACGCTTGAGATAAAGCTCCGGCGCAACGCGTGCATAGAGCGGAATGTCGAGCGCGTTATGATGCGTCTCGAACGGTTTCGCCGCCGCACCGGTCGCCTTCGGCGTGAGCATCGGCGTTTCGACTTCGATAAACCCTGCATCATCGAGAAAGCGACGTATCCCTGAGATCAGCTTGGCACGACGCTCGAAAACCTCGCGCGTCGTCAACCCATCGTGCTCGATCTGCAATGTCGAAGCGATGAGATCAGCGTAACGGTAGCGTCGTTGCAGCTCAGGATCGGCGATGCCGTGCATTTTGTCGGGCATCGGAAGCATCGCTTTGGCAAGGAATTGCAGCTTCTCGACATGTACAGAAACTTCGCCGGTATTTGTAACAAAAAGATAACCCTCGGCACCGATCAGATCGCCGTGATCGAGTAATTGCCACAAGGCCCAACCGTTCTCTTCGTCAAACGTGTCGGCACCGTCATTCTTTATCAAAGCAAGCGGGCCCTTTTTGTTGCAATAGACTTGCAACTTTGAAATGCCGTCGGTCAGATGAACAAAATTGCCGCGCGTCGGCGTCGTCAAACGGCCCGCGATGCGAACGTTTCCTAATGCTTTTAACTCAGTGTTCAGTTCATCTTTTTTTTCCGCAGGCGGACGTTCGCCTTCGCCGAGATTCGCTTTGATCTCGGCCATTCGTGATTCGATATCGGCGATCTTGTCAAAATGTTTGAGTGCAGTGATCGTGTCTTCGCCGCCGCTGACGTCAGTGCGGGAAAACTTGTTCGGATACACATTTCCGACCAGCGCAGAAATTGCCTCAAGCGACACTTTTCGCGCTTCTGTCTGGTCGTTAGGTTCGATGATCTCTTCGAATTGAGGAATGCTCATGGTAATCGTGTCAGTAGCCCGCACCTAAGTAAGGGCTCTGTATTCAAACATTTCATTATAAAGGTCAGTTGCAACATCGGCAACGAAGCCCTTGTTTACACGCTCTCTACCGACACCAACTCGGCAATCTTCCGCCGGATGTGGCAAAATAGAACCACCGCAGGGATTGTGCGACTCGGGACACCTACCCGTTCGACATTCTCTGTGGATATGTGTGTTTATGGCAGATGAATTCGACAAACTAAAGCGTGAGATACAAAGCGGCACGCGCGTGATCAGTCTAAGCGGCCTTACGTCCGTAGCGGCAAAGGCATTTATTTTATCAAAGCTCCAGGCTGAGACCGGCAAATCGTTTGCCATCGTAACCGAATCCAATTCGGAAATGGAAAACTGGACAACTGATCTGGGCTATTTCGTAAATGATGACCGGTCAGCGATCATCAGCCTCCCTTCGTTTGAAGCCGATCCATATTCCGGCGTTTCACCTCACGCGGAAACCCAGGAGCGACGTGCAATGGCTCTTTGGCAATTAGGGCATTTGCGAGAGCGGAACAGCAACTTTGTCGTTATGTCTGCCCGCTCGCTCATCCAAAGAACAGCATCGCCTACAGAGATCGCGAGCCTCGGCTGCGTTTTATTACGCGATAATGATTCTGCGCCCGAAACCTTGATCGAAAAGCTAATTGCAAGCGGTTATGTTCGCGAAGATCCGATATTCGGGCCGGGGCAATTTTCAGTTCGCGGCGGTATTGTGGATGTCTGGTCGCCTGATGCAGAAAGTCCTGTTCGTGTTGAGTTCTTCGGCGACACTGTCGAATCGATACGCGCGTTCGACGCCGATACGCAGCTCTCGACGGGACAGTTGGACAGAATCGCGATCGCCCCAATGCGTGAATTTGCTGTCTCGCCGCAGGACTTGAAGGACTGGTCATTTTTCGCCAGCGAAAGATTTGCCGGAGACAAATTCAAACGCAATCTCAAAGACCGCACCGACTTTGCAGACGAAGGCGAGCCGTTTTCGGGCTGGGAATTTCTCATTCCGCTCGTAAAGCCATTCGAAGGAACCGTTTTCGACCATCTATCGGACTGCGTCTTTGTCATCGACGAACCGACTGCTGTCGAACATACGCTGACCGCTCACTACGAACACGTTAACGATAATTTTGATGCAGTAACCGAATCCGGCGAGGTCAGCCTAGCTCCAAACGAGCTATTTCTCACGCCGCACGATCTACGTACAAAACTAGAAAACACTCTATGCCTTGAGCTTCGAGCATTGGGGAAAACCGCAGCGGGAACCGACGAGGAATTCGCTGTAGGCGAGGAAACAAAAACTAAACCGCTGTTTCTTTTCTCCGCAACCGCAAAAGCATCTGAGATCGAGCTGCAATCGCGTTCGACGCGAAAATTTCACGGCAACGTCGCAGCATTTGTTACGGAATTAGGTTCTCGCTCGAAAACTCACGGAGATCTAAGCCGAACGGAGATCGTCGTGCAAACGCCAGGCATGGCCGAACGCATACGAGAGATACTGCGTGAATATGATACTTCGTTAGCTGCTGACCTGATACAAATCGGCGACTTTTCTAGCGGATTTGAACTGCCTGCGTTCGGCCTGACGCTTTATACCGAAGAAGACATTTTCGGTGAGATCACAAACGAGGCTGAACACCGTAACTTTAGATCCACACCTCAAAAACGCAAATCAAAACTTGGTGCATTTGTTTCCGATTTTCGTGATCTGAAGATCGGCGATTATGTTGTTCACGTAGATCACGGTATCGGCAGATTTGACGGCTTACAGACGATCTCGTCGCAAGGAGCCGAGCGAGAATTCATGTTGCTGATCTACGCCGACGATGCCAAGTTGTTCGTGCCTGTCGAGCGAATGGATCTCGTCTCGCGTTATTCATCGGGCGAAGCGACTTCACCGACGCTTGACCGTCTTGGAGGTATAGGCTGGCAGAAAACAAAGGCTAAAGCGAAACGCGCGATGCGCGATATGGCGGATGAATTGCTGCGGCTTTACGCCGAGCGCAAACTCGTGCGCGGCCACGCTTTTCCACCCGACGCTCCGTGGCAGCACGAATTCGAGGATGCATTTCCCTACGATCTTACCGTCGATCAGGCAGCCGCGATCGAGGACACAAAAACCGACATGGAAACGCCCACGCCGATGGACAGGCTCATTATCGGCGATGTCGGTTACGGTAAAACCGAGGTTGCAATGCGGGCTGCATTTAAAGCGGTGATGGACGGCAAACAGGCGGCGATTCTAACACCCACGACAGTGCTCGCCTATCAGCATTATGAGACGTTCAAAAAAAGATTTGCAGCCTTTCCCGTAAAGGTCGATCTGCTTTCGCGTTTTCGATCAAGCAAAGAACAGAAAGCGGTTGCCGAAGCCGCAGGAAAGGGTGAGGTCGATGTGCTGATAGGCACTCATCGAATACTCTCGACCGATGTTCAAATGCCAAAGCTCGGTCTCGTAGTCGTTGACGAAGAGCAGCGTTTCGGCGTCGGCCACAAAGAAAAGCTCAAGCAATTAAAGAAAAAAGTCGATGTCCTTACGCTTTCAGCAACGCCGATTCCCCGCACACTAAATATGTCCTTGCTAGGAATGCGCGATATGTCCGTTATCGAAACGCCGCCGCGCGATCGACTAGCTATTAACACTCAGGTCGTCCAATTTTCCGAAGGCGTAATTCGCTCTGCGATAGAACTCGAACTCGCCCGAAACGGTCAGATATTTTTCATCCATAACCGTGTCGAATCGATCGAGTCGATCGCCGCTCTCATTAAGAAGATCGTGCCAAACGCACGCATCGCTATCGGCCACGGCCAGATGAATGAAAAGGAAATGGAGCAGGTGATGCTCGATTTTATCGATTACAAATACGATATTCTCGTTGCAACGACGATCATCGAAAACGGCATCGACATCCCGCGTGCAAATACCATTATCATCAATCGCGCCGATAATTACGGCCTTTCGCAGCTATACCAGCTTCGCGGTCGTGTCGGACGTTCGAACCGTCGTGCGTATGCATATCTACTGATACCGAGCGAGTTGGAATTAACGCCAATTGCCCGGCGCAGATTGAGCGCGATTCGTGAATTTTCCGATCTTGGCGCAGGCTTCAGGCTTGCCGCTCTCGACCTCGAACTTCGCGGTGCAGGCAACATTCTCGGCGGCCAGCAATCCGGCCATTTAGATGCGCTTGGTTTTGATCTCTACACAAAAATGCTCGAACGCACAATCGCTGAAATGCGTGGTGACGAGATCGCCGACGAGACGAGCGTTTCGATCAATCTCGGCGTTGATGTTTCGATACCGAAGGATTATATCGCCGAAACGAGTCAACGGCTGCGCACATATAAACGCATCTCGTCTGCCGAAACTGAAGAGACCTTAACTCAGATCCATGCCGAGGTTGAGGACCGCTACGGACGCATTCCGCGTTCGGTCGAAAACCTCTTTGAATACGCTCGTTTGAGAAAGCTCGCCGAGCGAATGGCAATCGTTTCGATAGACAAGACAGCAGACGGAGTAGCGATCAAACTCGGTGAGACTGCTCGCGTCTCGCCGGAAAAATTGATGCAGTTTTTAGGTGAAATTAAAGATTCGAGTTTTTCGCCGACAGGCATCTTGAGGATAAAGGTCATTACGGGCAATCCAATTCGAACGGCGATGGATTCTCTAATTACGATCAAGTCAGAACCACCTGCGTAAGCGGTTCTGACTATTCTGTACAATCGCTCAGTTCTTTTCCCTCGCACACAAATAATTCGGGAACGTTGTCTTTCGTTTGTTTTCTGATATTGCTCCAGACTGGGGAATCACGATATTTATCTACGGTCCAGCCGAGTTGCTTGCGGTGCAGCCAGACGTATTTGTATGCGTCATGTTCATCTTCACCGCGCAAATGACGCGATTCGTGCAGAAGGATCGCCGCCCGTTCGACGTCATCAACGGGATATGTAAAAAAATCCGGATACAGCGTAACTATCTCAAACGGAAAATTTGCTGCCGCATATGCGTTTTCCTTGTCTACAGAAGCATTCAGCCAATTGTCTTCGCTCCTGAATACCGAAAAATGCTCCAGCAAAAAGATTTCATTCGAAAACCCGCGCTCGTTCAATACGGCGAGTGCTTTCCGAACTTGATGCCCTTGTTCCGGCGATAACGACTTCGCCGACGCAACCAGCGAAACATAGAAGCCAAAAATAACGGCACAGCAAACCGCAATGCAAACCACAATGCGTGTAAGCAACCTTGAACCGGTTGTTCCTCGCTTGTGACCAGAGGCCTCCAACGATGCATTGCAGCGAATGCACAGATCGGCTTCTGGAAAATTGACTACATTGCAGGCGGGGCATTTTTTGTTCATTTAGGCAGGTTTAACAGGCGCGCAGAACCTGTTAATATTTAAAAAGAACTGATGGCTTCGGATTTCCGTTTTTCGAAAATAAACCCAAGGCCGCATTTTGGCATCAAATCTACATTGCATAGAAGAGCTTGTTAGGAGTCTGCATGAAACATATTAAATTTGCCAGTTTGGCGATCGTTACGGTATTGGCGGCAAGTCCGTCGGCCTTTTCACAGGAAACACAGACGCGTGTGGTCGATGAGGTGGTTGCGGTCGTCAACAATGAGGTCATTACGCTCTCCAAAGTTAAACGCGAAATAAAGGATGCCGTCGAGTCGTTCGTCCAGCAGGGCAAGACCCGTGAAGAGGCTCAAAGGATGGTCGATGAAAAGAAAGGCGAACTCATCGCCAATCTCATCACCGAGGAACTTATGCTTCAGCGTGCCAAGGAAAGCGGTATCGAAAAAGACGTCGATGACCGTGTTAATCAGCGGCTCGTTGACATAATGAAGCAGTACAACCTGAAAACCGTCGAAGAGCTTTACGCCATGATGGAAAAAAGCGGTGTTGATCCAAAGGACGTAAAAGAAGGCTGGCGCAAACAGGAAACACGCGAGCAGGTCGTCCAGCGAGATCTCCAATCCAAGGTTTATTGGGAGCCCAACGGCAAAGCCGTAAAAGATTATTACGAAAATCACAAGGCAAAATTCACAAAACCCGAAACGATCTCATTCAGCGAGCTGTTCCTGGGATTTGCCGGACGCAATGAAGCGTCGGTCCGTGAAAAAGCTGCACAGCTTTATCAGCAGTTGAAAGCCGGCGGCGATTGGGAAAAGCTCCTCAAAGACAACGGCGATACGCCGGTAATGACGCAAGGCGCCGGCAAGCTCGAAAATGTCCGTCTCGATGCGATGAACGAAAAGCTGCTTAACTCGCTCAAAAACCTAAAAGTAGGTGAGTATGCGGCTCCGTTCGAACTCGATCAAATGGGAATGGCGATCATTCGTATGGACGCTCGCGAACAGGCTAGCAGCGAGTCCGTCTTCAACGAAAACGCCGTGCGTATGGCAATGATGAACGAACGCCTGCCGGATGAACAGAAAAAGTACATGGCAAAACTTCGCGAAGAGTCCTACATCAAGATCAGCGATTCATATCGCCCGATCGTGAACCCCATCCTCTTCGCCGACGAACGCAAAGATAAACCCGCAAATTAATTCACGATACAAACAAAAGAAAGGCTGGCTGAGAATGATTCTCAACCAGCCTTTTTCTATTATCGATCTCCCGTTTATTAATCAGCGATCATATCGACGTTTGCCGATTGGTTTACGACGCTGATGGTGATCGGGGTGAAGCGGGACGTTTGCGAATCGACTCTGATCGTGTAGGTTTGGCCTACTTGAAGATTGCCGAAGCGGTAATTGCCTGCTTCATTTGAAAGGATCGAACGGCTTTGGCCCGTCGCATCCGTCAAGGTCACACGCGAATTAGCAACGCCTGCGCCGATGGCCGTTAGCAGCCTTCCGGTGATCTCTGCCTGATTTGGCAGAGCGGTGGAAAGCTCGACGAGTCCGTCGGTTGCCGTCAATCGAGGGCTGCCTTCGTTGAGCATAATGCGTTCCCAGGTCAAAGGTGAAACGCTGCCTGCCGCTCCGACCGCCGTAAACCTGAGGTTCAACAGAACTCCGCTTCCCTCAAGAGGCATCGCACCATACACGACCACTCTCAAAAGTCCCGGCGTTTCCGCATTGGCTACCGTAAACAGCGAACCGCTCAGCGTCCCGACGACATCGACGGGATCAACCTGAGGCTGGATGACTGCCGCATCGTAGCGGAGGTCGAATTCATAAGAGATGATTCCCTTATTGGTCGTTCCGTCAATAGCGATAGGCACGATGACCTCGTTATCGGCAGGCGTCACAAGCCTCGGAGCTGCGACTGCCGCTCTTCTTTCCGGCCCGCCCATTCCCGGACGGTACGGCGAAGGATCGCCCCAGTTTCCGGTGACATCGCCCATCAAGTACGCAGCGTAATCTTCGCCCGTGATGTTCGTGTAAACGGTCGGATGATTGACGGAAACAGGGCTGAATACCCACGATCCTGAATTACCCTGCGGCGGTCCGAGTGCCGCCACGTAACGAGCGATCATCGCCGCGTCAAACGACGTGACCTGTGCGTTTCCGGTGACATCACCTGCGATCAACTGTCCTGCCGACAGAACACCGTTGCCCGTCACATACTGAGCGATCCTTGCCGAGTCGAACGACGTGATCGCACCGTTCACTCCGCCCGATTTGGTCGGTGTGATGGTGTATGCTCCTGCTCCAAATCCGGTCAGCAGATACGTGCCAGGTGCTCCCGTAGTATCAGAGACAGCAGGTGAACCAGCGCCGCTTACAAGCACGCCCGGAACTCCACGCGGATTTGGCCCCGTCGCCGGATTGCCGTAATTGACGGTTCCCGCGATCGAGCCAGGAATGACCGTAACGCTTCCGTTGGTGGTCGTTGTGCAAGGCGTTTCCTCGTTGTACTTGAACATCGCGAAGTTAATTCCGCTAGACGTGCCGGGAACTCCGATGACCGTAAAGTTGAGGTTGACCAGCACACCGCCGCCCGTCATGAATTCTACTCCGTAAACCGAAACATTCAGCGTTCCCGGTGTCGGGTTAAATGCCGTCAGCGAGCGTCCGCCGCCGTTCGAGTTAGCGACTGCACCCATCGTGACGCCATAGGTCGGATTCGCCAGCGGAGTCAGTACCGCCGGATCGTAACTGATCGAGAAGTCCGTTGACAGAACATCATGGCCTGTAAGGTCGCCCGTGGTAACAGGGATCGTAACCGTAACACCTGACAATGATTCTTCGTCGGACGCAGAAACCGGAACACAAGTCGGCGTGTAGGTCGGCGTACTTGTTGCCGTGTTCGTCGCCGTCGAAGTAGCAGTTGCAGTCTCCGTCGGAGTCGATGTCGAAGTTTCAGTCGGCGTCGACGTCGCAGTGTTGGTCGGCGTAAACGTCTCAGTAGCCGTCGCTGTTGGCGTAAACGTCTCCGTCGCTGTCGCAGTCGGCGTAAACGTCTCCGTAGCAGTCGCTGTCGGTGTAAACGTTTCTGTTGCAGTTGCAGTCGGCGTAAATGTCTCAGTCGCCGTTGCTGTCGGCGTAAACGTCTCAGTAGCGGTTGCTGTCGGAGTAAACGTCTCAGTAGCCGTTGCAGTCGGCGTAAACGTTTCCGTAGCAGTCGCTGTCGGCGTATTCGTGTTCGTTGCAGTTGCCTCAGGCGTCGGTGTATCCGTGGCTGTCGGCGTATTCGTTGACGTCGCAGTATTCTCCGGCGTCGGCGTGTTTGTTGCTGTATTTGTTGACGTCGGTGTAGCGAACGCTAATTCGTCCGCACCGATCTCCCATCCGCTGCCCATCGGACGCGTTTCACCGTCGTAATCATCCGAGAATGATGCCAATGTCGTTCCTATGTCGATCATCGATGAGAGATTACCAATATGCAGATCAGCTAGAGGATCGGTGAACGAGGGATCGGATTCGAGAGAATTGGCGTCATCGTTAGCCGTGCCGCCGGTTGCCGTTCTCCAAGCCGCGATAGCTGCATAGTCGGTTCCGGCGGCCGAAGCTAATGAACCCGAACGGAATCCGCCGTCGTTGGCACCAGTTGACCAAAAATCGTTGTAATTCGAGTCGAGGTTGGCAAATGTCGTTGAGTTCGTCGCGATTGCATAGCTCTTCGCATTAACGCCGCCGCCCGAAGCGATCTGAGTCGTATAGAAAATGTTGTTCTTGATCTCAACTGTCGGATCGGTTCCGGTCATCGCAACCGCAAAGCCCGGCATCTGTGATGCGACGGCACCGCGATCACCGGTCATCGAAACTGAGTTGTTATAAAGTCTGGTCGAAGAACCTGTAACACCCGCCACATAGATACCGGCAAGCGTGTCAGGCGATGTCGCCGGAGAAGTCACTCCGGTGACCATGTTGTTTCGAACAGTATTAGCGGCTCCAGATGCTCCCGCAACGCCGATACCGACCGCGGAAAATCCGGTCGCGCTAAGGCTGGCGACACCGTTTACCTTGTTTCTTGCAACCAGAGCACCAGTAACACCACCCGATGTAGTAGTAGTAGTATCAATCGCCTGAATACCGACTCCGATACCAACAGCATCGGACGACTCGTTCGTCGAAATGCCGTTGAGGCTGTTTAGTGTGATGGACGGGGCGCTTTCGTTAAAGACCACTATACCGACGCGGCGAATGCGATCTCCCGTTGTGGCAGAGGTCTCATTCATCGTGATCACCGTTCCGGTGTTCTGGTTGGCGAGGCTTAAACCTGACGAAAAGATTCCGTAGATCGAGCGTTTTAACGAACAATTTTCGACACGGTTGCCGTCGTTGTCAGTTCCCGCCGTTCCCGGCGTCGTTCCGCCAAGTGCAATGCTGGCAAGAGTCGTTGTTGGATCCTGTCCGAGAACGTTGGTGTTCCTGATAGTGTTGTTCTGCGCTCCGTTCGTGCCCGAACCAAATGACACGACCACGGCTGATGTACCTGTGTTTGTGTTTTGGATGGTCAGCTCGCGGATGGCAGAGCTGCCTCCGATACCGCTTGCGGTTGCTCCTGTGGTCGAACCGTCGATCGTCACACGATCTGCCCCGTTTAGTCTTATCAAAGCCCCTGTGTTTGTTCCCGAAATCGTGCGAGCCGCTCCGCTGGGTTTGATGAGCAAGGTGTAGCCGCTGCCGCCGTCTTCCGCCCATTCGTTGAGAGCGTTAGTTCCCAGTTCGGCAGTCAGGTCGGTCGTGATGTTGATGGTCACATTGCCGGTCAATGCACCCGCATTGATCGCTGCAAAGATACCGCCGGCATTGGTCAACGATGTGTATGTTTCGCCTGTGCCGACATTATACGAACCTGTAAACGCCGCAACTATCGTGTAGCTGTTTGGCACGGTCGGCGGCGTGGTTACAGAATTGACGCTTGATCCTGAGAAGCCGCCGCTCGGGTTTGCACCGAGATTGCCCGCTGTATCCTGAGCGACAACAAAGTACTGAATGATGTCAGCCGCAGTAACTGCTCCGCCGCCTACCAATGTGTAATCAATTGTGCAGCTATAGCTTCCTGCACACTGCGTCGAAACATACGATCCATCGGTCGATTTCTTAAAGTAGATACGCGGTGAATTTCCGCCGCTTGCGACGCCGCCTGCGTCAGTTATGCTTGCTGCAAGAACGCGGTTAGTGGTCAGTGATGTATTGCCAAACGCTGTGTAGCTGATGCTCGGAGCTGAAAGGTCGATTCCTACAAAGTTGCCGGCGTCGGCACCGATATCGACCGGCGTCAGGCCGCTGCGTGTCTGTCCGTCGTAATCGAGAGTTACGCCGACATCGACGCCATTGCCTTCAGCAACGGTTGAGTTGCTCGGATGCAAGTGGAGATCAGGAACAGCATTTGTCGGATCGTTGAATTGCGGATTTGATTCAAATGAACCGGCATCCTGTCCGACCGCAGTTCTCCATGCTCCAATATTGGCAACGTCAAGACTGTTAAAGAATCCAAACACCGCACCGCTTGCACCGTTTGAAAAATATACGTTGTTGTTGATCGTAAGGCCGGTCGGATTCGCCGCCGTTCCATTGATCTTCACGGCATAATGCTTACCGGTTCCGCCGCTGTTTGTGCGGGCGTTCTGGAAGATATTGCCACGGAAGCTGCGAGTATTAACTGTTTGGATTCCGTTAAATGCATAGGAAGCTCCTATGCCGGCAGTTGCCGTGCCGCCAATATACACGCTGTTGTGGAAAAAGCTGTTTGTGCCAAGAGCTTCGTTAATGCCGACGATGCCTGTGGTTCCGCTGTTTGAGGCCGCCGCTCCGATAGCGTTCGCTGAATTTGCACCAAGAGCGATCATGTTGTTGCGATATATGGTCGTTCCGCCAGCAACACGGATACCGTTGATCTCCGCCGATGTGCTCGTCGTCGGAGCAAGGATGTTGTATATAAAGTTTCGTTCAACAACGTTCGCTGAGCCTCCGGTAAACTGAATACCCGTCACAATACTTGCCGCACTCGTGTTGCTATTTGTCAACGAATGGATCGTGTTTTGCGACAGTGTATGGTTCGGAGTCGAAGTCGTTACGTTAATGCCGATCATCGAAGCAGAGGTTGTAGTTCCCGTTCCGATGTTGGTTGTCATGTTACGAATAGTATTGGAAGTAAACGACGCGGGAGCATTTGAAGTATGCATTCCTATGACTTGTGAACCAGTTCCGGTCGCAGTCAGTGAGATAGAGTTTGCTACCGTGCCTCCAATATTGTTAGAGTTCGCTGTCCAAGTCGTTGAGGTACCAGTATTCGCTCTCAATGCGTAAATAACAAAAGTACCCGAAGCTCCAGCGTTCGTGACAGACACGCCACCAATATTGTTGCTACTTGATGTCCAAGCATCCGACGCAATGTTATAGATTCCATAAACATCCGTTGAGCTAGTTGTCGTAGTGGAAAAGGTCAGTGACCCGGTTGCGGATTGGCTTCCAATCGTGTTGCTATTTGTATTAGCATTGCCCGCGAATCCAGTTCCTCCGATATGTATTGCTGTGAACGGGCTACTTGCCCCCGTGCCGCTCGAGGTCACGCCTGTCAAACTAACCGCGGCAATCGTATTACTATTGATATTGGAAATAGTACCGCCCGTGATTCCGATGAATCTTATACCTTGAAACTGACCGGTCGAGCCTGTCATCGTATATGTTCCCGTTTGTGAACTCGAAGCATAGCCTATGATATTTCCCGTGATCGTCATTCCCTGAACACCGCTTGTTGCCGACGAACTGTTCATGAGTATCGGCGTATGAAGTGCGCCCGTCGACCACGTTCGCGTTCCCGTCTGATAGAACTTATTATTCGTGATGGAAAAGCCATTGCAACCGCCATTTAACGCGACTCCGGCACTCGTGACCGCAGCTCCAAAATAATCGAAAATATTGTTGTTGTTAATAACTAACCCACTATTACCAATAGCGGTAGTGCTTGTTGAGCCGTTACATAAAATTGCTTTTGAAGGCAAATTCGCTCCCGCAGGGCCGATGTTGTTATTTGAGATCGTATTGTTATCGTTACCGTTCGCGGTTACTCCATCGGTACTAAAGAAAATATTTCCACCATTGGTGGCAACCGAGGCGTTATGTGATCCCAAAATAGTTGAATTTGTGATCGTATTATTCGTCGCACCCCCGATAAAACGTATTGTTGCTGTTAGCGTACCTCCAACCGTCGTGTTGGAAATGGTCAGGCTGTTGCCGCCTGTGTTCAATCCGTCAATTGTCACATTGTCAGCTCCGACAATATCGATCATAGGGAGACCCGCAGTTATTGCTCCGGTTATCGTCCTTGCCGCACCGCCTGCTGGTGAGATCGTTATCGCAGTATAAGTTCCGCCGACTCCGCTTGCCGCAAGCAAAGCTCCACCCACGGGCTCAGTTGTGTCACCGCAAACATCAACGGTGACCACACCAGTGTGCGTTCCGGCATTGATCGCTACAATTGCCGCCGTCAGCGTCGCATAACCTATCGGCGTCGTGCCGAGCACGGTGCCTTCTACTTCTATAGGACCGCCAGGCAGAGATTCGCAAGTGCCTGCCGTAAACATCGCTGCCGGTTCCGGAGCGGTTGTGCTTGCTGCCGTTCTTTCGGCCATGCCGAGGAACGACGCTACGGAATCGACAAAAGCATAGCCTGTGCCTGCTGAGGCGTTGACGCCGAGTGTAAGAACTAGTCCGATGACGAGGGCAAGGCTTGTTGTGCGGACGAACGATGAACGTGACGATGTCGGATTTAACATAATTTTCTTGTTGCCGTTAAAAAACTGCGGCTTAGGCAAAGTTCCTGAATTTATTTCTTTATACTGATACGCGCAAAACGCCACCACTCCCATAAAACCGGCGGCCTTTCTAACTAAATTGTGTATTTCGAATCGAACTTAATCCTGTGATTATAAGCGAATCAAGCCGTTTGTCAAGATAAAAATAGTGGGGTGGTGACCTAATTTGGGAAGTATTTAGATCATTACCTTGTGAACTCTGTGTCTTGCCTTTGCGGTCTCTGTGTTAAAGACTTTTTAAACACAAACGACGCGAAGTGGCAGACACAAAGAACACGAAACGCACTTGGTCCTTTTTAGTGAAAACATGACTGAATCTGTGCCGTCAAATTACGTTGCACTAATAAAACACTTGACAATCTGCGAGAACTGCGCTATGCTACATCTGGCTATTTGAAAATTTAAGGGTTGTAAGACATTGTAAGACAGTTTTTTTTAAAAATAGTGGAACGCAGGCAAAAAACAGGCATTAAGTTTACTGTTATCAATAGTTTACAGCGTTCCACATGCAGGTGGAATGCAGGTGGAACGGTGCGGAACGCGGAACGGAGAATTTCTAACAAATTCTTAGTTGAAAACTGATATTGTCCAGTGTTTTAACGGAGTATCTCGTTTATCGCCGATTCAAATATCTCAAGCTTGCGTTTTGTGCGTTTCACTTCGGCATGTTCCTGATTGAGGCTTCGCTGCAGCCGCCCGAGCTCGGTCTGGAGCGTCGCCTGTTGAACAAGCAATTTGCCCAGCGCCAACGTCAACTTCCCTGTTTCCGCGGGCTTCACGGCAAATATACGCTCCATTGACTTGTTGATAGCGGCCAATTCGGTGCGCAGGTCAAGTATCTTCGGATGAGCCTCAGTAAAATCGGCGATCAGTGCCTCAAGATCGGCCTGAAGCTCGGTCTTGCGCAGCAAAACCTCGGAGTAAGCTGCTGACGAACGTATCGGCCCAGCCTCCTGCGAAAACGCCGCCGAAACACCAATAAGTACAAGGAAAATCACGAAAATTGATCTTTGAAAATTCATATATACACCTACACCGTGGCTACCGCAGCTTCGCAAGAGTCAAATTCCAGATCGCTGTCACTTTCGGCCTCGACAACACCGTCACCAAACGTTTCCCGACTCTTCAAAGTCTCGAAATAGACCTGAATATTGTCGAGAATTTCCTCAGCCGAATGCGAATGATAAAGCGTCTGACGAAATTGAGCTCCGCCGACAAGCCCTTTTGTAAACTGGCCCGCAAGCTGTTTCATCTTGCCCAGAGAGACGATCTCAGGCATCTCTTCGCGGCACATCGAAAAGAATTCGAGCAGCACATCTTTTTTCTCCTGCAAGTCAGGCTGATAAGGCTCGCGCCCGTTTATAACATCATTAAACTGGCGAAATATCCAAGGATTCTGCATCGCTCCGCGGCCGATCAGAATGCCGTCAGTTCCCGCCTCGCTCCAGCGATTCATTCCGTATTCAAGCGTCGTGATATCGCCATTGCCCGAAACCGGAATACTCACTGCCTCTTTGACCTGTTTGATAAGGTCCCAGTTCGCAAGGCCTTTGTAACCCTGATCGCGAGTGCGTCCGTGAACCTGGATATGCTCAACACCGCACTGCTCGGCCATTTTGGCTACGTCAACGACATTTATCGTCGATTCTGTATAGCCTGTACGAAGTTTTAGAGTCAGCGGGATCGTGATCGTTTTCTTGATCTGTGTCAGGATCGTCTCAAGCAGCGGCAGATCGCGAAGCAATCCCGAACCGCCTCCGTTCTTAACGACCTTTGGAGCCGGGCAGCCGCAATTGACATCGAGAATGTCGGCACCGACTTCCTGTGCCATCTCGGCACCCATCGCCATTCGATCGGCCTTTCCGCCGAAGATCTGCACGGCAAAAGGCCGCTCTTCCTCGTCGAAACGCATCTGGCGTTTCGATTTTGGATTGTGCCGCGTCAGGCCTTCGACCGAGATAAACTCAGACACGACCAGCCCAACACCGCCGCGACGCTTTATAAGTCGGCGAAATGTAAAATCCGTCACTCCCGCCATCGGCGAAAGAATGAGCGGCGGATCGATGTCGATATTTCTGATCTTAAAAGGCTTCATCGGCAAAACGAGATTTTACCATATGAGTCCATTGTTAGGATGTTTTTTGATATTTATGTAAGGTCGCCAAAATCTAAAAATTTAATGTGGTTTCATTTGTAAATCACGCAGACCCGAATTATAATTCGCGTGTCTTCATTTGCGTGACACGATTTTAGAAAATGGCTCGATGTTAGCAATGAGAAACTCGCGTTCTAGTTTTCCAGAATTTCAATCTTAATTTTCAACTCCGGGCGAAGCTTTGCTTTGTCCGGTTGTTCAACCATATCTGAGGAGAAAAATGATGTCTATCAAACTTGATACATGGTTACGAATAGGGTTTTCCGTAATCCTATTGTCGATGTGTACTCTGGGCGTTTTTGCTCAGGACATCACGTCGGGAACGATCCAAGGAACTGTTTCGGATGAGCAAGGTGCCGTCGTCGGCGGTGCGACCGTCGAAGCCAAAAATACTGCAACTAATTTTTCAAGATCATTTACGACTGAGTCCGACGGGCGTTTTGTGTTTTTATCAATGCCGTCTGGGCCATATGTCGTATCGGTCACAAAACAAGGCTTCGCCAAACTGATACAAGAAAATGTTCAACTTACGGTTGGACGCGTGATCTCACTGGATATCGGCTTAAGGGTTTCCGGTGTAAGCGGCGAGGTAACCGTCACAACCTCTCCGGTTATCGATACCGTTAAGACGGAATCCAGTACGACGATAAATGAGAAAGCTATCGAAAATACTCCGATCTTAGGCAGAAAATTTGAAGACCTCCTTACGCTCACTCCCGGCGTCAGCATTACACAAGGGCCCGATGGTGACGAGATCAACTTTGCAGGCCAACGCGGTGTTTTCAACAACGTCAGCCTTGACGGCGGCGATTACAACAACGGGTTCTTCGGCGAACAGGCCGGCGGACAACGCGCCGCTATCGATATTACATTGGACGCGGTTAAGGAATTTCAGGTGATCGCTACCGGCGCAAATGCTGAGTACGGCCGATCAGCCGGCGGTATTATAAACGTGATCACCAAATCAGGTACGAACGACGTACACGGCAGCGTCTTTGGATATTTTCGGCACAGAGCATTGTCCTCAAACACATCTGACGGCAAGGAACTAAAGGATTTCCATCGTGAGCAGTTTGGCGGAACCGTAGGCGGCCCGATCAAGCGGGACAAAGCCTTTTTCTTCTTTGCATATGAAGGTATCAGGGACAATCTCACCCGGCCTAATCTGGGTGAGCAAGTTGGATCGACGCCGTGCGCCGTACAGTCGCCGACGGTTCAGTTGAACGAAGCTTTGATCATCAGCAACCCAGATTGCCAAAGATTGGCTTTGATCGATTTCATCCAATCGTCGCGCGGACAAGATGAAAGCTTGCCGGTCACGCGTAAAATACAGAATTCCGCATTCCTCGGAAAAATAGATGTTGATCTCAATTCAAGTAACAAATTGGGTGCTTCATTTAACTTCGATCATTCGAAAAACACAAATCAGACATTTGACGTTCCTACCTACGGCACATCTGCCAATGGAACAGAGGGACCGTCAAAAATAAGTGTTTTCAATTTCAATCTTTTCACCACAATTTCACCGACAACGGTGAACGAAGCTCACTTCACATATTCACGCGAAAAGCGTCCACGATCGGCAACTAACTCGAATATTCCTGCGGATACCGCGATGGGATTTGGAACAACCTTCCGCTTCGGAAATCCATTCTTCCTACAGCCGGGCGTCGATGAGGTCTTTTGGCGAACACAAATTCGCGACAGCGTCTCCATGGTTAAAGGCAGTCACAATATTAAGTTGGGCGGCGAATGGCTGCACAGCCTTAACGACCAGGTATTTCGCGGATTCTTTACCGGACGATACATCTTTGACAGCGTAAACGGATTTATCCGTTATGCATCGACTCCTGCAGCAAATGGTTTTGGGCCTGATGCGATGCTTTGTTCGGGTGGTTCGTGGATAACAATGGGTGCCCCGTTTAACCAAACTTGTCCCGGAGTGGAAACTTCAGCGACGCCATTGCTGCTCTTCCTGCAAGGAGCCGGGCGCAACGGCCCCGCAACCGATGCCGCCGGAGCCTCGAATATTAAGAATGAGGACTACGCTCTGTTCATACAAGACCGTTGGCAAGTTACAAAGAATCTCACTTTGAACTACGGCTTGCGTTGGGAGGCCCAAATCTTTCCGGAAGTAACGGTCAGCCCGGCTGATACCGCTTACGGTATATTTCTAAATGATGCGCGGTTTACATCGGATGGAACTCTGCCGAGCGATAAAAAGATGTTTCAACCGCGTATGGGTTTCGCCTGGGACGTTGCCGGAAACGGACGCTCGCTGATCCGTGCAAGTTTTGGTATTTATAATGGCCGCCAAAATATGTTGTCGCAGGTCGGCTCCATCACGACAAACGGTGTCCAGCAGCAGACCATCGCCGGCGGTCAGTTTGCAAATCCGACGGTTCGCCCGCCATGGCCCGGACTTGTAACACCGTCCGCAAGTTCGTGTACGTCCGGAGCAGTCACAAACCCGTTCCCGTGTTTTAGCGGTGTTCGGGTATTCGACCGTGACTACCGAAATCCGCGCATCTACACATTCAACGCCGCTTATGAACAGGAGATCGCTCCCGAATGGGCAATGTACGTGGATTATACGTACTCAAAGGGAACGCGTCTGACGCGCTTCCTGAATTACGGACGCACCGGTTGGTTTGCTCCGTTTCTTGGCGACGCCTTCTTTACGACATCGATCGGCAGATCGGAATATCACGGAGTCACTGCCGGCCTGCGAAAGCGTTTCAGCAACAAGTATCAGATGGAGGCAAACTATGTCTGGTCGCGTGATAAGGATGACGATTCCAACGAACGTGACCCTTTTACGGATCGTTCATTTGACGTTCTAAATCCGGGGTTGGATTACGGGCTCTCGGATCGAGACATCCCGCATAAGTTCAATCTGTTTGGTTTCTTTGAGCTGCCGTGGAAATTTGAATTCGTTCCGCGCATTCAGGCCCGTGCCGCCCAACCTGCTACGCCGTCCACTCTGGCCTTGGTCGGAACTGACAGGACGAACCGCAACACGCTCCGCAAGGACAATAAATTCACCTCGTTCGACTGGCGGTTGTCGCGGGTTTTCAACATCAACGAAAAGGTCGCGTTGATCCCGCAGATTGAAATGTTCAACACATTCAACTCGGACAATTTTGTTAACTCGTCCTTTCTTCCGGGAAATCAAAGTTCACTGACCGCACCAAGCCTCTTTAATTTTGACGGCTACCTGCGTCAGGGCATCGGCGACCCGAGACAAATGCAGCTTTCTGTAAGGCTGAGATTTTAACTCTGACTAAAAGCTAAATACACGAAAACGCGAAACACACTAAATTAGTCTGTTTCGCGTTTTCCTCATAAATACGTTTAGTCTACTTGCCTTGCTTGAGTTCAATTCCGCTAGCTTCAAACGAAACCTCAGTTACTGTGCCGTCGGCGTTGCGGTTGGCGAATTTCGCTCCGTCTTCTTCGATCATGTGATCGACCATTGCTTTGGTGAGCGTTTTTACCTGAAAAACGCCTTCAGCGCGTGCCTTAGCACCGGCAGATTCAAGCGGGATAAAGAAAGCATGATCTTTCATCTTCACACGAACGCTCTTGCCGTCTTTTTTCTCAGCCATTTCTGCCCAGCAGCCTTCCATCTTGCACGAACGCACGATCACGCCTTCGACACGGACGGTCTTATCCGCAAATTTCGCCGGGTCTGCGAGCGCCTTTTCAAGCGAAACTTTTTTTGACTTCCCTATCGGCGCACCACGTTTCAAATAACTGTCAGACGGAATCGCCGCCGTCTTGTCAGCTTCCGTAGGCTTCGCTTTTTCTTTCATTCCTTCTTGGGCAATAGCCGAAAATGAAAGTGCAAGAATAATAAGTGCCAAATTGATAAATAATTTCATAGTTCTCTCCATATAAATAAAGGGATCTTTCGAGTATAACAAAGACATTGTCATTTTGCCTCGAATACAACTTTACCGTCAATAATGGTCGTCAAAACCTTTGCTGTTCCGATCTTGGTAGCGTCGATCGTAAAAATATCATCCGAAATGATAATAAGATCGGCAAGTTTTCCAATTTCGAGCGTGCCTTTTTCATTCTCTTGAAATTCGGCATATGCCGAGCCGTAGGTGAAGGCTCGGACCGCCTCGTCAACGGTAATTTTTTGCTCAGGTATCCAGCCGTTAGGATTCTTGTCGTCGAGCGTTCGGCGAGTGACTGCGGCGTAGATGCCAATTAAGGGGTTTAACGGAGCAACGGGCGAATCGGAACCAAACGCAAGAACAGCGCCGCTATCGAGCAGGCTGCGAAATGCATAAGTTCCCTTCAAGCGTTTTTCGTCGAGCCTCTTCCATGCCCAGCGTCCGTCGTCGATTGCGTGAAACGGCTGCATCGACGCGACGACCTTCAACTTACCAAAACGCTGAATTTCCGACTGCCGAAGGTGCTGCGCGTGTTCGATGCGAAAGCGGCGGTCACTTGGGCCGTTCACGTTTTGGGTTGTTTCATAAACGTCGAGAATAGCCCGATTCGCACGGTCGCCGATAGCGTGGAGCATTACTTGTAGTCCTGCCTTATCCGCGGCTGCAACATCTGCCGGGATTCGTGCAAAGTCCTCGCCCGCTAATCCCGTGGATTTAGGGTCGTCGAGGTAAGGATCAAAAAACCACGCAGTGGTTGAACCTAAACTGCCGTCGGCATAGTTTTTCAAGCATCCAACGCGAACCATGCCATCGCCAAAAGAATGACGCACTCCGAGGTCAGCTAAACTCTTGTAATCCGAAAGTTTGATGCAGTCATAGACGCGCGTTTTTAGCTCACCTCTCCGCATCAGTTCCTGATACACGCCGACATCAGTCCCGAAAGTCATATCCTGTACGCTTGTAACGCCGAGCGATGCAGCGTGCTCAGTCGCTGCTCGGCCTATGTCAAGTTTTTCTGCGAACGAAGGTTCAGGGATGATCTTCTCAAAATAGTTCTCCGCCGCGTCCTTGAAAATACCGGTCGGATTGCCCGCGGCGTCACGGACTATCATGCCGCCGGCGACGTCCTTTGTCTCACGGTTCATACCGGCAAGCTTCATCGCAACGCTGTTTGCAAGCGACATGTGGCCGTCGAGCCTACGAACATAAACTGGATTGTCAGGCGTTACCGCGTCGATCATCGCCGCTGTCGGCAAGTTGTTCGGCGTCCAGTTCTCATGATCCCAACTGCCGCCTGTGATCCAGCGCCCTTTTGGCAGCTTTGCCGCAAAATCCTTTATCCGTCGGACAAATTCTTCCGGCGACTTTGCATCGCGAAGGTCAACCGATGAAAGCTGCAAACCGGTCACCATAAAATGCACATGCGCATCATTGAACCCCGGCAGAACGAGTTTGCCTTTCGCATCTATAACACGCGTCTTCGGCCCGATCAGCGGTCTCGTATCCGTATCAGAACCAACTGCGATAATCTTGCCGTTCAACACCGCAATTGAGCGAACAACGGTTCGCTTTGCATCCATTGTCCGGATGTTGCCGTTGGTTATGACCAGATCGGCTGTGACGGTTTGGCCGAAGGCCTGCGCCGCATAAATAACAATTGCGATGATGATGAAGATCTTTTTAATCATTTTAAGTCGTTGTTCTGGCATTATAAATTTCGCGGGCTCATAACAAAATACTCTCATGCTAAATTTGGACGATGTCAACAAATGTCACATTGTGTCACACAAAATCATGCCGTTTTTCCCTGTAAGCTTTTGCAAATATGTCACTTATGCGTTTCACGTGAACTTTGGTGCTGTCCGGTCTGTCCGGCGTTGTCCGGAGACGATACCGGACACTGTAATTGTTGATAATACTATAGTTACAGTCATATTTTTAGCGTGTCCGGCAGTTTTTACAAAAAAACTTTGTCACATTTCTCCCGTCTGCTGTGAATGTGAAAAGCATAACATAAATTTCATTGGTTGTCAAGATTTTTATGTATGAAACGCCAAGTAACATTACCATCCCGTCACAAGAAGATTCTGAGCCGATCTCTGACTTATTTTCTGATATTTGGCGTAGGCGGCGGCTCCACGAACACGAACCTCTTGTGGGCTTTCGTTTCTAATCCAGCCCTCGATAGCATCGTGCAAAATGTACGCCTCCGGAGCCATAAGATTGGTCGTCCAAAGGAGAGGTTCAGCTCCGGTATTTTTTAGATGTTTTGAAAAATAATTCCGACTTGCACAAGCGAGAATTATTGCTTCTCTTTTCTCATCGTCATGTTTCTTGGGCGATGCGTTAAGCTCGAAATCCATCAGACCGTTATGACCCACAAAAGCAATCAAATCGGCACTTCCCATGATCTGCAACCGCAAATCCGATAATTGGACATTTTCAAGCTGAATTCCCGAAGCAGATGAGAGGAAATCATTGATCGTCTCTCTCATCTTACTTCCAAGATATGCGTCAGCAACAAGATAAACATTTTCGACTTTGTGTTTGAAGACAACTCTCTCTAAAACATTAGGTTTCGGATTTTGAAATTCCCCCAGCTTTTGCCAATTCTTGCTCTTTGAGAAAAACGTCTTTACGCCGTAACCAGCTCCCCAGTAAAGATTGCCTTGAGGATCTTCGCCGTTTCCCAAATGCGCCGGAACTGGCACAATTCCCTGATTTTCGTTATCGCACAATGCGACCACTACATGAATGACACGTCCGGTATTTCTAATTTTCGCAATCGGGCTGGGTTCTAAATCTATTACATCTTGAACTGCTGTTTCCGGCATCTGTACTCTTGCACAGCTAAAAACACACAATGCATATACCACAATCAAAGCCGGAAACCATTTGTTTGACATCACTGCAACCTTTAACCAAAATTGTTTCGAGATGATAATAGCAATGAAACATAACCGTAACCAGATGTTGGGCGTCATATTGACCGCAGCGATGTTCGTACTAGCCGCATCAAGCTCCATAGTTGGACAATCGCCGTCAAAAATCTTGAAACAAGCCGAAAAAGCTCTCGGCGGCAAGGCGTTGCAATCGGTTAGATCTGTTTCAAAGACCGGAACCATCACACGCCTTGGCGACGGCGCAACGGGTCAATACGTCAGCCAAACTTCCCTTCCAAATCTGCTCAATGTCAATTACGATGTTGGCGGTTTCGAGGTTGAGACCGGTTACAACGGGCGTTCGTCGTGGTCGCGGAATTCGCGTGACGGTTTGCAAACGCTGACCGGAAAGTCCAGCGTCGATCTTCAGGCAAAGGCCTTGTTTAGAAACAACCTCTGGCGCAATCTCAAAAACGAAAAGTCAAAGATCACTTCCGGCGGCCAGGCTGTCGTTGACAGCAAACCTACAAACGTCGTCGTCATAACAACTCAAAAAGGCGTCGTTATCAAACTCTATTTCGACACAACGACCGGACTGCTCTTGCGCGACGAGATTCCGAATGGCGATTCGCTCGAAGTTTCAGACTACAGCGATTATCGCGACGTGAACGGAACCAAACAGCCATTCGCCACCCGTTTTGCGATTGCCGATCAGGTTTATGAGGTCAAACTCGACAGCGTCAAGATCAATGAAACAATCGCTCGTTCGGAATTCGATTTCCCTGTGGTGTCGAATGAGCCTTTGCCCGACATACCGGCGCTGCTTCAGGAAGTGCAGGCGAACGAGGATAAAGTCGAGCAAATTCTGGACAGCTACTCCTTCAACCAAAAGACCATCATGCGCGAACTCGGAAAGGACGGCATCCTTCGAGAGAAAGAATCGGAAACCAACCAGCTCACCTTTTATAAGGGCTATCGCATCAAACGCCTCATCGAAAAGAACGGCAAACCTCTGAACGAAAAAGACCAGGCCAACGCCGATAAGGACGCTGCCAAACAGGTTGAAGAGATCGAAAAAAAGATCGCTAAAGACGAATCTCGTGCCGGCAAGCTCGACTCGAAAGGCGCTCCGTCAGAAGACAGCCGCCGTATTTCTATCGCAGAAGTTTTGCGTGCTTCAAAATTGATAAATCCGAGACGCGAACGTTTTCGGGGACGCGATTGCGTTGTATTCGATTTCGAACCAAATCCTGATTTTGACACTAAGAATGCCAAAAGCGTTTTGAAATTTTTCGGCAAAACGGCAGGCGTAATGTGGATCGACGAGAAGGATAAAGAAGTTGCCCGTATCGAAGCCGTTCTGTTCGAGAGCCTGAACATCGGCGGCGGCGTGCTGGCAAAATTTAAAAAAGGAGCAACGTTTACACTCGATAAAGAACGTATCAACGACGAGATCTGGCTGCCGACACAGGCTGATATCAACTTCTCGCTCCGAGTCCTTCTTGTAAAAGGCATCGATATAAATCAGGTCCAAAAGTTTTACGACTACCGCAAATTCGAGACCGAGGTTAAAGATGCAAAGGTTGACGAAGCGAAAAATCCTTAGGGCTGCAGTTCGATCTGAACGCTCTTTCCGTCACGGCGAACGCGAATGCTCTTGCTACTGAATGGACTCCCAAACGAGTTTTTCTCGGTCAAGATCTGATTGTTTACTGCCTCGACAACGTCACCGATTTTAAGTCCGGAGCGTTGAGCTTTGCTGTTTTGTTTTACATCGCCAACCTTCCACGATGAATCGGAATAAGCTGCATCGACACCGAGCTGCATAAGCAATTCCTTCGTAGAAATACTACGGAGGATCACAACATCTTTCGGCTTCCTGATATCTATCGGCTGGCTAATGCGCCGCGTTACTTCGAAGGAACCATCACCGGAATTTTTCTTAGCGCTTCCTGTAGAAGCAATGAGCTTTTCCGGTAGTGTGATCTTAGATCGTGTATTGGACTCGGGCAGCTTTTCATCTCTTTGCGTAGCCAGGATCATATTTGCCGGAGGCTCGACAACTTGTGTAGTTGCCTGAGCCGGCGGTTCGATATTTGAAACAGGCACCGCCGCTATCGGTTGTGAGGTCGCAACATTGGGAGAATTGATAGCACGAAATCCAAAATAGCCGCCGACAAACAGCAAAAGAACAAGTGGAACTGCATATCGTACCCATGTTGGGAGCAATGATGCACTTTTATCGACGGGACTCCCATTAGCTATCCGAGCCTTAACGTGAAAATCAAAATCGCCGGGAGCTTCGACTCGTTTCATGCTGCCGAGCAGCCGTCTGACCGGATCGTTTTCAATTTCCATTATTTTGTGATCTTCATTTTTCATTATTGTTTATAAATAATGCTGTAATTTTTCTTTTAGCAATCCGCGAGCGCGGCTGATCCTCGATTTTGTCGTGCCAAGCCCTAGTCCCATTATCTCTGCGACCTCGTCATAAGACTTTCCCTCAATATCGCGTAAAATGATCGGCACTCGATACTTTTCCGGCAAAGCTGCGATGGCTGCCGCGATTGTTTGGTCGCGTTCGCCGTCTATCAATTCTGCATCAGGCAAAGGCCGCTTGTCCGGCGGTTGATATTCCGTCGTCTCGTCTCCTTCTGCCTGGAAAAGTCCTGTCAGCGACAACAGTTTTCGTCTCTTCCGTCTACGAATCTCGCTGATCGCAAGATTGGTCGCAATTCGATAGATATAAGTCGAAAACGCAAACTGTGTGTGGTATCGATCTATCGCGAAATAAACCCGCACAAAAGTTTCTTGCGCCAGATCGACGGCCTCTTCATAGTCGTTCAAAAATCTATAGAGATAGTTTGTTATCGGATTCCGATAACGGCTCATTATCTCTGCAAATGCCTGTTCATCGCCGCTTTTTGTGGCCTCGATGAGTGCATGGTCGGACAGTTTTTCCTCAGGCATCCTGGAACGCGTCGCCTCCGTGCCCAAAATTTCGATATTGTCGTGAGCCATACATCCATACTATTTACAACAGAATTTTGCCCAAAATCCAAACCGACTCGTCAATGTAAGGCACGTTTTACGTCAAGATATGTTGCAGAAATACGCTGATTATTATCTTCATATGAGCAAGAATCGCTTATAGAGCACATTTGATACTAATTTCATTGCAATTAGAACGCTAAGGTTATATGTTTTAACTAGAAAAATTCACCACATTTCAACTGCATATTGATCTAATTGCCTTACGATAAGATTACTGCAAGGACTTCTAACCTATGAATAGAAATTGGAAACATCGTAGCTTGTTTTTACTAACAGTATTATTCGCCTTGTCGGGAGTGATCCTTGCTAGTCAGCGATCAGAGGACAACGTTTGGGATCGCGTCGATAAAGCCCAATTGCAGCAACCCGGAATCGACGGCTCCGTTATGCCGAGCAGCTACGAGACGTTTCGCCTTAACAAAGCGACGTTGCGCTTGATCTTGGATCGGGCACCTGAGGAATTTTCCGGCGGGCGAGAGGTAATCTTGAACCTGCCGATGCCTGACGGTTCGTGCAGCCGTTTTCGTATTGAGCATTCGCTTGTTGTAGAACGCGGACTGTTGAAGGATTACCCTGAGCTTGGAGCAACCTATCGCGGGCAGGGTATAGACGATCCAACGGCGACCGTGCGTTTCGATTTTCTTCCGAGCGGCTTTCATTCGATGATCCTCTCACCAAATGGTACGGTCATTGTAAATCCATACTCCTCCAGCGATACAAATAACTACATCAGCTTTTTCAAACGCGATCAGCCAAAGACCGGCGCTTTTGAATGTGAGGTTAAAAGTGATTTGAGCGAACGCGGACTAGAATCTGTTATCAAACCTCGCGATCCTGACAGCACAGATTTTCTGCCAACTGCATCAGCACCGCAGAGTGCTCCTGAAGTATTGTCAGGCACACAACTTCGCACGTACCGCCTTGCACTCGCGGCTAACAACGAATATTGCTCAGCGGTCGGCGGCAATACCGTTGCCGGTTGTTTAGCAGCGCAGGTTGTGGTGATGAACCGTGTGAATGGCGTTTATGAGAGAGATGTTGCGATTCGTATGAATATCATCGCGAACAATAACCTGATCGTCTATGCGGGCAACAATCTGACCTGCCCCGTACCCGGCGGCTCAACTGCATGCACATCTGCGAATGATCCATACTCGAACGATTCATCGGCAATAAACCAAAATACCCCAAATTTGAACACAGTCATCGGCTCGGCCAACTATGACATTGGACACGTTTTCACGACCGGCAGCGGCGGCGTAGCCGGGCTTCAAACACCGTGCAGCGGCAGTAAGGGCGCAGGTACTACGGGTTTAGGCAGTCCGATTGGCGATCCTTTTGCGATCGATTATGTGGCTCACGAAATCGGCCATCAGTTTGGTGCTAATCACACTTTTAACGGAACTTCCGGCAACTGCGGCGGCAATCGGGCCGCTTCGGCAGCCTATGAACCGGGCAGCGGTATCACGATCATGGGATACTCCGGAATCTGCGATGCCCAGGACCTCGCCCCGAACAGCATCGACACTTTTCATGTAAAGAGCCTTGAGGAAATAATTGCGTTCAGCCAAAGCGGTGGTGGAAATTCATGTGCTGCGATTACCGCATCAGGCAACACACTCCCTGTGGTAACCGGACCGGGCAATTTCACAATTCCGAAAAATTCGGCATTTGCTCTCACGGCATCTGCAACCGACGCAAACGGCGATACGTTGACCTACGATTGGGAAGAATACGATTTACAGTCGTCAGGCTCAGGAACCAGCGCAGTGCCGAATACCGATTCAGATGGCATCGCAAAACCGATCTTGAGAACATATTCGCCAACTACAAGCGGAACACGATTTTTCCCGTCACTGACCTATATTCTCAACAATGCAAATGTGCCTCCGTCAACCTACAATTGCGGAGGAAATACTTGTCTGCTAGGCGAACTGCTTCCGGCGATCTCTCGCACGATGCTTTTCAAGGTCGTCGTGCGTGACAATCGTGCCGGAGCAGGAGGAGTTAATTCAAATACAACTTCTACAGTAACCGTTGACGGCGTGAGCGGGCCGTTTACCGTCACATCGCCGAACACTAATGTTTCGTGGGCAGGAAATTCGACTCAGATGGTAACATGGAATGTTGCCGGCACGACCGCCGCTCCTGTAAACGCGGCAAATGTGAGGATCTTATTTTCGAGCAACGGCGGCACGACATTTTCGACCGTTCTGTTGGCAAGCACTGCCAATGATGGCAGCGAGACTGTGACCATTCCTAATACTCCGACGTCACAAGCTCGAATAAAAGTTGAAGCTGTTGGAAATATCTTTTTTGATATTTCCAACACAAACTTTACCGTCACGCTCGGCAGCACACCGACAAATTCTGCAACCGGCACGGCGACAAATACGCCGACCACCACACCAACCAGTACGCCGACACACACGCCAACTCCTCCCGCCGTCGTCATTCCCGTGTCTTTGCCGGCGATCAACGTCGCGCCCGGCTCAACCTTTATAGTTCCTGTGACTGTTGGAGATCTCACAGGCAATGACGTGATCTCCTATGATTTTCATGTTGCATTCGACCCCGAAATCATTCAGCCTGCATCACCCGCATTTGACGTAGCCGGAACGCTGAGCAGCTCGATGTCTATAACCCCGAATACCGACTTTTCCGGCCACCTAATAATCTCAGCCTTTCAGGCACCGAACATGACAGGCTCGGGAACGCTGATTAATCTGAGGTTTGTTGCCTTGGGCGAGCAGGGGCAAACGACGGAACTGGCGTTGGCTGATTACACCGACCCGAACACTGAATTTCACCCGGCGTTTCAATTCAACGAGGGTGTGCCCGGCAGAACAATAACCGACGGCAGCGTAACTGTAAGCGGTTCATCGATCAGCGGAACGGTAACTTATGGCAATGCTGCAGCACCGCCGAAGTACATCTCGAACGCAACTGTTACGGGAAGCGGTTCGCCGATTGTTTCGACGACGACGGCTGCTCCGGGCGGAACTGCTGGGCAATATACGCTGGCCGGATTTGGAGCCGGTTCTTACACAGTCTCATTGTCCAAAACAACAGGCCAAAATGGCATCTCTTCGCTCGATGCGGCAAGAATCGCGCAGCACGTCTCAGGCGCCGTAATTCTAACGGCCAATAACCAGAAAGTCACTGCTGACGTCAGCAATAACGGAACCATTTCATCATTTGACGCCGGACAGATCGCAACGTATGTGGCATCAGGTGCAGGCCCCACAACCGGAATCACCGGAACATGGCGCTTCTTCATTCCGCCCGGCCCGACATTTCCGGTTGGTTCTTCGCCTACGAGCAGGACGTATCCATCCGTGGTAAGCAACCTTACCGGCGAAGACTATGTTGGATTGCTAATGGGCGACGTTTCGGGTAATTGGACGCCGAGCGCAGCAAGGGCTGCGGAGAGATCTCCGTTGACAAACGGAAGTGGGCAGGAGATCGTCGTCGATCTGCCAAAGATCTCAGCCAAGGACGGTGAGATCATTATTCCTGTCAACGTTCAGAGAGCGGCTGATAAAGGCATTATTTCTTATGAGTTCGATCTTCGATACGATCCGGCGGTGATACAACCACAAGCCGATCCCATCGGAATAAAAGGAACTGTGAGCCGAGGGCTTTCCGTCGTCACAAATGCAACCGAACCCGGATTACTAAGAGTAGTAGTTTATGGAGCGATGCCGATAGACGAAAACGGCGTCCTGTTAAATCTCAAATTTACAGCAGTCGGATCGCCAGGCTCAGCCTCGCCGGTTACATTCGAGCGGATAATGTTCAACGAAGGCGAATCGCAAATGATAATAACCAACGGACGCGTAGAGCTGTTCTAAAATGCAAAAGCCCGCACGTCAGTGAGGGCGATACACTCAACATCGAATGTATCGCCCTTCTTATCTGCTCCTCACTCAATTACTCTGCCCTTCGATAAACGCTATCTCAGAACCTCGGTTAGACCTGTAAAATTTCAAAAGCACATGAGGTGCAACGCGCGTTAGCAGCGAGACAACGGCCAGTTTTGATGACTTGCGATAGTTGTTTGCTGCTCGGAAGGCTGCTTCAGCCTCGCGAAAATTCCCGTTGAGCAATAAAGCCTTTCCCTGTTCGACGGCAAGGTCGGCTTCGAGTTCTTCGATGCGTTTCTTGACAATCGAATGCTGTTCATCGGTCAATTCAATCGTCTTTGCAACACGTTCAAAAGCATCCCGCTCGCGCATCGCTCGGCTGATAGCATCTCCGGAAAGGCTTTCGAGATGTACGCGATATTTCAACAGCTGTTTTCGCTGATAGCCGATCTTCGCTCCGTTCTTCGCCATTCTCAGCCAAAGATGAAAATCGTGAGCCCTTACACGCTCTGTCTCAAACGATCCCGCTTCAACGATCACTTTTTTGCGAGCCATCGTACCTGAAGTAATAACGTTGCACCGCAGATCGAGAATACTTTCAAAATTAGCGTCGCCCGTCGACGGAGCAGTTTCCATAAACGTTCGCCGATATGCTGACTGCATCCCGAAAAGCATAGCGTCGCAATAGACCATGTCGTAATTATTACGTTCGAGAAAGACAAATTGTGACGCAAGAAAATCCGGCATCCACGCATCGTCTGCGTCAAGAAATGCAATGATGTCACCGCGAGCGTGTTCGATGCCCGTGTTGCGTGCGACGCCTGCTCCGGCATTTCGTTGTCGGATGTAGATTATGTTCTCCAAGTGCGGACCAATGGCGAATTCAAATTCTTTTGTATCGGGAGAACCGTCGTTGACTACAATGATCTCGTGGTCGCGAAATCTTTGTTTAATTGCGGAATCAAGCGTCTCGGCGATAAAAGCAGCAGAATTGTAAGCCGGTATTATGACCGAAACGCGCGGCAGCCTGTCGGAAACATTACTTCCAATTCGCTTGCTGATATTTTTATTTCGGCGTCTGTTTTCGATCATAACTAATCAACGAGCCTGACGGATCGGCTCCCATCTGGCAAAGGTTTCGCCGCGAAGAAATTTGTAAAATGCCATCACAGATGCAAGATTAGCGAGTACAAAATAAAGCGGCATTGCGAGCAAGTGAGGACGCTTACCAGCGCGTTCTAAGAGCCAACCGATAAACGCCATTGAGTAGAAAAGTAGTTGCAGCAACATTGCGGCCGCATAGAAAGCGGACGCAGATGCAAACACGATGCTCGCGGCAAAGAACACGAACAAGATCAAAGGCACCGCGTACCTCAGCACCTTATGCGATATTAATTCGATAGCAAAAAAACCACTTTTCAGCGGATTGAGCATGTCGCGGCTTCTCCAAAGATCTGTAAATGTCTGTGAGATCACGCGAACGCGCATTCTCAGTTCATCAGCGGCGCGACGATTGGTGTGTTCAAAACAAACCGCGTCGGGAGCGAACACACTGCGTAGGCCTTTGCGATATAGGTTTGTGCAGATAAGAAAATCAGAACACGCTTCGGCGTACATCGGCTCGTAAGCAGATCGCCTCACTGCATAAAGACACCCCGAAGCACCGATCAGTGAACAAGCTCGGCTTTCGGCGATCTTGATAAAGGTCTCGTAGCCCCAGTAGCTTTTCGCTCCACGGCCGACAGTTGTGCTTAGGTCGTCAACGTAGTTTAAGCGGCCGGCGACACAGCCGACGCTTTTGTCGGCAAAGGCTGGCAGCAATTGTCGAAATACATCTTCCCGATACATTGTTGTCGCGTCCGAGAACAAAATGATCTCGCCTGCAGCTTGTTCGACAGCATTGTTTTGCGTAGTTGTTTTGCCGACTCGGCCTTCCTGTCGAAAAAGCTTCACACCGCGTGATGCAAATTCTTCGACTATCAAATCCGTTCGATCAGTTGAGCCGTCGGATGCTACGAGGATCTCAAGTTTGTCGTTGGGATAGTCGATCCTTAAAGTGTTTTCGAGCTTTTCGCTGATCGAGTCTTCTTCGTTGAACGCAGTGATCAGAACGGTAACATTTGGTTCGATCTCGGCGCGTTCTATCGTACTTGGAAACAGCAGACTTATCAAATGAACGAGCAACGGATACCCAACATAAACGTAGCCCAGCACGCTAATGCACATCCAGAAAATTACTTGTTCTGCTGTTGCCGTCATGTAGCTTCGGCTGGCCGCGGTTGAAGAGACGACATTAATTCTGCTTTCTCCTCGGCCCCTTTTTCGAGTGTGTAAATTCTACGGAATGCGACCGCATATGCGATCAGATAATAGATAAACCAGTTGTACGCGACCGCCGCAAAAAAGCTCGAAACCATATATCCGATAATGCTTGCCTGCAGCCCTATCGCAAGATAATAAAACCAATCCTGCTTGTCCTCGTCAAAGAGCCGTCGTTCTATCGCTCCTAGCTTTCGAAAAGGACTTATCATAAATATTAGATACGCAATAAGGCCCAGAATCCCGAGTTCCGACGAAACCTGCGTGAATGCGTTGTGAGTTTGCAGATTATGTACCCCGACGATCGGAAAATTGCCAATACCGATGCCCCATGGATTTCGCGCCGTGACTAGCAATGATCTTTCCAGAAGCTCCCGTCGCTGATCGCTTGAACCGACAACATCAAGTCCCGGAACAAAGATGGACAACATTCGCATGCCGTAGTTTCCCGGCGCGGCGAGAATTGCTATTCCGCCTACAACGATGGATGCGATCGTGACATTAAGCCGCTGCCTTCGGCCAAGTTTCCACGCCAAAGCTGCCATACAAGCAATCAAGCCAAGAAAGCCGCCGCGCGAATACGTCACCATATTTGCCCCGACAAATATCGCTGCCATCGCAAAATAGACGAAACGCATTGCCTTGCTCTTGGCAGCTAGCCCGAGCGTTATCACTAACGGCGTCATCATCACAAGGTGCATCGCCATCTCGTTGGGATTGCCGAACATACCGCCGACACCATCAACCTTGATGCGATACTCTTCGACGTTAAACTCGCCTTTAAGATAAAGATCGAGTGCCGCAGCACTAAGATAGACCGCAATTCCGAACGACAGCCACATCAATCCCATCAGTCGTTTGCGAGTGCGAACAACGTTGACCAGTACGATAAAAATAATGACCGCCTTGATATACGGATCATTAAAGATCTCCCACGCGAGGCCCGGATCTTTTGCAATCGGCATCGTCACAAGAGCGATCGCCGTCAACGCAAAGACAGCCTTCACCTCTGATGACAACGTCGTAAGACTGCCTTCGGTTGCAAGCTGACTAGGCACAAAAATAGCCAGTGTCACAAGCGCAAAATAAAACGCCGTCGCCGACAGAAACGACAACGCCGATATCAGTTCGTATGGCCGAAAAAGAACTAGGATCGAAAACAGATAGAGTCCGAAATAGGTAAACAAATGGCCGTTGCGAGCCAGCCAATGTTCGCGGCTCAATAGTTCACGATCTCGTTCGTTTCGCTTTGCTTTCTTTGCCTCTTTGCCGTCTTTTGGTTGGTAGTCAGGTTCTTTCTTGGCTACTGGGCGCGCAATTTCGACCGCTTCTGCGACTTTCTCCGTTTTCGAATTCTGCGCAGTCGGATCGACATCATTTGCGTATGTAAAATTTAGATTTACGAGATTCTTTGATTCGGTTGCGACATCATCATTCGTCGCCCCCGAAGGCCGCAGCGACGGCAGGCCGTCCGGTGACTTGTTGCCGTGTTTAGATGGTATCGAGAGTCCTTTGTAATCTTTCTCTTTTGATCGTTCGATGGGCATTTACAGGGTTCATCGTCATACGTCATTTACGCCGCAATCTCTTCTTTTTCCACCGTGATCATTTCGCGCACCGTCATCTTCAGTGCCTTTTCAAACTGCCGCGCTTCATTGACGCCGCTAAATGAAAGCTGCTGTAAATTTGCCTCGATACGTTTGCGATAATCCGAAACGAGAGAATCCGACACGCCGAGCATCTCAGCAACCTCAAGCTGCGTTCCGCCGTCAGAGATCAGATAGCAATGCCACAGAACATTGATCATTCGGTCATACTGCTTTGCTTTGCCGCGGACCGCCTTGTTAAGCGTCTTCAGAAAATTATCTACAAAACCTGCTGCGGCCAATTCAGCTTCGTTGCGCAGCACACCTTCTTCGGGTGTCTCGCGGGTGTCCTTAAACTCAAACGGCATACGGTCGTCATCGTCGCTATCCGTTCCGCTTCCTACCGGCACAAGATGTATGTCCATGATCGGCAGCCGTGACATCACAAACGATCGTAGTGAGCGAACGTCAACCGGCGAATCGATCGCCTTAAAGACACGAATAATAAGCTTCTCCAATTCAGGATTGCTGATAACGATCTGCGCGTCGCCTGTGCAGCCGACCATTCGCGTATCGCGGCCGAGAAATGAAACTGACTTAACGCGCTCGTCCATTTCCTGAACGTCGCGGCGTTCTTTCTTGAAACTCCAATCCTTCAGTCCATAAAGCCTGTCCGCCAAACGCCTGTGGACATCAGGATGATCGATATTATCGAAACGCTTAAACGCTTCGCTTGTCTGTATAAGTGTCGAAACGCGGCGTGCCAAACGATAGCTTTCGGGATAACGTTTGCGAAGCTCCGCCGTCAGCATGTTGGTAAGCTCGATCTGGCTGATCTCCGCCTCGACCTCAGCATCGGTCATCTCCGTGTCGATGTAATGCTGAAACCGGTCTTTCGCAAGCAAAGCAACAAACAGCTCCTGCGTCAGGTCCGTGTATGCATTGTGTTTGCCTTCCTCAACGAGAAAGCCCGCACGTTTCGATGCCCGCACCAATGGATGCGATGAAACGATGCGGTGAAGTTCGATCCAGATCTGGTTTACGTCGGATGCTTTAAGGCTGTCATTCCATTTGCCGACCTTGATATGCCTATGCGGAGCGGGTCTGGCAGGGCGTTCCTTTGTTTTCAAATCATTCATAATGCGATGTTTCCGATTTTCAGTTTGTCCTATCTAATAAGTCCGTCCTTCCTCATGTCGGCGAGCCACCGTTGACACAGTTCAGACTTACGCGCATAGACGCGCCAAGTGGGATTCGAACTAGAATTCGAGTGTTGAGGGTAAATTTTGCAGAGGATTTTCGGCTTAGATCAACAGCCGAGTCTTGCGGTCGGTCCGAACTTGCGGCAGGTGAGGTGATCTCTCTCACTGCCTACATTACGATAGTAACAAGAATTCCAAATTTGAGCAACAAGTTTTTCTATTGTTTTTAATTGTTGAAATCAATAGCAAACTACTTATAATTGTCAGATATCAGCTTGCAGGAAATTTACGCAATGCCGCCTTCTTTCTGGAACATAATAGCCATTATGGATTTACATTTGAAGTACGAAGATGTCTAACCGCCTGCCCCGCGGCCCTGATAGGACGATCTCGAAATAATTGTGTCCTATGATCTCAACAAAAATAACCAGCTTTTGTAAAAGCGAAGAATGTCCTTCGTCTAACGACCTGCTCGATTTCCAGAAGGTCTCGTCGTCACCACGGACCATCGACGAGATCCGCGGCCATCTGGAGTCGTGCGAGTTCTGCTCAGCTGAGGTCGAATTCTATTCGCACTACCCTCAGGAAGAAGGATCGAGCGAAGCAGTCGAAATGGCTGGTATCCCTGCACCACTTTTCGAACTGGCCGAGGCGCTCCTAAAAAATCGCTACACCGACGGGTCATCACTCGATGCACTCCTAAAAAAGAAAAGCAGCCAAACACAAAAGCCCGCCCTTCAGTAAGGGCGATACACCGAATGCACCGCCTTCTCTCCCATTTAACCCCACAAAATTAAAAACAGCTCGATCTTTCCGTCAGCTACAAATTCGGAACAGCGAGATGAACTCAGAATTTGGAATTCAGGATTCAAAATCGGGTTTCAGCTTCCGCAGATGTCGTCGATGGCTTCGCTGTATTTTTCGTCGATGACGCTGCGTTTGATCTTGAGTGTCGGCGTCATTTCGCCTTTGTCGATGGAGAATTCGCGGGGCAATAGATAGACCCGTTTTACTCGTTCATAGTCACTAAGTTCGCGGGTGAGATCAATGGCATCGTTCTGGACTCGTTTGATAAACTGCGGGTTGTCGGAAAGCTCTTCGCGAGTGCCTTCAGTCGAGACGCCATCAGCCTTCATAGCGTCTTTCAGTGCTTCCCAATCAGGCACGATCAGAGCTCCGACCTGTTTCCGACCTGAACCTACTACAACCGCTTGCGAGACGAGCGGGCTTTGCTTTAAAAGGCTTTCGACCTGCAGCGGTGCGACGTATTTGCCATTCGAAAGCTTGAAAAGATCTTTCAGCCGATCGGTGATATAGAAATGGCCGTCGGTGTCTTCGTAACCGACATCACCTGTGTGATAAAAGCCATCGTCATCGATAGCTTGCGCGGTCGCTTCGGGGTTGTTGTAGTAACCCATCATGACGTTCTTGCCGCGAATTAGGACTTCGCCATCCTTTTCGGCAATCTTCATCTCGATGCCTTCGAATGGTGTGCCGATCGAACCGACCTTATTGTCCTCAGGCCGATTGGCGCAAGTGACACAGGCCTCGGTCATGCCGTAGCCTTGAAGGATAGGAATTCCGGCCGCCCAAAAAGCGTAACTGAGCTTTTTCGAAAGCGGAGCTCCGCCGGACACAAAGAAACGCAGGCTGCCCCCAACGCCTTCACGCCATTTGGAAAACACAAGCCTGTTGGCAACTGCGTGCTTGGCGGCCAGCACAGGCGAAATGGTTTGGTGCTTGTCTTTCGAGTCCCAGTAGTCTTGCCCGACGACGAGAGCCCATTGGAAAAGACTTGTTTTCCAGCCGCCGGCTGCCAGGCCTTTTTTGACGATCTTGTGATAGACCTGTTCAAAAAGTCGCGGCACGGCGGTCATAATCGTGGGTTTGACCTCTTTGAGATGCGAGGCAAGCTGGTCGAACGATGCACAGTAATGTATCGAGACTCCGTTCGAGCAAAGCACATAAAAAACTGTCCGCTCAAATATATGTGATAGTGGAAGGACAGCTAGGCTGCGATCGCTGGATCTTATCGGCAAACCTTTAGAAATGGCGATAACATTAGAGACGAAATTCTCGTGTGTGAGCATCACGCCTTTGGGTTCACCGGTGGTGCCTGACGTATAGATGATCGTTGCTAGGTCAGTGGTTTCGATCTCGGCAAGCGACCTTTCAAATACATCGGCATCGATCTTCGAAAATTCAATACCTTTGCTTTCGAGGTCTTCGAGTGAGGTTGCTCGACGGTCAGTTTCGGGTATGCCATCGTCTTCAAAAAAGACAAGCTTTTCGAGCTGCTCAACACTCAGGATCGCATTTTCGGCATGTTTCCAAAGCTTCTTGCCGGAAATGAACAACACCTTGGCGCCCGAATTCTCAAGGATAAATCTGATCTGCTCAACCGCTTGTGTCGTGTAGATCGGCACGTTGACCGCCCGCAACAATAAGATCGCAAGATCGACCAAAGACCATTCCGGCCGGTTTTCCGAGATTATCGCAACGCGGTCACCTGCTTTGATACCCATTGAGGCGAGGCCCATAGCAATACGTTTCACACGTTCGATAACCTCGCTGCCACGAAGATGATTCCATATATCTCCGACCTTGAAGGCCAGAGCATCGGGCTTGTTGTGCCGCTGAAACGATTCGAAACAAAAATGCGGGATCGTCTGCGGGATGTTCTCGAATCCTATGAGATTTTCGGCGGTCATTGGTGCTTATTCTTGCAAATGCGGTAGATCAAGTCCAATAGTTGCGGTCGAGCGAACGATAATTGATAGCCTCACTAATGTGTGTCGGCTCAATAGTTTCGCTGCCTGCCAGATCGGCGATCGTTCGCGAGACTTTGAGAATGCGGTCGTGCGCACGTGCGGACAAGCCCTGACGGAGCATCGCTTTTTCAAGCAGATCTTCACTTTGGCTGTCGAGAGCACAGTGGGTTCGGATCTGCTTCGGCGACATTGCAGAGTTTGAAAAAACACCTTCGCCGTTAAATCTTGCGAGCTGTAAATCGCGGGCTCGCATTACACGTTCGCGAATGGCCTCAGAGCTATCACCTTGCGGAGTATCACGGCCTCTAAGTTCATTGAACTTCACGGCGGGCACGTCTATGTGAATATCGATGCGATCCATCAACGGGCCTGAGATCTTGCCGACATAACGCTGTATCTGGATCGGAGAGCATTTACATTCGCGCGATGATCCAAAATAACCACACGGACACCCCTGCGTTGACAAGATGCCATTATCAAACTGCCACTCTAAGGACGCCATATCCACATAGTATTGTAACGATTGGAGATGCGCTAAGGAAACGGCGGCTTGATCAGGGGTTGACCGTCAAGAATGTAGCCGAACAACTCAACGTCAACGAAGCAACTATACGCAATTGGGAGACAAACCGGCGAACAGTGCAGTTGCGCTTCCTAGGACGAGTTTATGACTTCTTAGGGGTGTGTCCTTGCGATGTGGTACTTCCATTAGGGGCTCGTTTGCAAGAGAGGCGAGAATATGCCGGATTTACAAAAAAAGCACTCGCGGAAATATTTGCGGTCGACGAACACACGGTTTCCGCATGGGAGCGGTCTAAATATCCTCCGATGAAATCACATGTTGAAAAGATATTCGATTTTCTAAAAAACCCTTTTGCACAAGGGGGAGATTCTCCGGAGAATGAGGGATTAAACGTTTGAGCTCTCGGCATTCAGGTGTCAAAAAACCTGTTGAAAAAGATGACGGTCGGACTGCCGATTTCCCTATGCCGCCTTGATCAAGAAATGAGTGTCATAAAACTAATGTTTGTTGACAGACGTCAGATCGATGAGTAAAGCTCGAATTTCTGAGGCATCTTCCGGGGTAACATCAAGGGCGGTTTGACCTTTTCGATTTCGCAAAGATGGATTTGCACCTTTTCTCAACAACAAGGCAACAATATCTTTGTGATTTAGTCGACAAGCCTCCATAAGAGCACTATTGCCGCTGGAGGTCTGAAGGTTCGGATCGGCCCCATTTTCTAAAAGTAAAGCTACTGTCCGCAAGTTATCCCAAGAAGAAGCTATCTCAAGAGGAAAGTCGCCATTCTCTTTAGTTTTATGATTTACGTCGGCACCATGTTCGAGTAAATACTGAGTCTTTGTATATGATCCACCGATATCAACTGAAACATAAAGCGGATTTATCCCATTTTTGTCTATATGGTTAACAGATGCCCCTTTAGAAACTAGAAATTTTATCATTTCTACAGATTCACGTTCGTTCTCCAAGTTTGCGAAAATTGCAGTTCTCCCTGTTGCATCTTCTGCTTCAATATTCGCTCCCTTTTCTAAAAGTTCAGCGGCAACTTCTACATGGTCATTTCCAGCCGCATAAAATAACGGGGTTCCTCCAAATTTGCCTGGCTGATTTACATCCGCTCCTTCTTTAATGAGTTCGCGAACACGATTTAAGTCGCCAGCACGAGATGCTAAGATCAAAGGTGGTTCTTCACTGTTCGGAGACGAAGTAAACCATTTAGTAGTACAAGCAATTACAATTAGAGATATCCCGATCAAAAGCAAAGTTTTCATATAATACTCCCTCACGCTACAATTTTTGTTTAAGCGCACATCTAAAAAAAGTTACAGTCAAGTCTTCTAAGAACAGCTTTCGGCGTAAGGGTTCCATTCGGTCCGCGGAATCCCCAGTTATTCTGAATTACTTTGTCATGAGTTGCGCTGATTGTTGTATTATTTTCCCCAACAATTCCGATATGTCCTGTTGCATCTGAATAGTTAATGGCTTGGGAAACGACATCTCCTGGCTGTGCCGGCCCCGACACTACTTGCCACTTACCCATTCTTGAATTCGTCGAATCAGCCCAATCTCTCGCTTGCGGTGGTCCTCCAAGCCCAATATAAGATCCATTTCCTCTATTTTGCGGAGGTTCAACGCCAACTTCAGTAAGAACATCATTTACAAACTGGTTGCATTTATTGGTTTTCGCTCCAAAATTACCGTTTGTCCCCTCGTAACTCCAGTCCGTGCTACCCTTATATTTTTTTGCAGTATTAACAACCTCTTTTTTTGCGTTTTCGCAATCTCTCTTCTGTTGCTCATTCAGACCAGGAGTCGGCACGGATTGAGGCTGTGGCGTAGCAGGGGGTGTTGTCGGTGCAGGTTGCGGCATCGTTAAATCCCGCAGTTCCCAAGCATCGATATTTCTAATGGATTCAATGCTTGGGCCGGCTGACACTTCCACAGACAGTCCACCTCGCATCTCGTGAGCACCATTGTTGTCTGCGGTCTCATTAGCTTGGAAATTCTGTTCGCCAGCATCGCCGTTGCCGTCGTCAGTCGAGTCCTCATTTGCGTTGGTATTCGTAGGATCAGTCGTGCCGCGATCTTCTTCTTGTTGCTGATCCGCCTCATCATCGCCCAATTTGTCAGCCATATTAGCAGCTTCACTGCAACTCGCCGGAAAATCATTAACGTAGCACTCATTGGCCAAAGGAGAGCTGGTTTGAGCATCTTCATCAACGGGGTCGTCATAAGGAGCGTCACAGATCCAGACAGGGTTATTTTCTTCATCTTCCTCCCAGCACTCAGCATCCTCCGGGTCGTATGTCGGGATCGGAAGATATACATTCTTCGATCCGACACCAGCGCCCAACGGATCGAGAGAGATCATTTCTTTGTGGATTTCGCCCGAGGTCTCTTCCATTCCTGTCCAATGCATAAGAGTTTGCCCCAGCACCGCACCGCTCGGATCAGCATCAAGACGATGTGTCGTATCAAGCATAGAAGATTCGACCCTTTTAACTCTGTGATCCGCTATATGCTCTCCTCCCGCATATATTTTTGTCGTGCGGTTTTGATGCTGCTCTTCATCGACCTCTATTTGGGCCAATATCTCGCCAAGTACAGACGACCTTATATTAAATGTTTTTATTGAGTCCTCGGCACAGGTCGGCTCCGACATTGAACATGGCTTTGATTTGATCCACCTACCGTCGCCGTCATACCGCACATGCCTTGTCGTGTCTTCATGGCCTACGTCGGGAGCCTTATATGTCTTTGAAGGGTAGAAAACTATACGCCCATCCGCATCGTATCTTCGGTCTGAGGGCATATTGCTTTCCCTGAGAACGCGCCCGTCGGCATCGAACGTTCGCTGGATGGTCTCGCTGATATTTACATTCGTTCCCGCCCAGTCCGGAACGTTTATCGTTTCGGTCTCACTTGTCATCCGTCCGTTTTCGTAACTAGATCCTTGACCAAATGCTGCCGTCCAGTGCAGTCGGCTCTGGTTTGTTGTTTCGCCAAATTTGTTATATTGATTCATGAATCGATACGGACGGTTTAAAGGATCGTTTTGGTTTTGGCCCGATCGAGCCTCAGCTCCCGTCCTTGCCTCCGTCAATCTACCCAGAAAATCGTATTTATATTTCCTGTCAAAATTCAGCATATTGTAATTCATTGTTCCATACGCATTGGAGTCTATATCTGAAAAACTCAGCCGCCCGTCCGCATGATATGTATACTGCAATTTTGCCCAGACATCCTGATATTCGGACGCCTGTAAACGGTCATTGTATTCGATCCTCTTATTGTGAATGCTTCCATATTCAAAACGCTTAACAGCACCCCATGCACGGTATTTTGTGTCCGTGACATAATCCAGTTGTACGTTTTCGGATGCTCTATTTCCAGATACTGACTTTAATCGGCCTATTTTGTCGTATCCGTACGACACGACCTCGCCAAATGGCTCCGTCAGCGTCGAAAGCTGGCCGCCCTGAGAGTATGTGTATTGAATTCCAAAAGTGTCGTTGTTCTCTGGGGAAAGCGGAACCGTTTCATTAAACCGACGCGTTTCGCTTGTAATCTGCGAAAGTGCATTGTAGACATATTCGACCGTGCCAAACCCATCTGTCATCTGGGTTCGGTTTCCGGTGTTGTCATACTGAAAATTTACTGTTGTGGGAACTTCAATGCCGCTTTGATTCGGGACTGTCCAGTTTATCTGGTCTATGAGTCCGAGATTATTATAAGTAAAGTGCTTTGCCGCCCCGCGAGCATCGGTTATCGTTTGCGGTACATCGTCAGGAAAATATGTATAGACCGTAGCAGTATGTGCATTCTGCTCGGGTTCATGTTTGCTGGCCATACGCCCGTGCCCATCATAAGTCTGGGTGGTTTCGCGAAACTCCGTTGCGTATTCCGTTCCAGCAAATACTTTTGAGGATATTACCTGATCGCGTCCGTTGTAGGTATTTGTCGCGGCCTTGTAAACCTGTCCGGTCCAATCCAGCATTTCCGTTTTGACATTTCGCCCAAAAAGGTCCGAATATTTTCTTTGAGTACGGCGGCCTTCCTCAAGTTGCTCTCCATATAATGTGACGATCTCGCCGCCGGCACAGCCACACCCTTGGTAGTCTGCTAGGGTGTCTGTTCCGTCAGTATTTATTGTTCGAGTCACTCTCCCTTTCCAATCGTATTCCGTGTGTTTCCATAACCACGGACGAGGAGCGGCATCATCTCCAGCGCGGTTCCAACCGGAATCGACCTCCGTCGGAATCAATTGTGCTATGGGACGACCCAGAATGTCATAATTAGTATAAGAGTAAGACCACGTTGCTGTAGTTCCATTGGAGTTAAATGTATGAGGGGTTCTAGAGATAAATGTTTGCCCATTTCCATTTGCCCAGCTTTCGGTGACGACTTCGTCTGCCGTATCAGGGCCATTACTATTGTTTACATCGATGATAGTCGAATACACCTTTAATTGGCCGTTTGTTGGATATTCGTAACGAGTGTAGTTATGTTCGGTCCATGCCCCGGAAACATTAATCCAAATCGCATTGCGTTTAAGCTTACCCGTAGTATCCCAATACGTGTGTACCGTTTTCATGTCAGGAGCAGTTCCCGAACGAGGTACACTTATGGTTTCAACATTCCCGCCAATATCATAGCGATACCTCAGAACTGAGGAATAGGCTGAATCGCCCAAACTCACGCCCCCTGGAACGGTTACTACAGTTGGATAAGCATATGTTGTCGGATTACCCGTCGTGCTGAAATTATCCGTATAACCGAGACGGGTAACACGCCCGACAGCATCAGTCTGCGCAACGGGAGATCCCGCTGTATTGTATTTTATCGATGATGTCACGGCGAGGTCTGGATCGGAAGCCGTAGATAAGTTTGTTGTATCCCAGCGTGATGTACTGGTCAAATTGCCACGACGTGTGAAACTAGCACCATATCCGCTATCATGCTGCACAGGCGAAATATTCTGCATTAGCGTTGCGTCGCTAAAATCACCTTGATCATAAGCATAGGTAACTTTAGAAACGTACTGGAGCGAATTAACGTTAGGATCTTCATTCCAGCCCCAATTTTCCACCTTTAAGGGAAGACCGATCAGGCGTTTGTTTAAGTAAAGTGGATTTAGATTGTACTCTGTGGCCTGTTTCTTTTTGATCGTGTTGTCGGTGGCGAAAACCTCGATCTCACTAACGAGCCCAAAATAAGCGACCGTATCGCCTCCACCAATATTGGGAATGACAGTCGGATCTTGAAGATAAGTCAAGGTTGTCCGCTTTACGTTACTTGCGTCATCCCCGACCTGTGTTTCTATTACTCGTGGATTGAGGACATAATCATACGGCGTACCACCTACTTGGTCTTGTTCCCACTTAGTCCACGTCCACCGTTTTCGCTCGCTGCTGCAATCTGTATCTGAACCGATACAATCCTCCTGCGCAATTGGCAAACCCTCCTTCCAACCCTGATTGTTGCGGCCAAAATGCAGGAGCGTATAAAGACCGTTAGGATGAGGCGACGTTGTGGACATCGCTACTCTGACAACTGCCGTATCCTGGTCAATGTCATTTACCCTAAACCTTGAAAATTCCGGGACGGTGTTTTCAATGTCAATCTCCTGTGCTATGCCACTTGCGTCTAGATTAGCGTTCTCTGCCCATTTATAGGTATGCGTAAACCGTGGGCAATCTAGCTGGCCGGCCGTGAGATTTGCGAGATCTGTCGAAACGTAATTTAAGACACGTGATGGTGACTCAGCAGCAGCAGCAGAAACCGTACTTACTTTTTGCACTTGTAAGTAATCGTTATACTCAAAGCGTGTCCAACTGTTATCAGCATAGGTGATCTTTTCCAATACCTTCATTACTGTTCCGTCAGGAGGTCCAATCACGGTATTTATATCTCCTCCGAAATCGGTGTTTATTGGCTTATTTCCGTAGGTAAAACTTGCCCATGTATGTTGGCCAGTGCTCCACGATTGCTTAATCGAAAGTGGGTATAGCTCGGGATCATAATTAATTGTTATTACGCGTCCCAAGGTGTCCGTAACATTTTGCAATAAGCCTTGCTCAGTGTAATTGATCGAAATGAAATTGCCGTTCCGGTCGAGAATCCTTGTGCATTTAAATGCATTAACCTTCCATGAATACGACATTTGGCTGCCATCAATTCCTCTGATCATTATCTCTACGTTTTGGACCGGTTCATTGGGACCGTTTGACCCTTTTGTTTCAAGGTGCATGTAACTCGAATCCGTCGTTTCGTAATTATTGCTTGCGCCGATTTGTCTAAACTGTACCCGCGCACCATCGGGCGTAACCATTAGATAAAACCATTTATCATTTGGCTTGTCGTAATAAACAGGTTCAATTTCCGGAAATCCAAATCGAAACCCCGGTGAAATGTTACTCCGGTCAGGATCGAAGAACATTTTCGTATCATCTTTTAACCAAACAAGTGAGTTGTAACTAATACCTAAACCTGCATTTAGTCCCGCCCTGCCCGGCAGACTGACAAGCGATGTTCCCCAAGAAAAATTCTGCGAATAGAGATTTGTTCCACCTGTGGCATTTCTCCGAGCGAGTCTTGCTTTTGCCCCATTAACTCCAGGGTCAATAACACCGCCTACTTGTTTTGTATATGCCGAAGGAAGCGCGATATCGCCCGCTGACCCAAGCGTTCTATAAAGATATGGCGGATTAGGGTAATCGGTTGTGTCGCTCTTATGGATATACCAAACGCCTGTCGTAGGCCGCCATACAGCACAATCGGTTGTTCCATCGTTATCATAATCCGCGGGTACGGGCTGATCGCCGTAGTTGCCCCAACCAACAGATGTAGTTAACCCATAACCATTTCCTGAAATTGTCGCGAAATACCAAATTCCCTCAGACGGTCGATAAACTGCCAAATCGCTCTTTCCGTCACCATTAAAATCTCCCTGTACGGGTATATCGTTAGCTTGTCCATACTGGATGTAATAGTCGCCAGCTACGCTCCTATGAATATCCCAATAACCGGAGCCTGCAATTGTTCGGAATACGGCTCTGTCCGTCTTTGTATCGGTGTCATAGTTCCCCGGAATAGGAATGCCACCGGTGGTAGTCTCCTGATGTTCGCGGTATCCACCTTGGCTTTCATTTATATACCAACGCCCATTGGACGGCCGGTATACAGCTTGATCGCTTGTCCCATCCCCGTCATAATCACCTACTGCCGGAATATCACCGGAAATCCCCATATGTATACCCAAGGGCTGCGGCGTTGCACTCGCCGTTAACGGGCTCGGTATATAAAACCAAGTTCCCGGATTCGCTGGAGTGCCAGGGTTAAAAATCGCGACGTCCGTTTTGCCGTCACCGTTATAATCACCCGGTACCGGCTTTGACGAATAACTTCCGAGATTTGTATTACTCACAATAGAGCCATCATTTTTTCTTATTCTGAACTCATGTGTTGCAGGATGCCATCCGCTAACATCGGCCCCCCCCAACCCGTCGAATTCAAATGTGACGCTGCCCGTTGCGTTATACATGGTGGGCTGTGTATATTCTGAATTCATTTCCTTCGTCTTAATCTTGGGGATGACCAAGGCAAAGAGGGCCGTTGTTCCGTCAACAAGTTTTTCGACAAGTGATTGCTGTCTTATAATGGCAACACCTCTCGGAAATTCCGGCTCGGCAAAAAGATTCGATAGCGGCGAAAAAAGGTTCGCAGCTAACGCAAAAGATTCTGTTATGCCGACGGACGAATTTGGAGCGAGAAACAGTTTAGGGGGAGCTGGAGACGACTCAGAGGCTGGTATTCGACCACTCGCTTTTGCGATTGGGATTGGTCCGGTGAAAAGCACCTGTCCAAGAAGTGTCAAGATCAAAAATACGCTTCCAATGCGTGAAACGCCTATTTTATCTATGGCAAAGACCTTGGGGATGGCAGACACACTTCGTCTACGGTCAGATTTGGAAACAAGCGGTAGTTTCTTCATTATTCGTCTCCTCGATCAAATGGAATGTATAAAGCCGACCGGGATTTCCCGACATTTATAAATATTTAAGAGATAAATTGATCGAAAAACGAATTAAAACCAAGATACGCCTACTCTAGTTTCATAGTCAAGAGCCCTTCTAGTATTTTCTCGAAAATTAACAAAAAATTAATTCGACTGCACAATGTCAGAAAACTGTAGTTTTCTGACACTCCATGTGGTTTTATCGTTTCTTAATTGCTGGCTTAGAACGACGCGGTGCAACTTATCCAGCTTCCGGCAATTTCGATTAGAAATCCGTCCAACTGATGGCATCAATCCTCCAAAACCGCTTGCAACGATGCACCTCATCCCTTGAATGAACAAACTTTGCAAAGTCCGTATAACCCTTTCTTGGATCCCAAAGGGATCAAGCCCTCTCTCTCTTAAAAATCCTTAACTATCTCAATAGGCTTTTCGATCAATTTCATCCTTATCTCCTGGTCCGGCATATACAGTTGTTTTCTTCCGTCTTTCATCCATTTCCATTTTTTGCACACTTTCTCCAAGCCGATCGGGTAAATCGTGAGCTTGCCATCTTTGTCTATTTTTAGCCGCAGAAAATTCTTGTAATCCTCAATCGCCACGGCCGAATACGCCATGTTTCCATGAGTTTTGACTACATAAATGGCTGTGAAAAGGTAAGCCGCCATTATTATTGAGCCAAAAATCCACCCAAAGGCGGCAATGGGAATAGCTAAAGATAGAATTTTGCAGATACGATATGAAAATTCGGTATGCCCAATCGAGCTTTGAACATACCAAAATATAAAAAAGAAAGACGCTAAGTGTGTCAGCGCGTGAACAAACCCAAACAGTATTTTTCCCAAGCGCGTCTTAGCCTCAGCAAAAAATATTAACCCGATGACCACTATCAGGACCAAAATCAATGCAACCGGAGTATCCGCCAGACCGTTCAATATTTTGAAAAATATTTCCAGAAAACCACCGCCACTAATATCAAACCGGCAGACATAAGCCAGCAACAGGTAAAACGCAGCAGTGACCATGCCAAACGACCAGTTGGTTACGATATTCTTGAAGTTTTCAATGAACATATCTTGTGACCTTTTTTCATCTGGAAAAGAGATTTTCTTTTTGAATTTATTCCCGTTTAACGTGCCAATCAGTTCAGGATTACCGATCTGCGTAGGATGCATAAAAGCCCCACCGCCACCGGCAGTTATCTTATGTTTGATAGAGAGTGCACTTTTGTTCAGATCGTCGGTCTCGAATTCATAATGGCAATAATGATGAAGGTCTCCTGAGAGCATAACTTTGACCTTATTTTTCAGATTGTGACCTAAGAAAAACTCGAGTTCGCTAAACTCCTGCGGTGCATCGTCCAGCACTTCTTCACTCAATTTCTGAGCTTCTTGTTTAGAAGGTTTATCGCCATTGTGTTCTAAACGACGTATTTGATTAAGCTTAACTTCATCCAACCCGAACCCGGTCCAGTATGGAGTGGACGTACAAAGGATTATCTTGTCCCCCTCACCGAGGTGTTTCATTACCTCATTGAAATAGTCTTTCTGGGGTTTATCTATCGTGTTCCCAAGCTGTGTATCGGTAGCAAATATCCACCAGCCTTTAATTAGTTCTAAGGCAAAATAGCTTCTGTCCTGTAAGGTGTGCTGTTCTGCAAATCTACGTCTTTCACAAAATGTTTCAGAGAAAATAACCAGCGAATCATACCAGTCATGGTTACCGGGAATGGCAAACACGGTTGAATGATCGTTCTCTATGCCGCTTGCCTTGAATGCAAGTTCATAAGGTTTTTTAAGGCGATTATCGTAATCTGCAGCCGTAGCTCTTGGATAGACCTCATCTCCGCCGAAGATTAGGACATCTTCGAATTTAGTTTGATATTCACCATTTAGATCTTCTTCGAGAGCTGTATTGAAATTTATCTGCGGCCTCGTAACGCATTGCGCCATTGTATAAGTGGAATCAAAGCCGTCGCCCACATCAGAAATGTAGTTTACCCAAAGCTCATCAACTTCTTCACGCTCTTTTGCAACATCGCTCTGAGGGCCAAAAAGGGAAACGGGGATGAAACCTTGACGGGTATGAACATAGTAGTTTGCGGAAAGCGAAGTAACGCCGGGCAGAAACAGCCTTTTATCAGCGTGCTTGCCAAATAATGCAGAAACCACAACCTCCCTACCAGTTCTTATCAACTGGCGCGGTTCCAGCCATTTGACCATTTTTTCTTGTATTAGGCTGTTTCTACTCATGTGCTATATCGAAACCATTCCTTGCGATGCCTAAGTTCTTAGGACGTAAAGAAAAAAGGAGCAGTCCATGCGTCGGCTTGTTTGCGGTTGGAGTCCTTGCCGCCCATTTCCGTCACATGAATATAGCAATAGGTACCCGGTTGTACCCGGTATGAAAACTCCACGGTTTCACCGGCCGGTACAAAAATAGAACCGACCGATTGGCCGTCGAATATTATGTTCCTGACTCGGGCAGCCGGTCCGCCCGGCGCGTTATCAACAACAAGCTCGACTAAATAAGGCCCTTCGTTCTGGCTTTGCCCGGAATCACTATCAGCTCCTTGATCGATAAACACCTTGAAGGTTTTTAACTCACCGGCCGCCGGAACACTGATAATTGAACCCATCCACTGGTTACCCGTAAGGAACGCTACCGCCATCTCGTTGTCTTCAGACGCAAAAACTCTTCGGGCTTTGTAGGCGTCCACGAACGCTGACGGAGTTAGGCCATTCGCCCAAACGCCTGTCCTTGCTGCGGTGTGTCGGCCCCAGTTAGCACGATGATTGTCGTGATCGCCCACGGGTGCCAGCCGGAAGCCCATATTTAGATATTTGCGATAGTGGCTTTCTAAACTGTCACCGTCTTGGTGGGCGTTTAGTTCGGCGCTGTTACCATTGCCCCCGTGGGAGGAGCCGTTTATATGCTCGATCGCTACATACGTATCCATGAAGAAATTTACAAAATTATTATTGGCGTTGTTGCCCGTGAACGATTCACGTCCATACGCGGTCGCGGCTGAAACCTGGTTGGGATGATTCAATTGTACAAGCAGCAACGGGTTATTTTTCTCAAGGCCCGCGTGATTTAGGTAATTCGTGAAAAGCGATCTGAAGTTCCCGTTCGGGATATTCTGTGGCACAGGATTGTTCGCAAAGAACAAATTTACATGATTTCCGGAGCTTATTACACTCCATTCCATACCCGGAATGGCCAGAAATCTATTTTGATACGCATTATCGTTATTTATTTTGGCAGCGGCATCACGGATTAGTTTGTACCCGCCATCCGGCATTTCGTGACTGCAAAACTGCTGATTACCCTCTGGACCGTGCACATGATCGGTAACGGCGAGGAAATCCAATTTCCCGAGATCGGCGGCACGTTTATACGCCGCATAAGGTCCATTAGCTATCGCAAAACGCTCGTTGCTGTCAGAAAGAAGCAGCTGTTCAAAAATGTTCTGATCAGCCGGTTGAGGTTGGAAATCTGGGGATAAAACTGTGTGTGCGTGCATAACCCCCAGATAACACTTTTTTCCATTGAACGTGATGGGTGAGGCGGCGATCTTGCCGAGAACAATTGAAAATAATAGAAAGGTTGAAAAACAGTAACTCAATCTCTTCATCTCTTCCTCCTATCGAGACTTATTTCGAAGAGTACTTTTTATTCATATGCGAAGTCCTAGACAGTCAGACAGCGTCCATGGTGAATTGAAGCAAGATCGAAAACGCAACATGAAGCACGTCTCTGCTCCCGCCATATGAGAAAAGTCCTCCCGTTGATTTAGACCTGTGGTAATCCAAAACCCCTTGAAGTACTGCTCCTTTCACCCTTGGATTTGCGGAGAATGTAACTCTTTTTCTAGTATGTGTCAAGTTAAAATCGGGTGATCGAGATCCTCTGCGACTCCGATGATCATTAAATAGTCGTTGGTTATTTTCTTTGAAAAACTTGATAGTGAAGCATATCCCGAAAAAGACTGCCATGAAACCTTTTAATGTCGAAACCAAGTCCTTGATAAGCCTAAAAACAAACTGCCGCGTTCTGACGTTATGAAGTGAAAAAAAGATGCTCAACGACCAGCCTTTCGAGTAGGGTGACGAGATTATTGCATGTATTCGGTTATCATTCATAACACGATCGAGATATGCCTCCTTAGTAATCGAAGCAGAGACTTCTTGCAGCTTATCCACCGCATCCTTTGATGGCCGTAATCCCGTTATCTATCTCCTGGTCGGACTGCGCCCATTGGATAAGACTTAAGACGACCGTGCTTACAAATGACTGTTTCATACTTGAACTCCTTGGCTTGAAAAAGGACGCCTGAGACGCGGGGCAATTGCTATAATGTCGTCAAGATTTTTTACGAACTGGTCTTCCAGGCGGCTTCGGCTTTGGCGCTGACTCCTTTGTTTGTTCGGGTTGATACAGTTCCCTTAATGGCAAAAACCCTAAGTCCGCGAGTGCCAAATTGACTTCGAACTGCCGGAGTGCAGGGGAGGAACATTTTTCCGCTTTGATGAATTTTGTGAGTTCATCTTGGAGTTCTCTGTACGTTACATCGGCAACCATTCGATTGGGGTCTGTTCTATAATGAAAACCGTCGCTAAATCTATCTACGAATGGTGCTCTTACGAGATAGTACTCCGTCACTTCTTCTGATCTACCTATGATATTTGCGAAAAAATCCCTAATTTCCCTCGCCGGAATCGTTAAGGGTATGTTAAGCCACTCAATTTCTTTGTTCGTCTGGCAATTGTCTTCATAGGCCCGGTGATATGAAAAATAGGCCGCTCCAATTTGTACTCTGGCTCCCAGACCGCTAAAGTTTTGAAAATCGCCCTCATAAATTCTCCTCCAGAAGTTTACGTTCTTGTATTGGCTAATTGGGCCAAAATCATATGACGCAGGCGGATTTTTAGCTGACGATAGGTTCAGGATCTTTAGCAAATCGGCTGCTTCTCTGCGTTGGACGAGCGTTTGAGCTTTTTGAGCTATGGCCAGTTGTTGTCGTTCTACTTCTTCCTGCCTTTTCTTTTCCGCCGCTATTGCAACAGTTTCGGCCTTTTCGCGAATAACCGTTTCGCGGTAATCTGCGATGCTCGCTCCCAATTGTTTAAAATCAACCCTTTTCGCCTGCCTATCCCAATTTCTAAACATATACGTGCTCAAGGGGATGCTCCGTCTATTCGGACTAGTAATCGCGCCGACCTCTTCGATGCGAACGGGCGATTTAGAAAATGCGACATAGTACCCATCGATGTGATTCTCCACGTCCAAGCTTTGGATTTTATATACTCGCTTTTTAAGCATCGGAACAATAATTTCGTCGATGAGTTTGCGGTATGCCTCATTGTTTTCAATCCTTACGTTCTCGCCCCCTTTGAAAAGCACGCTCACGCCTATAACTCCGCTCTCACTGTACCAACAGTCGCCTAGACTGTAGCCGGGAGCGCCGTATATTTTATATAATTCGTTCTCGTACAGCAGCTCACTTGTGTTGTAGATATTCTTATCGTCCCGTTTATTTTCGGCCTGACTGCCGGTACAAGGTTTCGGGAAAGCGGCTCTACCAGTCTTCTCTCGACGTTCCAAAACAGCTTCTTGATACCCCGGACTTCCGTACTGCAAATGTTGCATCGTGTCCTCGGTCCATGCCTGGGCATTGTCGATTAGCTGATCCGCAAACCCTCGCTTCAGCCAATCGTCCGTGACGCACTTTTTAATCGTACTCACTATTTTCTTAACTTCGTCTTTTGACAACTCTGTATAGTCTCGACCAAAAATGCCGTGAAAGGCGGGTATGGACGCCTTTCTCATGGCGTAGGGGTTAACGTTGTCGAATGGGCTCATTTTGCCCCTGGGAATTGTCAGACGAGCAGAATCCAGCCACAAATTTATGGCATTGCACCGCTCCCGATCCGTTTGGGCGCTAAAAAACTGAGGATTCGCCGTAAATTCGGGCTCGTCCTGAGCAAAAAGTAGTGTTGAACAACTCGCAACAAACGCGAGTGAGAAAAGAAAGGTTCTTACTAATAAAGTGATCTTTTCCATTGTACCTGTTTCCCCCTATCCAATTTGTAATTAATGTGCGCTGGCTCATTTACATACTATTCACGATCAATTTGAAAAAACAATCTTGTTGTTTCTCTGGCATACCGGATAGCCCAAGGCGATTTGCAATGTTTCTATCATAGGCTCTTCTCGAAAAGAATCGGACATAGTCGACATCTGTGTAGATGGAACTGTAATCGGTATTCGGAGTGTACGAACACGGTTGAATCTTGCCTAGAGCAATTCCCATAAGAACAAATTCCAGCTTGGTTAGCCCCCCGTCTTTGCTATTTTCGCAAACGGCTTGGGCAGTCTCGTTCAACTGCTTTTCCAGATTTTCCCATTCGCCCAATTGCATATTAAATTTGTCTGCCGAGTCTGCCGCTGCGCTTTCCAAAGCCTTCAACTGGCGAACAATCCCCCCTATTTGAGATTCGCTTATTTTGCAGGGGTTACTGATGATTTTTGCATATGACTCCTTCTTCAACCCCTCGTATTTTTGTTTCGCGCTGGTGTTTGCCTCTTGGACTCCGGGAAGGCCCGCTCGAGTCTGCGCAGTGTGCGTCGGCGAGTCCGAGATCCAACGATCGCTGTTGCTTTCCATCAGAGCAACGTTGAAAATCGTGTCGCCGGCGAACTTAGATCCTTCAATGTCGTAAAGCACGGAGAACCATATTTTTTTCCCTTGGCGTGAAAAATAATTGGATATGCCCGATGCCAGCGTATTTGAGCTAATGGATGTTGTATATAGGTAGTTGTCCCGCACATCGTAGGCGCTTTCAATAACGTCTCCAGGCACAACCCCGGCATAATAAGCAGGACTGCCTTCCTGCACCGCCGTCACTTTCGGAAGTCTTTCAAGTTCGGCTTGGCAATTCCAGCCGCCGCATCGTTTTTGCGTTGTTTTCGCATAAATTATGTCCACTACCTTTACGCCGAGCAATCGAATCGTCACCTCCGCGGAGATCGGCTTACCCGGATTCATAACGGCTTCGGCCATCCGGTCCCGAACGAGGGTCGCAAATGCGAACTGTCGCTTAGACTTCGCGTCGACGTACGAATAACCAATCGTGCTGTCTCCGCCTTTTGATATCCAGACCGTGCCCTTATCCTGACAACTACCGCCGGCTTGGGTGAGCGTCTCCTTGAACCGAAGCATCGTGCTCTCGACCTTCTCCAAACGCCCCTCGCCCCTACAGCCTTCGTTTAGATATTCCACGGTGTAGGCGTTTCCTTTTATTGTTATTCTTATCGCCCAGGACCCCATCTGAAAGCCCCGAAAGTTCGCATTGCCCGACCAGACGCCGTCAGCCCATCCGGCCTCATTAGTCCTTTGGGCACACAGTATACCGGCAAGAGATCCGAGAATAAAAACCACCGAAAATAATCGCAAACCTAGTGCTGAAAAAGTGTTTATCATGATCATCATCAAACCTCGATTATTTTGCCCTGACGCATGACGAAACCTTACCATGGAGCCCTGAGCGGTAGACGGCGTTCACCAGAAAATATCTAAAATCGTGCAGGTCAAAGTTGTCCTCTAAAGCAAAAAGATATTTGGCCGGTAAGGCCACGCTCATTTCGCGATAAATGCAGGGACAGGCAACGGAAGGCTTGCTGTTCGGGAAAAGTTTTGAAAGTTTGCCGATACATTCTTTTTCGAAATAACTCTTCTCGCCGTTTGATGCTTGCAACGACTGACGGCCTTGGAAGAAACGAAGCAGGTTTGCAGAAAATGTTTTTGTCGCCTCGCCTCGGCAGCCGTTCGTAGAGAGCAAGACATTCATGTCACTATTGGTTTCGAGGGCGATCACGATCATATCTCCAACCCCGGTTACGACGGCTTCAAACAACCCGTTAACCGTCCGAACCTTAGCCTTCTTCAAGCCCTCCAATAGGTAACCGGCGGTCAATCCTGAATACACTCTCGCGAATTCGGGTTCCGCATAGATACCGGTGCCCACGTATCCCTCACTTTCAAGCACTTGAGTGGTAATCGGCATAGGCAAGCCCTTACCCCACGGCAAAAAGGTGGTTTGCGTACGGTAGTTCGCAACGTATTTTGTAATCTCGACTCTGTCCTTAGAAAGCTCCTCACCACAAGAAGCAGAAAAGGCTGTTACATAATTCTCAAACGCCATCTTGAGTCTGAGATTGTTCTCGACGCGGTTGAAGCGGCCGTCATGGATAAAGGAATATAGTTCCGGATTCTGCATCCCGGCAGTTAGGATTGCAGACCTATTACTGGTTTGAGCCGCTGAGCCTGTGACTCCCCAAAACATAACCTGAAGCAAAAGAAATGACATGCCAAACCTTTTGTTACGCAGATTTTTCATAGAGAACTCCTAACTACCGTCTTTTAATCATCTTCTTCTTGGATGAGTATGATTTGATTCACGATTTTAATACAGAATCGCATTTTTTTGCAGCTGCTTAAGTAGAATTTATTATCCCTCTCGACCTGCTGCCGACGAGGTTTCTGCCATCTCGATCGAGACATTGGTAGTTCCCTCGTTATAGGTCTCAAAGGCGGTTTCGGTTACACCTAAATCGTGCCAGCGCGACTCGAACGAGCAGAAAGATCGCCGATTGGGCGCTCGCCGCTAGTAGAGCGCCAAATTCTGTGGTCCACGATTCCAATAAACCACAGCAGGCCGGACGATAGTAAGGCGGCGATCGTGGTGCCTACAATAGGGATTCTCGGTTTCGTTCTCATGATCAATCACCTCACTCGCCTGTTCGAGAGCAACGGTTCAGTCAAAGCAGTCAGATGTGTAGCTATCGTTGAAGCTCCGTCAGTTCGTCTTCCAGTTTGCTAATCTGGTTGGACAGTTCGTCAAATCCTTGTTTTTCCACCTGCCAATTTCGTGTTTCGGCCGCGAGTTGCGGTTTGAGTCCGTTAATTTGTGATTGGATAGTTTTCTCACGTGAAGACGCTTTGTTGATCTCGCTCACCAGATGATCGGCCGATTTTTGAAAGTCCTCGCTGAATATGTAGACGCCGAGACAAAACAGTCCGACGGCTGCGCCCAGTTCTTTTGCGTCGTCGGAGAATACATTGCCTTCGCTCAACGCGACCGTGCCTGAGGCGATGCACGCAACGGTTCCTGGATTATCCCGCAACAAGGCCATCGCGGCGTTGTGATTTGCTTTTAGGTCCGAGGTCAGTTTGTTCGACTGGTTCAGCAGAGATTCATACCTTTTATAAGCTCCGTCCAGTCTCATCTGCAACACTGCTTTTTTTGGCCGCAGGTCGTCGAGTTCCGACTGAATTTTAGATTGCCGAATCCATCCGCAACCGAATGAGGTTAGAACGAGACATACACACGCGAAAATACTGGTTTTTTTGATCATTTTTTTCTCTCTATTTAATATTGACCTTTAGTTTCGGCATCATTTTCTGTTGGCAAAAGGGCCTACATGTGAGGTTTGGAGGAAACCCCGCTTCACGAGCCGCTCGCAATCGAAGCGATCAATTGCCACACGAAGCTTCTGATGGCGGTGTTGACCAGAATGAATATCATGGATACGACGATAAATATGAGCCATGCAACCACGGCATCGGCAAGCCGTCCGATCCAGCCGCCGATTGCCGCCAAAATAACTGCACCAAACAACATCCCAGCGCCGCCGTCGGACTCCAACCCGAATATTCCGCCCGCAAACAGCCCGATGACCGCAAAAATCTTTGCAAACGGTCCATGTTCGATTTCATTTCTTCTTCCCATGACTATTTCCTCTTGTTGGGGGAGAGCGTTGATTCGCCGAGGCTCCTCGACGCTCTCATTTCCGCAGATAATCACTTCTTGTTGTTCTGCTGCTGCTTTTGCTGCTGCTGTTGCTCCTGTTTCTGCTTGTCATAACCCGCTTGGTAATCCTTGCGAGCAGTGTCATTCTTAAATTTATTCGGATCCGCCTGCCCCGAACCCTGAGCCTTGTCATTTTGTCCTCGATTAAACCAACTCATTGTTTATTTCTCCTGTAATTTAATGATTGAAGCCTGTTGACCATCTGCAAACAGTGCAGCGACTTTCAGCCTTCAGAGCAATTCGACCTTCCTCGCTCCACTTGTCTAACAATCGGTTTGCGGATATTTTTAGTAAACTGTGAAAATAATTTAAGGTTAACGGTATCAATTCCCAAAATTTCGACACGCCCTTAGATAATGGGTCTTAGTCAACGAAAGATTTTTTTTCATAGTTGGTAAAAAACTGAACCTGCCAATTGTTTTATTTACAGGAGGCCAGAAGTTCGGCGTTCGACAAATAACGGTCGGAAGATTCAGATGTATGGAAAACGTGGAGAATAAACGAATTCGTGATTTCTACCTCGGCAACGACAAAGCTTGGGAAGAGCAGTCGGATGTGCAAACGAATCCGATGGTTCGATGGGTTGATCGGTGGTTCGCGAACCTACCGGAGGTCGAGCGCGGAGAGGTCGTCCCAGACTTTGAGATGAAATTCTTCGTCAATGTTAAGGAAGGACGTCGGGAAGCTGAAATCGTAATCAACGTCTTAAAGCAGATGGCCTCGGTCGGGGTCGAAGATGCTGAAACGGTGATCAGGCTACTCGAGACTATTGTTTCGGGTAGCAGCAAGCAACCTAAAACCATAGTCCGCTTATTGGAGCGGATGCCGATAGTCAAGGTGAAGGAAGCTGAAGCGGTAATAGATTTATTGAAAAACATGCCATCGGCCCGAATCGATAACGCTGACGCGATCAGGATCGAGATATGCGGGGAAAAAACCGGGTTTAAATTCTCGGCGGGGAATAGTTTTAGAAGTTGGTCTTATACGTGTCTCAAGCGTGATATTTTTAATCGCTTAAAGCGACGTGGCCGGATAGTTGAGGTAGACGAATCCGAGAATAACTATTTCGATTTGGTCGTCGCCCCGCAAGAACTTGAAACCGGTTTGGGCAGCGAGGACGAAGTCATGCAAATACTATCAACGACATTAGTAGGAGATGAACTTATCTATATGACCCTATGGTTTGAGAGGCTCAATGTTACAAAAGGCTACAAACCTCCCTCTCCTTCGACAGATCAGGTTGTTGCGGCCATATACACTTTGACCGGCAGGACGATTGGGGCAGCTTCTGTTTCTCTGATTAAACAAAGGTTTCTTATAGGGTCCCACCTGGCGTTGATCGAGAAATGTGAAAATCTCAATTCGTTAGCGAGTCTCTTCTTGCGAATGACCGAGATCGCTAACGTCGACGACCTCGCCTTCGAACTAATGATGGACAATATCTGGAACACCTTTCGAACGGACGAGGAGGCGGTGGCAGTTTCAAGGAAAATCTCTCGATCTCTATGGGAGCATAGAACAAACCTTACGCATAGAAGAGGCGTTCAACAAGACATCTTGATCGAAGCGTACGCTCACTTCAGGCATTTGATCCCGACCCGAAAGGTCTGCGCAAAGATTGAATTCTATGCCAACCATAGGTTTGGCAATCGAATCCGAGAAATTTTCATGACGAGAGGATAGAGGTAATGATAAACGAACGACAACCAAAAACTGACGAAGCACTTGATTATGATCCGGAGGTGTGGGAAGAACTTAATCAACATTTGTGGGAGGTGGTTACTAACACGCCTCAAGCACTTGCACGCTCTCGTGACCTCCATGAAGATTCCTCGGCGATTTCCGCGATGAATCTGCGAAAAGAGTCTTGTTTGTCGTTTGAGAGATGCGAAGAAATTGCTCATATTCCCGATACTTTAACATCAGGCGAGTCGCAACATCTTAAGGACTGCCGATACTGTGAGCAGCGAATTGCTGCCTGTCCACCTCTTTTGGTTTCGGAGCCCTTAAAGACACAGCAACAGTTTGGCACGGCGACCCGGGAGAATAAGGGCTTCATGACCGAGTTTTTGGACAGTCTGTCGGCCGTCTTTTCACACCCAATGCAGGTGGCCGCTTTTGTTGTGCTGATATCACTTATAGGCGCACTCGGTTTTTTTATGTTTCGCGGGTCATCGGAACCACAACGAGCGGCTGACCAACCGCGGAATGAGCCAGACTTGAACCTTATAGCTAGCGGCGACGAACGAATAGATTCTGTTCCACCTGGCTCTGAAACTCAGGTGAAACCTCACATAACAATGCCGACTCCTCCCTTGATAGATCTTCCCGAAACGGCGAAAAGTCCTGATCCTACAAAAAACGGACCGTCAATCGACAAAAGGGTCGATACTTCAACTCCACCGATTGACCTGAACGGAATTCCACGTGCGATGCATGCTTTCATCATTAACGTCCGCAATTCTGCGATGGTTACCGAGTCCACTGATCTCAAAAGATTCTTAGTCGGATCGTCCTCGCTGGTGCGTCGTGACAGAGTTCGGGGCGGAGCGAGGCCTTTAAGCCCCGTTCGCAAATCAATTACTGAAAGCCAACCGGTCTTTCGATGGGAAGCCCGAACCGATACCACCTTTGAGATCTCCCTCCTAAACTCGGAGAAAAAAGAGGTTGCCAGCGCTAAAAATTTGATAGATAATGTGTGGAAACCACCGTTCAATTTATCGCCCGGAATTTACTATTGGGGGCTTTCAACCATCGATAAAGACGGTAAGTATACCGCAAGAGACGTAGCTTTCAAGATCGTCGACCGGGCAGAAGTAGACCGTGTGAAGAGTGAGAACCAGTCGCATCTGGATAAGGCGAGCTACTTTATTTATGTCGGATTGTTAGACGAGGCGGCGGGGGAACTGAACGCGGAGTTAAAGAAAAATCCGAATTCGCGGAAAGCGCGAACCGTCCTCAGGCAGGTAATGGAATGGCAGCGAAAACTTCGATAGTTGGGAAGGATGCATGAAACAACAACGACAAAAACTTATACCAATTTCTTTGCTAATTTTCACGGTTGTCATGGGTATCGTAGTGGACGGTGCGTTAGGACAGTCGGGGTCGCCAGGTGCTGAATGCGGAAAGCTGGGTCCCGATCTCTCGACACGTGAGATCGATAGCGGCGCTTCGCATTGCTATCTATTGGATCTTGAAAAAGACAACTTTGTCCGCGTTCGAGTGGAGCAGAGAGGTGTCGACTTAAACCTCACGCTCGCTGATTCAAGAGGAAAGATCGTTTCGCAAATTGATAGCCCGAACGGCTACTACGGTCAGGAAATTCTTAATGCAATTGTGCCCTCGACGGACGTCTACCGGCTCGAGATTAAAACCGACGACTCTAAACCGAAGGGCAAGTACACGATTCTTCGCGAAGTTCTTCGACCGGCCACCGAAAACGATCGAAAACTGATCGCGGGTATTGCGACGTTTTTGCAGGCCCAAAAGGCCGAATCACCACAAATCGCGTTGGAACTATACAGAGAGGCACTAACCGCGTTTAGGGCGGCTCAGGATAAGTTTCAGGAAGGAATGGCTTTGACTTACATGGGAGCCATTTTATTAAATGCGGGACGCTTTGACGAGGCCCTCGCACATTTTGAACCGGCCGTAGCGATCTTTACAACCGACTATGTGTATGAGCGAGCCGACGCGCTTCAAGGGGTTGCGAAAAGTAATTTGCGACTGAGCCAACTCGCGAAAGCTCTGGAGAGTTTTCAGGAAGCTCTGTCCCTATTCCAATCCATTCAATATTTGCAGGCTGAAGCCCAAACACTTTCCAATATCGGTCTTGTTTACCTGGAATCCGCCCGAAAACAGCAAGCTCTTAAAAACTTCGAGAGAGCTTTAGAAATTGCGAAAATAAACGGGTTTATAGAAGACGAGGCGGCTTATTACAATAATATTGGCCGTGCCTACGATGATCTAGGCAATTTACCGAAGGCCGGGGAGAATTTCGCCCTTGCGCTGAAACGAACCAATAACAACCAGGAACGAGGTTACGTGCTTCTGAGTTTAGGCAAGACATCCTTTGATTCAGGCGACCCTCGTCAAGCCCTTGCAGAATTTGAGGAGGCTCGAAAGCTCTTTATCAAAGCGGCGGATCGATTTGGAGAAACGGCGGTCATCAACGCGCTCGGCAGGGCTCATTCGCAATTGGACAACAAAGATCAGGCCAAAGAAATGTACTATCTTGCCTTGCGGCAATACCGCCAGTTTGGCCACATGCGCGGCGAGGCGATCACGTTTGGCAATCTTATGGCGGTCTGGCAATCGCTCGGAAATCGCCGTCTGGCTATCTTTTTCGGCAAACAATCCATAAATGCTCATCAGAAAGTTCGGGCCTCGGCCCGTCAGATCAACGATGAGTCGCAAAGGACTTTTACGGCAAATGTGGCAGATACCTATCGAATGCTGGCAGCACTGCTACTAGAGGAAGAGCGCATCGACGAAGCTCAGGAAGTCTTGGGACTGCTCAAGCAGGAAGAGTTCAGTCGCTTTACGCGATCTTCATCAAGTTCAAGCCCGGTGTTGCAAATCGGTTTCTTCGGTCAAGAGGTAACGGCTTCGCGTGAGTATGATGAGTTGCACGACCGATTCTCGCGTTTTAACCGACAGGCACTCACTCTTCGACGCGAGAGTGCCGCCCTGGCGCGCAGCGGTCAGACAGTGTCAGCTGAAAAAGAGTCCGAGTTGCGAAAATTGCAGAGTGATTTGACTGAAATTGACAGCCGGTTCGTCGAATTGCTCAAGAGCTTTGCAGGTAGGTTTACGGCACAGGCCGCGACCAAGAGTGATGCCCCCGTTCTCTTGGCGCGTTCCTGGCAGAAAAGATTATCCGACCTTGAGCCCGGAACTGTACTTTTGTCGACTCTGCTTATAAAAGACAGATATTATGCGATCCTTACAACTTCCGACTCGCAAACTGTTCACAGTGTGAAGGTTGACAGACCACTACTTGAGGAGAAAATTACCCGATATCGTCGCAACCTGGAAGACCCGCAAACCTTAAGTGATTACCTGGGTCTTTCGCAGCAGCTCTACCAGGAGTTGATAAGACCGGTCGCGGATGACCTGGAACGGTTGAGCGCGAAAACGCTGCTGCTTTCGCTTGACGGAGAACTTCGCTACGTGCCGTTTGCTACACTCCACGACGGGAAAAGATTCCTAGTCGAAAAATACGCAACCAATGTAGTGGCGCTCGCTCAGCCCCCAATAAGGGGAAAGAAAGGTCCGGAAACGTGGCGAGCTCTGGGAGCGGGCGTTTCCAACGACCCCTCCGACCCGTTGCCGAGAGTCCCGGCCGAACTGAATTTCGTCGTCCGGAATGAAGTCGTACGGGGAGATCGAAAAGGTTCATTTCCCGGTAAAAGGTTGCTCGACAAAGATTTCTCGACAGCAAATCTTGTTGCCGAGCTTGCAAAAAGGCCGGATCTGGTACATATCGCCTCACACTTTAGCCTCAGTTCCGGCGATGAGAGTTCCTATCTATTGCTGGGCAATGGCGAACGATTAAACCTAAGTGCTTTGCGCGATGAAAAGGATACTCGTTTTGATATGAGCAGCGTGGAATTGCTCACGCTTTCGGCCTGTGAAACCGGGTCAAAGGAAACGAACGATGCGAACGGCGTCGAAATTGAAAACCTGAGCGTAATTGTTCAAAAGCGTGGGGCAAAGGCCGTAATCGCAACACTTTGGCTCGTATCAGATGATAGTGCCCCCGAATTTATGCGTGAGTTCTATCGCCGTTATAAAACGGCTCGTGGCACTCTTTCGAAGGCCCAAGCGTTGCGAGCGGCCCAGGCGGCGATGTTGAAGAATTCAAAGTACAGCCATCCGGCACACTGGGGAGCTTTTATAGGCATGGGCGACCTGTGATCGGCATCCGATTCTGCCCAAGGCAACTTTAGAATGATCGTATTGATACTGGATTGCATACAAGAAGCTAAATAATATTATTGGCGAAACGCCAAAGGAAGGAGATACCTTATGACCAAACGATTTTCGCGATTAGTCGCCTATTTACTCGCACTTATGGTTACTTTCGGGATTTTAGCAACAGTTTCGCTGGCTCAATGGCCAATTACCATACGCGGACTACCCAAAAAAACCAAAGATTTCAACAAGCCTCCGGACATAAGGGAATTTCAACCGCCCACCAACGGCGAATATCGGGCAAATCCGACATTTTTTGCGACCCGGAACGATGATGAACGGTGTCAGGCGATCGATCTATGGTTGTCGTCAATTCGGCACATAGCCTCTCAGTCAGCTTCGTATAGTGGAGCATATTACCGGCGCAACGGCGAAGAACTTGATATGGCGCGAGTCAACGTGCAGGACGTTCAAAACTTCGCGACGGTCTATTTTCGCAATATATTGGGAAAGAGCTTGCCCGAAATGTCTGAAGATGACATGGAAAAGGTCGGAAGGGCTCTTGATAAATGCTCGCATCAGCGGTGGGTTGTGGGGAGTCTCGAAAATCCGTTTCGCTATCCGGTACAAATGCGGAATTGGATTGCAAAATTCGAGGAAATTGAACAGTCAATAAAGAAGGAGAAACTGGACGCACAAAGAGAGATTTATCGTGAACAAGATCAGAAGCTTGCTCAGGAAACTGGTTACCCAATTGCCGAGCTACTAAAGGGCACAAATGCGTTTCGACTCCACGCGGCATTCTTGAACAATGGTTACACGGATTGGTGTTCACCCACCGAACGCCAGGCAGTTACTGCACTGATCCACAACGTAGACGAAAACGTTGCTATTCAAAATAATGAGACGTATTGGAGAAATTTTGAAAGCGAAATTCTGCCGGCAATACGTGCAAAGTGCCCCGAAGCCGAAAAAATATATGTCCTGAACTACGTCTGGAACTATTTTATCGACTACGACCGGAACCTGGTTAGCACACCGGCAAACAGGCCGACATCCAGTGACGCACTCAATATTGCTGTCTATTCCGGTGGCGAAGGCGAGGAGGGACAGAAGGGGTGGATCAATGGCGATTCTATGGCGAAACTTGGCGGTTCAACTTCCGGTCGAACTCCGCGAGCCGCTTCGTTTCGTGAATCCCACAGCCAGGCAGGCAATGAAAATTTAGTCAACATATCCAGTGTACGTAGATTCCTCGTCGCTAGTCAGGCGAGACTAGATGAAGAGGCAAGAATTCGTCGAGAGAAGGAGGCAGCCGCTGAAGCCGCCCGCCAATCAGAGATCGATCGCAAGGTTAAAGCTAGGCGTGCAATGCTTGCACATGGCGGTTTTTCCACAAAGGGGCTGAAACATGAAGAGTTGTTTGCAAATATATTTCTGGGCGATTTTGAGGCCCTACCTTTTAAGAGGGATGAATTGAGTTTTAGTACATTGTTGGGTGCTTATTTGCAATCCTTTGCTGAATCTTGTTCCACTGCCTTACCAAACAATAAAGTCGAAATGACCAGACAGGTGTGTGCTACGGAACGCGTAACCAGAAATGGATGGGGTGTGGAAATTGGTAGGAGCTGTGTCGAATGGCGTACAGAAGGAACTGGGCTTTTCGCCGATCCGGCAATGTATTCAGCAAAATCATCGGTGGATAGAGCTCAAGCTGCGAAAATCCTCAATCCTAAATCTGGCGGCGGAATTCTTGGCGGGATTCTAGAAGGCCTGGTCGACCTAACTAGTGGAAAAACTCTAAATGATATGGGGAACGCAATAGATGTCTCAAGTGATGTTGCGCCGATGGTTAGAATGAATGTCTGCACAGGTCCCGGTCTGAAGAGGTTTCAGGAGAATTTAAGGCGGTTCGCGATAAATGAGCGCCCATTGGAGGGTGCCTTGACGTCTGAGCGAACACAGACGTCGCCCGCTAAAACTAAACTGGAAAAGCCGCAGGCGGATATTCAAAAATCCAAATCTACGCGGCGACGGTCGAACTAGGAAGTTTCGTCCGAAGATGTAACCCACGGCAATAAGGATTTACCTAACATTTCGCCGAAAATAAGAAGGATCCCCAACTCATGTAGGGGATCCTTCTTATCAAATATGCTGGTTGCAATATGTCGATCTTGTTTTAACCGTTACTCTAGACCATTTTCAACGTTCTTGACCGAATTAGCCATTTGATCATCGTTCGGAAAAGCTTCCGGCAAAATTCACATCCGCCGCACCTAAAAGCCCGCATCCCCGCGTTGACAAGATGCCATTATCAAATTGCAGGTTTAAGAACGCCATATTCACATATTGTTGCAACGATTGGAGATGCTCTAAGGAAACGGCGGCTTGATCAGGGGTTGACCATAAAGAATGTAGGCGAACAACTCAAAGTCAACGAGGCAACCATACATAATTGGGAGACAAACCGGCGAACAGTGCAGTTGCGCTTCCTAGGACGAGTTTGTGACTTTCTAGGGGTGTGTCCCTGCGACGTTCTACTGCCAATGGGAGTTCGGTTGAAAGAAAGGAGAGTATACGCCGGGATCACAAGAAAAGTACTGGCGCAAATACTTAAGGTCGATGGACACACAATTTCTGCATGGGAAGAGTCTAATCAAGCGCCGACAGCAGCAAATATTGAAAAAATATTGCAATTTCTGGACACATCAACGGCAAGGGTCCGCACATGAGATCAAGGTGTGTAGCCACGCGACACCTCCGGCAATTTCCCTGAATTGAAACCGACGGGGAACCGTTCGAGGTCGTGACAGACCTTTCCCCGAATCTCAAGCTGTTTCACAAATACCGAAACACTCGCCGCCTCCCATTGCCTGACCAAATTGTCTGCGCGCGTTCAGAAAACATTTTCGAAAGTTGGTAAAGGTTGGCTTGTTGGGGGAGTTCAATTGACGTTTGCAAAAACTCAGACTGAAAACTTTCCCTCTTACCCTCCTAATCCTAGCGGAATCTTAGACGCTCTTTAAGCTTATTGTGACCCTCGATAATTCTGGAAAATTGTAAACCCACTAACCGTCGCTGACCGTTTCGGCCACGGTGGAGCTAACGGACGCACTGACGTACTACGCCAACAATGCTAACCGCTCTACGCGCCTCCGATCTTGACCTACGCCGCTACTGCAACGAGTTGCGGTTTTGCACGATTGACCACCTAACGGCGCTAGCGGGACGCCACCGGCATGCCTTGCATCTGCGTCTGCAACAGCTAATTGCCGAGAAGTCTATTTACCGGATCAAGTTTCCAAGTCCGAACCGAAATCGTGTCTCCTCCACAAATCCATATGGTGGCATTTGTCCCTAAAGAAGATTGATCACACGCCTCATTGCTCCTTCGCTTGATCACGACACAGGTCGTATGAATCAATCCCTTGGACGAGTGCCCCAAAAGCTTCGAATTTCCAATCGAAACAGTCGCAAATTTGGCTAGTTTCTTTAGACGTTATCCAAATTGGCGACTGCATTGCTCTTCCCCTATGAACCGTGCTAACATCTCTGGCATCAATATTACATCGTCTTTTCGGCATATTCTCTATGCCTTTCTAAGCCGATTAGCGATCGGAAATAGAATAAGCGGATTCAAAAGATCCAGAGTATTTCAGACGTTCGGTTGGATGTCTTAAAGTAGTTTGACTTCTCGATGATCTGAATCTTGAGAATGCGAAAAACACCGTTCGAGGCTCACATATGGACGCACTAAGTAAACTGTTAACTGCCGATTTCATCCCGGGCGAGCTCGGATTTAACGAAGTGCTACTCGATGAAATCACCTACTCTGGGTACAAACGGGATCCTGACCTCGGTGATCCGCAGGGGGTGATAACTCTCTATAATCTTACTATCGAAGCGAAGCGGTTTGAACAACCACTATTTGGACTTGATCTCAAGTTGGTTTTCTTCGTTGATCATAGTGATCATCCGATTAGCATCGACGTCGTCTGTACGAGGGAGTGGCCCATCATCCAATATCTCAAGGATTTTAGCCTCGATGGGTTCACTTTCTCGCCCGAGGATTTTCTGAAAGTCTTTCTATTTTATTTTGGACACGAGACGCTTGATAAGTTTGTCGGTCGATTAATAGATGTTTACGCAACAGAAAAACAGATATATGAGGACTTTTATCAAAAGCTAGACCAAGCGTTCGAAGCTTTCAAGTCAAACGTAGTAGGGGCAGACCTGCTGATTGAGAAGATCCGTATGGAGCTGACTGTGATTCGAGATGAGGTGAGGACGCTCCTGGGCCCACCGGAAAGCCTTTCGATAAGGCGAATCTACGAAAAGTATGAGGATGATTATCCAGAAATTTTAGATGCGGTCACCGAAATTAAAGATGATATTGTCACCCTTAAGGACAATTTTCAGATCGATATTGACCTATTCTCGACTCTGGGAAGGTCAGCTATCGAAACGGTTAAAGACAGTGGGGACAAGCTGGCGGGGCTGTTGGAGCTCTTTGAGAAAGATCCCCATGATCTGGAAGAGGTCAAATCACTTCTCTTTCCTCAATTCAAAGTTGAAGTAGTAGACCCAGATCCAGTCGACATGTCGCTTGAGTTTTCTCGCACGCTCTTGTTGCCGATGGTACAGAATGGCAACGACTGGGTAATAGAAGAGGGCGAGGAGAACCAGGCGTCGATTCGGTTCGACGCCAAACGGATTGCATATAGTACAAAGACCGGATTTGATATTGAATTCCACAATCAAAACACTTTTAAGGTAAACAGATTTAGGTTAAAGGATATTGACATTGAATTTGAGTTTACCGATATCGTCCTTGATCTTAGTCGGGAGATCCAATCTAAAATCGCAAATATTCCGACGGACTTTATCGGCGCCTTTATCGAGGAAGCGGAGTTTTTCTTGCCACGCAAATGGTTCTCACGACCAGCAGATACTTCCGCTTTCCGATTGATTGGGAAGAACATTTTTATCGGAACAGGAGGATTGACTGGCACAGTTGGTATAGAGACACGAAACTTTAGCCTGTTGAATAACGATTCAACTTTAAAGGACGAACGAATTCTGAATATATCGGCAGGTCCCGATAATGTCATAAATGCTGGTGACACCATCACAATTGAAGGTCTCGTGCCCGCCGACGGCGATTATGAATTAAAAGGCGGAGGAACGATCGTCGTAAAGGACGGGAAACTTGCTGAATTCCTGCCGGCCGAAGCGTCCTTTGAGATCGGGTCCGGGCCTTCGAAATGGAAAGTAAATTTCAATGAATTTGACCTTAATATCTGGCAAAACGCCGTTCAAAGTTCGGAAATCAGCGGATCTTTGACTATTCCCAAATTCAAGGAAGAAGGCAGCACTACCGCAGACCTAAAGGTAGACATAAAGCTGTTCCTAGAAAATGACGGTGACTTTAAGATCACAACATCTCCCATGGATCGAAAAACGATCTGTTTTGGAGATGACGGCGAAGTATTCAAGCTGCACATCAAAACAATTGAGGCCGGGCGAGTAGGCGACAAGATCTATCTAGAAACTTCAGGTGATCTAGATTTCGGGAATAATGATGCACTAAAAGCGTATATCCAAAAGCCGATCGAGATCAAGAAACTTCGGATCTATAGCGACGGATCCTTTGACATCGACGGCGGTTCGATACCAATCCCTGCCGGGGTGCACCTAGATTTAGGCCCCGTCGAAGCAAATATCACAAATATAACTCTAGGAGCGGAGACCGTTGACAACTCTTCGCATGTCGGTATCAATTACAAATTTATTGGATTTGATTTCGGTCTGAGTACTGGCCCTGGCGGGCTTGACCTCCGCGGTGACGGTCTAAAACTTTACTTCAACGATACTGGCTCTGATATGTTTCTCAGAATTGCCGGAATCGGTGTCGACCTGACCATCCCCGGGACGGCATCTAAAGATGATGCAACACTGATTGTCAAAGGGTATCTCTCCATAAAAGATAACGAATATACGGGTGCAGTCTCGTTCAAATTGCCAAAGGTTAAAATCGCCGGCGGTGCGGCAATGAAAATCAAGCCAAGGGTGCCTGCATTTATCGTCGACGCCTCGCTTGAAATGTCGACACCTATTCCATTGGGAGCGACAGGTCTCGGTATCTATGGTTTTCGGGGTCTATTCGGACTCCACCATGTTGCCAGGTTAGAGGACGGAGCTCTCTCAAAACCGGAGAAGATGTTCGAGTTCTACACAACCGAGAAATGGAACAATCCTGATGGCGGTTCCAAGAAAGGAATACACCTAGGAAAGTTTTACGACCCAAGCGAAGAAGAGGGTAAGAATGCCGAGACACCCGTTTCGATAGGAGCGGGCGTAAGTTTAGCAACGGTGGCTGATGCCGGCAGAATGTTCTCGATGCAAGCATTCTTACTCCTATCCCTGCCTGATTTTTTAATGATAAGTGGCAAAGGCGATATATTGAGCGAGCAGCGCGTAGGCCTTACGGATTCGGAACCCCCATTTTTCGCCTATCTAGCACTTACCAAAGAATATGTCTCAATCGGTATGGGCGCGGATTATCGAGTTCAAAAGGGCGGCGGCGATCTACTGGAAATGCACGCTGAAGGTCAGATGGCGTTTTTTTTCCAGGATTCATCGGCCTGGTATGCCCATTTTGGAACAAAAGAGAGTCCGAACAGAGCCAGGATTCTCAAAAAAATCTTCGATCTGGACGCGTACGGCTATCTGATGATTTCTGTCTCTGGAATCCAGGCAGGTTGTGGTGTCAAGTTCAAACTGGATCGGAGTTATGGGCCGATCGCAGTAAACGTAAATGCGTTTGGCCAGTCCGATGCGATGCTCAGTTTTACGAGACCACAAGTTGGCGGCGGCATTGCATGTGGCGGAAGTATAAACGCGAGTGTATTCGGCGTAGGTTTCGGATTCGGATTAGGGGTTTATTTGTCAATGACGCTGCCCGAACCATTTAGGATTCGGGGAGCAGTAAGCATTTATCTTGAAATTGACTACTGGTTTGATACCTGGAGGGCGAGCTTATCTATCGATCTATCTTGGGAGCGGAATCAGAGCATTGACCAAGCCGAGATAAAAATAATAGAAGAGAAAGATCTGCCCGTAAATGGGTTTCACATCGGGTCAAAACGAATCTATGCGATGACCTGTTCAACCGAAGCACCTGGCATTGGGGATTTGAATAGCCTACCTATTGTGCCGCTCGATAGTTATATCGATATTCAGCTAAAAAAATCCGTAGATCCGTCAAAAGTATCTACAAAGATCGGCGGTATCATTGACGCCAGGCCGGGTCACAATATTGAGGCTGTTCCGCCAAACTTTCCCAACGGCAATATTCATCAGTTTGCGATCGAAGACATACGAATTAAGATCTGGAATGAGAGCGAAGGCGGATGGGGAAGAATCGATTACGATCCTTACGCGGCACTCTCGTCAGGTTCGTTCCTTCCTGGCTTTGACCCCGATCCAATAAAACAACCTCGACTCGCAAGTTGGCAGTTAAAGGGTCGCGAATACAATAATCTGCGGGTTCTGTCCAATCAGCCGCTTGCCTATTCAAATACGATTTCTGGTTCATTTATTCCGGAACAATCAGGAATCACCGGTTCCGGTCTGTTCTGTCCGGTGAATGATAAGCCGAAACGCTGTCTTACATTGAAACCGGCCGACGAAAAGGTTCTTTATCCCAAGAATAACTGGAACCCTTACGAGGCACTGTTGTTTTATACGTCAAAATATCCCTCAGAAGTCGTCGCGTTCATAAACAGCTTCAATATTCCGGTTTCCCTGCGAATAAATAATCGATCGAGCCTGGAAATCATATTTCCGGAGAAATGCCTTGAAGTAAGTGTCAAGATCTTTAGTTTTGCAGGGAAAGTAAAGCTATCGTTTTTCGATCTGCAAGAAGTTACCGTGGAAAGTGGCTCTTCAGAGTTGAGATATGTATTGGTTACGGATATCTATCTATCGCCTCCCGACTATTTATCACCGGTCGAGTATAACGGGATTTCCGTGGAAGACGGTATTAAGACTGAACGACCTATAAAGAAAATAATTGTCGAGCCCGTTGGCACCAATGGCGATGAAATCTTGCAGTTAGAGGACGAACTTCAAAAGGCGGAAATCGAAGCCAACGGGCAAACTACCAAAAAGATTCTTGAACTGAGGGGGAAGTTAGCGGAACTTCGATCGGTCATCTGCGGCAGAACGTACGCCGAATATCAATCAGACGAGCAACAGTCGAAAGTAAGGGCCTCATTATTACTCCAACTGGAAAGCGAATTGAGCGACCTAAATACTCGCGAAACGGAGGCGATACTAGGCCAAGACCACGATGGTTTGGAAAAAATACGTATAACAAAAGGCCTAATAGAAGCCCGATTTCTCCTTTTGAATACCGGCCCGATCTGGGACGACAGTACGGACCGATGTTCGACATATATCCACGAGATCTGCTATTTAACGCAGGAGGACTACTGGTTCAATCAATCAAATCCTTCCCCTGCCGTTGTCACGAGCGATGTCGACGCATTGGTAAATGCCGTTTCAAAGGTAATATCGCCAATTTGGCGACCTGACGAGACATATGCGGTCGAATTGGAAACGCTCGAAACGATAAACTGTGCAAGTCCTTTTCCGAAAAAAACCTATTATTTTGCTTTTAGAACCGCCGGTCCGATCGGACATTTTCCGGCTGACAAGGTGCCTGGTGAAACTCTAGCACCAACAGGACCGGATTCACTGCGCTACCCATCAAAGGTCGATTTAGCGGAAAACTCGTTGAAATTCTATATCGATTTTAATCGATCGTATCCAAATCCGAGCGGAAATATTATCAATGAGAAGCCTGCTTATTTTAAGGACTTCAAACTCTCGATCTTTTACACGGAGACATTTGTCTATCACTTCTTTAGCGACTGGAAGAGTTATTTGGGACTTGAAGAGCGATTTTCGTCCCTCGAGATCGAATTGCAAGATCCCGAGGATCAAAACGCCCCTATCTTGTCACCCGTCAACTGGATTAGAGACCCGGCGCCACTTACTTATACCGATATCAAAACGATAAACAATCTACGGGACCCAACGGCTATGAATCCGGATTATGCGGGTACACAAACCTGCTCTGTCTCAAAGGATCCTGTGATCCCGGCAAGCATGAGCACAGATACAGAAGGTCGCAACCTTCTGCCCTCAAAGCTATATAATGCGGTCCTTTATTCTACATATAAGAAGAATAAAGATGCCGAGTTATCGAGGAGGGTCGTCCACTCGTTCTCGTTCTTAACGTCGAGGTATTCGGATCTGATTCAACAGGTTAGTAATTATCAGGTCTTCAATTTGGACTTTGACCTTTTTGAACTAGACAGCCCGCTTGATCAGCTTGTTGAAGTCGTATCACACTTGGACGAAAAGAACGCAACAAAGCCCCATCTTATCCAGCACTTCACGGATCCTTTTCAGAGGATAGTATTTGGCTACCTGCGGCAAAAAGCGTTGCCAGCAGCAATGGCCACGGAAATAAATTTACTTTTTGATGAGAACGAGGCCGTTTTTGGCCTGTGGATTCGCAGTCCCGAACCTCTGAATGATCCTCGAATGCCGATTTTGGATTTAAATCGCACGGTGGTTCTTAAAGTGAATGGTATAGATGTCGATTCAGCCCCTCTGCATTCGACCGACAATACCGAAGTCCTGATAATTTCGAAAGAATTAAGCAGTTTGGGTGCTACCGCTTCTGCGGCAGCAAATAGCGCCATCCTTCTCTTTCGTGATTTACGCTGGAACGGAAATGAGTATAACCAACACTCCAGTTTTACAACGGGGAATTTATTATCGTAAAAAGTGTTATCTACTAAATGGAGACCACAAATGCCACCTGAAGAAGAAGTCAATCTTACGACACTCATTCAATCACCATTTCTAAATCTGCGGACGGTTGGTTATGAACAGGACGGAAGCTGCGGCATCCTTTTGCGCTGGTTTCTGGCAGGAAAGCTCGGCGACCTCCATATTCCGCGAGGAAACGCGGAAATTGGAAGCCCGGCTGGCCCCCCGGATCAGGAAACGCTCGCCCCTTTTAACAAGAACGAAGACTTTGTAAAGATATGGCGAGTCCCATATACACTAAAACAATATCGGAAATTTGACTTCCTTTCGGACAATAAAACCGCAGACAATACGAATCGAACATGGATCTACCAGATTGACGATCAGGTGTTTTACCTGCGGTTCAAAGACCTTGCTCTCTATGATCATATCTTTGGTGAATTGCAAATCAGTCCCCTTGAGGCTCCGCGTGAATTTCTAGATCATTATAAGGGCTCGGTTCTTGAGCTGGAACTTTCCGGCCAACTTTCGTTTTCCACAAATTTCTTTCTCCCGGCGGGGCCGGATTTCAGGGTCCGACTCGAAACTTATTTTTCCGAACCGCTTCAATTTCCTATCCGGGATCGAAATGAAGTTCTAATCGGTAGAAAGACGATTGGACGATCGGGGCAAAACACCGATTTTCGCCTAGTGGCAGAAAATATTCGATTCATAAGGTTTGCGATCGACGAACTTCCTTTAGACGCTCGATTGATTATAGGTTTTGAGACCTACTCAGATGTCTTTAACGACTTCTCCGCGCTTTCTGAGGAATCAAGGAAGGTCTTGTTGGTAAGTGAGGAGTTTGCCTTGTCGGTTGACGATCAAGAAGTAGCAAAGAGATTCCAAGATCCTTCCAAAGCATTTATTGTTCATGACGCATGGTTGAAATTTATTGGCGACGCTCGAGTAAACGCGATCAACTATATCGGAAATTTATTGCCTAGCAGATGGGAAATGCGGGAGGGGCTAAGAGATGGGGTACGCGAGTATCTGGAATTGAGCAAGAGGGACGCGCGTGCCATGAAGACCTATAATGATAGGGTCGATCCAAGTCACCCCACGGCCATGAATGTCTCACTTCGGAATTTGCTCACGATCGCAGCAAACGATTTTCATGTGGCCAGAATGTTGGGACTTGGGCATATCGATGTATTAGAAAATTTAGACGATCAATTTATATACATCGCAGGTTATCGAACAGACGTCGGGTTCTTTTCGGAGTATGGAGCTTCGGAGAATTTTGATTCCCACCAAACCAATCATTTTTACCTTAGTCTGCCAACATCGGTAAAGGATGTGAGACCTCCGATCGCCTTGAAAATAAACATCGAGCACGGCAGCAAAATCGATTCAATCGAAATTACCGATAAGGATGGTTACATTCCGAATGAACGTGTTCGGCTGGTAAATGTGAAGACGTCGGTGGTGGTAGATTATTCGGAGTCAAAAGATTTCTTTATTCCAAAAACTGAGTTTCAAAGCAGTGAGCACTCTGTCCCTTTATTCGTTGGTCTCAAAAATCGAATTCCAACTGACGATGTCCCATTGCCAGAGTGGAACTCACCTGAACTTTCGCACGATTTGACTTTCAAGGACACAAGAGGCGTATTTGAACCGTTACCCTTGGTTTTGACCAAAACGAGCGTTGGGCCGACTTTTGTACACGTTATCAATGCGTCAGATACACCCATCGAAGACGACTTTAAAGAAACAAACGAATATACCGCATACTCTATCGATGTATTTTCACGCGCATCGGATCTTTCACCGATAGTTTCCGATAAAACAATCATCAAAAAACCTAATACCCTCAGACCGCCATCAAATGTCGCCGTCCAGTTGATACAGCGGGAAAATCCGTTGTTGCTAACGTCCAAAGACGAGCAGGACTGGCTGATGAAGATTCAGGATGGGATCCTGTGTCGGTTGACCTTCGAATATTCTTATAAGCACGACCGCAACTACAAATTCGCTGACCAGATTCACATCTTTCATAAAGAGAAACTTCCGCTCCGTGTTGTGGGATCAATTGTTTCGATAAAAACGATCACAGATACACAATTTACCGTCGCGACGGGTGACTTTTATTACGCAAGCAATGGTGAAAGGCTGGTCCCCGAGATAACCGAGAAGCAAGCGGCCAATTTCATCGGTGGGGTCTTTACCTATGACGGACAGAATTATTTTGTTGAGAAGGTCGAAAAGAGCGGCCCGTATCCCGAGATAACTCTCGGCAAGATTTTCACGGTCAATTCTATGCTAGTCCAAAATAGTCAATCGAATGACCAGAATTACAAAGCTGAACGAAAGGTTGTTATCGCGGATCCCAAACCGGGTAAGAGTTTTCTGCTTGTCGAAAATCTAGCTCCCTCAGAGAATTGGACCGAATCTACAGATAATAAATTTAACTTTGAGATTGGGCTGGGCCTTTCGACCTTTAGTAAATCTAAGGAGCGGTATGTTAACGATGAAAATAAAATCTGCGAGGAAGAACTAGAGGGTATATGGAAATCTGCGAAAATACGGGATATTGGTCACGGATATTACGAAATAGAATTTAACGGATATACCCTTCCCCATCACCCTGATTATAAGGACGACGTTGCCGACTGGCCAAGCGTTGATTGGTACCAAGGTTGTATCCGGGTACCGACTCTAGTCGCGGACACCCAAAGAAAAGAGCTTCAGGTTGCACAAATATTTGAAATCGGTTCGACGGACAAAAACCTAAGAATTTTAGCATTCGACCCGCAATTCGCTTCGGAAGGCCCTTCTAATATTGAAACAGGACAAGATATCTTGGTATATTTTCGACCCAACTATCGGGCCTATCTAAGACAAGACAATGCCATCGGCTTTAATCAAGATGGTCTCCTTCCAAGAGCCGATGAAGAACGGAGAATCTCATTGATCGGTCTTCAGTCAATAGACAGATTTCGTAACTACCGTTCTTCGATGAGTGTGCCAGCGGTTCTTGCGGCCCGAACGATTGTAAATCCAAAGAAACCCGAACGGCCCGAAGGTGCCGCATTTGCAAATCCACCCAATTTCTTTAATAAAGCAAACTACTCGTTTGTAACGAAATTTAAGGGCGAGCCTTGGGGACTAGTGTATTTTCGAATCGAAAGCAACCAAATACTGGCCTGTTTGTACGAGAAAGAGACTATTGAGAAAATCAGAGAAAATCTCCCGCCCGCTAATAAAGACCCATTTTTGGCCGCACGATGGCAGGATTTGTTGTCTTTTGATTATGCGAGCAATGATGGAAATTTTGCCGACTTCCCTTCCGAAGTTCCTCAGCAGTTCTATGGATTTCCGAACCCAGATAGACAACTTCCCGGCCCGGATCCTAATCATCCCGAAAAGGACCGCCCATTCACTGGAAATCAAAAGCCGTCAGAAATAAAGGACAAGATAAAAGAGGCGATCTTCTCAAATTTACTTCCGATTACCGAGCAACCCCTTATTTTTCGGCATATCAAGGATGGAACAAAAGGAAAAGACGGCGGTTATGTACCCCAACCGAATAGACAAACGATCACGGACCGGGATGGAAACCTGCTCGATCATGATGACCCCGCATTCGATCAGGCCCCGATGGCAAGTAAAACGGTTCAAAATAAAGTGACCGGCGGTATTGAATCACACGAATATCGAGTGCTTTTCACCGATTTTACCCTTGATGGAAATATGGGATCTGACACCCTCTATTTCTATCTAGTTAGAGAGCTAGGGAACCAACTTAAGTATGGAGAGCCAAGTGCATTTCTAGGACCTGTGAGACTTCTCAATACAAAGGCTCCAGCCAAATTGATCATAGAAGGATCAAAATCGAATTCGGCCTCTCCAAATGCCGGATCAAAAACATTCGTGGAGTTCGAGATCGTCAAGCCGTCAAAAAGCGAGGAATTAACCAAAATTCAAATGCTGCGTGTAGTAAATCGCAACGACGCGGAGGGCGGAATACGGACCATGACCATTGTCAAGGAATTGCCCGTTCCATCGGACGATAACCCCACAATAAAGATCGAAGATAGATTTGTAGATCTAAAAGAAATACCATTCGGAGACGAACTTTTCTACCGTTTTGTGGGCGTGCGCGAAATACAGTATTTAGACTTTAACGGTATTGCGAGAAATATGGAGGTGCTTTCCGATCCCACGGAAGTTTATGAAACGAAGGTATTTGACAATGCAGTTCCAGTGGCTCCTTCGCTCAATTTCGCGATCGATACCGGCAAGAAGATCATAATGATTTACGCGAAGAGAACGTGTCATAACGGAAAATACCAGCTTTTTGTCATGAACAATAACGTTTGGAGAAAATCTGACTCACAAAAGTGCCCCGATGATAGACGCGATCCGCGGCGACCAAATTACTATTCTGATCCAGTATTTACTTTCAACTATTCCTCCAAGGCATCGACGACTCATAATTTCAAATTCAGAGTTGAAGTAGTCAACTCATCCGGAATAATAAGTCGTAACATCGAAGTCCTCAACGTTGAGATCTAGGAATACCGCTCGGGCTGAAAGTGGTAAATATTAAGAGTTTGACAGTCAAAACCCGGAGCGAGATTGAAAGAAACATTAATTCATTGGGTGTACGTTTGTTCGTCATATATTATAAAATATGTGGGAGAGTTGAATGTGAACGAAAAGATCGAAGCCCATAACATTCTAATAAATTGCACTTTAAGGTAATTATTGTGGATTCCACCTGGTATATAGATTTGTTTAGAATTATCCTTTGTAGATCCACACCGAGAGTAAGGGAGGAAGAGAAATGAGTGAACCCGTTGATCCGTTTCTAAACCCAGTTTTGGCCGCAACAAGCGCGGGTACCACGAATGGAGGCAGATTTGGTTGTTCAAGGAATGGCGGAAACAGCTTTCACGATGGTACCGACCTGAAGGCGGATGTTGGCACGGCGTTCGTCTCGATTTATGCAGGGACCGTGCAAGCCATTCGCGACAATGTTCCGAATAATGTCAACACACCAAATAGCGTTGGAAATTACGTAATCATTCGAAGTAATCAGAAACAAGTTTCCATCAAATATTGTCACTTGAGTGAGGTATCGGTTCAACCAGGCCAGGCGGTTGCTGCTGGCCAAGAATTAGGGAAAACGGGCAAATCCGGGAATGCTTTCGACGATATTCAGGTTCCTGTGAAACATCTTCATATCGTGGTTTCGACTGACTACTTTTTGACCTCTACCAAGTATGTCGACCCCGAGCCTTTTTTGAAAACAAATTATGGCGCAAATCCAAATTCACCCGGGCCAGCTTGTCCATAACATGTGGGATGTCTAACGAGGTGCGATTAACACCGCTTAGGGGCCCACCAAGAGAAGCGGTTGAGGTATAACGTGCTAGTTAGATCTTTTTTTGGCTATATTCCAGGATCGTATTCCGTTATTTTGAAACCGTAATCCAATCCTTATCGTCCCGTTTATTCTCAGCCTGACTGCCGGTACAAGGTTTCGGGAAAGCGGCTCTACCAGTCTTCTCTCGACGTTCCAAAACAGCTTCTTGATACCCCGGACTTCCGAACTGCAAATATTGCATCGTGTCCTCGGTCCATGCCTGGGCATTGTCGATTAGCTGATCCGCAAACCCTCGCTTCAGCCAATCGTCCGTGACGCACTTTTTGATCGTACTCACTATTTTCTTAACTTCGTCTTTTGACAACTCTGTATAGTCTCGACCAAAAATGACGGCATCTAAGTTTATTGGGTCAAAAACATTCATGTTTGTATTGCTGATCCCAGTTCCTTCTCAGTTTGACGATAATCTCTGCCGCTTCGATTGAGGTTATGTTACTCGCGATCGTTAACTTGGTAATGGTAAATTCGTACAGAATCATGAAAGTATTTCTACTGATGAGGACTTTCGGCTTCTAACTTCCATAGACCTTTATTCACGCAAGAAAGTTGAAAACCTGGGTCTGTGGATTCAACAACTTAGGGACATGATCCCTATTCGAGAATGAGACTTGTCCTCGAAATGTCCGCGAAATTTTTGAGAGTTTAGATTGCCAGCCGCTCTCATCCGCGTATTCACTAACAGCGGGAGCTCCTTCTACCATCCAAAATAAAGGGACCCGGAGGAAGTTCCTGGCCATAGCCTATGGGAACCGCAAATATCGGATGCCTCCCCCCGATTGCTTCGAGACTGCTGAATGACAACATCATCCTTGGAATTGCAAGTCAGACCCAGTCCGCGTGCCCCGACGTAGATGCCGACCTTTCTATATCTTCGGTCATAGTAACGACCATAGGCGGTCAAACCCGCTGCATTATTCGACCCTGGGGTTCTAAAGCCCCCTAACTATTAACTTTCCGACATACCGATCATCAGCGGCTCGTTGAACCAATAGCGTTGCTGCAATGTCCGTCCACCGTCGTCGATCCGCATCGCTTCCGTTCTCACCCACAGTCAGACAGCCCGCACTGTACGTACCCACATGGAGGTAACGATTGAGAACGTCGGTGTCGTTGATGAAGAACCATGTCAACGCATAGGAGGTCAAATGCAAATAATTGGCGCCGTCTGGATGTGGGTAGTCAGCCTGGGAGAGAAGGTATTGGCCGTTAGGCAACTGATTGCTTGAATCGAATCCGGCGGCCACAACAACGTTTCCGGGGTTAACCGTTAACCTCTTGGTCCTATAATCGAATTCCAAGACGGCCCCGACATTGAATGCGACATCAACAAATCTTGATCGAGAATCCACGAGGGCAGTAACGTCCGCCTGTACGCCCTTATTAGGGGAATCCAAGATCGTGAATTTCTCACGACGGCCCGCACCCGTGCCGGTGAATGATATATCCTTTGCACGACAGTATTTTGAAACTGGGATGATCACACTATCTGACAGGCGTTTCACGCTCAACCAGTTGTCATTGCCAACCTCGGTCAAGGCTTTAGCGACGGTGGGAGCGCGAAATGATGGTTTCAAAACATCTCGATTGAAAACTTTTTTCACTAGGTTTGAGTTCATAGTTATTGATCAAACGGGCGTCTCTAAGTCGAGCAACCCATTCCCCCCCCCCCAATGCGTTGGAAGGCCAGCATCAAAAGCATTTCATTTGCAGGTCTTGTCAATTTCAAAGCATACGTGAGTTGGGTCTTCGCCGGCAGCTGCTTTACGCTGATCCAAATCGGTGAATGCGAGAGCCTGAGTTGGGTGTTTGCTTAACCTCAACCCTGGGGTAGTGCTCCAAGGTGGGGTAAGCGGCGTCTTCCGGCATGTACATTGATTACTCATACCAGAAGTTTTAACCGTCCAGTATTCGGTTGGCGGCGCCGTTGTCGTTTCGTTCGATTGGCTACAAGCAAGCAACAAAACGCACGGGACCATTAACGACAGCATACTCATTTTCATCTCTTTCCCCCAATCGCGATCTGTTTCCTTAAATGCCCAACAGCTGCATTTCGAAATGGCCTCAGGAAGCGCTTTAATGGCACTATTAATATTGTTGCACTAACGTTATTACAGGAGCAATCCACATCGCCACCTCTGTTTAGAATTTCCCAGTGAATGCTGACTGCCCTTCCGGCAACCGGCCACAGGTTATTCGATCACCGAAAAGGCATCACCGTCGTTACTCGGCAAGCCAGTCCCACCCATTGGTCCCAAACCTCTATTCCGCTCGATCTCTGATTGATGAAGATCGCTGCGTGTTGGCCTGTGGGTTCGGTCGGGAATAGCCGCTTTTAAAGGTCGCGATCGCCGTTCCTTTTGTTAGTTTCTCCCTCGCACTTTCACGCCTTCTTTCCAGAGCTGGTATGGGGAGCTCCAGACGATTTCTTTACATAAGCGACGCATTACCCGTCTCCAACAATTTGGCTTTCATAGCTTTCAGGATTTGTTGCCTTGTAGGACATTTGTATTTTCACTCCTCGATTTAGCTTGAAACTGAAATCCACTGATAAAACAGTAACAACACCGGAAAGGAATGGATCAACTGGTTAACTCATCACATTCTCAATTATTATTTTATCATTTTGATGATTCGGTCTAATAAATCAATTCTACATATCTGACCCGCATTTCCTCTCGCTCCACCACGTCGTTATACAGAAAGTATTTATCGCTGCTTACAACATCAGCCCATTTTTTATTTTCAAACCACTCGACCTCCACGATACGGATTCTAAAATGAGAAAATTTCTCCGATCCAGCTTTGCGGGCAAGCAAATTTCCGGTTTGATCCGGGTTGGAACTCCTAAGGAATCGAAGCTTTTTTGATGCCTGGTTCGTTCCCTCTTTAACATTTTCGAGAAGCGGATGTATGAGCGCCCATTGCCCTTGGCCCTTCGGCTCGTCTACCTGAGAGATCACCGGATACCAAGCTATCTCATCATCGCTCCCTTCTACAGAAAGAAGAAAATTAGATCGAAGTAGCCACTCATTCTCTCCCCCGGGTCCTTCATGGCGAAAGTGATGCAGCGATTCATAGTCAAATGAAAGCGTAATGTCGACCTCTCCCGCCTTATCGAGGAAATCAGTAATTCCCCAGGGGTTTGGAATCCACGAGACCCCCGGTTTATCAAAATAGACAGAAAGTCTTCGCTCAGGAAGCAAGTAACCCCAGACTCCCCGTTCCACTTCTGAAACACGGCAATCTTTTTCTAACTCTTCGAATGTCGTATCCGGTTTGTATTCGAGATAATTTACCGCGAAGGGCTGATAGTTCAAAAGGGCAAAATTTATAAAAGGATTGTGAAGCTGCTTTCCCTCCGCAGTTGTCACGTCGAGTTCAATTTCACATTTCCATAGCTGTTTTTCCAAATCAAAACGAGGCAGAAAATGAACTATACCTAGATCCCCGTCGTAGCGAGCGTCATATTTATTTTCTCCCTCAACGTTAAAATCAAAATCAGCATTACCTTGCCAACGGATATTTTCAGGTTTGAGAAATTCACTTTTGGTTTCAAATCGGTCTGAAACAACGTCCCTACCCGCCTTGGAGATTAGGTCCTTATCCGCCAAGATATCGTTGTACCTGCTCCCACTTTCTCTTACGACGATTCCAATACGTAGCTGTTTCTCCGCCCTCGGGCTCTTTAAATATAAGGTTGCCGAATTACCTTTTTGTGAACTGTAAATTATGTCGTCTGCTTTGTGTTGTTTGTGATTTACGGCAGTCACAACGTATTTTATCTCGGGCCTTCCCGGAGGCGTGCTACGCAGGAGGATTACCGGGAATTCCTTTTCTGTTTCCAATGAATAGTCGCCTTCATCTCCATTATTTCTGCGAAAGTATCCCGAAAACTTTGAGAAATTTCTCAGTTTATATCTACGCTCCTCGAATTTTGCCGATTTCGCATCAAAGGCGATTTCCAGAGTCGATCTTATGTTGCGGAATAGTTCGTTCCCGGTACGCTGAGCGTTAGACGAACGCTTTAGCTGATCCATGATTGTATTGCTAAACTCCAGAGTGAATTCGGGATACGCCTTGTTATTGTTGCTTTCGAAGCTTAGAACGGGATGCTCGGGGAAATGACTAATTGCCAGGCTTTGCGAATCTGCACGTGGAACGTTGTTCGGTCGAGCGTTTAACGAATAGTGTCCAGGTTCATCGGCATACTCTTCTTTTCTCATCCAAAGCTCAAGACCGCCAGTCGGGAGTTCATTCAGGACGAAAGTTGGCCGATCCACCGTTGCATGCCGTCCTAGCTCTCGGCATTCATCTAGGCGCTCAAAATCAGCCAAAAAGCTTAGTCTCACCGATGAGTTGCCAGCCCCGGCGTTTTCTTCGGGCCTTGTCCAATTAGGGGGAAAGATTACGTTCTTAGTCACATCATAGTCGGCATATTTTCCTACGGCATGCATGGTTCGGAGCCAAACGTCAACATGCTTGAAAGTATAGTCCGGGGCATGCTGAGCGGAGGAAAGTTTATGTATTCTCGGTTGTACAAGGGGTTTTCTTACGGCATGTGACAATTGGATCGTTTTAGTCCCAACTCTACTTTCTTCGGACACCATCATGTCGATCCCTAGGTCTTTGTACCATGGGTTTAGCATAAAGTGCGTCTTCCATTCTTCCGTAATAGCCGTCGTGAGTTTGGCATAAATGATTGCCCCTTTTGTCAAAAAGACCTGTAGTTCCTTCGCTCGGTCCGCATGGTTGATTGAAGGATCAAAGGAGCCTCTCGCTTTATGCAGTTTCAGCAAATAACTAATAGGTTTCACTCCGGGTTGGCCTCCGAATTTCAACCTCAGTCTTTCGCGGGAAACAAAAACGTGCAGCGTACATTCTTTATCCCAGAAAAATTCAATTTCGCACCCTTCTATGGAGGGATCCGAAAGATAATTGGGGGTGATATGGGGTGCGGAATAAAAATTCTTCATCTGAGTGCCACCACAGTAGCTCTCACATTTTTCGGGGCATCTGTTTCTAGACCCTTTGATAAACTCTTTATAGCCCTCTTCATTCAGGAACGGGCAGTTATAACGAGTTTTCCATTTGAAAGAGTCTTCTACACTCATCGAGCCAGGCGATACCAGTCCGTAGTAAAACGCATGCTCAAAAGCTATCCGGTCGGGGAGGATGTGCCGGTTGGAAGTTTGATTCTGATCGGAGTTATCAAAGAGACTGTCGCTTCTAACGATTAAAGATTCGAGCGACTCCCGATCCCGCATCGGCAGCGAATCATCGTTCTGTACATCTGCCGTGTGATGGAGGTTAACCGGTTTCTTGTTCTCTAGCGGAGAGAATTTTATTTGCGGGGGTAAGACCGTATCACCGGATATGGATGCGAACTCAGCCAACTCTTCCAGACACATCTGTGCCGACTCGCCTCTCGAGATCCGTGGCGGAATGCGCCACCCGCAGGAATAAACTTGGCAAATAAGAAAAGAATATTCTTTCCATTTATTCCCTCCAGCAAATCTCAATTTAGGACTTTTTTTGCGGAAGTGATGCGGTATTAGGTAGTAACAGTTCAGCGATGATTCCTTCCGTTTCTCGATATTAGGAAAATGGAAAAAATCTAGTACCGGCGAAATCCGAGCTTTAGATTTCGTATACCCCGAATCAGCTGGGTTCTCCTTGTCCTCCCGAACCACATCTGATCGCCGGACCGTGCTTTTCCGTGAGAAAGCGCTTTTTAGCGTGAGAAGTTCACCTGCATATTCAAAGAGCACCTCGCCGATATTAGTTTTAAGGCGACCGTGTTCCGCATACTGATTAACGGTATCAAAATGTATGCAACCCTCATGAAAATCGTTTGCATATATAGGTACAGTTTCGCCCTTAAGTCTTATTTCAAGCCGGCGCCCCGTCAAGGAGAAGGTCTCTGTATTCAGATGCCGTACGTCTTTTCCAACCCTTTCAACATCCGTAATTGCAATTGTTACACCATGGCCTTGCATGGCATATTCATCCGTGAGTTCAAATTTTTTTATTTCTTCGTCTGATTGAGGTAACTCAACCGGTTTTACCATCTCATGGAGCTCCGGATTCATATAGAGAATGCCACGTGTAAGGGCGTCATGAACCTCCTTTCTGTTTTCTAAGTGGTTATCATCGAGCCTCTCAACCGCATTTCGTAACGACTCTTCAACAGCCATTTTATCGAATCGGACGAGGGTGGCTTTTGCTGCATTGAGCAAAGAATTATGATAATAACTTTTTCCGTCGTTCGGTTCCGGCTTCTTACTATTAACTAAGTAAGCAAACTTATTCTTGAATCGAACGACTTTAACGCTAGTCGTAAGATTTAGAATATCGGCACCAATTGTCGACCAATATTGTTGAGCAGCGAGATTGAAGGATAAGGAGAATCTACTGCCCCCGGCCTCCGTAGGAAGAATTGAGCCGGGAAGTTGAATTTCGTAGTCCCTTATTAATCCCATTATTCTCATAATTTCGGGCTCATTCGAAAGCATTGAGAAACTCTGAACTACTTCATCAATATCGATTTCGTCACCGTCTATATATTCCTGTGAAGAAACACCAAAAAGATCATTGATTTTCAACTCTTCGACGACGGAGTTAGCTATTGCTTCCTGTTGCTGCTTGACGGCCGCCTCGTGTCGCTGCTGTACGTCGAGCGAGGCATTGTGCGGTTTGTTACGAAAATTTGCGAATGCCTTCCGGATATTCTCCAGAAACACCGGACGTTGACTCTTAAATCGTTTACGAAACTTGAGGCTTTCCAACACTGCGATTTCCCGATTGGTTGCTGCAGCCTGAGAACCCTGCACAAGTTTCTTCATAGCCTTGTTCTCGAATCGTTGAGGGTTCTGTTTCATCTCCTCTCTTATCGTTGCGATAGGCCGATTCTCCGTTCTGGTCCGAGGCGCAAAATTGCTTTCGTTCAGAATGTGTGAACGGAGGTTTGAAATCATCGGAAGGTTTCCATCCGCGAACAAATTCTCGGGAAAAGGATCAAGTAGCTTATATTCTTTTAGGTGAGCCTCCGCGCCTATTGATTTGTTTGGTGGAAATATGGACGACCACAGCAGTGTTCGTAGAGACGAGGTTTTGTCGTCCCGTGACAAAGATGTTGCAGCACATCTGAAAGGGTTTCCCTCTTGATCGACCCCGGTGAATTTGATTTGCGAGTTTTGGTTCGAAAACAACTCTTTCAGCAATTGAAGAGCTTGATAAAATTCGGAATACGCTGTTTTTTCAGTGGCACTCTCTGCGTCGCTTCTCTTAAATCCATGGAAGTAAGTATTTATGTCAAAGCAGACGGACACCACTAACTTGCTGGCGTCTTTTCCCCGAATCCCGTTAGGCAAAAGGCGTGCAATAAACTTTGCATTCTCTACTTTAGAGGGCCCGGCCAAGGGGGAATGCAACTCGCGGTCTTTCTTCATCCCCGCTGATTGATCGCGATCGAAAGAAACCGATTGCTCTGTTTCAAAATTGCCATTTTGTTCTTTCACTTTTTCATACTCCCAACTCACATAACCGTAATGAAGTCTATCCACGACTCTTGCGAAATATGCTCCGTTTCGACGATTGGCTGGCTGGTCTCGTCCAGTTTATCTAAAGCAGCCATATATATATCACAGGCAAATTCCGAGGCCCCCTCGACCGACAAACTACGACCGGAATCATAAAAGTGTTCCATTTTAGAAAAATGTCTCACTAAACTCTGGGCGTTCTCGAAATTATTCCCGCTAGAGGTTTGCGAAGTATTACTACTTTGCGCGCCACTGATCCGTTTTGTATACGTAGACGTGAACTTCTTTCTTATGAATCCGATCTTTGCAGAATGAGTGACGGAACAGCTCCCTTCAACATAACTGTTCTGGCTAACGACCCCAATATATATCCGCACGCCTACTTCCAATATCCATACCTTGAGGCGCCCCTCGGCGACGATGTAGCCCTCCAGTCGGACACCAAAATCGTTTTTTGTGTATCGAAAACCGAATGCGAGTTTTGCCTCGCCCGAAAAAGGCCCGAAACGGAGACCGGACCACACTCCGGCTTCAAGAGCACAGTCAATCTCTACTATTCCCCGTTTGGTATCAACCACCAGTCCAAAGAACCCGAAACCAGCATAAATATTCACTGCAATTCCGAACTTTTCTTCAGGCGTCGCAAGTGAAAATCCGAACCTCATCGGACGGTTGTCAAAATATATCTTGAGATCAAAATTTAGCGAGAGATTAAAAAAAGCAAAACCAGGCGTCTGGATCGCCGGGAGTGGAAGCGAGTAGCCAAGCGATGCGTGATCCGGTCGGACCGCAAGGATTAGACCCACGCCTAGTGTTTTTAAGTAGCTCTCAAAAGCCTGCACAAATGAGAGGGCACCTTCAAACTCAACATGCTTTATTTTTACGTCAAATTTCGAGCTTTCTCCGGAACCGGCTGAAAAACTCACACGTTCAAAGACAATGTTAACCATTTCGAAAAATCCGATTCCAAAGTTGGTTAGTGTGTTTTTCGAAGTATTGGTTATTTCGCTGACTACTGGAGGAAAGACCCCTTCCGCAAAATGCACGACCGTCCTGACGTCAACGGTTAAATTGGTATTTGGATTGGAAAGCTTCTTAAATGTAACTACTCCAAACTCTGCGTCCCTGAAATTTGACGTATTCCATTTATACGTGAGTTCTTGCTTTTTAAGGGAAGTTAGGAGTGTGTAGATGTTACGAGCTTCCTTTATTTGATCTGCTGCAAGTTTGATAGACTCATTTCCTACGGCATTCTCAAGCTCGGTCTGCTTTTCGTCGATATACTGTCTTACGGCCTCATCAATGGCGTTCGATGCCTGGCTTTTCAACTTCTCTGCATACTCCTGCGCAGCTTTCTTTAAGAGTTCACGTCCGATCTTGAAATTTTCTTCAGAAAGCTTTATGGAATCATAGAAAATCTTTGCTTGAGCATATTCATCCTTAAAAGCTTTCTTCAAAAATTCCTCGCCTTTCGGGATATTGTTGATGGTATGATTTACTAGACCTACCTCGTGTACAAATTTCTTTCGCACATTTCCTAATTCGACGGGCTTATTAAGAGCAAGATCTTTAATATACTTTTGTCGCAATTCTTCGTATTTATCATACTGTGCTTTAATATCGCGGGTGAGTCCGGTATATGCTTCATGCAGCCGTGAATTGAAAGTACCTCGTATATCAAGAATCTCCTTTCTGATACGCTCCTGTTCCTGGTAATAGAAGTAGGGATCAAATTTACGCGCAAAATCAAGGAATTGGTCGACTTTCAACACTGTTTCTTGGACTCTCTCGACCACGTCCCTTTGTGTCGCGGTTAGTTCTGATGTCCCCCGGGCTAAGGCGCGTTCAGCGCTGCTTTTCCATTCCCTGATTTCTTCGGCAACGGCCCAAGTCGCCCGCTGGAAACTCTCCACCGACTGGTCCAGCATCTTCCAGTGTTCTGTGTATTCCGCGTGGAGGACCTGGAGGGCCACCACGGCTTCTCTCTGAAATTTCGTGCCGTCAGCGTTGCAGGCGATAAATCGATTTAGGTCTGCGACCTTCTTCTTTACCTGTATAAGCCCCGAATCTTCAACCGAACGAAGAATGTTGAATGGCTCTAAACGGCTATCGGGGGAAAACATTGATCCAGAATCAAAGTACACTTGTTTGCCTTCACCGGTTGACAGTTGCTTATTGTCATTGGAGGTCTTAAATAGGTGGTCTAGGCGAATTGAATACTGTTTAATTTCTTCATGATACAATCGACGAAGGGTCCCCGCGGGTTCGTTGCCAAGAAAGTAATCCTCAATTTTATGAAGTTTAATATTTCTCAGGCTTGCGGGTAAGTTCTCCAGCTCCTCGGCTTTTATATTGCCGAATAACGCGCCCATTTTCGCCTTCTTATCCTCAAGCTCTGATTCTAAGATCTTAACTTCGCCTTCGATAAAGGTCTTAGCGATTGCACTATATGAGTCTATGAGCGATTTGACATCGTTAAAACCTGCCCCATCCAGAAGGACCTCAAACCCTTGAGTCTTGTAGTATTCAAGCTGGGTCTTTACAAGAGATTGCAGAGTATCTAAATCCGCAGTCAGCTTAAGTGTTTTAAGACTATCTAAGGTCTTTTGGATGTTTTGACGTTCAACATTTAGAAGCGTCTCAAGCCTTTCGACTTCAGCTTTCAGACTCTTTATTATGCTTTCGACGTCCGCAAACTTTGCTTTTATTTGCGTATAAACCTCGGATTCAATGGAGGAAGCAATTTCCTCAATACGATTTGCAAATTTCTCGATTTCGAAGAGGGGAGAATTCTCAACAGGTATTAGTTCTTCGAGAAGCCTAATGAGATCCAATCCCATGAGTTCAGAGAACTTGCCGCGAAAGATCGCTTTTGGGTCTAAATCTTTTAACTTCTCAATAGAGGTGTTGGCGATCCCCGGCGTTCTCCCGCCATCGCTACCTAAGACCAGTTCACCCCTAATTACGCGCTCTTTGAAGTCCGGCGGTAACGTTATACCGTTTTCATCGAGTGAAATTGCATCTGGGACGATATCAGGCACAGCAATATTTCCGAGATAGGCCTTGGCCTGTTGCAAAGCTTCGGAAATCTGTTTGTAAGTATCGTTTGAAGTCTCCTCTTCCCCTCGCTTGAACGGTCCCGTGTTCTGCAAAATAAGGCGGGCTCCGTTTCCCACCAATTTGGTGCCGCCCGAAAGCTCATATTTACCGAATTCGTGAGAGATGTAATCTGGATGATATTCAACTACCGAGGAGATCTTCTTCTTTGTTAAATCCCTAATATGATCCACAAAAACCGTTGTGCGTAGCATTTGCGGAAAAATGACGTAAGGGAAGTATCCCGCCGATTTGTTCGGCGGAATAATTGTGACATTGAAATAGGTTTCGAATTCACGCGTTTCGAGGAAATTTGTTTTTGACAAAAACTCATTGCCGGAAGGTTCGCGATCTACACCCGGCTGCGGCAGACTTGGCGTGTAAGCAATAATCTGATTCTGGAAAAAAGTTTTTCTACGCTCAACCCGAGGATCACTAATCTCCGTTTTTGATTGTCTTGAATAGGTGCCACGAAAATAATTATCATAAACCTTTCCGATCTCACTTTTTCGGTCGTTATCACTTTGCGCATTGGTAGCCTCAACCAAATCGTCCCTAATAAACATAAATGGGGTACTTGCCAAAACGGAATTCCCTTCCCAATCTTTTGCCTCGTAATCACAACTAATGTAGTCCTGGAGTGAAATTTCATCGTCAGGAGTGCCAACAGCGTAAACCCCTTCGCGAACGGGCCAAAACCATTTGAGTTTTTCGAGTTCGCAGACATCTCTTATGCTTACTTGGTCCCTTAAACAGTCGACAGGTATTTTTCCTGGATCTACCAGACTCAGTTCGGAAAAAGGGAATCGACGCGGATGGCATGAATTGGTGAGGGCGGGACCGATAATGGGATCAAATTCTGGAACAAAAGGTATTGAGTGAAAAACTAAGGAGCCCCAGTCTTCCTCCGTCGCGAGTTTGTCATACCGAATTTGTCGGTCGATCGGCAGGCAATATTGCTTTAATTCTATAAAAGAGGAACTCAATACGCGGCCATTTTCAGTCCAAGGCAAATCACCGATCTTGCGCTTGCCTTCGATGACATGCATGTATCTCTGACCAGTCTTCGCATTAAATCCTAAGCGTGCGACTTCGGTATGTAAGATGCGGCCCTGCGTTATTAACTGTCTAAATTTGATGAGGGAAATTCCAGCCGGTTTGTTCTCCACATTCTCATATTGTAAATGAGCAATTGCACCGAGGCCGGTAAAAAAAAGACCATTTTGCTCTCTAATCTCGAACGCTGAATTAGTGAAGTCTAGATGTTCGCCTTTGGCGAACTGCGTTAGATAAACCAGCTCAGCTTTGGTCAGAAGAGTAGGAAGCATATTCTCTTCTTTGATGTCGTCACAGTTTAATTTTGCCGCGCTGCAGGCCGGTAATCTGTCAAGATCCTCGAGAATGAGACCTGCCGCCCGAAAGGACGGGGTATCGACGAAAATCTGATCCTCCACTGTTGCCGTTTCGGCCTTCGTTCGTCCTGCTTCAAAAACGAGTGTGTTGTTCCAGATTTCGAATCGGTCAGAGGCTGGTTCATTCGCATCCCCGCCTATGACGACGTTTTTATCCAACCTTACTTTTTTGCCGGAGTTGGTGGGAACGAGGCACAGCTCATTCGGCAATTCAAAAAAAGTAGTAGGAATGAACGTCTCTGTATCGGAGCGAGTGACGTTCTTATCTAGCAACGTTTGAATTATGGATTTGAATTTGTGAAATACAGCGCTTCTGGGCTCAAGTGCGGTAAGAGTCGTTTCGGAGAGTCGGGTTGGGCTCCATATTTTTCTAGATTTAAAATTTTCGCACACCTCCGATGTCCCATCGAGTGCCACGAAATCAAACTCTTTCTTTGGTGTGCCTTTCAGCTCAAGCCAATCTACGAGCGTAATGAGTCGAACATTTTTTTGGTCGTTCCAATCCAGAATATTTTCCAGGGAGAATTTTAGCTTAGGGTTCCGGTTGGCCAAGTTGTCTGGCCACAACTGAAAAGCCAAGTACGAGAAGCCAGACAGCCTTGCTTGGGGAAGGATCGGCTCAGATCCCGGCTTTGCGGCCCAGAAACCCGTTTCATTTATAAATTGCTGCGGAAGTCTCACAATCATGAAAGACTTTTCCCCGCTCTTGGCTTTTACAAGGCTGCTACCTTTCTTGTTTACGTTGATAAAGTAAAAGTGGAGATTTAGCAAATTTCTGCCCAGAAGGTGAAATTCCCGTTCCTCGCTCAAACGACCTGTGAGAAGTCTAAAAACATCCCCAGAGTCTAGCCCCAGGTCCGGAGAAAGAGCCTTGGAGGCAGATGCTAGCGTCGCCGAAGCCACCGTCGATACCTTTATGAAGTCACGTCTGGATATTTTCATGAGACAGTTTTCGTCGGGAAGCCGTTATCGCCATCTAGGGGCTGTGGGTACATCTTTTTGTTTTTCGGAGCAAGCGCTGATCAATAATTCAAAAATGACCGGAAACTCCGTAGCGGTTTAAGATAAAAATTGCTTGAACAACGGTAATATACACTATTCGGACTCTTTCGCAAGTCGAGGTATTAAATAATGGTCCGCTTCTTCGATTGCGGGCAATAGGTGGGTCGTTTCCAAGTTATACCAGTGCAAATGCGCATATGCCGCACTCTCGTCTATACCGAATGAGTTTGATGGAATATCGGCAGATGCGCACTCCATAATGCTGAATTTAAGTCTCTTAACCAATGGGTTGGAGGTTCGGTGTTCCGTTCCAAAATGGCGATATTCACAAGTGTGGCTCGTGGTTGCCGCTTCGGATGTTTTGAATAGATGAGAATGGAGTGCTGCTGAATCTCAGATTCACAGCAATCGGCGCATCTGGTTCGATGTCACCCCTTACGTGGGAACGCATTGTGTTGAACGAGGGCGATCCGCGAACAATGGCTACCGATGGATGGATAGAGTTATTGGCTGCGACTACTAATTAGTTGTTTAACTTTGTGCTCCAACGGTATGCTCTGATGAAGCTAACTAAATAAGTAGGATTAAGAAACTATCCAACCTCAGGCAAATTGCCTCTGCGTGATTCGTTATCGAAAGGTCGTCGGTTCGAACCCGACGGGTGACTAGTCATAATACGAGCTAAGTTGTTGATTTTGTTGGCTCCGCAGGCACACAACTATTCTTACAGGTCCAATGAATTCTATTAAATGAAGGCCGGTTTGAGAATCCAGTTAAGTCCAATAGTTACGGTCAAGAGAGCGGTAGTTTATCGCTTCACTAATGTGATTTGGCTGGATGTTTTCGCTTCCGTCGAGATCGGCAATCGTGCGTGAGACTTTTAAGATACGGTCGTGGGCTCGTGCCGATAATCCCTGCCGAAGCATTGCCTTTTCGAGTAACTCTTCGCTCTGAGAATCCAGAGCACAGAATGTCCATATCTGTTTCGGTGACATCGCCGAGTTTGAAAAAACTCCGTCGGCACTGAATCGTCTTAGCTGTATCTCGCGTGCCTTAACAACTCGTTCGCGGATCACTTCCGAGCTATCGCCCTCCGGCACACCGCAGCCTCGAAGCTCGTTGAAATTAACGGCGGGGACGTCGATGTGAATATCTATCCTGTCCAATAGCGGGCCTGAGATCTTGCCGACATATCGTTGTATCTCCGCGGGCGAGCATTTAGCTCATTCCCATGGTTGCCGCACCAGTTGTCAAAAGGTCGGACCTGCAAACCACCGCGCACGTGGACAAGTTTGTCGCACTCTTGGCACACTAAAGAAGAAAAAGGGGGCTTCCCTAAAAATCGTCTCTGCGAGGTTGAGAATCGCACAATCTGAATTTATAATCGCGTCCGCTCTGTTAATAAGTGCCTTTGCGGCGTTAAGAATCACAACCGAGCCGGTAATAGTTGCTTCGCATAGAAGGAGAACCGCGTTGCGTAAGCTAAAAACCGCGTTGCACAATGGAGGAACCGGGCGCGGTAGCGACTGGGTTGCCTTGCACGGGCACAGGAACCGAAATTACAGTAGAAAAACCAAATGAACGAAGCGTTCCACTCTAATTCGGGCATAACCGATTACGAAGCCGCCTTTATGAGCCGTGGCTTACCGGCGGATCTCCACGACGCCTGCGACGATTTCGGGGCCTCGATGTCCAGCCTCGCCTCAGTACTTGCCGGCCGAGCCGAAGCCACGGCCGAGTTCACCGATTGGATACTCCAATGCATGCCCGCCTGCCGAATCCTCGACCGCATCTGCCGCGTAGAATACGAAAACAACCCCGGCGAACTAGCCGCCTGGCTCCAAGCCGCCCACATAAAAAAGGCGAAAGCAAAACCACCCGCGCCTTAATGCATTAGGGACTTTGGCCCCTTGAGCCATTGGATTTTAGTAATGATAATGGAGGAATTTTCGAATGAATTATTTTATACACAAGGACGGTCAACAAATTGGCCCTTTTAACGAAGAAGCTGTTCGATCAATGTTATTTGATGGACGGCTCGCTTCAACTGATCTCGCTTGTAGAGAGGGTGATTCGAATTGGTCGAGTCTCGAAAGCCTTCTGGGTAGTGACCCAGCCGAAGTGAATGTGTTAGACCGTGAATTTAACTTATACGATACATATTCGGATCAAATGAGTTCTCTCTTGGATCAAATGGCAGAAACCGAAGGGAGGCAGCTGAAGGAACTTAGTCGCCAACTTGATCAAAAATTACAGATAGCAAGAAATCATGTTGACGCCGTACGGCAGCAATTTCCAGGGGCATTTGAGGTAAAGGCAATGGAGGCTGACATCTTGTTCATGATGGCAAGGTATAAGGTAAGTCAGCAGGGGTTTTTTCATAGTGCCAGTGGAAGGATGCTTAATCGTGGAAAACGGAAAAAAAGTCTCACAAGTCTATCTGTTGCGGCTGCGACCAGAATGGTCGCTAATCAACAAGAAAAAAACCGAGCCATGGAATCGATTGCATTATTAGACCAAAGTATCGGGACTTTTGACACTGCGGGAGCCAGATTCGCGAAAGCAACAATTCTGAAAATGATGGGGCAAAAGGTGCCTGCTCTGCAAGAATTGAATTACATCATTGCTAATTTCCAATCGGATGACTCCTATATGCAAGCGAGACAACTAAAGGATGAAATCGAAAACCCACCGAAAAAAGGCATGTGCTTTGTCGCGACTGCGGCTTTCGGAGATTACAGCAGCCCAGAAGTTCAGTTTCTCTCTCGTTTTCGAGATACTGTCCTTGCGAAATCTCTTTCAGGTCGGTTATTCATCCGAGTCTATTATTCGGTTGGGCCTTGTTTGGCTGCCATCATTAGCAAATCGCCAATGCTACTTGCTTGTACGCGTCAACTGTTTCTTCGCCCTATGATTTTTGTATTGAGGTCTTTATTTCGACGAGATTTATAATTTAGAAAGTAAGAGGAAGGTAATAAAATGGCTATTTGTAATGCATGTGATAAAGGAGGCGTTAAAATGCTTAAAATGTAACGATAAGGGAACTGCGGATACTGGCATGTTTCGAACCCACACCGAGGAGTGCAAACTCTGTAACGGTTCGGGCAAAAAGAAATGCGGTGTGGGCGAGGGGAAAGGCTCGCTGCGAGTTCTATGTTATCTCCCATTAACGCCAGAACGGGGAATAATGAATGCTTCAGAGAGAAAACATATTTATCTTTAGGAGAGTATTCTTATGTCCAGTTCTGCTGAACCAATCTTACCTACTATCGAACGTGCGCCAACGACGATCTCGTTCCACCGGAGAAATTGGTTCCCAAGCTCTCGCGATGTCTAGGACGCAAAAAGATTTGCTGTGACGCTTGCAAAATTCCCGCTGGATTAGATCATCAGCGGCCTAACTGGCTAGGGCGGACAAGTTCCTAGTTACCGACTCATCGAATTTCGGTTGGAAAAACGGACAAAATTTATCTCTTCTAACGAAGCCGCTGTCAACACTTGTCATAGCGTCCACTAGTCACTTTTCAATCCGTCCCGAGAGATCCAATTTCTTGATTGAATAGTCATTAATAGTCCAGCGCGAAGGTCAACCAAAGGTTCCCATCCAAATTCATGGCGTATCCTGTCGATCGACGGAATTCGGTCTGGTATATCAACAAATCCAGATGGGAAAGATTCGTAAGGAATGTTCATAAGATCGGACGAGCTTTCACACAGTTCCAGAATAAGCTCGGCCAAGTCACGAATGTTTGTTGATGATGGATTCCCGACGTTGTAGGTGCGGCCGCCCAACGCCGGAGCTAGAATAATTTTAATAAAGGCATCGATAGCATCGGAAATATATGTAAAACACCGCTTTTGAGAGCCGATGCCGTGAATTTCAAGCGGTTCCCCGCGTAACGCTTGATCCACGAACCGGCTAACAACACGATCAGTAAGGCCTGGACCATACACATTAAAAAGACGCACAATCGCAAAATCAAGATTATCCACTTGCCCACACGCGTGGATATAGTGCTCCACGGCCGCTTTCGAGGTCGCGTAGCACCAGCGGCTTTCCGAAACACTCCCCAGTACCCTATCGGAATCTTCCGTCCATGGAAGTGCCGAGTTGCGGCCATAGATTTCAGAGGTCGAGCTAAATACTAGTGGGACGTGATATTGGGAAGCGCTTTTCACGACGTTGAGAGAGCCATGGAGATTAACTTCAATCGTCAACTTCGGACGAATGACGTACTCCAAGGGGATCGGAATGCCCGCCAAATGGCAAACTAGATCCGAGTCACGAACTAGCCGATCTACAAGATCCGAATCCAACACACTGCCGACCACGTGCGCGAATGAACCAGAGAAAGTCAGCTCATCGGCTTGAACGTCGAGCAAACAGATCTCATGTCCGGCCAGGTGTAGACGGGTCGCTAGATGGCTACCGATGAAGCCCGCTCCCCCGGTCACTAGAATTTTCACAAACGCTCCTTCCTGATCAGCAATCTCTCCAACTTGGGATAATTATTTTAAAACATTTTTCACGTACTTGACACCTTTCATCAGAATGGTGTGAATTATACTTGGATACACGCCAACACCTTCGGTTGTTATTAAATGATCCTCATAGTTGTAATCCATCCACTCTACCTTAATACCGTGATGTAAAAAAAAGTCATCCGAAACATATGTTTTCGAGCCAGGCCCGCATAGGTAACTCGACGCTCCGATCTCTCGACAAATTTTGACCAATCGCTCCTGTTTTTCTCCTGAAATCGGTGGCAACTGGGAGCTCCGCAAGGTCAGAGTTTTGATTCCCAGAAATTCTGCCAACGCTGCAATCGCAAGTATGTTCCAATTAACTAAATGAGATGGTCCAGACAGAATTAGGGCGTCAATTGCCTCCAGAAGATCAGGTTGTTGGGTGAATGAATAAGATTGTCGAAGCCGTCTTGAGACCGCTCTTCTCCACAATTGGCTGTCATCCCAATGAACTTCGTTCATTAACCTGCGCGAGCCATTTGCTGTGCTGACTGGGGCGGACAGCCAACTCGCTTGTCCCTGTTCGTGAATCCAGGTCCGGCAATGCCAACTTCGCCTTCTAAACTGAACACTATCGTAGAAAACAAAGCAGTCTGCACGCCTCATCAAGTCAAAGTAGCCCATGAACGGAAGGAAGTGCGGCTGAATAATTACTGCACGCATGTCATCAACCCCGCCTCCAATAGTGAAGGTCGTGAGCAATTGCACCGATTCGAAATCCTAAGGCTCGCGAGGCTTCAAAAGATGCGAAGTTTTGCAAGGTACATTTATAAAACCATTCTGCCGGCCCCTGCGGTAGCTTAGAAATTGCTTCAGCGAATAATCGTTCGCCTAAGTGCTTTCCCCTATCAGACGGATTAATCAACATAGTGAACCAATTTCCGGCAATTGGTGGCTTTGACGCATTTGTTCCAAAAAAGACCAGTCCCGCAAGATAGCCGTCCTTTCGAGCTGTTATTACATGTTCCCCCAAATGCCCCCCGAGACCGTTGCGTATCACCGCCTTGAATCGATTGCTGACTGCCTTCCTCCCAATATTAACATCTAGCGAAAACCGGTCATCGAAGAAGCAGTCTTCGGCCAAATTCATCGCTTCAGCTATTTCGTTTGAGCTTAATGGGGCGACGTTTAAGTTGTTCCATTGGAGTTTGTATTCACTTAAAGAACCAATTTGCGGCGGCTTTCCCGCCCTACGATATAGCCACACATTGCTAACGATGAACTTTGCACCAGCCTGCTGAAACAATTCAAGGGCCCTCGCATTATGGCCCAGTACGGAAATTCCGAGCAATGAAAAATTAGAAGATTCGAGAAGGCCCCGCAAAATCGTTGCCAATTTTGTTATTACCGACGCGGAGGCCAGGTCTATGTTTTTAACACACCAGTGGAGTCGAGCGACGGTATCTGATAGTACATCACTATTGAAGGAATCTGGCTCAATCCAAAAAACCGATTCAAATTGATTATCACTCTTAATCCGAAATCCTTTGCCGCCGACAACGGAAACGGGCCACGACTTCCAATGATAAATTTTTGCGGCTTCGGGTGCAAAGCCCGGTAGGTCACACGAACGGTAACTCTTGGTGGCTTGGTTTAATTCTTGAAATAGGAGATCGAGTTCAGTTTCCATGGGTTGATAAACCTTGAAAGAGCGCTGGAAAAAACGATTTCATTGAATACTGGCTAATAATTTGCCGGGCATTTTCTGCTATCTTTATTCGTTCACTGGGCAAATCCCTATAGTGGAGTATTAGTTCTGCACACTCTTCGACGGAGTCGAACATAACGATAGCTTTACCATTTTCAAAAAATTCGGGAATCAGCGGTCTATAATCGTGTAATATGAAGGCTCCGGCATATGGGAATTCCCATGCCCGTAGGGTAGTGCCGTTTGACTTAAAATCAGTGACATCGCTAAAGTTGCCAAATGCTATATTGCAACGCGTCACACGAATACGAGTTTTGACATCTTCAACGTCAAAACCCTTGGTCACTAGATAATGCGTTGAGTCAGGCAAAAGCTGTTTTAGCTGCCAAAAGAAACGAAACCGTTGTGGAATTAAAGTTCCGATAAATCCCCAGTCGAATTCCATGTCGACTTCAGATGGCGGATCACTTACGTCAAAAAGCGGGTTACCTAATCCGACAAGCAATTCTGCAGTAACTCCAATTGATAAATAGACCGGTAACATATTGTCGGTAGAGGTGAAGACGCGAGCCGCTTTTTTCAAGATTGGTATAATCAGCGTATTTATATTCTCGTCAAAAAAGGCAAGCGGGTCATCCATCATTACGACGACCGGTTCTCCAAGATCGCAACGATGCAAGACATTTCTCGATAACTCCTTGCTCATCGGATAGTTGAAAATGAACTGTCCGACCGACGAGCCTTCAAAATCCGGGTGGGCTCCGTTTCGTCGTGCAATGCTGATAAGAGTATAGCCTGCAGGTTCAAGGCTCAACCGAAGGGGTTCGTAGTGAAAATGTCCCGGATAAATATTGGTAACAATTATTTGATTCATAATAGTTCACATCCTGGGTGGGGGAACGGTACCTTATTCCTAAGCTGTTGGCATTCTGCAAGAAAGGGATTCATAACCGATGATGGGCGATCCAAATAGAAAACCTCGGGTATGTCGGTTAATTGCGACACCTTAATCAAGTCAACGTCTTGCGGATCATCGATCGACAGTTTACCTGATCGCCCTAACGTCTCACCATCTAACGATGATCGTTCCAGCATTGTCATATGCCAAATCGGCGTGGTCACCATCCGCATTCCCGGATAATCACCTCGGCTTATTACGCTGCCTGAATCGAAAAGGACCTCCTCGGACCCATACGATCCCTTCCAGTGAATTCCCTTTGTGCGTCGAAACGCCTTAGCTGAATAACTGCCTTTCTTGCCCGCAATTTGAAAATTATCATCGTTAGTTGCACTGAAATAGCCCAAACGTGGAAACGGATAGCAAAGCGGACATACTATTATCTCCGCTTGGGTGTCCTGCCTAATATCGGCGATTTCGAGCCAAAGAGCAGGAGCCCAGACTTCATCTCCGTCAACAATTGCAAACCATTCAGTCTCGGTTTCACGAATCATCTCGTTTCTTAACTCGGTGATGGCATTGGAATCGACCAGGCCAACACTTCTAAAAGAGATCTTGCGGGATTTCACTTGCCCGATGATGTCGATTGTGCGGTCTGTCGAACCCGTGTCCCATAATATCAGCCGTGAGCAAAATGGTAATGCCGAACGCAATGCATACCAAATCCATCTCTCTTCGTTGCATATCAGGCAATGAACCGTCAGGTTTTCAGCAATCATAAAAAATATTTACGGGCGATGTATATCTGAATCGCGGCTAACCCATATCATGTAATCTTGACGTGGCCGATAACCCCTTAGGGCGACTATATTTTCTTTGTAAAGATCCCATGAAATCAAGAGAAAATCTTTGTTTCGATCCACCATTATTGGCGAATCTGAAATTTCAAAGATATTTTCGACCAAATCGGGGAGTTGTGACGAAAAGAGCTCCCGTTCCCCCTTTTTTAACCAAACGACACATCGTCTCCCCGCAATCGATTTAGAAAGCATCCGTAAATTGCTTTCTAAATGGCTTTGAAGCTCCAGGAATGTAAGCAGGGTTGGATAAAGATTGTCCGAAACTAGCGCCCATTTTGCAAGATTTTGAAAACAGGGGATTGAATCTGAAAAATATCGCATGTCCCAAACTGGAGCAAATGTAAAAACAATGGTTCTCTCTTCAGAATCATAAACGCTTTCAAGGTCAGCTGCTTCACAAACGCGGACGGCTAGTCCGGCCCATTCCAGCGAGTTGGCAAGCATTTGGGCTTGCTTGTTGATAATTCCGCAGGTTGAATTTTTCAAGATGACACCCTGGTGCCCAGCTAGTAGTTGCCGATAAATCTCCAGAAAGGAATTTGCGGTGAGTGCTTCCTTTAGGTCTTCAGACAGCGGCGCAGTTTGTTGAATCACCCAGTCTCCCAGGAAAAGAATGTCCAAGTGGCTGGTTACAAAGAAGCGCAGGGCCTCAAGTGGCGACTGTATTAAAGGCTCGCCTTGACCATTAAACGAAGTGTTGAGGATGCAAGGGACCTCGCCACTATCGTTAAGGAGTTGGAGAATACTGGAAAGTCCTCCGGGATCGTGGGGTTTTACTGTCTGGATACGTGCCGTACCATCAACGTGTACCGCCGCCGGGATTTGATCGAAAGCACCGGGCTTCACCGAAAATGAGAGATTCATGTGAGGCGACGGTGAACCTGAATTAACAAATCGGTGTAGGTCGATCTCTCTGAAGACCGGGGCGAGCGGGCGCCATTGTTCTCTCTTTTTGATCTGGTTTAGACGAAAGTGGTTCAGCTCAAACCGCGGGTGGGCCAAAAGACTTCTCCCGCCCAGCGCCCGCGGGCCAACTTCGGCCCTTCCTCGCGCCCATCCAATGACCGCTCCCTGCCTTAGTGCTTCGGCGGCTATTTCGGCCGGATTTTCACAAAAGACAGCCGGTATTTTTGTGTCCGACAAAGCCATCTCAGTCTCGGAGTTTGTAATCGATCTTCCTAGGAATGCCATATCCTTGGTTTGTCGACTATTTCTATTACCTCTACGTAAACCGGAAAGCAGAGCTGCACCCCATGCAGAACCTGCATCGTGCGATGCCGGTTGAATCCAGTATTCCTTAAATATGTCGGAGCAGATAAGCCGGCCTAACGCCACACAATTTTGCATTACTCCACCGGCTAGACATAGATTCTGGGAGTCCGTCAACAGTTGACATCTTTTAGTCATGTGCAGAAGTAGTTTCTCTGTCACAAGTTGGACAGATGCCGCAAAATCAGCGTGTTCTTGAGTAAGTGGGTCGAGCGAACTCAGGCGCGGATGAATTGGGACATGCCGAAGAAATTCCTCGCAGGCCCAATCGCTGGACATATTACTCCAGAATATGAGCGGTGCCTGAAATCTAAATCCTCCCTCGGCTTCGATCGAGATGACCTTATCCAAAATAGTGCTTGCAAACCTAGGATTGCCGTAAGAAGCAAGTCCCATTAATTTACCCTCGTCAAGACCCAACAAATGGGCTGCGATCCAGTAAAACACGCCGATTGAGTGAGGAAGCTCAATCTGTTCAACAAGTGTCAATTCTTCTTTGTTAGCCATCCATATCGTAGCAGTCTCTAGTCGTCCAGCTCCGTCAACGACAAGGACTGCACTCTCCATAAATGGAGAGGGGTAGTACGCGCTGGCGGCGTGCGATAGATGGTGGTTATGACTTTCAATCGTTGCCCCCGGAAAGAGTTTACGCAACTGGCTGTCAGATTGGGTAAAATCTCTCGTGCGCCCCAAGCCTAGAATCGTTGAGAATATCGGTTCGGGGTCTGGGAAATTCCGCCTCGTTCTTTCCTTTACCTCATCCCCGAAATCTCTCAATACGTTTTCTTCGCACTTAACTTTCAACTGCTCAATCACCGTTTCATCAATCTCGAAACTGTATGACAGGCAGGTCACCTGCTCAGGTTTTAGCTCCCCATCTTCGATCAACGTCGTGAGACCATGAAAGGAAAAAAAGTCAGTATGTTTGAACCGATTGAAGCGTTCCTCCTCTAGCAACCATGCCGCACCGCCGTTGGTATCAAGCAGACAATAGGAGACGTCATGGCTGGTGTTGATGCCGAGAATCATTTCTCCTTTCTCCCTGAAATATCCGCTGGGAGTGGAATTTTGCTCCACTTAAAGAATGAGTCAATTTTGGGATAGGAACAATTCGGAAGCCAGGGTTTTTCAGGTCCGGCATAATGTAGAATTCTAGGCTGATTAGGCTCGATTTTCCAATCCCAAAATTCAGCGATCGCGTTGAGCTCCCTCGGGAGCCATGTGAACGGATACGGCGATCGGTTAAAGGCCATTATCAGCGCACTTTGATCCCCTAACAAAAACCAATCGCCATATTTATTGTGCAATTCCAATAATTCATCGAATAGGCGAGTTCCCCAGAATTTGACGTCAACAGCCAGCACCCCGGAATTGAAAGCAGGAAGTTCGGGATCAAGTTTGCACTCACGAAGTATTTGTTGATCTTTGAAGTTTTCCTTTATAGTCCAATCTAAGTTAGGAGCCGCCGCAAATGGTACGTGCATCGACAATAGATCGTCAATTGGCCGCAGCAGAATAGTATCCGCATCAAGATAGATAGCCCGACTAATGTCTAAATGAAAAACTCCCAATCGCCCCCAAACTGGATCATCCGGCAAGTCCATTCTTCGTGAAACAACCGTAACAAATCCAGAAAGGAATAACTCCTGTTCAGAGGTTAGGTCCCATGAAATTACAATAATCGGAACGAGAGGGTGAAAATGTATTAGCGATCGTAGCGATGCCATTAGTCCTGGGAAAAAATCTTGATTTACACAATAAACCACCGACTCCCTCCCCCACGGCGATACTGACTGAAGCCTTGCAGGCGGCGTACTAATGTCAGCATCCCAACTTCCATCAGATGAAATTTCTGCGTGCGGAAATCTACGATCTACTTCCCGCACGATTTGAGTATTGCTCAAAAGATAACCAGAGCCTCTACGAACCGTCATATTCCTGCCCATTTGCTTACGTTCTGTGGAACCTCCGTGGTTACATCAATTCCGTTTCCTTTTGTCCATTTTTGGAAATGATCCCGCGCCAACTCCGCTGCCAGACCAGAACGAAATGCTCCAGTTTCCAACGCAACGGTATGAAGTCGCACCGTCTCTTTATCTAGAACCATTAATAAATCATTACCAAATCTGGTGAAGTTTGTGGATCCGCGTAATTCATCAACAGCTATGAGCAAACGAAGCACCTGCAGACCGAAGGCTTCGAGCAGATCTTCGGTGGTGATATCAATATCCTTTTCTTTGGCAGTCAATAATCGCTCGTAGAACGCAGCTACCGCGATAAAAACGTAAAGGGCATGAAACAACCCGATGGCTGGTCGAGGATCCGGTCGCCATGGAGAATAATAAATTAAGGAATTCGATGTCTCATCTTCAAATATGCCGTCGATTAACATCAACTTATTCAATAGGTCGTGCCGGTGTTCGTGAATAAGACCGTCGGTAAACCAAGGCTCGTATGTGAGAGTTGTACAAATTGCACCGGCTGCTGTTCGGTTCGAGCCCGTTGAGTGATGCTTAGTCACCGCTGTGGACGTAGGGGTCAGTACTCGCAAGTTAGTTGATAACTCATTGTACATTTCTGGCCAGCGGCGCTCGAGTAGACTTTCACTACGGCGCAATCCTCTACTCCACAATTTCAAATCAACATCGGAGTAGCAAGTATGATCAGCTCTAAAAAGGTCGCATAACAAAGGCTCGCCATATTCGAAAGTGAGCCTTTTTTCAAAAAAACGGGGAAACCCAATAATGCGATGCTGCTGCGTCAGATCGGTTTCGGGCGTGTCGCAGCGGATGGGGGTCTCGAATTCGAGGCTTTCGCAGGTAAGTCGAAGCAAACCAACCTCTGATGAATTTTTCACTTCAAGGCGGACACGAGTTGGTCGGTCTAGGTTTATCATTAACGCGAACCCAGGAAATGAAAACTTGGCAGGCAACATAATGTCACTAATTACACAATCAACCCGTGCCGCAGCAAAACATGCGATTGCTAACGGTGCAAACCCATCTAGATGTTGCGGTAGGGCTTCCAAATCGGCGGCATGTAGTAATTCGGCGGCGCGGTATAACCAACACGTCGAAACCGGGTGTGAAAGAACCGTTATAATCGATTCGGTTTGGAGTTCGCACACCGATTGCAATGCTCGGAACGAATCTAGAGTACAGAGTTGTGGCGCGACTGTCTGAAACAATTGCTCTACACGGGCCAGGTTCAGTAATTCAAGCTGTGATTTAAGCTTCAATAAATCACGAAGTGAACGATCATTTCCTGGTTGTCTGACCCATCGTTCGGGTTGTTGGGCTAGATTTACTTGTATTTCTTCGAACGAATACGGTGAATGCATACACAATGAGCTTCCTACAAAAACATGAGCAGCAACGCTCGCTGGCCAAAATCCCGGTCCGGACAAAGATTGAAGTGTCCGGACCGGCCAAAAATTACCCCACCAGGGACAGACTTGACGCAGTTCGACCCCCTTAGATACTGTTGCAAGCTAACTCCGTCCGGTCCTTGAATTGTAATAGCTCCAGACTTAAATTCATAATGGCTGTATACTTCTTGAGACTTCGTACCTCCATGAAGAAAAATTAAGTTTTCACCCACAACAACAACGGGAACCGTGAGGTATCGGATCGTCTCATCGATCAAGGGAAGCAGCCTAAATCGCTTTGCAACTTCATACCCTTGATGGGCACTTTCAATTGTGAGTCGACAAGTAATATGACACGGCAAGAAATCGCCTGCCAGATTACATGTTCCTATATATGAGGCCAAATGATTTCCGTAACGATTGAACGGCTTGTCTCCAATGACACCCTGAAGCCAAGCGGAAAGCCAATCTCTACCATTCTGTAAGCGATTGTAGCTCTCGACGCAGCAAGGAGGTATTTCCAACAAATAGCCTATATCGTTCGAAGTGAACCGTCCCGAATCTGCTTCCGCATATTCCTGAACCAACTTCTCAGACCCAAGAAAAACCGAAAATGACCTTCCCTCAGGATCGTCCCAGTCAACCGACGTGGTGAATCTGTCGCCGGTTGCCGTAACTTCGATTTCCTTCAAGCGGGAAACCGAGTGAGCTAGTGAGAGGCCGACGCCAGATGCATACTCCTCGACATCCTGATATTCGTCATCTGTTACAACCAAACGCACGACCTTCTTCTGACCAAGCTTAAGCCTGAGCAACTCTATCAAATGAGTTAGAGACGCCTGCGTGATTTTTTCAACAAGGTGTATTGATGCACCTACATAGTTGTCGGATGATTGGATAGAACTCTTCACCATTTTCGTTATCGACAAAAGAAAAGAGCCACCGACGTATCTTCCTGTCCACCCCAGGACGACACTAAGCGGCTCCCCGCATAAATCTCAAATCTTGAAGTATCTAGGAATCGGAGGGTATCCCCAAAATTCAATTCTGTCCGTAATTTACTTTTTGTAGTCGAATCTACTGACGTGTAATGGAGAAATTCTCCGTCAAAATTAGAATCGCCCACAAAACGGTGAATCCCCTCATATTCACTATAAATAATGTTTGAATCGTGGCGGCTATAGAATCTGGCGGCAAATTCCGCATCAATCGAGACCAGCCGATCATAAGAAAGCTTTGAGTGTTCTTGAGCCGCAATACAGTCCAGCGAACACGGGGCAAAACTCAGCAGACTGTACCCGAAGTATTGTGCGGCGATATTGTTCCAGCTTGGGTGCGGCGGGGGCGATGTCGTTCGCCACGCAGTCTGGGGAACGGGATCATTTTGCACCTCTCTCATTAGTTCCGAATACTCGGAGTATGCAGTTCGACAACAAGACGGAACCCCCAAAACCTCTCCAAAAACTTCGCTGTCACCTCTAGATTCTGCATCCATCACCGAGACCATGTCAGTGTCAGGCCCCGCAATATATAGAAATAGATCGCCTTGGTTTGAATCGTCAGTAACGATCGCACCAGGGGTATTGGACCACCCGCCTTTTCCGATGTCGGGCCGATGAACACAACGAAATTCACTAACTGCCACTGCGATCTCGCTTTCCCGTAGCAATGGTACGAGTAACAGGGCACAACGGTCGGTAACTGCAATTCGGGCAACTTTCTCCCCCAGGACAGCCATTAACGTTTCTCGTAATTGAATTGGTGACAGGAGATCGCGAATCTGGCAAAAAAGCATTTTGGTCGCAGCTATCCGATCATCACTCCAACGACGACGATTAACCATTGATGAATTTGTCATTCGGTTGGGTTTATCGACTCCTGCGAGCCGCCTTTCGAAAGTGTGACCGAGGTTGCATCTATTGTGCTAGTGACTCGCCGACGAATATGCAAAATCAAAGTCGTTAGATCAGAACAGAAAATTGACGGATTTTGGAACTGATTATCCTTTGACCATCGATGAGGCAAATAACCGCCGCCACATGTTTTCACCAACGAGCAGGATTGGCAAGTACCAGATAACGCTTCTAATCCGTTCTGTCGCAATTGGTACTTGGGGTGTTTCACGGCATCATCAAAACTGTGTTGTTTCAAATTCAAACCCAATAACTGTTGGCCGGGAATCGATTTCAGGGTATCAACCCCTTCAATATCTCCGTTAGAGGCGACCACAATTAGACTAACCGGTTGAAGCCCCACCGTCTCAAGTCGACCAGGCCCCCCAGCCAAATGTTCTATAATTTCTTCAAACATTCTAATCTCAAGACGTTCTGAGTATTGGTCATACCACTCGTCGAAAATCGGGATCAGCCAGTCCGCAAATGGGGTCACGGACATTGGGTCGGGCCTTTTGGAGTTCGGAACATCGTCCCAGTTTCCATGGGGCAAAAGAAAATCGATCGCTTTAGCATTGAGGGTGAGCAGATGTCTAAATACCTCGAGCGGGTCGGATTCGGGATCAATCACCGAAAGACATCCTGCGAAAATAAGTTCGCCCTTTTCACTTGCCAAATGTCCTGCACCGGTCATCACTCGCAGATGGGTTCCTTTCCCCGCGTGATCGACGCGAAACCGGTCATTTGTCGCAGCCGGTCCATCAATACTCAGGCCCAGAAAGAAGCCATAGGTATGGAGTAGGTCAATCCATTCCGGATCAAGTAACACGCCGTTCGTCTGTATGCCCCAATATATCTTGATCCCTTCAAGATTTTTAACAAAAGTCTCGAGAAGGTTGCGTGTCCGTTGCTTCCCTAATAAAAGAGGTTCTCCACCGTGAAGATTTATATAGATCTCAGTGAGTTCGTGCGTCGTGCAATGATCATGTATTCGCGTGGCGACAAGTTTAACGATTTCAGGTTCCATGAACGCGGGCATATCGAGCCAGGAATCGTCTCCCATGTTGTATTCGTAGCAATACGAACAGTTAAGGTTACAACGAGATGCAATCTTGAGGATATAACTGTTAATAGGAATCATTTTCATTTGATGTTTCAGTCAATCCTCAATGCGGGGTCGAGCCAAAAATGGCAGTTTTATGCGATCTGAGAGCCTGCGAAATGTTCATTCCCGCAAGCGCGGAATCTGCCTTTATCTCGGAAAAGAAAGGTAGTGCGTCTTGACAGCAGGGAGGAAAATTCTCAGTCCAACCATCAATTGGCTGAACAATCGCGGCCAGCAATATCTTACCTGTATCGGTGAATTCACCGGTTTTTTCTAGCCCTTTGGCCCCCATACTGATTTGTCCAAGAAGGGTCCAAACGCGACGTCGAATTAAATCCTTTGGCATCGACGACTTTCCGTATTGATAAAGGCAAATCCAAAATCGGGCGATTTCAGCATGGACGAAAAGAGCGTGCAGCACTCCTTCGGCGCTCCGAAGGGAATCCCGCCAAGGTGAATAATGTCTAAACTGACTTCGCGAAAAGCTGGGAAAGAACGGGGATACATCTTCAAGCAATGTTAATTTGTTATGGCAGAATTCATGGATAAACATTTCCGCGACCAATTCCGTCTGTGGGGAACAGGCCAAGAATATTGAACCATTCAATCGTGTATACGAACCACTCGCCATCGGGGTAATCCCTTCAGTGGTCATCGGGACGCATGTTTTAAGAATTATGGAAGATTGTTGACATAATCCAGGGATTAATTCGTCAATGAGACTAAGTGCATCATCCACGATACCGACAAATTGTTCTCGCTTTTGATAATCCATCAATCGCGGCCACCGTTCGATGTGCCCAAGTTGAAAGTAAGGATGGTTCGCATGAACCGAAAGTGATCCTCCGTTGGAACCAACCTGGGGAACCCGTCTACCGTTTCTCTTTTGCCCATCAAAAATCGGAATGCCGTTAGACACTTCTGAAATAACGTGGAACTTTTCGTCCCCCCCGATGGGGGAACTTAAGTACTCTCTATCTATGCCTGGCAGCCAACCGAATTCAACAGCAACAGACTTTGGGGGTCGAAAACTAGTCTGAGTTTTTACTGCCGTGGCAAAAGCAAAGATTGAAAACTGTTCGAGATGCTCCTTGAGGCAAGCAAATTGATCGTGCTTGGAAGTAAAAAAGCATAAAACGTCATTTCCCGCGATCAGACTACCTCGATGGGGACAAATCAGGTCGTTCAGAAGACCAACCCAGCATATAAAAACTGGATCTTGTGCAACACTCAAAAATCCATCCCAGTTTTCCCAAATAAACGAGACCGCATCCTGGAAGCCGCTCTCAACCGAAAGATCAGGATGTTCGATCCTGGCAAGCTCAGTCAGTCCTAAAAATTTTTCTACACAATTGGCCAACATTCGATCTCTAAGATCACTGAGGCACTGCGACGAGGCGTGGTCGTAAATCAGATAGCTTGAAGCCGATCTTAATATGTCCCGGTTCTCGCCCAATTCGACTAAGAGAGAGTTGGTGTTCGTCGGACTTAATACCTTATCGTTAGACATCGCGTGCACACCTGAACCCATAGTCTTCATTACATGCCGTCGGATGGTTGCGGCCCCGAATATGAATTCGAAGAAAGAATGGGTCGTCGAAAAATGCTGCCCCCCCGCGCAAAACCGACCATTCGGCTTTTGGATTCCTATTTACCGGATCACGAGCCTCGGAGGCCTGATAAAAATCAGTTTCGTAACTATCTTGAGTCCATTCCCATACCAAGCCGCACATATCGAAAAGGCCAAAGGAATTCTGAGGGTATTGACCCGGCGGCGAACCGCAAGGTCGAGAGCCGTCCTGGCCAAATGCATACGACTGTGGTTCAAAACTATCCGCAATGCTCCATTTGAGCCTCTCGAGGCCACCAGCGGCATATTCCCATTCCGCTTCTGTCGGAAGCCGTTTCCCGACCCAGTGTGCGAATTCTTGTGCGGCACGCTGCGAAACATTAATGACGGAATGATCAAGCAGTTCTTCGGGACACCGCCCATCCAGCCAGAGATTTAGGTAATTTTGATCAGCAACTTCGGAGGACACTTGATCTTTCTGCCACTGTGGTTTGGCAACAATAAACTCTTGGTACTCTCGGTTGGTAACGACTCTTTCATCCAAATAAAACGGTGAAAGCTCAACTCGGTGAACTGGTCGCTCATCTATGTATCCATCTTCCGTTCCCATTAGGAACATGCCGCCCGGAATTAATGACATTTTAGAAAGCATATTTATTGTAACTAACAAATCCCGCGAATAAGCAGCAATTTGTCAATTGCCCAAACTAATAGCGTAACGCGACGGTTACTTGTATTTATGTGTAATCCAGATTTACTTATGGTTTTTCAAAATAAGTCACCTATAGCCTAAAGTGCGATCTATTTAAGTGCGAATTGTTGGTAAAAAGCTCGTTATTGCATAAAGCAGCGAATACATCACCTGTCTTAAGTTGAGATAATTCGCGAGTTGGAGCTGTCAATGCGAGCAAAAATGGTCCCTTTGGACCCCATTCGCTCTGGCAACTTTGCCCAAACAACGTTAGCCCGGGTATCCCCAACGAGTCTGCGATATGGGCAAAAACCGAATCGATGCCCACGAAGCAGGTCGCGTTGGCGAGGTGAGTAACTTGCAGATCCCAGGTGGACGGAGGTGAAAGGATGAGATTTCCTGCCAGCAACTTCTCTGAAGGCCGTCCCAAAGCCATCGGCAATAAGTTAAGTTCCTTTCTGACCAAAGACGCCAATTCCAACCAATTCTTGATATCCCATTGTTTAGTGGCCTCAGTGTCCGTATGAAACATGACAATTCCCCGAAATCCATCGGATACCTGGGCATCGACATACGCGCGTGATTTCGTCAATGCTGATTGTTTTAGATAAGGTCGGCGTTGTTCAGGATCGTTCCTAACCGTTTCACCAATTACATGAAAATACTGATCTCGCATGGGAGTTATTGACGCCGACATTGCATTCCGAAAAAACTCCGGCCGGCCACCGAAACCGTACGCAACGAGAGGTTGTAGCACTTCGCGAACTGATATTTCAATTGGCCACAACGGTGAATAAGCGTTTAGACTAATCCAAACAGTTTTCTGTGAGCCTTGTAGTGATTTCAACGCTCTCTCACGGTCGCCAGTCTCATCGAGAAAGGGATAGGCGTGTTCCCGAGAAAAGTGCAATGAGATTTTTCCGCAAGAAAGTCCGGAAAAAACAGTCTCAAAAATATCCGAGGGCGACCACACAATTACGTTGTCACCGCCGAATTCTTGTATCAAACTTCTAATGACAGGGAGTGCGAGAAAGGCATCTCCCAGCCCATTGATCAAACAAACCAAGATCTGAAATCCAGCTCCAATCTCAGAAACCGGCCTAACCGCTTTTCGTTTTCGGACCATTCCGTCTTACAAGTCCTGGCGGGCTTATCCCTGCCGATTCGCATTCTGTACGATTTTGCTTATCGGTCGACTAATTGACCGTCATGGAGTTCAATTCTCCCGGGACATTGAGAAAACACCCGCGGATCCGCAGAAAATCGGTTTCGCAATACGACGTGAAGCAACAAAACCAAGTTCATGGTTAAAAGCCACACCTGTTAAACAGAACCCCTAGCCGCCCAAAAAAAACCGCACCAATCATTAGTTATGCGCCGAATGATGAGAATTGTGGGATGTAAATGCGGACGATCTCATATTTTCTAAAGCTCGTTTGGCCACTCGAGCTAGCGCTGGGTGGTTGCTGTTACGAAGATCTTGTATCGTAAGTTCAGAACCCTCCCCAGAGCCAGAAGCTTCTTGTTCATTTAAAAACGACGATGAACCCGTACCACCAAAGTCAAATTCACTATCCATAGGGTTTCTCCTTACTTTTAGAGGTTAAAAACTTCAAGACTCAATGCGATAAATCCACCCGTAATCGCAGGTCGCTATCACCCATCTGACGTCTCGCTTTATTTTGCATAAGCGACCAAATATTAGTGTTTACGTGTAAAGAATCGAATCTAACGCAAACATCACTGGTCTTAGTTGTGGGCAGAATGATGAGAATTATGAGACGTATATGCCGATGATCTCATATTTTCTGCCGCCCGTTTAGCTATTCGTTCAAGCGCCGGGTGGTTGCTGTTCCGAAGATCTTGAATAGTAAGCTGGGACCCACCTTCAGAGCTTGAAACCCCTTGATCGTGCAAATAGGATGATGAAATTGCATCATTCAGTTCTGACTCATTGTTCATTTAGTTTTTCTCCCTTTTTCACCGGAGCACTCAGAGACCACGGTGAATACCCAAAATCTGTAATATCATACCCCGTAAGACCGACCATTAACCATTGATTCTCAAGCTCGAGGCTAGTCGCAAAGCCAAATGGTTAATTTAGGAGCGCAACTTAAGAGTGTGACAAAGATATATGAGTCCCAGAATTTTGTCAAGTTGGCATTTTCAAAAGCCCCAATCTAGTTCTTTTGTTTTTTTTAGATTGATCCTCCAATGTGAAGCTTTGCTTTAATACAACTTTCGCAGTATCCGGCATGCCATTCCCACATCCGCCGCTTACAACCAAAAGAAACAAAACGGGAATCAGATTTAAAGACTTCGTGGTTGCTCTCTCGTATTTTTCGCGCGACGCATCATGCAGCGGGGGTATATTGAGCTTAGCCCCAGCCGTAGAAAAGCAAATTAATACGAAAAACCCGACAATAGCTGCTTCTCTATATCTTTCCTATCATTACTCTTGACGGTTCCTGGGCTCAATCCCGACTTTGCCTGAATTTCTCGCAAATAATTTAACGAAGTTTGACTTGCTTACGTACGAGCAGGTCTACGTAGCTTCCGCAATGACGCCGCAATCGGTCGAGCGAATACGGGAAGTGTAAAAATTCAGGATCCTGCCGGGACTTTTGCATACCGCTCGAGCCGAGAGTAGGAATAGTGATCAAGGTGATAAACTTTGACCGTATTCCTCACCAATTCGCATTTTGATACATCGGATATGAAGGAGCTCGATCAAGCTGCCTGCATAGTTCGAGCGTACCGTTAGTTTCAATAAAAAGCGGGATGCTGTCATCTTGACTGTGCCGAGCCGCAATCACGACGCCGGCCGAAGCCGGAGGACGTAGTCCGGGGAATTTTCGGTCGAACTTATTAGGGCCCCAGTTGATCTTCACCCGTGTCTTGGTGCCCCCACGAAGCGTATCGCGCGAATTGTAGGGGGCGTATTTGACCACGATATATACAGTTCCACGCTTTGGTGGTACGTCGCAACGCTGGGCAGCGACGCTACTTGCCAAAATCCCCATGAGAAACACAACGGCTATACCGATCATTCTAATACTCATTCTAGTTCTCCTATCCGAACATTTATTAAGGAAACCTGCCCTTTGTAAACGTTTTGACCGAACCCGTCGGCCGGGGCCAACAGTGACAAGGTATTGGGCAAAAAGTTCGTAAACAGGATTTCTTATGCCTTATCTATACTGCTTTGCGAAAAGAATTTACTACGAGACTATGAAAGATGTCAACCAGTGAATCCAAAATGCTTTTTCCGTTGAAGATATTACTGAAGTGATTCCATCCTGGGCCGTACAGCCCGACACTGGCCGCATTTTCAAAAGTTCGATAAGAGCTTTGGTCTGAGTGGCAAAGATTACTGCAGGGTACGTCCCGACCGCACGACAGGAGAAATCAGAATGGGTCGTCAGGACCCAACCGGACAATCCAACAAAATGTCCGTCCTTCCTTGAAAACCATCCTCCGTCGAGCTTTTGTCCCGGTTTTGGGCAATCGGTTTTTGTGCCCGTCGTTACGGTACAGCGGGCCGTTTGCCCGGTTCTCGCGATAAAACTCGCCGGCGAAGAACACTCGACTGTCGCTGATCTGTCGCTCGACAAACGGCACTACGGAAGTGCGGCGAACATTAGCTAGACTATCGACCGCTCCGCGCTGTTCGGGTGCGGTCGGAACGAAGCCGTCGGTCCTGAGGTATTACGCCGCGGTCGAGCCGCCCGATCGGTGCTGCCTTCCGGATGCGAACATCGACCCGAACGGCGTCTGCTAGGAACCGTACGCCAGCGGCCACTACGGTTGCCGGCTCGAAACCGTCAGCTGTCACAACGATCTGGGCGGTGCACGCATTAAGAATGAAATTACCGGAACGATCTGTCACGGCTGCACTGCCTGTGCAACGCACCACGACACCGGCTATGGCGTCACCGGAACATTCGTGGATGTCCCGGTCACTGTGTCTTGCCCCATCACTACGCCCGCAAAGACAACCATTACCACTGCGAATAATATGAACCGCACTTTCACCGCAACGCATTCTTACATTTGGCCAGTGACACTCGCACTCGCGCGGCTTGTAATCACATCCGCATCGCTAGAAATCGTGTTCGTGCCGTTGAGAATCGCGAAAACCTTGTATATAATCGCGTCCGCGCGATTGGTAATCGCAATTGCGCCGTAAAGAATCACAAATGAGCCGCCCAGAACTGCGCTGCACAGGTTGAAAACCGCGTTGCACATGCGAAAAATCGCCTTGTACAGGCTCAAAATCGCATATATGCGGTGAGAGAACCAAATTGCACTAGAAATATCAGATGAACGACGACTCAAGACGAAAATGGGAAGGCTTTCAGCGGATGCAACAGTTTGGCGTTGACGACCCGTCAGACTTCGGAGCAGGCGCTCCTGACAGCCGGTTACGAAGCCGCGTTTACGAGCCACTGTTTGCCGGCGGATTTCCGCGACACGCTCCGCGACGCATGCGACGATTTCGAAGCCTCGATGTCCAGCCTCGCCTCGGCCCTCACCGACCGCGCCGAACGCACCGCCGAAATAACCCATTGGATTCTCCAACGCCCGCCGAATCCTGGATGGCATCTGCCGCGTAAAATAGGAAAACAACCCCGGCAGACTAGCAGCCTGGCTCGAAGCCGCCCACATCGAAAAAGCACCGGCGAAATCCAAATCGCCAACGCCGTAACGGAGGAAGGATAATTAGGTATGGGATTACAATTTAGTCAGAAAGAAACAAGTAGTAGAGGACTATCCTGCGATTACTGCGATGGTCGTATGTTGTTTCGCAGCGTCAAGAGAAAAAACCGGGCGCCCGAGGGCTCTACGGATCTTGGGATCGTTGAGCGGGACAATTTTTGGGAATGCGAAGAATGCAAGCAAACCTCGAAAGACTTTCTTGCCGAATGCAATTCATGCGGACGCACAGTCATAAATTTCAACGATTCAGATAATCGGATGGATGACTACACAAACGATCGCTTGATTCACCCCAGCATTCCATCCAATCGAACCCCAATCTATGGATATCTCTACGATTCTCGAGGGAGCTTTCGAGGCTCCGAGGCTAAGTATCCAGCCAGGTGCCCAAAATGCATAAAATGCGAAAAGTGCAATGAAAAGATTTATGTCAAAGGCGCGGAGAGTCAGCGCTATGCGCAGATAATGGCGATTGAAGGCACGGAGTTTTCGTGTTGGTATTATCATCCCGATTGTGTTAATCAGACGTCCCGTTATGAGGATTATCAAAAAGAGATTCAAAAGGTACAGAAAGGAAATAAGGGATGTGGAGTCAATGTGTTATTGATCTCCGCGATAGTTCTATTACTGGTTACGGCATTTATTTTTCTTTAACCAGTGTGATTTGATATTTCGAGGGACGATGCTACCTGATGCCAGAGTCTGCCGAAAAATTAGCTTGCCCCAGATGCGGTAACGATCAGGTGGTACCATGGATGAGAGGTGGATCTCACCAAAGGCTTCACAAGTGTCTAGGATGCAAAAAGATTTGCTGTGACGCCTGCAAAATTCCCGCTGGACTACATCATCAGCGGCGGCGTAACTGGCTAGGTCGGACTGACTGGCGAGCGCAGCACTCAGCGTGTCCGGAGTGCCTTTCTATTTACCTCGTTTGTGAGATCCTGAAGACTGCCGAATGAGCCGACTATGACTGTCGAAGGTGCTCGGTAACAAATTTTGGCGAGCCTTCGACATCTCCATCCTGATTTTGGCGAAAATGAATCTACGATACGTGAAAAGACTTCGGCCCTCGCTCAGCATCTGCTATTACTGTTTGTTTTCTGTCTTCCCGGGTTCTGCCTCGGTCAAAGTCAAACGGGGACGCTTCTTGGCAATGTCTCGGACTAATGTTCCTACCCACATCAATGTCGGACTGGCCGTCGGCGGAGCTGCGGCCGACGTGAAGGTTGACTACTTGCCGGCGAGGACAAAACACAGACCGAAACGCAGATACGCGCCGCGCGGTTACAATACTCTCCCGCAACGCGTCGCACTCGCGGATTGCCGAGCGTCGTCGCGACGACCTCCGGCATTAGGACACAATAACGGGCTGATGCACGTGTTAGTTCAGGTGACGATAACCAATGTATGACATCTGCTTTCACACTTCGCAACTCGCTAAAATTGAATCTTACGTGGTCAATTAAAGAACTGGCCAGGCCGTCACTGAGATCGCGAAAAATTAGTTGAGCATGGCTATTTCCTTAGGCGAGAAGTTAAAACGATGCTACGCCTTTTTCCTGTGCGTTTGATTGTTTATCGCGCAACCGTTTCACCGCACCCATAACCCCCGCAGGCACGTACAAAAATGCGGGCAACGGGGATGGGATCGCCGTAAGCAACCCCATAATCAGACCTTTAATCATCGCACTATCATGATCGTCACCATACCAACTTCGCTGAGCCTTATAGGTTATAAAGCCGAAAACGATTCCAGCGATTGCCGAGAGAACGACAAGGAGCCCTAATGTGACTACCTCGCCCGCGAAGAGCATCGTGTCGATCACTATAGCAATCAGAGCGACGCGAAAATCCAGTCCTAAAGTCTGGGCCAGACTACCGGCCCTTGCGTTTGTTTCTGGGGCTTGAACTTTCGGATAGATAGCGGGCTGTTGCGAAACTTCCGCATTAGGTTGTACCGGCACTATAAAATTTTTTGACCGATCATCACCGGCGAGTGTCTGGTCTTGCGTTTTGTGTCCGTCGTCGCAATAAGAACGCTCGACAAATTCTCTATTTCCATCATCTCTATTCATATACGTTCTCTTGCAGCGAAACCTTACGCTGAAGGTTCCATTTCCAATTCTTATTCACACAATCCGAGATCACATTTCTCGCGCCTGTGATATCTATCTTGTTCAACACGCTTATAAAAAAAATCAATCAGCCACTCCTGAGCTGCACGCCGTTCGACGCATTTCACATCCATGTTATGGTTAGGCCAAAGTCCGATCATTTTCCACGCCTAAAACCACCGAACATCACGAAAAAGCCGAATAACGCTATCACCAGAGCAAAAACCGGACCTATATTTGAATAGAATGCCCGCATATCATAGTCGACATAATCCAAAACAAAAAAACCCAACGCGAAAACTGCAAGAATCGAGCGTGTCCACGGGCTGTCGATCACCGCGGCCACAACTACAAGGATAAGGAAAACCATAAGTCTTTCGGGGCTCATTAAGCCCTTTGTCATAAGGCGCAAGCCAATTCCGACAGCACTTATCACGATTACAAATCGTGATAGTGAACTCCCAAATGTCCCTCTTGAATTACGGCTCATATGTTTCTCCAACAAACAAAATGGAGCGTTCTTCGTCGCGATCGCGGTTAACCCCCTTGATCGCCTTTGCCCGCTGCATTAACTTTTTCTTTTTCTTTCAGGATCAGACTAAAACTTTTTCGAGTGTTACACTTAGGACACTCCGGCAGTTTTTCGGTAGTCTCGAACCCGCAATCATTACATCTGTAAATGCCCACCGGTCCCGTTTCTTCGCGGCGGCATGCCTCCGTCGACTCAGCTTCAATTTCCTTCACACGTTGAATTATCTGGGCGACAAAAGGTTCTTCCCCAAGGTAAATAAGACTGTTATGTTCAATCAATTGCGGCGAGTTTCTACAGCTGATTTTCTTTACACCATAGAACGTCCCGTTCTTTGAATTTTCATCCCGAATAAAAAAGTCGCCGTCTCGATATTCGATCGAGCAGTGATTTCGGCTGATTACTTTTTCTCCGTTGTAGAGGATCGTAGATAACACGTCAGCGCCATATCCACTGCGCCCAAGAATTGTTTTTTCGGAGATCCCCAGTTGAATACGACGCTGATCAATCTGATAAACGAGTTCCAGGCCTGATACATATCTCACCACCTGGGAAGGCGTCTCTGCTTCATTTCCACGGTCGGGTGAAATTGACGAAACGACGAACGCCGGAAGGGTGTCAAAACAAAAACTACATTCGAAAGGACCCGGATTTCCCGCCTCGACGTTATTCTGTTTATTACATGTTGTGCAAACTATTTCTTGCATAAGATCATTTGAAGGTCTTTTCGATGCCCACGTCCCTTAGTTTTATGCAGATCTCCGCAAGATCCAGTTTCTTTGGAATTCCTGCCATGTAGATCCTATTACTTTTGTTGACATGAACCGACCATTTGTTACTTGACAGTAATGCCTTCTGTTTTACCGGACGCCCGTCGATAAATTTGTACAGAGTCTGATTAGACGAACCTTTCTGATTTTTGTCCTCATGCCTGGTCCGTATATAACGGCCGTCAACAAGGAAATCCAGGTAACGACAAAACAATTTATCGGGAAATAGCAACTCAATTTCATCAAGGTAATACCCTGAATAACAGTATGTGTCGTACTTCGTCCTCGACTTAACCAGGTGAAGAAATGTAATAAGGGACTCATATTGTTGAAACGGCTCGCCACCGGAAATAGTAATACCGTCGTAATCCGCCTCTAGGCTCGCCGCCCAGTTAAAAACGTCCAGGACCGGGATTGACTGCCCCGCATGTTTGTTCCACGTAGTCTTATTCACACAACCACTGCAACCGAGATTACAACCCTGAACCCAGATCCCGATCCGTTTGCCAGGCCCGAGATTGTACACAGGATATTGTATTTTGTTCAGTTGCCAGTTCATTCGAAATCAACTTTACCGTTTTGGATAAATGACCTGATTGTGCAATTCTCTGTCTTCTTGGTGCGGAACATGAAGTTCGTTAGACCGTTCTTTATATGGGTTTCGATTCTATTTACAATACCCCTGCCACCGTTCTCAAGATTATCCAATGCACAAGATTCAAGAAAAGCGGCGACGAATTCGTCATTGTATTCGAATGAGATCTTTCTGATCTTCATCAGATTTGTCTTAATAATTTCGAGATTCTTTTGAACAATTCTGCCGGCAACTTCTGGTCGAATATAGTCGAATACAACAAAATTATCTCCAAAGCGATTGAATATTTCGGGTCGACCCAATGTGCTTCCAAAGAAGTTCTTAATTTCGGCTTTTATCTTCTCTTCCATCACTTCATACTCTTCGCCAAAGCTGACATTTTGAATTCTGTGTCCGAATTCATCTTCCTTGAAAATGCCAAGATTGCTCGTAAAGATAATAAGGGATTGCGAAAAATAGACCGTTTCTCCTTTACCATCGGTCAGTCTTCCGTCATCAAGTATTTGAAGAAACTTATCAAATATCTTGGAATGCGCCTTTTCGATCTCATCAAACAGGATTATGCTGAACGGTCTTTTTCTGACGGCGTCAGTAAGCTGTCCCCCTTCCTCGTATCCGACATATCCAGGTGGGCTTCCGATCAATTTGACGTCTGAATTGCCATCGTTGTACTCACTCATATCAAACCGGATCATGGCTTCTTCGTCACTAAAGATCAGCTCGGCCAATGACTTTGCCAGTTCTGTCTTGCCCGTCCCTGTCGGACCCGCAAAAAAGAGCACGCCTTTGGGACGATTCGAAGGTCGGGTCTTGTCGACTGAATCCAACCCGAGATTTGATCTACGGATTATCTCGACGGCCTTATCAATAGCGTTATCTTGCCCCAAAACCCGCTTTCGCAATTCTTTTTCGGCATTCTCGATCTTCTCGGCGTTTATCGTCTCCCACGGATTTTCTCTGATCCCATATTTGAAAAGCTCGACTATCTCCTTCATCTGGTTGATATGAAGATTTTCTTGTCTTGAAATCGTGATTAAGCTTTCGAGCTCACGGTTCGAGAAATTCTCTGTAAGATCCGGAAAGACCCTGCTCACCTCACCAAAATTCGGTTCCTGTCCGTCGATGGAAAAAAGACGGCTCCGCTTTTCAAAAAACCTGTCTCTCTCGTCGCGGTTCGGTTTTTGCACTTCGATGCCCTTTGTTAGCGGGTTTTCCAGCAAGATCCAAGCGGGTATGTCGTTCAGCTTGTCGCAGATGAATACAAGAATATTCCTGAGGCCTTCCTTGTCTGGAAAGACCTTTGACTCCTGAGCGGCCTTAAGGATCTTCAGAAAAACCGATTTCGCCTCATCCTCAAGCGAATTTGGATTCGACGTGAATCTCGATGCGTAGTTGATAATCCCGACCGATAACTTTGTCGTGTTACCATTCAACTCACGATAGAAACTAATAGCGTCATCCAATTTTTTTGCCTGCGCGTTCTTAAGAAACAGCTCAATATCCTTATGTTTCAACTGGAGTGAAGCAATCACATTGCTCTCAGATATGTCCCCTTCCTTTGACTGAATGCTTATCCCGTCGATCACGTCGAAATAGCTGACGACATCAAACCCCTCTGACAGAAAATACTGCCTCAGGAGCTCCACTATGTCATTGAATTTGGCGTACTTTAGCTCATTCTCCTCTTGCACTTCCCTGTAATTTACTGGGAAGTAATAACAATCATAGACATTGCCATACAGGAAGAACTCCGACTTGAGCGCTTGAAATCGCTTGAGCTCCTGAAGCCATTTTGGAAAAATATTTCCCGTGTTCATAAATTATTGACCTAAGTATTTTTTTCTCACAGTTTGTCTTTCGTCCTTCCGACCCTGTTTTGGCTTGATCCTATTCCTTCTGTTCGTTGGAACGGTAACCAGCGAATCCACGCCGATGGGCCGCTCACTTCGCAAATCCACCTTTAGGCCCATCTTAGAAAGATCCAAAAGAACAGACTTGAATTCATCGCAGGTAACCTTCATCTCGTGAAGTTTCATATTTTTTTGATCGGTACTGAGTTGATCCTGCTCCTCGGGTATCTGAAAAACATATCTGATCGAACCATCTTCCTTGAACTTTAGGTTCAGATAATTTTCCTGTTGATTAACCTTGAACAGAAAATCATTTTCTTGCTCAAAATCCATAACATTCAGGTCATCCATTACGTCGTATCCCAGGTTTTCAAGACAAAGGACAAGCTGAGATTTCAAGAAAAGTTTCTCTTTCCGTCTTATCTCATCTTCTACTTGAAGATGGAGGCTGCGATCTCTAAGCTCGCCGATCCTTGCTTGCAATGACTCCACGGCTCCCTCCTCGACGCTCGTAGAATTGATTGCTCGGATGCACGAGTTGATAAGGTGTTGCTTATCGGCCAAAACCGACGAATGCACCGAAAGATTGTTCAAATCGCCCAAAAGGGTATGTAGGTCGTCCTTGAATCGTTTGATCCTCATTTCCTCAAGAATCGAGTCATGCAGTTCCTTGAAAAAGTATGTATTCCTCATACTTTCGCTCGCACTCAGTTTGCGAAACGTACTTTCAAATTCATTTCTCGCGGCGGCGTCTTGCCAACTCTTGAGAAGAGCCTCGATCCTTTCGGAAACATCCCTTAGTTCATCCGACTCGCTACTCACCGAATTTGCGGCAGTCTCGATCTGCACCGCTGTTCCCTGGAACTTCTCAATTACCAAATCGCTCACTTTAGACCGTACCGCATTGATCTGATCCTCTTTGTCAACTGAATGGGTCACTATCAGTCCTTTCTCATTCTCCATTCTCGACGTGAATCCTACCGCGAAAGTTGAAGGAGGTTTTTCAAAATTGATTTCCCCGATTTGCTCCGTTGCGTGTCGAAGTATATCAGGTGCTTTTTCTTCGAGATTCGTTTTCAGATAGTTCTGAATATTCGTCTTAAAATCCCCAAAGGATCCTTTCGAGGTTTCGTAAAACTGCAGGTAAGACCGGTATGACTGATAATCCTTCTGCTTATCCGCAAAATTCGTTCGAATCGCTTGACAGGAATCAAGGGTCTTGTTCAATTCAGCGATTCTGGCGCCGATCTCTCGATCTATACGGTCATAAGTTTCCTGGCCAAAACTCCCCTTGTAGTCAAAGACAAGAGCTTTTAGGGCTATATTGACATTGCTTTCCATCTTTTTAAGATCACTCTTGCAATCTAAATGGATATCCAACTCAGAATCAGTAACGTTTAGATTACTGATCTCGTCGCATAACATTTTTAGCCGTGCCTGAATCTGAAAAACCTGGTTCAATTTTCCTTCAAACACCGACAACGAGTAACTTGGCGGCGGCGAATAATCTTTAGGTCCACTCATAGAGAATCTCCTTTTCGATTCACTGGATAAATGTTCATTCTTTCGGGGCCATGTTTATAAATTTTGCCGTTCCGATTCGCTCTCGAAACAAAAAGAGCTTGAACTTCTTCGCAGCGGGAAGCGCTCCGATAAACCCGGATAACCCTACAAAAAGTGAGAGTACAATCGCGGCCCTAATGCTAAAATCGGATTTGCGAGTGTCAATGGTCCCTGAATTCGCCACAACCGGCACATCAGTTTGTTTCAGACGGTCTATCCCATTCTTCGTAGGAAAGCACTTTCGGCCTTTCGAGTCTACACAGTAAACCCATGGTGAGCCGCTCGAAGCGTCAGGCCAAGAACTACCTTGGGTAAAGTTTGTTCCGTCTAAAGTGACGCTTCGATTGAATGTAAATAGGTTTCTGCCACGATAATCTTTAATCGCGCTTCCGTGATCCCTGAATGTCCCAACAAAGGTTTCCTTGTCGTGGAACTTAGAATCCGGCGAATAGCAACTGTCGCCCCCCTTCGCTCCGAAATTGAAACACCACGAATTATTGTCGATTCTAATATTAACGATATCGCCGGGGGCAAAATTCACTCTGTTACCTTTGTTGTTTTTCAACCAAAAGGATTTTGTAACTTTAAAGACGTCCCTAGGCGTCTTAAACTCGTAATCGAATTTTCCCAGTGTCTCGATTGGCGTCGAGTGCTGATTTACTTTCTGATTGATCAAACTCTGGGTTGGAAAGCACTTTTCTACGGACCGAATCTCCAGACAGTCGAAGAACTCATTTTGCGAAAGCACTTTCAAGAAATCCCCTTTATTGTAATTGGTCCCATCCAAGCGAACGGGACTATTAAACGTCAGGTATCTTGTATTGGTGTCCCAGACGATCCAGCCCGCGTAGAAAGCTAGCAAAACGTATAGAAGCGAAAAGCCGATCGTCGCGAAGACGCTAATTAGGGCAGCCGGCCGCCAATGAACCTTCTTGTCCGCAGTTTCCAGGTCTGCCTGAAGTTTCTCCATCTTTCCCGATTTACCCTTGGAGCGATCAATACGCAAATACACAAACCGCTTTCGCGATTGCTTAATAAACTCTACTTTGATTTGGGACTCATTATTTGGACTGAGTTTTCGAATATTGTGTTTATCACATACCGATTGAATAAAATTGTCCGCAACCGACTCAAAACTCTTAAAGAGTCCTCTTCTAAAATAATAAACCTCAAACGAGTCCGAACGTGACGTGAAATCGTTCGTAATACCGTTGTGTGAAAGGAAATTCTTCAAGGATTTATAGAATTTATAGCTAACGCGATAGTTGCGTTTGACATCGAATGTGATGTCCATCAACTCGATGTGCGACTCCGCGTTGTCCTTGAAGATTTCGAAAACGAAAGGAACGTATTTGAGTTTCTGTAAGTCATTTCGGCCGATCTTCTCGAGAAACTTCAATCGCTCTATGTTGAGTTGCTTGTTCGAAAACGCCGACTCACTTCTGCAATAGAGAAGCCCTAAATCGGCAAGAGAGTCAATCTGTTGATTTTGCGAATCCCTGAAATTCCTCACGGGATTGAATGCATAAAACAAGTCGACCAGACGACGAAAAGTTGCATCTTCATCATCCGGATCGATTTGTCTGAATAACTCGGTTCTGAAGTTCGAGAATGGCTGTTGTGCCATCCCAAAAACTGCATAGAGCTTTTCTATTAGAGAACTTACGACTATTTTAGTTTCGTCAAGACTGGCAGCCTCGCGTTGCCGCAACGAAAATTCCAATTGGAAAAGATAAAACCGAAGTGTTTCAGGTTTGGTAATCTTCCAGATTTCATCCAGCTTTGACAGGAAAGAGTCAACCTCCTTCTTGACATTAGGAGACCCAACAATCAGAAACGAGTCCATATCTATTCTGACCGGCCTCTCAGGTTCGAAGTACCGAAGTAGCGCCTCCCTGACGAAGAGTGTTCCGTGAAGTTGATAAAAACTAACGAGGTTCTCGACCTCCTTCCGTGTCGGTATGTCTTTGTAGGAATCCAACCATATCCTAACCGTCCTGTACGTTGCTTCGTCCTCAAACAAATCTTTATACCAATCAGAATTAGTCTCGATAATCTTTATAAGATCCTTTTCGGTTCTAATTTCCGCGTAACCGAGCTTAACCGTTTGAACGGGAGCTGCGTCCGTTCCACCATATTTGACGGGCACTTCTTCACCCTTGAGCCACCTCTCTACTTCCTCCTGTCCCCAACGGTTTTTGTTGTAGACGAGCGTCAGCCCCTGAATTAAGGTGTTCATCCGACCAAAACGGTCGTCAAACTGGATAAGTGGCTTCGAGTCGAATTGATGTTCACTGATTCGTTCGAATTTGTTTTTGTCGATCCTTCGAGGATCCGAGCCCTCACACAACCATTCAGGGTAGAGAAGCTGCAGTAGGATCATCCCGAACGAATAGAAGTCATTTTTTTCGGATACGATCCCCCTACCTTGTTCCGGGGACAAATATACTTCAGTCCCCTTTACGGTTGATGTCTTTCTGATCGCTCGATCTTCGTTGAGTTTCCCAGAATCCGGAGAAACACCAACGTATTTTGCGGACCCGTAATCGCCGATTACAATATCCGTCTGATCCCGATCAATGTAAAATATATTGGCGGGCTTTAGGTCACAATGCCAGATCTTGTGTCCATGTAGTGTTTTTATACCCTTAAAAAGTTCTTTGATGATGACATTTTCGATAAACTGGGGAGTATATTTCGCACCGAAGTCTTCCACGGCGAAGAGATCGCCGCCGACGGCGAACTGCGAGATTTCGTAGCAGTATTTGCCTCTGAATTTTTCATGCTCATATCTGGCCCCAAAATCATAAAGCCTTAAAATATCGGGGTCGTTAATGCCAATGATTTCTTTTAGCGTTTCATAATTAGGCTCTTCTTTGGGATTTGCAAACTCGAAATATAACTTGAGAGCCAAGATCGTTCCTTCTGAATCCTCGATCTTGTAGATCACGGCTTCCCCTGTTCCCTCCGAGATTATGCCTCGAATCACATAATCCTGCCCTCGCAAGCTGATACTGTCTCCGATCGCAATTCCGTGGGCCCTTGATTTGAACTCCCTCTCCCTCAATTCGGCATAAGCGTACGTGTCCGAAATATTTGAATGAGAATCGTATGTTCCAGTCTTATCGTCTTGCGCAGAAGCATAGGTTGCTGTCTTGTCAAAATCGTTTTCAGCCATAATGTTAGTCAATCCTCCTGATCACAACGAGACTCACATTGTCCTCAGCCCCGTTGACCAAACAATTCTGGATCAATACTCGTGCTTTAGTCTGACTATCGGCCTCGCCCTTTATGATCGACTTAACCGACTCTTTGTTTAGCGACTTAAAGAGACCGTCCGAACAAATAAGAAAAACATCTCCAACGACCGTACCATCGATAAAAACCTGTTTGTCGAATTTTAAATTGTCGTTCGTCCCACCAAAAAAACTGGTTATCGGACTATTCTCCTGATATTCGTCAAAGACTTGGTCTTTCGTTACCTTAAAGAACATTTCATTTCTAAAAAGCCATAACTGCGAGTCACCGCAATGAATCACGAGAAATCCGTTTGCATCGATCATCAGGCCCGTGAGAGTTGTTGCCGCCCCTGCAAGACTGACAGTCGCTTTGGTCATTGAAATAAAGTCCTTATTGATCCTTAATAGGTATGGCTCAAAATTCGCTTCGCAAAGATCGGGGATCAAATTCATCTTTTCCAGCACATAATTTGCGGCAACCTCACCTGCCCGATTTCCACCGACTCCATCGGCAACAAAGGTGCGGCAGCTATCCTGATCGACGAAGTGCACCTCCCCTTCACTCAGGAGACGACCGTTGACGAGAATCCTATCCTCATTGGAGGTTCTTACCGTGCCCATGTTGGTGATTCCAGAAATTTCAAATTTCATGGTTGATGTCCTAAGAACACAAATCCGAATTCCTGGCCCGCCTGATGTAGCGCCGCCAAACCAAATGCATACTCAAAAATTCGGAAGAAGCCTTTATCGAATAACGACTTAGACTGTTCCGTCTCTATTTAAGTTTTCTGGTAAGCGAGAAAGTATAACCGAATAAACAGTCAATTGTAAAGACATTTAAGTACACAATACAAGATGTCAGATGTTGCGGAATCTGAGGGAGAACGACGAACAACCTCACGCCATTATCAACTCGAAAAGACTAGCCTACAAAGTCTTGGCTTTTGGGCAATGTCCCAGGCCAAGGATAGGCCCCAGAAGCGGCTTGGGCTCGTTTGGTTCGGAAAGTGGTGTTGTGTGCGATCTTTACAAAGACAAATGTGGGTTTTTATCTGACATTTGGGACTAGAGGTGCTTTTTCTCAAGAACGTACCAGACGCAAGGAGAAGAAAATGGCTTCAAAGCAACAATAAAGCAGGTGTACATTCCGCGATTAGTATCAGCTACCGATACACATGTCCGGATTTGAGGCTCTCCCCACTCGATTACCAACCCTAGGGCCGCGGATTACCGAAAGTATTCCTTTTTCAATTCGCGGAGATATAAAGCCACATCGTCCGGATCCGCATCCGTTCCTTCGAGCGCAAACGAAATACTATTGCCGGGACCACTGAAGTTGTGCTGCGGTGATGGGGAAAAGGTAGTTATTCGCACATGCCCCTTGTCCGGAGAATAGCATTTGCAAAACGTGTAAACCAGTAGCTCCAGTGTTAACCAGGCATTGACGGACGGAGAATACTGTCTGGCAGGCCGGAGCTTAAATGACACCTCCCAACTCCCGGCCGGGAGTTGATAATGTTTGTTGTTTTGGTGGCCACCGCAACTGTCGATAGTGTAGATACCTTCAAACGCACTCAGAGCTTTTACCAAACCCACGATGTTAGAGTCCATTTCATCGTACGGAATTTCATATCCCATTCTTTTTCTCCTCTTGACTTCGAGTTTCCACCCGCCGATTCAGATTTATGATTACCGATCTTGCCTGATTTGTCGCATCACCAACTAGTATCATCCTTTTTCTGGCTCGATGTCTTTGGCAGAAATTCGATATGCTCCGCCGCGATCCAGCGTTTTGGAAAGAGTTCGACAAATTTGTCAACAAACAGTTTGCTTTAAGGCGATTCATGATAAGTCGCCTCGGCTTCAAGCGCCGTATAGACTGCATTTCGAATCACTCGCTCGAACTCTTCTCTTTTGACCTCGGACCGCCAACCACTGATTTTTTCCATCTCTTTTGTGAATTTATATTTACGGATCGCTTCAAAAACGACGTTCGAAATGAACATTGCGTGTCGTTGATTTTCATTCATGGTCGAAAAACACTCGGTTGCTTCGTAAGTATAAAACGTGCGATCAAAAGGTTTCTGTTTTTTGCCATCAACAAAGGCGAGAATTCTTTCAACAAATATCGCCGTAACCTTATCCGTGACGGGCACTGACTCGATGACGGCCTTCAATGCGGGAATGATCGCCGCGACTTCACCAATTTCTTGTTTGCCGATATAGCCAAGACTAGACACAACTTCGTCAAATCTGCCCGATATTAATTCCACGCCCAACTCGTAGCAAATGTCGTACGGCTTGCTGTAGCCGCGAAAGCCGTATATCCGATCAAGACATCGCTCAGCGGCCGCAACGTCGCCGGCTCGGAGAAATTCAAGCCCGTCGGCGAATACTTCCTCCTCCTCTTGGGTGGCAACCCGCAAAAGCTCCTCGGCCCCCACTTCGATCGCTCGCCCGAGTTCGTCACGCGTAATCCGGGCGGACGCCGCAAACAGACCTTCAGCGCTGAGCTCAATAAGTCCTATCTTAACAACTTCCAGGATCTCATTGAGCGTAATTCCAAGTTCTTCGGCTGCAACCGCCAGCGGAATCTCGTTGTATTCTTCAGGGCGTTCAAGGATTATTAGCTCTTCATTGAGTTCAAAGATCTTATTGGCCTGTCGCTGCTGCCAGTCTCCAAAGGCGTCCTCGGTCTTAAAGTCACGGACGGTCTTCATTTGAATCAGTTTCTGGACTTTTTCAATTTCCTTTTCGATCTGGCCTCGTCGCTGTTCGATCGGTGTCTGTCTAGATTTCTTCATGTTTGGCTATCGTCCTTAATAAGGGGGGGCATCCTGGCCGCCGGTGATACTACGTAAAGGATCGACGCTGTCGACATAGTTCTCGGCCCACTTAAGCCATGCTGCCTCATCGCTTCCTTCAATAATCCGGCCGTGTTTCTCGATCAGCCGAGCCCGGTACGCTTTCAAATAATTTCGCATGTTATCGCACGCCGCCCATCGGGCCGCATCTTTCTCGAGTTTTTCCCGTCTGGTTTTTTCTTCCTCTTGCTTACGAATAAACTCCCGGCGGCGCTCTTCAGCGTCCGCCTTTCGCCGCGCGTCTAAAACTAAAGGCTCGAGCATCAATATCACGCCCGTCATCACCTCATTTAGGCGATCCTCAAGAGCAAGACCTTTTCTGTCTCGCCATACCTCATAGTTGGAATACCGTGAACGGATCTTGACGGTGAGCTTTCCGGTCGGACAGGCCTCAAGTAGGTCCAATATCAAGTAAGGTGGTTTCTTCTTCTCGTCCGGGGTCAGTTCCCGGCGAACGTTGTTGATCTGTTCATAAAGTGCGATCTCGATCTCCTCTCCTTTCTTCCTTATGCGTGTCGCTTCGCCCCGCCAAGGATCTTCCGCCACCAAAACCTCATAGCCTCGATGCTCCAAAGATTTGATCAACGCATCCATTATTCGCAAGGCCCGGTCGACCAGAGGTGCAGAAACTGAGATGTTCAGGTAACCCTCTCTTTGCGGAAGACTGACAGCTTCTTTCTGAGAATGATCGACCGTTTGAAAGTAAAGACCGGCTCTTTCGACAAGGGGATGTGCATTCTCCAGAACGGGAGATATTTGAACTTGGTTTTCCGCGAGATGCTCTCGTTCGATGAGCGTCCGGATTTCAGGAGGGATCGCGTCAGCGGAGGTATCAACCGTACGATTGAGATATACCGTTGAGATGGTCCGGTCAGTAGCAGCAGGCAGTGGGGTATTTTTTACACTTTTGCCGGTTTCCCTCCTTCGCCAATACCCTAGAGGTGGTTTGGGAACATTCATCCGCTTGCAGATCTTGCCGACCATTACGTCCGAGATTCCAAGTTCAGCTGAGACCTGAACCGTTGGCCTGTCCCAAACCATCTGGTAGAGCTCATCTCTGGTCAGTTTTCCGGGTTCGTTCATAGCAAGAAACAGGGTCAGTTTTAGATTAGATTATCACCCGAATTAGTTGTAGGATCACACTCTAGGACACAGAAGAATAGCCGCTTAGCAGTCAACCATTAAAACCAGCACCTAAACAACGATCTTAGATAGATGTTCAATTCAAAGCTACTCAAAGAAACAAGATGCTTAGTGCGCGTCATAGCTCTCTTGTTCGGCCTATTAAGTCTTTCGTGTTTTGTTAGTGGTCAAACACAGGCGGAAAATCAAACACGGAGACTGGTTTTATCATTCACCAGTATCTGTTGCGGAATCGATCGGGATGCAAAGCGGAAATTGGATGACTTCATCACAAAATATGAGAAGGCCCAGGGTAAGCAACTCAAAAAGACGGTAGTTCATTGGGGCAAAGAGGGTGAAATAGATTATTGTTTTGAGCTCTCAGAGCTATCGCGAAAGGAGCGGAAAGCATTCATTTCTAAAGTACGATGGCTTATTGGTAAATCAAAATTAGTCGATGTCAAGGAGAACGCAGCTTGCCAAAGTGGGCGCTAACTGCGCTAATCGAAGTACTCCTCTTTCAAGGCATGGAGATATAAAGCCACATCGTCCGGATCCGCATCCGTTCCTTCGAGCGCAAACGAAATACTATTGCCGGGACCACTGAAATTGTGCTGCGGTGATGGGGAAAAGGTAGTTATTCGCACATGACCCTTGTCCGGAGAATAGCATTTGCAAAACGTGTAAACCAGTAGCTCCAGTGTTAACCAGGCATTGACGGATGGGGAATACTGTCTGGCAGGCCGGAGCTTAAATGACACCTCCCAACTCCCGGCCGGAAGTTGATAGTGTTTGTTGTTTTGATGTCCGCCACAACTGTCAATAGTGTAGATACCGTCAAATGAATTCAGAGCTTTTACCAACTCCACAATGTTCGAGTCCATTTTGTCGTACGGCACTTCGTATTCCATTCTTTTTCTCCTGTGGCGAACTCCGTGAGTTACATTCTTTGCGCGTAGGCCGGTTAATATGCGAGGCGAATCACCGTTTATAGATGAGCACCACTTCGATTCTTCGGTTAAGCCCTCTCAATGCTTCGTTCCCGTTGTCTTTGAGGAGCCTGTCGAGATCATAGTTCGCACTCTCTCGTCCGCGTTGGACCGATTTGAACTCGCCAAACGTGGTGGCCGACATCAGATTTGAAGCCGGGTCTATCCCCACTTTGTTCTGTAAATACTCAAAGACCGCAATCGCCCGCATTGCTGCAAGTTCGGTGTTTGAGTGAAATCTAGCAGTTCGCATCGTGTCCGCGTGCCCTTGGATCTGGATCTCTTTTATCATGGGTAGCTGAGCCCGGACCGTGGCCCCCACGGTGTCAAGAACCGTCTGGCCGTTCTGATTCACAGCCGTTTCGTCCGGGCGGAAAAGAAGCTTGTCACTAAAAGTAATCGTCTGCGAATTCAAATCGTCGTGGATCCGGATGTCATTGATCCCATTGTGAACAGTCGATATCCCAAAATCCCCACCCAACAGTTTTTCAGGGACGGCGTTGAACCTTTGCGCGATTGAGTCGACCATTTTCTTCTGGTTGACTTCGACTTCCTTTAGATTCACGGTGCCGAGCGAGATTGCCACCGTAACGAGGAACAAGAGCAAGCACAATACCAGGACGAGCGCCAGCATAAGGTCGGCAAACGACGTCCAAACATTGAAGTCGAATGAGTTTTCGCTATCCATTATTTGATTTGCCCCCGGGCAGTTTGCCCTTGAACCACTGCCATAATCCTAACTTACGTGGTCCATTCTTCGATGTCTCCGCGATGGTGACCTCACCCGGGCTGCGATTACCAGTTGCCCGTCTCCCATTTCCGGTGGAAACTGCCCTTATAACCTCGTCGGCCTTCCTTCCAAATTCGACCACAGTGCCGCCGAACTTTTCGCTTTGAACGCTAAACCGGTCAATTCTTTCACCCGTCTTATCGGTCTTGCTGCTAAATCCATCAATTTTATTCGTCAGCTCCTCGATCTTTGGGGCGAGGTTATCAATGCTTCCCGACAATACCTCCAGATTCTCAACTTGAGCCTGCAATTTGTCCCCCATCTGCGTGAGACTGTCGTCCGCATGCTTCACGATCTGATACGAGGATTTCTCCATACTGTCCTTAACGCCTTCAAGCGGGGCGTTGATCCGTTTGATCTCTTTTTCTATACCCCCAAGTGCAGCCGGAATCGGTGTAAGAGCCTCCGCAACCGGGGTGCCGATCTGATTTACCAGTTCCTTGATGACATCTTCATTCTGCGTGCTCAGGCGTCCAAATGCGTCTTTCGCCGCCTCGGCCGTGCCGCCCATTTCATCCTTGATGGAACTTGAAGCCTCGGTCACGCGATCCTTGAAAAGATTTACGGCATCAATAAGCAGAACCTTTTGCTGGACGTTTTCTGCGAGCTGATCGTGTACTCGCTGCTGAAATTCCTCATTGCTGTCAAGTAGGATTTTTGATCGACCTAACAGTTCTTCATATAGCCCCCGCAATTCGGCAGCATCCGAGAAAGGATACAGTTTTTCGACGCTGTCTTTGAATGTCTGAGAAAATTCGTTCAGATTTTCGGAAGCGACGGTGAGAGCTTTTAGTGTCTTGCTTGCTCTCTTGACGTCATCTGCAAGTTCGGTCGCGTCGTTGCTCAATTTTTCGCTGATCTCACTGACGCTCTGAGTCAGATTGCTGACGAGGGCCGGTAAATTTTCGTTAAAGGTTGTGACCAACTGACTAACGTTGTAACTTATGGTCGAGGCAGCGACGCCGATTTCCTGCGCCGCTTTGATGTTCTCCTGCATCAACTTCGACTCGTCGATCTTTTTAGCGGCGAGCAAGGGTGCCCAACGGATCAAAGTTCTTCTCTCGAGCGAATTGATGAGCGGGATACTTGCAGCCCGCAGATAAATTGAAAAAAGAATGACCCCGACGATTGTGAAAAACACGCCCCAGATACTTGGTGCGAAGGCACCTCCTAGTTTGCTGAGGAGAACATTTAGCCCCTGAGCCAGATTCTCGTTCGTGATTTGAGATTGGCCGGGCGACAATGTGGAAAGATGACTGAGACTGCTCGCGAGTCCCCAAAGTGTTCCGAGCAGACCCAATACTATGAATAGCGAGAGTACCGATCTCATCCATCCTCGATTTGAAGTAAGCCGGTTGCTTGAATTTCGTATCAGTCCTGAGACATCTAATTGTCTGCTGCTTTGACCCGAGTCCCTAAGCGCAGCCAAATGCTGAACAATAACTCGATTAGATGGGACTTTCGACGGACGGGCTCCGTCCTTACCTCCTACGTTCGACAGAAACTGCGGAGCATCTTTAGAATCGGCGGATCCGGAGTCATCGCGAATGCTCACATCAAATCCTTCAACCTGCCCCCTGAGCCGAAGGTCGCGGAGCATAAAGAAACCAAGTGCTAACACCCAGAGACAGAAGCATATGACCTGAGTAGCTACGACCAGTTGGGCAACATTTTCGGTTGGATAAAGATAAGTGAACAAATCCATAAGTTAAGACCACACTAATAGTCTCTAAGGGACAATTTACCGGGGTTTTTCGGTATCCAGGTATCCCCAACGTTTGCGAATTCCGCTGGCGTAAAAACTTGAAACTGCTGATGAGACGCCCCCGGCGTAAAGTCGCATTCAAAAGCCGCCGCGACACCGCCGTACCGATAACTGGTATCGTCGATCACAAGGGTAAAATGCGGGACAACAAGATAAGTCCCGGCCTCGGCGTTTTGTACCGCGAGAAAATCTCCTACATCCGTCCTCCGGAAATCGGCTTCCGTCGTTCGCCCCAGGCGTTGATCCGAAGCGTTCCTGTTCCCGATCTGAATGACATGAAACTTGCCCCAAAATAAGTTTCGCTCCTCCTTATTCTCGCGGGCCCGGTTATACATCTCGACAAATTCCTCGGCGAATGTGGGTACTGGCGGGCTAGGAGTATTCTGAACGGAACTCGGCGACCAACTTGGCGTAACAATCAACTCACCAAACGCAGGCGGCGATTTGAATTCACGGTTCAAAGAACGGGAGGTCTTCAGTCTTATCTGATTAAGCCGCGCTAAGATGCGTTCCAATATTTCCTCGCCATGTTTCGATTGGGTCGGTATCGATCCCGCATCCCACAAGTCTCTTTCGATCAAAGTAAGAACATTATCGATCTGCGATATTGTCTCGGGCTTGGGAATAGGTCGATGGGGGATTGGAGCCGGACTAACAGGTCGAAAGTCTGGCTTTGCCGGACGACGGGGCTTAAACCGCGGCCACAACCGCCAGCCGCCAAACGCAACAATGATTCCCCCGACTAGAATCCCCCCCGCAACCAGCAAATATAGTAAAAAATCGTGTTCGAGTTCTTCCATTAATATTTGTCCTGCGAGACGGGCTAAAAGGATCACCCCACCCTTCACATTTTGGCTAATAGATTACGGACGGCGATAATGAATACCGGTTCCACGTCAACAAGGCCTCGACTTACAATGTTATTGAGATCCGTCGCTACATTGCCGCGGAGGCGGTCAACTATGGTTTGATCCCAGGCGACCGGCTCAGCAAACCCCCGGTTTTGTGCCGCGAACTCGTTAAATGTTCCGACAAAATCTGCAAGCCGCCCGAGATCGTGGGATGGGCCGACAGGGGTCGTAAAGAAGTCCTCGCTTATGACCGTGTCCCAGGTGAATTCCTGGCCGTCCCGAACGAAATTCTCACCGGCAACGACATCCGTATTGTATCCGACGCCGTCTCTCAAAATACTCGAACTGACGAGTCCGAATGCTGCCTCCTGCTTCGGTAGCTTGCTGAGTTCCAAACTGAACGTACCGCCCGGGTCGGTTCCGAGCGCCCGTCTGAAAATAGTCTCAAACAAACTCGCAGCCGTCTGATCGACTTGCATATTACCGTCGCACAACCATCGAAACATTCTCGATCCATTTCCGCCAACATAGATGCCCGGAAGCTGTTCCGTAAACAGATCTTTGTCGATGAGATGTTTCAACCCCAAGCCGATGTAATAGAAGAGCCCCGACAAGCCAAGTGCGAGATGTTGTCGCAGCTGTTTGATCTCCGGACTCGCTGATTGCAGCGGCAATGCATCAAACATTTCCTCGCTTCTGTTCTGTAGCAACGCGTCCGTCTCCGCCCACAACTTGGCGTCATCGCCATTCGCACTGATCCGATCAAGCTTGTCTGTATTGATCCCAAACATTCCAAAGATCTGCGGATGGTTCCTGAGATAGTTCAAGAAAATATCGCGGCCCGCCAGCCGCAGCGAGATCTGCCAGAGCAATTTGTCTTTTTGCCAGACCGAAACGTCGGAGGTGCTGCTTCCGATATCAATAAAAACAGCGCTTAATGCGGTCGCCGCTGCCTGTTTTTCACGAAAGTAATTAGCCGCGGCAACGCTTTCCGTAAGCTTGCCCGGAGGTTGGAATGTGATCCCCGTAAGTTCCGCGCAGCGCTCGACTATCTGATTCCAGATCGTCGAGAAATTATTTGTTTTGTCAATTGAAAATGCCGTAGGAAATGAGAAATTCCAGTCTATGCCTGAAGCCCCCTGAGAGGCCAATTCGACCGTGGTTTGAAGACAGATCTGGGTCAGCAGGGCTTTGACTCTAAGCTTGCTCTGAGGATCGTCCGACCATTTCAGATCGGCGTAAATGTCTGGCCGATTCAGATCGGAACCCGAGTCAAAGGTGTAATAGTGAATATGACCTTCGAGCATCGGCTCGATATCATTCAAACCCGGGTCATTCCTAAACTGTTTGAAGAGACTCAGAAATGGCACATCTCGATTTTCCGGAGGCAGGAAAAAGTCAAGGGTTTTCGCTTTCTGAACATCACTAAGATTGGTCACTGTCAGCTTGTGATTTCTGATCGTTAACGGCGTGGCATTAGTGCCGCCAGAACTGTAATAGACAGTCGTTCCCGAGGCTCCAAAATCCACCCCGACGGTAAAAGTGGTCGGCTGAGCCCGCGGTGTGATCGGGTCATCCAAAAACAGGACGCCGATGTCGTTGTCGCCGGACTGGCAGACAAGGGCCTCAGGGTACTGGTTCATCTGCCAAACGCACTGCAGCGAATTCGTAAGGTCCGTCGGCACAACAGCACTGTTTGGCGTTCCTGTCTTTGCCAATGGCCTGATCTTGAAACTGTCGCCTACGCCGTCAGCCGAATACGCGACAAAGTACGAGTTCCAGTTTGCGACCCTGAAATTTGGAAAGACCTCGATGACCGGGACTTCGTCAAGATATTCAAGATCTGCGGGAAGATATTCCTTGGTCACAATGAAGGGCCGGCTTGTCTGGTCGTCCCCAAGTGACAGCGTGAGCGTGGCACGAAGGCCCCCATCTGTTGTCCGTTCAAATTGCAGTCGCCCTAAGAGATCTTCGGGGTCTAGATAATTCAGAAGCTTTTCCCGTATCGGCAGAATTAAAGAGAGATCGGTTGGGCGTTGATCATTTACCCAGCTTTCCCCCTTCGTGCCTGGAAACGCATTTGGCACCCTGAAGAGTGTAATGCGTTCGGTAAAAAACTCCTTCGCATTCCAAACTTCGGCATCGGGAATATTTATTCCCGCGAACTGAGTGTGAACGCCGTCAGGATGTCCGGCGGGTGTAAGATCGCTAAGCGTCTTCGTGCCGACCTGGATCTGATTGGGCTGCACACCCCATTGCCCTGGGATCTCCTTATCGACAATGAGTATCGGCGGGTCGGCAGTGCGGCCGGGAGAAGGGATCAATCGCACGGGGGACGGCGGAGCCTGCGCGGCGGCCGAGGGATACCCAAGAAACGAAAATATCCCGTGATCCGGGGAAATATTGAACCCTGGTGCTGCCGGAACGAACGTAGTCGCCGCGGCAGCCAGATCATCGTGAAACGATCGTACGAGCCCTGTCAGGCTGTCCAGAATGTTGCTGTTGGTCCCGGGATTACCCTTCAGGGAATGTAGATTCAATAATAGATTTGAGAGCCAGGAAGCGAGCGCAGGTCGCTCAATTACGTTCAGGTGACTCATTGGATCTTCTAAATGCTCGGTGTTGAACCACTGAACGCCCGTTATGTGGTTGAAATAATGCGTTGACGTATACACCAGGGTCGTGGGCGACGTCATCCCGATAGGCCTGTCATGAAACCCGTCATGAAAAAGAACGATATATGAATTTTCCCAGGAAGTGTCGGGACTCAAGGCGGTGTCCGGCATCAGCTTTGAAGCCGCATCCAGAAAAGCGGTATTGACATCCGGGTTGGCACTGGCTGCAATATGGATAGGTTTTAAGGAAAGATTGTTAAGGTTCTTGACGGCTTTCAAGGCCAGGATCGCCAAGAGCCCTCGCCATTCCCCCAAGGTTCGTTCATGCATTGGATGCGAACTGTCGAACAACGACATCTGGAAAAGCAACGGGCGAGCCCAGATATCAGGGATCGAGTTGATATGTATCCGGGCCGGAGTCACTTTAAGACCCCTTCGAAGATCGTCCAGATCTTTTGCCGAACGGACATCCCACTCGCCTGGCGAGTCAAATGACGTAACTGTTGCTGTTGTCGTAAGTTCAGGTAAAAGTGGTTCCGGCATAATGGTCTCCTAACTGCTCAGTTCCCGCATTGACGATACAACTCATTTAGAAAATGCCAGGTCCCGTTTTCTTTGTTTCCTTTTGAACGGGCTCCGCACATACACTCCCAAACGTGCGAAAGAGTAGCCGCGTCAGATTGCATATTCGGGAGCGATATAGCGGCAAAGCCATTCGGATCAATAACGGATTTGAGAGTGACATCCCCTCTGCCAGCGGCGTCGTTCTCTACAGCGGTGAAGGTTGAGATCTCCACGAGATTGGAAGCTTTTGTTTGTTTACCCGAAATCGAAAATTCAACCCGAGCAATCCAAAGCAGGAATGCCTCGCAGTATTCCTTGACTGATCGGAGCCGCCCGCCAAGCTCATCCCGGATCGGGACATCCTTGAATTCAAAAAAACTCATGTACCACGGCGACCTGTAGCTCCGCCCGTGTTCTGAGATGTCTTTTAAGATCGGGTGGTACTGCGACAAATACGCGAATGCAAATCGGGTCATCTTCATAAGCTTGTCCTGTAGTTCGTCGCCGTTTGACGGAAGATCATGCCAGCCTAATGCATCAGATTTGGAACGAGCAACCATCTTATAGCGACTGCCGTTAGCTGCAGCTCCATTGCCGTTAACGTTACTGAAAAAATCGACGGCAGCAAGCGCTGCATAGAGTTCGACAAAATGCGGGTCATTCTCCTGCAGCCGGCCGCCTATCTCTGATTTCCGCATCTGCAAGCGATCTTCACTTCCAAGCACGAAGGTCTCGTCAAACACCTCAAGATCCGCCTTCTGGTGGTAATACTGAAGGGCAGCCTGAGAACTTAGCAGAAAATCATCCGAGCTCGCCGCGATGCCATTTTCAATAGGCTGCGAAAATGAGAAATAGGGCAAAAGCAGTACACCGCCAAGTTTCACCGGTGCCTTCTGCGGATTCGGAAAACTCTCAATCCAAAGTTTAATTATCTTGGCGATTGTCGGAAAACCGGCTGCTCCGGTTCCTCCGAAGATCGAACCGAAAAGGACTATCTTGACACTTTTAGCATTGCCGACCTCGCCCTGCATCTTTTGCTTGATGCTTTTCCATGGTTCCGCATTGTCCAAATTGATCGCCGAGGCCATAACGGCCGCGCCTATCGCCGGGCGGCCTCGAAAACCGACTTCAAGATTCGTTTTTTGCTCTTCCGGACTATAGAGGAGGTTGAAAAGGTGTCCGGCTTCCGGACTGAGCAAGTTGGAATTGAAGAAATTATCGAGCTGACGCTTTCCGTTTTCAAGCGGTGACCAAATATCAGAATTGGGTTCTGTCGAGCCTTGCTTAAGCGTAGGGTTGATCGGCGTCTTGAAGAGGTCAAATCCAGCAACCCGGCCAGCCCGGCAATCCCGGTAGTTGCTGAGAAGGGAAGTGGCCCTTCCCAAGCTGCCGTTCGCACCGTCAGGATCGACGAATAGCAAATTAAGATCTTCCTCATCCGGCATTAGTCCGGCCGCAGCGAGGTGAATTAGGGATTCAAGGCATTTTGCACCCGTACCGCCGATGCCTATTGCGTAATAACTCATAGTTCATTGCCCTCAAAAATCAATTTCTAACTCCAGATCCGATTGACTCTCATGGCTCCCGGAGCAACGTACTTGACGGTCGTTGGAGAGAAAAAGGACGATCCATAGTATATAAACACCGCATTCAACAAGTACGCCCCGACCGCGAGGACTTTTCCGCTATCCTGCGTAGGATACGTGTAGGTCCATCCGATGGACGCCACCACGATCAACATGAATACGAACAACGCGGTCCATACAAGACGGCCCCCGGCCTTCTGCCACCGGTCTATCTTGTAATACCAATATCCGATCGAATGCCATGCCAAAGTGAAAACCAAAGCCGTGCCGAGCTGCGAATATGCGACATCACTAAAGTTTTGCAGCCAGTCCTGCTGACTTGTCCCAGCAAACGGGCTGACGTCCAGCTGGTTCTCGAAGTACCAGGTTTCGGCCCATAACAGCAGGAACCCGATCAAGAAAAACACTGCCGCCGAAATTAGTCCGATGATATATTTAGTCATAATTAGGATGTTCTCGCACTCAATCTTTCAACACCCGACCTAACCGTTCCTGAAATAGCAATAAAAATCAGCGACCTTCGGGTTATTGACCTGTCGATTGGTCTCCCACAAGGTTTGAAGAAACGGCGCGAGATTATAAGTTTTGCTCCCGTCAAAGGTCCCCGCATCGCGGTGCCACGTTTCTACCTGTTCCCCCGTCATGTTCCAGTCGTCGATCCATGCCGGCATGAGATAGCTGGCCGGCCTGAGGATCACATGATATCCGCAGATCGCCTTCGGATCCAATCTTTTCGCCTCGATCTCCAGTTTTAATCCGATCTTTTCGTTATTGACCAGTTCACCGGTGATCCTTAGAGCCGGAGCGATCGCAGGATTCGGGATCGTCTGACCCACGGCATCCGCGTTACCCGCCTTCTTATCTGAAGACGAGCAAGTGAAAGCCTCTATGCTGGGCTGAAGATGTTCGAACGCAACCGTATTGGCGAGCGGCCTGTACGGGATCTCGGCCGAAATTGTTCCAACCGGAAGATTCCCCTTTACCTTAAATTCCTTGTATGACAGTTCGCCCCGCTGGGAGGAAACTAGAACCCCATTGACCTCATTAACGCCTTTTGTTTCGGTTATCTTCGATTTGGCCCACGTCGCCGGCTGGGCGGTCAAAAACTTTGAGAAAATGACCTGTTGTTTATCCGGAAACCCCGACATTTCGACCGCGACGAGGGTATCGAAATAACGAGCAATATCGGAATGGGTGCCGAGCGCCAGAAGATAGAAAGGTCTAAACGTTTTTGATTCACCGGTGCTGCTGTAGCCGAACGAATAGTTATTCGTGCCCACATCAAAGATCCTACCGTTATATTGACTACGGATCCCGAGTATGCCGACGGCCAGGTTGTTGGAAATGAACTTGCTCTTGATCTTCTCGCTTAGCTGGTTTATATCCGCCCGCTCCTGGAAAAGGTCGGTGACGATGATGGTGAGGGCCTCCGGATTGGCCCGATCGATCACCTTTTCGATCAGTGTTTTCTTATTGATCGAACCGTCCGCGTAAAACGCCTTTTGCCCCGCATCGCCATAGCTGCGACCCGGCAGATCGATTATCTCCGTTCCGAATTTGTGGAAACTGATCTGGCCTCCATTTTTTATTACCGCACGCTCGAGCATGGGAATGCTCTGCTGGTAAAAACTCAGCGATCCGTCGACGGCATAACCCTGCATCGATAAGGTGGCGTCGATAAAGACGTCCGTTTGAAGATTTGGATTCGGTGGAGAGATAGATTCTTCCGGGCCTAGTAACAGCGGCGGATCGCAAGTTGCCTTACTTCCGCAGGAAGCTGCAAAACAGATGCACGCTAAAATCATCCCTGTGAGAAAAATGTGGTTTTTCATGAAAAATACACAAAAACCATCACGTTCGATCGCTTTCCTATTTGGAATCCGACCGAACGTAAGGGCACATCCGCGGAGCGAGAGTCAAAACGAACTGCCAAGTAGCCATTACGGCAACTTTTGACATTCAAACCAAACGGATTATAGTCAATTGAAAGCCCAACAAACTTAACAAAATGTTTACACACAGTCAAGGAATGCAGCCCTTTATAGACCAGCCGAATGGAAATGCCGGTTTTCGAATAATACGGTATGAGCACCGGCGTTCCGATACGGTGGTCGTTTCGGCCGTTACAGGGCTGCCGCCGGAACGTAAGGAACGTGCGGAGCACCGCCGGAACATTTTCGAACAGATTATTCCATTGCCACACTTATCATGAATCAAAGATTTGAATTGTCCGTGAGTGCAATGATGCGTCCCCAGTTGTTGATACTGCTCATTTGCCTTCTGCTGTCGAACGCTTGTATTCCGAGAACAAGGGTCAATAATTCGGCTCCGGCTCCGACGAAGGAAATTCCCGCTTCTCCATACCCAAACGAACAGCCCAGGCAACAGCCGAAAGACCCCGATCTCCCTGCTCGCACACTGGTTGGACGAGTCGTTGGGGTCCATGACGGTGACACAATAACGGTTTTGGATGAAAACAAGGTTCAGCACAAGATCCGGCTCAGCGGGATAGACGCCCCGGAGATCTGCCAGGATTTTGGTCACAAGGCCAAGGAGAAAATGGCAGAACTGGTTTTTGGAAAGCAGGTGACCGTGCTGCACGACAAAGTTGACCGATATGGCCGGTTGGTCGGCAAGGTGCTGGTTGACGGTCAGGATGCAAATCTTGCCCTTATCGCCGACGGATTCGCATGGCATTTTAAGAAATACGAAAGCGAACAGACTGCGGAAGACCGTGTGTTGTATGCCGACGCTGAACAAAAGGCACGACAGGAAAAAAGAGGGCTTTGGATCCAACCGAATCCAATGCCTCCCTGGGAGTTCCGCTTAATCAGAAAATGCAGCGGCAAGGAGTGAAAAGAACCAACCTCATGACGACGTGGTCTATGATACACAAATGGTTCTGCAATCGCTGGTTGGCAAGGCCGCTGTATCTCATTACCTGGAAGGCAAGATGGAAACGATACGGAAGACCCTGGCAGCTTCGGAAGTTTATGTCGAGGTTGGATACTGTGGCAGCCAAGCCGGTCGACCGGGTCCAACTGTTCGGAGCGGAAGGTTGGACGTGTGTCCTGATGGCTCAAGGCGATATCAGCGTCCCAATCGGGCTCGTTCTTCTCGAAACAGACGGCAAAATGATCAAACATATTAGCATTTGCACGGTTGTCCCCGATCCCGCTTCGGCTGTCAGAACAGGAGAATATCCGGAATGAGCGACATAGCGATGATTAGTTTTAAGGGTCAAGAGTATTTCGACGACCGGCTTTTCATCTTTTATCTATGCAAAGCCGAGGTCGACGAGAAGCCGGACGGTGATGGTGTAATTTGGACAACGATTTATCACGAGCAAGCTCCATTTGAACACATTTGGTGTGTTGTTACTTACAAAAATTGTCCCGGTTACCCTATTTCTCACACAAGCCACTTTGCCGAAGTGGATCGGGCCGTTGAGTTCATGGAGATGTATGAGCCGGAAACTCCGCTGATAAGCCTAAAAGGCGGGTCGCCACAACATCTCGGTTCCTATCAGGAATATTTATCTTGGAAACTCATGAATAACATGAGCGAATATGATTTCCGAGTTGTAGTTAGCCCTGGAGGCACCAATGCCAAAGAAATTATTGGTCAATCTATTGATCAATTTAAGGGGATTATGTAGGAATTTGAGGCAAACCGAAACTGGAGTCCGTCAAATTGTCAGACAATGAACTGCTGGATTCAATTCGCAATTATGCCGCTTAGGAAAGTATGCTTCTTTACATTGTTTTAGTTCACGATCTTAATACGAAAGGGGAAAACACAAGATGGAGTTAACGAAGTTTGGTTTCTGGAATCAGTTCTGGGGACCACTAGAGGAGCTTCAACAGCTGTTTGATATTAATAGTCTTGAGGATCTCCACAAGTATGAATTGGGATTCTCGCCTAGTGTCCACGAAGCCTTGTGCAGACACCTTAACCTCTGTGAATTCCTGATAGAAAACAAAGACAAGATCAAGACCGCTTTGGGCGGCGCGGACGATGAATTCAAATCCCGACTCATGGGCGACTTAGGCTTGCTACTCCAAATCTTAGAGTCGGATCGCAGGAACATGAATGAGATTGCGGAAAGGACGCGAAACACGGCCTACCGCATAGAAGAACTTCGGAGAGATTTGGAGTCCTACGCAAGAGACAACGATATAAGACGATTCGTTACCGCTCAAGAGAAGGTGTATGCGACGGTACTGACGGAACTCCGATCCGGCCAAAAGAAAACCCATTGGATGTGGTTCATATTCCCCCAAATAGATGGTCTGGCGATGAGTCAAACATCGAAACATTTTGCGATCAAGTCTGTAGAAGAAGCTCGCCGGTACCTCGATCATCCCCTGCTCGGGCCACGCCTGATCGAATGTTCGGAGGCGGCGCTTGCGATAAAAGACGGATCCGCAGAGGATGTATTCGGATACCCTGACGACATGAAACTCAGGTCGTCGATGACTCTTTTCTCTTACATAACACAGCCAACTTCAAAAGAGCCAACTTCCGTATTTCGCTCGGTTTTGGCTAAGTATTTTCAAGGAAAGACTGATGAAAGTACCATCGATATATTGAAAGGCCTGGCGAATTGAAGGGGTCATCAAGAGTGATGGAACCGTTTTCCTGTATTGCGTTCATAATTGTGCGATCACCAAAGTGGTTCGTCCAATTTTGTCCTATAAGCGGACGATCAAGACTCACGCGTTGGATACCCCCCGGGGATGTATTTATGTGAGTAGGAGATTAGTTAGATTTCACATAAAATCTTAACTATTAAGTAACAATGCCATTAAACTAAATGCAATCTATACCTCGCTCAATCTACGAACTTTTCGACACCAAGCATCGCTACACCGTGCCTCTTTTTCAACGGCAGTATGTGTGGTCAAAAGAAACGCAATGGGAACCACTTTGGGAAGATATTCTCTCTAAGACGATGGATCGCTTGGAGCATAAGGACTCGTATCCACATTTCATGGGTGCAATGGTCTTTGAACAAATCTCAACGTTTGGCAACCAGGTTCCTGCCCACACAGTTATAGATGGTCAGCAACGTCTCACAACGCTGCAGCTTTTTTTGGCCGCTTTTCGCAATTTGGCAGCGAAATACGACTTTCCGCAATATGCCAATGATATAGAGAGCCATATTTTCAATACGGGTCTCATTGACGAGTCGCGCAAATTTGAAGGCCGGCTTACGGAACAATTCAAAATCTGGCCGACGAAGTCAGACCAGCTACAATTTTGTAACGTTCTCGAGTCAAAATCGCGCGTAATGCTAGAAGAAAAGTACCCGGCTGTTTATGAGCGGCGAAAATTGAAAGAGCGGCCAAAAATGGTCGAGGCTTATTTTTATTTCGACTCGGTTCTCGAGGCTTACATTGCCGATACAGAGATCGAATACACAACGGAACAACGCATCGCGGCTTTGCACCAGTCGCTCAACCGGGACCTGCAGGTAGTGTCCATTGAGCTCGAGAATAACGACGATGCCCAGGTTATTTTCGAGACGTTGAATGCTCGCGGGCAGCCGCTGCTCCCATCTGATCTTTTACGTAATTTTATTTTCCGTCGTGCAGAACTAAATGAGGAGAATCAGGACCGACTCCATGAACAGTATTGGATGAAGTTCGAGGACGATTTCTGGCAGCAAGAAGAAAAACAGGGGAGGTTCAAAAGACCGCGGATTGATCAGTTCATGCAGCACTTCCTTGCTCTGAAAAAGGCTTCAGACGTTAACGTAGGACATCTCTTTGAGGAATATAAAGGTTGGATAAAGAACGAATCGCCATACCCGTCAATAGAAGACGAATTGGTGGACCTTGTCCGCTACGCCGTAGCTTACTCTCAACTTGCAGATCGAAAGTCTGGCTCGGTATTCGGGGGGTTTGGAGCGAGACTGTCGGTACTCGATATCAGCACCATCTACCCGCTGTTATTGTACCTTTTAACAGACGCCGAAATGGACGAGAACGATTTGATTAGCGCGGGCAAGTATCTTGAATCATATCTCGTAAGGCGGCTCATCTGCGCGAAAGGAACAAAGAACTACAACAAAGGTTTTCTTCAGGTAATGCGCGAAATGCAGATCAGCGGCGGAGGCATTGATACCTTGCGTGACCTCCTCATGGGTTTCACGGGTGAAGCGGGCGTTTGGCCGGATGATGAAGACTTTGAGAACGGATGGATGAATTTGCCCGTGTATGACGCCCTCGGAACCCGTCGTGTCGAGCTGTTTCTCCGTTCGATGGAGTATTCCATGAGGAGCAAAATGAACGAGAACATAATCATTAACTCATCACTAACTGTGGAACACATTATGCCCCAAAGCTGGCACGCCCATTGGCCGCCACCAACGGAGACTCATGCGTTTGGTGCGACACCTACTCCGCCGGAAAAACTTGTCGATAGGCGCAACAAACTAATTCATACTTTCGGCAATCTGACCTTGCTGGTTCAGCAGCTGAACTCCGCTGTCAGCAACGGTCCGTTCGAAGCAAAGAGCGAGAGTATTCTGCAAAACTCGGATCTCAGGCTTAACGGCTTCTTACGCGATGTCACTCAATGGAACGAAGACGCTATCGCATTACGGGGAAGACATCTGTTCGAGATCGCAAAGGAGGTATGGCCATATCCCGGGCCGCGAGAAAAATAACGAGCGTTAGTTAGTCCTAATTAGCGTGTTTGCTAGGTGCTCGATGACATCGAGCTTCGAGAGCTGTGCGAGCCACTCGGAGGGTATAGCGGCACGACCATAGTAGGCTCCTGCGAGCTGGCCGTAGATCGCACCGTAGGTGTCCGAGTCGTACCCGAGGTTTACCACTTTTAGAGCTCCCTCCCGGAAACTATTTGTGTGATAAAACGCCCAGAGAGCAGCATGAAGGGACACGACCACATAACCCTGGCCAATATTCGAGATTTGCGGCGGCTTTCGGCCCTTAAACGCTCCGTTTGCGATGTCGGCGATTCGCTCACTTAATGGTTCCGCTTCCCAAAGTCCAGAAACGGGGCTGAAAGACGCTGACATAATTTCATCTTTCGTCTTTCCCTGCAAGGCTCCAATTATGACTCCTGCGAAATAACGGCAACCATCGATACATTCCCTGGCACCATGGGTTGTCCGGGAGCTCTCAGCCGACAGTCTGATCGCTTCACGCGGATCACTGGCGAAAAATAACGGCACGGGTGCCAAACGCATCAGCGAACCATTTCCCGCGGCTGCCGGACTTACCGAGCCACAAAAAGGATCACTTTCACCTGTTTGACGCTGATATTTTTCCAGTGCAGCACGGATCGTCGTACCAATATCGAATGCCACGCCATTGCTGCTCAGGTATCCTTCATTCTTCCACCTCAAATATCGATCCATTTGGTCGGTGGCATTGAATCCGCCCGTTTCGATTAAGCTCTCGGCCAGACACAGGGCCATTGACGTGTCGTCAGTCCACTCGCCTGGCTTTAAGCCAAACGGTCCTCCGCCGATCATGGTTGTTATTTCGGGAAACGTGCCCGCCGGCTTGAATTCCGCTGTTGTGCCAAGTGCATCGCAAACGGCCAATCCTAACAAACTGCCGAGAACGCGTTCACGAAAACTTGGGATCTGGAATTCGACGACGGACACGTTCCCGCTATCTTCGTCGGCCACAACGAAACTCCCGATCCCCAGGCTTTCAAGAAATGCCCGTAACATCTTTATACCGTTCTCTCGGCTGCTGTGGGATTCCATGTAATACCCGCCAAACTCTACGGGTGCCAGAAAATTGCTGCCGTCTTTATGGACCGGGGTACGCGATAAGAAATTGCGTTTCCGCCCGGAAGAGATCGGGAGATCGAGGTTGACTAATGCGCCTCTCTCTACAAGAAGTCTAAGTACTTGAAAATAAAGGTCAGGGTTGTGCTTCGCGGTGATTTCCGTACCATCAACATTTATTTGGATCTGTTTTCGAGGCTGACCCTTCCGTACGGACTTTGTTCCTTCGAGTTCGACTGGTCGATCATCACTTGCCAAATCAGCCTGTTGTGGCCACTCTTCGGGCTGGGCTTCCCCCAACATATCCACCGGTATCGGATGAGTTTCTGATATCACAATTTCCGCATATTCGAGGGCAGCCTCAAGGCGGCGTGCGAGATCCGGAGTTGACGTCCGCAAGCCTTCGACCCACCCGTCCGCATATCCCCTTTCTCCCTGAGCAAGATGCCCCATGGCGCAGCAAAACTGATGCGACGGATCCTCAAGGTCCAAATGGTTGTCAGCTTCAATATACTCGATTCCCGCGTCGCTGCCGGTCATCTTACGTTCCCATGCGGCACCAAGAAAGAACACGGCAGTAAAATTAATGAGGAACGCCCCTTCATCATCGACCTTTATATTCACGGCATCCTTGTACGACTGAATTTCGTTATCAAGCTCACCCAGCTCCCTGAAACACATACCTTTCAAAACGTGAGGGCTTGTGTAGAATGGAAAACGAGCAATCACATCATCACAAACGGCAAGCGCCCCCCGATAATCGCCTTGGAGGAATGTCCAATATGCGATGTTGTAATATGCGCTCTCGTCGTCATCGTCAATTTCCAAGCCCTGTCGCGTTGCCGCAACCGCATCATTAAAGCGGCCTGATTCAAAATACGCAACCCCCAGCATGAAATAAGCGGGAGCAAATTCGCCGCTGATCAATATGGCCTTATTCAGAGCCTCGACGGCTTCCTCGTAACGGCCAAGTCTAATCAACCCGTTTCCGAGATTATATTGGGCCCCGAAATATGAGGGGTCTAGATGCAATGTTCGTTCGTACGCCCTGATCTCGTCCTCGTACATTTCGTTACGTCCGAGGGCGACGCCGAAATTGTATTGGGTGGTCGGATCATCGGGCGTCATCTCAACCATCTGACGCGTTACGTTTAGCATTGCCTCAGGCTCCAGTTCGTCGACTTCGAAAGGTCCGACCGTATAGAACGCCTCCTCAAGCATGCCGGCACTCGGGCGAGTAAGCTTTCTTATTGACTGAAGCTGCTGTGGATTGATCTTGCCGTCGATCAGTCTTAGTCGATCATCCTCGCCATCGAATCGGAGATCAGCTGCGAGGTGGTGGATATCGATCTCCCGAAGATACTCTTCGGTCCCGGACTCGGGGAATGCGTAGTACTCGGCCTGCCATAGACCGGCGTCGGGCATGCGACGGATCGCTTCCTCGTATTCGACAACTTCGCCAACGCCTAGACGCCCTGCGAGTACCAACCCCCTTTCTTGCGTCAGTGTCACGATCCAAATGGTGTCGCCAGGAACCACATTCACCAGCTGATTACTCGCAATGACATCAAGCGGCAAGTCATTCGATGCGTGTTCCTGGACGCTGCGCTCCTGCCAGTAGAGCAGATAATGGTCGCCTCGTTCGGCCATCACCTCGCGCCATTCTTTTTCAAACTCTGCAACGAACTCTTCGTGTTCAGGACTCTCGACGGCTCCCGGCCTCGCATCGCGCACGAGCTTGATGGCCCCGCTGGCAGAAATCTCCGCATCAGTTGCCGCGATAGCGATGCACGCAGCCGTTAGCCCCGCGAACTCCGGTTTGTCCTTGCAGTGGACTATGACGACCTCGCCGTGCCTCAGCGCCTCCTCGAACTTCGCCGCCATCGAAATAAGGTCGCTCATCGACTCCGGCACAGAGGCGTCGGCCGGGACCTGAAGTCGAATCAAATTGATGTCACCTTCCTCGGCTAAATCCCCTATCTGTAACCGGTCAAACTCACTCTCTTTGAGAAGCGACGTTCCCGGCGCAAAGGTGATTCCCAACCGATTCAGGAGTGGAATTTCGCGGCTGCGAAGGAAATCGACTCTGATCCGGTGCGGCTCGTACTTTTCAATTTTGGAGTCTTCCATGCCTTCGGGTGGAAGTATGGGATGGGTTTCTGACGTTTTCGCTTTCTGGGTTGTGGGCTCCGCTGCACGCGAAGAGACCTCTGTTTCGTCCTCCACCATCGTCATATCATCTGACTTATCCGGCACGCCATCATCTAATATTCCCCGAGGTTCGACGATCCTCAACCGTTCCAGAGCCCCCGCGATCTCCAGCCGCATTACACAGTGCATTTCGAGCCCAAGTTCCCGCCGGTCAATGAATTCCCCAAGCCCCAGGATCCAGTATTCTTTCCCGCTTCGCGGCGATTTTGGTGCGGGATAACCGATCGCCTTGTAGAGGCGTTTTGCAAGACTTCCGTACTGTAGGTTCGCCACCTTGTAATCATCGTAACCCGCCGCCGTCGCAAGTTCACGCATAGTCACGGCATGCCCGCCTGAATAGTAGTGAGCCCTGAGCATTGTCATCTGCTGAGGATTGATCTTATCCAGGATTCGTTCAAAACCCTGCACGCATTCATCAACTGAAGGTTTTTTCATAATAGATTCGCTCGCATCTCACTTTAAAAATAGACGCCGATTTGGCTTTCTTCAAATCTATGTTCGTTCGCGACGCGGATGATCGTTTTAGCGATCTTAGCCCCGCCAACCACGGAAGGTTCGATAGGGTTGGCATAGTCTGCATCTTCATCGCAAACATATCGGAGATCTATTAGCGGGAGGCCGGCAAGAAAAGCCTGTCGAATTATCACGTCGTTGAACGATGCAAGCGCCGCCACGGCGACCTTCTGCATCCTCGCGTCAGGGTAGCGTGGATAGTAAACCGTACAAACGGCGATTGGCATGTCTAATTCGCGCACCTCATCCAGCATTCTTTTGTAGCGAAGCTCGAACCTCGCCGATACATTTGAAAGCTCATTGAAGACCTGTGCTGCGGAAGTTGCCCGCATCTGTAATATGCCCATTTCGCCAAGAGCATCATTTCCGCCAACACTGACAAAGAGGTGAGTGGCATCCGCAGGCACCCTAGGAAGCTGCGTTGCTACGCTGTCAGCAACGCTGCCGTCAATAGCGAGAAGAGTAGCGGTCCAATCATCGGGCATCTGCTCGCGGAGATTCGCGATCGTGTCCTTGCCGCCGTTAACATAGGACCTGTTGTCGAATATGGAATCCCCAAGTAAAATTATGTGGTTCATAGTCTCAGAATAATAACTTTGCCAAAGCAAGCACTGTTACTGTCAACGTCAGAACCACACCGGCACAACCCGACCCGGAGCCGTGCGAATCGTCCGCTGCTGCATACGCCAGCGTGATGTCGTTAGCTTCATCGTCGTTGGGCCATTCAACTTCTTGCTTGTCGTCGCTATCGTCCATTGAGTTTACACCCCGTGATCTAACAAGATCGGTAGAATTTCAGCAGCTTTGCCCGAAATCGAGACATCAACGGAAGCCGTAAGCTCGGTCTCTTCCGGATCGCCGGTAGGGGCCTCAATTCGAGTCTATACCCTAAAACTACAAATCTCCTTATAGCTACACCACCGACATGTATCCTCATCTGGAGTGGCCACGAACTTACCGTTGACTATCCCTTCAATTAACTCTGACACCTGTCCATCTATTTCAGCCAAATCGGCATTCTCGAACTTGTACAACACATCGTGTCGAAGATAGGCAATGTAGGCCTTTGGCTTTCCGAGCGCACGGGCGTAGGCCCACAATTGGAAACGGTGTTCCTCCGGACTCATTCCTGAGTCCGTTTTGAAGTCCAGGACAAAATCCGGGCCGACTAGATCGGCCGTTCCGTAAAGCGTTACAGGGCCAGCCTGATATCGAAACTGAACTTCCTTTTGAACTTCCATTCCACGCACCTCAGCGAAACAATTTGCCGAGCGGAATGCACGAGCTAGCTCCAGTGCAGTGTTCACCTGCGCGTTTTCTAAACCGTCAGCGAACGGTCTTAAACTTTCAAGGTCATCAAGATCGAGCTCAAGAGCTTTGTGCGCCAGTGTGCCGATAGAGCTGGCGGTCGCGAACCCTTCGCCCAAACCGGGATGGCCCGTTACATATCGATAATGAAATCGTTTAGGACACTGAGCGTAAGCAGTGAGAGCTGTGACCGGAATGCTTGTCAATCCTACCCGGAGCGGCTCGATCTGTATCCTCTCGGGCATCACGAATGGCTTCGGCTCGCCCGGAGCAGGTGGAATGGCGAGAGCGTCACGGTACGGAATCTGTTCATCTGGAATTCCGGCAGCTTGGAGACCAGGCCTCAGGAGATCAACTGCGTGTCCCTTTTCCTTTGTTGCAGACAGGACCACTTTCTCCTCGGCGCGCGTCATAGCAACGTAAAGAACCCTCTTACTCTCTTCAGATTCACGATCAACCTTTCTTTTTTTCAAGAGTTTATATATAGACGGTTCTGTCTTTTCATAGCCGTCTGACTCCATTTGAAAAGCGACACCCAGTTCGGTGTCGATCATCAACGGTTCGATCGCTGTCTTAACGTCCCGCGCCAAATCGGGAATGAAAACCACCGGCCATTCCAGACCCTTCGCCTTATGGACGGTCATCAAGGAAACCGCGTTTTTTGAATCCAGCGGGGGACGCGGGATATCGATCTCGGCATCGAATAGCTGCTTGAAATAACGGGATAGGCCGAATATATCTCCCCGCCCCCCCATCTCTTGCTTGCGGAGCAAAGCAAGCATGCCGCGCCAATCTGCTTCGCGGCGCGAGCCATGTGCGAGGTTGGAGACCACCGCAGAATATCCTGTCAGATCGTCCAAGAGATTGAGCAATTCCGACGGACGCTTTCTGACCCGCGCCGCCAATACTCGCGAAAGGACCGAGTAAGCACGTTCCAATTCACCTATGTCACAGGTGCCCAATGCAGCCCACCATGAAATTCCTTGTGGTGCCGCGGAGACGAATTCAAACAGCATCTTGTCACTTACTGCAAAAAACGGGCTTCTGAGTAATGTTGCCAGCGGGATGTCATCATGCGGATACGCAAGAAAATCGATCGCAGCGCATGCGTCAAGAGCCTCTCTTGTTGCAAGAAGGCTGCCGCCGCCCGCATGAACAGCGGGGATGCCTTCGGCGGCAAGTACATCGGCATAAACATCAAGCGGAGCCCATGCCCGTGACAATATGGCGATGTCACCGTACTGGATTTCTCCCGAGTTGGTGATTTCCCTGATCTTTTCGGCGATAAACCGTGCCTCCACCACCAACTGCTGTCGTTTATATGTACCTTCAATTTTTTCGACTACATTTACGGTGATGAAAGGAGCTGAGACGCCCGTACGCGGTTCCGAACGATCGGCTTCAAGATCCTGACGCAGCTCCGCGAGGACGGGTGCGAAGATACGGTTCATGGTATCAACCAGCGGAGCGTGCGACCGAAAGGTTCTTGACAAAGGCACCTCCTTACCGCCCTCCGTTGAGAGAATCAAGCTTCGAAACTCGCTGAAAACATTTATATCCGCGCCTCGGAAGCCATATATGGCCTGTTTTTCGTCGCCCACGATAGTCAGAATTATCCCAGCGGTAAGGAGCTTCAAGATATCTGCTTGAACCGGATTTGTATCCTGAAATTCATCGACTAAAAAGGCCCTCCACCGTGCCGCGTAATGGGCTCTGACGCTGGGGTCCCGCAGCGCTTTTAACGCATATACCTCTAAGTCCGAAAAATCGAGAACGCGTTGGCGTAACTTTGCCGCCTGAAGGCTTGTTCGCAACTGCTCAAACGCGCCTTCGAGGAGCTTCAGCTGCCGTCCAAGTTCACTTTCGTCTGCGGTGAATTGAAGTGTGGCCTGTTCGAAAAGCTCAGATACATTTGCTTTCAGATCCCGCAGGCATGCCTGGATGTCATCCTTGCCGCCGTCAATCCAGTTTTTGGCGGTTCCGACATTTGTCCTTACCGATTTCAGCACTCCCAACGCTTCAGCGATATTCCTTCCTCCCTCGGCATTGGCTATCGCGATGAGGGCGTCTTCACGGGACGTTTCAAGCAGATCGCCGCTTGCGCCGCTGAAACTCGGCAAGGTGTGCCGTGCATTTTGCCATGCATCACTGGATATCAGTTCCGATTGGGCCTCATCCGCCGCCTGTCGAATAGCAACCTCCCAGTTGGCAGAACCTCGCGCTAAAGCCATTTCGGAGGCTAAGGGGTCTTGCATAAGCTGTCTTAATGCATTTCCTAGCCAGGTATAGCCGAGCTCTCCGACAATCGCCGGGTCTATCTCGCCAATAGACTCTTCAAATTGAGCGGCGACCCACATTGGAGAATCCGCGTCATCCAGGATTTCGAAGTCGGCAGGAATTCCGGCGATGTAATAAAAATCACGGCAGATCCTCGCTGCCAGCGCATGCATGGTACTGATCTGCCCCGCTTCTACTTCCGCTATCACAGCGTTGCTGGCGGTCGATGCTGCAATCGTTTCTCTGATACGGGAGCGGAGTTGGGCCGCAGCCTTATCGGTAAACGTGACTGCGACGATTTCTAGCGGAGAAAGTCCGTCCGTTTCGATATGGTGCAGATATCTCGACGCCAACATGTGCGTCTTTCCCGTGCCCGCTCCAGCGGTCACAGCCACACTGCGGGGGGCTTGGGCAGCTTCGAGTTGTTGGGTTGTCAGGCTCATTCCCGTTTTGATTTCCTATCGAGGCGCGAACCCTTGCGGCAAAGACGATCAAAATCGCAATATTTACATGCGTTTCCGTCGACGTCCGGATCCACGACAAAGCGTCCCGCATCCAGGATCCGACGCACCGTGTTAACGAGCTCTGTGATAGATGATGAATCGGGCGGTTCGATCTTTTTCAGGACTTTACCCTTTGTCAGCGAATAGTAAATGCCTTTTTTCACAGACTTCCCGGGATAGAGTGCAGGGAGTGCGACAGTTGAGTAAAGCGATAGCTGGATATCCACCAGTGTTTTGCCTGCAGCATTTTTCACGCCCGGCGATACGCTGGAGCTTGTCTTATAGTCAATCGCGATCAGTCCCTCTGCGGTTTCGTCAATACGGTCAATACGTCCTGTAATTGTGAAATCGTCCCATCTAGTTTCGTAAAGCTGTTCGACAGCAACGACCCTTGCACCCACTTCGAGAAATGCATCGGATCTAACAGCTTTCCGGAGGGCCCGCAAATGTTCGTTGCGTTGGGGGCCCCAGTTAGGAAGCACCGGTAGGCCAAGTTTCTCGTCAGCCTCTGCCCGCTCGAAACATACGTCCAGAACCTCGAGAGCCGATGTCCGAATATCCTCGACATCCTTGGCATGTTCAACCGCAAGCTCGAGAACTTTATGGTAAAGACTGCCTTTCATTGCCGGGCTAAGCTTGGTCTCCGTTTCGTCCGCCGGTCGTAGTTTTAGTAATTTCTGAGCAAACCATTTGAAGGGACATTGACCGATGCTCGTGAACTGCGACGCGCTCCACGATGCCTGATACGGATCAATTTTAATACCGATGGCCCCGTCATATTCGTCGGCAATCTCCACGCTCTCCCTGGACCTCTCTATTGCGAATTGTTTTCGAGCTAAACCGAGCGTGGCGTCGGATCCGGCGTCCTCAGTCGTCCGCAAAAGAAAATGGCGTAGCCCAGCGATGCTTGACACGGATGTTATATCCACCAACTTGGGCTCGACGCCCAGGCTGGCAAAATATGCATTCGCGATCTTCTCTGCGCCATCTACCGTGACCGGATAGCTCAGGCTGATATTTTCGGCGGCAGTTAGCAGCGTGAAATAAAAGGACAAAGCGGACCAGCGAGCAACCTCGGCCGCTTCCTCAAACTCTATGCCGTACTGATTCAATTTCCTTCGCTCGTAAAAATCGATGACCGCATTGTCAACCACAGCGCCGGGCAGCATTCCTTCCGCCATGCCAATGACAAACAGTTGCTTATAAGCCGCGCCTGAGATGGTATCGGGATTGTGGAACGCAACACCACCTATGGAGGGTTCAAACGGCACTTGAATATTCGCGAGGAGTTCCTCGACCAGAAGCGAAAACTGATCTCGACCCGTTTGCCGGTCTGGATCATGCACCCGAAGCTCATTTAGGGATTTTAGAAAGAGATTGAATGCGACAATTTCCCGCGCTACCTCACCCGCACGCCTTCGAATTTTCAGGGTTTGCAAAGCCCCGGTGAGACAGTCGATCCATGTCGAAAGTGTGGCCTCTTCCAGCCATTCAAGGCAGCTAATGTCACCGGCGATTTGCCCCCATGCGGCGGCTCCGTTTGTACGGATCTTACGGGCCGAGGGCCACGCGTTACCCGCCAGTCCCGGTCCAAACGGATGCATCAGTAATCTCGCCGTTGTCTCGAATTCGAGTCCCGTGTTCGCCGCCCTTATCAGCAGAGCGATAAAGCTGCCAACAAGGGTTGAGTTCAAAGGAAGCCTGTGCCGCATCTCGACCGGAACGCCATATTCACAGGATAAGGCCGATATCAGGGGCGGGTATGTTTCAAAATCGCGAGTCACAATCGCTATCTCGCCGGGAGCGAGCCCGCCATTTATTAGCCGCTTGCATTCACTTAAAACTCCCCCCACCTCTAATTCCGCATTTCGATAGGCGAGAGCTTGTATCTTGGGGTCTATAGCACCTAAATCGGTAAATCTTCGGGCGGCAACTTCCCCGACACCAACCGGTTCACTTTGCGACCGATCAGTTTTCCACTGTCCATGAGACTCTAACCAGTTTGCCCATTCGAGATTCCCTTTAAAAATTGGGTTCCCATGGCACGGAAGGTAAAAGACGCTGCCTTCGCCGGCGATCGCATTAATGAAGAAGATCTCTTCTTTACGCGCTCGAAAGTAGCCGTAGATGCATAGTGGCTGCGGCTCAGGTTTCAGCGTAGCCGCCTGCCAAACAACCTCAGCATTGTCCACCAAGTTTTGTCCGCGCAACCGCCGCTGGTATTCGCGGGCAATGCGCGCAAGTTGTTTTACCTGCGACGACCCGTGGGCTTCCAAGGCATCAATATCAATACCGGTCCGCAGAACCGTTTCAAGGATCTGCTTTATCCGGACCGCGAGGGCCTTAGGGTCTCCTCCGGAAACGGTCGCGGAAATGGCTTGCTTTAAGGTTACCGATGCGTCGATCTGTGATGCTATAGAGATTCCTGAATTCAGTAGGATTTCGCTAGCAAGAGCATGTAGGCTCCGTGAAGTTAGGCCGAAAGCCAATGCGGCGGCCCTGTGCGGCGTCACTACGTGCACATTATCCAATATTTTCCCGACTGCCGGAAAAGGACCGGTTTTGAGTATTCGCATCATTATGAGGGCGGGTACTATTTTCTGATTGCTGCCTTTTATAGAGGAATGTTATGCCCAGTTCTTGCTCAACGCAAATCGCCTAAACACTTGATTCATAAATATGCTGGTAAGCGTTGGGAGGCTAGACTCAGATTCATTTCTCGTGATCTATCGACGGACCTAGTATAGCCTTTGTGTTTATACTGGGTGGAAATACTTGTATTTGAAAGTCATTTTATAATCTTAAACAAGGTTCGTCCGGATAACATGAGTTCTTGAACCTATCTACGGTGAATCGAACCTGCTTCCGACCGCATTCGTTCTTCCTGGAAAGGTCTTCCTAGTTTGCGGTATCTCAGAATATTCGTGTCCTTTTGCAATCGCTTGAATCCACGCCGCGTAAGGACTAAAATCAGACGTCTCGTGTATTCTAAATTATAGTGAGATTTGGATTAAGGCTCGATTGACTAAGATCCGAGGTAAGGAGCAAAGCAACGATCACCTCAAATGGATGCTCACGTAGATAAAGCAAATAATGAACGCAACGGACTTGCAACATCTCTCTAAACTTGGATTTAGCCACGAACGCGGTGGTGCTCATACCTCGCGAACGATGATGTTGGAGGAACTAAGTGCGCTGCTTTCGTACGTCGGCCGACCTGACGCAATCAAATCCGATTATCTTCGTGCGATCGATGAAGAAAACTGTCTTGGCAAGCGATCTGGAAAGACCCGTGTTCTAACCTATCGCCACCTTGTCGACCTGTACTCGCTAGATCCATCAACCACCATTTTTCGGGCAATGTTATATTTTTGGGGCCGCGATCTTGACGCGCGTCCTCTATTAGCCTTGCTGTGCACTTATGCGCGCGACCCGATCTTTCGGATGTCTGCGTCATTCCTATTGCCGTCTGAAGAAGGTGCGGTGGTTACCCGTGTTGCGCTTGAGCGAGTTCTCGACGAAAAGACTTCGGGCCGGTTTAGTACGGCCACCCTATGAACCTTGCTAACTCGCGGGCTCGTTTTTGCTCACTACTGCGAGTTTTCGCGCCAAGTCTTTTCTCAAGATACTCGCGAAAGTGCTTCTGATATTCCCCGATTAGTTCGTAACGTCCTGTTCATATCAAGTTCCGGCTCTTTTTGATTATAAGGCGTACCCGCCCCTCAAACCCGGCGACCTCAGTCGCATGCACCGTCTACAAGTGTGTCCGTCACCTTTCGTTTTTCGACATTCCATTGCGAGAATTCTTCTTTTCCCGCAAGCCAGAGGTAAATGTCGATTTCCCGCAGGGAGTACTGATCAAGGCCGTAGCTACTTCTGAACAGTTTTACAATTTCTACAAATCGGACGTAATTCTTTAGATCGTTCCTGCGAAATTCCGCAAAGTTGTCGAGGCGACGAAAATACCTGAGCATCTTGTCCACGTAATTGTCATAAATCGGGAATGCTTCGGGATTGTGATGATTGCAGTATTTAGACGCGAACGAATAGAATTTTCTTGCCTTACCGCCAATTTTCATTTCGGCCAGTTCGTCAACGACGCTAATATCACCAGTAATGAGGCGATCAGGTACACCAATGTCGATAATGTGTTTCGCAACTGAATGCGTATCAAAGATATTTGTGCTGTAAAAGTCGTTAAGGGCGCTGACTTTCAACAAGACGTGCTGAATATGGTCGTTTCGCGGACAGAGCTCCCGGAATAACAAATTAAGGGATTCCTCTTGAAGCGTATATTTTTCCAACCGGTGCCATTTGTTCAAGTAACCGATTACCAATTCCGCGGTAGGCCGCGGAATTTTTCGTTGCTCTACCATAGTTATTACCAGTCTCTAACGAACCCGACCTTTTGCCAAAACCGATATGGCGGTGGGCCAACCGGCTGTTCCTGAAACCCTATATGTGATTTAACGTTCTTGTAACTATCCGTCAGAGGGAAGCGCTTGGGCGGATATTCCCCGTTACATGCATCGTTTCGGCTTCGATTTCGTTTTTATACCGTCCCCACCGCCCGTCGCCGAACACGCAGAAAAAATAATTAGGAACGGTACGGCGACCTGTGCTATCCGCGTGGATTAGTCCGTTCAAGCGTTTTTCTTCGACGCGCCGGCGTAGATCAAGCATCTGTTTGGCGATGTCGATGATCTGATCTAGCTCAGGTGCTACCCTTTCGGACACAGTCTCTCGATCAGTTTCTCTGATCAGTCGGGAGAGATATTCTCCCCACAGACAGCGGACGAGTTCGCGGAATTTTTCGAAATAACAGTCGATCTGATTCCGTGTGGTTGTCCAGTCCTGAACGGTAACAGAATTAGTCGATTCTAGTGCGACCACTATTCGTGAGGATTGTGAATAGATAACGGATCCCATCGACAGAAAGATCTGTATGAAGTTTTCAATGCCCCCGATAGATCGATCCTTCGTGTGGCGGCTCAACTTCTTCATGTGCCTGCTGAGGAAGCTCAGGGCCGCTTCATGAAGCACCATATGGATCTGAAGATTTTTCGATCCGAGCGTTCGCATTGCGTCATCCGCAGCGGACACCGCTCCACGCACGCTCAGGAGTCGTGGCCTACTAGTCATAATCAAAGGAATATCGCAGAGGTTGAAGAAGTTAAGTAACGCACCATCGTCTCCTGACTTAATCAGCTCGTTTAGAACTTTGACGAATTGGGTCGAGCTTGACGCCGCGTCGCGCATTAGCCGAGTCCGCCGTACCGGCTGATTAGTTTGAAAATCACGCAGATTTAGAAGCAGAACAGGATTACTTACGAGAATTAAATCTTCGAGACGAGCCTGAAGCTGAACAATGGCGGTCTGATCGTCCACTTTACGAGACATCCACTCGGTGAGGTTTGAGGTGTAGGATTCGGGGGCGGAAGTTGTTAGGCTCAGAGTCCGCTTCGTCTCATCGGAAAAAGTTAGCAGACACGACAGCTCGAGATCGACAGGGGCGGAGCGGGTCTGAACTTCAAGAGTCTTCTCCGATCCAGAGGTCTGAATCTCTGCATTTATCACCTCAAAGTCATATCTACCCCAAACCTGTTCTAATTCTTCAAAATCGCTTTTAGCTCGAACTAGGATAGACGGGTCCTTGCATTCGATCGCAGTCTCGTCAGGATCGAATAGTCCGTCGACCCTGGCCTCATTACGTTTCAGACCGAGTAATGCCACCAGGACTTCCGCATTACCTGACCTAACAGGACGTAACAACGCTGGTGTGGAAAAATTGGCGCTTCCGTAATATAGGTCAATCGAATCGTCCCGTTCGATCGCGAGTGCTTTGCCGTGAAGTTTTTGTGGATAGTCATCACTTGAGTAATTGCAAAAGTACACATGAGCAATTCCCTCCCGAACCAGGCGGTGGTCAAACCAGGTGGGTGTGAGGTTAGTGACACCGTTCTGTGTAAAGATGTCGATCGTATCGGGTTGCAAGTCCGTATAGACGCGATCTAGCAGGTTCGGCACGGAGTCAAAGTATCGCGAAAGCACCGCGATCCGCCGGATGTCATCACCCGAGTTTTTCACGATTTGCTCCCAAAGCGGGACGGACAAATTTGACAGCAGCTGCGGCCGTTCGGCATTGTCTATTGTGTCCCGACCTATCCAGGCGACCGATCTATTTATTTCCTCAAGATTTGAGATAAAATTAGCTTCTCCGGTCATTGACGCGATGTCCCAGAGATACTCGTAGGCTTGTCGAAAGAGAGGAGATGGTTCCTCATCGTCTTCACTGCGGTACTCGACGCTTACCGCAAGTTCCGCGTTCTCCGTCATCCCTTGACGCGTGAAGTTGCAGCTACCAATGTAAAGCGAGCCTCCACGCGGGCTAAGGAAGAGTCCTAGCTTAGTGTGAAATACTCCGGTTGCAGCCACCGGCAATACCAGATACCGAATGTTTGCTTTTTTGAAGCGACCGAACCGCGGGTCGGATAATATCTGCTCGTACACGTTCCGATCAACTATGACAGTGATGTTTGGCGTATTTGCAAGAGCCTTGCGTTCAAGACAGTAGTCTTCAAGAAACGTTGGGTCCAGCGTAAATGTGCAGATAACGGCGTGATCATACTGCCGTCGATCCAAAAGACTGATTAGGTTCAGTTTATCCATCCGAAGTTATGAGCTGCCGAAGCAAGTCACGGCCCTCCTTCGTAATCTCTACCCTCTTATCAGAAGACGTCTCTATAAGACCGAGATCTGAAAGGATGCGTATACTGTTCAAAAATCTCGACGCCCGCCACTGTGGGTCATAATCTTGGTCTTTGATGATGCGATTGTCCGCTCTATGCAACCAGCAGCTATCTAACCGTCTCTTTTCGTACATCACACGATCATGCTGATCCAAGATGAATCTCTCTATGAATCGCGGAAGAACATTACTCCAGAGAGCGTCCGGAGAAAACCATGAATCAAGTTCAGGAAGCACGGCTCCGGCCCACAGGTTGGCACCGGCGTGATTCGATATGTAAGACATCGAGGGAGAACCCAGCACGCCTCGCCATTTGGCATACAGAACGCCGAGCAACATGACCGAAAGAGCTGTACGTCGACCGGGAATCCGCGTCGCGAGGCTAAGCAGCGCTGGTTCTGCATAGTCATGGTTTGGTTCGATTTGCTTCTGGAATTTGGCCGACTCCCGTTCACGCGGAATTTGCTCAAGGCCAAGTGCCCGCAAAAACGCCAGTGGAGTTTCGCACCGCTGTCCCATCACCTCACGAAATGTCTCTTGAAACTCGTCATCCGTAATTTCTTCAATGACAGAGGTAAGATCGCGACCTAGAAATTCGTCTCCCACAGTGATCAACACCGCCTGAAGTAGTCCTTCGATCGACTGGACGACAAACTCATGCAAACAGAACTGCTTCCACATTTCATAGCAGAATTCGTGGGTAGCGGGCGGCGTGTATGGGATCAACTCATACTCGTCTGTCCATAGACTGTCGTAGTAGATCGCGTACAGAAGATACACATCTAACTTATCCTGGCTGCTGGTATCAGGCGGCGAACCAAGGTCACTATACTTCGCTACCAGGTCTAGCAAGATCGTGAGTGTTTGCCGCCGAAGGAGTGACTTCTGGTCGCTCCCTCCGTCAGATTGAGAGAAGAATATATCGAGCAAGAGATTCCGTTCAGTAGAAGCGGCATCGCTGCTCAAAGCCTGCAAGGAATAGCGCTCCGACAGCGACTCGACCTCGGCTTTCGAAAGGCTTGTTCGGGTGTAGAGTCGGTTCTTGATATAAGCAGACTCAGCAATAGACTCGTGGAAAGCCGTGGCGAGCTGGTCCCCAAGACCGTCCGACACCAGATCAATGCCATGATCGTCACGGCGCGACAATCCGAGGTTATAGATTGATCCAGAATAATACTGTCCGTATCCGCCGGTGTTGTTGGACGGTAACACTTTGAAGTCACAATTGAATTCCCCTGTCAGGCTGCCGCGGTCAAGTTGTACCCGCACCACGTCTCTGCCGACCGGAGTCATCTGAGGTTCCGAATTAGCAGTTGCCAGGGCCAGAGCAGCCTCTCTTCGCCGAAGGCCGTCTACAAAGTACTCGTACCGCTGAGGCTTATCCTCTTTTTCGATGTGCCATAGTGCCCAAGTATAGAAGGAGTAATACCTTGCACGATCGGTGGTGGTGATAATTCCCGTTAGAAGCGCATCCGTTAGCAAGAACGCAACGCGAGATAGGCCAAGCGGATCCCTGCCGCCGCCTTCGGTCACGACCTTCTGTGTCCATTTAGGTAGGTACGTTAAGAGACCATCCATTGTGCTTTGCGCCTATTGGATCCCGAAGATAGCCAGACTGTCCTTAGCTCTTGTAAATGGGATCCGGAGCCGCCTCCGTTTGATGTAAGTCGCCGTGCCGGATCCCTCGAATCCGTTTTGAATTTCGTCAAAGATGTCCCGCTTAATAAAAATGAAAACATGCTGAAACTCCAGGCCTTTAGATTGCTCGATACGTTCAAGCGGGGCCTCACGAATATAGTTGAGGCGTTCGAGTTTTCGAAGGGCGAGTCGAGCTTCTGCGGACAGTTCGCAATTGTCGAGTAGTATCAAAAGGCCGGGCGTGTGAGTCCACATCAGGCTCTTTGATTCTAAGATTCGCGCGACTTCGAGCTCTACATGTTCGGTAGTAGCTTCGTCATATATTTCCACGTAGCCATGGGGATTAACGAACTCAAGTTCATTAGCCACCTTCGTTACTTCCTTATGCTCTTCCCTGAAAGCCTTTTTCTTAGCGTCCGCAAGGTACGGCGAAGAGTCCGCAACCTGATCCATCAGGTCTTTTGCTCGCTCGCCGACGGCGGCCTTCTGCCGGTAGCACTGGTTCATTTTGTGAACCGTCACGCCGTAATCGTAACGGAGTTTATTGAACGCCTTATCCGGCAATGGCTTGTCTAACTGAAGAGGGTCGAACGCTACGACAACCGATCCGGCATTGTCCTCCTTCCATCTTGATAGCGACCCTTTCAAGGTATCGAAACTTGGATCGTCAACAAGGAGAATGTCGAGCCGGGCAGAATGGGCGGCATTCACGCGGAATTGTTGAATTGGTTCACCGGTTGAGTTTTCGATGTACTCAGCCAGAGCATCCGAAATTCGAATCCCGACGCTGTAATCCAGGTCGACGAACAGTTTAAGTAGTTGAAGCAATATGCAGGTCTTTCCGGTGCCGGGACCACCGACTATCCAGGTCGCCCGCTCGCCTTCGTTAAAGATCGACTCGCTGATCTCGTCGAAGAACTCCTTTTGGTGCGCATCGAGGAAATATATCCAGTCGGGATGCGTTTCTTCGTTGTACGTTATTTCGACATTCCGGTCAGGGTGACGCTGGAAGGTCTTAGTTCTCTTACCGAAATAGAATCGTGAGGGTGGATCGCCCAACGTTAGTTGGTCTAACATATACGTGAGGTCGCTGTAACGCCGAACTACATCGTGGCCGCCAACATCGAGAAGCGACAGCCGCTCGTTCGAATATTGAGCAACGAGGCGGCACCCACCGCTTATGTCTACTTCCACAAGCCGGTTTTGGCATTGCTCAAGCTTACCGTAGCGGTGTAGAACCTTTCGAGGGTCGGAACGATGCAGAGCCAGAAGATCGGCAATCGCTCCTTCAGCGAGCCGTTGTAAAGGCAAGCTCGCTGAATAGTAGTTGTCGTCGAACCTTCGTGAGGATTGTATTGTCAGCTTCCGGATACCCATGGAGATTGAATGTTTCTCTCAAAATTTGGAGCGTTTCTACTAAACACGGATTGCCTTTTGCTCCGTCACGAGTGTGTCTTCAAACGTCACCAGCGTGACGTATTCGGTTGCGTTCCGAACATGAACAAGTGCGCTACGAAGGACTTCCAGCGAATACTTCTCGGTCCACGGCTCGTGGACCCGATACGGCCCCGCCTGATTACTGATTTTCGATCGGTATGAAGGCATGAATTGGGCAGAATGGTGTTCATCGAGGTATTTCGCGATCGCCCAAGTGTAGTACTGAGCAATTCCTTCCTTTACGTTAATGTCCGACTCTGCAAACCCCTTAGACCAAAACGTGCCCGAAGCATCACATCCTAAATGACTATACGCATGGGCCAGTTCGTGGGTCATTACGAGAACTGTCAGGTCTTCGACGGAGATCTTCATTATCCCCGCGGCGAGACCGATCACTTTCCAGAACAAGAAGATCTCAGGCTTGGAAACTGCGCGGTGAAGAGTCGGCACGTATGTGTAAACGCCCATCACGTCGTCGCGGACAGCCATTAGTTTTTCCTTCACAGTCGCCTGAGTGGCGATCCGGCGAAGCTCGGAGCAGGTCGAATCAATACCTTCGACCATGTCGCCCAGCTTCTGATCCAACGCTCCACCGATCCTGTAGACGTTGAGGTCTCCACGTAACCCGGCAAATGCCCTTCCTTTGTACTCCAGGGCTTCAATATCAAAAAGGTATTTGCTCACGATCTCAGCAAGAAATTCTTCTTCCGTGAAAGGTGTAGATAGAAGCGTGGACAACGAGTCCGGGTAACCGGCATCAATCTTGATCGGCACGTCGGCGACCAGTTGAAATCGCGTTAACTTCCTCATGGCCGCCTGCAAGCGATCCCTCCAACGATTTTTTGACGACTCTACCTCGTCAGCAACCGCGTCGGGAACTTGTTCGAAGAGTTCACGAAATGTAGGCATGTAGTTTCACGTTCTTATCCCTAATGAAATTTGTTCAACAATGTACCGTTGATCGACTGTCCACGAACGGGATTTCTTCACGATAATATGTCTGGTAATTGAACATAAGCTCAAATCGAATTATCGTTCAACAAGTCTCACCGCCATCTATCGAAGTCTTTCGAAGATACAATCGCATCTCCAAATAAAGCTTGTGATCAGTTTCCATTGTAACCTGTCGGATTTCAAAGTATCATTCACCCAACGGTTGATCCTGAAAAAAATCACGTTTATCAAGAGGTTGTCTACCCTTGCGACTAACGTTCTGATTAATGGCAGCCCTGTTTTTGTTTGTTAGTTTAGTTCGAAATGTCCGAATGGTTTTCTTGGCTTTGAGCTTTTATTCTGCAAAGAAAGTAGCAACGGATAATTGATCTTGTGGGATGCCGGTTTAGAGAATTATGCAGACAGACCAAACGACAATTCCGGTTCCGCGTCTGGGTTTGATGGCCACTGTCAGAAATAGGCGTGGAATAATTTCTGCTGTCACGCCGATAAACGATCTCAACGGTGAATCGGTCCATTTGGTGCAGATTGACTACACGGATACTGATTCGCCGGTAACGGATTCGTTAATTTGGGAACGCGAGATACAACCAAATTTGCTCGAAGCTAGAGCTTTACCTGATCTTACTCTGTCCTCGCCTATGGGACCGGCGGACTTTGAAGCCATTCAGCGCTCGGTCAGATGGTCGGCACTCACACCCTTTGATCGGTTTAGCGATTTGAATGATTTGGTCACTGCCCCCTATTTTGGGGCAGTCCAGACGGATGACTATCAGCTATTACCGGTTCTGACGGCACTTAGAATGCCCAGAATCGGCATCATGATCGCTGATGACGTCGGGCTTGGAAAGACTATTGAGGCGGGCTTCATTATCACTGAGCTTCTACGTCGTCGCAGAATAAACCGTGTAATGATACTTTGCGGAGCTTCGCTTCGACTTCAGTGGCAGGACGAAATGCACTCGAAATTCTCCTCTACCTTCGAGGTGATCGATAAGGCCGCCACACATGAGTTACAAAGAAACCTCGGTGTAGATGCGAACCCATGGCGAACATTTCCAAGGGTAATTAGCTCATATCATTACCTAAAGCAGCCCGATATCCTTGAGCAGTTTCTCGCAACCTGCAGACAGGCAAATTCTACAGTTTCCGCCAATTTGCCTTGGGATTTACTAATAGTAGACGAAGCTCATAATCTTGCCCCTTCAAATTTCGGAGCTGATAGCGATCGAAAAACGAGCTCGCATACGAATTGGTCGACTCGCTCAAATCACCACGCAATCTCGTTGATCTTTTGGCTGAACTAGAGCAAAAGGTCGGTCGGCCTGTCCCGGAAGAAGAAGTGCTAGCTTGGCTAACGCTTGGCGCCGCATCCCGAAAGGATGGCAGGCCGCTGATGCGTCCAGTCGTACACGTCTTTGTTCGCGGCATGTCAGGAGCGGTTGTCACATTTCCGCTTGATGCTCCACGGCTGTGGCTATCCGCTGAAGATGCATCGCAGGTTGAAGATAACCGAATCTATCACCTTCCCCTGATGACTTGCACTACCTGCGGTCAGCACTACTTCTACCATCATGTAGGAGATTTCAGCTTTACAGGTAAGACCTTCGGTGGCGGGGAGGCTGTTGAATCACGCCGAATATGGAAGCCACTGGATCAAAATTTGGGCGGCAATCGAGTAGTTTTGCTCGATCGGATAACATCTGAGAAAGAGGTGGTCGATGATGAGTTATTTGAGGATGAAGCGCCGAGATCAACTTTACCTATTTATTTTTGCCGCCTGTGTGGAACACTTCACCCCGACCCGTTGACAAGATGCGATGGATGCGGAGCCTTTGAATCCCTTGTCCGTTTATTTGCCGTCCAACAGAAAGAAGAAAATCCGGGATATCTGACTTCGTGTGTGTCTTGCCAGTCGATCGGTCGAAGCCGGCCGGGTGGCTATCGGGAACCTGCTCGTCCGGTCAGAGCTGTGGCAGTTTCGGACGTTCACGTTCTTGCACAAAACACGCTACAACATGCTGATCGTAAGCACTTGCTGATCTTCTCGGACAACCGCCAGGATGCAGCTTTTCAGGCAGGTTGGATGCAGGATCACGCCCGTCGTTTTCGTTTAAGATCGCTCATGTACGAGAAGATACGCCTCGGGTCAATATCGGTGGGTGACCTTACGGCATTCCTGGACGACACGCTTGCCGACGATGACGACATGAGCCTCGCACTCATTCCGGAGGTCTGGCGGGCTCATCGCAAAGAAGCCGAGGGAGTGCGACACGCCGAAGAACGCAAAAAGTTTCTCCGCATTCAAGTACTTCGCGAAATTACCACGGGTATCAAACAGCGAATCGGCCTCGAACCGTGGGGCAGGATGCAGATCGATTATCCGTCGCTGAAAGCAGACAACGAGTTCTTTTCAAAATGGGCTCCGATTATCGAGGTTGACGCCGAAATGTTGCGATCGGGCGTTTGCGCGTTGCTTGACATCGCCCGTCGTAATCTGAACCTTTTCGATCGAGATGGACGGATTTTTTCACGCTATTGGCAAGATGGCGATTTCGAGATCCAACGCGGGTACATGCCCATTATGCAGGGCGTTCCACGAGGCCTAAAACTGCGGCGAGAAGCGGCCGACGACAAGGGCCGAATAAGTCAGTGGCTCAGCGACCGCGGCGAGACTTTGCCGCGGCAAATTGCTCGCCGTTGGGGGTTGGATGCGGATCAAATCGAAGCATTTTATGAAGAACTTTGGACACTGCTAACTGCGGATACCGGCATACTGGCAACCGTGCAATTGAAGGGCAGCAGAGGCCGCAATCTTCCTGGCACACATGGCGCCCGGCAGATCGATGGTGACAAGTTGCTGTTTGCCCCGCATATGGGAGTTTATCGATGCCAGAGATGTCGCCGCTCTCATCTACGACCAACTCCGTTGATGACTTGTTTGGCCTGGAGATGTACGGGAACGATTCGTTTTGAAGACGAAAATGCGGACAACTATGACCTTATGGTTCTCGATCAGCAGTTTCAGATGATTCGAGCAATGGAGCACTCGGCCCAGGTCCCTGTCGACAAACGAGAACAGATAGAGCGCGACTTCAAAAACGACAGTCCCCGAGTAAACACACTTGTCTGTACGCCGACCTTGGAACTAGGTGTTGATATCGGATCTCTCGACGCGGTCTTGATGAGAAATGTACCGCCACTTCCCGCAAACTACTGGCAGCGAGCCGGTCGTGCAGGACGTCGGTTTCGCATGGCTGTAAACCTGACTTATGCACGACAGGCAAGCCATGATCGGGCCTATTTCCGTGAACCTCTTCGCCTTCTGAACGGCATTGTCGCTCCGCCGCGTTTTAACCTGCAAAATGAGCCGATGTTGAAAAAGCACATACACGCTGCAATGCTCACAGTTCTGCAAAGCCTTGCTCGAGACCCAAATCATCCAGAACAGAGTCGCACTGATATCCGAGAGGTTCTCCGAACTTGTTTTCCGCAGCAGATCAAGAGCTATTTATTTGAGGAAAATGGGGTCGTCAGGAGGGTGCCATTCGATACATCTTCCATGGCCTCGCTCGTCGAAGCTCACACCACAGAAATCATTGCTTACATCGATCGTGTCTTTGACGCTGACAATTCAATTGGAAACGGCGAGCTGATCTCGCAGGATCAGATCAGAGAATACGTTCTCGGAGCTGAGGGCGACCTGCGAGCGGTCGTTCGGCGGCTCGAAAAACGCCTGAAATGGGCAATGGATCAGATTGGCCGGCTTGAGCATGTAAGAAGTCAAAAGGGCACTTTGGATCCCGAGGAAGACTCTCTGTTCCGACGTTGCGACTTGCTGATAAAAAAACTCAAAGGGCAGGAACGCCGCCGCCGAGCTGAGGTCGAGGGTTTTGATGACACGAATACCTATGGAGTTCTGGCTCTCGAAGGATTTTTGCCAAACTATGGATTGGATACGGGTTCAGTGCTCGCGACCGCTCAAATGCCTCGTTATTTGCCCGACGCAACTGATTTTGAACTGCGTCGGCCTTCGGCAGTCGCATTACGCGAATACATACCGGGAAATCTGATCTACGCAAATGGCAATCGATTCGTCGCCAGAGTTTTCCAGTTTGATCCGATCCAGCCGACAATGTACCAGGTCGACACTGCTAACGAAGCAATAACGGAGGTTGGCACGTTAGCCCAGACGTCTGGGCCTCTGGCAGCTTCATTGTTACCGGCGATGCCACTGGGCGACGTTTTCCTTCCGCATCAGTCGCATATTAACGACGACGAAGAATTTCGATTCCAGATGGCGGTTTCCATTTTGGGCACCGAGCAAAATCGGCACACCGGAGGCAAAGTGTACAAGTGGGGTGACGTTGATCTGTTGTTCAAGCGCAACGATCAACTTCGACTGATAAACGTTGGGAGTGCTCGTCTGGTCCGGGATAACAACCGGCTCGGATACCCGGTCTGTTTGGTATGCGGACAGAGCCGTTCTCCACTTTCGTCCGAGGCCGACCGGACACAATTCGCCGACGATCACCAGGAGCGATGCGGAAAAGCAGTCCGGCCCGTTGCATTCTATTCCGACATTGTCGTTGATGCTGTCTGCTTAACATTTTCGAATCGAGAGGACGCGTATAGCGTGGCTGAAGCGATTAGGGCTGGAGCCGCAAGTGTTCTTGAAATGGAACTCGACGATCTTCAACTCCTTGCCATAGGTCAGCCCGGTCTGCCCGACACGAACATCATCATTTACGACACAATGGCCGGTGGTTCAGGTTTGCTTGAGCAGCTTATGGAAAACTGGGGTCAGGTTATTCAGGCGGCCCGGACGATTATGTCAGAATGCCCGAGCCAATGCGAGACTGGGTGTATTGACTGTCTTTTTACATTTCGAAACGCTTTCTATCATCGATTTCTGAATCGCCACCGAGCCTACACTATCTTGGACTTGCTGGGCGAGGAACTTGAGTTTAGTCATGCGATTCCTGCAGTTCAGGGTGCAAGCGCGGACAGCATGCAGGAGCAACCCGTAAACGCTCCCGAACAGTTTTTGAAATCGATGATAGAAAAGGCCGGCTTCCCGCCGCCGATTGCCCAAAAATCCATACCTATATCAGCTCCTTATTATTCCACGACACCAGACTTTTATTTCGAAGACCCAGACGATGATGAGCGGGGAATCTGTATCTATTTGGACGGAATGAGTAACGCCGTGCACGGCAATACTGAAGCCCGAACGCGAGATGCCCAGATTCGCTCCGAGTTGCGACAGCTCGGCTTCGACGTAATAGAAATCGGGAACAGTCAGCTGGCGGATCGAGGTTTTATGTCACAAGTTTTCTTTAAGTTGGGCAGGATTCTTCTTGATCGAGATCGCGCTAGGTCTCTAAAAGATAATCCCGACTGGTTTGGTTAGATAATTTGAATAAGATTCGCTCTCGGTGTCGAGTGAGCTAGGTCGACAGCGATCACCGAAACGGTATCGAAAGAAATGAACATCGTCCGAACTACAATCGAGGCTGACTACATTCCCGCATTACAGAACGGATCGACTCACGTTGTTACTTTTGCCGAGGAAGGTTTTTCGTTCTTTAAAGCATATTGCGAATTCGGCCTCGGAATTCCTATTCGGGAAAGCGTAGAGTTGTGCGACCGAGTAAACAACGCTGACGAAACTGGAACTCTGTTTCCACGAGGGAACCTAAGCTCAATGCCGAAACGGTTTTTTCGAGACGGAACTTGGGATGGAGAGGGTTTCAGACGCTGCTTGCGAGATGCTTTCATCGCAAATCGGGATCACTGCAAATCCAAACATCTCGTATTTCAATTCAGCTGTGTGGAATTACATTTGGACATTCTATTTGCGGAGGTTCAGCGGATGGCTCAATTGGAATTCTCGGATTCCGGCATTCACGAAATAACAGTTCATTTTAGTAGTTAGCGTCGTCATTCGGCTCGATCGTTGGACGATATTATCAAAGAAAAAAGGAAGCATGTTTTCACACTTCCTTGAATGTTGGTCACGCGGCAGCTCTCGCGGCTTCCTCCTGGACCATTGAATCTATTTGATCCCCAGTATCGCCCCACTCGGCGGCGTTCTGGATCTCTTCCTCCTTAACTTCTCCGTCATCGGCTTTGACTAGACGGAATCTTCCGGTGCCACAGTCAAATAATGGTCGCCTTTCGGCACTGGCTGCGTCACCCTTTATCCCGGACATATAGAGCCCGAGTTTCGCTGTCGCTTCGAACTGTTTCAACGGTCCGAGTGACTTGAACGCAGAGGTGAACGCATTTGATAACGACCAGAGGTTCCGCGAGCGAAAATCCTCATGATCAGGATCGAAGTAGTTCGAATGAACCGCGGGCATCAGCTGTCGAGGAACACCCTTGAGCACCCTCTCGACAAAGGCTCGATAGATAATAAGCCTTGCGTAATTGTCTGTAAGACCATATTCCCGCATCAGCTTAATCTGATTCGCTATAGAATCAAGGCCTCGATAGATGCGATCTACTGCGACGGCAATTGAATCCGTAAGATTGAGTTTCGACGTATGCTTGTGAAGCAGCGGCGAGAAATCTCCCGAAAATGCCATGTTGTCGCAAACGAAGACACGATAGCCCGCCGTCAAGGCGAGCCTCATCGACTTGTCGTTCGAGTTGCGGAGCCCGATCGAGAAACGTCCTCCTTCGAATGCCGCGTCGAGATCCATGACGCCAAACATCTTCAAACCGTCCTGCGAGACGGCATACTCGTCTTTTACGACGCGAAGATGACGGAAAGAAAGAGCTTCCTCAAGTACCTCAACTATCTCGAAATGTGCGAGCGGTTGATGCGTTTTTGTTGCCTCCGGGAGAGGCATCTCCTTCAGCTCGTCCCGCGTGACTTTTCGCGCACCGCAATGCGCCATTAACGTAGAGCTTTGATTGCTCATATATTTTTCCTCCTAATTGTTTTTGTGAAATCTAAACTGTAGTAAATGAAATGGGAGTGTGATGTTGTATTCAGATCAGCCGAACACTATCTAAGGTGTCTGTGATCCGTTTACCGTTACTGTCTGGCTTGGTTCGACAAGCCCACGCCTCATATGTTCGGAAGATTGGACTTCCTTCATCTCTGTCCATCGAGATCAGAACATCGACGATCTCGCCCGAAAGGAACGTGTACTCGACTAAATCATCTTCAACAAAGTTCTTCGTCCCCAGATAAGTATCCAGGGCCTTTAGATAACCGTTTGCCCAAGTTTGCAATTCATAGATCTCGGATTTTGTAAAAAGGTCCGATCGCGAATTGCTCGTCATGTTTTTTTCCTCCTTATGTTATTTTCGTTTGATTTTGTGACAGTCGCCGGGCTTGTCGCCGCAGGACGGTCGTTCTAAGTAAAAACGGTCGACAGTTTAATAGCGCCGGTTTGTGTTCTGAATAATAGTGACCGTTTGAAACGGTGCTCCTATTACTGCCGGACCGCCACTGGAATCGATCCTGGCGATCTCCAAATGACATGGGATCCAACCCGTGCTCTTGCCGACATAAAAGCGTCGTTTCTGGCCGTAGCAGTCTATTACCTCTACGCGCCGGCCTTCGAGACCGACGAGTTCGGGGCATAGTTCAACCGGACACCTTTCATTGGTGTTCTCGTAGTGAATCCTTGCGGCATTTGATCAACGCTTCATATTCCCGATAACCGCTGACAGTGCCTATCCTTTCTATTTTTGGAATTGAGACCCGGACTCCATGTTCGATCAACCAGAGAGAGATGGCCTTACCCCTCTCGAATGCATATTCGAATCCGAGAAAGGTGTAGCCCTTACGACTTTTTCCGAACTTACAGGGAATGATGTACAAACGCTGTTCACTATTTATGCTTATCTTCGTTTTCATTTATCTCCCCCTTGTTCGTATTCTCAGATGTGAACTTGCAGTTGCCGACGCCGCGAGTGCGATCTCGGTATCTACAAGTTGGTCAAGTTCATCCTCACTACATTCCCATTGAGCCTGAACCTCATTCGGGTTGAACTCGTCGAGGAGACCGTCGTAGATTACTGTCCATGTGTGATTCTTTGGTGAATCAGTGCCCGTATATTCCGGGAACAATGTTTCGATCCGAAGATTCAGAAGGGACGGGGTCTTCGATGCGGTGTGCCTTGGGTAAACGGTATATATGTATTCTTCTCCATAATCGCGCGTGCCGCACGGAAGGAGTTTGAAGAACCCGATGCCCCATTTGGAGTCCTTGATCAAAGTCACGGCCAGATGTCCCATACTAAAAGCGACTTTATGGTGATCCTTTGATCTCGACTCCCTCGTGATAAGATGGCCACGCAGCAACCGTTTCAAATCGTCGCCGTGGCCGGTCAGGTCTCCGTCGATGCTGCGCGACAGGACACAGATGTCCCTGCCCTCATCATCGAGGACAATAGTCAAGCTTTTCACGCCCATATTTCCTCCGTTATTGTGTTTTCGTTTTTGAATGGATGCGCCCGGAACATTCGTTGGAGGTAGAGAACTCAACGAACGATCCGGGCGGTTCTGTTGAGCTGTGTAAGATAGGTGAGAGCGATCAGTCGGTAGTAATTATCTCGGAGGAGAGAATCTGTTCGTCAACAAAATCGTTGACCGGTTCTTCTTCACGGTTCCTCCAGTCAGCCTCGACCAATACCGGATCAAAGTCCCGAACAAGACCGTCGTAGATGACCGGCATGTTCGATTGTTTTGTTCCGGGAAGGCCAAAGAATGTGACCGCACCGGCTTGGATCTTCACCTTCAAACGTTTCGATTCTTCCTTACCGGTGTTGTCGAGATAGACGGTGTAGACATACTCTTCACCACAATCCCGAGTTCCACTCGGATGGAGATAGAACCCGCCAATGCCCTCCTTGAAATGTGCGATCATCTGGGCTGCAAGACAGCCCATACCGTTCGCCGCTTTTTTGGGCGTTGAAGACCCATATCCGTTTACGACTGAAAATCCTTTAAGAAAGTCCTTCAAATCGACTCCATGTCCCGTGGGATAACCGTCGAACTGACGATAAAGGACACATATCTCTTGGTTGTCCTCGTCGAGCACAACCGTCAAGCTTCTAGTTCCCATGTTTCACCTCCTGTAGTTCGGTTCCGATACCCCTATAGACCTCTTGTGCTTTGGCGATCCAGGTCGCAGACTTTTGTTTGTCCGTTTCGTATCGAAGTCTGATCTGCCGTCTATACTCATCAGCTATTGCGTTCTGAGTATCCTGATCACAGACCGCATCGATCGCGGCCTCAAGTGATTCATAGACCTGCGTGAGGCTGACCTTTTTATCAAGCTCGCGTTCGAACACTTCGTCACAGAAGCTCTTCGCCTCTTGTTCGGTCTCGAAACCGCTCGCCGGTGACACCAATTCGTATTCCTTTCCTTCAACGAACTCCTGCCAACCGCCTTCCCAATCTTTGGCCGTGTAGTTTGACCATGAGCCTGAGCGATCGCGGTTTATCTCCGCAATCAGTTGGCTTAAAGGCCAGACATGGAGCCGTCGATCTTCAATATTCCTGACCACATGGAACAGCTCTGAGCCAGCCCCATTGTGTGAACAGCAATTCGTACAGAATTCGCAACTCTTGCACTGAGCACTCTCGACATCGTTTCTTGCGCAGTGACCGCAGATGTACACATAGACCTCAAAGGTCATCTTTGCGTACGGGTTGTCTTCCGTTTGGCCGTTTCGCCAAACACGGACCTCGACCTCACCGTCGATCTGCCGATCGATAAGAACCTCGATGTCGTCATAGCTGACACTGAAAATATCGATGTCATGCCAGCCACATACGGGCTCGTAGACGCTTTGATCTGGCGGTTTGACTGATATTGAGTGATCATTTTGAGCAAGATCGGTCCTGCAATAGAAATGCGTTGTAAGCTGTGTTTGTCCGGTTACTATCTTAAACAGTGCCCAAATATCCTCGGGCTCCGTCGGCAGGTCTATTCCCGTTACTTCCCCGACAAGTCGTAAGGTTTTGTGATGCTCCTTCCCATAGCTTGGCAAAAGGAAATATTGGATCCTTTCCATTGTCATATTTTTAGCACCCCGTTTCCGGCTCATGTGCCGCCGGTAATGGTGATAATATTCTTACGATCGTCGATATCTACGTAAGCTTCGACTGATCAAACTCGTCATACTCGATTCTTGCGGGCGTATATTGCACCTTGCCGTTTCGGAAATACGAGTACCAAAAGTCGTCCGAGTTTTCCCCGTCTCCATAGAGAACCAATAGTGCATCGGGGTAGAGCTTTGAAAATTCTCGCAACTCGTCCGTATAGTCGTACCACTTGGCATCCATTTGCATTGCTCCATCTTGATCAAACGCATAATTCGCGTTCTCGTTGGTATCGCGAAGTCTGGCAATGATTGCGGTAGCTTTGGGATGCACTGCGGAGTTATCGGCGGTCATCACTTCGAGCGAAAAACATGTGTAGTAACCCATCCTTTTTTCCTCCCCGACTAAAATGAGATGTCGTCAATCACCTGAACCGGCGGTGTTTCGGCCATTTGATTTACTTCTTCCCGCTCTCCGTTTGATTTCGGGTCGCGGATGTTAAAGGTAAGCCCCGGATGAATGTCGAGCTTTAGATTTATGCTCCCATCCCGGCACATAAAGGCGGCTCCTGCCGAACGCCAAAAAACCTGGCGTTTTGGTTCGAGTCCCCTTTCCACAATTAAATAAACGATCTTAAAATCTGACATATCTTCCTCCTACTGATTTTTGTTTTGATTTAGATTGGCCGAAGAGAGCGGCGGCCTCAGGCAACCGCTTCAACGCTCTCTTGAGCGGTGTCGAACGATTCGCTTTTTTCCTGTAAGGCGTCCTGGTGATTTCCACCAACCGCCCTATCACAGCAAAGAGGCGGAGAACCAACGGAACACTCTTTACAAATAAGCGTTTTGCAGCTCTTACATTGGGTCCAGTTGCAATCTGAGGTCTCTCGAAAGATGGCCACAGCTATCCTTCCGGGTGACTTGCGGGTCAGCGTGATAACATCCTCAAGTTCCTTCTCGCAAATGGGACAAATGACTGTTTGTTTCATTTTATTTTTTCCTCCTGTTCGAAATTTATTTTGTTTGCAGATTCCCGCAGGGATCGGGGCATAGGTACACCGATCCCTCCGAGAAAAGACAAACAAGAATGAACACAAGGTTTTTTCAATATCAGGCAGGCGGCAGGGTTACTGCACTGAACGGCCGGGAGATCTTCCCGTCGATCATGAGCTTCAGGTAGATATGATAGTTCGGCAGGTTTGTAAAATCCGATGTTCTGAACTCAGGCGTAAATTCCGGCTCGAGAAATTCGGCGTCGTTTGCACCGATCCTAAAGACTATGATCGTTCCGACGTTGCCGAGGATCGCGTCGCGAATGTTCGGTTCCAGCTGCGTCAGATATTGGTGGGCGAGCACGAGGGAAAGACCGTATTTACGCAGTTCCGAGAGCATGAACATCAGGCTCTGCGTTGTAAAATTATGGAACTCGTCAAGGTAGAGGGTAAAGTCGCGTCTTTCGGATTCCGGTATATTCGCACGGCTAAGGGCGGCCAGATCGAATCTCGATATCAGCAGCGAGCCGAGAAGATTCGACGCATCCTCTCCGATGCTGCCTTTTGAAAGGTTTACCAGAAGGATCTTCCCTTCGTCCATCGCCTTTCTGAGATTCAGCGGCTTTTCAGGATTTGTAAGAACTTTCTGAAGCAACGGATGTGTGAGAAAGGCCCCGACCTTGTTTTGGATCGGGCTTATCGCTTCGACTCGAAACCGCTCCGGATAATGATCGAACTCTTTTGTCCAAAAATCTCTGACCTGCTCACTCTGTATGAACGGAACCACCTTTTGGCGGAAGGTCCGGTCTGACAGGAGTTTCAAAATGTCCGCGAGGTTCGCATTGGGATAATCAAGCAAGGTGAGCAACGAGTTGCGTAGGATATATTCAAGCCTCGGCCCCCACGAATCGCTCCAGAGATGCTTGAAGACCTGGATCAGTCCGGAACATGCGAGTGGTCTTTTGTCGACCGACACATTGGCGAGCGGGTTAAACCCAAACGGCTGATCGTCGTTCGTCAGATCAAAGTCGATGAGATCGTCGATTCGGTTCTCGGGAATCTGCGCCTTCAGCTTTTTGACGAGATCGCCGTGCGGATCTAAAAGGGCGAACCCGCATTCACTCTGCAGGTCGCTTAGCATGAGTGTTTCGAGCAGTGTCGTTTTGCCTGTACCCGTCTTACCTATCAGATACATATGAGCTCGTCGATCTGCCTGCTTGATACCAAAGGTCTTTAGATGGTTTCTAAAGTTTGTTTGGGCAAGGACGGTGATGGCGGACGACGGCTTGTTTTCCGGGGGCTGCATTGGGCGGGAGCGTTTCTGATTAAGGGTACGCGGGCATTCTAGCGTGCGGACGCGGATCGCAAAAGGGTGAAATTTTACACCGTTATGTCAGCGGCTGATCTCAGTGTCATGAAGGCCGTTGGCCGCTGGCTGATGAGGGGTCGGTCTTTGCGTGGCGGCCGATAGGACGCCATTTTGAAATGCTGATGACGAGCGCTCGGCCTGTTCTTGTCGTGACGATGTAGCCCCCGTCCCGAAGGACTTTCAGCCACGACTGGACGGTCCGTTTCGAGATCCCGATCTCTCTCTCGATCGTGCTGATCTTCCTGTAGAGTTTGCCGGTTTTGCGATCGGCATGAATGATCAGGTAAAGGTAAAGCCAGACAGAGCGCCCCATTGCCTTGTAGTGACGGGCCGAGGAGCTTACGACAAGTCCGCGCCAAACAAAACCCCACCACCTGGATGGCGGTTTGGAAAAACGGGCCGCTCCGGCCTCGATAATGTTCTGGATATGCTCCGTCATTGGGGTTCGGTTGGATTAGTTGATCTACTCTCTGATCCTATACCCGAACGTTATCGCCGAACAGGTGGAATAATTATGCAGTTTCGCGTCTGGATGTCCCCACCCCATCCACAGTGCGATCACTCTTTTTAATATCTTTCTTTAATAAGATTTCTTTGCAATCACGCTGTCCGGGCAAAAAACCCGCATATTCTTGAGGAGTTTGCCTTGTTGCGACGGAGCACGGTAACGAAGCGATCATGAGCCTCAGAGTTACGCTTCCATGGCACATCAGCGGAAGAAACGCCATGCAAGATCCAGACCTTGATCGAGACGAACCTTCCCGCATACATCGCGGTGTAAATTTTCCCCCTTTTGCGATTTCTGAAATTTAGCTAAACTACCAAAGGATTGAATTTGGCAAAAAGTGAAACTATTACAATTACACAAAATACAAGATCTCCCGGATCTAATTTTCCAGGTTTTTTAGCCATGGCAAATCTGCCATCGGATTCCTGAAAAAATCAAATAATTGCTTATACAATTTCTGAAAAGTTCGATATGTTGCTAGTGTTGGTCCACCAAAGGGTACACGCGGTCGAGAATGGACCAGATCGAACGGTATATTTAGCTTAATTAAGAGGTTATTGCCGTCTGCGACGAAGTTCGAGCTTACTATTCTTGCCAGTTCCCGCTTTTCTCGATCATTTCCGTTTTTATAGCTTAAATAAGGCTGTTTTAAGAGTTCGAGGAATTCTTCAAGCTTTTCCGTCATGACGCCCGATTCGTTGTCAGCGTCATTGAGCTTCCTCTGACTTTCGGAGAGCTCGAGCGTAAGCTTGTTCTTCTTATCCAGATAGGTTTCTTTATCAAAAACACCGTCCATGTAAGCGTCGGCGAGGTTTTCCATGCGTTTGGCAATTTGTTCGGATCGCATCGACAATTCCCGTTTCAAGCAATCAATTCGCTTTGGCTCGGAGTCCTTATGGCGGATGATCTCCGACCGCAGATACTCGGTTTCTTCATTTGAGAATTCTATCTCTCTGAGGACCTGGAGAAATTCTTTCGAGACGGCTTCTTCCCTGAACGGGCTTTGAACGCAACCTCTCGTGTGACAGCGATAGTAGACATGTCCTTTTTGCCTCTCACCGATCAGGGATTTTCCGCAGCTGCCGCAGCGAACATGTCGCCGATAAACAAAATAATGTTTTGTCGATTTCTTCACCCTCTTCCCGGCCAAGACTTCCTGCACCTGGTCGAAGAGTTCCTTGCTTATGATCGGCTCGTGTTGACCGACAAATACTTCTCGGAGTGAACGGAGGCTTACCAAGCCAATATAGAAAGGATTCCGAAGACATTTGACCATACCGTTTCGCGACATTCGGCTGCCGTTCTTGCCCGTGAAGCCTGCCTGATACATCTCTTCCACCAGGGAATCGAGCCCTAGTTCGCCCCTCGCGTATACCTCGAACGCCTGTTTGACCAAAGGGCCCAAAATGGGATCGATACGTTTGGGCTTTCCCTGTCCCATATCGAGGTAGCCGACCGGGGCCGGGAACGGGTAAAGCCCCTGCTTGATCCTTCCGTAAAGGCCTTTTTTGGCTTCCTCACGAAGGTTTCGAACATAATCGGCGGCTACCACAGCCTGAATGTCGGCCGACAACCGGCCTCCCCGAGAACTCAGATCAAGGCTTTCGTTTGCAAAATGAACCTCGACACCTAAGTCGATCAAGGAACCCAGTTCAGCCCAATCTTTTAGATTTCGGGCGCTCCGGTCGATCTTGTGGACGATCAGGCCCCGAGCCTCTCCCAGTTTTAGGGCCTTCAGCATTTCCAAAAACACCGGGCGACCGGTTTTGGCCGCGGTTTCACGTTCTTCATAGCGTTTTACGATATGGAGATTCCAGCGTCTGGCGAATCGTTCTATAGCGTCTGTTTGTTCGATAAGCGAGGTGCCTCTTTGTCCCTGTTTCTGCGTCGAGACGCGGACATAGGAAAAATAGCTCTTTGAGGGCATGGTTGGATTGAATGATTTTGGCTCGTTTGCGGGGGATTGAAAATTGGTCAGGTTGCCCTAACCGGGAGGCCTCTTAACATTAGCGGGACCTGGGGCTTCTGTCAATAGGTTGGGATTCTCATTGCCCTGCGTTTGCGAGATACGCCAAACAACCTCAATATATCGCTTCAGATGGAAATCGATTTGGGAATATTCGTCGCGATTCAGGCCCGGATACAGATCCGCCAGCGCCAGCTGTTTCTCTGGCGTCGCGTCTAATTGCATACCGTCCTTTCCGACTGCTGACGCGCGGAACACTTTTTAGTTCCCTTTGTCCCGGAGTCGTGGTGGACCATCTTAAATACTTTGCCGCCGGCGATGGCGCTAAAGAGGTACCCGTAATACCGCAGTTCCCAATCACTTTCGCCGCTGCGATATCTAATCAACTCTGGATAAATTTCGACGAGTTTGTCGGAGGTGTTCGCTTTTGTCGGTCTGATTCCCGGACAAAAAACGCGGCGGATTGCCATCGGATCGTAACGGTGGATGGCGATGTTTTGTCGTCTGGCGAACTGTTCGATCACTTTCTCGACGCAAATAAGTGCAGCGGAGTGTCGCTGCTGCTTGTTAAGTAGAGGCATAATGACGGTGCGGATACAGTAGTAAGTGCAGAGATTCGACAGGATCTTCTCAAGCCCGGTAAGGAGATCAGCGTTGGACCGGAATTGCCGAAGCGATTTTACGCCATAGTAGATCAGACGGCCATCACGAAAGGTCGCGACGCCAAGACGGCCGCGGCCCGGAGCAATGGATAATATCGAACTCGGTATTAGATTCATGGAAATGGAATTAGGAAGGGGGTGGCGAACGGGTCGGAAGCTCAACGTTCTGCTAGGATTCTTGCGAGCTTCGTAACGTGCTTTCGCACAAGACGCCCGTTCTCCTCGTTCACGATCGGTTGTTCGAGCAAGCGTTCGTAGCTACAGATGCTGACATCTTCGACAAGATGCGATTTGGCGTCGGGTGTGAAAAGGGATCCGGTCGCCTTCGACGCCTTCGCCGAAAGTTCTGAACCAATCGCGTCGAAGTGTTCAGGAAACAGTCTCTCAACCGGGCATCGGTAAATAGCGGCGAGCCGAAGAGCCGTCACGAGATTTGGCGTGCGTTCGCCGCGTTCATAGCTCGATATCCGGCTTGGCGAACTGTGCCCAAGCAGCCAGGCAACCTGTTTTTGAGCCAGTCCTCGGCTTTTTCGTGTTCTCCAGAGGGCATTATTCAAATGTGATCGCGGACTGTTTTGCATCGATCGGAGCTTAATACATAGGTGCGCCATCGCCGACTGCTACGGTTTAATTTCACAATAGCACGCGATGAAACGTGCAAAAAGGGTGAAAAATTCCACACCTTTGCCTACGACGGAAACGACGCAAAACGAAAAATTCAGTATATTTAAGCGTAGTTTCAGCTGCAGGGGGAGCGTCGGCAAACGGTGCAGCTTGTTCTGTTCTTGCGGTGCTACGGCCGGGGGTCCCACGTCGCCGACTCCGACGCGACCGGTAATAATGCCGTAAACCAACAATTCTGTCAAGACCTCGAAATCCTGCGGTCACGATAGGCGTCGCCCGTCTATCCAGCCGAAGCCTATCCAACATGTAGTTATTGTAGATTCAACCTTCAGACGGCATTCTCCAAAGATCTTTCGACGAAAAAAACGCGGGCTGCCACTTATTACAACTCGCGTACGTAAGGATTATTTTTCTGCAAGATGCAAGGAGAAATGGTCTTCAGCCCACGGACTTGATAAAATAGCTAGAGGCGGCCCTTTTCGCTCGGATGACTCTCGGATGACGCACTTAGTTCTATGATATATAAGGTCGACCACTCGTGGTTGATACGAATGAACACCTTCCAATGCAATCCGTGCGATTCAGCAAGCTCGTCAAGCCCGTCATTATCGTAATCGGAAAGACAAAGATAAGCCTTTCCGTCGGCGGTCAGCCAATCGCCAACTTGAGTGATGAATTGTTTGATCGAGCGAAGTTCAGGATCAAAGAATGCGGATTCCAGGATATCCACCGGAAGAGCATCGGCAAACGGGAGGTTGGCGAAGATAATATCGAACGGCTCTTCTTCCCTAACGAGGGGCTCAAAGAGATCGCCCGTATAGAAGCGGGAGATGTCCTCCACCTTAAGCTCACGTGCATTAATGTGACAATTTGTGATGGCGGCCGCGTTGATATCGGTTCCGACAAGCATCGAAGAACCGGAAGCGGCAATCATCGACGAGACAATACCACTCCCGCATCCAATATCGAGCACCCGCTTTCCGCGAAACATTGGCTGAGCGGCGAATGAAAGGCCGAGTCCGCCTGAAGGTGCAATGAACGGCGAATAGACCGTCGGAAGTACGGTGAACTTGTGCCCTCCGTATAAATGACATTCAGGACCTGACCGCTCCCGGTGCTTAGCAATAATTTCGTCAACGTAGGCGCGCGGAGTTGCCGTGTGGGGCCTATCAAGTGAAAGAAGCATCATCTTATCGTTCCTCTCCCATAATCGCTTTACTTAGATACATAAATGGGATACATAGTATGCCAACAAAATACTTCGCAGCAAACTGCCCCTTCATAAGTTCCCAAAGCGGAAAGCCAGTGCCCGCGAATGCAAGAGTGACGAATACGAGGGTATCGACAGTGAGCGCAGGGATCGTGCTGAAGACGTTGCGGACCCAGAGGTGACGGCCCTTCGTTAATCTTTTGAAGACAGCAAAAAGCCATGCGTCAAGATTCTCGCTTACTACGAATGTTATCCAGCTCGCAAATGTAATACGCGGAACCACCCCCAGCAAGGCGTCCCAGGCCGGCTGATTCGGCCAAAAAGGCGCGGGTTCTAACCGACCGCCGATGTACATAAAAACAACCATTGCGATCTGCGTCAGAAGAGTGATCCCGATCATGATGTGGACCTGGCGCTGCCCGAACCGTTCATTGACAATATCAGTCATTAGAAATGTCACTGCGAAAACAATGACGGCAGCCGGGGCGGTTACCTGTATGCCGCCGAGATCAAAGACGGCGATCTTCGATGCCATGATCTGTGACATTGTCGTAAAGAGAACAAATAAGCCGATGAGACCATCTGGACTATTGAATCGACGGGCATAGTAGGCCCCACCCAGCGTGAAGGCAGTGATCGCTAATACAGATGCAATTGTCAGCAGCATATTTTCTAACCGAAACGTCGTTCAGGAGGAAGGTACCTTAGGCAGCTTTAGCTTTTCAAAATTTCGTTGCCTGGCGTTGTATTTCTTGAATAGCCAAGGACTGTACGTGTTCACGATATCCTTCAACTCAGCAGTGTCGATCCTAATGGCGATAGTATGTCCCGGGCCCTCTCCGCCAAATTGGAGGATACGAAAGCCGGTCATTGAATCGATATCATTTGGGTTCAGGATTACCATTCGCTTCTCGAACAACCCAACTTCTGCCTGCTCGAGTGGAATGGGTATCATTTGCTCGTCAACCCTTTCTCTCGGCGCCCCTGCCTCCACGATGGTTCGTTGCATTCGCCAGAACCCGCCCCCCTCTTGCTCGGTGCCGGCCTGAACTAGATAATTTATTCGCGTTCCATCCTTGATATGTTTAACGGTAGCGGAACGGATGGGTTCCTGTTCGTCCTTGTAGTCGGCCAGCAGAACCCAAATTTCTTTAGGGCAAAATCTTCGCTGCCATTCCATTAGGCCTTGAAGGTCGAGAACCTCAAAGTGTTCGACCAAAATCGCCTTGGCCTTGAGCTGAAATTCCTCAAGCTCGATGTCCTGGTCTTGAGGGATTCTTGCAATTTCTCGAAATCGTTTCAGGCTCGCTTGCCACAGCTGCATGCGCCAGTGTCGGACTCCCGCCGTTGTCGTCTTATCCACTCCAAGATACTTGTCACTTATGAACGCGAGCACGAAGCGTACATAGTCGACGTTGTAAGCGGAAGAAAATAGCCTCAGCAGCGTAGGTGACGGATTCTGGATGTCACCTTTCTCGTATTGTGCAACCAACCCCTGCGACAGAGCGACCTTCTTGTTCGATCTCTTGATGTGCTTGACGACGGATTCCTGCGTAGAAAATTGTGCGGCGAGACGCGCTTGTTTCAAAAGTTGACCGAGATGATTCATGGGTGAAAAAATAAAAGGGCCAGCATGAGCCCGTCAAAGTGAAATTGTGTCACGTCTCAAAAAAAACATCAATAGGGCTTGCAATTTAATTATAGGATATGCTATATCCTATAATTAATTGACAGAACCGATGCAGTACGGCGGCCGGTTCGGAAGCCGATTTCGGATGCTGAAAGTCCCGAGGTACGGGCTTTCCGGATCAACGACCGTGGCTTTACTGAAGATGAAGAAACTTTCTCTTAAAACAAAGCACAGAAATATAAAGGGACTGAGCGAAGCCCTAGCCCGCTTTGGACTCGGCTCGCGAAAAAGATCGGACTTTACGATCGGTCAGGAAGCAAAGCGAGTCGAATCCTGCTCTTTGTGTCGCCACAGTTGCGGACACTCCCGTGAAGAGCGTCCGGATCCGGGAAACGATCGGAACAACTCTTAGGAGGTCATAGATAATGAGAAACATTCTAATCATCACGGGCCTGTTCGCCCTGTCGCTAGCAACAGCGTGCAGCAGGCATACAGAGGCTGGGACCGAGAGCTCTGTCGAAAAAGAGGCTCAGCCGTGTCTAACTCCGGTCGAGATCGTGCTTATCCCCGATCAGACCGGCAGCATGAAGGATTCGGGGACGCGACCGGTTACCGTGGACGATTTGGAGCCCGTCTTCGATCCGATCGTCGAGTGCGGTGGGTCGATCGCTTTGCTTTTCGTGAGGAACCGACCTGATCAGGCCGTTGATAAGTTCCGCATCGAGCAGCCGGTGCCTCTACCAGAACCCCCTGTTCAAAATGAAGGCGAGGAAAACTATGAGTTCAGCGATCGGCAAGCCGACTATGACGCCCAGCTCGCGGATCGAAGACGAGCGATCGCGGACCGCAAGGTTCTCGCTCGTTCGGAATTCGATGCGTTCAAGCAACGCATGAAACCTCTGTTGGATCGCCCCCCCGCCAGTTCGACTGACCTCAACTCGGTCCTCAACATCTCGGATGTTTGTCTCGCCCAGGATGACGGATGGAGCACTGTGCCGAGTAAATTCCTACTGTTGGTATCGGACGGTCGCGACACCAATCGCCGGCCGCGATACCGTGTTCAAAGCGGAGCGAAGCTTTTTTGGGTTAACGGTCGGTCTGATCCGAAAACTTTGGCGGGAGTGGAATCGGCTCGTTTCGTGGATCTCGATAGTGCAGTTAGGGCGGTCATAAACACTTTACAGAAAGGAGGAAAAACCAATGCCGGGCCGAGATGAAGCGGATGCACTCAATCGGGAAACCGAGAGGTTGCGAAAAGATCGGGAGCGTCGTGAACGTGAACAGGCTGAACGGGATCAAGAAGCCAGTGCGGATCTGAGGCGCCGGACCACCGAAGACAATCTCGAAACTGTTCGCAATAGCGCACATCAATTGCAGACGTTGCGCGAGACGCGACTTTATTTGGTCGCTGACATCGAAAACTGGGAAGAGCGAAATCATCGTTATCGAAACCTTGACGCCTGGACGATCGCCAGCCATGTGATGTGGTCGGTCAGTCCTATATCCGTTGTCGTAACCGACACTCTGTTGCTCAGCGTTGCCGGCCGGGAGCTTTTGCGGTCCGCTGCACCCTTTCTCGCGGCGATGTTTGGTAACGCGGGGGCCGTCATTCCGATCGCGATATTTCTGTTCGCTGTCGGCTATATAACGCTCGAGCTGTGTACTGGACATGAACTTGATGCTGAACGAGGTGGGCGCCGACGTGTGATCCGACCATTCTCTGTGGTGATGTGTCTCGCCTTACCGGTCCTCGTCATCGGATTTTCCCTGATCAACGCCGGCCTTATCAGCGGTAATGCCGCCCGTCCGATCGGCTCGGCAACTTTCGCGGCGGCGATCATCAGAGCAGCCGGTCTCGGAGCAGTAGCGGTTGTCGCCCACGGGTTCATTTTGTTTTTCGGAGGCCGGATCGTCGATGGCTTTGGTTACGACGTCTACAAGGGCCGTCAGATCCAGCTCCGCCGCAGGCTAGATCGTTGCGATCGGCAGATCGCGGCGGAAACACCGCGCGTAGAGGGCGGATTCACGCACCTTTACAATGAATTCAACAACGATAACGGTGAGAACGGCAGTGGCGGTGCGGGGCCATTCGGAGCGACCACTAGAAGGGTCGTCAATGACGTTTTCGACGACGACATCATCGAGGAGCCGGCGGGACGTCCGCGATCTGCCGACGCAGATCACACAGAACCGCATGCGGATGATGCCCCGGGGAGTCAAACACAAAACGCTGCCGGCAACGGGCCAGCGGGGAGTTCGGATTCCGATCCGGGGCAAACACGTCCCGGAACGGGGTACGACATGGACGGCGAGGATGAGATCCGCCGGTAATTAATAATAAGGAGAAAAAGAAATGTCAGCAATTATCGGAATTATTGCATCTGCGTTCGTCACGGGCTTGATATTGCCCGCCGGCGCGCGTCTGGTGAGTCGGGCCGCCAGAGATCTTTCGCACGGTCGTAAAGGCTCAAAACTATCACCCCTCAACAGTGACGGCGTCGGCATACAACGGCCAACAACCATCGGCTCAAACTTCAAACCGATCCGCACGCGCTTTTCAACCGGGACAACTCTTGAGGACGCAAAACGATCCGTTCTCGATGCCGTCACGTCGCAGGCGTTTTACACAACGGACGACTCCGATCTCAATCGTGATTTCGAGGCACTTGAGCAAGCCGCCACCCTAGGAGAGGTGGAGGCGGCTGGCGCCAGGCTGGTCGCGTCCGTCCGGGAAACGCATCAACATGTCTTTGCGAGCGGAGTCCGTATCGCTTCCGAGCGGGCTGCCGTAAAGCTCGGGTTCTCAAAATTGGAGAGCCTTGCCTCACCGCTCCGGTCGAACACTATCCGGTTCGCCGCGACGGACAGTCGGGGCCGCACCTTGGTCACAGAGATCAACGCCAGACCGGACCTCAAGCTTAAGATCGATACCGAAGTTCTCGGCGTCAAGGATAATTCCTGTCAGCAGATCCTCGACCAGTTTTACGAGGCCCTGCAGCAGGAAGGAGTGCTCGTCGGAGCTGCGCCAAAACGCGAACCGACGGGTGGAATCTGCAATCTTTCCGCGGCTCGCGATTTTCTTGCCCGCAAGGTAGTTCCAACGAACGACGTGAACACTGCGAACCTGGCGGAGACGGTCAAAAGTGGATCCGACTCCGAAGAACTCCGTTTACAAATCAACCGAGCGCGTTCAGGAAACAACAACAAGATGCGCGCGTCAGGCCGATAGAAGCTGTTGATCTGGGAGGCATTATGTCGGCTATAAGACAAATTCTGGACACCCACAAGTCGGGGCACGGAGCGCTGGTCGTCACGGGGAGAAGTCTGTATGACTTTGTCCCATCGAAGGGAAAGATCAGACCGCTTTTCGAAACGCTTCGCCGAGATCTCTATCAGGAATTCGGCATGGTTTTTTGCACCTTTTCCAAAGCGAACGGGCTGCACTGGTTCGAGTCATGGATCGCCGATGAGGGAGACCGTCGTACCGTCCGTGAGGCCCTGCAGAACAGCGGGTTGCTGTCCCTGCGTGCAAACGATCAGGAGATGGTAGCCGCGGTGCGGGCGGCCGCGGCATTGGTCCGCACCAACACCGAGGATCTAAAATGGAGCGATGGCCGTCGGATGCGCTTCTGCATGTGTTTTGAATTTGCGGAGCACTTTGCACCCTGCACTCCGCCCGGCGGACACAGCGAGTCTCAGCTCGTTGTCATCGAGCTTGTTCACATAATGTCGCAGAGCCTCGCCCTGCGCGATAGCGGTAACCTTATTCTCTTTCACGGTAGAAAAGACCTCATCGATGACCTCGTGACATCGGCCGCGAAGCTCATCGACCTGCCGCCGCCTGATCTTGCCGAAAAGGAGGAATTCATCGCAGCGGCACTGGATCTATACGAGGGGGCGAGTTTTGAGGAAGGGCTCACGCCGGAAGGAGCAGCGGCGCTGACAAAGCAGACACCTAACCGCGGTCTTGAAAATCTTTTGCGGGCATCGGATCGAAATGGCCGCCCGCTCACGATCGATCAGCTCGTCGAGCAAAAGGACCGTGATGTGAAAGAAATGTCGGAAGGCACCCTCCGACCTCTCGACACAACAAGGGTAGACGGGCTCCGGCTTGTTGGTAAGAACGTCGGGACTCCGTTGCAGATCGTTGAGCGATTCGGTGAGCGTTTATTAGAGCGAGACCCTACAATGCCGGCGAACGTGCTGCTGGCCGGGGCACCGGCGACAGCGAAAACGGATCTAGCGCTTCATGCCGCACGACTCGGACAATGTCCGGCATACCAGATGATGTCGCCGAAGGCCGGGCTTGTCGGTGAGACCGAAAGGCTGGCGCGTCTCCAACAAGACGTCTTGCGACGTTTCAGCCCGGCGTTTGCGTTCATCGACGAAATTACAGAGGCTTTCCCGTTAGAGAGAAGCGAGTTCAATGGCGATTCGGGCGCCAGCGATGCGGTTCGGGCGGAACTATTGACTTGTCTTTCCGACCAAACGAGGTGCGGCCAGACGCTGCTCGTGGCGACGACAAATTGTATTTGGAAAATTGGGGCGGCGATGCGAAGCAGGTTCATTGTCATCCCTGTGCTCACCGCGCTACCTGAGGACATTCCCTCGATCATTGCAGCGACGGCAGACCGGATTTGCCCGGGGTGCAACATCCCGACTGATGATGAACGAGTAATCAGTGCGGCACGGATCTTTCACGCGAAGGGAGCTACTCCGAGGCATATCCGAACTTCGCTAAGTAACACTCTTATGATTACCGGCAAGCGTGAGATCGATCCCGATACCGTGCTTCTCGCAGCCGATGATCTCTGTCAGGTTGAGGACACCCTGTCGGGCGTCTACGCCGACCTTCAGGCGATCCGATATTGCACGTCAAAGGCTTATCTCCCATGGGCGGGCGCAAATCTGGCAGATTACACCTTTCCCGAATACCTCAAAGGGCTTGTTGACGAAACAAACGGAGACATCATCGGGCACGCTCTGTTGAAGAAGATCGAGGAGCTCAAACCGTATGCAAATGTCTAGACGCACCAGGGAACATGCGGAAAGAAGTCAGGAGCGATCGTTGGACGTGCCGACGGCCTCGACGGATCATCTGATCGGTTATGGTGCCGTCTCCGCGGTTGAGCGGAAGGTTGCGGAGTATTATGGTGCAAAACACGCCCTCTGCGTGTCGAGTGCGACCGCCGGGCTGCTTGCACTGGGGCTCGCTCTTGATCTCAAGGATACCGGCTTTATCACCTCCCCACTCACCTACGGGGCCAGCATCGCGAGCTGGTTGATCCTCGGCAATCGGCCGACCTTCAACGATGTTGAGCCGGGGACGGTTACCGCTGACCCGGACGCTATTAGAACGGAAATAAGGAGCTCAACACGAGCGATACTGGGCATCGATTTCTGCGGGTACCCGTCCGATTCGGCTGCCATACGCCGTGTCGCTGACGATTGTGGTCTCTGGTACGTATCCGATTCGGCCCAGGCGTTTGGTGCTCGCCGTGACGGCGGCATCGCAGGGAGTCATGCACACGCGGTAGTCATATCCCTTACCTCAGGGAAAGCGTGGGACTGCGGTGAAGGCGGCATCATCGTGACGAACAACTCGGATATCTACGAGCGGCTGCTTTGGCATTGTCAGCACCCGCTGCGGCAAAAACGTGAACTGGGGCTGGGCGTCTTTAACGAATTTGCATTTAATTCCCGGATCCATCCGCTCACTGCCATCGCGGCAAACGGTTCGTTTGCCGACGCGGTAGCAATCCTCGAAAACAAACAGCATCGATATCTCGAAGCGTGTCAAATCCTGAACAAAAGCGGACTCGTGGAACCTCTCACGTATCATCCGGATGGAATTTTGCCCTCGTTCTTTCGATTTTCCGTTTGCGCTAAGGAAGGAACGCGATCGGAAGACGTAGAGATGTGCCTAGCAGGCGCTGGGATCCAGGCCCGAACGACGCCCTTCGATACTCAGCTGATCTATAACAATCCGGTATTCGTTGGTCAATATGGAGATCGATTTGATGTGCCCCGACCCTGCCGGGAAGCAGAACGCACCGATCGTCGCACTCTCCTAACTATCGACGAGAGGGAGGCTTACCCATGATAGGCGGCGTCCTCAATCCCGTGATCGCGGTATGTAGCATTCTTGTACTTCTCGGGCGAGCGTATACAAGCCGGCTCTACTTCTCCGCTCTCTATTTCACCTTCCACTTCCGGCTAGTCTGGCGAGTGTTTTACCCAAATCCGGCTTTCCAAGCCCAATTCTCCAACCGATTCCATCTCCCACTGCCGTGTGTTGTCGCGGAACAACAAGCACGGAACAGGGTCGCGATCGTTTTTGCTGATAACGAGTTCCACTCGTAAACGATCGAAGATTCCGTAAGCCTTCCACGCTACTTAAAGGGAGGAACCGAAATGATCGGTGGGATTTTGCTTTTAGCGATCGTTGTGTTCGGGCTTCAAATACTATTCGGCCACGGGAAACCGGAGAATTTTGTGAAGCTCTTGATCTGGCTGGTGTTTGCTCCAATACTGATTTCCATCGGTTACAACCATTTGCTATGGCTTTGGAGCGGTCTACCGTTTTGGGCACAGTTGCTTTCGCTTGCGTTGATCCCGTTTATTCTTGTGGCGATCTTGAAGATGGCGTTCCCGAAAGCAGCCTGGTTGAATGGTCTATTATCGATTCTCTACGACACCTTGGTATTCGCGGTCACGTTCCCGTTCCGTTTCGTATTTCGGGCTGTCGGTTTCATTTTCCGGCGGGAACGGCAAAGAACACCACTTGAACGATATCGGCCGGTTGTCGGCGGTCGGCCGCCGATCCAAAATTTGCGGCAGGAGGGGGGACGCCGAGATCGTTAAGCGGGGCATTTAGACTATGGCTGCAAGCGAACAAGAACTTCTCGCAAGGTGGAGCGGATCGATCCGCGATGCGGCCTGCTCACCGCTCGAGTTTTACGATCTCGTTGAGCAGGAGATCCTGGAAAGCGGCCTTGCTGGAGTTAATTTCTCGCAGTTTACGCGGCGTGAGGGAGGGCTCTTTTCGCCGCTTCGAATATATTTCCGGATCAGATACGACCGTCTGTATTTCGACCTCTGTGCATTTGTATCCGGGCATTCCTTTGTCGTCAGCTACTGGCTGCACGTCGAGAGATTCGGCATGGTCGACCTCCTGGAGGAGATCCCGGGAGTTGGATTCCTGATCGAAACGACGCTCAGACCAGCGACATATTATTCGATCGACGTTATAGAACATTTCCAGCATGAGGTGCACAACGCCGTAATGCATGTGATCGATGAACTTTCAGAGAATGACGGAGCGGCTAGCCTCCCTCCGGAAGCGCGTCAGCCGATCTGGGAGCAAATATGGTGAAGGACTAATGCCTCAAAGACCCAACCATGACGAAATTGGCGTTTTCGGCGATCGGCGACGGGAACAAGAGAGGGCGTTTTCCGAGTGGGAACTGCCCGGGCGCGGCTGGTCGATCTTCGGGGAAACGATCGACCCCGAGCCTCGTATGAGAGCACCTTTTCGCACGCCGGAACCCACTCGGCCAATCGATGATGCGCGAATTCCAAGCTCTGTCGGGCGGCTGTTTGAAAATCGCTGGGTTCCAGAACCACTTCCTATCGCCGACCGGCAAACCGGCCCGGATGCCCTAAGGCCGCGATTATGCGCGCCGGTCGCAACCAAGACATTCCGCCTTGTCGTACCAAGCGAAATAAAGATCCCTTTCGAGCAGACAGAACAGATCCTCTCAAATCTGGCGAATACTGCCACATTCATAAGTTTTGAAATACTGGGTACATCCGATGCAATCACATTTCAGATCACTTGTCCCGCTTCGGCGAGTGATGCGGTCGCCTCATTGCTGAAAAACCATTTACCGGGCGTTGTCTTTCAGCAAGGCGAAGACGCAGTCAAGGAACATATTAGGCAGGCAATCCCCGGTAGGATCGATCTATCATTGATGGCGGACTTCGGGCTTGGCCGCGAATGGTTCAAGCCCTTGCCAACGGGTAGTAGCTTTCCGACCGATCCGCTTCTTCCCCTTATCGCCTCGTTCGATGAAATTACGAATGACGAAACTATCTGTTTTCAGGTTTTGCTTCGCCGCACGCGGCAGAATTGGAACGGATCTGCTAACAATCTGATCTTCGATGAAAGCGGCAAGCTTCGTTTCGCCGAACTTCAAAACATCATTCCGGCTATTAAAGATAAGCTTGCTAGACGTCTGTTCGCCGCCAACGTTCGCGTTCTGATCGAGACCCGGTCTGCTCAGAGATCGCAGCAAGTTGCCCGTCGGTTAGGAACATTTTTCCGACAATTCTCATCCGCGGCCGGCAATGAAATGATCCCGTTGCAGAACGATGGTCTACCTGCCGCCAAGCATCTCCAAAGTTTCCTGGACAGGACGACATATAGAACCGGGGCTCTTCTTTCCGCTCCTGAAATATCGGGGCTCGTTCATCTTCCGACAGATGCTATCAAATCACCAAAACTGCGTCGAAGCGAGAACCGGACTAAAGCTGCTCCCGACTTCGCTACCAGGGGCAGTCTCCTACTCGGCGAAAACGAACATCTTGGCCAGATGAGAAAGATCCATCTCGGCCAGGAACAACGGGTAAAGCACACCCACATCGCCGGCGCTACAGGGTCGGGCAAGACAAACCTGATCCTCAACATGGTCAAACAGGACATAGATCTGGGCTGCGGGTTTGCGGTTGTCGATCCTCACGGCGACCTTATCGACGAAGTCATCGAACGTATACCCGAGGATCGACTCAAAGATGTGGTCTTGTTCAATGCGGCCGACGACGCTTACCCAATTGGGTTCAATATATTGTCAGCTCATTCGGAACTCGAAAAGACACTGATTTCTTCGGATCTGGTGGCGATCTTTAGACGATTTTCGACCAGCTGGGGCGACCAGATGAACTCGGTTTTGGCGAACGCCATCCTTGCCTTCCTTGAAAGCACTCGAGGGGGCAACCTGCTCGACCTCAAACGTTTTCTTATCGAGAAGGACTTTCGTGAAGAGTTTCTAACGACCGTCCAGGATGACGAGATCCGGTACTACTGGCAAAAGGAATTTCCAGAACTGAGAGGCAAGCCGTACGCGTCTCTTCTGACGCGCCTGGACACTTTTTTGAGATCCAAACTGATTCGGTTCATTGTTGCTCAAAAGGAAAACCGCTTGGATATTCGGCAAATAATGGACCAGAAGAAGATCTTGTTGATCCGCCTGTCTCTCGGGGCAATAGGCGAAGAGAACGCGTACCTTTTGGGCAGTCTGATAGTCTCGAAGCTCCACCAGGCAACCCTGAGCCGCCAGGACGTTGCGGAGGAGACCAGGAATCCGTTTTACCTTTACATCGACGAGGCTCATCACTTCCTCACACCGAGCATGAATCAGATACTTAGCGGAACCCGAAAGTACAAGCTGGGACTGATACTCGCGCACCAGCAACTGAATCAGTTTCACACCGGAGACGCGGATATCCTGAGCAGCGTCTTATCGAACTGTTACACAAGAATATGTTTCCGGCTCGACGACACAGACGCTGAAAGAATTTCGCGCGGGTTTTCGTTTTTCAAACCGGAACATCTTAAGGATCTTGGCGTGGGGGAAGCCATTTGCCGGTTCGAGCAAAGCAGAAACGACTTCAACCTCAAAACCTACCCCATCGCCGCTGTGCCCGAAAACATCGCCGTAGAGCGACGAATAGCCGTCATCGAACATAGTCGTCGACTCTACGCCAAACCGAAAGACGAGGTGGCTGCGGAACTGAAGGCTAAGCATGTTGAAAAACCGCCAAGCCGGACCTCAACAAAAAAGGTAATTGCATTAGCTCCCTTGGCGGCTACGACACCTGCACCGCCAACGGATATTCCGGAACCGCCAGATGCTCGCGAAAAACATAGTCCAGCAACGGCGGAGCAACAGCCTGACCGCGTCGGGACTGCGATTCCCGCAGATCCGATTTCGATGCCGGTTCCCAATAGCGTGGCGAACCAAGGTCTGCAGCAGCACCGTTATCTACAATCGCTCGTCAAGCGGATGGGCGAAGACAAAGGATTCCGGGTGACGATCGAAAAACCCGTTTTTGGCGGGATCGGCAAGATCGATGTTGCTCTAGAGAATGAAACTCTGAGGATCGCCTGCGAAATCTCCGTCACGAACGAGCCCGATTATGAGGTGCAGAACATAAGGAAGTGCCTATCGGCCGGTTACAGTCCCGTCATTCTGATCTCGGCCGACAAGAGGCATCTCGGCAAAATTAGGGAGAAAGCGGGTGAGCAGCTTTCCGCCGAAGAACATTCCACGATCGAATTTCTTACGCCCGATGAATTCTATGATTGGCTGAAAGATCTTGATTTGGGGGAAACCGGTTCAGATGAAAAGGTCAAAGGATTCAGGGTGAAAGTGAAACTCAAATCGGTCGAACAAACGGACCAGACGACTCGAAAAAAGGCGATTTCCGACGTCGTTTTCGGTGCCATGAAACGGATGAAAAATAAAGACGATGACGCGTGATTTTTCCCGCGGCAGGATGCAGAATATAAGACATTAAATAGTCGAAGGCTTTAAAAATTATGATCAACGAATTCTCTCTTAAAGGGACGGGTGAAAAGAAGCGGGTCGGAATTTGGATACGGGTTTCTACTGAGTTGCAGGTCGAGAGCGAAAGTCCTGAGCATCACGAAAAACGAGGAAAGTACTACGCCGAGGCCAAAGGGTGGGACGTGGTCAAAGTTTACTCGCTTGACGGGGTGAGCGGTAAGTCGGTCATTGATCATCCCGAGACAAAGCGGATGATGGAGGACGTACGCAACGGAAAAATATCGGGTCTGATCTTCTCCAAGCTCGCACGTCTCGCACGGAACACTCGTGAGCTTCTCGATTTTTCCGATTTTTTTCGGCAGCACGATGCTGACCTTATCTCTCTCGGCGAAGCGATCGATACGTCGAGCCCCGCCGGGCGTCTTTTCTACACCATCATAAGTGCGATGGGCCAATGGGAACGGGAAGAGATCTCCGCCCGTGTCGCCGCCTCCGTCCCGATCAGGGCCAAATTGGGAAAGCCGCTCGGCGGAGCCGCCCCGTTCGGGTATCGCTGGGAAAACCGCGAACTCGTGCCGGATAGCAAAGAAGCTCCAATACGACGTCTCATGTACGAGCTTTTTCTCGCACACCAACGAAAGAAAACCGTTGCCGATCTTCTGAACAAGGCCGGACACCGTACCCGCAATGGTTCGAAATTCACCGACACGACGGTTGACAGGCTTCTCCAAGACACGACCGCCAAAGGGATTCGCAGGGCCAACTACACAAGGAGCCTTGGCGAAAAGAAGCACTGGGTCCGAAAACCCAAGTCAGAATGGGTCGAAACTCCGATCGAGCCGATCATTGAAGTGGAATTGTGGGATCAGGTGAATGCCATCCTTGAGCAAAGACAAAGGACGAGGAAGAAACCCGGCCGTCGCGCCGTGCAATTGTTCGCCGGTCTCGCCTTTTGCCACTGCGGACAAAAGATGCGGGTCCCGAGCAACTCACCGAAATATGTCTGTCCCGATTGCCATAACAAGATCTCCACGATCGATCTCGAAGAGATTTTCCGGCTCCAACTCAAGAATTTCCTTTTTTCGACTGACGACCTGATCGCCTACTTTAAGGCGGCGGACGACACCATCCAGGAGAAACAGCAACTTCTGGAGTCTCTGAAAAAGGAGCAGGACAAGGTCCAGATGGAAATGAAAAAGATCTATCGGTTGTATATGGAGGATAAAATCAGCACTGACGGATTCGGTCACTCTTACGGGCCGCTCGAAGAGCGGCTACGACAAATCGCGTCGGAACTTCCCGAACTTCAGGGCGAAGTGGATTTCATGATGATACAGCATCTTTCACAAGATGAAACCATCTCTCAGTTCAGAAGCCTCTATGATCGATGGCTGAATCTCGAGAAAGACGAGAAGAGAATCATCATTGAACACAGCGTTGAACGGATCACCGTAGGTACCGAAGACATCAACATCGAACTTGGTTATATGCCAAGTTCTTCCGAACTCATGGCATCAAAGCAACGCGGGAACACGGATTCATTGAAGCGACGAGTGTAAAATTAGCCGGAAATGTCAGCGAAGTTGCGGCACGAGAGATCGTAACGGTCTTGTCTTCCATCGGCTGGCGCAGAACTTCAAGTACGCTGCGGTCAAATTCCGGCAGTTCGTCTAGGAACAGAACGCCGAGATGCGAAAGCGAGACTTCACCAGGCTTTGGGATCGATCCGCCGCCGATAAGGCCTGCTTGGGAAACAGTGTGATGCGGTGATTTAAAAGGCCGCTCAACTATCAAACCGGAACTTCCTGTAAGGCCGGCTACCGAATGAATCTTTGTTATCTCTATCGCTTCTTCAAATTCCAGCGGCGGCAGAATCGTTGGAAGACGTTTGGCAAGCATTGTTTTGCCGGAGCCTGGCGGGCCGATAAACAGAATGTTGTGGCCGCCAGCGCTGGCAATTTCGAGAGCTCGTTTAGCTGTCTGTTGGCCTCGCACTTCGTTAAAGTCAACGCGATATTTGTTTTCGCGCGATCTCAGTTCCGATATATCTAAACTGAGCGGCCTGACCGAAGTTTCGCGGCCCGTTTGCAGATCCTGACAAAGCTCGGCCGCAGTGCGAAGGTCTTTGACCGGATAAACATTGATACCGCTGACGACCGCAGCCTCGGTCGCATTTTCTTCCGGAAGTAGCAGGTTTTTGACGCCTACTTCACGGGCCTTTAGAGCGATGGACAAGGCTCCGCGAACGGGTCGCACTCGTCCGTCGAGCGACAATTCGCCGACGCTCATCGTATGTTCCATGCTGTCGATCCCAAGGTCGCCCGCCGCACCCAGAATGCCCAAAGCAATCGGCAGATCGAAAGCCGCGCCCTCTTTGCGAACGTCGGCCGGAGCAAGGTTGACGGTAATCTTTTGGATCGGAAAAAAGTAACGGCTGTTCGTGATCGCTGCTCGGATTCGCTCGCGAGATTCGCGAATCGCAGTGTCCGGCAATCCGACTACGGTAAAGTTAGGCGACTGGTCATTGTCAGCACTCGGGCGCAACGCAACCTCGATGTCAACAACCAGAGCATCGATGCCGTACACCGTCGCCGACTGCGAAAGGAAGAGCATAAACTAGATCAAAATTTGAAACAAAAATTATGTGCAGTCTAACACCGGAATTTTCAAATGTCGAAACCAAAAAAAAAGATGAATTATTTTTGCCAAAAAGTGATTTTTTTAAAACAGCGCCAAAATAAGTGTTTTTAAATGTGGCACGTGCCACAGTCAATTTCTGATGCAACATCCAAAAGTGTCACAACTGTCGCGGTGTCCCAATGTCCCACCGTTATTTTTGTCCACCTTGTCCACGCCTTGTCCACGCATGGGTGTGGACAAGGTAAACTGCTGATAAACATAGGCTTACAGCGACAAAATGACCTTGTCCACGGAAGTTTGAAAAAAAGTAAGACATTGTCTTACAGCAAATCTAAACACTGCAAATAATGGGGTTACGGCGTCGCATGATTTTCCGAAGGGCAATCTTTGCGTGGACAAGCATTTCGTTTGTGTCGAGTGTCCCACTGTCCCACGAGTTTTTTTCGCAAGAAGCAATGCCACGAGTACACAGAGATGATTGAGAAAAATATGATCTGTTTCTCCGGGTTCTCGGTGCTCTCTGTGGCTAAACTCTGTTTCACATTTCGTTTTCAAATAGCAAAATCGTTTTAATTAAAACGATGTACGCTCCAGCATAGTACATTGTTGCATCGTTGGGAAGCTTAACTTTCTCGATTTGACGCAACTTTCCAGCTAATTATTAGATTTTTTCAACTTTGCCCGTTTTGAACGACGGCGTATGTCCGTTTTGGGCGAATTTTTACGCATATGTAGTTGAACCATTAAGAATGTTTGCGAACGACCAGCCGGAGCTTTATGAACAACCGAATCAACGCCATTAAACGTAATCAACCATATTTTTTGCAGAAAAAAAGAAATCTCTCGCTCATCGCATTTGCAGTGATTTTTGCTCTCGGGATAACTTCCTTTGCTCTTTACACGCAAACGGCAGCTCCGAATGAAAAGGAAAAAGGTCTGCCGACGCTAAACGACGATGCGTCAGTTGATTATCTGCGGAACGACTTAACCAATGAGGCTCTTGAGGATGCTATCGCGAATACAGTTGGTGACGATCTGACGAAAAATCCCGAGGCCGTTGTAAAACTCACTGGGAGCGCTCCTCGACCCAATGACAGGCTCGGCAGCAGCGTAGCGATCTCAGGCGACACAGTCGTTGTTGGAGCACCATCCACTGACGGTGGTGGAGCAGATACCAACGGGGCAGCGTACATTTTTGTCCGTAATGGTTCGGGATGGTCGGAGCAGCAAAGACTGACGTCCCCGGACAGCCCTGCGGACGATAAGGATGGATTTGGTGCGGCCGTTAGCATTTCTGGCGATACCCTCATTGTTGGCGCTCTTCGCCAGGGTGACCCTAATCTGGGAGATTATGGCGCCGCCTACATTTATGTCCGCACGGGCAGCACATGGACGCTACAGAAGAAACTCTCACCTCTCGATACGCCGCTGGCCAAGTGTGAAGGACAATTTGGCAAGAGTGTTGCTATCTCTGGAGACACAGTGCTTATCGGCACGGATGGATGCCTCCAATTTACAGAACACTCAGCAATGGTGCATGTATTTGTCCGCGAGGGTACAACGTGGACACAACAGGCGTTGCTTACGGCGATCGACGAGGGCAATGATGACTCTTTTGGTGAGAGCGCGGCTCTTTCCGGCGATACGGCGATCATCGGCGACCCTGACCGATCTGGCCAAGGGCCGGAAGCCGCTTACATTTTTGTGCGTTGCGGAACGGAGTGGACACGACAGCAGAGGCTAATGCCGTCCGATGGAGGCGATAAATATTTCGGCGGCAGCGTGGCCATCTCAGGAAATACAGTGATCGTCGGAGGTCCAGAAGAACCCGGTATACTTAACGGTACAGCGGGTTCTGCATATATCTTTGTCAATGACGGCACGACCTGGACACAGCAGCAAAAATTGAAAGCAGATAGCGGCTCGATTACCAGCCGATACTTCGGAGCCGGCGTCGGCATATTAGGCGATACCGTGGTCGTGGGAAAGCGTTCCGAGGGCACGCTCCAGGCATCGCGCGGTCAAGCCCTTATCTACGCTCGCAGCGGCACTACATGGACTTTGCAGGAAACTTTATCGGGAACCGGCCCGCTTAATGACGACTTTGGCTTCAGCGCTGCAATTTCGCCTGACGCGGTTATCATCGGGTCACGGTTTGACCTCGCTGGTGTGGGCTCGGCCTATGCGATAGACCGGACCACACAAGCTCCGCCGCCGTCGTCATCTCCGTGCGAGGACGATATCGAGGTAAACATCGTTACGGACCAACCGGACATTGACCTCGAAGATGATGTGTGTGATGTCGATAAGGGCCAGTCAGGGAATCAATGCAGCCTGAGGGCGGCGATCGAGACGGCGAATGCGAACGAAGGGCCGGACGAGATCTTGTTCAACATTCCGGGCGGAGGAACTCATACGATATCACCGATTACGCAATTGCCGTCTTTGAGCGAGACGGCAACGATTGATGCGACGACTCAGCCGGGATATGCCGGGTCGCCTCTAATAGAGCTTAGCGGTAACAGTACGCTCGGAGGAATTGGATTTGTGGCAGGGAGCAACAACTCGGTTCTGAGGGGCATGGCGATCAACCGGTTTGGAGCAGGCGTCGGCATAGAAACGAGCGGTGTGAGTGTAGAGAGATGCTATTTCGGCTTAAGCCCCGATGGAAGTCCCGCAGGGACGACGGCGGATAACGTCATCGCGATCAGCATCAGCACTGCGGCGGCGAGCAACAACACGATCGGCGGAGTGGGCAATCTTGGAAATGTAATCTCAAACAGCAATTTTGGAGTGGGCATTTCCGCTGGCGCGAGCGGCAACAAGGTATTCGGAAATAATATCGGCACAAATGCTGCGGGAACCTCTGCAATGCCCAACGGCAACGCCGTAGTTATTCAGGGAGCTAACGGCAACCAGATCGGCGGTGAGACCGTTGGCCAGGGTAACCTGATCTCCGGTAATACAACGGTTGGGGTCCTGGTGACCGCCAACTCGTCAACCAATACGATCACGGGCAATAAGATAGGAACAAATGTGTCAGGTACCGAAGCAGTCGCAAATGGTGTTGGCGTTGCCATAGGCAGTTCTACCAATAACCGCGTGGGCAGTGAGACCGCTGGGATGGGCAATTTGATCTCCGGCAATACGGCTTTCGGTATTGCCATTGGCGCAAATGCGTCAGGCAATACGATCGTCGGTAATCTGATCGGCACGAACGCCGGCGGAACGTCGGCACTCGCAAACCTTGCCGGAGTTGTGATCGAAGACTCAGATGACAACGATGTCGGCTTAGAAACCGCTAATTCCGGCAACTTGATCTCCGGTAATACGACTGTCGGCGTCGCACTGCGGACAAACGCGTCGAACAATCGGATCGCAGGCAATAAGATCGGTACCACGTTAAATGGAACATCTGTGCTACCGAATGGTCAGCACGGGATCTTCGTAGATACAGGAGCTGAGGAAAACAAGCTCAGATCAAATGTTGTTGGCGGGCATAACTTGACGAACGAATCCGGCGGGATCGTCTTGGGACCTGATGCGGGCACCGAGAATTATGTGACGGAAAATTCTATCGGAGTCGTTGGCAATCTCGGAACAACCGCACTGCCAAACAAGTATGGGGTTGTCTGCTTCGCCGACGGACAATTTATCGGTTCCAGCCTTGAGGGTGGTAATCGCATCTCTCATAACGAAAAAGCGGGCATCTGGGTCGCCAGCGTAGAAGGTGGACCAAATCCGGTTGTTGAAAATAACACGATCACGAAGAACATGGTCGGCACAAATGGAACCAACGATCTGGGAAACGGAGAGTTCGGTGTCTGGTTGTCGGGCTCCGTTAAAAACAATCCGGTCGTACAAAATCTGGTTTCAGGCAATGCCATCGGTATCGCCGTGACTGACGGAGGTGAGTCAAACTCGATCGGTGTCAACAGGATCGGAATGAGTGAAAATGACAATTCTGCGATACCGAACGACATCGGTATCTGGATCCGACAATCAACGGACACCTTGATCTCTGCAAATGCTATTGCGGGCAATACTATTGGAATACTGCTTGGCACGAATATCGGATTTGGAGAAACCAACAGCTTGATAGAAAGATACAACACAGATCCATCGCGTAAAGATCGAACTGGAGCAGAATTCACGTCCGGAAATCGTGTGATGGCAAACAGGATCGGAACCAGCAACAATAATACGGTAATTCCCAACAAGACAGGAATAGCCGTCGGAGAGAATGCTCGAAGCAATCTTATCGGTATCCCTGGCGAACCGTACAACAGTATCGTTGGCAATACTGATGCACCTGGTTTTGGAATCTTTCTCGGAACGTTAGCCGCGAATCCATCGGAAGAGTCCTTACCGCAATTCAACACGTTTCAGAGAAACCTTATTGGGTTGGGTCCCAATCAGACATCGATCGCGAACACCAAGGGTTTCGTGCTCATCCGGGCCAAGGAAAACACGATTGGAGGAACTTCAGACGAAACGGCGAATGTTATTGTGGGAAGCACTCAAGAGGGACTCGTGCTGGCTGACGGAACCTACGAAAATACGATCCTAAAGAATTTTATCGGCGTTCTTCCACCGGCAATGCGGAATCAACCAAAAAAGGTCAATTCAGAGCGAGAGCCAAACGGCACTTACGGAAATGGCAGTCACGGCATTTTGGTTGAAAACGGTGCAAGCGGAAATATACTTGGAGGAGAAACGAGTGCTACGGGCTTGGTGATTTCAGATAACGTTGGCAACGGCATACGGTTAGCTTCGAACGCCGGCATCGGTAATCGCATGGGAGCGAATAGTATCTCGAATAACGCTCTGCCGGGGATCGATCTTGGCGGAGACGGTGTTACGCCGAACGATCCTACAGATGCAGATGTCGGGCCGAATAATCTGCAGAACTATCCGGCGTTTGTATTCTCGATCAGCGGCGGAAACTTGATAGTCAATTATCAGGTCGATTCTGCACTAGCAAATTCAAATTATGGAACGACCGGATTGACTGTTCAATTTTATAAGGCGGATGGTTCAGGAGCAGGAGTTAGTTCTCTCGGGTCTGATCAATATACCGCAAGCGATTATTCGAACGGCAGTCCTGGATTTAAAAAGAAGAATCTGGGTAATGCGGCGGCTCTGGGGTTTATGGCTGGAGACACGATGACCGCAACGGCGACAGATGCGGATGGTAATTCTTCGGAGTTTTCACCGGCGGTGAGCAGTGCACCGTCGGCAATCAGCGGCACAATAACTTATGGCAACGCGATCGGTGCGCCGAATCCGCGGTTTGTATCGAATGTGCTTATAAGCGGCTCAGGTTCGACAAATGTTTCGACGACGACTGCGGCTCCCGGAGCAATTGCAGGCCAGTACACGCTGATGGGTTTTGGTGCGGGTTCTTATACTGTCACGCCAACTAAAACAGGCGGCGTGAACAACATTACTTCGTTTGATGCGGCGAGAATATCGCAGCATGTCGCGGGGCCGCCGAATCCGCAGTTGACAGGCAATCAGCTTCTTGTGGCTGATGTGAGCGGCAACTCCGTTGTTTCGTCGTTTGATGCAGCGATGATCGCAAAATTTGTCGCCGGACCGCCATTTGCGGCGCCGGGTATCGGTTCGACATCGACCTGGAGATTTACGCCGACAAATAAAAACTATCCATCAGTCGCAAGCAGCATCGCAGGAGAAGATTACTCGGCACTGCTGATGGGCGAGGTTTCGGGAAACTGGAACAATACCGGTGCAAGGCCGGCGGGAAAAGTTAACAATGGACAGTGGACAATGGACAGCAAAGGAATGGGGCCGGAGAGAGGCATCTCTGTTGAGCTGCCGACACTCGTATCTGTTGATAAAGAGATCGTTGTGCCGGTGAATGTTCAGGGCATAGCAAATAAGGGCGTGATCGCGTATGAATTTGATCTGCGATACGATCCGACGGTGATACAGCCGATCGTTGAGCCGGCTGATTTGAAAGACACTGCGAGTCGCGGACTTTTGGTTGTCACGAACGCAACTGAGCCGGGGCTTTTGAGGGTTGTTGTTTATGGGGCTTATCCGATAGATGGCGATGGTGTTTTGTTGAATCTCAGATTTACTTCTGTTGGTGCTGTGGGTTCGATGTCGCCGATCTCGTTCGGGCGGATAATGTTTAATGAGGGCGAGTCGCGAGTTTTAGTCACTGACGGAAAGGTCGAACTGTTTTAGAGTTCGTGGAGTCGCAAATGTGTAGGGGCGATGCACTCGGTGTTGAGTGAATCGCCCTTACTTACGTGCGGGCTTTTGAATAAGAATGCCCTTACTGGCGGGCGGGCTTCTGCAAAGTAACCCGTCGCTGCCGCACCTGTTCCGGCAAGTCTTGTCATTATCTTGAATTTCCGGCCAAAACAAATTAAACTTTTGAAACAAAACACGTTCCTTTTCGTGAGATAGGCGAATAGGAAATAAATGATTTTATGAACAATTTAAGACATCGTCTAAAGGACCAACGCGGATTTAACCTTATTGAATTGATGATCGTCATCGCGATCATCGGGTTGCTGATCGGCGTCGGCAGTATTGCATGGCAGGCAGTTATCCGGTCGGGAAACGAAACGACGGCTGCACAGACGGTCGATAATATTCGAAAGTTTCAGGCCCAGTACGCATCGCGAAACAAAGGTAATTTTGCAACGTTTGACGAACTGGTCGCAAAAGTGGGCCTTGACGAGGCATTTAAGGGAGAACGGCCTTTAAAGAACGGGTATATCTTTACACTGACCGTTACGCCTTCATCCGCAAGCACTCCATCGTTTTATTCGATAAATGCTGATCCACAGGTCTCCGAAGGAATGACCTCAACCGGCACGCGGCATTTTTACACGGACTCGTCTCTAAGCAACATTAAAGGAACCGACGAAAATCGCCCGGCAAAAGCCGACGATCCGTCGATCTAGTGCGTCATCTGAGTTATTTTCAACGATTTGCCGTCTTAGCTCAGTGGTAGAGCACTCGCTTCACACGCGATAGGCCACAAGTTCAAATCTTGTAGACGGCACCAGTAACGACAGGCTTTCGAGCTAAAAATGCGGGCAAGTTCAAAATGACCTTGCCCCTTTGTTTGCCCCTTTCAATTTGCGAACAATATCAACAAAATTTTGTCAGGTGGGTGGCGTGATCGACAATGCGACCCCATAGTATGCGGTTAGTTTTGCCACTGAAAAGGCTGCGAAGGTTGGGTTCAAATTATTTCTTGCAGCGTATTCGCCGGAAATTGGACGCAGAGTTTGCGTAATATTTACGTAAATCTCGTGTAAATCAAATATCAAAACCGCACATTGTGCTGTCATTTCTCCTGTACTTATACTGTCATTTCACTGTCAAATACGCTGTCAATATTTGAGGCTGCTCGTCTAAACCGGAACTGTCATCTACTGAAGAATCCATTTAGAAACTTCGGTTGGCATGCATTCTTGCGAATTGAAGGCCTAAATGCTACATTTGCCCTGCGAATCCCCGAAAAAATAATCCAATGACATTCGATATCCTACAGAAAAGGCATATGCAAGTGACTACCAACCCTTCGGTTAGCAGAAGAATAATCTTAATATTATTAAGTGCAACCCAGTGCCGCTAAGTGCAAAGGATAGAATGGTTTAACATCCGTGATACTCAGTGATTTTGTGTCATTTTCAATGCAATTTCGACTAGTTATGACACAATCCACGTCACAATAGTCTGAGCGGATTAATAAAGGCTTTGCAGATATTTTTCTCAACTAATCACTCAGTACCACAGAAGTGCAAACGCTAATAAGAGAATAGTTTAGATAAAGACGCGTCACTCAGTGATTCTCCATGTATGAGGGTATTTACTACATTTTTTACTACAGTCTGCAAGGACTTAGGACCTATCAAACAATGCCTATTCAGCCCAGTACTTCACAGTGTCAGAAAACTACAGTTTTATGACACTCATTTTAGAAGGAAGATGGACCAACAAAATCGGGGCATAGATTGCTATGTTTTTATTGGGTTTTTTGACACCGACAATCGACCTCACTATTACGGGACATCAAAGTTGCTTTCAGTTGGGTCAGGTACGAAAACGCGATAGTCGAGCTTCGCGGCGTCGCTATCAACGCCCTCTCTGCTGAAGAATCCAAACAGCTTCTCGCAAAGTTCAAAGACAAGATCGGTTAATAATCCACTCGATCCCATTCGCGTAGTCTTTACATTTCGCCCGTTTCTCGTCTATTATCTTTGGCGCACCTATAACATGCTGACGTGACAACATGATCAACTATCAAAAAGTTTGGGCGGGTCTGGCTCACGAAGAGAAGATCGCGTTTCGCGACCGTGCCATCAAGGCGGTTCAGGAAATCTATCCGCATTACATTGTACGACCAGTCGAGCCGGGTGATGCAGATCGTTTCTTTGTGGGCAACAAACAGGACAATGTTCGTGTCACGGTTCCGCTGCGCGACCTTTTCGCTCGGTTCTCGATAACGGGCAAAACGCACGAAGATCTAAAAGACGCGATCTTCAATGAATATGCCGGAATGCTGAACATGGCAGAAGACGTGTCCGTTGCGACAGAGATACCGGAATTTACGTGGGACGATGTGAAGGGTGATGTGCGGCTACAACACGTCCGGCTTAACGAGATTCCTGAAGGCAAACTCCATTATCCTTTCGGCGACGAGGTTGTGACAGCACTAGTGATCGACCGTCCTGAGCAAACGATTATGTACTGGATCACACAGGAAATGCTCGACTCGTGGGGAAAAACTATGGACGAGCTTTTCAAGCAGTCGATGGAAAACCTCACCGACCTTTCCGAAGGCATCGAGATTGTCGGGACCAACACACCGCGTAAAGAATTGTGGCCGGAAAAGGGGCAGCCGTTTGTTACGACCTGTCTGCTTCTTTCCCCGCTTCGATATCTCATAGCGCAGACCATAGGCTCGCCGTTTCGTTTCGGCATCCCGAGCCGTCACCGCTTTTACGCCTGGATCGACATCGAAGACGAAAATTATCAGATCGAGATGAAAGCAAAGATGGAGCGCGAAATGGACCGGTATCCATCTGCGTTAACCTCCAAAATATACGAAGTTGACACACAGGGACAGATCAAGCTGGTAAAACCCCAACCCGAGATCCCGCCCGTGCCCTTCATTAGTAATAACTAGCGCATTGCGGAAAAAGGCTTCGCGGTGGCGAGATCAACACCCTCTCCGCCGAAGAATCCAAACGGCTTCTCACAAAGATCAAAGACAAGATCGTTTGATTGTGGATTCCAACGCTCGCACCCAACTTGCACGCAGGCTTTTTCGCCTTTACATTTCGCCCATTTTTCGTCTAATATTTTGACGCGTCAATATCTAACGACAACCACATGTCTGAACCAAAGAAACACGATGATAGAGGCCTGTTTGACACGGGCACAGACGATACAGAGTTAAAGCAAACAATACAAATCCTGGATAAAGACGGGAAACTAAAGAGTGAATACAAAGCGGTGGTCGATGACCCTCGTTTTTCAATTCCTTTTGAGACTCAAGCACAGCACGACGCTATCGTCATCAAAAAGGGGGATCTGATTGGACTACCAGAAGATTATCCAAGAATTGAAGTAAGACCAATTGTCGCTGTTTCCATCGTATCTATGGCGGTCGTTGCTGCAGTAGAGATTCTGGCACCAAAGGTTATCTCAAAACCAGATGAGACCGCCGACTACATTGTTTTTGGAGATATTGAACTTCGACCAGGTACGACGTTTATTGGGGGACGAAATACGGGACTCTATGATACGGAAGGAATTATTATCGAAGCGAAGCACATAGGCGGGAATCCCGAGAAGTTTGAGGATTGGGCATATTTTGTTGTGGGGAAAAGCTATTTTAACCGTGATGCAGCTCAATGGATCCTGCTTGACAATATAACTTCTCCGGTCATTGGCCCCAGCTCGATTCTGACCTTGGATACTCCTGCAAACTACGAAATTGATCGTTTGATCGAAGCGGGTGAGAGTGAATTCTTCGGCTATCTTACCAGTAACCCGAAAGCGATTGATTCTCTCAACGGAAAGCAATTTGAGAGCCTCGTGGTTTCCATCTACCGTAATCTTGGATTCGACACTGAACCCGTAGGAAGATGGAACCAAGCCGATGGCGGAGTAGATATAATTGCTGTCTCAAAAACCGAAGCGTCTATTGATTTTCGGTTGGCAATCCAATGCAAGGCTTCAAAGAATATGATTTCCGCAAAGCCTTTACGTGAACTGGCGGGTGTTCTTGACAACTTTAAAGTGAACAAGGGGTTGGTTGTGACAACTTCAAAATTTACCGGTCCAGCTCGTCGAGAAGCCGAAGGACATTTATGGAGAATTGAGTTGCAAGATCGCGATGACGTGATTCGAAAACTCCTCAAAATAATGCGACCCAATTTGCGAAGTTTTATCGAAGATTTTGAGTCCCAATAAAATCTCATCTAAAACTCTAGTAATATAGATTCAAACCCGATGACGATTGCTCGTGTTATATCAAATTTAGTGTAATGTATGTTAACTGGGATAATTAGGAGTTAAAAATCATGTCTTCCACATCCGCGAACAAAAAAGAAATTGTAGATTTTTTATGGGATTGGGGTGAGGCTCATGGGGACTGGGGCAAGTTGCTCGTTGGAAATATCGTAACTACAGAAAAGCCTTTAACTGCCACGACACGCCAACAAGTTTTTGAGCTATTTCTTAAGTCAATCGGTCTTCACTCGGGTATTGTGGCCTCGGTTCCCTCAAAACCTTCATATTCACCGACTACGAAACGGATTGAATTAACTTCACTAAGCAAAGTAACAGGTGTCAATCGTCTTGCTAAAGATCAGACGATTAGCTTTTCACCGAATATCACAGTTATTTACGGAGAGAACGGCACTGGAAAGACTGGTTACGGAAGAATACTTAAAGCTTTGGGCATCAGCTACGACGCATGCAACACCATCCATCCCAACATTTATGAGAGCGACGATTTACAGTCTGCCGAGATAAAATTTCAGGTCGATGGAAATGACTCTCTATTTACTTGGGACGGAAGTAACAGCGATTCCGATCTTCAAAATATTTCTGTTTTCAATACCAATTGCGTTGAAATCTCTCTGTCAGACCGCACCCTCATCGTATTTCCGATGGGTTTTCATCTATTTAATCTGATCTCTACAGAACTCGGAGAGTTAGATCGTCTGCGCGCACTAGAGATTGCGAAACATTCATCTACGTTGGGATGGGTAGGTTCATTAACCCCGGGTACACCGCAGCACCACTTCGCAGTCAATCTAAGCAGTTTTTCGAGCGAAGTAAACTTATCAACTGTTTCGGGCTTCGGGCCAGATCAAGTCAAGGAGCTGGGGAAAAAAGAAAAGGAATTAACTGACCTGAACCGTCCCTTGCTTGAACACGAAATCGCACAATCCAAACGGTGTGAGCGTGAACTCGACGAGATGTTTACTAAAATAAAGCAGATTCAGTCGGATCTGACATTAGTAAATTGGGAGTCGGTTCTTGAGATAGACGGAAAACTTGTAGGGCTAGAGAAAAAAGCCCGACTGGGAATCAAAGATGCCGCAGCGAGTAAAGGAATCGCTCTTTACGAGAGCACGGAATTTAGGCAGTTCATCAACTCCGCGGAAGCATATATTCGTCTTCTGGGTAAAGCGGAATATCCAAATTCCAAACCTGGAGATATTTGTGTTTATTGCCAACAAACGCTCGGTGAAGAGGCCAAGAAGCTCCTAGCTGACTATCGTGCTCTTCTGAACGATAGCACCCAGGGTGAGATAGCTCGGCTTAATGAATCACGTCGCAATATAATAACAAAAGTAGAGAACATAAATCCGGATAACACTCTCCACCAGCCGTGTTTTGGAACAGATTCGGAGGGAAAGGCAATCCAGCCTGATGCACTCACGACGTTAAACGAACAGATAGCTGCAGCACGGAATCTGAGCTTGACTACTCCGACAAATTCCAACGCCGTTTTCGATGTGAATTACGCCGAATGTTTATCTGAGTTGTCGAGCCAGAAAAGTGCTCTTGAAAGCTCACGAACCATAGCTGAAGGCAAGTTAGCTAATATCGAACCCAAAGAAACACAGTTAAAAACTGCAATTGCGGAGTTGAAGGATCGAAAGCTTCTTGCTCAAAATATCTCCGAAATAAAAACTGCAATTCAAAATAAGAAAATCGTTAAGACCCTAAACGATAATTCGACGGCGTTTAATTCCCGTTCAATAAGTTTGAAAACCTCCGAGGCAAGAGAGCATCTGGTTAAAGAGAACTTTGATTCTGTATTTCAAGATGAACTACGCCGCTTTCGAAAATCTCATATACAAGTTGACGTCAACTTTGCCACGGAGCGGGGAAAGAACACCCTTTCCCAGAATATTAGCTCGTTCGATCTTAAGGAGATATTGAGCGACGGTGAGCAACGAGCTATTGCACTCGCAGAGTTCTTAACCGAGCTTCAACTAGAAACCAACACTGCACCTGTTGTTTTCGATGACCCGGTCAATAGTATTGATCACAAGATAATTGATGAAGTTGCGCGTCGCCTCGTTGATTTATCTAAAGATCGACAAGTCGTAATTCTTACGCACAGCGTTCTGCTTTTTAATAGTTTCCTTTACCTAAGTGGAATTCCAGAGTTTAAGACTGTTGTTAAGTTTAGATTCTTAAACACAAATAATGAATATGGTGTGACAGGGATAGTGTCTGACGCTGAAGAACTCTCGTCTGCAAAAACAAAGATTACAAAAATTAATGAACTGTGTAATGCTGGCAGTGGTTCTGGAATGAGCGAGAAAGATTTAGCCGAGAGTTGCTATTCTCACTTAAGGTCCGCAATTGAGCTTTGTGTTGAGCATGAAGTCTTACACGGAACCGTAAAACGATATCAAAAAAATGTTGCTTTGACGCAATTTGCAAAACTGGATGGAGACAAGATTAAACTTCATCGGGACAAACTCAACGAGTTATTCGAAAGGTGTTGTTCATTTACTGAAGCTCATAGTAAGGCTGAAGGAATTGCAAATGACCCATCGCTTGCTGAGTTTAAGGTTGATTTTGAGGAGTTCAAGAAGATTCGAGACGCGTTTATCAAATAGAAACTGCTTGACACCAAACTCAACTTATTTTATATTTCCTAAGTCCAAACAGCGTAATAAAATACAAAGGGGGTTTGGATAGACGTTGAAGTAGTTTATACAGTCTCTAGAAAGCCGGGTTTGTTGATAAGACGCGGGTGATGGTGGGATGTTTTAGATAAAGCTGATCAGTTTGCATCCCGTTTGATCCGCGACCTTTGTAAGTTTAAGGCGACAGACCGCTCCACCGATTTTCCGGCATTCTCCTGGCTCCTAAGTTTTAAACCCACAAACTTAGCTTCAACAAAATGGCAGAGACAGGACTTACGCTGTTGGAAGTGTGCTACTCATAAAAACATATAGAATCTAGGAACACAGAATCAAAGTGTCAAAAAACCCAATAAAAAAAGAGGATGTTAAACATAGGTTGCATGGGATTTCAAGACTCTTAATCGTTGATGTCACAAAACTAATGTTTATTGACGCTTCCGATTTTCGTCCCGCTACAATAAACATGAAACTGCTGAAACGTCCTGTTGGGTTGAGATAATTATCTGCTGCTTTGTGAAAGACGAGTAAAGATGGAACTGGTTTGGTTTGTTCCGTTCTACTCTTCCTAATCGCCGGACCAACAAGACCATTCGGTCGTCTACACATCTTGCCAGTCTCCGTCGACAAAATTCTGGCCATTCACATTGGACAAGTGCCCAAATTATTACTCAAAATATCGTAGAATGGCGGTGCCTGACCCTGACTTTCTGTTTTCGACCTTCTGTTTAAGTACAGGTTAATTTTCACCAAGCTAACGCGGTCGCTTACCCGTATTTTTGCTTTTATTCTCCTTTTTTTGGGTACTCTTTTTGCTGGAATAAAGGTGTTCGCGATTGCAGTTTCTACAAATGAGACTCAAGTCCAACGTCATTTTCTTAACATAAGAGGCGATTTGATAATCTTTTATCACGAGTGGTAAGAACGGAGGATAGATAACGCTAATCGTGTAAATCCCCGCTTCAAGATCAATCGTATAAACCCCTTCCTGATCGGTCGATACCTCAAAGCGCTTTTTTTCCAATGTTTCTGCTATAATCTTGGCTGTTGGAATGACCGCGCCAAAATCGTCAATGACAACTCCCGAAAGCGTAGTAACTTCTGCACCCTGTCCAAAAGTTACTAATTGGAAAAAGAAAATAGTGCACAGATAAAATCCAAATCGTTTCATAAAAATCCTTAAATTCTAATGTTCACCAAGCATCATTCGGTTTTTAATCAATGGATGGCATAACCGATTTAACTCCTCGAGCTCCTTTCTAGGAATTCCATATAAGTGCGAAGTGTTCGGGAGAAGCAGTTCTTTGCTCGTAAATGCGCTCCTCGTCACCCCATCCTCGGTATGTCCCCCATTCGGACGGTTCAAAAAATTATGGATTATAGATTCGTGTGCAACCACTCGACCCATCGCGATACCAATGGCGTTTGCTGAAGTGGCGACATTACCGACATCGTTAGCTTGCGATTCCATATAGCCAGTCCAGAGGTTACCGACCCCTCGTCCTTGATGCCCCGAGGCCCATGAATGCGACGATTTCCCTTCGCCCGCGCCGCCTTGCAATGTAATTGTATAACTATTACTGCGGTCCACGTGGCCATCCAGCACGTCCTGAAAATCAAAAGTCACGCGATGCCCTCCAGAATCAAAAATTCGCGTGATTTCTTCCCTTGCAGATTTCCTAGCATCTGGCGTCATTGAGGTTGCAGTAGGAGGATTTGTTTTACTATTGACAATGCCTATATAGAAAAGACACCCTTCAGCCCCATTGCCACGACCGCCACCGCTCAACCTTCCTACAAACGTTTCAATCGTGGGCTCGGATGAATCTTCCACGTCCACCACTAGCGTAACAGTTTTAACAGACTTGCAGTTTCCGTTTTTATCGTATTGTCCGAGTTCACCATTGTCTAATTTGCAATATTCTCCGGTTTTTTTATCGGAATCAGGAGAACAAGGGATAGGGTTGTTATTATCATCCACGCAACCGCTCTGTGCGTTGCCAGCAAAGCCTCCCATACCATATCCCATATTATAGTTGAAAGGAGGGAAATAGGTGAGAAGAGAAGACCCCGGAGGAGGAATGGGAATAGACGTGCCCAACCCTGCCAATTCGTTGCGAGCGTAAGGGGCTTCTGTCGGATCGGGGATCGCTCCGCTGACGAGAATGTCCTGTGTGCTGCCGCTTATCGGGTCTGTGACCTTAAATCCTAACGCCGAAATATTATCTCCGATAGCAGTTGTATCGTGTATGAGCGTACTACCCATATAAACGCGGCTGAGGCCATCGCTGCCATCCACGAGGACATCTGTGATCTTCTGACCGGTCACGCTTGAGTGAATGTAATACCACGGCACGTTTTCCGACTCGACCTTCTTTACAGCTCGCCCGTCGCCATCATAGGTGTGATATTCGTAGTGAGTATCGTTCTCCCACGGGCCGTTTTGATCCCAATAAGCCAAACGCCCCGCCGCGTCAAAGTTCCAATTCTTTGTATCCAAATAAGGCCTGCCGCCGGACACTGCTGGTTGATAGCTACGAACAACATTTCCCGCGGCGTCATAAGTATCGGTGCTTTGACCTGATGTTTGGCGATTATTTTCAAACGTTGCGGAAAAACTATCCAGAAAACTTGAATAGGCGTAGTTGGTTCTCGAAGTAAGGTTACTAAAAGTATCGTAACTCATCGCCTGATTAAATGTGTCGCCGCTGGCACCGACATTGTTCTTCTTCAAGCGTCCGGCAAAGTCATACACGTTCGTTTGATCGAACTGTGTTCCGTCTCTATGGTTGTTTATGGCGCTGACCATTCCGTCTTCGTGATAGCTGTAGCTTGCATGCTGAACATGTGATGTTCCGTTTGCCGTATTGTTTGCATCATACCCCGTTAGCCTGAGAGCTTCGTCATAGGTCATTTGAATGGTTGTTAAATTGGTCGTCCTCATCGTCATAGATTTGACCGCTCCGAACGCACGATAGCTGATGCCCGACATATACGCCGTTTCATTCGTCGTGAGTGACCCACCGGCACCAATAGCGGTCATCCTACCAACCGCATCGACAGAATACGTCGTCATGCGGTTAAACGGATCGGTGATTGACTTCAGTCCTCCGCTCAAATGATAAGTATATGTTAAAGGATAGACGCCGCCGTTTGGCGCCTCTGGAAGATCATCGAGAAAATCTTTTGTTTCCTTCTTTAGTCTCGAAAGCTCATCATATTCGTAAGTTAACGAGCCTGTACCGTCCGTCATCGTTTTGCGATTTCCGGCAGCATCGTACTCAAAAGTAACAGGCTCAACGGACGGTACATGCTTCGGATCACCCGGTGTCGGGTTAGCACTCGGAGTAGCATATGAGATATTTGTCACGAGCGGACGTTTTTCTGTCGCGTACGGATTTCCGTAAGTGTAAGTCGTCACCGCACCGCGTGGATCGATTCTCGTTGCGATCGTGTCGTCAGCGTTGTAGGAGTTTGTGATATAAGTCGGACTCGATGCTGTGCCGTTGAAGAATTCCGGTTTGTGAATAATTTCGGGCCGTCCATGACCGTCGTATTCAGTCGTCGTGTACTGGTGCGTTGCAGTTCCGGGATCGTACTGGTCTACCATTGTGATCTGGTCGCGACCGTTGTAAGTATTTGTGGTCGAACTATAAAGCGTACTGGTAAGCGACGGGCCGCTAAGCGTCCAGGTCTCGATTGCAACCGTTCTACCAAGAACGTCCTCGCGTATTTTCTGTGTCTTACGCCCGCTGATTGGAGTCGGTGCCGGTGATGGTGTGCCCACCGCATTTATTGCTTCCATGACAGGGCCTTGAATTGTCGTAACCAGACCTCCCGCACATCCGCAGCCGTCGTAGGCGATTATCGTGTCTTTTCCGTCGCTGCCCGTCGAGTCTGAAGGAATGGATCTTGTCACGCGACCTTTCCAATCGTATTCGCTGGAGTTCCAAAGCCATACATCCGTTCCTCTGTAATCGTCGTACGTCGGCTGCCACGAAGAATTTATCTCGGTCGGCACGGTTTCGCGTTTGACGCGGCCAAGCGTGTCGTATTCAACGAGTTTGCCAGTGTAACCACCAACACTTCCCGGATTCTCGGTTCGGGTCTTTCTCACACGCCCTGCTCCGTCAAAAAGGGTTTCAGTTGGAACTTCATCCGGATCGATGAGATTTGGTGTACCATCAGTATCAATAATCGTCGTATAAGTCGTCAACGCAGTCCCGTTGCCATTGTAAACATACCGAGTGTAAGCACCGTTGTTCTCGATAGTTTCTCTCGCGATGCGGCCTGTTGTGTTTTCGTAGACACGCGAAGTCGTCTTGCCGATAGAGTTCGTTGTCGATCCACCATAGGGAATCGGGCTTTGCGCCCAAACATTTGCTCCGAAATCAAAGCGATACTCGATGAGGGAACTATTCTCGCCTGAATCGGTAATAGTCGTCGGATAGGCATAGGTCGTTCTGCTTACATTGTCATTCCAATCATCGGTGTACGAGATTTCTGTCTCGCGTCCTCGCGGATCGATCTGCATGACCGGCGATCCGGCTGTGTTGTATTTTATTCTCGAAGTTACCCCGCCATTACAGGTTGTCGGGGTTGAAGTAAGAGCGTCACATCTAGTGGTCGAGGTTAGATTGCCTCGCTTCGTAAATGTGGTTCCGTAACTTGAATCATGCTGAGTCGGCGAGACCGGCTGGCTGTTTACGAAACCCGTTTCGTCATACGCATATGTTACCTTTGATAACACCGTATCGTTATTTGGATCCAAAAGCATCGTTTGGCTCGGCAGACCGATAATTCTTCGAGATCGATAACTAGTGCCTGTAAAGTTTCCCAAATTATAATCCGTGACGGATTTCTTTTTGACCGTTGTAAGGTTCGCATCAAAAATTTTAACCTCTTTGACAAGCCCAAAGCAGGCGACGTTTATATACGGAGGGTCTTCTGGATTCTCGATTCCCCCAGTGTTAGCGGTACACAAAGATGAATTAGCCTGATGGTAAGAAACTGTAGTACGTTTTACATTATTTTCATCATCGCCCACCTGTGTCTCTTTAACTCTCGGATTGACCGGGTAGTTATAAGGTGTGAATGCCCCGACCTGATCCTGTTCCCAATGCGTCCAACTCCACCTTACCCGTTCGTTACCGTCACACGTTGAATCAGTAGTTAGACAATCTTCCGTTCCAAGCGGCAACCCCTCTGCCCATCCCGACGGCTCGACAAAGGTATTTGTCCGCAGATTGTTGGGATGCTGTGCTGCCCAAACCTGAATTCTGGTCTTTCCGTATAGCGTTTGACCATTAGGCAGATTGAAGGGTTGATCCTGTAAAGTATCGTTATGAGTAACAACGGTAGCAACGTTCTGGCCTGAGGTGCTTGTCTGAGTAAATCGGGGACAATCCGCTTGGTCTGCATCAGGGGTAGCAATGTTTATCGATACGTTGCTTAATTCATCGGAATTAGGAGCAAGGTTATTTATAGACCAAACCTGTAGGTAGCCGTTATATAAAAACTGTGTAGCACTATTGTCCGCATAGGTTATCTTTTCAAGAACCTTGATAACAGTTCCGTTTGGCGGTCCGAACACTGAGCTAATACCGTTGCCAAAATCGGTGTTGACAGTCTTAGTCGAATATTCAAACCTTGCCCATTTGTGCGGTTCGGACATGTTAGTACCCGCACCGTTTTCACTTTGCCATGTTTGCGTAATCGATATGGGATAATGTCCGCTATCGTAATTGACTGTAATAACTCTTCCCAATGTATCCGTTACGGTCTGCATCAAACCGTTGCCGTCATACGCAATCGAAATGTAATTACCATTCCTGTCTTTTATTTGCGTACATTTATACGCACCCATGCTCCATACATAACTCATCTGAGTGCCGTCGGTCGTCGTTACGGTCATCGTTATATCTTCGACCGGAGAATTCGGAGTTTCGGTTCCAAGAATTTTCAACTGAGTGTAGCTGGAATCTGCAGTCTCAAAATAATTGCTCGCACCCTGTTGCCGAAATTCCTTACGTCCACCGTCGGGTGTGACCATCATATAAGCCCAAATTCCTTTTGCGCTGTCGAAATAAACAGGTTCAATAACGGGAAACCCAAAACGGAATCCAGGCGTAACGTTGCTCGTATCGGCGTCAAAATACATCGCCGATCCGTTCTTTAGCCACACAAGAGAGTTGTAGCCAATGCCAAATCCGGCATTGAGGCCCGACCTGCCGGGCAAGCTGACAAGCGATGTTCCCCACGAGAAATTCTGAGAATACAGATTTGTGCCGCCGGTCGCGTTTTTGGGCGCAAGCCGTGCTGTCGCCAGTTCGTAACCCGTTACACTTCCGCCGATCTGTTTTACATAGGAGGCGGGAATTGCTCGGTCACCCGGCACACCCAATGTTTGATATTCGTAATTGCCGGACCCATAGACTTGACCCGGGTCGCCTTGATCGGGAGGACGAAAATACGTATGCCAGACACCTGTCGTTGGCCGCCAAACGCAGTAATCGGTCCGTCCGTCACCGTCGTAGTCAGCGGGTGCGGGCTGATCTTTGTAACTGCCCCAAATGAAATATTTGAGACTTTCTTGAAAGCCGCTTGAACTCGTTAAAACATGCCATGCCCCGTTAGAGGGGGCGTAAACCACGAGATCGCTTATGATGTCTCCATCGAAGTCACCTTGCAGCGGAATATGGCTCGCCGCTCCCCAATGAACGGTGGTTACGTTCGTAGAGCCCGTCGTACGCCAATGCCAGTCACCTGTTAACGGGCGAAAGAAGGCAAGGTTTGCCGCAGTATCGCCGCTATAATTGCCGGGAATAGGGATGTCACCGGGTTCCCCGAAATCAATAGGCGAAATCGGTTCTATGCTTGCCTCAATCTGCCACAAACCGCTTGAAGGATTGTATACAGCCGGGTCGGTTTTTCGATCTCCGTCATAGTCGGCGCTTACCGGAATGTCGCCAGTGATTCCTAAAGTGAGAGTTATCGGGCCTTCACTGCTTCCGATAATATTCCACGTTCCGGCTGTAAATACCGCAACATCCCAAGTTCCGTCTCCATCGTAATCGCCCGGAACCGGAACGGAGGATGAATAACCTATTGACGTAGCGACAGTTTCACCGTCACTGCTCCGTTTTATCTCAAACGTGTGATTAGCCGGATGCCACCTTCCAATGTCACTTTTTCCGTCACCATCAAAATCATAAGCAGTCGTGTTAGCCATCGAGACGCTCAATGCACTTTCAGGTCTAGCGGCAATGGCAGGCTTCGATCTTGGAGCAATAAAAGCAAACAACGAAGATGTAGTGGACGACAGCTTTTCGATCAAAGACGGCGGTTTAGGAAGTGCAAAATCTTCGCGAACACCGGATTTTGAAAACAAATTTGTAAATGACGAGAGAATCTCGGTAGCCAAAACTGTCGGCACCATGCGGGAAGACGGAGAATTAACGTTAAATGGTTCTGGTGGAAGGTTGAAAGGAGCTTGAACAGGAGGACGACTGCTCGATTTGGCCACTTGGACAGGCGCGATGAAAAGGCCCGACAGCAAGAGCGAATAGATTAGGAAAAGACTCGCAATCCGCACAACCCCTTTCTTTTCAACAATGAGTTTAATCAGTCGTGTTAGCGCAGATATATTGATGGTGCTTTTGAGAGCAAGAATAGGGTTCGGCATTTTTCGTCTCCTCGATCGAAGGGATTGTATAAGGCCGAATCGGAATACCCGCGATTTATGAATATGAAAGAAACAAATCGATCGAAAAACGAATAAAACAAAAGTACTCCCCTATGCGATTCGGAGTCAAGCTCACCTTTAACTTTTGATCGAATTTAACAAAGAATTAACTCGACAAACTGTCATAAAACTGTAGTTTTTTGACGAATTTGGGAAACTCAATTATGATTAACCGACTAGCAAGGTATGAACCCAGCTGCCACTAAATTTTCCAATACAACCCAGTTGGTGTTACAGATTAATCCTGTAAGTCATATTGGAGGTGTAAAGATTGAAGGCAGGGTACGGCCTAGAGTGGAGACTGTTGTCTTTGTACCAAAGGATGATTATGGAAACTTCATCTGGTGTCCATTTAACTATTTTCAAGAACACGCGTCGCTCAAAGAAATATATATAAAGGATGACGGCAACAATAAAATGACCCTTGAGTATGTCGATAATCTTGAAGAGGTCATTGTCACGAAGGTCGAGAATGGCCATGAGACGGAAATTTCACTAAGCGCTGATCACAAGAGAAAGTTGCTTGAATACCTCAAGTTCGATATCCAGCATTTTACCCGGGCTTTCCAAGGTTTTGACTGCTACGCATTTGTTAGCCTTTTGAGTGATGTGAAAGTTTCCCCAAGTAACCCTGAGTTTAATTATGAATCCAGGGAGGCAAGCATAGGAGACATTATTGTTCTGGCAAAAACCAAGGACCTACCGAACTCAATACAACATTGGGCCTTATATTTAGGAGCTGATTGTTTTTTATCTAAATTTGGAAAAAGTGACGGAACTGCTTCATCTCTTTTAGAAGTTATGAATTTAGATGGTATGAAATACTTGTATGAAGCTCCATATAGTTTTGTAGCAACTCCGCAAGTGGGAGCAAGAAAGTGGGATGGGTTTTACGCACAAGCCGGCTTAGCGTGACAGGCCTAGATTAATGTTACTTACCACTGGATGCATTTCACCACTTTTGCAGAAATATTCAAAAACCTGGCTTAACAAAACAGAAAAAGTTCGGGGACTGTGTCGATACGGTCCTTCTTTCGCGGGTCGTGGTTCTCACGTCGCGGCGGCGGGCCAGAGGTTTTTTGACGCCGCTGACCATTTTAGACTTAGATTGATAACCTATGCGGCTACCGTATTGTCCGCTAGTAATTCGGCCTGTTTCAAAATGGTATCGACTGCCTTTTGCTGTTTGTCGGGGGGATATCCGTGCTTTGCTAGTGTTCGACGAACTAGAACCATTATTTTGTCGCGTGCGCTTTGTCGGATCGTCCAGTCGATTGTTGCGTTCGCTTTTACCTTGTCGGCTATTTCTCGTGCGATGTCTCGCAAGGTGTCATCGCCGAGAACCTGAACGGCGCTTTCGTTTACTTCCAAGGCATTATAAAAGGCGACCTCATCGTCTGAAAGGCCGAGCCGTTCGCCTTGCAGGTCTGATTCGCGAATCTCGCGAGCGATCTTGAGAAGTTCCTCAATTATCTGTGCGGTCGAGAGCAAATTGTTTTGATATTTCTTTATGGCGGTCTCAAGCAGTTCGAGCATTGCTTTGCTCTTAACCAGATTCTTCTTCATGCGAACACTGATCTCATCATTCAGGATCTTTTTCAAAAGTTCGATCCCGAGATTTTTGTGCTTCATTCCTTTTACTTCTAAAAGGAATTCTTCGGATAGGATCGAGATGTTTGGTTTGTCCATTCCGACGGCATCGAAGATATCGACGACTTTGTCGGACTTGACTGCGGCGTCAACGATTCGGCGTATCGCAGTTTCAATTTCGCCATCGGTTTTACCGCCACCGGTTCCGCCATCAAATTTTGCAAGCCTTGCCTTTACAGCCTGAAAGAATGCCACCTTTTCAGTAACCTCGACAGCTTTCGGATGTGGCATTGTCAGAGCAAATGCCTGACCGAGCAGAGCAACTTCGCGAATAAAGCGGTTCTTCCCGTCATCAATTCCCAACAGATGTTCTTCGGCTTGAAGAATCACTTCCATCTTTGTTCGAGGGTCGGCGTCAAAGAAGCGCTGGAAATCGAACCCGTTTTCGTCGTATGCGTCCGCTGATTCCTGAATGATGTCGTCTCGTGATCGGCTCGATGCGGAGAACATCTGCTCGACGACCTCGACCTTTTCCATCATCACGTGGACAGCACCTTCGATGTCCTCGGTTGGATCACCTTTACCTCCGGCGTTTCCATAGAACGAAAGGGCCTTCTTTAAATCACCGGCGAGCCCAAGATAATCAACGACCAAACCGCCGGGCTTGTCCTTGAATACCCGATTGACGCGAGCGATCGCCTGCATAAGCGTATGGCCTCGCATCAGCTTATCGACGTAAAGCGTATGTAAACACGGTGCGTCAAAGCCCGTTAGCCACATATCGATAACGATCACGATTGCAAGCGGGTCTGTTTCGTCCTTAAATCGCTCGGCAAGGCTTCTTCTGTCTTGTTTGTTTGTATGATGCCGTGCAAGTTCCGGCCCATCGGCACTTGTGGCGGTCATGATCACTTTGATCTTGCCTTTTGCTTTGTCTTTGTCGTGCCAGTTAGGCCGAAGTGCTACGATGTGGCCGTAAAGTTCGACCGCAATTCTTCGGCTCATGGCGACTACCATTGCCTTGCCTTCAAAAACTCCTTGCCTCGCCTCGAAATGCTTAACGATGTCATTCGCTAGATTCTTTAAGCGCTGGCTGTTGCCAACGACCGCTTCGACCTGAGTCCATTTGGCTTTTGCCTTTTGTTTGTCAGTGACTGCCGCGTTATCGTCCAACTCTTTGTCGAGCTGTTTGAGCATCTGTCGGCCTTCGTCGGTTAGATTGACCTTTGCCAAACGACTCTCGTAATAGATCTTGACCGTCGCTCCGTCATCGACTGCATTCTGAATGTCGTACTTATCAACGTAGTCGCCAAATACCTGTGGAGTGTTTACATCCTCCTTTTCGATAGGCGTTCCGGTAAAGCCAATATATGTTGCGTGGGGCAAAGCATCGCGAAGATATTTAGCAAACCCGTAAGCAATGCGCTGGCCCAAAACTTCTTTGCTTTTGGAATCCACAACATCTCGCACCTCAGCCTCAAATCCATACTGTGTTCGATGGGCTTCGTCGGCTATTACGACAATATTCTTTCTATCGGAAAGCTCGTCGTAAACATTTCCGCCGTCGCTGGGAAGGAATTTTTGTATTGTCGTGAACACGATACCACCGCTTGCGACTGTCAGCAGTTCTTTGAGATGTTCACGGCTCGTAGCTTGAACCGGCTCCTGTCGTAGTAGCTGCTTGGCGCCGGCAAATGTTCCAAAGAGCTGTTCATCGAGATCGTTTCTATCGGTGATAACGACTACGGTTGGATTATTAAGCCGCAAGACCAGCTTTCCTGTGTAGAAAACCATTGAAAGTGATTTGCCCGAGCCTTGCGTATGCCATACAACGCCGCCTTTCCTGTCGCCGTCTTCTGAAGCTGCTTCTAGTGTGCTCGAGATCGCCTTATTGACTGCGTAGTATTGGTGATAAGCCGCCAGCTTCTTAACTGTTTCGATCTGTGTGATCCCGGTTTTCGCATCTTCCTTTTTGGTTTTCTCAAAAACGATAAAATTCCTTACGAGATCGAGAAGCGTCTCCTTGTTCAGCATTCCCTTAATAAGAGTTTCAAGCTGTGGTGTGAACCTTGAAGCATCCTTTTCACCGTCTGAGGACTTCCACGACATAAACCGTGAAAGGCCCGCTGATAAGCTACCTGCTTTGGCGTCGTGGCCGTCGGAGATTACGCAGATAGCGTTGTAGGTGAATAAGGACGGGATTATCTCTTTGTAGGTTTCGATCTGCTTGAATGCCGAAAGGATCGTGGCGTTTTCGTCTGTTGGGTTTTTGAGTTCGATCACGACCAAAGGAATGCCGTTTACGAACAAAAGAACATCGGGCCGTTTGTTTTGATTGTTTTCGAAGATCGTGAATTGGTTAACGACGAGGAATTCGTTGTTTGCCGGATTCTCAAAATCGATCAGAGCAACCTCGTGGCTGCGTTCGAAACCGTCTTTTTGATACGGGATTCTGACTTTCTCGATCAGGAACTCGTGAAATGTCTCGTTATTGGCCAAAAGGTCCGGCGAGAATATCCGCAGAACCTTTTGGATCGCCTGTTCTCTTGCATTTTCTGGTATGTCAGGATTGATAACCGCAACTTGTCGCCGCAAACGATCTGTTAAGACGATCTGCTCATAACTCTCACGCTCCCCCGCATCTCCACCTGGAGCAATATCACCACCGTAAACATAACTGTAACCAAGCCCCTCAAGTTCCTCGATGGCATATTGCTCAATATGATTTTCGGTGATCGGTTTCATGTCTGGTCGATACGAATCCTAGCCGACAAATGTGAAAAAGTCTTTGGGAATCCAACTAAAGAAAATGGACTGACTGTATCTCGGTTGCCAAACGTCCTTAATCTTCGGTGCGATCAGCCACTCATTCGTTATGATATGGCATTCTTTTCGTGTCCTTGTTAGAGCAACCACGAGTTGGGCAATTTCGACATCTTTAATATTATTCGGGTCCCTTGGGAATGAACCATTATTCGCTCCGACAATAACTACCTTACCTGCCGATAAGCCCTTACAACCGACGAAAGAGGTTAACAATATCGAGGGCTGAGTCTTATCCGGTTCGACAACTTCCTCTTCAATATCGGGTATATAGTTTTCCAGAATACCGTCATATTGTTCATCTAAAATGAGTCTAATTTCCGCTTCGACAGCATTGTCAACTTCAGGACTTTCCGCGAGGGTTCGGATAAATTCCAAAACTCTTTCCTGTTTCTGTACGAAGTCCTTCTCAAGCAGATCACGAATCAGTGTGCCATCCTGGCTCTTTTCAATCACAACCCGAAGAGTCTTGGCATCAATGAGCAGGGCGGCCAATATTCTCCAACCAAGGTTTGACGCGGCATCGTTCAAAAGTAGATCGTATCCGTCAATAGTTGAGTAGCCGATATCTTGACTAGTCCTTATAGCCATCTGTGGGTATTTTCCCGACAGCTCCTTGTAAACCAAGTTGAGATATTGTTTTGATCCCACAATTAAGATCGTTGGATACTCCTCTCCTTCGACCCACGATTCAGCAATCTCTTCAGGACTAACCGACCCAATTACGGAATCAACATATTTAGCTACTCCCTTTCCGACTTTGGTTTTTGCCGCAATGATTTTCGGATACTTTGTACTATCAGCGTCTTTCGTTGGGATGTAGCACTCATATCGCTTCGTTCTCCGACCAACAAGGTGGCCGTCCTTCTCGGCTCTTTCAATAATGGCGTTTGTCGCATCGACAACTACTTGAGTACATCGACTACAGTATGGAAGCTCGAAAACCTCGTACTTACCGGAATCGCAAAGCTCCCGCAAGTGAACTGGCGACGCGTTTCTGCGGTCGTAAACGGCCTGATCGTCATCGCCGACAATCAAGATATTTCCCTTCTGTTCCAATTCCTTGATAAACGCAACTTCGAGCGGGTTAAAGTCTTGAAACTCATCAATTACTATCTGTTCAAATTTTGGCAACACGTCCGGCTTATTTTGCAGCAATTTGAAAAGACGATAGACCGAATCGTCAAAGGAAACCGCATCGTAGTAATCGCCTCGCTTCAGATAAAATTCAATCTCCGCACTGCTTTCATCAAGAAGCTGGAATTTTTCGTTGAAATCCGATAGAGGCAATCCGAGCGCGTTTGCGTCCTCCTCAATTATCTTTGTGAGGTAGGGAATCAAGTTGACCTGTCCGTTTTGAGCATGAAGTATCCGCTTGCAATAAGCGTGAAATGTCTTCACTTCAGCAATATTGCCGAATGATTTTTCCATGTCCTTTGCAAGCATGTTAATAAAAGTCATGGCCAAATTGTTGTTGGTTCCGTTCGCCTTCAGAACTTCTCCAAATGTATACGTTTTGCCGGTTCCAGCACCCGCGACAATTATTTTCTTTTGCGCAGTCGAGTTTACAATCGCTAGGCCGCAATCAATACGCTCCTGTTTCTGAATCGCAATAAGCTCGTCTTTTTTCATATCGGGTGACTACGCGATGCCTCGTCCTTTCATGTTTTCGTGAATATCATGAAGGGCTGCCTTTAGAACCTGCCAGCAAATGCGCGCTGTATGCAGATCCGGGCAAAAGCCCGATGTCATCTGTTGGAAAGGATGAATGTAATTTCTGAAGTCTCGTAATGAATGACTGTGCTTTTTAACATCAAGTCCCAAAATGCCCAACTCATGTGCAACATCAATGAAGTTTAACAACGACCACTCACCGAAGGGTTTTGCCTTTCCAGAACTTAATTCTTTCGGACTCGCTTTAGCCAAGTTGAATTCTTTTGGCTTCGCTTGAGCAAGAGAGAGTAACAGTCCTTCCAAGATGCTCCCGCACATAAAAATTACCGACAGCGAAGCCTCTGCATGGAGACACTTCTTGACCTCCTGGATTCTACTTTTAAGAATGGCCGTCAAGTCTCCATCGTGACTTAAGGTGCCAATGTCGATTTCATCGAATTCATGGTTCATGAAGTCATCGACCTGGCTTGTGGCTTCCGACGCAGAGATTTCTTTTCCTTGAAGCCTGTAGGCAATTTGAAGACTCCTCGTAACCAATTCCTCGTCAGCGGGTTCGGACCGTGTGATTCCAGAATATTTATCCATCAGAGCTTCGATAATATCTTCAATTAGTTTACCGACCCAGCGATCTGGGACGTGAATCCAGAGTTTTCTTAAGCTCCGAGCCTTCGAGAGATTAACAAAGTCGATCTTAGAGTTCTGAATATCCAGTTGAATAGAATCCCGGATAAACTGCCTAAACGATTCGTGACTAAAGTTAAGGACATGACCGCCGTTCATTTCCAATAGAGTTTCTAGCAGAGTTGTTTCTAATGGTTTTAGTTCCGCCATACCTACTTAACGGAAATCTCGCCGCTCATGAGTTTCGGCAAAAGTGAATCCCGGAGTTTTTCAAGAGATTGGATCTGCTCAGTATTTTGCCTTTTCTTTTGGAAAAGCTGATCGCACTGATTGTTGAAATCCTTTCGACGATCACGCGACGGAATTCTAACTTCGGTCGCAAGAGCGATGTCACGATTAAGACCCGGAACGGCGGAATCGGAGTTCATTTCCTCAAAGTTAAGTGTTTGAAGAAGAAAGTATTCGTAAAACATGCTCTCCGTACCGTCTTTTGGCTTCACGAAATACGTCGTGTCGATTGGGAAAAAGTTATCGTAAACGTAAACTACCTTTCCGAGAGTTCCTTTTCGTCCGATAACGATTCCTGGACCTTCGACAATGTATTCCGAATGGTAACCAACGATTCCGCTTGAGCCGATGACGGGAAATCCTTGTCCCGTTCTTTTTTCTTCTTTCAGACCTTTCCCGTAATGAAGTTCAACAAGATCGCCGAGCTTCCCCACTTGTCCGTCGGCTTCCTCGATGAACCATTGACGGAAAAGGGTTTCGGCGAGAGATTCGAGGGTTTTGTTTTGGCGGTGAAGCAGATCTATTTTATCGTCCAAACTGCTAAGAACTTCCGCGATGGCTTTTTGCTCGGGAAGAGGTGGCGTCGGAACCTCAATTTCTTTAAGCGAAGAAAGCGGATTGCTTATAGACGGCACGCCGACCTGCGATTCGTTTTTTAGTAGCTGATGCTGTCCGTATTTCGACTTAAAAAAATAAAAAAGATATTCGCTGTCAACCAGCGATTCATCCCCAGTGAATTTCATTCCAGATTGAGAAATCACATACCTGGAATACCGGTCCTTAGGGATAAGCCCAACCTGTCCAATTGTTCCACGGTGAGTGAACACCAAATCTCCCGCTTTGCAATTGCTTCCTTTAAGTTCATCAGCCTTTTCTTCGTTTAGGAAGACGAAATCACCGCCAACATACTTGTCAAAGTTTAGGTTCGTACCGCGGATGACGGGAACACCATCCGAAACAAAGTTCTCGGCCTTGATGTTTGAACCGAATGGTCCCATAGCGATTGCGCTTTTTTCCAGGGACTTTAAATCACTGATTCGCTTAATCTCCCAGCGAGCCGGAATTCTCCCGAACTCTATCTCTGTCCACTCACCCATTCGCCGCAACCTCCAATTTGATATTGGAAAGGTTCGCTTTGATCCGATTGTTTAATTCTTCTTCTTCGGCCATCTGGTTTTCGAGTTCGGCTTTTAGAGAAGTAAAGCGTTCGGGGAAATTGAAATCATCTTCGTCATCGGCGAGGCCGACGTAGCGGCCGGGAGTTAGGACGAAACCTAATCTTTCGACCTCGGTAATTGATTCGCTTTTGCAGAATGCGGGAATGTCTTCGTACTCGGCTTCTCCGGTTCGCCAGTTGTGATATGTGCCGGCGATCTGCTTGATATCTTCTTCGGCGAGGTCGCGGTTTTTTCGATTTATTAGAAAGCCGTGATTGCGAGCGTCGATGAAGAGTATCTGGCCTTTGCGGTGCTGCTTATTTCTTCGCAGGAACCAGAGACACGCTGGGATCTGTGTGTTTAGAAACAATTTGGTCGGCAGATTGACGATGCAATCGACCAGATCGTTTTCGATGAGAGCTTTTCGGATCTCGCCTTCGTTATTCGTTTTGGATGTAAGCGAACCTTTGGCAAGAACAAATCCGGCCAAACCGTTTGGGGCGAGATGGAAAAGGAAATGCTGTATCCACGCGTAATTGGCACCATTTACCGGCGGCGGCAGGTTTTTGCCGAGAACTTTCCAACGAGCATCATCACGCAAAAGCTCGCCGCTCCAGTCGCTGTCGTTAAACGGCGGATTGGCGATGACGAAATCGGCTTTCAGGTCCTTGTGAGCGTCATTGAGAAACGAGCCTTCGTTATTCCATTTGACGTTTGAGCTGTCAATGCCGCGAATAGCAAGATTCATCTTCGCCAGCCGCCACGTCGTCTGATTGCTCTCCTGTCCGTAAAGCGAAATGCGATCTTTAGGATTGAACTTTAGTCCGTGGCCGTTCTTGTATCTGTCTTGGTGCGAATCAACAAACTTTTCAGACTGAACGAACATCCCGCCTGAACCACAACAAGGATCAAAGACACGGCCTTCGTAAGGTTCGAGCATTTCGACTAGCAGCCGGACAACGCTTCCCGGTGTGTAGAACTGCCCGCCTTTCTTTCCTTCGGCTAAAGCAAATTCGCCAAGAAAATATTCGAACACACGGCCAAGAATATCTTTGCTCTGAGCTTCTTTTGTACCGAGAACCGCAGAACTGATCAGATTGATCAATCCGCCAAGACTCGCTTTGTCCAATTTTTCCTGAGCGAAGACTTTCGGCAGAACTCCGCGAAGCGACGAAGGATTATCTTTCTCGATCGCCTCCATCGCATCGTCAACATCTTTCCCGATCGTCGGCAATGTTGCGCGGCCTTGGATCCATTTCCACCTCGCGGATGGCGGAACATAGAAAACCTTTTCTGCCGAATATTCGGTTTTATCCTCAGGATCAGCACCTTCGGCCTTCATCTCAGGCGAGGAAAGCTTTTCGTAAAGCTCCTCGAACGCATCCGAGATGTATTTGAGAAAGATAAGCCCAAGCACAATATGCTTGTACTCCGCCGCGTCCATATTCTTACGCAGCTTATCCGCAGCTTTCCAAAGCTTCTTCTCTAACGGTTCGTCTTTTTCGAGCTTTTTTGTTTTTGGCACTATGAGTCGCCCTCAATCGGTAAATCCCCGATTAACATCACGATTAGATTTCGGTAAAATTAAGTTTACTTTAAGTAGTGCAGGTGTCAACCGATCTTGGCACGACTGCCGTACGATTGTCACAGGTTCAATCTGTAGTGACGAGGCATTCTCTGAATAGTGACTTTTCTGTTATCACCATCGTCGTGTAAAGTTAACCTAAGTTATTTTTCCGAAAGTCGAGGCGATTAACAAGATTTAGATTTAGGTGGAAAATGAAACGATCTTTCGAAGGTTCTATTTACAAAACAAAGGATGGGTCGAGATGGTTTGCCCGACTGCGTTACACGGACAAAAGCGGCACGCAACGTGAGAAAAAGCGAACCTGTATCAGTCACGCAAAGGCAAAAGCCGAAATAAAAAATCTAAAGGCCGAAGTTGCCGACGATGCCCGCGAGCGGAAAACCTACCGCGAACTGGACGCCTTTTTCAGAAAGCAATATGTTCACGCCGCAAAGTTTGTCGGCGGCAAACTGGTAAGCGGTTTTCGACAGGACACGGCGACGGTTGAACGCTATCTCGACAGGGCACTCGAACATTTTGCCGACACACCGATCGACGCGATCACCTACGCCGACGTTCGCGAATACAAACGCCGCATCGAAAACCTGCCGACAAAAAGCGGCGCGCGTAGCGTGTCTGATACGAATCATCATTTGAAACGGGTGCGGCGCCTTTTTAACATCGCCGTCGAACAAAGTTGGCTCTCCGTCAATCCTTTTGAAAAGGGGGGCTCGCTGATCGTCGAAAGTTTCGAAGTCGAGCGAACACGCATTCTCACGGCAGACGAGGAAACTAAGATGCTCGCTGCCTGCGATAAATGGCGGCAGCATTTAAAGCCAATCATCATACTCGCTATCGAGACAGCCATGCGACGCGGTGAGATTCAATCATTACTATGGTCAAACATCGATTTGACCGGCCGCTTGATTCGTATCGCCGCATCCAATACAAAGACGCTCAAGACACGGCTCGTGCCTATCAGCCAAAGGCTCAAAGAAACGCTGGCACAACTCCGGCAACATCAACTGCGACCCAATTCCAGAGTATTCCAATCCGGTGATTTTAAGAAAGCATTTGCGGGAGCCTGCTCCGATGCTGAAATTACCGACCTACATTTTCACGATTTGCGTCATACCGCAATCACGCGAATGCTTGAAAAGGGAATTTCGCCGCCGCTGGTGATGAAAATTTCTGGCCACACGCAACAGCGAACGTTTATGCGTTACGTCAACCAAACCGAGCAAAGTATTATGGAAATCGCTTTAAAACTTGACCGAGCAGCAGCGTAAATATTAAATACCAGACTATAATTAGCGACTTTGGTATGCATCAACTGCCACGGCCCGCCGGTGATAGATTCTTATTTTAGTAATCAATAACCGCCAACAAATCCCTCATATTCACACTAGGTCTGGGCGACGCGCCGACAGAAAGCCTGCCCCCATGTTTGCCCCCCCGAAACCGAAACGAGAACAACTGAACGCAACCCAACAACACCTAACTCACCGCCAAATCTTAAAAACGCCATGAAAAACCTCTAATAAACACCAAAACGCACCACAACAAAACCAACCCATCACGCTTCACACGCGATAGGCCACAAGTTCAAATCTTGTAGACGGCACCAGTAGTAGATACAAGCTTTAAAGCTAAAATCGGGGCAAGGCCAGAAATGACCTTGCCCTGTTTGTATATTGGATGTCCTGGTTTTGGGTTACGCGAGAACGTTCAATGACTCTTTGGATGTAATGATGATGTCCACCGACGATCTCTTTGATTTATCGTCTTTTTTCGGAGGTGGTTTTGTCGGTGCAGGTGTAATCACCGGCGGTGCTTGCTTGGGCGGTGGTTTCTTCTGCTCATCCTTCTGTGCGTAAACAGCTATGGACAGGCCAAGGACCATCACAAAGCTAAATAATATTTTTTGTAAAACTCTCATTTTTTTTCGCCTCTTTCGTGTTTCTAACGTTCGGAAGAGAGGGAAAGTCGGAACCACTTTCATTCAAAGCAATCCCAATGCCACAACCTAGTATTTGACGTATTTGCCCATATTTTGGTTGGAAAACAATTTCTTTAGTCTAAAACCTATCTTAAAAAATTACGTTTTCCGTTATTTTCATACGAAAACGTGAATTCGGCAATATCCGCATGCAATGATTTTTCGGTTAAATGCGATAATTGAAGCATGACAGCAGCAGCAAATTCCCGTGATCGGATGCGGGCAGTACTCGTAATAGTTGCCACGATCGGTACCATTTGGTTCAACTTCCTAGCCGCGACCGGCAGCGTCAACGGGGTTACGCCCGACGTTATTTCGGACAAATATCCCAATATTTTAACGCCTGCCGGCTACGCATTTTCGATCTGGAGCCTGATCTACCTCGGAATTGTTGCTTTTAGCATCTATCAATTTTTGGGTGCGAATCTGGTGCGTTTCCGAGCCATCAGGTCGCTGTATATTTTCAGCTGCCTGCTGAATTGCGGCTGGATCTATTTTTGGCATCGCGATCAGATCGCCATCTGCTTAGTTTTTATCTTTGCTCTGCTCGCCACACTTTTCCTGATGCTTATTTTATTTCGACGGTCTGAGGCGTCTGGCGGGACGTTATTTACAAAAGTTCCATTTGGCATTTATGCAGGCTGGGTGACGGCGGCATCGCTGGTGAATTTTGTGATCTTCCTGAAATATGAAGGTGTGGAATTATCAAATTTTGCGTGGAATCTTCTTGGCGCGGTATTGATAATTTTCGCTGCCCTGATCGCGATCCTTGTAAGAGCGAAGCTGAAAAATTATGTTTACCCGATAGCCGTCGCCTGGGCGTTGACAGCGATCGCAGTTAAACAAGGTGGCAACACGTCGATACTCGTCGCTGCCGCGATCGGTGTCGTTTCGTGCCTCGTTACCGCGGGCAGCGTCGTTGTCGATCTAAAGGATTCCAGCAGTGAATAACGGAAAGGTCTGCATTTCAATCTGCGCCGAAACACCCGACGAAATGATCACGAAGATCAAGCGAGCGGAAGAACTCGCTGACTTGATAGAGATTCGTTTTGATTGTGTATCCGCGGATCAGCTCGAACTGACATTCGAGCTGATGGAGAGTTATCAGGTCTCAAAGCCATTGATTGCGACATTTCGCTCGGCGGAACAAGGTGCGAAAACTTCTGCAACATTCGATCAGCGTAAAGAGTTTTGGCAAAAAACGCATACACGATTTTATGCGGCCGATGTTGAGGAAGATGTTTTTCAGTTTGCTGGACACTGGAACAAGCGGATAGCTTCCTTTCACGATTTTGATGGCGTTACTGCAAAACTCGAAGCCGTTTTTGAAAATTTATGTTCCACCGATGCCGATGTGATAAAGATCGCCGTTCAATCTAACGATATATCAGATGCGATCCCGGTCTGGAAACTGTTCAAACAGACGAACGTCGACGGTAGAAACGTCATCCCTATCGCGATGGGCGAAGTCGGAAAATGGACGCGGATCTTGGGTCTGGCTCACGGTACATTCTTGACGTATGCGTCTATTGGCGAAGGCGATGAAACCGCGTCCGGTCAGATAACTGCGAAAGATCTAATAGAAACATATCGCGTTAAAGAACTCGATCTCGAAACAAAAGTTTACGGTGTGATCGGCGATCCCGTTTCGGAATCTCTTTCGCCATATATGCACAATGCGGCATTTGCCGACCAGAATATTAATGCCGTTTTTATTCCTTTACAGGTAAAAGATCTTGACGAATTTATCCTTCGAATGGTGAGACCGAAAACCCGTGAAGTTGAACTTAATTTCGCTGGATTCGCCGTCACGATGCCGCATAAGCAGGCGATCATCAAACACCTCGACGCCATAGATCCAACTGCTGAAAAGATCGGAGCCGTCAACACAGTAAAGATCGACGACGGCAAATTGATTGGCTACAACACTGATGCTTACGGTTTTATCACGCCGCTAAAAGAGAGATTTGGTGATGTTAGTAGGGCAAGAGTTGCAGTTTTCGGTGCAGGCGGCGCTGCCCGAGCTTGTGTTTATGCTCTAAAGCAAGAAGGTGCTAACGTTAACCTTCTCGCCAGAGACAAAGAAAAAACGCAAGTGTTCGCCGATGAATTTGATCTGGTGACATCTCAAATTTCTAATCTCAAATCTCAAATCCCCAAAATCCTGTTCGATAATTTTGACATCATCGTCAATGCAACTCCTGTAGGAATGAAAGGCCCACTCGAAAACGAATCGTTGTTTTCTGCCGAACAGCTTGAAGGTGTAAAATTTGTGTATGACCTTGTGACAAGTGCGGTAAAGACACCGATAATTCACGAGGCAAAAAAAGCGAATATTCCTTACCTTGACGGGTTTGATATGTTGATTCATCAGGGTGCAAAGCAGTTTGAGATATGGACCGGACAGTCGGCTCCGATTGTAAAGATGAAAGAGGCAATTCAGAAGAAGATAGATTGACACAACAATGACAGTTGAAGCATTAAATTGTCCCAACTGCGGTGCCGGTGTTGCAAGCGACAGCACGCAGTGTGAATTTTGCAAATCGCGATTAAAGACGATGGCGTGTCCGTCGTGTTTTGGGCTGATGTTTGTCGGCAGCAAATTTTGCGGACACTGCGGAGCAAAAGCGGTGCAGGCAGAGGCTGCTGATGGCGATAATCTTGGCGAATGTCCGCGTTGCCGACGAAGACTCGATTCTTTGCAGATCGGCGACGTGACGCTCAGCGAATGTAAAAAGTGCAGCGGAATGTGGGCAGATGTGGAGACTTTTCAGAATATTTGTGTCGATCGAGAAAAGCAATCGTCTGTTTTAGGATTTATCGGTGATCGTGAATTAAATGCTGAGCCGCTTTCAAAGATCAGCTACGTTCCTTGTCCCAAATGCAAACAACTGATGAACCGCAGCAACTTTGCAAAAGCTTCCGGCGTGATCATCGATACTTGTAAGCAGCATGGCGTATGGTTTGATGCCGAAGAATTGCCGAAGGTGATCGAGTTTATCCAAAAAGGGGGAATGGACATCGCTCGTCAACGAGAACGAATGGAGATAGAAAACGAACGCGGGCGTTTGCGTGAAGATCTGCGTAGACAGGCAAAATTCGACGCGAAATTTGGCACTGCAAATATTTCTGACAGAGACGACGATCGCGGGGTGCAAGGTTTTTTGAGTAAACTTTTTGATATATGAACGACCGTTACAGTCGCCAAATATTATTTCGCGAGATCGGCAAGAGCGGTCAGGAAAAACTGCTGAATTCGCGTGTTTTGCTTGTCGGCTGTGGAGCGTTAGGAGCGTCGCACGCAGAAATGCTTGCACGAGCAGGCATTGGAAGATTACGAATTGTTGACCGCGATTTTGTCGAGTTCACTAATCTTCAACGGCAGACATTATTCAAGGAAAGTGACGCCGCTGAGCGTCTGCCGAAAGCCATCGCCGCAAAGTCACGCATCACCGAGATCAATTCCGAGATCGATGTGGAAGCGATCGTCGCCGATGTAAATCTCTCGAATATAGAATCGCTCATTGACGGCTGCGATCTAATCCTCGACGGCAGTGATAATTTTCAAGTTCGCTATCTTGTAAACGACGTCTGCGTACGGCACAGCAAGACGTGGATCTATGGTGCTGCAGTTTCGAGCTACGGGACGACAATGACGATCATTCCGGGCCAGACACCTTGTCTGCGTTGCATCTTTGACGAAATGCCCGACGCTGGCTCGGCTCCAACATGTGACACGGCAGGCGTGATAATGCCGATAATCGCGACGGTTTCAGCGACGCAAGTAGCTGAAGCTTTGAAGATACTTGTTGGTGACACTGATTCTCTGCATCGTTCGTTAATGCAATTCGACATATGGGCCAACGACCGTCAACGCATCAAACTCAGCGATCCGAATCCGGACTGTAAATGTTGCGGGCAAAAAATATTTGAATTTCTTGATGCTGAATCGCAGGAATTTTCTGCTGTCCTTTGCGGGCGAAATGCTGTTCAGATAGCACCGCCTTCGCAAACAAAGATCGATCTTGTGTCGCTCGCAGAACGTATTAATAGTGTGACTGAAGTAAAACAGAATGAATATTTGTTACGGTTCACCTCCGGTGAAAATGAAATTACCGTATTTCGTGATGGCAGAGCCATTGTAAAAGGAACAAACGACGTTTCAGCTGCACGTTCTCTTTACGCAAAATATATCGGGAATTGATCATATGAAGGACCGGCCAAACATTGTGATCATCGGCGGCGGATTTGGCGGCTTGTGGGCTGCCAAGGCGCTTGCTGATAAGCCTGTCGATGTCACGCTGATCGACCGCAAGAATCATCACGTCTTTCAGCCGCTGCTTTATCAGGTCGCGACAGCGGTGCTTAGTCCTGGCGAGATCGCACAGCCGATACGACGCATTCTTCACAAGGCTGATAATATCGAGGTCCTTCTTAGCGAGGTTGTCGGTTTTGATAAGGAGAATGGGTGCGTTACGCTGTCGGACGGCTCGCAGATTTCTTACGACTATTTGATCGTCGCCGGCGGAGCTCGGCATTCATATTTTGGACATGACGAATGGGAACGCGACGCGCCGGGATTGAAGACGATCGAGGACGCCGTTGAGATGCGTCGCCGTATCCTCGTTGCATTCGAGACCGCCGAACGCGATGCGTATCTCACCGGCAACCAAAAACAGTTGAATTTTGTCGTAGTAGGCGGCGGCCCGACGGGCGTTGAACTTGCCGGAGCGATCGCCGACATTGCGCGAAAGGCGCTTGCGAAAGATTTCAAGGCCATTGACACGCGAAATGCTTCAGTGATGCTCTTCGAAGGTTCAGACAAAATTCTCGGCACCTTTGGCAAGGACCTTTCCGAAAGTGCCAAGCAACAGCTCGAATCGCTCGGAGTAGAAGTGCATCTCAACAGTTTCGTTACCGACATCGAGCCTGGCCGCGTGAAGGTAGGCGACGATTGGATCGACTGTGATGTAGTTCTGTGGGCAACTGGAGTTGCCGCTTCGCCGCTGAGCAAAGCACTCGGCGTCGAGATCGATAAGGCTGGACGCGTTCTTGTCGAAAACGATCTTTCGCTAAAAGGCTTCCAGAATATTTTCGTCATCGGAGACATGGCATTTTTGCTGCAGAAAGGCGGCGAGCCTGTTCCCGGCGTCAGTCCCGCCGCGATGCAGATGGGAACCGCGACCGCGAATAACATTCTCGCCGAGTTAAAAGGGACGCCGCGCGAGGATTTTGTTTACCATGACAAAGGCACAATGGCGACGATCGGCCGAAAAAAAGCGATTGCCCAGCTCGCGGGCCTGAAGTTCACAGGTTTTATCGCATGGATGATGTGGCTGTTCCTTCATGTCTTTTTCCTCATCGGTTTTCGAAACCGGCTGGCCGTGCTTTTCGAATGGTTTTGGGCCTATCTCACGCGTGAACGCAGCGCACGGCTCATAACCGGCGACGCCTGCGAAATGAACACGCCTAAAGGTTCGCAAGTAAGTTGATCTAAATAACATCATTAAAATGAAAAAATTTCTTCTGATCTTTGTCTCAATTTTTATCTTTACCACGTTCGCATTTGGCAGCGGGCCTTCAATTTGGTCGGTCAATTCGCGAGCCGACATTTTGAAGGGTGACGCTCGCGGCGTCTCCATCGCTTCGGACGGAACGATTACGCTTGCTCCAAAATTGACTGAAATTTTTAAGACCGAACAGTCTTACATCTGGTCGAGTACGGTTGATACAAAAAGCGACATCTATCTTGGCACGGGCGGCGACGGAAAGATCTTTAAGGTCGATGCCAACGGAAAAGGTGCGTTACTCACCGATCTCGCAGAAATGAATGTCACTTCGCTTGCGATAGGCAATGGCGGAGAATTATTTGCTGGAACTTCGCCTGACGGTAAAGTTTACAAGATCGATTCCAGCGGCAAAGCTGAGGTCTATTTTGCTCCAAAGGAAAAATATATTTGGTCGCTCGCCGTTTTGGCTGACGGCAGTCTTGCGGTGGCAACCGGCGATGGCGGCAGGCTATATAAGGTAAAGTCGGCGAATGCAACGCCGGAATCTTCATTAATGTTCGACACGAGCGAGACTCATATTATTACGCTTGCGACTGACAAACAAGGAAATTTATACGCCGGAACGGATTCGAATGGACTGGTAATGCGGTTTGGAACTGATGGCAAGCCGTTCGGTTTGCTCGATTCTTCGCTGCGTGAAATTCACGATATTTCCATTGGCCCGGACGGTTCAATCTATGTACTCGCTCTTGGCGAATCGGCATCTGCGAAGAGCGAAGTTTCGCCGGTCTCGACGCCCGACAATAAAACTGTTTCAGTTGAAAGATCAAGCTCAAATCCTGAGCCGCCCGCAAAAAGCCGCTACGATCTAACCGGTGCGAAATCTGCTGTTTATCGTATCTTACCTGACGGCAGCACAGATATTTTGTGGGCATCGGCGACGGTTACAGGATTTTCCTTATACGCACATCAGACGGGTAACGGCGTCTTGCTCGGAACTTCTGACAAAGGCCGCATTTACAACATCAGCAATGATGGACGCGATACGTTGGTACTGCAGACCGATGCGAATCAAATCTCGACGCTTCAGGCTGCAGGAAATGGTCTCATCGCAACATCCAGCAATCAAGGTTCGCTGTTCCGATTCGCGCCCGACACGCTTGCCGAAGGAACATATGATTCCGCTGTGCTCGATGCAAAAAATACAGCGACTTGGGGACGAATATGGTGGAACAGCTCGGGAAGCGTTTCCATACAAACTCGAACCGGAAACACAGAAAAGCCGGATGAAACATGGAGTGTCTGGAGTGCGGCGCTAATCGATCCAAAAGGCGGCCAGGTCGCGAGTCCGAAGGCAAGGTATTTTCAATGGCGTGCAGTTCTCAGGAGTTCGGCTTCGGCTGCGTTGCTTAGTGAGGTCAATTTAGCTTTTGTTGCCCGCAACATCGCTCCTGAAGTTCTGTCTATCCAAGTTTTGCCGACAAACGTCGGTCTTGCGGCAAATCCGCCGATGCAGATCGACCCGAATATCGAGATCAACGGTCTCGATCCTGTGACATTCGGCATCCCGAATACTGCAGTGCCGCCGCGACGTGTTTATCAGCGCGGAGCTACATCTCTTCAATGGACAGCCGAGGACCGCAATGGCGACAAGATAATTTACGACGTTTATTACAAGGAGGTTGGTGACGCGAATTTCAAATTGCTTCGTGGCGACATGACTGACAATTTTCTTGCTATCGACGGCCAGTCGCTCGCAGATGGGCGATATGTTTTTAAGATCGTCAGCAGAGATTCGCCTTCGAATCCATTAAACCTAGCACTATCCGGCGAAAAATTGACCGAACCGATAGATATCGACAACACGCCGCCCGTTGTAAACGCTGTTGGCGTCCCGCAAACAACAGGCGAAATTACCAGGCTCACTTTCGAGGCCTCGGACGCCGCAAGCTACCTGACACGCGCCGAATACAGCGTTAATGGCGGTGATTGGATCTCCTTTTATGCCAACGACGGCATTTCCGACAGCCCGCGTGAAACCTATACGATCGAAGTGCCGCTGAAATCTCCCGGCGAATACGCCGTGATTTTGCGTGTTTTCGATGTGAATGGAAATGCGGGCAATGCAAGGCAAATTGTCCGGAAAAAATAGAGGGTCGCTAAGACTTTATAAATCAGCTATTTACGGATTATTCTTTCTGTTCCATTTTGTTCCAGCGTTTGTTCCACTTTGAGTGAAACGGAACATGGAACAAAAACAGCTACTTTTTGGGCAGGGTCATCGTCCGGCCTTCGCTGTCGATCTCGAGATGGCGCGTAGTATTCTCGGTGACACTTGGAGGAACGAGATCGCCCGTTTTGTAGCTTGATTCGGGTGATGCCCATTCGGTTTGGGGCGGTGGAAGTGCGGTGTTTGGAGAACCGCTAATCGTATTACCGGTATTCGAACCAACAAATGCTGTTGGGCCTTTTTCGGCCCGACGAAGCTGCATATATTGGGCAATTCCGCTCCCAAGTGAGCCGAATGCAGGTATCAGCATCCAAAACCACCAGTTCTGCCCCATTTTTGAAAATGAAAGAGCTATCGCGATAGCGAAAAAAGCCAAGCCCGTACCGATCTTTGTGATCGCGCTCTCCCAATGAATAGGTTTGCCTTTGTGATTGAGAAGCTGCTGTGGTTGTTGAGGAGTTGGCAGGGAGCTCGATACGTTGCCGAGATCCGTTCCACAGCTTCTGCAGAATTTTCCGTTATCAGGATTTTGTCCACCGCATTTCTGGCAAAACATAGTTTTATTTGTCCTTCGCTCGCTGTCGCTTTGCTTCGAAAAGTATGACGCCGGCGGCGACCGATACGTTCAAGGAATCTATTTTTCCATACATCGGTATTTTTACCAAGACGTCGCAGTTCTCGGCAACCAGCCTGTGCAAACCGCTGCCTTCGCCGCCAAGTACGAGAGCGCTTGGCCGTGTCCAGTCCCAATCGGAATATTCCATCTCGGCGTCCATACTCGTTCCGACGACCCAGATGTTTTTCTCCTTCAATTTTTCGATAAAGCGGTTCAGATTTACGGCCTTGGCGACCTTTACATATTCGATGGCACCGGCTGAGGATTTGGCGACGGTGTCGGTCAGACCGACGGCTCGCCGTTCGGGAATGATGATACCGTCAACAGCCGAGCATTCGGCAACGCGAATAATGGCTCCCAAATTTCGCGGATCTTCGACACCGTCGAGAAGGAGGATCAGCGGCGTTTCGCCGGCATTGTCCAGAATGTCGTCGGTCTCGACATAATCTGATGCAGCCGTAAACGCCATTACGCCCTGGTGATTTATCCCCGATTCGAGATGTATTGCAAAAGTTTCACGCGGCACCCAGGCAAACGAAATTGACCGCGAGCGGCACATGTCGACGATCTCTGACAAACGTTTTTCTTTCGCGCCTTCAGCAAGTAAGACCTTATCGATGCGGCGATTGTCAGCCCGCAAGGCTTCGAGAACTGGCAGCAGGCCGAAAATGAGATTTGAATTCTGCGTAGCAATTTGTGGGCGTTCACGCTCCGGACGTGGATCGTTCCCTCGTCTCTTATCTCGCGAAATCGGTGGCTTGTGTTTCATAAAAGATGCCATTGCAGCCGTGAATATTTTGTGAACTGGTTCAAGTTGTTTGTTGAGGCGACCGCTCCGAACTCGGTCTTTCCAAATCCAACACGCTGAAGTCCCTTCGAGTCTTTTCGTGATTCGATCTCCCAAACAATGCCGAGGACCTGTTTGATCGCCGAATAATTAGAAACGAGTTTTGCGTTTGGAGACCGCTCTTTCAAAAAATGTATAAGAGCTTTTAGGTTTTCAGCAGCAAGCAATCCTTTCTTTTCGCCGAGACATGAAAAATCAAATCCGGCCAAGCGAATTCGAAAACCATTAGAGTCGCTGCGGGAATAGATGTCGAGGATCGCTTCGTCTTCTGCCGTGATGGTTTCGGCAAGAATTTTTGTTTCCTTTCCGCGTCGCTTCTTTTCAAGCGAATCGATCTTGTCTGTGGTTAGAAGACCCGGCACGATCAATGCCAGATCATCCTTCGCGACTATAGTGACATTGCCTGTATTGAAATCCCTTAACACAAAGCCGCCCTCAATAATATCGATTTTGCTCAGCCTTACCGGTAGTTTGTCGACGGAGAGACCGTCGTCCGGAATTACCGAACATCTCAAGCCGAGCGTTGCCAATGCGTTGAGTATGATACCGGCTTCATTTTCGCTTTCGACCCGTGCAATCGGCAAAGGCGTGCTGAGGTCGAGGATCGATGTGATGACGGATGCATCTAGCGACAAGAGTGCGGCGATTTTATCGATGGCAGGCTTTTCTGCTGTGCTTTTGCGAACAATTACGTTGAAGCCGCATTCCCACAGTTCAAGCTTTCGACGATTCGCTTTGATCAAAGCTGCGTCTTCGATCCGTATATTAAGCTCGTTGCCGCAGTACATGCAATTGAGTCTATTTGGTGGATTTGCCCTACTGCAGCCGTCGCATGCGAGCATCTCTTTCGGATTAAATGCGATATTTTCCGACTGGAATTCCGGATCAAAATCGAGAAAAGGTTTTCCTTGTTTTTCGGGATCAACGGCCATAGAGCGAAAGCACGATTTTAACACTTAGCCTTCCAAAATGCTTGACCGCGAGCGAAGCGGTAGGCAAACTAAGGATAGGCTTGTTTCGAAAAAGGTAGATTAATGATGGTTAGCGGTAATGTAAAGATAGATTTAAAGTATTTATTTAATAATATTTTCAACATAAGCAGTACAAAAAAATAGACTCTGATTTTGTAAAACATTCACGCACATCGCCGTTCCTAATTTATCCCGATCGATAACTGGCCGTTAATACTCGCTGTTTGAGGTATAACGAAATGCAGTTCGACACGACTACCAGTTTGTCCTGGCAGTTTGGGCATCGTGGCCGCGTCGCCGTTTTTATTGACGGCAACAATCTTTTTCATGCGGCACGCTTTCACAACATAGACATTGATTACAACAAGCTGCTGCGTCTACTCTTAGGCGACGGTCGCCTGCTGCGGGCGTTTTTCTACACTGGCGTCGATGTTGGTGCAGAACGCCAGCAGGGATTTCTGCTTTGGATGAGGCGAAACGGGTTCCGCGTCGTTCAAAAAGAACTAAAGACATTCTACGATGGCACACGAAAGGCCAATCTCGATGTAGAGATCGCAGTTGATATGCTCAGCCTTGCCGGTAGATACGATACAGCTGTGCTCGTTTCCGGTGACGAAGATTTTGTTTACGCTATCAACGCCGTTGCTTACAAAGGCTGCCGCGTCGAGATCGCCGGATTTCGCTCGAACACTGCGCCTCGGCTGATCGATGTAGGTGACTTTTTTATTGATCTCGGCGAAATCGCCGACATGATACGAAAGGATGTTACACAGCCTGGCGGCTACGAAATTCCGTCCTTTGTTCCGGCCGGCTCTCCGGCAAACTTTGAAAGCAATTTTGACGAAGTTGAATCGGAAAATATTGCCGATTTTGTGCCGATCAGAGATCAGAGATGAAGTTGTTTACACCTGCCGAAGCCAACGCTATCCTGCCATCGATCATCCCGAAGCTGGAATTGATTCGCAGCCTTTATGCAAGAGTTGAGGGGTTGCGCGATGCTGCCCGAGCTGCGGCCAGTGCTTCAGATTTCGGCGGCGGAATGGAAGGCGGCACCACTTATGTAAACACGCTCTACAAGATCGGAAAGCTCACAACGGACCTGTATGAGCTTGGCATCGAAATAAAAGATCCAAGTCGTGGCTTGATCGATTTCCCCAGTATGCGCGGCGATCGCGTTGTTTTGCTATGCTGGCAGCTTGGCGAAGACGAAGAGATCGGATGGTGGCATGAAACGGATGGGGGTTTTGCTGGTCGACAGCCACTCTAAATAGCGCCGATTCCTTAAAATGATTAAACTTATGCATATCGAAAACCTCATTCTTGATAAAGTTCAAAAGATTTAAAGTTTTCTGCGCTTTACAGTTGACCGCTTAAAGTAAATCCTGATACCATCAGGTAGTTTTTGGAAACTCTCTGCGTAAATCGTTTAAACTTTAAGTACTTTTGCCTAAGCCTATGAACTGCCCGGTATGCCAACGGAGTCTGGCCCCAACACTATCGATTTGCCCTGGATGCGGAGCGATGATGAATGATTCGGTCAGGGAAGATCTCGAATCAAAAATAACAAGCGGCCGCCTTGTTCCAAAACAGATCAAAGCCAAGTCGGCTCCGCAGCCTCAACCTGTACGAGCGAGTCAACCCTTGCCTCCGCCGCCAGTCAAGAAGAAGACCGTCACCGCAAACCTTGTCACACACAAAACGAGTCAGACGCTGGTTGAATTTCAGAACAAAAACTCCGCGATGCCCGATTGGCGAATTCAGCTTCAGAATGCTGTTCAGCAGCGAAAAGGAGGGCGGGCCGATGATTCTGTGACCGCAGTGTCCGAGTCGGAAGTGCAGCATGCAAATCACGGAAATCTGGCGCTGAAAACTGAGCCGGTGAGACAGCCTGAAATGGAAGCGAGTCCAAACATCGGCGACCCGCGAGTTGCAAATGCGATGCGTCGGATCAACGAATCTCGGAATACTTTTTTTCAGGCACCGGCCAAGACTATGAAGGCGGCTCCGACCGTGCAATCTCCACCGGTCAGGCCGTTCGGCGTCGTTTCGCCAAGTGGGAACACACCCACTTTTATCTTTGGAACACCTCAGGCAAAATTACCAACGCTGCAAAAACCAAAGCTCGTGATGTCGCCGGTCACCGTTGCCGAAAAGCGTGATACGAACAAACTTCCGAAGATCGAGTTACCGGCTGAATCGAAAGCTGCCGTCGAACAGCCATTGATCGCACGCGTTGAAAAACTTGAAAGCGGCCCGATCTCGCTACCGTTTCCTGAGAGTACGCGAATACATATCACAGCGGAGAATGTTGAGATAGACGAACTGGATAGCGCGGCTCTTGACGCGGACGATATAGAAGATCTTGCTCCGTTTTCGATGCGGTTTGGGGCTGGTTTATTTGACTTTATTATCGGTGGATTCACGACGATGCTTGTCCTGTCGCCGCTTGCGTTCACTAGTAGCAATTGGTTCACAGCGGGAAGTTTCCTGACATTTACCGGAACCTGGGCGATCGTAATGTTTGTTTATATGACGGCTTGCCTAGGCTTTTTTGGCAAGACGATGGGAATGCGAATGTTTCAACTCGAACTCGTTGATGCCATAGAGAATGAATACCCAACGCTGCGTCAGGCCGCGGTCAATTCTTCTGTATTCCTTGTTTCCATCATGTTCGCCGGGGCGCCGTTTTTGACTGTATATTTTAATGAAGAAAGGCGTGCCCTACACGACCTTTTGTCCGGCACTATCCTTGTCAGGGAGTTTTAGCGTAATCCTGATATTAGAAAACTGTATTAAGTAAAGGCGTTACACTCAGGTCGAGTGTAACGCTTTTTAGCGGCTATCTTAGTTACAGTTAACGAAGTTACAATCAATTTTATGAGTGCCGAGCAGTCGCAAAAGTCAGCGAAAGAGATTGAAAGGGAAGCTGCCTTCGAACGAGCGGTGTCTGTCGCCCGGCGAAAGGCCGCTGCCTCGCTGACAAAGCAACGAAAATTGATCGCAAACCTGCTCGCAGATCTTGAAAAACACGGCGATCCGGCGAAATGGAAACGTTACGGTGATCTGCTGCTTGCAAATGTCGGCACCGCTACACGCAACGCTGATCGAATTCTTGTTACGGACTATTTTGACGAGGCTGAACCAACAATTGAGATCGAGGGCGACGAAAACGCGTCGCTCAGCGAGAACGCTGAAAGCTATTTTCGCCGATATGCAAAAGCGAGAAATGGCCAGAACATCATTGGTGAACGCATTGAAAAAACAAAAGCCGCTATAGATGCTGCTGAAACGATATTGCAGCAAATGGATGCCGCTATCGAAGCCGATGACCGTGATTTTCTTCTAACACTGGTTGAGTCGCCGAAAAAAGCAGCGCCGGTCGGACGCAAGAAAAAGCAGGAAGCCGCTTTCAAAGGTGTACGGCGTTTTATGTCATCGGATGGCTTTGAGATACTCGTGGGTAAGAAAGCGGTGGACAATGATTATCTGACTTTTCGGATCGCTCGCTCGCTCGACCTGTGGATGCATGCGGCGGATTATCCGGGTTCACATGTAGTGATCAGAAATCCTAACCGGAAAGAAGTTCCAAACCGCACACTTGTCGAAGCCGCTCAGCTTGCTGCCTTTTACAGCAGCGGAAGCAAACAGACAAAAGCTGGCGTTAACTATACTCAAAAAAAATTTGTCAATAAACCGCGGCGTGCGGCTCCCGGCTTGGTGAGTTTGTCCAGCTTTAAGACCTTGTTGGTCGAGCCCAAGGTAGGCGAGGTTACTCGTTCATAGTTTTTTCGACGGCCGACTTCATTTCGCTGTAAACACGCGGTCCGCCGCCAACAAAAAGCCCTCGCAGACGGCCTTCGCGGTCAACGATTATTGTTTGCGGAACGGAATTCTGTTTAGAAAGAAGATAAAACTGATTGATCATAGGGCTTTCGACACGTGCAAGCGTATAGTCGATCTTCATTTGCTCAGCAAACCGCTTAATATTCTCGACCGGCTCGGCTTTGCCTTCATGGTCGCCAACATTTAGACCCATGACCTGAAGTCCTTGATCTGCATACTGCTTTTGTATCGCCTGAAGATGCGGCATCTCGTCGCGGCACGGCCCGCACCAAATGCCCCACAGATTTAGTATTACCACTTTACCTTTGTGATCGGAGAGTTTTGTTTTGGTTCCGTCGAGAAGATGAATTGCTCCCTCGGCAATACCCGAAACTACCGGAGGATAATTTCCACTTTTGCTTGAATTGCCTTTTGAGGCACCATTAGCTAAATTTGCATTTCCTGCCTGCATTCCATCACAGGCTGTCAAAGTCGAAAAAACAACGCTAAAACCTACAAACAATAAAAGGACTTTAAAATATTCTCTCATTAATTCCTCGCTCTGACGGCCAAATCCGGCCGAACATTGCTAGCTACACAAATAATTGTATAAATAAAGAGCTAAATACTCAAAAGACCAGTTGCACGGCGTTAACCCAATAGGTTATAGACAACTGCTGCTTCGACGCGTATAATAGAGGTTCCCCTCGTCGCCCTGATAGAATTCCAGATACATAAAGGAGTTAGTAGTAATGCAGTTCGATCTTTTTCACAATAGTTCTATAAACAAAATGTCCATTTGGTTGCGCCCCGCACTTAGCGGTGCAGCATTATTTTTGATCGTATTAGCCCTCGCTATGCCGGGTACGGCGACGGTGCCTGTCGGATTTACAGAGACGACGATAGCCTCTGGTTTTTCCGCGCCAACGTCGTTTGCCATTCATCCTGACGGGCGCATTTTTGTCTGTCAACAGGGCGGAGCGTTGAGGATTGTCAAGAATAATGTACTCCTCGCGACACCGTTTACAACAGTTACGACGACTTCAACAGGTGAGCGAGGATTGCTCGGTGTTGCCTTTGATCCTGACTACGCTACTAACAAGTATGTCTACGTTTATTACACTGCGACGACGCCCACGACACATAACCGCGTCAGCCGTTTTACAGCCGACAGCGCGAACGAGGACATCGCAATTCCCGGAAGCGAAGTGATTCTCCTTGATCTGGAAACTCTCAGTGCGACTAATCATAATGGCGGAGCTATTCATTTCGGCCCGGACGGGAAGCTTTATATCGCCGTTGGCGAAAATGCGGTTTCATCAAATTCACAATTACTTTCTAACAAATTGGGAAAAATTCTGCGAATCAATTCCGATGGAACTATTCCGGGCGATAACCCGACCACATTCCCGGGCATTGCGGGTTCACCAACCGGAACAAATCAGTCGATCTGGGCGGTAGGCTTGCGCAATCCTTTCACATTCGCATTTCAGCCGGGAACAGGAAGGCTTTATATCAATGATGTTGGCCAGAACACTACTGAAGAGGTCAACAACGGCGTTGTCGGAACGAATTATGGCTGGCCATCATGCGAAGGTACATTTACAGCGGGCAGTCAGGTAACACCTTGTGGAAATGCCAACTATACGGATCCTGTCTATCAGTTCTCTTCGGCAAGCGGAGCTTCGGAGTGTACGGTGATCGGCGGTTCTTTTTACAATCCGACAACTACCGTGTTTCCGGCTGAATATGTTGGCAAATACTTTTTTGCGGATTACTGTGCCGGTTGGATAAGATATGTTGATCCGCTCAATCCGTCTTCGATGGGCAATGCTTCGCCTTTTGCAAGCGGGCTACAATTTGGAACTGTGGACGTTCATGTTGCAAATGATGGCAGTATGTATTATTTGTCACGCCGTTCAGGGACTCCGCTTGTGCGCATCGCGTATACGGCCGGACCGACACCTACCAATACGGCGACAAGTACACCGACCGCAACATCGACCCCGACGAACACCCCTACAGATACGCCTACAAATACCCCGACTGCCACTGCAACCGCAACACCAGCGGATTCGATCTCGGGAACAGTGACCTATGCTAACGCTTCGTCGACGCCGAGATTCGTTTCTAATGTTGTCATAAGCGGCGGAGGTTCGCCAAATGTTTCGACAACGACCGCGGCGCCAGGGCCGATCGCCGGAACTTATACACTCAGTGGCTTTGGAGCTGGTTCCTACACGGTAACGCCCACCAAAGTAGGCGGAGTGAACGGAATTACCTCTTTCGACGCTGCCAGGATCGCACAGCATGTAGCGGGCGTGCCGCCATTACTTAATGCGAATCAACTCCTCGCGGCTGATACCAGCGGCAACAGCAATGTCACCTCATTTGACGCTGGACAATTAGCTCAATGGGTCGTTTCGGGCAATGGCGCAAATACTGCCCTCTGGCAATTTCTTCCGGCATCACGCACCTACGAGACCATCACTGGAAATATTGCTGGTGAAGATTACGGAGCAATTTTAGTCGGTGAGGTCTCAGGCAACTGGACCAACAGCGGAGCCCGGCCGGCTGTCGGGGGAGGCTCTGAAAGAAGTAGCACGATCAATGCACCGCGTCTCGTAACAAAGTCCGGCGACGAGATCGTCGTTCCGGTTGAAGTTCAGGGAATTGCCAATAAGGGGATTATTTCGTACGAGTTCGAACTCAGATACGATCCCTCGGTCATTCAGCCGATGAAGAATGCGGTAGATGTTACGGGAACGGTCAGCCGAGGACTTACCGCCGTTTTCAATGCTGAGGAACCAGGACTTTTGAGAGTTGCAGTTTACGGCCCGACGTCCATTGGCACCGGCGGAGTTTTACTAAACCTCAGATTCACCGCAGTCGGAACGTCCGGTATGGTGTCACCGTTAACGTGGGAACGCCTGATGCTCAACGAAGGCAGCCCGTATCTAATCACAAATGACGGACAGATCGAGCTGTTCTAAACATCAGATAAACCTTAACGCAGGGCAGCGCTTCATAAAGCGCCGCCCTGTTTTTTTGCTGTGATATTGCAAAGGCGGCACGTTTCAAAATAATTCTATTTTTCCATCGGTAATTGTCAATTTCGGCTCGCCCTCATTGAACATTATTCGCTCAAACGAAAGTTTTGATACCGATCCGTTAAAACCGATAGACGTAAATCTGAGATTTAGCAGGACACCGTTTTCGTTTATAGGCATCGCTCCGAAGACCGCAACTCTTAATACCCCGGGTTTCGAAGGGTTAACCATGACGGTGAACCCGCGGCTCGCCGTTCCTGCAACTTCGGCCGGATCAGCATGCGGCTGTATCACCGATGGGTCATACCTGAGTTCAAACTCATAGGAGATTATTCCTTTGCTGATCGCTCCTTGAACATTCAATGGCACGAGGATCTCATTGCCGGCTTCCACAACAAGACAAGGCAATTCGACAAAAATATTTTCCGGAGCGCTGCCGTCTGCCGGGTGCGAATTATCAATTGGTCGCGGAGCCGGAACGCCCCAACTGCCAGATACGTCACCCATTAACAATGACGTGTAATTTTCACCTGTAATATTTCCGGCGACCGAAGAATACGTTCTATTCTCGGGGATAAATCTCCATGCGCTGGTCAACCCGTTTGGGAACGTACTCGCATTTACAAAGCTTGCGATCAGCCCGGCGTCGAACGAATTGACGAGGCCGTTCCCGCTGACGTCGGCGACCTCCAACTGAGTGCCCGCTATTCGCTGGATGCCAATGACGTGACGGGCGATCAATGCCGCATCGAATGCAGATATAGCTCCACTCTGATCGTTTTCTCTGATGGGCGTTATGGTGTAAGAGCCTGACCCGAACCCGCTGATTGAAAAGACGCCGAATGAATCCGTCATTGAGGACACCGGCGGAGTACCTACAGTACTTCGGATCATAACATTGTTAACAAACCGCGTCGCCGGCGTCCCGATCGCGTTGCCATATGTAACGACTCCGCTTATCGAACCTGTTGTTCCGTTTGTAATAGTCAAGCTTCCATTCGTTGTCGATGCCGCCGGATCGCCTTCATTGAACATAAATCCCGGATGAAAAACATTGCTTGGATCGGTGTAATCCGCAAAGGCAAGAGCGGCCGATTGTCCCGGCGTTCCGACAACATTGAACCTCAATTTTATTAGTGTTCCCGCTCCTGAAAGTGCTGCACCCTGAAATGCTGAAATGACCAGATGTCCAGCATTGTTGGAATTTGGCGTGATCGACATCGCGCTGCTCAAAGTACCGGTTTGGTCGATCGGCGGCGATGCGGGTTGAATTCTCGCAGGGTCAAAATCAATGTTCAGATCGTAAGAAATTATCTCTTGACCAGTAGTGTCTCCGACAGTTATCGGTATCACGACCACGCCAGGAATCGCGTTAACATTCGGCAGCGATACAGGAATACCGGAAGGCGTTGGGGTTGTCGTCGGCGTATTAGACGGTGCATTCGTCGGCGTGTTTGTAAACGTCGCCGTTTGTGTGAATGTAGCAGCCGGTGTCGGCGTGAATGTCTGAGTCACAGTTGCCGTCGGTGTAAACGTTTGAGTTGCCGTTGCCGTTGGTGTGAATGTCTGAGTCACCGTCGGAGTCGGTGTAAATGTCGCCGTCGCAGTCGGCGTAAACGTTTGAGTTGTCGTCGAAGTCGGTGTGAATGTTTGAGTTGTAGTTGGCGTCAGTGTAAATGTTTGAGTAGCTGTCGCAGTCGGTGTAAATGCCAGCGTTGCCGTTGGTGTCGGCGTAAACGTTTGAGTTGAGGTAGCTGTCGCCGTAAATGTCTGAGTTGCCGTCGCAGTCGGTGTGAATGTTTGAGTCGCTGTTATCGTCGGTGTCGCTGTATTCGTAGGTGTAAAGGTCGCCGTCGCTGTTGGTGTCGCTGTATTCGTTGGCGTAAAGGTCGCCGTCGCTGTATTGGTAGCTGTATTCGTAGGTGTGGCAGTATTGGATGCTGTATTCGTCGGCGTGAATGTCGGAGTTGCCGTGTTGGTCGCCGTATTAAAAGGCGTATTCGTCGGTGTATTTGACGGCGCGATTGTTGGCGTGTTCGTCGGTGTTCCCCCTCCGCCTTCAAATTCCAATGAACCCTTGTCGCAACCGGAGCCGACAGGACGCACCGATCCGCGTTGATCGTTGATCACTGTGCTGCCGCATCCGTTCGTTCCCGCTGGGATCGTATTTCTGACCATAGCTCCGGGAATTTGAGTGAACGTCGGGCCGCCATTATTCGACGGTGCTGACATAACAAGGTCAACGTCCATCACATCGTGTGCCGCCGGAAAATACTGGTCACACGAGTGTTCGATATGATTGTAATCGCCCGAAACGACTACTCCGTCAATGTCTATTCCTTCGCCGGTTGTGACCGAATTGTCCGCAAGGATCGAGTTTGACAAAAGAGTGACGCCGGACGCATTACGGAAAAAGCCGCCGCCCTCGGTGACCGCAGCGTTTGAAGTTATCGTCGTAAAATTGACATTAAAGACCGTATTTTTTCCCGTGGTATAAATGCCAGCGCCGGCAGTAGCGCTGTTGCCGGTTATGGTGGAATTTGTCACGTTCACACGAGCGATACCGGCAGCGGTAGATGAATTTACAATGCCGCCGCCAATGCTTGCGTTGCCGGGCAGCGCGTTGCCGCTGATCGTCGAGCTATCGATATTGACGGTCGCGCTATGTACAGAGCTCGGGATATTGCCGATGCCGCCGCCCAGCGCATTTTCGTGAGGAGCGGTGTTGTTGCTGATCGTGGTGTTGATAATGTCGAACGTCGCCGGCCCTTTCAAGGAAGCGATATTTCGAATGCCGGCGAAATATCGGCCAGCGGTGTTGCCGCTGACCGTACTGTTCAAAAGCGTTACGCGAGCTTCCTGATTGTAAATGCCACCCGTGTAGCCGCCGTACAAACTACTAGTTGTGATCGAAAGATTGTTGTTGATCGTGCAGCCCGTCAGTGTGACTTGAGCATTGATCGCCCTAATAAAGATGCCGCCGCCATAAGTGTTGCTGACGGACGATTCCGCCTTATTGCCGGTAACTGTCGTGTTAGAAATATTAGCCGTCTGGCCTGCGACCGCGATGTTATCTTCCGAATCGATCACGATACCGCCGCCTGCCGATGCGGTGCCGGCCAAATTACATCCGGCCTGATTGTTAGTAAAGGCAGAGTTGGTCACCGTCAAATTCGCTTTATTGACAGCAATTCCGCCTCCGCGGCTTTCCGAAAAATTATTAGTGACAGTTGAATTGTTTAGGGTGAAATTTGCCGTTGCTCCCTCGACTCTGATGCCACCACCGCCTATCGCAGTGGCTTGCCGGTTAACGCCGTTCCTGATCGTAACGCCGTTGATAGTTACCGCCGTTCCGCCCGCGAGAATGTGAAAGACCCTTTCGTTCGCCGTTTGAGCAGCCGCATTGGCTTGTATGATGGTCGTCGCAGCCCCGTCGCCGTTGATGGTGATGGGCGATGTAATATCAAAATCGCCGCCCGCATTTGCATTCTCATTTGCCGCCGCGAGCGTCTCAGTATAAGTTCCTGCCGGAAGTGTAATGATGTCCGCACCGGCCAGTGCATTTGCCTCCGTGATCGCCGCTCTAAGCGTGCAGATACCATTTCCCGCAGCAGTTTCACAAACACCGTTTCCCGGCGCTACATCCTGAGCATCATTTTGGGCGTTAACTACAAATGTTGCGGCATTCACATTTACCGAAAACGCCGCCATCGCAGCCGCAAACACGGCCACAGCAAACATCGATCGCATTTTCGCAAAATGGCGAACATACAACGGCCCGAAACAAAAGTGCCGGTGAAAATAAGGACAGTCCGCGGATTTAAGGTTAAACTTCATACCGATCGAGCTTCGTTTGCGTTACTCGAAAGATACAATTCACGCTCGACAGAAGAGCCTTAACAAGCTCGAAATACAAAGCGGGAACGATAGGTCTGAGAAACGTAAACTTTCAAATAGCTTACTCCCGCAAATCATCTTTTGCAAACAAAATCCCAGAAAGCACAACGCAAACACGCACATCGCCACAGGTACCCGCTTATGCAGAAGCCTGCACGTCAGTAAGGGCATTCTTATGCAAAAGCCCGCACGTAAGTAAGGGCGATACACTCAACATCGAATATACCGCCCTTCTCATATACTCTAACAAGTCCGAACCGGAAGCGATAGCGACTGGGTTTCCCGATTCTTCTCAGTTCTCAGTTCTCAATTCTCAGTTCTCCATTGATCACTGTCACCCGCGACTCGCCCTCGTTGAATATCAAATTCTCAAATTTTAAATCTGAAATTGATCCAACACCACCGACAGCCGCGAACCTCAAATTCAACAACACACCATCGCCATCTATCGGATAAGCCCCGTAAACAACAACCCGCAAGAGCCCCGGCTCATATGGATTTGTCACCACCGAAAGCCCGCGGCTGATCGTGTCTTTAACATCAACCACATCCCCAACCGGCTGCATCACCGAAGGATCATATCGCAGATCAAACTCATAAGAAATCACTCCCTTGCCCTCAATGTCCTGAACATTGACCGGAACAACAATCTCTTTGTCCGCAGCAGACACAACAGACTGAGCCATAACCACAATAGGATTTTGTGTTTTGTCTTCACGGTTCACTATCCACTGTCCACTGCCCACTGTTCCCGGCCTCGCCGCAGTCGGATTCCAGTTGCCTGTGACTTCGCCGACAAGAATTCCAATAAAGTCTTGTCCGGTCGGATTGCCGATCGGGTCAGCGTAGCTTCGAGTCGTCGGTGATGCTCCGATCGGGAACGTCGGTTGTGAAACGTCAGGCACGAAAAATCTCCATTGGTTCGTCAGCCCGATTGGCGGACCGAGAGCCGCCACAAATCTTGCAAGCTGTGCAGCATCAGTTGACGACAGCGCTCCGTTATTGGTCACATCAGCAGCGATTTTCTGACGGTCGTTGGTGATAAACAAGTTTCCCGAAACATGCTGAGCAATCCTGGCCGCATCGGCTGACGAGACACCGTTCTGCCCGGTTGTCTTCGACAGCGAAACGGTGTAGGAACCTGATCCAAATCCGGTCAGCGTATATTGTCCCGCAGTTCCGCCGGGAGCTGCGGTGTTCGTCGAAACAAGAACCGAACCCGTTCCCGTCACCTGTGCGTTCGAAATAAACTTCGTAGTCGGCGATGCCGGATTGCCATACGTCACGGTTCCGGAGACAGTTACAGACGACGGCGTAGGAGTTGACGTCGCGGTCGATGTTGGAGTTGAAGTCTGCGTAGCTGTCGCGGCGGGACAACTGCTGCCGTTCACGCTCATAACAAAGTGTATGTCTGGGTAAATGTTCGTGAGGTCGGTCGTGTTGTTAAAGACACCACAGTTCGGAGAGTTAAAATAACTCGGCCCTGTCTGAGCAAAGGCATTGGCACCGATAAATATCCTATGTCCGTCTGCGACGCCGCTTGGCGTAAATACTTCCATTATCAACTGCGAAGTTCCCGCAGGAAAACTCGCAGAGATCGGAGCGGTTAAAACCGTGCCCACCTGATCGGCGACCTGAACGGTCGTCGTCGCTAACTGGCTCCGTGTTCCATTTGGAAAAGTTCCTGATGTCTGTGCATAAAGCCGAACAATCACCGGCTGTGTCGTTCCCTCTCCCGCCGCATTTGCCAACTCGATGCCAAATGAAACTGACGCGACATTATACACATCTGTCGGCTGAACACCAAAACTTGACAGCGTAAATGCACGCCAAAAACTATTATCGTTATGAAAGGTGCCGCCGCAGTATATCCCGCCGTTCTCAGTAACGACTTGTCGTTTTGACTGCGTAATCGTAGTCGCGCAACTAGGCGATGGCCCCATTGTCGGAGTCGGCAGCGGCGTTCCGATAAAAACCTCGACCGCGCCTTTGTCGCATCCCGCTCCAAACGGGCGGACGTATCCACGTTGATCGTAAATGACCGGATTCCCACAGCCGTTCACTCCTGCAGGGATCGTATCTCTTGCCACCAAGCCGGGAATCTGTGTTTGCGTGCTGCCGCCGTTGTTTCCGAGCGCACCCATTGCCGGGTCGCCCTGAACATCATGTGCCGCCGGAGTGAAGCTAGGTGCCGATTCGTATTGGTTATAGCCAACCGATACGACCGAACCAAAAATATCGCCGTTTGCTGTCGAAGCCGTGTTGTCGGCAACTATCGAGTTCGACAAAAATGTCGAACCGGCTCCGCCATTCGGCCCGATGCCGCCGGCGTCACCAACTGCAGTGTTTGAGGTGATCGTAGAGAAATCAATAAAGCAGGTAGCGGGCGATTGTTCGGTATAGATTCCGGCGGCGTCATGTGCGCTGTTTCCGGTTATCGTGGAATTTGTTATATCCAGCACGGCCGCACCGTTCGCTACGCGAAAATTGTTGAATCCGCCTCCTATGCTGGTTGCTCCGGTCAAAGTATTTCCGCTGATCGTTGAACGCTCAACCGTCACTGTCGCATTGAACGCATCGCCGGAAATATTAGTGATCCCGCCGCCCTGTGCATCTGCTGCGGCTGAGGTGTTATTGCTAACCGTGCTGTTAATAATGGTGAGGTTCGCTTCGGCTTGTGTACTAGACAGGTTTCGGATACCGACGTGATAACGGTTGGACGTATTTCCGCTGACCGAACTGTTTATGATGGCCATGTTCGCTTGCTGGTTAGCGATTCCACCAGCATAGCCGCCCTTCGCAGGATCGTCTGAAGTCGAACTCGAAAGATTGTTGTCGATCGTGCAGCCGTTGATCGTTATCGCGGCACCGACGGCACGGACTACCATGCCTCCGCCAAAAGTGTTGTTGGCGGACGATTGGACGGTGTTATTGTTGATAGCAGTGTTTGTAATTGTCGCCGTTTGGCCAGCAACTGCCACATTGTCCTGAGAATCGATCCAAATACCACCGGCTCCGTTGGAAGCGTCCGCAATGGAGCTTCCCGCCAGGTTGCCGGTGAACGTGCAGCCGGTAACGGTCAGTTTGCCTTTGTTTATAAGCAGTCCGCCGCCGCGGCTTTCCGCAACATTGTCCTTAACAACAGAGTTGGTGAGAGTGAAATTTATGCCTGCGTCCGAATTAGGATCGGTCCCGCCGAAACCGACCTTGATGCCGCCGCCGCGTCCGCCGTCGGTTGAAGCCAGCGCCTTACCGTTCTGTATCGTCACGCCGTTTAACACAACCTCAGTCGCTCCTTCGCCAAGAACGTGGAACACCCTTTCGGTCGCAGTGTTCGATACGGCATTCGACTGAATGATAGTCGTTCCCGCACCGGCGCCGTTGATCGTTATCCGGGATGTGATGTCAAAGTCGCCTCCAAGATTGGCGTCTTCGTCGGCGGCCACAAGAGTTTGAGTGTAGATTCCTGCCGGCAGTGTAATAACACGACCGCCATAAAAGTTTGCCTCCCCGTTGACTTCCGAGATCGCTGCCCTAAGCGAGCACATCCCTCCCGCATCGGCACAAATTCCGTCGCCGATGGCTACGTCTTGGGTATCCACTGTCGTATTTACGACAAAAGGTGAAGGTGTCGGGCCGCCTGGTATCGACAATCTGTATTTGGTAAAACTTGACGATATTACGTTGTCGGCCCTGATGGTGAAATTATAAATGCCGCCCGCCGTCGGCGTACCGCTTAGGACGATCGTCGCATTTGGGACAAAATTTGAGTTCAACGTTATGCCGGGCGGCAATGCTCCGCTCGTAACCGACCATGAGAATGTAGATGTGCTCGGAATGAGTTGGAAAGAATACGGAGTGTTCAACGTCCCGCCGGGAAGTATTGCGACGTAAGAGCTGTTGACTTCGAATGCTCCCTTGTCAACATTGCCGACTCGGGCAACTCCGCGTTGGTCGGTTGCAGATGCTCCCGTAGAGGTTCCCGAGTTGATTGCCGGCGAAGGGTTTGGCGGATTGCTTTGCAAAGTATGCGTCAGTGTTTTGCCGCCGTAAAAACCGAGCGGCGCAAGCATGACAAGGGACGATCCATTAATTGGCCCCGTCTGATCGCCTGTGGCGTCAAATCCGTTTGTCCCGTCCGTTTCGCCGATCAGGTTGTATCCCAGCGAGTTGAATACGCCGGAAACATCGCGAAAGCTGCTGTCATTCGACAAATTTCCGGCGATGATCGAGTTGCTGATGTTGAACGTGCCCGTGTTGGTCAAGCCGCCGGCAAAGGGTCCGCCGTAGTTCTCCGTGACTGTGAGGTTGGTCGCCGTGACCGTGCCGCTATTATTAATGCCGCCGCCGCCAAACGACGAATTGTCTGAAAGAGTGACGTTCGTCAGATTTAATACACCGCCGGCAGCGCATCTGATCGCCGCGTTCGGGCCGAAATTCGCATTGTCGTAAAGCGCGGAATTGGTAAGCGACAAATTTCCGCCTGAAGTGATCGTAACCGTCGCATCGCCGTTACTTCCGCTGGTGCGCGTGAAATTTAGGCTGTTGACGCTAAGATTTACTCCGCTGCCCACACCAAAAATTTGAGGCACACTGCCGCCGCCGCTCAGGGTGATCGAATTGGCTGCGACTCCGCCGTCGATCATCGTCAGTTGGCCGCCATCGGCCGCCGGAGCGATCAGGCTCGTCAACGTGATAGTACAAAATGTCACATTGCATCCCGTATCGGCTACCGGGATGTTAAAGATGATCGTATCGGCCTGGCCGTTGCTGTCCGCCACATCGAGAGCCTCGCGCAAAGAGCAATCCGCATCGCACACACCGTCGTTGGTGTCTGCGGTCTTCGTAACCGTCAGGATCGCTGTCGTAGAGGCGATGATACTATTCGTTGCCGACAAGTCTTCATCGGCGGTCGCAGCCTGAATAGCCTTCAGAGACTTCGCAGGCCCAAAAGATTGCCCATTTGTGACGACATTTGCCGCAGCAAAAACTACAGCCACAGCGGCCATCAGAAATAAAAAATGTAAATAACGCAGAAATGTTGACATGTACAGCATTGACGAATCTCCTTCGCGACTTTTGATTGTAATCTATAAAAAATAGGTCCTCTACCTAAAAAAACGGAATTTACGTCCCAAATGGGGCACCCGCGGCCAAAATAAATCTGTCAACCGGGCCGCATTTCCCTAAATATTTTTGACCAGCCATCGGAAAAATACGTCAAATCGAGAAAGTTGCGTCAAATCGAGAAAGCCACGTCGAATCGGGAAAATTGGTATTTACAATTTGTGCCGTATGCGCTACTTTGTTGCAGGGATCGTTGTAATTTCGGCGATTTTGATATTTGACAAATGTCCGTCAAACTTTAGTTTGACGGCTCTGGCGCAACAAACTGAAGTTCGTTGGACATTCGCAGAAACTTTTTTTTCAAAATGAGTGAAAAAGGGCAAAATTGCGGCTGTAACCTTAATTAATTGAACAGGTTAAGTTGCGCCGCTCGGGTGCGGCGCAAGTGCGGCGCAAAGCGAAAAAAGTTTTTTCGCAAAATCGTGGAACGCGGACTTTTTTCGCTGTTAACTCGTTCAGTTACAACGTTTACAGCGTTCCACTTCAAAGTGGAACGTTTTGGAACGCTTGAAACGGCGGTTAGCGTGAAAAAAACGGTGGGACAGTGGGACACTTGGGACAGAGTAGAGACATCTAAGTTAAAGCATTATAAAAAACAATGACTAACGATACTCTGCAGCAGCTATTCGATGTTCTTACTGCAACTTTTTGATGCGGCGGTGGTTAATAATCGGGTAGAATATAGTTTCGGGCGGATTTCCGCTCATTTGAGCCTCATGAGAGATTGGATAGTAGCGGAAACAGCCGTCGAAGGCACAAGAAGAGCCTCGAATTTTGATGCCTCGGCAAAGATCGCCGATCTGCAGTCGGCTATTGAAAGCGTCATTCGGGGCAAATCGGAAACGGTAAAATTCGCCCTTATCGCATTGCTTGCCAAGGGCCATTTGCTGATCGAGGACGTTCCCGGCATCGGTAAAACGACACTTGCCAATGCTCTGGCACGGGCTCTGGAATTGTCGTTTCAGCGTATCCAGTTCACGTCCGACCTGATGCCGTCCGATGTCATCGGCCTTTCGTTATTCAATCAAAAAAGCGGTGATTTTGAATGGAAGGCCGGGCCGATATTTTCAAATATCGTGCTTGCCGACGAGATAAACCGTTCGACGCCAAAGACGCAATCGGCCCTGCTCGAAGCAATGGCTGAGGAACAAGTCACCGTCGAAGGCGTTTCACGAAGATTGCCGATTCCCTTTATTGTCGTCGCAACGCAGAATCCGTCCGAACATCACGGCACATATCCCTTACCGGAATCGCAACTTGACCGTTTTATGCTGCGGCTTCATATGGGCTATCCCAATATCGAGGAAGAGCGTCGCATACTGCGAGATCGGGCAGGCGTCGATCCGCTGGACAACGTCGAACCGGTAATGACGCAGGCCGATGTTATTGAATTGCAGCAATTGGTTTCGGAAGTCAGGTTTGATGAATCGCTGCTCGACTACTTGCTCCAGATCGTCGATGCAACACGAAAGTCTGAAGCCTTGGAACTTGGAATAAGCCCGCGCGGCACTCTTGCTCTTTTTCGCTCGGCCCAGGCACTCGCGGTTATCGAAGGACGCGATTTTTGCATTGCCGACGACATTAAACGGCTCGTCGTCCCGTGCTTTGGGCATAGAATTATTGTCAATTCACGCAGCGGAGTTTTGCGTCAGCGAACCCGCGAGGCCGAACGCGTTTTACAGGAAATATTACAGACGATAACCGTTCCTGTTTAAGGTATTGAGTTTATAAGTTGTTGAGTTCATTGAGTAAATTTCTTGCCTCACTCAACGAACTCATAAAACTCGACAAACTCAATGAACTTGCGATCCATCAGTCAGCTTTTTAGTCTTCGCGACCTCAGGAACGGCGCACTTGGATTGCTTGTTGTGTTCGGCGGCATCGGCCTTTCGATCCTTACTCTCTACGCCCATCAAACCGGTAATATAAGGCTCGCAGGCATTTCGGCCGGCATTTCGCTTGTCTTCGTTCTGCTAATTTTGATCTTTGTCGTGCCTCCGCTGGCACGCAACGCAGGCCGCGAAGCGTCGCAAATGAACCTGCCGTTCGAATTCACGACAGGCGGAGCGGTGATGCTGGTGCTGATAATGATCGTCGGATTTTCCGCGTGGAATACGGGCAACAATTTGCTCTTTATTGTACTTTCTTTCTTGATCGCAACGCTGATCGTCGGTTTCTTTGCCGGAAACATCTGCCTAAAGAAACTCGATGTGAAAATGCGGTTTCCCGATACGATCTTTGCAGGTGAGTCAACGCCTATTCTCGTCAGCCTCAATAATCGGAAACGCATCTTTCCGGCATTTTCTATCGTCGCAAAGGTGCGTGGACAAGAACGCGAGCGTTCGATCGCCGACGACGATCTGAAAACGATTTTCCCACGATGGATAGCCGAATGGCTCGGCCGCGCCAGCATCGTTCGACGCACTCTGGATCATTTTGTATATATCGGCCCGCAAAAGACGGTCGAATCAAAGGCCAAGCACACCTTCCCGCATCGCGGGCGCCTTATCATTAAAGATTTCGAACTCTCAACAAAATTTCCATTCGGATTTTTTAATCACCGGCGACGTCTTCCGGCACGAGAAACTGACTTGATCGTTTTTCCACATCCTATGCCGATCAATCATGACCTTCAGGACATACCACTCAACACGGGAAAATTCACTGCGAACAAACGAGGTGTCGGTGAAGACCTTTTGGCATTGCGTGATTACAGGCCAAATGATGACCTGCGGCATATTGACTGGAAAGCGACCGCGAGGGCAAGAGTCTTGACCGTCCGCGAATTTGCTGCTGAGGACGACAAACTCATAACCGTGATACTAGATGACCGGATGCCAAAAACCGGTGGGAAAAAGCTGACTCTGCGTGAAAAACTCGAAGCCGAACAACGCGGAGAAGGTGTCGTGGTTTCTGAGCAATTTGAGAGAGGCGTTCGACTAGCTGCGGCAATTCTAAGTCGGTCTGCAGACGAAAATGCTCGCATCCGTCTCATTGTCGGAACTGACGCAGGCGATTTTGGCTCGGGGCGAGGGCATCTTCATGATTGTTTCAAACGGCTCGCTGTAATTGAGCCGGTATTTGTCGATGATCCAGTGACCCCTGAAGTTTATGATGACTTGGAGCAACTATTAAACGAAAGAAATGACAGCCATCAGTATTTTATAACCGCGAATGAAATAGGATCCGTCACGGTCGCAAATGGTTCCCAGCAGTTAAGAATGATTCAATTTTGAAACGGCAGGCCATTTTATTGATCGGACAGCCACCTTCCTGTTCGGAAGTGAAACTGATCCGACATCGACGGCACATCATCCGTCGCCTCGTCTCTCGTGATCCGCTCGACGCGCCACATAGGGAAGAAATTGTCCGACATCTGCAAATGCGCTTCACCCACACTTATAGACTTGCACCAATCGTCAAAATATCCCAACTCGATCGAGCGAACAGAAATACCCGCGGGATTTATCTCATCGACAATACCCAGCAGCTTTTCACGCGGGCTGTGCAGGATCGCTATCACTATTTCTCCGGTTTCAATTTTCATACGCAAATTGTCGCCGATTCCCTGCTTCCTACGCAATTTCCATATGAAATTTGCCGTCTTTTTCTTTGCCGCGATTTTATTCTAAACTTGAGCTTGAAAGATAAGTTCAGATCGCGTCATGCATATCTCAAAGATCGAGCTTGAGAATATCAAGTCTCACATCTCATCGACATTCGAATTTTCACGCGGAACGACCGCTATTACAGGCGAAAACGGAGCGGGCAAAACTACGATCATCGAAGCTATCGCGTGGACACTTTTTGACCTGCTCGAGTATAAAAAGGAGGATTTTGTTCGTCGCGGCGCCAAGAAAGGCTCGGTAAGGGTCACATTTGAAAGCAGCCTCGACGAACGCGAGTACATAGTCTATCGCGACAGCGGTGCAGGCTATCACGTTACCGATCCGCGTCTGAACACACGAATCGCGGATAAAAAGGAAGAGGTCTTTCGTTTTCTCTGGCAGCATCTCGGCCTCGAACCGGGCACCGATCTCAAATCGTTGTTCCGGCAGGCCATCGGCGTTCCCCAAGGCACGTTTACGGCGATCTTTCTTGAAGGATCAACCGAGCGAAAATCGGCGTTTGACCGTCTGCTAAAGGTTGAAGAGTATCGTCAGGCTGCAGAAAAGCTGCGTGACACGTCGCGCTTTCTCGATCAAAGCATTTTAGTGATTCGTGAAAGCATCGCGAGAGCGGAAGGCGAACTATCCCGCTCGGAAACCGTAACTGCCGAGCACGATAAGATAAAAGAACATTCCCACAAGCTTAACGGTGAGATTGAAAAGATCGCCGCCGAATTGGCTGACAAACAATCAAGAGTAAAGTTGCTTAATGAACAGGAAAAGCAGTTAACGGATCTCAGATCAACTCTCGAACGCAGGCGTTCGGACAAAGAAAAATTAGAAATTATTGTCCAGCAAGCTGAAGCCGCCTTAGCTCGTGCAACCGAAGCGGCTACCAAGATCGATAAAACTCGTTCACACCACGAACAGCATCTGACCGCGCTCCGCAAGCTTACCGAACTTGAACGTGAACGAAAACATCGCGATCAATTGAAATCGGAACTCGCCAAAACTGATGCTGCGATCGTAAATGTCAAAGCTGAGCATCGAAGGCACGAACAGGAGCTAAATAATATTGCTGCGGCCCGCAAAGAGATCGAAACTCTGCGAGCCAAAGCAGCGGAGCAGTTAGAAATAGAGACCGAAACAGAAGACGTTCGCAATAAGATCGCGGGTTCGCGAAATGCTGTGGAACGACTGGAAAGCATAAACAGAGAAATTGAAAACAAGCGCTCGATCTATCGAACTCACCGTGAAGATGTGAAGGCAAATGCGAGCGACACCCAACAAGCAGTTGAAGACAACGAGAGTTTCAAGCGACTCGGTATGGAACTCCAAAAGGATGTTGATGGCCTAAAAATAAAACAGAAAGCTCTTGAAGTAGATGCACAGCAGCTAGGTAAATATGAACAGCGATATTCTGAATTGCAATCGAAATTGAAGGCGTTGGTTGATCCTGCGGCACGGATACGTGTGCTTGAGAAAAGTTTGATCCGCGAGCCTGAGTTACGAACAGGTTTGACCAATGTTGAGAGCAATCTCGAACGCCTTGAGAGCGAACGCAAGCTTTTCATCGAACAACTTGACGACTTTAAAGATTTTGACAAACGCTGGTCGCAGTTAACGGCTGAACGTGATGCCACAATCAATGCTCACCGCACCTTTTTGGCAAATGAGGGTGAAGCCTCAATGCTTGCGGGGCTTAAAAAAGAACTTCAGGTATCCAACGACAAGGTCGCTGCTGCCAAAACAAACCTTGAAAAGGCGCAGGCTGCTTTCGCATCTGCGGCTGGTGGATACGACGTCGAGCGGCACAAGATCGAGCGAAGTGAATTATTGAACGCGGAACGTCGTCTCGCCGAGACTCATGCGACCTTCGCTGCCGCGAAAACGCGTGAGGAGCAGATCGCTGCGGAATTAGAACGATTTGCCGCTATCAGAAAGTCGCTTCAAACCGAGTTCAAGGACAAAGAAAGACTTGAAACCGTAGCGGAAACGACGGCCTTCATTCGTGATACGCTCAAGGAAGCCGCTCCTCGCGTCGCACGGAATTATGTTTATCATGTTTCGCTCGAAGCAAATCAGATGTTCCGCGAGATCACGGGCAACGGCGAGCGGACGCTGAAATGGACGGAAGATTATTCGATAGTTCTCGAAGAGGACGGCTATGAGCGCCCGTTTCAAAGCCTCTCGGGTGGCGAACAGATGTCTGCAGCATTGTCGGTTCGCCTCGCTATACTAAAACAGATGAGCGATATTCGCATCGCGTTCTTTGACGAGCCAACGACAAACATGGACACCGAAAGGCGCGAGAATTTCGCAGAACAAATAAGTCGCATCAAACATTTCGACCAGCTTTTTGTTATCTCGCACGATGACACTTTTGATAACTATGTGGATAATGTGCTTTCGATAGGCGATTAGATGAAAGATGTAACGATAGTTTGTGACGGATCGAGCCTCGGCAACGGTAGAGGAAATCCGCGTGCTGCGGCGGTTGCCGTGCTTGGGTTCAGGGGCTACTGGAAAGCCGTCGGCGAATATCTCGGCAATGCAACCAACCAGCAAGCCGAGATCGCGGCCGCTGCTATCGGATTAGAGAATTTGAAGGAAAGCTGCACGGTTACATTGATGTCTGATTCGCGATATGTGGTCGAGACGATGGGCGGGACTTGGAAACGTAAGACAAATCACGACTGGTGGAAACGGCTCGATGCCGCCGCCAAAAAACACACGATAGCGTGGAAATGGGTCAAGGGACATTCGGGACATGAAGTACAGGAAGTTGCTGATTCGATGGCACGCAAAATGGCCGAGCTCGGATTTGTCGACGAAGCTCTTTTGGACGAAGCCGTCGTGGAACTCGGCGTTATAGAAATTTAGCCGCAAAAGACACAAACTATCGCTCTTCAGATGCAGTCAGGATTTTACAAATCATTTTTTTTTCTTTTTGTGCTTTTTTACAGCCATCATTCGGTCGTCGCTCAAAACACCCTTTCGTCGCAGAAGACCGGACTTGGCTGGGCGTGGCAAAATCCGCTGCCGCAGGGTAATCCGCTGTATGCGATCCATTTCGCAAAGGACAATGAAACCGGATACGCGGTCGGCTCGGACAATACGATACTGAAAACAAAAGACGGCGGTTTCCGTTGGGAAAAGCAGTCTTCGCCGACCAACGTCACGCTGTCTGGAGTTTATGTTCGCGACACGAATAATGCACTTATTGTCGGCTCTCGCGGAACTGTGCTCACGACCGATGATGGCGGCAGCGATTGGAAAACTGTTGCGGTCGACACACGCGATCATCTTTACGGGATTACATTTGTATCAGCCGATTCTAAAACTGGTTGGGCTTGCGGCACATACGGCCGCATCCTTAAAACCATCGACGGCGGCATGACGTGGAAGGTCCAACCGTCAGGCACCACCGAACATCTTCTAAAAGTGTCGGCGTTCGATGACAACCACGCGGTTGCTACAGGCATGAACGGAGTCTTGCTGACCACTGCAAACGGCGGCGATTCGTGGCAGAACTCAAATCCCTGCGGCAATGCGATCGTCTCAGGTTCCGCTTATCTAAGGTCCAACACCATCATCGCGACAGGCTACGGCGGCTGCGTGGCACGAAGCACAGATGGCGGCGCGACATGGTCGCATCAAAATATATATAGCCGTGCGGACATGCTTTCGGTATCGTTTTCCAGCGAGAAGAACGGTTCGATAACAGACGCCAATGGCATGGTCTGGTTGACCGGCGATGGCGGAACGACGTGGCTGCCGTTCAATGTTCGGACTAACCCGAAACTTGTCGCCATCTATTTCGCCAACACGTTTACAGGCTGGGCAACAGGCGAAAACGGCCTCATCCTGCGTACGGACGACGGCGGCTTCAGCTGGCAGCGGCTTACTCAGGGCGGCCGCGAAGATGTCAACGATATTACATTTCTGAGCGATGAGATCGGCGTCGCCGTCGGATCTAATGGAAAGATCTGGATCACTAACGACAGCGGTCGTATGTGGCTGCCGGTATTTAGCGAGAGCCTCAAAAATCTTAATGCCGTTTCGTTCGCTGACGGTCAACTGGGTTGGGCGGTCGGCGATGGCGGCACGATCCTGAGAACAATAAACGGCGGTGCGAGTTGGGTCAGCAACGTCACCAATGTAACAGAAGACCTGTTTGGCGTGCATTTCATTTCGGATAAAGTCGGTTTCGCTGTGGGAGCGAACGGAACTGTCATGCGCACATCTTCAGGCGGTGAATCTTGGGTGCGTTCTGATTCCGGCACCAAGCTGTGGCTCGAAGATGTAAAATTCCTTGACGAGACACGCGGCGTTGCAGTTGGCGACAGCGGCACTATTCTCACAACCGACGACGGCGCTCTTACGTGGAAAAAGATCAAGACCAACGTCCGAGACAATCTGTATGCCGTAAGCTTTTCCGACAACAAAAGCGGATTTGCTGTAGGCTCGGGTGGAATAATTCTCAAAACATCCGACGGCGGCGCGACGTGGAAGGATATGGAAACCGCGTCGGGAAACAGCCTCTTTGCTGTTCAGTCCTTTGGTGCTGCGAGTGCTATCGCGGCGGGTGAATTCGGAACGGTTCTTGTAACCGAAGACGCCGGCGTGACTTGGCAGACGCAGCCGAACATTACCGGCAGAGTGCTGCAGGCAGTTGTTTATCGTGGCGGAAACAATCTTTGGATCACAGGCAAAGGCGGAACGATTTTGAAGAGAACCGCCCCACTGTCACCTAAAAAATTAGAATCTCCCATTGAGCGTCCGGTGCTAAAAACTGCGATGCCTCGTTCAAAACCAAAACGGCGCAATCCTTTGATCACGATTACCGACGACGGCGATATTCCTCTGGCAATGCCGACTGCCAAACCTAGTCCATTGAAATAATTACCGCGATCCATTCTCCGGAAGTTTCAAATTTGAAATTTGAGATCTCAAATTTCTGAAGATCCAAAACAATGATGTCTCTCTGCTCAAGCAAGATTCCAGACAGCACCAATGTCTCTTTCGTCTTTTCAAGCAGCAATGGCAGCAGCGGAACGATCACGTCAATCGTAAGATTTGCGCATACAAAATCAAAAGCTGGTGTATCGCCATCTATCGACCCTAGAAAATATTCGATCTTCTCGCCGACACCATTTAAGATAGCATTTTCTTTTGCGATGGCGACGGAATCCGCGTCGGTATCACAGGCTAGAATTTCAAGTTTATCTTTGGCTAATTTCGCTGCCGCTATCGCCAGAATTCCGGTTCCGGTTCCGACATCTAGAAACGATTGTCCGTTGCGGTAATTGTCGGTGATCGCCTGCAGACAAAGCTGCGTGGTCTCGTGCGTTCCGGTGCCGAACGCCATGTTCGGTTCGATGCTAATGACGATCTTTTCGGTCTTATCAACGACTTCCCACGGCGGAGCGATGATAAAATTGCCGATAACAGTTGGCTTCCAATATTTTTTCCACTCTGCGAGCCAATCTGTCTGTTCCACTGCGCGAGTAGTGATATCTTTTACGGCGTCAGATGTAAAACCATAGATCATTAACGACGCATCCACCGCGAGACGAATATCCGCCTCGTTAGGCAACGCATCGAAGTATCCGGTTACACGCAGTGGTGCGCCATCCGCATGTCGAAAGCTGTCGATCTCGTTGCCAAGAGACTCGAGCCGATTGAACGCCGATTCGACGGCTTCGGCTGCATCAGCATGAACCACAATATCGACTGCAAACCAATTTTTCATTCCTTCTCTGCGTTCTCTGCGTTAAAGCCCTATTCACGGATACCTATGTCGTCCAAATCGCGTTCGCGGTTGCGCCAATCTTCGACGACCTTTACGAATAATTTCAGAAAGACCTTTTTGCCCAGCAGCTTTTCGATGTCCATTCTCGCCCGTGTCCCAATGTCCTTTACGCGAGCGCCTTGCTTACCGATTACTATCTTTTTTTGCGAAGGTTTTTCGACATAGATCGCGCAGAAAATGGTTGTCATCGTCGGGTCGCTTTCGTCAAAAACTTCGGTCACGACGGCTGTCACATATGGAATTTCCTCGCCGGTCGATTGCAAGATCTTTTCGCGGACCATCTCAGAAACGATGCTGCGCATCGACTGGTCGGTCATCTCGTCAACATCAAAAATAGGCTCGCCTACGGGTAGATGTTTAACGATGAGAGACAACAAATCATCGATCGCATCGCCCTTCAAAGCAGAAACCGGCATGATCTCAGCGAACTCATATTCCTTTGAATAAAATTCCATCAAAGGCAGCAGAGCAGCTTTGTCCTTGATCTTGTCGATCTTATTGAGAACAAGTATCGCCTTGCTTTCAGCTTGTTTCACGAGCTCAAGCACAAACTTGTCGCCATTGCCCGTCGAAACGCTCGCATCACGCATCAGCACAAGCAGATCGACCGACATTATCGCGTCGTGAACAGCCGACATCATTCTTCGGTTTAGCAAATGTCCCGGCTTGTGCACGCCCGGCGTATCGACAAATACGATCTGTCCGTCATCACGCGACACAATGCCCTTGATCCGATGCCGTGTCGTCTGCGGCTTATTTGAAACAGCCGCGATCTTTTCACCGACCAGACGGTTGAGCAAAGTTGATTTCCCTGCATTCGGCCGCCCTATCAACGCGACCAAACCGCTCCGAAAGTCTTTATTTACCATTGATTAGACGTTATCAGACTGTTTTCGGAATTCAGAATTCAGAATTCAGAATTTTGACTGTCCCAAAGTGTCCCACTGTCCCACCGTTTTTTTTCACGGAAAATGCCGTTCCAAGCGTTCCACACCGTTCCACATAGGTGTGGAACGATGTAAATGTTGTAACGAATAAGGTTATTGTCGGTTTTTGGCTGCGTTCCGCACTTTTTTGAAAAAAACTTTTTTGTTCAAAATATGGCGATCTGTAACCAGCTTGGACGCCTTAAACGATGTAAACATTATGTTTATGGTTTGACTTAGCGATATTCCTTTAATTTTTCAGAATCGCCGTTTGTCTGACAAAGTATTACAAAATGCGCGGTTTGTGGCACAGATCGTTACAGCTTTCCGCTGCCGTTCGACTGGTTTTCAAAGATCAAAGATCATCGACGTTACAACGATCCCGCATCAACCTAGCGCATTTCAAGGCAAATTGGAAGACCAACTTTCTCGATATGGCGTGGTTTTCTCGATTTGACGCAACTTTCCGACAAAAATTTAAGAAGTAACCACGAAAATACACGAACGAACACGAAAACAAAAATGTTCTTATTTTGTGTCTGTTCCTGTATTTTCGTAGCTAAGCCAGATGCATAAGCCCGCACGTCCGTAAGGGCGGAACACTCAGCTTGCGCTTACAAGTGACTTTAGAGACAAGAAAACCTTGAATTTAATTATTGCCTACTGCAATTTGATCAGCCTTTGCATGCCAGCCATTGCGTCGTTGAAGGCGCCGACACGTCCGAGTTTTATGGCTTCGTCGTAGAGTTTGATTGCCATTGCGTTGTTGTTGAAATGTTCGTAGATGCGGGCGAGGGCGACGTAGGTTAGGGAGAGGAGCGCGGGATCGGTGTCGACGGTTTTTACCTCGATGACTTTGCTGTAGGCCTCTTTGGCTTCGATGAGTTTGGCGGCTTGGGCGTCGGCGTCTTCGAGCTTTGTGGCTTCGAGAGCGGCGACGCGGCCGAGGTTGTAAAAGATTCGGGGATCGTTTGGGTTCTGGGTTTGGAGCTGTTTCAAATCGGCGGCGGCCTTTGTGAGATCTTTTGCGTCGATCGACTTTTGAATTTCGCGAAGCCGAACGGTTACGGGATTTTCGACGACGACAATCTGACTTCCCTGTTGACTTTTTCGCTCTTCGCGTGCGGCGAGGGCTCTCGTTCTCGCATCGACAGTCGCGGCGATGCTAGTGCTTTCTTTAGCAGGGTCGAACGAAGCGATCATGTCGCCGAGCGATGCCGCAATATCAAACCCGGATTCTTCAATCTCCTTCAGTTTTTCGGCAAAAAAGAACGTAAGCACCAAGCCTTTTTCATGATCCTCAAATAGTCGAAGTACCGATTCGTCAGCCAACGACTGTTTGAATTTTTCAAGTTCGGCTGAGACCGCGCGTTTTTCAGCGTCGGTTTTCATCGTGTCGATCTTTCGACGAGCCTGATCGGTTGCGATGTTCTTTTTAACGAATTCAGCCTGCCGAATATCGACAGCCGCCGCCAATGAACGTGAAACGGTCAAGAACACATCGGGCGTGATCGAGGGATCTGTTTTACGGCGCTCGTCGAGCTGCGGTCTTACCCAATCGCGCAAGGCAGTAATATCCTTGGAATTGCTCAGTACAAGCGGATCGATCACAAATTGCAAAAATGCCCGGCGAACGTCGGAAAAACTGAGGTCTTTGTCAGGCGGCAGAATCACATAATAATCGTCGCGGGCATTCAGAAAATTAACGTTTCCCTGCGCTGCAAGCATTTCGGGAACGATGAAAAAGTGACGCTCAAGAACGCGTGTCTCAACTTTTTTGATCTTCGTTTTGCTCTTCGTCTTTTGTGTTTCGATCTGCGTTTTTTCGGTTGAAAATAGCTGCGGCCGCGTGTGCAGATAATCGAGCAGTTCGCTGACCATTTCGCGAGTAGAACTTCGCAGTACGCCGTCGGCTTCGCGTCCGTAGCTTCGCGCGTATTCGTCCAATTTTGAATTTATTCCGGAGCGGCGATAAAATTCGCGAGCCAACGGCGCGAAGTCTAAAACATCGAGCAAGCTTCCGGGCAGGTCGTTCGTTATTACCGGATCAGCAAACTCCGGTGCGGGAGTAAGGGTAAGTGCCATCGACATGAACGGAGCTACGATCTGAGCATCAGAAAAATTTGGATGGCGTTTTTTGTACTGCGTGACAAACGCAGAGATGCGGCGGCGCAGGTCAGGATCGAGCGCCGCAGTGTCTTGCAGCAACTGAGTCCTGAATTTTGTTCCTTTTTCCGAGAGAGGCGTGTTTATCAGCTTTTCACTACCGGCAGGAGTCTTTGTCTCGGCCATTTCGAGAGCTGCAAGAACCACGATCAGCCGCCTATCGGCCTCGATCTTGACGCCGTAATTGCTGAGGTCAAAGCCCAGCTGCACGCCTTGTCCGGTAACACAAAATGAGAGCAACAAGATAAATGCTAATAGGTTTGTTAGACGCATGAATTCAATTCTCCAATGGCGATGGTTTGTCTCTTAAAAGATGAATGTCCTGCTCGGTTAGATGTATTTGATCGCCAATAAAAGAATAAAGGATAGAGGAACAATAAAATATTCCTCTATCCTATTATTTTCGGATCTGTTGCCGTGAAGCCACGCAGCTCTTAGTTATAGCTGCTGAGGGCCTCGCCTTCGTCATCGAATACGTCGAAAACCGTCAAGAGCTTGGTGATCGCGAGAAGATCCTGGATCTTTTGCGTCAATTTCAAAAGCTTCAACGTGCCGCCTTCTTTCTTGACGGCTGTAAAGCTCGAAACCAATTCGCCGATGCCGCTCGAATCGATATAGCCGACACCTGCCAGATTAAGCAGGATCTTATTCTTGCCTTCGCCAAGCAGCCGTCGAATAGCTGTTCTAAGTGCCACGCTGCCTTCGCCGATCGTTACTTTGCCCGCGAGATCAAGAATCGCAACGTCGCCGGCCTGGCGTTCAGTAATATTAATATCAGACATTATTATCTCCTCAAGTTTAGTTTCGTTAGGTTAATAGCCGATTTTAGTCCACTCTGATCGAAAATCCAAACAGACATCAGAGATTACCGTTTTTTGAACATCTCTACGACGAGGCCGCCTTCGGGGTGGTTCGACCAATCAATATCGTCCATAAATGAACGCATGAACAAAATGCCGCGACCGTTTGTCTTTAGTAAATTCTCAGGATTGGTCGGATCAGGTATTTCTTCAACTGAAAATCCCTCGCCAAAATCTCGAACCGTGATCCCAAAGCCTTCCTCGGAGTCTTCCATCTTCACCTCAACGTGTTTGGATTCATCGAACTTGTTGCCATGCTTGACCGCATTAGCGACCGATTCGCGGACGGCCATGTCGATGGCATAGGTAAATTCTTCGTCAAGTCCGCGCTCGGCAGCAAAGTCAGCGGCCTTCATGGCTGCTTCTTCGACTGATTCGATACGGCTGGGCAGTTTGATCTCTCGTATTTCAGACACAATGTATGCTTTGTAAGTTATAGTTTTAAAGTAGTTGCTGTCAAGACAAACGCCCGCGATAAATCTAAAATTGTCGATATGAGGATCTATCCGGCCAAATCGCTGCACGGAACAGTACATCTGCCGGGAGACAAATCGATCTCGCACAGGGCCGCGCTTATCGCCGCAATGGCCGTCGGCGACACGCGGATCGAAAACTTCAGCACGGCCGAGGATTGCCAAACTACGATCAAATGCCTCAAGGAACTTGGCGTGTCGATCACACAAATTGGTAATGATGTGCTCGTAAAAGGCGTTGGTAAGAATGGCTTTCGCAAACCCATAGGGCCGCTTGATTGCGGAAATAGCGGAACGACGTTGCGTCTGCTCGCAGGCATTCTCGCAGGGCAAGACTTTGAAACAACGCTGATCGGCGATGAGTCGCTAAAAAAAAGGCCGATGCAGCGCGTGATCGATCCACTCGAAAAAATGGGCGCACGCATCGGTTCAAGTGACGACAAACCGCCGCTGACAATATCGGGAATCTATCCGCTGCGATCTTTTGCACATGTACAGAATATTGCTTCCGCTCAGGTAAAATCGAGTATTCTGCTTGCCGCTCTCAACTCAGATGGCGACACCTCGATTATTGAAACGATCTGGACCCGCGACCACACTGAGCGCATGCTCGAATGGTTTGATGTAAACGTAAGGACATCAATGCGGAAGGATCGGAAGCAAGTAACGGTCTCTGGAAGCGAAGTTCTCAAGGCACATGATGTGAAGATCCCGTCGGACATCTCGTCAGCTGCTTTTTTCATCGTGGCGGCGGCTTGTTTAAGAGGCTCAAATATTGAGATGACCAATGTTGGCGTTAATAGGACAAGAACTGCTATTTGTGATCTTATTTTTGATCTATGCGCAGATGCTGAGATTCACACATTCACTGACGTTTGTAATGAACGCGTTGGAACGATCAATGTCTATGGTGGGCTGCTGCCCCGTAAACAAAGACTGCTACTTAACGGTCCGATCATCGCCCAAATGATCGATGAACTGCCGATCATTGCAATACTCGGCACGCAATTGGAACATGGGATCGAGGTTCGCGATGCGGGAGAACTTCGCGTAAAGGAATCCGACCGCATTGTCGCGATCACAGAAAACCTGAAACGGATGGGAGCCGAGGTAACCGAGTTTGACGATGGCTTTAAGGTCGAAAAATCTCGGCTGAAGGGAGCTGTTGTCGATTCGTTCGGCGACCATAGAATCGCGATGGCATTTGCCGTCGCTGGGATTTTGGCGGACGGAGAAACAGAAATCATCGATGCTCATTGCGTTGATGTTTCCTTTCCGGGCTTTTTTGATGTGCTTGCCAGCATCACCCGGTCAACATAATATCTAACCAATGGCCAAAGATACTCACATTGCGTTGACCGGTTTTATGGGCGTTGGGAAATCCAGCGTCGCACGGCACCTTGCGAATATGCTGAAGTGCAAAAAGGTCGATCTCGACTTCGTCATCGAATCAAGTGAGAATCGAAAGATCGCTGAGATCATCGACGCCGAGGGCGAAGGCAAATACCGTGAGATCGAAACCGAAAACCTCAAAGAAGTATTGAATGCCTCTGACATAAAGATACTTTCGCTTGGCGGCGGTGCGTGGACCATTGAGCAAAACCGCAAATTATTGCAAGAAAATGGCTTTACGAGTGTGTGGCTCGAGGCTTCGTTCGATCATTGCTGGCGGAACATCGCGTTTTCGCGGAAAGATCGCCCGCTTGCGAGAAACAAGCAAAAGGCACTAAAGCTCTTTGAAGACAGACAAAAAGTGTACTGTTTGGCTGAATGGCATTTTGTCATTCGGCCCGATTTCACGTCGTATGATGTGGCTCGAATGATGAAAGAGGAAATTTTTTCGTGAAATTCCCGCTCCGACATTGCTAAACCGCCTGATTTGCATCAATATATTTTTACTGGATAAATTAGTATCTCCGCACCCTTGGTCGGAAAGAATTTATGCTTGGTACCGCCTTTTATTAAAGGCCATTTTTGATAATTAAAGGACAAAATATAAACATTTTGGAGGAAGTAATGAAAATTAAATTTTTTACAATTCTCACTTTGGCCGTCGCTCTATTTTTGAGTGCGTGCGGCAAGAGCGATGCGGACATACAGAAAGCGGCTAGTGAAAAGCTGTCTGCCGATAAGGTTGCCGGCGTTACCGTGGCCGTCAAAGACGGTGTTGCGACGCTGACCGGCGAGGTCGCTGATATAACCGTAAAAACAAAGGCCGAGGCTGCGGTCAAGGGCGTCGAAGGCATTAAATCCGTCGATGCAGCAAACCTCAAGACAAAGCCGCTTCCGCCGCCGCCGGCACCGATTGATGACGTGCAGGCATCTGACCCGATGAAAAAGGGCACCATTGATGAGGTATTAAAGAAAATGGGCATTAGCGGAGTTAACGTCGCAGTCAAAGATGGCGAAGTCACGTTAACCGGCACAGTTGCCAAAGACCGTCTCGCCGAGGTCATGAAGGCCGCACAAGAAGCCGACGTGAAAAAAGTAAACAACAAGCTCACAATTAAATAGGCCGATTAGGGAGGAAATATGTCATTACAAGAGAAATATCAAACACTTCTTGAACTCGCCAATTCTAACGGCACGACCTATGAGTTGAGCGAAGGAGACGGAGTTCTGCACATCGATGCAACCGCACCAAGTGCCGAAGCAAAACAGGCGATCTGGGACGAATACGAACGCATCGACCCCGAATTTCGTTCGGGCGACCTGATCCTGAACGTCACCGACTCAAGCGCAGCCGGCGGCGGAGCAAACACCTACACCGTCGAATCAGGCGACAACCTAAGCAAGATCGGCGCCAAATACGGCATCACCTGGAAAGCCATCTACGACGCCAACCGCGACATCATCAAAGACCCCGACATGATCCATCCGGGACAGGAATTGAAGATTCCGGGTTAATGGAATTTTTGATCTATTCATAAAAAGCCTGCATGTTTGTTCATGCAGGCTTTTTATTTTGATTCGATAGTTGCGGACGAATCTGCTACATTTTTCTCAATGTCATTGGAAACAGATTTTATTGTCATCGGCAGCGGTGTTGCTGGGTTGCGGGCTTCGATCGAGCTTGCCGCTAGCGGCGGGCGAGTTACCGTTTTAACTAAGGACAAGGCGAGTGAATCTAATACTGAATACGCGCAGGGTGGCGTTGCGGTTGTGTTGTCGGACGATGATAATGCGGAGCTCCATGAAGACGACACGCTTGTTGCGGGTGCGGGGCTGTGCGATCCGCAGGCGGTTGAGACGCTTGTTACGGAAGGCACGAAATACATAAAACAACTTATCGATTGGGGCACCGAATTTGATCGCGAAGGCGGAAAGCTAGTCTTTACGCAAGAAGCTGCTCATTCGCGGCGGCGGATAATTCACGCGAACGGCGATTCGACAGGGGCTGAGTTTGTTCGTGCTTTGATCGCTCGTGCCGGGCAAGAGAAAACAATTAATCTAACGCCTTTTGCTAATACCGAAAGCCTGCTCGTTCACGATGGCCTCTGTGTTGGTGTGAGGTTTCTCGACCCGATTCTACGTGCGCCGCGTGAAATTTATGCAAAGGCAGTGATCATGTGTACCGGCGGCGCAGGGCAATTATATCTACACACGACCAATCCTTCGGTCGCGACCGGAGACGGAATGGCAATGGCGTATTTTGCCGGTGCCGAGATGGCCGATATGGAATTTATCCAGTTTCATCCGACTGCTCTGAGTCTAGAAAAAGCTCCTCGTTTTTTGTTGAGCGAAGCGATGCGCGGCGAAGGCGGCATCCTGAAAAACAAATACGGCGAACGCTTTATGCCGCGTTACGACGAACGAGCGGAGCTTGCACCGCGTGACATAGTTTCGCGTTCGATAGTCGCTGAAATGCGTCGGACTGGGACGCGAAATGTCTTTCTCGACATGACCGCACTCGATGAAAACTTCCTACAACACCGCTTTCCAAAGATCTACGAAACCTGCAAATTTTACGGCCTGAATATCGCGACGAACATGCTGCCCGTTTCGCCCGCATCGCACTACTGCATGGGCGGCATTCGCACCGATCTGTGGGGACGCACTTCAGTTCCGGGGCTCTATGCTGCCGGTGAAGTTTCATGCACCGGCGTTCACGGAGCAAATCGTCTAGCTTCAAATTCCCTGCTCGAAGGTTTGGTTTTTGGAGCAAGGGCAGGCAAAGCAGCAACCCTTGACAGTGCGGACGGGGGAGTGTGGAGTGCGGAGTTCGAAGACCAAAGACCTAAGACCGAAGACCGTTCAAATGAAATTTCAACTGCGGTAAAAAAACGTATCAAACGCATTATGTGGGAACGCGTCGGTATTCTTCGGGATCGCGATTCCTTAAAACGAGCGTTGAAAGAATTTGATCAGATGTCGGCCGGAAATCTGAGTTCGTCGTCACGAAATTTTGTGACGCTTGCAAAACTAGTTGCCGCTGCCGCTCTCTGGCGTGAGGAATCGCGTGGCGGGCATTTTCGAACCGATTTCCCAGAACAGCATGATGAGTGGAGAGTTCACTCGATCCAGAAATTAGGCGATGATATATCTGCTACGAAAAGCATCAATTTTGTAGACAAAACTGTTGTATAATTAGTTGGATCAAACATCACGTTTATGGAAACCACCGCCACGACACTCAATTTGGCGTCTATAATTTCGCATAATGCCCGGCTCACTCCGCAGCGCGAAGCAGTGGTTTGGGAAAACGTTCGAATGACCTTTGGCGAACTCGACAAGGTGTCGAATAAAGTCGCAAACGGGCTTGTCGCGATGGGTATAGGTCACGGTGACAAGGTCGCTCTGTGCTGTCCGAATATTCCGTACTTCCCCGTTATTTATTACGCGATAATGAAAGTTGGTGCGGCTGTTGTGCCACTCAGTGTCCTTTTCAAGCCCCGCGATATTGAATATCATCTGTCCGATTCCGATGCGAAAGCGGTGTTCACTTTTGAAGATGTTCCCGATCTGCCAATGGCACGGAATGTAAAAGAAGGCTTTGACCAGGTTGAGGCGTGTCGCGACCTGATCGTAATGACCAAAGATCTGGCAGATCCAAGTCCGTATGCCGAACATCAGACACTCTCGCAACTTATAGCTGACAAGAGTGATAGTTTTGAGATATTTCCAACGCGACCAGATGACACTTGCGCGATCCTTTATACATCAGGTACGACCGGCCAACCTAAAGGCGCTGAGCTGACGCATTTAAATCTGATGACAAATGTGACGACCACCTGGTCAACGCATTTGCCGATGCTGGATTTTACCGACGGCGAACAAAAGACGGTGTTGATAACACTCCCGCTGTTTCACACGACTGGGCAGACCGTGCAGATGAACACGAATCTGTATGGCGGCTGCCGCGTTATTCTGCTGCCGCGATTTGATGCGAAAGCTGTTCTCGACACGATGGTTGCAGAGAAAGTAAATTTTTGGATCGGCGTTCCGACGATGTATTGGGGCTTGCTGAAGTACGTCAATGAAACCGGCTATGATGTCAGCCGCATCGCTGAAACGATGAAGGTCTGCACATCAGGCGGAGCACCGATGCCTGTCGAGGTGATGAAGGAGTTTGAGGAGAAATTCGGCGTTCGTGTGCGGGAAGGTTACGGGCTTTCAGAAACATCGCCGCTTGCCTGTTTCAATCATTTCGACAAGCCTTCTAAACCCGGCACGGTCGGCCAGCCGATCTTTGGCGTAGAGGTCAAGTGTTTTGACGATGATGACAACGAAGTGCCGCGAGGGACGCGCGGCGAGGTCGTCATTCGCGGCTCAAATGTGATGAAGGGATATTACAAACGCCCCGAAGCCACCGCCGAAGCGTTTCGCAGCGGCTGGTTTCACACCGGTGATATTGGTGTGATCGACGACGAAGGCTATCTGGCGATCGTTGATCGCAAAAAAGATATGATCCTTCGCGGCGGTTACAATATTTATCCGCGCGAGCTTGAGGAGATCATCATCACTCATCCGTCAGTTTCGCTGTGTGCAGTTATCGGCGTTCCATGCGAGCGGCTCGGTGAAGAGGTTAAGGCGTTTGTTGTGTTGAACCATAATCAAGAACTGACCTCCGAAGAATTTATCGAATGGTGCCGTGAACAAATTGCCGCAAATAAATATCCGCGTCACGTCGAATTCCTATCCGAATTACCCGTAGGCGGAACCGGCAAAATTATCAAACGCGCTCTGCGTACTGAGGCACCATAGACATCGCATCCTAAATGAGTCGTTTCAAGCTATTGATAATATTGCTTTTCGCAATTGTGATCGTTGTTGCCTGTTCCAATTCCGCCACAAAACGCTACGCTATTGCGCAAAGTAAAAGTTATGAAGCGACACTTTTCAGGCAAAATTGCGCGATCTGTCACGGGCCTGAGGGCGAAGGAAAAATGCTCGACGATGGACGCGTGACACCAAATATCCGAGATGGCGAACACAAATACAATGCCGACGCTGAGATATACAACCACATCGCCAATGGCGGCAATGGAATGGTTCCGTTTCGTGACATTTTGACCGACCGTGAGATAAAACTTTTGGTCGATTTTGTTAAAAAAGATTTGAGACGGCCGAATTAAAATAACCGGTCTTTGTTCTCTCTTGTCTGTGTCTATCTGTGTTCATCTGTGGTTAAATTAACTTTATGAAGATTCTAATCACCGGTGCGAGTGGATTGATCGGTAAAGCACTGCAGAGATCATTTTCCGCAAAGGGCTATGAAATGCTGCTTGCCACGCGTAAGGAATCATCCGACGAACAACATGTCCAATGGAGTGTCGAAGATGGTTTTACCGATCCGGAAAAGCTTGAGGGCGTCGACGTCGTGGTACATCTTGCCGGAGAAACCGTTAGCGGATTTCGTTGGACCGACGAAAAGAAAAAGGCCATTCGCGACAGTCGCATTCTTGGCACTCGCAATGTGGTTGATGCGATCTCTAAACTCGCTAACAAACCAAAGGTACTGATCGCGGCGTCTGCGATCGGTTTCTACGGGGAAAGAGGCGACGAGGAAGTTACGGAATCAAGCGTTGGTGGCGACAATTTTCTTGCTGAGGTCGGTAAAGCCTGGGAAACCGAATCGCGTCGCGCCGAAGACGCCGGAATTCGAACAGTACTTCTCAGAACAGGAATTGTCTTATCCAAAGACGGCGGTGCTTTAGCTACAATGCTAACACCTTTCAAACTCGGTGTCGGCGGCGTGGTCGGAAGCGGCAAGCAATGGATGAGTTGGATCTCGCTCGACGACGAAGTGGACGTGATAAATTTCGCGATCGAAAACGAAAATCTGCGCGGAGCCATCAACGCTGTTTCGCCAAATCCGGTTACAAACGAGGAGTTTACAAGGACGCTTGGTGAAGTTCTCTATCGCCCGACATTTCTTCCGCTGCCTGAATTTGCCGTCTCAATGATCTTTGGCGAAATGGGCGATGCATTATTGCTCGCAAGCACAAAAGTATTGCCAAAACGTCTCGAAGAAGCCGGGTTTGAGTTTAAATATCCAGAACTAAAATCAGCGATCGAACACGCTGTAATCTGACATCTTTTTAGCCACGAATAGCACGAATCTCACAAATAAAAATTAGTGAAATTCGTGTCATTTGTGGCTAAATCTTAATTTTTTCTTAACAAAATTGGTCGGCTGGGGCTGGCATCGGTTTCGAACGGCGCTATTTGTAGGTTTAATAAATACTCACCGTCTGCGACATCGTTTGGCACATAGATCATTTCAGTGATAGTGCTGTTTATGCGTGTCTCAGGATTTACTTCTAAACTTCCCGGCTCGACGTTCCAGAAAATGCGGTGATTTAGGAGTTTGCCTTCGTCAAACAGCCTGTCAATGGAAGGCAGATCGACGAGCAAATGCTTGAAGCCACATTCGACGATAAACTGCATCGCCTCGGGCGTGAAATATGGCGGGATGTTGTTCTCATCATACACTCGCGACAATTTACTGTCTTCATTAGGCAATGTGCGAATTATCAAAGCGTCAGCACCAACTGCGGCAGCGGGGGATTGAACGCCCGCATTTTCAAGTCTGCTTCGTGTAAGCAATAGATCGCCGTTAGACATCTCAGGCTCGACCGAAACGAGCAAAGCGGGCATCATCACATCTACCAAACAAACGCGCACCGATATACGCTCATTCGTGATGTGCCCGACACACTCGGTATGCGTTCCGTTGCAATGCGGAATAAATGTTATGCGTTCAAAATTACAGCTTCCACCGCGACGCGTGTCTCCAATAAGCTCGCCGTATTCACAAGCACTTGCAGACGCATTCTCAACGCCATACGCGTTCGGCTGCTGGCCGTCAAAACGAAGCGGTATCGAAATATCGATCGGGTTTTTAAGATCGAGATCAGCCATTAGTCAACAGGTTCTCCCGAACCGATCTTAGATCAAGTTCGTTCACGTCGGAAATGTTTGAGCACAAATCCATTAGCAATTTATCCTGAGCATTTCCTTTTTCCTTTGCAACAGAATACGGCAGATCTTCGCGGAATGTGACCATCGAATACTTAGAAAAATAATCAGGAAAGGTTTGTTCGAGTTTTGTTTCCAGTTCGCGCTTTCGCTGGAAAACAGGGTTGGCGGTTGCGTCGCGCATCTCGTAGAAATTCTCTTCGGCCATGTCGGCGATGGCATCGGTGTTGACCTTGCGAAGTTCGCCGTATTCAACAAAGATTCGCTCCCAATCGATCTGGGACCCAGTCGCTATCGCTCCTTGTTCTGACAGAAGAGAATCGAGCACGCGGACGTCTTCAAAAGCGCAATTCATTCCTTGTCCGTAAAACGGCACAACCGCGTGGGCAGAATCGCCCAGCAACAAAGCCTTGCCGCCAACGTTCCACGGAAAACATTTGATCGTTCCCAGATTGCCTGTCGGATTGTGAAAAAAATCTTCAACCAGAGTCGGCATCAATTTCAACGCATCGGGAAATTCGCGACGGAAAAAATCTGTTACGGCATTAACATCCGTAAGTTGTGAAAATGAATTGTCCAGCATTAGGGCGGAAACGTGACCGTTAGGAAGCGTGCCCTCATCAACGCGTTTGTTTTTACCGGCGGCACGCTCGTTTACACTCGCGTTTCTGCCCGTATGTGCCAAAAACAAAGTGCAAGTAAAGCTGCCGTCAAAATTTGGCAATGCGATCATCATGAACTGATGCCGCGGCCAGATATGCAAAGCATTTTTTTCAAGTAGGAACCGCGTGTCAGAACCACCTGCGATAGCGGGTGGTTGAACTCCAAATTCAACCGCAGACGGTATATGCAATTCCTTGTACCCATGCGCAAGCCATCTCTGCTCAAAATCAAATCGCTCGACACCGCCTTGCAGCATCGCAGTCCGAATTGCCGAACCTGCTCCGTCAGTTGCGATCGCCGTATCGCCTCTGACTACCTTTCCGCTTGATAAGCGAACTTCCCCGCTATTGTAATCAAAACCAACAGTCCGCTCGTTAAAATAAAAAGTCACTTCGTCATATTTGTCGGCTTCATTAATAAGAGCGATGTTCAGGCCGGCGCGCGACACTGAATTGATGTATTCACCCTGCCTTCCCGAATACGGCAACAGCTTCGTTTCACCCGCGACGGAATGGATCATCCGTCCGTACATCGGCACAGCCTCGGCGAGCATGTATTCGTCCATTCCAACCTCGCGCAGAGCCACTATACCGCGATCAGACAAAGCAAGATTGATCGAACGTCCAGCCGCGACCTCTTCGAGCCGCATATCCCCTCGCGCCTCATAAACATCGACCACGATGCCGCGCTTTGCAAGATAGATCGCGAGCAGCGAGCCGGCAAGTCCGGCGCCGATAATAACTACGCTTTGTTTTGACATCAGATATTCGAGATCTAAGCTTCCAATTTTTCGATGGAAACCGCCGTAACCTTAAACTCCGGAGCTTGTGTGAAGCGATCTCGCGTCGGCCCCGTCGCGTAATTCAGAAACACCGCCGGGTCGTGAAACGAAGCAAAAAGCTCCCCGGATTTGACCTTGTCCGTAATCTCGACAGGTAAAACCGCCTCGCCGTAATTACTCCTGAGCCGCACAATCTCGCCGTCTGCAATCGACAGCCTCGTAGAATCGGACTTTGAGACCATAAGAAGATCGGTCGGCCGCAATTCACGGTTCGGCGTCCGCATCGTCATCGTACCTGCATTAAATTGCTCAAGCACCCGTCCCGTGGTCAGCAGGAACGGAAATTCGTGTGTAACGGTTTCCTTCGTAGGCCGATATTTGATCCGTCTCAAACCAGCGGTTACGCCGTTTGAAAAAGATGTTTCGTGCAAAATTTCTGTTCCGGAATGATCAACGTCTGGACAAGGCCATTGGATTCCGCCATGCTCGATGCGGTCATAGGTTATGCCAAATCCCGGCGGCCACACCGCTCGCACCTCATTCCAAACATCTTCGGCTGTGACAAATTCAAAATCTTTTTCGTACCCCATCGCCGCCGCCAAGTCGCAAATGATCCGCAGGTCCGAACGCGCATTTCCACGCGGCTCAACCGCCGCTCGAATACGTTGCACCCTGCGTTCGCCGTTCATAAACGTCCCGTCTTTTTCGAACGACGTGGTCGCCGGGAAAAATACATGTCCAAATCGTTTCGCCGTTTCATTCATAAAGAAATCCTGAATGATGACGAGGTCCATATTTGCAAATGCCTTTGCGGTCTCGTGAGCGTTAGCGTTTGAAAGGAATACGTCGTATCCGATCGTCCACAGAGCCTTAAGTTTGCCGTCGCGGGCGGCATCTATCATCTGAAGCTGGTTTAGGCCCGCAGCTGTGGGAATCGCGGTTTTCCAAACACTTTCGAACAATTCCCGGCCTGCTTCGACCGTGACGGAGCCCGTCAAGATACCTGGATCACAGCCCATATGGGCAGAGCCCTGCACATTGTTCTGCCCGCGGAGCGGATTGACGCCCGCACCCGGTTTGCCGATATTGCCGGTCAGGAGAGCAAGATTAACGATCGTCATCACGCCCTCTGTTCCCTGCAGATGCTCGGTCATACCCAAACCGTGCATCGCCATCGATGGTTTGTCGCCGGCGTAAATACGCGCAGCTTTTCGGATCAATTCGGCATCGACGCCGCATTTTTCTGAAACGGCTTCAGGTGAATATTCGGCAACAAATGCCTTAAACTCTTCGAACTCGTCAACCCGCGTACGGATAAATTCAGCATCCGTCAGCCCCTCGTCAATGATCGCCTGGGCCAATGCGTTAAACATCAAAATGTTCGTGCCCGGCCGCAATTGCAGATGGACGTCGGCGTATTTTGTAAGCTCGGTTTTTCGCGGATCAATGACTATCAGCTTTGTACCGTTCTTGATCACGGCCTGTTTGATGCGGGCTCCGGGAATCGGGTGATTTTCGCTTGGGTTGGCGCCGCATAGGATTATCGTCTTCGCCTTTTCGATGTCATGAAATGAATTTGTCATCGCGCCGGTGCCGATCATCATCTTCATCGCCGCTGCCGAAGGTGTGTGACAAACGCGGGCGCAACAATCGACGTTATTTGTGCCAAGAACGACGCGAGTGAACTTTTGAGCAAGATAATTTTCTTCGTTCGTCGCCCGCGCCGAACCGAGGACCGCTATGCTCTCTTTCCCAAATTCGTTATCGATCGCTTTCAGTTTATCGGCTGTATATTGAATTGCTTCTTCCCACGAAACTACCCGCCAAACACTGCCCTCACGGATCATAGGCTCCGTCACCCGGTCTTCCGCATCTACAAAATCAAAGGCGTAACGACCTTTGACGCAAAGGTGGCCGTAATTTACGGGAGCGTCCATCACTGGTTTTACCTGGACAATGCGATCCTCGCGGGTGCCGACATTCATCTCACAGCCCGTGCCGCAATAAGGGCACGTCGTTCGCGTCCACTCGGTTGCGATCCCGCGTTCAATTACCGTCTTATCTTCCAACGCACCGGTCGGACAAGCATCTGAACACGCTCCGCAGGAAACGCATGTGCTGTCGGCGAACGTCCCGAACGAGTCTGGCATGATCTGCGACTCTTCACCACGGCCGATCACATGCCAGACAAACTGCCCCTGCACATCGGCGCATATCCGCACGCACGCATAGCAGTTGATGCACCGTGACATATCAACGTGAATATATGTATGCGAGTCGTCGGCAGTGATACTGTGGGTATCAGAGAAGTCGCTCGCGGTCAGGCCGTAGTCAGTCGCAAGTTTGTGAAAAGGTTTGTCGGGATATTTCAGGAATGAGTCAGCAGGATAACTGCGGGCAAGCATTCGCAAGTTCCACTGTCGAGCAGATTCTGTCCGCTCACCGTGGGTCGTAATTTCCATCCCGTCGGCAAGGGCCGTCGTACAAGAAACTGCCTCGTGAGCCCGGCCTTTTATCTCGACCATGCACATTCGACATGCACCAACTGGGTCAAGCCGGTCATCATTACAAAGCGTCGGAACCTTGACCCCTAAGGTGCGGGCCGCCTCCAGAACCGAAATCCCATCGGCAAACTCTTGTTCAATCTCATTTATCTTTGCACGGATCATGTTAACTCCATCTTCGCCCGCCCTAAATGTCGTGTCACAATGTTATCGCAATACGTCCCTCAAAATTTCAGCAAACCGAACGACATCCTCAAAACTATTATACAGCGGCACGGGAGCAACGCGTATAACATCAGGCTCGCGCCAGTCGGCAAATACACCTTTTGATGTCAGCCGGGCGTGCAAAGATCTTTCGCCGCCGCGAACACGGATCGATAACTGACAACCGCGTTGGTTCGGATCGCGAGGCGTAATAACTGAAATTCGCTCGTCACCGATGTTATCTATTAGCGATTCGAGATAGCCCGTCAATTTGCGTGACTTTTCGGTCAATGCGGACATGCCTGCTTCTTCAAAAATCTCCAACGACGCACGAAGCGCCGTCATTTGCAAAATTGGTGGATTTGATAACTGCCAGCCTTCCGCACCGGCAAGCGGGTTAAATTCCGGCCCCATAAGAAAGCGCGATTCCTTATGATGTCCCCACCAGCCGGCAAATCTTGGAAGGTCAAATGATGTCGCGTGCCGTTCGTGAACAAAAGCTCCTCCGACAGAGCCTGGGCCTCCGTTCAGATATTTGTACGAGCACCAGCACGCAAAATCTACATTCCAATCATGCAATTTCAGTTCGAGATTTCCAGCCGCGTGCGCCAGATCAAACCCGACAATCGCACCAACTTTGTGTCCAGCCTGTGTGATCGCCTTCATATCAAACGCCTGGCCAGTGTAGTAATTTACACCGCCGAGCATTACGAGTGCGATCGACGAACCTTCGCGGTTGATCGTTTCGATGATGTCTTCTGTGCGAAGAATCGATTCACCCTCGCGCGGCTCTAACTCGATCAATACATTTGATGGATCAAATCCGTGAAAGAGAATTTGAGATTCTACGGCATACTGATCGGATGGAAACGCACCTTTCTCAATGACGATCTTACACCATTCAGCCGTCGGCCTGTAAAACGAGACCATTAACAGATGCAGATTTACCGTCAGCGAATTCATCACCACGGTCTCAAGCGGCTTTGCCCCGACGATTGCCGCCATTTGCTCCGTCAAGAACTCGTGATACGGAAGCCACGGATGTTTCGCCTCCAAATGGCCATCAACAGCGAGCCGGGCCCAGTCATCAAGCTCCTGATCGACGTATTCCCTAACTTTTTTCGGCATCAACCCGAGCGAATTGCCCGTAAAATAGATCGGCTCGGCACCATCTTTTACCTCCGGAAAATGAAAGCGTTCGCGATAACTGCAAAGCGGATCGCTTTCATCCAATGCCTCGGCATTATCAAATATTAAGGCTTGCTCATTCATCATCTTCGTCCAACCACAGTGCTATCACATCAACATCATATTTCTCTAGGATCGGATCAGCAGTCATCAGTCGCAAACCGTTTGCCCGGGCCTGTGCCACAAGCAATCTATCAAATGGATCCCTATGATGAAGCGGCAAATCGCCAACAGAGCACGCGTCCCGAATGGAGATCGCGAGTTGAGTTAAACCGGCGGCCGCAACAGTTTCTCGCACTAATTCATATGGGGCCAAGGGCAAATCAAGTCGCCCCTTGGACCATTTGATGGCGATTTCCCAAGCACTTGCTGCCGAAAAGAAAATGGGAATTTCTGGATCTTCTAACAACTCACGAGCTCCGCGCCCAAGTTGTCCATCGACTCCAGCCGCCCAAAGGAACACATGAGTATCTATCAAAATGCTCACATGTATTCCTCAAACTCTGGAAGAGGATCATCGAAGTCATCATGGATCTTGATCTGGCCCTTCCACATTCCGATCCACTCCCGTTTTTTCTTCTGCACAGGAGAAAGCTTAACAACTTCCACTCCATTTCGAGTAATCACGACCTCTTCGCCTTCAAGAGCTTTGTTTATCATCTGGCTGAGCTTGGATTTTGCTTCGTAAACACTGACTTTCATACTTTTATCATAATGCTAGTCAGACTAGCTAGTCAAGTCATATAAATTTTGATTTATCAAGATTTAGCCAGTCTAAAGCCGCTCCGTGCAGCAACGTTGCCTTTATTTCCTCGTCATAATTGCTTGATTCGATCATTTTACCGGGTTCAAGCTCGCCCAATGGAAAAGGATAGTCGCTGCCAAGCATAACCTGACCAGAACCGACAAGATCCAACAGATAGTCGAGTTGGGCGGGGTCGTGAACAAGCGAATCAAAATACATTCTGTCCAAATATTTGCGCGGGCTATACCGATTGTCCGTAAAAAGGTCGGGCCTGACATTAAAGCCGTGATCTACGCGGCCAATGGTCGCCGGAAACGCGCCGCCGCCGTGAGCAAAGCAGATCCGCAAATTTGGCAATCGCTCAAGGACACCTGAAAAGATCAGCGAACAAATAGCACGCGAAACTTCGGCAGGCATACCGACGAGCCACGGAAGCCAGTATTTCTGCATATCCTTTTCGCCCATCATATCCCACGGATGTACAAAGATCGCCATTCCAAGCTCTTCGCAAGCCTCAAAAAACTCGAAAAATTGTGGTTCGCCGAGATTTAACTGATTTACATTTGTCCCGATCTGCAAACCCGCGAGGCCTATTTCTTTGCAGCGTTCAAGCTCCTCGATCGCAAGATCAGCGTCCTGCATCGGCACTGTCCCAAGGCCGATAAAACGTAGTGGAAATTCACTGACGATCTCGGCTATGTGTTCATTAAGAAAACGGGCGATCTCGGCTCCATTTTGCGGCTTTGCCCAGTAGCTGAACATTACCGGCACAGTCGAAAGCACCTGAACATTTACATCGGTCGCATCACATTCTTCAATCCTTTTTTCCGCACTCCAGCAGTTTTCTTCAACGTCACGAAACGATACACCGTCATCACGAACCATCCGTGCGCAACAAGGCTGGTAATGGTCAAGGGTAATAAACCCGCCGTAGCCAAATTTTTCCTTCCAACGCGGAATATCGCGAGGCAGGATATGGGTGTGAACGTCGATCTTTAGCATAAGCGTCTTTCAAATATTGTAGAACAGACGAGCGGCGTTCACACCTTCTACGATTCAAATCAATGTCTAACGGAAAACGAATATTTTCGCGGTAACTTTACGCGAGAATGGGTTTCATAGTCTGATCGGCGTCAAAATATATCCCTTTTTGCGAAGCAGATTGACCACGCCGTTCTTGCCGCCCAGATGTCCGCCGCCGACGGCTATGAACGACGACTTTAGGGCAATATTTTTCTCGATGACCGGTATCCAGCTTATATTTCGATTATCGAGCATTATAGCCTGCGAATACCCCGTCTCCTTAAACTCGCTCTCAACCACGACATAAAGTTGATCGGAGTTTTGTGATAGATAGGCTGCGGATAGTTTCTTAAATTGGGCAATAGTCTTCGCCGGATCGGCGGCGGCCTCTTTCATTTCTTGAATTTGTTGCTCAATCGGAATCGAATCAACCGCAGCCATCTGTGCCTCCATGCTTTCAAGTCCGATGATCGGCAGCTTTTTTGCGACTGCGGTCTCGGCAAGAAACTTGTCATAGATTACGGGTGGCTGACAGCCGAGGATTTTGGGGCTGCTTATAGAGGCTGTGGTCGCAAATATCGGCTTGTAGGTATTTAGAAGGTCAAACGAAATTCCCATATAGGTCTTAAAGTACGCGTCGATCTTCGCGTATTCCTCTGTGGTCAGATAGTCCTTCATTGTCTTTCCGTCAAGAAGTTTTGACGCTACAGCGGCTCTCTGCAATGCCGCCGGATCAAGAAAGTCGGTCTCAAACATAACTTGTCCCGTTTGATCGATAATGGATTTTAATTTCTCGGACGAGAACATATCCTTTTCACATACCAGGTGGATCGTTCCAAAAAGATAGGATGGCTTTTTTAGATTTTTGCCGGTTATCTTATAGAGAATGCCTGATGTCGCAGGCCGTTTCGGCGTCTGCGCATGAATGCTTGAAGCAGCCAGAAATGTAAAGATGAATACCAGCGATATTATTTTTTTCATATTATTCTCCAAAACTAATTTGATCTGATTCGGATGTCGTCCGAATCTGTCGTATTAGTATTAATCATAGGCTCAAAAATCACATTTGCAAAAAGATTGGCCGTTTGTGATTTTTAGCTTTCCAATGCTGACTAATTCTACGATGCAGCCGGAATTTGAACGGGTTATCACAGAGAATGCAGGCACGATACATAAATTGTGTCGCGTTTATACATTCAACCGGGACGAATATGAAGAACTGTTTCAGGAAATGCTGATACAGATTTGGCGGTCGCTCGGAAATTTTCGCGGCGAGGCAAAGCTGTCCACATGGATTTACCGCATTTGCATCAACTGCGCATTGAGTTTCAGAGCAAAAGCAGTTCGGCACAAAAAACTCTTTGAGACTCTCGACGGAAAGAATTTTCCTATGCCAATCAATGACACGGCTTATGACGATCGCCGCGAAAGCCTCTATGCAGCTATCCGCGAATTAATACCCGTTGACCGAGCCATCGTTAGTTTATTTCTCGACGACAAATCTTACGAGGAAACAGCCGAGATTCTTGGCATGACCAAAACTAACGTCGCAACGCGGCTGATGCGGTTGAAAAGAACTCTAATGGAGAAATTATCAAAATGAACGATGACGACCTAAAAGCCATTTGGCAAAACGATAAACTCTCAACAACGATCAGTTCAGCAGAACTCAAAACACTCGCGGACCAACTCCAGATAAAGCTGCGGCGGAATGCGAGGATTGACTTTTGGGTTCAAGCCATTACAACGGCCGCGTGCTTTATTCCAGTGTTCTTTTACCCGCGACTGATTTTTGCCGCTATGCTCGCACTGATTCTCGGCATTTGGTATGTCCGCAAGATACGCGGACTTTATAAAGACGGGCATTTCCTCGAACCGGACAGAGCCACGGTCAGCGAGTCTATAAATGCGGAAGTTAAGAATCTAAAAAGCTTTTTTTGGCAAACTCGCATCGCAGTCTATATTTTTGTTCCGTTGATGCTTACCGCAACATATTATGGTATCGGGTCTTTTGATAACCCTACAGTTTCGATTGAACGCCGGGCTGTTAGCCTTGCCAAACTAATTTTAATCGCAGAAATCTCAAGTGTAATATGCTGCGAGATCTACTTCTGGATGGCCTACAAACCCGCCGTCAAAAAATTAACAGAAGTATTACGTCAACTGAATTCTATCGATTCTTAGACTCGCAAATTTAAAGTTCCAGGTTTATTTTGGCGGTTCCATCACCACTCCGCAGGATTTACAAGTCCGCAGTTCTTCCGACGCATAAAACCTTGCAAACACGCCCTGAAACTGCGTTGTTATGTCTCCGAGCTGGAAGTACTCTTCGTAAAGTTTCGCGTTGCAATTCTCGCAGAACCAAAGCAGCCCGTCGAGTTCGCCCTCGCGGCGTTTCCGTTCGATGACGAGGCCGACTGTGTTTGCTCCGCGAACCGGATTGTGCGGAATGCGGGGCGGCAAGAGAAACATCTCTCCTTCGCGGATCGTAATCTCGACCGGCTTCCCGTCTTCTTGAATCTGCACCGTGAGATCGCCTTCGAGCTGATAAAACAGCTCCTCGCCTTCGTCCCAATGATAGTCCTTGCGCGAATTCGGCCCGCCGACGACCATCACAATAAAATCGTCGTCATTATAAACACACTGATTCCCCACCGGCGGTTTCAACAAATGCCGATGCTCGTCTATCCATTGTTTGAAGTTAAAAGGTCGTCGTATAGGCATGACAAACAAAATCCTCAATAGCCCAATTTGTTTTTCAACAGTATACAATCAAACCGGCAACAAGCGCACCGCTAAACCTATGAAACTACGATCTAATGAGCCTTTTTGGCTGGTAAAAAATGGCTTGATCAACACATATCCGTCGCTGGCGGAGAATATCGAAACCGATATCCTCATTGTCGGCAGCGGAATTACGGGAAGCCTTATCGCTCACCGATGCATTGCCGAGGGCTACGCGACCACGTTGATCGACCGTCGCGAAATAGCCCATGGAAGTTCGTCGGCTACGACATCGATGCTTCAATACGAGATCGATACGCCGCTGCACGAACTCATAGAAATGATCGGCGAACGCGGTGCTGTGGAAAGCTATTGGGCCTGTTTTAATTCGATAGACGATCTTTGGAAAGTGTCGCGAGAGATTCGCTCGACGTGCGGTTTCAAGAAAAAAGACTCGCTGTATTTTGCGTCCATGAAAAAAGATGTCGAGTCGCTGCGAAAAGAATTTGCCGCACGTGAAAAGCATGGTTTTCCGGTAAGTTGGCTTGAAAGCGCGGGAATTGAGAAGAGATATGGCATCGAAGGCACTTTCGGCGGCATTTTATCGCTTCAAGGCGGCAGCATCGATGCCTTTTGTCTGGCTCATGAGATCCTCAAATTCAACAAAAAACGGGGCTTACAGGTTTACGACAAAACTGACCTCGTCAAGATCGAGCATAAACGGAACGGAGTTCGTATAACGACCGAATACGGCAATGTGATCAAGGCTCGGAAAGTGATCTACTGCACCGGCTTCGAAAGCACCGAAATGATCAAGGACAAGTTCGTCGATCTGATCTCTACATACGCCATCGTCGGCGAGGTTTCGGAGGACGATCATTCTCATCTCAGCGAAACCGTGTTCTGGAACACCGCCGACCCGTATAATTACATGCGAACGACCGACGATAATCGCATCCTGATCGGCGGCGAGGACGAAGATTTTCTCGACACAAAGAAACGCGCTGCTCTGCTTAATAAAAAGGCCGCACGGCTTGAGAAAAAGCTTAAAAAGCTGCTACCGTCTGTAAAATTCCGAACCGACTTTGCCTGGGCAGGAACGTTTGGTGAAACGAAAGACGGTTTACCCTATATCGGCAAGCACCCAAATTTCCCTTCCGCATATTTCGTCCTCGGATTCGGCGGCAACGGGATCACATTTTCCGTAATAGGTATGGACATGACAGCCGCAATGCTAAAAGGTGAAAAACATCCTCTCGACGAATATTTTCGATTTCGGCGCTAACGCATTTTCACAGACTCGCTATCGTCTCTACTGTCCGCCAATTGCGTCCGGTTATTGGGGTCTTTAGTTTTCCTTCGATAAAGTTCTTCTTGAACACAACGCTTTCGGCTACGCCGTCGAGCAGCATTGCATAGATCTCGAGTCCCTTGACCGCGAACTTTTCTCGATCCGTCTGAAATTCGACAAGCGCGGCCTGCTTTTCGATAGGCATTTGGTCGCGCATGAAGAGGACATGCATTTGCTTGTGCGTTTCGTATTGTCCGTCGAACGGGTTATTTGCCAACACACTTGCGATAGCGTTTTGTTCGCGAACCATAACAGAAATGTTGATGCCGAAATCCTTTTGGATGACGTCTTCCAACTTATTTACAATTTTCGCTTCCGCACTCTTAACACAATCAAAAGCAAGATTGCCGCTGTTAATATAACTAACGACATTCTTAAATCCGAGCGACTCAAAAGTCGCCCGGAGCGCTTCCATCTTGATCATGTTCTTGCCACTGACATTAATGCCGCGGAGCAAGGCGACGTATCTCATCTAGGAACTCTTCATATCGATGACAAATCGATAGCGAACGTCGGCTTTTACAGTGCGGTCATACGCCTCTTCGATCTTGTCGGGCGAGATCACTTCCACATCTGATACAAGGTTGTGCTCGGCGCAAAAGTCGAGCATTTCCTGTGTTTCCGGGATGCCGCCGATTAGCGAACCAGAAAGCGTTTTATTGCCGAATATAAGTGACAAAGCGTGTATCATATTCGGGCTTGGCGGCACACCAACAACTACCATCGCTCCGCCGACACCAAGCAAATTCAGATACTGGTTCACATCGTGATCAGCCGAAACGGTATCGAGAATAAAGTTGAAAGTGCCCGCAAGCGGTGCCATGTTTGCCGGGTCGCGAGTCACTACAAAATGATGTGCTCCGAGAGCTTTCGCGTCCGCTTCTTTTGACGGTGATGTACTGAAGATAGTCACTTCAGCGCCCATCGCAACCGCGATCTTAACTCCCATATGGCCCAGACCACCCAGTCCCACGATGCCGACCTTTTGGCCTGGCCCGACGTTAAATCTTTTCAACGGCGAATAGGTTGTGATTCCGGCACACAGCAAAGGAGCGATGCCTGAAAGATCGCCATCGGCATTAACCTTAAGCGCGTATTTCTCGTCGATCACATACTTGTCCGAATATCCGCCATAAGTTTTAGTTACGCGATCCATTTCTGTACCGTTGTATGTAAATGCCGCTTGTTTTACGCAAAACTGCTCATGGCCCTTTTTGCAATTAACACATTCGCGGCACGAATCCACAAAACATCCAATACCTGCTACATCTCCAACCTTGAACTTCGTCACGGCATCACCGACTTGACTAACCTTTCCGACAATTTCGTGTCCCGGAACCAGAGGATAATTTGTCGGCATCGAATCTTTCCATTCATTTTTCGCCTGATGGATGTCCGAATGACAAATTCCCGCGTATTCGATGTTTATCAAGATGTCATTTGGTCCTAAATCGCGACGCTCGAACTCGAACGGCGCGAATTTTGCATTTTCATCATGTGTTGCGTAACCTTTTGTTTCTATCACGTATTTCTCCTAATTTATTGCTTATTCTATCGTTGCTATAACCTTTAGTTCGATCGCGATCGGCGTCGGCAGTTTGCTGATCTCAACCGTCGTCCGGCATGGCTGATTATCGGCAAAATACTCGGCATAAACGCGATTATAGATCGCAAAATCATCCTTCATATTGGTCAGAAAGACCGTCACATCGACGACGTCGTCCCACGTTGATCCTGCATCTTCCAGAATGTTTCGTACATTTTGAAATACCGAGCGACACTGCGTTTCGATGTCGTAGCTTACAATTTGTCCCATCTCGTCTAATTCCACACCTGGAATTTTCTTTGTTCCTCTTTCACGCGGCCCAACGCCGGAAAGAAACAGCAAATTGCCCACACGTCGCGCGTGAGGATACAGACCAACCGGTTCCGGAGCTTTAGAACTGTTAATTATGCTTTCCCTCATCGATTAATTAGATTTTATCAGGAATCCGGCTGAAACAGATAATTTGCTTAGACCCTAAATGACTTAAGAGGCCTAATATGCCCGTCCCAGAGCAAGGCTGGCCGTCAGACCGCGGGAATCTAATTGTGCCTAAAATGCGAAGTATTAAGTGGGATAAGATGCGGATATAACTGTTGAGAGATTTTAATATGTCAATTTTTACCAAGTTATTAATAATTCTGACGTTCGCGGCAGGCATTGGCTGCAGCGTCGTAAACAGTTCGACAACAACCACTGACTTCGCAAACTTAGCACCAACGCCTGCGAGTGAAAAGCCTTCCACATCTCAAACGCAAACTGCGGTATTTGCGGGCGGATGTTTTTGGGGCGTCGAAGCGGTTTTTGAGCATGTCAAAGGAGTCACGGATGTGAGGTCGGGTTATTCGGGCGGCGACTCTAAGAACGCGGATTATGAATCCGTGAGTGGAGGCAGGACGGAACATGCGGAATCCGTAAAGGTTACTTTCGACCCTGCAAAGGTCACTTATGAGCAGCTATTGCCTGTATTCTTTTCAGTGGCCCATGACCCTACGCAACTGAATCGTCAAGGCCCTGATACAGGCACGCAATACCGTTCAGCAATCTTTTATTCAAGTGAAGAGCAGAAAAAATTAGCGAATGACCATATTGCAGCAATTGACAAGTCGAAGGCTTTTCCAAAGCCTGTCGTTACGCAAGTTGTTTCCCTGAAAGAATTTTATGAAGCTGAAGGTTATCACCAAGATTACCTAAAACTTCACCCTAAAGACCCTTATATCGTCTATCACGATCTACCGAAACTCGAAGAGTTAAAGACTAAGTTTCCAGATCTTTATAAATAGCTATAACACCAATAGTCACAAATAAACGGATAAGAAATCACTTCTTATCCGTTTTTATATGTGTGATCGGCGGCTGATCCTTATTGCGATTTTTCCGCCCAGACCTGAACGAGATTTACGAGCATCTCGGTGGATTTTTCCAAACCCTTACGAGAATTGAACTCGAGCTTGCCGTGAAAATTATGACCACCGGTAAAAAGATTAGGTGTCGGCAGTCCCATAGCGGTCAAACGTGAGCCATCGGTACCGCCGCGGATCGGCCTTATCACAGGACGAAGGCCAGTACGTTTTGTAGCCTCAATTGCGTAGTCGGTTATCTGAGGATAATCCTTGAGCACTTCCTTCATATTTAGGTAACTGAGTTTCGATTCATATTCGATCTTGACATTAGGATACTTGCGTTGAGTGCGGGTGACCATAGCCTTCAACTGCTTTTCCTTTGCAGCTACGCCAGACAGGTCAAAGTCTCTAATGATTATTTTGACCGTCGAGGTCTCCTCATTCATCGCCGACGAATATGGATGCACAAAACCACTTCGACCTTCCGTAGTTTCCGGGCGATTCGGAGCGTTGACCGGAAAGTTGCCAAGAAAATCACCCGCAGCATACATCGAGTTGATCATTATTCCCTTTGCCGTGCCTGGATGAGTGCTTCTGCCCCGAAATGTTATCGTCGCCGCTCTAGCCGACCACGTTTCGTTTGCAATATCCCCTAATTCCTTGCCGTCAACCGTATAGGCATATTTTGCCCCAAAGCCTTTAATATCAAACTTGTCAACGCCTGCTCCGACTTCTTCGTCAGGCGTAAATGCGATCGCAATATTGCCGTGCTTGATCTGCGGATTTTGTTTGAGGATGTCGATCATTGTCAGTATCTCGGCACAGCCCGCTTTGTCATCCGATCCAAGAAGCGTCGTGCCGTCTGCCGTGATGATGTCATCTCCGATAAGATTCTTAAGGTTAGGATTTTGTGCGACCGTGATGACCTGTGTTTTGTCGTTTGGTAAAACAATATCGCCGCCTTGGTAGTTCTTATGTATGATCGCGTTAACGTTCGCCCCCGAAACCGCCGGTGAAGTGTCCATATGGGCTATGAAACCGATCGTCGGCACCTTGGAATTATCAGCCAGATTGCCAGGGATCATTCCATACACAACGGCGAACTCACTAACGCGAACATTTTCCACGCCAAGATCTTTAAGTTCCCTTTCTAAAAGCCGCGCCAGATCGAACTGTTTCTTTGTGCTCGGATTCGTCGGCTGGTCTTCCGCCGACTGCGTATCGATCTTTATATAGCGAAGAAAACGTGACATCGCCGATTCTGTTGGCGGCTTTGTCTGACCTTGTGAAACGCCAAAGTTGACTAGTAATAAGATTATCAAGAGTAATAATTTCATAACTAAATTATGCAATCTTTTCACAATTCTTGACTAGTCGTTCGGTCTCTTTTATTGATCTGATATTATGTAGCATAAAAAATGTCTAACTTTAACGTCGCCCATTTTAATGACCTGAGACGCATAGCTCTGAGTTTTCCGGAGGTAGAAGAAGGTATCGCGTACGGCTCGCCAATTTTTAAGATCAAGGGGAAAATGATCGCCAGACTCCGCGAAGATGGTAAGTCTATTGTTGTTAAGGTCGATAAGATGATGCGCTCAAGTTTGTTGGATGGAGCTCCTGACATTTATTTTATTGAAGACCATTATTTAGACCACCCGCTTATACTGATTCATCTAGATAAAATAAGCATTGATGATCTAAGATCTTTAGTTGAGATGGCTTAGAGAATGACAGCAGCGAAACGAGTTGTTCAGAGATTTGATAACCAAAACGAATAGATATAGATTTAGCGGATACCATGAAACCCTTAAATATTGCCGACAATTTTGTTGCACTCGATGACATAAACGGAGCTCGGCCACTGAATGTAGATTCCAAGTTTTGGGAATCACTGGAAAAAGGCGACTTTGGTGATTTTTCTCGCCTAATTTCTTTTTTTTCATTTGATGACGACTGGCAAACTTGGGAAAAACACCCAAATGGCGAAGAGTTTGTATTTCTAATTGAAGGCGATATAACCCTCTTGCTTGAATCAAACGGACGTCTAAGTGAAGTTGTTATGGACGCCGCTTGTTCTTTTGTTATTGTTCCGAAGGATACGTGGCACACGGCAAATGTAAGGAAGTCGGCCAAAATGCTATTTGTCACGCCCGGCGAAGGAACTGAGATTCGGGCGAGGTAAGATTTCTTTTAGTTATGTCGAGGTCTGTATTCCTCGTAGTAGTTCTTGTAACCCAAAAGCCGGGCAGTCGGTGCCATAATAACTCGCATTGATTTTTGAAGACCGAGTGAAGGGCCGTCAGCAATGTAAGAATCAGCTTCGGTCCCGTAAACCGAAAGCTGCATCAACATCTGCATCATAGTCGGGCCATTTTGCTGACTGTCCATAAATCCATAAAGCTGCGAAAGATGATAGCCAAATTCGACCGGCAGCGTTTTCTCGTTTTCGCTTTCAACAATAACTGGCTCGCTCGTCTCATTGAAAGGCTTGTGCTTTGTCATCGGCGGGATCGAGATCGTTTCGCCCGCCCGCAATGTTCTTTTTTCACCATTGACCAAAATACTGAGAGTGCCGCTTTTAACCGTAAATGTTTCCGCAAAAGCTTCGTGTAAATGCTCAGGCGGCCCGGCAGCATTTGGAACGACCACCAAACGCGTGTGCAGCCATCCGTCCTTGACGCCTAATACCGTCTGGTCGAAACCTTCGAACCTGCTTACAAGTTTGTCGCCGGGACGAAAATAGTTAGCGTAATCAGGTTTCGGCGCAGGAAAAACGTAAGTGTCTATGACGATACCGAAGATCAGGTAGAGTCCACTTACTCCTATCAATCCCGCAACGCTTCTTAACAATATCTTTACCGTCCGCATTTTCCGTTCATCCATTCTTCCTGCTCACGCAGGCCGTTCTGACACTTTTACACAAACATTTTTTTCTTCAGTGAAAAATCTTAAAGTCTCAAAGCCGCCTTCTCGACCGACGCCGCTGTCTTTGAAACCGCCGAACAGTGTCCGAAGATCTCGGAGCATCCAGCTATTTACCCAGACGAAACCAGCCTCGATCTTTGATGCTACGCGGTGCGCTCGCGAAAGGTTTTCGGTCCAAACCGACGACGATAGGCCGTAGCGAACGCTGTTAGCATAACTTAGAACTTCATCTTCCGTATCAAACGGCATGATCGTCACAAACGGACCGAATACTTCTTCCTGATTCGTCCGGCAATCAAAAGGCAGCCCCTCGACAACGGTCGGCTCAATAAACCATCCGTCGGAACATCTGCCATCGAGATTTGCCTGCTTTCCGCCCACAAGGATCGTACCGCCTTCGGATTTTGCGAGGTTGATGTACGACATTATTTTGTCAAAATGCGGCTTTGAGACGATGGCACCGACATTAGTATCGGCTTCGAGCGGATCGCCGACTTTTAATGCCGAAACACGCGAAAGAAAATCACCCTTGAACTGCTCATATATCGGCCGTTCAATAAAAATCCGCGAACCACATAAACAAATCTCACCTTGATTAGAAAACGAAGAGCGAATCGTGGTCGTCAGCATTTCTTCGTAATTGCAGTCGGCAAATATGATGTTCGGATTCTTACCGCCAAGTTCGAGCGACAGTTTCTTGAACATCGGAGCGGCGACACGAGCGATCTCTTCGCCGGTCTTAGTGCCGCCAGTGAATGAGATGGCTTTTACGTCTTTATGCGAAACAAGTGCAGAGCCAACATTCGGGCCAGTTCCGTGGACGATATTCAAAACTCCCGCAGGCAGTCCGGCTTCAATACAAAGTTTTGAAAGCATGTAAGCCGTCATGGGAGTTACCTCACTCGGCTTTGCGACAACTGTGCAGCCTGCAGCAATAGCAGGTGCAATTTTCCACGTGAACAGATAAAGCGGCAGATTCCACGGCGATATGCAGCCTACGACGCCTAGCGGTTGACGAAGTGTGTAGTTAAGAGCACCGATCGCATAGGAATCGTGAGATTCATTCGCGGTGTGCATAGCCGCCGTCGCGTAAAACTTAAAATTCGCACTCGCACGTGGAATATCGACTGTTCTGGCAAGCGAAACAGGCTTGCCCTGATCTATCGACTCAGCCATAGCCAACGGCTCAAGATCTCGCTCGATCAGCGAAACCAACCGCATCAAAATATCGTGTCTCGCTTCCGCCGACGTCTGCGACCAAGTTGGAAAGGCAGACTTAGCCGCCTCGACCGCACGCTGCACATCACGTTCATCTGAATCTGCAATATGCGAATAGACCGCGCCGATCGACGGGTCAAAATTCTCCAGATACTCGCCCGAAATAGGAGGTGTGATCTCGCCGTTGATGTAGTTGTCGATACTTATCATTTACATTTTTGCAAACGTCAATCCTGACTGGCCCTGATACTTGCCGCCTCTATCCGCATACGAGACGCCGCAGTCTTCGTCTGATTCGAAGAACAATATTTGTCCAATGCCTTCGTTGACATAGACACGCAATGGCAGATTTGCGAGATTTGCGATCTCAACGACAAGCCGGCCCGTCCAGCCAGCTTCAAGCGGCGTGGTATTTACAAGCAAACCCGCACGAGCGTATGTCGATTTACCAAGCGCGACCCCTGTCACATTTCGCGGCATTTTGAACGTCTCAACCGTAACGCCAAGGCCGTAGTGATGCGGCGGCAACAGGTAATATTTCGAACCGTCCTCGGCAGTGTTAAGCTCCGGCTCAATAAGCGAATAATGATCGTCAAAATGCTTAGGATCGATCTCTTTGCCGTGAACGGATGAAAAAATGCGAAACCCGTCATCTGCCAAACGCATGTCGTAGCCATAACTTGAACAGCCCGCCGAGATAATTCGCTTGCCCTCAACCTCACGGACAAGCGACGCTAGAAAAGGCTCGATCATTCCCTCTTCTTCGGCCATTTTGCGCAGCCAAATATCTGATTTTATAGTCATAAAAAAGGTGATAAACAACCACAGTTTATCACCTTCTAAAGAGAAATTCCGAATGTCACAGATCAAAGCGGAGATTCAAGCGTTTCCATTTTCAAGGTTCCGTCACCAACGGTAAATTTTAGCGGTGCTCCGCCCACTCCGGCTTTTGCCTCGATGGACTTATCGGTAAACGGCACCTTGCGACTACGAGGTTTCAGATCAGGTACTGTGTTCTCAATAGCTCCGGTCTTAAGAATAGCAGCATCTATCTCGGCACTGATATTCGAAGGCAATTTTACTTTCAGGTCTCCTGTACCAAGATTAATGTCAGCAGAACGCCCGCGCCAGCCTTTTGTTCCAAGGGCAACGTTAACCTTACCGCTGCCAACCGTGATATTCGTTGCTCCTCCGATAACTGCAATGTTTGCATCGGTCTCCAAAAAATTTATGCGCATCGAACCTTCGACACCTGAGATCGACAGATCGCCTTTGCCGCCGTCTATCTCCAGATCGCAGTAACGCGGGACCTTTATTACATAATCGATCCGCATCGGCAGGTTCAAGAGATTTTTCGGAAACTTTTTCCAGAGCTTTTTGTCGCCGATCTTGTTATAGGTTCCATAGCTAATAATGCCGGTCCGTCCCCTCATCTCATCGGTCACATAGCTGGTTACTGCCGCAAGTTTCGCGATGTCCGCCTCGTTCGCAGCCTGCAGTTCGATCTCGGCAGTGATCTCGATCTCATTTTTATTCGTTCCGGCAATACGAATAGAGCCGTTCGGTGCTCCGGTGATCGCTAAAGTGCCTCCGGAGCCAAACTCAAAAATGTCCGTTTTTGTGATGGTTCTTTTGATCAATTGCGGCGACTGAGCAAATGTTGAAAATGAGAATAGAGCTACGCATGCGGCAAAAAGCAATGTTTGATATTTTTTCATTTGATTAGGTGTGCAGATCGAGCGGACGCTCTTATCTTACTGCCTTTAGATGATGCGGGTCAATAAAATACTATCGGCGAAGTAGTGAAATATTGCCGCGTTGATTGATTACCGTGAGTGTTGCACTGCCTTCGCCAAATCGTCCGACGATACGGCGTCCGGTGCCGAGGTAGTTCATATTCGGGTTGGCAAACGGCCCGAGCGAGATATTGCGGGTCGATGGAGCAGTTGCTACAAGGCTGAATGATGCATTAAAAGGGATCCTGAGATTTATCGTACCCAGGCGCGATGAGAACCGATAATTGCCGCTGTTCAATATCTCGCCATCGAAAACAATATCGCCGATCCCGTTTTCAGCCGAGACAGCCGAGGAAACGATGTTCATCAGCGTGATGTCGCCGTCGCTTGTAATGTGTGCCCTCACAAGGCCGCTTTGAATGTTGGTGACGCTGAGATTGCCGACCATGGTCTCGATATCGACCATCGTGCTGTAAGGAACACGAATAGTAAAATTCACGTTCCCAACATCACGTCCCTGATTATCGCGGACGAGATTGACGACGATCGTACCGCTCAGAGTTTGCGGAACAATGTTGGCGGCGGGAGCCTCGAGAGATGCGGAAATATTTATCTCGGGCCGGTTCCAGCCTTCGACGACGACGGTTCCGGTTCGATTCAAAAGCTGCAAACGAACGTTCTGCCCCGCCGAGAAATTTCGCGAGTATTTCTTTTGCGCTACCGCTTCAGCGACAAAAATTGCCAATAAAAAAACTACGCTTAAAAAGATCGTAGTTTTTGCGGCGGGCACAAATAGCTTTATTGATCTACAGATCTGCATTAAAGGTCAGAGAAATCACGAAGCAAATTCATTTTATCGTCCAGCACCGAATCAAGCATCTCGCCTGAAAGCTCATCTTCAGGGTCCTGAGAGAGGATCATCGTGTAATCGTTGACTGATTCATCGATCACCTGCAAGTTTCGGTCAAAAGCATCTCGTGTTGTTCGGTCCCATTGGACGCGGCGCGTCTGCACACGTTCATTCCAATAATCGATGGCTGCCTGCTGTTCCTTGATACGTCGCTCGCGGGCCTGATGCGGCGTTTCCATAAGGCCGATCTGGCCTAAGAATTTTTCAAATGTAGTTTGCGACGCTGCCGAACGCATTGGAGCATCTGTCGTGGGCGGCAGATATGCTTGTAAAGCAACTATCGTAACTAACGAACTCACAACTGCGATACAAAGAACGGCTGTCGCGCCCTGAACAAACGAAAAGCGCCAAAGGCGTCGCTGCGGCTCTTCCGCCGGCGGCACGATGTCCGGCTTTTTCTCGTTTTCGATGGTGTTACTGATACGGCACCAAAGGGCTTTTGAATTGGGCGGAAGAAGTTCGGACGGCGATTCTGTGGCACAAACGTCAATGATCGATGCAAGATCTTCGCAGACATGAGCACAGGCATTGCACATCCCAAGGTGCTCCCTGACATGCGCCGACCGCTCCTCGTCGAGGTCATCGTCCATAAAGACGCTGATCAAATTTTTACATTCATCGCAATTCATTTTTCGCTGAAAACGTAGGACACTTTTTCACTCTTTGCCCGTTCACAATGATAGATTAAATACGGCCCGCAAACGTTGCCTAATGAAAGGCAATTTTTTGATAATTCTCAACAAATATCGACACAAAAAACACGAACATCGATGTAGGTGTTCGTGATTTTTGGCCTAAATTTTTAGAATCTAATCCTGTTTCTTGATCAGCAATCCGCGCAGCTTCAATCTGGCTTTGTGGAGCTGCGATTTCGAAGTCCCTACCGAGATGCCCATAATGCGGGCGACCTCTTCGTGCTCAAAACCTTCGACATCGTGCAGGACAAAAACATTCCGATAGCCGTTCGGCAATTCCGCAATGGCATCTTTCAGAGCGATGCGGTCAACGACCTGCATTTTGCCAGGATTGGCCGTGCCGCGAACCGTCTGTTCCGGCATCTCACCGTCTTCCGAAGTCCGCTCGTTCTTCACACTGCGGCGGCGAAAGTGCATCAACACCTGATTGACCGTCAGCCTGTGAAGCCAGGTCGAGAACGCCGAATCGCCGCGAAAACTTCCGATCTTGCGAAAAAGCTGAATGAACACTTCCTGAGTCAGATCTTCCGCCTCGGCCTGACTGCTCGTCATTCGCAGGCACAGGCTGTACGTGCGGCGATGATACCGCTCATAGATCAACTCGAACGCCGCAATATTGCCCGATGCCGCCAGACGGCAAAGAACGATATCCGGCGCCGTTTCGTCAAAACTCTCGACGGGCTGCAAAAGGCCGCTTTCCTGACCCGCCCTCGCGGCGTCAAGGCCAAATACAGCATCCTGTTCCATCAGTGCCAAGTTTGTATCCATCTTCGCTCCGAAAAGATCACTGCCTGATTTTATAACTTCGTCGCTGGCTATGATGACCGACCTCCAACCGTTGGTTGCTTAACTACCCCAAGATTTTATCCCTAAAACCCAAAAAGGTAAAGCACTTTTTAACAGGAACCCTCTATCGAATCCGCTTATAGATACTTCCGCCGACATGCTACCTCTCGCCGGCAACAGGCCTCGCTCCGGTGTTTGTCCAGTTGCCTGAAACTTCGCCCATTAACAGAGCTATAAAATCCTCGCCTGAGATGTTTCCGGTGATCGAAGCATAGTTTCTGTTTGCAGGCGTGAATATCCAGTTTCCGGTAGATCCAAATCCGGAAACGCCCGCAGCATAACGAGCTACCTGCCCGGCATCAAAAGATGAGATCGTCCCGTTCCCGCTGACATCAGCCACAACCAATTGATTGCCTGTCAAAGGGTTCACACCAGCCGCATGCTGTGCGATCCTCGCCGCGTCAAAAGAGGAAATGCCATTAACACCACCGGTCTTGCTCGGTGTAACAGTATAGGCTCCTGACCCGAAACCGCTCAAGGAATAAGTTCCATTCGGAAAATTCGTTAATGTCGAAACCGGCACTGAACCCGCACCGCTCAGCAGCACATTCGAAACAAACCTCGGCGTCGGCGCGCCGATTGCATTACCATACGTCACGGTTCCGCCAATCGCTGGTGTCGGTGCAACACCATCGCCCGAATATCGAACGATCGCAAACACCGCTGTCTGCAACGATGTCCCTTGACCGGTGGAACTAAAACCGCCCGCGACGATCTTGCCATCAGGTTGAAGAGCGACGGCGTTGCAGTAATCGTCATAATTACCGATCGGCGAAATCATTTTGCCGTTATTGCCAAAAGTCGTGTCGATCGAGCCGTCAGGATCAAGTCTGATAAGCCCGAAGTCCATTGTTGGTGAACCGTAAACTTGTCCGGCAATTACGATTTTACCGTTAGGCTGGATTACGGCACCGGCACCATAATCACTTCCGACTCCCACGGGTTGGACTACCTTGCCGGCGTCACCGAAAGCTGTATCAAGCGTGCCGTCGGTGTTATAGCGGACTGCAGAGAAATCCATATTGTTGCTGGCCAAGCTTTCCATGCTGCCGCCAGTAAGCACGATCTTGCCGTCATTTTGGATTGCTAATGATGACCCACGATCGTGTGACACTCCAATCGGTGTTATTACTTTTCCGCTATTTCCAAATGCCGGGTCGAGCGAGCCATTTGAAAGATAACGTACCACCGCAAAATCAGCATCTGTTCCGTTGTTACTGTGTCCCCCGACGACGATCTTGCCGTCCTGTTGAATTGAAACCGAGAAAGCAAGATCATCGGTATTTCCTATAGGGGTCGTAACTTTTCCGCCGCTTCCAAAAGTAGTGTCTAATGAACCATTACTATTGTAACGAGTGAGAGCGAACACGCTAGAAAAGTTACCGGAAAGCGTATCCGTAGCAAAACCGGCAGCCACGATCTTTCCGTCAGCTTGAAGAGCGAGAGACAGACAAATTGCCGAGCCGAGAATGCTTGTCGTTACCTTACCACCGTTGCCGAACGAACTATCCAGCGACCCATTTGCGTTGTAACGGACCAAAGCGAAAAATTCGCCGTTTCCAATGTTGCCGTAGCCGCCCACTATGATTTTGCCGTCAGTTTGAAAAACGACTGAATAGGCATAACCACCTGGAGTTGTCACTATTCCGCCGGATCCGAATGACGAATCGAGCGAACCATCGGTGTTGTACCGAACCAGAGCGAATCCTGAAGATCTTTCGAACCCGGCCAAGATGATTTTTCCGTCGGCTTGAATTGCTATAGACGTGCCATCGGCAAAAAAATCTCCAGTTCCGATCTGTGTAGTAACTCTGCCGCCGTTTCCAAACGTGGGATCGAAATATCCTGGCGGTGTACTGCCGGGCGATGGCGATGGTGTAGGCGACTGTACGGCATTCAAAACCACGCCAATATTAAGTTTGAACCGCGACGGAGCGAGGTCTTGCCAAGCAGGCTCAAAGATGGAAAAGGACTGGAAAAATGATCCCACTCGAAGCGGCATTTCACTATCGTAGCTGTAGTAATAAGCCGTATCACTTGTTTGCTGCACACCAACATAAAAGGAACCCGCTCCGACCGTGACCGGATAGTCAAGCGTGATCGTTGTCGGCCCCGCCGCAGAGATCGTCCTTTCAGAAAAATCAAGGTAAAAGGGATTAGGTGACGGCACTCCTCCTTGATCCCTATATATTGCGACTTTATAGGTTGCGCTAGTCACGCTAAAAAACTCCAGCTTTACTTGCTCAACTGATGCAACCGAAGAAGAGTTGAATTTAGCGGCAAATATGCCCGGAGCGGCAAATCCAACTCCGCTGGTCGGGGGTGATCCGGGATGTTTGTAGGAGAACTCATTTGCGGTAATGTTTAAGGCCTTGTTCTGGCTATTGTTTGTCGGATCGTTGTCCGGCGGCACAGAAACGTTAACTGTGTCGTTGCCAATGGTAGATGGTTGAAACCCTGCAAACGTAACCATCTGCTGGGAGCCACAAGGAGCCATAACCGGTATGGTCTGCGTATCCGTGAAAGTGTGCGAACCAGTGATATTGAGGGTAACCGGCACGTTCATCAAAGTCTGCGGTCCGTTGTTCGTGACTCGCGCCTGAATAGCGAGCGGCGGCGTCCGGCCAACTGGTATTTCGCCCATCGAATAAACGGTCGAAACCGCGACGTCGTTCTGAGGAGAAGGCGACCCGTTCAAACGTGTCTCGGGCCTAAAACTATTAGCCGTCAACGTGTTGGAGTTGGAATTGCCTCCGGCGGCTCCATTCCCAAGACTAGTGCTGCAATAGACTGTAGCCGTCGTTGAAAATGGCCCCGCATAAGGCCCCCAATCATATGCTACATATAGACCACCACCCGTATATGTAAATGTATCTCCTCCAGCGAAATCTATGTTAAATACACCGGCCGTTGCGGGCAACGTCGTCAGAAAATTGTGAACCGGCGTCATTCCGGAAATAGCGGTCGAAAACGTAGTACCTTTGTTATATGCAGTATCAGTCGTGTTTTGAAGGTATATCCTTAACGATGCCGCCCCCGATACTCCTGGCACGGATTCGTAATTCCATGAGAGAGCCGTCGGAGATGAGCCCGAAAGATAACCGGCTGCAGCCAATTCCGACGCCCTTATCAAATATACTGCCCGCGAATTGGCATAGCGCGTTGAAGGGGCACGAGCATTGGCCGAAGAAGAACCATTGTGCGGCAGAACCGCCAACGGACAAGCTGTCACAGGTGTTGATGTTGAGGTCGGCGTCGCGGTATTTGTCTGTGTGCTTGTGGCTGTAGTTGTTGCCGTATTGGTTGGGGTGCTCGTAGGAGTTGGCGAAGTGCAGTCGGTGCCATACCGAACAGAGGCAAAATCCTGACCTACTCCATTGCTATTCGAACTGTGTCCTGCAGTGACTATCTTGCCATCAGACTGTATTGCAACAGATTGAAGGACATCCTGCCATCCCCGAACGGAAGTCGTCACTTTTCCGTCGTTGTCGAAAGTAGTGTCGAGGGAGCCATTCGAATTGTAACGAACAACTGCAAAATTATTGCTTGTGCCGTTTTGACTGATTCCGCCGGCTACGATCTTTCCGTCCGGCTGTATCGCAACTGCGCGCGCCTCATCGTGCTCGCCGAGCACAGATGTGGCTACTCTGCCGTCGCCGTCGAATGTAAAATCGGGCGCACCGTTTGACGTTAATCGGTAAAGGCCAAAAACACGTGTCCCGTTAAAGGTATAACCAGCGGCCACAATCTTACCATCAGCCTGAATGGCGACGGAGTAAGCCATTTCCGTAAACCCTGTTCCAATTGTCACTTTTCCATCGCCGCTAAATGTAGTGTCGAGCGAGCCGTCAGCATTGTACCGGACGAACGCAAAATCATAGCCGAAACCGGTCCAGCTCGACCCTGCCACGACTATCTTCCCGTCAGGTTGGATGGCGACAGATCGTCCTTCATCGTCGGTTCCAAATGCCGTTACAACTTTGCCGTCACCGTCAAAAGTCGTGTCCAGCGATCCATCAGTGTTATATCTAACGACTGCAAAGGAATCACCTGAGGTACCTGCAGCAACGATCTTCCCGTCTGGTTGGATGGCTACCGAATAAGCCACATCGAATGAGCTGTCTATATCAGTAGTAACCTTACCATCGCCGCTAAATGTCGTGTCTATAGCACCGTCCGGATGATAGCGAGCAGCCCCAAAATCAGTGTTAAACTGATTGCTATATCCCACAGTTACGATCTTTCCGTCTGGTTGGAGAGCGACCGCTTCCGCCTGGTCATCCGAATTCGACTGAACAGGCGTAGTGACCCTGCCGTCACCGCTGAAAGTCGTATCGAGCGAACCATCTGTATTGTAGCGGGTCAGGGCAAAATCAAATTCGGAACCAACGTAACTAAGACCCGCCAAGACAATCTTTCCATCACTTTGCAGAGATCCCGAGTTGGCACTGTCCGTATCGTTAATAAAGTCCGTCGTGACCTTGCCGTCACTGTCGAAGGTAGGATCAAGACTCCCGAATGTGAAACATGGAGGCGTGACCCATTGTGCATAGAGAGTAGTGTTGGAGTTTATTATGAAGGATTGTGCCGGCGTGTATCGAGTTCCGCCACCGTCAGCGGCCGTATTCCAACCTCCGAACTGATGCCCCGTCTTGACCAATGTTCCCGGCCCAAGAACGCCTACAACTGAAGCCTTGTTATACGGACTATTAGGGTCAATTGGAACTATTCCGCTTGTGCTACCGTTGCCATCATAAACAAATGTGAACGTTACAGTAGTATTGGGACTAAAGAAGAAATAATCATACCCAAAAGTACCGCCTGAGATAACTGAATACGCCAGTCCGATGACCAAAACGCACACGCTTGCACGGAATATCACAGAATGGGACATAAAAGGAGAGACTGCTACAACAAATTGTTATTTATTCCTTGCTCAGTATTATAGGTATTTCGGTTTGCAAGTCAATGAGATATGGTAATAGTAGTGGAAGCATCTGTGTGATCGAGACGGTGTCAGACACCGCGATTCTTTGCTAGTAAAGGGCGATTAAATAATGTTGATCGATCTCTACCACATCACGTTCCTTTAATTCACGAATGATCTCTTCGATATTTTTATTGAAGAGTTCAATGAGCTTCGCGTTGCTAATATTGCCGGTTCAAACCAGAGAAATGATCGTGAGCAAGCATGCCGTGCTTATTGTGAACTGATTAGTTCATCTATTGTTCTCCATTGGCTTGAATACTGAACGCAAGATTTGCTGGTCCGAGCCGGATTGAGTTCTGATCTGTCTTGAGCCCGTTTGATCAGTAAGATCCGTGTTCAAGATCCCAGTCATCAATTGATACCGGAAATGGCACCATAATAGAGGCCGTAATGAAGTGCTGTGAGCGGAGCATTGAAAGCAGCGAGCAAGCAAGGTGCCTTTGCTGTCCGTAGGAGTCAGTAATCGACGCATGCAAATTTACGCGGGTTTCGTTTTTTCGATGGCTTTTGGGGGTCGAAATATGGCTTTTTGGGGTGTCTCCGATGGCTTTTTGGACATCTCAAACGGCATTTTGAATGCCCTGTACCGATAAACCATTGTGGGTCAATGATTTAGATGTGCGTCAGTGTGGTTTTGAGTAGGCTGCCTGTCTCTTGTCGTTCATCCGCTTTGTCGTCTTTAATATTCACCATTATCTCCTTTATTTTCCTCCGCAAAAACAAAAAAGGCCGCCTTTTCAGGCGGCCTTTTTATACTCGATCAACTGACTTTTACTGTCCGGCGATCATGTCTGTGTTGACTACCTGATCGGTGACGCTGACGGTTAACGGCGCGAAATTGTAGTTTCGCGAGGTAACCGTGATCGTGTATGTCTGGCCGACTTGCAGGCCGGCGAAACGATAGACTCCGAATCCGTTGGAAACAGCCGAACGTGTCTGGCCGGTTGAGTCGGTCAGGGTGACGCGGGCATTGGGGATGCCCGCTCCAAGCGTCGTCAAAAGCCTTCCGCTGATCTCTGCCTGATTTGGTGCAGCGGCGGAAAGTTCAACCTGTCCGTCCGTGATGATCGTTCCAGGATCGCCTTCGTTAAAGACCATCTTCTCCCAAGTCAGAGGCGAAACGGAACCTGCCGCTCCGACCGCCGTGAATTTGAGATTTAAGAGAACGCCATCGCCATTCAAAGCCATCGGCCCGTAAAGTGCAACTCTCAAAAGTCCAGGCTCCAGAGTATTGACGGCTGTCGAAAGTCCACGGCTCACTGTTCCGGCAACCTCAACAGGGTTTTCCTGCGGCTGGATAACCGACGGATCGTACCTGAGATCGAATTCATAAGAGATAATTCCCTTATTCGCGACTCCCTGAACCGATACCGGAACGATAACCTCGTTATCCGCAGGCGTCACCAACCTAGGTGCGGTAACCGCTGTACTTCTTTCCGGGCCGTTGCCTTCTGTCGAGCGTGCACCGGAGTCGGTCCAGTTGCCTGAAACCTCACCCATCAACAGAGCGGCAAAATTTTCGCCTGTGATGTTTGCGTTGACGTTCGGATGTGAATAGTCTAGCGGGTTGAACTTCCAAAGACCGGTCTGGCCCGATCCCGGAACGGAAACTGTGTAAGCTGCGATCATTGCTGCGTCAAATGACGAAATTCCACCATTGTTGCTGACGTCCGCAACAGCCTGCTGTGTTGGGTTCAAGCTGACCACTCCCGCAACATACTGAGCTACTCTTCCTGAATCAAAGGATGAAATCGCGCCGTTCTGAGAGCCGGTCTTTGATGGCGTGATCGTGTACGCTCCCGGCCCAAATCCGCCAAGCGAGTAAGCACCGGTCGGGAAGCTCGATGTTGTCGAAACTGCAGGTGAACCGGCACCGCTGATCAATACATTAGAAACAAATCGCGGTGTCGGTGCCCCGATCGCGTTTCCGTATGTCACGACGCCTGAAATAGTTCCCGAGATAACCGAAAGGCTGCCATTTGTAGTCGTGCTGCAAGGCGTTTCCTCGTTGTAAAAGAACGTCTCGAAGGTCAACGCACTCGATGTTCCCGGCAAACCGACCACGTTAAAGTTTAGATTGACTAGGTCGCCGCTTCCCTGTAATTCGGTTACGCCAAAGAGCGATATGATCAGCGTCCCCGCACTCGGGTTGCTGACCGACAACGTTCGTCCGCCGCCGTTTGAATTACCGACGGTGCCCAAAGTAACTCCAAAAGTAGCGTTGGCCAATGGTGTCAGCACCGCAGGGTCATAGGTCACAGTTGCATCGGCCGATATCGCACCCAAACCGGTCATGTTGGTCGTATTGACCGACATCGTGGCTGTTATGCCGGTTAAGGATTGTGTGCTCGGAATAGAGACCGCCACACATGAACCCGATGGCGTAGCTGTGGAAGTTGCCGTTGCCGTTGCTGTGTTCGTCGGAGTGCTGGTCGAAGTTGACGTCGCCGAAGGTGTATTTGTCGACGTATTCGTAGGACCTGCCGTTGGCGTATTTGTCGGCGTACTTGTCGAAGTATTCGTCGATGTTGCTGTCGGTGTAAACGTCGCAGTAGCCGTCGGCGTTGACGTATTGGTCGCAGTGTTTGTCGGCGTGTTGTTAGGAGTATTTGTGGCCGTATTCGTCGGTGTTGCCGTATTTGTAGGCGTTGCCGTCGAACATCCGGCACCACTCGTGCCTATGATCTGGAACGACTGATCAGGTGCTGCCGAATCGATACCGCACGTCGCACCTCTTGCTGCCCAACCTGTGCAGGCTGGAATTGCAAATCCGCCGCCCGGATTCTGCCATACCGCGGCTGAATTCGATTGAGTTGTTCGATTGTTCCAACCCCACTGGCCGCCCGGCGTATAGTCCATTCTTACCTGAACAGATACCCAATAGGTTCCGGTGGTCAGCACCATGCTCGACGGCAACGCGATCGTAAATGCATCGCCGACATTGGTGTACGAAGCACCTGTGAACGAACCGCCCGCAACAACCGATCCCGGAGCATTTGCGACATTCGTGTAGAACGTCACATTAAATGAATCCGCCGGCCCGAGTCCGTTGAAGAACTGACCGTTTGCCACGACCTGCTGAATTGTCCAGGTCTGCCCCGAAGGCACGACAAAGTCATCTGCCGAGCGATTGTCAAACGAATCATTAGCGGTCTCGAAATCCTGCGAGTTAGTTCCGTTCAGAGCCATGTTGTTCGACTGGTCATAGAGAACAGTAAAGCAAGTAGGCGTGCCGGTGGATGTTGCAGTCGGAGTATTGGTCGGCGTCGAAGTGTTCGTCGAGGTACTCGTCGGCGTAAACGTCGGCGTACTCGTATTCGTAGCCGTGGAGGTTGATGTTGCTACCGGAGTTCCGGTAAAGGTTGCTGTCGGTGTATTGGTCGCCGTCGGTGTTCCGCAGGCACCTCCAAATATCAGCGATACGGCTCTTGCCGAACCTACATCGCCGCCAGCAACGTCACTAACATTTATCGTCCAGTTGCCATCGGCATTTTGTCCGTCAAAAGCACTCAGGACATTGTTCGGCGAAAATGATCCAGTTGGGAAGGCCGCATTCGTATCAGCTCCGCACTGGCCCTCGAGAGCGGGAAAGCCGCCGTCGTCATCCAATATTAGTTGTGCAAGGTTATTGCTCGCACATCCGAAGGTTGACGCAGGAACTCCGGGCTGGTCAAACGCAGTCACCGTCGTACCGAGTGGTGAAGTGATCTTAATTACAAGGTCTCCCACCCACGAGTGATTGATGCCTGGCGTTGTCGAAACCGGGTCAGTCGATTGCGTTCCGTCAACCCTAAAATTAACGTCCGAAATAGTTCCTACACCGCTAACAGGAATAACTAAATTAATTCCGGCAGGTACATTGTCAGTTATCGCCACTTCCGGGCCCGTGTAACTAAAGGTGCCGCCGCATGCCGGAGTTCCAGTCGCGGTGGCAGTCGCAGTAGCCGTTGAGGTCGCAGTCGCTCCGGCCGTTGGGGTGTTTGTTGGAGTGAATGTAGATGTCGAAGTCGCTGTCGCTGTATTGGTTGGCGTCCCTGCCGCGCAGCCACTCGTCGTAATGCGCAAAGTCCATCCGCCGCTGATGCTTCCGATGTCTGTTCCGGCGTCGTCGCGGACATAAAGTGCCCAAGTGCCGTTCGGCGCAGTTCCGTTAAATACGGACAGTAAAGCATTGGTGCCTGCTGCCGGTGCCGGTGCGGGGAATGTGTCGGCCCCATCGTTAATATTCGTTGGAATGTAAGTGCCGGCCGTCAACGGTCCAGCATTAACTATGGTCGCTGCCGCTGCATCGTCAAACGTGAGGTTGATATTTGAAACGTCACCGCTGCCGCCCGCATCCGACATGAATACCGCCGTTTGACCCGCAGGCCCGACCAGCAGAATATCAATGTCATCCGGGAACGTATGCGTCATTCCGGTAAGATCGACCGTCACTTTTGTGATGGTACCCGTCATTCCCGAAGCCACTATGTTCGAAGGATACGGTGCTCCCGCCGCATTGTCGTTGATCGTGATCGCGGCCGTGTTCGAAAAGTTAGCCGTGCAGGACGGAGACGGCGTTCCAGTTGAGGTCGCTGTAGCCGTGGATGTTGCCGTTGCCGTATTAGTTGCCGTCGCCGTATTCGTCGGCGTAAAGGTGTTCGTCGGCGTAGGCGATGCGGTTGCTGTGTTGGTCGCCGTTCCGGCGGCGGTCGGTGTTGCAAAACCCTCCACGATTGTTGTTCCGTTATCTGTTGACGTGACGCCAGTCCCTGCGGTGATGCCCATCCCTCGAATGGCCATGCCCTTCCAGACATCAGCGACATCAACCGCTGCCTCTGGTGCCAAAGAAAGTGCTTGGGCCGCGGCAAGAATTGAATCCCGCATCGTCTGGAAGTTCGGGTTATTGGCCGAAAGCTTCATTGCATCCGTTACGATCTGCAAGAATCTCTGGTTGCCCGCTGTAGCACCCAGCCTATTGATGAACTGTGCTCGGACTTCCCACAGCATAGAAACCCAAACCTCGCCGCCTCGATGTGGTCCGGTCGCACAACTGCCTGTGCCTAACCACGCCGACGGTGCAAAAGCACCTCCGGAGATGGTGCAGGCCGTAGTCGCATCAATCGCGGTAAGAGGATTGTGCGGCAGGTTGCTCGGGCCGCCCACGGACGACATGATCGCATAGGGGTATCGCCGAATGCCGTAATAAGTATTGTCAGTGCCAATCGGAAATGCGGTAACTTGGTAGGTTGCGTATCCACCAGTCGAATAAACACCATTTAAAGGATCAGTTGGTTCCGCTAAAAGACAAAGAGCATAAAAATCGCTCCACCCTTCGCCCATCTGGCCGCCGCGAGTGTTTAACAGTCCTGCGTTGTTACCAATCAATCGGTTTGAAAGTCCATGCGTGAACTCATGGATTACAATTTCAGTATCAAGGTCGCCATCACGGTTATTCGTCGTGTTAGTGAAACGATACATCTGGCATCTACCGCGAGTACCATCAGATCCCGAGGCAAAGTTGGCGTTATTTGTTCCGCTCGAATCCTGAACCTCCGCTGAGACACGATCCGCCTGGTTTCCGCCGCGGCCAAAATTATCATTTTGAAAATTTCTTGCAGGTTCGGTAAAACCCAACTGATACATAATGTCGTGGTAACGGTTTCCAACATAGAACAGTTGGGTAGTAGCACCGCTGCGCGAATTCGCTGTCGTCACTGCATCGGGCGGTGCAGGATTTCCGGGAGGTGGGTTGTAAGCAAAATTGAAAACACGGGTCGCTCCGGCCTGAGCGGCATCAACTCCATTTGTTCCGTCAATGTCGAGACCTGCCTGAAGGGCGTTTCCGTCCGTCCAGCCATTCGCACCGTTTGCACCATCTGTGATCCAGCCCAAATTGTTGAATGAAAGAGCTCCTTCATTACCTATCAACGTTCGATTTACTCGAGCGATCGGAGCACCTTGTGTACCAAGCGTCGGACTGACCGGTCCTGGCGAAAGCGGAGCTGGGCTATCCGCGGCGTCTATCCACGCATTTGAGTTTCCGTAAACATTATATGTAGCCGACTGGGTCTGGTCATTCGCAAGATTCCTGCGCCAGAGCATCGTACCAGTCTTTGCGTCAACGATCACATAAAATGCATTTACCGGCTTCCATATCAACACTCTCCATGCCGGAATGGCTACGCCTGGTTCGGTCGGAAAGTACATTTTCTCTGCCGTGATATCCCAGTCGCCGCCCGCGCCAAATCTTACCTTAATGTCCGAGGATGCTGCTCTGTTGGGAAGAGCATCATTTGTCTTTAACCGGTAATCTGCATGCGGAGCAGCATAGCGGACCGCATCGACAGGGTCGCCAAAATTGGTTGAAAGTCTGTCATAGTCCAAGCCGGGAGCGAGATTGTTGACCACACGGATCATTTCGCCCTGTTTCGTGAAACCAGCCTTTACAGTGCCGCGAAATACGGGAATGCCGTGGATATACTGTTCGAGTTCGACCCACGAAAGGTTGCCGTCAGGATTTGTGTAGTCTGCAAAGATCTTGAGAGCATCGATCTGTTGATTTGATGCTCCGACGAGGGAGTTGTTTTCTTTCAGGAAGTTGATCAGGACATCGGCATGTTTTTTTCCTGCGGGACGTGTAGTTCCGGTCAAGAAGGCTCTTCCTTTTACAGGATCAGGCCCGATCACTTCGGGAATGCGAATATCGGAGTTGTATTCGATCGCGAGGGTCGGGATGCGCGATCTCAAAGCCTCTTCGCCGGTGACAAAACCACTGCGTATGGCCTCTACATTTGATTGATCTTTGCCGGACGCTTGCCGATACGCCGCGATGAAGCGTGCGGTATCGTCGCCTTGCTGCTCGCGAATGTCGTAGTTTGGAAGATTATCGTCGTGACTCACCGTTCGCTCGCTGCTGCCCTGGCCTTTGCCGGCGGCCGCTTTCGAGCTGTACTGATAAGGAACTACAATGATCGCAGTTAGAATACCCAAAATCACCAAACAAATAAGTAGGCTCCTGCGAGCGTCTGCCTTAGTTCTTTTTAACATTACCTGAAAACCCTCCAAAAAATTACTGACCTTGAACCTGAAAAATGAATAAAAATAGCCCAGTGCCTTTTGCCGGCTGCAAAATAAAGCCGGCAAAAGGCAAAAGCAGCAAATATTTAAAATGCGGCAGCGAAAAGTCGCGCTTTTCACTTTTATTAGGTCGGACGATGAAAGCTAATAGAGCCGATTCATTATATAGCAAATACCCATTTTGTCAAAGAGAAATCAATGACAAAAGGGCATGAAAATTGACTAGCGACCGTATTTCCCCATCGAAAGATTCAGAAATTCTGGCTTGGCTCAAAGCTGTAAAGGACGGAAGCCAGTTCGCCGCGGACACCGACATCATCAACACTTTTCACTTCATCGGCGAGTGACGTGGCCAGCATTGTGATCTCAAAACCGCTTCGAACGCCTGGCCGGGCGGCAGGTATAAACAGGCGCCTTCCCCAAACGATGAGCTTTTCACCATTTTCCGACGTGCCGCCGCCCTGGAATTTAACCTCATAGGCACGCCAGTCGCCATTGAGTTTGATCTCGCCTTCGGAAACTACCTGATAGCCAGGTAAGAGCTTTTTAAGGGTTTCGCTCGTTTCCTTGACCATTTGCGGGTATTTATCAGCATCTTCCTTAAAAGTGCCTTTGCTGGGGTAATAGCTCACCAGCATCTGTTCTTTTAATTTCCCTTCCGGCGTCAGCCGCGATATATCGAGAAATTTTCCGCGTCCGCTGGCAGTTGAGCTTTCCTGCGGGCCGTTGACCTTCCATTCTTTCGGATAGTACATCGTAAATCCGACAAAATTTCGAATAAGATCGCCCTTTAGATTCTGTTTGCTGTTCTGGTAAAAATTCGTGTTGGGCGGCTGCGGAATATTACGTGGCAGCGGCGGCATCTCAGTCTCGGAAACCGCAGAGATCGGCGATTGATTCTCAGACAGGTTGTTGCTCGGGACCTTCGACCCAAAGTTAGGTTCTACCGGATTCTTGACCAAGTAATACCAGCCGATCGGGAGCAGTATCAATAAAAGTAATATTCCAACTCCCGCGATCAACTTGGAACGCGTGTTCCCAACTTGCGGAGGTTCAGGCGAACGATTCTTCCAGGCAGGTTCTTCAGAAGCCGGTAATGCTGGAGCGTCTGCATTTGTTGTTGCTTCAAGTGGGACGCCGACATTGTTCTTCTCAGTCTCGGCAAAAGCCGCGTATAAAGCTTCGCCAAAGTCCCTCGCCTTTACAAATCTATCCGCGACATCGAACGCCAGAGCCTTTTCAAACACTCGATCCACATCAAGCGGCAATTCAGGCCTCACCTCGGTTGCATTTCGCTCCAAACCTGCATACTGCGCCCTGACCATCGCTCTAGCGGTCTTTGCCTCAAAGGGCATTATTCCGGTCAGCATCTCAAAAGCAACGACGCCCAACGAGTAAATGTCGCTTGAGATAGTGTCGGCCCTGCCGCCAAAAACCTCGGGTGCCTTATATCCAAGATTGAAGTCATTCGGCTCGCCGCTTGACGCTTCAAAATTGACCAAAATGGCCTGCTCGCTTTCGTTATCGCCAGGCGTAACTATAATATTCTCGGGGCGCAGGTCGCGATGTATTACGCCTTCCTGATGAGCTTCACTCAGCGCATTTGCGACCTGACGAATAATGCGGGCGGTTCTCAGGCCATCCATATGCCCGTGAATACTAAGCACGTCATTTACAGACAGAGCGTCGATATACTCACTGATCAAGAACCTCGTTCCATCGGTAAACCGTCCGGAATCGATCAATCTTGCAATATTTGGATGGCTTATGTGAGAAAGAGCGACTATTTCGTCATCCAAAATATTGCCTGAAACCTCATCGGCATCCTCGCCAAGCAGTAAACGAACCAAAACAAGTTTATCGGCGCTGAGCTTATCATCTGCCAAAAAAGCAAAGCTTTCTTCTTCGCCGCCCAAAAATTCCGTGACAATATATCGCCCTTTGACCGTTTTGCCGACAAATTTCTGCGGCTCTTCTGCGTCAAAATCCATCTGTCTGATAGTTGGCTGATGCTTTTTTCCCAATTCGACGTGCCCTGCGGGTATTTCGTATGGCTTGATCTTTCTGGCTGCCGGCCTGATCTCTGCGGGCTTGATCTCTTCCTTTGGCTGTTCAGCAATTGGTTGTTCGATCGATTGCTCAACAACCGCAGTCGGCAATTCGACCACTGGATCCTCGATCACAGTTTCAAGGATCGGATCGGGCTCGAATTCCTTAAATTCAAAGAAATCTCCTGAGATATCACCGGTATCTGCGAACGGCATGGACGGCTCTTCTTCGGTAATTACAAACTGAGGTACGTTGGAAAACGATTCGTCCAAGTCGCGACTAACTTCTGTTTTTGAAATGAGATTTGAAAAAATGCCGCTACCCGCTCGGCGGCCGGCCGCGAAAGGCGTATCCGATATCAAACGGGCACCGTCTGTCGGACAAAACCTTCTGGAACCTTCTTCAAAACTTTCTTTGCACTTAGGACAATACATCAATTTTTATGAACCTTTTCACAACGTATATTTCTACGCACCAGAGACGTTTAATAACGGGTGAATTTCAAATACGGATAAAAATCGCCCGCCAAAAACAAAACGGCCGCACAAAATAGTCATATTAGCTGCGCTGTGATTTTGCGAGTTTTCCGGCGAGAGACTGCTTTTCGGGGTCTAGAACTATCGCTTGTCTGTAGTTTCGTTCGGCATCTTTGGCCTTTCCGGCTTTCATAAATCCGTCACCAACGGCCTCGAACCGAAGGGCCAAATTTCTCTTTTCGTTAGGTGAAACGAACCGAAGTGCCTGCATTAAAGCACCCTCAGCCATATCGTGTTTACCCTGCCGCGTATATAGCAACCCCAACAACGAATTTGGCATAAATCCGTTAGAACTGACGACAAGGCTACGGCGCAATAACATTTCTGCATCGTCAAAATTGCCCAGCGTCGTCAATGCCTTTCCTAAAAGCAACAGGCCGGTAGGATTTTTCGGATCATTTTCGACCGCTCGCCGTAACAATGTCTCCGATTCAGCAAAACGCAGTTCGGACTGCATAACATCGGCAATGACGATCATAGTCGGAACATCAGTAGCACGCTGGATCGCACTTTCATATGCTTTGGCCGACTCTTTCGACATTCCTCGCCGTCTTAGAAGCCGACCAAGATGTGCATAAGCAGGAGCAAAACCTTGATCCAGCCTGATCGCGTTACGATATGCATTTTCGGTCTCGACGGAAATATTGCCGGCAAGCTCCATCGCGACGCCTAACTGGTCAAAAGCCAGAGCATTCGACGGTGCAAGTTCGATAGCCTTTCGTGCAAGTTTTTCAGCCTCCGCGTAACGTTCCGAAAGATTCGGCACCATGACCGGCTGAGAAAGGACGTAGCTTAGAGCAACATTGATGATCGCGTTCGACGGCTCGATCTTGAGGGCCGCTCGGTAAGCATTTTCTGCTTCTTCCCAACGCTGCTGGTCGCTGTAAAGATTGCCAAGTCCGTAAACTGCACGCGAATCGGTCGGCTTAACACCGTTTGCACGCCTGTAAGAGGCCTCGGCCGACGAATAGCTCCTTTCATCTCTGGCCGCATTGCCTTCAACGATCAGTTTTTCAAAAAGCTCATCCGACGCAGCGTTTGGCTTATTGATAACGGTTGGTTTACTAACAATAGTCGGCGGCTTGATATTTTCCGTAGTTGGCGTAACCGGTGTGGTTTCGATTTTGTCTTTTTTTACAGCGACGTTCCCGTCGTTTGATTTGCGAACGGACGTGGCAGGACGCTTTACAGGCTTTGCCGCTTTATTAGAAACTCTGGATGATTTCGAAGGTGACTTGGAAGCTGTCGAAGCGGCCTTTCGTTTTGGCGTGGCTTTTTTTGTTGTAGAGCCGCTCTTCGCAGCCTTTCCGCCAAAGAGGGCATTGCTACTGCCGAGATCTTGGCCGCTGACGACGCAGGACAAAAATGCGGTCAAAACAAGAACAATTAATACCTTTACCGTACCGCTCATAAAAAACTCAAGATTCGATCTCCTAATTATCGGTGACTAGCCGAAAACCCAACTGAAGATCGCGTTTGCTTGCCGGCACAACTAGTCTGGTTGTCGATGTGACTGCCGTTGGACCCGTCGATGCATTCTGTGCACAACCGCCACGCACCATGTTTTCGGGTTCCGTAGCTTTTTTCGTCCTTTCACCTCCGGGATAAGGCTCGGCTTTGGAGCTGGTCCACTCATACACATTGCCGATCAGGTCCATAACGCCCCATTCGTTTTGACACGATTTAGTTGCCACTATTTCCGGTTCGTTAACAGTTTTATCGAGTACCGCGCAATTGGCTTTATACGCATCTCCCCAAGGATACAGATTCCCTTTGGCGCCGTTTCGCGCCGCGTATTCCCACTCTTCTTCGGTCGGAAGCCGATATGCAACACCATCGCGATTCAATCGCCATGCTATAAAAGCAGTGATGTCGGCTACGTTAACATATCGCACAGGCATATTTTCCTGTCCCTTGATCGGCTTGTTATTTATCCAATGTGCAGGGATATTCTGGTAACCCGTTTGGCTCACGAACTGATAATACTCGCCATTCGTGATCTCCGTTTTTTCCATTGAAAACGCCTTTACAGTCACCGGGTGTTCCGGCCGTTCCTGTTCGGGGCCATTATCTCGACCCATTTTGAAAGTACCGCCCGGAATTTTTATCATCTCCGGCTTGCTTGATTCGATCGGCGTGGCTCCCGGTGCAGGAGTCGCATTATTGCTAACAGTGTTATTCGCTACTGTTCCGCCACCGCCAAGAAATCCAAGCTTATATGCAAGGCCGCTGCCGGCAATTCCAATGACTAGAAGTGCGAATAAGCCGATCATTCCGAAAACAAGAGGCTTCGAACCCGACTTTTTCGCAGCCGGAGCAGTGACTGAAACTCCGGCCTTATTGTCACCCCAATTCTGCTGGACCGTATTCGCCATACCGTCGGGCCGATCCATTCCAGCTCGATTCGGCATGGTCATGGCACCGGCCTCACCTGCGGCAACTTCGGTTCCGGGTTTAGGAATCGGCATTCCAAGATTGCTGTCGGTCACACCTGCCCGAAGTTCGGCTACAACTTCCTGCGGCTTGCCGTCGCAGATGACATCACCTTGCCAATCATAAAAACCGGTATGACTGACGCGCAGATGATGGTTACCGCTTTGAATGCCCTCAAGCAAAAGGGCTCCATCATCTCTCGATTGTCCTACGGAAACATTGTCGATAAATACCGCCGATTTTGGAGGTTTAGTGACGATCCTTAATGAAGAGACCGGCAACGAGGTTGCCGAAGCATGCATCGACGGTGATCCCGGATAGATAGCTTGTCGCAATTCATTAACAAAAACCTCGACCGAAGATGTCCGCTTGAGCGGATCTTTTTGCAGCGTATGGAGAACAGCCTGTTCGAGTGCCGGCGATATGCTTACGCCTGCCGAAGCAAAGGTTGGAAGCGGATCCGAAATGTGCTTCTTCATGATCGCCGGAATTGACGAACCCTTGAAAGGCACATCACCGGCAAGCATTTGAAACAACATCACGCCCAGCGAGTAAATATCAGCCCGCGAATCCGGCTCTTCATCAGCCCATTGCTCAGGGGCCATGTAGTATGGCGACCCCATGAGGCCGGTCGTCTGTGCTTGTATAAATGAACCCAAAAGCTCGCCGGATTTTATCTTTGCAAGGCCAAAATCGAGTATCTTCACTGCCTGTGAAAGATTAGGCTTATCGCTGCAGATCATGACGTTGAGCGGCTTTAGATCGCGATGGACAATGCCTTGATGATGAGCAGCTCCGACGCCGGCACAGACTGCGGCGATCAATTCAAAAGCCCTTTCGGGAGCAAGCGCTTTTTCACGTGCGAGCAGATCGTGAAGCGATTCGCCCTCGACGAATTCCATTACCAAAAAAGGAACTGAGCCGTCAATAACGCCGTAGTCAGTAACCGCTACGACATTCTGATGTCGAATAGCTGCGGCCGCCAATGCCTCCTGTCTAAATCGGGTTACAAGCTGCGGATCGTTGCCGACGAGATCTGGCAAAATAACCTTGATCGCAAGCTGGGTTTTCAGGTAGGCATGACGAGCCTTATATACCACGCCCATACCGCCTTGTCCGAGGCGGCATTCGATGTGATACTTCCCTTCCAAAACCGGAGCACCGGCGATAGTATGCACCGTAGGCATACCGTCGTGAGGACAGGCAATGACGTCGTCCGCGAAACAGTTTTTACATAGCTGGCATTCTTTCATTGGAGGCTCAAATCTACCGCAGACAACTGCCACCTGCACCGAAAAAAGAACGTTGCCGGACAGGCAGCTACTAGCAACCTAATTTTAGTTTTTTTAAATTTTACAAGCAAGATAGAAAATAAATCATTAGATTCTTCCGTCAGCAAGTGAGCACTGATTCAAGTCAGTCACGGCTCGTCGCTAGATGCAAGATCGACGTCTTAGATCGAGTCAAAGTTGACGGTGAAAATTGTAGTCTTCATTCTCGTTTTCCCATCTAAATGCCGGCCCGAGATTTTGCCAAAAAGTGATTTTAAAAAATTGTGCCAAAATGGCTGATTTTAAATGTGGCACGTGCCACATTGTTGCGATTTGTTAGCAAAATCGCTGTTTTTTGAAAGCGGCTTTTCTGAATGAGTTAAAATGGGGGTTATGCTGTCAGTGTTAAGCTGTTGAATATATTGTACTTGTGAGAATTGCACATTTATTTTTCGCGCAAAAGCCATCTTTGAGTGCCAAAAAGCCATCGGAGACCACCAAAAAGCCATCGGGTGAAAGGCGATTTTTTGGCTTTTTTAAAAAAGTCTCCATTCAGTTTCTGTCGTTCTCTTCATTAACCTTTTCCATTCAGTATCTTCATTCCCTTCGTTCCAATCGGTAAATCCGAAATCGCCTTGTCATGAGTACGGGGCGGTACTTTCGATGATGAGTTTATCGCTCTTACGTCCGGGCTTTGTATGAACATCTCTTAGCAATCATCGAACGCTGTCTGCGAGAGGCAGCCGGCGACCCTGACATGAAGATTTATTGGCATACTTTCGTGTGGAAATACGCTTATTACAATAGGCTCTTAAAAACCGAAAGTGTACCTTATGAAATCAAAAAAAGCATATTGCTCAATGATAGTGTTGCTCGTGGTCTTAGCGTTCGGTTTTGTGTCGATCACAGATACGCTCGCACAGACCCAGACTAATATTATCGGCCCGGCGGGAAGTGAGCTGTTCGGGACTCAAGTTCTAACGCTCGCCAACGGCAACTTTGTCGTCACGGACTATTTTTACGATTCCGGAGCGCTTTCGAATGTCGGTGCCGTGTATCTCTATAACGGAGCGACAAAGGAACTAATAAGCACTTTGACAGGAAATCTTGCAGGTAACCGCGTAGGGCTGGGAGGAGTCGTGGGTCTAGCCAATGGCAATTTTTTAGTGCTCAGTCCGGAATGGGACCGCACCGGTGTTTCAAATGGCGGAGCCATAACTTTTTGCAGTGGTGTAACAGGATGCCAGGGAAATGTGACGACAACAAATTCACTTGTCGGGGCTGTGACAGACGATCTCTTTAGCAGCCGTATTTATACTTTGCCAAATGGAAAGTACATTGTGGTCGCTCAATTTTGGAACAACGGCGCGATAGCTAATGCAGGAATGGCTATGCTTTGCGACGGAACCGTTGGATGCACCGGTGAGATACTGCCCGCAAACGCGCTTGTCGGCAGCACGGCTAACGATGAGGTCGGCGAACAAGTCACGATCCTGCCTAACGGCAGTTACGTGGTACACAGCGACGGTTGGCAGAATGCCGGAGCAGACAATGCAGGTGCTGTAACACTTTGTGATTCCATTACAGGATGTGCAGGAATGGCTGTTTCGCCCGCAAATTCACTGGTTGGTTCCACCACAGGCGATGCTATCGGCGGCAGCGTGAACACGACCATTCTCACAAACGGAAATTTTGTTATTAGAAGCCCGGTTTGGGATAACGGTGCTGTCTCAAATGCCGGTGCGGTAACTTTATGCAACGGAACGACAGGATGTGCGGGAGTTGTGTCTCCTGCAACATCACGAGTCGGTTCGACCGCCTCAGACAGTGTAGGGACCCTGGCTTCGATAATACCCTTAACAAATGGCAACTTCGTCATACGAATTCCTGATTGGAATAATGGGGCAACGGCAGATGTCGGCGCTGTTTCATTTTGCAACGGAACGGTTCCCTGTACAGGTGCTGTTTCGGCTTCAAATTCTTTGATTGGCTCAACGGCCAACGATCAGGTAGGCAACATTTCTACTTCCGCTATTCCGGTCGCATTGCCAAACGGCAATTACGTGGTTGGCAGCGGCGCTTGGGATAACGGAGCAGTAATGAACGCGGGCGCCACGACGCTTTGCAACGGTACCACGGGCTGCAGCGGCCCGGTTACTACGACAAATTCTCTTGTTGGCACGACTGCCGTGGACACGGTGGGTGCCTCGCCAATAGTTGCTTTATCGAACAGCAATTTTGTTGTTCCAACGCGTTTGTGGAATAACGGTGCGACTGCGGACGTTGGTGCCGTTACGTTTTGCGATGCAGTGACGGGTTGCGCCGGACAGCAAGTTTCGGCCGCAAATTCGTTAATTGGAACCGTGGCAAGCGATCAGGTGGGCAGCGGCGGCGTTCAAGCCTTGACCAATGGTAAGTACATTGTTGGAAGCCCCCTGTGGGCCGCAAACAACATCGGTGCAGTAACGTTGTGCAGCGGCACAACCGGCTGTACCGGGATCTCGCCATCGGCGGCTAACTCCCTTTTCGGTTCAACGGCATCCGACGGTGTCGGCGGCGGCGGCGGTATTCATGCTCTCGCGAATGGAAATTATGTGGTTAGAACCTCGCAGTGGGATCGTGCGGCGATCTTAAATGCAGGGGCAGTTACCTTTTGCAGCGGAAGCACAGGATGTATCGGAACAATTTCGCTCGCAAATTCGCTTGTCGGCTCGACCGCTAATGACTCCGTAGGCGGATCTTCGATGAATATCATTCCGTTCACGGCACTTCCAAATGGAGACTATATTGCCATCAGCACCGAATGGGACAATGGCCCGGCAGATGCAGCAGGCGCGGTCACGTTCTGTAGTGGCACCACCGGCTGCGTGGGTGCTGTTTCGGCAGCAAATTCGCTCGTTGGTTCCACAACGGGAGACGTGATCGGCAGTGTGTTCACGGGATTTACGACTCTCGGCGTAACTGTTTTCCCGCAGGGTAATTTTGTTGTTCAAAGTTCCGCTTGGGACAACGGCGCCTTTACCGATGCCGGTGCGGCAAGTTTCGGAGACGGAATCAGCCCCTTGGCGGGTACCATAAACAACACAAATAGTGTTCTCGGCACGTCCACGGGCGGCGGCAGTACCATCAATGTTCAATTTGACGTTGTAAATAATCAATATATCGTAGGCAGGCAACAAGATAATATAGTAACGGTTTTTCAGCCTGACGGAGGTTCGACACCAACGGCGACGAACACGCCAACTGCAACCAGCACACCGACTAACACGCCCACGGGAACACAAACCCCGTCGCCGACACCGACACCTTGTCCAACCATCAACAGCGCTCTTGATCCGACTTTTGACGGCGACGGCAAGGTCACGACACCAATTTTGAGTGCCTCAGATAACGCCAAAGCTCTTGCGATCCAGCCGGATGGAAAAATAGTTGCGGCGGGTTCGGCCTTTGGTGCGAATAATGACTTTGCCGTGGCTCGTTACAACCCGAACGGCTCTTTGGACACAACTTTTGACGGCGACGGCAAGGTAACGACGGCTGTTGGGGCCGGTTCAGATGAGGCTTACGCGGTTGCGATCCAGGCTGACGGTAAAATAGTTGCCGCGGGATACAGCTCCAATGGTTTTGCCGTGGTTCGTTACAATACGAATGGCTCGCTCGACACGACATTTGACGGCGACGGCATAGTCACGACAGAGTTCGGAATTTCATTTGCAGACGTCGTTGAGCACATCCTCATCCAATCTGACGGCAAAATAGTAGCCGCAGGTTATAGTGATGGCGGCAGTGATTTCGCGGTGGCACGGTACAACACGAACGGTTCGCTCGATACGACATTCGACGGCGATGGCAAGGTAACGACTGCCATCGGCACCAGTGACGACATTGGCCGCTCTGCTGCGTTGCAAACAGATGGGAAAATAGTCGTGGCTGGTAGCACGAGCACCGGAGGCACTAATTCGGATTTTGCGTTGGTTCGTTACAACACAAACGGCTCGCTTGACACGTCATTTGACGGTGACGGCAAAGTCACTACGCCAACCGGAGCGGGCACAGGTGGTGCTACTTCCGTTAAGATCCAAACTGACGGAAAGATAGTCGCAGTCGGTAATGCCGGGGACGGATCATTCGAATCCGTAGATTTTGCCGCGATTCGCTACAATACGAACGGCTCGCTGGATACAACCTTTGACGGCGACGGTAAGGTAATAACGCCAGTCGGAACCACCGCCGACTACGCCAATTCCGTTGTGCTGCAGTCGGACGGAAAGATAGTTACAGTAGGCTCAGTCGTCATCGATCCGGGTGGAGATTGGGACTTTGGCGCGGTTAGACACAACACCAACGGGTCGCTCGACTCGACCTTCGACGGTGACGGCAAGGTAACGACAGCCTTTGGAACCAATACGGACGAGGCCTTGGCGGTTGCGATACAACCCGATGGCAAGATTGTCGCAGCGGGCTACCGTTTCGATGGAGCTAACAGTGACTTTGCCCTCGTTCGATACGGCGACTGTTCAGCAGGTGGAACGCCGACCAATACACCGACGGCAACATCGACGAATACGTCAACACCAACCAGTACGCCGACTGCTGCGGTAACGCCGTCGATCAGCGGAACAGTTACATACGGGAATGCGATCGGAGCGCCGACGCCGAGGTTTGTTTCAAATGTGACGATCACGGGAACCGGCTCGCCGAATGTTGTGACGACTACGGCTGCTCCGGGTGCAAGTGCGGGACAATATACGCTGACGGGATTTGGTGCAGGTTCTTATACCGTCACGCCGACCAAGACCAGCGGCTCGAACAGTATTACTTCATTTGATGCAGCGAGGATCTCACAGCATGTTGCAGGCCCGCCTAATACTCCGCTGACGGGAAATCAATTGGTGGTGGCGGATGTGAGCGGCAACAGCGTGGTTTCGTCATTTGACGCTGCGATGATCGCGAAATTCGTAGCCGGGCCGCCTTATGTTGCTCCCGGAATCGGTTCGACATCGACCTGGAGATTTACACCCACAAACAGGAACTACGCTTCAGTCACGAGCAGCATTTCAGGAGAAGACTTCTCAGCATTGCTGATGGGCGAGGTTTCGGGGAACTGGAACAACACAGGGGCGAGGCCTGCGGGAACCGTGAACAGCGGACAGTCGATAGTGGACAGTGATGACAACTGCGGAGAGGCGGAACCGATCACGATCACGGCTCAGCAAGTTTTGACGGCGGCGGAGAAGGAGATCGTTGTTCCGGTGACAGTCGAAGGTATTGCTGACAAAGGCGTTATCTCTTTTGAGTTCGATCTTCGGTATGATCCTTCGGTGATGCAGCCTTTGGTTGAGGCAGTTGATGTTTCGGGGACTGTTAGTCACGGGCTTTCGGTGGTGACGAATGCGATGGAGCCGGGGCTTTTGAGGGTTGTTGTTTATGGAGCTTATCCGATAGATGGCGATGGTGTTTTGTTGAATCTCAGATTTACTTCTGTTGGTGCTGTGGGTTCGATGTCGCCGATCTCGTTCGGGCGGATAATGTTTAATGAGGGCGAGTCGCGAGTTTTAGTCACTGACGGAAAGGTCGAACTGTTTTAGAGTTCGTGGAGTCGCAAATGTGTAGGGGCGATGCACGCGGTGTTGAGTGTATCGCCCTTACTTACGTGCGGGCTTTTGCATTGATCGCTGCCGATGTTGAGTGTTACGCCCTAACTTATGTGCGGGCTTTTGCAAAGAACCCAGTCGCTATTGCTCGCGGTTCTGACGCATGCGGGGTTCTACAATGTGATGTGCAATAATTTTCTGCATGGCCGTGAAGCGTGAAAAAGAACCAATAACGATCAAAAAAATAAAGAAAGCTCACGCCGAGCGTAAGGACGAGATCCGGCGACGGCTTGCAGAGTTTGCCGAGATCGGCGAACGCGGAACAGATCTAAACCTGTGGGAGGAGATGGTTTTTTGTTTCTTTACGGGCGGATGTTCGGCGCGGATGGGGCTAAATGCGCTTGAGGCAGTGAAACCGATCATTCTTACCGGCGATCAGGCGGAACTTGCTGCTGCTTTGAGCAGCGTTCATCGCTATCCTAACGCCAGATCTCGCTATATTGTCGCGTCAAGGAATTTCCTTAATGAACATTGCGGACTTCGTTTGCGTAGCAAACTTAACGGCTTCGATTGCGCATTGGCGCGACGCGATTGGCTGGTTAATGAAGAAGGTATCAAAGGGCTTGGCTATAAGGAAGCGAGTCACTATCTGAGGAACATAGGTTTTAAGGGCTATGCGATACTCGACAAGCACGTTTTGAATTGTCTTGCAGAACTGAAAATAATTGACGACCCAAAGCCACCAAATACGCGTTCGAAGTATCTAACGATCGAGGACAAGCTAAAAAAGTTGACGAGCAAGGTGGGAATCGATTTTGACGAATTGGACCTTGTTCTCTGGTCGATCAAAACCGGTAAGATACTTAAATAGTGATATTTAGCAGTGGGGCTTTGAGTATGAAGCGCAGAGGATTTTATTTCAGATCTTTTTGCTTTTATCGAGGGCTTAGAGTGTTTCTTCTCCTGATATTCTTTGCGCTCTTACTTGCCCCTGTTATCACTGAGGCCTCAACCGTTTCAACCAATAATTCTGACGAAGTTCGCGGCCTTATCAAAAAGGCAGCAAAACTTACGCGTAACGGCCAACTGATCGACGCCGAATCGCTTCTGAGGCGTGCTGTTAGCCTTGATCCCGAGGACAATGACGCCAAAGTTGAGCTTGCTTACGTTCTAGTTAAACGCCGAAAGCTACTCGATGCCTACAATACCTGTCTTCCAGTCGTTGAGCGAGAGCCTAATAATTCGCGCGCGTTCGCAGTTATGGGAGCAACATTACTTTATGCCGGACGGTTTCTCGATTCTCGAGGGTTTTTTACTAACGCAATTCGTATCAATAAAAAAGAGCATCTCGCCTGGGCAGGTCTCGGCATGCTCAATTTTTATGAAAACAACATTGATGACAGCCGGAATCATCTCTTAAAGGCCCTAGATCTGAAACCGGACGAGCCGGATTATTTATTCGCATGTGCACAAACAGCGGGCCGGGGCGAACGGTTCAAAGAAGCGGCAGATCATTACGCGCGTTTTCTACTGGTCAGCAACGATGTGGACAAAGATCGACGTGACCGTATTAGAGGGCTGATCAATTTTCTCCGCATCCTTGGCTTAAAAGGCAAACTTTACACCACCGAAGGCCGGGACCAAACCAGCGTGCCTTTTGAAATGGAAAACGACCGTCCTATCATTAATCTCCGCATCAATGACAAGTCTGAGCCGTTAAGATTTGTTTTGGACACGGGTTCAGGAATTTCGGTTGTATCGGACACAACGGCAAAACGGCTTGGAATCAGCCCGATCACAAAGGGCGGTTATGCAAAAGGGATTGGCGGCGATGGTAAATTTGAAATAGTTTACGGGCTAGTGCGAAAGGTTTCGATAGGCGACATAAGCATCAAGAATGTGCCAGTTTATCTGCGCAAATTTCAGGATCAGACCCAAAGGGTTGATGGTTATATAGGGCTGGCCTTGATCTCCAAGTTCCTGACTACGATCGATTACGGTAACAACACGTTCGCGCTTACAAAAAGGCCTGACGACAAACAGGAATTTCAAAAGAGCGAAGAGGTTTCGCTGCCGCTCAGACTTACGTCCAGCGGATTTTTAAGCGGCGAAGTCCAATTGCAGGGCATTGACTCACTATTGAATTTTATTGTCGATACCGGTGCCAGCTTATCTGTGATATCCGAAAGAGTTGCAAATCACGACGGCATTTTGCCGTTTGCCAATGACGAAAAAATGCGTGTGATCGGTTCGGCCGGGATCAGGGACGACGTATCTTCCTTCTTGCTGCCGAGAGTCACATTCGGGAAACATTCGCGGACCAGCATCAAGGCAGTAGCGCTCGATCTCGATCTTATCAACGAATCTACGGGCTTTGAACAGGCCGGAATCTTGGGCGGCAATTTTCTCAAGAACTACCGCCTCACATTCGATTTCATAAACTCAAAAGTAGTTTTCGAACCTATCAGATCAGAAAACTGATATCCTTAAGGTGACATTTTCGGTTAGGATTTCTAACGATCAACAGGAAATACCGCCTATTCATGAAACTCGGACTCTATTTGGAAACTTCGGTCGTTGGTGCATACCTTGACAATGGAGATCCATTTCGACGTGACATCACGATCCGCTGGTGGGAACACGAACTTTCGGAGTATCGCGTGTTCAGCTCATTGCTCGTCGAGCGCGAGATCGAACGTTTTGCTGAACCGCACCGCAGCGGCTACCTCAATCTTGTCCGTCCACTCGAAAAGCTTGAAATAGCCGAAGAGGTCGCTATACTCGCCGAAGGCTACATCGAACGCGGCATCTTTCACCGAAAATACCTCGCGGATGCTGTTCATGTAGCCCTTGCTTCGTTTCACAAGATCGACTATCTGGTTACCTGGAATTTTGGCCACATTGCCAACGTTCGCAAACAGGCACGCCTGCGGCTCTTTAATACCACAGCAGGTTTTTTCTCGCCCGTCATAGTAACGCCTGAATTTCTCGTTCACGCTATTTAGCGTTATCGATATTTCTCATTTTCATAACCAGAAAATAAAAAAGCTGCCATTTCAGGCAGCCATTTTAGTTTATTTTGGAAACCAATTCTAGGGATTGACCGGATTGGTCTCGACGAATTTGGGCAATGAAATGGCCTGATTGAGATAGACGCCAAATTCTGTGCCGGATTTCACTTCAGCTTCGGGGCCTTTGGTAAGTTTATCACCAAGAAATCCGCCTCCGGCACCGAGGAGTCCGCCTATCAGAGCTCCTTTACCGCCGCCAACCGCAGCTCCCAGGACGGCACCACCGGCACCACCGCCGCCAATGAAAATCAGCTTTCGATTGTCCATTTTCTTGCCGGAGGCTGTGCCTTCGTTATCACTCGACGTTTTACCTTCGAGGTCGGTTAGGGAGCCGTTGATGGCGCGTACTTTTCCGTTTGGCAGACGAACCTGCGTAAAACTCACATCGATCTCGCCCGGGTTTCCGCCTTTCGATGCTGGTTTTACGTTATTGACTCGTCCCGTAACGGTGCTGCCGACAGGAACGACCACTACTCCGTTTGTTGAATAGACCGGCTCGGTCACTGTCACTGTAAAGGTATTTCCAACTTTCGCTGTTTTTGAAGTTAATGTCTCATTTATACGCGAGCGAATCGTCGTTCCGGTCGCAACCGTGTAAACCGGATAAGTGACTTTCTTCTTAGCCGCAGGCTTGCTCTTCAATACGGGCTTTTTAGTTTGCGAGAAAGCCGGAAGAGCTGTTATTGCGATAAACAACGCTAGAAATGCTGTTAAATTTCTGATCCTTAAAACTTGTTTCATAATTTGTTCTCCTGAAAATGACCGCATAAAAAGCGATCTTCAACACCGCAGATTTTGAGTCTGATGCAGCAAAAATCGTTGCAAGAATTCTGCAACAGGCGGAATATGTACAACTAGAATATCACCGTTGAACTATAGAATAAAAATGCTGTTATTTTTCTGAAATAGATATCGATTAGTCGTATATTCCACTCGAACATAATTCAGAATTGACAATCTCTCTTTCTCCAATTAGCCCCCGGCCAAAAGCCGGGGGTTAGTCGTTTCAGAGAGCAGTTTAACAAGTTTTTGCGGGAGAACACATATACAATGCACCTATTTGCCCCGACCTTTCTTCTCTTTGCGCTCAATTTACTCGATGCATTATTAACAATTGTCTGGGTTCGCTCGGGCGTTGCGACCGAGGGAAACCAGCTAATGGCAACATTGCTTGATATCGGCAACGGGCCTTTTCTCGGTGTCAAGATCGCGATAGGTACGTTTGCGGCGGTTGTGCTTTGGCGATGGGGCAATAGGCCGCTTGCGAGATACGGCCTCGTTGTTGCACTTGCTGTTTACATCGGACTGATGGGAATTCACTTTTTTACAGGCCTTTCGGCATTCGGGTATGTTTCAAATTCCGAGCTGCGCGAGATGATGGAATGGCCAAATCAATTATTTGCTCTCATAACATAGACTCTTCTTGCTGAGCTTTATGCTGTTGGCCCGATGTTTAATTAGAACATCGGGCCGTTTTTTTCGTAATTAGATACACAACGTCGATGCTCTTTAACAGCATCAAAATTCTTGATATTTTATAAGTTGGTGAGGTTGTCATTATGAAAAAGAATTCGATCTATCAATTATCGGCACGGCAGATACTACTGCTGGCATTTGCATCGGCGCTGATCGCGGTCGGGGCGACGGCTTTGCTTTATAATCTCGGCAGATTTTGGAACTCGGAAAGCTCTGGTTCAATAACCTTGGCAGAAGAAGCTCCGGTCAAGATCGCTGATCCATCAACGGTCTCGGACGAGCAGAACAACATCGATGTTTACAAGGCCATCTCGCCCGGCGTGGCTTTTATCAATACTACATCGATCTCGCAGGACTGGTTCGGCAATGAACAAGAAGGCAAAGGCAACGGCTCCGGTTCAGTGATCGATACGAATGGCAACATTGTGACGAATTATCACGTCATCGAAGGAGCACAAAAACTGACCGTGAGTTTTGGCGGTGACAAGACCTATCCGGCAAGCGTCGTGGGCGGTGACCCCGATACTGATCTTGCAGTGATCAAGCTCGATAATCCGCCGCCAGGATTGACTGTGGTACCGCTTGGCGACTCAGATAAATTGACCGTGGGACAAAAGGTTTTGGCGATCGGAAATCCGTTCGGTCTTGACCGTACGCTGACAACCGGTGTGATCTCGGGACTCCAACGACCGATCAGAGCACGAAACGGCAGGCCGATCGATGCAGCGATCCAAACCGATGCGTCGATCAATCCGGGCAATTCAGGTGGTCCGCTGCTTGATAAATATGGCCGGATGATTGGAATCAATTCACAAATTCTTTCGCCGGCAGGCGGTTCGGTGGGCGTAGGTTTTGCAATTCCGATAAGTACAGCAAAACGTGTCGTGCCGCAACTCATCCAATTTGGTGAAGTTCGGCGTCCGAAGCTTGGTGCCAATCTTAGGCCCGTATCCGACTTTAACGGGCGGCTGCCGGTTGATTCTGGGCTGGTCGTATGGAATGTCGCACCTTCAGCATCGGCCTCTAGTGCAGGTCTGCTTGGCCTGTCGCAAGATGCGGCAGGTAACGTTAAATTGGGTGACATCATCATTTCTATCGACGGCGAAAAAATGAATGATCTTGACGACCTGTATCGATATCTCGACAAAAAGCAGATCGGCGATACGATACAAGTTACGATCTACCGCAACGGCGCCAATACTGTTAAGCCGGTTAAGTTGATGCCCACACAATCTTTGGCCCGGCCGGTTCGCCGAGTCCAGTAAATGTGATACTTAGGCAAATTACGCAGCGTGGTATTTAAATGCCGCGCTGCGTTTTATTTATGCAAGAACTAAACGATTTTTATAACGATGGAACCGGCTGGGCCTGTCGCAATTGCGAACACGAACTAACGCGGGAACAAGACCCATCGCAGACGCACTCCAGAATATTTCGTGAGGGCGAAGCCGAAAGCAAGACACCTGAACTCGCAAACCGCGCTCTAGCAAGGTGGTTGGATAAGACACAAATGAACCTAATTTGTCCTCGATGCGGAATCGTCGAGGCGGTCGATAAATCCTGAAAAAACTATTCTGAAGAAGCCAAAGATGCCGAATGTCATCGACGAGGCGGTGAATCGACGACGAGAACCATCCGTCGAGCGTCGCGCAGCCATGATGACAGGCTAAATGTATGAACTGTAAGGGTTTATCAGAAACCATGTCCAAAAACGCCATTTCGTGACCCCAAAAAGCCACTTTTGAGGGGCAAAAAGCCATCGGAGACCCCCTAAAAAGCCATCAAAAAAACACGGCCGCGAAAAGAGTGATCGCGTCCATTAACGCTTTGCAGGGACACAAAAGGCACCTCGTCTGCTCAACCCGATAACGAATGAGGTTATGCCATCCATAACCGCATCTATCACACCAAACATTGACGTCGGCATACGGTCGATAATGGAATGTCTTTTTTGCACCAATTGTGCATCTGTTAGAATTGTGTCCAATGCTGAACTTCGAACTCCAAACTGCTGTAGAAACTGCGCTTATTGCGGGAAAAGCGATCCTCAAACATTATGCGAGCGATTTTGAGACCGAAGAGAAGATCGGTGCCGATAATTACAGTGAGCCGGTAACGATCGCCGATCGTGAAGCTAGCCGCATTATTGTTGATCGTCTCGCTGCGGCTTTTCCAGATGACGGCATTTTGTCAGAAGAAGAAATTGATGACACGGAATTACGCATCTCAAAGCGGCGCGTTTGGATCATAGATCCTATCGACGGCACTGCCGGCTTTGTAAAAAAGGACGGCGATTTTGGCGTTCAGATCGGACTTGCTGAAGAAGGCGTTCCGGTGCTTGGTGTTGTATATTTACCTTTTCACGACATTCTTAGTTATGCGGTAAAAGGCGAAGGTTCGTTTACTGTAAACGGCGGCGAGCCTGTTCGCATGACAACGTCTGATATCCAAACATTGCCAGAAATGAAATTAGCGATGTCACGTAATCATCCTAGTTCGAAGATGGCACGCATCATCGAATATCTCGCATTTCGCGATACTGTTAGACGCGGCTCAGTCGGGTTGAAGATCGGTTTGATAGCTGATAGAACGTGCGACATATATCTACATCCCGGGCCGAGAACAAAGTTGTGGGATACGTGTGCTCCGCAGATAATTCTGGAAGAGGCCGGCGGACGTTTTACAGATATTTTTGGTCACGATATTCGCTACGACCGCGCCGAACTGCAAAACCACAACGGCATTCTCGCGACAAATGGGGCCACTCACAATTCCATTGTCGAACGTCTAAAACCACTTCTTGCCGAATTTGGCAGAGTGCCTTACGCTTCCGGCAAATAAGCGCAGTTTTCTACGGAAATGCACTTACTTATTAAACAACTACCTAAAATCATTCAAATATCAGCAAAATTCAAACCTTAAACATAATTTTTGTGTTGTTATTATGCACCTGCATATGGTAGAACTACTCTTCAAGTGGTTCTTTCGGATATATACGCTAACTTATACAAGGATAATAACTAAGTGAATTCAGCAACCGGAATTGTCGGCTCGACCGAGCCTACTGAGGAAAGATCGGTGATCTTTGCGGGCGATTATCTAAACAAATTGAGCGGCGAACAGCTTGAATACGAATGCCGACGCCGTATCGACGCGGGCGCTACTCAGCTCGTTGTTAATTTCTCAAAGACCGAGATCGTCAACAGCATCGGAATTTCCATACTGCTCGGCGTGATCGATATCGCATCCAATAATGGTGCGGCAGTAGTTTTCTCTGATGTAAAAGAGGAAACCGTCGAATTATTTGACATGCTTGGCCTAACCAAACACGTCACGATTGCCTGAAGTGCACTAAGAGATCATGGAACAAAACTCAAAACTAATTCATGCGTTTGGTGCCTTGGCCGAGCTTGGTCATGAGATTACCAACAAGAACAATTTTCAGGAGACGATCCGCACATCGCTGCATTTGTTGTCAGGTGCAATTGGGATAATGCGCGGCGGCGTTGCTCGGTATTCAAAGTTTGCGCATGAATTTAGCATGATGGCGGTTCGCGGGCTTGGTGACGATTTTCCGCTGAGCCTTACGTTGTGTGACGAAGACGAACGTCAATTTCTGACAAACGGCCTAGCGCCGATCCAGGTAAATGAGGCTCATGCTTTGCCGTTCTTTCAGGTTTACAACGTTAGTTTTGAACGCCGAAATCTTGAGCTGTTTGTGCCGCTTGTTGTGCGTGACGAGATCGTCGGTGCGATCTTTTTAGGCGAAAAAGCGACCGGCGACCCCTACACTAAATATGAGAACGAGATCATCTGCGCGATGGGCCGTCACATCGGAGTTGCGATCGCACAAAGAAATCTGATGGCAGAGATCGAGCGTCATGCGATCGAGAACCGCAAACTTTTCGATGAAATGCGTTCGACCTATCACGACACGGTCAAGGCGTTTGCGGCGGCTATTGACTGCAAAGACAAATATACCGAAGGCCACTCGGTCCGCGTAGGCAAATTCTCTGAGATCATCGCCGCCGAGCTTGGCTGGGGCAGCGACGAGGTCGAAGGCGTTGCCGTCGCCGGATATCTTCACGATGTGGGCAAGCTAACAGTTGAACGCAAGATCATCAACGCTCCGTATCGCATTAACGCCAAGGAATCTGCCGAGCTGAATAAACATCCGGCAGTCGGTTACGAAATTTTGCTGCCTATACATCATCCGTTCACCGATGTACCGCTCGCCGCAAAATATCATCACGAAAGGCTCGACGGACGCGGTTATCCCGATGGGTTGTATGACCGCGAAATTCCATACATCGCAAAGATCGTTAATCTTGCAGATTCCTTCGACGCGATGACCACCGACCGGCCCTATAAAGCACGCCGACCCGCGAGCGAAGTTGTCGAGGATCTGCACAAAAACGCGGGCAAGCAGTTTGCTCCTGAATTGGTAACGGCATTTCTGGGCGGAATGCTCAAAGAGGTAACAGGTGAAGATAAGAACAAGCGTTTCCGCCGTCTCTTAGGACGCGAGTACATGGAAGCCGAAGGCATCGCCGATAAATTAAAATTCGCACTCAACGAAATGGCACCCACAACACCGATGACTTATATCGCGGCTGCGTCGATCGGTGAACGGCCTATTCACTAAGCAACTGAACAAACTTCTTTGCGGCGAGTGAAAGGCTTTTGTCGGTGCGGTGGATGACGCCGACGGAGCGTACCCAGTATTTTTCTGCTAATTGGATTACGGCAAGAGTGCCGGCTTTTTTTGCTTCGCTTACTGCCGGTTCGGGCACGATGGCAAGACCGAAGCCGACCTCAACCGCGCGTTTGATGGTTTCGATATTGTCGAACTCGGCGACTTTTTTTACTTCGATGCCATTTGCCTTAAATATCTTGTCCATTGCCTTTCGCGTCGGGATGTCGCGTTCGAACAAAACGAAATCCTGGCCGTTCAGTTCGGTTACTTTCACCTTCTTCTTTGTCGCGAATTTGTGATCTGGCGGTGCGATCAGCACTAAGCGATTTTCAGCCATAGGTGTAATCGTGATGCCGCGTCGGGGTTCGGGAAAGGCTAGAACGCCGAGTTCGACCGTCCCGTTTAGCACATCGCGCACAACGCGCGTTGTGCGCGAATATTCGAGGTCGATCTTTGCCGCTGGGAACTTAGTCATAAATTCGCGCACCTTTGACGGCAGCTCGTGCAGGCCGACACTGTAAACAGTCGCGACCTTGACAGTGCCGCCGATCTTGCCGACCACGCCGCGAAGGTTTTCTTCGAGTTGATCAAAGGCAGTGAGAACATTCTTGGATTCGCGATAAAACACTTCGCCTGCAGGCGTGAGCTTTACTTCGCGTCGGCCGCGTATGCGTTCGAGAAGACGGCGTTTGAATTTTTCCTCAAGCGCCCGTATTTGCTGGCTGACGGCTGATTGCGTAATAAAATTACGCTCGGCAGCGAGTGAAAAACTTTCGAGGTCAACGAGGTCGCAGAATACTTTTAGTGTTTCGATGTGCATTTGATTTATAAGTAATTCTATTTAATCACAACTGTATATTTCATTTTATCTTATCTGAAAATAGGCATAATATAAATAGCATAGGTTAAAATAAATAGCATAGGTTAAACATTGCCGAATTTTTCGTTTACAATTAGAATTCAGATAATCAACGAAGCAAACAACGTTAGCGTGAATTGGCCTTTTTAGATGGCGATAAAATTCCCCAACACTTTTCTTTTGAGGAAATTGCACCAGATCACGGGCATAGTGCCGCTGGGAATGTTTTTCTTCGTGCATATGTTCACGAACTCAAAAGCGATGAACGGCGACGCAAGCTTTAATAAAGCCGTAAAAGAAATACACGATATCCCTTATCTCTTGTTTATCGAGATATTCGGCATTTTTCTACCGCTGATCTTTCACTCCGTTTACGGCATCATGATCTCAGCGGAGGCCAAGCCGAACGTGCTCAATTACGGCTATGGCCGCAACTGGTTTTACGTTCTTCAACGGACGACCGGCATATTTCTGTTCTTCTTTATCCTCTTTCACATTTTGAATTTTCGCTTTGGTGTCGTTCCCGGATTAAATATGGTGCCTGTTGCGGGCAATGCGGATAAGGCATTTTCGATCGTTGCCGGCGAATTTCAGATTCCGTGGGTGATGGCGATCTACATCATCGGTATTTTGGCGACGGCGTGGCATCTGGCGTACGGATTCTTTTTGTTTGCGGTCGATTGGGGCATCGTGATCGGCGAAAAGGCGCAGAAAGTCGTGCTTTATGGTTGTCTCGGGTTGGCTTTATTTTTAGGGGCAGTTGGCATAAATGCCGCGTTCGCTTTTGTTCGCCCTTGCGGGCTTTTGCCAATGGCACTTTGTGAACAACCAAAGATGACGATACAGGAAGGGCCGACAAAATTTTGATATGGCAAATGGTCTAAAAATCGCAATAGTTGGCGGCGGCCTTGCAGGCCTTGCGGCGGCGATGAAGATCGCTGAGGCAGGACACGAAGTCGATCTGATCTCAGTTGTGCCGGTAAAGCGTTCGCACTCAGTTTGTGCGCAGGGCGGCATCAACGGCGCGGTCAATACAAAAGGTGAAGGCGATTCACCGGCTAAGCACCTCGACGACACGGTTTACGGAGGCGATTTTCTTGCCAATCAACCGCCCGTCAAACGAATGTGCGACATGGCCCCGGCGATCATCAATTTATTTGATCGCATGGGTGTTCCTTTTTCGCGAACGAAGGAAGGCCTGATGGATTTTCGGCGGTTTGGTGGAACGCTGCATCATCGTACTGCTTTTTCGGGAGCTTCGACCGGTCAACAGCTTTTGTATGCTCTCGATGAACAGGTTCGCCGTTGGGAAACCGCAGGGAAGGTCACCAAATACGAAGGCTGGGAAATGCTTTCGCTCGTGCTTGACGATCATCAGGTTTGCCGCGGGTTGATCGCGATGAACCTTCAAACGCTTGAACTAAAATCATTTGCGGCTGATGCCGTGATAATGGCGACCGGCGGGCCGGGATTGATCTTTGGCAAATCGACGAACTCAATGACCTGTACCGGCAGCGCGACGTCCATTTGTTATCAGCAAGGTGCTCGATATGCGAACGGTGAATTTATCCAGGTGCATCCGACCTCGATTCCGGGCGAAGACAAATTGAGATTGATGAGCGAATCGGCTCGCGGCGAAGGCGGTCGCGTTTGGGTGCCGAAAGCCGACGGCGATGCCCGTTCGCCGCGTGATATCCCCGAAAGCGAGCGTTGGTATTTTCTAGAAGAAAAATATCCCGCATACGGAAATCTTGTCCCGCGTGACATCGCAACGCGCGAGATCTTTCAAGTATGTCTCGAAGGCCACGGTGTCGGCGGTGAGAATCAGGTCTATCTCGACCTGACGCATATTCCTGCAGATGTTTTGACGGAGCGTTTGGGTGCGATCCTTGAGATCTATGAGATGTTCGTCGGTGACGATCCGCGATTTGTTCCGATGCGAATTTTCCCGGGCGTGCATTATTCAATGGGCGGCCTTTGGGTCGATTTTGAACAGCGGACAAATATTCCCGGATTGTTTGCCGCAGGCGAATGTGATTATTCGATCCACGGTGCAAATCGTCTCGGAGCAAATTCTCTTGTTTCATGTGTCTATGGCGGTTTTACGGCGGCTCCGTCAGCGATCGAATACGCAAAAAATATCGAACGTGGGAACACCGAGTCAAACGGCATCCACGCTGCCGAACTCAAACACCAGCAAGATTTGAACAACGCTATAGTCAAAAGCGAAGGCGGCGAAAATCAATACAAACTGCACGAAGAACTCGGCAAAGTGATGACCGATAACGTCACCGTCGTTCGCTACAACGACCGCTTGCAAGCCACTGATGACAAGATACGTGAACTGCAAGAAAGATTTGGCAAGATATCGATCAATGACTCGAACCTGTGGGCAACGCAGGCAATTCCGCACGCACGTCAGTTAACTAACATGCTCGAATTGGCACGCGTCATCACGCTCGGTGCCCTTAATCGCAACGAATCACGCGGAGCACATTACAAGCCTGATTTTCCCGAACGCGACGATGAGAATTTTATGAAAACGACCATCGCGGAATATTCAGCCGAGGCGCCGGTTTTGTCTTACGAGCCCGTTGATGTTTCGCTGGTAGAACCGAGAAAGCGTGATTATTCGAAAGGAAAGAAATGACGACGACTGCACATATAGAAAAAAAGCGTCTCGAAAATCCGCCAGCCAGGATCAAGTTCAAGATACAGCGGCGAGAGAAAGAAGGTGCGACGGCGCATTTTGAGACTTTTGAACTTCAATACCGCCGCAATTTGAATGTCATCTCGGCATTGATGGAGATACGTAAAAATCCCGTCACTGTTGAAGGCAAGCAGACAACGCCGCCGGTTTGGGATATGAGTTGTCTGGAACAGGTCTGCGGCATTTGCACTATGGTGATCGACGGCAAGGTTCGGCAGTCGTGCTCGGCGTTGATCGATGACTTGTTGCTTGCATCAAATTCGGATACGGTTACGCTTGAGCCGATGTCAAAATTTCCGAATGTACGCGACCTTAAGGTTGACCGCTCGAAGATGTTCGATCATCTCAAACAGGTCAACGCTTGGATCGAGCTTGATGGCACATACGATCTCGGTCCAGGGCCGCATATTCCAAATGAGGTCGCACAGGAGCGGTACTCTTTATCGCGATGCATGACTTGCGGTTGCTGTCTCGAAGCCTGTCCGCAATATGGCGATGACAATTACATCGGCCCGCAAGCCATCGCACAGGCGCGGCTCTTCAATATGCATCCTGTCGGCAAGATCGAGATGGACGAACGCCTAAACGGTCTGATGGGCGAGGACGGAATTACCAACTGTGGCAACGCGCAGAATTGTATAAAGGTTTGCCCAATGAACCTTCCGCTAACAAAAGCTATCTACGAAACTAATCGCGATATTACTGTGAACGCTATCTTTGGTTGGTTGAAGAAATAGTTTGTTAGCCCTTTGAGCGCTTCTTTGTCGATTTTTTCGTTGGAGGCACAAAGTCGTCGCAACACGTTAGATTCGGTATTCGATTGGGTTTGGCGAGCACAACTAGGCGAAGGTCGCTGCCTACGTAAAACTCTATTCGTCCTTCGCCAGCGACACGTTCTCCAACAGCGAAGAGATTTTGTGGCTGAGCAAGCCCTCCCGCACGATATGATTTTACAAATGCCAGTCTCGCCTGAACGACGCTATCTTTATCATTAAGACCTCCCCGAGAAATCACGAAGATTCGAGCTCCTGTTTCTTTCGCCGTCAAAGCGAGACGATCAAGAAGCGCGGAAGTCAGTTCGCCGCTGTCATTCGCTCCTATGATGTCTGCTAGTATGACGGTCTGAGCCTTTGTTTGAGCAGAAACAATGCAGACATGAAAGAGGACTAGTGATGTCGTGAAAAAGATGATTCTTCCAATCATGCTTGCAAAGCTAGTTGTTCATGTCCGATCGCTTCGAGGTGCTTGACGATCTTTTCGATAAGCCAGTTTGGGGTTGAAGCTCCGGCGGTGACGCCAACCTTTTCTGCTCCCACAAGATCAGCATCATTGATCTCTTCTTCAGTTTCTATTAAGTAGCTCTTTTCGCATTGCTCCTTGCAGACGGCGAGTAGTTTGACGCTGTTTGACGAGTGGCGGCCACCGATGATGTAGAAAACGTCAACCATTCCGGCGAGTGCTCGAGCGGCTTCCTGTCGGTCCTTAGTGGCAGAGCAGATGGTGTTGACGATCTGCACTTCGTCGTCGGTCTTTTGCTTGATCGCTTCGGCGGTGTCGAAGAATGTTTTGGCCTTGATCGTTGTTTGCGAGACCACCAACGGATTACGCAGCCACGGCAGGCCGGCAACTTCGGTCTCATCTCGAATTACAAAAGCATGATCGGGTGCGTAACCTTTGACGCCGATCATTTCGGGATGATCGGGACTGCCGACGATGATAACGTGGCGATCCTGTTCGGCGGCGCGGGCAGCTAGCTTTTGAACTCGTGTGACAAAAGGGCAAGTCGCATCCACGACCTTTGTCGCTTTTTCTTCCAGCTCCTTTTGGATTTGCGGAGTAACGCCGTGAGCACGAATGACTGCAGTTTCGCCTCGTCCGATCTGGACAGGCTCGCTGATGGCGGTTACGCCTTCGTGGGCGAGCCGCTGCATTTCCTGTTTGTTGTGGATCAGCGGGCCTAGGCTTCGAACCGTTTCGCCATCGGCGAGAGCGTCTTCGACCATCTCGACGGCGCGTTCGACGCCAAAACAAAAACCGTATTCATCTGCCAGCAGTACCTTCATTTTTTGTAACCATTACGCATTAAATTGCGTAAATTCCGATATAATTCTAACAAATGGCGAACAGAAACGAAACTCTTTCACGATCCTACAAGTTTTTGAACGAAGACTATTTCCAAAAGCTTTACGAGGCTTTTATCGAAGCATTTTCCGATTATGTTATACCTTTTGCCCTAACCGACACGCAGTTTCGCAATCATATTAATCTGAATGGCGTCGAACTTGAGCGAACGGTCGGATGTTTTGAGGACGATCGGCTTATTGGGTTTTCGTTAAACGGCTTTGGCGAGTGGGAAGGAAGGCAAACCGTATATGACGCTGGAACCGGTGTGAATCCCGGCTTTAGGCGTCGGGGCATCAGCGAGGCTATGTTCGAAATGATGATCCCGAAATTTAAGGCGGAAGGTATTCAGCAGTGGCTGCTTGAGGTAATTACGACGAACAATGCGGCCCTTAGTCTCTATGGAAAACTAGGTTTTAATTCGGTCCGCGAACTCGCTGTTCTTCAATTTGACGGGCACATGGCCGCATTATCGGAGATGCCTCAAAATATCGAAATACGCGATATAGATGATCCCGATTGGAGCCTGCGGACAACCTTTTGGGATGGCAGAACGTCCTGGCAGAATTCGGTTGCTGCTATCGAGCGTAGCCGTAAAATGAAGCGCATTATCGGCGCATTTTCAGGAGGTAAATGTGTTGGCTATATAATTTTTTCTTCTGTATTCGGGCGCGTCGCACAGATCGCTGTTGAGAAAGATCATCGCAATCGCGGTATCGGAACGGCTCTTATGCTGGCGATGCAGGCCGCGACGGCGGAAGGCTTTCCATTGCAGATCATTAATATCGACAAATCGCTTAGCACCGCCATGGATTACTTCAAAAATCGAGGTTTTTACGAGAATGTCGGCCAATACGAAATGAAAATGGAGATGTGATCTATCGCACAGGCTCGCGCAGGATCGCATCGGCAGCGGTTTGTGCGATCGCGGCAGCGGCTGGATTTGAAGTGCGAAGATTTGAAAGCTGACGAAGGGCTTCGCCGGTACGTGAGAGCAATCGTACAAGATCGCCTTCTTCGGCTCGTGTGCGGTCGACGAGTTCATCCCACTCCATTCCGGCGGTCCATCTTTCGGCGGCAGCGGCGGCTGAGTAATTTATTTCCTCAGATGGTTCGACGCCGATTTTCCATTCGACATTTGAAACCGTCACCACAATATCTTCAAAGTCTGCGAGAATATCGGTCATCCGTCGCGTTGCTCGCATTTCTCCGTAGCTGCGGTCGGCGTCGGATGCGACTGAGGCCATCAATCCCGCGGCTTCCGAAATTTTTAGGTCATCGAATATACCCTGGCGAAGTCCCTCGCCGACCAGCAGCGGCCGGTCAATGCGAAGATCGGCTAACCACTTGCCGCTTTCGGTGACTATTTCATTTTTGTAATCGAGATAGCCAAAATGATCGAGCACTTTTGCGCGGCGATCAAACGGCGCCCATATCTCTTGACTGAGACGCTCGGAATTCTGAGAGCGAAACGTGGAAAAGCTCTTTTCAGCGATCTCTTGTATTTGCTCAAAATTGCCGAAGGCGTCGAGCAGATTTAGCAGGCTCGTATATGTCGAGCGAAAGCGGCTGACGAGAGCGTCGGGCGGAGCCTTTAGAAGTTCGGCGATCTTTTTTGGATTTTGAAACTGTCCGGGAGCAAGTACAACGAAGCCCACATTGTCACGGCCGCGTCGTCCTGCGCGGCCTGTCATTTGCTGCAGTTCACTCGCGGTAAGCGGACGCCATCCGTCGTTGCCGCGTGTGTCTGCATTGCTGATGACGACGGTTCTTGCGGGAAAATCGACCCCTGCCGCAACTGTCGATGTCGCAAAGAGAGCGTTCAAAAGTCCTGCCGACATCATCCTTTCGATCAACAGTTTCCATGAAGGAATATGGCCTGCATGGTGGGCCGCGACACCTGCGTGGACGATAACCCTGGCGTGTTTGTGATCAAGAACCTCGGGAAACTCGGCCGCAAAATTGTCGAATATATCCTGCCGTATTTTTTGCCGTTCCGGATCGCTCCGCTGCGATTTGTCTGCTGCAACTTCTGACGCAGCCTCGTCGCAGCGTCGCCGCGTCGGCAAAAAAACGATCGCGGGCAGCAGGTTAAAGCCGCGCAGAGCGGTGATCAATTTTGACGGTGAAATTTCGGCTCTAACCTGATCCATTACTTATTAAAGCGTTCGTGAAATAATCGCAGGCCATCGAGCAGCAGATTTTCATCGACAATATCGATAAGCGATGTGTTTTCGGCAACCATTGATGCGAATCCACCGGTGGCGACGACTTTTGGAACGCCGTTTATTTCGTTTTTTATTTTTTGTATCACTCCTTCGATCATCGCAACGTGGCCATAGTAAACACCGGATCGAATTGATTCGACAGTGGTGTTGCCGAGGACGCTTTCCGGCCTCTTGATCTCGACCTCCGGCAGCTTTGCAGTGTACAGATGCAGAGCTTTTGCCATTGTCTTCATTCCGGGAGCGATCATACCGCCTAGTAGTTCACGCATCTCACTAACGACATCAAACGTTGTTGCCGTGCCAATGCTGCACACAATGCACGGCATTCCATATTTCTCTGCAGCGGCAAACGAATTCACCAAACGATCTGTGCCAAGAGTTGAGAGCGGTTGATAGTTGATCTTCAAACCAAAGGCGAGATCGTTTGTGATAGAAAGTGTGCGGATACCGAAAGCGTCGCGTATTGCATTGGTGAGCAATGTCCCTCTTTCAGGCACTACAGAGCAAACAGCAGCATTTGAGATCGCTTGTTCACTACCGATCAGCGACCTCAGATCGCTCGCAGTACATTCTTTGTCGGTCGGGATCGAGAATTTTGATGTAAGATGTTCGCCGTTGAAAATGCCAAACTTGGTTGAAGTGTTTCCGATGTCAACGGCGAGAAACATGAGGGGTTTAACCTTGCAAAGGCAGGCCGTCATAAATGACATTCCATCCATTGCGGCGGCTGGTTCTCAGACTTTTTGTAAACCACTCGATCGCGGCATCGGCGTCGTCGTAGATCTGGACAGCCGGACGATCTTCACGCGGATCGACGCGGCAAATGGCGGCGCCCTCGGAAGCGGTCTTGATACAGAGCAGCGCGATCATATCGTTTTTCTGCATTACTGCCGTGCGCATTTCGATCTCGCCGAGTTCGTCGTCAAACTCGTCAAATTCGGCAAGATCCTCGTCAAACTCGTCTCCGAGGTCAAAATCGGCGTCAAAATCAAATTCATTGCTCATAATGGCGTATCTACAAACTACACTTTCCAGCTATAAAGTTCAATTCGTACTTCACCTCCGCAAAATTTTTAACGATCATCTCTTCCGCGACGCGATTTCCTGTTCTCCGGTCGACGATGTCCCGCCAGATCTCGTTCTCACGAAAATTCTTCCCGTTTTCGTGAAGGAAACGATGGTTTTTCTCAAATACGTGATACGAATGCGGTGTTTCGCGATCAGAATAGATCGCCCCTTTCAAATGTTCGCTAGTCAACCACAGCCTGATCTGAAAAGTGAGATCGGTCGGATTAAAAAATCGCAGATCAATGTAGTTGTAAAAAACTCCACAACCGCTGCCGAATGGCAGAACGCGATTGTCATCGGGAAATGGATCAAAGCTGTGATGGTGTCGCTCGACGATCTTTAGCGGTGTGTGGAGAGTCATCCAATAGAGCAAATTTGAAAGCTGGCACAATCCACCGCCGACGCCGCGGACCACTTCGCCTTGCGACAACTGCATGCCTTCGACATATCCCTTTTCGGTGGTCGCTTCGCCGACCTGCCGCCAAAATGAGAATATTTGTCCGGGTTTTATCAATATTCTATCGATCGTCGGGCACGCGATATTGAGATTCTTGATCTTGTTTTCCTGCAATTGCGGATCCGAGTTTCCCATACGCCGACGGAGCAGCGATTGGTGTTTATTGCAGGTGAAAGGCAAATTCTCGGTCTCGATCTCAAACGCAAAGCGGCCGGCGAGAGGCAGGTCGGCAACGCGGCGGAAAGCGCGTTTCTGCCAGATGCGCGTGTGATAAAAGATCGGGTGAATTTCTGACAAACGTCGTTTCATTCGTTGTTGGGTCGTAGGCGTTCAACGTCGCCGGCCTGGACTATCATAACCGAGCCGCCGCTGGTCTTCACTCTTAGTGCCCCATTTTCTTCGAGACCGTCGGTAATGCCATGGAAAACCTCGTTTTCGAGTGTTACACGGACGCTCTTTCCGCTGAAATATGACGAGCGCCGCTGCCACTCACCGATGATATTGATGTGTCCATTCTCGCCGTAAAGGATCGCGTACCAGTAGCTTAGGTACTTGGTCAGCGTAGTTTCAATTTCCGCAACAGCTATTACTCCCGAAAGAGACTCTGCTTCGATGGAAGTTGCGGTGTCAGCAATCTCGTCCGGGAAATTTTGCGATGTAACGTTTATGCCTATACCGACGATCACTGCCAAGCCTATAGGTGTTTCGACCGTTTCTGCTAGAATGCCGCAGACCTTTTTGTCGCCAATTAGAATGTCATTGACCCACTTAATATCCGGCTTCAAGCCAAATTCCGCCAGAGCGTCATATACTGCAACTCCCGTCATCAATGTGATGAGCGGCAGAAAACGCATATCAATTTTCGGGCGCAGTACAATACTAAAATACAATCCCGAATCCTTTTCAGAGATCCACGTGCGTCCGTGCCGACCGCGTCCGCTGGTTTGCTGTTGGGCAATGACGCACAACCCTTCGTCGGCACCGAGCTTGGCTTGTTTGGCGGCCTCGGTGTTGGTTGAATCAATTGTGTCGAATCGGAGAATGGTGAAGTTCATTAGATCGGCCGCCACAGCGAGTCACAATAATAGTTGCGACTGTCAAAGAAATTCTGCTTTACCTCAAAGCCGCTTTCATGAGCTATTTCGTCGATCATTTTAAGACTATATTTCTGTGAGATCTCCATAAAGATCGCTTCCCACTGGTCGAACTCGAATGTGCGGCCTAGTGCTCCGATCTGCACGCTCTGTTTTTCACGGCTGATCAGAAACGAACGTGCGGCACATTCGACCGGGCGATAGACGGCGTAATGCGAAAATTTGTCGAGGTCGAAATCGGCGCCGAGTTCGCGGTTGATGCGCTTGAGCAAATTAAGATTGAACGCAGCGGTAACGCCCGCGGTGTCGTCATACGCTCTGACGATCACACGCGGATCTTTTTGGATGTCAAAACCGATAAACAGCAGATCGTCCGGATTCATTACTTTACGGAGATCGCGGAAAAATCCGAGTGCCTGATCCGGGCTGAAATTGCCAATATTGGAGCCTAAGAAAAGCAATATCTTTCGCTTGTCCGATCCCTGTTTGAGCGACTCGAGTATGCGGAAGTAGTCGCCGGTTCGCGTTTCGATCTTAAGCGATGGGAATGCAATGGAGAATTTGGTTGAAAGTGCATCTAGGGCTTCCTGAGAAATATCGATCGGCGCATAGGAAATGTCGGCATTATGCTTGAGAAAATGATCGACCAGCACTGCCGTTTTTGTGCCGTCACCGGCGCCGAGTTCGATCAGGTCAAATCCGCCGCCGCCGTGCGCGAATGCGCGAAAGATCGCATCGGTCTGTGTCGAAAATATTTCGTGCTCACAGCCCGTCAGGTAATATTCGGGCAGCTTCATTATCTCCTGAAACAGCCGCGAGCCTTCGTCGTCGTAAAAATACTTTGATGAGAGTGATTTTGGTGTCGAAGATAAGCCGTGAAGGACATCTTCGGCGAATGTCGTTAGTTCGGGTGTGGTCGAGCTTTGCATAATAAATTAACCGCAGATGAACGCAGAATACCTCACTTTACCAGTCTTATTCCTGTAAACTGCCATCTTAAATGCGGATGAAAAAAGTTTCTGTATGATGGACGACTGTGGCCGTCCGGTGTTACAGCCGAAGCACCTCGTAAGACCATCTGATTGATCATAAATTTGCCATTGTATTCTCCAACCGCACCGGCGGCTTTTTTGAAACCGGGATACGGCAGATATGCGCTGTTTGTCCATTCCCAACGCTTGCCCCAGTCGAATTTTGAGTTTGCTGCTTCCCATTCGAATTCGGTCGGGAGCCTCATACCTTTCCACTCGGCGAAAGCGGCGGCTTCGTAATATGAAACGTGGCAGACCGGAGCGTCGGGCGGCAGATCTCTCAAACCGGCAAACGTGTAGTGCTGCCATCCACCCGCGTGCTTATGCCAATAGAGCGGTGATCCGATCTCGTTTTGATTGACCCAATCCCAGCCTTCGGAATACCACAGCCTGAAATCGGAATAGCCGCCGGCTTCGATAAACTCGTTAAATTCGGCGTTGGTTATGAGCCGGTCGCTGATGGCAAAATCGTCGAGATAAACTTTGTGTCGGTTAAGCTCGTTGTCAAAGCAAAATTCCTGGCCATCGTGGCCGATCTCATAGATGCCGCCTGCGATGTCGAACCAACCACCCGCTACAGCAGGTGGTTCTGACTGTTCCTCCGGTGCATAGTCTTCGCGATAGACGGGGAAAAGCGGGTTGACGCTGAAGGTGTATTTAAGATCAGTCAGGAATAGTTCCTGATGCTGCTGTTCGTGGTTTAGGCCAAGGATTACCAACTCTCGTAAATCATCGGAAACATCGCCCGATAAAAGATCACCCATTTGTTCATCTACATATTTGCGATATGCAAAGACCTGCTTCACAGTCGGACGGCTCAACGCTCCGCGATGATCGCGTGCGGTACGTTTTCCGATAGAGTTGTAATAACTGTTAAAGAGAAAGCCAAAACTTTCGTCAAAAATTTTGTAATCGGCTGCATACTTTTTGAGGATCATTTCCTCAAAGAACCACGTTGTGTGAGCGATGTTCCATTTTGGCGGCGATACATCAACCACAGGCTGCGGAATATAATCTTCGATCTCAAGCGGTTCACATAGCCGTTCCGTTTGAGAACGCACTTCGAGATAAAGCTCTGCGAGGCCTTTTTGGCCCATTGTTTGAAGTCCTGCTTTCATTTACTTCATTAAAACAAATTCTGCTCCTAAGGTTAAGGTTTAAATACGTTCCTTATCGGGCTAGGCAGTAACGAGGCCGGATGTGGACGGTTCGCGTTATTGATACGGTTGATCCGCCGTTGTCGGTCCTGACGCAAAAGCTCTCGAAAATATTCGCTCACCGAGCCAAAGCCCTCTTCGGAAACCCTAATTTCTACAAAATCCAGCCACTTCTCTGGCACTGAAATGTGTATCGTTGATCTAGCCATAAATATCCTCCTCAAAAATTAGCCTGTGTCACAAAATGCGGCAAAATGTCATATCAATTTAGCTTATTTGCATCTGTAAATATCTACAAACATTGTGTTTATGCGTTTCACGCAGACCAAAGCGTTGTCCGGTCTGTCCGGCTGGTGTCCGGAGCTGTGTGCGGACACCATAATTGTTGATATTGTTGATGTTACAGTTATATTTTTAGCGTGTCCGGTCATTTTTACAAAAAAAATTGCCACATTTCTACTTTCCATTTCGAATGACCAAATCCTAGCAATATTTGCATTGGTTGTCAAGATTTTTATGCATGAAACATTACTGATTGCAAATTTAAGCAATAAGTAGATCTTCACCCACTATTTATTCAAATTGAGACAAATTGAGCAGGGCTTCCGTGCAGATCTCGGCGAGATAAATGTCAGAGGAATTTAGATGGTCTGATAGGATTTGTCTTACCGAAATATCGCCTATTGCTCCAAGAGCAAAAGCGGCTTCGCGGCGGACATCATCCGCCTCTTTTTTGTTCGATAGGACAATCGTGAGTATCGTTACCGAACTACGAAAAACAGGAAACGAGTGAACCACTGATTCTGTTGCAGAGTAACTATCTTTGTATTTTGTGGGCAAAAAATTCTGCGGCGTCTCGACACGCCTCTTTCCTGTGCGAACGAACCGTGCGATCTGGCCTATCGAACGTGCCGCTGAGCGGCGGAGGTTCTCGTCATCTTCATTCGGTTTTCTTTTGAGTAGGGCGTTGAGTGCACCAACCGCCGAGACATCACCGATCTTGCCGAGAGCCGCCGCAGCGACCGACCTAACCGCGCCGCTGTCTTTTTGTAGCCTTTGAAGAAGAGGCTGCACAGCCGAACTGTCACCGACCTCGCCGAGTGCAAATGCGGCCTCGCTTCGAACAAATTCAGCCTTGTCATTCAAAAGCGGCAATATTAGACGTGCCGCTTCCGGTTTTGGAAGGAACGCGACGGCTGAAGGTGCGGCTGCGCGGACAAGTTCGTCACGGTCATTCAATGCCGGAATGGCTATCCGCGAGGCATCTTCGGCACTAAGGTTTCGGACCTCGAGAAGAGCATTGCGTTTATCTTCGACTGAGCCGTTGGCGATCTTGTTTCTAAGGTCGTCTAAGTTGGATTGGGCAAAGGCGTGAGCGGCAGCGAGAAAGATGGCTGCAATTGTTAAAAGAACTCTGCGGCCTTTGCAGTTTGGGGGGAGACGGTGTCCCGCAAAGTCGCAGAGGCCGCAAGGAAGAACCGAGAAAGATCGATGATGAATGGTTCGCATTATCTACTATGCAGACTGAACATTATGCCTTCGCATATGTTCCCATTCGGTCACTTGGCAGGCGCGGCGGTTTTCGTGAGCATTTGCTAACGATAGGATCAGGTCGTCGATATGTTTTGGTTGAGAGCGTGAAGAGGTAAGATTGTCGGAAATATAATTGATCGCAGCTGCATCCTGCCGTGTTAGTTCGTCGCGATTGCGCCCCGTATTCTCGTTGATTCGGTTGACCATTGTCTTGCCTCCTTTTTTGGGCAGACGGTCGAACCGCACTAAAGCATCAAGTCGCGACCGCCTGTAAAACTTGTGTAGTGATCATTAAGTTCGTGTTAAATCTCTCCCTTTAATGGGTTTTGCCAGAATATCACTATTTAGGATTTTTTCAAAGGAAAATTAGACATTTGCCGGGCGTTTATCTACAATCTGGGTATGACATTCCGGCAAACCAGCCTCGCCCTTAGATAGCCGCTCGTCAATTCCTTGACGACGCGGCGTAAACTCACAAGTTCAACATTTAGAGTCTTGAGTCTTAAGTCTGGAGTCTTAGGTCTTTAAGAACAGCTTTTAACTTAAGACTCCAGACTTAAGGCATTGGACTAATTCAATCATGGACGATAAATATTTCGCAAAAAAGATAGAACAGAAATGGCAGCGTATCTGGGCAGAGAGCGGAGCTTTTAACGCCGAGATCGACGAGGAAAAGCCCAAATTTTATCAGCTTGAAATGCTGCCTTATCCGTCTGGCAATTTGCATATGGGCCATGTGCGGAATTACTCAGCGGGCGATGCACTTGCATGGTATAAGCGCCTGAAAGGCTTTAATGTTCTGCATCCGATCGGCTGGGATTCGTTTGGGCAGCCTGCGGAGGACGCAGCGGTCAAACGCGGTGTGAATCCTAGAGAGTGGACCGAGGCAAACATTGAAATAATGCGCGGCCAACTCCAGCGGATCGGGGTGAGCTGCGATTGGCGGCGGCAGATGTATGCCCACACGCCTGAGTATTACAAATTTGACCAGTGGTTCTTCCTGAAAATGCACGAGATAGGCCTCGCGTACAAAAAGAAGACGCAGGTCAATTGGTGCGAGCACGATCAGGCGACGCTCTCGAACGAACAGGCAAGCGGCGGCATTTGCTGGCGTTGCGGCAATCCTGTGACGAAGAAAGATCTGGAGCAGTGGTTCCTGAAAACGACTGCTTACACCGATCAACTGCTTGACGATATGGCCGAGATCGAGGCTGGCTGGCCTTCGAATGTGCTGAAACGTCAGAGAGATTGGATCGGGCGTTCGGAAGGAGCGTTCGTCAAATTTAATGTAAAGGGATCGGACGAGAAGATCGAGGTCTTTACGACGCGAATAGACACGATCTACGGAGCGAACTCGGTGGTCGTTGCCGCAGAACATCCGATCGTTGAAGCGAAAATCGAGATGATGTCCGCAAACGTCGTCGCCAAGATAGCCGCGATCAGGGCCGAGAACGCAAAACCGACCGACCACGAAGTTGAGATCGAAAAAGACGGCATTGACACCGGTTTGAAGGCGATCAATCCCTTCAGCGGTGAGGAATTGCCTGTGTGGGTTGGCAACTACGTGATGATGGAATACGGGACAGGCGCAGTTATGTCGGTTCCGGCGCACGATGAGCGTGATTTTGAATTTGCGAAGAAATTTGACTTGCCGATCAGGCAGGTTATCTCGGAGCCGCATCTTGTTCACGAGCACAGTACGATGCAGGCACTGGCGCTCGAGCAGGCGATGGGTGAATATGGCGTCCTTGTTCATTCCGACTATTGGAACGGAAAAACGAGCGATCAAGCCAAGAAGGAAATGGCAGAATATGCGGTCAAACACGGCTTTGGCGAAGCTGCTACGACGTATCGTCTGCGTGATTGGGGTATTTCGCGACAGAGATTTTGGGGTTCGCCGATACCGATCATTTATTGTGATAAGTGCGCCGTCGTGCCCGAAAAATTTGAGAATTTACCGGTGCGGTTGCCCGAAACGGCGCCATTTACAGGCACAGGTGAATCACCGCTGGCGAAGGTGCCTGAGTTTTACGAGACGACCTGTCCAAACTGCGACGGGCCGGCAAAACGCGATACGGACACGATGGATACATTTGTCGATTCGTCGTGGTATTTTTTCCGCTACACTGATCCGACAAATGAGGTGTTGCCATTCGATCCGGAAACAGCAGCATATTGGACGCCAGTCGATCAATACATCGGCGGCGACGACCATGCGGTGATGCACCTGATCTATGCTCGGTTTTGGACGAAGGTGATGCGTGATCTCGGTCTGGTCAAATTCAACGAGCCTTTCAAAAGACTTTTAACGCAGGGAATGGTTGTTGGCGAGACGTTTTTTGACGACGAATCCGGCAAGAAGATCTATCACATGCCGAATACTGTCACCGTAACACGCGACGCGAAAGGCAAGATCACAGGTGCGACATCCTCTGACGGCAGATCATTGAAATACGGCATCGAGCGTATGTCCAAGTCAAAAGGCAACGGCGTCGATCCAGACGAAATGGTCGAGATCTACGGTGCCGATGCCGCGAGATTGTTCGTTATGTTCGCCGCTCCGATCGAGAATGAACTAGTTTGGAACGAAGCAGGCATCGAAGGCTCGGTCAGATTTTTGCAGCGTGTTTGGCGGCTGGTTTACAAGTGGCGGGAAGCGTTAAGAGTTACGCCTTTAGGCGTGAAAGATGCAGGCAAAGAAACGGCTGAAGCCGTCACTCTGAACGGTAAGAAGCTCCGCCAAAAAACGCATCAGACTATCAAGCGAGTTTCCGACAATTTTGAAAGCCTGCAATTCAACACGCCGGTCGCGGCTTTAATGGAATTGTCGAACGCCATCGGTGACTTTTCTGTCGAACCACAAGATGCTAGCGACGAAGAAATTTTCGCCGTGCGCGAGGCTTTGACGAGTTTAGTTCTGATGTTGACGCCGTTCTGTCCTCACACCGCTGAGGAATTTTTCTCGGTGCTGATCGGCAATGAGAACGGCATCGTTGCAAACGACGCGCGGTTTCCCGAATTTAATGAGGAGCTTGCAAAAACCGACGAGATCGAGATACCGGTGCAAGTCAACGGCAAGCTGCGTTCGCGAGTTATGGCTTCGCCCGATGCCTCAAACGAACAGCTTGAAGCGATGGCATTCGCCGACGAAAAGGTCCGCGAACACACCGACGGCAAAGAGATCGTCAAGGTCGTTGTCGTTCCAAAACGCCTTGTGAACATAGTCGTAAAAGGCTGAGCGGAACAAGAGCCCGTACGCCAGTAATGGCGATACACTCAACAAAAATATACCGGTCAAATCTTAGTTATTCACTGTGCTGCTTGAATAGCTCGGGTTTCGGTGCGTTGGCGTTTGCGGAATTGGCGCCAGGTGCGTATTCCTTCGCCTGTGAGGCTGAGGATGGGTTTGCGATTGTCGAAAAGAAGCTTGAGCCAAGCTCGCTTGCTCATCTGCGGAAAATAGATGCCGCGGAAAAATAGGCGTGCGACAAGATGTCCGATGCGCGTGTCGATAGGAGCATTGCGGATGGCATTTATCGCCTCCCAATTGCGCTCAGGGCTGTACGAGCGCGACCAAGCGTCGAAGGTCTCTTTTTTGGCGTCCTCGATGGTCATTTTCAGCGGGTTATGAGCCATGACGAAAGGAGCAAAATCAAGCCAGTGCTTAGGTCTGTCGAGACGGCCTGCCTTTTCGAGCCTGTCATAAAGAGGCGTAGCGGGAAACGGGGTTAGTTGCCCAAAAACCGGCAGTCCGGGAGCCCAACTCTCTATCTCATCAACCGTTCGGTTAGCGACGCCAACGGTATCATTGTCCATCCCGACGATGAACGAAGTGATCGCGTAAATATTTCGGCGGGCGAGTCCGTCAAGAACACCCTTGTAATCTGCCGGCTTCGAAAATGTCTTGTTCACGTCAGCCATATTCGCAGGATCAATTGATTCCATCCCGATGAATATCCAACGAGCACCAGCGTCGGCGATGAGATCGACCAATTCTTCGTCACCCAAAAGATTGGCGCTGATCTGGGCGACCCATGGTAGCGTCGCACCGGCCGCGATCATGTCGCGGAGAAGAGATTTGAGCCGCTTTTTATTGATCGCCAGATTGTCATCAATGAAAAACACCGCGATCTGGCCTTTTTCTTTTTTGGCTCGCTCTTTTAATCTTAAGAGTTCTTCTACAACGCTTTCGTTTGTACGAAAGCGAATAGAATCACCAAAGAAACCTGTCACCGTACAAAATTCGCAGCCATACGGACAGCCTCGTCCGGTTTCGATAGGAACGACGAAGAATTTGCCCCAGCCTTCGCCAAATTTTGACATCACAGGCTGAAGAAATTTAGGCACGAGCGAGAATTGTTCGAGATCGAGTGTTTCCCAAGGGATATGCGGATAGGGCTGGAGACTCGGCTTAAAATCGTTGCCTTTCTCATCAACTTTGGGTTGGTATGTTTCTTTGAGTTCGCCGTTTGCAGCGTCTTCGACGATCTGTGCCCAATAATCGTCAGCTTCGCCGAGCGCTACCGCATCAGCGTGACGCGGTCCACCGTCTTTTCCTAGTGCTTCCAATGGACATTCCGTTACATGCGGCCCGCCCATCACAACCTTAAACCCGGCCTCGCGCAGTGCATCAGCGACCAGATATGCTCGAGCGACCATTCGCGTCATCGATCCGATACCGATAAGGCCGATGTTCTCGTCCTTGCAAAACTGAACAAGCTCAGAGCGGGTCATTGCTTTCGCATTCCCGTCGATAAGGATCACCTCATGCTCCTTTGGCGTCAATGACTGCAAAAGGAACATCCAGAGGTGCGGCATAAAATTCCGTGTAATGCCGTTGTCCGGGTTGTAGAGCAATATTTTCATTGATTAAAACAAGCTGAAACTGAAGCGAATACCTAAACTTCGTTTATCAAAAAAATGGGGAAAATGTAAGGTTTAATTGGCCGCCTATTAAAAAACGTAGTTTCATCTTCTCACTTTCCCCGTACTTTGGCTATCTTAAAACAGCTTTTTTTATTATCGGCAAAAACAGAGAATCAGGCAACAACCGTCTGGCTGTTAAGATCAACCTAGAATTAACCGGATATCTCATCTTCCACGAGTCGTCCGTGACCGACGTGTAAATGACCTCGGCAACCACCGAACCGTCAGGGCCGGTCTCGCCTGCCTTTTGCAGATTAGGCATCGCCCGTGCGACAATATTGTCGTATGCCGTTAGGCCTTCTTTCTTGGTAATACTCTGTGACCGGTCATAGAAATCGGTCTTTATCGGCCCCGGCTCGATGATCTTGATCTTTATTCCAAACTCTTTCACTTCGTACTGCAAGCCTTCGCTAAAGCCCTCGAGCGCCCATTTAGAGGCGTGGTAAAGACTGTAAAGCGGGAACGTAATGCGACCGCCCATAGACGCGACGTTCACGATGATGCCGCGTTTTTGTTCGCGAAAATAGGGTAAGATCTCGCGACAGACGTTCATTACTCCATATACGTTCGTCTGCATTTGGCGTTCGATCTGCTCTTGTGTCGCGCCTTCAAATGGACCGACCACTGCGAAACCTGCATTATTCACAACGGCATCTATGCGGCCAAATTGTTCCAGAGTCGCCGCTATCGCAGACTTTATTGAATCCACATCTGTAACATCCAGCCGAAAGCACTCGACATCGACAATGTTCTGTAATTCCGTTGCACTTTCAGGTGTGCGCATAGTCGCAGCCACTTTCCAATCTTTTGATTGAAAAAGTTTCGCTGTGTGCAGCCCGATGCCGCTCGAAGCTCCGGTGATAAGGACGACTTTGTTCATGGAAAGAATTTACCACAGAGCACACAGAGGCACAGAGAAAAAGAGCAAGGTAATGCAGATCGTTCTGATTTGCTCTCTCAGTGTTCTCTGTGCTCTCTGTGGTAAAATCTCCTCATGAAGTTCCTTCATATCGCCGACGTACATCTGGGGTGTACGCGTTATCAGTTGGCAGAGAGCCCGCGTGATTTTTTTGACGCGTGGGTCGATGTGCTCAAGCGATATGCGATCGGTGAGAAGGTAGATTTTGTCATTATGTGCGGCGATTTTTTTCATAAACGCTCAGTGCCGCCCGAAACGATGAATTACGCCGTCGAAGGTCTGACGATGATGCGTGATGCCGGAATTCCGGTTGTAACTATCGAAGGAAATCACGATCAAAAACACACGGACAGCGACTTTAGCTGGCTGCGGTCGCTTTCCAGTTGGGGCCTTGTAAAACTGCTCGAACCTGAAAGTAAAAGTGACGCGTTTACGCGGAACAAAGACCTCACTCATAAAGGCGTAGCTCTTACATACGAGCCTTGGAATGAGACCTCGAAAAAAGGCGGCTACATCGATATTGGTCGGGCGCGGATCTTTGGCTCGGATTGGTATGGTGCTTCCGGCAATTGGGCTATACCAATGCTTACCGAAGCAATAAAACAAACGCGCCGCGACGGAGCATTTCATATCCTAATGCTCCACACCGATGTCGAAGGCCACCAAATGCACCCGATCCCTGCTCTGTCGATGGACGCGCTTAAAGAACTAAAAACAGCGGTCGAGTACGTCGGACTCGGCCACACACATAAGCACTATGAGATCGATAATTGGGCATTTAATCCTGGCTCGATCGAGATCACTAACATCAGCGAATTTCGCGAGACGCGCGGTGCTTTTGTTGTCGAGATCAATAAACAGAATACTGTCTTAGCGCATCACATCGAGGACTATCGTTACCGTCCCTTTCAGCAACTGGCTTTTGACGTAACCGATGTTCAGGATGCGAAGTCGGTAACTGATGGCGTTCTCAAGAAGGTAAGCAAGGAAGCCCGCGTAGCCGAGTCCGACAAGCCGCAGCCGATCATCGAGATTGCCCTTCGCGGGCAGCTCGGCTTTCCAAATTCCCTGCTTGAGATGCAGAAGATGCGTGACGAAACAAAGGCACTCACAAACGCCCTTCACATCCGGATAAAAAACCACACGGTTCCTGCGGATTACCTAGAAGCAAACGAAGATTCCCAAGATGAAGGCCGCGAACGGCTCGAACGGCGCGTTATCGAAGATCTCATAATTCGTGACAATCGCTACAAAGCCCGAGCCCACGATATTTCAGATGCTGTCATCGGCGCTAAACGAATGGCTCTAAGCGATGATGAGCCGCAAAAGATCGCCGAATTTATCGGACTAAAAGCATGTCAGACGCCCTAAACAAAGTTGCCGGTATTCATCATTTGCCGATCTTTCCGCTGCCGCTCGTGTTGCTCCCGAACGAGCTGCTGCCTCTCCATATCTTCGAAGACCGATATCAGAAAATGCTCACGGATATTGAGACCGAAGGTAAACTTTTCGGCGTCACGTTATTTGAACCTCAAGATTCTTTTGACGAAAGACCTGCAATGGGATCCGTCGGCTGTGTCGCCGAGATCAGAGAATCCGAGACGCTGCCTGACGGCCGTTCAAATATCCTGACATTTGGGCTGATACGTTACCGACTAATAGATTATGTTGATGCGGGTGAACCTTATCTTATCGCCGAGGTTGAGTTTTTTGAAGATGAAAAAGAAGATCCAAAAGAGCTTGACCCATTATCCGATCAAGTTTTTGGCCTGTTTGAGCGGATGGCAAAGGCGGCTTTTAAAATGAGCGGTAATCGCGGTCAATTGCCGGACATTCAGCGAGCCGATCCGGAGGCTTTGTCGTTTCTTGTCACTGCTGCCTTCAACTTTGACAGTGAAAAAAAATATCAGATGCTCGAAATGACTTCGACGATTGAAAGACTAAAGAAACTTAAAGAAGTGCTGGACAAAGCGGTCTTCCGTATCGAGGAAAGCGCGGATATACAAACAGTTTCAAGAACGAACGGCCACAGCAAGAAGAAAATTCCCCTTTAATTACTTAGAGCATTTCTAAAGAAATCGATCAATCTCTGATCATATGCCTCGGATTGTTCCATTGAGGCGTTTATGATGCCGAAACCTGAAGGGCTGAGGTCGAGTTTGGTCTCGATCTTGTTTCCTACCGGAAAGCACTTGCTCAATTTGGAACTCGACTCCTGAAAATCCTGCGCGTCAACGCCCGCGAGAACTAAAATATTTCGGTTATCGATCTTTTTGACCGTCTCACATATAGAGTCATGCCTGTAGCAGCCGTCGAAGTAATATAGATGCGTGCCGATCTGAGCGAGTCTCGTAGTCACAAAACTCGCAAACGGGAACCGTTTTCCGACCGATGTTTCAAGCACGCCATCAGAATCAAACGGAACCGAATCGATGGCGATGGCTTTGACACTTGGGTCTGTTGCGGCAGTTGAGACGGCTACTATTGCACCCATTTCAACACCAAAAACACCGAGATTCTTGCCTACAAGAGCGATCTGATTAGGGGTTTTCAAATTGCGAAGAAACTCGATCGCCGAAAGAGAATCTTCTGTTTCACAACCGCCAAATGAAGCATTTTTCACGGGCGGATTTTCGCCATGTGCCCGTTGATCAGGCATGAGAATCGTGAAATTGGTAGATTCGTTGAGTTTAACCCCGAGATTCAGAACATAAGAGCGGTCAGCTCCGAATTTGTGAAACAGGATCACGGCCGGAGCATTTTCTGCTCCGCGAAGAAGCCATCCGCGTGCCTGACTACCGTCGCGATTGGTCCAAGTTTCGTCGGTAACTTGTGCCGCACGCGAACTAAGCTGCCCGTATTTGTCTGGAGCAAGAAGATAAACGGAGTTGAGCGGGCGGGCGGTCATATAGATCAGCCATACGGATCCACCGATCACGGCTATCACTATCAAAAGAACTGCTGGCAGGAGCAATCGTGTCAAACTCTTTAAAAGGCGTGTCATTTTAGTCATAACTAAAGAAGATAAAACGAGGATTAGGCGGAATGCCGGATTGTCGGACCGGTGAGGATGAAAGCCAACAAAATTAGGCTTTCGGATTAGTCCTTTAAAATGTTACCATAAACGCCTGTTGTTACGGAAGAAGTTTTTCAAATGACAAAAGCAAAGATTTTTACCTGTTTTCTCGCCATTTTTGTTTCATCCTTCAATATTCTCGCTCAATCAAAGCCAACCTCGGAGCACGATTCGCGAATACAAATATTCCCGGTTTCTGATATTCGCGAAGGCATGCGCGGCACCGCTCGAACCGTTTTTCGCGGCAATAGATCTGAGGAATTTAACGTTGAGATACTCGGCGTAATGCCGAACTGGATCGGCCCAAGACAGGACATGATCGTAGGTCGTCTCAGCGGGGCAAATGCCGAACGTACTTTTGTATTTGCCGGAATGTCCGGTTCGCCCGTCTATATCGATGGAAAACTTGTCGGAGCGATCTCCTATAGTTTCCCTTTTGCAAAAGAACCGATATGCGGAATAACACCGATAGAACAAATGCTCTCGCTGGTCGAAACTTCGCCGATGTCAGCGGCAGTGTCGTCATCGCCAAGAACCTTTTCATACGCCGAATTTCTTTCAGACACTTGGCTGCCTGATCTTAAGAATCATACTGTTTCTAATAGTCCGTTCGCATCCGGCTTTTCACCAGATTCGATGCTCATGGCTATCGCCGGACAAGCGTTCAAACCAATTACAACACCTGTAACATTTTCGGGGATTTCACAGAAAACAATCGATAGTCTCGCTCCTCAACTGTTGTCAGCAGGCATACTTCCTGTCGCCGCATCTAGCGGTAATTCCGCCATTACCCCCCTGAAAAAGGCAGACGAACAAACACTGCTCGGAGGTGATTCGGTTGTTGTACATTTATCACGAGGTGATATTTCATTGGCCGCCGCCGGAACAGTGACACTTCGTGACGGAGATAAGATCTACGCATTTGGACATCCATTCTTTGGCCTCGGCGCTGCGGACTTGCCGATGTCTGAGTCACATGTTGTGACCGTCGTTCCAAACACAAATAATTCCTTCAAACTTGCTGTGCCGGATTCCATGGTCGGTGCGATGACGCAGGATCGAGCGACTGGAATTTTCGGCAGTCTCGGCGTAACGCCTAGAATGCTACCTGTAAAGATTAGGCTGAAAACAAGTCGAGGCCGCAGCGAAGAAGTGAATTTTGAGTCTGCTATCGACCAATTGCTAACGCCATTGATCGTCAATGTCGGTGTAATCAATGCTCTTCAAGCCAACGAGCGTAACATCGGTGATTTGACGATCGAGCTTTCAGGCGAGATCACGGTGAAGGGCGAAGAGTCTATCAAGTTGAACCGCCGTTCGGTCGGACCGCAGGCGGCGGCTCTTACTGCTTCTGCGGCGGCAATCCCTCTAAACGCCCTGCTTCGCGCCGGGTTTGAAGGCCTTAATGTTACCGGTATCACTCTCAATATGGCGGCAACTGACGGCAGTAAGACTGCTTTGCTCGATCGTATTTCGACGGATAGGATACAAGTCCAGGCAGGTCAGACTTTTGAGATAAGCGTTTTCCAGCGATCGCCAGCGGGTAAAGTTGTCGTTCAAAAGTTACCCGTAACGATTCCTAAAGGCACAGCACCCGGTACAGTCTCCATAACAGTAGGCGACGGCAATGCCGTGCAGCAAAACTCCTCGATCACGCAGTTCATCCCCAAAAGCGCTGCTGAACTGATCGCCACCATCAACCGCCTCAAACGCCCTGACCGCCTTTACGCAGTGATCACGCGAAATACTATCGGCGCAGTCATTGGCTCGAGCGAAATGCCCAACATTCCGCCATCGATGCTCGCGACTTTAAATAATGATCGAACGACTGGCGGAACCAAGCCAACGCTCCAAAGCGTGATCTCAGAAAATGAATTTCCATCAGGCGAATACATCGTATCAGGATCGCAAACCCTTATCATCGAGATAATTCGATAGCGGACGCAATAAAAACCTTGTTAACATTGCTAAATGAATGTAGACTTAAGGTGGAACGCGACTCCCAAGCTCGTTTCTTCCTATTAAATTTGCGTCATTTCATTGGGTCATCAATCGGAAAATTTGCTTTAGTCCGGCAAGGTTCTTATATCTGCTCCGGTTATCTTTTCATTAGCACCCGCTTATGAAGTCTCTAATTAATCCGTCTGCACAATCTGGTCCGCAATTGCTGCCGTCACTCGCCGCCGTGGTGTTGGTAGTGATCGCGGGCATAACAATCTGGCAGCTCCCGATGAATAGTTGGGCGATCGTATTGATCGTGCTTTTTGCGGCGGCGCTGGTCGAATGCCTTTTTGAGATCGGCACCTTGAGTGCGTTCAATAGAAATCTATTGGCGAAAAATACTTCCGCCGAACCTGCGGAACAAACGGACAGGCCTCCTGAGTTTGAAAAAAGCTATCAGATCATCGCGGACGAGCCTGATATAATTTCCCAACTTCAACGAGCAGAAATCGAGGCGAAAGTAATTTTCGAGATCATACATGGCGTTTCGACTACGTCCAATCTGGAAGAATTACTCAAACTGGCGCAGCGGTCGATCGGCCAGGCCATTTATGCCGAGAATTTTTATGTTGCACTTTATGACACTGAGACGGAACTGCTTCAGGTTCCGTTTTGCGTTGACAAACACGACCCTATAGCTCCGTTCCAGATATTGGGCAGAGGCTTGACCTCATATACACTCAATCGCGGCCTTCCGACACTTTTGACCGAGGCAGCCGTTGACAGGCTATGCGAGTCGGGCGAAGTCGAGTCAATCGGAACTTCTGCGGCAATCTGGCTCGGCATCCCGCTCAGGACACCTGCCGGCATAATCGGTGTGCTTGTCGTGCAGCATTACGAGGATCCAGGCGCCTATACCGAGCGCGACATTGAATTACTTTCATCCGCTGCCGGCCAGATTGCGTTGGCAATTCAGCGTAAGTGGTCGGAAGATACATTGCGCGCAAGCGAAGCCAACTACCGCAAAAGCGAGGCCAAACTACGAACGCTCATCGCGAGCATGAACGAAGGCCTGACTCAGGTCGATAATGATGAAGTTATCGAATTCGCCAATGCCAGGCTTTGCGAAATGACCGGTTACAGACGCGAGGAAATGGTCGGCAGGACCACTTTTGACCTGCTTTTTGACGACGAAGGCCGTAGGATTATCGAACGAGAGAACGAACAAAGAAAAAAGGGCGTATCCGGTCAATATGAGGCCCGCATCAGAAAAAAATCAGGCGAAATGATGTGGGTGTTAATTAGCGGTTCGCCAATGATGAACGAAGCCGGCGAGGTAACCGGTACGCTTGGAATGTTCATGGACATATCCGAGCGCAAACGTGCGGAGGAACAGCTGTTGCACGACGCTTTTCATGACGGCCTTACCGGCCTCGCTAATCGTGCTCTGTTCATGGATCATCTTCGGATGACGATCGAAAGGTGTAAGAGCCGTCACAGCAATCATTATGCTGTCCTGTTTCTTGACTATGACCGGTTCAAGGTCGTCAACGACTCATTAGGACACGCGGAGGGCGATGAGCTGTTAAAGCAGATCGCCCGCCGACTGGAACTTTGGACGCGAACAGGCGATCTGGTTGCACGTCTTGGCGGCGATGAATTCGTGATCCTGCTAACCGAAATGCTCGAGCCGGACGATGCAATGCAGATTGCAGAACGAATTCAGGAAGACTTGAAAGAGCCGTTCGATCTAAATGGCAGAGAACTTTTTATAACGGCAAGCATCGGCATAGCTTTAAGCGTCGATGGTTTTAGAACAGCCGAAGACATGCTGCGAGATGCCGACATCGCGATGTACCGAGCCAAGTCAACTGGCCGTGCGAGACATCAGGTTTTCACCGAGGCCATGCGTATTCAAGCAACTACACGACTGCAGCTTGAGACCGAACTGCGTCACGCCCTCGAACATAAGGAATTTGAGATCTACTACCAGCCGATCCTCAATCTGGAGACACAGGCGATCAAAGGTTTCGAAGCTTTGGTTCGATGGCAGCATCCCGAACGAGGCTTCATATCTCCTGAGGAATTCATACCTACGGCTGAAGAATCCGGCCTGATATTGCCTCTTGGACGTTGGATTCTACGAGAAAGCTGTCGTCAGTTACGAACATGGCAAGAATCCATGCCACACGCAGAATCACTCGTGATCAGCGTAAATCTCTCAGCCAAGCAATTCCTCCAAACGGACCTTGCGGAACAGGTCGTTGAAGCTCTCGAATCTTCAGGCCTTCCATCGCGCTGTCTAAAACTCGAGATCACGGAAAGCTATCTCATCGAAAATAGCGAGAAGGCTGTAATAGTAATGAATCAGCTTCGCGATATCGGCGTCGAACTAAGCCTCGATGATTTCGGCACCGGTTATTCCAGCTTGAGTTACCTGCATCGACTGCCGGTGAACAGCCTAAAAATCGACCGTTCGTTCGTCAGCCAAATGTCCGAGAGCGAAGAACACAGCGAGATCGTCAGGACGATCGTTCGATTGGCTCAGAATTTAAAGATGGACGTCATAGCCGAAGGCATCGAAACCGCCGAACAACTAGATCAGCTCACCGAACTAAACTGCGGCTTTGGTCAGGGCTATTTGTTCGCTCGTCCGATGGACGCCGAATTGGCAAAGGCATTTATAAATGAAAACAGCGGCTCACTGTTAGTTATACCAGATCAGCGCGTGATCGATCTTGAGTTGAACGCGTAGCCATTTGCATTGTCCATCAACTCGTGTGATCCATCACGATCCGCCAACCTTCTTTGAATTTTCGAAAGGTGAGCGTAAATTTGCCGTTAGGATTATCTTTTTCGCGTTTTAATGCCCAACTGCCCAAAACGACCGCCGCATCTTTTGAAAGGATCGTAAACTCAAGGTCGGAAAACGTCAAAACTCCCATCTTTGCCTTCGAATCGTACCCCTTTTTGTAGTTATCAAGCGTCTTCTGCCATCCGCGAGTAACCTCAGTGCCCGAAATAAAGGTCAGCTTTTCTGAACGCCAGTAGCCTTCCATAAAAGCCTCAAGATCACCTCGATTCCAGGCCGCGGCCTGTTCGTCCATAACCTTGCGAATAGCGGCCTCTTGCTTTCCGACCTGGCCCGTAACCGAAATGGCCGCCGCAACAACAAGCACGATCAAACAAATAGAATTTTTCATAGAGTCTCCGTTCGCAACAACTATAACGCGAAAAACATCTTCAGAAAAGTTGTATATTTCCTACTTATTCTTTTGTTACCGCCTTTTCTGGCTATTTCACACGTTCACAAAATATCCAACTACTGCGAACAGTAGCCTTGTGTTGAGTATCTAGAGACGGGGCTGCACCGCCGCCAATCTGCAACAACGAAGAATGCTCGCTGGGCGTCAAAACCAAGCGAGCATTTCTTTATTAACACTTATTCTGCGTTCGACCGCCCTAATAACGACTATTTCTTCATTCTAATCCTGCGGCGGTATCTTGCCTTTGTTTGATGTTCATAGGGGTCTATTCTTTTGGGATTCAAAAATTATGCTAGTCAAACCTAAAGATACGCAAAAGAAAACAGCTCGTCTGTGTGTTTACGCACAGATGTCATAAAAACGATATAGAATAATTCAACTTATGAGTTATGAGATCGACCGTAAAAATGAAGACGCTCTCCATCAGCAGCACCTTTTATGGATATGCAAGGTGGCGATTGGAACGGTAAGCGGACTTCTGATCGCATCCGCCACATTGATGAGTTTTTCTTTTAGTTGGCTGACTACCGGAGTGTTGGTCGTCTTTGCGTTGCTTGCCGCCTGGATCTCCACAACGCTGCGGGACTGATCGCCAAAGAGGAACCTGCCTCACTTTCCACATTTAGCTCCACACTTTCATACATCTGTTCGCTATCAAACCGACTATTGACCGGGCAGCGATCATACAAGAAGGAATGTCGCAATACGACAATTAACTGGCACGAGAAACATGCGGGTACGAGGACTTTTGGAGAGCGGCTGGCTGACTCGGTGGCGCTGGGAATGGGTTCTTGGAAGTTCATACTCTTTCAATCACTGATCGTTATCATATGGATGGCCTTGAATGTGTTCGGATTGATCTATCACTGGGACGCGTATCCATTTATTCTGCTCAATCTCGTTTTCTCTACTCAGGCCGCTTACGCCGCGCCGATAATTATGATGAGCCAAAACAGGTCGTCCGAACGCGACCGCGAGCATGCGGCGGCGGACTATCTAACCAATACAGAAGCCAAAAAAGAGATCGAGGAGCTAATGGCCATCCTGCACAAAATAGACGTTCAAAAACTGGATAAGATCATCTTGATGTTAGGCGAAAAGACGTAAGGTGGGTGGCATAAACCCACGAGGTCCGACACCAGATCTATCGAATGGCGTCCACGCCTCTATCGTACTAGAGACATCAACCCCTCTTTTATCCAGTACAGCGAAAATAAAAACACTTTCATATAAATTCCTCACATTATCCAAAAAAAAACGAAGGACGGCCTCGTTCTAAAAAAGCCGTCCTTCCACATAGCGTTCGCTATCAGTATAAAAGGTCAAATAAAAACGGCCTTCGTCAATTGGAATCGAATAACATTTGGTTGGTTACAGAATGCGAGTTTGGAAAGTGCACTCATTTAGTTCTAATCAACTCGGGCTTAATATGATTAGAACAGTTCGGCAAGGCCCACTCAGTGCGCTATCGTACATTAGGAAAAAAAATTATCTGGCAATTCGGTACGCTATGCAGCTGTTCGGGATCCCGCACGACCAAGCAGTCGGATATATTCGGTATTGACGACCGCGTAACATTCGCAGACCGCTTTCTCTAACCCTTTTCGGTCCAGTACGGTGATCGATCCGCGAACATTTTTAATTAATCCTCGCTGTGATAACTTTTGGGCGGCAAGTGTCACACCTTCGCGGCGAACACCGAGCATGTTTGAGATCAGGTCGTGCGTCATTACAAGCTTATCCGTGTCCAAGCGGTCATGGCTGAGCAGCAGCCATCGGCAAAGCTGTTGGTCAACCGAGTGAAGCCGGTTGCAAACGGCCGTCTGTGAGATCTGAGCCATTAATGCCTGCGTGTATCGCAGCAGTATTTTTTGAAACACCCCACCAAGCGTAAACTCCTCTTTCATTGACTTTGTATCCATTTTAAAGGCCTCGCCTGCACTTTGGATTATGGCACGGTTGGTAGTCGTCTCACCGCCCATAAACAGCTCAATGCCAAGTATTCCGTCGTTGCCAACCACGCCGATCTCAGCCGTTGCTCCGTTCTGCATAATGTAGAGCAACGACATTATCGCCGTCGTCGGAAAATAGACGTAATCCATCCTGTCGCCGCTTTCGTGCAGCACTTGCCCAAGTTTGAGCGATATTGGTTTAAGGTGTGGAGTTATGCGGCTGAATTCATCTGCCGGCAGAGCGGCAAGCAAATGATTCTTTAAAGCGGCGTTCGTGTTTGGGACAGGAAGCATAACATTTCTCCGTTTTCTGAGTATAATTGAATGAATGCGATCTACGGGGATTGATTGCTTCACACAGAATATATATCAAAACAACGAGAAAAGAAATGTCCTTAGTGCGATAGCGCACTAAGCCCAAGGCAAGGCAAGGCAAGGCAAGGCAAGGCAATAAAATACTACGTGGCAGGTGGGGAGGATCAAAGTCCGATGTCTCTTTTAGGCAATGATTTTGCCGTTAGCCAATATACTACCGGCAAACTCCAGCGTTTCATGTTCACACTTTCTACTATGGAATTAGTTGATCGCCTTATTTGCGACCGCTTCGTAATTTGGATCGCTTTTTGAAATGATCTTATAGCAATTACAGGCCACGGCCTTCAAGCCTTTTACATCGAGGATCGACAATTTACCCCTGTGGTAACTGATAAAACCACGTTCGTCAAAACTTCTCGCTGTTTTATTTACGGCCTCACGTCGGACACCGACCATATTCGCTAAAAACTCCTGTGTGATCTGAAATATGCCTGTTTTCATCCGGTCGTTTGTCATGAGCAGCCAACGTGCCATACGAGATTCGACCGGGTGAAAACGGTTGCAGGCCGCAGACTGCGCCGTTTGGGCCATTAGCGATTGCACGAAGCGTTTCAAAACTTGCTGCAATTTGTTGCTCGTTTCGCACTCTTTGACAAAGTCCGCCGCCGTCATTCGTAAAGCAAAGCCCGCACCCTGCACAAGTGCGATGTTGTTCGAGGTTTTTGCACCAAGAAATGCCGGGATGCCGATCATCCCTTCATTGCCGACGATGCCGACTTCCAGCGTTTGATCGCCATCGACCGCGGAAAGTAATGACACAATTCCGCTCTCAGGAAAATAGACGTGGCGAATGACACCTCCTGTTTTGTAAAGAGTAGTGCCAAAAACCAACTCTATCCGCTCAGAATTTCCGAGTAGATTTTGATAGTCCTTATCGGGCAAAGAGGTGAGTAGACGGTTAGTTGATTTTCCGCTAACGGATTTTCCTGTTTTAGACATTGAGATCTCCTTGCTTTTGTCGAGTAAAAAAAATCGCAATGGAAATAACAATCACCGCGATTTACAAACAATGTCTAAGAATGAAACAAAAAAATAATCTCCGCCGTGCGGTAGCACACACAGTAAAAGCAAAAATGGCGTTTTTTGTTAAAAGGTCTCGATGTGATGATTTATATGGTTGAGTTAAAACGACAATAGAGAAGAATCGCTAGGGCAGGAGCTAAATATCGCGAACCGAAAGCAAAAATAAGGATGCCTAAGTTTTCCCCAAAACATCAGGCATCCTACAAATAGCAGCATCACCTGCTAAAGTTACGGCCTAAGCCGTTTTCCCCTTGTACTTGGCCCGAGAAATGAATGAACAAAAGTTAATCATATCTCGAAACCATTTGTAAGATATCGCTTTCAAAATAAGTGGTCAGTGCGCTATCGCACATAGTAATATGGAGGCTTGCAGTGCAAAAAAAGAGCCGGTGCTCAAAACAAGCACCGGCCGCCTAGTAAAAATTGAAAGGCCTCCTAGTCCTTGTCTTTTCCTTTACCCTTGCCTTCATCGTAAGCCTTTTGGGCAGCTACGTTTGCTTTTTGTTTGTCAGTTAAAGCAATGCCCATTTTCTCAAGTGTTGCTGCGTTGATCCCGCCGGTGGCTTTCAAGTCATGGGCTTCCTGATATTTTTTTACTGCTTCCTTCAGGTCATCACTACGCTCACCGTCTGCCTCGCCGGAGAATAATTTCGCTTCTTTTAGTTTGGTTTGGAGAGTGGTGATCTGTTCTTTAGTAGCTTGAAACGGAGCCGGCCGTTTTGGGCCTTCGGACGTGGATGCCGTTGAAGTTGTTGACGAAGTTGATGCCGTTGTCTTCGTAGTTGTCGATGTCGCTTTCGCATCTGACGCCGGTTCAACGCCTTTCTGTTTATCCGTCAGAGCGATGCCCATTTTTGTAAGCGTCGCTTTATCGAATTTGCCATTTTGATCGAGGCCGTTTGCTTTCTGATAGGCTTTGATCGCCGGTCTGCATTCGCCATAAGTTCCCGTCGCCTCGCCGTCCCAAAGCTTCTTTTCGATAAGAATTTCCTGGCCTTTTCTTATCTGTTCTTTGGTCGGGCGAAACGCCGTAGCCTTTGGAGTGTCGCTTGTTGACGCCTTTGTTTCGGTCTTATCGGCCTTACCTGCTGCCGAATCGTCCTGAGCATAAATTCCTGCCGAAAATAACAGACAAACCGACACAACGAGCAATATTTTCTTAATCATACTTTCTCCTGATTGTTACGGCATTAGAAAAGACCTAGTAAAAGACTCAATTTGTCTCATCTCAACCGCTCTAATATTATTTGTATATCCTCAAAAGTATTATTCTATTTGAATAACATGTCAAGGATTTTGTCATAGATTTTCACAAAGGAGGTGACAAAAACTTGCTGAATGAGCCTTCATTCAGTTATACTTTCGACAGGACTAATACCCGATTATGAATATTGCAAAAGCTGCCGTTTTAGGTGCGGGAACAATGGGAGCGGCCATCGCCGCACATCTTTCGAATGCAGGAATACCAACATTACTGCTTGATATCGCTCCGGCGGAATTGACGGCGGACGAAGAGAAAAAAGGCTTTACCCTCGAATCTTCTGCGGTGCGAAACCGCATCGTCAATTCCCTGTTTGAAGCCGCCAAAAAGCTCAAGCCTGCACCGTTCATGCTTGCAGACAATGCAAAGCTCATTACGACGGGCAATTTCACTGACGATCTGATAAAGCTCAAGGATTGTGATCTCGTGATCGAGGCAGTTGTTGAAAATCTTGATATTAAACACAAGCTGTTTGCCGAAGTTGAAAAGCATCGCAAGCCCGGCTCGGTGATCGCCTCGAACACAAGCGGTATTCCGATCGAGTCCATCGCCGAGCCGTTTTCGGACGATTTCAAACAGCATTTCGTCGGCATACATTTCTTTAATCCGCCGCGCTACATGAAGCTCGTCGAGGTGATTCCCGGCACACAGACGAGCGGCGAGATCGCTTGTAAAATTTCCGGCTTCCTCGATCAACGCCTTGGCAAAGGCGTCGTTCCGGCGAAGGATAAACCAAACTTTATCGCCAACCGTATCGGGACATTTGCGATGATGGCGACTGTCCACGAAATGCTCGAAATGGGATTTACGCCGACCGAGATCGATCAGATCACAGGCAAGGCGATCGGCCATGCAAAGTCGGCAACGTTTCGCACAAGCGACCTAGTCGGCCTAGACGTTCTCGCCCACGTCAACAATAATCTCTACCCTGCCGTACCCGATGACGAAGACCGCGATGCCTTTCTTGTGCCGGACCTGATCAACAAAATGCTTGAGAAAAAGTTGCTCGGCGATAAGTCGAATGGCGGTTTTTTCAAGAAGTCCAAAGACGCAGAAGGCAATCGGCAGATACTCGAGCTTGATCTTGAAACCTTTGAATACAAACCGCAGACAAAGACCAAATTCCCTTCTCTCGACGCTGCCAAACAAACCGACGATCTGGAAAAGCGTATAAAGATGCTCGTTTGGGGCGACGACAAAGTCGGTCTATTTTTGTGGAAGACAATGTCGAGGACGTTTCGTTATGCGGCCAATCGCATTCCTGAAATTGCCGACACAATTGTCGAAATTGATAACGCGATCAAGTGGGGCTTTGGTTGGGAGATCGGCGTTTTCGAGACGTGGGACGCCATTGGTTTGCCCGAGTCGGTAGAACGGATGCGTAAAGAAGGTCAGCCTATTCCTGCCAACGTCGAAAAAATGCTTGCGGCCGGAGCTACGAGCTTTTATAAAAGTAAAAGCGGTGAGCACGAAGCCTACGATCTGGTCAATGGCGAATATAAATCCGTTCCGCCGCGTTCCGGCGTTCTCATTCTGAAAGATGTCAAAGAACGCACCGCAACGATCAAGACCAATCCCGGCGCTTCGCTGATCGATCTTGGCGATGGCGTTGCGTGTCTCGAATTTCACTCAAAGATGAACTCGATCGGCGGGGATACTGTTCAAATGATGAACTTCGCTATCGACGAAGTGGAGCGAAATTTCAAAGGCCTCGTCGTCGGCAATCAAGGCGGCAATTTCTCAGCAGGCGCAAATATTATGATGCTCCTGCTCGCCGCGCAGGAAGAAGAATGGGACGACATCAACATGATGGTCGCCACGCTTCAAAAGACAATTATGCGGCTGCGTTATTCGGCAAAACCTGTTGTGACCGCTCCGTATGGTTTAACGCTCGGAGGCGGCTGTGAGATCGCGATGCACGGGGATAAAGTTCGCGCGGCGGGTGAAACATACATCGGCCTTGTCGAGGTCGGCGTCGGTGTAATTCCGGCCGGCGGCGGAACAAAAGAAATGACAATGCGTGCGATGGACGCCTGGGCCAAGGCTCCGGATTCTGATCCGCTCGCGTTCATGAAAAAGACCTTCGAGACCATCGGAATGGGCAAAGTAGCAACCTCTGCGCAGGAAGGACGCTCATTCGGATTTCTTCGTGATTCCGACGCGATATCAATGAACGGCGACCGCTTGATACAGGACGCAAAGCAGGAAGTGCTGAATCTCGATGCTTCTGGCTATGTTCAGCCGGTCGAACGTACCGACATCACGGTCCTTGGTGAGGCCGGCGAGTCTGCGATGAAACTCGCTCTTCATATGATGAAACAGGGCGGCTTTATCTCGGATCACGATCAACTCATAGGCAAAAAGCTCGCCCACGTTATGAGCGGCGGCACGATCAATCATAAGACGCAGGTTAGCGAACGTTACCTACTCGACCTCGAACGCGAGGCTTTTGTATCGCTCTGTGGTGAACGAAAAACGCAGGATAGAATTGCTGCGATGTTGAAAACCGGAAAACCGCTTAGAAATTAGCCACTTGGAGGAATGGGATGGACGAACGAATTCAGTACATTACGTCGGAAATGTCAAAAATCGCAGATGACGCGCGAGTGTCATTCGGCGGACTTTCCGCTGAACAACTGAACTGGAAACCGTCGGAAAAAGGCTGGAGCGTGGCTCAGTGTCTGGATCACGTCATCAAGACTAATCACGAATTTGACGCCGAGTTTCAAAAGCTGGCTTCGGGAAAACGGCAGAATTCGTTCTGGGAAAATTACTCGCCTTTCTCATCGTGGGCCGGACGGTTTCTGATAAATGCCGTTTCGGAAGATTCGAAAAAAGCAAAAGCACCTTCACAACGAATCGTGCCGCCGAGCGATGTCTCGGGCGATATCGTAGAGAAGTTTGTCGAACATATGGCCGAGGTTAATAAGCAGATCGAGTCCTGTGCCGGAGTCGACCGCGAAAAGACGGTCGTAACATCACCGTTTCTATTTGTTTTTACGTACAAGCTTGACGATGCGTTTACCGTACTCGTCGAACATACAAAACGACATATCCGCCAGGCAAAGCGGGTAATGGAAAGTGAAAGCTTTCCGATTTCAGAATCGGAACGATAGCGACTGGGTAGAACTTTTATGAAACGATGCAGTTGGGCAACGAACGAATTAAATGTCGCTTACCACGATGCAGAATGGGGTGTGCCTGTACACGATGATCGAACCCTGTTTGAGTTTCTGATTCTTGAGGGAGCTCAGGCCGGTTTGAGTTGGGATACGATCCTCAAAAAGCGTGATGCCTATCGCAAAGCATTCGACAATTTCGATCCGGCAAAAGTTGCGAAATATTCAGACGCAAAATGCGCAAAATTATTAACAAACGAAGGCATCATCCGTAACCGTTTGAAGATCGCCTCCGCAGTATCAAATGCCAATGCCTTTCTGAAAGTGCAAAAAGAGTTCGGCTCATTTGATAAATATATCTGGGGATTTGTCGGCGATAAGCAGATCGTCAACAAACTAAAAGGCGGCGACGTTCCGGCGACTTCGCCGATCTCAGACGCGATCAGCAAAGATCTGAAAAAACGCGGATTCAATTTTGTCGGCTCGACCATTATCTATGCGTTCATGCAGGCGACCGGAATGGTCAATGATCATTTGGTGACGTGTTTTCGATACAAGGAGGTTAGGCAGAAACCCGACCGGTAGGGAGGGTGCGCAACGTCACGCATAAATTAACATCGCGCACACTCGCTACCACTCGGGTTTCCGTCTTTGAAGATGGACTATCCAATAACACCGGCCGTCAGATGTTTGCGGGACAAGAAGGTTGATTTTGTGCCGCATTTATACGATTACGTTGAAAAAGGCGGCACAGCGGAATCGGCGAGACAGTTAGGCGTTGACGAACACGCGATAGTGAAAACTTTGGTATTTGAAACAAACGAGCGAAAGCCTTTGATCGTCCTGATGCACGGCGACCGGCAAGTCTCAGCAAAGAATCTCGCACGTCACTTAGGCGTGAAATCCGTCGAGCCGGCAACGCCCGAACGTGCAAACAAATGGACCGGCTATCTGGTCGGCGGCACATCGCCGTTTGGTTTAAAAACTCAAATGCCGATCTATGTCGAGAAAACGATCGTTGATTTGGAACGCATCTATATCAACGGCGGCAAGCGTGGGTTTTTGGTCGAGGTCAATCCGGATGTTCTAAAAGAGGCCGTTAAAACCGAAGAGGTGGATGTAGGAATTGAGTAAAGAAAAACAGGCATTAGAGATCCAAGATTCGATTCGTCAAATACTCTTTTGGGATTGGGATCCAATAGGTATTGCAGACGAAGAATTACCCGACGATGAATATGATTCGTATATTGCACCCGTGTTTAGAATTTTGATTGGCACAAGGTCGGAAAATGATCTGATCAACTTTCTGCACACAACCGCACATGAAACTATTGGCCTTTCAGGCGGAGACCCGGAGATGTTGCGAGGAGTAGCGAAAAAGCTTTTATTGTTGGATGTTGGTTTGAAGTAGGTAGATTGATATGAAAGAAGCAGTAATTGTATCAGCCGTGCGGACGGCTGTGGGAAAGGCTCCGAAAGGCACTTTAAAAAATACGCGGCCTGATGATTTGGGAGCAGCAGCAATAAAGGAAGCGGTCGCTCGCGTTCCCGGTCTCGATCCCATGCAGATCGAAGACGTGATAATGGGCTGCGCTTTTCCTGAGGCTGAGCAGGGGATGAATGTCGCACGAACCGCGATGATCGCGGCGGGTTTGCCTGTGGAGACCAGTGCGATGACCGTCAATCGATATTGCTCGTCGGGTTTGCAGACGATCGCGCTCGCGGCAGATCGCATTGCGACCGGCGGTGCAGATGTGATCGTCGCGGGCGGGCTTGAGACAATGTCGATGATACCAATGGGCGGCAACGTCTTTCGGCCAAATCCATCGATCGCTGACAGTTATCCCGATTATTATCTCAACATGGGATTGACTGCCGAAAATCTTGCACGCAAATACGAGATCACGCGCGAGCAGGCTGACGAATTTTCATATAATTCACATCGCAAGGCTCTCGCGGCAATCAGCGAAGGTAAATTCGCAGACGAGATCATTCCGATGAATGTTTTCGTCGATGAGATTGATGAAAAAGGCCGTGTTCGCCGCAAAGAGATCGTCTTCGCCCAGGACGAAGGACCTCGTGCCGACACTTCGATCGAAGGGCTGGCGAAACTCAGAGCCGTATTTCACGTTAATGGAACAGTAACCGCAGGAAACTCTTCGCAGATGTCTGACGGTGCGGCGGCAGTAGTCGTTATGTCGGCGGATAAAGCCAACGAGCTTGGCATCAAGCCGCTGGCGAGATTTGTCTCGTTCGCGACAGCCGGATGCTTGCCCGAAGAAATGGGCATCGGCCCGGTTTATGCGATACCGAAAGCTTTGAAAATGGCTGGATTGACGCTCGATCAGATAGACGTGATCGAGTTGAACGAAGCATTCGCCGCTCAAGGTTTGTCTGTGATGAAGGTTCTCGAAATGGACCCGTCAAAAGTAAATGTCAACGGCGGGGCGGTCGCTCTCGGACATCCATTGGGCTGCACCGGTGCGAAATTGACCGCGACATTATTACAGGAATTGAAACGCCGCAATGCACGCTACGGAATGGTCACAATGTGCGTCGGCGGCGGCATGGGAGCCGCTGGTATTTTTGAAAGATTGGATTAGGAGAGTTTAGCCACGAATGACACGAATCACACAAATATTTTTATTCGTGACATTCGTGTAATTCGTGGCAAAAAGATTTTATGGAAACACAAATGGAACGAGAATATCTGAAAGGCGGCGAATTTCTTATCGCCGAATCGACGGCGGGCGAGATATTTACGCCTGAGGATCTGACCGATGAGCAGCGGATGATCGGCGACACAACGAAAGAATTCGTAGATAACGAAGTGCATCCCCAGCTTCCAGCGATGGAGCAGCACGCATGGGAGATCGCCCGCGAACTGTTAAAAAAAGCTGGCGAACTCGGCCTTCTCGGAGCAACTATTCCCGAAGAATACGGCGGCCTTGGGCTCGATCAAACAACGGGCGTTGTGATCGCTGAAATGATCGGACGTGGGGGCGGATTTGGAACGACGTTTGGCGCTCAGACATCTATTGGAGTGCTGCCAATCCTATATTTTGGCTCCGAAGAATTAAAACACACGTGGATACCTAAGATCGTTTCCGGAGAATTAGTTACTGCATATTGCTTAACCGAAAGTGGTTCAGGCTCCGATGCACTCGGTGCCAAGACGATCGCAAAACTCACCGACGACGGACAGCATTACATTCTCAATGGCGAGAAAATGTGGATCTCGAACGGCAGTTTCGCGGACGTCTTTGTCGTCTTTGCAAAGGTGGACGGCGAGAAGGAAAAGTTCTCGGCATTCGTCGTAGAACGCAGCGAAAACTGCCGCCCCGGTAATGAAGAGCACAAAATGGGCATCAAATCATCCTCGACGACGGCGCTCATTCTGTCTGACTGCAAGATCCCGGCGACCAATCTCATAGGCAACGTCGGCGACGGAGCAAAGATCGCTTTCAACATCCTGAACGTCGGCCGTTTCAAACTCGGTGCATCAGTAACAGGTGGAGCAAAGCTCGCAATTCACGAAGCAGTCCGCTACGCCAACGAGCGCGAACAATTTGGTAAAAAGATCTCGTCATTCGGCGCGATCAAACACAAACTCGCCGAGATGGCGGTCCGCACTTGGGTTTCCGAATCGATCACTTATCGCACGGTCGGCATGATCGATTCTCTTATAGGCGACGGAGCAGACACCGCGAAAAAAATGCAGTCGATCGAGGAGTATGCGGTCGAATCGTCGATCAACAAGGTCGCGTGCAGCGAAGCTCTCGATTATGTGGTTGATGAGTTGGTCCAGATCTTTGGCGGCTACGGTTATTCGGCTGACTATCCTGCGGAAAAGGCATATCGTGATTCTCGTATCAATCGAATCTACGAGGGAACAAATGAGATCAATCGAATGCTGATTCCCGGTCAGTTGATGAAGCGGGCGATGAAAGGCAAACTCGGCATCATTCCCGCGGCGATGGCATTGCAGGACGAAATACTTAACCCTCAAATGTCATTCGATGAAGATACCGGAATCCTCGCAGCCGAAACAAAACTCGCTCAAAATGCAAAGAAAATTGCGTTAATGGTGCTCGGCACAGCGGCACAAAAATACATGATGGCACTCGCGGACCAGCAAGAGATCTTGCTCAACTGCGCCGACATCATTATGGACGCATATCAAATGGAAACGGCAATTCTGCGTGCTAAAAAATTCGCTGAAGCCAACGGCGAAGAAGCTGCCGCACGTTATGTTGATATGGCTGGCGTATTTTGTAACGACGCGATCCAACGTATCGATATGAAAGCCCGCAACACCATCGCCGCGATGGCCGAGGGCGACGAAGGCCGCACAATGCTCGTCGCTCTAAAGCGGTTTACCAAAAACAATTCGCCGATAAATACTATTGCGGCTCGACAGCGTATCGCCGATGTTTTGATCGCGGCCAACACTTACGCTCTCTAGCTTTTTGATCTTTGACAATCCAAAAAAAATGCCCGGAAACTGCTGACAGTTTCCGGACTAATGATCTGCATTCTAAAACCGATCAGTATCTGCGATAATTTTTCGGCTTCTGGATCTTTGTGGCAATATAGCCGCCGCCTGCACCGGCCGCTGCGCCGATCAATGCACCTTTCTTGCCGCCGATCAACGCACCGAGAATAGCTCCGGCACCTGTGCCGATACCTATATTCATTGCCTTTCGATGGCGTTGATAGACATTAGGACGCCCGTCATTGTAGTTGTAATAGCCGTTATCGTTATAACGGTCCGAGTAATTGGCACTGCGATATTCACGGTTTCCCCGCTTTTTGTTCTTGTACCAACCCTTGTGAAGCCCGTTGTCGTGTCCATTGCTTTTATAATGGCTTCTAGTTTGGCAAGAACGTGTCTGTGCGTCTGCAGAAATTGACATCATGGGAATAGCAGCAGCCACCATCAAACTCATCACAATCGTGGAAATAATCTTTTTCATTTTGTTTGGATCTCCCTTTTTATTTCGAGGGATGACCCTCGCTAATATTTCAATTTGCAACATGCGTGCCATTGGTATTTTTCCTGTGATTTACTAATGTTTATTGCCAAAACAAAAATGGATCAGATCTTGCGAAACGATATCCGACATGGCCTGACGTAAATCGTGCGACACTTGTTCAATGAGAAAAGCGTTCGCTAAAAGAAAAAGCCCCGAGCTCAATAATGCTTGGGGCCTTCTCCTTCTTCTAATCTAATGCGATCTAACCGATTAGTAATTGCGCGGTGTACGTCGAACAACCCACCTTCGTGTATAGTTCTTAGACTTTTGCTTGTGTGTAACTAAAGCTCCGCCGCCGGCACCTGCAAGGCCGCCGATTAACACTCCTTTCTTACCACCGATCAAGCCGCCAACCAAAGCACCAGCAGCCGATCCGGCACCGATGTTGACAAGCTTTCTATGACGTCGATAAAATCCCGGTTTCCTGACCGCTACTAGGCGTCCACGCCTATCACGGTAGTATTTAGTCTGGGTTCTAACCTGAGCACTCGCTGCCGTTGTCGAAGTTTCAGCTACGAACGGAACGCCGATACCTATCACTAATGCCATTAAAGATGTCGTAATGTATTTCTTCATCATATTATTTCTCCCGTAGATCTCAATAGAGATGTTTTATTTCACCCTTTTCAAGTGCAATGACTATGCCACAACAGGCTAAATGTAACAATATCAATGCCTTGCGGCTCCACAATAAGAGATTCACGTTGAATACATCATACGAAATCGGCCATCATCCAACCGTATGGTGCGTTACAAATCAAAAAATTACGGGTTTCTGGCCGCGCCGCTCTTATCAATGTTTAAAGGCTGGAAAATCATGTCATATCTGGAAAGTTACGTCGTATATGGAAAATTGGTATTTCAATTTTCGGCGAATGGCGCTAGTGTGAAGGTCGTGGAAATTTTAAGGAATGCGCGGCTATGGTAAAATCTCGATTAACAGCTTTCTCCGATAATAATGTTAAAAAATTCGATCCCAGAACTTGCCCTATTTTTCGACCTTGAGTGGGTCCCCGATGCCGCAGGGGCAAAGCGGCTGTTTGATCTGCCCGACGAGTCTACAGAGCTTGAGGCTATGCAGCGGCTTTGGGAACATTCGCCAAAATACAACGCTGAAAACAATCCGCGTCCGTTTTTGAAGTATATGTTCTCGCGTGTTGTGTCGATCGCTTTCCTATCACGTCGTCTTGTATATCGCGACGGAGCACCCACGCTTGAATTTCGGCTCAACTCTTATCCCGAACTTCCGTTTGAAAGCGAAGACGTGGTCGAGGCGGAGATCATAGAGAGATTTCTCACCGCTGTCGGCAAACGGAGGCCGCAGCTTGTTGGCTACAACTCTGCTGCTTCCGACCTACAGGTTTTGATACAGCGCGGCATGATAAATGAAGTTTCTGCTCCCGACTTTTGCCGCCGGCCGCAAGACAAATGGGATAAATCGAACGACTACTTCACCCGCTGGGACAACGAAAATCATCTTGATCTTCTCAGGCTTTTTTCCTCCGGCGAGATGACGCCGAGGCTCGACGAATTTGCAAAGGTTTGTGGCTTTCCCGGCAAGATCGATGTAAAAGGCGATCAGGTCACTGATCTTTGGCTGGAACGCAACATAACAAAGATCGTCGAATACAATCAGATCGATACGCTGAACACATATTTGGTTTGGCTGCGGCTGGTATATTTTTCAGGGCTGCTCGGCGAAGAAGATTATATCCTCGAACAGGAAACGTTTCGAGAGTTCCTCGAAACTGAAATGCAAAAACCGGAGAAGGCATTTCTAAGCTCCTTCATAGAAAAGTGGCCGATTTGAATATGGAATTCGAAAAGATCTATCACGAAAACTGTATAGAAACGCTAAGTCGTATGCCCGACGATCTTCTTGACATGACGATCACCAGTCCGCCATACGACGATCTGCGCGATTATAACGGTTATCACTTCCCTGTCGACGAAATTGCCGCGTCTCTTTACAAAAAGACGAAACCGGGCGGTGTAGTAATTTGGGTAGTTGGCGACAGGACGGTAAACGGCAATGAAACATTAACGAGTTTTCGCCATGCGATCACATTTCAAGATGCGGGTTTCAAAGTTCATGACACGATGATCTATGTTAAGAACAATCCGATACCAAGCGACTGCGGAAAACGTTACAGACAAGCGTTCGAGTATATGTTCTGTTTCAGCAAGGGCCAGCCGAAAACTTTCAATCCAATTACTGAGCCGACGAAATCAGCCGGTCAAAAAATTGCTGCATTTCGCATAACAGGCAAGGGGAGAGGAAATGTTCCTGACGAAGACATTGGGCGTGAGATCAAGTCGGAGAGGAAACTCAGTAACATCTTTACTTACAATGTCGGAACTTCATCATCAAAGGACAAGATCGCTTTTGGGCATCCTGCTATTTTTCCTGAACGGCTTGCCGAAGATCAGATCAGGACATGGACAAACGAAGGTGATCTTGTTTACGACTGCTTTATGGGCAGCGGAACAACCGCAAAGGTCGCACAGCTCTTAGATCGCCAATGGATCGGGTCGGAAATTTCAGAGGAATATGTAAAGATCGCCCAAACAAGATTGTCACAATATATTCCCGATAAAAAGAACTTTTCAGCGGGAAAATAACAACCTTAGGATGCGAATTCACGTCTAAATGGTAACGTCCGACATAAAGTGTAGGTTTATAGTCTATGAAAAAACTATTCTTTGCGATTTTCGCTCTATTTTGCTTTTCAGCGATAATGCATGCCCAGCCGCGGCCGGTGGATAAAACTGCTGCGAAGTCAACAAAAGCCTTGCCCGAATCGTTTAAGGCTCGTTACGACGGCGGCATTTTTGGTTCGACAGGAAAGGAGAAAGGCTACTTCAAATTTGATGATGCGAATGAGCGTGTAGTTTTTTATCGTGAAGACAATCGTGAGTTATTTACAATTCCCTACGCCTCGCTGCTCGTTATTTACCCAGATGTTAAAGAGCATATGTCTCAAACGGGAAATGTCATCAGCCGGCTACCGCTTCCCGGCGCCGGACTTGCCGGGTTGAAATCGACAGAGAGCAAATACCTCGTCATCAATTTCGACGACCCCGATGTCGATGCAAAAGGAACGGCAAACTTCAAATTTAATGATAAGGAATTGCTGCTTACGTTCATTGATGCCCTGGGAACAAGAGCGAAATTGAAACAGCGCGGCCAGGCTTATTATCGGCCAAGAAAATCCGACTTCTGAGCCGTGATCAGTTCAAGTCACCAAATCGATGCTGTAGGATCGCCGTTATTACTATTGCAGCCGTCTCTGCACGCAAAATGCGGCCTCCAAGTGTAGTTATCGCAACACCTCGCGAACGAGCGGCATCCAATTCACTGTCATCCCAACCGCCTTTCGGACCGTAGATAGCTGTAATTTTTTTGCCAGCTTTTATCGTTGAAAAATTCTCGCCGTCGCGTTCGGAGAACATAACAACATTTTGGTTTGAATGTGCGATCAGCGAATCGAACTCCATCGGCTCTGCTATCTGCATTATCTTTGCTCGCCCGGTTTGTTTCGTCGCCTCTAAGGCAATTCGGCGCCATCGGCTGAGGCGTTTTGCCGCATCTTTCACTTTCACATCACAACGAATAGTTTGTAGCGGAATAAGAGAAACAACTCCTAACTCAACTGCTTTTTGAACGATCAGGTCGTATTTTTCACCGTTGAGAACTGTCGCCGCTATCGTTATCTCCAGGTCGGATTCAGGAGACGCAGGCTGTATCTCTTCTATCACATTCAATGACGAGTTCTTTTTGGTTATCTCGATGATCGCACATCGAAACTCTCGTCCTTTCCCGTCAAATACCGAAACTTCTTCGCCAACATTAAGCCGCAGCACATCACGCAAATGCCGAGTCTCATCCGCGTCAAGCGTAACGCCTTCATCGATAAAACTTTCTATTGGAGCATAAAAACGACGCATATCAGGATTCACGAATATCGCCAAATTTGTCTATAAATTCGGGCGATCTTTGTCTGAGAACGTGCCAGCTTTCAAAAACTTCGGGCGTTTGCAGCCAAACTGTAAACCACTGAACTATCTCGGCATTCATTTGCCGAGCGGCATCATCAAGACCTTTCTTCTCAACATTTTTAGCAGCGGCTTGTTTTCCTCCAAGGGCGGTTTCACGCACAAGCCTAAGCCCGTCCTTGTCATTTTCTCCTGCGTATTTTTGCCGCAAATTTTCAAGGTTGCGGATCGAGGCAGCAGTACTTTTCAGATCGTCGATCTTGATGATATTTCTTACCGCAGCATCGTATGGCCGGTCAGACGCGCGCTCAAGATAAAGGTTCATTATCTCAGAGTGTCTTAGCTGCGCACCTTCATCAGCAAGCAATCTAGCGATCACCATCGGCGAATCTACCGCCGACGTACCATATTGATCGGCAACGACGGTTTGGATCGCCTTGATCTCGGCTGCACCGACGTTTTCGCAGTCCAGTTTTTCCCAAACCTCGATGATAAGGTCAATCTTTGTGCGGGACTTCCACATCGCTAATTTTTCCGTCGAACGATCTCGATCATCTCCGTTGACGAATGATCTTTTGGGTCTCCGACGATCGCAACTTTGCCGCCGTACTCTTTGACGATATCGCGTTCCGGTACAGTTTCGGCCGTGTAGTCAGTTCCTTTGGCGTGAAAGTCCGGCCGTATAGCTCTAATCAATTCCTCGACTGTCCGCTCGTCAAAGATCGTTACAAGATCCACACATCGAAGTGCAGAAACCAACTCGGCACGCTCATTTTCGGGTACAAACGGTCGTCCATCGCCTTTTAGAGCATTCGCTTGTTTATCTGAATTCACACCAACGACAAGCAGATCGCCGAGAGCCTTTGCTGCTGCAAGGTATCTGATATGTCCAACATGAAGAAGGTCAAAGCAGCCGTTTGCCAGAACTATCGTCGAGCCTTCGACGCGTGCACGATTCGCCTCGCGAACAACGCCCGCACGGTCAAGTATCGAGGCTAGATTATCGGACATAATGAGTTAATTGGAATGCTGCGAAACAAGTGCGTCAGCATCAGCGGTCAAGGAGTCACACAATTCGCTCATACTTACAGAAGCCGTTCCTTTTTTCATGACGACTATACCGCCGGCGTGATTAGCAACCTTTGCGGCTTCAGAGTAACTAAGGCCGGACGCAAGTCCGAGCGCATATGCAGCGATCACGGTATCTCCTGCTCCGGTAACATCCACAGGTTCTTTTGACCCAATTGCGTCCTTGCTAACAGGCGGTTTGCCTTTTTCGACAAGAAGCATACCTTCGTTCCCGTTTGTCACAAGAAGTGCTTCATAATTGAGCTTTTCGCGAAGCCGCATACAATCTTCGGTCGAAAAATTTTCACCAAGTATCTTTTCAACCTCTTCGCGGTTAGGTGTTCCGGTCGAGGCATCAGAAAACTCAGACAGACGGTATCGCGAATCGACGATCAAAGGAATGCCGCGCTCATGCGATATGTTTTTTGCCGTCTCATACAGCGCAGGTGAAACGGTTCCGCAATTATAATCGGAAATAATAATAGCGTCAGCCTCATTGCCGGCCGCGATCAGAATGTCTTTAAGTCTTTCTTTCAGCTCGTCCGATATAGGATTTGAGTTTTCGTAGTCGATGCGAATAACCTGCTGCCTCGCTGCATAATGTTGCCCCGCTAAAACACGCACTTTTGTCGTAGTAGTTAGAGTTCCATCCGCCACTACTGATCCAACCTCGACGCCTATTTCCGCCAATCTATTCAGTAATAATTCCCCGTTCATGTCGCGTCCCGCAAAGCCGATAAGTATCGGCCGAGCGCCAAGCGACGCGACATTTGCCGCAGCGTTTGCAGCGGCACCCGGCAGCGTAGTTGTCTGGTCGTGGCGAAGGATAAAAACTGGAGCCTCGCGAGAAACCCGTGAGATAGTTCCGTTAAGAAACTGGTCCGCCACGAGATCGCCAACGATAACAACACATTTTTGCGGAAATTCGCTTTGGATTTTTTTTAGAATATCGGTCATCGCACTAATAATGAAAAATTACTACAAAGCCTCCATAAACAAAAATGGCCAAAGGCGTTATGCCTCTGGCCCTGATGTCTAAGAACTCGTCTAAGAAATTAGTGTGTATCGTAGCTAGCGACTGGGTAATCGTTGGGTGATCCCCATTGAAAGGCCGCAAAACCCTGATCCGAACTTCTGTTGTAATAAAATGTTCCGTTAGTATCACGCCAAACGGCAATATCTGTCTTGCCATCGCCGTCATAATCGTTTTGTGTGTTTACATCTGCGCCGGTAAGGCCGAACACCTCCGCAATGACTCCGTTATCGCTGCTTCTGAGAATGTACCAAGTCAAATTTGATGTGGACGTGGAACCTTCCCGAACAACCGCAAAATCCGTCTTGCCGTCGCCGTCATAGTCACCGGGAACAACTAGATCGTTATACAGCCCCCAAGGCTGAGCGATAACAGTATTATTGCTGCTCTTCAGAGCATAGAATGTAGCAGGAGTAGTAGGTGTAGATCCCGGTCGCTGAACACAAACGTCAAATTTGCCATCGCCGTCGTAATCGCCAGGTGCGGTGTAGTCTCCCGAAAGGCCCCACTGGATAGCTGAATAATTAACATCAGCCGAATGCTGGATGTACCAGATCATCAACCCGCCTGTACGGCGAACGACTGCCATATCGGTCTTGCCATCGCCGTCATAGTCACGGGCGACCGGCTCATCATCGGCCATTCCGAAGTTGAATGCGTGAAATGTGCCATCCGAGCTGTTAAATCTGTACCACATGCCCGTCGTATCACGCCAAACCGAGATATCGCCTTTGCCGTCGCCGTCAAAATCACCCGGCGCCATAAAATCTTCACCCGCAAGTCCAAACTGCGTACCTGTGAAACCGCCGCCGCTTTGGTTAATGTACCAAACATTACTGCTAGGACGAAAAACCGTAAAATCGGCCTTACCGTCGGCATCATAATCCATTGCCTTTCGCAATTTAATTTGCGAAAAAGCTGAGGCGCTCAGAATGAATGCAAATGCGGCGAATACTCCGATTCGGCCGATATAGGCTACAAAATTTCTCATCACTATTTCCTTTTTTAAAAAACTGGCTGTAAAGGGAAGATCGTTGCTCTGATGCAGATCTAATATATGACTAATATACCACTTTTAGAGGTATGGCGCAATAAAAAGGTACTGCTTCAAAATGCCCCTCAAACCCTTATATTTGCTCAAAACTATCAAGTTTGACGTTACTAGATGTAAAAAAGTTGGAATACAAATTCCCTTTTTTTCATCTCTACGACAAACAGTGCCAACAGAAATCTCGAAAAGACAAATTTCTATGTAAATATCTGAACTTTACGAAAACCTATTGCCAGATCACCTCACACAGTGATCGCTAGAATAAAATGGGGCGGCTAGTGGGATTCGAACCCACGACATCCTGAACCACAATCAGGCGCTCTAACCGCTGAACTATAGCCGCCATTTCTCGCAGATCTCAAATCTGAGATCTGAAATTTCAAATTTTTGGTACCCCCGGCACGGCTCGAACGTGCGACCTACGGCTTAGAAGGCCGTCGCTCTATCCAACTGAGCTACGGGAGCATACAAAGAGCAACTTATGATGTTATCTATTAGACGCCTCTAAGTCAACTTTTAGGCGGTCGAAGAGCGTGTTTCGTTGATCTTTTCGAGCATTTGCTCAAACACCTCGGTCAGATCAAGTTCGCTGGTGTCGATCACGATGGCGTCATCGGCAATAGTAAGCGGCGAATCTTCGCGCGAAACATCGCGTTCGTCGCGTTCGTTGATCTCGGCAAGCGTCTGTTCGTATGTTGAGATGCGGCCTTTTGACTGATCTTCGGTGTGGCGGCGGCGCGCTCGGGCCTCGGGCGTTGCGGTGAGAAAGAATTTTATGTCGGCATTTGGAAAAACAACGCTGCCTATATCGCGGCCTTCGAGGACGCAGCCGGTCGGAGCCGATTCGCCTATCACCCGCTGATGTTCGACCATGATCCGACGAACCTCTGAGATCGTCGAAACTACCGACGCAGACTGTGCGGCTTCAAGCGTGCGGATATCTACGGAAACATCCTCGCCATCGAGCATCACTTTCATCGCGTCCGGCTCACCGATGAGGTTGATCTCAGCATTTTCGGCAATATCTGCGATGCGGTCAACGTCGCGAAAAGGCACTCCGGCACGTGTAACCGCAAGAGCGACAGCACGATACATAGCACCGGTGTCGAGATAGAGCAGATTTAGTTTTTTGGCGAGCATCTTCCCCAAAGTGGATTTACCTGCTCCGCTCGGGCCGTCAATGGCGATTATCATGTCGTTTTAGCGTGTTATTTGATCGTTTTCTTAACCTTGGGAGGTAGTTTATCAAAAACAAGCTTGTATGACTTCCCGATAAGTGATTTTAGTTCGTCCGGCGTCACTGCGTTGAGATTGGCGATACGCACCCACTTATATCGCCCGACATAAGCCGCAGGATCGATGCCTTCGCGTTCGATCAATTCATCAAACTTCTCCGGCGTACATTTGATCGACATTCCGCCTGCAATCGAATCGACACCGGTCACGCAGAACATCTTCGCGCAAACACAAAAACAAAGATCCGCTCCCCATTTGATGTCCTCGGTCGCCCCGGGAAAGGACAAACAGTATTTACGGAGTTGTTCGATGTTCACTTCGAGTGATTCACGAGGTTCTTTTTAACAATGTCATAAACCGCTTCCGGCTTAGCATCAATTAGACCCAGACCTAAACTCAAATCAAGTTCGTCAATTCCCTTTAATTTTTTTGATCTCGGTATCTTATTTGTTTTTACGTTCATTCTTTTCAAATATTTGTCACGATTTTTGACTTTTATTCTTATTATCTTAAGACCTGAAACGGACAGTATTTTAGTACCGATAATGTCACTCCAATCGATTCGATATTTGATTCGGAGAGTTCTGTAATAAATGCCTAGGTGATCGATAGTTATCCGAGACCTTCGGTCAATAGCCTGCCATAAAAATAGTAAAGCCGCTCCACCAAAAAAAACGATGCCAGTGATGCTTAGAGCGTCCGAATTTTCTGACCAAGTGAAAATGAACATCGATAAAAATATCAAGCAGCCCAAAGTGGACACGAGTGCTTTCCAGATCGAAGTTCGAATTTCAATTTTAGGCTCCATGACCCGAAACCTTCTGTATAGCGTCTATAGCGAATTGAACGTCTGCTACAGATACATCGAGGTGCGTGACCATTCGTATCTGTGCGTCAAATCCAACCGCAAGCACACCACGTTGTGCAAGCAGGTTAACGATCTCTTCTTGCGTCTTGCCCGTTTCTGAAATGTCAAAGATGACAATGTTCGTGACAACTTTGTCGGGATTGATCTGGATTCCCGAAATGTTGGCCAAGCCGATCGCGAGAGCTTTTGCGTTTTCGTGATCCTCGTGCAGTCGCTGCGGGCCTTCTTCGAGTGCAATCAGGCCGGCGGCGGCAAGAATACCGATCTGACGCATACCGCCGCCGAGCCGTTTCCGCCAGACGCGAGCTTCTTGAATAAAATCTTTTGAGCCTAGAATGATCGAGCCAGCCGGAGCGCCGAGGCCTTTGGAAAGCGTGAACATCACCGAATCGCAATGCCGCGTCAGATCGGCAACGGACTCACTTAATGCTACAGATGCATTAAAAATTCTCGCTCCGTCCATGTGAACAGGCAGATCCATTGCGTGAGCCTTTTCGCACAGGTCGGCACATTGTGACGCATTCATCACACTGCCTCCCGCGAAGTTATGCGTGTTTTCGAGGCAAATAAGACCGGTAGCTGCTTGGAAATAGGGAGGATCGATCTTTAAGACAGGCTTTATCTCGGCCCAAGTAATATGCCCCGAACCGTCAACACTCTTCACTGCCTGAATGGTCACACCCGAAATTACCGCAGCCGCTCCAAGCTCGTAATTTAGAATATGCCCGCGATCTTCGGTGATGATCTCCTGTCCGGGTTTTGTATGCACCTTAACAGCGACCTCGTTCCCCATACAGCCGGTCGGCATCCACAACGCAGCTTGCTTCTCAAAGACCACGCAGGCACGCTCCTGCAAACGATTGACTGTCGGATCATCGCCAAACACGTCATCGCCAACTTCTGAGTTGGCCATTGCGGTTCGCATCGCTAGGCTCGGTTTTGTAACTGTATCGCTGCGGAGATCGATCATAAAAGCTATTTGGGACCGTATTTTTCGGTGGACGCAACGGTGACAACTTTCCATTTATCCTTGATCTTTTCCCATACCTCAAGCCATGCAAAGATTGTGTGGTCGGATTCCTCCTCACCTTTGTCGTTTTTATACGTACCGCGAACGCGTTTCTGGACGATTATTGTCGCCAACGTTCCGTCTTTTGAGATCTTGATAACCGGCGGAACAATATCTTCCCATTCCAGAAATTTGTAACCGCTGAAATAAGTCTTAAAACGTTCGAGATTTTCGGCTTTGGTGCGAGTCACGGCGTTTCCCCGCTGAAGCTGCGTCAAATTGTCAGCGAACATCTCGACGAAAAGTTCTGCGTTGTAGGTTAAGTGAGCCGTCTTTTGCTGTTCATGGAGCCGCATCAACTCTGTAGTGTCCGCTACCCGCGGTGGAATCTCAAGCAGCTTTTCACTAGCTGTGTTCAATTTGATCGTATGAAAATTAAGTGTCCACACTCCTTGACTGTCGATCGCCTTAACGACTGACGGCAACGTAAGGCTGCCAACTTTTCGCCATTCTAAAATTACATTTTCTATCGTCTCGCTGGAATTCGGTATTTGCAAAATAAAGCCGGAAAAGCGTTTCGTTTCCTTGTCAAAATAGAGAACCGTCGTCATACCAAGCTCGTTCTTTGACTTTACTTTTGTGCTGGGCCGTCCCTCAAAAATTTCGTCGCCGATAAGCTCAGGATCCCGAAAGAATTTATGAAAATCAAACGCCATCTTTTGATATTCGTGCGAGCGTGCTGCCATCCGTTGAAATGGCGACACGAGAGAATAATGTCCGGAGTCAGAGGCCTTTTCCCAAGCTACGCTACCGTTGATAATAGTGCTTGACGGTTTGTCTCGATACGAATACGTTTGTTCAAAAATGGTTTTGTTCTCACGAAAGGAGGAAATTGTGGTTGTGTATTTTCCTTTTGGGCCGTCGCAGTCCGCCCTTGCCTCAATGCTCCGGAGGTTTCCGATGTCCTTTGCTGAACCAATCGCAGCGATGGCCGATCTAAGGATCGAATCCAGATCTCGAGTAGCGACTGGCGATTGTGCAAATGCAGGTCCGTAACAAATGACAAATAACAGAATCAACGATATCGGCTTCAACTGGATAGTCATGATGCTAAAACGAAGAAATGGTAAAGCAAGTTTCTTAGCTCCTTGAAAGCACAAAGCTTGATACGTCCCATCCGGCTTGTTTTGCTCCAGCCTGATAAGAACTCTCGAGAAATTCGAGTACAGTCGATCGCGGATCTTTCAGATTTCGAATGTCGTCATAAATTAGCAAAGCCATGCCTCCATCTGGCGTCCAGAATGCGGTATCGGGTTGCAGCGACTCGTTTTCGAGGCCGTCGGGTTTTGGAGCGGTGTATGAATAAAATGCAGGAGCGGCGACGCTATTTTCTTTATCGTCGCCGAACCAGAAACCGAAGCTTATTACTTCGTGCGAGTACGCTTCGCGAGTCACCATGTTGGCTTCGGGCATCGGCGGAGCGGGCTTGCCTGAAAATCTAGTCAGAGCAAGATCGAAGCTGTGCCAGAAGAGATGTACAGGTGTCGATTTGCCTGTGAAGCGGCCTCGAAACTCCTGAAAAATATCATCAACCGCGACGAGAATCTTATGAAAACGCTCGACGTATTCCTTGTCGTAGGATTTATTCTCGTGATCTTCGGCAAACGGCGTTGTTGACGGCGCTTCGTAGGGTAAGGCCTTGATCTCAGGCTTAATGCCGAGCTTTACCAGGTTTGCAAAAACGCTAGCGTAAAAATCGGCAACGCTAAGGCCGTCGTACAAAGCAAAATCTTCATAACGGCCATCGCTCATTTTGATCTTGAGCGCGTGCTCGCAAAAATCGAACTCGATCTCAAAATTACCACCGTCAAACGGTATCGTCCGCGTCGAAAGCCCTCGCGGAGTCACATACAACGGCACATGCCACCAATGATTGACCCGCGGATGAATGCAGAGCCGTATCTTACCGACGATCTGCAAATATAAATGCAGCGTGTTCTTGGTCGGCCGCCATGCGTCGAGCGGCATTTCGGGAAATAGTGTGGCTCTATTCATAAACTATAAAAACCCAGTCGCTATCGCTCCCGGTTCTGACCTACTTTGCCTTCTCTTCGATCTTGAGAATGTCGCCTTTGGTGAAAAGGTATGTTTTCATGTGCTCGTCAAACTTTTTATTGTGCCGACGAAGCCATTCGAGAGCCATTACGGCATGTTCGATCTCTTCGTCGCGGTTGTGTTCGAGTATCTTCTTTAATTGCCTGTCTGAAGTTTGCTCGGCTCGCTGGTTATACCAATCGACCGCCTCGAGTTCCTCCTGAACCGATTTGATCGCACGTGAAAAATTGCGCGACGCTTCGCTCATTTTGTCGTAATCTTCATGCCATTCTGCACTTGTTGCCATTGTGTATTTCTCCTTATTTGCTTGCCGATAATCTTACGCCACAACCTGGCAACACTCAAATTTTGAAATTAAACCATTGACAATAGGCGTAATTCGCAATAGATTCGAGGAATTCTAACCTAAGGAGAAATTTGTTTATGTCAGTCAAAGCTATACCTGACGGCTACGAAGGCATCACGCCGTATCTGATCTGCAAGAATGCCGAAGCCGCGATCGAATTTTACAAGCGTGCTTTTGGAGCGGAGGAACTTTTTCGCATTGGCGGAGGGCCGGGCGTTGTCGGCCACGCGGAGATGAAAATCGGCAATGCAGTATTTATGATGGCGGATGAATTTCCGCCTATGGCAGTTGGCCCGGAAACGATCGGCGGTTCGCCGGTGAGTCTCTACATTTACGTCGAAGATGTTGACGCTTTTACGGAAAAGGCAATCGCCGAAGGCCTGGAAGTGTTAAAGCCTGTATCAGATCAATTCTACGGCGACCGCACCGGTCACTTTAGAGATCCGTTCGGACATCTCTGGGCTTTTGGAACACACAAAGAAGACCTTTCGCCGGAAGAACTGAACGAACGTGCCAAAGCGGCCCATGGCGGCTAAATAAATTTACTTAGTATCAATAAACACGGGCGACTGATGATATTTCATCGGACTGTCGCCCGTGATCTTTTTTGTCTCTTTATTTTTGTAATTCATCAGATACAGATCGTAACGTCCTGTTGCCTCATCGCGGCTGTCAAACACAAGCCACTCGCCGTCCGGCGACCAATCGTGCCAGCCTTCGTCCAATTTGCTGTCAGTTAATTTCCACTGACGCTTTCCATCGGGTGTCACGGCGTATATAGATTGCTTGCCTGCCTGATTGGACTGATACGTGATGAATTTGTATCTTGCGTTCCAATGCGGCGGCCCGACCTTGTAACTGAAATCTTTTGCGAGCGGATCGCTTGCCGGATATGTCGTGAGCTTCTTCCGGTCTGTGCCGTCCGCATTCATCACATATAGTTCTTCGATCTCGTTTCGGTCAGTGCGATTCTTTTTATAAACATATGCGATCTTTTTGTCGTCCGGTGAAAATGTAGGATCGCGAAATACGGCGTTGGGTTCATTTGTAAGCTGGCGAAAATGCCCGTTTTCGATATTTACAAGGAATAACTGATATCGAATAGCACTTCCAATACGGCCTGAAACAACCAGTTCTTTTTGCTTTGAACCGCTGCCCATCCACGAATCTTCAAGCTGTAAATTAGAGACTTTCCGCACATCTGAGCCGTCAATATTAGACATATGCAAAAAATAGCATCGTCTGCACGCATCGCGGTCGCTGACAAAAAGAAGTTTGTTCTTTAGCGAATAGTACGTCCATGCAACGTCCTTATGGTTAGTAACGTTCCTACGTGAGGTGCCGTCAATATTCATCAAATAGACTTCGTAATCGTCGGCCTTCTGATCTTGGAGCGTATTGAATGCGATCTTAAATTGGGGTGATTGAGAATTGACGACAGTAAATCCGCCGCAAAATAAAACTAATATTAATGTGATAATCTTCAAAATATTGACTCCATTGATGTGCTAATATACTGCAAAATATGATCGCAAAAGAAACACTCGACTTTCTCAAAAAACTCAGCAAGAACAACAACCGCGAATGGTTTCAGGCGAATAAAAGATCATTCGATGCCGCTCAGGATAATATGACCGCGTTTGCGGGATTTCTCATCGGCGAGATCGGCAAACTCGACAACTCCGTTGCCTCTATTGATCCAAAATCCTGTGTTTTTCGCATTTATCGCGATGTGCGTTTTTCAAAAGACAAAAGCCCATACAAAACAAACCTTGGAGCTTACATCAGTCCCGGCGGCCGCAAATCTATGCAGCCGGGATATTATTTTCACCTTGAACCAGGCAAAAGTTTTGTAGCTGGCGGTAAGCATATTCCTGACGGGAGCGAGACGCTTAAGATTCGTAATGCGATCGCAAAAAACACCGCAGAGTTTCTGAAAATCGTCAAAAAAAAGAGTTTTCTTGATACGTTCGGCGAGCTACATGGCGATGCCCTCAAGTCTGCTCCAAAAGGCTTCGACGCGGATCACAAAGCCATTGAATATCTAAAACTAAAAGAGTTCATGGCATTCACCGAGTTCAAAAGTGATAAGACATTGACCGACGCCCTGTTCCCTAAAAACCTCGTCAAAATGATGAAGGAAATGTACCCGCTCATTACATTCTTGCGCAAGGCTCTCGCTTAGTGACAACGCGAATGTGACTGCTTTAGCAATTCCACCAGACCACTATCAAGCTGACATGGATCGGTCACTACGACCATATGTGATATCCGCGGCATCGGGCCTGTGAGCTTTGCTTTTTCGACTTTGTAATCGAAAGGCCGGTCACCAAGATCCAGTCCAATGCGAAGTTCTTTCGGCTTAATATTTACAGCACCAAATTCGCGATTTGCGAGTACTGAAACATACGTTTTCTTTGGCAGTATTGACGCCTCAGGAAAGTTCTTTGCAATTAACCCGACGAATTCATCGAACAGCGGCCGCATATCAGCGGCTTTTGTAAATTGCCTTTCCAGCAGATCGTCGGTGCTGGCATAAACAGCCTTGCCGCCGTTTGCATGGATGCCGGCAAGCAAAGAGGCGTTCATGTGGCCGAAACCATGTTCGGCCTTGAGCCAAGCGATCATTTCGTTACGTTTCTTGCTGTTAAACGCGTCAATAACCTTCATCCACGTATTCAAATCTCTGCCCGTCGAGCCTTCCAGCCCGTCCATAAATTCCTTCTCAAATTCGCCCGATGTTTTCTGTGCCATTTTCATCTCCAAATTCCAAGTGTAAATCCGATCACATCAATCGTATGTCAACGATCGGCGTAGCGTATTGGAAAAAATTAACCCTTAGTTCTTTGACTAACCTACCGGAATGTAGTTCTGATAATTGGTGTGGATCTTTGCGTATTGCTCCGGCGTGAATCCCGAAAAATGTTTGAAATCATTTATGAAATGCGCCTGATCGTAAAAGCCGCATTCGAGAGCGACCGTGCCCCAATCTACTCTGTCAGCATCGTCGATGATCTGAACTGCTTTTTGAAATCGCATCAATCGCAAATATGACTTCGGGGTCACGCCTACCTGACGGCGGAACATATCGATAAAATGCTTCTGTGAATAGCCGATCTTTTCGTTCATTCGCGCAATATTAAGGCCGTCGGGCCGCTTGGTCATTTCTTCGATGGCAAAAGCAACACATGGATTCATATCGAGCTTTGAATGAAATTTGCGAGTTAAGAAATCCTCGACGATCTTAAAGCGCTCAGTAATATCCTTAACGGCCAGCAACCTTTCACGCAATAGTCCAAAATCGCTGCCCCAAACAAGATCCGCATCGACAACGCTGTCCTTAATCTCATCCATAGGAAAAGGAAAAAACGGCGCGGCCTTTCCCTTTTTGAAGGCAATGACCATCATCGCCGAGCCGTTACCCGCCGGTATCGTAATCGGCTGGGTTCTCAAGCCCGATGCCCACACATGATTACAAGCTTGTATCTCCTTCAACGTGTGATTGTCGTAAATATATTGCGGAGTATCGTGAAAATCGATCAGTATCTCAACGTCGCCATTGGGCAAAAACCGGTCAACTGCATGCGCGTGATAAATGCCTTCGAAATAAATGAACACATCTATAAACTGATCGAGTGGAAATGTTGGAAAATATGCCTGATGAAGCATTGCTATCGTGTTAGATCATCCTTTTCTATCTGCTCAATCTTTTCCACGCGACGCTCGTGTCGCCCGCCTTCGAAATCGGCAGAAAACCACGCCTTGACGATCTTTTGCATTTCGTCCTGCGAAATAAATCGGGCGGGGATCGAAAGCACATTCGCATCGTTGTGTTGTCGTGAGAGCTTTGCAATGTCTTCGTTCCATGCAACGGCAGCTCGAACGCCGGGAACTTTATTTGCCGCTATCGCCATGCCGGTTCCGGAACCGCATAAAAGCACCCCGCGATCATACTGGCCGTCAACCACGGCTTCGCCAACCTTGCGCGCATAATCCGGATAATCAACTGAATCACACGAATAGGTGCCCATGTCTTTATAAGCGACGCCGATCTCATCGAGAATTTTCTTCAGATTTTCTTTTTCTTCAAATCCAGCGTGGTCGGCGGCAAGTGCGATCTTCATAATTGTTCCTCTTTGACCAATTGTAAAACAGATTGCCCAAGCCCGCACGTCAATCGTGGGCTAGGGCAAAGAATTCTGTCGGGCAAATAAAAATCTCTGCAAGATGTCCAAGCATCTACCGTTCGTTTAGTAAATCTCGTTTTTGGAGCAAACTAATGAAAATCAAATATTCCTTTCTTCTTGCAACGGTCTTTCTCCTTTCATCCACTCTTTTTGCGGCTGGTACATCTGTTGACGAGCTTGCGGTTCTCGCGGTTTCGGAAACGTCTTCGACATCAAAGGCCGCTATTACCGAACTTCGAAAAATGGGCAATGCGGGCCTCGACGCTCTTTTTGTTAAATATGCCGCCGACATTGACGGTTACACAAAAACGGGCGAAGCGGACGAAAACTGGAAGCGCGTCGCAAGCGCTCTCGACACCGTCGCAATGCAAAAGGACGTTTACACGTCGCATCTCTTTTGGTACACCGATCTCGACCAAGCAAAAAAAGCCGCGAAGCTTCAAAACAAACCGATCCTAAGTCTCCGGCTGCTGGGAAATCTGAACGAAGAATTTTCGTGTGCCAACAGCCGACTTTTCCGGGCAGTTCTCTATTCGAACGCCGATATCTCAAAATATCTTCGCGACAACTATATCCTGCATTGGAAATCGGTTCGTCCGGCTCCGCGTATCACTATTGATTTCGGCGACGGACGAAAGATCGAGCGAACTATCACAGGCAATAGCGTCCATTACATTCTCTCGTCTGACGGCAGCATCATTGATGCAATTCCCGGCCTTTACAGTCCGGTGATGTTCCTTGATTACATTGCGAAGGCAAGCGAAATAAACAAAGCTGTCCAGTTTTTGTCTGAAGCAAAACGGCAGTCAGCATTGATGAAATACCGCAAGGCTAGCTTTGATCAGATCATCGCAAACCGCAAAAAAACAGTCGAAACAGCAGGCGTCGATCTTACAGAAACTAAGTCAGGAACGCTTGCGATCCTCGCCGCACCGATGGCTGTTTCAAAAGCGATAGTTGTCGATGAGTATTCGATACTGCGCGTGTTTGACGATTTTGCAAAGTTTGAGCCGTCAATCAAATTTGACGATTGGAGCAAACTCGCCGACGTTTATGTGCCAAGATCAAACATTGACGCAGACAGCATCGCACTTGTCCGCAGACAAAATCGCAAAACGGGCCTTACAGAGGATGAGTTCAAGGCTCTCTTTGCAAAGCTCGACAATTTCGTTGCGATCGACTCGACACGAAATGATTTTCTATATCACACAAAGCTATATGAATGGCTCAACAGAAGATTTAACGGCGACCTCGAAGCCCTAAACGCAAGGGTTTACGATCAGATATTCCAAACTCCGAACCACGACAAATGGCTCGGCCTTTATTCAAATGACGTTTATACCGCTCTCGATGGTAACGGTATTGTAAAATAGACTCCGGAAACACGATCAAAACCAGACGCAGGCATGCAGCGGCCTGCGTCTTTTTGTTAGAACATTATTTGATGTGCTAGTCGCTAATAGATAGCAGCTAGCAGCCAACAACTAAATTCCCGCTACTAGCCACTGGCTATTAGTTGCTAGCCGGAAACCCTGCTACATCTTTATTTATCAAAAAAGTTTGTTGAAGCTTATAAAACGGCTTATAATCAATGGTTGTCACAATAATGGTTCGAACGAGCATAAAAATTACCTTTTTTCTTATCTACATCGCTTTTTTGGGTGTAGTGACAACAACGGCGCAGGATTTTTTGCCTGAGTTGGTAAAGCGTATTAAACCGTCGGCGGTCGCGATCGAGACCTTTGATTCAAAAGACAATACCGTCGCTCGCGGCAGCGGTTTCTTTATCGCTCCTGATCGCATCATTACAAATCGGCACGTCATCGAAAGATCGACCCGCGTTGAGATCCATCTTCTTGACGGAAAGAAATTCCCGGTTCGTGGCGTCCTGGCAGTTGACGGCGAAGGCGACCTCGCATTGTTGAAAGTCGATGTTCCGAAAGCACTTGCAATTCCGCTTCCTATAGTTCGGGCGGTTCCTCAGGAAGGCGAATCGATAGTCGTAATCGGCAACCCATATGGCCTCGAAGGCAGCGTGTCGAATGGAATTGTTTCGGCGGTGCGTGAGATTTCCGGCTACGGAAAAATAATTCAGATAACTGCTTCGATCTCGCCCGGCTCGTCCGGTTCGCCGGTCGTGAATATGGCCGGACAGGTGATCGGTGTCGCCACGCTGCAAGCCGCCGAGGGGCAAAACCTGAATTTCGCTGTTCCCGCCGAGCGTATTTTACAGCTTCGCATTAACGACCTTCAATCTTTTTCATCACTGAGTGCCGAGAGCCAAAAAAACAAGCGCTCATCAGCCGAGCGTCTCTATTCGCAAGGCCTCGCCCAACTTTCACGTGACGATTACGCCAGAGCTTTGCCGTACTTTGAAAAAGCAGTCGAGACCGATGCCAATTATGCCGAGGCGTGGTATCAGGCAGGTTATTGCTACGGCGTGCTTGGCCGTCATGCCGACGCATTGCGTGCATCGCGTCAAGCAGCAAAACTTCGCCCGGAATGGTCGGCAACTTTCATCAATATTGGCGTGTCGAGTTTTGCGCTCGGCCAATACAAAGATGCAGTTGAGGCATATAAAACGGCTTTACGTCTTGATGACGGTAACGCAGACATTCAATATTCGCTCGGCCTTACATTTGGCAAGATGAACCGGACGGACGAAGAAATTCTAGCCTATCAACGAGCCATAGCCATCAAACCTGATCACGTCAATGCGATTGAAAAACTCGGCCTCGCATTATTTAAAAAGAACCGTTTTGCCGCCGCCGCTACGGCCTTTGACCAACTAAAGATCTACCGGCCCGATGCAAAAACGTACAACTACCTCGCCGAGTGTTATCTTGAGATCGGCAAGACCGAAGAAAGCGTTGAGGCATTGAACAGTGCACTTGGCTACAATCCTGACTTCGAAAAGGCGCGTTACAACCTCGGCCGCGCCTATATAAAACTCGGCAATAATGACATGGCGCAAGTACAGTATGAGATCCTAAAAAATTCCCGCTCCGACTGGGCCGACCGCCTCTATGTGCTGCTAAATCCTTAAATAGAACGCTCTAGGGAGTAGACTCTTTTTCAACGAGAAGAGCACTTAGAAAGCTGTCTTGTATCTCTTTTTCCAGAAAGAGTCTGATGTGAACGCCGCAGGCGAAAACTGAGGTTTTTATTGGGTAGATGCCGTCGTCAAATTCGGGTTTGCCGTTGGTCATCTTTTGAGTTGCAGCAAGTAGTGAGCGTTGCGTAACACGCCCGTCGCCAAGTGAGTAGATAAGTTCTTTTACCTGATCTTTTTTATACTCAGTGCCGTCATTTGCCTTGATGTCTTTTGCTTCAAGCAGTGTCGTCCATTTATTGTCCTTTTCGTCATGGATGAGCACGGCGCCGTCAAGCGTCTGCGAGCAGTTCCCTCCAAAAGCATACAGATCTAACGGCACATTTTTTTCCACTACATCAAGTGCGGAATGAAAGCGCTTCGCCCTGCTTAACACCGACACAAAATATGAACGCGCCTGCGCATAAGTTGTCCGACCTGTAAGACGGTCATCAATGTTCGCCTTTTTATCAAGTGCTTTTGGTTTAATGTCTTTATTTGTAAGAGCCAGTCGAGGAGCATCCTTTAGCTTGCCTAGGAATTTCGGGTCGGCTAGCGCGCCCCAACCGTATTTTAGCCATGTGTCGGCGTCGTAAAGATCGAGAGCGATCGGCTTTAGATTTTCATCATAAAATCGAGCTGCTGACGGATGCGGGAGAAGCTGAAACATTGACGGCGTCGCAAAAACATCCTCCGGCCGCAAGTCGTCGACAAAGGGCAGCTTTCGGTCCGCGATGATCGGTGAACCCCTTAGCAACGCTTCAAATGCGTTAAAGGACCCCTCGTTCGGCGTGCCGAACATCATGATTTTGTTCATAAATGCCGCGCCTGACCCATTGGGTTTGGGCTGTACGCCTTCCGCCGGCAGATCGGCCGTTCCATACATTGCTGCATAACGAGCGATAAGGCCCCCCATAGAATGCGCCAAAATGTCGAACTTTAGCTTCGGATCACGAACAGCTTTGCGAACCGCCGCCATTCGGCGCATTAATAGCTGCGCCGACTCGACATTGTCACGCCGCCAATCGTAGGGAAAAACATAAAAAACATTTGCCGCTTTTGGGTCGTTCCATTGAGCCTCGGTATAACCCTTTGCCTTGAGAGAGTCGATCAGTGATTGGTAAACTTCGATATCCGGAAACAATTTAATATCAACGGAACGAATTAAATCCTTTGGCTGCAAGCTGTCGCGATTGTGTGAGATAACCGGCGATTGTATAGGCAACCGCAGATCGTCCGTCTTGCCCCGCTTTACGCTGAACCAGACCGTCCTTCCCTCAGCATCAACTATTTCTGTGCCTGAAAAACCGGGAATAATAATGATGGGATTTCTTTGAACAGTTTGGCCGTCAACCGCAATGTAAGATAGCAGTATTAATAATAAGAGGGACGAAAAAGTCGTTCTATTACGCATAACCTCTGTTATGAGGGTGATATAAGCCTCTTGGTTGCAAAGGTTATGCTTTTTTATTGTTATCCGTCGAAAATAAGATAATATTTAGTAAATGGAATTAACAGTTGCGATCACAGGTGCTTCGGGCACGATGTATGCTCACCGGACCTTGCAGCTTCTCGCAGCAAGCGGCGTTGTTGAAGCCTTAAATCTGATCGTCTCCGGCACGGCAGTGACAGTTGCTCAGGTCGAAATGGGCGTAAATCTAAAGGAAACGGACGCATCAAAGATCAACGAATGGCTCGGTTTGCCAGTAGATTCAAAATTGATACGTTTCTGGCGGCTCGACAATTTTGCTGCGAAGCCTTCGTCCGGATCCAACAAGCAGGCAGGAATGATTGTCGTTCCTTGCTCGATGGGTACTATGGGAGCGATCGCTTCAGGTGCGGGTACAAATTTGATCCATAGAGCGGCTGACGTTTGTCTAAAAGAAGGCCGAAAACTGGTTTTGGTTCCGCGCGAAACTCCTTACAGCGCGATTCACCTCGAAAATATGCTCAAGCTGACTCACGCCGGCGCACGAATATTGCCCGCGAGCCCTGGTTTTTATCATCGGCCAAAAACCATTGACGATCTCGTCGAACATCTCTGCTTTCGCATCTTGGATCAATTCGATATTCCTCACGATAAAAAATCACAGTGGACTGGTGAAGAAGTAAAAGTGAGTTAACGCAAATATGCCAAGGCCGCAAAGTAAAGAGAATTAACGGCTATAACTCTTTTTCCTTTGCGTCTTTGCATCTTCGCGTCTTTGCGTTAAAAATTTTCATATGACCGATACAGTAGAGCGTTTTTCAAACCGCGTCGAAAACTACGTCAAATATCGCCCTGACTATCCGCGCGAAATAATTAGCTATCTCGAAGCAAATTGCGGCCTAAGATCTGAACATGTTATCGCCGATGTCGGCTGTGGAACGGGTATCTCGACAAAGATGTTCCTCGAAAATGGCAATCGTGTTTTCGGTGTCGAACCGAACGCTGCGATGCGAGACGCAGCTGAAAAATATCTCGAACCCTTTTCAAATTTCACATCCGTTGACGGCACATCAGATCAAACCACGCTTGCCGATTCGTTCGTCGATATGATCATTGCTGCGCAGGCGTTCCATTGGTTTGACGCAGAAAAAACGAGGCCCGAGTTCAAGCGGATCCTAATGCCTGGCGGGCATATTGTGCTAATATGGAATGAACGCCAGTTAGACACGACGCCGTTTCTTGTCGAATATGAGGCATTTCTGCTTAAATATGCCGACGACTATGTCCACGTACGGCATGAGAATATCCACGCCGTCGAGATCGCCGATTTCTTTCAAAAAGAATACGGATTGGCGACGTTTGCAAACAGCCAGATCTTCGATTTCCAAGGCTTGAAGGGCAGAATGCTTTCTGCGTCATACATGCCCAGCGAATCAGATCCTACATTTAAAACGGTTTTCGAAGACCTGCTCCGTCTGTTTGCCAAACACGCTGAAAACGATAGAATAGAGATTTTCTACGACACCAATATTTATCACTGTCAGGTTTGACCTATGCCGGCAATAGCTAAAGAAATGTCTAAAACTCGTACCATCACCGTTGCGCATTCGCCCGATTCAGACGACGCATTTATGTTCTACGGACTCGCGACGAATAAGCTCGAGACCGAAGGGCTGAAATTCAATCACACGCTTAAAGACATCCAGAAACTAAATGAGGACGCTCACAATGGTGTTTATGATGTGACGGCAATTTCCTTTCACGCCTATGCATATGTTGCCGACAAATACGCTTTGCTGCCGCACGGAGCGAGCATCGGTGACAAATACGGCCCGATCGTAGTTTCAGGCGAGCCTCGTGATGCTGCTGACATCGGCGAAATGACGATCGCCATTCCGGGCGAACTGACGAGCGCCTATCTTGCTCTCAAGATCTTTAATCCGAATTTTGAGCATATCGTCGTGCCGTTTGACGAGATCATTGATGTTGTGAAAAGCGGTGATGTTCATGCCGGCCTGCTTATTCACGAAGGTCAGCTCTTTTACAACCAACTCGGCCTTCATAAGTTGCTAGACCTCGGTGAATGGTGGCATGATAAAACCGGCCTGCCTTTGCCGATGGGCGGAAATGTTATCCGCCGCGACCTCGGCGCAGATCTGATGCGGCAAGTTTCAAAACACCTTCACAAGAGCATCGTTTACTCAATGGAAAACCGCGAAGACGCTCTCGCCTACGCGATGCAGTTCGCCCGCGATATGAAGCCGGAACTCGCCGACAGATTTGTAGCAATGTGGGTAAATGACCTCACGCTCGATTACGGCGACCGAGGCCGCGAAGCCGTCCGCCGCCTCCTCGACGAAGGCCACAAGGCCGGCATCATACCGCACCGTGTCGATGTCGATTTTGTGGATTAACCTTTAAGCCAGCACTAAAGGCAGCACATCAATAAGGGCGATAAGTTCATCGTTAAGTGTACCGGCCGCACCTAGAAATTAGGTCGACGGCAGCCAGCAGAAAAAAATACTTCCATTTTTCATTTTCTTCGTGTATAAACAAAAGCAATTGCTGCCATAAGCACCGCTTAATGACATGCATCGCCCTGCCGGTTGAAGTCATCATATAAAACGCCTGTCACTTAGCATGAACATGAAGACCCCAAAACTTGAAACCTCGATGTCAAAATGTGGTATATTAGTTTTAGCGTCGCTTTCCGCTGCCCCGAAAGCCTGCCGCTCGGTCCTGCTGAAAAATCTGGTTTCAATGTCACGATCTATAAGAAAAACAATCAATTTGTTATGCATTGCGGCGATATTGTGCCTAACTGCGGGCGTTAATTTTGGTCAGAGTTCGCCTCAGCCGCTGCTTCAGGACATAAAGGTTGTTAGGCCTTCATCGACGCCTAATTTGATTCAAAAGACAGGTAGCGTCTCACCAGCGCCGGTCTCTTCAAATGCCGTCCGAACCCTTTTCCCTGCTCTTGCACAGGTGTCGATCCCGGGCTATTCGGGTGTTCTGATCGAATCGCTCGAAGGCAATGTTGTCATCGAAAGTAACTCGACACAGGTATTCAACCCGGCTTCGAACGTCAAGGTCGCGACAGCGTACGCAGTCCTCAAAACGTTCGGCCCCGATTTTCGTTTCTCAACTATCGTTTACACGGACGGAGCGATCGACCGGTCGACCGGCACGCTCAACGGCAACGTGTATATGTCGGGCAAAGATCCGATGTTTGGATTCCAGCATGCGGTGACTGTGGCAGACGAATTGAACAAGATCGGCATTCGTACGGTAACGGGCGATCTGATCGTGACGGACAATTTCGCGATGAACTATTCCGGCTCCTCGCTCGCATCCGGACAATCGCTTTTCGCCTCTTTGGACGCGTCAAAGCGTTCAGCCGCAGCGACGCGTTCATGGCTCAATTATCTTTCGTATTCCGGAAGATACGGCCAAGCAAACCCTGTTCCCAGCGTCACCTTCACCGGATCGGTCTATGCTCAACCGATACCGAGCAGCCTGCAGTTGCTGTTTACGCACGAATCGACTCCTATCCGTGAGATCCTCAAAGCCACGCTTTGTTATTCAAACAACTTTCTTTCCGAACGCCTCGGCGAGATGATCGGCGGTCCTTATGCTGTCGCACGACTTGTTCATCTTAATGCAAACGTTCCACCCGTAGAGTTCTCGATCCAGACATCGAGCGGCCTCGGCTACAACCGCGTTACGCCAAACGCAATGATGCTGCTCTTGCGTGCCCTTCGAACAGATCTGGCTCGTTATCAGATGACATACGCCGACATCATGCCCGTTGCCGGCATCGACAAAGGAACGCTTGAAAACCGCTTCGATGCCGATTTTTCTACCGGCAGTGTCGTCGGAAAGACAGGAACGCTCGGCCAAACCGACGCCGGTGTGAGCGCACTTTGCGGTGAGATCAACACGCGAAACGGTAAGTATCTTTTTGTTATCTTTAACCAGCGCGGCAGCGTCCCGCGATTTCGCGCTTTTCAGAATAACTTTGTAACGCTCGTCCAAAGCCAATTCGGCGGCCCGGCCCCAATGCCCTACGACGCAATTTCGCTCGAAACGCGCCTCGCAAGATCACGAGTAAGCTATCCGGACGGACGATCTCGCCGAGGCAACTAATATCGTACTTACCAAACTGTCTATTAAGGGAAGCACTAGAATTGCTTCCTTTTTTCTTTTTACCGCCCGTGAGATAATTTCGGTTTGGCCAATGCGTATGGCCGCCTGTCAATGACCGAACCCAAAAATGAAAAAAGCGAATCGGAAACGCCGGAATCGTTGGCCGAGCCTGTCGATGCCAATCTGATCGTCGAGGCCGAGCCTCCGGTAACAAAGCATAAAAGCGTCGCTCGCTCTGCCGGCATAGTTTCGATCGCGGTGATGTTCTCGCGCGTTTTGGGGCTGATCCGCGAAACGATATTTGCGAGATATTTTGGAGCTGGTTTTCTTTACGATGCGTTCATTGTTGGTTTTCGCATACCGAATTTGCTGCGCGACCTGTTTGCTGAGGGGGCACTTTCTGCGGCATTCGTTAAGGTTTTTACCGATTACCAGATCAAGAACAGCGAGAAAGAGGCTTGGCGGCTCGCGAGCCTGATCTTCAACGGACTTGCGGTCGTGCTAAGCGTGGTCTGCATCGTAGGTATCTTTCTTTCGCCGCTGTTTGTAAAAATAATCACCTACAACTATCTCGGCGACCCGAATCACTATTATCCGCCCGAAAAAGCTGCACTTGCCACAACGTTGATGCAGATAATGTTCCCGTTCATTCTGCTCGTTGCACTTGCTGCGTTGGCAATGGGCGTTCTGAACACAAAAGGGCGTTTCGGCATTCCGGCGTCGGCTTCGACGGCATTTAATGTCGTTTCGATCATCGCGGGGCTTGGGTTTGCTTTTTGGTTGAGCGGCGGCGTTTGGGAACGCTCGGTCGATAAGATCGTCGTGCCAAGCGATGCAGCACAATGGGCGATCATCGGAATGTCGATAGGGACGCTGCTTGGCGGAGCGGCGCAACTTTTAATACAGTTGCCGTCGCTGTTTGCCGTCGGTTTTCGTTTTTCGCTGCGGCTTAGCTTTGCGGACGAAGGCGTGCGCCGCGTCATGCGGCTTATGGGTCCGGCGATCATCGGCACCGGAGCAATTCAGATCAAGGTATTGGTCGACACGATCGTTGCGTCGGGCATCGACGGCGGAGCTTCGTGGCTCAGTTATTCATTTCGGTTGATGCAGTTTCCGATAGGTGTATTCGGCGTCGCCATCGGCACAGCAGCGATCCCGGCTCTTTCGCGTCTTGCCTCCGAGGAAAACATTGTAAAATTCCGCTCGACTCTTTCGGATGCAATTAAGCTGGTGTTTTTGCTTGCCATTCCATCGGCATGCGGCCTGATCGTCCTCGGCCAGCCAATAATCGGCCTTATCTACGAACGCGGCGAATTCACGGCTTTCGATACTGATATGACGGCTTGGGCATTGACTGCGTACTCAGTTGGCCTTGCAGGTTACGCAGCTGTCAAGGTACTTTCGCCGGCATTCTACGCCCTCGACGACGCAAAAACGCCGATGTATATAAGTCTTGCGTCGATCCTCATTCATGTCCCGACAAGTTTTGGGATGATGCAGCTGCTTTCGACGGTCGGAGTCTCAGCCGAAAGGCCAAACGGATTCGGTCATGTGGGTGTCGCTCTTGCGACATCTGTCGTCGCCTCCGTAAATTTTCTTGCTCTTTCTTTGTATATGCGTAAGCGAATTAAACGGCTCAACGGCCGCGACATTTTGTCGTCGTTAGTTCGCGTTTTGATCGCATCCGCAGCTATGTCCGCTACGGCCTATGGCGCTTATTATCTGCTTACAAATTACTTTGGCGACAAAGCCTTTACCGTCAGACTAATAGAAGCATTGGTCCCGATCGTGCTTGGCTGTGTCATATTCTTGATAGTGGCGAAGCTGCTTCGTATCACTGAACTCGAGCAGGCGCTTGGAGTGTTGCGGCGCAAACTCAGTAGGTAAGTTTTTGCCGATCTACTTTGCGTTCTTTGCGTCTTTGCGGAAAATTTCTTGATGTTAAAGCCATTCAATAATATCCATCCGAAAATACATGAAACGGCATTCATCGCCGAAGATGCCGTCGTCATAGGTGATGTCCATATAGGCAAAGAATCGAGTGTATGGTTTGGCTCGATAATTCGCGGCGATGTAAATTTCATTCGCATCGGTGCACGTACAAACATCCAGGACATGACGGTGATACACGTCAGCTCGAATACGCACTCAACCATTCTCGAAGACGAAATAACCGTCGGCCATCGCGTCGTGCTTCACGGATGCCACGTCGAAAGCGGCTGTTTAATTGGCATCGGAGCGATCTTAATGGACGGCGTCCGAGTCGGCCGAAACTCACTCGTCGCCGCAGGTTCGCTGCTTACACCGGGAACGCAAATACCGCCAAACTCGCTTGTAATGGGCTCGCCAGCAAAGGTAAAACGCGAACTCACCCACGACGAACTCGCCTATCTCGACCAGTCATGGCGAAACTACACAGAACTCAAAAAACAATATTCTTAGCCACGAATGACACAAATAACACTAATAAGAATTTTTGTATTCGTGCTATTCGTGTAATTCGTAGCTAAAATAGGTCTATGGCAAGCACCAACCCAGATCTTGGAATGAGCGATTTTCTGCCCTCGGATGTCCGAAAACGCGAATACGTACTCGGCATTATTAGAGAGGTTTACGAAAGCTACGGCTTTGAGCCGCTTGAAAGTGTCGAAACATTCCAAAAGAAGATTGAAGGAGACGATAAATCGGTCGAGGCAAACGCGATACTTGCTGTAAATGAAGCCCTTAGCCGTCTGGGCATCAAAAATTTCGCAATATATCTAAGTCACGGCGGTATTTTGGAAGGTATTTTGGAAACGGTCCGTGTTACCGAGACTCTGCGGCACCAAACCTTTCCCGCCATCCGAAGTTTTAACAAATACAATGTCGAAGGCTTTGTCAGTGAATTACTAGAAGTCGGCGTTTCCGAAAATGCTTCGACGATCCTTGCCGATCTCTTTCTTAAAACGGATGAGATACTGAATCAGGAACACGACATTAACCGAACGATAGTAAGCAATTTGCTCAACATAGTTAATGCGGAGACTCTGATCGAGCTCGGCAGGATACTTCAGTTGACTGGACGGACGCCGGTGCTTATCGATCCGGCATTGCCCTGCGAACCGCCATATGGCCCCGGAACTATGATCGAGGCACGAACTTCAGGGCTGGACATTCTAGGCGATGGCGGTTGTGTTGGTGAAAACTTCGTATTCGCATTCGACATTGAAAATATCGTCGAGCTTACGGACGCGTGAATTGAATTAGCCACGAATTTTACGAATAAGAATTCGGATTCGTGCTATTCGTGTAATTCGTGGCTAAAATATTCTTATGGCAAGTACAAATCCAGCCCGCGGAATGCGCGACTTTCTCCCCGCCGACGTCAGAAAGCGTAATTACGTCATCAACATCATCAAAGAGGTTTACGAATCCTACGGCTTCGAACCCCTCGAAACCCCTTCAGTCGAAAACCTCGAAACCTTAATGGGCAAATACGGCGACGAGGGAAATCAGCTTGTCTTCAAAATATTAAAACGCGGAGAAAAACTCGACGAAGCCCTCGCGAACGGCGGAAACGCGAGTGTTAACGAGCGTGCCCTCAGCGATCTCGCACTTCGATATGACCTAACAGTTCCCCTAGCCCGCGTCGTTGCCAACAACAAAAACGACCTTCCCAAATTCTTCAAACGCTACCAAATCCAACCCGTCTGGCGAGCCGACCGCCCTGCCAAAGGCCGTTTTCGCGAATTCTACCAATGCGACGTCGATTGCATCGGCTCGACTTCCATGGTCGTCGAAGCCGAGATCATCTCGGCGGCGTGTGCAATACTGAAGGAACTCAAATTCAATAATTTCATCGTTAAAATAAATGATCGACAGCTTATATTCGACATTCTCGATGCCTGCGGGATCGAATCCGAGCAACACGGTATCGCTTTAACAGCAATTGATAAGCTGGACAAGATGTCACCAGATGAGGTGTTTGGCGAGATTGCAGCGAAAGGAATCAACGATGAATCGGTAGATAGACTGCGTGCAATTTACCATAGTGTTTATAACGCTTGGCAAGGCGAAGTCGACGTGAATGGCCTTGTACTTCAACAGTGCGTACCCAATGGAAAAGACGCAGAGAAGTCGTTCAATACTAAGATGCGACTTCACCAAATCGTCGATCTTGTGAAGGGTGAGAATGTCGTAGTCCAGCCTTTTCTTGCTCGTGGGCTTTCTTATTACACGGGTACGATCATGGAGATCAACGTCCCCGACCTCGCAGGTTCACTCGGCGGCGGCGGGCGTTATGACGGGTTGATCGGGATGTTTGGGAAGGAGCAGATACCCGCGTGCGGGTTTTCGTTGGGGCTTGAACGCATTCTTGTTGTAATGGAAGAACGCGGGATGTTTCCGCCTGAGATCGCGGAATCGACGCCTGCGGATGTGATGGTGACGATCTGGAGCGATGAAACCGTCGCAGAATCGCTCAAACTCGCGAACGAACTCCGCTCACAAGGCCTTCGTGTCACGCTTTATCCCGAAGCCGACAAGCTCGGCAAGCAAATGAAGTATGCCGACACGATCAAAGTGCCGTGGGTCTGCGTCCTCGGCGAATCCGAGATCGCCGAAGGCAAAGTGACGCTCAAAGAGATGGAAACAGGCGGTCAGAAATCCTTCAACAGGTCAGAACTCGCCGCGAATATCAAATCATCCTAACCCAGCAATGTACCGAAAACTCGAACCGAAGATCATCACTGTATTACGCGAGGGTTATACGCGAAAACAGTTTCAGGGTGACCTGCTCGGTGGATTGACGGTTGGCGTGGTTGCCCTGCCGCTCTCGATCGCACTCGCCATCGCATCGGGAGTAAAGCCTGAGCAGGGGCTTTATACTGCGATCTTCGCCGGTTTTGTGATCGCCGTCCTTGGCGGATCACGGGCACAGATCAGCGGCCCGACGGGTGCCTTCATCGTTATCGTTTACGGCGTCGTCCAGAAATACGGCTACGACGGCTTGGTCGTTGCGACTCTGATCGCAGGCATATTGCTGATCATAATGGGCCTTGCACGCATGGGTGCATTTCTCAAATTTGTTCCATACCCGGTCGTGATCGGCTTCACATCAGGCATCGCCCTAATTATCTTCTCGTCCCAGGTAAGTGACTTTCTTGGACTTAAGCTGGAAAGAGTTCCTGCCGATTTTGTCGAAAAATGGCTGGAGTACGTTCGACATATTGCGACGGTCGACCCTTATGCGATCGCGGTCGGATCGGCGTCGCTTTTGATAATTATTTTGTGGCCTAAGGTGACTCACCGCGTTCCCGGCCCGTTAATAGCGATTCTTGCCATAACATTCGTGGTTCAGTATTTTCAAATACCGGTCGCAACTATCGCGACCCGATTTGGTGGAGTGCCCAGTACTCTCCCGATGCCGCATTTCCCGGTCGTCACATGGTCGCTGGTACAGGAGATGTTTTCTCCTGCGATAACTATTGCGATCCTCGCGGGACTGGAAAGCCTACTCGCAGCTGTCGTAGCTGATGGAATGATGGGAACGCGGCACCGCTCAAATATGGAGCTTATCGCCCAAGGTGCAGGCAACATCACCTCCGTCATGTTTGGCGGTATTCCCGCCACCGGAGCCATAGCTCGCACCGCAACAAACATCAAAAGCGGAGGCACAACACCGGTTTCCGCCATTATTCACTGTATTTTCCTGCTGCTTGTTCTCCTATTCATCGGCAAATGGGCTGCGATGATTCCGATGGCAACGCTTGCAGCGATCCTTGTCGTTGTCGCCTACAACATGAGCGAATGGCGGGAGTTTCGCCATTTACTTAGCAGCCCACGTGGCGATCTCGCGGTGTTGTTGGCAACATTTTTTCTCACTGTCTTTATCGAATTAACGGTCGCCATACAGGTCGGTATCCTGCTCGCCGCCTTCCTCTTCCTAGAAAAAATGTCGACCGAAACGCATGTCGATCTAATTACTGAGAATTTGAAAGAAGACGAAGAATTTCAGGGGCGCGATATGACCGATATCGAGATCCCTGATGGTGTTGAGGTATTTGAGATCTACGGCTCGTTGTTTTTCGGAGCTGTTCGTCAGTTTAAGGAATCGATCCGTGTCGTCGCGACCAAACCAAAAGTGCTTATCCTCAGGATGAGGCAGGTCCCGACCATCGATGCCAGCGGCATCCATGTTCTTGAAGAACTCGCTGACGAAGCATTGGAGAATGATCAAGTTATTGTGTTCTCGGCGGTTTCGCGAAGTGTCTACCGCGTAATGCGAAAGAGCGGTTTTGTCGACAAAGTCGGACGTAAGCACTTTGCCGGTGATATCTTCACCGCTCTGCAGATCGCCAAAGCACACCTTGATTCAATTGATCTTGAGAGGACAAAATGAAGAAAATAATTGAGAACTATCATGCTGACGCGATCCAGTCCTTCCGCAATTACAAAAAGATGGCGGAGCGTGCCATAGAACAAATCAGCGACGAAGATTTTTTTGCGCTTATTGACCCCGAGGCCAATTCAGTCGCACTGATCGTAAAGCACATCGCCGGGAACCTGCATTCGCGTTGGCGCGATTTTTTGACAAGCGACGGCGAAAAGCCTGACCGTCACCGCGATACCGAGTTTGAGTTGATCGGCGACAGCCGCGAATCGTTGATGAAATTCTGGGAAACAGGCTGGCAGACGCTGTTTGAAGCGATCGAACCGCTGACAGTCGAAGATTTCTCACGCACTGTGCCGATACGCGGCGAGCCGCATACAATTGCCGAGGCGCTAAACCGCCAAATGACGCACTACGCCTATCATGTGGGCCAGATCGTCTTGCTTGCCAAGCATTTCAAGTCAGCGGACTGGAAAACTCTGAGTGTGCCCAAAAACCGCTCTGCTGAGTTCAACCAATTTCTCGCCGACAAACAGGCCGCCGGTGAATCTAAAACAGATCGCTTAGAAGCTTCCTTCGAATTTAGCAATATTGAGAAAATTTAACCTTTTATTTGTCTAAATAAAGGCAAAGATGCCGGATGTCATAGACGAGGATGTAGATCAACGACGAGAAACGTTGGCTCTTGTCAAAAACATGCGGATGTCATGCTAAACATCTGATCTGCAACGGTTTAACTAAAAACGTGTCCAAAAAAGCCATTTTGTGACCCCAAAAAGCCATCTTTCGACCTCAAAAAGCCATCGGAGACCCCCCAAAAAGCCATCGAAAAAGAATGGGCAGCGAGAAAAAGCCTCCTTCGATCAACGAGTCCGAGGACACCCAAAGGCACCCTGCCTGCTCACGCGTATAACTGTTCCCATGACGCCGCCCATTCATGTGCCCGCTCCTTGATCCTTCTTTGGCGACAAATGGACAGTTGAGAGCGACGCCGGAACTCGAGGCAGCCGGACGCGGGCACCGCGATCGGCAGTGGAATGGACACGTTTATAAGCAGGTTCTTATGTGTTAATCTTTATCTCGCGTTCTTATGAGGTCCATTTCCATCCTTGGTTCCACCGGCTCGATCGGCTGCAACACTTTAAAAGTGATCGAACATCTCGGCGACTTGCGTGTCGTGGCGATGGCGGCTGGCCGCAATATGAAGAAATTCGCTGTCCAGATAGCCGAATTTCAGCCTGAGCTTGTGTCCTGCGACGATCAGGAGTGTGCCGAAATATTGGAACGCGAACTTCACTCTCTCGGCGTAAAGCCGCCGCGTATCGAACTTAATTCCGAAGGCCTTATCGCGGTCGCGACACATCCTGAAGCCGAGATCGTCGTCTCCGCAACTGTTGGAGCTGTTGGTTTTGTGCCGACGCTGCGAGCCATTGAGGCGGGCAAGCGTATAGCTCTGGCTAATAAGGAAACGCTTGTCATGGCCGGCGAATTGATGACAGAAGCCGCGAAAAAATCGGGTGCGGAGATTTTGCCGGTCGATAGCGAGCATAACGCGATCCACCAATGCCTGCGTGGAGAAAAACGAGGTGAAGTGAAACGTCTGATCCTCACAGCGTCTGGCGGACCGTTTCGCGAATCGACAAAAGCCGAGATCGCCAACGCCACCCGCGAAGAGGCCCTTGCACACCCGAACTGGAATATGGGCGATAAGATCACTATCGATTCTGCCACGCTAATGAATAAGGGCTTTGAGGTTATCGAGGCGAAATGGCTTTTCGGTTTCGACGCCGATCAAATTTCGGTCGTCGTTCACCCGCAATCTGTCGTGCATTCGATGGTCGAGATGGTCGACGGCTCGATAATCGCTCAATTGGGCGTGACGGACATGAAACACGCGATCCAATACGCGCTCACATATCCCGACCGCCGCGAAAATTGCCTTCCGCCGCTCGATCTTGCCAGCCTCAGCCGTCTTGATTTCGAAGAGCCGGATGTCGAACGATTCCCTTGCCTCGGCTTAGCTTACGATGCACTAAAGGCAGGCGGAACGATGGCGACGGCTCTGAATGCTGCTAACGAAACGACTGTTCAGGCATTTTTAGATGGACGCATCAGACTTTCTGAAATTGCCGAGATCAATGCACGGGTAATCCACGCGCACGAGAATAAGCCTGCGGCTGATCTAGAAACCATATTGAACGCCGACCGCGAAGCACGCGCCGGTGTGGAAAAGTTATTAGCTGCAAAGGTATCTTCGGCGGCGATCACGAATTAGATTGACTGGATTGTGCGGGGGTTTTACACTTTTAGTTTACAACTTACGCCGCATTAGTGGTCTCTAAGTTAGGGTTTTTTAGCTCAAGGATATTTTGATGCCAGATATTTTAATTGCAATTTTAGCTATTCTTTTTGTTCTCGGTGTTGCCATAAACATTCATGAACTCGGCCATTTTCTTGTGGCAAAGTTTTTTGGAATGCGTGTTGAGGCATATTCATTTTTCGGACTCGGCCCTCGTCTCTTTGGGTTTAAAGTAGGTCACACGGACTATCGCGTCAGCGCGATTCCGCTTGGTGCATACGTCAAACTTTACGGCGACGAAGCAACCGGGCCGCTCGAAGGCGGCGAATCACAAGGCGATCCGGTTCCGGAAAGTGAGCTTTACGAACTCCGTCCGCGGTGGCAAAAGTTTTTCGTAATGCTCGGCGGGCCTTTCATGAATTTTGTTTTGGCTCTCTCGATACCCTTTGGGATAGCTCTAGCTTACGGAGTCCCTGCGGTTCCGGCTCCGGTTATAGGTTCGGTAAAGGCTGATGGTGCCGCTGAAAAGGCGGGCATCAAAGTTGGTGACCGGATTGTAAATTTTGCCGGCATTGAAAACCCCTCTTGGGATCGGATTAACGAAGAAGCTCTCCTTAGGCCAGAAAAGCCGATTGATGTCGCCATAGAGCGCGAGGGTCAACGAATCCCGCTTTCTATAAGTCCAACCAAGATCACCGTGAGCGGACAATCAGGTGGAGTCTTAGATATGTCGACTGATGACGGTACGGAACCAGTCGTCGTCGGAAAATTACAACCCGATATGCCGGCCGCCAGCTCAGGTCTTAAAAAGGGCGACTTGATCGTATCTGTTAACGGCAAGACAGTTAATAGTCCTAAGGAAATGAAGGACCTTATTGGCCAAGCGAAGGATCAACCGATAAAACTCTCTCTTATCCGCAACGGCGAACGCTCTGAGGTCACAACCAACGCCGTCCTTAAGGATGATCAATGGCTTGTCGGGATACACTTCGATTCGTCCCAATTAGAAAATTACGAACCCTCTACGGTCGGTGGGGCTATTTCTTGGGCGATCGATACTAATCTTCGCACCTTGAGAATGACCGGTACTGCTCTGGGTCAGGTCGGTGCGGGCGAACGTTCTGCACGAGACACGGTTTCGGGACCGATTGGAATCGGTCAGGCTATTGTAAATACCGTGTTTTCAAGCGGCTTCTTCGGACTGCTTTTCATACTAACCGCGATCAGCCTCAGCCTAGGCGTGATGAACCTTCTGCCAATACCGATGCTCGACGGCGGACAAATAATGGTACTCGGCATCGAGAAAGTGCTGTCGTGGTTTGGGAAAACACTGTCGATGGTCGCACGCGAGCGGATCCAATTGACTGGCCTCGCGATAGTGCTGCTATTGATGGTAACTGTGATTTTCTTTGACGTATCGAGATTGATTGGAAAATAGTTCGTGTCAGTAGCCCGCACGTAAGTAAGGGCTCTCCAATGTAACGAAGATCCCTTACTTACGTGCGGGATACTGACACGGTTACATATGAAACGAGTTACAAAAGCAGTTAAGGTCAGAGATATTCAGATCGGCGGTGGTGCTCCCGTCGTTGTTCAGTCGATGACCAAAACCGACACGACCGACGTTGACGGAACCTTGCGGCAGATAGATGAAATGGTCGAGGCAGGCTGTGAAATCGTTCGCATTGCCGTGCCCGACGATGATGCGGCGGCGGCGATGTATGAGATACGCAAACGCACCGACGTTCCGATCGTTGCAGACATACATTTTCACTACAAGCTGGCTCTGAAGGCGCTCGACGCCGGCATCGACAAACTTCGTATCAATCCCGGCAACATCGGCCACATCGACCGAGTCCGTGAAGTTGTTCGTGCCGCCGAAGCTCAAAAAGTACCGATCCGTATCGGCGTCAATGGCGGTTCGCTCGAAAAAGATCTGTTAAAAAAATACGGCACCGCAACGCCCGAAGCGATGGTCGAAAGCGGCATGCGTCACATCCGCATTCTCGAAGACCTCGGATTTGGCGACATCATTATTTCGCTCAAAGCTTCGGACGTTAATCGAATGGTCGAAGCGTATCGTTTGATGGCAGCCAAGGTCGATTACCCGCTTCATCTGGGTGTGACAGAGGCCGGAACACCGTTTGGCGGAACCATTAAATCAGCGATCGGCCTCGGCGTTTTATTGCACGAAGGCATAGGCGACACGATCCGCGTGTCCTTAGCAGCCGAGCCGCATGAAGAAGTCCGCGTAGGCTGGGAAATTCTCAAATCTTTAGAACTGCGCAAACGCGGCGTCACGGTCGTCGCCTGCCCGACTTGCGGACGACTCGATATTGATAATTTTGTCGAGATCGTCACCGAGGTCGAACGTCGCTTAGCTCACGTCGAGGAACCTTTGCACTTATCGATCATGGGCTGCGCAGTGAACGGCCCAGGCGAGGCTCACGATTCGCAGCTCGGCATCACATTCGGCCGCAACGTCGGAATGATATTTAAGGACGGCATCCCGATGCGCCGCGTAGCCGGCGAAGACATCGTCGAAGAGTTTGTAAAAGAAGTCGAGATTTTAAGAAAAGAAGGCTCGGCCGCAAAATCGCTCATCAAAGAAAAACCGCTCGTCCAAATAACATAAAGCAGATTCACCACAAAGGCACAAAGAACACAAAGCTTTTTAATCTTACCTTTGTGTTCTCTGTCCCTTTGTGGTGAATATTCTTAAGGAAATAGAATCGTAAATGGATGAGCCGGAATGTTTCGCACTACGCCAAAGACCAGAAGCAATATCATAAACGCCCACAAAAACTTCGGACGAGTTAACCACATCGGCAGTCCTTTTCCACGCACTGTGACGAAAACAAGCGAAACAAAAATATAGCCAAAGACCAATACCCACAAAGGGATCAACGCATTAAAATCCACCGCCGTCAAAATATCGCCATGAAATAAAGCATGAAACCCGCGCGTCAATCCGCAGCCCGGGCAAGCGAATCCGGTCAAAGTAAAGAGTGGACAGACAGGAAGGAAATTGACCTTTGAGGGATCAAAATACGCAACTGCTCCGGAACCGGCGGTGATCGCGGCGACACCAGCAGCCGCTATCGATCGCTCAGCGGTTGTTGAAATAGTGAAAGGCGTGATCTGCTGTTCGGCCCGCATAACTACTTTACGAAACGCAGTCAGTATAACTTATGCTGCCATCTCCATAAACAACGCATCGGCGGCGATCTTCTTGTTAATGTTTACGACGAGGTTTTCACGAATTGTGTCTATCGCGGTGAGCCACGCGGGAAGATCGGCAGAGCGTGCGTTGTCGGCTAACAATGTAAGTTTGTCGGCGAGATCTGTATTTACAATTCTTACTGCGTTACTGCTCACGTTTAGCGTCCAAACATCATGGATCAGCGATTGCAAAATATCGAGGTTCTGCTCGAACAGATCTTTATTCTTGGCATCATTCATTTCCTCGGCGGTGCGGAGCATGGCGGCACGGTCGCCGGATTCGAGAGCATTTGTGACAATACCGAGCATTCTTTCGCGTGCGGTCCGGAATTTTTCGACATTTATCGAAACCGCTCTGCCAATACTGCCTCTCGACAATCTTGATGCGAGTCTTGCTTCGTCGTGTGAGAACGCTCGATCTTCAATGAGAAATCGTTCAACATCTTCGATCGCGACAGGTGCAAACCTCAGTGTCTGGCAGCGCGAACGGACAGTTGCAAGCAGTGAATCAGGACGTGACGTGATCAAAAAAATATAGGATGTCGGCGCAGGTTCTTCGAGCGTCTTTAGCAGAGCGTTAGACGATTCGTCGTTCATCTTGTCGGCGTCGTCGATGATAAAAAATCGTGCCTTTGCTTCGTATGGCAAATAATGCGCGTGTTTCTCGAGGTCACGGATCGCATCGACAGCGATCGTTCGTCTATGTGCAACGATCTTACCGACATCGCTGTGGCCGCCGAAAAATACTTTTTTGAAATCGTCTCGGTTCTTATCCGTTGGTTCAGGAATCGCAAATGCATCAACACGGCTGCACACCGCACAAACGCCGCAGCCTTCGCCGTCATTGGGTTCCGGGCAAATAATTGCCTTAATAAGCTCCAATGCAAACTGCTGTTTTCCCACGCCTTCATCGCCCGCAAAAAGCAAAGCATTAGGCACGCGGCCGTTAGCGAGTAAATGTTTTAGCGTATGTTTTACGTTGTCTTTTCCGACGAGTTTGCTAAACATCGATATTTAGAGTTTCCGAGATTATAGAAACAACATTAGCATGAATTTCTTCCATGGTTCCCATGGCTTTGATCACGCGAAAACGCTCAGGTTCGCGTCGGGCGATTCCCAAATACGCTTTTCGCACACGAGTATAAAATTCACCGGTTTCCTCGTCCATTCGATTTCTTTTCGTGTGATTTTCATCACGATCTGCCATTCTTGCAATGGCTTCCTCAACCGTAATGTCAAAAAACAATGTCAGATCAGGTTTTAGTCCGCCGGTCGCGAGTTCTATAACTTGGTTGACCTTTTCTTCGTCAAACCCGCGTCCCGCTCCCTGATACGCAAATGTTGCATCGGCATAGCGATCGGAGATAACGATCTTTCCGATTTCAAGTGCCGGTTTAATTAGGTATTCGACGTGCTGTGCTCGGTCGGCAGCGAAAGATAGCAATTCTGCCATAGGCGCGACTGTTTCTTTCGTTTCGAGAAATGCCTCGCGCAACGCTCTGCCGAGCGGAGTACCGCCAGGCTCACAAGTGGTAATGACCTCGACGCCGGAACTCGCGAGTTCACTGGCAAGCATACGCATCTGCGTGGACTTTCCGCTGCCGTCGATGCCTTCAAACGTGATGAATTTTCCCTTCAAGACTGAATATCGGATACCGGCTTCCGCTCCTGAGAGATCGAGGAAATGCCGTGTTTGAATATTAGTACATCCGGCCCGCCGACATCGAGCAAGACCGAAAACTTGTCAAAACTTTTTATTCTTCCGGTAAGAGTTGATCCGTGTAGAAGATGAATGACAACCGAGATGCGTTCGCGTCGAGCGGAGTTCAAAAATGCATCCTGAATGTTCTGAGCGGCCTGCTTTTCCATAACGATTCCTCAATTTCAAAAGTCAATTAAAAACAATGGGATCGGGTCCCTACAAAGGTGCATAGGATCGTATCAAAATTATATCAAATTTCGGCTTTGCGGCGATAGTTGTATTTACCGGTCATTGATCTCCCGCAAAAGTCCGGCGAGGATGTCAGGCTGATCACCGAAACCCTTGAGCCAGCTAGAGTTAGGCTCGCCACGAAACCAAGTCAATTGGCGTTTTGCGTAATTCCGCACATCCTGTTTTGACCGCTCGATCGCCGATTCGAGGTCACGTTCGCCGCGAAGATATTCACAAACTCGCCGATAGCCGTGTGCCCCGAGAGCGTTGGTATTATCTTTAACGCCGTAAGCAATTAATTGTTTCACCTCTTCGATAAGGCCGATGGCAAAGTGCCCTTCGGTTCTCTCATTTATCTTCGCGTATAGCTCATCGCGCGGCGGGTCAAGCACAGATAACCTTATCCGTTCGGCAAATTCCGGCGGTGCAATGCGGTTCGGCTGCTGAGTTGAAAGCCGTTCGCCCGTTTGAAAATACACCTCAAGAGCACGAATGACTCGAACATAGTCGCGCGGCTGCAGCTTTGACGAGGTTTCGGGATCGACCCTTGTCAGTATCTTGTGCAAATACTCTGCGCCATGTTTTTTCTGTATTGCACGCAGACGTTCCCGCAGATCTTCGTCGGTCTTTGGGCTTTCAAAAAGAGGCTGTCGCAACGTCCGCAAATAAAATCCTGTGCCGCCAACTAAAATCGGTACTTTGCCACGCAATTCGATCTCAACGATCTTCTCTGCAGCATCGCGTGCCCAATCCATCGCTGTGTAATTCACATTCGGATCGACATAATCGATCAAATGATGCGGTACCCCGCGTTTTTCCTCTTCGGTGGGTTTTGCGGTCGCGATCTGAATGCCCTTGTAGATCTGCACCGAATCGCAATTGATAACTTCGCCTCCAACATGCAAAGCAAGCGCAACGCCCAGCGCCGTCTTGCCCGAACACGTCGGCCCGACAATCGCATAAATGGTATTTTCCTTTGAACTTACGCTCACACTCACAGCATACTGCGAACGAGTGTGAAAATCAGAATGGTGACAAGCAGTAATACTGCTCCGATGATCTGACTTCGGGAAAGTTTCATTTTGCAATTATAGCGAATCTCTCACTATCTGTTCTTGTGTCAGAACGCCGGCGTGTATCGGCGGCATTTGATTTTGCCCATCGTGAACGTAAATACAATTCCGTCCACTGCGTTTTGCGTTGTAGAGGGCTTTGTCGGCGATGTTGATCAGGTCGGCCTCGGACAAATCAAACGTGGCAAAAACAGTTGCAATGCCGACACTGACGGTCAATATTTCGCTGGTTGTTGACAGGCTGTGTGAGATCCGAAGGCTTCTCAGATTATCGACGGCTTGTTCTGCGATATTATAAGCGCCTTCAGCATCCGTGCCGCCGAGAACGATGGCAAATTCCTCTCCGCCAAATCTGGCGACCAGATCGGTCGGACGCTTGATCGTCTCTGCAAACGCCTCCGCTACCTTCTTTAAACAATCGTCGCCCGCCAGATGGCCGTAGGTGTCGTTGTAAAGTTTGAAATGATCGATGTCGAGCATTATCAGCGAGATCTCAGTCTTGAAACGAACGGCCCGATGCCATTCGTCCGCTAGAAAACTCTCAAATTTGCGGCGGTTACCTATCTTTGTGAGGCCGTCGGCATTGGCAAGATTATGAAGCGCTTCATTTGCCGCAGCTAATTCGCCGGTGCGTTCGTTTACGAGTTTTTTGAGCCGACGCTCACGTGCCTTCATTTGGTGAAGGCTTATTTTCCATGCGGCGAACAACCCAAGCAGGATCAAAAGTACGACCAACACATAAAACACAGTTGTCTGATAAAAATGCGGCTTCATCTCGACTTTTATCGTCGAACTTTGCTTTCCCCACAAGCCGTCGCTGTTCGCGGCCATCACATGAAACACATAGTTTCCGGGCGGTAAATACGAGTAGTTGGCAGTCCGTCGCGTGCCTGCGTCAACCCAATCTTCGTCGTGGCCTTCGAGTTTGTATTTGAACTTGACCTGATCCGCTTTGATTAGACTGATGCCGGTGTAGCGGATCTCAAGGTCATTCTGTCCCGGTTCGATCGCTATGCCGCTGCGAAAATCAACAGGCTTACGTTCGACCATTATGTCCTCGACCACCGCCGACGGCATTGGTAAATTGGATCGCTCGGCCAACGGATCAAGTACTACAACACCATCCTGTGTTGGAAACCAAAATTTGCCATCCTTGTCTTTAAGGCTCGCCGGTTGACGTCCACCGTTGCACTCGATCGAGAGCATTCCGTCTTCTTTCCCGTATCCAATGCTGTGAAACTTATAGATCTTGCCATCCGCAAAATCGTTTAGTTCCTGACGTTGTACGCGGTAAATGCCTCGGTTCGAACTTATCCAAAAATATCCTTCCGAGTCTTCCTCGATCGCAAACACGCCGCTGTTGTAAAGGCCGTTCTGTTCCTTGAGACTGACAAATCTTCCGTCCTTAAATCGGCTCATGCCTTCGTCATACGTTCCGATCCACATTACACCGTCGGCGTCTTCATAGATCGTCCGCACATAATTACCGGCAAGGCCTTCTTTGGTTGCGTAGTTGGTAAATCGGCCGTCCTCAAATCTGCTCAAACCTCCAAAACCGCCAAACCAAAGATTATTTTTTGAGTCCTCAAAAATGAATGTCATGAACTCGTTCGGCAACCCCTCTTTCTTCGAGTACCGAGCAGACAATTTGTAGTCGTTAAATCTTACCAGTCCGTTGCTTGTCGCAGCCCAGACATTTCCGTGGCGGTCATTTTTGATCGCATTGACGTGAGAGCCTTCGAGCAGCAGTTCCGCTTTTCCGTTTTGGATGAGAAAAATACCGCCGGCGACGCCAACCCACATCACGCCGTTCGCGTCTTCCCACAGCGACTGCACCGCAGTTCCACCGTCCCACCACACGCTTGCAGTTTTTTTCCGTGGCTGATGCGAATTTAAATGAACAGGCTCAAATTTCCCGTCTCTGAAAATGGTTAAGCCCTTTGCCGAGCCGATCCAAATGTTGTCTTGCCGGTCGCGATAGAGTGGATAAACTTCCGAATGATTGAGTCCGTCTTTGGTGCTGTAACTTTTTAGGACTTCATTGCGACGTCTGCTCAGGCCACGGTCAGTGGCGATCCATTTCAACCCATCGCGGTCGGTGAATACATCTTGAATGAGTCTGTTTGCCAGATCATCCTTACCTCCCCAAATGTGCAATCTGTCATCCTTGATCTGGATCAGACCGACACCGGTACTTGATCCGCCGCCGCTGGCAAACCAAACGCTGCCGTCTGCTTCATCCCAAAACGAATGATAGATCGTGTTGTCGGGCAGTTTTTCGTTTTTCCCAAAGGTACGCACTTCACCATTTTTGACACGGTGCACCTTAAATTCTCCCAACCAAAGATTCGCTTCACTATCTTCAAAGTAAGCCGGCCTGAAAATGATCCCTGACAAGTCGAGCGGACAAAAAACCGACTGTCCATCTCTGGTTTCCGTGACACCGTTTGATCGAATTGACCATTGAGTGCCGGATTTACCTGTAAAGATTATGTCGAAGACGCTTTTATCCTGTCTTTCAATAAACTCAAATTTTCCTTCCCGCAAGTGATACCAACTTCGCGATTTGTGATCGTCGTCCTCACACAAAAATCGCAATTCACCGTCAGCACCTCGCTCGATACGCTCAATGTAGTGGCCCGGTACCTCGTCGGACGTAAGGGATGAAAATACTCCTTCGCGAAAGATCGTTAGAACTCCATCGTCCATCGTGGTTGCGTAAATTGTCCCGTCATTGTCGGCAAAAATACCCGTGAACCGGTTATTGATGATTCCCTTAGTGTTGCTTTTGTTAAATGTCGTAAACAGCAATCCGTCAAACCTGACCAGCCCGTCAAAGGTGGTAAACCACAGATATCCATCCGGCGACTGAGTGATCTGGCGCACTCCATTTTGCGGCAGCCCATTGTCTGTCGTCCACGTATCAAACCGGTACTGCCCGGCCGTTTGTCCACACACCATGAGACAAAAAAGCAGAAAAATACCTATGAGGAAAATCTTCCGGGAGTTCATTAAAGGATTACAGGAGAAAAATCAGAAAGGAGCGTCTCGAAACGCTATTAATATTAAACAATGTTTACGTATCTATAGTCAATCCAAAACCGTATATCGGTTCGGCTAACAGGTAGAACAAAAACTGATTTTGTAAAAATTCTAGTAGGCCTGTGTCAGATCGACACCCGTGTAGTAGTGCTTGATGATCTCGTCGTATTTAACACCCATTTTGGCGAGGCCAAAGGCTCCGTATTGACACATACCGACACCGTGGCCCCAGCCTCGGCCAGTGAAAGTGTAGCCCGCAACAGTTGAGCCGTTGTAGCGTTTATTCATGATAAAAAGCTGTTCCGGCAACCGCAGAGCCGAACGTATCTTACCGCCTTTCAGAGTTTTGATGCCATTTGAACCGATGATCTCAAGCTCGATCGGACGTCGCGAATATCCAACTTTCTTTACGTTCACATCGTAAAGCGTACCGATGCCGCGAACGTATCGCGAAAGCCGCGACTGCACTTCGCCTGCTGAAAGCGACTTGTTCCAATAGACCCACGGCGACATACTTTCGGCGGTGGTCGGCGTATTGGTCGGCTTGATCTCGAGATATTTGACCGCTCCGAGAGCGTCGAGTTGGTAGCTAACTTGCTCGCCGCCAACGAGTGCAGCTTCGCGAACCTGATACATCGACCCGCCGAATTCGCGGAACAAAAATACGTCCGGCCGCACCGTCAACTGTCTTTCTGACTTGCCGCTTTTTAGTATCAGTTTGCCGTCTCCCGTTGGTTTTGCCGTTCCGCTTTCCAAGCCCGGCATCCATTTTTTCTTTTCGTAGATCTGTCGAATAAGGCGCAGCATTCGAGCTCGTGTAAACGACTTGTTCGGCTTTATGGTCATGTCAGGATAAAGCGAAAAATATCCGTCACGAAGCAGCGCAGCAAAATCGGCTCGCCGCTCTTTTGGTATCTCCGCTGCATCTTCAAACGCTAACTGATAATTCACGTCGGAATCACTCAACAGCGTGTCGGCATAACCGGAGGCGTAGATAAAAGAGGCGACAATTCGTGCCAGCTCAAGCGGCTTGGTGGTGTCGCGATTCACATTCGGAAACGGCTTGCCAAATCGCCCTGCGAGTTGATTCAACCAGTTCGACATCTCGCTGTCGGCCGGAACGCTTTCAAACCATTCGTCGGTCATCTGCGGTGTCGAAAGGTAAAAACCGTTCGATGCAAACAGCGACATCAGACGGACGAGTTCGAGATTGGCTTCGTCTGTGACCTTTGCCGGCTTGCGGTCGGTCTTGATAAGGAATGGTTCAAAATGCCGATGCCCTTCGAGCGAACATTCGACGCCGCGAAGATAAGGTTCTGCTTTCTCGAAAATATTCTCGCTGTTCTCAGTTCGTCCGCCGCACGTCGATGTGTAAAATGCAGTGATCGGCTTTCCGTGATAGGTCGCGACAATGCCGCGTGTCGATTGCACAGCCTGCGTTCCCATTTTTGTCTCGATGGAAACGCCCTTATAAACCTGCGACCAAACCGTCGGCACCATATCGAAACCTTGATTACCATAGCCGCCGATATTTGCGACAGCGTACGTGCGAGCCGCAACTGCCTGTGCACGTTGAGCTTCGAGCTGCGGCAATCCAAGTTCGCTCGGCACTACACCAAGCAAGTATTCTTCGAGCGGAACGACGTTTACAACGGTCAATGAACCGCGTGAGTTTACAAAAACTTCGAGTTTACCGCGATAGGCCTTTCCGTTCAGCCGGACAGGATTTACACGCTCGTTGAGCGAGGCGAATGCAACAGATTTTAACGAAGAGTATTTTGCCTCTTCGCTCGATCCGTTAATAATGACCTCACGCAAATTTGGATCAACAGATCCGGTTACTGTTGTCTGTGTTGATCCAGTTGTTTTTGTAAGGCTGCGCACTTCGCTTTTTCCAGCAGTTCTAAGTTGCTGCGACAAAGCAACTGCTTCAGCAGAAACGATCGTCTTTTTTTCTGTAATGACGACCGCGTCTTCAAAACCTTGGTCAGCGAGTTTCGCCTTAAGTTCATCCGCATCGACCGGCGTATCTTTGACCGAACCGACCCAAATTTTCCAGGTGTTCGTTGTCGTGTCGATGCTGGCGAGGGCCGTTTCACCGGTCGCATCGCGAATATCTTTGGCTAAGTTGTTCGCATCATTTTGCGTGGGCAGATTTTGAAATTCGATGCGGTAATTTTCGATCTCAGGCGGACGATATGCCCGAGCCGAAACTGTAACCTTATTTGTCGCAAGCAGCTTTCCCTGTTCATCAGGACTAACCGCAACCAACGACGAATCAGCCGTAGTAATAGACACTGAACCGGCATTCGTTGACAAGCCTATGCGTATAAACGGTTCGCTTGCTAAGGTGAAGATCTCGTAACCGCTGTCGGCAAAAATGTTTTGGTATGTAAGAATGAGGAACGCAATGATAAATGCAAAACTTCGCAATTTCATAGAATAATAATATCAAAAAAAGGCTTAACCTCTGCTTTTTGTTAAAATATCGCTGCTAAGATGCTCACCGTCGATGACAGAAATCAAAAGCTGACGTTTCCCGTCCAACAGCCGATTGGATCGCGTTTCATCGCGAAACTTCGCTATTGGTGGTGTTGGTTTGTGGCTGGCTCGTTGCTCTTGTTGGTGGGCACGCCGTCGCTTATTTTTTTGTGGATAATTGGCCGACGCATTTGGCTTTTTCCTATTGCTCAATGGGGAGCAAAGAATTGGCTCAAGGCTTGCGGGGCAACGGTAAAAGTCACCGGCATCGAAAATCTCGAAGCCAACAGATCGTACGTGTTCATCTCAAACCACCGCTCATATCTCGACACGGCAACTTTGTTTTTCTGCGCGGGTAAAAAGATGGGGCTTGTTGCCAAAAAAGAGCTTCTAAAAGTACCTGTGTTTGGCCAGGGATTGAGTTTTGTAAACATAATCGCCATCGACCGCTCAAATCCTGAGCGTGCCCTGCGATCAATGGAAAAAGCTCGTGATGTAATGAAACAGGATTACTCTTTTGGCGTCTTTGCCGAAGGCACTCGAGCGATGCCGGGCGAGTTGCTTCCCTTCAAAAAAGGAGCGTTTCATCTTGCATTGCAGACCAATTCGCCTATCGTTCCCGTAGCTATGAAAAATACCGATTGGATGATGGGCAAAAAAACAGGCATGGCCTATTCCGGTGAGATAGAAATGATACTGTTGCCGCCAATAGAAACCTCAGGCCTAAATGCCGGAGATGATCTGATGGAATTGTTAATAAAAACGCGATCTGCTATCGCGAACAAGTTAAAAACTAAAAGTAAGACGTGAAGAGTATATTTCTTTCTTGACTATTCACTATTCACTATTCCCTATTCCCTTTCCACTAGTCACTCTTCACTATTTCTTCGGCGTTGGTGACGGAGCTGGTTTGACCGGTTCTTCATCGTCAAGAATTCGAACGTCGCTGCGGCCGAGTTTATAGTCGGTGTATTTCACACGCATTCTTATCCTGGTAACGTTCCCGTCACCGAAAACTAATTCGTCGTCCGCTCTCGCATCCGAAGGAAACCAGTATTTGCCGTCTATTTGTTCGCGTGTCGTTTCCACTATCGGAAATTTGTTGTTCTTCGTCTCCGGTACAGCCTTGCCCTTTGATTTGACGATCATCAAATCATCAACATCGACCCAAATACGGCCTGTAAATAATCGCAATTTTGATTTCTTCGGGTCTGGGATGATCTTGGGAATTACATCAAAAACATATAGGTTGAGTTCGTCAATACGCTCAACGCCGACGTAGGAAATATTGTATTGCGAGATGGCTGACGGTTCGAGAGCGAAAGGATTGACTCCTCCTAAGTCCTCGAGGTCTTCGGGAGTGACAAATCCGGGCGGCGTTGTCGCTATCGGAGCAAACAAAACCTTTTCAAACCGCCCACCATCAGCAGTGAACGTCATAAACGAGTCACGCCGATAAGTGCCGGCGATCTGCCCGCCCAACCCGATAATATTCACGGTCGCCGAGCGGTTAAAAACGTAATTGGTCAACGCTGCACGAAAATCGCCTTCGTTAGCCGTAAATTTCTTAATTATCCGGTCGATGTCCGCCGGACTAAGTTCCTTCTTAACAACGCCCGCTGCCTGCCCAAACGCCATTACCGACAAACACAAAACTAGAACGGATAGAACCAGCATCTTTCTCATCATTTCACCATTATCCTACAATACGAGGAATAGATGCTCATAAAGCCCGAAAAGTTGACTAGCAGTTGAAGTAGTTTGTCATCGGCGAAAGCCACAAAGAAACCGGAACACGATACCTAAAGCAGATCAAATCCCGAAACTCGGCAATCGTCTACCACGCCGACAACGTTTTACTCTGCAACATAGAGAAACGCGATTCGCTATTGCAGTTCGCTTTTAGAGGAACCGCAACGGAAAGAGAACATCTGAAAGCCTCGAATGATAAAGAGAAAGAAGAGTTGATCGCGAAGATAAAAAGTCTGGCAGATGAGGGTAAATCGTCACGCGATATCGCGGATGAAGTTGGTTTGTCACATGTTACTGTTACGCGATATCTAAAAGCTGCTTAACACCTGTAACAGTGTAACAAGGTTAACAGCTTAACAACTTAACACTAGAGATTACTAAGTAAGAAGATACTGAAAAGAATATATATGTTAACTGTTACATCTGTTAACCCGTTACACCTGTTAAGGCTGTTACATTTACCTATCGCGTAAACCCTTGCGGCTTTGCCGTTTTCCCGAAGGGCACATAGCCACGCCATTTATGGCGTGGTCAGATGGAAATGAAATTCTCAGCCCGTTTTAACGGGCTTACCAATGTCGGCTTTAGCCTTAGAGCTAAAGCAGGCCGGACAAGGACGTTAAAACGCCCTTTGAATTTTCGAGCGAACGAATACCACGCCCTAAAGGGACGTGGCTATGTGCCGCGAAACGCGGTAACGACGAAGACCACAACGAAAACAAAAACGAAAAACGAAAAACGAAAACACTAAAAACACAAAAGGAAAAACTATGGATCACTACATACACAGAACACTAAATTACACAGCTACCACAAAGCAGTTAGCAGAGATGGAACATAATGAGGAATACTTTGACCTCATTAGGATAGCGACCCTTTTTAACGCGATCATGTACGCTCGGGTCAACGGTGCTCATTATCAACTCGCGTCATTTTCTATTGACGAGAAACGCATCGACAGACTTCACGAAACGATCTATATCACGAGCGGGTTGTTGTTTGAGGCGAGGCGTTTCACCATTGTGATGCGGGTGCCGTCGTCGACTTGCTCGATCTGGACCTCGTCCATCAGGCCCTTGATGAGCTTGAGGCCCCAGCCTCGGCGGCCTTCGTCGGGAGTTATCGTTTTGGCGATCTTATCGGCCAGCCGTAAGCCGCGATTTGATACTGTGATCGTGATCTTGTCATCATCGAGCAAGAACTTCTGATAGATCTTGCGGTCAGGGCTAAGAGAATGTTCGGTCGCGTTTATACAGGCTTCGACGAGAGCGGTTTTGATCTGATTGATTGCCTTTGCCGGAAATGCGTGACGCTTAGCGATCTCTTCGACAGTGTGAGCGGCGATCATTTCGGTATTCTCACCCATTGGAAAAACGAACTCATATTCGTTCGCATCAGCCTCAGCTAAAACCGGAATTTCTGCTTCCAAGATGCCTGCGAGCATCTCGACCTGTTTACGGCTTGAGCCGTAAGCGTTTCTCGCATGCAGAACTTCCAACGCTTCGGGCGAAAAACCTTCGGGAGCGATGAGCCAGAGCTTGAAACGTTCGAAGTTACAGTTCAACGCTGCCATTTCGAGACGGTCGCACCAGAACTCGACGATCTCGCGTCCGGCTTCTAGCTTTGACTCGACCTCGGCTGCTATCCAAGCCGTTTCTTCTTGTCCGTCAGCGTAAGTAAATCCGAGTGCAACAGCCGAAACCTCGATGTCACAAAGCTCGTTCAGCTTTGAGTAAAAATCGCCGGTGTGAGCAGTGTAAACGATCTGCGGCAGGCTGATCTTTAAGTTGTCTTCTTTGAGAGCTTTGAGGACTTTATCATCGTCACCGCCTTTGAACTCGTCCTTGAACTTTCCATAGTCAATCAACGCAGGCGACACCTGACGGCCGTCAAACGTACGCAGCATTTCACGCAAGCCGATCGCCGAACTTCGACGATAGAAACGCGCCATCAACTGCGGAGCTCGCTTTACGTTTTCCGACAGAGCTTCTCCGACCACAAGAGCACGCGAGTCTCCGTCGATCTCAAGCCTGACGCGGCCATGCAGGTAATCGCAGAGAACGATGTTCGACAGATCGACATGAACAACGCCCGAACTTACATCAATGATCTCACTGTACCTGAGAGCGTCGAGAGCAGAACGAAATTCCGAGTCGGTCATTCCGGCGTGCCTTTTCCAATATGCAGCCGGAACATTGCCATTGGTGACCGCCAGATTTTGAGAAAGCAGGTGCAAAATATTTCGTTGAATATCGGCGTCGGGCAAGATACTGTTAAAGATCGCATCGAAACTTTTTCCGATCCGTCCGCCGAAAATCTCGTCGGTGTAAACCTGTTCGACGCGATCGAAACGGTCGAGTACAACGCCATATGCCGAAGCCGCAGCAAAAAGCGATGACACCTGCAGCACATTGCCCGCAAGCTGCACAGCAATGAGATCACGAGTTTGGTCGTTGACAGGCACATTCATTCTTGCTGAAAGACGCTCGGCAAACGTTCCGGCATCAGCGAACGAAAGCGGCTCAACCGCCATCGCAGGAAATGAAGTTCTGGCAAAAAGAAATCGCCTCTGACCGGCAAAGACAAATGGGATCGACGCTCTTGAAAAGATGTCGATGAGATCTTCGATAAGCGCTTCGCCGCCGCCAAGCTGTGCCGCAACGTGAAGATCGTCGATCATCACAAACGAATTTGCATTGTTTGCCGCAGCTCGCAGCGGAGCACCCAGACAATTTCGCACGAACGAGCGGTCGTCATTAGTGTCGGTATTATAAGTTTCCAGCAGCCTTTCGACCCACGGAGCGTCAGATGGCAACGACAATTCGGCTATCTCCTCGATCTTCGGTGAGACGCTGATCATACGGGCATCGCGACCCCGATAAGCAACGGCTTGAAGCAGGAATTCCAACAAGAAACGCTTTGCTGCATTTTTGGCGGTGAGGTCGCTCGATTTTAATTCGAAATAGAATGGGATCGAAGATTCATGTGCGACGAAGAGATGATCATAAGCCTGCCGCAACAGTTCGGACGTACCGGCGGACGTAGCAGCAAACACAATCAGTCCATTCGAATCGCTTTCACCTTTTGCGTGTGTCAAAAGGCGTTCAAGCTCCGCTTCCCTGCCGACAAAATCTGTTGGCTCGGTTCGGGCAAAAATACTGTTATACAAAGTTTGTTTCATCAAAACTTACTAAAGACTCGCGTTCATTTCTTCAAAGGTCCGCACACGATTTCGGCCTTGCCGTTTTGCTTCGTAAAGGGCCTTATCCGCTGCCGAGACGAGATCGGCCGAGGCACAAAGTTCCGCTGAACAGCTTGCAACACCGATGCTTGTTGTTACGAGTCGATGCGGAAAATCCGCATGCTCGATATTGCTCCGCAGGCGTTCGGCAATAGCCGAGGCCTCTTCAGCCGTAGTCTGAGGCAGAAGAATAGAAAACTCTTCACCGCCGAACCGTGCCGCGACATCAGCACTTCGCAGTGTTTCGCGAATAACACTAGCTACGATCTTCAAAGCTACATCGCCCGCCGGATGACCGTATTCGTCGTTATATGATTTGAAATGATCGACATCTAGCATCATGAAGCTCATCGGAAATCCATGACGATTCGACCGCTTGATCTCTTCCGACAATCGTTCTTCCATATAGCGACGATTCAACAGTCCGGTCAGAACGTCCGTCACTGAAAGCTGTTCAAACTCACCGGCCTTTTCCTTAAGAGTTGCCCTGTCGATAGCCACGGCGATCTGCGGAGCAAGAGCCTGAAAGAAGTCCAGCGACGTTTTATCGAATGCTTCCCCGCCAACACGGTCAGTAAAACTCACAACACCGATCGTTCTCGACCCGATGTTTATCGGACAACTCAGGAAAGACGGCGTCTTGTATTTTCGTTCCGCCGGAGCAGGCGGCAAGCTGGTTTGGGCAACATCGGAAACGACGACGGCCTCGTTCTTTGCAAACACGATCCTAGCAACACGGCCACCGATCTCTTCTCCCTCAACAGGTTCGTTTCGCGCTCCGATAAGAGCCTTGAGGTCGAGTCGTCCGGACTTTTCGTCCTTGATAAGCAGCGAAGCTCGTTCGGCACGCATCACCTCCGCGGCGTTTCGCGTCAGTGTCTCCCAAAAATCATCCATGTCGATGCCTTTCAGGCTTTCACCAAACAGCCTGATAGCATTAGAGATCGCATCGCGGCCCGACACTTCGCTGCGAAGCCGAAGGATCTCAAGCTGAGGAGCGATCGAGTGGCAGATTCGGGCGATCTGCCTCTTGGTAACATCCGAATCAATCGAGTCCAAAATCGCCACTGCCGCCGAAATATCGCCTCCGACACCTATCGGGAACAAGTTCATGACTCTGGTTGATTCCTCAGAACGTTCGCCCAGTTCGAGCGGCATTTCGTTTTGATATGCCTCAACGAGCCGTTGGTCATCAGGCAAAATGCCGATGCGGACCTTGCGATTTTTCATTTCTCCGAACGTTGTCGAATTTTCAAAATTATCCCCACTTTTTTCAAGCCATACCAAAGCCGTAAGCCCGTATTGATGCGCGATAAATTCGAGTATCGAAGCAATCGCCTGAGCGTAATCAGTCTTGAGGATCGATCCAAAAAACGAACGCCATGCCTGTGCCTCAGCATTTCGGTTTTCGGCTTTTTTAATATATGGCTCGGAAATTTCAGATTGTAAAACAGGCACTTCCGAGGCAACAATTACCTCGTTCTCCTGATACTCTGGCTCAGTTGTGGGTTGCGACTCGTCGTCTTGTTTCACCGAATTTGCAAGGATCGGTTGTTGAGATCGCGTCTCATTTATTAGGAGTTCAACCTGTTCGGCTGTTTTCGTAAGTGCGTCAGATGAGCCAGACAGAAGAGTATTTTCAAAAAATTCGGCCGGCGGAAATTCGCTCCAGTCGCCTGTAATTGCTCGTTCGGTAGCCTTTCGATAGTTCTCTGCTTTAAGAAAAGTTCGTCCGACGATCGCCACAAATCTCTTTTCTGAATCTCCGGAAGGGATCGCACGGCAATCGAGGCCGGCATGACATTCAAAGCCGATCATGCCGCCTGCTTCAAGTGCTTTTTCGAGAGCCTTTCCACAGAATTTGGCACAGGCGGGTGAGAAGGTATTGCCCGGATTCAGGTGTCTGCAGATCGAATTGTTATTTGACACAACGACCTGATGCGCATCGTCATCGACAATGGCTATTGCCATGCCGTTGTCCTCTGCGAGACGGCCTAAAGTCTCACCGCCAATAATATTTTGGGCGTCGCTCATCTTTGAAAATTACCGAGTTTGCTGGTCCCATGGATAACCACGATCAATCACAGTGATACTTCATTCAACTCGCAAAAACGGTTAATAGGCATAACATTTCACTAAATTTGAGTGATATTAATGGCTTGTCACCATTGTGTCATATACCAGACATACTCGGTGCGGAGTTTCGGGATATTCTAAGACCCTAAAGTAGATACCGCCGCGAGTAATAATAATTCCAGTGTTCGCGGCAAATTGCATTAATTCAATACGGAGGTTAGAAATATGGATAATCAAAATAACGCAGAAACGACAGTGACCAATGACGATGTTATCTCAACGCTGAACGGCTTGATACAGATCTGCCGCGACGGACAGCAGGGCTACAAGGAATCTGCGGAGGGCATCGAACGCTCGGACCTTAAATCGCTGTTCTATGAATTCTCGCAGCAACGCTCTGAATTTGCCGGTGTGCTGCAAGGCCTTGTCCGGTCGCTCGGCGGCGAGCCTGAAACGGAAGGAAGCTTTGCCGGAGCGGTCCATCGCGGTTGGATCGACATCAAAGCGGCAATTACCGGAGGCGACGAAAACAGCGTACTCAACGAGTGCGAACGCGGTGAGGACAGCGCTAAGGCCGCTTACTCCGATGCATTAAAATTGAGTCTTCCGGCAAATGTTGACGACATCGTTCGTCAACAAGCACAGAGCATTCAAGCCGCCCACAACCGCATTAAAGAACTCCGTGATGCCGGAAAAGACAAAGCTGCATCGTCTGGAAGTTTCTAACTAATTTCGAAATACGATTCGATGGGGCTGCCTGAAATGGCAGCCTTTTTCATTGCGCCGTTCCCATCACAAATCAGGGGAAAATTAGCGCCCAAAATTTTCAAAAGGTTATTTTTAATAATCGCGCCAAAATGACCGATTTATAAATGTGGCACGTGCCACATTGTTGTGATTTGTCAGCAAAATCGCGGTTTCGTGAAAGCGGCTATGCTGAAACGAGTTAAAGTGTGGGGTTATGCTGTCAGTGTTAAGTTGTTGAATATATTGTGCTTATAAGAATTGCACATTTGTTTTTTGCGGAAAAGCCATCTCAGAGTGCCAAAAAGCCATCGGAGACCCCCCTAAAAGCCATCGGAGAACCCCAAAAAGCCATCGGGCGAAAGGCGATTTTTTGGCTTTTTTAAAAAAGTCTCCATTCAGGTTCTGTCGTTCTCCTCGTTAACCTTTTCCATTCATTATCGTCATTCTCTTCGCTACAGTTGTCGCCGCCGACATCGACGAAGACTGTATCTTCGACGTCCGAACGGCGCCCGTTCCACCCCGTCTGATCAAACATCACGAAAACCGCAAAAAGAGGATCGGCCGAATTAACATAAGTCATTCCCTCAATCCCACTCTCTGCATTAGATCCACAAACCGAGGGTCTGGGCGAATACTGTCAAATTCTGGAGTTACTTTCAGCCATACCAAGGAGGAGGATTCGGGTATTTTAAATGCCTTTTCGAGAAAATACAAAGCTTTGTCATTTTCGCCGAGCTTCGAATGATATGAAGCTGCGTAAAAAGGGCTTGGATTTCCATTTTCTTCTTCGATTTGGAAGTCAATCAAAGTGCGCCAGTATCCTTTCGCCCCCGAAGCTTTTGCATTGTTCCTAAGCCGCTGCATCCATGCCGACAACATCGACAATTTTACATCTGTGATCTGAAGATTTTTTCGCTGCAGTTTGTGGCATTGCTCCAGAGATGCAATAGACTCTTCAAACATTCCTTTTTCGCGATAAGTCAGGAAAAGGTTGGAATATGTGCGCTGATAGTCGGGATTTATCGCCTTCACCATCTCAAACTGTTCAATGGCCCGGTCGAAATCATGGGCATAGTAATAGGACATTCCTAAATCCGTCTGTATAGCAAGCGAGAGCGGGTCGATCTCCAATGCGCGATTATATTCAGCGATACTCTCGTCAAATCGCCCGTCCATTGACAAAAACTCGGCATACCAATGATGGGCTGTCGCGTAATTTGGGCTTGACGCAATCGCAAGTTTGTATTCTGCCTCTGCTCCTGGCCGATCCCATTCGTAATACGTCTTCACAAGAGCCCTTGTCGCGTATGCTTCGCCGAGAGTCCCGTTAATATCCAAGGCCTTTTGGACTGTTGCTAGCACTATCCGAGTTCTATCCTGATTGGAATTGATAAAACTAAAGTCTCCGGTAGAATAACAATTGGCTAAGCCGACATACGCAAGAGCGTATGTCGGGTCTTTATCGACCGCTTGATTAAAGAAATCGGCGGCTTTTTCAAAATCCTTAATTGTTCGCTTATTCCAATGATAAGTTCCCTTCAGATAAAGCAAATAGGCTTCCGAACTATCGGTTTGATGGCTTGTCAGCCGCTTCCATTCTTCACTTGTCAGTTTTGTGCGCAGTATTTCGCAGATTTTTTGTGAGATCTCCTGTTGAAATGCAAGAGTTTCTGATAGTTTGCGATCGTATTGCTGACTCCAAACCTTTCTTTTTGTCCCTACATCGTGTAGTTCAGCCGTAATAACCAGAATATCGCCGCGCGGCTCGATCCTGCCGGTCAATATTGAACCTACATTGAGGTCGCGCCCGATAGCAGCCAAGTCCAGCTCTTTGTTTTTGTACTGAAAGGCTGAGTTACGGCTGATCACACGTAAATGCGGCAATTCCGCGAGATTGTTAATAATGCTGTCAGTTAATCCGTCCGAAAGATATTCGATATCAGGGTTTTGATTTTCGAATGGCAAAACAGCTATGGATGAAACTTGACCGATGCTTGCTGATAGATTCGCAGAAGTCGAACCGCCTCGATAATTAAATACGAGGACGATCAATAAAATCAGTAAGCTGGTCGCCAAAATCCCAGTTAGAAATTGCGGTTTTTTGAAAATTGATGAGATTCCCGCTTTTGCTGTCGGCGGGGGTAAGACCGTGGGTTCAGATTTGAGAATTTTCGGCGCGGGTTCGATGCTCTGGACCTCGCCAATGAACCGATACCCTTTGCGGGGTCGATTTTCAATATATTTTGCTTGCCTCGCGTCATCGCCTAAAACCTTGCGGAGTCCGGTTATCGCCACCGTCAAATTGTTGTCCTCAACAAAACTGCCAGCCCAAACTTTTTCGAAAAACTCCTCCTTGCTAACTATTTCTCCGGCCCGTTCGATCATCAAGCTCAAAACCTGAAACATCCGCCGATTAATATTTAGTGTTTCGCCATTTTTGGACAGTTTTTCCTCAGCAATATCGATTTGAAACTCGCCAAATTTATAGATATGCGGAGACGTAGTTTCCTTTAGCGTCTTTTCTAAATCGTTTACGGAAGACATTTAGCAACTATAACTCAAAATTTAGCAGAAATTTAGCCGGTTTTTAATTACTTTCGACATATCATTCGCTACCTTATGCGAACATGCAGTTCATATCTGAAATAAAAGGAGATCTCTTTATGTTTTTCTCACGGTCGCTGAATGTTGTTATCACTTCGATCCTGATCACTATCGCAGTAGTGGCTGTAAACGCCAATTGGGGCAGCGGATCTGGCTTTAACCTGTTCGCTGCGACCGATGTTCCAACGAGCGAGAGTCAAGATATAACGGGAAATGACGTGCCGGATGGGTTGTCGCGGTCAGATTGGGACGGCATTCGCGCGGCTTATGAGGCGGGCCGCCCCCTCGACATTACAGCCATTGGCCAGGAGGCATATCTAAAGCCCGCCTCGTTCGCCACTGCACAGTCGGGTGCTCAGTTCGGCTACTCGGTGGCCGTCTCGGGCGACACGGCGGTGGTCGGAGCCTTATTTGAGAACAGCTGCAACACGGGCGTGAACAGCACGCCATTCCAGGGTTGCAGTGGTGCGGGCGCCGCCTATGTCTTCACGCGCAACGCAGGCGTCTGGACGCAACAGGCCTATTTAAAGCCCGCCGCTGTGGGCACCACGCAGATAAGTGACCTTTTCGGCTACTCCGTGGCCATCTCGGGCGACACGGTAGTCGTCGGGGCGAACGGCGAGGACAGCGGCACGACGGGCGTGAACAGCACGGCAAACGAGGGCGCCAATGGTTCCGGCGCGGCCTATGTGTTTACCCGTTCAGCAGGCGTGTGGACGCAGCAAGCGTATCTTAAGCCCGCCGTCGTCGGTGCCTCGCAGTTCGGTGACCAATTCGGCGTCTCGGTAGGCGTCTCGGGCGACACGATTGTCGTGGGAGCCTGGCAGGAGGATGGCAGCACGACGGGCGTGAACAGCACGCCCAACGACACCGGCGGCACCAACTTCAACTCCGGTGCAGCATACGTCTTCACACGCAGTGCAGGCGCGTGGACGCAGCAGGCCTATCTCAAGCCCGCCGCCGTCGGCACCACCCAGGAAGTTGACTATTTCGGCCGGTCGGTGGCCGTCTCGGGCGATACGGTGCTCGTCGGAGCTAACGGGGAGGCCAGCGACACGACCGGCGTGAACAGCACGCCAAACGAGAGCTCCGCCCTGGCCGGTGCGGCCTACGTCTTCACGAGCAGCGCCGGCGTTTGGACGCAGCAGGCATATCTTAAACCCGCCGCCGTCGGCACCACGCAGACAGGTGACAGTTTCGGCTACTCGGTGGCCGTCTCGGGCGATACACTGGTTGTCGGAGCTGTCTCGGAGGACAGCAGCACGACGGGCGTGAACGGGACGCCAAACGAGAGCTCTACCGATTCCGGAGCGGCTTATGTATTCACACGCAACGCAAGCGTGTGGACGCAGCAGGCCTATCTCAAGCCCGCCGCCGTGGGCACCACGCAGGCGGGTGACGGGTTCGGCGTTGCGGTGGCCATCGAGGGCGACACGGTGCTCGTCGGGGCTAGCGCGGAGGACAGCAACACGACCGGCGTGAACAGCACGCCAAACGAGAGCTCCGCCCTGGCCGGTGCGGCCTACGTCTTCACGAGCAGCGCCGGCATCTGGACGCAGCAGGCTTATTTAAAGCCAGCCGCCGTCGGCGCTACGCAGTCAAATGACCGTTTTGGCGGATCGGTGGCGGTCGATGGCGACACAGTAATCGTCGGGGCTTACGGGGAGGACAGCAACACGACAGGGGTGAACTCCACGCCCAACGAGAGTTCCGGCGCTGCCGGCGCGGCTTACGTCTTATCCGGACTTGGGCCGGCATCACCGACCCCAACGGATACGCCGACAAGCACGCCTACGAATACTCCAACTCACACGGCGACGAACACTCAGACGGCAACATCTACTGCTACGGATACACCGACCCCAACTGCTACAGAAACATTTACTCCGACAGCAACGGCAACAGAAACTTTTACTCCGACGGCAACGGCAACGGAGACGTTCACGCCGACCTCAACCTCAACCGAGACAACCACACCGACAGCGACGGGAACTCCCAGTGCGACCGCATCATTTACTCCAACTCCCGGAAACTGTGTCACTGCCCCCGCTAATCTCGTTGGATGGTGGCGTGGTGAGGGAAGCGGCGAGTGATGTTTTAAACCTGAACGACGGTACCACTCAAGGAGGTGTGACTTACGAAAGCGGTATAGTTGGACAAGCGTTTGCGTTTGACGGCACCGGAGAGGTCGTTGTTCCAAACCATCCCAGCCTTAACGTGCAACAGTTGACTTTCGATGCGTGGGTTTATCCGACCAGTTACGGTAACGGTTCGGTGTTCATTTTGAGCAAATCTGATAGCCCGCTTACCTGGACAATTCAATACGAGTTTGCACTCTCGTCTAACGTTAATTCGATCCCGAACGGAAATCTGGTCTTCAATTTGGTTAGCCCGAATCAGCACCGCTTGAACGGGCTCCCGGACGACGGCGGAGGTTGGGTCGATTCGGGCGGAGCCGTACCGCTAAATACCTGGACACATGTGGCCCTAACCTTCGACGGCAGCACGGCAAAGACCTTTGTTAATGGCAGTTTGACCAGGACTGTCAACGGTCTCAGCGGAAGTATAAACACTACTACGGAAACCTTTAAGATAGGTTCGGGAGGTCTTGGTTCAAACAAGTTCCTTGGAAAAATTGACGAAGTAGATGTATTTAATCGAGCCTTGTCCGAAGCGGAGATTCAAGCGATTTTCGATGCGGGAACGCAGGGAAAGTGTTTGTCACCTGCGATAAGGGGAGCCGTTACCTACGGCAATCCGGCATCTCCGACGACGAAGTTCATCTCGAATGTGACGGTATCAAGTACGGTTGGTTCGCCGAGCCTCTCGACGACGACAGCGGCTCCGGGCGGAACGGCGGGGCAATACACACTTATAGGTTTTGGTGCCGGATCTTATACAGTCTCACTCGCAAAAACAACGGGCCAGAACGGCATATCGTCGGGCGATGCGGCGAGGGTTGCACAGCATGTAGCCGGAACATCGTTTATCACCAGTGACCGACAGAAGATCGCTGCGGACGTTACCAACAACGGTGCACTGTCGTCAACCGACGCTGCACAGATCGCAAGGTTTGTATCGGGGCTTGGGCCTCCGATCGGACTTACAGGGCAGTGGAGATTCTTTGTTCCTGACCCGGGATTCCCAACGTTCCCGATAGGCCCGTCGCCGCAGACACGAATCTATGATCCTGTTGCCGGAAATATCACCGGTCAGGATTACATCGGTATTCTGGTCGGAGAGGTCACCGGAAACTGGAACCCGACAGCCGCGAGACCGGCGGGAACAGTGAACGGTGGACAGTGGGCGGTGGACAGAGATCTGAATGCGGAATGCGGAGTGGGGAATGCGGAATGTAAGGCGGTGACCGTTGATCTGCCGCAATTAGTGTCGTCTGCTGACAAAGAGATCGTTGTGCCGGTGAATGTGCAAGGCATCGCGGATAAGGGAGTGATCTCTTATGAGTTTGATCTTAGGTATGATCCTTCGGTGATGCAGCCGGTTGGTGATGGGGTTGATGTGAATGGGACGGTTAGTCGCGGGCTTTCGGTTGTGACGAATGCGGCTGAGCCGGGGCTCTTGAGGGTCGTTGTTTATGGGGCTTATCCGATAGATGGCGACGGTTTGTTGTTGAATCTAAGGTTTACTGCGGTTGGTGAATCGGGTTCGGTGTCGCCGATCTCGTTTGAGCGGATAATGTTTAATGAGGGTGAGGCGCGGGTGACGATCACTGACGGAAAGATTGAACTGTTCTAACTTAAAGCTCGATGCAGAAGCCCGCGCGTGAGCGAGGGCTTAACATTCATGTTGAGTGTTAAGCCCTTACTAACGTGCGGGCTTCTGCATAAGAACCCAGTCGCTACGGCTCCTGGTTCTGACGGGTGCGGGCTTTTGCATCTAGCGTGTGACGTTGAAGGCTCCATGGTTTGCGTCGGCGTTTTCTTTGATGTTTGGATGCTCAGGGCTGATGCGGATGCAGGCGGCGAAGTGTTTGGGTTTTATCTCGACTAGTTGTGGAACGGTCGTGCTGCATTCGGGGATCGCGAATTGGCAGCGGGTGTGGAAATGGCAGCCGGTTGGCGGATTGATCGGTGACGGAACGTCGCCTTTCAAAATGATGCGTTCGCGTTTTGATTCGATCTCGGGGTCGGGGACTGGCACGGCGGAGATGAGGGCCTGTGTGTAGGGCATCAGCGGATCGCGGTAAATTTCTTTGCCGTCGGCGAGTTCGACGATGCGGCCGAGATACATCACGGCGACGCGGTCGGAAAGATGGCGAACGGCACGCAGATCGTGCGAAATGAAAAGATACGTCAGATTCTTTTCGGCCTGAAGGCGTTCCATCAGGTTCATTATCTGTGCCTGGATCGAAACGTCGAGAGCCGAGATCGGTTCGTCGGCGACGATAAAGGACGGGTCAACTGCCAATGCACGCGCGATGCCTATACGCTGGCGCTGGCCGCCGGAAAACTCGTGCGGGTAACGCTTTACAAAGCGGCGGCTGAGGCCGACCGTCTCCATCAATTCCTGCACATGCGATTCGACTGACTTCCCTTTTGCAAGGCCAAAAGTGCGGATCGGTTCGCCGATAATGTTGCCGACGGTCATTCGCGGATTTAGCGAAGCGTACGGATCTTGGAAGATCATCTGCAGATGCTTTCGCTGGTCGCGCATTGCCGATTGAGGCAGATGTGCAAGGTCCTTGCCGTTGTAAAATACTTTGCCGCCGGTTGGTTCGGTAAGTCTAAGAATCGCTTTGCCAAGAGTCGATTTGCCGCAGCCGGATTCGCCAACGAGACCGAGCGTTTCGCCTTTCTTGATATCGAGCGATACACCGTCAACCGCTTTTACAGTTTTGGCCGCACTAAACAGCCCGCCGCCGGAGCGGTAATGAACTTTTAGATCTTGGAGAGAGATCAGGTTGTTTTCGTTTTCTTCCATTTATTTCACCACAGAGACACAGAGAGCACAGAGCATAAAGAATCTGTGTTTATCTGGAATCTGTGTTTATCTGCGTACATCTGCGGCCAATTTCTCTTTCTTCGATTCGGCAAAAACGTCGCTCGCAAAATGACAGAGCGAATGATGGCCTTCGTTTATCTGAACGAACGGCGGAAATTCGCGGCGGCACAGATCTTCGGCGCGTTCGCACCGCTCGGCAAACGGACAACCCAGCGGCAGGTGCGCAACGTCCGGCGGCAATCCGGGAATTTGATATAGTTCTTTCCCTTGTTCGTGCGCCGGGTCAGGGACACTTTTTAGCAAACCCTTTGTATATGGATTTGCAGGTGTTGCGAAAAGTTCGCGCGTCGGAGCCTGTTCAAAAACCTTGCCGGCATACATCACAATTATCTTGTCGGTCATTCCGGCAACAACGCCGAGGTCGTGCGTAATTAGTATGACGCTCGTGCCCATCCGCGATCTTAGATCTTTGATAAGTTCGAGTATCTGCGCCTGAATAGTTACATCGAGCGCCGTTGTCGGCTCATCCGCGATCAGTAATTCGGGATCGCAGCTGAGCGCCATCGCGATCATCACACGCTGGCGCATACCACCGGAAAATTCGTGCGGATAACTGTTGATCCGCTCTTCGGCGTCGGAGATGCCGACCGTTTGCAGCATTTTGATCGCATGCGCTCGCGCCTGTTTCTTGTCGTGACCGAGATGAAGCCGCGTGACCTCCATCAACTGCGTCGAGATCTTTAGAAATGGGTTGAGCGATGTCATCGGGTCCTGAAAGATCATCGCCATCCGCTTGCCGCGTATCTTTCGCACTTCGTCGATAGGAAGGCCAAGCACATCGATCCCGTCAAACACGATCTTGCCGCCCGCGATCTTTCCCGGCGGCTCAGGAATAAGCCTCATCACCGAAAGATTGGTCACCGACTTACCACTGCCCGACTCACCGACAATGCCCAGCGTCTCTCCCTTTTTCAGCTCAAACGTGATGCCGTCAACCGCCTTAACAACGCCGTCCTCGGTCATGAAATAGGTCTTCAGATCGTTGACGGATAAAATTGTGCCGTTCTGTTCGCTCATCAATTAGAATTTTCGCGTCTGCGGATCCAACGCGTCTCGCAAACCATCACCAAGAAAATTAAGTGAAAATAACGTCAATGCCATCGTCAAACCGGGGAACAAAAGTTGCCAAGGGAATATCGCAATGTTCTTCACACCGTCAGCAGCGAGGCTTCCCCACGAAGCAAATGGAGCCTGAACACCAAGCCCAAGATACGAGAGAAATGCCTCGGTCAGCATAACACTCGGCACGGTGAGTGTTGCGTAAACTATCACCGGCCCAAGAGCATTCGGAATGAGATGACGGAAAATAATTCCAATGGTCGAAACGCCCGTCGCCTTTGCTGCCATTACAAATTCCTGATTTTTGAGACTCAATATCTGACCGCGAACTACGCGTGCCATCGTCAACCACGAAACGAGTCCGAGTGCAAAAAACAATAAAAATATCTGGCTCAAACCTTGATTTCCCGCTCCGCCCAAAGTGGACGAGATCCACTGTATCCAAGCCGGCGTGCTTGGCCCGCCGAATACAGAAAGCAAAACGATCACGATCAATATATAAGGAATGGAATAGAGAATATCGACGATGCGCATCATTAAGTTGTCGATGCGACCGCCGAGATAACCGGCGGTTGCTCCGTAAGATACGCCGATGATAAGCGAAACGGTTGTCGAAATAACACCGACCATTAGCGAGATGCGTCCGCCCTGCAGCACACGTGCAAAAATATCGCGCCCGGCATCGTCCGTTCCCATAAGGTGCTGCAGCGAAGGCGGCATTGCCTTAACTAACGACCTGTCGGTCGGGATCATGTCAAAGGTGTATCCTGTTGTCCAGTAAATTATAGCGGGGCCGATGATAACCGCGACGACCATGATCGCAAGAACGACCATGCCCACGACAGCGAGTTTGTTTCGCAAAAGGCGCTTCCACGCATCGCGCCACAGCGAACTCCCTTTAACTATTTCTACATTCTCCGCCATAGAAATTTACTCGTAACGAATACGCGGATCTAAAAATCCGTAGCTGATATCGACGATCAGATTAAATATCATTATCAGGATCGAAAGAAACGCAACGATGCCGAGCGTCAGCGGTTCGTCGCGATTGAGCACCGACTGGATAAAAATATTACCGAGCCCGGGAATCGCAAAAACTTTTTCCACGACAACTGTTCCGGCGAGCAATGCTGCAAGAGCGGGGCCGGTGAACGAGATCACGGGAATCAAACCGCCGCGGATTGCATGACGAAACAAAACAGTCTTCTCGTCCAACCCTTTTGCTCTGGCCGTGCGGATAAAATCAGAACGCATCACTTCGAGCATTCCGGCCCGCGTCAGCCGCGCGATGTAGGCCGCATAGATCGCGGCAAGTGAACAAACCGGCAGCACGAGCGATTCGATCCCGCCCCATCGCGCAGGCGGAAACCAATACAACCAGAAACCAAAAATGAGCACGAGAATAGGCCCGAGAACAAAATTCGGGACTGACAGCCCAAGCATTGCTAACGACATCGATCCGTAATCAAATGCCGAATTCTGCTTTAATGCGGCAACCGTTCCAGCGGTCAATCCGATTGCGAGAGCGAGTAGATAACCAAGCAGGCCGATCGTCGCCGAATAGGGTAAGTGCCGCTTTATAATTTCGTTTACTGATTGCCCTTGATACTTAACCGAGTCGCCAAAATCGCCACGAACGATATTCGACATCATCATGCCGTATTGCTGATACCACGGCAGATCGAGGCCATACTTTTTTCGAATGTTTGCTTCGACAGCAGCAGGCAGTTTCTTTTCGCTTGTATAAAAATTGCCGGGTGCGAGCCTGATCAAGCCCCACGTCAGCGTTACGACGAGCAACGCCATTGGGATGATTATCAGTAATCTGCGAATGATGAAACTCAGCATCTATTTATTTTGCGACTGCCTTTTGCGTGCTTTCAAGATCCTGCAATTGTTTTTCAAACTGCGGATCGGGAATCGTCATTATACTTGCAACGTTCTTATCCCAATTCGTCGGATCGCGCTCAATATAAACAAATTTCCAAGCTATTAACGTGCCGGGATTTGGATACATTCCCTTGACGTAAGGCTTTTTCATCCAGTTTGTCGCATTGACCGTGAGCGGGATCATCGGCAATTGCTCCATCAAATATTCCTCGGCACGCGCCAAAATTTCCAACCGTTTTTCAGGGTCAAGTTCGCGGTTTGCATCGTCGAGCATCTTGTCGTATTTCGTTTCGTGAAATCCCGAACCGCCTTCATTTTCCTCGCCGTACTGAAGCCCAAGAAAAGTGTACGGGTCCATGTAATCGCCCGACCACAGGAACTGCGCAAACCCTTCGTACTGCAGCGATTTGAAGTAAGGCAGATAGGTCTTAAACTCCATCGTCTTGAGCGGGATCGTTATGCCGAGATTCTGCTTCCACTGTGCCTGAACAAATTCGGCGATCGCCTTATTGTTCTCATTTGTATTGAACGTGATCGAAACTCGGTCGGTCGGAAAACTCGGACACGAGAATGTGTCACCATTCTTCTGCACCGGAAAACCGGCTTCGCCGAGCAACTTTCGAGCTTCGTCCGCGTTGAACTTATATCTATTCGACCATACGTCGGATGAAACACCTTTTTCGGCACGTAGTTCTTCGCTAACCTTTGCGGCCGCCTTGTCGTACGCAGGAAAGATTCCTGTCGGAACTTTTCCGTATAAAGGCTGCGTGACTTTACGAAAACTGGAAACAGCTTCGCGGTCGAGTCCTAACAAAAACGCCCGTCTGACCTTCACCTGGTCAAACGGCGGCTTTTTCATGTTCATCGAGTAATAAGCAGTCGCAGCCTCAGGAAAATTCATGTACTCATCCTTGTAGCTGCGCACATCATTTATCCACGATGTCAGAACCGTGTGATTGAGAAATGCATCGATCGATCCTGCCTTGTAAAGATTTAGAATGGTCGCGTTTTCTTCGAGCGGGTAAAACTCAATGCGGTCAAGGTGCACATTTGCAGCGTCCCAATAATTTGGATCTTTTTCAACAACGAGTTTGTCGTACGGACGATGTTCCTTTACTCGAAATGCTCCGCAGGTAACGATGTGCTCGGGACGCGACCATTCCTTGCCATATTTTTCAATAGCCTGACGCGGCACAAAACGAAAATACTGATGAGCGAGCATGCCGACAAAATACGGCGTGCTTTGCCTTAACGTTATGCGAAGCGTGTAATCGTCGATAGCCTCGACGCCGATGTCTTCTGCTTTAACGGGAACAAATTCCGCACCTTCGACTGCAGCTTTTAGCTTCGGATCGGCGTCCAATTGCTTTGAGCGTTTCTTTTCATCGCCGTCGAGCGTGACACGCGTCGCGTTTACGGCTTTATGAAATTCGGTATCAGGACCAAATGGCAGAACAGCTTTTGACTCACCCTCAACTGCCAGATCGCTCTCTAGAAGAAACTTGTCGCCCTTTTTCACAAAGACCGCTTCAGCATTGAAGGCCTCGGCATACTTGATCACACCGCCGAGCGCAATCGCAGTTCGTGAGATCGTCTCGGGAGCAAAACCGCGACGCATACTGTAAACGAAATCACTCGCGGTTATGGGTTTTCCGTCGCTCCATTTTGCATTGTCACGAAGATGAAAAATGAATTCGTCAAGATTCGGATTTATCTCCCAGCTTTTTGCGATTGCCGGTATCGGCTGCTGGTCCTTTGGGCCGTATTCGACAAGACCATCGTAAAGCGCCATAAATATGCGAGCTTCCGGCTGGCCGTCGGGAAGCTGTGGGTCGAGCGTTTCCGGCTCTGAGCCACTCACGTAGCGAAGGACCTTATCTTTAGGCGCAACAGTCTTTCCAAAATATCGGCTGCCTGCAGACGATGAACACCCCGCAAGAACCGAGCTTAAGACGAAAAAAGCGGCAAGCATTTGAGATCGGCGGAATCTTGTTGCGGCCATACTTTAAACTCCAAAAAAGATTGCGGGCTTGGACACCTAACGCTTACGCATTCGAGAGCGTGTAAAAAAGTTAATGCGAATCAGGAAATAATGCAAACCGTCTAAGAACCACCTTTAGCAGTTTTCGGCTGCCAACTGCTGTCGATGCTAATGTCCTCAAGCGACGTTGCATCGAGCCCGTTCACTTCAAACCCTCTAACGTAGGGCTTTACAAGCGAATAGGCCAGAGGAAAATACAATGGTATGGCATTGAGTTCAAAAAAAGCATCGACCTCATTGAGGATGCCATTTTTTGCAAGTGACAACTCTGAATGTTCCTCTGCCTCAGGATCGTCCGGATTATTTTCTATCGGAGTCTTTATCAAGGATTTTTCATTATTTAGCTCTCGCCCCTTGGCTGACTGCGACGGATCGAGTACGGCTTCCGTTCTTTTCGGCAATCCAAATATGATTGCCATTCCGACAGATTCGTCCATTGTTGGAAGCACCACGCCACGTCGAACGAGATCGTATTCTCCCAATGATCGCGCGGCATCGATCTCCGACAGTTCTTTTACGATAATGTCGGTGTCAAGGTTTAGATTCTGCTTCCACATTTTGGCTACCGCTCGGGCGACTCGCTGTTGAGTGTCGTTTCGATTGATAACGAGCCTGATCGTTGGAAAATCGGCTCCGCCGGCGAAACCGGCATCCTCAAGCAGATATTTCGCCTTTTGAGCATCAAGCGTAAGCTGCGCATTATTTCTTTCGCCGAGCGGCAAAAACGAAGTTGCAGGCCGAGCCGTTCGTTCGAGTTCAACGTCGGTAATTCGCTCGCGGTCGATCGAGATTGCCAACGCTTCACGGACTCGCCGATCGTTGAATGGAGCTTTCTCTGTATTGTATACGTAAAAATTCAGTGCGCTGTGTGTGGTCTGCCGAAAATCGTCATACGGGGAAAGGATCTTTAATGCCAGCGGTTCGAACTCGGCATTTGTCAGGGCATCGATCTCACCTTTTTTGTACGCGGAAAGGGCGGCTTCGGCGCTTTCCTTGAACACAAACTTAACTCGTTCGAGACTTACAGCTGACTTGTTCCAATATATATCGGAGCGATCAAGAGCGATGCCGTCTTTGCCGACGCTCGCAACTGTAAAAGCACCGTTCGTTACAACATCAGCATCCAGCGGAGTGGTGTCGAATTCAGCACCATCACCGTAAATTGGTCGAAAGATAGGGTTTGCAACGAGTTTTGGAAAATCCCGGTCGGGAAATTCGAGAGTGACCCGAAGCGTTGCGGAATCGAGAGCTTCGACACCAAATTTCTCATTCGCGGGTTTCGAGACTGTGACTATTTTATTTTCCGTCTGCAGATTTGAACTCGTATTTGCAGGCGGTGTATTTATGACCGGTGTTTTTGTGGCCGAGACTGAATTGGGTTGTTCATGATGCGGCTGTAGCTCTTCGCCAAAGGTAGATGTAAAATCAACAAGATCGCCGATCGGTAATGGAGCGGCCCTACTGGCGCGCATTCCAATAATGTTCTGAAAAAGCTCGGGATGTCCCGCCTTGTCGCCAAGAGCCACTAGCCGCTTCCACGATGTAACAAAATTATCAGCCGTGATGCGTTTTCCATTTGACCAGCGCGCGTCTTTCCTAAGCTGAAAGGTCCACACGCGGCGATCAGGAGAACTTGTCCATTTTTCCGCAATGGCCGGCACTTCTTTTAGGGAACGAGTATCGATGTCGGTTAGGCCTTCGAAAAGGGCTCGGACAATATCGGTCTCTGGCGCCGCTGCAGCTCGTGCCGGATCAAAACTCTTTGGAGTTTTGCCGTTGCTCCAACGAAATTCCTGTTTGGCGGGCGGTGCGGTTTCGGCGTAAAACGGCTCAGGCTCCGGTTTCTGAATCTCTGCGCAAGCTGAGAGAAAAATAGAAATCACGCACAGAAAAAATGTGGACGATTTCCATTTCCATTTACCAGGATTTTTTCGATCCATTACCATTTCTAGGTCGAGTTAGCCCACAATTGTTCGAAAACCCGAGCGACCTGTCGGCGAACATCTTCAACATCGGCAGAAGTATTGATCAGATGGTCGGCAAAGCTCTTCTTTTCTTCCTGCGACATTTGAGCAGCAATGCGTTGTTTTGCTTCCGATTCGCTCAAATTGTCGCGTGCCATCAGGCGGCTCAATTGTATCGCAGGTTCGCACCATACGACAACGATTTTATCGAACCGCCGATAGCTGCCGGATTCGATCATCAAGGCTGCATCAACGATCGCGATGCCGTGAGCATCGTCCCTTTCGAGTGCTCTTATCCAACCATCCTGTTCCTCTATTACTAATGGATGAACAATTGAGTTTAGAAGTTGGCGCTTGTCATCATCGGCAAAGACTAAGTTTGCGAGAGCTTTGCGATCAAGATGCCCGTTCGGCTGCAGAAAGTCGCTGCCAAACTCACGCACAATTTGCACAAGGCCTGACGTTCCAGGCCCGACAACATCGCGAGCGGTTTTATCAGCATCGAGCACATGACAGCCAAGTTCGCGAAAACACTCGCAAACATACGATTTGCCGACAGCAATCGAACCGGTGAGGCCAACTTTTAACATTACGCTGCGCGATTATGTCTTTTGGCAAGCTTGTTTACGTTAAATTCCGCGATCTCGGTAAGCGTTAAACCGAGCTCATCAGCACATGCCGAGATATACCAAAGCACGTCGCCAAGTTCGTCCTGTAACTTGGCGCGAATCTCTTCGTTAATCACGCCGCCGTGATCGCGCTGTATCTTCTTAACGATATTCGCAACCTCGCCCGCTTCACCGGCAAGCCCAAGTGTCGGGTATTCAAGGTTGCTCAAACGCCTCGGGTAAAGAGCCGTTTGGCTCGCTTCAGTTTGGTATTCTTCAAAGTTCATATATTTATTTTCAACGCAAAGTCGCCAAGTCGCAAAAATAGGAATTTAGATAGCGAATTAAAAAAGACAAGTGTTTATCTTTGCGACTTTGCGTTAAATCTTCCTTCTCAATCTGGCGGCTTCTATCGTATTTTTCATCAGCATCGCGACGGTCAACAAACCGACGCCGCCTGGAACGGGCGTGAAATTTGCGGCCTTTTCCATAGCTTCTTTCGGATTTACGTCGCCAACTAATGTGAAACCGCGAGCCTCAATAGCCTTTAGGCGTTTTTCAATTTCGTCATCAGCGAATAATTCGCGTGCTACAGCTTCGCTTTCAACTTGATTTATGCCCACATCTATCACAGTCGAACCTTCCTTTATGTGCTTGCCGCAAATAAATCCGGCGCGACCGATCGCGGCTACCAAAATATCAGCTTGCTCTGTCATTCCAGCCAAATTCGACGTTCGTGAGTGGCATATTGTGACAGTCGCGTTTTCGCGCAAAAGCAGCATCGCCAAAGGTTTCCCAACTATGTTGCTGCGGCCAACGATGACCGCGTGTTTGCCCGCAATTTCAATATCGGAACGTTTTAATATCTCGATCACGCCTGCCGGTGTACAAGGAACCAGCGAGGGATAGCCAAGCGAAAGTTTGCCAACATTCTCAGGATGAAAACCATCAACATCCTTTGCCGGATCGATCGATTCGAGAACGAAACTCTCATCGATCTGAGTCGGCAGCGGCAGTTGCACGAGTATTCCGTCAACTTCATCGCGGCCGTTAAGTTCGGCTACAAGAGCCAGCAATTCAGCCTGTGTCGTTTCGGAAGACAGATGATGATGTTCGGAAATAATGCCCAACTCGGCAGCAGCCTTAACCTTTTTCCCAACATAAACTTCCGATGCAGGATCAGAGCCGACTCGAACAACAGCTATACAGGGCCGAAAACCGTGCTCGACTTCCAAAGCCTTCACATTTTCGGCGATCTCAGTCTGTATGGCATCCGCAATGGCTTTTCCGCTTAATATCCGTGCTGTCATAACTGTTTTGACGTGATTTTACAGGAAACGGCTCAAGTTTGCTAAAATCATCGTTAATATGCGCACGATTATTTTTTTCTTATCGCTACTTCTTCTGTTTACTGCCTGCAAAAACGGTGTCGATTCTAATCAGACATCGGCAAACGCAAAGCGTTACCAGTTAAAAGGCAAAGTCATTTCCGTTGACCGCACCGCCAAAAGAGCTAAGATCGAGCATGAAAAAATCGAAGGCTTTATGGAAGCTATGACGATGGACTTTCCGATCCATGCCGACTGGATATGGAACGACCTGACGCCCGGTTCCGAAGTTCGGGCCGAACTGGTTGTCGACAACGCAGCCAAAGATCCATATTATCTCGAAAATGTTGGAATAATTGCCGCTCCAAACCCTGACCAGCCGCCGGTACCGTTGAATGAGAATTTTGCTCAAGTGGGAAAAGAAGTGCCTGATTTTTCGCTGACGAATCAGGACGGCAAGAGCATTTCGCCCAGAGATTTTCGCGGCAAAGCGCTTGCGATAACGTTCATCTACGCAAAATGCCCGATCCCGGATTATTGCATCCGAATGTCAACGCATTTTAGCGACGTTGCAAATCAGGTAGCCGCGAACCCCGATCTAAAAGACAAGATCAGGCTCCTTAGCATCTCTTTTGACCCTGCAAACGACACTCCCGAAAAGCTGCGTTCATACGGTATCGGCTATCTCGGGAATGATCCAAAGGCAAAATTTGATGTTTGGCAGCTCGCCGTTGGCAAGGATGCCGAAGTGCGAAAGATCGCTGATTTCTTCGGCATGCGGTACGAGGTCGATCAAAGCGACAAGGCCCAGATCAATCATAATTTGCGAACGGTCGTGATCGGCCCTGACGGCAAGGTTACGAAGATGTTGCCGGGGAATGAGTGGTCGTCTGGACAACTGCTGAAGGAATTGGAAGCGACGCTCGCAAAATGATCTGAAGGATTTGCTCGTTAGTGCAAAAAATTCCGAAGCCTAATGGACACTATGAAGATTACACGCTTTCTAAACCACAAACGACCTCTCGAGACATTAGGGATTATCGCCATTGTGTTTGTAGTGGCATTTGTCCTTCAAATACCTCTGTTGGCAGCAACTTTTATCATTATCGGGGTGTTTTTTGTTAGTTGGGTCATCAAAAACTGGTAAGCGATTTTTAGCAGCACAAGAGAGGCCGAGGGCGCGGCCTACGATAGTGTGTGGATAAACGACCTCAAAAAAGCCGTTTGGGGAGCCCAAAAAGCCATCGCAGACCCCCCAAAAAGCCATCAGGCAACCCCCAAAAAGCCATCGGAAATTTTCGGACGCCAAGCGATTGATGCTCTCGTCGATGTTTTCCGGTACCCGCGTCGATGTCAAAGGTTCATCCTGCCCTCATTGCCGCCTTTGATGTTGGGAAGTACGCGACGACGCACCTCTGTGAACTCCGTGTCTTAATCTTTGTGGTCTTTGTGTTAAAAGCCACTTAACACAAAGGACACAGAGCGGCAGACACAGAGAACACAAAAAGATCATATTAAGACACTATTTTTTTTAATTTACACTTGACTTTTATTTTTATCTGTGAAACACTATTGCATTATGAAAGCAAATTGGAAAGAAGTTCCGAACGGAGACATTATGCCGCAATTTGCCGGGATCTATGTGACGATGAATCCCAAAGGCCAAATAGCGATGAACAAGGCGACCTACGAGCTGCTCGACAAACCCACAGCATTTTTGATCTTTTTTGACGAGGTTAATAACCGCATCGGCCTGCAGCCGTCAGGACTTTCAATAAAAAACTCCTTCCGGGTCTGCTCCTACAGCCGCAATGGCATCAAGGTCCGGGCTTACCGCCTCATCCGCGAGTACCGGATCGACCTGCCGCAGACGATCCTTTTCCCCGATGCCGAGATCAACGAAGACGGTCTCCTCGTCCTCAACCTGCGCACCGCCTACGTACCGCACCGCGTCATCAACCATTACCGCAACCGTAATAAGTACAAAGACAAGAATTCCAGCAGCCGAATCAAGCCCGCGGAGCAGGCGGAATAATTGTAGCCACACGTGGAGAGTTTTTTACCTAAGCGGGAGGACGATCACTCCGAATGCGGAAGCCCGCACGAAGTAAGGGCGTTCTCGGTTACTAATCAACAAGGTCGAACGGCAGGTCACTCTGGCAATAAAGTACGTAATCTATCGCTCCGCTAACATGCCTAGGTTTCCAAAGATATCGACGGCTCCTACCTCGTGACCATACTTTTGTATCCGAAGAGATCAGCAATGCCTCTCGAAGCATTTTCGTTGCGTTCGCCTTTAGTGCGTCCGCTAATCGTTCAGGCTTCATCTGAGCAGAAACGACCGCGTGAGCGTGATTTGTTCTTACGTTAGCTGCTCGTAAACCGTAACCACGACGTTGGCAAAGTTCTTTGAACGCCAATTCAACAATTCGTCGCATAGGTTTTGTAAGAATGAAAGGAGGTTGTTTCATTTCCTCTTTCATCGCTAATTCGAATTCGGGTTTCGGCTGAATTCTTGGCTTGCCGTACTGATTTCTTCCATCCCGTCCTATCGACTCGCGTTCATCACCATGTAACCATGTGCCGAAAGTGCGAAACGTCAAAAGATAAGCGATCGAAAATTCGTTTTCTTCACAAATCTCAATTCCGTAGTCGTCTTGCATATTTGTTTTTACAAATTATGCAACAGAATGGTTTAGCCTCAAAGTTTTGGCGGGGCTTAGCTTGTCGAAGGCTAAGAACGCCCTTACTTCGTGCGGGCTTCTGCATTGTGGATTCGAACTCATCAACTTTATCGATCTCAAGTATTTCATCGGGGCGCTTACTTACGTGCGGGCTACGGATGCGGAAGCGGTGGAGATCACATTTCCGGCGACCATTGTCATGGCCACGTCGCGGGAGTTTGATGCGAAGACCAACGCCGTATGGATGTCGTTGATCGGTTGCTGTGCGGCGTGGGTGAGCGAGATGGCTATGAGGTCGGCTTGTTTGCCGGGTTTGAGAGTACCGATGAGATGATCGAGGCCTAGAGTTTTTGCGCCGCCGAGCGTTGCTGTTTCGAGCATTTCTTTTGCCGTAATAAATCGCTTTTTGCCGGCGCGGTTTCTTGCCGCAAGAGCCGCGAAACGAGATTCTTCCAGCAGGTCGCAGACATTGTTGCTCGCTACCGAATCACTGCCCAAACCAACCGCGATTCCCTTATCAAGAAAAGCCTCGAACGGCGCATGTCCGTGGCCGAGTTTCGCGTTCGATTTCGGACAATGTGCTATTGAAGAACCGCTCTTGGCAATTAGATCGATATCAGCGTCACTAACTGTGACGCAGTGTGCGAGCAGGGGTTTGGTGCGGAGAACTCCGAGGCGTTCGAGATATTCGATCGTCGAACAATGTGGGCTTTGCCATGTAACGCCGTACTTTTTATAGACCTCAGTAAAAAATCCGATTCCGCTTTGTAAAAGCTCATCTTCATCAAGTGATTCGGCTGCATGAATGGTGAGGTTGATCTCATTCTGGGCCGCAAAGTCGGCTATAAGTTGAAAGAGCCGCGGACTTACGGTGTAAGGCGAGTGCGGCGAGATGCCAACCTTTACAAGCTCGGTTTCGGTTTCACGAAGTGATTCAAATTTGTCGATCAGCTTTTCAAAATCTGATTCAGCAGTCGCGTCATCGGGAGAAAATTCAGTTTCCTGAAACAAAATGCCCCGCAATCCAACCGACTTCAACGCCTCAAATCCTGCGACTCCAAATCTCCCAATATCGCCAAAACAAGTAACGCCAGCCTGAGCACCTTCCATCGCTCCGGCGATCGCGGCTTGGCGAATGTCATCATCCGACAAACCGGCTCGAATTTCATTTAGCTTTAACAGCCAGGCTGAAAAATCATGTTCGACATTGTCTAGTGCGCCGCGCATCGACGTAATTTCAAGATGCGAATGGCAATTTACAAACCCCGGTAAAATAGCAGCTTCGCCAAAATCCTCAACCTCAGCATCGGGAAATTGACCGACTATCTCTTGATGCATTCCGACCGCAACTATTTCACTGCCTTCAACAGCGACAGCACCGTGCTCGATCGGCGGGGAGGCGATCGGCAAGACATAGTTAGCGGTAAGGATCTTCATTTTATTGTTGAACGGGTTGAGCGCGGTAACGGGTGAGAATAGAAGTTACATAATTTTTTGTCGAAGGTATTCCTATGCGTTCAATAAAATCATTTTCTGAGATCGCTGCAGCATCAATATCTTTGGTCCAATCTTCGACGCGGCTCGCTCCGGCATTATAGGCGGCAAGCATCATCGCGGTTTCTGCCGGACGGCCACGGTAACTCTCTCGCATTTTTTCGAGATACCAGCAACCGACTTGAATGTTGCGTTCGGGATCGCGAAGAAGTTCGACAACATTTTCCGACGCCTGTTTTTCGTATTCTCGCAAACCGGTTTCTTTTGCCCAATCACGAGCAACGCCCGGCGTGACCTGCATTAGACCTACTTCTTCCGCCGCTCCGGTCTTCCATGCTCGGAAATATGTTTCTTCGTATATCAGACTCCAGACGAGTTTCTCTTCGAGGCGGTAAACGTGAGCTTGTCGCGTGATCAATTCATCATAGCGAGTCACCCAGTACTTAGGAAAAAAATATGCGCCGGCCAAACAAACAACCGCCATGACGAATACACACGAAATGATGTACCGGAGCATTATTAACCTTCCTTGACCTTTCGAGTGCGTCTTGGAGCAGTCGCGACCTTCTTGTAAGCAACCTTTGGCTCAAGAACAAGTGCGGATTCGGGCAGAACCTTACTTTGTGCAGGCGACGAACCGGCGCGCACATGTCCTACAAAAAGATCCATGTCGTAATCTGCTTCGAGAGCCATCTCGCGACGTATCTCGAGCAGCATCTCCAAAAATTTTGGCCTGCGATACATACCTTGTCCAAGGCTTAATTGTTATCCGCAGTGTGCGGGTTCGTCAAACGAACCTATTTCACAAACCCTTTATTGGATCAATGAGATCGCAGGAATATCACTAAAGACCGCTCCGGGGATCTCAAATTGCTGACCCTCGATCAGAAATTCTCTGAGTTTTTCATAGGGCATAGGTTTAGCAAAGAGGAAGCCTTGTCCGCCTTCACAGTCAAGCATCTGTAATTTTTTAAGCTGAGATTCGGTCTCGACGCCCTCAGCTATGACACCTAAATTTAGATTTCGAGCGAGGGTCACAATTGCACGAACGATCTCATCATTTCCGCCTTCGTCATCGATCATTGAAACAAAGGATCTGTCGATCTTTAGTTTTGAGATCGGAAGTTTCATCAGATAGCTAAGGTTGGAATATCCGGTTCCAAAATCGTCAATGTCGATTTCTATCCCTAAGTCACGAAGCCTGTTTAGCATCTCAACTGCCCGATCGGCATGTTCAAAAAACACGGATTCTGTAATTTCAAGTTTTAAGTCCTTCGGCAAAAAAGCAGTTTCATCGAGAATTCCCTCGATACTTTTGACCAATGACTGCTGGGCAAATTGCCGACACGACAGATTCACGCTCATAGATAATGGAACATCATTTCCTATCTCATCTTTTAACGACCCGATCTCCTGGCAGCCACGACGGAGCACTTGTTCGCAAAGCCGGTCGATAAGGCCTATCTCCTCGGCAAGCGGGATAAATTTTCCGGGCGACACTTTACCAAGTTTCGGATGGTTCCAACGGGCAAGAGCCTCGACGCCTTCGAGCCTTCCGGTTGCCAGTGCATAGATCGGCTGGTAGCAGACGACTATTTCCTCGCGTTCTACAGCACGACGCAAGTCTGTTTCAAGCTGTAATATCTCCTTGGCTGCACTGTGCATCTTTTCATCAAATACCTCGTGCCTTGCCTTGCCGGCGCGCTTGGCCTGATACATTGCTGTGTCTGCGTCGCGCATGATGTCTTCCGAGACAAGATGTTTTTCAGATGCGTGAAGTATTCCAATACTAGCCGAGCTGTAAACTTCGTGACCGCGAAGATTGAATGCCATTGCGAATTTCTTTTGGATCCTCTCGGCAATTCGTGTTACTTCGTTAATGTCGTATCTTCCTTGTACGAGAATCGTAAATTCGTCTCCGCCGAGACGGGCGACAATATCCTCGGGACGCATACATTCGATAAGCCTGGCTGCTATTTCCTTTAGCAGGTCGTCCCCGATAAGATGGCCCAAACTATCGTTGACATACTTAAAGCGGTCAAGATCGATAAACAGGACGCTCACCTTGTAGTCCTGAACTTCGCGGACCTTATCGAGGGCATCGCTAAGATGCTTCATGAAAAATGCACGATTGGGCAAGCCGGTCAATGCATCGTGGGTTGCTTCATGCTGCAGTTTCTCCTCGGCAGACTTTCTTGCTGTAATGTCCTGTATCTGAAAGATCAGATTAGGATGTTCAGATTTTCCATCGCTGGCAGTCGATACGCTCCAAGACGTCCAAACAATGTGACCATTTTTATGGATATAGCGCCGTTCTTTTTGATAGCTGGCGATCTTACCGATGAGTAGCTCGTGGACCTTGACCAAAGCATCACCCAGATCGTCCTGCATCATCATCGAATGAAAGTCAGAAGCCAAAAATTCCTCTTCCGAATAACCAAGGATCTTGATCATGGCGCGGTTGACCTTTAGCCATTTTCCCGCCGGAGCGACCAGGGCGATGCCGATCGGAGCATAATTGAACGCACTACGGAAACGCTCCTCCGACTCACGAAGAGCATCAGACTGAGTTTCTAGGACCTTGGCGTATTCTTCTGCCTGCTCAGCTTGCTGCATCGAAATCTCGACATTCTTCAGATACATTTTGTACGAGAGGAATACAAAGAAAATGACAGGTAGAGCTGCCAATACGATCCCAAGGCCCATTGTCTTGGTTAAGACTACAAGAATGCCCGCACCGGCGGCGCCGATAAAATAGGAGAAAAATGTCCAGACATATTTCGTCTTCCAGGTTTCCCACGGCGGGATGTTTTCCTTAAGCGATGCGTGTGTCGAAGCGAGAGCGGTATTGACTAGAAATTGAACAAGTGCGATCAGAGAAAGCGCGACAATTTGGTTGTCCCAAAAAAATGCACGTCCGTCAAATGTATTTTCAGTGTAGAGGCCAAACAACCTCAACACGACCACGACCACGGACGTCGATACAGCCATCGTAGCCGCATTAAAGAATACGGTGATCTTACGATTGCAAAAGCGCCATGCCGAGGCCATTGCCTCCACCGCAGCCAGAAGGATCGCGAACTCGCCACCATATAACAAGAGAACTAAAAAAATAAATGTGTCGGAAACCGAGACATGTGACTTAAACCTTGGTATCTGTACTGTGGCCCGCGAACCCACCGCGATAGTGAATACTGCAAGTAGCACCAGATAAAAATCGATCCGAGCAGTCTCGATATTTGTCAAGGCAAACAAAACGCACAGAGTCCCGACGACAATCACTGCCGCCATAAACCGTTCTGAGCTTTTTGACCTATCCATTACTAAAACACCTGCCTAGCACAAGACCATTCCAGACCCACAGGGCCGTTATAGTCATAAGAACTGAAAAAATATGGTGGCGAAGGAGTTGAACGGGAAAGACTTGTCCAAATATGCAAAAAAGAAGGCCGATTAACAGCCTTCTTAATTGTCGTCTATTTCACAATGTTTGTCTATTGTTTTCTTATGTTAAACAACTAGTGTCCTGGATTGATGTGTTTCCATAAGATCCGCTTTAAAGAAGTTCTTCCAACCGTGCTCGAAGTCTCCGCGGCTGAGCATTTATATGTTCCAATCGCAGTTAAAGGGTTCAGATTGGGAAGGATGTAGAAAATCCAATCGAATAGGCTTCTGCAATCGCTGGCGGCCGCACAGTTAGGGTGCCAGGCATCATAGATCACATTTCTAGGCCGGTTTTGATCATCGTTACGTCTGCAAGGTGATCGTGAAAAACGCTGGTCTGAATCTCTGACCACGGCGAGCCGCCGGCCAGTAATTGTCCGGCAGACGTCGCATCAACCGGTTTCGAAAACAAATACCCTTGGCCATATTGGCAACCCAACTTGGCCAACATAGCCTGCTGGCCATTTTCTTCAATACCTTCCGCAATCACCGATTTCTCCAGTTCGGAAGCAAGCGTGATTATTGTCTTGACGATCGCTCGGCTCTCCTTGTCCATCAACATGCGGCTTACAAAAGACTGGTCAACCTTTAGAACGTCAAATGGAATTCTGTGAAGATAGCTGAGCGAGGAATAACCCGTTCCGAAATCGTCTATCGATATCTTGACGCCGATATCCTTTAATTTCATTATCATCTCAATAGACATCAGAGTATTTTCCATGACAGTGGTCTCGGTGATCTCCAATTTCAGCGATCCCGGCATCAGCCCGGATTCGATCAAAACGGCCGTGATCGATTCGACTAAATTCAATTCGGCGAATTGTTTACCAGACAAGTTAACGCTCAGCGAAAGGTCTGGCATGCGATGTTCCTTCTTCCAGATCGCAAACTGATTGCAAGACTGGCTAAGGATCGAGAGTCCTATGGGGACGATCAACCCCGTCTCTTCCGCAAGCGGAACAAAATCCGCGGGCGACACCAACCCTCTTTCCGGGTGAAGCCAACGCGCAAGAGCCTCAAATCCGGCGATTTCCCCAGACTGAAGATCGATTACAGCTTGGTAGTAGGGCACGATATGCCCATTCTCTAGCGAACGTCTCAGCTCGTTTTCGATAGAAAGAGCGTTAACCGCCTTCGCGTACATTGACTTACTAAATATCTGATATCGCGCTTTTCCTTTCGCTTTTGCGCTGTACATCGCCGTATCGGCATCGCGCAATACATCCTCGGGACTTCGGTAACCTGTTTTGGAATAGGCAATTCCCATTGATGCCGACGAGACAAACTCATGCCCCCCAAGATTGAAAGGCTCATTCAGGGAGCCTTGAATGCGGTCGGAGAGCGCTGTTGCATCTTCAAGTGAGCTTATTCCATCCAAAAGCACTCCGAACTCGTCGCCGCCCAAGCGTGCTACGGTGTCTTCTTCGCGCAGGCAGGACGACAGTCGCTGGGCAAGATCGATGAGAAGTAGATCGCCATGGTCATGGCCCAGACTGTCGTTAACGATCTTGAACCGGTCGAGGTCAACAAAGATGACCGCATACTGATAATCCGGCGACATATTGGCTCTTTCCACCGCCATTCTCAAGCGGTCCGAAAACAAAGTCCTGTTTGGTAACCCCGTCAGAGCGTCGTGAAATGCGGCGTGATGAATGGATTCTTCGGCTTTCTTTCTATCCGAAATATCCTGAATCTGAAAAATCACATGACGCGGTTGCCCGTCGGCATCATGAACTACAGACGCACTCTGGAGAACCCAGACGGTGTTACCGCTCTTGTGACAGTAGCGTTTTTCGAGTTGATAATTAGATATTTTTCTATCTAACAACTGATATAGATTTGCAAGATCGTTCCCCAGATCGCCCGGATGGGTTATCGCCTGAAATCCCTTAACGAGCAGTTCTTCCTCAGTGTAACCGAGCATCGAGCAGAGAGATTCGTTAACCTGCATCCATTGTCCATCGGGATTGATAACGGCCATTCCGGCGGCATTGTCGAACGCATTGCGAAAATACTCTTCGCTTTCCTTCAAAGCACGGCTTATGCGTTCTTGTTCGGCTATGTGATGGGACAGTTCTTCTACATGTTTTTCGGCTAGCTCGGCCTGCTTAGCGGCCGCCGCGACATTTTTCAGGTAGGTAGTATATGTAAGATAAACAACCGTCACTATCGGCACAGATGCCAAAAACGCAAAGAGGCCAAAATGACCGATCATCTTGTCAATCAAACCGGCAGCCGATGCTCCGGCAAAGTAGGTGATCGATGTCCAGAGAAAGCTGTCTTTCCACATCTGCCATATCGGTTTTTTTGCTCTCAGAGCGACCGCAATGGCAACTAACCCTGAATTCATCACATATTGCAGCAGTCCCATTAGACAAATTACACCAACATATTTCGGCGTAAACTCAGGACCGCTTAGATCGCTGATCTGCCCGAAGAACAGACGTATCACGAAAACAGTGACAAATGTTGACAAGGTAAAGACCGCAACATTATAGGCAAATGTTAACGGATTCTTTGTTACTTTGCGCGAAGAAAACAATCCATCAGCCGCAGCCAAAATGATCGCGGCCTCTCCTCCGTAGAGAAGTATGGCAAGAAAAACAAACGTATTCGAAACGGAAATGTGACTCTCAACGCGAGGTATTTTTACGTGAACACGTGACGCAAATAGCAGCGTGACCATTGAGAATATCAAATAGCTTTCGCCCAACTCGCCGGCATTCACTTGAGACAGAGTGAATACAAGGGCCGCTAGACCTGCGGCCGTCACAAAAAGCATAAATAGCTTTGAGGCATCAAACCTGTTGGCTGTATTCATCAATGATCTTGGGTTGCGAAGCGAGAATGAGTGAGAGGTGGAGCGGTGTTAGTGTGGGTCAGTGTGCCACTGCACACGATTTTACTGTAGCACACGGTAGAATGTTAAACAATATTTATTTTCATCCTTGAATAGCGGGTTTCTAAGAAGAAAAAAGAAGGCCGGGAACCCGACCTTCTCCATTTAGCTAATTTGAACCAATATTATACGAACAACGTCGTACATTGATCGGTATTCTTATACCCTGCCCTTTGAAAGCTCTTGTGAGCTCCTTTGAAATCGACGTTGCTAAGCATGCAGATGTTCTCCACACGGTTTAGCAATTCGAGCGACAAGGCCGAAAGACACTTAGAGCCGGTACAATTTCCGCGGTAATCGGGCGAGACATAGATGCCTTCTAGGTAGATGGTGTTGTCGGTTTCAGCAACAATGTCTGCCTTGAAGACCATCTTGTCACCGTCGAGTGCGACGAAAACACGGCCTTGTTGTATCCGGCGAGCGACACGTTTGAGAAATCCCTCACGGTCACGGATCATCGGATCAACTCCGCTTTCGATAAACGCAACCTCAGCCTGAGCCTCGGCGACTTCCATCAAATGGTCCATCGTCGCATTCTCGATCTTCCACTCGCTTCTTTGAACCGCGAATGGGAACGAGATCTCAAACAATGCCTCGGTGCAGGTCAATCTCGGAGCGTTCACACCGCCGTCGAGATACTTCCAGAACCTTTCCGCATCGTCTCCGCTCGACATTATCAGGTGGATCGGCGTTTCTGCCTTTCTAGCCGTGATTGCAAGTGCCTTGAGGGCTTTATCCGAGCGGGCTTCGACAAGCGTCGAGTGACCGATCAAAGCAACTCCTTCGAGCACGCCGGATATATTCCGGTAACCGTAGAATTTGCCTCTGTTAAGGTCGCTCACGATACCGTTGTCTGTGATCCAGCTAGTCATGACCACCGTGTGTACCGGCCTGAAGCTAAGGAAATTGAGAACTTCCTTTGTGTCTTCCTGTCGCAACTCACTGACTCTCGTCATATCCGGAGCGACCATCAGATGGGGTGCGATCTTAGATCGCGGTGTTTCGTATATGTTTGCAGTAATTGGATTTAGCATTTTGTTTATCCTCCTTATTACATTTATTTGCTACGATATTATTACTGCATTCCCGGCGTATCATCTCCTAACAGAACACTGTCACCGATGGGCTTTTAACGAACTGGCAGCATACATGCGGTGTTGTCACCGACCATTGCGAGATGTGCCATGGTCGCGAATGTATCACCAACCAATACGCCATCGCCGACCAGCACGCCATCTCCTACAAGGACGCCGTCACTGACCAGGACGCCTTGCGAATTAACGATCGGCGTCGGGCTGCTAGCCATTGCGTTAGAGCTAAGCCAAAGTGTGCCGTCGCCGACGAGGACGCCATTGTTCTTGATCGCACCTTGATACAAGGTCATGTTTGTTCCTTGAGTAAGCGTTGTCGAGCGTGTAAGGGTGCTGCCTGAGAACGTCGTTCCATCACCGACGAGGACGCCGTTGGCGTACATTCCCTGCCATTTGGTCATCAGGTCGTTGCCGTGAAGGAAACCGAAATTGGTGATGACGCCCTTGCCCCAATAGATCGTCTCGCCCCAAATGGAACTTGTCTGAGATGTCGGAAGTGACTTCGATAGAAGCGCGGCCCCATTCGATGTCGGCAACGTCGTCTTAACCAGCCGGGCTATGCGAACGGCTCCATCGATGTTGAGTAGGCCTGCTCCCTGTTCGAGACTGTTAAAGCCCGAAAGCGGTTGTGCCGAGTACATCAATATGGCCTTTACCAGGTTGGGTGTAAGCTTATTGTTGACTTGCTTTAGGTTCATTGCCGCAGCGGCCACGATCGGTGCGGCCATCGACGTTCCCGACATATACATTACCTTCTCAGTATTGACGGTCGATGTACCGGTTCGGAGCATGGTCAATGTTCTGGCCAGTAGATTTTCCGTGCCGTTGTGATAGGCACGCGACCCGATTATTTTGTTTCCCGGAGCGACGAGATCCGGCTTTATTAGGTTGTCGTACTTTCTTGCACCGTTTGCAAGCGTTTTGTATCCGCGAGTCGGACCGCGCGAGCTGAACGTAGCAACCGTATCGTCACTGCGATACTCAGTTCCCAGCGTATTTGCTGCACCGACGGTAATAACCGAAGGCTCAATGCCCGGCGAACCGATCGTACCGTAGAGTTTTTCGCCGGTCAGGCTCTTGCCAAAATTTCCGGCTGATGCAACAACGACGATACCGGCGTTTACCGCACGTCGTGCTGCTAAACAGAGTGGGTCATTGGTGTAGCTGTCCCTTGCGGCTGTTCCCAGGCTCATGTTGATGACCTGGATGTTGTTTGCTGCCTTGTTCGCAACCGTCCAATCCAATGCGGCTATAAGATTACTTGTGGAGCCAATACCAAGGCCGTTCAGTACGCGAAGACTTATTACCGATGCGCCCGCAGACGGCCCAGTGTATGCCCAGTTGGCGAGACCATCGCCGGTAGCCATGGACGCAACGTGGGTTCCATGTCCATACGGATCGCCAGTTACGCCTTCGCCGGTGAAATCCTGACTATAAACGACCTTCACATTTCCATCGCTCCACTTTGAATTGCGGTGGTTTACGTCGATGCCGCTGTCGATCACCACCATCGTCCCAAAACTTCCATTGAGATACGTATTCGGATCGGCATCACCGTTATCCCAGATTCCTGGATTGTCATTACCGGTTGTGGCTGTAATATTTCCGAAAGACTGGACTGGCAGATCAGGCGAAACATAAGCGACGTTCGGATTCTCCGAAAGCTCCCGGATCTTCGACAGCGGAAGCACAGCACTTGCCATTCCAACCTTGGCGTAGGATTCCTTAACTCCCCCGCCCAACGAAATAAGGTCAGTAACAAGAATGCCCGCTATTTCCTGATTGCTTTCGGCTTCCTGAGCAAACATTTGAACTCGTTCTTTGTCGCTCATGTCGTTACCCGACATGTCGTTTAGACTGCTGTCAGACTTGTATCGGATAATTACCTTTTCCGATCTGTCGCCTATACGGCCCGAAAACAGGTCGTCAGTTTTTTCCTGCAGGTCCGGAGCGATCTTGCTTTGCGGAGCCTCATCGATCGGGTCGATCTGTTTCTCGGTCGCAACCTCTTCAGACCTGGCGTTCTTAAACGACTGGCCAATGACACTAAAAGAAACCAGCTGGATCGATAATGCTAATAGCACCAGCTTGGCAAAAGTTTGTTTGAATCTAAGTTTGTTGAACATAATATCCTCTCGTAAGGTTCAAAATTATTTCCGGCACACAGCCGTTGTCGGGAATATCTATTTCAACTCTCGTGCCAAAGCGTTAAATGAAGCAATAACTAAGGTTGCGGGAATTTGAGGGCGCTGGGAATGCAAAGAATTCAGTCAATCCGAATGACCGAATCGGTCAGATTGAATGATTTTCAACCACAAAAAGACACATCGTGTCAGAACCCGCTGCGTAAGCAGCGGGCCAGTTGCACAAGCCCGCACGAAGTAAGGCCATTCTTTTGCAGAAGCCCGCACGTAAGTAAGGGCTTAACACTCAACCTGAATGTTAAGCCCTCGCTGATGCGCGGGCTTCTGCATCGAGCTTTAAGTTAAAACAGTTCGATCTTCCCGTCGGTCACGATAACCCGCGACTCGCCCTCATTAAACATTATCCGCTCGAACGAGATCGGCGACACTGAACCAACAGCACCGACAGACGTAAACCTCAAATTCAACAACACTCCGTCGCCGTCTATCGGATACGCCCCATAAACAACCACCCTCAAAAGCCCCGGCTCAGTCGCATTCGTCACCACCGAAAGTCCACGACTGACAGTTCCCGAAACATCGACTGGTTCAACAAGCGGCTGCATCATCGAAGGATCGTAACGCAAATCAAACTCATAAGAGATCACTTCCTTGTCCGCAATGCCCTCAACAGTCACCGGAACAACGATCTCCTTATCCGCTGCCGTCAAAACTTCCTGGACCGCTACCGCTATCGGTTGCCGTTCGGAGTCCTTTTCTTCACTGTCCACTGTCCACTGTCCACTGTTCACTCCTCTTGCCGCTGTCGGGTTCCAGTTGCCTGTGACATCGCCGACAAGAATGCCTATGTAGTCTTGGCCGGTTTGATTGCCGGTCGGATCAATGTAAAACCTCGTCGTCGGTGATCCTCCGATTGGGAAAGTCGGTTGTGATACGTCCGGCACGAAGAATCGCCATTGACTTGTAAGCCCAACAGGCGGCCCAAGCGCTGTCACAAACCTCGCGATCTGTGCTGCGTCGGTTGATGATATTGCACCGTTGTTTGTCACATCCGCAGCGATCTTCTGGCGGTCGGTGGGAATGAGCGAAACACCCGAAACGTGCTGCGCGATCCTCGCCGCATCGGCCGACGAAATGCCGTTCTGTCCGGTTGATTTCGAGACCGAGACAATATAGAGGCCTGATTCAAATCCGGTCATCGTATATTGTCCCGCAGTCGGGCCTGGAGGATTGGTGTACTGAACGGCCAGGCCGGCGGTGCTGACTTCCGCGTTCGAAATGAACTTCGTCGTCGGCGACGCCGGATTACCATAAATAACCGTTCCGCTGACAGACGGCGTTTCCGCAGGTGTCGGTGTCGGTGTTGATGTGTTTGTCGCGGTTGGCGTGCTGGCTGCCGGAGTGAAGCACAGAGAGAACTCCGATGTGTTGCCTCCCGCATCGGTAGCCGTCGCCGTTATGGGCTGGCCGGCGACAATTGCAGGCACCGTGACGGTGAAACTTGCATTACCCAAACCATCGGTGATGGCACTTGTCGCTGTTCCAAGATAAGTCTGTCCTTCGCCGTAACCGGAAGGGTCGCAGACGCTGTTCGAATAAACATCTATCGAAAACGATTGGCCCGGCGAACTGTTGAGAGTACCGCCAACCGTGGTGCTGCCTATGGCGGCACTGGTCACAACCGGATAATTTTGCAGATTATTTGGACCCGTGTCTGGGTCGGTATTGTCGTTAGCAGTGACGTTATCGGAGCCCAGATCGATGCCGAGGTTATTGTTCGAGTAGATGCTATTGCCGCGGATCGAAATCCCGCTTCCCGCAACCTGCACTCCGAGGCCGCCGGAATAAGCGATCACATTGCCTGCTCCGGTGATAATTCCGCCTACCGTCGTATTATTGGCTTGCAGGTAAAGGCCAGCGCCTAAGTTGGCTACCGGCGATGTCCCGTTTGTCGCAACCCCGATGTAGTTTCCTTGTATTGTTACGGTCGGGCCGGTTTCTATCTGGATCGGGAGGCCAACATTACCGCTGATTATGTTTCGGGCCGAAACGGTCGTTCCGCCTATCAGGTGGCCGGTTCCCGCAGATAGAAAACTGAAACGGATGGCATTGTTGCTACTGGCTATCGCGGCAGTGCCGCTAGCGTTTGTTCCTATAAAATTGCCCTGTATGATAGTGTTCGATCCGGGTCCGTTGCTTTGGATACCCGTATTTGTGCCTGAGATTAGATTGCAAGCTCCGGTACAGGCGCCGCCCGGTGTTGTGCCGGTTGTGCCGCCGATCGTATTATTGCTTCCGCTCGCGTTGGCAAGAAACACGCCGACCGCCACATTTCCGAGTTTAGCGGTGCCATCTTTATTCGTGCCGATATAGTTGCCTTGTACGATGCTGCCTGAGCCGCTGATCTCAATAGCGTGTGACTGAAAAAAGTTGCTTCCTGCGAGAATAATGTTTCGATCCGCAGCGTTAGTGCCTCCCAACTGGTTACTTCCCGAATTAGCAAGAATGCCGGACAGAACTCCTGATCCGAGCGTTGCCCATGCGGTTCCTGACGGGTCTGTGCCGATAAAGTTGCCGGTTATCGTGTTGCCGCCAACACTATCTAACTGGATCTGCGTGCCAAAACGGTTAATGACCAAACCTTGAACTGTGGAACCTCCACAGGTAATGAATAAACCTGTAGAACTCGAAATGTTCGTGCCATTCAATTCGATCAGCAGTATGGCGTTGTTGCCGGCGGCAAGCGTATTAACGCTCGCACCGGGCTGCGTGTAGCCGTCAATAATTACAGGGTCGGTAATTGTCGGCAGAACGGTGGCCGGCGTTATCGTGTGCGGGCCTGCGCCGGGAATGTTGAAGCTGATAGTGTCAACCCCTCCGGCCGCATTCGCGCAGATGATCGCGTTGCGCAGACTTCCGGTGCCGCTGTCGTTCGTATTCGTAACTACAGTGCAAGGTCCCGCAGTCGGCGTCGGCGTTGGAGTATTTGTCGCAGTGTTGGTCGCCGTGTTTGTGGGTGTATTCGTCGGTGTAAGCGTCGGAGTATTTGTTGGCGTGAGTGTCGGAGTATTCGTCTGTGTAGCTGTCGCAGTATTGGTCGGCGTACTCGTCGCCGTCGCAGTCGGCCCGGCAACGAGGTACGCATTCCGCACTGATTCCGTGATGCTCTCCGAGCCGTTATGGAAGCCGCTACGATAATGACCTCTCGCGCGGATGTATAGGTTCTGTCCGGTAGGGAGATTCAGGCCTGTCAGTGCCCAGTTGCTTCCAGTTTCTGTGCCATTGCCAAGGAAACTGTAATTAACATTGTCGGTTGAGGACTCAAAAGTAACACGCGAGAGTCTCGTGCTCGAACCGCCGCGTGTCCAGGTCACTGTGGTTTGCGTGACCGATAGGTTTTGCAGAGCTGGAGTGTCATTACTCAACCGAGCGAAACGAAGGCGCGACTGTCCACCAATATTTACGAAAGTACCGCCTACCAATAACTTGCCGTCCGTCTGCACCGCAACTGCGAGGATTCCACCGTCGGCGTCCGGGTTGAACAGATCGGCCAATCCCGTTGTCGGATCAAGCCGGGCAATACGGCGACGATTAAGTATCTGCCCGCCGATGCTGGTGAATTCTCCGCCTGCTAAAATCTTGCCGTCCGCCTGCAAAACGATCGAATTAACGGTGCTGTTTGGGCTCGGGTTGAAAGAGTCCGCCAAACCTGTTGTGGCATCCAGCCTGGCGAAATATTGGCGCGTTTGCCCCCCGATAGCTTGAAATTGCCCGCTAGCCAGAATTTTGCCGTCCGGCTGCAACGCAATTGCGTGGACGCGAAAGTCAGCGGTCGTACTAAACAAATCCGCCAATCCGGTCGTCGCATCAAGGCGGGCAAGGCGGGGGCGAGGTTGTCCGCCGATGTTGGAGAACACTCCAGCCGCTAAAATCTTGCTGTCAGTCTGCACTGCGATCGTATCGACTACATTGTCCGCATTCGGGTCGAACGAATCGACCGCTCCGCTCACCGGATCGAGCCGCGCGATGCGGTTGCGTGGCTGCCCTGCGATAGCATTGAAAGAGCCGCCGACTAGAATTTTACCGTTCGCCTGTAGCGCGATGGCAAAGACATCATTATTAGCGTTCGGGGCGAACGAATCAGCCAATCCGGTTGTCGCATCAACCCGAGCTATATTATTCCGCGCCTGCCCTCCGATGATGCTGAACCGTCCGCCCACTAAGATCTTACCGTCCGCTTGTATAGCTATGGAATAGATTTTATTGCCTAAGTCCGGGTTTGGGTCGAAAGCAGTATCGAGCGTGCCGTCGGTATTCAATCGTGCAATGCCGTTACGTGTCACACCTAAAACGGAGGTAAATTCGCCACCTATAAGGATCTTGCCATCCGGCTGAACGGCGGTGGCGTACACCACAGTTCCGACTATGCTTAGATTAAGTGTCTGGTCGAGCAGGCCGTTGGTTTCGACTCGGGCGATACCATTGACAAAATATCCACCTACCAGGATCTTGCCGTCGGGCTGTACTGCTATGGAACTAACAGGTGCGGATGCGTCAGGGTTAAACGACTCGGCCAACCCGGTTACGGCGTCAAGCCGCGCGATCCGGTTGCGTATCTGTCCGCCGATGTTAGTGAAATCGCCGCCGACTAGAATCTTGCCGTCAGGCTGTACAGCGATCGTGCGGATAATATTGTCCGGGTTTGGATTGAACGAATCTGCCAAACCTGTGACTGGATCGAGTCTCGCAATTTGATTACGGCTCTGCCCGCCGATGCTGTTAAAAATGCCGCCTGCTAAAATCTTACCGTCCGCTTGCACCGCAAAGGCTGTAACAGCAAAAAACCCTGCGCTCGCGCTCGGATTGAACGAATCAGCCAGCCCGGTGGCCGGATCGAGTCGGGCAATATGACTGCGCGGCTGTCCCCCTATGTTACCGAAAGTTCCGCCGACAAGAATTTTGCCATCTGTCTGAAGCAGGATGACGTTGACCTGTAGGCCGGTAACGGCTGGATTGAACGCATCTGCTAATCCCGTAATAGCATCCAGCCGCGCCATTCGATTACGTGTTTGCCCGCCGATGCTGGCGAATTGTCCTCCTGCCAAGATATGGCCGTCGGCCTGCACCGCGATTGCGCTGACCTGACCGTCCGCGTTCGGATTGAAAGAGTCCGCCAAGCCCGTAACCGCGTCCAGACGCGCGATGTAGTTGCGCGTCTGTCCGCCGATGCTGTTGACGCCGTTAAAACTGCCGCCAACCAGTATCTTTCCATCAGCCTGTAGAGCGATGGCCGACACAAAGCCTGATGAACTTGGATCGAACAGAGCGTCAAGCGAACCGTCAGGATTCAACCGTGCAATCCGGTTGCGTGATATACCCTTAACAACGGTAAAATCACCGCCGATCAGGATCTTGCCGTCCGGCTGAACGACAACGACTTGAACTATGCCGTTGGCGTTAGGTTCGAAACCATCGAGTGCCGACTGCGCCCGAGCAGCCAACGCTAAGTTCAGCATCAAAAATATAGCTAATGTGACGACGTAAAATTTCTTGTTCATGGTTTTTCCTGTTGATTATCTCTTGGTGCGAACCCGTTAAGTTCCTGTCCGGCGCGAATGGTGCCATTTTCAAATAAAAAGCACGTTTGAAAATCACATCTTCGGGTTTTCTTCCCAAAAAAGTCCTTTGTTTTCGATGAGAAAGTTATTAGAAAGTTATTAGAGGCCGTATGTCGTTGAAAACAAACAGCTTTTCCTTTGGAACATTTCTCCTCGATGAGCAGATTCTTACGGCATGACGGAAAATAACAATGGTGTGTGAGTGGTCTCCATGATCGCTGCAATCGCTCTAGGAGTGAACGAAGCCGTGACGAACCAGATGCCATCGGTGTCATTTACGCCAATGAGGACACCGACGAACACGAATGGAAAAGGTTAATGAAGAGAACGACAGAACCTGAATGGAGACTTTTCTAAAAAAGCCAAAAAATCGCCTTTCGCCCGATGGCTTTTTGGGGGTCTCCGATGGCTTTTAGGGGGGTCTCCGATGGCTTTTTGACCCTCAAAGGTGGCTTTTTGGCAAAAAGAAAATAGGCAATTCGAACAAGTACAATAAATTCAACAATTTAACACTGACAGCATAACCCCACACTTTAGCTTATTCGAGAAAAGAACAGCGATTTTGCTAACAAATCACAACAATGTGGCACGTGCCACATTTAAAATTGGCCATACAAGCGCGATTTTTAAATTCACTTTTTGAAAAAATCTTTCCATCTTTTTTGAAGAAAATGAAAACAAAAAAAGCTGCCTTCTCAGGCAGCCTTAATCTTGTTCTCTAACAAAGATCTAGAGAAAACCGAACATTAAAAGATCATACATTCAGAATATCGACAAGCTCCTGAACCGCAGCGGCGCTCTTGTGGAGAGCGGTGCGCTCGTCGTTGGTCAGGCTGATCTCTATGATCTGCTCGATGCCGTTTTTGCCAAGTTTTACGGGCACTCCAACGAAAAGATTGCTGACGCCGTATTCACCTTCGAGAAAGACTGCGCAGGGCAGGATCTTCTTTTTGTCTTTGAGGATCGCTTCGGTCATCTCGACCGCACCTAAGCTTGGTGCGTAGTAGGCCGAGCCGGTCTTGAGCAAGCCGACGATTTCGGCTCCGCCGTTGGCTGTGCGGGTGATGATCGCGTCGAGTTTGTCTTTGGCGATGAGTTCCGTAATCGGGATACCGGCGACTGTCGAATATCGCGGCAGCGGCACCATCGTGTCGCCGTGTCCGCCTAGCACAAAACATGTGACGTTCTCGACTGACACATCCAATTCCTCAGCAACAAAGCAACGCATACGAGCCGAATCAAGCACTCCAGCCATGCCCATAACGCGGTTTTTCGGGAAACCCGAGCGACGAAACGCGACCTGTGCCATGGCATCAAGCGGATTTGAAACGACGATGATGATCGAATTGGGCGAATATTTAGCAACTTGATCGGTAACCTGGCCGACGATGTCTGAGTTTGTTTTCAAAAGATCATCGCGGCTCATACCTGGTTTGCGAGGCAATCCGGCCGTGATAATGACAACATCTGAGTTAGCCGTTTCTTCGTAACTGTTTGCACCGACAAGTTTTACATCAAAACCGTCAATTGGAGCAGCTTGTGCGAGGTCGAGGCATTTGCCTTGCGGTGTTCCCTCGACGATATCAACCAAAACCACGTCCGCCAATTCCTTAGCAGCGATCCAATGAGCAGCCGTCGCGCCGACATTTCCAGCACCGACGACCGTAACCTTATTTCTTCCAGTCATTATTTTCCTCTCTTAAAATAGTTATCTAATTGCGTGTGTAATTAAAGAACCTATTTTATGCTGAGTAGAAAATTCCCGCAAATATCGGCATCGGATTATCTCTACACATAGAAAAAACCCGATGCGCTCTCCCCTTCGCATCGGGCTTTTTCCTGAATGACCTTCGCCTTGCGGCAAGGGCCAATCTTCACAAATCACTAAGCAACGCGTGTGCCAGTAAATTATTGGATGCACCAAAACACAAAACGCTGTATATACGAGTATTTTTTTGCTAAAAAAATGACTATGAAACTCTTTTGCTCACTATTCCGTTACAGAATGCACGATATGGTTATGACTAGGCTCGGCAAAAATTACCGACTTTTTCATTTTTTGCGGCATCTTAATGACCTGAGTAGCGCTTAATTTCCCCATCCATCACAGGGCGAAACTGTTTCGTAAAGTATGCTCGAATACAACGTTTATCAGCAGATTTTGATAAATTAGTTGGATAGCCGACAGGCAGCTAACGTGACGGGCATCGGCCCTCTTCTTTATGGTTCATCAATCCTTGAAACTATTTGTGTGCGCGGCGTTCTTGCTTGGGTCGCTTTCTTGCGGCTCGCAAAGCTCAAACCGAACTGGCCGCGGCAACTCGAACACCGATCAAAGCAAAACGGATACTGCCATCGCTATCACCGTTGGCAAAAGCGAATCCCGGCAAATTGCATCGGCCATCAAAGCAACAGGAAGTTTGCTCGCCGACGAAACCTCGGACGTGGCTCCAAAAACCGCGGGAAAGATCTCAAATGTATATGTGAACGTAGGCCGTTTTATACAGAGCGGTTCGCCTATCGCAAAGATCGACGACAAAGATGCAAAAGCACAGCTGGCAACCTCACAGGCTGAGGTGAAGCAGGCTGTCGCGGCCGTTCGTCAGGCGGAGGCAAAACTTGGGCTTGAGCCAAATGGTTCGTTCAATGCATCGACTATCCCTGAGGTTCGCGCCGCAAATGCAAATTATCAGCTAGCACTCGCCGAACAGAAACAGGCAGAAGCGAATGAGGCTCGCTATCGCGACCTAGTGCAGTCAGGCGACGTTGCAATGATCGCTTATGAGCAATACCTCACTGCCCGCGACACGGCTCGAGCAAAAGCTAACAATGCCAAAGAAATGCTAAATGCAGTAGCTAATAATGCACGCGAGAGCAATCAAGCAATTGTGTCCGCAAAAGCTGCGGTCGAAGCTGCGCAAACACAAGTAGCAAACGCAAAGCGAGCGATTGCCGATACAATTATCCTGGCTCCGTTCTCAGGCTTTGTCAGCAGCCGTCCTGTTGCGGTCGGCGAATATGTTTCGTCGGCGTCGATCGTAGCGACAGTACTTAGAACAAATCCGATCAAGGCTCAGATACAGATCGCCGAAGCAGACGTGCCCTCTGTCTCGATAGGCAAAGGCGTTTCGATCGAGGTTGATGCTTACAAAGACCGTAAATTTGCCGGCACGGTATCCGCCGTCAATCCTTCGATAGATGCTGCGTCGCGTGCTGCTCAAGTCGAAGCAACTATAGAGAACGGTGACAACGCAATTCGTTCAGGTATGTTCGTCACCGCGACCATCAATCGCGAAGGCGGCAATATGGCTGTGTTCGTTCCAAAGATCGCGGTTTTCAACGACCAGTCAACGCAATCCTTCAAGGTTTTTGTCATCGAAGAAAATGTCGCACGACTTCGCGTTGTCCAACTTGGTATCGAAGAGGGCGACTCATATCAAATACTATCCGGCGTCGCTGCGGATGAAACCATCGCTACAAGCAATCTTGACCAATTATTCGAAGGAGCAAAAGTTAGTTTCTAGTTTCTCGTTATGCAATGGCTGGCTGAGATCTGTGTTCACCGTCCGGTTTTCGCGACCGTAATTGTGATGTTTTTGACGGTCGTCGGCGGTTTCAGCTTCTTTACGCTCGGCGTTGACCGTTTTCCCAAGATCGATCTTCCGACGATCTCCGTATCCACAAATAATACCGGTGCAGCTCCTGAAGAAATGGAGAATGAGGTCACCGACATTATCGAAGGTGCTCTCAACACCGTTCCCGGCATCGACGAGATGCGATCAACATCGTCACGCGGCGGTTCGAACATTACCTTAACCTTTAATCTCGAAAAAGATCCCGACCAGGCATTTCAGGAAGTCCAGCAAAAACTCAGCACGGTTATTAACAGGCTGCCGGAGAATGCGGATCCGCCCGTCGCTCGCAAGTCCGACCCCGATTCGCAGCCGGTCTTAATGTATGCGATAAGCGCTCCGCGAAAGGTCGCCGATCTGACAGACATGGCAGAGACTTTGATACAGGAACGCATCGAGTCTGCTGACGGCGTCGGCGAGGTCGTCATTTTTGGCGGACGCTCGAAGCAGATAAAACTCTATGTTGATCCTGACCGGTTGCGTGCTTACAACCTTTCCGTCACGCAGGTCACAAATGCCGTCACGGCGCAGAATCAAGAGCTGCCCGGCGGCACGCTTGTCGAGGGAGCGAAAACGGTCGGGCTCCGAACGCTAAGCAAGCTGACCGACGTAAAAGAGTTTAACGAGATCGTTATTGCAACGATCAACGGATTTCCAGTCAAGTTCAAAGACGTAGGCAGAGTGGAAGAAGCGGGAGCGGACGCGACTTCGTCAACTTCGCTCAATGGCGTCCAGTCGGTTTCCGTCGCGATCCGAAAACAATCGGGCTCGAACACTGTCGCCCTTATCAACAACGTCAAAACAAGAATGGCCGCGATCATTCCGACGCTGCCCGACGATGTCAGGGTTAGCGTAATTCGCGACCAATCTGAATTTATCGAGACCTCGCTTCATGCAATTGAAGAACACTTGATCCTCGGCGGCATTTTTGCGGCCATTATCGTATTTCTCTTTCTGTGGAATGTCAGAACTACTTTTATCGCTGCGCTTGCAATACCGACTTCGATAATTGCGGCTTTTGCAGCGATCGCAGCGATGGGCTATACGCTCAATCAGATGACGATGCTGGCGTTGACGCTTATGGTCGGCATTGTTATTGATGACGCGATCGTAGTTCTCGAAAACATCTATCGTTTTGTCGAAGAAAAAGGGATGGACCCGTTTCGCGCCGCCGTCGAAGGCACGCGAGAGATCGGTCTCGCGGTGCTTGCGACAACCTTGGCTCTGCTCGCAGTTTTTATTCCGGTTGGGTTCATGACAGGCATAGTCGGTAGATTTATGTCGTCCTTTGGACTTACGTCGGCAGCCGCGATCGCCGTTTCGTTGATAGTTTCCTTCACGCTCACACCGATGCTTGCGGCGCGGTGGATCAAGCCAAAACATAAACCAGGTGCTGATCCAAAAGATGACGCCATCATCCTTGACGGCGTTCGCGAAAATGAACATTCTGAGCATGAAAGCGGTTCTAAGTCGGGCTGGTTTTACGGAAAGATCGACGGCATTTATACATGGATGCTCCATTTATCAATGCGGTTTCGGTGGGTGATCGTGCTTATTTGTGTCATTGCTGTAGCATCGATAGCTCCGCTTTATAACTTTGTCGGTATGGCGTTCTTGCCGGACGAAGACGAGTCGCTTTATCAAGTGAACTTACGAGCGCCGCAAGGCACATCGCTCGCGGCGACTCAGTCGATGCTCGATAGGATCGCGCGCGACATCCGTGAGCAAGTGCCCGGCGTGAAAGATACCGTCGTCAATATCGGCGGTGGCGGCGGTGGTGGTGGCGGTGGCGGTGGAAATTCTGGGCAAGTAAATGTAAGCCTACAGTCCCTCAGCGAGCGAGAGCATTCTCAGTCGGATCTGATCGCACGAACTCGAAATCTGGTTAAGAAATATTCGTCAAAAGATTATCGCGTGACGGTCTCGGCGGCATCGTCGATCGCAGGCAGCATCGGTTTGGGACGCGGCGGTTCGGGAGTCGGTTATTTCATTTCCGGGCCGGACACAAACAAGCTGAACGATTACGCAAATCAGGTCCTTGCGAAATTACAACAGGATCCGACGTTTCGCGACCCTGACACGTCAATTGATACAGGCTCGCCCGAAGTGCGGTTTGTTATCGACCGAGTGAGGGCAGCAGATCTGGGAGTTCAGGCAGCTGATATTTCGCGAGCTTTGAATATTGCCGCAGCGGGCCAGCGTGTTTCTACATTCAGTTCGGGCACGAAGCAATACGATGTTTTGGTACAGGCCGATGAGCCTTTTCGCCGAACGCGAGAAAATCTTGCCTATTTTACCGTATCGTCGTCGAGGGGCGGAACAGTGAGCCTCGACAAATTGGTTAGCATCGAAGAAGGCGTCAGCCCGTCCTCGATTCCGCGTCTCAACCGCCAGCGTATTGTTACGATCTCATCGAGCCTGCCGCCAAACTCTTCTGAATCCGATGCTCTCGCAAAGCTCGAACAGTATGTAAAGCAGTTGAATTTACCAGCAGAATATTCGACTGGTGTGACGGGACAGTCAAAAGAGCTTCAGCGTGCATACAGTTCTTTCATGCTGGCGTTTCTGCTTTCGTTCGTTTTTATGTATCTGGTTTTGGCGGCTCAGTTCGAATCGTTTATCCATCCGGTAACGATCCTTATTACGCTGCCGCTTTCGATACCTTTTGCTTTGCTCTCGACAGCGATAGCAGGACAAACGCTGAACATATTCTCGGCGCTAGGCATCTTGCTACTGTTTGGAATAGTAAAGAAAAATGCGATCTTGCAGATCGACCATACTAATACTTTGCGAGCGAAAGGCATGAACCGATACGACGCAATAATTCAGGCAAATCGCGACCGTCTGCGACCGATCTTGATGACAACAATTGCACTGGTTGCCGGGATGATACCTTTAGTCATTGGCAGCGGAGCGGGCGCAGCGACAAATCGTTCCATCGGCATTTTAGTTGTCGGCGGACAATCGATGTGTCTGCTTCTTACGCTGCTAGCGGTTCCGGTATTTTATTCCCTTTTCGACGACGCGCAAGAGGCAAACATTCTTCGATCCATCGGTCGTCGTCTCGGATCTGTAACATCTATATTTAAGCGGAATAAAGCTGATGAAGATGCAGTACATTTAGAAAAGAATTGATGATCTTGAGTGCTAATAGAAAAAAGCGAGCATTGACGGCAGTTATGTTCGCCGTATGCGTTCTTATGCTGTGCATCGATAGCGCGGCACAAACTACTACACCCACCGTCGCGTTCACTCCAACACCCGACGCTCCGATGCCTGTCGCTCCGACGTTCGACACGCCTGCTCGCCCATTGCCAAGCTCGGAAAGAGTCGGCGTCGAGCTGGATAATCAGTTGTCTTTGACGCTTGAGCAGGCCATCGAAATGGCGCTCAAAAACAATAATGATATTGATGCTTCAAGAAACGATTCACAGATCAGCGACTTCAGTCTTTTGGGAGCAAAAGGTGTTTACGACCCGCTTTTGGTCTCGGAAAATTACTACGAAAGCCTGACTACACCAACTGCCTCAGCGATCGGCGGTGCGGTAAATGGTGCGGTGACGCAGAAGCGATTTTTTTCCACTGCAGGTTTGAGCGGGTTTTCTCCTTTTGCCGGCGGAAATTATTCGACGGTTTTCAACGCTTCAAGAACGACGACGAGCAACACAAATTCCTTTCTAAATCCGCAGTATCCGTCGTCGCTTGTATTTGAATACGTCCAGCCTCTTTGGCGAAATCGGTCTATAGACAATAACCGCCGGACGATCCAGATCGCCAAAAAAACCATCGACCTTTCCGACGAACAGCTTAAGCTCAAAGCCGTTACGGTTGTGTATGGAGTCGAGCAGGCATATTGGGACCTTGCGTTCGCGATGCGCAATCTGCAAGTGCAGATCGATACTCTAAAACAGTCAAAGGAACAGCTTGAGAGCAATAAAAGGCTCGCCGCAAAGGGCGTGCTTGCTCCTATTGAGGTAGTTGCCGCGAACGCTCAGATCTCAACATTTGAACAAGCGGTTTATACTGCACAGGAAAACATAACGCGCGCCGAGAATGTACTGAAAACTTTTATACTTCCCGACCGAACATCGGCGGAATGGTCGCGGGCTTTGACGCCCGTTACGCCGGTGAATACCGACGTTCCGCGAATCGGTCTTGATGTCGCGGTTACAGAAGCAATGAGGAATCGTGCCGAGATCACCCAGCTTGAGATCACTGCGGACATTAACCGCATTGACCAGCGTTTCTTTCGCAATCAAACAAAGCCGCAGATCGATCTTGTCACAACATACACATCGCAAGGCCTTTCCGGTACCGAAACGCCCGCGTCGATCAATCCCACGACCGGTCTGAGCCGCGTTCCGCCGCAACTTGTCGGAGGTTTGTTTACATCACTTGGAAATTTGGCTGCTCTGCGTTATCCGTCGTATCATGTCGGCGTGAATATCTCCCTGCCCTTGCGGAATCGAACCGCAAAGGCCAACCTCGGTCGCTCGGTAGTCGAGGGCGACAAGATTGCAAATAATCGTGCTCAGCAGGAACAGATCGTCGAGGCTGATGTTCGAAATGCTTTGCAAACGCTGCGCTCTGCGGAATCGTGTCTCGAATCCGCAACAAATGCCCGCGCCGCAGCAGAAGAGCTTTACGCAAGCGAAGAGAGGCAGTTTCGAGCAGGCACGACGACATTTTATCTTGTGTTGCAGCGCCAGACCGAGTTAAGCACAGCTCGCGGACGGGAACTTCAGGCGCGAACCGATCTCAACAAAGCTGTCTCGGAATTCAATCGTTCTATTGGTAAAACGCTTGAGGCAAATAATGTTACAGTTTCGAAATAAAATGCGGCTGCGATGTATTTTTTGACTTGTTCAATGCACTGTACGATTGTAAGCAACTATAATAAAGGAGCAGTAATCAATCTAAACAATGGCTGAGTTTCAATTTCGAATCGAGGATCTTCGTTTATGGGCACCGCAAGAGGCCGAGATACTCCAATGGCCTGACCGTGTGCCGATCTACGACAACAATTCCCCAACGGAACACCGCGCCTTTCTCACGGGCCACACATACGTTTATACCCTTCCGCATGACCTCGAACAGATCCTAAAACGCGGCGAAGGCGAGATACTGCCCCATTTTGAAGATCTGGCGGACGATCTCAACCCCAGCAAATCACAACGACAACGCCTTACACATTTGTTCTTTCACGAATCCGCCTCGGGCTCTGATATCCTTTAACATCTGGACAATATAGATTATTTGCAGTTTGATAATGATAAAAGGCGGCCCGAAAGCCGCCTTTTTCTTTTAATCAATGTCGAGAACGCTCATTCCAAAGGATCGGCAACGAAATCGGCTTCAGTCACATTATCGATAAGACTGATCACTCGGCTTGGCGTGCTGAATCTGTAACGCTGCGAATTGACCGTCACAACATACGTCTCGCCGACCGCAAGTCCGTCGAATGTGAAGTACCCGAATGATCCCGTCGTCACGACAAGCGGTTCGCTAAGCGAGTTGCCGCTAATAACAACCTTCGCATTGCGTATGCCGAAACCGTCGGCAGTTAATACACGTCCAGAGATCGAAGCGCCAGCCGCCGTGGATGGCAAGAATTCAAGTCCCCAACCACCGAATATTTCACCGGCAGAGCCGCTTGGAACGAACACATTACCTGAGTCCCGTATGTACAAACTCCAAACGCCATTCGAGTTCGTTCCGCCAAAATTGCCTAATAGCGTTTGCGTTCCCGTGCCTCCAACCGTGCCGCCCGGCAGATTGTACGGCGGCGACGGTGCCGGTGATGGAAAGATCGGAACCGTTCCCAAAGACGTCGGTTCATAATCTCCTGTCACAAGGAAAGCATTGTTAGGAACTATCTGTCCGGCGGTGTCGGTAAAATTTACAGTTGCCAGTCCATTAGTTGCAGTTCCGCCGGTGTTGGCCATCAAAACAAAATGTTGTCCTGAGGGGCTTACTAGCAGAAAGTGCGTGTTGCGGACAGACACCGAAGTAGTCGTAAAATCGTACAAAGTCACACGCATCGACCCGATCTGCGTCGGACCGCCAGTAACAGTTAAGTTCGACGGATAAGGTGCGGCCGGTTGGCCTTGATTAAATACAACAGGAGTCGTACTGCGGAAGGTCGATGCCGTATCATTTATCATCAACACAGCTGTCGAAGGCGAGCCGAGATTTGCCCCACTCAACAAAAGATTGATAGTTTGGTCAGGTTCGGTGATTGAATCACCACAGATCGTGACCACGACAATCACCGTCTGATCGTTCGGAAAAAAGGTTACAGGCTGCCCATTGCCACTGATGTAATCAACGCCGGTGCTGCAAGACGCTCCTCCCGTCGCCGTGCCATCTGCAGTAGAGAAAGCAACTACATTTGTACCCGATAAATTGCCGGTCCTGGTTATCGAGATTATCGCAATCTGCGACTCATCCTCGATATACGTTGCCGAGCTGAACGTAATGACGGGGGTTGCCGAGGGCGTCGCAGTTGACGTAAATGTCGGCGTCATAGTCCCAAAATCAGTTGGCCTCGGCGTGTTTGTCGCCGTCGGTGTTGGTGTTCCTGTTTGCGAAATGGTCATCGTTGGATTTGCCGTCGGCGTGTTTGTTAGTGTACTCGTTGCTGTCGACGTATTCGTCGGTGTCGGCGTCGTTGTTTCGAATGACACGGTCCCAGTTGCCGTTGCAGTTGCGGTATTTATCACCGTACCTGTGGCTGTTGCTGTACTTGTGGGTGTGGATTGGAAAGCCGGAACCATCGCATAAGCATGAACCGCACCATTGAGAACACCGGTTCCGACGATAATGTTGTTGTCGGAGATTCCCATTGCGGATGAGGAAGTGTTGGTTGAGAGGTCCCAGCCAGTGCCGGACGGGATGAGATCGGCAAGCCTGAACGTCGCTGAGCCTGTGTAAAGAAATGGTATCGCAAATGCCGACGAAGCGGTTCCGACCGCCCAGCCTGCGGTATTGACGCCTCTTGCTGAGCCTTGTGTAGTTCCGTCAGGCAGCGGGATCGCAACCATACCTCCGGCCTGAGTCCAGATGAACGGCAGGCCTGAACCTTGATTTAACATACTCGAACCAACAACGTGTCCGCCGTTGCCGATACCGAACGCGATGCCGCCGTTAAAGCCGGACAATGCACCGATGTCGATCGCAGAGCCTGCTCCAATGTCATAGACCATCGGGACATTACGTGCGGCGTTGTTGGGGTCGATACCGATGCCCGCAATGCGGTTCGAGTCATTGATGCCGAACGCCGTTGTAAAGAAGCTGCCGTTCGAGGTTGTTTGCGAAATGACGGTAGCCGTTGCTCCGTTGTAAATAACTCCGCGTTGAAAGCTGCCGCTACCCACCGACCCGACAGCAATGATCGAGGAGTTCATATCATAGGCGTCACCTAGTGTCTCGCCCGACGGCAACGGCAGTTGCGAAACCGCTCCGCCTTGCCAGATCGTCGGCAGACGGCTCGTACCAAATAAGGTCGTCGAGCACGTTCCAACGATATGACCAATTCCCGTATCGGCTGCCGAATTTGAAACACAGAACGGACGAGCCGCGAGATTTGGAAGTCCGGCAATGCCCGCTCCGCCGATATAAGTAAATGCCTGTGCTCCACCCGTTCGAACCGAACGCCCAACCGCAAGGCCGCCCGGTGAAACGCCCATTCCCTGCGACGCACCGTCGCCCGACTGTACAACGCCAATATCGAATATCTGATACTGAGGCGGAGTCGGTGTGTTTGTAGGCGTGTTGGTATTCGTCGGAGTATGGGTAACTGTGCTGGTCGGAGTTGGATCGCTCGGTATTGCTACACTGCCGTTTGTCAGCGAAACTGTCGGATCGCCTTCATTGAACACAAACCCTGGATGGAAAATACCGCCCGGATCGGTGTAATCCGCAAAAGTCAGAGCTGTCGATTGTCCGGCACCTCCGATCACGTTAAATCTCAATATCAACAATGTTCCAGCGCCTGTTAAATTCGCCGCCTGAAAAGCTGAAACAATAAGGTGTCCAGGATTGTTCGAGTTTGGAGTGATGGACATCGCGCTGCTCAACGTTCCTGCCTGTTCAAACGCGGGACTTGCAGGCTGCACTATCGCAGGATTGAAATCGATGTTCAGGTCATAGGAGATTATGCCCTGCCCCGTTGTATCTCCAACAGTAATTGGTATCAACACAATTCCCGGCATCGCATTAACATGTGGCAACGAGACCGAAATGCCGCCAACTCGTGCCGCTGTCTTAGGCACTACTATCGCACTATCAACATATGCTTTTCCGATCGAGCTGAAATTTGCCAGTGCAAAAACCGCGCAGCAAGAGAACACAATGGCGATGACGAGATGCCTGCGTGTAAACGACAACATAGCTTTTCTCCTTAAGGGTTGAAAGGTTGTACTCTTTTCGAGCAAAGGTGGTGCTGGGAGCGGGAATCGAACCCGCACGCCCCTAAAGGCACAGGATTTTAAGTCCTGGGCGTCTACCAATTCCGCCATCCCAGCACGCGATTTTGAGATTATCACGTTTGGCATCTAAGGCGCGAGTCGAGAGTCTTAAGTCTGGAGTCTTAAGTAGGAAGCTCAAGACTTCATACTCAAGACTCCAGACTCAAGACTTGCCACGCCAATTCGTGTATATTGAAAGCGATGGATCAAATTGCTTGGATTCTTTGGCTTGTGCTTGCGGTTGGGTTAATTATTGCCGAGACATTTACGCTTGGGTTTGTACTTCTCTGGTTTGGCATCGGAGCGTTTGCAGCGGCGGTCGTCGCATTTGCGGGACTTGGGTTGGCGTGGCAGTTTGCGGCGTTTGCGGTTGTGTCGATCGCACTTACGGCGATGTCACGCACGATCTTTTCAAAGTACTTTCCGCATGGAGACAACAACGCAATGAAGTCCGGCGTCGATTCTCTGCCTGGCAAGATCGGAACGGTTTCAACGGCAAGCAATGGAGCATTGAACGAAGCGGCAGTTAAGGTCTTCGGATCGACATGGACAGCATTTCCTATCGATGGTGAAACAGCATTGACTGCGGGTGAGAAAGTTGAGGTGGTCGAGGTTAAAGGTTCGTCGCTCTACGTCCGGCGAGTCCGAGACGAACTGCCCGAATGGCGAACGCAATGATCTAAGTTTTGAAGTATTTATTTGTCCGGACTGTCTGCCGTCTCTGTTATATCTAGGTTCTCTGCGGTGTCTATATCATCTGGATTTGCTGTGTCATGAAGGCCCTCTCCAAATTCTAAAAATTCCAGCTTAACTTCATCATCAATCGGTTCTGACAGGCCTTCACCACTAAATTTTGCGACGATAACCGTGATGTTGTCTTCGCCGCCATTTTTATTGGCTTCTGTTACCAGTTCAACACAGGCATTTTGAAGCTCATCGAAATTATCGACAACGATCCGCTGCATTTCTGCTGCCGGAACTTTATTTGATAGCCCATCGCTACAAAGCAGAAAAACGTCGTTCCGATGCGGCGTTACTCGGGCCGAAACCGGATATATCTCATTCTGAGCGCCGAGCGCCTGCAAGATCACATTTCTTAGGGTATGAGTCTCCCCCTCTTCGGGAGTGATTTGATTTGCGTCGATCAGTTGCTGAACAAGCGATTGATCCTTTGTGACCTGATATATCTTGCCGTTACGCACAAGATAAGCACGGCTGTCGCCGACTTGGATAATGTCGGCGCCTTTCGGCGTTATGCCCATGCCGGTAAACGTCGCTCCCATACCCTGAAACTGCGGGTCGCTGCGTCCCTGTTGATGAATGAGATAATTAGCAAAAACCGTCGCGCTGTGAAGCTTGTGGATAAGGTGATGATCGATGGTATCGGCGGCAATGGTTTCTTCCGGGTCTTCGTCGAGGAGCTTTTCGCTTACGGTCTCGACGGCCATCGTACTGGCTACCTCGCCCGCGAGTGCTCCGCCCATGCCGTCTGACACGGCCATTACGATACCGTTCTCGTCAACGTCAAACTGCTGGCTCTCGATAACAAATTCACCGTCGTCCTGAGAACCTGTCCATGCCTTTGCTCCGGAAATGTTGAGCAATAAATAGTTGTCCTCATTTCCCTTTCGGACGCGTCCGATATGTGAGGTTGCGTGTATCTCAACAGTGAACATATTTACCAGTCAAGAGTTTATAGAGTCGTGAGTCGTGAGTCAAAATTTAACTCAGGATTATGAAAGAGCCTGATCGACATCTGCAATAATGTCCTCAACGTCCTCGATGCCGACCGAGATCCTTACGAGCCCGTCGGTAATGCCAAGTTTATCACGAGTTTCCTTTGGAACCGATGCGTGAGTCATAGAAGCAGGGTGCGAAATAAGGCTTTCGACACCGCCGAGACTCTCGCCAAGAGTACATAATTTGACGCTTTCGAGCACTTTTTTCGCATTTTCTAACGAGCCTGTCTCGAATGAGACCATCCCGCCGAAGCCTGTTTGCTGGCGTTTTGCCAATTCATGCTGCGGATGAGATACAAGGCCGGGATAATAGACTTTTTGCACCTTTGGATGCTCGGCAAGAAAATTTGCGATCACGCGGCCGTTACGATCATGAGCTTCCATCCGAACAGCAAGCGTTTTCGTTCCACGTAGCACCAAAAACGAGTCGAACGGTGAAAGGATCGCTCCAATGGCGTTTTGGACAAAGCCTATCCATTCGGCGTCCTTTTCGTCATTTAAGGCAATAAAACCGCCGACGCTGTCCGAGTGTCCGTTCAGGTATTTTGTCGTTGAATGCACGACAATATCGACGCCGTGATCGATCGGACGCTGAAAATAAGGCGACATGAACGTGTTGTCGCAGACGACCTTGGCACCGTTTGCGTGGGCCATATCTGAGACGGCTTTTAGGTCGGTAATGGTCATGATCGGATTGGTCGGAGTCTCGACAAAGACCATCTTTGTGTTCGGTTTAAATGCACTTTCAAGCCCTGTAACATCCGATGTATCAGCAAGGTCAAATTCGACGCCGTAGTTCGATAAGATCTTGCTAAAAAGCCTGTACGTACCGCCGTAAGTGTTGTCACCGAGAATAACGTGATCGCCGGATTTTACAAGCTTTAGCGTCGTGTCGATAGCCGCCATTCCCGACGCAAACGCAAAGCCAAACCGTGCATTTTCGAGTGCCGAGATGTTCTTTTCGAGTGCCGAACGGGTCGGATTTTGGGTACGAGCATACTCGAAACCCTTATGCCGCCCAAGCCCTTCCTGGGCGTAGGTCGATGTCTGGTAAATAGGAACGCTGACCGCTCCCGTGGCAATGTCAGGCTCGTTGCCCGCGTGTATAGCAGTTGTTGAAAAACCCATAAAAACGTAATTTATCTGTAATAGATTTTATATCTTTGGACAGGAAAGGGCTAACGAATCTCGCTGATTTATGCGAAAGCCCCCACGTGAGTAAGGGCGTTACACTCAACTTGAACGTAATGCCGTTTTTCAGGTGCGCGACAAGTGAAATAATGATGATAATGCCGGATGTAATTGACGAGGATGTGGATAGAAGACGATAACGGCCTTCCTGCGTCAAAAAAGCCGTGAATCTATGCTAAATGTATGATCTGCAATGGTTTATCGTCAAAGCGGAGAAAAAGCGCCATCTTATGACCCCAAAAAGCCATCGGAGACCCCCTAAAAAGCCATCGGAGACCCCCAAAAAGCCATCTTTAAAACCGCCTTTTTAGTGCCATTTTGCCAAGGACCAGTTTCAACCCTCCACTCCAGCGTCGCTCATATTTTGGCATCCGTCAGTGCTAACCTCGTCAACCGAATTCACTGTTTTCACCGAATCGGCAACCCCAATCTCGTCAACGGATTCGCGTGGAATTCACCGAATCGGTCACTTCTATCTCGTCACCGTTTCCGCCTTTTGCCGCGTCAGCGGCAAGAATGAATGTAGCCGTGAGTTTCAACCCACGGAAAGCTGTTGTAAAATTATCCGCATCGCGCCAGCAACGGGTGAAACATCTCCTGTTATGATTCGCTGGAGCGAACCATCGACGACGCAGTCTATAAACTCTACGACCTAACCCCCGACGAAATTAAACTTGTTGAAGGCGCATAGAATGAGTGACGCAATCAAAATCAAAAAGCAGTTGGAGTTATTTAATCTTAAGGCGGAAAAGCTTAATTCCCTAAGTTTTGCCAAAATTGTTCAGAAAACTGACACTGGATTGAGCATTTCAGGAAAGAGAGGTGACGACGGGTTGTTTACGGTGACTAGCGAGCGACGAGGACCAGATGCCGAATCCATTGACGCGTTCGTTTTAACGCTTCGAATGTTTCTTCAGAATAACGACCAGTGTTCCATCGGAAATCTTCAATCTTGTTATTCCAGTATCTTATTACCTGAAGATATCCGCGAGGAGTTTCGAGACATTCGAAAAACATTAAATGAATACTTAGATGATACGCACGAAATTCGGCTTGAAGAAAAGGGTAAATTCCTTACCCGTCGCGAGATGATAGACACAATGTTATATGGCGACTTAGCTCACGCTAATGACAATAATTACAGGGCTAGTTTTTTGGCATGGACTGCCATTCCGCACTCTACGGACATGCTGGTAAATGAATTCATTGTTATCGCTTCGCGCGTCTTGATTGCAATCAATTGGCTTAAAGATTTAAATGAACGCGCGCTTGCAACACTTGCGTGAAGTCCATTCCTTTTCTCCCCACTTCTCCCGGATCCTGAGGCCGAGCTTGGTCTCAGGATGCGGGAGAAGTGGGGGAGAAAATATTCTGGGCGTCCAAACGGTCGGGCAAGCCTAACCGCAGTGCGAAGCGGCATAGCCGCAAATGCTAGATAGCACCTTCACGGAAAGGCATAGCCTTTCCGCTTGGCGATTGGGCTAAGCCCGAAAGATTTAGCCGTTGCTGACGCGACGCGGGGATTTTGTCCAAACGGTCAGGCAAGCCTAACCGCACTGTGAGGCGGCGGAGCCGCAGATCAAAAAAACCGAAGAACCCAGTCGCTATCGCTCCCGGTTCTGACAAGGCGACATTCTGGAACTTCGCACTTGACAGCGTGTTGCAGCTGTGCAAATATACTCAACGGATAATTTCCAATTTTACACAAAAGACAAAGGAGAACACATAAGACAGAGATATGGACGGAGTTTCAGGGGAGGCCGAATAAGGTCGGTGCGGATGAGGCTAGGGTGACGTTGAATAATCGGGGCGTGCTTCATATGAATAAGGTGGCGTATGAGGGTTTGGGCTCGCCGGCGGCGGTGAAGCTGATGTATGAGGAGAACAGGCGAGTGATCGGCCTCAAGCCCGGTGACCCGCAACACACGAACTCCTTTCCGGTAAAACAGAAGGGCAAACATAATCTCCGAACCGTCCATATGAGCCCTTTTTGCAGAAATTTCGGGTTCGACATTCGCCGGACGGTGCTGTTTCACGCAATCGAGATCGACCGCGAAGGTATGATGCGGCTCGAACTAAACAAAACGGTGATCATCGGGAAAGCGGGTAAATAACGAATAACGAATAACGAACAGTGAATAGTGTTGGAGAGGAGGAATCTCTTCACTATTCATTTTTCACTTTTCACTTTTCACTATTCACTATCGACGGCGATCTGGGTTAGAATGTGAAGCAAAGTTTTTGTTGGAATTCGTTGGGTTAATAGTTTATTCTTCTAAAACAGGCGGAAAAATATGGCTGAGATAGATTTGGGTGAGGCGGTTTCACCATCGGAGAGGCGGACGTCCGAACGTAAGAAGCTGATTGTCGATGTGCGGTTTGACGGCGGCGACGGAACGGGCATCGCGAATACGCGCGACATTGGGGTTGGCGGTATGTATATGACCACGACCGCCGATCTCGATACAGGTATGCCTATCATGATGACCATCAGCATCAACGGCCAGAAACTAGACCTCAAAGGCGTCGTCGTCTATTCCGATCCCGGCCACGGCGTCGGTGTGAGATTCAAGGACCTAAACGAGAGTGACGAAGGCATTCTGCGGCAGGAACTGGCACTAATGTAAGAATTAGTCTGGAGTCGAAAGTCTGGAGTCTTGAGAAAGACTGAGAGTTCTTACTTAAGACTAGCGACTCAAGACTCATAAAAATTATGTTCGATCAATTTACCCTAGGCATTGAGGAAGAATTTCAGATAGTCGATCCTGAGACGCGCGAGTTGAAGTCGCATGTTTCCGAGATCCTCGAAGAAGGCAAAATGCTTCTCGGCGAAAAGATCAAGCCTGAGATGATCCAGTCGATGATCGAGGTCGGCACCGGCGTGTGCGCCAATATTCAAGAAGCGCGCGAGGATCTTTCCACGCTGCGCTGCATCATTTCCGGGCTTGCACAGAAAAAGGGAATGGCGATCGTCGCGGCTTCGACGCATCCATTTTCAAAATGGTCGGAGCAGGAGATCTACGACGGCGACAGGTATAAATTGCTGGTTGACGAACTGCAAATGGTCGCCCGCTCGCTATTGATTTTCGGGTTACACGTCCACGTCGGGATACCCGATCTCGAGAAACGTATTCAGGTAATGAACGCGGCACGTTATTTCTTGCCCCATGTCTTGGCATTGACAACGTCGTCGCCTTTCTGGCTGGGACACAACAGCGGGCTGAAATCGTATCGGTCAGAAGTATTTAAGAAATTTCCTCGCACTGAGATTCCCGACACCTTCGAATCGTATCCGCAGTTTCAAGCCTACGTTGACCTCTTGGTCAAGATGAACTGTATCCAGAACGGCTCAAAAATTTGGTGGGACGTACGGCCGCATCACCTGTTCCCGACGCTCGAATTTCGCATCTGCGATATCCCGACGCGCGTTGACGACACTATCGCCATCGCCGCTTTGTTTCAGGCGATCGTCGCAAAATTGATGGTGCTGAATGAGGGCAATATCGGATTTCGCATCTATAAGCGACGTTTGATCCTCGAAAATAAATGGCGGGCGATCCGCTACGGCCTCGACGGAATGATGCTCGATCTCGGCAAACAAAAAGAAGTTCCGGCACGCGACCTGATCCGCGAGTTGCTCGATTTTGTCGATGAGGTCGTCGATCCGCTCGGCTCACGCGACGAGATCAATCATATTCATACGATACTCGAACGCGGCACTTCGGCAGATGAACAGTTGCGTGTTTTCGAAGAATCGGGCGGTGATTTTAACGCCGTCGTCGATATGCTGATGAAGAACACGCTCGAAAATGTACCCGAGAAGTGCTTTGATTAGCCCGCCGATATCTCAGTAATTTAAACCACAATGCCCTGTAATGCTCAAGATCTATCCACGGTCAGACTCTTTGAGTTCCTCGACGAAGACGAGCTTAACGAACTAGCCGCCGTGATCGATTCGGAAAAGATCGCTGGCGGAGAAATAATCTTTCGCGCGGGTGATCTTGGCGACTGTCTTTACATAGTAAATTTCGGCAAGGTTGAGCTGTCGATCAAGGACAAGGCTGGGCAAAAGATCGTACTGAAAGTTGCCGGAGAGGACGATCTGTTTGGCGAAATATCGATGCTTGATAATCGCCCACGTTCGGCGACTGCGGTTGCAATGACCGATACAGAACTATTCGTTCTCGACCGCGATGACCTGCTGCTTCTCTTTCAGAAAAAACCCGACGCCGCTCTAAACATGCTCACAGCGATGGGCGACATGATGCGCGAAGCTGACAAGCTGCTACGCACGCGCGTGTCGCGCAATGTTAATGATGAGATGGAAGAAAAGCTGCCCACGCTGCAGCGTATTGCAGACTGGATCGCCTGGTTTTCCGGCAGTATGCAGTTTCTCATCATCAACGGCCTTTGGTTCATGCTCTGGATACTTGCAAACACAATTCCGCCGCCCGATAAGCAGTTCGATCCGTTCCCTTTTGGCCTGCTCACAATGATCGTCTCACTCGAAGCGATCTTCTTGTCATGTTTTGTCTTGATCTCACAAAGCCGTCAGGCAGCAAAAGACAAGATCCGCGCCGACATCGAATACGACGTCAACATCAAAGCCGAGATGGAAATTTCACACCTTCACGAAAAAGTGGATCACATCCACGAACACTTGGCGAGAAAATTAGATGATCTTGAAAAGGTGTTGAATAAAGGCTAGTCAGCGTGTGCGTGCTCTAGAGCCAATCTAAGAAAACTCTCAAACAAAACGCGGCCGTCGCGGCTTTCGTTCGGGTGTTCCCAGCGGGTCGGATTTTTTGACCAGTCCTCGAATGATTTTTCGAGGTGAAATTGAACGCAGTAAATAAGCTGGTCTTCGGATTTCTTGACCATCATCTGATTTTTGCAGAGATATGAAGTGGCAAGAAGCTTAAATCCATTTGGCAGTCCGTTGACCTGAACACCGTGATTTTGCCAGACGCGCAAGATGTCGTCCTGCTTTGTATAATCCTGCCAAATGCCCGATCTTTCGTCATCGTTACCCTCAAAGATCGGATCCGTTTTATCGACGATCTTTACAAAGCGGTATTGATACTCGACCACGCGGTCGGTGCGTTTTTTATCGAGGTCTAGATCGTCAAGCGTTTTAAGCGACGCCCCAAATGCCATTGCGACCAATTGATGCGCACCGCAGATCGCAAGCACAGGAATTTTTGTCTCTTGGATGAATTTCTTAAAGCTCGCTATGTGGTCGGGATTGTAATAATCAAAATCGGCAAACGTTCCGCTCATCACGATCGCATCCGGAGCAAATTTTTCCGCTGCGTCGGCAATCTCTGAGAGATGCACGGTCATTGTTTTGGGATTTTTTACTAGCCGCAAAACGTTTTTTGCAATGTTGTTGCAAGCCATGCCCGAAACCTTGCGTTCGAACTCAAGCTTGCTTTTGGTCGTGCCGTTCCAGTCTTTGTGGGCAAGTTCGGACAGGTCGGACTCGTACCTAAGCAGATCGTTGACGATCAAGACCTTTGCATAGTCGATCCGCTTCTCGATCGGCTCGTAACGGCAAAACGTGCTCTTGTTATACGGAAAAGGAAGCTTTTCGGGCTCGGTTACCTTTGTTACTGCATCGTACATAGCTATGTTAAATCTACATTACACGCCTAAACTAGGCGTATTTTCCGATTATACCATCAATTTCTCGAACACAAAGCAGGATTTGGTGACTAGAGTTATAGGTGGCAATGAAGGGCATCGTAATGGGAACGGGTGATCCTATACGCGGAAAACCATGATGGGGAGTATCATGCATCGTTCGCTGACGTTTTTTTCAGTGGCTTTTTGGGCTTCTGAAGTGGCTTTTTGAGGTTCAGATATGGCTTTTTCGGGGTTGGAAATGGCTTTTTACCCATCTTCTCCCTTTCGTTGTCTGGTCTCCCGGTCAAAAAGCGGCATCGGGTCGCCGGGACCATAGGCGTTGACTTCTGAGCGCAAAGCCTTTACCAGCGCGGTCCGATTTGACGGCTTCCCTTCGGCGAGAACGAGCGATCGTTGCCATGACGTCTCCAGTTCGTCGGCAATGCCCGATATTTGTGTAATGTCGTAGGGAATCGCAAAGTCATGACATCCAATGCGCGCAAAAACACGCAAATATCTCGCAGTCGCCAGATCTGGACACGAAAACCGGCGCCGACCGACCTTTAGCTCAATGCCAAGAAGCGTATATAGTATTTCAGCTTTATTCTCACGCGCGGCAATGTTGAGATGTACCGAACGAGTCCGCTGTAGCCGCACCTTTGTTTTATAAACGTGCGGAAGCCAATCGTCGGAAAGCGTTTCGCGAATTTTTTCTTCGATCTTCACAAAAGGCCTGTTTCTTACAGCGAATCGCCGATCTCCTGAAAGCGGTTAAATAATTTACCGACGTGAATGCCGTCCATTATTGTGTGGTTTGCTTCGACAGACAACGGCATTTTTTTCGAGATGCCTTCATCGAACATTTTTCCGAAAACGATTCGCGGTACGGTCTGTGTTTTATCTAGACGGCTTGCGTGTTTGAAACTTGTGAAGGAGACCCAAGGAATGACGGAATAATAGTTCATGTCAAGACGATGAGATTCGACATCAAAGCTCCTTAAGGCCTTGTACTTTTCAAGGGCGGCGCGGCCGGCTCGATTAAATTCGAACACATCATCCTGCATCTCGAAATAACAGAATGAAAACGTCTCGTCCTCGTTCAGGATCGTCTGCGTGGCATGTATCTTATCGAATTCTACGAGCCGTCCTTCAAGTAGTCTTATGCGAAATTCGCGGATTTCATTTGCCGCACGCTGCGAGCAGAACAATGCCGTCAGCGAAAATGCAAGATCATTCTGCTTGCAGAAACTATACAGATGTGTCACATCGACCGTTGCAGTGAAATTGAAAAAAGGGTCGTCGTAATTTTTGAAAAACTCGTAGGTGGCGCGTCTGGGCCAGGCGTCGAGGTCTAATTCGGTAAACATGGACTCATTAACGTTCAGCCCTGACGGCGGAAGTCGGCGATTGGGAAAACTTTTCGATCACGCTGTCGCTGAAGATTCCTAGATAAAATACACCAACAGCCGTAATAATTAGTGCCGCAGTAAGGGCCACAGGCATTTTTGGAGCGCTCCATTCGCTCGTGCGTTCGCGAAAGAACATCACGACGATCAGCCGCAGATAATAGTATGCCGAGATCGCGGTATTGATCACCGCAACAACGACCAAGATGGTGAGCAGCACACTTCCTGCTTCCAACGCCGGAAGAAACACAAGCACCTTGCCCATAAAGCCAGCAGTGAGCGGCAAGCCCAAGAGCGAAAGCATAAAGAGCGAAAGAGTGAATGCGAGCGCCGGAGCTTTGAATCCGATGCCGTTGTAATCTTCGAAATCGTTGCGGCGGTCATTCTTTTGGGCGAGAAGAGTGACTATTGCAAAGGCTCCGAGATTCGTAACCGCATAGGTCAGCAGATAGAACGCCACTGACGCGACGGCCTCGTCGCGGGCTTGTGGAGTTTTTGCCATTCCGGCGCCGACAAAACCAACCAGCGCGTAACCTGCGTGTGCGATAGATGAGTATGCCAACATTCGTTTGACGTTGGTCTGCATGATCGCAGCGATATTGCCCACAAACATTGTCAGCATCGCCATTACTGCGATCGCGGTTATCCAAGTTTGATGAAGGTAACCCGATGCTTGCATCCCTGCGACAAGCGGAAAGCCGAGTACAAAAATGCGTACGAACGATGCAAAAGCCGCTGCCTTTGGCCCGGCGGCCATGAAGCCAGTGACAGGCGTTGGAGCACCTTCGTAAACGTCAGGCGTCCAGACGTGAAACGGCGCCATAGCGATCTTAAATCCAAACCCAACGATCATCATCGCCGCGCCGATGAGCAGAAGCGCTGGGAAATTTACACTTAGATCAGGACTGTTCATAAGCCCTGCGATCTTAGTGAGATTTGTCGAGCCGGTCGCTCCATAAATTAGCGCCATTCCATAGAGCAGGAACGCCGACGCGAATGAGCCGAGGATGAAATATTTCATCGCGGATTCGTTTGAGCGAAGGTCCCCTTTGCGAAGCCCTGCCATTACATAAGTTGCAATAGAAAGCGTCTCGAGCCCCAGAAAAATGATGACAAGATCATTGCCCGCCGCCATCATCATCATTCCGAACGTAGCAAACATCAGAAGCGCATGATATTCGCCGGCTGGAACATTCTCTCGCTCAACCCAGACCGTCGATATCAAGATCGTCATCGCCGTGACGAATAAAAAAACGAATGAAAAGCTCAGCCGCAAGCTGTCGTGGATGATCATTCCGTTCCAGCCCGATGTCGAGCCGTAAACACCGTCCCACATTGTTCCTAAAAGAGCCGCAGATATGGCGAGTCCAAGCAGTGAGATCGTGCCAGTCACCGAACGCTGCTTCGGAAAGAAGCTGTCATAGACCATTACTATGATCCCGGTGACTGCGACGACCAATTCTGGACGAATGATCTTAACATCGGCATTAGGATTTATCAGGTCTGCTGCAAACATAATACTCATCATTCTCTACTGAGCCTTGCCCGAGTAGGCAAATCGCTTTTCACCAGCCGCGATCGCTACTTTTATCGAATTTTCGCTTGGCGGTATTGGGCAATTCCACTTTTCTCCACCGTACGCACAGTTCGGATTGTATGCCAGATTGAAATCTAGAATTACCGATGTACCCTTTGGCATTTTTATATCGATATACCTGCCGCCGCCATATGTTTCTGTCCGGTTCGTCAAATCTTTGAAAGGAACAAATAAAAGATCTGCGTACTCCGGAAATTTTGCCGCGACCGCCGGATCCATTTGATAAACACTCAAGGTCAACGGTTTACGGTTTATCTTAAATTTCAAAATGCCGAATTTAATAAATTTCTTTGTCACACCGGATGACGTCGGCATCTGTATCCACTTTTCACTCGACATTCGCGTCAACTGCGCCGCTACGCGAAAATTATTATCAACCGGAAAATAGTTCAACCTTTTGAAAGCGGCAAAATCTTCTTCCTTTAGCGGCGATTCTTTACGATCTCGAAATTCTTTATCGCGGCCTTCTCTAAAAACTGTCAGGTCATCCGTTTCGTAAAAAGTCTGTGCCGAAATGCCCGACACAAGAGCAACCATTGTAATTATCAATAGAACTGCCGCTTTCATTTATTGTTCCGTCTTCGTTTCCGTCTCACAGACACAGCCGTCAGAAACTACTTCGACCGGAGTGTGACCACGATCTTCGGCGTGATCAACGCTGCCGCCGGCCCGGCCCATCACTCGCGTTTGAATTGCCTTGATCGCATCTTCACTTCGAGCCAAAAATGGTTTCGGATAGACGCCCATGTAAACCATCAAAAACAATAGCGGAATTATCAGTCCGATCTCTCGCCAGCTCAAATCTGCGAGCGTTTTGTTCTTTTCATTCGTCACCTTTCCAAAGAAAACTCTCTGCACCATCCAGAGCAGATAAACAGCCGCAAAGATTACACCGGTTCCGGCAAGCATCGTTGCGACAATGTTCCAATTTGTTGCGCCGGACATACTCAGGACTGTCGATTTGAACATTCCGACCATGATAAGAAATTCACCGACAAAGCCGTTCAGGAAAGGCAGTCCGACCGACGCCATCGTCGTGATGACAAAGATCGTCGCGTAAACCGGCATCACGTTCGCAAGGCCGCCAAACTGCGTGATCTCGCGAGTATGCCGACGTTCGTAAATAAATCCAACTAGTAGGAACAACGCACCGGTCGTCACGCCGTGAGCGAGCATTGTGAAAAGAGCGCCCTGCATTCCCTGTTCGGTGAACGAGAACATACCCAAGATCACAAAACCCATGTGTGCGACGGACGAATACGCCACGAGACGTTTGACGTCCGGCTGTACCATCGCGACCAACGCTCCGTAAATGATGCCGATGATCGCAAGCGTGATGAAGAGCGGAGCAAATTCACGGCTTTGATCAGGGAACAATGCAAAATTAAAACGCATCAGGCCGTATGTTCCCATTTTCAGAAGCACAGCCGCGAGGATAACTGAGCCAGCGGTCGGAGCTTCGGTATGAGCGTCAGGCAGCCATGTGTGGAACGGGAAAAGGGGAACCTTGATAGAGAACGCCAGTGCAAATGCAAAGAACAGTAACGCACCTGTTTGCGGAGCGATAGTTAAAGTGCCTGACTTCATTGCACTTAATATTGAAACAAAATCAAAAGAGCCGCCGAGGCCTGTCTGATCTGCGTAAATGTAAAAAAGTGCGATGATAGCGACCAGCATCAGCAAACTGCCAAGCGCCGTAAAAATAAAGAATTTGACCGCCGCGTAGATGCGATTGTCGCCGCCCCAAATGCCGATCAGGAAAAACATCGGCACGAGCGATGCTTCGAAAAACAGGTAAAAAACAAGCAGATCAAGTGAGACAAAAACGCCAAGCATCGCGCTCTCTAAGAGCAGCAAAAAGATGTAAAAAGCTGTCCGCCGTTTCTCGACCGCGTGCCACGTCGAGACGACCGCGATAGGCACTATGAAAGTCGTTAAGATCACCAGCCACAAACTTAATCCGTCAACGCCGACGTGATAATTGGTATTGATCGCCCTGATCCACGGAACGTTTTGCTCAAAATAGAAGCCGCTGGCAGATGTCGTACCATTGTTGGTAAGCAATAAAAGTGAAACCGCAAAATTCAGCAGCGTAAATCCGAGCGTCAGCCACTTTAGTTGGCTTTCCTGCTTCCAAAACATTTGGTGGCCAAGCGTCAACACCGCTCCAACCAAAGGCAGCAGGATCAAGATCGTCAACAGATTTTTAGTAATAAAGTCCATTAGCCAACCAATTTCAATCCGTAGTAAATAAAATACCCAAGCACGGCCAGAGCTCCGAGCAAAATAATCGCTGCGTAACTGCGGACAAAGCCGACCTGTATCTGACGAACAAGCGAACCTGCCTCTATCACGAAATGCCCGATACCGTTGACCATGCCGTCAATAAATCCAACATCAAAGCCCTTCCACAGGCCGTTTCTCGACAGATTTGTGATCGGATCGACTATGTAGCCGTTGTAAAGTTCGTCGAGCCGCCATTTCTCTTCGAGGATCTTCGGCATCTTTCGAAGCGGAGTTTTTAGGAACAGGGCAAACCCGATCGCAATACCGATCGCAGCCATCACGATCGACAGGCCGGCGAGCATGCGTTCTTTTTGCACGACTTCCGGAGCATGCGATTTGGCAGCTTCACGAGCGGCAATTGCAGTTGGCATCTTCGTTTCGGCGACGACGGGTTCGAGAACATGTTCAAATGCATTCGCGTCCTTCACACCAAATATGGAGCTCATCGCATACGGCACACCGACGAGACCGCCAACCGTTGAAAGAAATGCCAAGATTACAAGCGGCATGGTCATCACCCAAGGCGATTCGTGCGGTTTGAAATTCGGGGGCAGAGCGTGATGCTCTTCATCGTGGTCGTCATGAACGTGAGCGTGCGTATCCTCGTGTGCGTCGTGATCGTCGCCATGATGCTCGCCCTCGATCTGATGGTGAAAACGCTCTTCGCCCCAAAAAGTCATGACCATCATTCGCGTCATGTAGATCGCGGTAAGCACAGCCGTGAAAACCGCGACTGCCCACAAAACCTCTTCGCCGGGAAACGGCCCAGCGGGAAAGTATTTGTCGGTAGCAAATGTCTTATAGAGGATCTCGTCTTTCGAGAAAAAACCTGCCCAGATCGGGATGCCGCAGATCGCCAGCCAGCCCATCGCCATCGTGATGAAAGTGATCGGCATGTGCTTTCTCAAGCCGCCCATCTTTCGCATATCCTGCTCATGGTGCATTCCGTGGATGACGGAGCCAGAACCGAGGAAAAGCAAAGCCTTGAAGAAAGCGTGTGTCATCACATGAAAGATCGCTACGACAAACGCTCCGACACCGGCGGCGAGAAACATAAATCCGAGCTGCGAAACTGTCGAATATGCGAGCACCTTTTTTATGTCGTTTTGGGCGATAGCGATTGTCGCGGCAAAGATCGCTGTCGCAGCGCCAATGACTGCTATGATCCACATCGCAGTAGGCGACATTTGATAGATAGCATTCGAACGAACAACAAGATAAACGCCCGCTGTGACCATTGTTGCTGCGTGGATGAGAGCCGACACGGGCGTCGGGCCGGCCATAGCATCAGGCAGCCAGGTCAATAGAGGTATCTGTGCCGATTTACCCGTCGCACCGATAAATAAAAGCACGCCGACCGACGTCAATCCACCGGCAAAGATCGCGCCCCAAGTGAACGGATCAGCCGACATATTAGCAAGAACAAAAGTGAAAACGCTCTGCACTTGCTGGCCGTCAACAGTTTTATCAAAAAACGATATTGTTCCGGTCAGTGAAAAGATCAAAAATATTCCGATGAGCACGCCCCAGTCGCCGATGCGGTTCATTACGAACGCTTTCTTTGCGGCTCGCCGTGCTTCATCTTTTTTGAGATAAAAACCGATCAGCAAATACGAGCAAAGGCCGACACCTTCCCAACCGACAAACATCAGCAGAAAATTATCCGCCAAAATGAGAGTCAACATCGAGAACATGAACAGGTTCAGATAAGCGAAAAAGCGATAAAACCCTTTATCGCCTTTCATATAACCTGTCGCAAAGATATGGATCAAAAGGCCGACAAAAGTTATAAAACAAGCGTAAATGCCCGACAGCCTGTCCATTCCCAGCCCAAAATCAGCTCGAAAACTACCTACCTGTATCCACGTCCAAAGATGATCAAGAACAGGCTTTTCCGAATGCAAAGCACCGTTATGACCGAAAGCGATCATAAACGCCACAACCGTCGAGACCGCAATAGTACCGCAAGCGACCAGGCCGCTGAACATCTCGTTTTTCAGCCGACCGCCGATCAGCCAATTGATCACGGCCCCGGCAAGAGGTGCAAAAATTATTAGACTCAAAAGGTTATTTTCAACCATTCTCGGTGACTAATTCCTTAAAATACTTGCATCGTCCACATCGATCGACTGACTGTTGCGGAAGAACGCGATGATGATGCCTAAGCCGACGGCGGCTTCGGCGGCGGCGACGGACATTACCATAAAAACAAAAAGCTGTCCCGTGACATCGCCGTAATAACGCGAAAACGCCACAAACGTCAGATTTACCGCGTTGAGCATCAGCTCGATGCACATAAACATCCCGATCGCGTTGCGTTTGAAAATAACGCCGACGCAGCCGATCGTGAACAATATTCCTGATAACGCCAGATAGCTGGCTAAGCTCGGTTCCATGTCTTTTGCAAATGCCCGCACAAGGCAAGGGCGTAACACTCAACTTAATAAAAACTCGACATCACTGCTCGTCATGTCTCAGATCGGATTCATGCTCGACGACCAATTCCAACTGAGGCTGCGCCAATCGCCGCGACAACATGACCGCTCCGATGATCGCCATCAGGAGCAAAACTCCGACGATCTCGACCGGCAATAAATATTCGGTGTACATCGCTTGTCCGATACTCAAAGTCTTTCCGGCAGTTATGGATTGATCGGCCGGAACATTCGGAGCACGCATCACAGCGTAAAAAATAAAAAATGTCTGAACGAGCAAGATCAGGCCGAGTCCGCCGCCAAGTGCGTAGAGATATTTCAGGCGATTAAGCGGTTTATCCTCATCCAGATTAAGAAGCATGATCACAAAAACGACCAAAACCATGATCGCACCCGCATAGATCAATATCTGCACTGCCGCGATGAACGGAGCCGCAAGAGTCACATAAATGCACGACAGCGAGATAAACACGCCAACCAACGAGATCGCGCTGTAAAGCGGATTACGGTGATAGACCATCGAGATCGCCGAAGCGATCGCAAGGCCAGCAAATAAGAAAAATAGAACGGTTGAGACCATTTCTTTATCGATTCAAAAAAAACACTACGACGATCGTCAGGATCACATTTCCCAAAGCGACCGGCAGCAAAAACTTCCAGCCAAAATTCATCAACTGGTCAAAACGAAATCGCGGCAGCGTTCCGCGTATCCAAATATAAAGAAACAAAAACGCACATATCTTGACGATAAATCCGATGTGGCTGATCAACGCATAACCGACAGTTCCCCAGCCGATCCAAGCCTGCAAGCCTGTAACGCTGGCAAACCAACCTAATCCGGGCAAATACCAGCCGCCTAAAAAGAGCACGGTGCACATCATCGAGACCGTGAACATATTCACGTACTCAGCCATGAAAAACAGTGCGAATTTAAGTGCCGAGTATTCTGTGTGAAAACCGGCAACAAGCTCGGTTTCAGCCTCAGGCAGATCAAAAGGAACACGATTCGTCTCGGCAAAGGCCGCGATCAGGAAAACAAAGAAACCGATGACCTGCGGGATGATAAACCATTTGAACGGCGAATTTACCTGGGCGTCAATGATACCGCCGAGGTCGAGCGTTCCAGCAAGCATGACAACGCCGATCACCGACGCTCCCATCGCGAGTTCATACGAGATCATTTGCGCCGACGAACGCAAGCCGCCCATCAAGCTGTATTTACTATTCGACGACCAACCCGCAAGAGCAATGCCGTAAACCCCGACAGACGTTATGCCCAAAACATAAAGCACGCCTACGTCGATCCGGGCGATCGTGAGCGGCATATTCATCGCCTGCGGCACGAGCCAATTGATCGCATCCACGAGCGAACTGCCAACAGCCGGAATCCATCCGACAGCAGAGATCAAATAAGGAGAGATCCAAGTCAGAGGATCTTTAATTCTCGGACCGAAAGGATAAACAACGATCGGCATCAACGCACACGTCAACGCGACCATCGGTGCCAGAAAATAAACAAATTTCGTCGATTTATCCGGAACGAGATCTTCCTTAAAGATAAATTTGAGCAAATCGGCAAACGGCTGCAAAACGCCCCACGGCCCGACGCGATTTGGCCCGATGCGGCCTTGGATCCAGCCCAGCACTTTGCGTTCTGCAAGCACCGTGTAAGCGACGATCATCAGCACGCCCTGAAAGGCGAGCAAGATACCGACGCTGATCACGATGAAAGGAAATGCAGTTTTTAGTACAGATTCCATATCAAACTATTTTGACCGGAGCAGAGCGGTCAGAAGCATGCACTGTTGCGGCCTCTGCCTTTCCATCTTCACGCGAAACACCATCAAGCCCAAACTGAACAAGCGGCGAAACCAACAGATTCTCCGGTTTAGGATTACCGTGCGCCAATAGATGAAACTGAGCCGTCTTGCTGGTCATCGTTGTCAGCCGATGCAGTTTGTGTCCGACTTTCGGAACTTCAAAATTTTTCGCGGCCGAGTCGCTCATTGCCTCAACTTTCGTTCTCAACGTCTGAACGTGTGCTGAAACATCTTTGCCAACAGTGATCGCGTATTTCGCCTGGACCGGATTTGATTCGTCCTTCAGCATCGGATAGCGAAGTCCGTTATAGGCCGGAACACTATCAGCGATCGCTTTAAAGACCATCGAGGCCGAAAAATCATAACCAAATTCAATGCCCATTTCACGAGCGATCAGTGCGGCTATCATCCAATCGGGTTTTGATTGGTGAATTGGCTCGATAGCTTTTCGGACACGTTGAACATTGCCGGCGTTATTTGTAAATGTTCCGTCAACTTCGGCAAAACTTGCCGCGGGGAACACTACATCTGCAAATTCTGTTGTATCCGTCTGAAAAAGCTCTTGGACAACAACAAAATCCTTGCCTTGCAGCGCGGTTGCGTCCTGCAAACTTCCGCCAATCAATACGGCCTTTGAATTCTTTACGACTTCATCGACAGATCTTCGACCCGTCGTCATATCGTGAGCGCCGACCGAATTGTTATATCGCGGAAGCGGGTGAAGCAACACACGACGATTTTCGGCACTAAAAGAACCGGCTGACGCTGCGATCGCAGCCTGCGCGTTAGGTGAAAGTTCGCTGCCGAACATGATTATCAAGTCACCCTCGGTCTCGTTTATAGCCTTTCCGACTGCATCGATCTGTGCCGCATCGACCCCGAGCTTTCCGGCGGCCATCTGACCGCTGCCCGCATCTGCCAAGGCCAATGCAAAAGCATCAACGGAGCCTGCATTTACATGAACAAACTGAGTTGCTCGACGTGAGAGTTCTATCGGTGTATCGTTAACGCAAATGAACTTCGCTCCGCCGTTGCGAACCGCTTGACGGATCTGTTTGGCGGTGTAGGTCTGTTCCTCTTCCGGCTCGCCGCCGATCAGAATAATTGTTTTGGCGTGACGAATTTCTTCGTGAGTGCAAAGCGGCACGCTGAGATTATTAAAAGCCGGTGCCTGATCATTTACATCCGAAACAGCAAAGTTATCGCTGCCGACCGCATCTGACGCGAAACGTTTAAGGGTAAACACAGATTCGTTTGTCAGCCGCGGACTTGCGATGACGCCGACCGATTTCCCGTGTTCCTTCAGCTTATCTGCGGCAAATTTTATCGCCGCATCCCATGTCGCCGGTATCAGCTTTCCGCCTTTTGAATAGCGGATCATCGGTGTCTTGATTCGATCAGGATGATTAATAAATTCGTGTGCAAAACGTGCCTTTACATCCAGGAATTCACCGTTCAAGCCGTTTACGTAGCGATCCCGGGCAACAATACGGTGTACCGCACCGCCGCGTGAGCCAATGCTTAGTTGCATTCCGTCCGAACCGTAAACATCCGTTGTGACCGTCTGGTCGAGTTCCCACGGCCTTGTTTCATGACGGTAAACTCCGTCGAGCAATGTTCCGGTCGGGCAAACTTCTATGCAGTTGCCGCACTGTGAACAGTTCAGCCAGCCGCCGTATGTTCCGATCACAGTATTCGACCCGCGATTGCCGGCCTCAATAGCGTCTTCTCCCATCCACTCGCTGCATACGCGCGTACAGCGTTTGCAGAGAATACATCTCTGAGGATCGTTTGCGACGATAGGCGATAGATATTTTTCCGGCTGAGCGTTCTTTTTCTCTGAAAATCGCTCTTCGACATCGCCCCAATCGAATATGACTTCCTGTAATTCACATTCGCCGCCCCGGTCGCAGACAGGACAATCGAGCGGGTGATTTGTAAGCAAAAATTCACCCATCGCACGCTGCGCTTTTTCGACCTCCTCAGACTGCGTTGTCACGACCATTCCGTCGGTGCAGATGATAGTGCAAGAGGTTTGCAACTTCGGCATTTTCTCGATGCGCACTAAACACATCCGGCACGAGGCCTGCAATTCAAGGTCTTTGTAATAGCAAAACGACGGAATTCCAAAGCCTTTCTCGCGACACACGTCAATCAGCCGTGCGCCTTTATCGACGTCGAATTCCATCTCGTTTATGGTTACTTTTATCTGTTCTGACATCAATTCTTTCGCATGTAGCGCGTTTCAGTTGCCTTTGCCTCTTCCCCATCAGGAGTAACGTTATAAGCCGTAATCACAATGTTGCTGTCGTCAACCACACTGATCTCTGTTCGCCACCCCCAACGAGGTTCGCCTTCGCCGGCAAAATAACTGCCCATCACATTAAAATTGTCGTCAGCCTCACCTTCGCTGAGCATGATCGCCGTTGACATATGAAAGCTGTCAACCCACGCTGACTGAAATTTACTCGTCGCAAGATCAAAGCCGTAGATCGCAACGCCCCCAAACGGCTTATCTTGCAAACTGCCTGAATACTCATGCATAACAAACCGCCCGTCAAGAATTGTCCTAATACTACCGGACATCGGGGATTCGTCAGCCAATTTATCAGGCTCGAACCACGTTTTCGTCATGCCCCGCCACTCACCAACCAGCCCTGCCATTTGTGAGTGAAAGCCGCTCTCTTTTGACTCTCCAAATTTCATTCTGCCACTTCGGCTGCCGGAACTCGCTTCACCGTTCTTTTCTTAGCAGGTTTTTCGGCGGCCGCCGAGCCTTCCGGCCGAGCTTCAAAAGCTGCTTTTTTCGGCTTCTGTCGTGTCTTTCCAAAACTGCCGGCAAAGATTTTGCCTCTTCGTGTTCGTTTATCGCCCTTTCCCATATTGTTTTATTTCTCCGTCTTACTTTTTAATCTTTTCCCTGTCATTTATACGTTCGGCGATACTCTGTTTGGACCGGCTTTATCCGAAAGCCATTTCTTAAAATCGCCGGGAAATTGTTTAATCGCGCTCTGTATCGGCCACGCAGCTGCGTCACCGAGTGGACAAAACGATTTGCCCTCGATGTTGTCGCATATGTCGAGCATTAACTGTGCATCTTCGGGCCTGCCTTCGCCGATCGAGATACGGTTAAAAATCTTTACGAGCCAATCCGTCCCCTCGCGGCAAGGCGTGCACCATCCACACGATTCATGCTTGTAAAACTCGGTCAGATTTTTGGTCGAGTCCATTATATCGACCGTCTCATCCATGACCATCATTCCGCCTGTTCCGAGCATTGAGCCTGCCGAAACCAATCCTTCGTAGTCGAGCGTCACATTTTTACCCAGGATCTGGCTAGCGTTCATGATGTAAACGCTCGATCCGCCTGGAATGACTGCTTTGAGCTTTTTGTCGTCACGAAGCATTCCGCCGCAATCTTCGAAAATGAACTTTTCCATATCGGCGTAGCCCATTGGAAGCTCGTAAACGCCTGGCTTTTTGACATGGCCGCTGATCGACCAGAGTTTAGTTCCGCCCGATTTTTCTGTGCCGAGATCGCGCCATTTGATTCCGCCCATTTCGATGATCTGAGGAATTGAAGTCAATGTTTCGACGTTGTTCACGATCGTCGGGCAGGCATAAAGCCCCTCGATAGCAGGAAACGGCGGCTTCATACGCGGATGGCCCCGATAGCCTTCGAGCGAACTCAGCAATGCGGTTTCTTCTCCGCAAATGTAAGCACCGGCACCAGTGTGCGTGTGTAGATCAAACGAGAAATTCTGATTGCCAAGCACTTTTGCTCCGAGAATTCCGGCTTCGCGCGCTTCGTTGATCGCGACATCCATAATGTCGAGGAGATATCGATATTCGCCTCGTCCATAGATGTAGCCCGTTTTTGATCCGAGCGCGTAGGCTGCGATGATCATTCCCTCAATAAGGGCGTGCGGATCATACTCCATCAAGTAGCGATCCTTGAACGAACCAGGCTCCGATTCATCTGCGTTGCACACGATATATTTCGGTTTTGGTGAATCACGCGGAACAAATGACCACTTCATTCCCGATGGGAATCCTGCACCGCCGCGTCCACGCAGAGCGGAGTCTTTTACTTGTTGGATGATCTCGTCCTGCGTCATCGAAAGCGCTTTTTCGAGCGACTTGTAACCGCCAGTCTCTGCATACACCTTAAGAGTGTGGCCGTCTTTGACGCCAATACGCTTTAATGACAATGGTTCACAGCCTATTGCTTTGATTTCCATCTATTTACATTCCGCCAGTATCTTATCCACTTTTTCAGTAGTCAGATCTTCGTGATAATCAAACCCTATCTGCATCATCGGCGCCGTGCCGCAGCTTCCGAGGCATTCGACCATCGTTATGGTGAATTTGCCGTCCTCGGTCGTTTCGCCGGGATGAATACCTAGCTTTGAACAAATATGTTCGGTGATATCAGGCTCGCCCATGATCCGGCACGAAAGCGTCTTGCATATCTGTATGTGATGACGGCCGACCGGTCGCAGATTGAACATCGAATAAAACGTCGCCGTTTCCCAGATGTCAGTCACCTCAAGATTCAAAAACTTCGCCAAAAAATTGATACCCGGATTATCAAGCCACCCGCCGCGCTCGCGCTGAACAACAAACAAAAGCGGTATCAAAGCCGACCGTGTGCGATCTGCCGGATACTTAGCGACGTGCATCTTCATCTCGTCAATGACCGCCGGAGAAAACTCCGCCACCTCATCAGAAACGAGAACCTTGTCGGTAAAACTTGTTGCGGTATGAGCTGCCATTAGTGTGTTTCAGCCTCGAGCATGGTCACGCGAGATTCAACAGATTTAAGACGTTCTTCATGGTCTAGAATTTTCGGAATAACCGAATTTATTTGACCGGACATTGTTTTCACGCTGCCTGAAAGATCACGGATAACATCCGTGAGCGTATCGATTTTTTCACCCATCAAATCAAATCTGGTTTCAAGCTTATCGATACGGTAACTCGAAGATCGGACATCATCTGCCACGCCATCTAATTTTTTAGATATTTTATCTAATTTGTCTTCAGACATAATCGATGTTTACCTATCAATCTCCCCCAACACAATATCCAGCGACCCGATGATCGCTACAACATCCGCAACCATTTCGCCTTCGCACATTACTGGTAGCGCGGCTAGATTTACAAAGCTCGGGCCGCGGAAATGGACGCGTTCGGGTTTTGGGCCGCCGTTGGATTTCATATAGACGCCGAGTTCCCCTTTTGAGGCCTCAATGGCATGATAAACCTCGCCTTCGGGAACGTTGAAGCCTTCGGCGACGATCAGGAAATGGTGGATCAGAGAATCCATATGCTTTCGCATATCATCTCGGTCGGGCAGAACGACCTTTGGCGAATCGGCTTTGATCGGGCCCGGTTTTAATCTGTCTAAAGCCTGGCGAACGATCTTGTACGATTCGAGGCATTCGCGCATACGAACCCTGAATCTGGCCCAAACATCGCAATCCTGTTCCACGGGCACGTCAAAATCGTAAGTCTCGTAACCGGTATAAGGATTGTCACGGCGAAGATCGAGATCTACTCCGCTGCCGCGAAGACACGGGCCGGTCAGGCCCCAATTAATGGCTTCTTCGCGCTCGATAATTCCGATGCCTTTCGTTCGGCTGTGCCAGATCGTATTTCCGGTGACGAGCGTGTCGAACGTGTTCATCGCCTCTGGAAAATCCGCCATGAACTGATTACATCGCCGTTCAAATCCCGCAGGCAGGTCCATCATCAGGCCGCCGATGCGGAAATAGCTCGGCGTCATACGTCCGCCCGACGCGGCTTCGATCAGGTTCAAGATCTTTTCGCGTTGCCGGAAACAGTAGAAAAAGACGGACATTGCTCCAATATCGAGGCAGTGCGTTCCCAGCCAAACCATGTGCGAAGCGATACGCTGTAATTCGCACATCAAAACGCGAATGACCTGCGCCCGTTCGGGAATCTCAAGGTCGAGAAGTTTCTCTGCCGCCATCACATACGCCAGATTGTTCCCCAACGGATTGAGATAATCCATTCGGTCGGTGATGACGATTCCCTGCTGGTATTTCTTGTATTCAAAGAGCTTCTCCATTCCCGTGTGGAGATAACCGATGTCGGGAATACACCCGACGACCAGCTCGCCGTCAAGCCGCAGATCAAGCCGCAAAACACCGTGCGTCGAAGGATGCTGCGGCCCCATCGAAAGAGTCATCTCGGACTCAAGCGCGTTGTCGAGCACTCCTGTCTGGTTCGATATGCTGTCTACACCAACGGACATATAACTAGTTCAAACTGTACGGCTCATAGCCTCGCAGCGGATAATCTTTTCTCAATGCGTGGCCGTCAAAATCGCTCGGCAGCAAAATGCGGCGTAGATCTGGATGTCCTTCAAATTTTACGCCGACCAGATCGTAAGTCTCGCGTTCATGCCAATTTGCCGTTTTCCAAAGGCCTGAAACCGTCGCCACACTCGCCTCGTCCTCGCTCAAAAGCACTTTTAGCCGCAAACGGCTGTGATGTGTCGTCGAAAACAAGTGATAATTGACCTCAAAACGCGGATCTTCTTCCGGACCGCGGTCTGCTCCGCACAGGTCGGCAAGCATATCAAAGCCTTGACCTTCCTTTAGAAAAAGGCACACATCAACTATCGATCCGCGCGGCACAGTAACCGTCACTTCGCCGTGGCCTTCGGTTACAGTGTTAACCCAAGTCTCGTTCTTTTCTTTCAGCTTTTCCACATAAGCGTGGAGCTTTTCAGTCATATAAACCTTTTTAACAGTAACCCGCACCTGTCAGTAGCCCGCACGTAAGTAAGGGCTCCTCTGGTAAGTGAAAGCCCCTTACTTACGTGCGGGCTACTGACACGGACTACGAACTTCTGCGTTTTTCGTGACGCGACGGCACTGAATATGGCCGCGAGGTTTCGCCTGCTGCGACCTCTACTTCCATTTCACGCTCTAAAGCGGTGCCCTCTGTAACAGGCAAAGTGCCGGGAACCATCGACTCACGCGATTCGGACTCAAACGTATCGCGGCGATCTTTTACTGATTCCTTCATGATCTTGTCCTGAAGCATCATGATAGCGTGTACAAGCATTTCGGGCCGGGGCGGACAGCCGGGAACGTAAATATCAACCGGCACGATCTTATCAACGCCCTGAACGATGGCATAATTATCAAATACACCGCCCGATGTAGCACAAGCACCCATCGAGATAACCCATTTAGGCTCAGGCATTTGATCGTAAATTCTGCGAAGCACCGGAGCCATCTTTCGTGAAACGCGGCCCGAGACTATCATTACGTCTGCCTGTCTAGGCGAGGCTCGAAATGTCTCAGCACCAAACCTTGAAAGATCGTTGCGGGCAGAAACAGTATTCATCATTTCGATCGCGCAGCAAGCGAGGCCGAACGTTGCCGGCCAAAGGCTCGATTTGCGTGCCCAATTGACAATGGCATCGAGTCTGACGGTCACCACGTCGGGTAGCGAGTCGAATAGATTATTTTCTAAGCCCATAATTGAATAGTTTACCGAGTTTCCAGAGTTCAGCGAGTTACGAGTCTGAAAACTCGCCGAACTCTGCGAACTCGCCACTTCCTAAGCAGCTATCTTCATCCTCGCGGCTTCTTCGCGGCGAATTTTGAGCATTGCTTTTGCTTCTTCGCGGGCCTCCGCACGGGCCTGTAGGCCCCAATCGAAAACGCCTTTTTTCCAAACGTATATATAACCGATGACAAGTGTCGAAACAAATACCATTATTTCGATAAAAGCTATTGTGCCAAACGCTATCCCGCTGAGTTTTTCTTCTGCCATCAGGCTCTTGAAAGCAACCGCAAACGGAATGATGAAAAGGACTTCGATATCGAACAAAAGGAAAACTACAGCAACAATATAAAACTTGATCGAGAACTTATCTCGAGCAGAGCCCACCGGGTCTTTGCCGCATTCGTACGGCATTAGTTTTATTGCTGTTCTCTTGCGCGGACCGATAAGCTGCGTGACAAGTAACTGACTCACACCGAAACCCGCAGCGACCAAAAACATGATCGCTATCGGAACGTAATCGAACACATTGTATTCAGACATTTACGGGCTGCCGTCCTTTTCCGGTTTTCCAACATCAAGTGAAGAAAATACCGCTCTTAATTAACTCAAAACATTGAGAATTTTGGCACAAACTCAATCGTAAGTTAAGCGTTCAATAGTGTCAAGGTGTCTAAATCAGCACAATTCGACCGTCCAAAGAAAACTCGAAATCAAGACTCCGCCGCAGTTTTTTCGTAACGTCTGTGTGTTTAGCTTTGCGATCTCTGTATTACAGCCAATTCCCCACCTCTAAATGACAGCAAACGGAGGGGTTTGACTATCAAAACGAAACCAATAATGCCTGATGCAATTGACGAGGGTGTGAATACTGGACGAGAAGCGTCAGCGCGCTCCAAAATGGCTGTGATGTCAGGCTAAATACATGATCTGCAAGGGTTTATCAGAAAGCATGTCAAAAAAAGCCATTTTGTGACCCCAAAAAGCCATCGGAGACCCCCCAAAAAGCCATCGGAGACACCCAAAAAGCCATCGGCAAATCTCAGTTTTTTTTACTAAAAAAGACGTGGCATTAGTTCCGAGCCGCTTCATAAATATCGATAATTTCCGTGATCTAAAATGGACCAGCAATACCGCTATGGCATCTGTGCCCTCTGTGTATTCACATTCGTGTTCTCTGTGTTAAAAGATCAGCTAAACACAAAGGTCACTGAGGTAAAGAAACAGAGGCCACAAAAAAACAACTAAATTTCAAATTGACCCATTACCAAAACATTTATTCATTGACCCCAAATATAAGCGTATGGTAACTTTAATGTTGGCGAAGTACATCGCCAAACCGCCGTTTTCCTCCAATCTTTCAGGTAATTGCATAGTGATCTCAGGTTTTAATACAGACGTAAAATTCGACGACGTCGTCTATCATATCCAGACAGAAGATAAAGGCCTTAAGTCGCGCCTTATTGTCTCACTGGTCTATGATCGTGGGACAATTCTCGCCAGCAGGCGCTCGTCTTACGAAGATATTGCTAACGAAACACTCGATGAAAATGTGCTTGCGGAACGGCTTCAGAAACAGCACAAGCTTATATGCGCAGCGGTTAAGGCCGGCAGGATAAACGACCTGAAGGCAATGACCGACGACATCGGCAAAAAACCTTCGAGCGAAAAGGCAGAGCAGGTAACGGAGGTTCAAGCTGCCTACGAGCCGATCGTCAATAAACCTCAGCCGATCGGCGTGGTCGATCTGCACACGGTCGTTACCTATAGTTCTCCCGCTTCGGCTGACGAATTGTCTCCGACGCCTATTTCAATGCCCGACGACGGCGCAATTTCCAGTCTGGACCTTGAGATACTCGATGACGGCCCGATCTTTGACGCAGTATGCATCGTCGAGGAAGAAACTGTTCTTGATGCAGAAGCTGTAGCGGTTGTCAGTGAGCTTTCCGGCACCGACCGGCCTACACATAATAAGCTCAGCCTCGAGTTGCTCGGCGAAACAAAATTCAAAGGCGGCGACCGCTCCACCGTCAATATAATGGTTTGCCGAGGCACCACCCGCAAGGTCGTTACCGACGCGCAGATAATGATAAAGGTTCTCGGATCGAGCTTCAGGCCGCTGATCTTTCACGCCAAGACCGACCAAAACGGGCTTGCAAAGGTTCATCTGCAATTGCCTCACTTTCAAGCCGGTCGTGCCGCTGTTCTAATTCGAGCGATCAGCAGCGGTGAAGAACTTGAACTGCGGCGCATTGTCACGCCGGGCTGATCTCACAAGATCTCAGATCTCAAATTTCAAATTTGAAATTAACGCGGCCAAAGCGGAAGATTTAAGAAATGGCCGCTGTAAACATATTACTTAACGGTGAAACCCGCGAAGTTCCCGACGAAATCAAATTAGAACAACTTCTTGATCTTTTTTCTTTGCCAAAACAGCGAGTGGCGATCGAGTTGAACGGCGCTGTCGTACGCCGCGCCGATTGGCACGAAACCTTGGTCAACAAAGGCGATAAGATCGAGGTCGTGCATTTTGTCGGCGGGGGTTAATTTTTTTCACCACAAAGGCACAAAGAACACAAAGTTAGCACTCTCCTTACTTTGTGTTCTTTGTGCCTTTGTGGTGAACTTTTCTTATGTCGGATAGTTTTCTGTTAGCAGGCACAACTTTCAACTCACGTCTCATAATCGGGACAGGCAAATATCGTTCTTATGACGAGATGAAGGCCGCTCACACGGCGTCCGGAGCAGAAATGGTGACGGTCGCCGTTAATCGTGTGCCGCTGGACGGTAAAACAGAGTCGTTTCTCGATCACCTCAACCCGAAAATGCGAATCCTGCCGAACACAGCCGGATGTTATGACGCTGAACACGCAATTCGCACGGCAAGGCTTGCCCGCGAGGCTCTCGATACCGAATGGATCAAACTTGAGGTCATAGGCGATCAGGTGACGCTGCTTCCCGACAACGAACAAACTCTCGAAGCAGCTAAAGTGCTTGTAAAAGAAGGGTTTATCGTCCTGCCGTATTTTACCGACGACCTGATAATGGCGAAAAAGCTGCTCGACGCAGGATGTCCGGCTGTGATGCCGCTTGCCGCTCCGATAGGTTCCGGATTGGGGGTGCAAAATCCTGCTAATTTACGCATTATGCGCGAACAATTACCTGATGCGACTATCATAGTCGATGCCGGAGTCGGTGTCCCGAGCGATGCCGCAATCGCAATGGAACTCGGTGCCGATGCCATTTTAATGAACACAGCCATCGCCGAATCACGCGATGCCGCGAAAATGGCTACCGCAATGAAACTTGCAGTCGAAGCCGGACGCCTTGCCTATCTCGCAGGTCGAATGCCAAAGAGGCTTTATGCATCAGCGTCAAGTCCTATCGACGGAGCGATAAAGTAAGGTATGTCAGCTCGGGTATTATTTTTCGGTGCGACGGCTCATATTGCGAAAAAGCGAGAGGTTAGTGTGACGGTCGGAAATGGATTAACTGCCAACGGAGTTCTTGAGGCTATCGTTTTGCAAATCCCGAGTCTCTCGTCCTATGAACTGCATATTTCACTTAACCAGCAATACGCTGATGGCAATGAGATTATTAGCGACGGTGACGAACTTGCTATCTTTACTGCGGTCTCAGGTGGTTGATTTCATTGGTGATCCGCGAATCTCAATAGTCCTAAAATGATCGCGAACGAACAACCAAAACACTTTGGGCACGGCTGGATCAGCGGAGCTCTTTCGGTGACGTTAGGAGCAATTGGTGTTGGGGCGGTGCTTTGCTTTCACTATCCCTGGGTATTGACCATGCCCGAATTACGCGACTTGTATCCCGTACCATATGTTCGCGCACTGCTTCACCTGATTCTTGTTAGCTCATTCGTTCTTGGTGTCATCAGTTTGATCCTGCGTCGCAGCAAAGCGGCAGGATTGTCCGGGATCGGATTCACTCTCGCTGCGGCTTTGATGGGCGGCTCGCGGGTGCCTATCGATGGCGAGATGACAAACGGGCCTTTTCTTGGGCTGGACTGGTTTTTGTTAAACCTCATAGCATTCTCCGCGTTGTTCGTCCCGCTCGAACAGTTGTTTCCTAAAAGAGTCGAGCAACCAATACTTAGGCTAAGTTGGAGGACGGATCTGACCTACTTCTTTATTAGTGCAGTTTTGGTCCAGCTAACTACGATACTGACACTAAAGCCCGCCATGATCTTTTTTTCCTGGGCAGTAAATGCCCAAATACAGGCGTGGATCGGAAGTCTGACCTTCTTTTTGCAGTTTGTGGGAATTCTCCTTGTTGCCGATCTCACGCAATATTGGGTACATAGACTATTTCATTCGGTTCCTGTTCTTTGGAGATTTCATGCCGTTCACCACTCGGCAGAATCGATGGATTGGCTTGCTGGCTCCCGACTTCATCTTGTCGATATCGCCGTGACCCGTGGCATCTCATATATTCCGATATATCTGCTGGGCTTTGCCGAAGCTCCGTTCTTCGCATATATCGCTTTTGTCAGTGTGCATGCGACGTTTATTCATTCAAATCTGCGTTTTGAGTTTGGTCCGCTGCGGTGGTTAGTGGCCACGCCACAGTTTCATCATTGGCATCATTGTGCCGACCAAGCCCTGCTTGACAAGAATTTTGCGGTCCATTTGCCTGTGTTGGATCGGTTGTTTGGGACCTATTATCTTCCTAAGGGTGTGTGGCCGACCTCTTATGGCGTTATTGACGGGGTGAAATCGGCAAAAGGCTATTTGGGACAATTGATCCAACCGTTCTTACCAGCAAAAAGGTCATAATGTTTAGACAAAGGCTGTCATGGATTTCTGCGAACTCACAACCGAACCAATAGACATCACATCCGTTGCACGGCGCGTTGTGCCGCCGGATTGCGGGGCGACGGTGACGCTTGACGGATATGCGCGGCAATTCACTAAACAAAAGGACGGGACGACGATTGAGACTCTTTATCTCATTTATGAAGCCTACGAAGAAATGGCCCTGAAAGAGATGCAGAAACTGGTCGATCAGGCTAAGAAGGAGTTTGAGATCTCAGGCGTCGGCATTGTTCATCGCACCGGCAAACTTGAGATCGGCGAAACAAGCGTAGTCATCTCCGTCGCCTCACCTCACCGCAAAGCCGCCTTTGCAGCCTGTGAATGGCTAATCCGCGAACTAAAACGCACCGTACCGATCTGGAAAAAAGAAGTTTACGCCGACGGTGAGAAATGGGTCGAGGGCGAGGAACTTAAAAGCATTGAATAGCAGGTAATTCGTCAATTTAGGGGTCTGTCGCATTTGTGCCTTTACAATTGTGTTTCGGGCGTTTGCCAGCTTGACTTTATTGCAAAACCGCTCATAATAAACTGGTCAATTCTGTAAACTTATTTCCGAAATTCGATAATGCCGAGCGATACCCGTTTCGTGCCTTTGACCGGAAAAACCCCGAAAACTTAAGGAAGAGGAGATTTTTGAATTATGTTGGACAAACAACTTTCTAATAAAAAGAATGTCACAATGCGGTTCATGCTTGCATTCGTGTTCGCCGTAATGACGGCGTTCGCGGTAAATGTGAGCGCCGCGACATTCGTGGTCAATGACGCAGGTGATGCGAATGACGCCACACCTGGCGATGGAGTATGTGCTACTGCAGGAGCAGTATGTTCACTCCGTGCGGCCATCACCGAAGCAAATGCCTTTGCTGGCGCGGATGTTATTACGCTTCCGGCTGGCACCTATACAACAACGACTGCTGGCACTTTTGAAGATGCTAATGCCAATGGCGATTATGACATTTCATCTTCAATTACTATCAACGGTGCCGGTTCCGGCACAACGATCATTCAGGCAAATGCCGCTGCTGCAACAGCAACGGAAAGAGTATTTCACATTGTAACTACTGCGGGTAATACCGTGGCTTTCAATGATGTAACGATCCGCAACGGAAATCAGACCGGAACGGCTAATGCCGGCGGTGGAATATTTATCTCGGTAGCGACCACGTTCAGCATGACCAATTCGGTGCTCACGGCTAACCGATTGGCTCCGAATTCCGGTGTCAATGCTTTTGGCGGCGGCTTGATCGCCATCGGCGCTACCATTACTCTTACTGGAACATCGATCACGAATAACAGTGCGGTTCATACAGGAGCTGCTGTCAACGGTTTCGCAGGCGGTATTTACCACCAGCATGGAACGATGACCCTCAACAATTGTGTTGTGAGCGGAAACACATCCAGCAGTTTCCACGCGGGTATTCGTTCGCTCGCATCCACAGCAGCTACCGTAACGACTATTAATAACTCAACAATTAGCAATAACATTGCTCAGGGTATTAATGGAGCGGCTGCCCCGGGCGAAGGCGGCGGAGTCATAACCTTTTCAGGTGGAGCGGGCTCTGCAACATTGAACATCAATTCCTCAACCATCAGCGGCAATGAAGCCCGAGTGTTAAATGCTCCGGGACTAAACACTGTTGCCGGCGGAATTGAGCAATTCAGCACTTCGACAGGAGCTGCTGTAACCAATATAACCAACTCGACAATAAGCGGAAACAGCGCCGATTTTGCAGGTGGAATTTATAGCGACGGAGCTGTTGCTTCTGTCAATTTAAATTTTTCAACTGTTTCAAATAACTCGGCACTCAATGCGACTGGTCCGGCTGGCGGCGGTCTTGTTCAGGACACAACCGTAGGCGGCGTAACCAATTTGAAAAACAGCATTGTTGCAAACAACACTGGAGTTGGCGGAGCCGACATTGTCGGTGTTATTACTTCTCAAGATTACAATCACGTCGAAAGCACCACAGGCGGCACATTCACGCCTGCCGCTAATGATGTTACTGGTAGCGATCCGGCCATCGGCAGTCTGGTAAATAACGGTGGCACCACGCTTACACACAGTCCTGTTGTGGGAAGTCCCGTCATCAATACGATCCCTTCGGGAACCAACGACTGCGGAACAGTTGTCACTGTCGATCAGCGTGGCACTGCACGTCCAGTTGGCGGTGCGTGCGAAAAAGGCTCTGTAGAAACAGCAGGAGCAACGCCTACGAATACCCCTGTATCATCACCGACTTTCACAAACACATCTACGCCTACAAATACGGCAACGCCGACTAACACGGCCACTGCGACCAATACGCCGACACCAACTCCGTGCGTACCCAATGTTTTGCACGATAATGGTCCATTGGTTACTAATCCGACGGGCGGCTCAGGCGGTGCTCCTTTGAGTGCACTGCAAACTGGACTTGGCCTGAACATACTTGGTTTTGCATCAACTGTGGCTGGTAACAATTCGCTTGTAGATGATTTCGTAGTCCCATCTGGCGGATGGACGATCAACTCTGTGACACTGTTTGGTTACCAGACAGGCTCCACGACAACAAGCACGTTCAACGATGCGAGAGTCCAGATATGGAGCGGAACCCCGGGCGGCGGCGGAACAGTCGTGTTCGGAGATCTGACAACGAACCGACTTTCATCTACATCCTGGACGGGTGCATACCGTGCCACCGACGCGGCTCCAACGGGTACAACGCGACCGATAATGCAGGTAGTGGCTAACATCGGCACAACGCTTCCGGCAGGAACATATTGGATCGAGTACATACTTGGCGGAACACTCGCTTCGGGTCCGTTCGTGCCACCGGTTTCGTACTTAGGCCTGGTTAATAAGCCGGGATCGAACGCACTGCAAGGAGCCCCTCCCGGAACGACGTTTGCAGCAATCATCGACTCGGGTACCGCCCTTGCTCCGCAGGATGTTCCATTCATTCTGAATGGGCCACTGGCTTGCGGTACGCCAACGGCAACTGCAACGGCCTCGCCTACGGCGACGAACACATCCACTCCTACTAACACGTCAACGCCTACGAATACGGCGACGAATACGCCGACACCTCCGGATACGGTGTGTGATGTAGTCGAGAACTTCGACGATATTACAAATCTGCCGGGTTGGGTACAGGACAACAACAGCGCTCCGGGCGGACTCACAGGTTGGTTCCAAGGTGCGTTAAATGTATTCCCTGCACAGGGACAGGCTACTCCTCCGTCACCGACTCCAACGCCCCCGGCGCCGGCTCCATATATTGGTGCTAACTTTAACAACACCACCGGAACGGCTACGATCAGCAACTGGTTGTTGACACCTCCTGTTCTTTTGCAAAATGGTGGCCAGCTGACCTTCTATACTCGAACTGTTGATGTAGTTCAGTTCCCGGATCGTCTGCAGGTCCGCATGAGCACAAACGGAACGAGCTCCAACGTTGGAACTTCACCCACTGATGTTGGCGACTTTACGACACTCTTGCTCGACATCAATCCAACCTACACGTTGGCAGGTTATCCGAATACCTGGACACAGTTCACTGTCAACATCAGTGGAATGGGAGCGCCGGCTAAGGGACGTCTCGCTTTCCGTTACTTTGTTGAAAACGGCGGTACGACGGGAGCTAACTCCGATTTCATTGGTATCGATACAGTCGAATATCACTGCGGAACAGCAACTCCGACAGCAACTGCAACCTTTACGCCAACACCTGGTGGATCATCGTCCGTCGCCGGAACGGTAACCTACGGAAACCCTGCATCGCCGACGACGAAGTTCATCTCGAACGCGACGGTGGCAAGCACGGTTGGTTCGCCGCTTGTTACGACGACGACAGCGGCACCGGGCGGAACAGCCGGACAGTATACGCTGACCGGATTCGGTGCGGGTAATTACACTGTCGGAGTGACGAAGACGACCGGACAGAACGGCGTCTCATCAGCCGATGCTGCTAGGATCGCACAGCACGTGGCTGGAACGAGCCTTATCGTGACTTCTCGCCAGAGGATCGCGGCAGACGTGACCAACAACGGAGCACTGTCATCGACCGACGCAGCACAGATCGCGAGATTTGTGTCGGGCCTCGGACCACCAACCGGCATCACCAACTCTTGGAGATTCTTCGTTCCGAGCGTAACAGAACCGACGTTCCCGGTCGGAGCATCACCGACGACGAGGAGCTACACGGATCCGATCGGTGTTCAGACCGGACAGGACTACATCGGTATCCTTGTGGGCGAGGTGACGGGTAACTGGGCAGCAGGTCCGCTTCGACCGGCAGCAGGTCCTGAAAGGAGCACGGCAATAGCAGCTCCGAGACTTGTGACACCGGCTGACAGCGAAGTGATCATACCTGTGGCTATCAACGGAGCGGTGAATAAGGGAATTATCTCTTATGAATTCGATCTCCGTTATGATCCGACAGTGATCCAGCCTCAGGCAGAGCCTGTTGACCTGGCAGGAACGGTTAGCCGCGGCTTAACAGCAGTGGCAAACCCGAACGAGCCTGGACTGCTTCGAGTGGTCATGTACGGAGCGTATCCGATCGACAGCAACGGATTGCTGCTCAATCTCAAGTTCACGGCAGTCGGAGCCCCTGGTTCCACCTCGCCGCTTACTTGGGAGAACGTGATGTTCAACGAAGGCGATCCGGGAACGCTTACAACGGACGGAACGGTTGAATTGTCAGCCTCGGCACCAAACCAGGCCGAGCTGACAGGCCGTGTGGTGAACACGATGGGACAGGGCATTGCAAATGCCCGCGTCACATTGACGGACACCACAACGGGAGCTGTCCGTTCTGCAATGTCGAATGGATTCGGAGCATATCGTTTCGGAGGGCTGACAGTCGGCCAGACGTACACGATCAGCGTCGATTCCAAGCACTCTGCATTCGCCCCGCTGACAGTCAGCATCACCGGCCAGTCAGTTAACACAGACATGATCGCCGCTCAGTAACGAGACAGCGATCAACTAAATCAAAGGGCGGGCTTCGGCTCGCCCTTTTTTATTTAAGAATTTGGTTTACCGATATTTGAGCAGCTTAGCCGGATCATTTGTTATCAATGCCCTGATGCCCAGATTTCGACTGCGGGCTACCCACTTTGGATCATCGGTCGTCCAGATCGTGACAGGTATCTGCAAAAAGGCGGTGAGCAACATAAATTTCTTTGTGATAAGTAAGTGATGCAGTGATATTTGATCGGCAGAAATCTCTCGGGCTATTGTTACAATTTGGTTTCGCCGCTGTAGTAGCCTCATTATGTTAGGTTCAAATAGTGCGGCAGTTTGCACGTTTGGTAATTGCTGTTTGATCTCAGGGATTACAGCCAATTTAAAACTTTTGAGAATTATCTGCGGCAGCAAAGGTGAGTCGTAGAGCACTTCGCAGACAGCCTTTACTAGTTCACGATAGTTCGTTTTGTTTGGCTTTAATTCGATATAGATCAGTCCTTGAAAATTTTCTAACAGCTCTAAAACTTGGAGCAAAGTCGGCACATGCTGCAGAGCAAAATCGGAAATAGCTCGTTCAGGATACTTCGAATTGAACCATGACCCAACATCGATCTTCCCCAATTCCATAGATGTCGATTCTGATACGTTGCCTAGCCGCGATCCTGTACGTTCAAGCGTAGGGTCGTGTATAACGACGGGAACCTTATCACAAGCCAATTGAACGTCGAACTCAACACCGTCAACCCCGGCATCCAGCGCCGCCTGAATTGCCGCAAGCGTATTTTCCGGAGCGCATGCACTTGCGCCGCGATGGCCGATGATAAGTGGCTGTGTGTTCATACATATCTTTCGTGACGTACCGAATTCATTCACAGTTCTAGAGCGGAACTGATCTGCTATGTCAATTTACTATTTTTTCTCCAAAAGAAAGATAGTTTTCGACCAAGCTATGGGCTCGGTAATTGGAAATTCGTAGTTGCCGACAATATTAAAATATTTCGCGGCGGCAGAACGAACATCTTCCAATTTGTGGATCTTAAAATTGTAGAACAGTTCGAGCATCGAACCGACCAGCGACTGCTTAACTGGAAGTAAAACAAGAGCGGATCCCGGCTTCAGCACACGAGCCGCCTCACGAAGCCCTTCATCAAGCGGTGTGTATTCGAGTACACCGCACATTAATACAAGATCGAATGTGGTGTCAGGAAAAGGCAGCCTAAGTATATTACCCTGCACTGCCTCTATCGTCATTGAATATTTTTGATGTTTGGAAAACTCCTCGCGCGAAATTCTCAATGAGTTCAATGAGAGATCCAATGCTATAGATCTTCGTGGATGAAAACCTGCATCTTGAAATGCCATGCTTACTATGCCCGTGCCGCTGCCGGCATCCAGAACAATTGAGTCTTCGTCGATCTTTAACTCGAGCGATCGGAGAAATTTGGCAACCGAGGCCCGATATCCATTGATCTTCATTGCCAGATTTTGCACATCGGCAATGCGGTCATACAGTTCCAGCGTCTTTTTTTTTTCCTGTTGAATGGGTTCTGGCATTACATCATTTTTCCGCAAGAAGTTTTAAGACCATTTCGCGAATTTGGGCGAGCCGCACTTGGCTGGTGCCTGATTCAGCGTAACGTATTACACCTTTTCGATCGATCAAAATAGTCGTCGGCAGCGCCGTTGCTCCGTAGAGCAGCTGACTGCTGGCATCCTTCGCAACGACAAAATCATATGGCAGTTTTTGAGTCTCACGAAAACGCTTGAGACTTTCTATCTCGCCAAGATTATCGGCCGCAACGCTGTTCACTCTGCCATAGTATTTTGTCACGCCAAGTATAACCAAGCCTTCCCGCGAATGATCCTGATGCCATTCCTTCAGCAATGGAAATGCTTCATAGCATGGCCCGCACCAGGTCGCCCAAAAATCAAGCAGAATAACCTTGCCCTTCATGTTAGCAAAAGATTTTTGTTCGCCTGGAAACCATTGATCGATCATCTGCAATTCCGGTGCAGGCTCGCCGAGTAATTTATAGTGTTTTTCACGCTTCTTCAGACGTGAAATAACATCGGTTCGCAAGGCCGCAGAGTCAAAGGCCTTTTCTGCTTTGATGACTGATGTCAGAAAATACTCCTGTGCTTGCGGCTTGCGTCCTGTTTCAATAAGATATTTGACCCGTTGATCAACGGAATAATAATAAAGGTCGGTGGAAGATGTTGCCGCCGCTACAACTCGAAGATCCTCGAGAGCAGTTTCTGCATTTTTTTGATTGCCGAGTTCGCGATAAGCCTCAAAAACAAGTAACCCCGCATCAAAGATCTCATCAAGAACGCGGTTTTTTAAAGACGGCTCATTCAGCATCAGTTTGGCTACTTTGAAATCCTCATCTGCGTGCGGAGCCATGCGGGCAAAATCCTTTTGGGCCTGATAGGCTTTGGCAAGTTCGCCCTCCATTTTTGCACGTTCCGCAAGTTTTTTTGGCTCTGATTTCAAATATTCTGCCAAGAGATGTTCGGCGTCGGCAAGCTTTTTTTGCTTAGCCAAAACAACTACGACTATCGAACGCGCAGTCTGACGGCGATCGGGAGATAATCCATCAAAAGCGATAAAATTACGAAGGTTATCAGCCGTGCCATCTAGATTCTCTGCTATCCAGTACAGCATTCCAAGATAATAAAAATCATCTCCTACTAGATCTTTACGCTGCGTTGCCATTGCAGCATATTTTGCGGAGAGCTGCCGCTGTTCGAGTTGTGATTGTTTTAGAACTCGCTCGTTAAAGACAATTTTTTTCGCGTCATACTCGATTGCTTTTGCCTTGAGGTATCCGTTTGCTTCATCAAACATTTGCTTGAGGGTTAACTCGCCAACCAAGGCAGGAGTGTCGAACCTATCAGGCGAGTTTGGGGGTACACGGCCCGATTGGGCCATCACCGCGACAGACGAAAATAGAATCAGGAATAATGAAATAACTCGTATCATTTATGAACCTATGCCAACACTACGCGGATAAAACCGATCTGCTCTGAACCTCGCAAAATAATGAGAATCTGTTCCGTTGACCAATTTATCCGCGGTTAACTTTGCTGTCAATGGAGCGAGCAAAATCCCATTGCGATAATGAGCCGTCGCAATGAAAAGGCCTTCGACACCACCGACGGAACCAAGCACAGGCAGACCATCCGCAGCAAAGGGACGCAGGCCGGCCCATTGATCGGCAATTTCCATATCGTCAATACTTGGGACAAGCTTACACGCCATTTTTCTTAGGGACACCGACGCTGTTTCCGTCACCGATTTATCAAAATTTACATTCTCCGTCGTGGAACCAGCCAACAGCCGCCCATCCAGTCGCGGCACCAAATAGCCAAACGAACTGCAAATAACATGCGTGATCAACGTATGCATCGAGCGAAACGCGATGATCTGACCGCGAACCGGTTCGACCTCTAACGGCATATCAACATCGCCCAATTTGATGAGCGATGTCCATGCTCCGGTTGCAGCCACAATAAGGTCAGCGGTTATCGTGCTTTCAGGCGTTTTTGCACCAACCACACGTCCATTTTCGACAACGAGTCTTTCTACTTGGGTATTTTCACGAATATCGACGCCGTTTATCTCCGCGTAGCGTTTTAGTGCCGAAGTTAATTTTCGATTCTCAATCTGCCAGTCGTTTTGAAAGAACAGGGCTTTTCGCACATCTTGCGATATAGAAGGTTCGCGGTGTCGAATTTCGTTCGCAGAAATAACCTCGATTGCGAGGCCGGTATTTTCTTGCCATTCAAAACGCCTATTAATCTCAGAAACATCTTTGTCGTTGAATGCCAAATAAAGTGTCCCGGTACGATCAAGTTCTACATTAATACCGGTCTCCTCTAACAATTCGTCGGCAAACGCCGGATAGAAATCACGGGAAGTGCAGCACAGATCAAAAAATGCTCCAGGCTCGTCAGCCTCGACCTGCGGGCTGAGCATTCCGGCTGCGGCCCACGAAGCTTCCTGGCCGCAAGCCTTTTTTTCAAGCAAAGTGATCCGTCTGACGCCTTGTTTGTGCAGTTCTCTGGCAATGCTCAAGCCGATCACGCCGCCACCGATTATTAGTACTTCTGGATGCATTTCAAAAGCCAATTTGTCCTTTATTCACAGGCCGTTGTAAATTTAATTATAGGATATTATTTATGAAACATACCATTACACTTATTCCCGGCGACGGCATCGGCCCTGAGATCGTCGCGGCAACCGTTCGAGTGATCGAGGCCACCGGCGTCGATATCGAATGGGAAACGCAGATCCTCGGTGCGCAGGCACTGGAAAAATATGGCGACACGCTGCCAGACGCGTCGATCGAAGCGATGCGGCGGAATAAAGTCTCGCTCAAAGGGCCGATCATGACGCCTATCGGCAAAGGATTTACGTCGGTCAACGTCGGCCTGCGGAGGGCTCTTGACCTGTTTGCGAATGTCCGCCCGATCAAGGCCTTACCAAATATCAAATGCCGTTACCCTGAACTGGATCTGATCATAGTCCGCGAAAATACCGAAGGCCTTTACTCGGGGCTTGAACATACGGTCGTTCCCGGCGTGGTTGAAAGCCTCAAGATAATCACTGAAAAAGCCTCGACACGTATTGCCAAATACGCCTTTGAATATGCCCGCGACAACGGCCGCAAAAAGGTCACGGCCGTCCACAAAGCGAACATTATGAAGCTGTCGGACGGCCTTTTCCTTGAGTGCTTTTACAATGTCGCAAAGGACTTTCCCGACATCGAAGCAGACGACAAAATCATCGACAACTGCTGTATGCAGCTTGTGATGAAGCCCGAGCAATTTGACATTATGGTCATGGAAAATCTCTATGGCGACATTGTCTCGGATCTTTGTGCAGGTCTCATCGGCGGACTCGGTCTTGCTCCCGGAGCAAATATTGGCGAATTGGGGGCGGTCTTTGAGGCGGTTCACGGTTCTGCACCGGACATCGCGGGTCAGGGGATTGCCAATCCGACCGCGCTGATGCTTTCGGCAATTCAAATGTTGCGTTATCTCGGCGAAAGAGATGCGGCGGAGCGTTTTGAAACAGCCTTGTTTGCGGTATTCGAGGAAGGCAGATCCATCACCAAAGACCTCGGCGGCAACGCAAAAACCAACGAATTTGCGCGAGCCATCGAAGAAAAAATAAAGGCCGGAGCATCTGCCTCGGCCAAATGATCATTTTGAATCCTGCCTTTAGGCGACCTCATCCCAAACAGAGTGTCGCCCGAAGGCAGGCCTCAAAACAGATACTTACCAGACTTTAACTCTCGCCTCAGGAGCGAGGTACAGCTTCTTTCCGGGCTGTACGTTAAATGCCTTGTACCACGAATCCATATTACGAACTGTAGCTGCTCGATATTCGTCCGGCGCGTGTCCGTCATTCGTGACTATGAATTTCATTGTTTCCGGTCGCATCTTACCACGATGAGCTTGGCCATACGCGATAAAGAAACGCTGGTCTCCGGTCAGGCCGTCAACGGTTGGAGCTTCTTTACCGCCATATGCCGCGCGGTAACCATCATAAGCTGCGGCAAGGCCCGCAAGATCCGCTATATTCTCGTCGAGTGTTAATTTGCCGTTGACACGCAATCCCGGGAGCGGTTCGTAGGTGTCAAACTGGGCTGTCAGCATTCGCGCCGCGTTCTGAAAATGCTCAAGGTCCTGTGGTGTCCACCAATTCTGATATTTTCCTTCAGCATCGAACAGAGATCCTGTCGCGTCGAAACTGTGGCTGATCTCGTGACCGATCACAGAACCGATGCTTCCATAATTGGCGACCGGATCGGCGTTCATATCAAAGAACGGCGGATTGAGGATCGCTGCAGGGAAACTTAAGGCATTTTGCAACGGATAATTTACAGCGTTGACCACTTGTGCTGCCATCCACCATTCGCCTTTATCGACGGGTTTGCCGAGCTTTGACAGGTGGTGTTTGTAGTTGAACATGCTTACACGCTGAGAGTTGCCAAGTGCATCATTAGGAATGATCTTTAGCCCCTCATAACTGCGCCATTTGTCGGGATAACCTACACCTACATAGATGGTATCGACCTTTGCCTTAGCCTTTGCGCGTGTTTCGGGTGACATCCATTCGATCTTGTCGATCCGTTGCCGGAAAGCGGCGATGATATTTTTTACAAGAGTTTGAATTTCAGTCTTCGCTTTTGCAGGAAAGTATTTTTCCGTGTACATCTTACCGACAGCATCGCTAAGTGCTCCGCTCGTAACGCTGATCGCTCTCATGTTGCGCGGCCTTTGCTGACGCAGGCCTGCGAGTTGTTTTCCGTTGAAGTTAAAACTTTCGTCAGCGAAAGCTTTCGGCAATAGGCCTGACGAGCGTTCGAGAATGCGAAATGTAAGATACTCTTTCCACACATCAATGCCTTGGCCCGCTACGAGGCTTGACGTACCTTTGATCGCATTTGGATGCCAAACCATTACCATCGGCTGCGATGAGAGGCCAGCCGATTTAAAATACGACTTCCAATCCAATCCCGGAGCGGCCTTGGCAAAATCCGACATCTTCCACGGATTGTTTGACTTGGCTACGTTGGCTGATTCCTCACGCGTGGCGTGTGTCTGGGCGATCTTATTTTCAAGATCGTAAATGCGCGCAGCTTTTGCTTCCGGCTCGCTGATATTTGCAAGACGGAGAACATTGGCTATGTGCGTTCGATATTTTTCCTGCGTATCTTTACTTTCTTCGTCAGTGCCAAGATAAACCTCGCGGTCCGGCAGGCCGAGTCCGCCTTGCAGCAAATACGGCACATTCATCTTCGGATTATTAAAATCTGCTGAAACCCAAAGGCCAAAAATGCGGTCCGTGTAATAATTGGTCGCATTCAGCGGATCAACATCAGCTCGAAGCTGTGATCCCAGCATGCTCGAAAGCTGTGCTTTATTCTTGATCGAAGCTATCGCAGACAAGTCAGTTTTGATCGGTTCGAGGCCGCGAGACTCTATCGTTGCCTCATCCATAAAAGCAGTGTAATAATCACCAACCATTTTGCCTTCGGGCGTATTTGATTTGCCTGCTTCGGTTATCAATTCGGCATTTCGCTTGTTCACTTCGTTTGCGATACCCTGAAAAATGCCCAGCGAAGTTCGATCAGCCGGAATTTCCGTTGCCTTATACCAGCCGCCGTTAGTGAAGCCAAAAAAATCGTCGCCCGGATCGACCGACCGATCCATTCCGGCGATGTCCAGCCCGATCGACTGAGCTTGAACAGGAACAACCCAAGTAATAAAACTGGCCAGTAACAGTAGAACAACTATCTTTTGCTTGTGAATTCTATGCATAATATCTCCTGGAGTAACTTTGTACTGCAATTATACGGGAAAGGGCCATTTCGGTTTCTTTAAATGAAATGTCCAGTTTTTATTTTCATTGCAACTCCACTGTCGCAGTCTCGTTCTAATGTTGTGGCCGGCACCCGCCGCAAACAAAAGAGGTTATTATGAAAACAGCGTTTCTAACATTGATAGCGATCCTAGCATTAGCCACAATTGGCATGGCCCAGAAAACCGAAACACTCACATTAAAACGCGGACAGCAAAAGAGAGCCGCAAATGGCGAGATCATTCTGAAATTTGTCTCGGTTCTCGAAGATTCGCGCTGTCCGACCGACGTAAATTGCGTTTGGGCCGGTAATGCCAAGATCGAAGTGATTATCTCAGACAAGAACGGCGGCTCGAAAAAGTCTGTAATGAATACGACCACCGGAGGCCCGCTGGGCGATCAGCATAACGGCTGGGCAATCTACCTTACATCACTTACGCCGCTGCCCAAAAGCAACAAGACGACAAAACCGAAAAGCTACGTCGCAACCTTTAACATCACCCGATTATTCAGGTAAATCAATGCGATAGCCATTGCCTTGACGAATATCAAAATCCGTTACATAGTAAGAATGTTCTATTATTTTGAAGGAGATACTACTATGAAACGGATTTTTTTCGTTGCGGCATTTATTTTGGCCGTAAGTGCTGTCGCTTTTGCACAGCAAAAGAATGCCAAACTCGAAGCCACACTGATCGAGATGGATAAGGCATGGACCGCCGCTGAACTAAAGGGCGATATGAAAGCCATCAGCACATATGTCGCCGATGATTACCAAGGAACGACCCCTGACGGAAAAACGCAAACTAAGGCCCAATATCTCGCCGAGATCAAGGCGACAAAAGATACTGATGTAGCCGATGAATATGCGGTCAGATTTTTTGGCGATGTTGCCATCATGACACATCGCGGCACTGTGAAAGGAGAAAAGCCGGTTCAGTACCGCAGCACGCACGTCTGGGTAAATCGCGGAGGCAAATGGATGATCGTCTCTCATCACAGCAGCGAGATCGCCGCAGACGCTGCAAAACCCGCTCCAAAAGAAATGGCCGCACCTACCGAAAAAAGGAAGCCGAGAATCGCACCCTTGAGCACCAGTTCTCCAGCAACAGACGAAGCAAAGCCAGACAAGTAATAATTGCGGAATAAGACTTAATCAACAGAGCGGCTTTGGCCGCTCTTTTTTATTCCCCCCGTCCCACTGTCCCACCCGTTTTTTCACGCCAATCATCGTTCCGCCGTTCCGCTCCGTTCCACATTGAGGTGGAACGGCGTAAACCTTGTGATTGAACGACTTAAGTCCTGTAAAATGACTGCATTCCACGATTTTTGAAAAAAAGTAAGCTATGTATTACAAAAAACGTAACTGCGGCGTATATTGAGGTTACGGAAACACCTTGCGGCGAATCGCGGCAACCTTCGCTGGAACGATATGTACAACTCAAGACTTCCAGACTTAAGACTCCAGACTAACCAATTAGCTTGTCAAAGATCAACGGATCGCTGCAATTACAACGATCCCGCATCAAGCTAACACAAAGCCGCAGAAATTGAAATACCAACTTTCTCGATATGACGTGGTTTTCTCAATATGACGTAACTTTCCGAAGTGTTTCACAAAAACCAGTCGCTATTGCTCCCGGTTCTGACAAGACGTCACTTTTTAGAGTTTTTTCACACGAAACACATGAAAACCGCTAAACAAAGGCTATTATATGAAAAAGGCTGTAGTTGAGATCCAAGCCTGCGTTGCGATGCCGCAACAGAAAGCTTATTTTCGAGAATGGCGATGAATTATGATGAAAAGCAAATCTTTTAATCGAATATTCTTATCATTGTGCCCAATGTTGTTATTTGGGGTATTTGTAGGTCCGGCAACGGTGTTTGGACAAAAACAGAAAGTTCCGACGGTTGCATATTGTGACTTGGTGGCTCAACCGGGAAAATACGCCGGAAAGACGGTGCGTGTCCGAGTAGCAGTTCTAGCTCTTTTTCACAGTAAATACATGGCTTCCCGTGAATGCAACGGGATAAGTCCTGAACCATTGTTTAATTGTTCGGGAGAACCTAAATGCGACAAAGCCAGAAACCGAATGGCTGCCAATAGTGATGGTAATGGCGATGTCGTCCGTGTTGAAGCGATTTTAATAGGCAAACTCGTAGTTCCTCCCGCTCCTACCAGTTCGCCGTCTAGACCTATTTTTGAGGTCACGGAAATCGAACGCAGCTTCAAAATACCGCGCAACGTTCCGTGGTCATATTATTAGATAGAATAAACAAAAAGGTGTCAGACACCACTTTTGTTGAGATTATGGTTGGGAAGAAAATAGCAATTTTGTTTGGGTTACTTTTGGGGACCGCAATAATTGTTCCGCTGATTTTATTCGTCAACCAGTCGCCATTTCTGATCAGAATTCCCGACCCAGATTCTATCCGAGGAAAGCCGCTGTTTTTAGTTTTGAATCCGTTTCGCGACAAAGAACCGGAAGCTGTAGCAGAATCTTTTTTTGAACAACTGAGAGATGGTAAATGCTTAGAAGCCACAGCCGATCTAGCGGATGAAAAGTCGGATTATATTTGCCGGAGACAAATTGAGTATCCATTGAAGGGATGGCATTTGATCGATACAGAAACAAAAAATAGCACTTCTGAATTAATCTACAATCACATGTCCCAAAAACATCAGTGGGGTGAAGACATGACGATTTGGATAGAAAAACGCGGACAAGACTATCGAGTGATTGACTTTGTTATTGGGTATTGATCGAGTCAGTAGACATGAATACGAATCAACTATTTTCACGACGTGATCTTTGTCAGATACATCATCACGATCAGCAAAATGAAGTAAGGAACAAGGACGGCGGCGCCGGGATAGTCTTTGGCGATTCGTTGGCCGAAGAAGAGTGCGGTAATCGATGCCGCTCCAAGCACCGAAGCGTAGAAGATCAAAACCGTCGAGCCGATGGCAAGGAAATAAACTATCCCTGCTAGAGACAAAAATCCCGTGGCAAGTTCCATCACGGTTATGGTCGCAAGCATCATCGGCACCATGCTGCTCAGAAACGTCTTGGAAAAATGGCCGGTGAGCCATTCGAGATTGCCTTTCCAGTCGAATACTTTATCCAGGCCTGATTGAATAAAGAGAATGCTCATCAGCAGAGCGCTGAATAAAACGGGGAGATTGCCGATGATGTCGTTTTGCTGCATGGCAGTAATCATGCCCTTACTTCGTGCGGGCTTCTGCACGCACGGGCTTCTGCATTATTGCTTCGATCTCGGCGGGATCTTTTGGCACTTTGGCGGTTAAGTTTAAATTGCCTTCCTTTGTAACGAGAACGTCGTCTTCGATGCGGATGCCGATGCCGCGATATTTTGCGGGTGCGGACTTGTCATCAGGTGGAATGTAAAGGCCCGGCTCGACCGTGAGTACCATGCCCGGATCGAAGGGGCGTGAATTCTTTGCGGTTTGGTCGGTGAAATATCTTCCGGCATCGTGAACGTCGAGGCCAAGATAATGGCCGACGCCGTGCATGTAGTATTTCATGTAAGACTTCTTTTTGATGAGATCTTTCGTCTTGCCTTTTAGGAGTCCGAGTTTTTTCATCCCTTCGGTCAAAAGCTCGATCGAAAGTTCCTGGCGTTTCACAACAGTGTTGCCTGTCTTTGTTGCCTCGATACACTGAAGCTGAACATCAAGTACAACGTCGTAGATCTCACGCTGGGCCTTACTGAATTTGCCGTTGACCGGAAATGTGCGAGTGATGTCGGCAGCGTAGCCTTGATACTCAGCACCGGCGTCGATCAGGAGCAGATCACCGTCTTTTAGCGGGCGATTGTTCTCGACATAGTGAAGGATCGTCGCGTTTTCGCCGCTGCCGATGATCGAATTGTACGCAACGCCGCTCGCGCCGTTGTCACGCATGTAAGCCTCGATCAGCGATTCAATCTGAAACTCGTTCATTCCGGGCTTGGCCTTTTTCATCGCGAGAATGTGTGCCTCGGCAGAAATGGTCGCAGCCTTTTGCATCAATTCGACCTCGTTTGGCATTTTGTGCAGCCGCATCTCGTGTATGAGGATCGTCGGATCGACGATCGTGTGCGGCGGATATGGCGACTTTAGCCGGCGCTGACGTTGATTAGACAGGTATCGAATAATTTGCTGATCGAGTTTTTCATCAACGCCGAATCGGTAATAAAGCGTGTCGTGGCCATCAAGCAATTTACCGAGTTCCAATTCAAATTTCTCTATTGGAAAAGCTCTATCGGCTTTGTAATTCTTAACAGCGCCATCGACGCCCTCGCGGCGCCCGAACCACGTTTCCATTTCGAGATCGCGCGGGCGGACGAAGAGCGTGTACGGCTTTTTCGCTTTCGGATCTATGACTGCAACTGCATCAGGCTCGGGAAAGCCTGTCAGGTATAGAAAATCTGAGTCCTGCCGAAATTTATATTCGGTGTCGTAGCTGCGTGTCGCTTCGTGTGCCGCCGGAATGATCGCGATCGAATTTTCGTCCATCGCCTCAATAAATCGTTTTAGTTGTCCTCGCATATGACAAGAGTTTAACCCAAACGTGCAAAGCCGCAAAGACACCTTGCCAGCTTTTGAGCAAAGAAAAGGCGGGATCGCTCCCGCCCTTTATGCCCTGATCAAAGTCATTTTACGGTTCGGCGATCACATCGGCATTTACCGCCTGATTTGTAACGCTGATCGTCAGTGGCGTAAATGAGTAGTTTCGCGATTGAACGCTTATCGTATAGGTCTGGCCAACCTGAAGGTTGCCAAAGCGATAAAGGCCAAAGCCGTTTGAAAGAACGACGCGAGATTGACCAGCACTATCCGTCAATGTAACGCGGGCATTTGGAACGCCTTGGCCCATCGAACTGATCAGCCTTCCGGTAATCTCTGCCTGATTTGGCGCTGCAGCGGAAAGTTCAATTTGTCCATCAACTGCTGCTGTTCCAGGATCGCCCTCATTAAATGTAAAGCGTTCCCAAGTAAGCGGCGAAATGGAACCAGGTGCTCCGACGGCAGTGAACTTGAGGTTAAGCAGAAGTCCGCTGTTGTTGATCGGTAGTGCTCCATATACCGCGACTCTCAAGAGTCCCGGCTCAGACGAATTGGAAACAGCCGAGAGCCTATTGCTGACAGTTCCGGTCAACTCAACCGGTTCGGCCTGAGGCTGTATCACAGCAGGATCATAACGCAGGTCAAACTCATAAGAGATGATGCCCTTGTTCGCCGCTCCTTGAATGCTTACAGGTATAAGAACCTCGCCATCAGCAGGCGTGACAAGATGCGGAGCAGCCACTGCCGAGCTTCTTTCAGGCCCGCCGCTACCCGCAGGACGTCCGCCAAACGAACCTGTCCAGTTCCCGGAAACTTCGCCCATTAACAGCGCGGTGTAGTTTTCGTTCGTTGTCTCACCTTCAACAGACCCGTAAGTTCTGCTCAACGGAGTGAACCTCCAGGTTCCCGATGATCCCAATGGTACCAACGGTGCGGCGACTGCGTAACTAGCAACCATTGCCGCGTCAAATGACGAGACCTCGCCGTTACCGCTGACGTCCGCCGCAATTAGCTGTGTCGGGTTAAAGACGATGACCGATGACGCATGTTGGGCTACAAGTGCCGCGTCGAATGAACTTATCGAACCGTTAACTCCGCCGGTCTTGGATGGAGTAACTGTGTAAGAGCCTGATCCGAAGCCGGTGAGCGAGTAAGTTCCAGGATCTGCGGTGGTGTCAGAAACAAACACCGATCCGTTACCGCTAAGCAACACACTCGGAACAGGACGCGTCGCGGGCGAACCAATAGAGTTGCCATATGTCACGCTGCCAGATACCGACGGCGGAATGGTCGGCGTAGCCGTAGGCGTGTCAGTCGCGGTAGCAGTCGGAGTGAATGTTTCCGTCGCAGTTGCCGTTGGAGTAAACGTTTCCGTTGCCGTAGCAGTCGGAGTAAACGTTTCAGTCGCAGTTGCCGTTGGAGTAAACGTTTCCGTTGCCGTAGCAGTCGGAGTAAACGTCTCCGTCGCAGTTGCAGTCGGAGTGAAAGTTTCCGTTGCAGTTGCAGTCGGAGTGAATGTCTCGGTTGCGGTAGCTGTCGGAGTAAATGTCTCGGTTGCCGTCGCCGTTGGAGTAAATGTCTCAGTTGCGGTAGCTGTCGGAGTAAACGTTTCCGTTGCAGTCGCTGTCGGAGTGAATGTTTCGGTAGCAGTTGCCGTTGGAGTAAATGTCTCCGTGGCTGTCGCTGTTGGGGTGAACGTTTCTGTCGCAGTTGCAGTCGGAGTAAACGTTTCCGTTGCGGTTGCAGTCGGAGTAAAAGTCTCAGTTGCGGTAGCTGTCGGAGTAAACGTTTCCGTTGCAGTCGCTGTCGGGGTGAATGTTTCCGTAGCGGTTGCAGTCGGAGTAAAAGTCTCAGTTGCGGTTGCGGTTGGAGTGAACGTTTCTGTAGCCGTAGCCGTTGGAGTAAAGGTTTCCGTAGCTGTGGCCGTTGGAGTAAACGTTTCAGTGGCAGTCGCGGTTGGAGTAAACGTCTCCGTAGCTGTAGCAGTCGGAGTAAATGTCTCCGTTGCGGTTGCTGTCGGAGTGAATGTTTCCGTAGCTGTGGCCGTCGGAGTAAACGTTTCCGTTGCGGTTGCAGTCGGAGTGAATGTTTCAGTCGCTGTAGCAGTCGGAGTAAACGTTTCCGTCGCAGTTGCAGTCGGTGTGAACGTCTCCGTTGCCGTCGCTGTTGGAGTAAACGTTTCAGTCGCAGTTGCCGTTGGTGTAAATGTCTCCGTTGCGGTTGCTGTCGGAGTGAATGTTTCCGTAGCTGTGGCCGTCGGAGTAAACGTTTCCGTCGCAGTTGCCGTTGGAGTAAACGTTTCCGTTGCGGTTGCGGTCGGTGTAAACGTCTCCGTTGCGGTTGCGGTTGCCGTTGGAGTAAATGTTTCCGTTGCAGTCGGTGTCGGGATCGAGCACTTGCCCGTTGGTCCGGCGTTGTAAATGTCGTCGATCTCGGTTTCTAGAAGCGCACGGTTAAATACCTCAACCTCGTCGACACGTCCGTTGAACGAAAGGCCGTCGGCGCGACCGCCGATGTTGAACGGAGCACTTCCGCCGGCAATATTGCCGCTATGTGAGCTTTGGCCGACCTGGACTCCGTTCGCGTAGATCTTGACGAGCGAACCGTCATACGTAAGTGCAAGATGTGTCCACTGGTTTGTCGGCGGCTGGTAGAAGGCAGTGTTCGCCGGATAGTCGGCAAACGCAGCGAGCTGATTTTCGCCGGCAGTGGTGTTGACGATGGCAAACACACCAACGCCAAAACCGTTATACAGCAAGTAATCGTTACCGCCGCTAACCGTCTTACCAAAATAAACTGCCTCAGAGGAAACGGATGGATTGATCCAACCGTCTATCGTGACGGCGTTACCGGTGATATTCAGCGAGCCAGAGTCCGCGGGTACGGTCACAAAACTACCGCTTCCGTTGAAGCTGAACGCCTGATCGACCATTCCTGACGCAAAACCGACCGTACCGCTGGCTGAACCGGTCTCATAGGTCGGAGGCGCACTATCGGCAAAATTACCTTCGCCTTTGTACCACGCGATCATATTCGGCGGCGGTGGCGCACACGTCGGCGTGACAGTTGGAGTCGCTGTCTCAGTCGGAGTGAACGTCTCGGTTGCAGTAGCGGTCGGAGTGAATGTTGCAGTCGCTGTAGCCGTCGGAGTGAATGTTTCCGTAGCTGTGGCCGTCGGAGTAAACGTCTCCGTTGCGGTTGCAGTCGGTGTGAACGTCTCCGTGGCTGTCGCAGTCGGTGTAAACGTTTCCGTCGCAGTTGCCGTTGGAGTAAACGTTTCCGTTGCGGTTGCAGTCGGTGTGAACGTCTCCGTGGCTGTCGCAGTCGGTGTAAACGTTTCCGTCGCAGTTGCCGTTGGAGTAAACGTTACCGTTGCGGTTGCAGTCGGTGTGAACGTCTCCGTGGCTGTCGCCGTTGGAGTAAACGTCTCCGTGGCTGTAGCAGTCGGAGTGAATGTTTCCGTAGCTGTCGCAGTCGGAGTAAACGTTTCGGTTGCGGTTGCTGTCGGAGTGAATGTTTCCGTAGCTGTGGCCGTCGGAGTAAACGTTTCCGTTGCGGTTGCTGTTGGAGTAAACGTTTCCGTTGCGGTTGCAGTCGGTGTGAACGTCTCCGTGGCTGTCGCAGTCGGTGTAAACGTTTCAGTCGCAGTTGCTGTCGGAGTGAATGTTTCCGTAGCTGTGGCCGTTGGAGTTAGTGTTGGGCAAAGGGCAGTGTAATAAACGGTGCCGTTAAATACCCGCGGAGCAAAACTGTCGGCAAAGGGATACGTCTTGCCAGTTCCTTCTTTGACCTGAATATTCGCATCACTTGCATAAACGGCGCCAATGGTCGTTCCGGCCGAATATACCATCGACCCCTGGCCCGTCGTGTAGGTTATATAAAACGCATAAGTCTCGCCCGCCGGGATCGTAACATTTACGGGAATCGGTACGGCAGTCGGATTTCCAGAACCGTTCGATACCACGCCGGTATAAGTTCCTGCTAAAGTCCATGCTCCCGGATCATTTTCGAAGCCGACATGGGTTCCAGCTTTATAATAAATAGCGAGCGGCTCATTGTTTTGAAGATTCTCGTCAAATGAGTCGATCGTTATGGAATTGATGGCCGTGATGTCGAACATATTTCCATTGTTCGCCCGGTCGCCCGTGTAAGTTGTTGTCACGTTGCCGCTGAGACATGACGGTGTAGACGTCGCTGATGCAGTTGCGGTAGCGGTCGCAGTGGAGGTGTTGGTCGCCGTCGCCGAGGGCGTATTGGTAGCGGTAAAGGTCGGCGATTCCGACGGTGTTGCTGTGACAGTAGCTGTCGGAGTAAATGTTTCCGTCGCTGTGGCGGTTGGAGTAAAGGTCTCCGTCGCAGTTGCTGTCGGCGTGAATGCCGATGTTGCAGTTGCTGTTGGAGTTGCAGTATTTGTCGGTGTAACTATCGGGCAATCTACACCGCTTGTATAGTTAACGACCCCATTGAATTGTCTCGGAGCAAAACTGTTCAGAAACGGGTATGCTTTTCCTGTTCCTTCCCTGACCTGTATATTGGCATCGCTGGCAAAAACACTTCCTATCGCTGATCCGTTTGTATAGATCAGCCGCGACTGATCCAATGGATCATTATATGTAATATAAAACGCGTAAGTTTGTCCCGCCGGAATCACGACATTTACAGGTAATGGTATCGCCGTAGCGACACCTGGCCCATTCGTCACTACTCCGAAGGCAGTTCCAATAAGCGTCCACGCTCCCGGAGTCTGTTCAAAACCGACATGTGTGCCGGGCTTGTAGTATATTTCGATGTTTCCACTATGAAGGAGATTCTCTTCAAATGACGAAATGCTTATCGTATTGATCGCGGTAATATCAAACATATTTCCGCTTTGCTCATTACCGCCGGCAAAGGTCGTAGTAACGTCTTGAGGAGTGCAGCCGGGAGATGCTGTCGGCGTTGCCGTTGCTGTTGCGGTCGCAGTTGATGTCGCAGTTGACGTTGCTGTCGCTGTTCCAGTATTTGTAGGTGTATTCGTCGGCGTGTTGGTATTTGTGTTTGTGGGCGTAGCGGTCGGTGTAGAGCACGCGCTGTCTATGACCAACGAAAATGCACGCGCAGAGCCGGTGTCAACCGCGGCATTGTCACTGATATTGATCGTCCAGTTCCCGTTAGGATTTTGTCCGTCAAAAGCGCTCAAAGCATTATTCGGTGAAAAGGTTCCGGTCGGGAACGCTGTGGCGTCCGCCGCACACTGACTTTCAACCGCAGGGAATCCACCGTCGTCATCCAACAAGAGCTGAGCAAGATTATTGCTGTTGCAGCCGTTTGTAGTCGCCGGAGAGCCGGGCCTATCAAGGATCGTTACGGTGGTTCCGCCGGGCGAGGTAACCTTTACGATCAGGTCACCAACCCATGAATGGTTAATGCCCGGAGTAGTTGATGCAGGATCCGCAACCTGTGTGCCGTCAAAGCGGAAATTAAGATCAGTAATGTTCCCAATTCCGCTCACAGGAATAATGAAATTAGTTCCGGCGGCGACGTTATCAGCTATTGCAACTGCAGGTCCCGTGTAGCTGAACGTGTTCCCGCATGTCGGGGTCGCGGTTGCGGTAGCAGTCGCAGTATTTGTCGCGGTCGATGTTGCGGTTGCCGTCGGCGTCGGGCCCGGAGGCTGAAACGCGATGCCCTGACTAAATTCGAACCAGCCGGGATTGGTAGTGTGGGCCGTACTTCCGTCCGTCAGATCAGTAGCGCCGGTGCCGCCATACCAAAGGGTACCAACACGGTTTGTGGCTCCAGGTGTGGTTGCCACGTAGCCGATCTCGATCACTATTCGGTCTCCGGTCTGCGCCGTAACTGCCGACAATGACTTCGCCGCCGAAGGAGCCCTTCCCGCCGCTGTTGTCGTCCACTCGTCACCATCGTTGTTATTTCCAAGTAGGGTACCTCTTACTGTTGTCCCGTCATTACTTACCACATACGCATGGATGCGGTATGCCATATCAGCATCGGAGTTATTTTCTTGAGCACCGATCACCCAGTCGAGAGTTGATGCTGCTGCGATGGTTTGAGCCGCGAGCGGTTCGCCAACGAGTTTGTAAACCAGAACATTCGTTGTCAAAGTGGAGCCAGGCTGTACGCCTCGACTGGATATTGCTCCTGACTTTGTTCGTGACAGAACAAATGTTGGTGCTCCTGCCGTTACGCCCCAGGTTCCTTGATTAGTAGTGGTAACTCCTGAAGCAACATTCTGCAAATACAAACGGGTTCGGGTTATAACTCCGGTGATCGTCTGTGGATTTGTTCCGGTTACACCGTCAGCATCGTTATACGTCACTCTTACGTCATAACTCGTTCCATTTGAAAGTCCGGTTATCGTTGTTGTGTAGGGTGATGCGACGTGTGCCGCTGCTGTGACGTGATTGGTCCAGCCGCCATTTGTCGGACAGTTTGAAGATGTCAAACAGTAATCAACTGTGTAAGTGTTGTTAGCATTTGAATCCAGAGTGTAGGGCATCGATACGTTTATCGAAGTATTGCTGGCGGTCGTAGCTGTCGCGGTGCCTGCTGCTGTCGCCAGTGAACTTGCTACATTGAGTATTCCTGTTGTGCTGCTGAAATATGTGTCTGTCTTATTGGTCGCAGCGCTGGCATTCGATCCCCACGTGCCTGAAACCTGAGCAGCACCGGCCAGAGAAAGTGAGTTAACATTTACAGAAAGGCCAGCACCGATATTTGCCTTGGCAACGCTGTTACCAATATCGAGATTACGAGCTACCGACACAGGGTTCGCCGCTGTTATTGATTTTACTCCCGTTCCTGAGAAACCAAGGTTGCTGTACGCCTGGACTTTAACGGTTTGTGCTCCGCCTGTGTAGTTGACTGTGTTCCCCGCGGTTGTTGTGGTAAGAGTTGTTATCGGAACCGTCGCGGGGACTATATTTATTGTACTGGTTGCGGTGGCATTGTTGAACGATGTGATCGTTCCAGAACTATTAAGATTTACAACGCCGGCGGCATTATTTGTGATGCCGGCTATTGTTCCCGAACCGTTCAGATTGATAGTTCCGGTGTTTGTGAAACTCGCGAGTGCTGTCGTCGTGTTTCCACTGCCTGTTCGTGCAATAGTTCCGGCATTTGTCAGTGTCGTAATAGAACATGCTCCGCCGAGGTTCAATGTGCGCGTTGCATTGTTCGTAACTCCACCTGTCCCGGCCAAAGTGCCGCTCGCAGTCATGGTTCCGGCATTGGTCAGAGTCACACCCGTAACCGTAAGTGTTGCGGTGGAAGTAAATGTTCCGTTGTTAGTGTACGCCCCGGTGAAAGTTGCCGTCGGAATTGAGATCAGCTTTCCGCCGCTTAGTGTTTTTGTTGCTCCGCTGAATGTGTGTGTCCCTGTATTGGCAGTAAATGTTTCGGCGTTATTAATGAGACTTCCAGCAAAGTTGATCGACGCGATCCCTGTTTCATTCCATACAGAACCTTCGTTAAGAGTGACGTCGCCGGTAAAAGTTTTAGTTCCTGTTCCACCAAGATTAAAAATGCCGCTCACAATGGTTGTGCCGGTGACGCCAAGGGTAAAATTCGGCCCTACCGAAAAGGTTGTTCCACTTCCGATATTCAGGCTGCCTCCAACGGCCAGGTTAGCTGCAGTTGTTGCGGTCGCTGTTCCGCTCACCGTCAGATTGCCTGCGACAGTTGTGATGGCACCAAATGTTTTAGCACCGCCGCTAAGCGTTAGGTGATGATATGGGACCACTTTGAGTGTTTGGCCGGTTCCAGTGTAGTTGACCGTGTTGCCTACGGCTGTTGCGGTAAGTGTTGTGATTCCGGCCGAACCGCCTAAATTCAATGTGCCGGTTGCTCCGTTTGTTAAAGAGCCCGCTCCTGACAAAGCAGTTCCAACTGTAAGCGTTCCGCTGTTGGTATAAGTTCCGGTGACTGTTACGTTCGGGATCGAAGTAGCGGTTGAACCGCTAAACACCTCGGTTGTGCCGCTGAATGTATGCGTACCGGAGTTGGCAGTAAATGTTGCGGCATTATTCGTTAAGCTGCCGCCGTGGTTGATCGAGGCCAGACCCGTTTCATTCCACACGCTGCCGGCGTTTAATGTTGTATCTCCTGTAAATGTCTTAGTTCCTGTGCCAGCTAGTGTTAGTGTTCCTGTTACCGCTGTTGTTCCGGTCACGCCAAACGTAAAGTTAGCGCCAACCGTCAGACTCGAACCGCTTCCAACATTCAAATTGCCGCCAACTGCAAAATTTGCGCCTGTTATTGCCGACGCTGTTCCGGCTAATGTCAGGTTTCCAGCCGCCCCTGTAAGAGCTCCCAAGGATTTTATTCCGCTGCCCTGCAACGTCAGGTTTCCATATGTGCCTGAACAAACACTCTGGTTCGCTGATGCTCCGTAGATCACGGTTCCCGCTCCACCACTCGTGATAGTGCCGCCGCAGGTTATCGCTCCGTTGAGTGTCAACGTGGTGGTTCCAATTGAAAGCGGGGCAGTAGCTCCGATATTCATCGTACCGTTCACAACAACGCTGGCACTGAGAGTTTTCGTGCCTGTGCCGCTGGTGGTCAGGTTGTTGAATGTAGTTGCGGTAGCGATCGTCTGAGAGGCTCCGCCAAAATTAACCGTTCCCGTTCCTGCCGTGAAAAGTGAACCCGTACCGTTCCAAGCTGTTGCGCTTGTTGCGTTTTCATTTAGTGTGCTAGATCCGCCGTTCAACGACCCCGCCGTAAGTGTTACTACTCCCGTAAGCGTATGAGTAAGGCCGGCTCCTAAATTGAGAGTTCCACCCGTTCCGTTTATTGTGAGGCCGTTACTGTTTACATTGCTTTGAAAAGTAGCAATACCGCCAGTTTTGCTCATCGTTACAAGACCCGTGGTAGTAAAACCATCGATGCTTTGCGTCGCAGTACCGCCTATAGCTATTGCTGAACTTCCTGCCGTAAAGATGCCGCCATTTGAAAAACTTCCATTCAATGTAAGACCAAAATTTGCCGTCGCGAGCGTTGTTCCGGAACCTACGTCCAAAACACCGTTGACAACGACTGCCCCTCCCATAGTTTTTGTACCGCTTCCGCTGGTGCGAAGAGCTCCGTAGGTGAAAGGATTAACCGTCTGAGCACCTAAACCAGAATATTCAACTGTCATTCCCGTCAAGGTGTCCGTTGAAAACGGATATTGAGTGTTATAGTCAGCGGTTGCGGCAACGCGAGTAACCCTAATCGTGCCGGTTCCGGTGATCGCATTTGTCGCCCCGCCAATAATGACTGCAGCAGCCGGATTAAAGGTAGCATTCGCGTTGACCGTGAACGTTCCATTGATGTTGATGTTCGTATTCGCGGTGATTGTTGCAGTCGCAGTGGGAGTAAGGGTCAAATTCTCAAAAGTCGTTGTGGAAGTACCGCCCATCGTTTGAGATGTTCCACCATTGAGGGTCACATTCAGGATATCCGATCCATTAGTTGCCGTGAAAGTACCGTTATTTGTGTAATTTCCTCCAACGTTAATGGCGTGAGTATCTGTACCAGTTAAATCCAGTACGCGCAGAGTTCCTCCTGCGTTTATCAAAACATCGCCGGTTACTGTAAGTGCAAAATCCGTATTGCTGCTAAGCGACAAGATTCCGCTTGCACCGCCGCCAACTTGCAATTCGGCAATTGTCGTTGATGCTGCAATTGTTACCGTGTGACCATTCGCAATACAAACTACGTCGCCCGCTCCAGGAACTCCGCTAGGTGTCCAAGTTCCCGAGGTGGTCCATGGTCCGGTACCTGTACTTGTTTTTGTACAAGGAGCAAAAAACATCACCGGTTCTACAGACACGTTGGTAAAAGCCGCCGAGGCGCTATTCTGCTCTGACTGTTCGAAGCCAAGGAAAGATGCTACAGAATCAAGGAACGAATAACCTGCGCCCGTCGAAGCACTGGCAGATAATACAAGTACAAAACCGAGAAGAACCGCAGCGGCACCATTTCGGACAAATGAGAGATGAGACGAATATTTTGAGTGAAACATAATTGGAATCCTGGCTGGCGTTCAGGCCTAAACCAACCGCTTATTTTGGCGACCAAAGCTATACGTGAGCGCCAAATAGATCTTATTTTTTATATATCGCTATACTTCTTTCGGGAAACAAACTTTTCCCAATAGATAACAGAATAAAAAAAGCTGAATGATCTTCCTTTTTCATAAATGCGCTACTGCCGACAAAGCACTTGCGTGAAAAACCCGAATCAAGCATTGTAATACAATCAGCCATAACGCCCAACAATTAAAATAAATAATCTTGCACGTTACAAAACTCCTCTATATCCAGCCCGCGGGTGAACATATGTAGTTCATGCAGGCTGACGTTATTTGGAGGGCGTAAGATGATTGTATATCGCCAAAAGGCCAAGCACATCAGGGCGGACGCTAATTTTAATTAACGGAATGTTGCATATAACAGCGTCCAGATTGACCAACAAAAGTGCCATACAAATAACACTAATGACCAGCTCCTTGTTAAGTAGGATTCTCCCTGAAAAATAAGTAGTATTCAACGCTGCGATTTGCGGCTTCGAGGGAGATCTTTTTCCCGCTGAGGTCATAAAAATCTTGAGACATGTATGTAGTGATGAACGGCACTATCAAATTGCCTGATGAATCGATGTCCGCAAAATGATGAAGGAGCATATCAGCTAAGCAAAGCTGCCCAGTTTTTTGACGGCTTTTTGGGGGTAGTGAAATGGCTTTTTGGGTGTCTCCGATGGCTTTTTGGGGGTTGTCCGATGGCTTTTTCAGACTATCGAAAAATCGTAAATGAAAGACTGTCAGTTCATTTGTGTTAATCTGTCTTTTCATTTTTTAATGGACCTGAGAATAACCGAAATATTTCTTTCAATTCAAGGCGAGTCGTCTCATGCCGGCCGGCCGTGTTCTTTTGTGCGTCTGACGGGCTGCCCGATGCGGTGTGTCTGGTGCGACAGCGAATATACCTTCACCGGCGGCGAACACATAAGTTTTAACGATATTTTTGAGAAACTCGAAGAATTTGGCTGCAACTTGGTTGAGGTCACCGGCGGCGAGCCGCTTGCTCAAAAGAACGTATTTCCTTTTATCACAGAACTTTGTGATCGCGGCTACGAGGTTCTAATCGAAACCGGCGGTTATGTTTCAACCGAAACAGTCGATCCTCGTGCAAAGCTCATCCTCGACATAAAATGCCCCGCTTCAGAGGAAGCCGAACGCAACCATTGGCCAAATCTCGAACGCCTCCGAGCCGATAAAGACGAAGTGAAATTTGTCATCGCCGATATACCCGATTGGGAATTTACAAAGAAAACTATCGTAAAATACGATCTCGAAAACCAGGCAAAAGAGATATTGATCTCACCGGTTCACGGAATCAAAAATTTATCAGAAATTGCGGAAGCTGTTTCAAAAAGCGGCATTAAGGTGCGGCTGAATCTGCAATTACACAAGTACATTTGGGGAGCGGATGCACGAGGTGTCTAAAGCAATAATTCTAGTTTCCGGTGGAATGGACTCGTGCGTCACTGCGGCAATTGCGCGCACTGAAAATGATGACCTCGCGTTTCTGCACATTTCATACGGCCAGCTAACCGAAAACCGCGAGCGAAAGGCTTTTAACGAGATTGCAGACCATTACGGCGTCGAAACGCGGCTTGATATTTCTATCGAGCATCTTGCCAAGATCGGCGGCTCGTCGCTGACGGACGAGAATATCAATGTTACCGAAGCCGACCTAGAATCCAACGAAGTGCCAACCAGCTATGTGCCGTTTCGCAATGCGAATATGTTGTCGATAGCGGTAAGTTGGGCTGAGGTTATAGGAGCAAACAGCATTTATATCGGAGCGGTTGCAGAGGACTCAAGCGGATATCCAGATTGCCGTCCCGAATTTTATGCGGCGTTTCAAAAGACAATAAACACCGGAACAAAACCTGACACGCATATCGAGGTCCGTACTCCGATCATTCAATTGTCTAAAGCAGAAATAGTTAAAAAAGGAATAGAGATCGATGCCCCGCTGCAACTGACTTGGTCATGTTATCGCCGCGAAGATCTGGCATGTGGAACGTGTGATTCGTGTGCGTTGCGGTTGAGGGGGTTTGAGAAAGCCTGCGTCGCAGACCCTATCACATACGAGAAGTAAAATTACTTTCTGAGCTTCACGCCTGCATATATCATCATTCCAAATCCAACCGCGCAACCTGCCAGGCTAACAATAGTGAAGATCAAGGCACGCGCAATTCCATCACCGACTGCCCCAATCCCTGCGGATTCAGTTTTCTCCAAGGCATCGAAACTACCATAAATATTCCACAGAGTCCCAATAATCCCTAGCAAAATGCTAAGAAGGAAAATGATAACTCCACTATAAAGCAACTTTCGATAGTTCATCTTTAGATCGTAAGTCTTGACCTCTCTATCTCCAAGTCTTTCAAGTCACCCAATGCCGCAAACGCCAGTTTTTCAGAGCGGAAATATTCTCGAGCTAGAGCCTTAATATCATTTGCCTCGACAGCCTTAACATTTTCGATAGATTCTTCAACCGAGATCTGGCGTCCGTGAGTAATTTCGCATTGTGCGAGTGATGCTGCACGCGATGCGGAATCTTCAAGGCTCAGCAGGATCGATGAAACGGTCTGCTGCTTGGCAAGTTCGAGTTCTTCAGCCGTAATTCCATTGTTTACCATGTCCCTCATTTCGGCAATTGAAATATCGACGACTTCCTTAACTTGGTCCGGCGAAGTTCCGGCGAAGATCGAGAACATCCCGCAATCCTGGTACATGATCGCCGAAGCACCGACACTATATGCCAAGCCGCGCTCCTCGCGCACTTTCTGCCATAAACGGCTCGAAGTGCCGCCGCCGATTATGCTTTCAAGCAGATCAGCGGCGTAACGGCGCTCGTCGGTCTCGGACACAAAAGGCGTTGCGATAATTAAGTGAGCCTGCTCCAGATTCGGATTTTGTTTGATCAACAACGGCGCTGCCAAAACCGGCTTATGCGTCTTGAGTCCCTGCTTTAGCAGGCTTCCTTCTGTTTTAGGGCGATTAAAATTGGTATTCAAAACCAGATCGACTATCTGTTGATGCTCGACGTTACCTGCGGCAACGATGACGAGGTTTGAGAAGTTAAAAACTTCCTCGTGATACCTTCGCGTGACTTCGTGATCAAAACTTCGAACAGTCTTTGGCGTTCCGGCAATGTTCATTCCTAACGGATGACCCGAAAAAAATGCTTCGCTAAAGATCTCGCCGAGGTAATCCTCCGGCGAGTCTTCGATCATTTTCATCTCTTCGATGATCACGCGCTGTTCGCTTTCGAGATCGACCTCGTTAAAGCGTGGATTGATGAGCATGTCGGAAATTAAATCGAACGCATTCGGTAGTTGGTCGTCGATCACCTTGATGGCAAAGCCAGTTTCCTCATGCGTCGTAAAAGCATCGAGATTACCGCCAAGGCGGTCTTGCTCAATCGCGATGTCGAGAGCCGTGCGTTTCTCAGTGCCTTTAAATACTGTGTGTTCAATAAAATGCGAGATGCCGTTCAAATGATCAGGCTCATGCCTCGATCCCACGCGAAAAAAGAACCCCAACGTTGCTGAGCGAACGCCCGCCATGCGATCTGTGAGAATAACCAAGCCGTTTTCGAGCCGCGTTTCTTTTATATCTTCTGTCATTACGAAATTTAGAATCTACCACATTTGAAATCACAAAGGCACCTTAAAACTCAAGCAAAACCTTTGTGAACTTTGTGCCTTTGTGGTGAATATGACTTGCTTGTTTGGCAAATGCGATGTAAATTAACGCAAGTCAAGACCTTTCCCCAAAATCGAAGCCTGCGACCTCAAAAGCAGGCAATGTAAACAACGCAAAGGAGATCGAACTGCATGAAAAATCCTTTTCTCGAGAATTTCCGGCCTTATATACCTGATGTAACCACTCTGCGCGAACTCACACCGGTTCCATTGATTGTAGGCACGCTGCTGGGCATTGTCTTTGGAGCTTCGTCTCTTTATCTCGTGCTCAAGACCGGATTGACGGTCTCGGCTTCGATTCCGGTGGCCGTTATCGCGATCACGTTGTTTCGGCTTCTTTCAAAGATCGGAATGCGAGACGCAACGATCCTCGAAGCTAATGTGATGCAGACGGCCGGCTCGGCGGGCGAATCGATTGCTTTTGGTATCGGCGTGACCATGCCGGCGATTATGATCCTCGGCTTTGATCTAGATATCACAAGAGTGATGCTGGTCGCGATTCTGGGCGGTTTACTGGGAATTTTGATGATGATCCCGCTCCGTCGGGCGCTTATAAAAGAACAGCACGGCTTTCTCAAATATCCGGAAGGTACGGCTTGCGCCGAGGTCCTTAAGGCCGGTGCATCTAAAGAGTCTCGTGAAGCGTCGCACGAAGGGGACACTCATGGTGACGACGGCGCTGCTCTTCGCGGAGGCAAGATCATCTCGATAGGTTTTGCGATAGGGTTTCTATTCAATGCATTGATGAAGGTACTCTTTTTCTGGAAAGAATCGCCGGGTTATGATTTTTCTGAAAAAGGGTTTAAAGGTGGCTCTATCGGTTCTGACAATGACCCGACACTGCTCGGAGTCGGCTACATCATAGGCCCCAAGATCGCCGGTTTGATGATGGGCGGCGGTGTATTGTCTTACCTCGTCCTTATACCGATCATCAAGTTTTTTGGCGACGCAGTGACAAGCCCGGTCGCACCAGAAATAAGCAAAACTATTAGCGAGATGTCGCCCGGACAGGTTCGCGGCGCCTATATTCTTTATATCGGAGCCGGTGCGGTTGCGATGGCAGGTATGATCTCACTTGCTCGCAGTCTGCCGACGATATGGAGCGGGCTGAAAGGCGGCCTTGCAGATCTTCGCGGAGGATCGGCGGAATCGAACGCTAATCTGCCTCGAACCGATCAGGACCTCTCGATGAAATGGGTCATTATCGGTGTGATAGTTTTGATCGCCGCAATAATGCTGTTCCCTCAACTGGGGCTGAGTGTTTTTGTCAGCCCGTTTGTGTCGCTATTCGGCGCGATCCTTATTATTGTCCTCGGATTTTTATTTGTGACTGTTTCGTCACGGCTGACGGGTGAGGTCGGTTCGTCCTCAAATCCGATTTCGGGAATGACGGTCGCGACCCTGCTAATTACCTGTCTGGTTTTTCTTGGATTGGGATGGACGGCGGCTGACCCTTACTTTGTAACGGCGTTGTCGATCGGCGGCATCGTATGTATCGCGGCATCAAATGGCGGCACGACCTCACAGGATCTGAAAACAGGTTTCTGGGTTGGCGGAACTCCGTGGCGCCAGCAGATCGCGATCCTTGTAGGTGCTCTCGCATCTGCCTTGGTCCTCGGTTCGCTGCTCATTATGCTCAACAACAATGAGACATACTTCCAAAAAATAGACGCGGCAAATCCTGTTTTCTCAAAAACGATCACTGAGGATAAACTCTTCAAACAGGGCGGCCAGCCACAAATCGAGAAGGTCAGCAACGGCAAATACAAAGATACGGATACAACTACCTATCGTGTTTGGCAGAACACTGAGCCAAAAGACGGCCAGGTCGGCAAGTATCTGATCGATCAATCTGGAAAGCCTGTATATTTCGTCGATCCCGGCATCAACGGTATTCTCAAAAAAGACGAAGACGGCAACGATCTAACGCGATATGACGCACCTAAAGCGACGCTGATGAGCTATATCATCAAAGGCGTACTTGGTCAGAATTTGCCGTGGGGACTCGTGATTCTCGGCGCAATGATCGCCATTGTTCTTGAACTTGCGGGGGTGCCGTCGCTGGCATTCGCGGTTGGGATATATCTACCACTCTCGACATCGGCACCGATCTTTTTCGGCGGCATCGTCAGATATCTAGTCGATATATATCTGAAACGCAAACTGGCGGCCGAAAATCTGACAGAGGAACAGATCATTGCCGAAACCGACAAATCGAGCGGCGTTCTGATGGCATCAGGCTACATCGCCGGTGGAGCGATAGCAGGTATCCTTATTGCTCTTTTTGCAGTTCAGCCGACGCTTAAAGGAATTCAGGATGCGGCTGAACACTGGTCGAAAGGCAGCAATCCTTTCTTTACCGGAGATTACTCGGACATTCTCGGTATTCTGCCTTTTGTCGTATTGATGGTTGTGCTCTATACGGTCGGCCGCGAATGGTGGTTGGCGGGTAAGAAGACGGCTTAGTCCGAAGCGCAAAATATTGTTTTACATTTTTGATGCGACACGTTATTATGAAGTTAAGACGTGTCGCTTTTTGGTTACTTATAAGGTTTTCCACCTTTTGACGTTTTCCAACAGATCTTTACGAATGAGAATTTTGAATCCTTTTAGTTCTTCGCGCCGGAGCCTTTGCGGGTTACTGCTCCTCTCCAGTTGTATCGCCGGCTGTTCTGTAGCCGAGCCAAAGATCTCGGCAAATGTTGATTCCAAAACAGTTGCTAGCAAGTCAGATTCTGTAAATTCCACATCCGCAAATCCTCAGGGAGCCACTATTCCGATCGATCCTAATGGGCCGGCGGACACTGTTCGTGTGTTTTACAAACACCTTCGCGAACAAAAATTCCGCGAAGCGATCTTTTTGACGAATTTAAAGCCCGCGATAGCTAGCCTTAACGACATCGAACTAAAAGACTTTTCACTAGATTTTGAAGCGATAGCCGGCCAGATTCCGGCAGAGGTAAAGATTAATGGCGAGATAGTCACCGGCGATCAGGCAACGGTCACATTCGATCTTCCGAATGAAGAAGACGGAAAGATTGAGACACAGACGATGAGGCTGCGGAAAGAGGGCGAAGTTTGGGTAATCCTGATCGTTGACGAGGCTTCAGAAGGCGACATTAAAAAGGAAGGTAAGAATTATTTTTACAGCCTTCGGATAAAAACGCATGAGGAAGAAGCTAAGAAGATGCTTGAGCGCATTTCCAAAGCTGAGCTTGTGCACGGTCTCCAGAACGGCGGCGTTTTTGCCGATATGGACACCTTGGTCAGCTCCGGCTTGCTGCCTGAGGACATAAAAACAAGCGCGTCCACTGGCTATAATTACACGATCAATCTGGCCGCTGACAAGAGAAAATACACCGCAACCGCAACTCCCGCCGAATACGGTAAGAGCGGAAAAATATCATATCTTTTGCAGCTCGATGCAAAAAATGTTTCCCATGTTAAGAGCAAAGACACCGGCGGCAAGCCGATGACTAAGTAAAAATATGTACAAAATCTATTGATATTTGTGTAATAGAGTACTATATATTGTGTGTAGTTCCTTATTGGTTTCGGTATGATACGTGAACTAATAACCAGATTCAACCGCTCGCTGTCCGAACGCATGGTCTCGTCTCGGCGTCGTCATAAGGCTCCGATGAAGGTTTGGTTCGAGCCGGAAGTGAATACGGATCAAGCGCGAGATGAAGCTCTTTCGGCCTGCATTTGTGGTGAGATCGCTGATATAAGTCGAACCGGCATCGGATTCATAGTTCCATCGATTCGTATCAAAGAGAAATATCTGGTCGGCCAGCAACGCAACCTCAATATTGAGATTGAACTTCCCACCGGGAAAATTTTTATGCGGGCAGTCGGATGCCGTTACGAAAAAGTAGGTGTCCACTTGTCAGCGGAGCGTTTTTTCGTAGGAGCTCAAATACTGAATCTCACGGGCGTCGACAAAGAAAACTACGAAACATTCCTACAAAACGGCAATCGGCCCGCACGTGGCGCGGCAAGTATGGAGCTTGGCAATTGAGTAGTAGAATCATTGTGCAGTAGCTGAATAAGTGTAAGGATAAATCCTTACGCTTTTTTTATTATGAAAAACATGGTTGGTATTGGGATTATTGGAACCGGTTTCGCCAGAAGTGTTCAGATTCCGGCTTTTTTGTCCTGCGAAAATGCAAGGATAGTTTCGGTGGCAAGCGGCAGCATCGAAAACGCACGTTCGACAGCCGACGAGTTTGGCGTTGAACATTATACCGATGATTGGAAAGAGACCATTCGTCACGACGAGTTGGATCTTGTCTGTATCACAACACCGCCTTACCTTCACCGCGAGATGGTCCTTCTGGCTCTCGAACATGAAAAGCACATCTTGTGTGAAAAACCGATGTCGATGAACATCGCCGAAGCGGTTGAGATGGCTAAGGCGGCTGATTTAGTAAATGTACTGTCTCTCATCGATCACGAGCTGCGTTTTCAACATGGAAGGCAGACCGCTTTTGCGATGCTGCGGCTTGGTGAGATCGGAAAGGTCCGTCACGCAAAATATAATTTCCAAGCTCCGCATCGCGGCGATCCGAACAGGCAATGGAACTGGTGGTCGGACAAAGAGCAGGGCGGCGGAGCTTTGGGAGCGATAAATTCTCACATAGTTGATTCATTTCACTGGCTTCTTGGAACAAGCATTTCAAGTGTGTTCTGCCAATTGCACACGGTCATTAAAGAACGGCGAGATCAGTCCGGAACTCTTAGGCAAGTTACATCAGACGACGAAGCGAATATGCTGCTGCGTTTTGCTGACAGCGAACTGACTGAGGATGCGACAGGAATGGTCTCTGTTTCAATGACTGCGGGTCCTAAATATCAGAATCGCATGGAAATATTCGGCACGGATGGTGTCATGAGGATCGATCACCGCGGCGAACTTTTTGTCGCCAAGACCGGTGAAGATGACTGGAATGAGATCGAAGTCGAACTCGGCGAATCGATCAAAGGTGTGCCCGATACAGGCTTTGCACGCGGATTTACGGCCTTTGCCCCGAAGATAGTGGATGCAATAAGTAAGGGTAAGAATTTTATAGAAAATGCTGCGACGTTCGATGACGGCGTTCAAATTCAGCGTGTGCTTGATGCTGCCAGAGAATCAGACGCCACAAAATGTGCTGTCGCGATCTGAACAGCTAATCCAACTCGACTTTGCCGTTTGTCAGTGAGGTCGGAATCTCTCCTTCGTTGAACACCCATCTTTCCCAAGTGAGCGGAGATGCTGAATCAGGCGTTCCAACCGCAACGAACCTAAGATTTAAAAGCAATCCGTTTTCGTCAATCGGCATCGGGCCGTAGATCGCAACTCGCAAAAGTCCAGGCTCCCGAGCGTTAACTACCGAAGTGAGACCGCGGCTGACTGTTCCCGCTAGATCTACAGGATCGGCCTGCGGCTGTATCACGGTTGGGTCGTATCTGAGATCAAACTCATAAGAAATAACATTCTTATTTGCAATGCCCTGTACTTTCACTGGAATGACCACTTCCTTTTCACGCACGGTTGCCAAATTCGGCAGTTCTACGGATGCGCTATTCTCAGGACCTATATTGACCGGCCTTGCAGCGCTTGGCACCCAATTACCCGTAACTTCGCCCATTAATAGGCCGACATAGTCTTCTCCGGTGATGGTTCCAGACACTGACGGATATGTACGGCTCGTTGGCGAAGAAGCAACTGGAAATGTCGGCCCGGGCGGGACGAAGAATCTCCAGGTTCCAGCAATGCCTGATGGCGAAGCGGCGACAGCAAAGTTAGCTATCAGCGACGCATCAAATGACGAAATAGCGCCATTATTGCTGACATCAGCCGATACTTTATGATTATTCGTCGCCAAAATTAGAGTACCGGAAACGTGCTGAGCTATCCGCGCGGCGTCATTCGATGTAATGCCGTTTTGTCCGGTTGTTTTAGACAGTGAAACGGTGTATGAACCAGCACCAAAACCGCTCAATACGTACTGGCCAGCCGTGGCTCCCGGAGCAGCGGTCGTAGTGCTAACGTTGGGCGAACCCGTTCCGGTGACCGTGACATTTGAAATGTACTTCGGCGGAACGGCTGCATTGCCGTAGGTTATCGTTCCATATATTTCCGGAGTGCCGGAAGGCGTCGGCGTTGAGGTTGGTGTGTTAGTTGGTGTTGACGTTGGAGTATTAGTCGGCGTCGCTCCGCCGGCAATCGTTCCCGTGCCTGTGATCGCGATTGAATAAGGTCCGCTCGGGCCCGGAGGCGTTCCTCCAGTCGAGTAGGCATCAACCACAATATTATATGTTCCGGCAGGCATGTTGGAAATAACAACATGCTCGGCTTCGCCCTCGGCGTTATCATCGTCCACAACAATCGCATCAGCCAATGAATTGCTGCATACATCCGTATACACGATCAAAGCCAGATCTTCAGAGCCGGTAGGCGTCAAAGTTACGTCAATGCTGTTATTCGAACTTGTAAACGTGATGCTGTATGCCACATCAGGCCCCGTGCCCGTACCGAGAAAAACGCCCCCGCGCGGGGCCGCTTCGACCGGGCCGCCGCCGGTAGCGATACAAGTCGGACATCCGGTTACAGTCGGAGCTACGATTGAAACCGGGAGGTCATAGTCGTCCGTCATTCCCAGCGTTGTTCCGGTATCATTGTAGGGAAACGCTCCTATAGCAGTTGCTGCGCCGCATGAGTCGCCTCCCTCAAACGGACGGCTGGCCAACCTTCTATTATCGGCAATAATTACTTCTTTTGATGTCATCAAACCTGCGGTAGCCTTGTAGTGGTCTGCCCCAATGATGAGACACACCATCAAAAATATACTCACCAATGTGATTCTTGCCCGCCGAAGAATGAATGTAAGAGCGGAGTTGTTTTGCCCGATACGTTCTGAGGTGGTTTTTATAAGGTTCTTTGACCGGCTCATAATACAAAATCCGTAAGTCCGCGTCGGAAGTGTCTGGACGAATAGCCAGATTATACTATATGGCTTAACCACTAAGGAAAATAAGAACTTAATTTATTCAAATAAAAAGGGCGAGCCGAAGCCCGCCCTTTAGTCTTATTGATCGTCGTCTCGTTATTGAGCGGCGATCATGTCTGTGCTAACTGACTGGCCGGTGATGCTGACTGTCAGCGGGGCGAATGTTGAGTGCTTGGAATCGACGCTGACCGTGTACGTCTGGCCGACTGTCAGCCCTCCGAAACGATAGACTCCGAATCCATTCGACATTGCAGAACGGACAGCTCCCGTTGTGGTGTCCGTCAATGTGACGCGGGCATTTGCAATGCCCTGTCCCATCGTGTTCACCACACGGCCTGTCAGCTCGGCCTGGTTTGGTGCCGAGGCTGACAATTCGATCGCTCCGTCCGTTGTAAGTGTTCCCGGATCGCCTTCATTGAACATCACGTTCTCCCAAGTAAGCGGCGAGGTGGAACCAGGGGCTCCGACTGCCGTGAACTTGAGATTGAGCAGCAATCCGTTGCTGTCGATCGGATACGCTCCGTACATGACCACTCTCAGCAGTCCCGGCTCGTTCGGGTTTGCCACTGCTGTTAAGCCGCGGCTAACCGTTCCTGCCAGGTCAACAGGCTCTGCTTGAGGCTGGATCACTGTCGGATCATAACGGAGATCGAATTCATAAGAGATAATTCCCTTATTCACCGCTCCGTTGATAGCCACAGGTATGATCACTTCGCTGTCTGCCGGTGTCACAAGTCTCGGAGCTGCTATTGCCGTGCTCCTTTCAGGACCTGCTGCCGGTCGAAGCGGACCTGCTGCCCAGTTACCCGTCACCTCGCCCACAAGGATACCGATGTAGTCCTGTCCGGTCTGAACACCGATCGGGTCTGTGTATGACCTTGTAGTCGGTGATGCTCCGATCGGGAACGTCGGTTCGGTTACGCTCGGGACAAAGAACCTCCACGTGTTGGTGATACCAATTGGTGGCCCTAGGCCCGACACAAATCTCGCGATCTGTGCTGCGTCGGTCGATGACAGTGCTCCGTTATTCGTTACGTCTGCCGCTATCCTCTGACGAGAAGTTGGGATAACAGAAACAGCTGAAACGTGCTGGGCAATCCTCGCCGCATCAGCTGAAGAGATGCCGTTCTGACCGGTCGTCTTCGTAACACCAATCGTGTAGTTACCCGCACCGAATCCGGTCAGCGTATACTGTCCCGCTGTTCCGCCCGGTGCCGCTGTCGTCGTCGTAACGAGCGGCGAACCAACCGTGCTCGCCACCGTCGCGTTCGAGATGAACTTAGTGGTCGGCGATGCAGGGTTGCCGTAGGTTACTGTTCCGGCAACTGATGACGCTCCGCCCGGAGTTACAGTCGCAGTCGGCGTTGCAGTGTTGGTAGCAGTCGCTGTGGCCGTATTTGTCGCCGTCGGCGTCGAGCCGCCGGGCAGGATAACGCTGTAAGTACCGAGCAGCGTGGCGGTGCCCAAGTCGCTCACATCATCCGCAGGGAAATAGATGTTGCCGGTGGTCGAAGCGGTCAAGAGGGCCGCATATACGACTGCATTGGTCGTCCAAGTGCCAGTACCGCTGAATGCCACCTGTCCGGAGGTAAAGGTTGTTGTTGCTGTTGCAGAGTAGCTCCATGAGTTCAGACCCGGTTCGGTGGTACTGCTGGAACGGAACAGCGCCGGCGAGTTGTCCGTCGGCACCGAGGCCGCCGTCAGAGTACCGCTGACCAAGGTCGGCGTGGTGAACGTGAATGCTCCCGCATTAGCGAACATATTCTCAAAGTAGAAGCCCGTGGTGGTGTCGCCGCTAACGGTGGCCGCTGACACACCGCTGGTCGCGGTGATCGTGATCTGGTTTGCTGTGGTCAGATCAACCACCACCAACTCCCCGCCCGGCGTCGGTGACGCTGTCGCAGTTGCGGTCGCAGTATTCGTATTCGTCGGAGTAGGCGATGCTGTTAAGGTCGCCGTCGCCGTGCTTGTCGCGGTCGCCGTATTTGTCGCGGTAAATGTACTCGTAGGCGTCGGTGATGCTGTTGCCGTACTCGTTGGCGTTGCACATGTCAGCGAATCCGTCGTAATGTTCAACTCCCATCCACCAGCAATGCTGCCGAGATCAGTGCCAACATCGTCTCGCACATAAAGCGACCAAGTTCCGTTTGGATTTGTTCCTGCAAATGTCTGTAGTAACAATCCGCTCGCCGGTGGAGCCGCTGGGGCCGGGGCCGGAGCCGGGAAAACATCTGTCGTAGTGTCATAGTTAGCTGCTCGATAGGATCCTGTAGAAAGCAGAGTGCCATCAGGCAGAGCTAGAGCGGAATCGTCATCGATAGTTAGTGTTATACCCGTGACATCATCAGATCCTCCCACATCCGACATGACAAGAGCATTCTGTCCGCCTGGGCCAACCAACATAATGTCAATGTCGTCCGGGAACGTATGGCTTAGGCCATTGAGTTTAACGCTAACCTTGTAAACGGTGCCTGTAAGCCCTGAAACCGCAATATCAGAAGGGTATGGAGCACCAGCGGCGTTATCGTTAATAGTGATCGCCGTCGTATTTGCATAATTGAATGGCGTACAAGCAGCTGTCGGAGTTGCCGTGAACGTAGCCGAGGGTGATGCAGTCGGCGTATTGGTTGCAGTTGCGGTATTGGTCGGAGTCGCCGTATTTGTAGGAGTTGTTGTATTTGTCGGCGTCGTCGTGTTTGTTGGGGTCGTCGTGTTTGTCGGCGTTACAGTACCACACGAACTGTCGATCGTAAGCGAGAATGCTCTCGCTGAGCCTGTATCTCCGCCGCCGTTGTCACTAATGTTTATAATCCAGTCTCCATTTGTCGTCTGACCGTCAAACGCACTCAGTGGGTTGTTCGGCGAGAATGTTCCCGTCGGGAATGCTGCATTCGTGTCTACTCCGCACTGCGTCTCGATCGATGGGAATCCTCCGTCGTCATCCAATGCCAACTGGGCAAGGTTGTTACTGCTACAGCCGAATGTTGATAACGGAACACCGGGACGGTCATAGACTGTTACGGTAGTTCCCAGAGGAGACGTAACCTTTACTATAAGATCACCAACCCAAGAATGGTTGATGCCGGGAGTAGTCGAGAGAGGATCGGCACTTTGTGTACCATCAAAACTGAAATTGATATCCGCGATCGGATTTCCAATGCCGCTGACCGGGATCGTGAAATTAATACCGGCCGGAACATTGTCGGTTATAGCAACCGCAGGTCCTGTGTAGCTAAAAGTACCTCCACAGCCGAGAGGAGTCGGCGTACTTGTTGCCGTATTAGTCGCCGTTGCGGTATTTGTCGGCGTAAACGTATTTGTTGGAGTAGGCGATGCTGTTGCTGTATTTGTCGGCGTTCCAAGGAAAATCTCATCCGCACCTATATCAGGTGTGCCCGGACGAGTTTGTCCATCAATATCATCAGAAACCCCCGCTATGCTTACCGCCGAGCTTTCATTCGGAGATGCTAGCTGAATATGCAGGTCCGTCCCTGTTACATAGAGCGGATCTGCCTGAATCGAGGCTCCGTCCTGTGTAGCAGGAGTCGTGTACGCCGTCTGCCAATTTGCAAGTGTTGCGAACTGAGTTGTTGTAGTAGCTCCACTTGCGGTAGCTAAACCACCTGTGACCTGCTGCGTATTGGCAGGATTAATGTAGAGGTTATTGTTATTTTCGCCGCCGGTTCCCCAGTCATAGGCTGCAGCTGGTCCCGTGATCGCGTAAAACCTAACCGTTGGGCCGCTTGAAGAACTGAGATCCATGTGTACACTGTTATTTTTTACTGTGAGGTTGGCAAAACCGGTGCTGCTGTTGTTACCAACGCGGATGCCGTTTCCAAACATTGTTGTAGCTCCCGCGGAAGCATTCGGATCAACGTCACCGGACAAGAAAATTGAGTTGAACGCGACGGTCGAAGTATGGCCTCCGGCAATACCAAGTCCCACTACTTGATCGCCAAAGGTTCCATTCGCTTTGACGTTGTAGATAAAATTATTCGCAACCAGATCGTTTGTCGCAGACGTTCCGTTGATGGTGGCCAACACAATACCGGCGGCGGAGAATGTCCTTTCTTCGATCACGTCATGAACAATGTTTTTGGTTACGGTGTAATTACTGGATGCACGGGTACCGGGAGTCGCAATACCCCACGATTCGCTGCCAATTCCTATTCCAACGCGATCGGCTCCACCAGTAGTATTCGCAAAATCGCCGCCAACGAACTGGACGGTATTACGGCTGACGACGGCCCCAGTGTCCGACTGCATGAGAATTCCCACTTTTCCGATCTGATCCGCACCGAAACTTGATGGCCCGATGATATTGTCAGTTACCACAGGATTTATGGCGAAATCTGTAGTGCCTGCACGCGTCACTATGCCGTATCTTGCCCTTATAATGCGATTGAAAATAAACTGATTATTATCATTATCGACGCCATCGGAACTAGTACTGATGGTAGTTCCGCACATTATTATTCCGAACGTGGAGACAGTCAACGTATTCTGAGTAGCGCCTGCTGCAAGCTCAAGATTGCGTATCACGTTATTGCTCGCTCCGTTGCCGGCAGCCACGCTGGCTAACCAGATCGCGGCTGTTGCCGCGGCTGTGTTCGAATTCGACACGGTCAGATTGCGACCGGTACCGCCTATGCGTCCGTCCATCGTGACGTTATCAGCACCATTGAGTTTAATGATGGCACCGATGATACTGCCGGTGATCGTTCTGGAGGCTCCGACCGGGCGAACCGTTACACTAGTGTAAGCTGCGGGTGCCACCGTTCCAGAATTAAGAGCAGCCGTCGCAGTCTCAGTAGTGTTGCCGCATACTTCAACATCGATGCTTCCCTGATGGGTTCCGGCGTTAATCGCATCGAAGGCTGTCTTGAGATCAGCGTAGGCTGTTGGCCCCGTCGTTCCCGCCGTTGCCTCGACCTCGATCGGGCCGGCAGTGTCGCAGGTGCCGATGGTAAACATCGCGGTCGCACCAGCAGACTCTTGCTTAGCCTCGGTCATAGATATAGATGGCTCAGACGCAAATGAAATTGCTCCGCTGCCCCACTTTGCGTTTGCTGCAATGGCGGCTACAACGATCAGGGCAAGTGAAACAACAATTAGACGGGACGACACTCTTGACGACGTAAACATAACTATTCTCCTCCGTTCGATTCTTGGGCAATAAGTCTCGGTCGATTGATATAACAAGTCTTTGCACGCTACGCTTAGTACACACGGCCAAGTAAATGCTATTGCTTAAATTTTTATAGACTCAAAATCAATTCCATTTATATCCATAATGCACCGGATGTCAAGCATTGAGGGTGGATTTAACATCAAACATTGGCGTACTCTCCGATAAGCCCAACTTCACATGCAATGAAACAAAAATTTATCAAAAGCGGCTCTCATACGCTCCTATTCTTGCCTCGAAACCGCTTTCCGCATAAACTACTTGCACATCAATCTGAGCGCTCTATAGAAAATGAAATTTTACAATGACATTCTTGGTCTGATCGGCAATACACCGCTCGTCCGCATCAACCACATCACAAAACAGCACAAGATAAAGGCGACGATCCTGGCAAAAATGGAGAGCCTGAATCCCGGCTACTCGGTAAAGGACCGCATCGGTATCTCGATGATCGATTGGGCCGAAAAGGACGGCACCTTAAAGAAAGGCGGCACGATCGTTGAGGCAACTTCGGGAAATACAGGAATCGGTTTGGCACTTGTTGCAGCGGTTCGCGGGTACCAATGCGTCTTCGTTCTAACCGATAAGGTTTCCGTCGAAAAGGTGCGTTATCTGAAATCGATGGGAGCTGACGTTGTCGTAGTTCCCGCCTCGGCAAAATTGGGCACGCCGGACCATTATCATGAGACCGCAGCTCGCATCGCCCGCGAAACACCGAATTCTTTTTATCCCGATCAATACCAGCACCCGGCAAATCCGCTGGCACATTATATCTCGACCGGCCCTGAAATATGGAATGACACCGATGGCAAGATCACCCATTTTGTCTCCGGCATCGGAACCGGCGGCACTATCAGCGGAACGGGTAGATACCTAAAAGAACAAAATCCCGACATTAAGATCATCGGAGCCGATCCATACGGCTCGATATTTAAAACATATAAGGAATCCGGCCGCGTGCCGGAGGCGACGCCGTATTTGGTCGAAGGCATCGGCCAGTCGCTGCCTGTGACCAACGCTAATATGAGCGTGATCGACGAGATCATAAATGTAACCGACCGCGATTCGTTTGATCTTGCAAGGCAGTTGTCGCGTCGCGAGGGCATTTTTTGCGGAGGTTCGACCGGAACGAATTTCTCCGCAGCGTTAAAGGTTGCGAAAGATCTTGATGATTCCGGATTGGTCGTGTTTATTGTCTGCGACACCGGCGAACATTATCTTTCGAAATTCCATTCTGACGAGTGGATGAAAGAAAAACTCTTGCTCGAACCGCAGCGCATCACTGCCGGACTGCTAGCCGAGACAAAGAATTCGGGTTCGCCGGCAAAACTCATATTCGTTTCGCCCGATGAGACGCTTAGCGCGGCCCTGACGCTGATGAGCGAGAACGGCGTGACGCAGATGCCTGTTTTAGAAAACCACATCTCTATCGGCAGTCTTCGCGAAAGTCACATATTGGCAAAGCTTTTAGAGGACCGCGAATTGCTCAATGGCAAAGTCAGCGAGGTTATGGACAAGAGTTTTCCTGTTCTTGATGTGGACGCTAGCCTGGTCGAGATCAAATCCAAATTACAGCGAAACCCTGCTGTGCTTATTGAAGATTTTAAACGAATTACTGCTATAATTACGCGATCGGATGTTTTAGATCTGCCGATTTAGCTCACTGGAGACAAATCATGAGTGATAAAAAAGACGACAATTGGGAAATGCCGCAACCGGTCTTTAAGAGTTCCGAGGGCTCGCTGCCAAGAAGCCTCGAAGAAACGATCTCAACATCATTTATGGCAAATGCAGAAACTGTAGAGATCGATGAAGACGACGACATCCTTGGCATCATGGATGCGTCTTTGCCAGATCAGTACGTTCAAAATTTAGCCGTATCCGACGAAGAAGATATTCTCGAAACCGAGCCGGAAATCAAAACCGAACCCACTCCAAAAACGACTATTCCCGCAGATGCTCCGACGACACCCAATATCGACGAGCCAAAACCGATATCAGTTACCGCAAAAGAATCCTTGGAAACAACCGAAGCGAAGCCTGACACGGCTGGATCTGGTTTTTCTGCTTATGTTCTGGTGTTGATCATTGCGGTAGTCTTAGGAGCCTTATACTATTTTCTTGCGCTGAAGAAATAGTCTACTGAATTGAAGCTTGTCAGATCGAGACCCAATGAACTCGTTTCCGTTTACTCTTCGCGTTTTTCATATTTAACGGACTTTTTCCACTTGCCGTTGACCAACGTTTTTGTCGTGACTTTTACTTTCGCTTCATCAGGAATGGTTGCGTCCTCGACCATCTCAAAGACCTTTCTCGGCTTGTTGCCAACGACATCGTAACGCTCGGTAATATGCCAGCAGCAGCCGCTTTTATCAAAAGTTTCGAGTTGCTTTTTGTTTTTCACTACGGAAAACAATCCGAGATGTGCTCCAAGATCCGAAAATGCTTTGCTGTGGACAAACTTTCCTTGCTTTCTCGATGAAAGATACACATCGTACGACGGCATTCCGTACGATCCGTTTTGTCCATTACACAATGCAACATCCTCCATGCCGTCAAAATTGTAATCATCGACACTGATAACGCTCTGCTCGTCATACAGCATGGTCGTATTCACCAGCGGCTTACCGTCATTCGAAATATCCATGTAAGTATCGTCAAGCATTATGACCTGATACGGCTTAGCTCCGCCTTTCTTGAAAAACGAAAACGCTGTCTCGCCGGAGCAAACACTGTCTTCACACTTTTCGACTCTGACCGAAATGTCGAAATACTTCGAGGCGTTTTTGATATCGAAAGTTTTTTGAGAAAAAGCGCTCGCACTTGCGAGCAACACCAATGCTATTGTTAGAATCTTCATTTTCAGTTTTCCGTTCGACTTATTACGGATGTGTCATGTCTTCAGCTTTTACAAGCTCGTCAAATTTCTCTGCTGTCAGCAGATCAAGCTCAACCGCAGATTCTTTAAGAGAAATGCCTTTTTTATGTGCATTTTTCGCAATCTTTGCGGCGTTGTCGTAGCCGATGTGCTGATTTAGCGCTGTAACGAGCATCAGTGAATTTCGCAAATAATGATCGATCTGGTCGCGGTTGAGTTCGATGCCTTTGATGCAGTAATCGACAAAACCGTGACAGGCGTCGTGAATCAACCGCACGGAATGCAGAAAATTGTGGATCATTACCGGCTTGAAAACATTCAGCTCAAAATTGCCCTGTGAACCGGCAAATCCTATCGCCGCGTCATTGCCAAAAACCTGAACGGCAACCATCGTCATTGCTTCGGATTGAGTCGGGTTAACTTTTCCAGGCATGATCGAACTTCCCGGCTCGTTTTCCGGCAGCGAAATTTCGCCAACACCGCATCGCGGCCCTGACGCAAGCCAGCGGATGTCATTGGCGATTTTCATCAAGCTGCCCGCAAGCGTTTTCAATCCGCCGGATGCAAAGACAACTTCGTCGTGCGCGGAAAGCGCCGCAAATTTGTCAGGATGTGATTTGAACGGTAATCCTGTAAGTTCTGCGATCTTATCCGCCGCGCGCTGGGCAAATTCGGGATGAGCGTTCAATCCTGTACCAACCGCCGTGCCGCCGATCGCAAGATCAAACAGGCCCGGCATTACCAGTCGCAAGCGCTCTATATCGCGTTCGACAAGCGAAGCCCAGCCGCCAAATTCCTGCCCGACTGTCATCGGAGTCGCATCCTGCAAATGCGTCCGGCCGATCTTTACGACATCTTTGTATTCCTGTGCTTTGGCGTCGATAGCATCGCGAACTTTTTGAACTTCGGGAACTAACGCAGTCATTCTTTCTGCCGCCGCAATATACATCGCCGTCGGAAAAGTATCGTTCGACGATTGCGATTTATTTACATCGTCATTCGGATGGACCGGCGTCTTCGAACCCATTTCCCCGCCGGCGATCTCGATCGCACGGTTCGAGATGACCTCGTTGGCGTTCATGTTAGTCTGCGTTCCCGAACCTGTCTGCCAAACGCGCAAAGGAAAATGATCATCAAGTTTTCCCTCGATCACTTCATCCGCCGCCTGTTCGATAAGCTTCAGCTTGTCGCCGTCCAATTTGCCGAGATCGAAATTAACGATCGCAGCGGCCTTTTTCAAAATTCCAAGTGCTCGAATAACCTCACGCGGCATCACATCGAACCCAATGTCGAAATGTTTTAACGAACGCTGAGTCTGCGCTCCCCAATACGCCGTAACAGGCACCTCGATCTCGCCCATCGAATCGGTTTCAATTCTAGTCTTTATCATTTTTTTGTTGCGTCTGACATATATTTGCTTTCCACCGAAAACGCAATTTTACAACAGTTTCGCAAACCCCAAAAGACCTGAGGCAACAAAACAGTTTTGGATCTGGATCAACCAAAAGATCAGATCACACCAATGTCGGCTAGACAGCGTTTGATACGTTCGAATGAGTGTCCGATGTCGTTGTCAAGCCCCACCGAAAATCGCACGAGCCCCTCGCTCAGGCCCATCGCTTCGCGTTCCTCGATCGGGATCTCGGACGAGGTGCTGTGGCCCGGCGCGCTAAAAAGCGTCTTGAAATAACCAAGACTCACCGCAAGGTATCCAACCTTTTCCTGCTGCATCCGAGTCATTAGCATATTTGCATTACTGAGACTGCCAACGTCGAGCGTAAGCATTCCCCCATACCCATAACCGGGATTCATTAATTGCGTCAACAATTGATGCTGCGGATGCTCGGGCAGGCCGGGATAATGGACGGTCAGGCCGAGCCCACTAAATTTTTCAGCAAGAAACATCGCATTCGCACTGTGCTGCCGCATTCGCAAATGTAAAGAATGCATGTTTTTTAGGATACTGGCGGCTCTAGTACTGTCGAGCACGGCACCAAGAAGCATCGAAGCCCCGGAATTTATGTCAGTTAGTTTATGAATGAACTCGTCACTCGCACAGACTGCTCCTGCAACACAATCACTCGTCCCGTTGATGTATTTTGTAAGGCTGTGAACGACGATGTCGGCACCGAGTCGTATCGGCGACAATATCATCGGGCTAAAAGTATTATCAACGACGAGTTTCAGGCTGTATTCTTTGCAAAGGGCAGTAAGAGTTGGTATGTCGGCAACCTCGAGCAGTGGGTTGCTCATTGATTCACAATAGACAACACGCGTTCGATCGGTTATCAGCGAACGCACTCTGTCAATGTCGTTAAGATCACAGAAATGAACATTGATCCCAAATCTCGGAGCGAAGTTCTTGTAGAATGCGTACGTACCGCCGTAGATCGTTCTTGAAGAGATAACTTCGTCGCCACTGTCGCAAAGCTGGAGTATGGTCGAGGAGATCGCTGCCATTCCTGAAGCCTTTGCCTGCGCGGACTCACTGTCTTCCATTCGGGCTAAAGCGTCAGAAAGGAACTTGTTGGTGGGATTCCAATGCCTCGAATAAAGGAAACACCCTTCGATCTCGTGCTCAAAAAGCTCCTCCATACGGTCCGGGTTCATGAAGGTGAATGTCGACGAATCAGTGATAGATGGATTTACATCGCCAAATTCGCCAAAAATCAAAAAGTCTTGAATAGCGTTGCTTGGATCAAATTTGTAACTCATACCACCTTCCTGCAGTAGCAATAGATGAACTCCTGAGTGGTTCCAAACGGCGTCTCATGAGTTTCGCCGACACTCTTGATGACTTTGAACTGTTCGCCAAATTCATTGTGCATCGATTCGGGATCATAACGAACAACATCCAGACCGCTGCATTTTTGCGGGCCGTCAAGCCCAAGAGAAGCAACAACTATGTGGCCGCCAACCTTGAGCGAACGCATTACGAGTTCGACATACTTGCGGCGATCTTCGGCATCGGTCAGAAAGTGGAATACAGCCCTATCATGCCAAATGTCGAAGTGGTTCTCCGGCAGAACAACTTCGGTAATGTCTGCCTCCAGCCACTCGATCTTTTCTGCCGAATCCCCTAACCTTTGTTTGCTTTTTGATATAGCTGTCCCAGAAATGTCCAGAACCGAAACGTCTACAAAGCCATTGAGCAAGAGATCATCAACAAGGGTCGAGCTGCCGCCGCCGACATCGATGATCGCAGCATCTTTCTCAACACCGGTATTCAAGATCATTTGCAGCGAGTTGTCCAGGTGGTCACGGTACCAGCTGACCTGATCGTGGGCCTTTGTCGAATACACATTTTCCCAGTGTTGTTTCTTTTCCATTTCACACCTCCCCGTTCTTGTCGGAACAACCAACCTTTTTTTCAATATCTTGACCTCGGGACCCGACGTCACATGCTCCGCGCAGTCAGGTGCTATAGCCCAGCCGGGGCAAGACAACAAGCTGCAGCAAGAGCCACAACCCCAAAATTCCACCCAATATTAAAAGCTCGTACATTTTATCTCACTCCTAGAAAGGCCGTCCTTTTCCTCGTCCACCACCCGTGACGCCTTCGCTGCAACGCATAAACGCCGGAAGATGATTGTCGCGTGACGCACTTTGAAGCCGCGTGAAAACCTCTTTGATATCCGGTTCCTTCACAAACCGAAAGTACCCTTCGTAGAGAGCAATGTTATCGTTTTCCAACTTTACTCCTGCTTTGCAGGCCTCGATCAGATCCGCCGGCACGGTGATCTTGGCCGGATCAAATTCGTTCGCCGGAACCGCGACACCGTATTTTGCAAACAAAGGCAGTAGAAATGATTCGTGCTTTTTCTCCGCCTCGACAATATTGATGAAAGGGCGTGAACTCGGGAATTTGTTCAACACAGCCTGATATGTTGCCTGAGAGAGACGCTCATCAGCTATTGCGGCGATCAGAGCATCCTGCGTCTTCTGATCAAGCTTGCTCGAAGTGAAAGCAGCCGTATGGGGCGATAAGGTCTCCATCGGCAATCCCGCGGCTTGCCAAGCAGCGGTTCCGCCAATGACGCTCAGCACGTTATTAAATCCGGCGGTTTTCAGAATGTCTGCCGCCTTTTTTGAACGACTTCCGGTTTGGCAAATAACATATACAGGCTCGTTCTTTTCGAGTGAATCGAGCCTGGTCGAGAGCGTATCGAGCGGAATGTTTACCGCCCTAGCCGCATGTCCGCCGGTATATTCTTCCTGTGTGCGAACATCGACAAACTGAGAATATGCTTTGGACACGGCAGCTTGAGCCTCAGCCGGGGAAACTTCTTTAACATCCGTCGCGACATTCGAATCGGTTTTACTTAATAAAGTCGTTTGGCAACCGCCAAGAATAAAAACTGTCGCGGCAATAAATATTAAGATCTTCATTGTCTCCTCCTACTTCGAGTTTGCACAGGCGGTCGCCGAAACTTCTGTCTCGAGTCCGGCGGCGATCCACGCAGCCGTACCGCCAGTGACGTTGAATATTTTCTTGAATCCTGCGTTTTCCAGGATGCTCGTGCCGATGCTAGAACGATATCCCCCCTGACAGATGACATACGTCGGCGTGCTTGGATCGATCTTGTAAAAATCAGCGGCGAGTTTGTCGAGTGGGATATTGAATGTACAGACCGCGTGTCCGGCTGCATGCTCGCCAGCCCGGCGGACATCGACAAATTGTATACCTTTGTCAGCCTTAGTAAGTTCGCTAACCTCCTCGACCGATACCTGTTCTACAGTATTTTTCTCCCCTTCATAATTGTCGAACATAATAAAGCCGGTCACGGTTTCGTGGCCGACGCGAGCAAGACGCATAATGGCCTCGTCGATCTTTTCTTGATTGTCAGCAACGATCGCGATCGACGTCCCAATAGGAATCAGTGTTCCGGCCCACGATGCAAACTGTCCGCCGAGGCCGATGTTGATTGAGTTTGGAATATGGCTGGCGCCATACTCAAAGTTTTGCCGAATATCGATCACGACACCGGCAAATCCGTTAACCTCCTCGGATGACAATTCTTTGGGTTTTGGCAGGTCTGAAAGGTCCGAGGAGCCCTCGAGATTTTTGGCGGCGCTTTTCGGAAAATATGCTGGCACCTCAGGTTGGTCAGTGGCTACGATCTTTGCAAATTCATCTTTGCTCATCGGCTGAAGTGCGTAATTGAATTTACGCTGATTGCCGAGCGTTGACCAAGTCTCTTTTGATAATGATTTGCCGCACAGACTTCCCGCTCCATGTGCCGGATAAACCTCAGTCTCATCGGGCAGCGGAAGAATCTTGTTATGCAGAGAATCATAAAGCATCTCGCCCATCTGCTGAGCAGTAAAGCCTTTCGAACCGATCAGATCGGGTCGTCCGACATCGCCAATAAAAAGTGTGTCGCCGGTAAACAACTTCAGCGGCTCCGAAGGATTTTCTTTATCCGTCGCAACTATCGTTATGCCTTCCGGTGTATGTCCCGGCGTTTCGAGAAACGTTAGCTTTATTTTGCCAACGTTTAGCTCATCGCCGTCTTTCACCTTGTGCGTCGGAAACTGCGTATTTGCCCGCTGTCCGTAAATGATCTCAGCTCCGGTTTTTGCGGCCAGCTCAATGTGGCCCGACACAAAATCTGCGTGCGAATGCGTTTCGATGACGTACTTGATCCTTTGCCCGTGCGATTTGGCTTCATCAACGTACTGCTGCACATCACGCTGCGGATCGATGATCGCGGCCTCACCATCGGAGCCGAGATAATAAGACGCGTGAGACAAACATCCTAAATAAAATTGCTTGAATTGCATGCCCTTGTTCTCCTTATTTAATTCTATCAGCCTAAAAAATGATCGTGTAATTTTTGAACACGAGAAAAGTTCCAACGCCTAGGACCAAGACAGCAAACACCTTCTGTAGGCGATTCGCTGGCAATTTATGAGAAAACAGCGTTCCACCTATGGCTCCGCCTACTGCCAACGCTATCACCCCTAGGGTCAGAGTCCAATCGAGTACGTCTTCGCCCAAATGACCGATGAGGCCGGCGACGCAGTTAAGAAAGATCACAAATAGTGACGTGCCTATAGCCTTTTTCATATCGAGGCCGCCAAACAGCACCAGTGCGGGTACTATCATAAAGCCGCCGCCAACTCCTAAGAAGCCTGTCAACACCCCCACGCCTAACCCGGCAAAGACGCCTTGGATCAGATGAGGTGAATGCTCGGTATTTTCAATTGAAGCGTTACGTCGCCATATCATTAACAAGGCAACTGCCACCATAAGCAGGCCGAACGACAACAACAAGACCTGCGGCGAGACTAAGGTCGTCAGTGGCGAACCGATGAACGCCCCAACGATGCCAGCCGCTCCGAAAATCGCACCGCCCTTAAGGTCAATGTTGTTCTTTTTGTAATGCATGAACGATCCAAAAAGGCTCGTCGCACCGACGACCGCGAGCGACATGGTCACCGCTTCATGCGGCCCGACACCTAGAAAATATACCAGTATAGGTACGGTCAAGATCGATCCGCCGCCGCCGATCAACCCTAAAGACAATCCTATGACCGCACTCAGGATCAAACCGATAATGAAAAGTACTGACATTTTGTTCCTTTGATAACCTAATTGGTCTTTTCGCAAGCTGCCGGTCCATTATTCCAAGGCATTCGTGCCAACACCATTGCCATTCCGCATGTATCGGTGAGAGCTGAAAACATTAGGCCGGCTGCGACAAACGCAGACAACAGCACGAGATATGGATGCACAAATAGGCTCAACAGCACGCCTATGAGCACGATGCTGCCGGCCGCGAATCTAACCTGTCGTTCAAGTGACCAGACTTTTGATTCGCCCTTAACAACCGGCAGATTCGCTCCTGCCCATGCTGTCATGCCACCCTCAACGACGTGAATGTCACTGAAACCCTTCGCTGCCAATTTTTCTGCGGCTTGTTTCGCACGATTGCCCGAACGGCACATCAGATAGACCGGTTTAGAATGATCAATCTCTTCCGCGTGCTTTTCAAAATTGGATAGCGGCATCAACTGCGCGTCGGCGATGCGCTCGCTATGGAACTCAGAAAATTCACGTACGTCGATCACCTGACATTCGCCGCCGGCTCCCAGCATCTCATTGACCTCATTTACAGTTGCTTGTTTGATCATTTTTCTTGATTTCTCTCCTATTGGTCTATATACTCAACTTATGTATGAGCATATAACTATATCGTTATATTGTCAACTAATAAAATGCAAAATGATCAAGAAATGTCTGCCGAGGCCATAAGTTATGTAGCCGGAAGGTTTAAGGTGCTGTCGGAGCCGCTGCGATTGCAGATACTTCAGCATCTGCAGAAGGGTGAATCGAGCGTTTCCGCAACAACTCAGGCCGTAAATTCAACTCAGCCAAATATCAGCAAACACTTGAAGATACTTCAGGATGAAGATCTTGTCGCTCGGCGCCAGGATGGAAACACGGTCTATTACCGCATCGCCGACGAATCTGTCTTCGCTCTTTGCGACGTAGTTTGCGGCAGTTTGAAGCAGCGGTTCAATGAACGAAGCGCTATGTTCGGCTAATTGGGACGATGGGTATATTCGACAACAAACCGATGCGGTTCATTCTCGTTTTCCGCATCCATAACTACAAAATCTGTCTGCATCAAGCCATTCTGCTCAAATCGGCTTAGATCACGACGTGATAAAGGCCAAGGCATTTCATTCGGCTCTTCCTCGTCCTCGCGCCCGCGTGTCACAACAACCAACTTACCGTTTTCTGCAACAAAAGCAGCGACTGCATCAATGACAGATGGCCGCATTTCGGGTGGCAGCGGCTGTATCGTATAGATCTCAAGCACAAGATCGAATGCGCTTAACCACCCGCGAGACGGCTGAAAAAGGTCGGCGACCTCAAATTGAATCTCCGTCTCGCCGTACAATTTCTTTGCCCACTCGATAGCCGTCGGTGAAATATCAAACGCAGTCACCTTGAAGCCAAGATCATGCAGATACTTGGCATCGTCGCCAAGCCCGCAGCCGACAACCAACGCACTGCGGCCATTGCCTTTCAGTTCGTTGGCCTCTGCCCATTTTCGAAAATACGAATTCGGCTCGAGATCGGCCCACGGGATCACGTCATTATCGCCAGCCGCTTCTTTGTAAAGTGCGTCAAACCAACCTAAGGTGTCGCCGCGCGCGGCAAACTCTTCCTGGATGGCTCGAACGCGAGCTCTTCGTTCTTCGATATCTTTAGTCTCGCCCATTTTATACGGTCGGAGCTCCAGATTCCTTCCACGCCGCCCAGCCGCCGTCCATCGACCAGACGTTGGTATAGCCCATCTTTTGCAAATTATCTGCGGCAAGGGCAGAGCGATAACCACCGCCGCAATAAAGAACGATCTCTGTCGATTTATCAGGATGGGCTTGAACAATATCGCGTTCGATAATGCCGCGCCCCATGTGTTTTGCACCGGCAGCGTGTCCGGCGGCGTATTCGTTGTCCTCGCGAACATCGATCAGCACGGCACCTTTTGCGACCAGTGCGCGTGCCTTTACAACACCACATTCGTTGACACGGCTTTTTGCGTCGTGAACTATAGCCAAAAACTCTTCAGAAAGTATCATAATGCCTTCAGTTTACCGCAAACCGCGACCGATTCACTAGCTTGAGTCGGGCTAAAGCCATATAATGAGTCTTACGCATGTTTTTTAATTATTTTAGACGAGGTTAACTACATTGGCAGAACAATTTGACGTAACAATTATCGGCTCCGGACCTGGCGGCTATGTCGCTGCGGTGCGTGCCGGACAACTTGGATTAAAGGTCGCGATCATCGAAAAAGAGAAAGACGCACGACTAGGCGGCACTTGCGGCCTGCGAGGCTGTATCCCGACAAAAGCACTCCTAAACGCAGCTCATCTTTATCAAAAAGCCGGCGAATTCGAGCATTTCGGCTTGAAAGTGGATGGCTTGAGTTACGACTTTCCGGCTGTCCAGAAATACAAATCCGATGTCGTTTCAAAAAACTCAGCCGGCGTGACCTATCTGATGAAAAAGAATAAGGTCACTATTTTCAACGGATTTGGCAAAATCGCGGGCAAAGGTAAGGTCGAGGTCGCTCTTGACGGCGGCAAAAAAGAAACCATCGAAACCAAGAACATTATCATTGCAACTGGTTCAGTCGTGCGGCCGATCCCAGGTTTTGAAACCGACGGCAAGCAGGTTGTTAATTCCGATCATATTCTTGAATTGACCAACGTTCCAAAATCGATGATCGTAATGGGTTCTGGTGCTGTCGGAGTTGAGTTTGCAAGCGTTTATGCTCGGTTTGGTTGCGACACAACGGTGATCGAGTTACTCGACCGCATCGTTCCGATCGAAGACGCTGACGTTTCTAAGGAATTGCTACGCAGTTTCAAAAAACAGGGCATCAAATGCGAAACGGGCGTAAAGCTCGATAAGCTAACGAAAGACAAAAAAGGCGTTAAGGTTTCGGGCAAAAACGCGAAAGGCGACGATGTTTCGTTTGAAGCGGAAATGCTGCTGGTTGCAGTCGGCCGTATGCCATATTTAGAAAATCTCGGCCTCGAAAACACCAAGGTAGTCGTAAACCCGCGCGGAACGATCAAGGTCAACGAATATTGCGAAACCGGCGAACCTAACGTGTACGCCATCGGGGACGTCATCGACACTGCCTGGCTCGCCCATCTCGCTTCAAAAGAAGGCATCTTGGTCATCGAAAAGATCGCCGGCAAAAAGGTCGAGCCGATCAAACAAAACCTCGTCCCCAACTGCACCTACTGTGACCCCGAAGTAGCAAGCGTCGGCCTTACCGAAGCCAAAGCCAAAGAAGCAGGCTATGACGTCAAAGTAGGCAAATTCCCGTTCTCCGCTTCCGGCAAAGCTCGCATCCTCGGCGAGACCGACGGTTTTGTAAAGATCGTCGCCGAAAAGAAATACGACGAGGTCCTTGGCGTCCACATCATCGGCCCGCACGCGACCGAGTTGCTAGCCGAAGCCTGCGTCGCCATGGCCCTCGAATCCACCGCCGACGAACTAGGCCGCATCATCCACGCCCACCCCACAGTAAGCGAATCCGTAATGGAAGCCGCCGAAGGCGTGCACGATCTGACGATACATATGTAATGGCGTCAACCTCGTACCCTCGCAATAAAATCAATATTCTTCTGCTTGAGAACATTTCCGATGCAGCGGTTGAGGAACTGCGCGTGGGTGGGTATGCGAATGTTCAGAAGATCAACGGCGCGTTGAGCGAAGCTGAGTTGATAAAGGCAGTCAAGGGTGTTCATTTGGTTGGGATTCGCTCAAAGACGCAAATCACCAAAAATGTAATCGCAGCGGCGGATAAGCTGCTTGCGGTTGGGTGTTTTTGTATTGGGGTCAATCAGGTCGATCTCAAAGTGGCGACCGAAAAAGGTGTTGCGGTGTTTAATGCGCCTCATGCTAATACGCGTTCGGTCGCGGAGCTTGTGATCGGGCTGTGCGTGATGTTGATACGGAAGATTCCGGATAAGAACGCGGCGGCACATCGTGGGGAATGGTTGAAGGAAGCAAAAGGCAGCTTTGAGCTTCGCGGCAAGACGCTTGGCATTGTCGGTTACGGCAATATCGGTTCGCAGGTTTCGGCGATGGCTGAATCGTTGGGGATGCAGGTTATTTATTACGACATCGCGACAAAGCTGCCGCTTGGGAATGCAAAACAGTTTCGGGATTTGAAAGAGCTATTGAAAAACTCTGACATCGTGACGCTCCACGTGCCGTCGGACGCGACCACGCGAAACATGATCAACGCCGATACGCTTAAGTCGATGAAAAAAGGCGGTATCTTGCTCAATTACAGCCGAGGCGATGTCGTTGATCTGAAAGCGTTAAAAAATGCTCTCGACAAAGACCAACTTTCAGGTGCAGCAATTGATGTTTTTCCGTCCGAGCCGGAAAAGAACGGTGACGCTTTTTCATCGGTTCTACAAAATCTGCCAAACGTCATACTCACGCCGCACATCGGCGGTTCGACCGAGGAAGCGCAGGCGAACATCGGCCTCGACGTAACAGCAAAGCTCATAAAATATCTCGAACTCGGCACAAGTGAAGGCTCACACACCGTTCCGCCCGTTTCCTTGCCGCCGCAGAGCGGAACGCACCGCATCCTGCACATTCACCGAAACATCCCGGGCGTGCTAGGCCAGATAAACTCACGCCTCTCAAAACGCGGCCTCAACATCACCGGCCAATTCCTCAACACCAATCCCGAGATCGGCTACGTCATCCTCGACGTCGATTCGCGAATATCAAAAGATGCGTTCGAGATACTAAAAGGCATCAAAGGAACTATCCGCGCGAGAATGGTTTATTAGGAATTTTAACCACAGATGAACACAGATAGAAACAGATAAGAAATTTTCTTATATCTGTGCTTATCTGTGTTCATCTGTGGTTAAATTCTCTTATGAAGTTTTTACTCTGCCTCGTCACTGTCCTATTTTCTTTTCAATTTATTAACGCCCAATGGGTTAGACAAACCGTCAACACGACCGCATCGTTTCGCGGCCTGTCGGTCGTGAACGAAAAAGTCATCTGGGCAAGCGGCACTGAAGGAACAGTCATTCGCACTATCGACGGCGGCAAGACGTGGAAGGTAATGACAGTTCCCGGCGCCGAGAAACTCGACTTCCGCGACATCGAGGCTTTTGATGCAAACACGGCTTATATTCTCAGCATCGGCAACGGCGAATCTTCACGGATCTACAAAACGATCGACGGCGGCAAGACTTGGAAGGAACAGTTTCGCAATAAAAGTGAAAAGGCGTTCTTTGATGCAATTGACTGTAGTTCCCGAGAGCACTGTTATGCTCTAAGCGATCCTGTCGAAAACCATTTTCTTTTGACCGAAACTAGGGACGGCGGAGAGTATTGGGATTCAACATTTGCGTCGGAGTTTACTATGGTCAGCCCCAAAGCACGATCAGACGAGGCTGCGTTTGCGGCGAGTGGCACATGTTTGACACATAACTTTCTTTACAGGTTCTTTGTTACAGGCGGAAGCGGTGCCCGGGTTTTTCGCGCGTTTTGGTCCCCTAACACCGGAGCATCGGACTGGGAGGCTTTTTCTACTCCTTTTGTCCACGGCTCTTCCGGCAGCGGTATTTTCTCAATAGCCATGTTCGATATACAGAATGGAGTTATTGTCGGAGGCGATTATGAGAAGCCGAACGAGGCTATAGATAATTTAGCTTTCACACACAACAGTGGCGAAACATGGAAACTTGGAACCGGTTTGAGCGGCTATAGATCGGCGGTCACCTACGTTGATAAGAAAACGATCATCGCAGTCGGCACGAATGGCACGGACATGACTCGCGACGGAGGCAAGACGTGGAAGAAGATCGGAGATGAAAACTTGAACGCAGTCGCCGCGAACGGTAAACGAGCAGTTTGGGCAGTCGGTCCAAAAGGCATGGTCGTTAAAATGAAAAAATGACATACGCCTGGTACGACATTCTCGGAACGCTTGGCGTTGGCGTAATTGTTCTCGCTTATATTCTGCTGCAGGTCGGGCGTTTGCGGAGCGATCAATTGGCGTATTCTGTGATGAACGCCGTTGGTGCGGCGCTGATACTGATCTCGCTTTATTACGACTTTAACTTCCCTTCCTTTGTAGTAGAATTTTTCTGGCTTATTATCAGTTTGTTTGGGATCGGGAAATACTTGATGGGGAGGAAAAGCTAGATGCCAGGAGGACCGGTATTTGACGAGCCTCAAAGCTATATTGCGTTGGCGGCCGTTAAATTTGTTGGTTATACCTGTTCGGCCTATTTTTTCAACGCTCGATTTGATGAAAGTAATGCAAATCCTTTCTTGTTCGGAGCCGCGCGTACTGTTCTTGGAATGTTGCTTGGAGCAGCCGTAGGATTTGCTGGTTTGATAACCCTCAATCTAGCTCTTATTGTCTTTCTGTTCGGACTTATACCATTCAGAATTTTTGAGTGGTACTTAACACTGTGGATTTTCTACCGAAAGAGTTCCAACTATAAGGACTCATTGGTAACAAACATTGTGTTGGGCATCGTTTGGTCTTTTGCTTTGGATATTCCTGCAATAATTGGCTTTATAGCCACAGGTGGTTTTTGGATTTGTTAGTGATATGCAAAATTTTACGAGCATTCCATTTAAGACGGATAAGTACCAAGGGCTGGCTGAGGTCAATGGCTTTGCAAAGTTTTCGAGTGCGGGTATCGTGCTCGAATTTGAGACAAAGATGCTCGGCCTCGTCTCGACCGGCGTAGAAGAAGGTCGCATCTCGATTCAGGATATTCTAGACATAAAGTTCAAAAAAGGCGTTTTCAAACGCAGTGCCAAGATCGAGATCCGTACAAAATCCCTTGCCGCAATGATCGGTCTGCCAAATGACAGCGGCAAACTCATCCTCAAAATAAAAGCCGAGGATCTCGAACGCGGCCAGGAAGCCGTTGATAAAATTCAAAAGGATATGTCAGCTTATGCCGCTGCCCTGCCGCCAACGCATACACCCGTGAGCGTTCTGTTTGACGAGAGTGAGGATGAAACAAGAAAATTAAATTAGTTTCTCTGCGTGCTTTGCGATCTCTGCGTTAAGAAACTAATTTAAGCAAGGAACGCCAAGGTCGCAGAGGCATTGTCGCTTGAGGAGTTTGACACACTTACAGGAAAAGAAAATTCATATGCCAAAATATGTGATCGAAAGAGAGATTCCCGGAGCGGGCGATCTTACCGCTGACCAGTTGCAAGGCATCTCGCAAACGTCTTGCGGCGTGCTGAGCGAACTTGGCCCGCAGATACAGTGGGTTCAGAGCTTTGTAACGGGCGATAAAATATATTGCATCTACATTGCTCCCAATGAAGAAATGGTCCGCGAACACGCCACACGCGGCGGATTCCCGGCGAACAGTATCGCTGAGGTCAAAAACGTCATCGACCCGACAACTGCAGAAGGATAGTGACCGACCAGCAAAGCAAAACTCCAACCAACACCCCTATGCCTCCGGCACAAGCACAGCGAGCCGCGTTTGTCGCAGTGCTGTCGTTCCTGTTCTTTCTGGCGATGATGTTCGCCTATTATATTCGGCAGTCGATGCTGTATTTCCTACTTGCAACGGCTTTTCTGATCGTTTATTTTGTCACGATGATCTCGATCGTCCGGCTTCGCCGCAAATGAAAATAAAAAGGTGCTTTGATTAGCGAAATTCTCATATCCGAGGAATTTTTGTATCCTATATGTTGATATTCGTACGGAGAATTTATGAGCGTTGAAGTCGTAATGCCTCAGATGGGCGAGTCGATAACCGAAGGAACTGTTTCAAAGTGGCTGAAAAAGATCGGCGAGCGCGTCGAAAAGGACGAGGCCATACTTGAGATCTCGACCGACAAGGTCGATGCCGAGGTGCCAAGCCCCGGCGCAGGCATTTTGCTGGCAATAAATACGCAGGAGGGCGAAACAGTCGAAGTTGGCACTGTGGTCGCTGTTGTCGGCGAGGAAACCGAGTCTGGAGCTGTGAGACAAGAGACTGGAACGGTTGCGTCAGACCCGGTTGCGTTAGCGACTGTGGCGCCTACAGAACCCGTGAACGCTGCGACACCTGCAACTCCGCAATCCACAATCCACAATCCGCAATCGTCCGACGCGACCGAGATCATAATGCCCCAAATGGGCGAATCGATAACTGAAGGTACAGTTTCCAAATGGCTCAAGGCGGTCGGTGACAAGATCGAGAAAGACGAGCCGCTGCTTGAGATATCAACTGATAAGGTCGATGCCGAAGTGCCTTCTCCTGCGCGCGGAACTTTACTTTCGATCAACGTTCAGGAAGGCGAAACAGTTGAGGTTGGAGCGGTGTTAGCCTTAGTTGGAGTTAGCGGAGCCACCGTTCAAAGTCCAAAGCCCGAAGCCCAGAGTCTGGTTGATGAGCCGCCGGTTGCTCAGGCTGCAACTGCTTCTTCCGCATCTCAGCACTCAGCACTCAGCACTCAACACTCAAATGGCGGTTCGAATGGCAATTCAACAATCGATGAATTGCGTCGTCAAAAATCGAGCCCGCTTGTTCGCAACATAGCAAAAGAACACGGCATCGACATCACTCGAATTCCCGGCAGCGGCATTAGCGGCCGTGTTACAAAGAATGACATTCTCTCTTTCATCGAAACCGGAGCGGCGTTGAGGCCTCAGGATCTTTTGGTCAAAGGCGCACCGTCGATGCCTGTCTCATCTGCTTCGAAGCCAAAAGCTGCATACACAGTGCCGCAAACGGTCGCTTCGATGGAAGACCGCGTCGAAAAAATGTCCGTGATGCGTAAAAAGATCGCCGAACACATGACGTTTTCCAAACAGACCTCGGCACACGTCACTAGCGTTTACGAGATCGATATGACGAACGTCGCGAAGTTTAGAACTGCTCATCAGCCTGACTTTCAGGCACGTTTTGGCACAAAACTGACGTTTATGCCGTTTATTTTCCAAGCGGTGACGGCGGCGATCCGAGAATTTCGCATCGTCAATTCTCAAGTTAACGGCGATCAGATCATTTACAAAGGCGACATCAATCTCGGTATGGCAGTCGCACTCGATTGGGGCCTTATCGTACCGGTTATTAAGAACGCCGACACGCTCTCGCTCCCGCAATTGGCAACAGCCGCCAATGACCTTGCCGATCGTGCCCGAACTAAACGGCTCAAACCCGACGAAGTTCAGGGTGGCACCTTCACGATCACAAATCCCGGTGTTTTCGGCGGGCTTTTCGGCACACCGATCATAAATCAGCCGCAGGTCGCCATTCTCTGCGTCGGAACTATTGAAAAACGTGCAAAAGTTCTAACCTCGTCTGATGGCGACGATTACATTGCGATCCGCCAAATGGCCTATTTTGCATTGACTTACGACCACCGCATCGTGGACGGAGCCGATGCCGAAAAGTTCTTGGCGTATCTAAAGGGCTACCTCGAAAATGCTCCGTTTAGTATTTGACCGCAAACAACGTGTAAAATATTGTTTGCATTTGTAATTATTTTGTGTATTCTTGATTGTATTAGGCCTTTCGGCATTGCTTCACAATTAGAGTCTTTGGACTTCCTTTTATCACGTTCTTCGACAGATCTTGACGTCATTTACAAGTGTTCAGATATTAGACAGGTTATTTCACACACAACCCGAAGGCTTTCAATGGCGTCATAGAACTTTGTAGTCCACAAGACTTTTAAATTAATTTGCCATTTTTTCTTTTAGGAGGATCAGGAATGTTTAAGAAAATATCAGTATTAATATTAGCCCTCACTATCGGTGCGGTCAGCGCTTTTGCTCAGGATGCACAGCTTCGTTCTGCGGTTGCCGGACAAAAATATAAGATCAAAGGTGTTGTGGTCGCCCAAGATGATGCTAATACATTTGTAGTTCGTGATGCGGTCGGTGTTGACACCAAGATAGTCGTCACCCCAAATGCCAGCATTAAAACAAAAGGCGGCTTTTTTGGAGGCGGCGACAAGTTTCCGGCTAATTCGATCGTTCGAGGCCTGAACGTGGAAGTAGAAGGTATCGGCGACAGCACCGGTGCTGTTGCTGTCAACAAAGTACGTTCCGGCAAGGACGATCTCAAAATGGCGACCGCGATCAACTCAAGAGTTGCTCCAGCTGAAGAACGCCTAACAGCCACCGAACAGAATGCTCAACGCATTTCCGGCCAGATCGACGAATTGATGGCGATCTCAAACGCTGCGAAAGGCGGTGCTAAGGCTGCTCAGGATACAGCAGATGCCGCAGTTGCGGGTGTAAATGCCACCAACAAACGTATCTCCGATCTTGACGACTACGTCACACAGACCACGGCGACCGTCAATTTCAAAGTCGGAAGTGCGGCTCTTACGTCTGAAGCAAAAACCCAACTCGACGAAGTTGCGACAACAGCAACCGGCCTTAAAGGCTATATGATCGAGATCACAGGCTTTGCGTCAGCCGATGGCAGTGCAAAGGCCAATAAAGCCCTTAGCGAGCGTCGTGAAAAAGCTGTCCGAGAGTATTTGATCGATAACCACAACATCTCGCTTCGCCGATTTACGCCATCTTATGGTTTTGGAGAGCTGCAGGCAGTTGCCGATAACGCAACCCGCGAGGGCCGTGAACAGAATCGGCGCGTAGAGATCAAACTCTTGGTCAGCCGCGGCCTTAACCAAAATGTCGAGGTCAAATCACAACCTGCCGATACCACCGGCCAGTAATTTGGTTATTTTGAAAGGGATATCCGATGTCGAGCGTTGTGCTGACACGGATATCCTTTTTGGTATCTAAAGTTTGATAGGGGCAAATCATAATGTTTGGAATCAAAAATAAGTTGGTAATTACTGCAATCTTAATTGCCTCAGTCAGCTGCCTGATCGCTCAAACACCCAATACAAAACCAAAAAATGACGACGAGGTCATCAAGGTTTCATCTAGACTAGTTGTAGTGCCGGTTTCAGTAACTGATGCTAACGGCAATCCTGTTGAAGGACTCACTGCAAGAGATTTCCGTGTATTAGAAGAGGGCAAAGCTCAAAACATTGAAAATGTCGGATCAGCAGATAAGGTGCCGCTTGAGATCGCATTGCTTTTTGATGTGTCCGCCAGCACCGATGCGATGTTCAAATTTCAGCAGGAAACAGCCGCTAAATTCCTGAGGGAAGTGTTAAGGCCGGAAGACAGAGCTACTATTTATACGATCGGCCAAAAACCGGTCTTAGTGCAGGGTCGAGATGTTTCAGAGAGATCGATAGAAAGCGTCCTGACGATTTCCGCAACAAAAGGAGCAACCGCATTTTTCGATACTGTCTCTGCCGCCGCAAAGGAACTGAGAACAAAATCGCCGCTCGGCACTCGAAGGGTGATCGTTGTTATCTCTGATGGCGAAGACAATTTTAGCGAAGGCCTGCGGATGACGCAGCGTGTTGCGGAATCAAATATCTCATCAGGAAACCCTGATCCTGAATTAAAAAAAGTCGGAAAAATCTTGGCTTTGGCTCAAGAGAAAACGAAAAAGGCCGAGCGCTCAAAAGTTTTGAAACAACTTCAGGACGCCGACTCGGTTTTTTACTCGATAAATCCTGCCGGCAGTTCTTATCAGTTGAATCAGATCAGCGTTTTTGGCCAGGAAAATATGCAGACCTTTGCAGACGCGACTGGCGGCTCGGCATATCTACCGAAGTTTCAGCCAATTGACACAAAGGACGCTTTGCAGAATTCGGGCAACACTCGCAAAAACAAAACGACTCTCGATCTTATCTTTCGCCAGCTTGCCGGCGAACTGCGGGCACAATATCTAGTTCAATATTATTCCGAAGCCGATTTCCCTGTTAGTAAATATGTAAAACTAAACGTTGACGTCGATAACCACGGTACCCCACGAGTGCGTGCGAGACAAGGCTACTACGTCAAGAACTAGCTATTTTTGCTTACGATGCTCTCGCTTGAAATTACTTTCATCTTTCCCATCTCAAACTTTTCATTCGATTGTTTTTTCTGCGGAGCAGCAACCTTGCCTTGAACCACGTCTCCCTTGATCTCGGCGTTGGCATTTTTAGGCGGGGCGGCGATCGCTCCCATTAGCGGTATCGGTGTCGGCGAAGGAATTACTAACGGGCGGGCTATCTCTCCCATTATCGTTCGGCCCTTAGAAAAAGCAGATACAAACAAAATGCCTGTAAATAAAGCCATGATCAAAGATGCCAAAGCGGTCGCAAAGATCTTTGTTCGCTGCTTCACCTTAGCCCAACCAATAGGGCAATCCTGCGTGATGACGCTGCCGTCCGCTCGTTTGTAAAAACGAACGCAAAGTCGGCCTTCCGAATTCATCATCAAAGATTCCGCTTCGTCGCGACTCATTCCCGAAAGGTTGTAAACATTGAGCTTGCACTCACCGCAAAAGCGCTTGCGGTCGTCGCCATACATCTCATTCCAATCCGCACTGCACGGACTGGCTATACTAATATTGTTTAAAGGACTCTCAAATTTAGACATAGGTAAACTCCGTTCAATTATTACTCAGCGTATGCTGTTGTCTTATGAACGGAGTTCTAAAGAGGTTCTTGCACAAAAAACTATTGGATTTCAAATCTAGCGAGGATGACACAACGAACCTTTTCAGGAGCAAACGAGAGTGGTTCGCCGTAAATTGATCTCACGGCAGCGTTAGACATCGCATTTGCAGAATAATAAGAATATTGGTTCCGCTTTTCAAAGATATTCAGCGACTCATTGTCGATTTCTTTAACAAAGATAGCACTGCCGACCTTTCCACCAATCGCGGACATCAGATATTCGGCCTTAGTCTTAGCCCCTTTAATAGCCTCGATCCGCAACTCTCGTCGTATCTCGTCAATGCGAGAATTCGTGGCAACGACCAAGTCGAGGCGGCTAACGTTGATCCGATCCGCTATTTCCTGTAGAGGAGCAACCTTGTTTAGATCCCTGACTATGAGTCGATAGTCCTGACTGGCAAGCACATCCTTGAGTCTTCGCTGACGGACATATCTCGCGGAGATATCGTAGATTGAAAGATCTTTTGCAAGATCCACTCCTATCTTTTCAAGCTCAAGGCGAAGCTGGGTCTCTTGTTGTTCGATGGTGATCTTGCCGCGGGTACCCATCCGTTCTGCCAACGCGATTCGGAAAGTAAGTTCATCTGGAATAACCATACGTTCGGCGGTTCCGGTAACTTCTATACCACGAATAGCATCAACGATATCTTGCCCAAACAAGGTTAAAGTCAAAACTACTATAAGAAATGTAGCAGCAATGATCGCTTTCATAGTTAGTCTCCTTGTGAAAACATAGTAGCACGATTTGTTCGGCGATATTTATGCGTGATCGGCCTGCGACGACCAACGCCAATAGCGTTCTTTGAGATTATCAAAGTCGGCGGCAGTTGCTGCCTTTTGAATTCATTTGCCGGATGCTCGACTTTGTTGAGAATGCCGTAAACGAGATCAGCATCATTCCCTGCGGCGATGATTTCGGCTGGTGAGGCCTTTTGCTCGAAATACATTTTCAGAACAGGGTCCATCGCTTCGTAAGGCGGCAGGCTGTCCTGATCAAATTGATTTGGGGCGAGTTCTGCCGAAGGTTTTTTATCGATGATCTTGTTCGGAATGATCTCTCGTCCAGCCTTTTCGTTGATGTGGCGTGCGATCTGCCAGACTTCGGTTTTCAGGACGTCCCCGAGCACGGCAAGTCCGCCATTTGTATCGCCGTAGAGCGTGCAATATCCGACTGCGAGCTCGCTCTTGTTGCCGGTCGATAGCACAAGGCTGCCTTCGGCATTTGAGATCGCCATCAGAATAACGCCGCGAATGCGCGACTGCATATTCTCGGCTGCAAGGCTCTCGCCGCCCTTTGAAGGCTTGTGCATCTCCATTTGTTGCAGCAGGACATCAAAAGTATCAGAGATCGGTTCAATGCGGCTCTCGCAGCCAAGATTAGCGACCAAGTCCACGCTATCTTTCACGCTTCCCTCTGATGAGAAAGGCGACGGCATCATCACGCACAGAAGATTTTCCGCTCCCAGGGCCTCAGCCGCAAGAGCAGTCACCAATGCGGAATCTATTCCACCGGAAAGGCCGAGAACGGCTTTCTTAAATCCATTCTTCTGAGCATAGTCGCGGATGCCGAGAACGAGTGCTTCGCGAATAGACTCGATCTCGTTTCCGGTAATGCCGCGGGCATCAGGCTTTCGAACGTCGAGCTCGACGGTCTCGACAAATTCCTCAAACGCCGTCGCCTGCAGAATAATATCGCCTTCCTCATCGGCTATCAGGCTTGCTCCGTCAAAGATGATGCCGTCGTTTCCTCCGACAAGGTTGACGAAAACTATAGGCTTCTTCTGCAGCTTTGCCCGATGAGCGACCATGTCGCAGCGAAGCTTTATCTTGCCCTTGTTATAGGGCGATGCGTTGATCGAAATGATAACGTCGGCACCCAAAGCAACAACCTCATCAGTCGGATCGTGCTCGTAAAGCCGCTCGCGCCAAAAAGTCTTGTCGTTCCAAAAATCTTCGCATACGACAACGCCGAGTTTTGTTCCGTTAACGTCAAATATCCGCCGCGCATCGCCCGGTTCAAAGTAACGTGGATCATCAAAAACGTCGTATTCAGGAAGCAGCGATTTGTCAGCAAATCCTAACAGCTCGCCATTATGCATCACGGCCGCACAATTAAAGAGCCTTCTGCCGTCAGCACTTTCATTGGGCCTGACAGTTCCAACGATCGCCGTTATACCCAGCGTTGCCGGAACGATCTCACGCAACGGATCGGGCGAATGTTCTATTATGTCCGCATCCTGAAACCAGTCCTGCGAAGTATAGCCGTGTGTCGAAACTTCGGGAAAGACGACCAGATCCGAACCGTCAACACGCGCTTTTTCTATCGCCTGAATTATTTTTTGAGTGTTGCCTTTGAGGTCGCCGTTGGTGGTGTTGATCTGGGCAATGGTTACTTTCATCTGCCACTATTCTACCGCATTCAAGCCTCTTGTTTTTTGTCCACAGGAGCCTTTTTTACCATTGTTAACCGGTTGCCGCGATCATTGTATTTGACCTCGTCCATTATGTTGTAAATAAAAAGTACTCCGCGGCCCGAGGTCTTAAAAAGATTTTCAGGATCCAGCGGGTCCGGAATGTTATTTACATCAAAACCGTCACCTTGATCTTCTATGGTAAATCGCGCTTCAGCCGGAGACACTTCGGCGGCCACACGGATCATTTTTCCTACGTCGAACTTGTTACCATGCTTGACCGCATTAACAAACGCTTCGTCGAGAGCCACAAAAAGGTTGGACTGTTCAGGTTTACAGACGCCGAGTTTTTCGACGCGTTTCATTAGATATTCAAGAACAATATGCATCAGCGAGATGACGCTGGGCAGCTCAAACTCAATACTCTCACGCAAACCCTGTACGACTTCCTCTTTGTCCACAAACCTGATCTTATAGTCGAGCACTGTCGCGACCAAGTCTTTTAGCAGATCCTCTTCAAAGTTATCGCGGCGAAAATTAGCAGCGCTCAGTTTGAAGGCCTTAACGTGCTCACCAGCCTTAACTGGTGACATATCTCGGGGAGTGATATTTCCGTTGGTTTTGATATCGGCCTGTTGAACCGGATCACTAACATCAAGATCAGATATTACGAGATCGAAAGTTCCAATATCCTTGACCTCTGAAGCGTTCGGACGCTTTTCAAGCACTTTCACTTCATGTCCGACGTGCGAAAACACTTCTTCGAGTGCCGTGGCAAGATCATCGTGGTCGTCGATAATAAGAATTCGTCGCTGCATAGACGGTAAGGAGAAGCCAACCGGAAATACGCCTTAACGATTGCCGTTGTTGCAAATAATACCTTAACTTGATAGTTATTTCTAACAATGCCGGAACAAAAAGACAAACTACTTAAATTTGCGTCGCTGTCGAAATATTCGATAACACAGCGAATAACTATCCGGCTGGCGGACGTTGTTTTCTTTTTGTCTATTAAGTTCTTAGGCTCGCTGGCGCGTTTTGAAATTCGCGGAAAAGAAAATCTTGAAAGAGTCAGGACGGCAGGCAAGGTCCCTATCTATGCACTTTGGCATAACCGCATTTTTCTAAGCACATATTTCTTTCGGAACCGCGGCATTGTGATAATGACTTCGCAGAGTTTCGATGGCGAATATATAGCTCGTACTCTTCAGCGATTTGGATGCGGGGCGATACGCGGTTCATCATCACGGGGCGGAGCAAAGGCGCTTGTCGAAATGATAAAGGCAATGCGAACCGGCATGCCGATGGCCTTTACGGTCGATGGACCACGAGGTCCAAGATACGAGGCAAAACTCGGCCCCATAATCCTTGCAAAAAAAACGGGCAATCCTATCGTGCCCTTTGTCATTGAGCCGCAGAAATTCTGGACTGTGAATAGCTGGGATAAAATGCAAATTCCAAAGCCGTTTACACGCGCCATTACGATCATCGGCGAGCCCATTTCCGTCGATTCTAACGCCAATGACGCCGAGGTCGAATCGAAACTTCTCGAATTGCAGAAATCACTCGACAGCCTCGTCGAGAGCGGTAAGGACTGGCGTCATCAGAGTTCCTGAGCGGTGATAGTGTTCCCTTCGGTCCCATCAATCGACGAAAGGAATTCAGCAGAAAACAGGATGTAGCTTATACAGATAAGATCAGCAAGTAAAAGGTGTCCCAACTGCATAACCATCGGAGCGAGCATCAAAAGCGTAGTCGCCCCAAACGCAATCTGGGCTAATATTAGGATCGATAGTATATTTGACCATCGCGAGACAGTCTTGCCGTTTCCACCTTCTTTTGCGAGCCAGCCCGTCAGAAATATAAGAAAAACACTGGTCAAAATGGCTGTGATCGGATGCAGCAAACGTAAACGCAAAAGGAAATGAGACGTCTGCGAAAAATCTTGAGCCACGCCTTCCGCAATTGTTCCCGCTGGAAAGATCATATGTGAAAGCGCGGCAATTGAGCCGCTTGTTCCAACCAAAAAGATCGCGATAACACCGATCACGATGGCAAGCAGATATTTAGGCTGGGCCCGAAACACGAGACGCTTTCCGCCGCTGGCATAACGCGCCGTAAGCGTCAAAAACGCCAGCAAAATAAACGTATTTATTAGATGTGCCGCCATCCACAAGGGACGCTCTGGCGTGAGGTTTTCTGCGGTGTTGCCAGTGAGAACCAGACCGGCTCCGAGCAGTCCTTCGATGACTACGAATATGAAAGATCCTACGGCGACTCCCAGCGTAAGCCGATTTTGGTCACTCTTGTTCGATTTCCAGCGACGAAATGCCCAGACTAGCAATACAATGATCAAGATCCCGGCGAGTGAACTTGTGATCCGATGAGTGAATTCGATGACCGTTTTTAACTCGGGAGCGGAAGGAATTACTTCACCATGACAAGTGATCCAGTGCTGGCCGCAGCCGTCGCCCGATTTCGATGCGCGCAGAAAAACACCCCATAGAATCACGAGAATGTTGAATCCTAGGACGAACCATGCGTATTTTGCCAACCGCGATAGTTTTGCTGCTTTTTGCATCTTTTGCGAATCTCAGCTTCCGGCTTTTGCCCGCTCAAACAAGTAGAATATCATTGGACGTTGCTGCACAGAAGCCGATTGATGATTAGAAAGACTTTATGGAGATCGAGCATTTTTTTACTTGTCCGTATTGCTGGCAGGAAATATCTTTTGTGCTCGACCTTTCCGCAGGCGAGCAATCGTATGTCGAGGATTGCGAGGTATGCTGTCGCCCGATCGAGGTGAAATACGCATCTGACGGCGAATATCCGACTGATTTTGAGGCTATGGCGATCGACGAATGAAGGAACGTATCGATAAATTGCTGGTTCAGGGCAGATTTGCAGAATCCCGCACTAAAGCTCAGGCCATGGTAATGGCCGGAGTGGTCCTTATTGATGAAAAACGTGTCGAGAAACCATCTGAGCTGTTTGCGACCGACGCTGCCATACGCATCAAGGGAGACTCGCCGGAAAACAAATATGTAAGCCGGGCTGGTCTTAAACTTGAAGGAGCTTTAGCTTCATTCGCTATCGACCCGTCCGGCTTTACCTGTATTGACATCGGAGCGTCAACAGGCGGATTTACAGATTGTCTTCTAAAATATGGTGCTGCACGCATCATAGCCATCGACGTCGGCACAAATCAGCTTGTCTGGCAATTGCGCACCGATCCGCGCATCGATGTTCGCGAAAATACCAATGCCCGCAGTTTGAACCCTAAGGATTTTGACACTCAATTTGATCTGGCGGTTATGGACGTCTCCTTCATTTCCGTAACCAAGATATTGCCGGCGATAAAACCACTTCTAAAACCGACCGGACAAATAATAGTCCTAATAAAACCGCAGTTTGAAGTTGGCCGCGGTGAAGTAGGAAAAGGAGGCATTGTTCGCGAAACAGAAAAGCACCTGCGTGTCGTTGACGAAGTAAATGATTTCGCGGCGGGCATCGGCCTGTTCAATAAAGGTCTTATCGAGTCGCCTATACAAGGAGCGGAAGGGAATGTAGAATTTCTTGCCCTATATGAGCAACAGCAATAAAAACAAAGCCGAACCCATAGAAAATGCCAGACCCTTGGTAGAGGAAGTGGATTTCTACTTTGAAGATGGCCTGATGGTACTTACCAGGCACTATTTGCTTAAACGCGGATACTGTTGCGAAAACCGATGCCGGCATTGTCCTTACGAGACTTCGGCAGATATCGAGTCATAATAGGAAAATATCCATCTCCTCCGATTCCGGCATATTCTCCTCCTCTTCTTCATAATTGTCTGCCAGCTCATACTCATCGTCCTCTACATATCTGGGGCTTTCCCAGCTTGGCTGAGTTTCGGGAGTTACCTGGTCTTCGGCAAATGAAAGAGTTTCCTGGTCTATACCGACAGCGGCTATCGACTTTATAACCGAATCAAGTATTTGCCTCCGTACCGCTTCCTGAGGGTAACTAATGGCATAGTAGATCCATTTTCCATCCCGACGAGTCTCTACGACCCCTGCACCGCGAAGATACGCCAAATGCCGCGAAACCTTTGGCTGGCTTTCGTGCAGTTTGTCAGCGAGAAAGCCGACCGGCACTTCACCGTCAGCCATTAAAGCCAAAAGCCGCAGTCGCGTTTTGTCTCCAAGAGCAAGAAATAGCTTTTCAAGTGCGTAGAAATCGGATTCGACAGTATTTGCTGACATTCAATACATATTTGCAAACACATATATGTATGTCAAACACCTCTCCCTACGGAAACTCAGCCGTGATTGCGTTGGCAATGAATTGTTATTACGATTAGTATATGAGCAAAAACTCTTTCTACACAAAAGCCGTTCATGCGGGCGATGACCGCGCTGCACATTACGGTGCTCTTTCGGTGCCTATCTATCCGGCTTCCGTTTTTGCATTCTCAGATGCTGATGAGGGTGCCGCTATCCATAATGAAGAAAAGGATGGCTACTATTACGGACGACTAGGCAATCCGACTCAACGAGCGTTGGAGGCTGTAATGGTCGACCTCGAAAACGGCGAATCTGCCCTGGCCTTAGCATCAGGAATGGCGGCGATCTCGGCGGCGATCTTGACGCTTGTAAGATCAGGCGAGCACATCGTAGCCCCGCAGTCGATGTACGCTACAACGACCAACTTTCTACATCATATAAAAGAACGGTTCGGCATCGATAATACATTTGTCGATGCAACCGATGCCGAGAACTATCGTGCAGCCATCAGGCCCGAAACAAAGCTCTTTTGGATCGAAACCCCGACCAACCCGCTTGTTCTCATTACCGATATCGAAGCTGTCACCTCGATAGCCCGCACACATGGCATCACGACCGTTGCTGACAACACTTTTGCGACGCCATTTAATCAGCGTCCACTTGAACTGGGTGTTGACGCTGTGATCCATAGTGCAACTAAGTACCTAGGCGGCCACAGCGACCTTACGGCAGGTGTTCTGGTAGGCAGCCGTGAGGTTGTCGAGGCCGCAAGGCATTGCGCTAATAAATTCTACGGTGGAAACATTGCGCCGCAGGTTGCATGGCTAGTCGTTCGCGGCATCAAAACGCTTGCCTTGCGAATGGAGAAGCACAATTCAAATGCCTTTGCCATTGCAAATATGCTTGGCGAACATCCGAAAGTAAAAGCCGTTTATTATCCCGGCCTCGAATCGCACCCTAATCATGAGATCGCAGGACGGCAAATGCCAGGCGGTTACGGCGGCATGATCGGGCTTGATCTTGGAACGATCGAAGCGGGGAAAGTCTTTGCAAATGGTGTCCGGCTTTGCACGCTCGCCACATCCCTAGGTGGTGTGGAAACTATTCTTCAACATTCCGCTTCAATGACCCACGCTACGATACCGCGTGAAGACAGATTGAAGGCCGGCATTACTGATGGACTGATACGTCTTTCGGTCGGCGTCGAAGACGTTGACGACCTGATCAAGGATCTGACTCAGGCACTCGATAAAACTTGATCGAAAACAAAAAAAGGAAGCCGATCAGGCTTCCCTTTTTCGCAATAAAAACCTTTCACATTATGCGTCGTTATTCTCGCCTTTTGATTTGCTGCGTTCGGACGCTGCTACAGCTTGCGGCAGCGGCAATCCGATGGCGTCAGCACTCTTAAGCGGTTCCTGTTCAACATCGCGATCGTGAACGTCGGCAATTATCATCTTGCCGGACTGTTTGGTAAACATAAGCTGCTCTTTTTCGGAATCAAAATCTACCAAAACAAAATCGCCGGTTTCCACTTGTTCCGTAGCGACAAGGTTCGATAGCGGGTAAACCAGAAAACGCTCGACCGCTCGTTTTAAATGACGTGCTCCGTATTTTAGATCGATACCTTCGCTAAGCAAAAATTCTTTTGCTTCTGTAGTACATTCAAATACAAATTTCGTTCCTGCCGACTCTGTAATTCGATCCTGCACCGAACGCAGCTCGATCTCGAGTATTTGGCGGAGATGGTGTTCCTTAAGGCTGCGGAAAACGACGACCTTGTCAATGCGGTTCATAAATTCGGGTGAGAATTTACGTTTCGCAGCTTCGAGAGCGGTACGATAGATCTTGGTGTCGATCTCGTTATCTTCTTTTGCCTGATCGGTCTTTGTCGGAGCAAAGCCTATGCCGCCTGAGATCATTTCGGACATCTCGCGAGCACCCAAATTGGATGTCATGATAACGATCGTCCTTGAGAAATCAACGCGGCGATTGTCGCCAAGCGTAAGCGTCGCTTTGTCTAAAATGCCTAGCAGAAGCTGCCACAGCGAATCTGATGCCTTTTCGATCTCGTCAAAAAGCACGAACGTCAGCTTTGTGTCATCAGTGTGCGATTTATCGAGATTTTCCTGCGTCAACATCGGCGATGTTTCGCGATGGCCGAGGTATCCTGGAGGCGAACCGATCAGTTTGGCGATCTCATGCGAATGCTGAAACTCGGCACAGTCGATCTTAACGACAGTGTGAGGTTCATTGAAAAGGACCTCAGACGCAGCTTCGACTACGCGCGTCTTACCTGAACCTGTCGGGCCGAGGAAGAGCATCGTGCCTATAGGACGTGAAGGATTGTTCATCCCGGCCAGATAAATCTGGAAAAGCCCGCTCATACGGCGAACCGCGCGTTCCTGGCCGACGATCCAGCTTGTAAGCTTATCTTCAAACTCCGCCGCCCGCGGACTCTTTCGTTCCGGATCGAGAAGTATTCCCTTATCTGTGTTTTCTTTTTTCTTAGCCGCTTCCTGTTTCATCTTCTTGCCTCGTCGGAGCCACTTGCCCCCTTCTGCTGTAGAACGTTTATATGAGTTCAAACTTGCCGTTTATCTTAACGGCATGCTGTCGTCAACAATGATGATTTCAAAAGATTGTGAGTTGGCTGGACTTTGTTGTCTGGAAGGGTAAGCCCAGAGGACAAGGCGAGTATGAAAGCCCGCCTCTAATCTATGATTAACATATTAAACACAGCGGACGCAACAGAAAATTGTCAAATAACAAAAATATTTCTGGAACGTCCGCTGAATTAATTGTATTGCGAGTGACTTAATCGTAATATTCGAGGCCGAGATGCGTGATCAATTCCTCGCCTTTCATATGCCGCAAGGTGTTCTTTAGTTTCATCAACTGAATAAACAGATCGTGCTCTGGGTAAAGGCCAGGAGCAGTTTGCGGAGCTTTGAAATAGAACGAAAGCCATTCCTGAATGCCCTTCATACCCGCACGCGCAGCGAGATCCATAAATAACGCGAGGTCGAGCGCCAGCGGTGCGGCCAGGATCGAATCGCGGCAGAGGAAGTCGATCTTGATCTGCATCTTGTAGCCGAGCCAGCCAAAGATATCGATGTTGTCCCAACCCTCTTTGTTGTCGCCGCGCGGCGGATAGTAGTTGATGCGAACGACGTGCGAAAAATCTCCGTAGAGTTCAGGGTAAACTTCGGGCTGGAAAATATGTTCGAGCACCGAGAGTTTGGAAACTTCTTTCGACTTGAAATTCTCGGGGTCGTCAAGAACTTCGCCGTCGCGGTTGCCCAGAATGTTTGTCGAGTACCAGCCGTCGAGGCCGAGCATTCGTGATTTGAAACCGGGAGCAAGGATCGTCTTCATCAGCGTCTGGCCGGTCTTGAAATCCTTGCCGCAGATCGGCATTTTTGTCTTGTCGGCAAGTTCTGTCAACGCCGGAATATCGACCGTCAGATTTGGAGCTCCGTTCGCAAAAGGCACACCCGATTTGAGAGCGGCGTAAGCATAGATCATTGACGGCGCGATGAATGGGTCGTTGTCATACATCGCTTTTTCAAATGATTCAAGCGTCGCGTGTATCGCCGATTCCTCGATGTAGATCTCGGTCGATGCGCACCAGACCATTACGAGCCGCGAGCAATTGTTGTCCGACTTAAACTTGGCGATGTCAGCGATCAACTGCTCGGCCAAGTCCATCTTATTCTTGCCGGTCTTGACGTTTTCGCCGGTTATGCGTTTTACGTAATTCTGTTCGAAAACGGCGGCCATCGGCTTGAGCGAGGCAAGCGGTTCGGAGACCTGATTGAGCAGGTCTTTGTCCAGAACGCCCGCATTCATCGCCGCGTCATAGGCGCTGTCGTGAAAAATATCCCACGCGCCAAAAACGATGTCGTTAATATCGGCGAGCGGCACAAAATCCTTGATCTTTGGCGATCTGTTATCGGTGCGTTTGCCCAAACGGATCGTGCCCATTTGCGTCAAGCTTCCGACCGGCTCCGAAATGCCGCGTTTGATGGCCTCCACGCCAGCGACCAACGTCGTGCTCACCGCACCCAGCCCGACCAACAAAATACCAAGTTTCCCTTCTGCGGGAGCAATTTCCACGCCCTTAGATGTCATTAATTTCCTCCAAAAACAATCATCAAGAATAACGTTTTCAAGCCGCTCAAGGCAAATACAGCGAAAATAAAGAATAGACCCTACGACACCAAATTATGCTTCGTTTCTGAGCGTTCCGATCGTTCCACGGCGTTCCACATACGTGTGGAACGGTGTAAACATTGAAAACAATATAGTTGCCGTTGTATTTAGGCCGTGTTCCACGATTTTTGAAAAAAAACAATATCGGTCAAAATTGTGGTGGCCCGCAACGTGCCCGACATTTTAAACTCTGCAAACATTGCTCTTACAAGACTGTTTTTGTAGTGTTTCGACAATTTTGCAGAGGCGCCGTTTGTCTTACAGGTTATGACAAATTGCGCGGTTTGTGAGACAGATCGTTACAGCTTTCTCTGCCGTCTAACGGATTATCAATGAGCAATGATCATCGAAATTTCGACGATCCCACAGTAAGCTAGCGCACTTTAAATAAAATTGGAATACCAACTTTCCAGATATGACGCAACTTTCTAGATTTGCCGTAACTTTCCAGCTAGAAACCCATGGATTAACCACGATAAACAAAAACAAACACGAAAACAGAATATCTTTCGTGCCTGTTCGTGAATTTTTGCATTTTAGTACCGAAACGCAGTTATTTTTGAGTCATGCTCTTTACCGTTGCTAATTCCGTGTCTCGGCCGGCAGCGATGTCTGTGGCGGTTGGGCGGACATGGATGTCGGGTTCGATGCCGGTGTCCGGAGCCTCGATGATTGGGAATTGGCCGATGAGCGGGAGGTCAACTTCGATTTTTGATTTAGGCAGATTGAGAAAGTAAAAAGCGCCGCCGTTTATACCGCGTTGGTTGCCGCCGGTTGGTTGGCCGACGAGTGTTGCGAGCTTATTTAATTTTACGGTTTGCGCGAACTGAAAGGTCGCAGAGCTGTTCACTGCCCCGACAAGAACAAAAACGCGGCCCATGTAGCGCCGTCCCGACGGCTTGATCACCGAACCACGCTCATCGTCGTCATAGCGCCGCAAGATGTAAAAATCACCTGCCTTTTCGCTTGCCGACTTTCCCCAATCGTCAAACGAACGGTCCCACGTTTCCAGATACGGAATTAGATCGGTCGGAACTTTCTGATAGCGAACCAGCCGTCGCGTCTTGCTAAGCACGATCTCATGGTCGGCGATACGGCTTATCACGGCGTCGCCAACATCTTGTCCGCCCTCGTTCGCTCTGATGTCGATAACGAGATTCGCCACTTTTTCATCGATCAGCCTATCGAATGTCTCGTCAACAAACTTTTTCCAATCCCACTTGCTGTTGTAAAGGGCCCATGTCGGCATTCGAAGAATCGCAGTAGAACTGTCAGGCCTTTCGAGCGTAAATGCGGGTTTGTCATTTTTGGGGTCTTCAGGATCGGACAGCCTTGCAGCCTTTCGCTCCTCGTCGGTCAGCGGCATGACGAGTGCCTTAACTGTTTTGGATGAGCCGATCGGCCTCATCACGAGTTCCATTTGTAAAGCTTTAGGCGGAAAGAACATCGGAAAATAAATGTCGAATGCTTCCCAGCGATCATTGCCGCCGACTTCTAGATACGAAACACGCTTTGCGTCGTTCGAGCCGTCCGCGCGTGCAATAGTCATTAGTTTTTCAAGTATCTCCTTCGCCTGTGTTCCGTTGATAGACACTATTTCGGTTCCCGGCTTTATATTTGTATCGGCGTCAAAACTGCGAGTAACGATCATCTGTCCGTCGAGCCAGCGAAAATAGAAAGGGACGCGATTTTTGCCTTTAAAAAGCGCCTCGACAATTGATTTTGGTTGGTTATAAAAATTTGTGTATGTGTGGCCGCATTTTACCTTCGCGAGAAAAACGGAAATTTTCACATAAGCTTCACGCAAACTCATATCGCGGCTAAACTGGCGTTCAAGATCGGCGAAACTAGCATCCATTTGTGCTTTTGTATTGTAGCGGTACAGGCCGGGATGAAGCTGCTCGTAGGCCCGCCGCAATATTGCAAGGTCAGACTTGAGATCAGCCGAAGAGATCATTTGACCCGCCGCTGAGGCTTGGCCAAATACGAAAGTGCATGCACAGAAGACAACAAGGACAGCCGAAACAAAAAGTCTTTTCATAAACAATGGGTATGGTTTTTAGAAATTAGTTACAATTCAAATTTCGCTCGAACGCCGTAAGTGGATTTAAATTGAAAGCGATTCAATCTTTAGGAAGATAAACGCGAAAATCGATCTCAGGAAAGATATTGTCGCGGTTTTCGATCTCGGCTAAAAGATCTTGGTCGATGTCACCGGTGTCGAGCATTTTGGCGAGGAGGTCGAAACGGGAGATGTGCGATTGGAAGCGGCGGCTGGAGTATTCGACGGTTGTGCCTTGGTAGATCTGGAATGCCCAGTCGGAGGATTGAGCGAGGAGGAGTTCGCGAGCCATTTGGTTCAAAATGCGGACTGAGTCTTGAGTCTTGAGTCTTGAGTCTTGAGTAGAACCGCTTGCCTCAGACTCCAGACTTAAGACTCCAAACTTGTTGGCGTATTCGGTCATTTTCCGTTCGGCGTCGTGTTGGTATGGGTACATCCAGGAGTTGCCTTCGTTAAGCCAGACTTTGTAGTAGCCGGCTTCGCCCCAGCTTGAGGCGGTTGGTTTTTGGATCTGGATCGGCAGGCCGGAATCGAGAAAATCTCCCGGCGTGATCGCTTGAATCTCGGTCTGATCGAAGTGCAGCTTCTTAAAGAAAAAGTCGATGAACTGCGGCCCTTCGTACCACCAGTGGCCGTAGAGTTCTGCGTCGTATGGCGAGACGACAAGCGGTGGATGACCCTCGAAAGTTTCGCGCAGTTTGTACGCCTGCTTGATGCGTTCACTGATGAAGTGCGATGCGTTTTCGGCGGCCTTGTCGCGTGCGAGAGCGGGAATGTAAGGTTCCTTCAACTGCTGCGGCACATCTCGGCCGGTGATGCGGTGATATTTTAGGCCGAGGTGTTTGCGGTTTGCGTGTTCGTCTAGGTAAGGCCGCAGATAATCGATCGGCGCGTCCCAACCGATGTCGCGATAAAATTCTCGATAGACATCGTTGCCCGGATAGCCGATCTCGGCGCTCCAGACCTGTTGACTTGTTTCGACATCGCGTGCGAAAACAGCGACACCATTCGGGCAAACAACCGGTGCGTGAACACCGTAACGCGGACGCGGATCGCCGTAAAGTATCGCGTGTGTATCCGAGATGAAATACTCTATACCCGCGTCTTTCAACAGATCTTCGATGCCCGGCTCGTACGCACATTCTGCCAGCCAGATGCCGCGCGGTTGCCGGTGAAAATGCTTTTTGTAATTCTCGACCGCGATCTGTACCTGCGCACGTCTCGATTCGATCGTCGAAATAAGCGGCATAAAACCGTGCGTCGCGCAGCACGTAATTATCTCGATAACCCCTTCGTCCTGAAGCTCTCGGAATGCGTTGATGAGATTTCGTTTGTAGCGATTGTTCCAGAGATCGAGCGACGCCGACAAATTATCAACGTACATCTTTGCGACGGATTGAAAATCCATCGATTCTGTTTTCGTTCGATGCAGCTCTTTGTTTGCAAGCTCGAGCAGGTTTTCGAGGTGCTCGGTGTAGCGCGTTTGCAGCAGTTCGTCGGCGAGCATTTCGCACAGCGGCGGCGAGACGTTCATCGCAAGTCGCGGCTTCACACCGGCCTCGTGCAGGCTTTGAAAAATAAAAATTAACGGAAGATAGACTTCGGTGATCGCTTCGTAGAGCCAGTCTTCTTCGAGAAATTTCGGATATTCGGGATGCCGCACGAACGGCAGGTGAGCGTGGAGAATGAGGCTGAAGTAACCGACAGGCATAAGCTGCGATTAGTATAGCTATTGCTGCTGGCTGATAGCTACTGGCTGCGAAGTGAAAATGAGCTAAGCGGCGCGTATTTCGGCATGATGTGGCGCGTTTTTAATGTTCGCGGAAAATGCACGAGGCTCGCTCCGTAAACCGCCGAGCCGACTTGATGCTCGACAAAATCAGCTTCGTCGATGTCGAAATATTCGCTCAAAACGTTCATAGCATTGACTGCTGCGATGTTCGATGCGTTTGCCTGCAATATCGCGAAAAGCGTTGCGTTGACCCTTAAACGCAGTTCCTCGATCTTCAATCCTGAAGCCAACGCCATCATCGCGTATCGAATGTCCTCCGCCGCAATGCCGCGCAGATCGTGATCGCCATTACCAATAAAATGCGAAAAAGCAGTGTGCGTTACATTCTCTGATGCTTCGTGGTCGTCGCCGGCCATCGCTACATCAAAAGCGTCCTGCGAAAATCCCGCAACATCCAAGACTTCGGCAAACTTGCTGGCAGACACGCGCCAGTCCATCTCACTCGCAACACGAGTGCTTGGACTTCGGCGGGGCGTTTCGATCGTGTTTGAATAGATGATGCGAAAATACGGGCGATTCGGAGCGTAAAATCCAATCTCGGCCTCGTACTTGCCATTCGGCTCGACATCGAACCACCAATTCCCTTCGGCCTCGGCACGTTGGATCACCTCGACGCCGCTGTTAAACTCAGTGAGTTTTAGGACGAGCGTGTAGCTGCCCTGATCGTCCCCAAAAGCACGGCGGAGCAAATGGTATGGATTCTCGCGAACCGACCAGTAGAAATAGAGCTTCGTCGGCGTCTGCATCATTAGGCGAGCGCGATTTTCGCGTTGCGGATCGGGCAGTTTTGGCTCGGCAAGTGCCTTGAACGCAGGCGAAAGCTCGACTTTCGGCTCGGCAGCCGCGATCTCTTCGGTCACGTCGAGAGTTGGTTTCTTTGGTGTTTTTTTCGATGCTTTCTTCGCTACTAACACCTCGGTCGCTACCTCTGCCGGTTTTGACACTTTCTTCAATGATTTCTTTGTTTTAGCCAACACAGGAGGTGTTGCCGTCGGTTTTGACACTACCTTCTTCGCTTTAACCGGATCAGCCGCTACCGCTTTAGGTTCTGACACAGGCTTTGCGACCACTGCCTTCTTTGATACTTTCTTTGCTTTTGTAGGCTCAGTCGCTACCGCAACCGGTTCTGACAGTACCGGCTTCTTCGATACAGGTTTTTTAACGGGCGAAGTAGCATGCTCTGTCCACGGCGAACGCGGTAAGACCTCTTTTGACTCGACAATTTTCTTTTTAGCCGCTGATTTTTTAGCTGCTTTCTTTTCCATAACACAAAAACCGCAAACTAAGAGTATGCGGTCTTTCTACAAAACTTACAAGGTGAGACATTATAGCCGGAATGCCGTGTTAACCACTAGCTGCTGGCAAGAGCAATGAAATCTAGTCTATAACCGACGAAGATTTTAGCTTGATGTCGAACCTGCCCCATTCGGTTTTGATCTGCGCGCGGACGGGCGTGTGACGGGCGTCGTCGGTCATCCAGATCACCATTTTCCCTTGCCTTTCGATCAGGCGGTCCGTTCCGAATATTTCAGGTTCGACGCGAAAACACCAGACCTTTCCAAACACCGTATCCTGTTTTTCGCGAGCGGTCACCGCAAACGGAACTTTGTAAACAAGGCCGGAATCGCTAACCGAAAATGAGAATTTTTTTCCGACGGCAAGCGGCAGCATTCTAACGCCATAGATCGCCGATATCATGTCATATAACTGATCGCCGATTTCGGACGCGATCCGACGCGGCGGACGCATTGCATCTTTTGGATCAGTTTCGACGAAGCTCACACGCTTTGCAGCGTAATCAAATTTTGCCTCGCTGTCACGAACACGCTCTTTTTGCACGTCGTGCTTTGTCGTTTTTAATATTCGGAAAGTGTCGAGATCGACGGTCGATTGATACTGTTGAAGAAAGCTGTAACGAAAAAGCTTTAGCAGCGAACCTTTTGAAACCGCCTCTGACTTGATCACGAGTTCGTTGGAATTTGGCGTCGCTACGGCAGAAAACGTCAGGTCGGCGACGGCCATGCTGAGCTTATATTTGCTGCCCTTTCCTTCATACTTGAGCGTCTCGCCGTCAAACATCCTAGCCGCAGGCGTGGCAGAAGGCTGTGCAAAACCCAAACCAAATGCGGCCAGAGAAATGGCCGCGATCATTAATACTTTGTAACACGATGATTTCATATTACTAACCGAGAAAATATGTCTTTGCGGCAAGAACTCCAATTGCTGCCAGCGCACCGACCGCCGCTCGATATTCTCTGTATTGCAAGTATAGCCCGAAATCAAATTTTTCGTCCGATTTTTTCCATGGTGAAAATCGAGGTAAAAACATCGGAACGTTTCGAGCATATTCGTCATAATCGTCGCCAAAAATACGGCGAATATCTTCTACTTCGACGCGCATTACGGGCAAATAGATGCCGATGAACAGGCCAGCAAACAAAATTGCCAACCACCAAACGCCCGACGCCACCGTAAACCCAAGGCCAAGAAAAAATGTGCCGAAATACAGTGGATTTCGCGTATATGCATAAGGTCCAGTCACTGCCAGCACACGAGCCTTTCTGATATGCCCGCTCGCCCAAGCTCTGATCGCAAGTCCAATGAGAGCGACGCCGCTGCCAATCGCAATGCTCAGCATCGACGGTTTTGCAAATATCAAAAATACGACGGCAAACAGAAAGCCGAGCGGTATGCGGATTCGTTGTAATGTTCGCTTGTCCATCTATTCACTGTTCAATCTATTATTTACTGCCTTAAAAACCGCATCCACATCGGAATCCATACAGATCCATTTTGAACACGTGCGGCGATGGCAATCAACGCGGCAATCAATTTCGTTGCGTTCGACGCAGATGTCGTTGGGGTTTGGGCTGCCGTTTCGCCACCATTCGGTTGGACCGAAAAGTCCGACGATCGGCGTTCTGGCCGCCACCGCGATGTGCGTCGGACCAGTGTCTCCGCCGATGTAAACACGGGCACGTTTTGCTAATTCATAAAAACCTTTCAGGCTCGGCTGCGTAAATAGTACTCTACCTGAGCGGCTGTTCACAGCAATTTTTTCGGCCAATTCATCTTCATTCGGGCCTGTCGTAACGACAGACCTGATCCCTTTGTCTTCCCAAAGCCGGTCCGCAAGCTGTCCAAACTTTTCGGCGTGCCAGAGTTTTGTCACCCAGCCGCCGCCGGGATTTAGTATCGCAAATTCACCGCCTATTTTTTTGATAATAGCCTCTGCCGCTGTGACATTTTCGGCGGTTGATGCGATCGGAAATTCGAGAGCGGTGTTCGGGATCGTAAAACCCAAAGCTCCGGCGGCAAGAGCAAGATTTTTTTGGATAACATTAATTTGCGGCTGCGTTTGTACGGTATTTGTGAGCAACAGGCGGCTCATAGGTTCGCGCAGGCCAGAACGCGAAAACCCCCAGCGCCGCTTTGCTCCGGACAGCTTTGCTATCGTTGCCGATTTCAAAAGTCCCTGAAAATCTATCGCAATATCAAACCCAAACCTTCGCAACCCTCGAAGCTGACGGCTTGCTTCGTGAACGATCTTATCTATGTCGCGGCGACGGCGCAGCCTTCGCGTATCGACCTCGATCAGGTTGTCTATGAGCGGATTGCCTTTTAATATTTCAGACGAGCGTTCCTCGACGACCCACGAAATTTCCGCATCCGGAAATTCTCTGCGAATGGCAGCCAACGACGGCAAAGTGTGAACAATGTCGCCGATGCTGCCAAGTTTTACTATAAGGAGCCGCACTGCCTATATGGTAATGGTTGACAACCTCATAGGTAAACGCAGGCCGTCGAATTGGTCATCGATCACACCAAACTTGTCAGCCATGTGGCAATACGGATCCAAGTATCGGTCCCCGCCATCGTGAGGCGAATGATGTGCGACGCTATGAGAAGAATTGTTCCCGCGAGAAATGCCCTGTTCAGTTTGCCGTTTCTCCAAGTGTCATAGATCAGGAGCGAGATCGCGATCAGATCAGGGATGCCATAGAAAAACGGCGGCGTTGAAGCAAACGCGAATGGAAACCGGCCAAGCGCCGGCGGCAGAAAATTGAGCACCGTCAAAAGGATGAGCCGCTTATGGTTAGCAGGAGTTCGTCTATAATACACCGCCCCGGCAAAAAGGATGGCAAACACAATCACATCGCCTAACGGCACGATCAGGAATGACAACGGTGGAATTCCGGGAACGCCGCCGCCTCGAGCAGCGGAAGCGATACCGGTCATCGCACCGGTGATGACAAGCAACGGTGCGAGTGCCGTTCCAAAAATACCGAGCTTCTGGTGTAACTTTATTTTCTTAGAAGAAATGAGATAAACCTGTGTGATAAACAGGATGATCCACATTGTCATCAGCAAGCCGTGAAGGTGAACAAGCATCGACGGTATAGGCGGAGAATCGAATGCGAACTTGAGATAATATGTTGGTCCAAAGCCTATCAGTACCGCGATAGGAAACAGGATCGCAGCAGCCGCGTAGATCCTCCTATCGGAACGCCGCCAGTCAAAAGGTTCATTCATCGCCATGATCTTTCTCCTTAAGAAATAGGGTGATTTTGATTATTGGGCGATTTTATAACGATTTGAGAGAGTTTCAAAATTTTCAGAACGAAATTTGCGGTATTACCCGGATCTTAACGCGTAAAGGGCCGATCAAGCGGATATCTACTTTATCCGTCTTGACCCGCCCTATCCGTGCAATCCGCGTCAAAAGACGCTATCAATATCTAAACGCCGTCTGCGTCGGTTTGTCGCCGTTAGTGCCAAATTGGAACGCGACAAATTGTGTGTTCGAGCTGTTGTGGCGATACCATGTGCCATCCGACGGACGGAACACGCAGATGTCGGCATGACCGTCTCCGTCGTAATCGGCGGGTGCCGGAATGTCACTGGCGAGGCCGAAGATGAAATATGTGTAGAGCGAGTTGAAACTTGTCTTTGAATACCAGATACCGGTCGATGGCCGATAGACGGAAAGGTCGGTCTTTCCATCGCCATCGTAATCTGCGGGTGTTAGAATGTCGCTGCCATTTCCAAACAACTCGCCTTGGATCGAACCATTCGAGCTGTTTATCCAATACCAAGCTCCGGTCGATGGCCTAAACACCGCGATGTCCGATTTCCCATCACCATCAAAATTGGCAAACACAGGTTTGTCTTCGCTTGATCCGAATTGAATGCCAAAGAACGTACCATCCGAGCTGTTCTGCCTGTACCAAGTTCCTGTCGATGGACGGAAAACAGAAATGTCCGCCTTACCATCTCCGTCATAATCCGCAGGCGTCGGAAGATCTTCTGCTAACCCGAACACATGATACGTAACATTGCCATTCGAACTGTTAAAGACATACCAAATGCCTGTCGATGGCCGATAAACAGCGATGTCAGTCTTTCCGTCGCCGTCGTAATCCGCAGGAGCTATTTTGTCGGACCCAAATCCAAACAAAGTTCCGTAAAGCCCTGCCTGCGACTGCTGCAGATACCAAGCACCAGTCGACGGACGGAAAACTGAAATATCCGACTTGCGATCACCGTCGTAATCAAACGCCATACGTGACACCGGAGTGGTTACGACCGTTGTTGAGATCGTCTGAGCAGCATTGTTAGTTTCGTCGTATTCCAAACAGAGGTTTTCAGGATCCACGACGACATTAGCTCCCGCACTTAATAACGCGCCTAAAGACAGGGGGCGTAAAACTACGGTCAGCGTAGCCGATCCCACAACTCCTCCCTCAGAAGAAATACACCCGCCAGTGAAAGTGACGCCGTCCATATCGGCCATCGAAGTATAGCCATTTGTTCCGGTAGTGGAGACAAATGCAAACGGAACTCCGGTCGGATAGCCAAATCTCACTTTGGGACACGCAACGTCGCCAAAGGGAGGTTGGGGCCGAGGGTAATTGAACACGAGCAAAGTGTAGGTTAGATCCTGATTGACGCGGACGGGATCAGGAGAATCAGACTGACTGATCCGGAGATCATAGAACGACAAAATAGGCGAAGGTGTAACTGTAGGGGTGAACGTGTTCGTTGCCGTCGCAGTTGGGGTCGCAGTATTGGTATTGGTGGACTGCGGCGGACTTGTCGGCGAATGCGTTGCGGTTGGAGTCAGCGTGGGCGTAGGTGTGAATGTTGCTGTTGCTGTCGCTGTTGCAGTCAGTGTGCTCGTTGGTGTATTTGTCGGCGTTGCTGTTGTGACTGTCGTTATAATAGTTGCCGCCGTGTTGTTGTTTTCGTTGTCTTCGTGCCAGGTGTTTTCGGGGTCAACAACGACACTTGTGCCGAGGCTGGTGAGCGTACCTGCTGACGTAGGTGTTATCACGAGCGTCAACGTGGCCGATTGCGGCTGGCCGCCCGTAGATGACAAACAGCCTCCGGAATAGGTAATGCCGCCTACATCCGGTATCGCATTAAAACCACCTGTTCCTGATGCGCTATTAAAAGAAAATGAAACACCGCTCGGATAGCCAAACCGCACATTCGGACATGCAAAACCGCCCAAAGCACTTGGAGCATTAGTTACGGTCAAAGTATATGTCAGCTGTTGGCCGACAACGACCGGATCGGGAGAATCGGTTTGACTGACCGTTAGATCGTATTCAGGAAAAGGCGAGGGCACAACGGTTGGCGTATTTGTCGGCGTACTTGTTGCTGTCGGAGTAAATGTTGGCGTCAGCGTTGCGGTCGCTGTACTGGTCGGCGTATTTGTCGGTGTCGGATTGCCTGTATATACAACGCGAAAGATCGTTCCGCTTGAGCGGTTAAGATAATGAAGGCTGCCGTCGTTTGAAACGTGTATGTCCACCGCGCCAAAACCGATACCGCTCGCAAAGGTCGGAGCCGCGCCCGTCGCCGACGGGTTTGCAGGATCGACATATTTTATCCAGCCGGCGCAGTAGTCCGCAAAAAAATATTTGCCGACATAAGGAGCAGGAAATGTTGTGTTTGTCGGATTGTAAAAAGAGCCGCCGATGATCGTGCATTCGCTGCCGGACGACGAAGAGTAAGTGTAAACGGGGTTTGTAAAATTTGGATTAGTGCATGGAGTATTTGTGCCTTGCAGAAACCCGCCTTCGCATGTCGGCCAGCCAAAATTGATTCCGCCTCCGGCGTCGTCGATCTCTTCCCAAGTGTTTTGGCCGACATCATTGATGTACATGCGGCCCGTGCCGGGCTGCACGCCGAACGTATACGGATTTCGTAAGCCAACCGCCCAGATAGCCTGATTTAAACCCGTTGTCGAACCGGCGATGCCCGGAAAAGTAGTCGGATTATCACCGGGAATCGTTCCGTCGGAATTGATGCGGAGTATTTTGCCAAGGCGGTTATTTAGCGACTGTGCGTTTGCCGAAGAAGCATTATCGCCGACCGCGACGTAGAGTTTTCCGTCGAGGCCGAAATGTATCGCTCCGCCATTGTGATTTGTCGCGCCGCTGAGATTATCGAGGTCGAGGATCACAAGCTCGCTGCCGGCAAGAGCTACGTCCTCGTTTGCAGGATCGGCAGTGAACCGGCTGACGCGATTATGGGTCGCTGGCGTCGTCGCGGTGTAGTAAACATAGATATAACGATTGGCTGCATAGTCTGGATCAATGGCAATGCCGAGCATACCCCGTTCGCCGCTCGACGTGGTGCTCACCGACGTAAATGGCGTGGGCAGCAGTACTCCGTTTTTTATGACTCGCAATGCCCCGCCCTGCTGCGTGACAAAAATCCGCCCGTCCTGATGAATAGCAAACGCCGTCGGCGTCGAAAGACCGCTAATTGAGGTCTCCGTAAAACCCGGCGGCAAGGTCGCTGCCATGCTTTGCAAAGGCATACATATCACTATGAAAGCTATCAACAATGCAAAAATGTGGAATTTCGTTAGTGATTTTGAAAAAGAAAAAGTCAGCATACGATGGTCTCCTATATTCATCTGAGGGAGATGACCTAGCGGGGCGGAAAAGTCTAGTATAGCCATCGATACCCATAATTGTCCACAATATCAAGGATCGGTGTCGCGTCTTAACTTGATCTCTGTTTTTTTTTCGCTCGGTCTCTTTTTGCCACTTTGCGACTTTGCGGGAGGATTTTTCCCGCAAAGAAAATTCGAGTCAGTATCGTTCCTATCAACGTATTCATAATTCATCGGCATCATTTATTTTCATCGTTCTCATTTCGCGGCAGGAAAAGGCGTCGTTGAGCGATTACTCGCAGCATTGATAAACGTATTGTTAGACGACTTTTAGAATGACATTGATCGCAATGGGCGTTTGCGAGCGCGAAACAGATATTTGACGAAAAAAGAGCATTTTCAAGGTGGCTTTTTGGGGGTAAGCGATGGCTTTTTGAGGGTCTGCGATGGCTTTTTGGGGGTCGCAAAGCGGCGCTTATTCGCTTATTACCCTTAACGTACTGAATCAAAAGCAGTTGTTGGCTTTCAACATTAAAAACCTCTCCCAACCGTAAATGATCGAACGATCGAAAAAAAAAGGCGACCCGAAGGCCGCCCTTAAAAAGATCAAAGATCAAATATCAGCTATTCCTGAGGATTCGCTACGAAGTCAGCATCGGAGACATTGTCAACAAGGCTGATCACGCGGCTCGGTGCGCTGAAGGTGTAACGCTGTGAATTCACCGTTACCACATAAGTTTCACCGGTCCTAAGGCCGTCGAAAGTGAAGTAACCGAACGTTCCGGTCGTCACGACAATCGGCTCAGTGAGCGAATTGCCCGTCACGACAACCTTAGCGTTGCGAATACCTGCCCCGTCTGCAGTAATAACGCGTCCCGAAATCGACGCACCGGCAGCCGTAGCCTGGATGAACTGCAGCTGCCAGCCGCCGTTTACACAGCCGGTGATGGCGTTCACTCGTGAGAGTAAACCTGCGTCATCACGCATGTACAAGCTCCATGTACCGTTGGAGTTCGTGTTGCCAAAGTTGCCGAACAAAGTCTGGGTTCCAATGCCGCCGACGGTGCTTCCCGGTTCGTTATAAGGTGCCGGAGGTGCCGGTGCAGGGAAGACTCCTTGTCCCGGTTCCCATGTGGTTGGCTCAAATGACCCTGTCGTCAATGGTCCCGAATCAGGCAATACCTGTCCTGCTGCATCGTCGAAGGTTAGATTCACTCCAGGCGAAGCCTGCGGAAGAGCTCCGCCTGCATCAGCCATAAGAACAAATTTCTGTCCTGCCGGGCCTACCAGAAGGAAGTCCATGTTGTCCGGGAACTGATGTTGTACACCAAACAACGTAACTCGTACAGTCTGGATCTGAGTCGGTCCACCCGTGACGGTGATCGTCGAAGGATAGAGATCAGCCTGAGTGCCGAGTGTGGTACACATAGCAGCACTGTTGGCAAATACCTGTCCTACCGGCGTTCCGGTCGGTGTTGCCGTTGCCGTATTTGTCGGTGATCCTGCTGCTCCGACCGTAACGCTTCCGTTTGTCGTAAATGCCGGAGGATCGCCTTCGTTCCACGTAAATCCGGTATGGAAGATCTGATTCGGATCCGTGTAGTCCGCAAAGGTCAGCGGTGATGACGTTCCGTTAGCACCTACAACCGTGAACCTCAGATTTATCAGAGTTCCAGCTCCTGCCAAATTCGCGGCCTGGAATGCTGAGATTATGAAGTGTCCGTTGAAGGTTGCATTAGGCGTGATCGACATCGCACTGCTAAGTGTGCCCGTCACATCGAAACATGCATTTCCCGTACACGCTAGGCCGCCAGCCGGCTGTAGTACTGCAGGGTTGTAATCGATGTTTAGGTCATACGATATGATCCCGCGACCCGTAGTGTCACCGACCGTGATCGGAATCGTGATCGTCGAGCCCGGTGAAGCACTAACATTCGGCAAGGCCACCGTCACAGGCGGCGTTCCGGTCGCTGTCGGAGTCGCTGAGACAGCGAACGTCGGCGTACTTGTCGCCGTATTTGTCGGTGTAGTTGTCGATGTCGCCGTCGGCGTATTTGCTACCGGCGTGTTTGTCGATGTTGCCGTCGGGGTGTTTGTCGGCGTACCGGTCGGACACGGGGTGCCGAGCAATTCTACCGCGCTAGTGGTAGTGCTCGCCGTGTTGAAACCGGCGGCTACCAACACTCGACCATCGGGCAGCGTTCCCTGTGCATGCCCAGCTCGAGAGCCAAGCATCGGCGGGCCTGCACTGAACGTGCCGCTGCTGATGGTAAAGATGTGAGTCGCCGTGGTCGAAACACCCGCCGCGTTTGCACCGTCCGTGATCAGGAGTTGACCCGAACCATATTGCGAGACGGCTCCGTAGTTGCCGCGTAATCCCACAGTTCCTGCCGAACCGAGATTGGTCCAACTGTTTGCCACAGGATCGTAACGCAGAAGGGTGTCGGTAGTCACAAAATTGCCTGAGACGATGTTCACGCCACCGTAAACATAGATCAGTCCGTTAACCGCCGTACCATAGGTATTCGTACGAGCGTCCGGCACAACCGTTCCCGAAGACCAGGTGTTGGTTGCGATGTCGTAGATAAAGTTGGTGTTAACTCCATTGTTAAAGTCGTCACCACCCATAACGTAGAACTTGCCATTAACGACTGCTGCTGCTGCTGCTTCCTTGGCAGCGGGCATGACCGCACCGGTGGACCAAGCATTAGTAGCGATGTCGTAAATCTGCAAGGCATTGGTCACACTTGTGCCTCCTGTGAAGCCGCCGGCGACAAATATCTTGCCATTAGCCGCGCCTGTGGCAGCCTGACTGACCGGAACGGGCAGAGGTGCAACATTGCTCCAAGTATTTGTCGCTGAGTTATATCGAGATACCTGAGCAGACACAACCGGTGTTGCGTCGGCACTTTGGCCACCTGCAATATAGAGTTGGTTGTCTGATCCCAGCACTCCCTGTATGGCATAACGGGCCGGAGCTTGTGCGGGGCCTGCCTGCCAGGCGGCAGGTGTACAGCTCGGCGTTGCGGTCGACGTAGATGTGCCTGTCGGCGAGCCGATGATCGTCGAAGTAGGCGTAGGTGTAGCAGTATTTGTCGCTGTGCCTGTCGCCGTGTTCGTCGCAGTCGCACCGCCGGCGACCGTGAAGCCTCCATTCGTGATGAATACCGGCGGATCGCCTTCGTTCCATACGAATCCCGGATGGAAGATCTGGGCCGGATCCGTGTAGTCGGCAAAAGTAAGCGCCGTTGATTGCCCTGCCGAGCCTACAACGTTGAATTTCAGATTGATCAGCGTGCCCGCTCCTGCCAGATTCGCGGCCTGAAATGCCGAGATAATAAAGTGTCCAGCGAAATTGGCGTTCGGGGTGATCGACATTGAACTACTCAATGTTCCGGCAGCATCGAAACAAGCATTACCCGTGCAGGCAGTGCCGCCCGCCGGCTGTAGAACTGCCGGATTATAATCAATGTTCAGGTCGTATGAAATGATGCTGCGGCCTGTTGTGTCGCCCACCGTGATCGGGACTGTTATCAAAGCTCCTGGTGAAGCACTCACATTCGGCAGAGCCACTGTTACAGGTGGGGTGCCGGTTGCCGTTGCGGTTGCAGACGGTGCAAACGTCGGCGTGTTGGCCGGTGTGTTAGTTGCCGTTGCGGTCGGGGTTGGCGTTGGCCCGCCAACGATCGAGCAGGTAAAGTCCGCAGACTCGAATATCAACGACCAGCCGCCGGAAACCGAACCAACATTGGTCGCAGTATCGTCGACGATAAATAAATTCCAATTTCCGTTCATTGCCGCGCCGTCCGAACCGTATGCCGACGCAAGAGTCGCTGATCCACCCGGAGCAGGCAATAAATATACTGGGCCGGGAGCAGGAGCCTGAAAGGCATCCTGACCTGCATCCGCAGTCGGCTTGAACTCACCCGTGACCATTGCACCCGGAATTCCGTTCAAAGAACCATCCGACAGAGTGAGGTCTATATTAGATACAGCAGTCGCTCCCCCCTGATCTGATACGATCTCCATTTTCTGTCCGCCCGGGCCTACCAGAAGAATGTCGATATTGTTCGGTGAAGTGTGCGACAGTTGATTGAACTTAACCTTCACAATCTTGTTTCCTGACAATCCCGAAACTGCGATCGTGCTCGGATACGGCGTTGATGGGCCGTTTGTTGTTGCCGGAGCACCGTTAGGAATTGTTATAGCCGCCGAATTGGTAAATGTAGACGCCGGCACATTCGGTGCTCCAAGACGGAAGCTCCTGTTAGTGGTATTGGTGCCGGTGGGGTTTACAACATTAACCGAAACAACGTGAACACTGCCGCAAACTGCATTTGACGGCACGGTGTAGGAAATGTTATTCGTCACTGTCTGGCCGCTTGCTATGCTTCCGTAATTAACGGAGGTGCCGCCACTCACATTCACCTGAACGTTGTCGACAGTCGCTCCGGTTGTATTGGTGACCGCAACGCTCAAAAGCAGAGCCTCGCCCGGTTCTGGAAATCCGTCGTTGTCGCCAGACGAATCGCTCACAGAGAAAGGGTCTGTCGAGACCGCACCCGGAGCGAGAAAGGACTCGACAACGGTCGTTCCGTTATCCGTCGCCCCAACACCCATTCCGCGAAGAGCAAATCCCGTCCACGCGTCGGCGACGTCAACGGCGGCTTCCGGAGCTGCCGAGCTGGCCTGAGCAGCGGCGATGATGGCATCGCGTTCCTGTTGGAACGTGGGATTGACCGGCGATAGTTTCATTCCGTTAACGACTAACTGAAGCATCTTAAGATTTCCGGGAGCCTGTCCGAGCCTGTTGATAAGCTGTGCCCGAATCTCAAAAAGCATTGAAGACCAAATCTCGCCGCCGTTGTGAAATTGATCACAGGTTCCGGTGCCGCCTTGCGGAGGAAACGCTCCGTCCGAAACATTACAGCCGGTATTTATGTCGCCGGCTGTCAGTGGATTGAAAGGACGGTTCTGAGGGCCGCCTTTAAAACCGATCGGAGCATAGGGCAGACGCCGTATGCCGTAATATCCGTTACCGGTACCGATACCGAATACATTAAACGTATCGTAAGCACCGGTCGTGTAAATTCCATTGACCGGATCGGTCGGCTCGGAAAGCAGGCAGCTTCCGACGAAATCTGACCAGCCTTCACCCATGTTTCGCGCACGTTGGGTGGTAAGGCCTCCCGAATTGCCGATCAGCCGATTAGAAAGGCCGTGAGTGAATTCGTGAAGAACGACATCCCCATCGAAATCGCCGTCGCGGTTAACCGGTGTATTCAGGAAGACATACATCTGCATTCTTCCGCGGGTACCGTCGCTCGGCGTCGAAAAATTTGCGTTATTTGTTCCGCTCGAATCCTGCGCCTCGGCAGAAACCCTGTCGGCTGCGTTCCCGCCGCGTCCAAAATTATCATTTTGGAAGTTTCGAGCGGCCTCGGTGAATCCAAGTGAGTAGAGGACATCGTGATACCGGTTGGTGAAATAGAAAAGATGCGTTACTCCGCCGCTCCGCAGAGTCGGGCTCGTCGGAGCATCGCCAGGTCCTGGATTTCCCGGAGGCGGATTGTAATCGAAATTAAAGACTCGGCCACTACCGGCTTGAGCAGAATCGACGCCGTCTGTTCCATCAATATCGAGGCCGGCCCCAACATTATTGCCGTCCGTCCAGCCGTTTCCGCCGTTTGCTCCATCGGTAATCCATCCAAGATTATTCTGTCCCGGATTTGGAGCTTCGTTGCCGATGAGCGTGACATTTGTGCGAGTTTGGAACACACCTTGTGTGCCAAGGCTCGGACTCAGTGGGCCCGGTGTTATCGGTTGAGGGCTGTCGAGGGAACTTACCAGACTTGTGGTGTTTGCATACACGTTATATGTGGCAGGCTGTGTCTGGTCTTCAGTGAGGTTTTTTCTCCACAACATGGTGCCGCTGTGTGCATCGACGATCACGTAATATGCATTTACTGGCTTCCAGATGAGCACTCTCCATGCAGGAACAACAACACCAGGCTCGGTAGGGAAATACATTTTCTCAGCTGCAACGTCCCAATCGCCGCCTGCTCCGAATCTAACTTTAAGATTCGAGGATGCATCTGCATTGGGTACCGTGTCGTTCGTCTTCAATTCGTAGTTGGCGAGAGGTGCCGCATAACGAACCGCAGCACTCGCGTCGCCAAAATCGGTAGAGACGCGTTCGTAATCCAAGCCGGGAGCCAGGTTATTAATGACGCGGATCAATTCACCCTGTTTTGTAAAACCCGCCTTTACGCCGCCGCGAAATACCGGCACTCCGTGAATGAACTGTTCGAGCTCAGCCCACGAAAGATTGCCGTCAGGATTTGTATAATCTGCGAAAACATTTAGATCGTCTATCTGTCGGTCTGTCGTGCCGACAAGCGAGTTACTATCTTTAAGGAAGTTGATCAGAACGTCAGCATGTTTGTTTCCGGCAGGGCGTGTCGCGCGGGTTAAAAACGCACGTCCCTGCTCGACGTCCGTTCCGATAACCTCGGGTATGCGGATGTCCGTGTTGTATTCGACCTTTAGCTTTGGAACGCGCGTTTTTAGATAGGCCTCTCCGCGGACGAATTCATCACGAATGTTAGCCACCGACGAAGCATCTTTTCCCGATGCCTGCCGATAGCCGATCAATAGATCGCCGAGGTTGTCATCTTCGCGAATGTCGTAATTGGGCAACCCTTCTTCGTGACTTACGGTCTTTTGTATCAGACCTTGCCCTTTGCCGCCCGCTGCCTTGGTCCCATATTGATATGGCACCAAGATGATTGCTGTTATGAGTCCTAATATAAATAAACACAATAGAAGACTCCGGCGAGCTTCCGCTTTAGATCGTCCTAACATTCTTATAAATCCCTCCCAGACATTTTCACTGATTAAAAGTCCAAATTCATTGAGTTGCCGTCAAAATTAAAAACAGCCAAATCCCAAACCATCGCCAAACCGCAGCCGTTTGTGCCAATACTCTTCCCATTAACACGTTGGCTCAGGAGTTCAACGATAATTCAAAAAAGGCTGTTTGAAATGACAGTAATCTAAGTGTTTTATAACAGTTTTACGAAGCCCCGTCAATCAAGCCAGCAATTCAAATCTTAATTGTCTGTTAACATTTGCTGTTGGTCTTGTGAGGATAGAAAAAAAGGGCGGCCCAAAAGCCGCCCTTCAAAGGATCAAAATCCAATTACTGCTACTCTGCCGGATCGGCAACAAAGTCCATATTGACAATGTTATCGACCAAACTGACCACCTGGCTCGGCGTGCTGAACGTATAACGCTGTGAATTGACCGTTACGACATACGTCTCTCCCGTAGCAAGGCCGTCGAAAGTAAAGTAACCAAACGAACCCGTCGTAGCAATGATCGGCTCGACGAGCGAATTGCCCGTGACTACGACCTTCGCATTGCGAATGCCGAGTCCGTCAGCCGTCATCACACGTCCTGAAACCGACGCATTGGCTGCCGTTGATGCAAACAATTCAAGTCCCCATCCGCCGTTCACACATCCTGTGATCGCCGAAGGTGCGAACAGGTTTCCGCCATCGTCACGCACATAGAGGCTCCATACGCCGTTGCCGTTAGTGGTTCCGAAATTGCCAAGCAGTGTCTGCAATCCGGTACCGCCGACCGTGCTGCCCGGTTCGTTATACGGTGCAGCAGGTGCCGGTGCAGGGAAACTCGTCTGTCCTGGCTCCCATGTCGTTGGCTCGAATACTCCCGTTGTCAGAGGTCCCGAATTCGGCACCACTTGGCCGGCAATATCCGCAAAGGTCAAAGTCACAGGCGTCGTCAGATCTAGAACACCTCCGGCATCCGCCATCAGAATGAACTTCTGTCCCGTCGGCCCGACAAGCAGAAAGTCCATGCTGTCAGGTATCGTAGCGGCCAGATCGAACAGAGTTACTCGGACCGATCCGACAGATGACGGACCGCCTGCAACCGTGATCGTTGACGGATACGGTGCACCTGGCTGTGAGAACGTCGTGCAGATCGCTCCCGACGCACGGTAAGCACTTGCCACGTCGTTGATGTTCAGAACAGCCGTTGCCGGCGAACCAACTGCCGCTCCTGTCAATGTCAAATTGACAGTCTGAGCAGGTTCAACAAGCGTGTCGCTACAGATAGTCACATTAACCGTTTGTGTCGCCACAGTCGGGTTGAACGTTACTGCCTGAGCAACGCTGATGTAATCGACTCCCGATGTGCACGATGCTCCGCCCGTTGCCGTTCCGTTCGAGGTTGCAAAGTTCACCGTTGTCGTTCCCGAAAGATCGCCAGTGCGATTTATCGTGATTGCCGCCACCTGCGATTCATCTTCGGTATATGTTGCCGAACTGAACTGAACGGATGTTCCGGCGGGCGTTCCGGCCGGTGTCGCGGTTGACGTTGGTGTGCTCGTCGAGGTTGCAGTAGGCGATCCGCAGGCTCCGCCGAAGACCAGTGAGAATGCTCTCGCCGAACCGGTGTCGCCGCCTGCATTGTCGCTGATGTTGATCACCCAGTTGCCGTCAGCATTCTGGCCGTCAAATGCACTCAGCGGATTGTTCGGTGCAAACGTTCCCGTCGGGAATGCTGCATTCGTGTCCGCTCCGCACTGTGTCTCGATCGACGGGAAGCCTCCATCGTCATCCAGCGTCAGTTGTGCAAGGTTGTTGCTCGCACATCCGAATGTCGTTGCAGGCACTCCCGGACGGTCGTACGCTGCTACTGTCGTTCCTCCTGGTGACGTTATCCTCACCACGATATCTCCAACCCATGAATGGTTCAGTCCCGGTGTCGTAGATGCAGGGTCTGCACTCTGTGTTCCGTCAAACCGGAAGTTCAGGTCTGACACCGTTCCTACTCCGCTCACTGGTATCGTGAAGTTTGTTCCAGCAGGTACGTTGTCTGTTATCGCAACCGCAGGGCCAGTGTAGCTGGCCGTTGTTCCGCAACTCGGTGTTCCTGTCGAGGTCGCTGTCGCCGTTGCTGTGGCTGTAGCTTGTGGACTTCCCGTCGCGGTTGCCGTCGGTGTTCCCACCGGTCCGCAGCCTGATGTGATCGATACGTTATCCACTGTAAAGCTCGCCGTTCCCGTCGTCGGGCCTGTATATGTGAACAACAGGGCGTGTGAGCCTCCATTGGCGAATGCACTTACGTCGAATGTCCTAAGTGTGTACGCCGCCTCCGCTGTAGCAGGCTCCGTAAAGCTTGCGATCTGGGTTCCGTCTATCGTCACGACAAGTGTATCTGTGAACGGTGCTACCACTGTTCCGATCCTCATCTGGAAGCTCAGCGTTGCTGTACCCGCAGGGATCGTTACAGTCTGACCCATCGTCGCTGTCTCTGCTGCCGGAACTCCTCCGAACCATGCCCAGTTGTCGCCCGCAAACGGTGGAGCTGCTCCGCCGCCTGTTCCGCATAATGCTGTGTTGCACATCGGTGTGTCGAAATTCGTCGACGTCTGCACCGTCCATAATGGCCACGGTGTTCCAGCTTCGAATGTGCCGTCTGCGACCCTCTCCGAAGGAGTACACGATGGGCTCGCCGTCGGTGTTGCCGTATTTGTCGATGTTGGAGGAGGGGTTCCTGTCGAAGTTGCAGTAGGTGTCGCTCCGCCAGGCAGGATCACTCGATAAGTTCCGAGCACCACCGCGGTGGGCAAGTCAGCGAGATCATCTGCCGGGAAGTATATGTTGCCGCTAGCCGGGGCGGTCAACAGGGCCGCATACGCTGCCGGGGTGATCGTCCAGGTCCCCGCACCCGTGAATGCCAACTGGCCGGCAGTGAAGGTTGTTGTTGCTGTTGCCGAGTAGCTAAATACGTTTAGTCCCGGGTCTGTATTGTTGAGACGGAACAGCGCCGGCGTGTTGTCCGTCGGCACCGAGGCTGCCGTCAGATTGCCGCTCACCAGGGTCGTAGTGCCGAACACGAAGGTGCCTGCGTTAGCGAACATATTCTGGAAGTAGAAGCCCGTCGTTGTGCTGCCGCTGATCGTCGCCGCAGACACGCCGCTCGTCGCTGTGATCGTGATCCGGTTAGTTGTCGTAGCATCGATCACCAACAACTCACCGCTAGGTGATCCCGTCGGCGTTGCCGTTGCTGTTGCTGTTGACGTTGACGTTGCTGTCGCTGCAGGTGATCCCGTCGAGGTTGCCGTCGGAGTTCCGCATGAGGTATTACCGATAACCAGTGAGAATGCTCTCGCCGAACCGGTGTCGCCGCCTGCGTTGTCACTGATGTTGATCACCCAGTTGCCGTTCGCATTCTGCCCGTCAAACGCACTCAGCGGATTGTTCGGTGCAAACGTTCCCGTCGGGAATGCTGCATTCGTGTCCGTTCCGCACTGTGTCTCGATCGACGGCAGCCCGCCATCGTCATCCAGTGACAACTGTGCAAGATTGTTGCTCGCACATCCGAATGTTGTTGCTGGTACTCCAGGCCGGTCATACGCCGCTACTGTCGTTCCGCCCGGTGACGTTATCCTCACCACGATGTCTCCAACCCATGAATGGTTCAGTCCCGGTGTCGTTGATGCAGGGTCTGCACTCTGTGTTCCATCAAACCGGAAGTTCAGGTCTGAAATAGTTCCCATTCCGCTAACCGGAATTGTAAAGTTGGTTCCCGCTGGTATGTTGTCCGTGATCGCGACCGCTGGGCCTGTGTAGCTAAATGTCGTAACACCGCACGGTGTCGGCCCTGCAGTTGGGGTATTTGACGGTGTATTTGTTGCTGTGTTCGTCGGCGACGGACTCGGCGTTCCGGTATTCGTTGCGGTTGCCGTCGGCGTCGTCGTAGATGTCGATGACGGCGTCGATGTCGGCGTCGGTCCGCCGGTAAGGGCAAAGTTGGCGTCGCCAATATCAAAGAAAATATTGCCTACTGCTTCGACTTTTATTCGTCCAGTGGTAGTTCCTACATTGGGCATCGTTACGGATTCGGATCCGTCGTTAGCAGTGTTTGCCGCCAAGACGACTGGGAAGGTCTGGCCGCCGTCATATGATATTAAAATATTGACGTTCGAAGTGCTGACCGGAGCCAAAGTAGTATTGGCGACATCCCATGTGACAGTTTGGGTCGAGCCGGACGGATATGTAGTTCCAGCCGTATTAGGGGCAGTCACTTTAAACGGACCAGAAGTGTTGGTAACCGTAACAAGCGTATTTGAAAACTTCGTTTGGCCGATCTTCACGCCGGGAACATAAGGGTTGTTATCGCGAACAGTTAGCCTGAAATTCAAGGTTCTTGCAACCGAACTCAATGCCTCGATATTAGCGCCCGTGTCGCCGCCGGGAAATGGAGGAGTAACAAAAAGGCCTGCAAGGATGGTGGACAATCTCGGGAAACTCCTCGTCGGAGAGACTGTCGAAGGGAATGACAACCAATTCGGGCCGGTCAATTTTGTTGGAGACGCAACGCTGGCTGCTCCGGTGGTTGTCGAATTATCAGTCTGTTCCCAGTTATAAGTAATAGGATCATTTTGCGGGTCGGTTGCAACACCCGTTAGAGCAAACGCCGTACTGATCGGAATCGTAAACGGCCCGATCGGTGTAATGACAGGAGGGGCGTTGACCGTCATGACCGTTGTGACCGGACATGTTTTCGGTGCCATATTAGCCTGAATCTGCTCGATCGACGTTTCGTGGAATATGTCGATGGAATGCGGGGCCACATCCTGAGCTGTAATACCGGCATAGCCCATGATCGTGATGCCGGAACCTACTTCCTTATTACGACCGGTGCCTTCACTCGACATTGAAAACGTGTGATTTGCACCCATCTGGTGTCCGACTTCGTGAACAACATAGTCGATATCGAAATTATCGCCCTGCGGTATCCCGTCTGCAGGAGAGGTAATTCCACGTCCTTTCGTTCCATCAACACAGACGCAACCGATACAACCGGCATTTCCGCCGCCGCCCGAGGCTCCGAACATGTGGCCGATATCGTAATTTGCCTCACCGATAACCGAAGTTAACGTTGACTGCAGCTGCCCATTCCATGAACCTAATGTTGTGTATGGGTCAGTTGCCGGATCGTAATAAATTACCGCTGTTGTATTTGCGATGAGATTGAGGTGTATCGCAAGGTCTTTTTCATAGACACCGTTTGCTCGCGTTAGCGTGCCGTTAAAAGCAGCTAAAACCAAAGCTACCTGCGAAGAATTGAATGCACCAAAGAAGTTCGAATATTCGCCGTTGCATGACTGCGCCAGACGCATCGTTTTTACCTGTCCGGCGTCACTTTCCGGAACGTGGTTTTGAGGAATTTGTGAACCCATTTCGGCAAACATGTTCTGTTCTTCAGTCGAGCATGACCAGGGCAATTTGCCCTTGTCTCGTTTAGACCGGAAGACCGCATAAACTGCTCGATCCTGCGAAAACGCCTCGATGACTTCAGCTTCGCTCTCAGCTCTGAAAACTATCGTTTGAATGCCCTGTGGAGAAATGCTCAGCTTCAACATCGCATATCTGTCCGTAAGTCCCTGACCGGAAAACGCGCGAATCTCAGGAAACTGAGCCTGCAGTTTTGGTTCGAAGTTCGAAGCTTCAAATATCTCGAACCGCTCCATAAGGCCGTCGGCATTTGGCAGCGAAATAACCGTTGACGCTGCATTTCTGCTGTCGGTTATGGACATCAGCTGCTGACGTAAAGGCTCAAAGTTCAAATTAAATAATTTGAACTCGGTGGGAAAGGACGGCCTTGCGACGGCCTTGTCTTTGACAAAACTATCCGGGCTTTCATAGTTGGCGGACCAGATATTTTCCTGGGCAGACGCAGTCAAAGAAATGCCGAAGACCATAGCAACGATCAGAAAAAGTTTGCACGATGTTTTCATATTCATAATATTTTTGTTGGCTTAACGAAGGATAAACCTCACCCCTAGGCAGCATCAGTCGGTTTCACACAGCCGATGTCGAATCTAATTGTCAAGATCACAATTAGATCCAACAAAACGGTAGAAATGTACAAGAATCTAATTATTAAATACCAAAATTAGAGTCTCGCGGTCAACCCAAAAGATTAAATAATGGAAAACAACTATCTGGAAATGAGCACGACCTCTGTCAGATCGTCCTTGAGTGAGAGTATTTGAGGGATGAACTCATAGCGTTTCGACGAAACACGAATGACATAATTTTCATTGGTTGTAAGGGCAGGAAATCTAAAGTAGCCAAACGGGTTTGAGTATGCGTAAAGACGCTCGCCAGCGGCTGATGTCAAGATAGCGAACGAACTGGGAACGCCGCGACCATCGCTCCGCAACCGCAGAAGTCGGCCGGAAACCGCTGACAACCCAAATACGGGTCCGTTCGACGACGAGGCGGCGATTGGAGAGAGCGAGGTAATGAGTGCATACACTGTCTTTGTCGCAAAATTTCGCTGAGGAGCGACGGCCGTTTTGTCGTTCCATGTACCGTTTTCAAATTGGAACACCCGCACCGCATCAAAATTCGGTTGATCAATACTAGCGGGCAATGTAAGTTTTACCAGAATATTGCCCGAAAACTGAGCCGCTGTGTTGATTACACGCGGCGAACCGATAAACGACCAGCCTGATGGGAGCGGCGGCATTGAGGCGGAATTTAGAATTGACACATACGAATTGCCGCTCTGGTAAGCATTGTCAAATCGTATCGCCGTGGTTGCGTTCAATCCTATGAAAGAGTCATTTCCTTGCGAATTTAGCCCATAACCATATCGGACGACGCCAAAATTGGAAGTCGATCCGTTTACAGTGCGTCCGACTACAACGATCTTGCCGTCGGCCTGGACTGCTATTGCATTTGCATTGTCACCGCTCGTGCCGATAGGCGTTTGTAGTTTACCGTCGCCATCAAAACTTAAGTCCGGTGTACCGTCTGCATTTAGGCGGGTAACGGAAAAATCATTATTTGACCCATTGTTGCCAATTCCAACCGCGACTATCTTCCCGTCCGGTTGGATCGCTACCCCAAGTGCAATGTCGATCAACGGGCTGAATGGAACGGTAATGGAGCCGTTCGTTCCAAACGATGAATCGAGCGATCCATTTTGATTTAGACGTGCGTGCAAAAAATCATTTGGCGTTCCTCCGCTGCGAATGCATCCGGCGATAACTATTTTGCCATCTGGCTGCAATGCCAATGCAAGGGCCTCATCAGTGTCAGGACTGAACGAAAATGCGGCTATGCCGTCACTGTCAAACGTATTATCAAGAGTACCGTCGGCGTTGTAACGCAAAATCGCCGTATCAGTGCTGGCCGCTGAACGATAATATCCCGAAGCGATGATCTTGCCGTCCGGTTGGATGGCCGTATTATTCCCGACGTCATTGCCAGTTCCGACAGGCGTCACCACGATTCCCACACCATTGAATGACCTGTCGAGCGTACCGGCGGCATTCAAACGAACGACAGCAATATCAGTATCTGCGCCGTTTGACGCGGTTCCGACAGCAACGATCTTTCCGTCGGGTTGAATTGCAACAGACCGCACCATATCGTTGCCGATTCCGGCAGCAAGTATCGTCCGTCCATCGCCGCTAAATGTGTTATCAAGCGTACCATCCGTGTTGTAGCGGACAAACGCGATGTCTGTATCGTTACCGTTAGAACTCTGTCCCGCGACGATTATTTTGCCATCGCTCTGGATCGCCATGCCAAAAGTTTCGTCATTGCCTGTTCCAACCGCAGTGGTGACAATTCCATTAGAGTTTCCTGAATTACCAACAAAACTGCCGTCTAGCGTGCCGTTAGCGTTGTACCGTACGACAGCGAAATCATTGTCCACGCCATTAAACGTATAACCTGCGGCAACGATCTTTCCGTCCGCCTGGATCGCGACGGCCTGCGCCGTGGCGTTTCCCGAACCGACAGCGGTACTCAAAACTCCATTTGTACCAAAAGTCGCGTCGAGCGTCCCGCCCGAAGATGGAAACGGAATCTGAGTGCCTGAAACGCCTGTGATCGGCCCTCGAATCTCTCCAGATGGAAACGTTGTTGACCTGACATGGAAATACCACTGGCCCGCTTTCAGATCAGCCGCTTGCTGGCTGGTTACCGCAAAACTCTGAGTAAAATTCCCGGAAGGAAGATCGAAAATCACCGCTCCGGCCGAATCTTGGATCGCCGCTGTTGTCTGTTGTCCAGTCAAAGGCGTGAAAAATAGTGTGACCGTTACCTGATTTTCGGCTGTGTTCAGGAGAACTGAACCGGTGCCAACGGCGGTTGATGTGTTAGAAGGAACTACCTGTGATCCGTCAAGCGATGAAGTGAAAGTTTCTCCGGCCCATGCAGCAACATTCGCCGCAAAAAGAAACGCTAAAGACAAGAAAATCGAATATACACGCCCAGAAATAGTCATCATCTTCGGAGCAGAAAAGAAATTAGAGCAACCCTTAACTTAATTAGATGCTGACGGCGACAGCTTTTATTCCCGGTTTTCTGATCCCTGTAATTTAATGTTCTCCAAACTTGTCGGTGTGGATTCAAAATCATACGGAATGATCGGCTGCTGCGACACCTCAATTTCGAGTGCGGCCCGAAGAACGTCACTTATTCGAGCGGCGGGAACGATCTCGAGTTCTTTGCGGACATCTTCCGGTATTTCCTCAATGTCAGACTCGTTTCGGTCGGGAAGGATGATTCTGCGAATGCCGGCACGATGAGCAGCGAGCACTTTTTCTTTTATTCCGCCAACAGGAAATACAAGCCCCGAAAGAGTTATCTCGCCGGTCATCGCCGTGTCCGAACGAACTTTACGGCCAGTGTAAACCGACGCCATTGCCGACGCCATCGTAACGCCTGCGCTTGGGCCGTCTTTTGGTATCGCTCCGGCGGGCACGTGAATATGGACACCGTTATCCTTGATCATCTGCGGATCAATGCCCATCTCAGCGGCGTGCGACCACAGATAGCTGCGAGCGGCCTGTGCCGACTCTTTCATCACCTCGCCAAGCTGACCGGTAAGGTTGAGGCCGCTGCTGCCGGGCAATAAAGTCGCTTCGATAAACAAAACTTCGCCGCCCATCTCGGTCCAAGCCATTCCAGTCGCGACACCGGCGGGAAGCTCTTTCCTGGCTTCTTCCGGATAAAATCGCGGTGCGCCAAGATATCCCTTGACCTCTTCAGCAGTGATCGTCACTTTTTCTTTCAAACCCTCGGCGACCTTGAGCGCAACTTTGCGCGCCAAGTTGCCGACGGACCGTTCGAGTTGACGCACACCGGCCTCGCGCGTGTATCTAGCCGTTAAAAGATTCACAGTGGTGTCCGTTATCTCGAGCTGTTTATCAGTGAGCCCGTTTTCTTTGATCTGTCGCGGGATAAGGTATTGCTTTGCGATATTTAGTTTCTCGCGGTCGCTGTAACCAGCAAGCCCGATGATCTCCATGCGGTCGCGAAGCGGCATCGGGATCGGCGCAAGCTGATTTGCAGTTGCGATAAAGAAAACGTTCGAAAGATCGAACGGCAAGTCGATGTAATTGTCGCGAAAGGTATTATTTTGCGCCGGATCAAGTATCTCGAGCAGCGCTGAAGCCGGATCGCCGCGAAAATCATTGCCGAGCTTATCGATCTCATCAAGCATCATCACCGGATTATTGACACCAACACGCCGCAGCGATTGGATTATTCGTCCCGGCATCGCTCCGACATATGTTCGGCGATGACCGCGGAGTTCTGCCTCATCGCGCATTCCTCCTAAGGATAAACGGTCAAACTCGCGCCCTAAAGCCCGAGCAATTGAACGTCCAAGCGAAGTCTTACCAACTCCCGGCGGGCCGACGAACAAAAGTATCGGGCTTTTCGAATCGGGACGCAGTTTAACCACGGCGAGCGATTCCAAAATACGTTCCTTGATGTCTTCGAGGCCGTAATGATCCTCGTCGAGTATTTTGCGGGCTTCGTTGAGATCAAGTTTTTCCTCGCTCGATTTTCGCCACGGCAGTTCCAGAATGTACTCAAGATAAGTGCGAATTACGTGATAATCGGGAGCGGCCTGCGGAAGCTGCTCCATCCGCTTGAGTTCGCGTGTCGCTTCCTTGCGAACGTCGTCGGGCAGGTCGGCTTTTTCAAGACGCTCTCGAAGCTGCTCGCCCTCAGCCTTTTCGCCTGTTTCGTCATCGCCAAGTTCCTTCTGGATCGCCTTCATCTGCTGGCGAAGGATATAATCGCGCTGCGATTTGTCCATCTCGTGCTGAGCCTCGCTCGAGATCTTTGAGCGGATCTGCATGATCTCGAGTTCACGTGCCAAAGCAGCGTGCGTCAGGCCCAATAGGCCGTCAACAGTGTTTGATTCGAGCATTTTCTGCTCGGTCTCAACGCCGAGATCAAGAACGGATGCAAGAAAATACGCAAGCTGAATTGGATTCTCCTGCGTGGTGACCGCAAGCCGCACCTCCATCGGCACCTGAGGCATCAGCGTTAGGGCTTCCTGGATCATGCCGTTGATATTCCGTTTCAGTGCCTCGATCTCTTCTTCATCGACGCGATGCAGTGGAGGCAGGATCATCACTTTTGCCTTCATGTAAGGCTGCTCGCCCGTCCATTCCAAGATCTCAAAGCGGTCCATTCCCTGCACGATCAACTGCATCACACCTTCGTTACGCATCATTCGCTTGATGTTAACGATGGTGCCGATCTTGTAGAGATCGGCGGGCGTTGCATCATCACCTGTAACGTTTTCATTTTTGGTGGTTAAACACGCAAGGAGTTTTTCCTCGGTTGCGAGGGCCGATTCTACGGCGCGCGTCGAGCGCTCGCGTCCGACAGCCAGCGGAATCACCGTTTCAGGAAACAGCGTAGTATTCTGCACTGGCAAAACTCCGATCTCAAACTGCTGCGGCAGTTTCATTCGTGCGGTTTCAAATGGATCTATGATTTCCTTATCGGCCATAAAAATTCTTGCCCCCTTGTTCTAAGATCATGCTTTCCGCAAAGTAATTATCAAAAGTCCGTTCTCAAACATATGTTCGATCGACGCACCTTCGATCGGCGAAGGAAACCGCAGCGTCTTTTCAAAATTGCTGTAGGTGATCTCCATCTGCTGATACGAAACGCCCGCCGCGCACGAACGGTCCTTGCGGCAGCCTGCTATGGATAGAGTGTTGCCTTGAATGTCGATCTCGATCTCCTCAGCCGACACGCCCGCCAATTCGACCTTTACGACCCAACCATCCGGCGTTTGATAGACGTCCGCAGCCGGATACCAAAGCTGCCCCGAACGGACATTCTTTGATGAACCAACAAATTCAAAACTCCGGTTTAATGATTTGGCCATTTTTATCTAAAACTGATCGATTTTAGGCTATGCTCGACGATCACGTCCTGTTTATCGTCGTAAAGCGTTATAACAAAAAATAATGCAGCACTTTTTCGCACGGTTGCTATGTATCGTTGTCTGTACGTTCCTTTGTTTGTTGAGCCTTCGACATCAAAAGCGGAAAAATTGACGCCGCCCAATTTTATCGAATGAATATCTTTTGTGACCTTAACCCCTGACCTTCGTAAGACGAGATTTTTATTTGCCTCAATATATTTTTCGCCGGTCGCCGGTTTAGTGAGCCGCTCTACTCCGCAAGAGAACAATGCGTTCAAATCACGCCCAGCAACAGGCGGCGGCATTGCCTGAAACAGCACCTGCGTATTTGCTGCCGCAGTTTTCAACGTTTCGTCGCCGCTCATCATGGCATTCTCACGATTTCTCGCAACCAATGCACTGTTTTGATCCGCGGTGTAAAAATTCCAACCTCCCGGCGCCAGCATCGTGAATCCCAACGCGGTATTCGTGTAAAGCTGTCCGCTAAAACTACCGCTTGCGGCTATCGCATCTGCCGATGGCAGTTTTTGACCAACAGCCACGGCACACAATGCCGCTGCTATACATAGAATCAAAACTAAACGAAAAAACAATTTCAATTCTTTCCCCAAAAACTCGCTCCACTCGAAATTTCTTCGAGGGTTTCCGCGATCTCGCGTTCGTCTTCGGTTTCGAGAGCAACATCAGCCATTGCAATGATTCCGGCGAGTTCGCCATTGTCATTTATAACCGGAACGCGGCGCACCTGTTTGTCGCCCATCAGACGGATTGCCTCAAAAACAAAATCGTCCGGCCCAACGGTAAAAAGCTCGGTCGTCATCGCGTCGCTTATCAAAGCTTCCGTTCCTTTTCCCTCAGCGACCACGCGAACAACTATGTCACGGTCGGTGACGATGCCGATCAGTTTGCCTTCATCGACAACCGGAACCGCACCCATATCGCCATCACGCATTATCGCCGCGACCTCGCGCACAGACATTTCACTCGTCGCCGTGCGAACAGTTTTGGTCATTATTTCTCGACACCTCTTCCTCGAGATGGCAGAACTTTCCGATTCGGTCATACTTTTATTTTGTTCGACGTGCAGAAATAAAGCAAGAGAAGATTTTCGCCACGAATTACACGAATAGCACGAATAAGAGTCTTCATTCGTGCTATTCGTGTAATTCGTGGCTAATTTTTTGCTTCAGTCATTGAGATCATTCGTTGGAGAGCGATACCCGCAAAGTGTTTGGTCTCATCATCGACGATGATCTCATTGACGACATTGCCGTCCATGAGATTTTCCAATGCCCACGCGAGGTTTTGCGGACCGATGCGATACATCGTGGCGCACATGCAGAGATCGGGAGCGAGCAGGCGAATTTCCTTGTCTGGAAAACGGTCCTGTAGGCGTTTGACCAGGTTGACTTCAGTTCCGATGGCCCATTTTGAGCCGCTGGGAGCGTTTTCGACGGTTTTGATGATGTATGAGGTTGAGCCGTTCAGATCGCTCATTTCAACGACCTCGCGTGTGCATTCTGGATGAACTAGCACCTGAACGCCGGGAATTTCCTCGCGTATTTTATCAACATGCCAAGGCTTAAATCGCCCGTGAACAGAGCAATGCCCACGCCATAGAATCAATTTTGCTGCGTGCAGTTCTTCCTCAGTATTTCCGCCAAGCTCTTCATGCGGATTCCACAAAGCCATCTTATCGAGCGGTATGCCGAATTTTGCACCGGTGTTTCTTCCCAAATGCTGGTCGGGGAAGAAGAACATCTTGTCGAATTCTTTCAGATAGATATCAAACAGCGGCACCGCATTCGACGATGTGCAGACGACGCCTTCGTGACGTCCGCAAAAGGCTTTGATCGCGGCGCTCGAGTTCATATACGTGATCGGCGCCACTTTATTGTCCAAAACACCGATCTCGCGAAGTTGCTCCCACGCATCCTCGACCTGATCGATCGTCGCCATATCTGCCATCGAGCAACCGGCGCCGAGATCGGGCAACACCACACGCTGTGAAGGCTTGCCAAGGATATCGGCGGACTCCGCCATAAAATGCACGCCGCAAAAGACAATAAATTCCGCCTCCGTCTGCGAAGCCATCACCGAAAGCTGGTAACTGTCACCTGTCAGATGGGCGTGGCGAATCACGTCATCTCGCTGGTAATGATGCCCGAGAATCACAACACGCGGCCCAAGTTCCCTGCGGGCTAACTCGATGCGTTCATGTATCTCCTCATCGGGCATGACGAGATAATCTTCGATAACGCGGGGTTCTGTAAGGACTGCTGACATATCTTTCCTCTAAAGAAAAATGATGTCATTTCGGTCGTTTTAAGGCAAGGCTCAGCCCTACCCGTTGGCCGTGTATTTCGCCTCTAATTGGTCAAAATAGTGATCTCGCACCTTAGCGACGATCTGCGGCTCGGTCATTTTTTCTGCGGGTTCGACGCCGACAACTCGGCCTTTGTAATGAGCATGCTCCAGCCGTTTCTCAAGCTCGCCCTTTGCCTCGCCGGGGCCAAAGATAAACGTCAATTCGGCCTCATGGATCAAAGCGACGACCTCGTCGTAGTATTTATTGAGATGTTCCGTTGTCTGGCTCTGTAGCCTGTCGTCCGCCCGATTTGAATCTCCCGAGTGCCGCGGAGGGCGCTTGACGTTCGATTCGATCTCCTTTTTTTCATGATCGCCGCGTGTGACAAAAACAATAACCGCCTCTTCGTGGTCGATCCATACTCCAACTTTCTTATTCATAAAGCTCTCCCTTTAAACGATCAATCTGCCCGATTTGTGAGGACAACCTTAAGGGCACCCTCTTTCGCTGCGTTTCCAAATGTTTCGTACGCCTTCATGATCTCGTGCATTGCGAAACGATGCGTCACGAGTTTACTTGGCTGTAATTTGCCCGAACTGACAACTTTTAAAAGCATCGGTGTTGCGGCCGTGTCGACTAGCCGGGTCGTGAGCGACATATTGCGGTCCCAGAGCTTTTCCAAATGTAGCTCGACCGGTTTGCCGTGGACACCGACGTTTGCAATTCGGCCGCCCGCCGCAACAATCGCCTGGCATATGTCGAATGTTGCCGGGACGCCGACGGCTTCGATAGCGGCGTCGACACCTACACCATTCGTCAGTTCCAATACCTGTCCGGCCGCGTCGCCATTGGAGCTGTTGATCAAAGTCGTTGCTCCAAAGCTCTTGGCAACGGCTAAGCGTTTGTCGTCCAGGTCGATCATGATTATTGCTGCCGGCGAATAAAATTGAGCCGTCAGCAATACGGCCAGACCGATCGGCCCGGCACCGATGATCGCGATCGTGTCACCCGGTTTTACCTCGCCGTTTAGCACGCCGCACTCAAAACCGGTGGGCAAAATATCGCTTAGCATCAGCATGTCTTCATCATTCCCATCAACCGGGAACTTATAAAGGCTGCCATCGGCGTGTGGAATGCGGACATACTCTGCCTGCGTACCATCGATCAGGTATCCAAGTATCCAGCCGCCGTTACGGCAATGCGAATACATACTTTTCTTACAGAAATCGCATTTTAGGCACGCAGTAACACAGGAAACGATGACCTTATCGCCGACCTTAAACTCCGAAACTCCGGCACCTATTTCTTCCACGACGCCTATTGCCTCGTGGCCGAGAATACGGCCTTCGGTTACGAGCGGCAGGTCGCCCTTCAGAATATGGAGGTCAGTCCCGCAGATGGTCGATGTCGTGATCCGAACGACGGCGTCTCCGGGTTCCTGGATCGTTGGTTTATTTTTTTCTTCCCAAGCGATCTTGCCGGGACCGTGATATACAAGTGCTTTCATACCTTTTCGCTGGTCAGGAATTCATAAAAGGCGGAATGAACGATCGATCAACACTCCCACGTTCGCTACTGGAATTTCTCCCTGGATACTTACACTAATTAATAATTAGAACAGATTGATCAGGCGGGGTATGTGCGCTTTCGCACCTTAAGAACTTTGTTTAACGTCTGCGGGAGATCGCCCGCGAAGTGCTCGGTATAGTAAAAAGAGGGACGCCGTACGTTCTCACCTGTATCGCGATCGGAGCGGCGATGAACGGTTTCGTTTCCGAAGGTTCTTTTGCAGGTTAGATCGGCAAAGACACGTGGTATGTGGTTCCGCTTGCCGTTGCTATCGGTGTCCCAATGTATGCAAACGCGACACGACCGTTCCCGTTTCAGGTATTCGTTCGTCGCCAAAGGCATCCCGATCGGAACCTCGCTTGCCTTTATGATGGCCGTCGTCGGGCTATCGATCCCCGAGGCGATGCTGCTCAAAAAAGTGATGACGATCAAACTGATCGCCATATTCTTCGGCATTGTCACCGTATGTATTGTCTTTTGCGGCTACTTGTTCAATTGGATATTGTAATGTCCTATTTGACGCCAAGCAGTTTTTCGATCACTAAAATTATGCCGTAAGACAATGCGGCGATCAACGCTGCGGCAGGGATGGTCAAAACCCATGCCCACACGATTCGTCCGGCAACGCCCCATTTGACTGCAGAAAAACGTTTTGCCGAGCCAACACCGACGATCGCTCCGGTGATGGTGTGAGTTGTTGAGACCGGTATACCAGTCGCAGTGGCGAGGAACAGCGTCGCGGCACCGGCTGTCTCGGCGCAAAATCCTCCAACAGGCTGTAATTTAACGATCTTGGTTCCCATCGTTTTAACGATGCGCCAACCGCCTGAAAGCGTGCCTAGGCCGATCGCGGCATGGGCAGAGAGAATAACCCAAAGCGGCGGTTCGGGCAGCTTTCCGTCAGGCATCATCTGCGCAAAGCCGCCGGCGACCAAAACGATCGTAATGATGCCCATAGTCTTTTGCGCATCATTGCCGCCATGTCCAAGCGAAAATGCAGCGGCCGAAAAAAGCTGGCCGACGCGAAAAACTCTATCCACCTTATTTACGGAAACTTTGTGAAAGACCCAGTAAACAATGACCATCAGAACAAATCCCAGCGACATTCCGATCAGCGGCGATAGGACGATAAACGACAGCGTCTTGATCCAGCCTGCTGCTTTTAGGACCGTTTCGACGTTGGTAAAGCCAAAATGCCAAACGTATGACGATATAGCAGCTCCGGCATAAGCGCCAACAAGGGCGTGCGAACTCGATGTCGGCAGTCCGAGATACCACGTGATCAGATTCCAAATGATCGCCCCGACAACACCGGCAAGTAACACAAACAACTGATCGTTACCCGGAATTACCGCGATGTTGACCATGTCGCCGCCGATGGTTTTAGCTACAGCGGTTCCAAAAACAACAAACGCGATGAAATTAAAAAATGCAGCCCAAGCGACCGCTGCACCCGGCGACAGAACGCGCGTCGCCACAACAGTCGCGATCGAATTCGCTGCGTCGTGAAAGCCGTTAACGTAATCGAAAACGAGCGCGAGAAAGATGATGAGCACCACCAAACTAAAAGCAGCTGTTTGAGCGTCCATATTGGCTTTAGTTATGCTTTAAGACAATACTTTCGATAATATTGCCGACGCTTTCGCAGCGGTCAGTGCCGTTTTCGAGGATCTCGTAAAGCTCCTTCCACTTAATGATCTCTACGGCATCCGACTTTTTGAAAAGGGCCGCCATGGCACGGAAATATACTTCATCGGCGTCATTTTCAAGACGCTGGATGTCAAGCAGGTTTTGCTCCATGCCTTTTGCGGTTTTTAGATGTGCGACAGCCCCGTGTATCTCAGCCGTCTGTTTTTGCAGGACGACCGCAAGCTCCACGGCAAAAGGGTCAGACTCATGAATGTTGTACATCACAACCGCACGGGCAGCCGCATCAATGTAATCGCAAACATCGTCAAGGGCGACCGAAAGTGTGTAGATATCTTCGCGGTCGAACGGCGTGATGAACGATTTGTTGAGTTTGGTGGTGACGCTGTGAGTGATCTCGTCGCATTCGTGCTCGACACTCTTGATCTTTTTTGACAAAGCGTCAAAATTCTCATCTGACCCCTGCAAAAGTTCAACGAGAAGAGCCGCCGCCTCTTGTATCTTCGCGGTCATTTGCGAAAATAGGGCGAAATAGTGATCTTCCTTCGGTAAAAAGCTAAAAGCCATTTTCTTTGATCTCCGATAACCTAAATTGAAGCGAATCTAGAATATATGCGAACAGAACCTCTCTTGTCTATTGTGACCGTGCTTCAAATAATGGGCAGTGATAGTTTATGGCTGAATTTTACCTTTTACGTCGATCTCGGAAATAAAATTAGCGGTGGTTCGTAACATCTTGTTAACATCGACGATTGGGCTGTGTTCTTTACAGCAAACCCGCTCATCCGAACATTTCATCCTAAATCCCGACGGCCGCCGTTTTGTGAACGGAGGCAATGCGCATTAAAATCGTGAAGCACGACCGGAGAATCTATGAATAAACTTTTTGCCAGACGAATTACAGTTGCTGCCTTGGCAGCGACGATGTGGGTTTTGCCGATGGCCGCGATGGCCCAGACGCAAATAACGGCCCCGAAGAACAAATACAAGGTTCAGGATGACGTTAAGCTCGGCGATCAAGCTTCGCGAGAAGTGGAACAAAAATTTCCGCTGATCAACGACCGCGATGCCGAAGCCTACATACAGCGTGTCGGCCAGCGTCTGGCTGATGCGATACCGCAGCAGTTTCGCCATTCGGAATTCAACTACAGGTTTCAATGGGTAAATGCCAGCGACCTTAACGCCTTTGCTCTTCCCGGCGGACCGATGTATATCAACCGAGGAATGATAGAAGCGGCAAAGAACGAGGGCGAACTCGCCGGCGTTATGGCACACGAAATTAGCCACGTCGCGCTTCGCCACGCAACTGCGCAGGCAACAAAACAGGGCAGCGCAAAAAATACACTTGGAACGATCGGGTTAATCCTCGGCGGAGCGATACTCGGCGGCCAAACAGGAGCACAACTTGGAATGCTCGGAGCGCAGGCTTGGATGACCAAATACAGCCGAGAATACGAAACGCAGTCCGACATCTTAGGATCACGTATTATGGCCGATGCAGGTTACGACCCGCTCGATCTGGCAAATGTGTTCAGAACGATCCAGCAGCAGTCAAAAGGCGGCGGCCCAGAATGGCTCAGCAGCCATCCCGATCCGGGCAATCGTTATGAAAAGATCAACCGCGAGGCACAATACCTGAATGTATCGCGGGAACCTATCAAGATCACACGCGATTTCTCGCGTACGAAAGAACGTTTCCGTTCGATGCCGCCGGCAAAGTCGATGGCCCAGATCGAAAAGGAGTCTCAAGGTCAGACCACTTCGGGGCCGATGGCAAACGGACGATATTCGAACACTGTGCCGGTGCCCTCAACTCGAGTTCGGTCCTACAACAATCTGAATTGGCTTCAGATCAATCTGCCTTCGAATTGGGTCGATCTAGCGGGGCAAAACTCTGTGACATTCGCGCCCGAAGGAGCATACGGCCAACAAGGCATCACACGCGGCGTAATGATCGGCACATACCCTGGCAAATACAGAGAACTCGCACGTGATTCGCAGGATTATGTAAATAGCGTTCTGCAGGACAATTCGTATCTGCAGCGCCGCGGCGGATATTCACGGGTGTCTATTGATGGCCGTGCGGGAAATCTGACACCGCTTTCCGGCCGTTCACCAATAACAGGGCGAACCGAAATGGTTGATATCTATACTGCCCAACTCAGAAATGGCGAACTGTTCTATTTCATTACGGTAGTGCCCGATAACGAAACCTATCGTTATAATTCGGCATTTAGAAATGTGCTCAGCTCGATACAGTTGAATGATTGATGCACAAGCCCGCATTTTAGAAAGGGCGTTACATTCAAGCTGAGTGTTCCGCCCTTACTGATGTGCGGGCCTACGCACAGAAAGTAGCATTAATATCGCTGCTACCGATACACACGCACTTGCAAGAAATGCTACCGACGCTCCAAATTGAGTCCAAATCAATCCAAACAAAAGCGATGCCGGAAAAACCGTGATTCCGAATGCAAAATTATAAAGGCCGTAAGCCGTTCCGCGTTTACTTTCGGGCACCATGTCGGCGACAAACGCCTTTTCAACGCCTTCGGTTAATCCGAAATGCGCACCATAGATAATGAACAAAACCCACACCTGCCATGCCGAATCGACAAAAGCAAAACCGGCATAAACGACCGCATAGATCAGCCAACCAGCGCCTATTATGGTCTTGCGGCCCAACTTGTCGGAGAGATCTCCGCCGATCAGCGAACTGATAACTTTGCTCACATGCAGCGTCATCCACAAGAGCGGCAGCATTACCGGTGAGACACCTGCATCCGCAGCGCGAAGCAACAGAAATGCGTCGGTCGAATTCGACAGCGTAAACAAAGCGATCACGAACAGAAATCGTTTAAAATTCCCGCCAAAACCGGCAAGTGACAGACTGGGTGGACTTGAATCAATAGCGGCGGGTATCGCCTTTTCCTTTACGAAAAAAACTATGACTAACAGGCCAAGCACGACTGGAACCGAGGCAAACAAAAAGACTTGCTGGTATTCGCCAAGCGTTGGATTTTGCGTGTCCAGAGCGAAGATCGAAAGAAGAATAAATGCAGCAACCGGCCCAAAAACGGCTCCAAGATGATCGGCCGCACGATTAAATCCGAACGCAAATCCGCGTTCATTTACCGGAACACTATCAGCGATCAGAGCGTCACGCGGTGCGCCGCGAATTCCCTTGCCGACGCGATCCGTCATTCGTACAACTAGCACCTGCGGCCAGCTTGTCACAAATCCCAGAAACGGCCTAGTGATCGCCGCCAGAGAATAGCCGAGCAGAACCGGAAGTTTTCGTTTTCCAAAACGGTCGCTCAGATAGCCTGAAAACAGTTTTAAGAGGCTCGCAACGGATTCTGCAAAACCTTCGATAAGTCCAATTGCGAACGGTGAAGCTCCAAGGCTGAGCGCGAGAAATGCGGGAAGCAGCGGGTAAATTATTTCGCTCGAAGTGTCGTTGAGTAGAGCGACGAAACTCAAGGCAAGCACGTTTCGCGGCAGGGTTGTGTATCGTTTCCAAAATCCTGTCCGTGCTTCCAATGCCGCCATAAAAGATTGATTTATTTATTTTGCGTGGACCGTGATCTGGGAGCAGGTTTGCTGCTGCTTCCAAGCCACCAAAAGGAAATGCTGCCGGCGACCGCGATGAGCAGGATAACGGCGACGATCACCATTCGAAATGCCATTTTCACGGTCTTTCGGAGCAGTCGAAATACAATATATGCAACTCCCGCGAAAACAAGAAAAAATACGACAGCCGCAATAACGCCAATGCTTTCACTCATTCTTTATTCTCCGTTGCGCGTTCGATAGCGTCTATGTCTTCTTCGGTGAGCGACGCGGTTTCGCTCGGTATGTTGTAATCTCCATCCGCCCAAGCTCCGAAATCGAGAAGCTTGCACCGCTCCGAGCAAAACGGACGAAATTCGTTACCGGTAAATTCTGTTTCCTTGCCGCAATGCGGGCATTTAACTATCGGCATAATGACAATTTAGCATATCAGATTTCTCTTGAATCCAATGTGCATTGATTCGAACATACGATTAACTAATGACGTATTATAATGTTGTTGGGACTTTTTCACTGAGAGATTTGTTATGAACGATTACAAAGAAAAATTTGACCGCTGGCAGAAAAAGGCGACCGATAAGCTTGGTGAGATCGACGCGCAGCTTGGATTAAAAGATAAGATCGAGACCGGAGCTCGCGCTGTTGCGGAAACCGCTCAAAAAGGTGCTGATTACATAAAAACCGAAGCCGAAAAGAGTGACATCGGCAGGTCAGCCGTCAAGGTTACCGAAGGCGTCGTAAATGCCGCAACAGACACCGCGAAATCTGCATGGAACGTCAGCGAACCGGTCCGTGACGTCGCCGTCGATGCTGGTTCAAAAGCCGGCGAAGCCGCAATCGACGCAGCCGCCAAAGCAGGCGAATTTATCGACGATGCTGCTCAAACGGTTGGCACAGGCGCTAAGCGAGTTTCCCAAGTCGTCGGTTTTGGCTCAAGCCTCGCATCAATGCTCGATTCGGCGATCACGTCGGCAAAGAAAGCCGCAGATTGGGCACATTCAGATCCGGTCAAAGCCGCAACGACAGGTGTTTCGATGGCTATCGGAGCAGGTTTGGGCGTAGTTTTTACCGGCATTAGTTCGCACTGGCTGCTCAATTCTGCAATTCCGACTTGGTCGGTAAAAAAACTTGCCGAAAATTTTGACGGCTACCTAAAACGCCGCGAAGAGCTTATCGAAAAAGGTCAGCTTAGCGACGCCGACGCCGAACGCATAAAATTCGAACGCGACATCGCAACCAGCATCGGCGCACCGTTGCTTGGTGCATTTTCCTTCGCATCCGGCGCGGTGATGATGACCAATATATTCGATCCCAAAAACATCACAGGCTTTCCCATCGGCACGATCATCGGCGGCAACCCACTGCTCGAAGGCGTATGGTTCTTCGGCAACGGTATGGTCTGTTTCAAGACAAGCTACGATTTCTTTATGATCGCACTCGACGGACAGGAAGACGTCGAAAAAATGGTCAAAGAGATAAAAGGTATGCTTCCCGCCGCGGCTAATTGATCTGAATCGGAAACGGTACAAAACACAAAATAAAAATAACTAAAGTCAGAAATGCAATAACCTTGCGATTTTTATCAAGCGGCGTGGTGTCCCAAGGAGTCGGGTGGCGGACTTTCATCATAATAGCCAGGATTATCGCGATCAAGAATCCGCTGGGACTGCCATAAAAATACATGCCTAAAACCGACAGTGTAGCCATAATTGCAAATGCTATTCGACCCGTCCAGTAATGTACCTTCTCGCCAAATACCGCATAGATCGCATGCCCGCCGTCGAGTTGGCCTGACGGAATAAGGTTCAACGCGGTCACCAAAAGCCCGACCCACGCCGCAAAATAAAAAGCATTCCCGATACCAAATTTCAGATCGACACCTAAAGCGGTCGCGAACAGCCGGATAAGCAGGGGGTCAGTAAATGTCAGCGTGCCCTGTGTATTCCCTAACTGCTCAGGTGTGACAAACTGCATCGTTAAAAGGCCTACCATTGCAATTGGCAAAAGTGCAATGAACCCGGCGATCGGCCCTGCAACACCGATGTCGAATACCGCTCGACGTGTCGGCATCGGTGAAAGAATCTTGATGAACGCCCCAAACGTTCCCGCCGGTCCGATCATCGGCGGCGTCGGCAGAAAGAATGGCAACGTAGCATCAACCCTGTAAATGCGGCACGCAATGTAATGCCCCATTTCGTGACAGATCAAGATGAACAGCAAAGAGATCGAAAATTGGAGGCCGTAGATCAGATGAGTCGTATTTGTAAAAAGCTTATGAACAATATCGCCGATCATAGCGGCATAGTTCGTCGGCAGTGTCGCTAACAGTTGAAGAAATTCGTAAAACGATTGCGGATCAGCTTGGGGGAGGTAATCCAGACGGCCGAACGGGAACAGCGTACCGGCGATCGTCGCCGTGCAGAATGTCACGCCAAGCAGCAATAGATGCTTGATCCATGTGCCGACCGTCGGCTTCATCACCGGCCGGCCGTAATATATTGGTTGTTCGATAGAATCCGGTTCAGTCATTTCGTAGGCTAATAAAAAGATCGCAGTTCGCTCGAAGCCACATCTTGCGTGTCCTCACGATCTGCGATCGATAACCTCAATGATACTAAAAAATTTCTTATTCTACGGCTTTTGCTGACAGCTCTTTGCCCGGCTTAAATCTAATCGTCTTGCCCGCCGGAATTGGAACTTCCTTGCCGGTGCGTGGATTGCGGCCGACGCCGCGCTTTCGCGGTTTGACGACAAACACGCCGAACCCGCGAAGCTCGATACGCTTGCCCGCAGCGAGAGCTTCCTTCATCGCTTCAAACAGCGAATCGACCACCTGCTCGGCCTTTTGCTTCGGAACGCCGGTTCGGTCGGCTACTAAATTAACAATATCCAGTTTTATCATTATCTCCTCCTATCGAATCGGAAACGTGGAGAGAAAAACCTAAACTAAAACGTTTTTGAATCATAATCCTCTAAACCTACATCTGTCAAGAGTTTGCGAGGGTTTGTAGTGTTTATTTTTGTCCGGCTCATCGGATAGTGTTAGAATCAGCCCATGCGTTGGAGAGACCAGAGACAGAGCGACAATGTAGAGGACCGTCGCGGTCTAGGCGGCCGAGGAATGGCCGTAGGCGGCGGCGGTATCGGTATAGTTATTCTCGCGATCGCGATTTACCTATGCGGCGGCGACCCGACTCAACTGCTTCAAAATATCCCGACGCAGACCCAAGCGCCCGGCCCGGCGGCCAATAAGGTTGTTTCACAAGACGACAATGCTCAATTTGCAAGAGCCATCATGGGCAATCTTGAGGATGCGTGGAAACAGATACTTCCCGCTCAGTCTCGCGTCCAGTTTCAGGCTCCAAAACTAGTTTTGTTTACTGGCCAGATCGCGTCGGCCTGCGGCTACGCGAGTTCGGCATCGGGCCCGTTCTATTGTTCCGGCGATCGTAAACTCTATCTCGATTTCGCATTTTTTGACGAGCTTCAACGTGAATTCAAAGCTCCCGGCGACTTTGCGCAAGCCTATGTGATCGCCCACGAATATGGGCATCACATTCAAAATCTGACGGGCATGATGGGCAAGGTTCAGAGTGCCGGTGAGAACAACCGCCTTTCGGTCGCTCTCGAACTGCAAGCAGATTGCTATGCGGGCATCTGGGCTAATTTTGCGGCAAAACAAGGCCGCGTCGAAGCGGGCGATGCCGAAGAAGCGATCCGTGCGGCGGCGGCGGTCGGCGACGATATGATCCAAAAACGCACACAAGGCTATGTCGTTCCCGACTCATTTACCCACGGCTCAGCACAGCAGCGAATGCAGTATTTCGCCAAAGGAATGCAAACCGGCGACATGAAGCAATGTCAGACGCTAAGGTAGGAATTAAGCCGCAAAAGGCCTTCCGTATATTTCCTGATAGACCCAACCAAGAAACCGTGCTTCCGCAGTGCACAGAGCCTCTAGCCAGCAGCTTGTCAGGTAGAGCCGCTTTTCAGAATTTGTCGTTAATTTTTCAGCTTTCTTGAGCGAAAACGCCTCGATATCGGAGTCCAGATCATACGATTCAGCGATCTCGGTCTTTGTTTTGTGAGATTCATCTAAGGCCGCAAGTAAATCGCTGATCCAGAGTTTAAGAAGCGGCTCCGTGTTATTTTCAGCCAGCGCCTGAAACGAGCCGACAGCAAATCTCGCCTCCGCATTTTCAAACGGATAGGTCGCGATTCCCTGCTGAGCGTCGTCGATCTGCTTCCACTGAAAAAGCTCTTCAGTATTCGCATGACGCATTCGCGCCGTGCGCTCGTCGTACATCAGAAACCATTCGAGCAGATCTGCGAGTGAGTTCGTATCGATTTCGCCACTTTCCGCGCGACGTAATTTTGGCGGTTCATTTTCCTGTGATTTTGCTTCGGCCATAAGTGAATTTTTTATATTACCACTCAAGGACAGAAACGCGAGTGTAAACGAGCGTGCACAACACTATCGGCACGCTCCCTAACGGTCGCGTTTCTGCCCGAGACTAGTTATAATCAGTCAATATCGTGGCCGAAGAAATACTAAACAGCACCTTGGAAGTAGGCGAACTTTCCGAAGAGGAAAAGCGCGATCTGGGCTTCGGCTCGGTCGTGACGCGCGGCAGCCGCCAGCGTTTGCTCAATCAGGACGGCTCATTTAACGTCCGCCGCACAGGCCTTTCGCTTTTCACATCGCTCAACCTTTACCACACGCTGCTCGCAATGTCGTGGCGAATGTTTCTGTTTCTTGTGCTGGTGCTTTATTTCCTGAGCAATATACTCTTCGGTGCGCTTTATGCCATCAACGGCCCCGAAGCGATCGTTGATACTTCATCAGAACCGATGTCGAGTATTTTCCTTCGCGGATTTTTCTTCAGCGTGCAGACGTTCGCGACAATTGGTTACGGCACGATCCATCCTAACGGACTTTTCCCGAATCTTCTCGTCACAATCGAATCTTATTACAGTCTGCTCGCCAACGCTCTGATCACTGGCCTCGTATTCGCTCGTTTTGCTCGTCCGACTGCAAGAGTAATTTTCAGCGAAGTAGCTGTGGTTGCGCCGTATCGCGGCATTTCGGGTTTGATGGTGCGGCTCGTCAATGGGCGCAGCAATCAGCTGATCGAGGTCAGGGCGACGATGATCTATGCCCGCTTTGTCGAGGAACATGGAAAGACTGTTCGACGCTTCGACTCGCTCGAACTCGAACGTGACAAAGTTTCGTTCTTACCCCTTGCGTGGACGATCGTACATCCGATCACGCCGGACTCGCCGCTCTACGGCATCACGCGCGAAGAGGTCGAGCGCACCGACGCGGAAATACTCGTGCTGCTCAACGCGACCGACGAAACCTTCGCCGCCGTTGTCCATACGCGCTCGTCATATAAACCTGAGGAAGTGCATGTCGGTTACAAATTCGCTAACATCTACAACGAAGTTGACGACGGCGAACCGATATCGATAAACGTTCGAAAACTGTCTGCGATAGAACCGGCACCGATCAGCTAAACTTGATTTGGAGAAATAATAAATGGCGACCCAATACGTTACCTGCCCCAATTGTCACACGCAAAACCTTAGCCCGGCCGGACGCTGCACAAACTGCGGCACAATGTTGCCCTTCGCTCCACCGGCGCCGATGCAGCCGGTATATGCTCAAAAGCCTGCAGGAGCAGATAAAAAAGTTGTAGCCGGTATCTGCGGAATTTTCCTTGGAGCCTTCGGTGTTCATAAATTTATTTTGGGCTATCAACAGGAAGGCATAATTATGCTCTCGGTGACGCTTGTCGCGTGGATCATCGCGATCATAACCTGCGGCATCGGAACTCCGCTGGTCATGGTCCCATCGATCATCGGCCTTGTCGAAGGCATAATGTATCTCACAAAATCCGACGAAGAATTTGTTCAGACCTACATCATCAATAAAAAGCTGTGGTTCTAAGAACTTTCAAATTTCAAATTTCAAATGTTTTGTAATTACTACCTCGATAAGGAAGCAGATTGTTCACAGGTTTAATAGAAGAACTCGGCAAAATCGAAAGTAGCGAGGCTCACGCAGACGGTGCTCGGCTCACCGTTTCCGCACAACTCGTAACTGCTGACATCAATAACGGTGATTCGATCGCGGTCAACGGAGTCTGCCTGACGGCGCTCGATGTATCGCCGACTTCGTTCGCTGCGGATGTTTCGCCCGAGACGCTCGACCGCACAACTCTTGGAAACCTAAACGCAGGTTCGCCCGTCAATCTCGAACGTGCGATGCGGCCAACTGCTCGACTCGGCGGCCACATCGTCCAAGGCCACGTCGATGGACGCGGCACATTCATCTCCGCCGAACCGCAAGGCGATTTCTGGACGGTAAAAATTGGTTTCCCACCAGAACTCGCCCGCTACTTCGTCCACAAAGGCTCCGTCACCGTCGAAGGCATCTCGCTCACGATCGCCGCTCTCGCCGAAGACAATTTCGAAATCGCCGTCATCCCCAAAACCTGGGAAATGACAAACCTCTCATCTCTAAAACCTAACGACCAAGTAAACCTCGAAGCCGACATCATCGCCAAATACGTCGAACGAATGATGCAGTGTCAGAACCGGGAGCGGTAGCGACTGGGTTCTTTTCACTCGTCACACGTCACTCGTCACTCGTCACTCATCACTTTTTCGCCTTCTTTTTCCGCCGCGGCGTGACATTTACCGTATCGCGCAGGTTGAGCATCAGGATGCCGTTTTTGTCTATATCCGGGTTGGCAAAACGGATCGTGTTTTCCGTCCTAATATTAAAATTCCCAACAACGGGCCCTGCTAAAATTCGAAAGCCGTTCTGGCATTGCTTTACCGGAAAATTCTTTTCAAACCTCGGGTTCGCAGGCTCGATAGCTATCGTGTCGCGCTCGCGGCTGTAATAAAACGAGACCGCCGCCGGATTGCCAAACAACCGGTAAGCATTCGCATTCAAATAAATAACCCCAAGCTCGCTCAGCGTCACATGCATCCTATCCCGCGTCGACAAAACCGGCCCACCATTAAACTTCTCAAAATCTCTCTCTAGTGCCATAAGTCTCTCTCTCGTGCTCCTTTTATATTTAGTGTAATTTCATGACTCATATTTCATAGATAAAACATCTTTGCATATTTGTCAATTGCCCGCTAGCGAATAATCATTGACATCCAACCAAAAAGGCATATAATGCTCCGCAACATTAAAATTCTCGGATCAATAAGAGTTCTCTATGCCGAATCGAATATTTTCTCGTCCTACAACGTTCAGATTCCTTTGTTTCGCTATACTTGTGGGACTCGCCTTAACATTAAGAAGCAGTCCCTCTGTGGGCTTCGGAGACTTTTTTTTTCACACCGCAAAAGAGTTTCTCGGCATTCATGCCGACACAAAAAATAGCCATGTGGTTGCTGAGAACGCGGGACCAACGCCAACAGAAACCGTCACGCCGACAGCGACGGAAACTGTTACGCCAACAAACACAGCTACGGCGACGAATACACCTACTCCGCTTCCAACACCATTTAATCTAGTCGGAAGCGCCGGCCTTACATTAGGTATCAGTACAAACGGATCGTTTGGAAACGGAACGCTGATGGCGACGTTTGCAGGCAGAGAATTCTTTTTCCCGGGTACCCCTTTTCATCAGGTCTCATTTACCGGTAATGGTAGCGTGTTTCAAAACTGGGCCAAGGGTAATGTGACGCAGATTCCGGGCGTGTCATCAGACACGAGTTCAGGCTCAACCCTGTCGGCTCGATTCGTCGGAACGGCTGGCGGGCTGCAGCTTATTCGTGACTTGTCTTTCGACACGGCTAACAGTTTAGTGACTTGCTCGATAGAGATCACAAACACAACGGGTACCGATATAAACAATGTTGCGTTTATGGATGTTGCAGATCCGGATCAGGACAGTTCCAATACCTTGACGAGTAATGACATCGTGCTGCTGAATGGTGCGAATTTTGTGCGCGCTACGGGGGCTACGAATGGTTACACAGTCGGGTACGGCAGCAGCGACCCACGCTCTGTTGTATCGGTTGAGGCCACTTGGCCGATAAGCAACCCGTTCTCAATCATAAATAGTCCGGTCGATCCCAACGGCAGCTCAGCTGATTCCGCGATCGGGATCGCATTTAATTTCGGTAACCTGGCTCCCGGCCAAACTGTCACTTCGGTTTATCTAATGCCGTTTGCAACAACGCAGGCCGCTGCCGATGCACTCTTTGCCGGTGCCGTAACAACTGGCACGCCGACTGCGACTGCGACGGCATCACCAACCCCTACGAATACCGGAACGGCGACATCGACCACAACACCAACAAATACAGCGACGGCGACGGCGACACATACGAGCACATCAACGGCAACATCAACTGCGACATCAACAAATACCCCAACGCCAACGCCAACGGGGTGTCAGCCTTCTGACTTCGATCTAGCACCGTCATTTCCCATTGGTGCGAATACATTTGCGTATGCCAAAAGTGATTTTAACGTAGATGGAAAGATTGATTTTGCGGCGGTAAACTCTGACCTCAGAACCGTTTCCGTAGCATTTGGCGACGACGCCGGAGGATTTGGACCGCCGAGAACCTACCCGACCACGTTAAGTACCTACAGTCCCTACAATCCCTACAGCTTGGCCGCAGGTGATCTAAATAGTGATGGAAAGCCTGACCTTGTCGCCGGATCGTTTTCCGAAAACAGGCTAGCGATACTTTTGAACAACGGGAGCGGTGGATTTTTGGCTCCTGTTACCTACACGCCACCCGCACCTAGTCAAGGGGAATTCTACGAGTTGGAAGCTGCAGACTTTAACGGCGATGGAAAGACAGACATCGCCGCTGTCCAGCGTCAGACGGGAAAACAAGTTCGGATCTTTTTGGGAGACGGACTAGGAAATCTCACCGCAACAACTGCGGTAAACGTTAGCGGCAACGACACTATTGCCGAGGTCGCGGACCTGAATGGCGATGGCATATCAGATCTGGTCGTGTCCGGAGGAACCACGGGTAACGGGCATTATATCTCGTTCATCTACGGTAATATTTCAGCAAGTTATTCATTGACGTTTGGATTTTCGGTTCTTGAGACTGCTTCAGCGATAAATGTTGCTCACATTAACAGTGACGAGCTCCTCGACCTGGTCATTGGATTTTATGACTCCACGACGCCGACTTCGCACTATATTCGGCCTTGGTTGCGCAATGGAAGCGGGTACACAGCTGGCACCATCATTGATCTGACATATTCGTTTCCGCCAAGCGACATTGCTGTTGCCGATTACGATAACGATGGAAAGAACGACATTGCTGCCACAATTGGGTCCGCTTTTAGCGACGGTGTGTTTGTTTTTCGCCTCCGTGGAAATGGCAACGGCACCTTCAGTGACCTTAAATACTGGACTATACCGGAGGGCGCAACCTACATTACACCCAATGATGTCAATGCGGACGGCACCATCGACTTGGTCGTCGGTCAGACCAATTTTGCTTCGTATAACACGCTATCTGTTTTGTTCAACCTTGGCAACGCCGAGTTTAAGGCGCCCAGACCGATCCTTTACGGTGGCACGGACATAGTTCGCGCGGATATGAATAACGACAACTTGGACGACAATGTTACGGCATGGGATACCGATTTTCCCTATGAGTCTGAAGTTGTTATTGCACTAAACAATATAGGTACCGGCTTGCAGGCCGACCGCAACTTTACGACACCGAAGGGGCTAAATGCGATTGCAGCAGGAGATTTTAACGGAGACGGAAATACCGACATCGTTTCGGTCCACGACAGCAACGACAGCACTAAATTAGCGGCCTATCTCGGCGACGGAGCGGGTAACCTCAGCGCACCGTTCCCTTTTACCTGGGTCACCGGGATCGAAAATATAGAGTCAGGTGATTTCAATGTTGATGGTAAGGATGATCTGTTTTTCATTGACAGCAACGGGCAGGGTTACACGTTAATAAGTCTTGGAAATGGAAGTTTTTCACTTGTGCCTGGTTTTTCTGTTGCTGCGATAAGTTCCTTCCGGCCGCAGCGAGGCGATTTTAACGAAGATGGTAATCAAGATCTAATAGTTGTCAGCGGCCCCGGATCCGTTGTTTTGCTTAGTAACGGCGACGGTACTTTTACGGCGGCCGGAGCTCCGATATTTGTGGAGTTTCTCGAAGGCAACACTGTTGGCGATTTCAATGGCGACAGCCATTTGGATTATGTCTGCGTCAGAAGTTTTCCGCCTAGAAAGCTTTTTGTCTTTTACGGAAATGGAATCGGAGGTTTTTCAGCTCCAACTGAACAAGCCCTTGACGGCCAAGCTTATTCGCCGGTTGCGGGAGATTTTAACACTGATGGCCGAGACGACCTCGCCTTGATCGTCTTAAGCAATCTCGGAAACATGCTGATACTCTCGTCTCAGTCATCGAATACGTTTACTTCCGCTTATCACTCCGTTGGGGGCTTTGGCCAAACTTCAGGATCAGCCCTTGTAGTCTCGGATCATAACGGCGATGGCAACCCCGATATCGGCTACACGAACAAATACATATCTCGCGGAATCATCTACAACACTCTCGGCGAACCGTGTACTATCGCCACAAGTACACCAACAAACACGGCGACGGCGACAAATACACCAACACCGACCGCAACATCTACGGCGACTAATACGGCAACTGCGACGTTTACACCAACGCCACTGCCAGAGATCAGCGGAGTTGTAACTTATCCTAACGCTATTGGCGGTCCGATACCTGTGTCGGATGTATTTGTTACGGGTGACGGATCGCCCGACGTTTTTTCTTCGACCGGGGGTGACGGAAGCTATATACTTTCTGGTTTTGGAGCCGGTTCCTATACGGTCACACTTAGTAAGGAGGATGTTTTCCGTAACGGCATAACGTCATTTGACGCGGCGAGGATCGCGCAGCACGTTTTAGGTACAAACCTACTTGGCGCAACTCAAGCGACGGCTGGGGATGTAAGCGGGAACGGGTTGATCAATTCATTTGATGCCGCACTGATAATTCGTTATGTGTTGTTTCTGCCCGGATCTGGAGCAACGGGGAACTGGACTTTCAGCCCCGAAAACCGAGTATATTCGCCGCCGATCGGGATACTCACAGGCGAAGATTATTCTGCATATCTAATGGGTGACGTTTCTGGCGATTGGACTGAAAACGGCGGTCGTCCGGCAGTTGGTCCCGAGAGATCTGTTGCGGTTGAGTTGCCGAATTTATTGCAGCCGGGCGACAAAGAGATCATTATTCCGGTCAATGCTAAGGGCATTGCAGACAAAGGCGTATTCGCCTATGAGTTTGATCTCAGGTATGACCCGTCAGTTGTTCAACCGATAGTCGATGCGGCGGATGTAAATGGCACGATCAGCCGCGGGCTGTCTGTTGTGACGAATGCGGTCGAGCCGGGACTTTTACGAGTCGCTGTCTACGGAGCGATACCCATAGACGAGAACGGCGTGCTTTTGAATCTGCGATTCACACCTGTCGGAGCGGCTGGTTCGGTTTCCCCGCTAACCTTTGAGCGGATAATGTTCAACGAAGGCGAGCCGCGAGTTAGCGTTTCGATCGGGCGGGTCGAACTGTTTTAGGCTCGGACTCTTACCCGAAGGGCAAATAGCCACGTGCTTTAGCACGTGGTAAATAGCGGAAACTAATAAAGGGCGTTTTAACGTCCTTTTTTCTTTGGCTTAAGCCGCCGGAATTAGGGACATTAAAATGCCCTTTTGAAAAATTACCGACCTAACCTCGCCCTAAAGGACGTGGCTATCTGCCCTGCGGGGCAACACCTTCACCCGTCGCTGACGCGACGCGGATTGAGTAATGCATTAAAAAAATGATTTACTGATTTACAGGAAATCGGATATAATGATCTTATGGATAAGGTAATTGCTACAGTTAATGAAAGAGGGGTCGTTACCCTTCCTTTGGCCTCTCGAAAGCAGATAGGCATTACTAAAGGCGGGCAGGTGCAGATAACGGTTACCGACGAAGGGTTACTGGTAACGCCGGTCGTAACTTTTCCAGTCGAGACATACACTGACGAAAAACTAAAGCAGTTTGCAAGCGAAGAGGCAAAACTCAAAAAGTTCAAATTTTAGTGAAGATATTTCTCGACGCTAACATTCTTTTTTCTGCCTCACGGGACGGCTCGATACTAAGAGTTTTCCTCGATTTTCTGGTCAGTAAAAAACATCACTTAATTACCAACCAACACGCTGCTGAAGAGGCAGGCAGGAACCTCCTTGCAAAAGCATTTTCCACCGAAAAAGCCCTTGCCCTGCTCTTAAAAAACGTTACCTTCTGCAACAAGTTAAGCGCTGACATCATCAGCGGACTGGACGAAAAAGATCAACCTATACTGCGCGGAGCGCTCGGCTGCCAATGTGACTATCTTTTAACCAGCGACATAAAAGATTTCGGCAAATTTATGAACCGAAATAATCTCGGCATCAAAATCGGAACTCCTGAGCATCTGGCAAACTATCTTAAACTTCCAAAGCGATAGGCGAGAGTGATGGCAAATTGAAAAATGCCCTTACTGACGCGCAAGCTACCGACGCTAGCGGCTGCGGATCGTGTTGGCTTTTGCGTGTCCATGTTCGGCAGATATTGGCCTGAGTATTTTGGATGGCCGTGATGGAAACACTGTGCTAAAAAGTCGATTTTTCCGATGGCTTTTTGGGGTTGTAAGATGGCTTTTTGGGGGGTCTCCGATGGCTTTTTGAGGTCTAGCGATGGCTTTTTTTACGAGTTTGCGGATAAATCCTTGCGGATCATATATTTAGCTTGTCATTGAGACATTATTGATCTTAGCCGACGTTTCTCGTCTTATATTCACGCTGTCGTCAATGACATCAAGCATTATCAGCTTTATTTGTGTCTGGAAAAGTGGTTTTTTTGAGGTTCTCAAAGGGACATTTTCGCGGTAAAAACGGAAAAAAGGGTGCCGCCAAGCACCCTTTTTTCATGTCCGAAATCGAGAGATTCCGGTTCTGCCCTTGTGAAAGATCTATGCTGCTATTTCGCTCCGCCGGAGAGTTTTCCGATCAGTGTGAAGAGCGGCAGATACATCGAGATAACGATCGAACCGATGGTTACACCGAGGAACGCGATCAGTACAGGCTCCATCAAACCGAGCAGGTCGGCGATGGCGGTATCGACCTCTTCCTCGTAAAAGTCTGCGATCTTGGCGAGCATGGCGTCCATCGCTCCGGTCTGTTCGCCCACGCCGATCATCTGGCTGACCATGTGGGGGAAAACATTTGTCGCCCTGAGCGGATCGACAAAATTTTCACCGCGTTCGACGCCGGAACGAACCTTGAGAATGGCGTCTTCGATAACGACGTTACCGGCGGTCTTGGACGTGATATCGAGCGATTGCAGAATAGGAACACCCGACGACAGCAGAGTCGAAAGAATACGGGCAAATCTGGCAACGGCGACCTTTCGCAGGATGCTGCCGATGATCGGCATTTTCAGCATTAAGGTGTCTATCTGCCAGCGGCCTTTCGGCGTTTTATAGTAGAAACTTATTCCGACGCCGCTTGCGATAAGCGTGACAAGCATTGCGAGGCCGCCCCAACCAGCGAGGAAACTACTGATTGCCATCACGATTCGCGTTGGCAAAGGAAGAACTTCGCCGGGGCCGAGCAAGCCGAGAAAGATCTGCTGAAACTGCGGAATTACTACGATCATAATGATCGCGATCGCACCGATAGCCACCAAAATAACAGCTGCCGGGTAGATCGACGCCGAAACGATGCTGCGTTTCAGTTTGACGACCTTTTCGATCAACGTAGCCAACCGCTGCAAAATCAGATCGAGCACACCGCCCGTTTCACCGGCTTCCACCATGTGGGTGTAGAGGCCGTCGAACACTTTAGGATGCTGCTGCAAAGCCGCGTGAAGCGTCGTACCTTCTTCGACACTCTGACGCACCTGACGAAGCACATCCTTGAAAAACGCGTTCTGCTGCTGCTCGCCCAGGATGTCTATACACTGGACCAACGGCAAACCGGCATCGATCATGACTGAAAACTGACGTGTGAACACGGCGAGTTCCTTAGCCTTGACCTTCTTCCGACGGCCGATCTTAGGTATCGAGATCTCGTTACCCTTTTCCGACGCTTGCGTCATCACGATCTGCTCGCGTCTGAGCAACGCACGCAGCTCATCCTGCGTTGCGGCTTCGCGTTCGCCGGAGACCAGTTCATTCAGTCGATTTCTTCCCTTAAAGGCGTATGTTGGCATTTCTTTCTCCTTGAAATAAGTCGTGTGGACTTATGAGACCTTGTTATATTTTTTTTAGGTTCGCGGCCTTTCACCGACAGGACGGCCTTGTGCATACGGACTTCCGTTCGCCGTCGGCGGACGTTTCAGCGGACGCTGTTGACCCGCGCCATATGCGTCATTAAGCCCAGAACCACGTTCGATCAATTCCTTAAGTTCGTCAGCATTCGACGACCGCTGCATTGCAACTTCCAACGAAATCTGACGTTTGTGGTGGAGCGTTGCAAGCGACTGATTGAATGTTTGCATTCCAAATTTATCTTGCCCTGTCTGCATCATTGAATAAATCTGGTGAATTTTGTCTTCACGGATCAGGTTACGGATAGCGGCATTTGGCACCAGCACTTCGAGTGCCATTACGCGGCCGTCACCCGATGCTTTCGGCAGCAGAGCCTGACAAAGAATCCCTTCGAGAACAAGTGAAAGCTGGGTTCTGATCTGAGCCTGCTGACCGGCGGGAAACACATCGATGATACGATTGATGGTCGAATAGGCCGAGTTCGTGTGCAGTGTTGCAAAGGTCAAGTGACCCGTTTCTGCAATTCTGAGCGCCATCTCGATCGTTTCGAGATCTCGCATTTCGCCGACCAAAACCACATCAGGATCCTGACGAAGAGCGGTCCTGAGAGCAGCTCCAAATGAGTGTGTATCGGCGGCAACCTCACGTTGATTGACGACACAGCTCTTATGGTTGTGTAGAAATTCGATAGGGTCTTCAATTGTCAGAATATGTTCATGGCGCTCAACGTTGATCTTGTCCACCATCGCCGCAAGGGTCGTAGATTTACCTGAACCGGTGGGTCCGGTTACGAGGATTAGCCCACGCGGTTTTTTGCACATGTCCGCAATGATCGGCGGCAGGCCAAGTGCGTCGAACGATTTGATCTCATAAGGTATCGAACGGAAAACTGCTCCGACTGCACCTTTCTGGTTAAAGAGATTGGCACGAAATCGCGACATTCCTTTTAAGCCGAACGAAAAGTCGAGTTCGAGATTTTCTTCGAAGCGATGCTTTTGCGCGTCCGTAAGAACCGAATAAGCGAGCCGTTTAGTATCTGAAGGTGACAGCGGGCCAAAACCCGGCAGCGGAGCAAGATGTCCGTGGACACGCACTTGAGGTGCCGAATGAGTGGAAAGGTGGAGGTCCGATCCGCCCAGGTCGGTCATCTTTCTAAGAAGATCGGGCAGCGTGATAGCCGATTCTACGGTTGTTGGTTGTTCGTAGCTCATAATTTATTGGTGGGAGATATTTAACGTTAAAGTTACTAAGGTTGGACTGCGGCCCGCTGTGTCGGACGCACGCGATTTTTCAGCGAATTAATGACCTTTTCTGATTCCTCGGCTAGCCGTTCGGATTCCTGAACCGGCGAGTTGGTCATTACGCTGTAAACCAATCCGTCGACTTCTGTGAAATAGAACATGCGTGACTGAACGCCGCCATTCTTCGACTGTGATTGAGCGGCAACTACATAGACTTTTTGGCCTGCGATCTCTTTCTGATAGTCATTAACGACCCAGCCGTTCTCTTTGACCATACGATCGATCACATCGCGGCGAAGCTGTGTAGTTGGCACACCGCCAACACTCTTAGCGTGGCCGCTTTCTACACGCATCGACGAGGGGCCAACGACTGAGATCGATGCTGACCCAATCTGATCGCCGGATGAATTATCTACACGAAATTGAAGTTCGCTTGCCGTCGATTGGGCCGGTTTCCATCCTACCGGGGCTGGATCGCCTGAGGGCAGCACTGCCGGTTTAGAAGTATCCGTCTTTTTCGTGGTCTTCGTGGTCTTAGATATCCGCACTCCTGGTGTTGGAACGGGTTTATCTGGTGTTACCACATTATTTTCGTTGTTGCGCTCTTGGGCAAGACGCATTTGACGAAGGCGTAGTGCTCGTTTCGCTGCCTGCATTGATTTTTTGCGCTTCATGCGGGCACGATATTGGCGCCACCACTTTTTAGAATACTTCTTATACTTTTTGGCGTATCGTCTATGCTTCGGAGCCGACTCAGCCTGAACCTGTTGTGTGGCAAGCGGGATGATAGTTCCGATCCCGATCAACACTGCCAAAAATAATGCAATTGCCCTAACAAACATATTCCCTCCAATTAAATTACCGTTTCCTTAACAACTTCCTCGATGGTAGTGATGCCCTCGCGTATCTTATAGAGGCCTGATTCACGAAGAGTGATCATTCCCAAGTCGATAGCTTTTTTCCTTAGCTCCATCGCACTCGCTCCGATGATGATAAGTTCGCGGAGTTCATCCGTTACTTCCATCACCTCGTACAATCCAACACGGCCCTTATAACCGGTGTTATTGCATGTTGCACATCCCTTACCCTTATAAACTTTAAGAGTCGCGGCTTCTTCCTTTGAAAAACCGACCTCGACCAAACCCTCTGGCGGCAAATGCACCTCTTCCTTGCAGTTGACGCAAACTCGACGAATAAGTCTTTGCGCCTGAATAATGTTGACGCTCGTTGCGACGAGGAAAGGCTCGATACCCATGTTGACAAGTCGCGAGATCGTCGATGGCGCGTCGTTGGTGTGCAGTGTCGAAAGCACAAGGTGACCTGTCAACGCAGCCTTGATGGCGATCTCAGCCGTTTCGAAGTCACGAATTTCACCCACGAGAACGATGTTCGGGTCCTGACGCAGGAATGAACGAAGTGCAGCAGCGAAGTTCAAGCCGATCTGTTCCTTCATCTGCACCTGATTGATGCCCTGTAGATTGAACTCGACCGGATCTTCGGCGGTCATGATGTTCGTCTCTGATGTGTTCAGAGCCTGAAGGGCAGAATATAGCGTGTTCGTTTTTCCGGAACCGGTTGGGCCGGTCACGAGCACCATGCCGTAAGGATTTGCGATCGCGCGCTTAAATTTGTCGAGGCTCTCCTGCTCAAAGCCGAGCTTTGTCATGTCGAGCATCAACTTGTCTTTATCAAGCAGACGAAGCACGACCTTCTCACCAAACAAAGTCGGCAGGGTCGAGACGCGAAAATCGAGCTCTCGTGAACGGTTATCGATCTTGACCTTGATCTTGATGCGGCCATCCTGAGGCAGGCGTTTCTCGGAAATGTCGAGTTTCGCCATGATCTTGAGACGCGATATGAGCGGGTCACGGATCTTCATCGGCGGATGCATCACATCATAGAGAACACCATCAATACGAAAACGGATACGGAAATCTCTTTCATAAGGCTCAACGTGAATATCCGAGGCACCGCGACGAAGTGAATCGACCATCAGCACATTTACAAGACGGACGACCGGAGCATCTTCGCTCGCACGGGCTAGCGCTGCAAGATCGATCTCGTCGTTGTCTTCAACGACCTCAAACTCTTCGCCTTCATGGCTGCCGAATTCAAACCGATCGAGCGAAACATCCAGATCAGAATCATTAAGACGCTCGCCTACTGCGGCGAAACCATTTGAGCTTTTCTTACCTCTGCCATTGTTGCCGTTCTTGCCGTTACTCGCTGAGATCTTGTCTGCCTCAACCGCAAAGGCTGCATCGAATATGTCGATCTCGCTTGATCCGCTGTAATATTTTGCGATCGCCAGTTGGATCGATGTTTCTGATGCGATCACCGGTTCGACGTTAAGCCCGGTCATGAACTTAATGTCGTCCATTGCAAAGACGTTTGTCGGATCGGCCATTGCCATGGTCAGCGTAGCTCCGACCTTAGATATCGGCAGGACCACATATTTGAGGGCAACGTCTTCTGATATAAGTTTGATCACGTCCTTTTCGATCTGAAAAAGATCGAGGTTAATCGACGGCACGCCGTATTGTCGGGACAGAACAGCCGTAACCACGTCATCAGAAACGTGACCGAGCTTAACGAGATTGGATCCCAATCGCCCGCCGTTTGCGCGCTGATATTCCAGAGTCTCACGCAGCTGCTGCGAAGTGATCAAGTTTTCGCGGACAAGAATTTCCCCAAGTTTTGCTGACATTTGGTGTGGTGTGTTCCTTAACTAAAAGCTTCGGCCTTCAGGAACGAAGTTTTGAATGTTTTTAGCAGGTCAATATGACTGAGAGGTAATTTGATAACGATGATTAACATCGTTGACACTTAATAATACATTGTTAAACTTCTAAGTGTCAACAATTCTTTTGGGAGATTAACAAATCGGTCAGAATGACCAAAAAGGCAGGAAAGCGGGCGGCACTTTTAACATGTGCCGCCCTTATCAAAAGTAAACACTTCTCTAATCCAATATGGCTGAAAAAATATCGATCCGCCCGTCGACCGCGGTCGCTTGGGGCGCACCATCATTGAATATTATTCGTTCCCACTTCAATGACGAAACCGATCCGGATGTGCCGACGGCCTCAAAGCGGAGATTCAGCAGCAAGCCGTTGCTGTCGATCGGCATCGGCCCATAGACCACTACCCTCAGAAGTCCCGGCTCTGAAATATTGGTAACAGCAGTAAGCCCGCGGCTGACAGTTCCTGTAAGTTCTACCGGATTCGTAAGCGGCGTGATCACTAAGGGATCGTATCTGAGATCGAACTCGTAGGAAATTATGTTTTTGCCTGCGGCACCGTCAATGCTGACGGGTATTAGGATCTCTTTGCCCGCTTGTGCTGCCTGATGCGAAACACTTACGGCAACCGCCGTTTCCGGCCCATTACCGTTTGCAATTCGTCCGCCTGAATTTAGCCAGTTGCCAGTAACCTCGCCCATTAACAGAGCTGAATAGTCTTCACCGCTAATGTCGCTAATGACTGATGCATAAGTTCTATTTATCGGAACAAATCTCCAGTTGCCTGATGAACCGCCCGGATTTCCGACCGAAAACGCAGCGACCAACGCGGCGTCGAATGATGAGATGCTGCCATTGCCGCTGACATCTGCGACTATTTGTTGTGTTGGATTCAGAGTGAACGAACCAGTCACGAACTGCGAGACCCTGGCAGCGTCGAACGAACTGATCGCACTATTAACTCCCCCAGATTTCGAAGGTGTTACCGTGTAAGAACCTAGGCCAAACCCTGTCAGCGAATACGTGCCGAGACTGTCTGTCAAAGCAGAAACCGGTGGAGATCCAGCACCATTCACCGCAACGTTAGAAACAAACCGAGTCGCCGGCGCTCCTATCGGATTGCCGTAAGTTATCGTTCCAGATATCACCGGCGGCGTGGTAGGCGTTGGCGTGTTGGTTGGAGTATCAGTTGCGGTGTTGGTTGGCGTACTGGTTGCCGTTTCGGTTGCCGTCGGAGTAAATGTTTCCGTTGCGGTCGCAGTCGGCGTAAACGTGTTCGTTGCGGTTGGTGTTGGAGTAAATGTCTCTGTCGCGGTTGCCGTTGGCGTTGGCGTAAACGTATTCGTCGCCGTTGGTGTCGGCGTGAACGTATTTGTCGCTGTCGGAGTCGAAGTAAACGTATTTGTTGCCGTAGCAGTCGGCGTGAATGTACTCGTCGCTGTTGCAGTCGGTGTGAATGTATTCGTCGCTGTTGGTGTCGGAGTAAATGTGTTCGTCGCGGTTGCCGTTGGTGTAAATGTCGGCGTAAATGTTGGGGTTGGTGTGAATGTCGCCGTACGGGTCGGTGTAAATGTAGCCGTTGACGTTGCAGTCGCGGTATTGGTGGGTGTCGGAGTAAACGTATTCGTCGCTGTAGGCGTCGCGGTCGTTGAGATCGTAAAGTTAGCCGTTGACGCTCCCAGAGGTGCTACAAAGTTATGTTCCCGCACTCGAATTCGAGCCGTTCCCGTCGGCGAATTTGGAATCGTCCACGACCTCGATCCCGTGTTGGCGACATTCGATGCAATGGTTGTCGGATATGTCGTGCCTCCGTTGGTCGAGAGTTCGATGGTCACGTTCCGGTTAAAACCACCATTGTTTGTCCATGTTATATTTACATTAGACCCGACGATAACAGTGTTTCCGCTGGGAGCAACATTGGTGATGGTGTCGGGCGTCAAGTCGCTGGTCGTATCTCTATACCAACCTATATCGCGCATTTGCTGACGCGTGAGATCAAGGTCGAGAGGGATACCAAAAACGCCAAACGTAACAGCAGGTTCCATAAGAATATTCGGCGCAACCGCAGAATCAAAGTGCGATACTGACGAACCGGACTGAAACGGATTTGGCGCGAATAATTGGACATTGCCGTTAGTCGCGTCACGTCCGGCAGTTAAAAAGCTAGACGCAACTCGCACATTAGCGCCATCCCACAACAGATCTCCGGCATTCAGAGCCGATGTGGCGCGCTGTGCCTGAGTCATCTCATGCCAATGCAAGTTAACATCCCTGTCGAACGCAAAACGATCATAGACGGACGGGAAACCGCTGTTAAAGGCTCCTGTTGATCCGTTAGTGAACGTCTGAAATCCCAAGCCGTGTCCCATCTCGTGGAGCAGGACCACGAGGAGATTGATCATGTTGTTAGGAGCCGTGTCAGTAAATCCGTAATAAAATCTCGTACCAGCACCTAAACATCCGGTATCAACGCTTGAATTGAACGTAGCATTGATCTCAGCAGAACCACCATTTTGATCGACACCGTTTATCTTGTTTGCAAGAGCTCCTGAATACCATGTGCCGGCAAAGGGAACATTCGGAAAATCGCGGTTGATAAAACTTGCACCCGCCGATCCCAAAACACCGCCTGAAGACGAGCAAGGTGTCAAGGGATTGAACTGTGCATTAATACTGATCGTAACACTGCTATCCAGATTTGCTTCCCAGATATCAGCCGCAAAATTAAACAGATTGACCCTCTGTGCGCCCAACGTCGCTCCGTTATTTCCGCCTTCCGCGGCCTTTGCAGTAGCGTCGTTAAAACCCTCTCCGGCTCCGTCGCCATTTGCGATTGATATGGTTGAAGCGTCAGGCCGGCTTCCCTGGCCGCGTTTTACTGCTTTGTCGATCAAGTCTGCGTAAAACTGGTATTCTTCTGGCGACATCTGATGCCTTGCTGCACGTTCAGAAAGGTCATCGTTCTCACGAAGTGTCTGCGGAGGATGAAGGTACTGGCCGGTTTCGAGATCTCTGCCAAAAAAATTGTTTGCTTCTGCAAGACTGGTCACACACCTCACGGCAATGCCGCCATTCGCGTCAAACATCGCAAGCGGAACAGCCTGAAACCTATCTTTCAGATCCAACATCACGCTGCCATCAGAACGAATTTCTTCGACCAAACCCTCGGACGACTGGTTGGTGAGTCTGCGAATTGTCTCAGCCATCAGGCGATCTTGCTCGTTCTGTGACTGCGGATCTTGCTGCCTATTCTGAGCTTTTGAAGGCTGCAGAAAAACGATGCCGGCAATAAAAAGAAAAATACTTGTCGAAACAAGTAAGATCGGGCGATTAATTACTGCCGCGATACCAATGATATTAAATAAGCGTTTGAGACGGATATTGATATTTTTCATGCAGATTGTTTTGGTGAAACGTTAGATACAATAGACGCTAGCCACAGAATTCTTAGGCAGCAAGGCTTGAAATAGAAGAAGATTGGCTGAGAAAAAACCAATACTAAAACTATATACCTGAATAGGTATCCTCTACAAGAAAAATATTCTACAACACCATAACGTGCCAATCTGAAAATTCTATTCAGGCGACGCCATGTCTTTTTTGAGTTGGATTATGAATGATCGGACAGCGGTTGATTCTGTAGCATCAGGAAAGATTCGCAAGAACTCCTCGTAGAGAGCAATTGCTTCTGCATATCTTTTTTGCCGTTCGTAGATCAGCCCGAGCAGTTGGTAAATAACCATCGCGTCGGGAGCTCCTGAGAGTTGTTTCAATGCGGCCTTGAGATTTTTGGCGGCTTCGGTGTGGTTGGTGTTTTCGTCTTCAAAATCACCAGCGCCGCCTGCGGTCTCCGCCTTTTCCTTATACAGTAAACCCAAGCCCGCATAAGCCTCAGGCTGAAATCCTTTGCCTTCACTGATCGCGCGTTTGAAAGCCGCGATCGCCTTATCTTCTTCGCCGCTTTCCTTTTGAATACGGCCCTCGACCGCCGAAGCCTCAGCGTAAGCGGTTCGCAGTTTGCGAGCAGAATTGATGGCTTTCGCTGCTCCTTCGGTATCGCCCGAATCGAGAAGCACTCGCGCCAGGCCAAGATATGCTTCAGGGTAGTTTGGTCGTGCTTTGATAGCCTTTCGATAAGCGGCGGCAGATTTTTCGCGATCAACCGAGGTTAGGCGTTCGGCCTCTTGAAATGAGAGTTCGGCCTCGTCCGTGGTCTTTACTAAAACGATCTTGACCTCGCCTTTTTGAGCTGCCGTCAAAGACTGCGACTTTTCTTTGAAGCCGTCGGCACGGACGCGGATCGAGTGTATTCCTGCCGGAACCGTTGTGATCGAAAGCCGTCCGTCCTTACCGGTTTTTCCGAAGCGCACTCCGTCAAGCCACACAACAGCACTAGGCTCGCTAACTACTGTTATCGAACGGAAAACTGATCTAGTCTGACAAAAAATAAGTTGAGGGAGAAAAATCAAAACTATTGCCGAAAGAGTCAGTATTTTGTACTTTTGCAAAGTCATTTTATTAGTTCTAAGATTTGACGAACATAAGGTGTAATTCGTTGTGTCCAATAGTCAGCCTATACGCGAAAAAACGTCTCGAACATTTCGCGATCTATTCGTCAGGAACGCCGTCGTTATCGCGGTCCTTGTCAAAAAATAAGTTGGCGAACGGCGGTGTGATAACTACAGTCGCAATCGCAATGAAGAATGAGCCGCGAAAACTGCCGGCCGATCACTTCAACAGAATCGTGATTTTTCCTATTTTATCAGCGAATAATGCATCTGCGAGAACCCTAGAAGTCGATTACACCTTGATTTTTCTGTCCCCGTGCCTATAATCAATTATTCGTGGCTGGGTAGCTCAGCTGGTTAGAGCGCGGGATTCATAACCCCGAGGTCGAGTGTTCAAGTCCCTCTCCAGCCACCATCATTAACCTATTATATTTCAGTATTTAGGTACAAAAAAAGGCGGATTAAATGTCCGCCTTTTTCTACGCTGTGTGCCAATAGTGTGCCAAACCTAAAACTCACGTTCCGAACATCAGTTTTTCCATATGGTCGGTGGCGGCTTCCTGCATGGTTGGCAAGACGTGTGAATAGGTGTCAAGAGTCAGCGAGATCGTTGAATGACCGAGCCTCTCGCTAACGACTTTCGGGTTAACGCCTTTGAGTAGGAGTAATGTGGCCATCGTATGCCGCAAATCATACAGGCGAATAACCGGAATCCCATGATTGTTAGTGTTGTTTTCCAGGTTATCTTTTTTGATCGCCTCATTTGCCCGACGGATAATCTGTTTGAAATGTCGCCTGTCCAGATTTCCGTAACGCATAGGTGTACCGATCTCGGTAGGAAAGACCAGATCGCTGTCCGCAAAAATGTCAATAACCTTCATCTTGGCTTCTAGTTGAGAACGTCGGTGAATTTTTAGCGTCGCGACGGCCGAGATCGATAAAGGTATGCTTCGTCGGCTTTTTGCAGTTTTGGGTTCGCAAAATTCAAACCCGCCGCCTTTCTTTGCCACAAGCGCCCGGCGAACATACACTCTCGAATGTTCAAAATCAATATCCTTCCACCGCAATCCGAGAAACTCTTCGGGCCTCATCCCGCATTCAATGGCTAGAACAAAAGCTGCGTAATAACGATCACCCTTGGCATGGGTTAGAAAAATCGACGTCTCCTCTGGCGTGAAATACCGCATCTCCTTTTTGACGAGCTTCGGCAGTTCACACAAATCGCATGGGTTTTGCCTGATCAGCCTCCACCTAACAGCCTGTTTCAAAGCTGGGTTCAGAACATTGTGAACGTGGCGGACAGTTTTAGAGGAAAGCCCTCGCTTTGTCATGTCATTATAGAGCTTTTGAATATCAAATCCTTCGAGATCGCAAAGGCGCTTCTTCCCGATCGATTCACGGATATGGGTATTGATCTTTGATTCATACCCATCGTAGGTGGCAGATCTCACCTTTATGCGAACTACATCTTCGAGCCACTTCTCAAGAAAAGCGTTCAATGACATCGCCGCGGGCTCAAGAAACTCACCCAGGTTCTTTTCCTGAAGTTTCTTGATCATGTAGTTGTCCGCAACTTTTTTAGGACCTTTTATTGTGTGGTTAAAGTACTTTCTCTTACCTTCTGTATCTCGACCGAGATATATTCTGACTGTAAAGTTGTTTTCGCCTCGCTTGATAATCTGGCCGGTTCGGCGTGTTTTGTCTCCATTTGTTTGCCCCTTCTTAACTAAAAATTTCAGTAGACTTAACTATACTATATCTGGGATAGTTCTACAAGCCTTACTATCTCAGCGTCTGTAGATTTACGAGCCATTTTTTGCTAGGCTGGTGCTATGAAATTGATAGCGACAAAGGACGCCGCCCAGCAGCTAGGTGTCAGTGTGTGGCGCATTCATCAATTGATCCGAGCCGGCAGACTCCCGGCCCAAAAAATTGGCTCCCAATATGTAATCAAAGAAGCTGACCTTACTCTCGTCGCAGAACGCAAACCCGGTCGGCCGCCCGGCAAGACGGTTAAAAAATAGCTATCCGCCATTACCCGTGATTTTCGCACTTTGTCTCGGCTAGATTTAACGAATTCGCAGACAAACCCGCGTCAGACTTTTCGTTTTCGAGCTTCGTAGTACTTCTTCGCGTCTTTAACATACCTTTGGGTTGCAACCCCCACGTAATTGCTAAGCCACACTCCCTGTGGATGCTTTTCGGAATATCGCACAAATGCTGGAATCATAAATTTTAGCCATATTGCAGGTCCCTTGCTAAGAAGTTCTTCAAAGCGAGCGACAAAAACTGGATCCTCATTTTGGCGGAGTTGTGCCCGCAGCGATTCGAGTTCGCCAATCATTTCATCAAAATTATCGGGCTTCGCTTCCTCTTCAAATCTGTCCTGAAAGTAATCACGAATCAAAGAAAGATCGTCGTGCGACACAAAGGAGTGCGTTTTCCGAATCACTGACTTTACCCGACGGTCGAATTTACTCATCTTTCTCCTTCTTATAAGCCACCAGTGATTCCAGCATTTCCAATCGTCCCTCAATTTCCAGCATCTCCACGCCCTTGATTGATTGTTCGAGTATTATTGCGGCACACCGTATTTCAACCGCCGGGTTTTCACAATTAAGATTACGTTCTAGCGTTTCAATCGCCGCAAAGACGATACTCTGCAGTTTTGCAATCGTATTCTCTAAGATCCCGCGGCGCGCAGTTCTATATTGAGCCAGAAATCTCTGGTCTTGCATCCATCGCCAATATGTTGTGACCGCAACGTTCGCCTTTTTACAGGCTTCGTCGATGGTCCGCTCGGTCAACAACAGTGCGATCAACTTTTGCTGCTTTGTCGAAATTTCCCCAGATCTTTTCATTTCTTTCTTTTTCCTTTCATTTTGCGTAATCGAATCCGACGACTAAGATTGGTCGAGAACGATCTCACCGCAGTTCCGGCAACTGTGACCTACCTTGCCCACCTCACCGCACAAGCAAGTCGCGTTAGACCAATCCGGCACGTCAACTGAAGATGTTGAAATGTCTTGCTGAACTTGTTGACTTGCCGACTTTTCGACATCTTCAACTAAATCATTGTCGTAACTCTTTTTATCTCTACGGTTTTCCTGAAGATGTTGAAATTCTCTTATATCGACAACTTCAGCCGGCCCTGGCACCCTCATGTGCCAGCTCTTGTCACCCCCAAACGTGCCGCCTTTTTTGAATGACTCAACTCCCAAAATGTGTTTAGCTTTACGCAGCGCGTAGGAAGTAATACCCACCTCCTTGGCCTCCCTTTCCACCTCTTTTGAGGCTTTATCCCCAGTTCGGAGAATTTCGTGCAAAAAATCCACTGCCTCCGATTGCTCCGCTTTTGCGTCTGGATCTTTGGCTTGGGCGAGCATTCTCTCTTTCGTAAGTACACTGGGCTTTCCGTTGAATAGAAACTTGCCGTCAATAATGTCAAAACCTATAGAAAGTGTTGATTGTTCAGCCAGGTTGTTTTTGGTCTGACAGATCGCCCTCTCGCCGGTATCTGCATCTTGTCCCACCAACAATACCGATCGAGCCGAAGCACGCCACGAGATGCTTCCCAGTCCGGCATTTCTGGGGTCTCCCAGACCCTTGCTTTTACCGACGTGACGGACCCCAACGATGGCGCAATTGTATTTCTGGGCTAACGTGATCAGTTTTCTCGCAATGGGTCTGCTTGAACTCTCAGCATTTAAGTCCTTACCAGCGGTATAACTGAACATTGGATCGATAAGGACAAGTTTAGGCTGATATTCTGCAAGTACCCCTTCAAACCAGATCACGTCCAAGGTGTCATTCAGCGAAAAGACCTCATCAATCGCGAAAATCTTCTCTAGATCTGCACTCATCGACTCCAATCGAGGTCTTATTGTGTGCGAAAGACTGTCCTCCGCTGAAAGCAGCAACACTCTCGCTTGCTGGTGAGGGTCACCGTTATGAAACGGTAACTTGGCACCCGATGCGAGTGCACACGCTAGTGCACATCCGATCCACGACTTGCCGATACCCTCGATTCCTTCCATGATTGTAAATTCACCGATGGGTATGAATGGCTCCCACAGCCATTCAATCTTCTCGGCCATAACATCCTGCATGCATACAACCTTAAAACGCTCTTCCGATGAAGCCGTTGTTTTCGCGGATAAATTTTCCTTTCCGATTCCAAGCCAGGTGCAGAATGCATCGACGATCTTTTGATCGGTAAGCTCAACTAATTTTGGGAGTCCGTATGTCCTACCGTCCATTCCTTTCGCGACTGCAGTATCCTCGACCACTCTCATCCGGTCACTCGATTCGTCATCACTTGCAGCAAAACAAATGGCCCTGATGAACTGTTTTGCGTCACGTTCACTAAAGCCATGCCTAAGCAGCGTCCCAGCAACTGCAAGCGAAAGTTCATGCCGAATTCCTTCTTTCCAATATTTGACGAGTAGTGTAGCCGCCGCGAGTCGGTTCACGGATGTTCCGAGCTCTACAAATGTTATTTGTAAAGGCTCGCCGTCCGTAACCCATTCAATTGATTCTCCGCTCGCGTGAATCGATCCCGGAAAAACCGTTTGCTTACCCTTGCCTGTGCGGATCTCAACGATACAGGCGTTTTTACGATCCCCTTCATCTTTTGAGGCCAGCGTCAACGGATTATTGAACTTTCTATAGACGCCATCTTTGCACACGTACAGGCGATGACTGGACGGCTTACTCCGGCGACCAAATTTTGACGCGGTTTGTGGCAGGAAGAAATCCGCCATCTTCACCGCATCCGGTGAGTCTAGATCCACGTCAACAAGCCAACCGGATCGGTCACCCAAAATGACGCCGATATTTTGCTGTTGACTGTTAAAGTGATCCGCTAAGTTTCCGGCCGAGATTTCCAGGTTTTGCCATCCTTTGATGATTGGCAGTTTCTTTTTGAAAGGGATGGGCACTACGACCCTGCCACGGCTTATGTGTTCCGCAGCCCACTCAAACGAAGGATTAGGGTAAGGACGAAAAACGGGCTCACGAACTACCCGTGCATAGCAGTCGATCGGTGAGACTGCTGCGGCGCTATTAGACATCATGATCCTCCCGCTTTTGAGAACCGCCGTCTGCAAGCCATCTCTCGATTGCCGTCGCCCCAAACCGATATTGCCGTTCGCCCAATTTGATAAATGGGATCTGTTTTGTTCTTACAAGCTCATACACCCGCTGCTTATCAACTCGTAATAACTCAGCCACCTCGTCTGCAACTAAAATCTTTGTATCCATTTTTTTCTGCTCCAAAACAAAAAACTCGATGAATTAGGTTCATCGAGACAAGAATAAAGATACTCAAAACTAACTGTCTAATTTATTTTTTTGCCGATTTTTATCGCGGAGCGGACACCAATAATTGCTCTATGAATAGTTGCACAATCTATGGAGTAGAACGGGAAATTTACTCCGCGAGTTGTTTGGATTCCTGCGGAGTGGTATCAATCGCTTTTTGCTTTCTTGCCCTTTCAAGCACTTTCTTTCCCTCGTCTAAATATTTGTACAATGCGGCGTCTGAATAACCGGACGCTTGAATTCCCGCTTTCCGATTTTTTAAAACATTTGAATCCGTACAATCTAGGTTGATGAGGCCCACGCGACGAGCCGCATGTTCCAGAGCCTTTAGACTCATTCCCCGATGATGTGAGCCTTTCAAACCATCGAGAATGTCGTCAGGGGTATCTTCGAACCCGGGTATCCTTGCATATCCTTCCCAGTCCTTTTTTGATCTATAGAGAAGTGAAATGGTATCCCAGTGCTTGTACAATTTTTCGTATTCCTCAGCCAAACGCATTTTTTGGAAGTCCTCATATCTCTGTTTCTCGCCTCGCCAAACATTTCCGACTTCTTTCTTGTAGTCCTGAAGTATTCCCTGCCTCACTTTTTTTACTTGCGGATCCATATCAGGGGTGAATATCCCTTGCCGGGAGTTGTATTCCCTCAGATATTCAAATTCTTGTCGATACCATTCGTTTATCGTCTCGTCAGTTATGGCCTGCATCGTTGCCATTATGCGCGGATAGATATTTCTGAGCATTATGCATAACATATCAACAGACTTATTAAAACAGTGTTTTTCTATCTCCTCCTCGGTCAGAGTTATCCCCGGTCCACTGAAGTACTGCCTCGCCGTTTGAAGAAAGGACCAAATGGCTTCTATTGGAAAAAACAGAACATTAGCCAACGGCGTTTCGTCACCTACAAATCTGATAAATACACAGCTCACTTCCTCGGTAAACTGATAAGAACCAATTCGCCAGGTCATCATTTCTGCAAATCGTTCTTCTTGTGACAATTTAGCAAAGTCTTCATCCGATATTACTGGCTGCAAATTCATTACTTCAATCGTTTTTTTGGCGATCTTAAGTATTAAGTACGCATCCTTTTCCGGGATTTGATTAGCTATTACATCAACGAATTCTTGTGTTTCCATGACGAGTCTCCGACTGTTCAAATAATACCATAGCGGCAATATCGTATCACATTTAATACAATCTTTGATAATCTAATCCAAACTCTTTCGTTGACTTTCCCCGCCCTTACATTAAACTTAATTAACTAAACTCAAACTCTCAAAATATGATCACTGGCGAACTCAAATCTCAGGTAGATGCGGTCTGGAATGCTTTTGCTAATGGCGGGATCGCTAATCCGCTTGAGGTAATTGAGCAGGTTACTTATCTGTTGTTTATCAAGCGGCTGGATGATCTGCAAACTGTAAAAGAAAAGAAAGCTAATACGCTGAAGCGTGAGGTTGAGGATCCGATCTTTGGACCTGATCAGCAAGACTTTCGCTGGTCGAGATTTAAGAATCTGGAGGCCGGGAAGATGTTCGCGACGGTTGCTGATGGAGTGTTTCCGTTTATTAAGACCTTTTCAGGCGACGAGACTACCTATGCGGCGTTTATGAAAGAGGCACGGTTATCGATACCAACAGCCGGGCTGCTGACAAAGGTTGTCGATCTGATCGATCAGATCCCGATGGAGGACCGCGACACCAAGGGCGATGTTTACGAGTACATGCTCGGCAAGATCGCCTCGGCTGGACGCAACGGACAGTTTCGCACGCCGCGGCACATTATTAAGATGATGGTCGAGATGGTCGCTCCTAAGCCGACCGACCTCGTGTGTGATCCGGCTTGCGGCACGGGCGGTTTTTTGGTTGCTGTTAACGAATACCTACGCGACCACCATAAAGAAATATTTCAGGACAAATCCCTTACGCAGCATTTCTACAACAAGCTGTTCAACGGTTTCGATTTTGACAATACGATGCTGCGGATCGGCAGTATGAATATGATGCTCCACGGCATCGACAACCCGAATATCCGTTACAAAGATTCGCTCGCCGAGGAACATTCCGGCGACGAATCGCGATATTCGCTTATCCTTGCAAATCCGCCGTTCGCCGGATCGCTCGATGCCGACATTACGGCAAAAGATCTGCAAAAGGTCGTCAAGACAAAAAAGACTGAGCTGCTCTTTCTCGCGTTGTTTCTAAAGCTGCTGAAAACCGGTGGACGTGCGGCGGTAATCGTGCCGGACGGCGTTTTGTTCGGCTCATCGAACGCTCACAAATCGCTGCGGCAAATGCTGGTCGAGGAACAAAAACTGGATGGCATTATCTCGATGCCGTCTGGTGTTTTCAAACCCTATGCAGGTGTTTCGACCGCCGTTCTGCTTTTTACAAAAACCAATTCCGGCGGCACCGACAGCGTCTGGTTTTACAATATGAAGGCCGACGGCCTTTCGCTCGATGACAAACGCACCGAGCTTGACACCACAAAGCACGCGAACAATAATCTGCCGGACATTCTCGCTCGTTGGCACAATCGGGTCGCTGAAGCGGAACGCTCGCGGACGGATCAATCGTTCCTCGTCCCAAAATCGGAAATCGCGGCGAACAATTATGATCTGAGTATTAACCGTTATAAGGAAGTTGTTTATGACGAGGTTGAACATGGGTCACCACAAGAAATTTTAAGCGAGCTAGAAAACCTAGAAAACGAAATACAGGCCGATCTAAAAGCTTTAGGTACGATGATTAGATGACTTGGAAGACTGTCAAATTTGGTGAAGTATGTCGCTTAATCAACGGTAAGGCATTTAAACCAAGCGACTGGAGCGATAATGGCTTACCGATTATTCGTATTCAAAATCTCAATGATCCTGCGAAGGGCTTCAACTATTGGAATGGACCACTCGACAGACAGGTGCATGTAGAGAATGGTGACGTTCTTCTTGCATGGTCAGGAACTCCTGGGACATCGTTTGGCGCTCATCTATGGAACGGACCTATCGCCGTACTTAATCAACATATCTTTTTGGTCGAACTTGACCCGTCCCGTATTTCCAAAGCGTGGGCCGTTAGTGCAGTTAATTACAGGCTGATTAAACTGATAGACCAGGCTCACGGCGGAGTTGGGTTACAACACGTCACGAAGCCAATGGTAGAGAATTTGGAGATTCCGTTGCCGCCGTTGGACGAGCAGAAGCGGATCGCGGGGGTTTTGAATAAAGCGGACGCTCTCCGTCAAAAACGCCGCCTCGCCCTCCAAAAACTCGACACGCTCCTCCAATCCGTCTTCCTCGAAATGTTCGGCGATCCAGAAACAAATCTTCGTGAGTTTGAAATGAAACGACTTGAAGATCTTACGACCAACATTACGGATGGAAAACATGGAGATTGCCGCCCCGCTGAAGACTCTGGATATTACTTCGTCAGTGTAAAAGACATCAAAAATGGTCGAATCGAGTACCGCAACGCCCGCCAGATCGAGCGAGAAGATTTTTTGGAAGTTAACCGTCGAACGAAACTTGAGGCAGGTGATGTACTTATTACGAATAGTGGCACTATCGGCAAGACTGCGGTCGCCCAATCCTCGCCTGAAACGAGCCGAACGACTTTTCAAAAAAGCGTGGCTATCGTAAAACCAATTCGTGAAAACCTAGAACCGAATTACCTTAAATCGTCGCTAGATTTTTGTGTATCCAGACTTTCCAGACAAGCGTCAGGCTCGTCTCAGAAGAATTTACTTCTAGGGCAACTGAGAGATTTAATGATCTGCGTGCCCCCGATTGAATTACAGAATGAATTTGCCGCTCGTCAGTGTGCAATAGAACGGCATCGAGTGCTTGGTGCTAGATCACTGGACGAATTGGAAGTTCTTTTTCAAAGCATACAGGTGAAGGCGTTCTCTGGTGAACTGTTTTCACAAGGAACTGGACATACCGCATGCCAACAAACTTCGCATTCTTAAAAGATGAGTGGCAGGAGATCTATACCACTGCCGTCAAAGCCGAAAGTCTGGCAAATACCGATCCCGGCACTGCATGCTTTCACGCCCGCCGGACGCTTGAACTCGCGGTCAATTGGATCTACAGGTTTGACGAAGAATTGACGCTGCCATACGACAACCAACTAAGCACCAAAATCCTCGACAACGGTTTCAAGGACAACACTCCTCCAGGCGTGTTTACAAAGATCGACTTTATCCGCCGCATCGGAAACAAGGCTGTCCATTCAAACAAAGTTATCTCGACCGTCGAAGCCGTTCAGACCGTTCGCGAGCTTTTTCACGTTCTCTACTGGATGGCCCGAAGCTACACACAGGGCGACGCAAAGCAGTTTGACGGCCTGCAATTTGTCGAAGCCAGTATCCCGCCGAAACAAGTTTCGATGTCCGCGAATACGTACAAACAGCTAAAGGCGATCTACGAAGAAACCAAAGCAAAAAAGGCCGAGGAAGAAGAGAGGCAAAAACAGCTTGCCGTGGTTGAACCGACCATCGACACCGAACTCGAACGGTTGCGTAGACAAGTGGCGGCTGCCAAACGGCGAAACGAACAATATCCCGATTCGCACAACTACTCCGAGGCCGACACACGCAAACATATTATCGATTTGCTCCTGACCGAAGCCGGCTGGACCATCGGCCAAAACGTGACCGTCGAACTCGAAGTCGCGGGAATGCCGAACGATGAGGGTATCGGTTTTGTTGATTACGTCCTCTTTGGCGCTGATGCCGCGCCGCTCGCGGTTGTCGAAGCCAAGAAAACGGCGGTTGATGCACATGTCGGTAAACAACAGGCAAAGCTTTACGCCGACTGTGTCGAAGCAAAATACGGTGTCAGGCCCGTTATCTTTTACACAAACGGTTATGAAATACATCTTTGGGACGACAATGATTATCCGCCGCGATTGGTGCAGGGCTTTTACACGCCGGACGAATTGGCACTGATGATCCAGCGTCGCGAAACACGTCTGCCGCTCAATGAAAATGACATAGACACTTCGATCGTTGAACGCCACTACCAAACACGCGCAATAACGCGAATGGCGGAGAATTTTACAAACAAACAGCGAAAAGGGCTGCTTGTGATGGCTACGGGAGCGGGCAAGACACGAACTGTCATTGCCCTTTGCGATCTGCTCCAACGTGCGGGTTGGGTAAAGAGAGTTTTGTTCCTCGCGGACCGGGTTGCTCTAGTCAAACAAGCTGCAAATGCTTTCAAAGCACATCTTCCAGACTCAAATCCGGTAAATCTCCTCAATGATCGCGGAGCGACCGGCAGCCGCGTATTCCTGAGCACCTATCCGACAATGATGAATCTCATCAATGAGATGGAGGGCGACGAGAGAAGATTTGGTGTCGGCTATTTTGACCTGATAGTCATAGACGAGGCTCACCGCTCGATCTATCAAAAGTATAAGGCGATATTCGATTATTTTGATTCGCTCTTGGTCGGCCTGACCGCAACCCCCAAAGGCGAGGTTGATAAGAACACCTATCAAATGTTTGGCCTGCAAACTGGCGTTCCCACCGATGCTTATGATCTGGATGAAGCGGTCAAAGACGGCTTCCTGGTTCCGTCTGTAAACATCAGCGTTCCGACAAAGTTTATCCGTGAGGGCATTGATTACGAATCACTCTCCGAGGACGAGAAAACCCAGTGGGACGAGATCGAATGGAACGAAGACGGTGACGTACCGGACTATGTCGATCCGGCTGCCCTCAATAGCTGGCTTTATAACCAGGACACTATCGACAAAGTTCTGCGTTTCTTAATGGAAGCCGGGCAAAAGGTGGAAGGCGGCGACAAACTTGGCAAGACGATTATCTTTGCCAAAAACAGGCATCACGCCGCGTTGATCGTGCAGCGTTTTGATGCCAACTATCCGCATTTGAAAGGCCAGTTTGCCGCGACCATCGACTACAAAACAACATACGCAGGAAAGCTGCTCGATGACTTCTCAACGGAAAATAAACTCCCGCAGATCGCCGTGTCGATAGATATGCTCGACACCGGCATAGACATTCCTGAGATCGTAAATCTCGTCTTTTTCAAGGCGGTAAAATCGAAAACGAAATTTACGCAGATGATAGGACGCGGCACGCGTCTGCGCCCGGACCTGTTCGGGCCGGGACAAGACAAGGCATTTTTCTACATATTTGACTACTGCCAGAACTTTGAGTATTTCAATCAAAAGGTCAACGAGGTCGATCCCTCATCACAGGAATCGTTGGGTGCAAAACTATTTGGCAAACGTGTCGAATTGATCGATACGATTCGTCAGATCGGCGAGAAGCCCGAAGAACTTGCCAAACTCGATGAATCATTGACAACTTATTTACAGCTAACCGTGGAAGCGATCAATCTGGACAACTTCGTCGTCAGGCCGCATCGACGGGAAGTCGAAAAGTTTCGTGATCAAAAGGCGTGGGAGCAACTCGACGCCGAAAAATACTATGAGCTGACAAAGATCGTCGCTGCCCTGCCGACAGAACAGCAGTCAGAAGACGAAACAGCGAAACGGTTTGACCTTTTGATGTTCAAGCTAATGCTTACGATCCTGAGCCCACACCGCGACTATGAAAAGTTGCGTGATCAGGTTATTGAGATTGCGAAGCGATTAGAAGAAAAAGACAATCTTCCGATGGTACAGGCTCAGATCGAATTAATACAGGAATTGCAAAGGGATGAGTATTGGAAGGATGTGACAGTGCCCACTCTTGAGAACGTCAGAAAACGCATTCGAGATCTGGTCAAGTTTATGGACCCGTCGCAGAGGACGATCATTCACACAGATTTCACTGACGAGCTAGGGACACCGATCGAGGTCGATTACGGTCCGTCCGCGACCGCTCTGACTCGATATAAGACCAAGGTGATGCACTTCCTCGGAAACGAGGAAGACAACATCGTTCTGCAAAAGCTAAAACGAAACAAACAGATAACGCCGTCCGACATAAAGGAACTCGAACGCATATTCTTTGAATCGGGAGAAATAGGAACTCGCGAGGATTTCGAGAACGCCTTCGGCAAGCAAGAAAAGCTCGGCCTATTCATCCGTAGCCTCATCGGCCTCGACCGTCACGAGGCAAAACTTGTTTTCGCGGACTTTCTTGACAGGCAGAGATACAACTCAAATCAGATCGAATTTGTAAATCTCATCATCGACTGCTTAACCAAGAACGGAGCTATGGACCCGGCGATCCTTTACGAATCACCATACACAGATTACAACCCGAACGGTATCAACGGAGTATTTTCCGATGGCGAGGCCGGGAAAATAGTGGAGATCCTAGAGGACGTAAACCACAGGGCCGCGGCGTAACTTCCTCTTTCCGCATACCTTTTCACAATGTTGGCCTGTAGCTTGCCAGTATGATTTATTAAGCCAAATCAATGATTATCTTAATTCGGCCTTCCTATTATTTCAGTAATTGCTATCAGTCCATCGGTCGCCACGGCCACTGGCTCGCCTTCGTTAAACATTATCCGCTCGAACGAGATCGGTGAGATTGAACCGAAGCCACCGACTGCCGTAAATCTGAGGTTCAACAGCACACCGTTCTCGGCCATCGGTATCGCTCCGTAAACGACAACTCTCAGTAATCCGGGTTTGGTCGCATTCGTCACAACCGAAAGCCCGCGACTAGCGGTTCCGGTTAGATCGACTGCAACAGCCTGCGGCATTATCACCGACGTGTCGTATCTGAGATTGAACTCATAGGATACGATTCCTTTATCAGCCACTCCCTGAACGTAGACCGGTATAATAATCTCTTCGTCCGTCGAAGCCGTTATTTGGGGCAGCTCAACCACGATGTTGCTTTCAGGCCCACCGATTCCTCCTTTCTGCTTACTGCTCATCGCTGACAGCTTACTGTCAGACGGTCTTAGATGAGTCGCCGGATTCCAGTTTCCGCTGACCTCGCCGACCAGGATGCCGACATAATCCTCGCCCGTTAGGCTGCTTGTGACGGATGCATATGCTCGACTGTCATCATAAACCTGAGGCGGCGTAGGCAGCGGTGACGGTGCTCCAGTAACGAAAAACTTCCACTGGCCGGAGTTTCCCGAACCAGAAAGGCCTACCGCAAACCTTGCGATCAAAGCCGCGTCATTTGATGTAACCACTCCGTTGCCACTAGCATCCGCCGCAAACCTCTGATTCTGGCTCACAAATGGCACCGCCCCGCTCACCCCTTGCGCTACCCTTGCAGCGTCATTTGAAGTTATTGCCACATTCGGGCCGCCCGGCTTCGTTGGTTTTATCGTGTACGAACCCGCTCCAAATCCTGTGAGCATATACGTTCCCGGCGTTCCCGTAATAACAGGTCCGACCGCGGGAGCACCCGCCGTGCTGCTTAAGGAAACGTCCTTAACATAACGCGGCGGGGCCGGATTTCCGATCGCATTGCCATAACTGATGGTTCCGCTGATCATAGGAGGTGCGGGTATCACCGTAATAATGGCGCTGAACATTAGCCCGGCCGGGCCACCCAAGTCATTCGAGTTGATGTAAAGAGTATTCGTACTCCCGCCTCCTATTACAAGTGCCGTCACGTCGCAACGGAATGCATATTGTGTCAGGATGTTACCGAGACCGGTGGATGGGCAACCCACCGCCTGCTCATTTATGTAAATACCAGGCAGCGGGTCTGTACTACCGGCTTGACCTGCTGCTCCCACACGATTGTCCACAACAAAATGTAGATCAAGTTGGGCCGCACCTACGGCTGAATTAACTACAAAGGGAACGGCATAAAGAACGCTAGCGCCTTCAGTAGCCCCATTAAAGTTATCAGATATGTACTTTGCAGCGGGATCAAAGCCAAGAGATGACACCCAAGCACCGTTAGGTACAATTATCGGAGCGGGTAGTCCGTTGAGCGCTTGCTCAAACTGACCGCCCGGCCCGGTTGTAAATGGCGCCGGAAAAGGACTATCGAGCGGTCCAACAAGCATTTTGATCAGGTTATCTGTCGTGTTAACTGTTCCATTGCCGCTGTGCAGGGCAATCACCTCATTGGCGCATGTTGATGCCGTCCCATGATACCGCGCCAAGACAAAAAAGTTGAATTCCGCTTCGGTAGAGCTAACACCTGCCGCAACTATCCTACCGTCAGATTGAATTGCGACCGAAGTGCTGCCGTCATCGAACCCGATAGGCGTCGTCACCATTCCAGTGCCGTTGAATGAAGTGTCGAGCGTTCCGTTGGTGTTGTAGCGCACAATCGCAAAGTCATAATCCAAGTCGTTAAGACTATAACCTGCCGCAACTAGCCTGCCATCGGATTGAATTGCGACAGAGTTAGCGTTGGCCGCGTTGCCGATGGACGTTACCACCGTGCCTGTGCCGTTGAATGAAGCGTCGAGGGCGCCGTTCGTGTTGTAACGAACAACAGCAAGGTTAAAATCCGAATCGCCCGCGGCAACTATCTTGCCGTCGGATTGAATTGCAACCGAATAGCCATAGTCGTCAAAGCTGCTGACGGGAGTTAGAATCTTGCCGGTACCGTTAAATGAAGTGTCCAATGTGCCGTTTGTGTTGTATCTGGCGAGCGCAAAATAGCTCCTTGACCCATCAATGCCGGAACCCACTGCAACTATCTTGCCGTCCTGCTGGATGGCAACCGCCCAGGCATCGTCGTCGATCGCGATCCCCGTCGTTACCTTGCCGGTGCCATTAAATGTAGTGTCGAGTGTTCCGTTAGTGTTGTAGCGAACAACCGCAAAGTCATAATCCGAGCCGTTAAAACTGCCCCCTGCCATAACTATCTTGCCGTCCGACTGGATGGCAACCGAGAGGGCATAGTCTTCGATCCCTATCGGTGTCGTCACCTTGCCGGTGCCATTAAATGTAGTGTCGAGCGTTCCGTTAGTGTTGTAGCGAACAACCGCAAACTCATAATTCGCGCCGATAAGGCTGTAACCTGCCGCAACTATTTTGCCGTCCGGCTGGATGGCAACCGAAAAGGCAGAATCGTTACCCCCTATCGGTGTCGTTACCTTGCCGGTACCATTAAATGTAGTGTCGAGCATTCCGTTGGTGTTATAGCGGACAACCGCAAACTCATAATTCGAGCCGTTAAGGCTGTAACCTGCCGCAACTATCTTTCCGTCGGATTGGATCGCAACTCCATTGGCTCTACTGTCGAGGCCGCTAACGGGTGTTACCACAATTCCATTGCCGTTAAATGAAGTGTCAAGGCTCCCAGCCGCGCAGGGGGTCGCCGTGGTCGATGGATTAGGTGTAGATGTTGCCGTTGCTGTTCCAGTCGGCGTTGATATTACTAAGGTGTAATACCCAACGTCAGGTTCATGTTCCCGAGCGTCAATCGTATACTGTCCGGTAGTAGGCAATATAATGTACCCGCCGACACGTGGAATTTGTGCAGAGGTACCGCTAGTAGGCCGGTCTTCTGCTATTACGGTTCCGCCAATCCCCCCTTGTCGCAGACGCAATTGTGGAATGAACCGTCCGTCTGAAGTCATACTCATGTATATTTGCTGACCCGCCGTTCCGTTGAATGTATAGTAATCGACAAGCGTGTTGTCACTGAGACGACAGTCGGTACTTGAGAGCCGAGCAGGCGGGCCAGGAAATGTTGCTGGAACCGCGAACGCGGTTGCAGTCAAACAGGGATCACCGCCGAGGGGAATACTGTTTTGAGATTGGCCATTTAAATTCGGTGCCCCAGTATAACCGTCCAATCCAAAGGAAGTCGGGCTTCCCACCCTCCGGTCCAGGTTCGGCCCGTTTAGTCGCGATAAACCAAAATTAGGCTTCCAAGGCTTCTGTAGACCAATAGCCGAACGCTCACCACCAAAAGACGGTCTTAAATTATCTGAAGCAATTAGGGCGTACGCATCACAGATTACGGCAGGTATAAAAAGTAAACCGGCCATCAACGCGAATGAAAAAAATCGATCTGAAAAATTGGAACGATGGAATGAAAATCTGCGCGGCATAAACCCATCTCCTCTTTGTGTTTTGTTGAAAACAACACAATTCACGCTCATCAGAACAACCTCGCGGTTGCGTCTTATACAGCAAGAAAGATTGTGTGAAAAAGTAAATTAGAAGGTAATATAAACCTAAACACATTCAAATACAAGCAAAAATGTGGCTCGTAGTGGGAGACCTCAAGCCAATTCTCTATTGCTCCGCGATCATATCAACATCAATTGATTGATCTGTGATACTGACCGTCAAAGGTATGAAACTATAGTTTCCCGATGCCGCGCTGATCGTATAGGTCTGTCCGAGTTCAAGATCGCCGAGCCGGTAAAATCCAAACCCGTTCGTGACCGCAAAGAAACTCCTGCCAGTCGTGTCGGTAAGCGTCACTTGTACGTTGGGAATGCCCTGTCCCATCGAGTTCACTAACCTACCCGTGATCTCCGGCAGTTCAGATGCTTCGTCAGTCACGCCGCTGTCGGGCCGGGCTGCTGAAACACACTTGCCAGCCGAACCGGCGTTGTACAACGACAGTATCTCAGCGGCGGAAAGCGCACGATCATAGAACGATAGGTCATCTATTTTTCCTGCGAAGAACCGCGGTTGACCCGTCTGGTTGGTGCTTCCGATCCTAAATGGTGTCGATGTATTATTAGGATTCCCCACTCCAGCCGCAGAACCCACTAAAGAACCGTCAATATAGATCTTTGCGGTGCTGCCATCGTAGGTGCCGGCAACGTGATGCCATGTGTTAAGGGCCAACCCCTGCCCAACAGCGGTTACCCGCGTCCCGTCAGTAAAAAATAATGTAAATCTTAATTCGTCGCCGACAACCTGGAATAGGTAATCACGCAGCCCATTTGTGTTATCGTCTTTTGCGACAATTATGCTTCCGCCTGATTTGTAACTACTCAGGTTTACCCATGCCTCGATCGTCAAGCGATTAGGATTTAACGTGCTTGCATCAGGCACGTTAACAAAATCATCGATCCCGTCAAAACTAAAGGCCTGTCCGACCTTGCCTGCGGAGATAGAGGCTCCGTTCATCGGTGTGCCATGGCTCCGACCAAAATGATCATTCGCGTTTCCCTCACCCCGCCAAAACGAGATCAGTCTTGAGGGCATCGAGACGCATATTGGCGGTGTGGCCGTCGGAGTGCTGGTTGGTGTGTTGGCAGTGGTTTGTAACGATACCCCGTTTGAGTTGCTGCCAATGCCGAGATAATTGTAGCCCCGGACGCGGTAATAATAGGTCGTGTTCGAGTTCAAGCCCGAAACTTCCCGACTCAGCAGCATGCCGGGACTATTGCCAACATCAAGGCTATTGTAACCGGGAACAAATGCGGTGAAACTTGAGTTTGTTGATACGTCTAGCAGATAGCCGTCCGAACCGCCAGTCATCCGCCAGTTCGCTGTGAAGCTATACCTCGTAATGTTTGTTGCCGGATAGGCAAGGGGCGAAGCCGGTGGCATGTGGGGGCTGGGACTCGCCGTTGCTGTGTTTGTGGGTGTTTTTGTGGCCGTTCTTGTAGGTGTGGCCGTGCTCGTTGGTGTATACGTGGGTGTATTGGAAGGAGTGCCAGTCGAGGTTCTAGTTGGCGTATTTGTTACCGTCGGTGAGGACGATGATGTAATCACAGAGATAGTATTTGAGTTGCCAGTTGTGCCGGCAACATTGTAGGCACGTACGCGGTAGAAATACGTTGTATTTGGACTCAGTCCGGTAACACTCTCGTTGATTGCATTACCGACATTGAGATTGTTGTAACCGCCCACAAAGGAACTGAAATTGCCGTTTGTCGAGACGTCAAGACGGTAACCGGTCGCCCCCGGACTTGAACTCCAGTTTGCGGTAAAACTATTGGTAGTGATATTTGTTGCCTGATTCGCCGTGGGTGCGGTGGTTGCCGTTCCGAGCAGCTGAAAAATATTGTCCGGTCGGTTGGAGGGCCCCCAACAATTCGATGTCATTTTCACATGCCAACCTTGTTGACAAGTCTGATTGCCGTTTCTTTGGACAAATGCGGCGGCGGAATTGCTTTGCTGAGTTCTGTCGTTCCATCCCCACTCTCTCGACACATTATTAGAGGAGTTGGTCTTTCCTACCACTTGCACCGAAAGCCAGTATTTGCCTGCCGAGAGCGAACATCCATTGGACAATTGAATGTTGAAGCTACCAGTGGCTGCACCTGCTATAACAGTTCCTCCGGGACTACAAACCACATTTCCAGGTAAATTCTGGATCGAATTTGTATAAAACCTGACATTTAAGCCGATTGGAGCTGAGGAGGAATTGACATACCAACTGCCCACGACATTTACCTGCGTGATATTCCATACGGTCCCCGAAGGAACAACGAAATCGTCAGCTACTTCGCGATACAGATTCCAAGTTGGGGGACCACTTATGAGAGAAAAGTCAGTTGAATCCGTTTTCTGACCGCTATTACCGCTCGTCTGGTCGTATAGGATCGCAGTCGTAGCCTCTGCGACTCCGAATGGGTAACCGAGACCGAGCGTGTCGCTTGCGGGCAAGCCAAAGATACTCACGCTACCTCCGGTTTGGCTCATGCCGATTCCGCTGATCGTCAATATCACAGCAAGAGCTGCGGCCGCGTAATATCCTCTTACGTTGAAACAAAATGCTCTGGTGTTAATGTTCTTTTTCATGGTTCCTCTCCGTTTTTTAGAATTGAAATTTTCCGTATCTAATAAGAAATGACGGAAGAGCGAAAACACTACACGATTTTTTTCGTGGCTCGGATTTGATCACAAGCCCATTTAAACGAAAAAGACGGGCAAGAAAAGTCTCACCCGTCTAATTTTCACGAAAGTCCAATTTTATTAGTATCGAAAAGCGGCTTGGGTCGGCCTATCGCCATTTGAACCGAATTGGAAAGCGACAAAGGAGCCATCTGAGCTGTTTTGCCGGTACCATTTGCCGTCTGATGGACGGAAAACACAGATATCTACTTTTCCGTCGCCGTCAAAATCGTCCTGTGCCGGAATGTCGAAAGAAAGCCCGAAGTTGAAATACGTCACCGCTCCGTTCAAGCTGCTCAGCACATACCAGAAGCCGTTCGATGGGCGATAGACGGCAATGTCCGTCTTGTTATCTCCATCGTAGTCGCCGGGAACCGTTAGATCAGTAGATATGCCAAATTGAACGCCAAAAAATGAGCCGTTTGAACTGTTGAGCCTGTACCATGAGCCATTCGACGGTCGAAATACAGCAATGTCAGACTTTCCGTCATCGTCAAAATCACCAACCGTCGGCTTGTCTCCATTCAAACCGAATTGAATTGAAACGAAAACTCCATCTGAGCTATTTTGCCGATACCATGTGCCCGTCGAAGGGCGAAACACAGAAAGGTCAGCTTTTCCGTCGCCGTCGTAATCGGCCGGCGTCGGGAGATCTTCGGCCAGTCCGAATGCGAAATATGAGAAGGCACCATTGGAGCTGTTTGTGATATACCAGAAACCGTTCGAGGGCCGATAAACCGCAATGTCCGTCTTGCCGTCACCATCATAATCCGCCGGCACGATTCTGTCTGTCGAGAGGCCAAACTGGTTCCCAAAGAAACCGTTCTGGGATTGCTGCAAGTACCATGCTCCCGTTGATGGCCTGAAAACTGAAATGTCGCTCTTTCCGTCGCCCTCATAATCAAAGGTTGAGCGTTTGGGAAATGTGCAGGTGTTCTTCAATCGAACTATTTTGTTGTCACCTACTTCTTTTAAGACTAATAGATCGGGGCTTCGGTTATGGTCGAAATCAACCGCATAGACCTTTTCCGATCTCCCAACTTCAGCAGTGAAATTATACGCTCCGCTAAAATTTCCGGCATCTGCGTTCAGAAGTATCGTAAGATTATTGCTGCCTGATGAGCCATTATTTGCCGATGCAATATCGGGCTTGCCATCGGCGTTAAGATCAGCTACAGCGAGATGATTGGCTGAGGTTGTAACCGGAAAGGTGTTAGGTGTTGGAACGGAAAATAGGCCGCTTCCGGCACCTAATCTAATATTCACTACACTTCCAGGTGCACTGGCGGAGTAACTTGCAGTTGCAAGATCCATGACACCATCGCGGTTGAAATCTCCAATTTCAATATCCTGTTGGCTCCCGGCTAGGTTGGACGGGACGGTCGGCGGGTTGCTAAAAGTGAAGTTTCCGTTCCCAAGTTTAACTGAAACTGTATCGTTATTGTTAACGGTCAGAAAGTCCGGGTTGTTATCCCCGTTGAAACTGCCCGTGACTATGGCAATCGGCGCGGGATTTGAGCCGCCAGTAATTCCGGTAGGTATTGTGATAGCCGTCCCAAAATTGCCGTTGCCGTTGTTCGGTAAAATAGCCGCAACTCTGCCGTTAAAATCAGCAGTTACAATATCTATCTTGCCATCATTATTAAAATCCGCTGTCGCTATATCTTCTGGATCACTTCCAATTGGAAATGAAGTCGGGGTGCTAAAACCGCCGTTGCCGTTGCCGAATAATACGGCAACAACATAATTTGAACTTGGACCGCCGACAACCGCAAGGTCGAGCAAGCCATCCTGATTCAGTTCTGCCACGGTAATTCCTACAACATTTGACTCCACTGCGGAGTAGTCAACGCCCGTCCAGGCAAAACTGCCAGCGCTGTTGCCTAGCCAGATTTGTACCAAACCACCGTTGGGGGACAAACTGTCTCGCAAAATCGCCAGATCCGGTTTTCCGTCGCGGTTAAAATCTCCCGGCGCTAATGCCAGCGGACGATTGACCGTCAATGCCGGCAAAGTATCAAATGTCGGCGTCAGACAAACTGATTTCGCCACTTTGGCAAAACAAAACACCAATAAAAGGGACATCACATATACGGATTTCTTTTTCATATTTACTCCTCAATATTCGTTCAAGCCGGAAATTTCCGATATTATTTCGCTATTTCGATCTCGATCTTGTTACCTGATACCCCGATGATATTGACTCGCGGCTGGCCAAATCTTGCGGACGAGATCGCGTCGGCCACTTTCTCAGTCGAACCATCGAATTGTATGTCCAGACGGGCAACATTTAGCGTCATACTTTTACTTACCTTGCGAACTCCAGCGATCCGTTCGACATTTCTGGCAAACTGACTTAGTTGGTCCCAACTGATATTTGAGATCAGTATCTCAACACCGGAGGTCGAGGAGGCGGAGCCTGAGGATGATTCGCACATTTGACCGATGAAATAATCAGCCCATTCTCCGCCCGCATTTCTGAGAGCCCCCTTGGCCGATACAAATTCGGCGACGTCCAAACCCGTTCCGAATTTGCCGTCGGTTGCGAGGATCCTGGCTGTGTCGGTTTGAATCGCTCTGGCCTCGACGCGGGCTCGAGTGGAAACAAAACGACCCTGGCGACTAGAAAATTCGCTGAAAGCCTCGCCGATAATGATAATATCTGCTCTAAATTCAACTCCCAGAGCCGCAGCAGCCTGAGGATTATTGATGGCTGTAAGTACCTTTTCACGGTTGCGGATAGCCGCAATTTGCGACTGATCAATAACATTAAATCCCTGTGCCACTAATCGCTTGATAATTTCGGTCTCTCCCGCGGGGTCTGGAATTCTCTGCGAGATATGTGTCTCGGGAATCACGACCATGATTCGCTTGTTTTTTGCACTTAGAGGGATCGCGCATTCTTTTGCGGTAGTTTCGGGAGGTACTGGGGTTGCGACTATTACAGGCTTAACGGAGCCGATTTTCTGGATAATCTCCAAAACGGCGTTCTTCATGCCTTTTTCAACTGCGTTTGGCATTGCATTGCTTCGAAAGCCGTCAATATCGAGCCAGCCTCCGCTGCCATAAGAATTCATCCCAAAGGCGGTTTGATCCGCATTGAACTGTTTTGAAAAAACGATTACTCCTGATGTTGAATCGATTATCTGAAGATTGAACTTCACTTTGGCTGAGTAACTGGATGCATACCTGTCTATACCTGGTATCCGCGGACAAAACGAACAAACTCGGCCAGACTTTTCACTGAAATTTATTGGGGTTAAAGTTATCAGAAATTGTGCACCCAATAGTCGTCCGGTTTTCGCCGCGGTGGGGCCATCGACAAAACCGGTAAGTCCAAATCCTTGTTCCTCGATGGCAGCGTTTACCCGTGCTCGATCCACGACTGTAAATCTGCCGTTGTTTACAAGTTCGTTGACAAGTGCAGCACCCAGATTCTGTCTCAATGATGGATAGTAGTACTCACTAGTTCCAAATGATGTCACCGCGATTGTTACTTTTCCGTTACCTCCCGATTGGGCCCGAGCTGTAGTAACCGATGCCAAACAACAAACGACTAGAACGAGACGTATTACGTTGCTAAACCTGTGTGTTTTCATATTTCCTCCAAATCGAAAAAGTTCAAAGAACGTGTATCTCTAAGGGATACTGAACAGCCCTAACCTCGGAGCCAGCTAGTTAGGATCCGCCAAGCGTCTTGGTTTAATTCATAATTCCAAACATCAGCCTCTCTGAATGCATGGACAGTCAGGTGGATTCCTTTCGTTTTGCACTCGGTGGTAAAATCACGCAGGAATCTTGCTGCGTCTCGGTGGCTCCGGTTTATCCCGACTTCGCCGATATAAACTGGAACTCCATGAGTAGCCCCGAATCGGCGCACGTTTTCAAGTTTTGCCTGTAACTGAGCAAGGGTATAGGCCGTGCTGCTAGCACTACCAGCACTTCCAACGTACCGATAACGACTGGAAACGCTTGGGTCGTAGAATTGAACAGTTGGCCACCAATCCCAAAAATGAAATTCGACAATTTGATTTGAAATGCCGGGCAATGGGCGAAAAGTAGAGCTTGATGCTTGACTCGTTGTTGATCCGCGGGCAGCGTAAACGATCGCGTTGTGTGAATCATGCGCTCGAATTGTCTGCGCAGCGCGGAGTGCAATTCGGCTCCAATCTGAATTCGCCGGTTCATTCAACAGGTCGTACCAAACCCGCGACTTATTCGCGAAACGCTGAGCAAACAATCCCCATTTGGCGACGAAATTATTTTCATCAGTAATTGTTGAGCAATTCGCTGATCCGGGAGGACAGGGGCCGGGGTGATGAAAATCCAAAACCGTAACAATTCCACGCGAATTTGCTACTGCCTGTACTTGCTCTGCAAAGCTTAACCAGCAACCAACATCACAGTATGAAGTACTGAAGTAGATCGGAAACCGAACAAGATTTCCACCGTCGTCAGCGATCAGATTCACATCATGCTGAGCTTTTGCCACGTTTATCGAGAGCGTATCCAGCATAAATCCCCGTCTCGGAAGAGCCGCGGAACTTCCTGAAATACAGAATATGAATGCTATGGTTAGCAATAATTTAGTAGTTAAGTGATTCATTCTTTTTTCTCCTTTTCGAAATTGATCTCAATATCTATTAAGGAATGACTCGAAGAAAAAAACACTACATTTTTTTAAAAACTGGTTTGCGGTGAAGTGAAACAATGGAAATGGATGGAAACCTGGACGTGGCTAAGAATAAGGAGCTTGAAAAATCTCATCAATTAATCGATAATCCTTGAACAATCGGAGATCAATATTATGCGGATGCCAGCAATTGGAGGGGTGTTAGTGGTTTTGCTAGTCTGTGTTTTGCCGCATGTTCGCGGACAAGAAACCCAGCATCCACTCTTAATTTCTGGGAAGTCACTCGAACGCGAGCTAAAAGGCGACGACGTCCATTCGTATAACCTCGAGCTGACCGCCGGGCATTTTCTCAATCTCGTCGTTGAACAAAAAGGGATTGATGTGGTCGTGACTCTGTTTGACCCGAACGGCAAAAAATCGTGGGAAGTTGACGGCCCGAACGGAGCGGATGGACCTGAAGCGGTTTCAATAATTGCCGAAATCTCAGGAAACTACCGTCTGGAAGTGCGGTCGCTTGAAAAAACGGCGACACCCGCCAAATATGAGATAGAAATTAAAGAACTGAGAATTTCAACTGAAAAAGACAAAAGTCGCGTTGCCGCCGAACAAATATTTACGCAAGGCCGTCAAATTGAATCAGTCGGTACCGCACAATCATTACGGCAAGCTATCCAATATTATGAAAAAACCCTGACGATATTTCGCAGTATTGGAGAAACCAACCGCGAAGCGGACGCACTGAACACCATTGCCGTTCAATACTATTCGCTTGGAGAAATTCGGAAGGCGCTCGAATACAGTCTAAAAGCAGTTCCGCTTTTTCATGCCGTCGAGAATTATCCTGATGAGGGAGCGACACTCCACAATACTTCCCTTTTATATTACACGCTTGGCGAATACGGAAAATCGCTCGAATACCTCTATAGATCTTTGGATATATGGAAAAAGCTCGACAATAAGTTGGGCGAAGCGAATGCCCTAAACGGGATTGCCAAAAATTACTCAAGTTTGGGCGAATCCGAGAAAGGGTTGACTCATTATCAAGAGGCTTTAATTATAGCCAGAACTTTTTTACCTAATAACAAAAAAATCGAAGCCCAAGTATTAAGAAATCTCGGCGGATTGTTTCTTGAAATTGGTCAGAACCAAAAAGCCGTTGAACATTACAATTTAGCTCTGCCTATTTTTAAACATCTGAATGACAAACACGGCGAATCAAACGTTCTGTCCGGTATCGCCTCCGTTTATAAAAATTCCGATAGCAAGACGGAAAAACTAAAAGCAATTAAATTTTTCGAGCAGGCATTGTCAATTCAGAAAATTATCGGTGACAAAAACGGTGAAGCCCATACCTTGCAAAATATTGGTGTGATTCTTTTTGATTTGGGCGAAAAACTGAGCGGGATTGAGCATTATTTAAACTCGCTGATAATCAGCCGGGAAGTCGGCAATAAACAATTGGAAGCCGAAGGTTTATTAAATCTGATGATTGCTTATAAATCTTTCGGCATGTCAAAGCTGGCCGGATGTTACGGAAAGCTTTCCGTAAATAATCTACAAAACCTTCGACAATCGCAGCAGAATTTAGATTATCAAACTCAAAAAAGTTTTCTGCGAAAAATTGGACGCAGTTATCGAGAACTAATCGACTTGTTGATTTCACAAGGTCGCCTGGCTGAAGCTCAACAAGCTCTTAATGTTTTCAAAGATCAACAATTTTTTGATTTTGAACAAAAACAACAATTAAATCCGCTGTCGTTCACGCCCCGTGAAGCTGAAATGGTTTCACGTTTTGATCGGATATTCAATGAAATTGGCGCAACCCGCGGCAAGATTTCGGAACTCCGGCGCATAGTAGGAAATCGTCCGCCGAATGAGGATGAAGCCAAACAATTACAGCAACTCGAATTGCAGCTCAAAACCGCGAAGGACGAATTAAACAATTTTATCAAACAAGCCGAAATCGAATTTGCCGCGCCATCCGACGAGAAGGATAAAATCCCGGAAATTGCCGACCTGAAAGAAATGCAAACCGCTATGCGCGAGCTTTCGCAGCAGACCGGACAAAAAACGGCTGCTGTTTATCAATTCGTTGGCGATGAAAAATACAGTTCGCTGTTGATTACATCCGACTCGATTGAAGTGGCTTCTTACCCGATAAAAGGTGCGGAACTCAACCGGAAAGCCTTGCAGTTGTGGAAGCTGTTACAGTCACCGGAGAGTGATCCGCGTCCACTTGCCGCAGATCTTTATAAAATAGTTTTTGCGCCGCTGGCGCCAAAACTGCCAAAAGATACGAGAACGATTCTCTGGTCTCTGGACGGCAGTCTGCGCTACGTCCCGGTTGCAGCATTGTATGACGGAAGGAATTATCTGGTCGAAAAGTATCAAAATGTGCTATTTACTCGTGCCGACAAAGAGAGACTTACTCGTCAGGTATCGACTCACTGGACAGGAGCAGGATTTGGAACCACAAAGGCCCATACGGTTGAATTACAGGGCAAACGTTTCGCCTTTGATGCGCTAGGCCAGGTAACCTTTGAGATGGGTCGCATTTTTAAGCAGGCTGACTCAAAGGGCTTATATGATGGGGACGTCTTGTTGGACGACAAATTCACAAAATCCTCAATGCTAGCCGAGCTAAAAACGCCTCGTTCATTTGTTCACATCTCATCACACTTTAGATTTGAACCCGGGAATGAAGCCCGCTCATTTCTTTTGCTGGGCGATGGAGATGTCTTTACTCTGAATGAAATGAAACGCGAACGCGATCTGTTCAAAGGCGTCGAGCTATTGACGCTTTCTGCATGTCAAACAGCATCGCAGCTGACTGACGCAAATGGACGTGAAGTCGATGCACTGGCTGAATTGGCACAACGATTGGGCGCTGGAGCGGTCATGGCCTCGCTTTGGGACGTCGATGACATTTCCACTGCGGATTTGATGAGTAACTTCTATGGTGCTTACCGTAAAGATCGAAAATCAACCGGAGCAACCAAGGCTCAGGCATTACAGCAGGCGCAGCTTTCGTTACTAAACGGCCAGATCAAACGCACACCGTTAAATAATAAACGTAGGGCGAAAGATTCGGAAAACTTTTACGCTGAGATCAAAATAGACAACGCATACAAAATACCATACAAAACGAAAGCTAGCGCTCCACTTGCTCATCCGTTCTATTGGGCGCCATTTGTTATTTTTGGTAATTATAAGTAGTTTTTACTTAATACAAAGTGTAATCTTTCCAAAACTCATCCAAAATTTGATTCGGAGAAATGCGAGATACACAGAACAAAGCAAGATGGACATTGACTGCGGATGCCCTTGATTTGCTTATTGGTGCTATTCAAAAAGATGGACTGGATGCCACTTCCGAATATATCCGCACCCGAAGCTCGCTTGTTCGATACTTCGAGACAAATGGAACAGCGGTAGATGCGGATATGCTTGCCGACGAGACACTTGACCGCGTCGCAAAGCAACTTGCGGAAGGTAAAGCCCTTGAACTCAGAGGTTCGAGGGCTTATTTCTTCGCCGTTGCTAGGCTTGTTTTGTTGGAAAATATTCGCCGGTCCCGGCGGTTTGTATCGATTGATGATCCTGATAACCCCACGGAGTTAGCTAACACAACCGAATCAGTAGTTGAAGATATGTATGATCGCATCAAACGTGAAATTGGTCTTGATGCCGTCGTCAAATGCAGAGACCGACTATCAGGCCAGGAAAGGGAAATTCTCGCTATCTATGATGAAGGAAGAGGGCGAGAAAAAATAGACCGGCGAAACGCCCTGGCGGAAAAGCTTGGCAAGACGAAAAGCACACTAATTGTTGCAGTCTCGCGGATCCGAACCAAGATCAAAGATTGTGTTCGATCAAAACTCGGGCCTGATTTTGCTCTGGAAACCTTGTAGTGTTTTCAGGTTTCGACCATTTATTAATGGAAATGGACATTCGCAAGAATGTGAGTTTGGTTTTGTTAATCGTGAAATATTATTTTTGTCTAAGTAGGTAACATTGAACGAAGAAGAAAAAATAGATCAGATGCGCAGGTATTGGCTTGGGTTTTTGACCGAAGGAGATAGGTGTGCATTTGAAGCGGCGTGGTTCGATAACGACGAAGAATCTGAATTGCTTGCTGCCGTTCGTGACGACCTGATCCAAGACTACCTTGCCGGCGAGCTCGATAACGATGAACTCATGGGTTTTCAGACGAATTTGCTTGGACAATTGGACCTTGTTCAGGAGGTTACGTTGTCAGCGGCAATAAGTCGAGTTTTAGCAGTTTCTGGAGATGAAACTGATACAAACAGACTAGCGACGAAAATAGGATGGGTTGCTCAAGTAACATCAGTCTTTCGTCAATTCGTATCTGGAGGCGTTCCAGCCGCGGCGTTTGGGGCAATAATCACTGTTTTATTGATCGGGGGGGGCGTAGTTTGGCGATCACTCACGATTAACTTACCTAAATTGGCAATTGTGCAACTGCCAGATACCAACCAAGATGTTCGTGTCACAAACGAAGATTCGAGCGTTTATGTGGAACCGCCTCAACCGGAGCAGCCAAGCAACAAAAAACAGCCTCCGCCAGCAACTGTTTATCCAAAGACTCGAAATCAAGACAGAAAACAGGATAGCTATGTTGCTTTGGTCTTGGGACCTGTCCTACGCAGCCAAGGCGTGATGCCGGAAAAGTCTATTCCCAAGGGTGTCAGGAATTTGCGAATCGTTTTTCAAAAGCCGAATATACTAGACTCATATAACAAATACAGCGTGAAAATTGTGTCGGCCGACAGCGGACTCGTTTTCGGTCAGCAGCGTCTTCAAGATCTCTCAAAAATAAAAACCGGAGGGAAGGTGTCGGTTACCGTGCCAAAGCGAGGCTTAGTCCCCGGTGAATACAAGCTGGTCATTTTCGGCGAAACATCAAGTTCTCAAAATGACCAACTCTGGGAACGGACATTCAGAATTTTGAAACCGTGAGCTACTTGAAATTCCCAATGATAATGAATGGCGCCCAGTAAAACGGATGGTCAAACGGAGCATTTTTCCCGGGTTTATGGGCGTGTAATTTTGCTATTTCTATCTTAATGTTAGAAACGTCAATCACTTCACCAAAAGCTTTTCGACGCCGTGTAGTGGGATTATCTTTATAATACCCTTTGAGCAACGATAGTTGGGCTTTTCTAAGTGCTTCAGTTTTACTTGTTTTTTCGTTATTGTAGGTCCGATAAAACCTTGTCATTAGTTCAGCTGTCGAATCATCCGACAATTCCCACAACGAAGCCATTATTGATCCAGCGCCCAATCTTTGTGCCAATTCAGCAAAGCCGTCAACCTCTTTTCCTGTAGCGTCTGGACGTTGTGCGGCAGTTTGGCACGCCGACAAAGTGAGGAGTTCGACACCGCCAAACAACCCTTTTTCGTTTTTCATTTCATCCAGAGTGAACGTCGAACCATCACCTAGTATCAAAAATGAACGAGAATCGTCTCCTGCCTCAAATTTGAAATGCGAGGCGATATGCACCAGCGGCCGATGTTTTCTCAAAGATGAAAGCATGGCGGCTTTGGTAAACTCAGCATCCAGCAAAACCTCGCCTGGAAAAATTCCATTCGGATTATTCCTTCCGAAAATTCGTGTCATTTCATTTTTGACACCAAAAAGCGGTTCAAAAGTAAACTTCTTACCGAGAATTTCAACTTTGTGCTCCTTGCTGCTGCCCAATCCTGTCCCGGTCCAACTGCCTGAAACGGATCGGGTCAATCGTTCTTTATCAGCGCGGGTGAAAATGGCATTATTAAAGCGTTCAACAAGATAGCCCTTGCCGTCGTGCAAAGTCGCCATCGGCACATAACGGAGATTGCCGTCCATCGACCAAAGAATCGTTTTCGTGTCCTTAGGTAATTTAGCGGCCAGAGGCTCGAATACCATTTTGTAGAGTTCGGCCGCAATTGGCTGTGGATCATAGTCTGGCGTTTGCAGCAACCTCCACAATTGCAAGGCTTTCTGATTCAGGTCCATCCCTTTTACTGGGTATGAAATACCATCGATCGAATCAGGTGTGATCAGCAATGATCTATATTTTTCCGTTCCAACAAACTGATAAACAGCAACCGTTTTTTGTCCTGTTTGCTGCGAGAGCTCGGTCAGCGCAGCTTGCATTTCCACAAGATCAGCAATAACCGGAACTCTATCTTTGTCGTCAGGGGGAGTCGCAAATTCGACTAGGCCGTTATTGATACTCTTCAGCCATGTTTCCTTTGCATTTTTTAGATCATTTTCGAGTGTTTTGATTTGTGCAGATTCTTCTGTATTTGGCTGCCGTTCTCCGATCTCATTCTTGAGGCTTTCGAGTTGGGTATCAATTTCGGTTACGGCTTTACTCTCTATTTCGTATCGAGCAGCGTAGTCAGCTTCACGAGGCGTGAGAGTCAGTCGTACAGGCTTTTTTGAAGACACTGAATCTAGATCAAAAAACTGCTGATCCTTGAATGAATTGATCGTTTGCTCGGCTTCTGCAAGCCGGTTTTCGGCAATCAGATTTTCAGCGAGAGACCGATAGGAATCTTCCACCGAATTAAGGTAAGAGCGTTGAGTTTCCTTGTCAAGGCTTTGAATATTTGCGCGGAGTTGTTGATAAACATTGACGGACTGCTTTCCGAAATAAGCAGCATAGCGCGGAAGTTTTAGGCCCACACAAGTATTCATTAGGTTGCGCAAGGTCGTGGCTTCGCCATCTTTGTCATTGATTTGTCTTCTGAGCAATAAAGACTGTGTTAGATATTCGAATGCCTTTGAATATTCTCCTAGTCTTATATAGATCGCACCAATATTTTTTAGACTGCGCGCTTCTTGTTTTTTTTCTGGCGTCTTATTTCCCGCTTGACGAATAAGCACTAAGGATTGGGTGAAATATTTTAATGCTTCCTGATTCTCGCCGGACGTATAATAAACCCCGCCAATTGTGCCAAGCGTGACGGCTTGCCCGCCTCTATTACCGATCTTGCGCTTGATTTCCAGGGATTGATGAAGGGTATCGAGAGCTTTCTGTCTTTCACCTAAATATATATAAACTAAACCGATATTGCTTAGTATGATGGCTTCAAGGTCTTCGTTAACGATTTGTCTTGTTACTACTAAGGCTTTCTCGTAATTTTCAATTGCTTTGTTATATTCGCCAAGCCCATCATAAACCTCGCCAATACTGTTTAAAAGGGGAGCTTCTGTCTGTGTGTCATTATCTTGCTTCACTACGGCCAGTGTCTGACCGAGATAATCCAACGCCTTTGCTCGCTCACCTAAATCGATATAAATTTCGCCGATGGTCAATAGCGCTTTAGCTTCATTTTTCTTATCCTCAAGATCCCTAAAAAGTTTGACTGCACTCTCAAACTTTTCCAGTGCCAACCTCAGGGATTCCGGTGTACCTTGCTGATAAATAACATTTGCTTCATTAAATGTCTTTTCGGCTAAAATGAGTTTCTGTTCTGTTGATGGAGGAGATTGAGCCTTAACCGCCAGCGTGCAAAGTAAAAAAAAGTAAAAACTCAAGATAGCCGCGACGGTAACCTTTTTTCTGACTGTCATATCATTCACAGAATACCTAACACCGGATAACCTGAAAGTAACCATAACTTGAATTTCTACTTATAAAAATTGATTATTGTAGGCAGGATAGCAGAAGAAGGGTCCAGAATGAAGTGGCGGCAATTCCTCGAGAAGTTTGTCTTGGAATTGCTGAGCTGGCCCGACCGAAGACCGCTAGACAGCCAATGAACGGACATATCCATCCTTCCAAACTGAAACCGTTTTAGGTAGGGTATGTTTTTCACTATAATCTAAATAAACTTAAAAAAGACGCCTCTGGAGTGTTTTAATCAGTGCCCGAACTGTGTGCGAAAGGTGTGCCAAATGTTCAAAACACCTCTCGTCTGAACAAACTAGGACAAACTGACACAAATACTAAGTACAACCAGGCAAAAGAGTTGTGAACTTATCCAAGCAAGCCGAAACGCCACAACAAGATTCATAACCCCGAGGTCGAGTGTTCAAGTCCCTCTCCAGCCACCATTTTTTATGAAAAGAGAAAACGGCCACTTGGCCGTTTTCTTTTTAGACGGCTGTATTGCTCAACTCTTCAGCTCTCTCCGCGAGTTCGGCCCAGCGTATCATATCGATCTCAAGTTCTTCGTTCAATTTTTGCTGTTCGGTAAAAAGTTCGTGAACCTTTCCGGCGTCGCTTGCGGCGAGTGTAAGCGCCTTTTCGATCTCGGGAAATCTTGCTTCAGCTGCTGCAATACTAATTTCTAATGCCTCAAGTTCGCGGGTTTCTTTGAAACTTAGTTTTTTTGGCTTTCGCTTATCAGCAGCTATCGATGGTGACGCAACGACTTTTGTTTTGGGAATATCCTCCGTTTTCCCTTCGGCACCTTCCCTTTCACGGGCTTCCAGATAGGCTGAATAGTCGCCGGGATATTCTCGCACTTTGCCGCCAGGTTCGATGCGGAAGACGTTCTCGACCGTGCGGTCGAGGAAGTAGCGATCATGGCTGACGACGATGAGAGCACCGGCGAAATCGTCGAGGTATTCTTCGAGGGCGATCAAGGTCGGAATGTCGAGGTCGTTTGTCGGTTCGTCGAGCAGCAGGACATTTGGCGAACTCATCAAGATCCGCAGCAGATACAGACGCCGCCGTTCTCCGCCGGAGAGGTTGCCGATGACAGCGTATTGAGCGGCGGGCGTAAAGAGAAATCGCTCAAGCATCTTGCCCGCTGTTATCTGAACGCCTTCGTTGGTCGTCACGTATTCCGCGACGTTGCGTATGTAATCGATTACGCGCTCATCGTCATTCAGGGCACGGCTTTCCTGATCGTAATAGCCGGTATGCACGGTCGTTCCCGTTTCGATCTCGCCGCTGTCCGGAGCAACGCGGCCGGTTATCATTTCGAGCAGCGTCGTTTTGCCCGATCCGTTTGCACCAATGATGCCGATGCGGTCGTCGCGTTTTAGCAGATAGGTGAGATCACTAATGAGTGTGTTTGTGCCGTATGATTTGGACACACTGTTGATCTCGATGATCTTTGAACCAAGCCGTTTTGAGCCGATAGCAATATCGACCTCGCCCTTTACCGCTTCTTTTGGCGTCGCCATCAGCGAATAGGCCGCCTCAACTCGATGTTTGGATTTTCGCGTCCGCGCCTTTGCACCGCGTCGGAGCCAGGCGAGTTCCTTTCTAATTAATTGATCCCGCTTGTGGCCCTCGACCGCTCGAAGTTCGTCCTGCTCGGCCTTTCTTTCGAGATAATAGGCATAATTGCCGCTAAAATTCTGCACCGTACCGCGATCGACCTCAAAGATGCGGTCCGTCACGCGGTCGAGAAAATACCGGTCGTGCGTCACCAGCAGCAGCATTCCGGTGTAGCGTGCGAGATACGATTCGAGCCATTCGATCGTGTCGGCGTCGAGGTGGTTGGTCGGTTCGTCAAGAATCAGGATGTCTGGCTTGAAAATGAGTTCGTGGGCAAGAGCGACGCGCTTTCGCTGACCGCCGGAAAGCTCGCCCATTTTTGCCGAGGTGTCTGTAATATCAAGTTTTGTAAGCACCGCACGGGCATTGGCCTCGATCTCCCAACCACCATTTATCTCAAGCTCATGCTGGAGTTCGGACATACGTTCGAGCAAAGCGGCGTCGTGAATTCCGCCGGCAACATCATGACACGCGGCCTCATAATCACGGATCGTCTGCATCACGCCTTTGCTCGATGCAAAGATCGTCTCAAGCACGGTCAGGTTTTCGTCATATGCTGGATTTTGTGAAAGGTACGCAAGCGTTTTGCCTTTCGCGCGAGTTACGCGGCCGGTGTCGGACACTTCCTGTCCCGCAATGATCCGTAAGAGCGTTGTTTTTCCGGAGCCGTTCGCACCGATTATTCCGATCTTGTCAGTGTCTTCGAGGCCGATGGTCACATTCTCAAAAAGAGTTCCAAACCCGTAATTCTTTGAGATATTTTCGAGCGAGACGATATTCATTCTTGTTGTTAAGGAGAATCAAATTCTTGAATTGTTAAGAAAGTAGATAGAGCTAAGAAAAAACACCAGCCAGATTCCTATCAATATTAGAAAGGCACCTAGAGCTGCCCTGGTGATTTTTTTTCGCATTAAGTTCTCGTTTCTTGAAATCTTTAAGGTACTTACTAGGACAATCAGCCTTTAAGACAACAAGTAAAGCCACTGTAGACGTGATAACCCAACCGGTAATCCAAATTGTTAGATTATTAACATGAAATAATCCACAGAAAAGGTTCCAAGGAGTAGCAAAAAGAAACATCGCTGTTACCGTGACGATTCTCGGGGCTGTAGTTCCCTTCCCTTGTTTTAATTCGATTGATAGTTTTTCTCGAAAAATATCATCTTGGTCCCGCATATCCGAAATGTCAGTAATAAGCGGTCTATGAAAAAATACATATGCTGGATAAAAGAAAATAGACTTAATTAAGGATTCAAATCTAAAAATATTGTAATAGACCCAATATGACATTCTTTTGGACACAAGGTTTTCTCAGAGCAAAAATTATCTCAGACATCCATCCATTTCAACTTGTTAACCGCCGATAAATATTCGGCATTCGTTCGGGTAAACTGAGCACGTCGTCGATGATAGTGTAGCCGACGTCACCGTAAAGATCCTTCAATTCTGCTTCCGATTCGCGGTCGATGGTGATGCAAAATGGCGTGACACCGGACGTTTTAGATTCGGTCAGTGCCTCGCGAACGTCTTCGCGGGCATAGCGTGCGTCGCCGTAATCGTGATCGTACGGCCGGCCGTCGGTCAGGATTATCAGCAGTTTTGTGCGAGCCTCTTGTTTTAGCAATTTGGCAGACGCATGACGGATCGCGGCTCCGAGACGCGTATTGTTTTGAAACGTTATTCCGCCGATCCGCTTTTCGATCTCGTCGGAATATTTCTCTTCAAAATCCTTTACGACATAAAATTTCACGTTGCGTCGGCCTTCGCTCGTAAAGCCGTTGATTGAATATACATCGCCGACGGCCTCAAGAGCTTCGCTCATCAGCACGAGGCCTTCTTTTTCGATCTCGATTATCCGCCGACCCGGATGTGTGTAAGGCTGAAGCGGATTTCGCGTGATCGTGCGGGCGGTCGATGACGATTGATCGAGCAATATCGAAACCGCAACGTCCCGCTGTTTTCGCAATCGTTTTGTGTAAATATTTTCCGATTGACGGCCGTCGGCACGACGATCGATGACAAAATCGACGAGCGCGTTTAGGTCGTAATCCTCGCCGTCGATTTCGCGATTGATGCGGGTCAGATTTTCGGGTTTCATCAACTGGAACTGATGCCTGATCGATGAGATCACGCCGCGATACCGCGAACGCGCCAATTCGACAAAGTTGCGGTCGCCCTGCTTTACCTTTTTCTCGATCACACGGCTCCAGCCGACACGGTAATCGTTCAACTCGCGGTCCCATTCGTCGTAGGCGAACGCGACATCGTCGGCTTCGAGCGCCTGTTCGGGCATCTCGTTCTGCGACCATGCCTCGGAGCCCTGCAGGTCGTCAGGTTCGCCTTCGTCGTCGAGGCTGTTCCAGGCATTGAAGAGATCGCGAATGTCCTGAGTTTCTTTTTGCTGTTCGCGTTTGATCTGCTCCTCGGTCACGGCCTCAGCGGCATTTTTGTCGTCGTAAACAAAATCGCTCTTTTCCTCGGTGTTTTCCGATTCAGTTTCCAGTGTCTGTTCCGGCGAAATATTCTGAAACAGGTTATACACGCGGCTCGTCGCCATCAGCGAATCGGCAACGGTCGCACCTTGCAGCGTCAGATACGATTCGATCACTGTTTCGATCTCCGACACAACCGTGCCATAGAATTGCCGCGCATCATCCGTCGCACCGCCGCAGAGTGTGATCTGAAACAACAACTCAAACGGCACCTGATGCATCGGCAGATCAAAGATATAAGGGCGATTTGATCTCAAGAATGACTGCATCAGATCGAGATCTTTTACAAGTCCGCGATAGGTCTGTCTGAGACGTGCATCGATACGCGCATTTTCCATCGTACCGAATATCTTTCGAGCAAGACGCGGTTCGGGAAATGCGGTGAGAACGACTTTGTGATCGGAATTTTTAGGAAATCTCTTGCGGCGTTTTTTGATCTCAACCTGAATTTGTTCATCGCTCAATGCCTTTTCGCCTTTCTGTACATCCTCGATATATCCGCCGAGCGAGAACGCATCAAGCTCATCTGCGGTAGCCGAATAGAATTCGGAGAGCTCTGCAAACGCCGCCTTGAGGTCTTTGGTGTCGCGTTCGAAAGTGCCGAATTCAATCTGCCCGGCACCGTGCGCGGCCAGCACTTTGTAGAGACGAAAATCCATCTCGTCGTCGTCAAATTCGGCGACCGACGCAGGAAGATAGATCGTTTTCCCATCGCCGATCCGCGATTCCTGCGGCATTGCCGTGAGCGGTGCGATCTCGATCTCTTTGCCGGTCAGTGCCTCGACATACATCCGCAAAACGGATTGTATTTTTTCCAACGGCAAGCCAAGCCGCGTTTCCTGAAGGCGTTCGTTAGACGCTCGTGTCTCTAGCGCAAAGTAACTGCGTCGTGCCTTTGCCGAATCGGCCTCGCGTTCGTTAATGCCGGTTTCGACCCATTCTTCAAACTGCTCGATAGAAACTGTTTTCAATGCCCCTGCGCTCGACTTAAAAGCAGCAAGTGCGCTTTCTGCATCGTTATCAGCGATCTTTGCGGTCAATTGCAGCACGCGGCGAATGTCGTCGGGTGTTGCTTTTTTCTTTTTGCTGAAAGAACCAAAAAATTTAGGCGTTGCCCGCAGAAATGATATCAGAACGGCGTTGCCGTGGCTGGCTATTATGCGGGCCAGCTTGCACCAGTCTTCAAACGCCGCTTCGGTTGCGGTCAATACATCGCTGCCGGACGACACAAAATGAAGCGTGACGCTACCGCCAAATTCGAGAAATTCGCCTGCACGAAGCATTAACAAGATAGCGTTTTGAGCGGTCAATTTTGTAAGCGATGCGGGCAGATCTGCCCACAGTTCAGCAGTCATGCCGCCGGTTCGATTGGCAAATTGTAAAGCAAGCGAAAGCACCGAATCGGAAACCGCTGACTTTTCGTCGTCAAAGCGGCCAAGTGCGGCCGCAACCGCAGGCGTGTGTTCGAGAAATTCCGCGCTGTGCTTTGCCGAACGCTGAGCGATCTCTACTGCGAGATTCAGTACGTCAGCCAGAAGGGTTTCATCTTGGATCTGAGTGGCAATACTGGGAACAAGCCGAAACGTATCGAGAGCGATCGAACTCGACAATACAAGTTGCCGCATACAGATCTGAAATACCGCAGCACGAGAGGCATCAGGCACACGCTTTATGCTAGTGACACCATCGGCAAAAAACTTTGAGCCTGTGTCTGCGTTGCCCATCGCTAGACGCCGGCCAAATTCGCCCCAATTTCGCAGATCGTCGGCAGATAATATCTTTGCAGCTTTCGGAACAGCCGCAACAAACTCACGGCTGACGCGCAAAGACACGCCTGCCAGAGCCGCGCTTATTTCCAAAGCAGCGCGCTTTTTATCTGCCGGTAACTTTCCTAGACGGCGTGCCAGACCGGTTAAAGACGGCTTGCTCGCTTTATTATTTTCGGCCACAAATCGATTTTAAAGGAAAAAGGTGAAAGGTGGAAAAGATCAATGATGATGCTCGCCGGTGACCTCGTTAAGCTTGCTGATGTCGAGCAGTTTTGTGAAATCGTCAAAATGGAACATTGTCTCGTCCTTACAGTGTTCGCAAAAGAATGTGACATCCTCGCCGAGGTACATATCTTTGAGATGATATGCGATAAAACACCCATAGCAGCGCTGGATGCGTTTGCCAAATCCTTCGAGAACGTGCTCTTCTGATTCCATCTATTTTACGACTCCTCGTTTTGAGCTTTCAATAAAGGCAGTGAGCAGATCGACTTCTTTGCAATCAGCTATTTCTTCGCGGATTTTTTCGACCGCTTGTGTCGTGTTCAGTTTGGATGAGAGCAACAAGTAAAAGGCGTGGTTTAGTCTTTCGATTATTTCTTTCGAATAGCCGCGACGTTTTACTCCCAGGCGATTAAGGCCGTAGCATTTGGCGTGGTTGCCTTGAATGATCGCAAATGGCAGTGCGTCTTTGACCACGACGGAATAGCCGCCGATGAAGGCTTCGTAGCCAACGCGACAAAATTGATGAACGCCGGAATATGCTCCGACGCTCGCCTTGTCCGCGATCTCGACGTGGCCGGCTAGCGTCGCCGCATTTGCCATTATGATCTCGCTGCCGAGTTTGCAATCGTGAGCAACGTGAGCCTGTGCCATCAGCAGATTGTCATCGCCAATCCTTGTCAGGCCGCCGCCGCCTTCCGTTCCGCGATGTATCGTTACAAATTCGCGGATCTGATTGCCTTTGCCGATCTCGGTACGCGTTGGTTCGCCGCCATATTTCAGGTCTTGCGGCGCAAGGCCGATCGAAACAAACGGAAACACTCGTGTGTCGTCGCCGATCGAAGTTATGCCATCAACTACTACGTGCGAATCGAGACGAACGCGGTCGCCAAGCGTTACGTCGTCACCAATAGAGCAGAACGGCCCTATCCGGCATTCATCGCCGATCTTCGCATTCGGACTGACAATCGAAGTTTCGTGTATAAATGAACCCATTAAATACTCAGGAGTTTAGGATCGATTGAATTATGCTGCGTTTTCTGTTTCAGCACTCTTGACCGAGCTTCTTAATATCAGCCAAGTGAAAATTCCCGCGACCGGGATCGCAAGCAAAAGTCCGAGAACAGCGCCGCCGATGATCGAGCCGAAAAATCCAAGAAGGCCAACCTTCAGGTTCTTTTTAACAAAACCAAGGATGAGCGGAACGAGCCCGGTCAGTAATCCCAGGCCCCCTCCAATCAAAATCCATTGCGTCATTGTAATGTTACTTGGGTCCATTAATTTACTCCTATCTGTCGTTTCGATCGGCAATGATGCTCAATATTTCTGCCTCGGCTGTTACCTTTCCATCTACGGTGGCAATGCCTCGCATTTTTTGGACTTTTGAGCCGATGCGAAGTGCAATGACCTCGAGCATCAGCGTATCTCCCGGTACAACAGGGCGGCGAAACCTTGCGTTTTCGATACCGGTGAAAAATGGAATTTTACTGTCGCGGTCTTCGAATTCGCGAAGTGCGAGAATCGCTCCGACCTGTGCCAATGCTTCTATCTGCAAAACGCCGGGCATAACCGGAACACCGGGAAAATGGCCGGCAAAGAAAGGCTCGTTGATCGTGACTTGTTTGATACCAACTATCCTTACACGCGGTTCCAGCTCGACGATCTTATCGACGAGCAAAAACGGATGCCTGTGCGGCAAAATCTCTTGTATCTGGATCGAGTCTAGTATAGTCATAACACCTGAGCGAATAGACATTATATAAACCAAAAGCCGGTAAATCACAATTCACCGGCTGATGGAATGTTTCGCAATGAAAATCGCTTATAGACTATTTAGTAGCCGTAGTAGCCGGACGAGCGTTGTAATAAGTAATGAAATCCTTAGTGATATCAGCAGTAGGATCAAAAACGAGGACCGGACTTGGCTGATTTTCCGCTCCCATAGCTGTCACATCGAGAACGACTGCATATCCCTTCAATTTTGCATACTCTTGCAAAGCCTGAAGAATATTATTGGTTATCGGCCCGATGACCTCAGCACGACGTTTTTCGTATGCAGCTTGAGCTTCTTTCTGCTTGAACTCGTATTCCCGTCGAAGCCGCTGGCCTTCTTCCTGCTTGGCCGCAGCCGCCTTGGGGTCTACCGGAACCGCAGAGTTTGTCGTCATTTTTGTAAGATCATCGGCGATCGTATTGATCTTTGTCTGTAATGTTTGCAGTTCTACTGCGCGCGGCCTCATTTCGGTTTCAACCGCCCTTGTTGCGTTCAGATATTTTGTAATGCCCGCCTTTTCATCCCCAAAATCTGAGGTAACGATCCAACCGATCTTGGTAGCCGGAACAGCCTGAGCAAAAGAAACCGAGGCCATTACAAACAAAAAAACAAAACTCGCCACGAAAAACCCAATTCTCTTCATTATTTCGAAAACTCCTTAAAACCTACTATCCTATACTGAAAATTTTCAGTACAACTGTTTGAAACTACTTTTGTCAAAATTGTTGCTTGTTCTTTCCAAAAAGAATAGCAATGTTAAATAAAAGACAATCCAAAGTCAATCATCAGAACGTCCGTCCGATTGTGAATCTAAATCCGGAACGTTGGCCAGGTAAATATATTCCGGGCAATTCCTCGGTAAATCCAACCTTTGAATTCGGGTTGTAATAATAATAGAGCCGAAATGGCACGTTTACAATAGGAACCTGTACCCGCAATTCGGCTCCGACGCTCGATTTGAAGTTCGTAAATTCGCCAAACTTTGCGTCATCAACTAGCAAAAGTGAATTTTGCTGAACCTCGCCCCGTAAATACAACTCCTGCACCTGCGGTGACAAACTCGTAGGACAGCCAAACCGGTTGCCGCGGCAAAATTCATTGATGAAATCGGTTTTTGTCATCACGCGTCCGCGATAATACAAAATGCTGCCGAAACTGCTTTCCAGTACAGGTGTGTTTATAAGGCCCAAAGCAGTTAATCGTCCAGGTCCGAGGAACTTATCGTCCTCTAAAAATTCACTGTTAATGACCTGAGTACCTGTTTTTCGCAAGTTGAAGACCGTTCCAATATCAGTATAAAGCGCCATGGTGACTGGCCCAAAGATCGGTATTCGATATTCAAAATTACCAAGTATTTGGGTATCACCGCCGATAAATCTGAAATTTCGCGAGTATAACGCGGGATTAGCACCGTCATAGCCAGTTACCTGGCCAATTGTGGCGATTTCATTTTGAGTTCTGGGATCGAGGCCAGTGTCCGTGTTCGGTGTTCCTGAAGCATTTGTTGCGACGACGACATTTCGGCTGGTAACGTAGGTATTAAATGGTACAACCGGACTGATCGAACGCCCTTCGTACCCGCGAATATCATTTTCGCTGCCGAGAAAATATCGAGTATAGGCGGGTACGCCACCAATATATGCGATCGAATTCGCATTTCTGACCTTGTCGGTTATTGACCACGATCCTATCGTTCCGGCTTGAATTCGAAATGCAAATACTTGTGGGTCTTTGGATTTTTTATTCCTGACGGGAATGAATTGGGAATATTGGATGTTTGGCTGGTATGTACGCACATCGCCTCCGATTCCCGCAAAACCCAGCGAGATCGAAAGTTGCTTGCCGCCGACGGTATCGATGCCGTTTCTGCCCGGTTGACGCGTATCGTAAACAAAGGACCCTGTGATTTGGCTGGTAATGATACCCGGCTGCGCATATATGACCGGGATTGCGGCCGACGGGTCACCCAAGGAATTTACTTCCGGGTCTTCAATACTTGTAGTTGAAAGCAGGTATGTAAGGCCGATTCGCGAAAACTGCGTAAATTTGCGCTTCTTAAAGTAAATTTCCGAAAGTGGTGCTGTCGCGAATACGGTGCCGCCCCACGTGTTTTGCGTAAACAGGTTGGCCTCGTCAGTGGTTACAGTCCCGGACGGATCATATATAGCGTTCAACACATCCTGATTTTGAGTTAAATATGTGCCTTCGCCAAAAAATTTATACCGGCTGGCAAATATCGAGAAACCAACCGAAATCGGACGATCGCGAAAATAAGGCTCTTGATAGCTAAACGCCAAGCTCTGTTGGCGGTTTCCAGCGCCCGCATTGAAAGACAATGTTTCACCTCGGCCGGCGAGATTATTTGTCGAATATTCGAGACCAAAAAAACTGCCGCCCACACCCGAGACCCCGCCGTTGAATGATATCTGCTGTCGGCCCTTTTCTTTAACTTTTACTACTAGATCGACGTCGCCTTTTTCTTCGTCTGTGCGAAACTCTACATCCTGATCCTTATCGAGCGGGTCAAAATATTGTGTTTGATTAAGGCGCGCTATCGATATCTCAAGATAATTCTGATTGTAAATATCGCCCTCGTTCAGCAGGAACTCACGGCGCAGCACCTTATCTCGCGTAAAGGTGTTTCCGCTGAACTCCAAGCGTCGAAGCGTGAACTGTTTGCCCTCGTCGATGGTGATCGTTATGTCAGCAATGCCCTCATTAGCGTTTGTCGGACTGTCCTTAAAGGTCGGCTCAAATTCGGCATTGTACTGAACGAATCCCTGCGAACCGTAAACCTTTTTAAGATCCTCGTAGACAGCATCCTGCAAACGCTTGCCGTTGGCAATCTCGCCTTTTTTCAAACCGACATAGGAAAGTATCTGCTGCTCCGAGAAGATCGAATTCCCCTCGACCTTTAGCTCACCTACACGAAAAATCTTTCCTTCCGTCACAGGCACTTTTATTTTTAAGGTATCGTCCTTCGAGGTAATAAGCGGCAAAGGAAAGCTGCCGATCAGCGGCGGACCGGTCCGTTTGAAACCTAAGCCTTCGACTTCCGGCTCGCCGATACGTGCCTGGAAATAACCTTTCGAAAACATATACGAACGGACATTCTTTTGCAGATCGTATTGCAGCTTTCTCAGGTCGAGAATGTCCATGCCCTTGATCCGCGAGATCAGGCCGGTCTCTTTTACTAGTACGAGAGCGTTTCGAAGTTCGCCATCCTTAAAATGCTGGTTTCCTTCAAAATCTATCTGAACGATGCGCGAACGGTTGCCCTGATCTATATCGAAAATTACAGCAACGGATGTCGCAGAGATATCCTCATCTTTAACCGTGACCTTTGCATTCGGATAGCCTTTCGCTGCGAGCATTTCACGCAGCGTGCGTATGGCGGCTCGAGTTTTAACCGGATCGTAAACTGCTTCCTTCGAAATACCGACACGTTTTTCACGAAATTCCTTGAGGATGTCCGATTCGGTAAGAGCTTTTGTCCCTTTGAATTGCAGATCTCGGATGATCGGCAGTTCACGGACCTCAAAGATCACATTGACGCCGCCCTGAATCCCATCTTCGGTCAGCACGCGAGTCGCAGTCTTATCGAAAAAATTGAGCGAGAGCAGTTCCTTAAGGTCACGTTCCAAAGCGGCGGGATCATAAACATCGCCGGCACGGGTTTTTATGTAGTAAAGCAGGTCTTCGTCACGAAGACGGCGATTGCCCTGAATATCAACACTTTCGACAACCTGCTGTGACGATACGGCCGCGACTACCCGTCGAACGGAACGGTAATTGTTGGCCTTGGCCATAGCCGGAAAAGCCAAGATCGCCGAAACAAGGACAACAAATCCGAGTGATCGTGAGATAAACATAAACAATGCCAAATTTCCTGCTGAGCGCAAATTAACTATCGATCGTGGTCGCGTTGCCCGACGGACTTAACGGACATGAAAAAAAGCCAAATCACCAAATGCATTCGAATGGTTGATTTTACTTGCCTTTAAGATTCGCGCGGCCTCTCAAACGTTGCCTCTTTGGGCTGTCGATCAATCTTCAAATTATACAGTGTAAGGAACGGAAATTAAAAAAGCGGATGGGTATTATGTTGCTCAAGCCCGCAGGCAAACGAGTGCGAACCTCTCATATGGGACCAAGCGCCATTACTGACGTGCGGACTCGTGCAAGATCATTTCGGCAGGCCGTCAACACGCCGATTCACCTCTTCCCAGTTAACATTTGCCATAAAGGCATCGACGTATTTTCCCGCAGCTGCACCGTAATCCATCTGATATGCGTGCTCATACATATCAAGCACGAGCAGCGGAATGGTGAATGGTGGATTTGTCGTATGGTCGAGCGAAATGTAATTGTGAACTTCTTTAGTGTGCTGATTGTACCCAAGCACCGTCCAGCCGGAACCGCCAGATAGAGCATTTCCGGTGCGTTTGAATTCCGATTCCCACGCTTCGTAGCTGCCAAACCACTTTTCGATCAGCTTTTTCGCCTTTCCGTCGGCTTTTCCATTGCCGCCAAGATTTGCAAAGTAGTTTTCATGCAGCACGATCGAGCCTGTGCGTATAAGCTCCTGTCTCTTCAGATCGCCGTAGATGTAAGCCGGCAAATCCTTCTCTTTTGCAAGTGTAACAAGCCGCTGTTCGACCAAATTTAGAGCTTTAACCGCCCCGGTGTAGTTGTTTTCGTGATGCGAACGGATCAGTTTTTCGGAAATGCCGCTAACCTTGGCCGCGTCAAACGGCAAAGGCTTAGGAGTATGCTTGCCTGCAAAGGCCATCGGCAAAGCCTCCTGAGTCTGAGCCTCAACAGAATTACTAAGCGTCAGAACACCAGCGCCAACCGCCAAAACACCCGAAATCGCTTCCCTGCGTGAAATATTCTTCATAATAGCCTCGATTATAACGACTAAGTATTAGAGTTAGAAATGCATCAACGCGTTGTTTCGTTTCATCTCAAGCGATGGAAACCTGTGGAAACACACATTTGGGCGAGGGGCTATGCTTTTTGGATAAGTTCCTTCTCTTTCTTTTTGGTGCCGACCTCGTGGAAGGCGAGTTTGTCGTCTACTGCTGATATCTCGATTGTGCTGGCGTCGTTGATCTGGCCTTGGATTAGGCCTTCTGAGAGTTCGTCTTCGACGTATTTTTGGAGAGCTCGTTTAAGCGGCCTTGCGCCGTATTTGCGGTCGGAGCAGGTTTTGTCAATAAGCCATTTGCGGGCAGAATCTGTGAGGACGATCTTTAGCTCACGGTTTTCGACGATCTTGTTCAGCTTGGCGACCTGTAGGTCAATGATGTGCAGAAGGTCGTCTTCTGTAAGTTCGTCAAAGATAATAATTTCGTCGAGGCGGTTGATAAATTCCGGAGCAAAGGTCTGCTTGACCTGAGACATAACTTCTTCTTCCACCCGTTCGCGGCCCGTATCGGAGTTTGACTGAAAACCGAGCGAGGCGCGTTTTTGAATGACGCGCGCACCGAGATTTGAGGTCATTATAAAGATCGCGTGTTTACAATCGACCGTCTGTCCGAGCGCATCAGTAAGCACACCATCCTCAAAAACTTGCAGCAGAACATTGAAAAGATCAGGGTGTGCCTTTTCAACCTCGTCAAACAAAACGACCGCATATGGCGAGCGTCGGAGTTTTTCGGTAAGCTGACCTCCTTCTTCGTGGCCGACATATCCGGGAGGCGAGCCGATAAATTTCGAGACCGAGTGTTTCTCCATAAATTCGCTCATATCAAAGCGAATGAGCGAACGCTCCGAGCCGAATAGATATTCCGCGATAGATCTTGCAACCTCAGTTTTGCCGACGCCAGTCGGCCCGAGAAAGAGAAATGAACCAACTGGACGGTTTGGATTTTTGAGGCCGGCCCGCGAACGGCGTATCGCTCGAGCAAGTGCTGAGATCGCAGGACGCTGAGAAACGATGCGCTCATGCAGGGCTAATTCGATCGTCAATAATTTTTCAGCTTCCTGCTGTTTGACTGACGAAACCGGAACGCCGGTCCAGCGTGCGATCACGTCGTCAACGTCGTCCTTCGTAACCTCGACCGCAAAAAATGTTTCTTCCAGCGAACGCAGCTCGTAAGAGATCAACTGATCTTCGTTAGCAGCGGCTCGTTTCCAGTTTTCGACGGTTTCCTTCCACGACGGCTCGCCGCGATTTTCGTGTTGATACCGCAATTTTGCACGGGCACCGGCTTCGTCGAGAACATCAATGGCTTTATCGGGTAAAAAACGGTCGGCAATGTAACGGTTCGACTGTGTAACGGCTGCCGAAAGAGCTTCTTTGGTATAGCGAAGCTGGTGAAACGCCTCATATCGCTCTACAACTCCCCGTATGATCACCAGTGCTTCAGCCTCGGTCGGCGGCTCGATCTTTACGGCCTGAAAACGGCGTTCGAGGGCTCGGTCCTTTTCGATGGTCTTTCGATATTCACTAGGCGTTGTCGCACCTATACATTGAATATCACCTCGAGAAAGCGCGGGTTTTAAGATATTGGCGGCGTCAAGCGTTCCTTCGGCTGAGCCTGCCCCGACAAGCGTATGCAGTTCATCGATGAAAACGATATTCTCACTGCTCTCTTTCAACTCGGCCATTATTTTTTTGAGGCGCTCCTCAAACTGGCCGCGATATTTTGTGCCTGCAACGACTAGCGAAAGATCGAGCGACAATACGCGTTTGTTCTCAAGAAATGTCGGGACGTCCTTGTCAACTATCCGCTGTGCCAAACCCTCGACGATCGCAGTTTTGCCAACGCCCGATTCACCTATTAGTACAGGATTGTTTTTTGTTCGACGGCACAAGATCTCGATGATGCGTACCATCTCATCCGCACGTCCGACAAGCGGATCGAGGCGGCCTTCGGCTGCATCAACAGTAAGATCGCGAGTGAATTCCTGTAAACCCGGAGTTTTTGAATTTTCCTTGGTTGCCGCAAGCACGCCGGGTATGCAGCTCTGTCGCGACATCTCGTCGCGAATATCATTCTGACGAAGGCCGTAACCAAAAAGTATCTCAGCCGCAATGCTCTTCTCCTCACGGATAATGCCCAAAAGGAGATGCTCCGGGCCGATGTGACGGTTCTTTAACTGACGGCTTTCGTCGTTTGCATAGAAAAGGATCTGCTTGGTCGAGTTTGAGAGATGAAGCTCTGATGATTGCGGAATCCTGTCGCGGACAACGATCCTTTCTTCCAGATCGCGTCGGATACTGTCAACTGTAAGCGGGTGTCTGAACGGAAAAAAGCGAGCCGAGAGCGTCTTGTCCTCACGCATAAGGCCGAGCAAAACATGCTCGGGCGCAATCACCTGGGAACCGTATTGGAGAGCTTCGTATCGGGCAAAAAAGATAACCCGACGGGACCGCTCCGTGTAGCGTTCAAACATAGGATTCTATTCGCAGCACTTTCGTTAACGGACAACATTATAACGAAAAGTGAGCGGACAACAAGAACTATTTCAAAGTATCAGATCTTACGAGCTTCGGAAGAATACAGTTGCAAAAGCGAGGGAAATCCACAATAAATTCAATTATTTAGCGCAAAAACCCGAAAAAATTTTCACCGGCTAATTTGCCATCTTTGAATGGGCATCGATCTTCACGTTTTCGTCCATCGTTAACTCGCGAACGATGGCTTCGTCTTTATTAGTAATACTGCGGAGGATCTTGCCTGCCGGAGCCAATTCAACTCGAGAAGTAATTACCCGCGCAACTCTGCGCGGAAGGAATTTTGGAGCAATATTCGCTATCGAATCGGCTAATCCAACAATATCGCCGCCGCCCGACCAATGCTCACGAACAACAGATTCATCACTGCGATTGACCAGTCGCAAAAGGACCAAAGCAACCACATAAAGATCGTCAACCTGGCCGATAAAGGGAAAAACGTCCGGAATAAAATCGAGCGGTGAAATAACATAGGCGATCGCGGCGACAAACAGAGCTTTTTCGGCGGTCGGCACACGCGCATCTTTGAGCAAACGTCCCAAAAGCATCACCATATTCGGCAAAAACATCAAAAAACTGCGCATGCGGCCTTTTAGCTCATTCTTCTCTTGCCGTTTTAACTTGTTTTGTTTGCTCATGTTTTTATTTCACCTGTTCTTTCAGTCTAAAAACAACCTGTGGTTTGTGCAAGTTTGGTGTAGATCGGTTGTATGGTAAATTCAATGACAGCTAAAGATGATCCTGCAAAAGATCCGCGAGCGAGCCGCCGCCGATATACAACGCATTATTTTGCCCGAGGGCGAAGACGTTCGCACCGTCGTTGCAGCGGCTATTTGCGCTAACGAACACATAGCGAAGATCACGCTTTTGGGCAATGAGGAAAAGATCAGGTCGCTTGCTTCCGAAGCCGGAGCGAATCTTAACGGCGTCGAGATTCTCGACCATCGAAAGTCGCAAGATTTTGGCAAACTCGCGACGCTTTATCATCAGATGCGGCACGCTAAAGGTGTCACTCTCGAAGAAGCCGAGCAAACAGTAAAGGATCCTCTGTATTTTGGCAACCTAATGGTCCGTGAGGGGAAGGCTGACGGCTCTGTCGCCGGTGCAACGAATACAACAGCTCACACGGTCGCTGCGGCTCTGCGATGCATCGGCGTGCGGCAAGGTATGAAAACCGTTTCGAGTTTTTTCCTGATGGTCGTGCCAGATAAGAGTTTTGGCGAAAAAGGAGCAATGATCTACGCCGATTGCGGAGTCGTGATCGACCCGGATGTCGGTGAACTTGCCGAGATCGCTATTGCGTCAGCCGATTCGTGCCGCGCTCTTTTGCAGGCAGAGCCGCGTGTTGCGATGCTCTCGTTCTCAACAAAAGGCAGCGCAAAACACAAGCTAATTGAAAAAGTTGTCGAAGCAACAAAGACCGTCCGTGCCCGTATGCCCGAACTCGCCATCGATGGCGAACTCCAGGCAGACGCTGCTCTCGTACAATCTGTCGGTGATTCAAAAGCTCCCGGCTCTCAGGTAGCAGGCCGAGCAAACGTCCTGATCTTCCCAGATCTCAACGCCGGCAACATCGCCTACAAACTAACCGAACGCTTGACCGGCGGCACCGCCATCGGCCCCATCCTCCAAGGCCTAGACCGCCCCTGCAACGACCTCTCCCGCGGCTGCAAAGCCGAAGACATCGTCGACGCGGTCGCGATCACTGCAGTACAATCGCAAGCACGAAAGCTAACCTAGTGCTCTCATTCCGTTTTTAAAATGGACCGCAAAAATAATCCGATCAAACGCTTTCTCGACCGTCTTGGCCCGGGTTTGATCACGGGTGCGTCAGATGATGATCCTTCAGGTATTGGAACATATACGCAAGCCGGAGCCGCGCTTGGGTATGCGACGCTGTGGACGGCGGTTGTGACGCTTCCGTTGATGATCGTTGTGCAGCACATCTGCGCAAAGATCGGGATGTGCAGCGGCCGCGGGCTTGCGGGAGTGTTGAAAACGCACTATTCGCGCTGGCTGCTATATCCTGCTGTAGCGGGCCTTGTTATTGCTAACACAATTAATGCAGGCGCGGACATCGCAGCGATCTCAGCGGCAATCAATATGTTCATCCCCATACCGATCTCGGTGATGGTATTACCGATAGCCTTGGCGATCGTAGTCTTACAGATCTGGGGATCCTATAGTTTGATACTCAAGATATTCAAATGGCTGTCGCTGTCGCTATTTGCATACGTTATTGCAGCGTTTCTTGCAAAGCCTGACTGGTTTGCCGTGGCGAGAGCGACAGTCATTCCACAGATCTCATTTACCGCAGAATACATCACGACCGTAGTTGCAATACTAGGCACAACCATCTCGCCGTACCTTTTCTTTTGGGAAGCAGGAGAAGAAGTCGAGGTAGAAAAAAGCGAGGGCCGAACAACATTGCCGGAGCGAGAGGGTGCGACCAACAAAGAGATCAAAAAGGAAAAGATCGATACGATAATCGGAATGCTTTTTTGCAACGTAGTTTTTTACTTCGTGATACTTGCGGCCGGAGCGACTCTGCACGCGTCAGGACAAACAAATATCCAGTCTGCGACCGAGGCAGCAGAGGCTCTAAAACCGCTTGCCGGAAATCTCGCAACCGTTCTTTTTGCTATAGGACTGATCGGTGCAGGACTGCTTGCCATTCCAGTGCTGACGGGGTCGGCAGCTTATGCGGTAGCAGAAACATTTGACTGGCCTGCCGGGCTCGACGAAAAACCACGCCACGCAAAAAGATTCTATGCGGTCATTGCCATATCGACGCTGGTTGGCGTCCTTATCGACTTTGCAGGTATTAACCCGATCAGCGCTCTTTTCTGGACAGCAGTAATAAACGGCCTCGTGGCTCCGCCATTGCTCGTTGTTGTCATGCTCGTCGCCAACAACAAACAAGTAATGGGACCGCGGACGAATGGTACATTCACAAACATCGTCGGCTGGCTTGCCGCCGCTCTTATGTTTGCGGCGGCTGTCGGCATGTTCCTGACGTGGGGCGGTTAACTGCGGTTCAATCCCAGGCGAGAAAGCACGGATAAACTTATTGCGAAATGGGAAATGCTGTTAGCTCCTGGTCAATAGCATGTTCGGCTTCGGTCACGATTCGCACCATGCCTACTTTGCTGCTGGCACGATCTGTATCGTCGGCGTATCAGTATAATTCGCTCTCACCCGGCGGCCTTGTTTTCCAGCGTCGATGAATCCAGATCCATTGCTCGGGATAAGCTCTGATAACTCGTTCGGTGGCGGCTACGCAAAGAGCTGTTGTTTCTACGATGTCGTGTCTTCGATCACCAGTGTTTACCGGTTCAATGATCTTGTCGTGGACGATAAAGTATTTGCCTTTTTCCTCGCTCCAGATCGCGAACGCGGGCACGATCACGGCATTTGTTCGCAGGGCGAGCATTGCGATGCCGCTTGCCGTACAAGCCGGAATGCCGAAAAATGGAACGAAGACTCCCTCTTTCGGATGTGAGTTTACATCCGCCAAAATACCGATCGTGCCGCCGCCGCGCAGGCTGCGTAAGATCACTGCTGCTGAATTCGTCTTGTCGATCTGCTTGTTCCCAAGCCGTGTTCGGATGGCGAGGATCATTTCCTCAATACGTGGATTGTCCATTCGTCTCGCCAGAAAGCTGAGGGGCTCGAAAAATACAGGATACGAGAAGGCCTGTAATTCCCAATTACCTAAATGGCCGCCAAGTATTATGCGGCCACGGCCTTCGGTTTTTGTTTTTTCGTACTGTGCGGCAAATTCAGGATCGAGATCGTACTCGATCATGTCGGTTATATTTTCAGCAGTCAGTTCGCCAAATTTGCTGACCGTCGCCATCACACGTCCGAGATTTTGAAAAGCCGCTTTTAGGATCTTTTGTCGTTCGGCCTCGTGCTTTTCAGGAAACGCAAGTTCGAGGTTTCGCAGACCGGTATTTCTTAATTTTCTTAATAAATGAAATGTGAGCCGCCCGGCCGATATACCAACCCGATTCGCAGCGTCGTTTGGCAAAATGCGCAGAAATCCGAGCACGCTGCGAGCAACAGCGTATTCTACCCATATTTGCATTGAACTCTTCTTTGCCATGCGGTGACCAACTGTTACTTTAGGGGCAAAACCGGCGTAATTCAATGTTCGTTTAACTCTTACAAAACTCTTACAATTACTGCCGTTCAAACCTGTTACTGTTAAATGCGGACGATCAAGTGTCCTATCTCATTAAGCCATCACTAAGGTTTAACATAACATGCAAAATATCATCGAATTCTCACCCTCACGAGCAGAGAAACTAAATTGGAACACGATAATTTTCGTATCGGCATTTCATTTAGCGGCTGTTGCAGCGCTGTTCACTTTTAGCTGGCAAAATTTGCTGGCCGCGTTTTTATGCTGGTGGGTCGCCGCGAGTTGGGGCGTCGGCATCGCTTATCACAGGCTTTTAACGCACCGCGGATTTACAACATCGAAATGGATGATGCGTTTTCTCGCAACGTGCGGCACGCTCGGACTGCAGTCCGGCCCAATCACATGGGTTACAACCCATCGTCTGCATCACGCATTTACCGATCAGGAGAAAGATCCGCACAGCCCGCGTGAAAAAGGTTTTTGGTGGTCGCATATGGGCTGGATATTTAAGGGTACTGCTCAGAATCAGTCGGAGGCGACAAGACAGCGATATTCGCCCGACCTGATGAAGGACCCATATCTGCGGTTCTTGGACGAATATTATTACGTCACAACTTTGATACTTGCCGGAGTTTTATTCGCGATCGGCGGTTGGACCATGGTCCTTTGGGCAATCGTAGCGCGTGTGACGGTTAGCTGGCATTTTACCTGGCTTGTAAATTCAGCAACGCATCTGTGGGGCTACAGACGTTTTGAGATCCGTGACGATTCGCGAAACAATGCATTGGTCGCCGCCGTCACATTTGGCGAAGGCTGGCACAATAACCACCACGCATTTCCCCGCAGCGCAAAACACGGCCTGAACTGGAAAGAATTCGACATTAACTGGTATCAATTACAGATCATGGAAAAACTTGGCCTGATCAGTAATGTTTATGCTTACGATCTTGAGACTGAGTCAGAAACTCCCAAAGAACTCAGAATAGCGGCTTAGGTTTTGATGTATAAAGGTGAATGGTGAGTGGTGAATGTCTGATCGACATTTGCCATTCACCATTTTGCATTTACCATTGAATCAATGCGTCGGCGTAAAACAGCAGTCTTCTTCCTGATATTTGGCATCAGCCTCTCGGTGCTGGCGGTCGCTCTCAACGTTGGTTGGATCATATTGAGTGTCCGCGAAGTAGCCTTGCTCGTTTTTGGCGTTGTCTTTTTTATCTTGATAATTACGGGGCTGATCCTCAACACTATCTTTTTGTTTCGCGAGATCCAACGCAACGAACAGCACGACGCTTTTATGAATGCCGTCACCCACGAACTAAAAACCCCCATCGCATCGATCAAGCTGTATCTCGAAACACTAAAGGCGCGCGACCTCGATAAAGACAAACGTAACGAATTCTACGACATCATGCTCTCTGACAACCAGCGACTGCTTGACACGGTGGAGCAGGTCTTGCAGGCAAGCCGCACGCGCGAAAAACAGCGGCTGATGAATCTTGTCGAGATCGACCTGAGCGATCTGATAAGCGATACCATAAGAACTGTTCGCGAACAGCGGCATCTCGACGAATCGACGATCAGATTTCCCGTTACCTCTGAGAGCATAAAGGTGCTCGGCGATCGCGACGAATTGCGGACCGCAATTACTAACCTGCTCGACAACGCGATCAAATATTCCGACGGACAACCAAAGATCTCTGTTAGGTTAAAATCTTCGGGTGCAAAAACTGCTGAAATTTATATTAAGGATAATGGAATTGGCATCAGTCGCGGTAATCTAAAGCGCGTTTTCAAAAGATTTTACCGCGTCCCGAACGCAGCAGATACTGCCGCAAAAGGCACCGGCCTCGGACTCGCGATTGTCCGCTCGATAGTCGAAAAACACGGTGGACGCGTAAAAGCCGAGAGCAAAGGTGAGGGAAAAGGGACGACATTTTTTATACAATTGCCGCGAGCATGAAAATTCTAATTGTCGAAGACGAACAGCATCTGGCCGACGGCCTGCGATTTAATCTTGAGGCCGAAGGCTACGAAGCCGAGATCGCGGCAGACGGCGATGTCGCACTTACAAGATTGAACGAAGGGGCCTTTGACGCAGTCGTGCTCGACGTGATGCTGCCCAAAGTCAATGGATTCGACGTAGCAAAACAGATGCGAGAACGTGAGGACTACACGCCGATCCTGATGCTCACGGCACGCGGCCGTCCGGAAGATGTGCTTTTGGGCTTTGAAGCGGGGACTGACGATTATCTTGCAAAGCCGTTCGATCTCGAAATTTTTCTTGCTCGGCTCAACGGCCTTTTGCGGCGGCGGCAATGGATCCGTAACGAATCAAAAACGCCCAATGCACTCGCCGGAGCGGAGATAAATGGCCGCCATATTGACTTTGAAAACCTCGAACTAAGAAATGGCGAAGAGATCGTCCACCTCACGCTGATGGAAACAAAGTTGCTGCAATACCTCATCGAAAACGAAGGCCGCGCCGTCTCGCGAAAGGCCATTCTCGAAGAAGTCTGGCAACTGCAGGAAGACACCGACACGCGTGCGATCGATAACTTCATTGTTCGCCTTCGCAAGCATCTCGAAGACGAGCCCAATAATCCAAAGATTCTACAGACCGTTCGCGGCGTCGGCTATCGGTTTGTAAAAGCGAACGGATCAGCGTAGTCCATTCTCGCCAACACCTTTACCGCGGCTCGCCAATTTTCATGCAATTCGAATCGCCAAAGTTCTATTTCGGACGAAACTGTCATTGCAAAAAACTCAAAATCACGATGAAAACTCCAGGCTGGAGCCGCAAGATAAATGAGAGCCGGTTTGTCGAGAATTTCGCGGCCGTCGAATAGATTTGCGGCGTCCAATAATCCACGCCGACGCTGAAGCTCGACCTTTCGCCAATAATCGGCGGCCTGAAAGATCACTTCCCTGTCAGGCTGAGTCTTTAGCTCAATTATGACCAGACGTCCGTCTTTGCGAAGAGCAAGCAAGTCGATCTTGTCGTTGGACGAACGAAACTGATTGTAGATGGGCGATAGGATCAGATTATCGTCGAGCAGTTTGATATTGCGGCGTAGAATGGATTCGAGCCATGCCTCGGGAGCGGTTCGATAGTATTCGTGGCGCTTATTCGGAGACTCAGCCGCTCGATTGATCTCAAGGAGTTCGACCAATTCTTCTAACTCATTCCAGCTTTCGTCCGACAATATCCGCCGTTCGCGGCCAACACCAAACCAAGCCTTTTCCGCTCCAAGCATCGTCCGCACACGGGCAAACGGTAAGCCCATAAACCGAAGCGTCTCGCCCTGCTTTGAATAAACAACATCAATTCTGTCCGGCGAAAGCTCGATGATTTTTTGCGCGGTTATGCTCGGCTCAGGGCGTTTGGGAAGCGCGAGTTTTTTCGCCTTCTCACGCCAAAGCTCACGAATTTTCCTTTTGGGCATTTGGATGAGACGCGGTCGATCCGGTTTGCGATTTATCTCGACGACCGTGATCCTTTCTTTCCAACGGTTAGTTAACAAAGCGTGCAGTTTTTGCGCGTTTTTCGCTTGCCGCTTTTCGCAAATGATCCAGATATCGAGAACAGGCTTTTTCTTTCTCAGTCCTAGCTTTTCGACCCAAAGTATTGCCGCCGTAAAGACAGTTTCGACTGTAAGCGTGGATGTCACGTCAGCGATTGCGGCCATCGGTATCTTTTCAGCCATATCAAAATTGATCTGCGCGAGTCGTCCGTTTTCTGTGTTGAGAGCGACGCGGCCAAGTTTTATGCCGGGATAATTATCGGTAATGAAAGCAGCGATCTCATTCGCTTTCTCAAGCCGTGCGAATTCAACCTCGGCTGCAAGGTCCGCCGCTGTGACACGTGGGATAAGCCGCATTATCTCTTGTTTCTTCGCAAAAGCTCCGGCAACATCGATAGTGATCTCGCCGCCTTCGTGGGCGAAACCATTCAGCCGCCACGAGTGAAAACCTTTGTCGTCGAGAAAGCCAAAATGTGTTTTCTCGCCGTCCTCAGCGATCTCGATCTCGTGTTTTTCCAAGGGAAAGGTTTTACCGAGATCGCGAACCAGCAGCCATTCGTGATGGCTGGCAACTATCTCGCGTAACTCGTCTGCATTTACCATTTATAGTTAGCTGCAAAGTATTTCATCATCGCCGCCGCCCAATCAGAATACCCTTGCTCCGAAGGATGAATGCCGTCGGCAAAAAATCCCTCGACCCGCACATCGACCGGCTGCGGATAGTAGAAAACGCGCTCCATATCACGCGTAAATTCACGGATATTGTCGTTATGCATTCGCGACAGTTTCCATAATATCGTCTTGATCGGAAACGGCATTATCGGTGAAAGAACTATCATCGGACAATTCGTAATAAAAATGACCGTCTCCGGATTCCTGGTGCGCAGCAGGCCGAGCAATTCGATCATATCGCACCGCCATTTGACTGGGCTTGATAACTTCATCACATCGTTGCCGCCGAGGCCGACAAGAATGTAGTCGAATCGTTCATCCGGCATTTGCGGAAGCAATTCGTCGATGGTTCGCCGGGCCGTAACGCCGTTTTTACCGAGCACTTTCCATTCAACGCTGCGGCCGAGATGCTGGCTCAATTGCTTGGCAAATTGCCCGGCGAGTGCAAGTTCGTGTGTACGAGCGCCGAGTCCGGCAACCGTTGATTCGCCGATCACAAATAGCTTTGCCGCGTCATTACCTTCGCCATATTTTCCGGATCTATCACCCGCAGCATCCGGCAAAACTCCGACCTTCCAACGAACGATCTGGCCTTGTATAAGCAAAAACGGTGAGATCGGCATTATCGCTGCGCCGCCAAGTTTGAAACGCCATTGCCAGGCACGCAAATTATTGCCGTTGTTGTCCATCTAAATCGTTATGTTAGAATTTAAAGACTCGAATGTTTTTGTCAACTCCGCGTCGATTTTTACTCATTATTCGTTCTTGCATAACGTTATTTCCGTTAAAAAATGACTGAACAAATAGCCCAAATCACGCCCGAGCAATATGCCTTCGCCGAGAACGCACTGCACAGCCTGCCGTTCGCAAAACTGATCGGTATGAAGCTCGTCGCTCTGCACCCCGACGAAGCCGTAATCAGCATCGAGATGCGCGATGACCTGCGGCAGCCCAGCGGCGTCCTTCACGGCGGCGTGACGGCAACGCTGATCGACACAGCAATGGCGTTTGCAGTGCGGACACGGCTGCCGATCGACGAAGCAACCGCGACCATCGATCTGACAGTTCACTATCTGCGGTCGCACATAACAGGCACATTTATTTGCACCGCTAAGATCGTCCGCGCAGGCAAACGGATCTTTACCGTCTCGGCAGACGTGGTAAATGAGAAAGGTAAATTGCTCGCGACAGGACTTTCGACATACACACGAGTTTAGCGAGTTTGCCGAGTTGAAAAGTTCCAGAGTAAAGAAGTAGCTTTGAAAACTTTGGAACTCTGCGAACTCCGGAACTCGCAAAACTATTTCAATGGAACAGCTCAAGAAATTCGCACGCTACTTCAAACCCTACAAGGGCACGATTCTGCTCGGGATCTTGTGTATTTTGGTGTCGATGTCGTTTGGGCTTTTCGTTCCGTACATGGTGGGTCAGGCAATCGACGATCTTGGCAAAGGCATCACGCGCGAAAAGGTGATCTATTATCCGATCGTCATACTCGCGATCAATTTGGCGAGCGGCATATTTTTGTTTCTGCAGCGGCGTTTGCTGATAAACACTTCGCGGCATATTGAGTTTGATATGCGGCGTGATTTTTACGCTTCGCTGGTCGATCAGCCGCTCGAATATTTTCAAAACACACGCGTCGGCGACCTTATGGCGCGTGCGACGAACGATCTCGCCGCGATCCGTCAGATCGTCGGGCCGATGATCCTTTACAGCTTTCAAGCCATTTTTGCGTTGTGCATTTCGCTGCCGATAATGCTCAACATTTCGGTCACGCTTACGCTGCTGCTGCTCATCCCGATGCCGCTCGTCACGCTGACCGTTAAGTTTCTCGGCGAACAAATTCACCGCCGCTTCGAAAAGATCCAGGAATTTTTCTCCGACATCAGTGCTAGAACACAGGAAAATCTCACCGGCGTCCGCGTCATCCGAGCCTACGCGCAAGAAGACGCCGAGATCGAGCAGTTCCAAGTTCTCAATCGCGAATACGCCGCGCAAAATCTGCGACTCGTAAAATACGCCGCCGCGATGCGACCGCTGTTGTTCTTTTTCATCGGCCTCGGCTTTGTAATTATCGTCGCAGTCGGCGTTCCGATGGCAGTTCGCGGTGAGATAACTGCCGGCGATTTTACGGCGTTCATTCTATATCTTCAGCGAATGATCTGGTACCTCATCGCTCTCGGCTACGTCGTCAATCTCTACCAACGCGGCACCGCTTCGCTCAAACGATTCAACGCCATTCTCGACGCCGAACCGGCGATCAAAGACGCCAACGAAACACGCGAACAGTCGCCGATAAAAGGCAAGATAGAATTTCGCAACTTGAACTTTTCTTACGAGAAGTCGGAACCACCTGCGGTAGTGGGTGGTACTGACAAGATCGCTAAGCCAGTTCTGCAAGACATCAATCTAGTGATCGAACAAGGCAAAACCGTCGCCCTCGTAGGCAAAACCGGCAGCGGCAAATCGACGCTGGTGAGCCTCATCCCTCGCCTGCTCGACGCTCCCGACGGCAATGTTCTGGTTGACGATCTGCCACTGTGTGAATACCCGATCGCTCAGCTAAGAAAAGCTATAGGCTTCGTCCCGCAGGAAACTTTCCTGTTCAGCGACACGCTGGCAAATAACATCGCGTTTGGAATTGATAATGGAAAATGGAAAATTGAAAATGGAGGATCGGATTCTAATTCTCAATTCTCAATTCTCATTTCTCAATTAAACATCGAAGATGCGGCCCGCATCGCCGGTCTCGCCGATGACGTCGACGGTTTCCCCGGCGGCTACGAACAGCTCGTCGGCGAACGCGGCATCACGCTCTCCGGCGGCCAAAAGCAGCGAACCGCAATTGCCCGAGCAGTCATGCGCGACCCGCGCATTCTTATCCTTGACGATTCACTAAGCGCGGTCGATACCTACACCGAAGAAACGATCCTCCACAACCTCCGCGACGTGCGCGAAAACCGCACAACGCTCATCGTCTCGCACCGCGTGTCCACGATCCGCGACGCCGACCTCATCTGCGTCCTCTCCGAAGGCCGCATAATCGAACGCGGCACCCACGACGAACTCCTCGCCCTAGACGGCGAATACGCCGACCTGTACGAACGTCAACTTCTTGAAGAAGAACTTGACGCTACAGAATAGATCCCGCAGCTAACTACCTAACGAAAAGATGAAAAAAGGGCTCTTTTGCCTCTTTTTTGTTTTCCGGGAGATTTAATCGTGCTGTTTTTACATATTGACATTTAGGGTAACTATGTCTATAGTCATTTCACCAAGTTAAAAACCCTGTCTGTAAAAGCTTCCGTTGCTAGTAAAAGCAAGGGCTATTGCATGATTTTGATACACACCTGATTGATTCAGGCCGGAGGACCGTTAGTTATGGGCAGCCGACAGCGTCTATCTCGTTCGAATATTCTTCGAAATTCCCTGTTTATCGGTTTTATTATTGTCTTCGCCGCATCCATGCCGCTCGCGATCTCCTATTCAAAGGACTTCTATGCAAGTTATGAAACAGAGAATTCCAGCGGCAGTTTTGTATTCGCCGGCAATATTTCCGGCAAGGTGTTTCAGGACTTTAACGGAAACGGGACGTTTGACACTACGTCTACAGTCGCCAATGACGGATTTGGAACAATCGGTTTAGCTATAGACCGTGGTGTTGCTAATGTCGAGGTGCGTTCCTACAACGCATCGGGAACAAATGTGACGACCGGAGGAGTAGTAATAACTGATGCGAGCGGTAATTACACAATAACAACAAATGACGTTGGCTCCGGTCCGTACAGAGTTGAATTTACAAATTTACCGGCGGGTTATCTGGCATCTGTCCGTAGCGCAGATTCGGTAAGCGGCGGCTCTGCGACGAACTCTGGTTCGACAGTGCAGTTTGTTTCGTCACCTGCAACAAACGTCAATCTTGCGGTCAACTATCCGGCCGATTACTCACAAAACAACCCGCAGGTTTTAGCGGCAATGTATGAATCCGGCGACGCGATCACCGGGCCAAACAACGGCCAGTCAGAAATGCTTAGTTTTCCATATTCGGCCGGAAGCTCAGACGCCACAACCGGTGCGACGGAATCGCTTTTTGATATGCCTACGGTTAATCCGTTGGACGTTCCCGCTAACCAAGTCGGTGCCACATTTGGCATGGCCTATGCGCGAAAGACGCGCACTATTTACGCCGCTGCATACTTCAAGCGTCACGCCGGCTACGGTCCGCAGGGTCCAAATGCGATCTATCGGATCAGCCGCACCGGCTCCGGTTCCGTTACAGGCTTCTTCACGGTGCCCGGAACCGCGACAAATGCTCACGACACGGCAAACTACACTCGCGACAACGGGAATACTGGCTGGAATGGCGTTGGCACAACCGGAGTTGGAGGCGTTGCTCTGTCGGAGGATGAATCGACTCTCTATGCGTTCAATCTCACAAACCGCACTCTTTATTCGTTGAACGCAACAACGGGCGTTCAGATTGCGAGCCAGGCAGCTCCGACAAGCCTACCTCTTCCGTCGGGAACTTGTGCGGCGGCTGATGCCAGGCCATTTGCGTTGACGGTTTATCGCGGCCAGCTTTATGCCGGTATGATCTGCAATGCGGCTTCGACCTCGAACGTTGATTCTTTTACAGATTCCAACAGCAACGGTGTTTGGGACGCAGGCGACTACTTTATCGATACAAATCAGAACGGCACTCGTAACAGCGGCGAATCATACTTCGATCTGGACGGAAACGGTTCATACACGGCACCGGAAACCTATACCGACACCGACGGCAACGGTATCTATAATCGCGGCGATGCTCGCGGGCTTCGTGCCTATGTTTATACGGTAAATCCAACAACACTTGCTTTCAGCGCATCGCCTGTATTTCAAATGGCTCTTAACTATCGACGAGGCCTTACCACACATACAACCGGTGCTATGGGTGCATGGCGCCCTTGGTCGAGCACTTATCGAAATGCGATCTTGGGATTACGGGTCGTCTACTCACAGCCGATGCTGACCGACATCGCCTTTGATAACGGCAACATGATCCTTGGATTCCGCGATAGGCTTAGCGATCAGGTCGGTAACGGTACTCAATCAAACCCTAGCGATGCCAGCACCGATAAGTACCAGCCAAGAGCAGCGGGCGATGTGATCCGTGCTTGCGGCACACCAAATTCGTGGACGCTCGAAAGCAACGGCCGCTGTAGTTCAAGCGGCTCTGCCCCGCAGAATGTTATGGAAGGGCCTGGCGGCGGTGAATTCTATTACGGTGATTCTTATGATCTGGCAGAAAGTTTCGTATCGCCGTCGGTTACTATCTCAGGAAAAGGCAGCAACCACGATGACATCGGCAACGGCGGTGTCGAGCAGCTTCCCGGAGCACCGGACGTAATAATTTCAAGCATCAACCCCATCGGGAACATTGCTAATGTCATTCACGACGGCGGTTTACGGTGGTTGAGCAATTCGACCGGAAATTATACTAAAGGATATAGACTTTTTAACGGACTGGGCGACGACGGCAATATATTTGGAAAGGCAGGCGGCACCGGCGGCAGCCTTGTTATTCTCTCAGACCCTGCACCGATCGAACTCGGCAACCGAGTCTGGCGCGACCTTAACAATAATGGTGTGCAGGATCCGAATGAAAGCGGAATTGACAAGGTCACAGTTCGTTTGTATCAAGGCTCAACACTCGTCGGAACAGCTGTAACGGATACCAACGGCGAATATTATTTCGTTTCAAGCACTGTTGCAGATTCCAACACGAACGATAATATTGGGCAAGTCAACGGCGGGATACTTTACAACACGTCGTATCAAATTCGTTTAGATAAGTCGTCAGACTATTCTTCCGGCGCTCTGTCTGGCCTGATATTAACAACCGCGAACCAAACGTCGCAGCTTGGCAACGACGATGCATCCGACTCAGACGCATCGAACGTAACAAATCCCGCAGGCTCTCCAAGTGGAACATTTCCTGTGATCAGCCTTACAACCGGTAATCCTGGGGCAAACGACCATACATTCGAAGCAGGTTTCCGCTCGGCTCCGACGCCTACTGCAACAGCGACTTTTACGCCGACGCCTTCAAACACGCCGACAAATACACCGACGAATACGGCAACGGCGACAGCTACAGCAACGAATACATTTACCCCAACGCCGACTGCGACTAATACGTTTACTCCAACGGCAACGAATACGTTTACCCCAACGCCGACTGCGACTAATACGTTTACTCCAACGGCAACGGCAACGAACACGTTTACCCCAACGCCGACTGCGACTAATACGTTTACTCCAACGGCAACAGCAACGAATACATTTACCCCTACCGCAACGGAGACTTTTACTCCGACGCCAACGGCTACTGAAACATTCACTCCGACAGCTACTGCGACGGAAACGTTCACTCCGACGGCAACGGCTACGGAAACGTTCACTCCAACGGCGACAGCTACGGAAACGTTTACCCCAACGGCTACGGCAACTGAGACGTTTACACCAACAGCAACAGCTACGGAGACATTTACTCCAACGGCGACGGCAACTGAGACATTCACTCCGACAGCAACTGCGACGGAAACATTCACGCCGACCGCAACCGCAACGGAAACATTTACACCAACGGCGACAGCTACAGAGACATTTACTCCAACGGCGACGGCAACTGAGACATTTACTCCGACAGCTACTGCGACGGAAACGTTCACTCCGACGGCAACGGCTACGGAAACGTTTACTCCAACGGCTACGGCAACTGAGACGTTTACACCAACAGCAACAGCTACGGAGACATTTACTCCAACAGCAACAGCTACTGAGACGTTTACACCAACAGCAACAGCTACGGAGACATTTACTCCAACGGCGACAGCTACTGAAACGTTCACGCCGACAGCAACCGCGACGGAAACATTTACTCCGACCGCAACCGCGACGGAGACATTCACGCCGACAGCTACTGCAACTGAAACGTTTACTCCGACGGCTACGGCTACGGAAACGTTTACTCCAACGGCTACGGCAACTGAGACGTTCACTCCAACAGCAACCGCGACGGAAACGTTTACACCGACTGCTACTGCAACGGAGACGTTTACTCCGACGGCAACTGCAACTGAGACATTTACGCCGACAGCTACTGCAACTGAGACGTTTACACCAACAGCAACAGCTACTGAGACATTCACCCCGACGGCAACAGCCACGGAAACATTTACGCCGACTGCAACCGCAACGGAAACGTTTACACCAACGGCGACAGCTACGGAAACGTTTACGCCGACAGCTACTGCTACTGAGACGTTTACACCAACGGCGACAGCTACGGAGACATTTACACCAACGGCAACAGCTACGGAAACATTTACGCCGACTGCAACCGCAACGGAAACGTTTACACCAACGGCGACAGCTACGGAAACGTTTACGCCGACGGCGACAGCTACGGAAACGTTTACGCCGACAGCTACGGCAACTGAGACGTTTACTCCGACAGCAACCGCGACGGTAACATTCACACCGACAGCAACCGCGACGAATACATTTACTCCGACGGCTACGGCTACGAATACCTTCACGCCAACGCCAACTGCGACGAGTACGTTTACACCTTCGGCAACGGCTACCGCGACAAATACGAATACGCCGACACCGACGCCGACGATCGCGTATGTGATCTCCGGTGTGGTGACATATGGTAATTCGAATTCGGGAACAAGGTTTGTGTCAAACGTGCAGATCAACGGTGCGGGTGCACCTCCGGCTTCTACGGTTACGGATTTCCCCAACGGAGCGTATGCTCTGACCGTTTTCAGTTCCGGGCCTTACACGGTTACACCATCTAAAGTGGGTGGCCAGAATGGATTTGTAACTTCACTGGACGCAGCCAGGATCACGCAGCATGTAACCGGTATAAATCTATTTACCACTGATATTCAAAAAGTCGTTGCTGATGCGAGCGGCAATGGCAACATTACGTCAAATGATGCTGCATTGGTTGGCCGTTACGTTACAGGGCTTGGGGAACCGTTAGGCCTTGCCGGAAAATGGAGATTTTTCGTGCCGCCGGGACCGCCATTCCCGGTTGGAGCCTATCCAACAAGCAGATTATACCCATCGCTCTCATCCAATATATCGGGTGACGACTACGTCGGCTTACTGATCGGCGAGGTGACGGGCAACTGGATAAACACCGGTGCAAGGCCTCTAAATGAAGGCGGCCCCGAAAGAAGTGGCGCTGTCGAGCTGCCAAATCTGTCGGCGCCTTTGGGCAAAGAGGTAATTGTGCCCGTGACCGTCAACGGCATAGCCAATAAGGGTGTTATCGCTTATGAATTCGATCTCAGGTATGATCCATCAGTGATTCAGCCTTTGGCCGAAGCTGTAGATTCGACGGGAACTGTCAGCCGCGGCCTTTCAGTCATCGTAAATGCGTTCGAGCCCGGCCTGTTGAGAGTAGTGGTGTACGGCCCGATGCCGATCGATGAGAATGGTGTACTCCTGAATCTTAGATTCACAGCGGTAGGAAAACCCGGCTCGATGTCACCATTAACTTGGGAACGCATCATCTTCAACGAAGGCGAACCGCGTGTAACCACGCTCGACGGCCAGGTCGAACTCTTCTAAGAAGCTGTGCCTTTGAGCCGTTTGCGCCTGTGACATTAAAGAGGCTGTCTGAAAAGGCAGTCTCTTTTTTTCTCGCAATAGTTGCAGAGAGGCATTCATCTGAAGAAACTCCGGTGCCTCGAAAAGGAATTCGAATTTACACAGCGAACGGTTGGATCGTTACAACTGTATTAAAATTTGCCGCAAAGGTTCTTGCAAAGTGTCAATAAACATTCCATAATTTTACATCTTTTCAATTTAGGAGGAACTATGAACGAATCAACTTTCGAAGGCGTCGGCGGCCTTAATATATCTATGCGCTCATGGCAGCCTGAAGGGCAACCGCGTGCGGTAATGATCCTTATACACGGATTTAATGCTCATAGCGGTTATATGACTTGGCCCGCTGAGCAGTTCGTGGCTAACGGCCTTGCGGCATACGCGCTCGATCTCAGAGGACGCGGCAATTCCGAAGGCGAGCGGTTTTATGTCGAGGAGTTTTCCGATTATCTTGGCGACGTCGATAAGCTCGTTAACATTGCCAGAGACGAAAATCCCGGCCTTCCGATATTTGTTCTCGGCCACAGCGCGGGCGGTGTCATCGGGACCTCGTATGTTTTTGAGCATCAGGACGAGATCGCCGGATTGATCTGCCACAGTTTTGCGTTCGATGTCGGGCTGCCGCATCTTGTTCAACTCGCGCTTGAAGGCATAGGAAAATTGTTGCCGCACGTTCACGTCTTTTCACTCAATAACGCAGATTTCTCACGCGACGCTGCCCATGTTGAGCGAATGAACAACGATCCGCTGATCCACAAGGAATCTCAACCGGCTGAAACCGCACGCGTTATGCTGCTAGCGGCGGATAGACTAAAAGAAAACATGCCGAGTTTTAAAGTTCCGGTCTTTATCATTCACGGAACCGAGGACAAGGCAACGCGTCCGGCAGGAAGCCAGTATTTTTACGATAATGCAGGCTCGACGGACAAAACGCTAAAACTCTACGAAGGCCACTACCACGACCTTTTGGCCGATACGGACAAGGAGATCGTGATGACGAATATTCAGGATTGGCTTGATGAGCGGATACCGGCGGAAAGCTCCGCTTCCGCTGCATAAAATATCGGCCACACGATGATCTTAGCAGAAGAGAAAGAAACGGCACCTGAATCGCGTCGGGCGAAAAACAGGCCGCGACTGCGCACTCTTGAGCCAACTGAAGGCGAACGTCATGCCAGTTGGCTCGAGTTGTTTTTTGACCTTGTTTTTGTGCTCGCGGTTGCAAAGACCGCCCATATTTTGACAGGTCACACCGACTGGATCGGGTTTCTGAAATTCGCAGCTTTGTTCTTTCCCATCTGGTATGCGTGGATCGGGTACACGTTTTACGCCGACCGTTTTGAAACCGAAGAACCAACTTACCGCATATTAATGTTTGCCGGAATGCTCGCCTTCATCGGGCTTTCGCAAACGCTGGATGGAGCGTTCACACCGGACGGCGACGGTGCGTTTATCGCCTGTTATGTACTGGTTCTTTTGATCCTTGTCATCCACTACGCAAGGGCGGCGTACTATGTTCCGCTGGCTCGACCGTATTGCCTGCAGTTTGTTTTCGGTATTGCAGCGTCGATCTTAATTCTTTTGACATCGCTGCTTTTTGAGCCGCCGGTTCGTTATGTGATGTGGGGCGTTTCACTGCTCCTCGAACTTGGGATTCCTTTTTTTAACATCAGGGCAACACGCCTAATACCCATTGACCGCTCACATATTCCCGAACGCCTTGGGCTATTCACTATCATCGTTCTTGGCGAAGCAGTGATCGCTACAGCAAACGGAGTCGGAGCTGTCGAATGGAATGCGGCGACAATAATCACGGCGTCCCTCGGGTTTGCGATGGCTGTATCTGTTTGGTGGATCAATTTTGATTTTGTTGAGGATAATGCCGTCAGGTCAAATTCTATTATTCGGCGCTTTGCTTATCTTTACGCACACTTTTTCATCGTTGCCAGCATCGTGATAATGGGCATCGGCGTCGAGCATGCCATAAAGGAAACTTCCAGCGATCACCTGCACCTTTCCACGATCGTTCTGTTGACCGGAGGAACCGTCTGCTTTTTGGCAATGATAACGATCATACGACTGATCACCGGAATTTGCAGTCTTGTTAAGGTCAGAGCCGTCGCGATCGCGGTTACACTTCTGCTGCTCTACTTTGGCAATTTTCTACCGGCAGTCGCTCTTGTCGCAGGGCTTTTTGTGGTGCTGCTTTTGAATATACTTATAGAAGACCGCCTCTCAGAAGAGTCTGAAATTGAGGAAAGTGAAGCTCCGCACCTTATGCCGTGTGAACATGCGTCTGAGATTCTCATATCTACCCCTAGAAGCGACAACGGTTGTGAGGAATGCAGAAAAAATAATTACAAATGGGTGCATTTGCGATTGTGCCTGGCCTGCGGACATGTCGGATGTTGCGATACCTCGATCCATAAACACGCAACTAAACACTTCCATACAGAAGGGCATCCAATAGTTGCTTCTCTTGAAAAGGGTGAAGAGTGGGCATGGTGCTATATCGACGAAAGATTCGTTCCGGGTCCTGGCGGAGTCGAGGTCGAAGCGTGGGGTAAACCGTGACGATAGAAAATGACATCCCCTTGCTAGACGAAATTCTGTCGAAGTTTTCCGGCAGTCTTGGCGGTGAACTTGCGGCGTATCGCAATCACGTTTATCGTATGGTCAATTTTTGTTTCGCTCAGACCGAATTGAGCGATGACGAAAAACAGATGATCGTGATCGCCGGATGTTTTCACGATCTTGGCATCTGGACGGCTGGAACATTTGATTACATTCCGCCGTCGAAAGCACTTGCGATTGAGTATCTAAACCAAAGCGGAGATAGTTCACTGGCTCCGCAGATCGAGCGAATGATCGGCGAACATCACAAACTGCGGCATTTCGAGGGAGATCGTCTAACCGAGATATTTCGACGCGGCGACCTCGCTGATTTCTCGCTCGGCATCGTAACGAACGGTATTCCGCGATCTTACATCAGCGAAGTAAAAGCTCGTTTTCCAAACGCAGGCTTTCACAAATACCTTGTCCGGCTAGCCGCCGGATGGATATGCAGGCACCCTTTGCGGCCTGTGCCGGTTTTGAAATGGTGAGGCCGCACAAAACGCAGCTAAAATTAAGGAGGTTAAGATGGCTACTATAAAAACAAGAGATGGAATAGATATATTTTACAAAGATCAAGGCAGCGGACAACCGATAGTTTTCAGTCACGGCTGGCCGTTGAGTTCTGACGATTGGGACGATCAGATATTTTATTTTGCGTCGCGCGGTTTCAGGTGCATTGCGCACGACCGCCGTGGGCACGGGCGTTCGACCCAGACTTGGGAAGGCAACGAAATGGATACCTACGCAGATGATCTCGCTGACTTGACTGCGGCGCTAGATCTTAAGGACGCGATTCACGTTGGCCATTCGACCGGAGGCGGCGAGGTCGCTCGCTACATCGGCCGTCACGGCACTTCGCGCGTGGCAAAGGCGGTGCTTATCGGCGCCGTTCCGCCGTTAATGCTCAAGACTGAGGCAAATCCCGGCGGCTTGCCGATCGAAGTTTTCGACGGCCTTCGAGAAGCTCATATAGCCGACCGAGCACAGTTTTTCATCGACGTTCCCAGCGGCCCTTTCTACGGTTTCAATCGTCCGGGAGCAAAAGTATCACAAGGTTTGATCAATAAATGGTGGCGACAAGGAATGATGGCCGGCGTCAAAGCGACCTACGACTGCATCAAGGCTTTTTCCGAAACCGACTTTACCGAGGACCTCAAAAAGTTCGACGTGCCGACGCTAATCATGCACGGTGACGACGATCAGGTTGTTCCGATTGACGATTCGGCGCGGCTTTCAGCCCAGCTTGTACCGAACGCCACGCTCAAGATCTATCCCGGCCTGCCACACGGGATGTGCTCAACGCATCATGAGATCATAAACGCAGACCTGCTTGAATTCTTTTCTTCCTCCAAAGCACTGACTGTTTAAAATGGAGGAACAATGGAAAAAAAACGCCCCGGTTTCCCGAGGCGTTTTTTATTTTTTTTATTATCGAGTTTTATATTTACTGAATTGAAAAGATCTGCACGTTTCGGCGTCCGAATTTCCGTGCTTCCGAGCAGCCCGGGACCCAGATGTCGATCTTTTTGCCTTTGATAGCACCGCCTGTATCGGAAACAAGATATGTTCCGCTCCAAGGCCCGGCATCAACGTAAACTGTCGAACCGAGCTTCAAAACTCTCGGATCGGCTGCGATCAGGCCGCGTCGGACACTGTGTCCCATTGCGGTCTTTCCTGATAAGCAATATGCCGTTGCGGAAAATGCTCCGCGGCTGGCACCTGCGGCTGTCGATCGGACAGATGCAGTCGTTTTAACCAGCTTTTTCTTATCTTTTGTATCAATATTTGTCTGAGTATTACTTAAAGTAGTATCAATATTATTTTCAATTGTAGGTTGCGAATCATTCGCTATAACGAGAGTGGATTCTGTCTGGGTCTGAGCGTAAATAAACATTACGCAAAGGCTCAACAGTGACAGGATCGCGGCTCCTCTAACGAGATTTTTCATTATTCTTCTCCGATTATTCGTACCCCGTTTAAACGCAAAAATAGTGTCTGAGATTTGGGTCATCAGCCACTACACGTATAAAACGAAGACTGTTTCGGCAGACTTATTTCTACCTGTTTCCGTACCGCAATGGCCGGAACATATTATGATAATAGCGCTTTTGGGCATATCTGTCCACCCGTCCAAAACCCGCAAGCCCTTATTTTATATGCAATTGCTGGTTTTTAAGGGACTTAAGGCTGCGATTTTTTTATTTTTTTATGGACTTTCATAAGTGTTTTTGTGTATATTCATACGACCCGATGTGATTTTTTCGGGGCAGATCTCAATGAAAAATTCCATACAAGACAGACGACACGGTGAGCGGTATGTTATCTCATTTCCGATCCGTGTCCGTTGGAAAGACGAAACCGGCAAGTTTGTCGAGGAAGAAGGCCTTACCGACAACGTCGGCCCGCAAGGAGCCCTTGTCTATTTACCGCGCTTCCTGCCAAAGGTCGGCGGCAAGGTCAGCCTCACCGTAACCGAAAATCCAAAAGACGAAGTGTCCGTAACTGCTGAGGTCATTAGACTTGAACGAAATGCCTCACATCCGCAGGCTGCTCTCCAGTTGACCGACTCAATTCGCCTTTGGAAGAAAAAGGTCTGGGAATCGGCCCGAGCGACCATCGCCGCTCAGGAACCGGAAGAGTTCGACGAATGGTAAACTTCTAAACTATGAAAATTCTCGTTCTCGGCGCCGGACGTATGGGACACGGCGCCGTTTTTGATCTTATTCACAATTCGCCCGACGTCGAAACCGTCACAGTTGCCGATTTTGACCTGAAAAAGGCAGAAGCAGTCGCCGCAGCGGTCGGCACAGAGCGCGTTATTGCCCGACAGATCGACGCAGGTAACTATTCCGATGTTCTTGACCTAATGCGCGGACACGATTCCGTGATCTCGTGCGTCAATTACTGGTACAACGTCTCGCTTTCCAAAGCCGCGATCGAAACCGGCGCCAATTTCTGCGATCTCGGCGGCAATAACTACATCGTTGACGAACAGCTCGCACTCGACACCGAAGCAAAGGCCGCTGGCATCAATATCATTCCCGATTGCGGCCTTGCTCCGGGCATGGTCTCGATATTGGCGATGCACGGAGCGGCGACATTTGACGAGATCGAGGAAATCCACATTCGCGTCGGCGGCTTGCCGCAAAATCCAGAACCGCCATTAAACTATCAACTCGTTTTCAGTGTCGAAGGCCTAATAAACGAATACATCGAGGTCGCCCGCGTTATCCGCGACGGCAAGATCACGACTGTCGATTCAATGACCGAGATCGAAGATCTGTCGTTTGAAAACTTCCCTCCGCTAGAAGCGTTTCAAACGTCAGGCGGAACATCGACGCTGCCTGACAGCTTTCTAGGAAAGATCAAAGAGCTTGATTACAAAACGATCCGCTACGCCGGGCATTGCGAAAAATTCAAAACGATGATCGACCTCGGACTTTGCTCCAGCGAAGAGATCGCCTTGTCAGAACCGGGAGCCGTAGCGACTGGGTTCAGCGTTACTCCACGCAAGGTCTTTGGCGAACTGCTCCAACAACATCTGCCCGCCGACGGCCCCGATTATGTCCTCGTCCGGCTAGACTTCGTCGGCAAAGGATGCAAAAGCCCGCACGTTAGTAAGGGCGAAACACACGACACAAACATCACTCAACGCCTCCGCTACGACATTGTCGATAAACAAGACGAATCAACCGGCATGAGCGCCATGATGCGAACCACGGCTTTCCCTGCCTCGATCATCGCCCAAATGATGGCACGCGGCGAAGTCCTGTCGCGAGGAGCAACCCCACAGGAAAAAGCCATCGACCCAGACAAATTCGTCGCCGAGTTAGAGCGCCGAAAAATACATATTTCTATCAGCTAGTTGTCAAAGATCTAAAGGGTTGCAAAAGCCTAGGCTCAAATTGCAATCGCAAGTGTTCATCGTCGAACCCGCCCACCGCGTCATCACCATCCGCGACGGCCGCATCGAAAAAGACGAGCGGTTAAAATAGTTCGGCACTTCATTTAGTTTTTTGATTCACTATGAAATCAATGCCGGCGCATCTATTTGGTTGAATATCAAATAAAACAGAGTATTTGGTATTCTCCTTAAGAAATCCCAGCGAATCGTATAAACTTCTACGGTGAGACCCATCTATCGGGCCTTTTTCCATCTCTAAGTGAGGTATAAGATCAGGTGGCAGAACAGCCTCGACTTTATACTTCCCGACAGGAATATCCCAAATTTCGTAAACTCCGTTTTTATCCGTAACGAGTTCGTAGGAGTTTTTATCGCTAAAAACCTTTACTTTTATTCCAGCAATATTCTTGATGAACTCGAAAGGATACTTTACATAATTCGCAACACTTTCTGTATAGAGCTCAATAGTCCCGGCAATCCTTGTGCGCTTAAGCGACATCGGAAGACCATTTAACCAATACAACTCCTCGCTCATTCTTTCAACTGGTCCGCCTCTATAAGAAAGGGCGACATATCGTTTTGTTTTTCTGTGAAGACCTACATATAAGAGCATTGTTTTTCCGACATCATCCGAAAAATCCCAAACGCCGCACCCTTCTAACTGCGGTTGATTCAAGACCATTTGCTTCAACTCGTAGCCTTTGAATGTTTTTTCGATATTTACGGTTACGGTTTGGTGGTCCTGTTTTGAAAGTTTCACAGTTTCAATTTTTCCCACTACGATCACATCCGAGCTTGCGTAGTAATAGTCAACAGGGGAACTTGAATACGTACAGGCCGACGAACTTTCCGCATTGAAAGTAAAAAGCAAGAACAGCAAGAGTGTTAACAAATATGTTCTGTACACTAGAACCTCCTTTAGTTACGTCGTTGATAATACACCAATTTCAGTATTATCAACGACTTTTTTGTGATCAAAATATGTAAAACCCGTAGCTGGGTTCGCGGTGCATGCGGACGGCGATGGAGGTGGCGTCGATTTGGTCGTCGTGCGTCCCTGAGGGGAAGGCGGCGGCTTCGTCGATGAATTCTGTGTTCCAAGGTCCGCGAACGAGGAAGACCTTGCCTTCTTCGGCGAGGGCGATCCACGGGAGTGCCTGCGTTACTTTGTCGCCATTTACTTTTATGCCTCTCAGAGCGCGTCCCCGAGTTGCGGGGTCGGTTCTTAGGTCCTGGATCACTGCATTTCCGTTTGCCGAAAGCTCGATGCCGTGTTCGGTGTTGCTTTCGGCCTGAATGCGTCCCAGAATGTAACGACGTTGTTCGGGATATTCGATACGGCGTCGAAAACCGCCGTCGATGTACATATTGCCTGCACTGTCATACGCGACTTTAAGGCTCGCTGTGTAATCCGCCGTCGCATTCTTTGAAATTCCGAGATCATAGCCTCGTTTCCATTTCAGGTTTGGCGGAGCCGCATCGACTTTGCGAAACCATGCACGTTTAAACAAACCGCCTTCGGCCGGTGTCGGCCTTTGCTGATAGAGTGCGGCAAACGAATAAGTGCCGAGTTTGCGTTGAAGACGGTCGAGAGCTTCTTCATCAAACCACTTTGGGCAGAGAGCCTCGCCGGGAGCGCGTCCCAGCGCATCTGTCGAATGCGGAGTGTGGAATGCGGAATGCGGAATTTCTGAAAGGGAGCCGTTTTTTCTTCATTCCGCATTCCGCATTCCGAATTCCGCACTTCAGCGACCGCAGGGAGCGAGATGACGTCCCATTGCTCGCCGCCTTCTTCGGCGGCTTCTCTTAGTAAACGTCCGGCGAGGTCGTCTTCGTGCCAGCGGGTTTGGATGAGGATGATCTTGCCGTCGGGAGCGAGGCGTGTGTAGATGTCGTCGTTGAACCAGTTCCAAACATTTTCACGAAAGGTCTCACTTTCGGCTTCGGCTCTGGACTTCACAGGATCGTCAATGATGATAAGCTGAGCACCGTAACCCGTCACGCCTGCACCTCTTCCGACCGCACGGACACCGCCGCCTTCGCTCGTTTCCCATTCGGCTTCGGAGTTTTTTGCACGCGTGTGGACGAACCAGTCAGAACCGCCTGCGGCAGCGGGTGGTTGAAGCTGCGCATTCGGCGAGAAACTACAGCGTGTCGAAGCATTGGCCGGTAATCGCTTACGAACTTGAGTGGGATCGCTTGTTAAACCACCAGCTGCCGCTGGTGGTTCTGACACGGCTCGATCTTCCAAGAGTGCGTTTCGTATCATTCGCGAGAAGCGGTTTGCGAGGCCTTGGTTGTAGCTGCCGATGATGATCTTCATTTTCGGGTCTTTCTTGAGCATGTAGGCAGGGTAACGGACCGTGACGAGTTCCGATTTTCCGTGTCGCGGCGGCATGAATATCATCAGCCGTTTGCTGTCGCCGTCCGTAATGCGTTTGAGGTGCTTGTAAATATAGACCTGATGCTTCCATTCCCAGGTCATCTTCGGCCACGTTCGTTTTAGCCAATCCTTGAACTCTTCGAAGTCCGGCAAAGAACTCGCCTCCTTATTAACGACGGGTAAGGCGGTAGTCTGGACGTAGCTCTCTGCCTGCGGCTCGTTGGAGAGAACAACCCCGTCTGCCGAAGCGGCAGCCTTGGCTTTTTTCGCCGCAGCCTTTTGCTGTTCTCTTTGTTGCTTCAGCAGCCATTCAAATCCGTAGGTCTCGATCCATCCGGGCGTGCATGTGCCTCGTTCGAAGCGACGGTAGAGACTTCTTCTGTGAAAGTCCCGATACCCCATCTCGCGCATTTCCTTCTCGATAAGTTCGTGATTCTGCCCGTCGTGTTTCAAATACAGATCACGGCAATCATGTAGCTTTTGAATAAATTCTTCTCTGTTGTTCATAGTGATAACCGAACGGATACTTCCGTTCGATCTTCACGCTAGCGCGGTTTTTTGAAAATTGATATACCAATTTCCACGATATGGCTTAACTTTCTCGAAACGGCTTAACTTTCTCGATATGGTGTGATTTACACGAAAAAGCTCAATTTTCACGATATGGCGTGATTTACACGATATGGCTTAACTTTCCAGGCAGAGTTACATTGTTTAACACCGCTAACCTGTTGCAGAAGCCCGCACGAAGTAAGGGCGTCCGTCGCCGCTAAAGAACGCCCTTACTCCGTGCGGACTTCTGCAAAAAAACGTGTTTGATAATACCGAAATTGGTGTATTATCAACGACGTTGGCACCACGTCAAAGGTCTAATTGAACATCGGAGGCATCATGCAATGAAGCGTTTTTATTGGGGTTTATTTCTCGGAGTATTGATCTCGTCCTGCGCATTCCATCCTTTGCTTAAATTGGAGCAGGAGTCGAAGTACGAGTTTGGTCGGAATCAAGGTTATGGCATGGGCGCACTAGATGTCGCGACTCAGATTGGAAAAGAGTTCGGGAAAGACGGAACCGACGTGCGCCATTCTTGGTACCTTCCGATTAAAGATACTGCTTTAGTCGCGGTGGAGATTAACGGCGTACGGACGATCAGAGAAGTAGACTACGATCAGCGCTAATTGACTAAGTTCTATCAACGCCAGTTTTGACGACAATTCCTTTTTCGATACGGGCGGAAACGCGAGTGTTAATGAGCGTGCACTTGGGGACGAGAGTTCTCGGTTGGACGCACGCTCCTTTACAGTCGCGTTTCTGCCCGCAAGTAAAAAAGGCTGTCTGAAAAACTCAGACAGCCTATTGGAAGAAGATGAAGATGGTGTCAGACACCGCGAACAATTCTTTATACCTCTTTGATCACCTCAAACCCTTTATAGGAACCTACGATCACATAACCGATGACCTCTACGTCTTGGCTGAGGAGTTTTCGAGCGGTTTCATTCATAGTGGCTCCGCTTCCTAAAGCGTCATCGATCAGCAAGACTCTCTTGTAAGGAATATCATTGTCTCCGACAAAGATGGTTTCTCTGGCGTTTGTTATTCGTTCTGAGAGTTTGCTCAGTGATTTTTGCGCGATGGGAACTTTGCCCGCGTAAGCTTTAATTAGCTTTACCTCAGGCAACGGCAATTTTAGTAATTTTTGATATTCCTTCAGAAAGGGAATTTTTCGCGGTATCGAATGCGGAATAAAAACAACTGCATCAATATCGTGCCTTTTGATTATATTAAGTACGTCACCTTTGGTAATGTCGAAGATCTCAGCAATCATGCTTTTTTCTTGTCCGCTTTTGCCGTGAAGCAGCAGTTGGCCCAGTCTGCTCTTGCCGTATTTAGGAAGACTATAAAAATCGGAATAATAAACTTTTTCAATACAGGTTTCCTCAAACGTATTGATGATTTTCTGCGTACCATCAATCAGCCCGTATGCGTCTCGAAATTTTTCGGCCGTTTCCTGAATTTCGCAAAATTCTTTTGCGCGATCAAGGACATTTTTATCCTGACCCGTGCTTTCCAAAAATGAAATAAATCCTTCTACTCCATCTTCTCTTTCACCCGCAGGCAGAAAAAAAGTAAAACTTTTTTCTATGACCGAACTATATTCAACCGGAAGAGAGACGTTGCTTTTTCGAGCTCTGACAGTTTTCAGAAGATAAATAACCTTTGGACCAGCGCCTCTTTTCTCAATTTGCCCATCTTCAGTGAGTCTTAACAATTGTCTGTGAATAGCTTGAGGTGTAATTTTTAGAAAATCCACAAGCTGCTTCGGAGAGGCTTTGTGATGTTCTATAAGGTAGGAAATTATTTTGGATCTGGTGTCCGTTTTCATAGTTTATAGTTTATCATAAACTATAAATCATACACATAAACAAGAACGACGATAACAATGAAAAAAGCTGTCTGAGAATTCAGACAGCCTATTGATATTTATTATTTCGAAAATATTATGCGTTGAGTCCGATGAGACGCGGGTTTGCTTTCTTTCTCAGAAGCTTTTGCAGTTTAAGGCGAGCCTTATGTAGCTGCGATTTTGATGTGCCGACGCTGCAGCCTAGTATTCGGGCTACTTCTTCGTGTTCGAAGCCTTCGACATCGTGCAGGACGAAGACGTTCTTGTAACCATTTGGCAACTGCTCAATGGCGTTTTCGAGAGCGATCTTATCGACGATGCGCATCTTTTCAGGATTTGATGTTCCCGATACGATCTGCACGGGCGTTTCGCCTTCTTCGGTCGTTTTTTCATATTTGACCGTGCGTTTGCGGAAATGCATCAGGACCTGATTGACCGTCATTCGATGAAGCCAAGTCGTAAAGGCCGATTCGCCACGAAAGCTGCCGATCTTACGATAGAGCTGTATAAAGACGTCTTGTGTGAGGTCTTCTGCCTCGGACGTATTTTGCAGCATTCGCAGGCAGATCGAGTAAACGCGTCTGTGATGACGCTTGTAGATCTCCTCAAAGGCCGCCATGTCGCCGCCGGTTGCCATTTTGGTCAACGCGATGTCCTTTGCGGTTGTTACGTCCTCGATGGGGGTTGCTTTTAGAAAGCTCACCTCATCAACTTTGACCCCTTGGTCGCTATGAAAAACAGGAAAACTAAGTGTTTCGGTTGTCATTTCATTACCCTCCTCGTCTGTACATTTCAATTGCCGTGCCAAACTGCTCTCTTTTCGGTCAATGTATGCATTCCACGCTTAAAAGTGCCTTATGTTCAGTTTTTTCGGGCATATATTTGTATTCGACGCTCATCCAAATACGGATGTTTATACTTTACAGTGCATCGAGTGCGTCAAATAATACACGTTTTGGTATATTCAAAAACCTTAGAGTATAAGGCTTTGCGCCGGAAAGAATGTTAAGATTTACTGCACAAAACATCTTTAGTATGCGTTTTTGACGGTGTTTTATTCACGATGTTCACGAGATTTCTAAAATTGCCTATTGCCGCCTTACTTCTGACGGTTATCTGTAGTCTATCTGCAATGGGCCAAGCCGTTGGTTCGCTACCGTACACAAGTCAGGACGTGGCAGATGACGGCACGCCTGTGTTGATCAAGCATTTGCCTCAATGGGAAAGTGTGCGGGATCGAGCGACGATTGCCGCCAGTGCGAGCGAACTAAAGGCGGTGCTGGGTGAACGATCTATACTCGACATAATAGAGTTTCCGGGCGGAACAGAGGCTGTGACGGCACAATACGACGCAGGTAAACTGCTTATCGTGGAATATGCGACACCTCAAGCTTCGGTCGAAGCCGATGCCAAAATTACGGCCAAACTAGGCCGCGACGGCACCGTTTATCGGAGGATCGGCAACTATAACGTGTTTGTCTTTGATGCCGCAGATCAGGCGGCGGCAAATGCCTTGTTAGACGAGATAAAATACGAAAAATTGGTCCAGTGGCTCGGCGCAAATCCCTACATTATCAGCCCAGAACGGGCGTTTGTGCTTCAGACCGCCGACCTTTTTGTCTCGACCGTTCTCATTATTGTGATGGGAATTGGTTTCGCTATTCTTTTTGGGATAGTTTCAGGTTACGCTTTCTTCTCAATTCGTGAATACAAACGAGCCAGCACGCCGACCTTTAGCGATGCCGGCGGCATCACGCGGCTGAATCTGGACGGACTTACGACGGACATTGTACCCGACCGTTTGTTAAAAGATTAAGCAGGCAGCACTTCTAACAGCCTTTCTATATCATCAATGTTGTTATAAAAATGCGGTGCGATACGCACTCGGTCGCCGCGCGGACTGACTATTATCTTTTCGCTTTCAAGGTGAGCCGCGATTTGATTTGAGGTCATGCCGCCGCGGTGTTTTATACAAACAATTTGCGACTTCTCGCCCGTCGCTCTCGAACTGACGATCTCATAATCTTTTCCAACCAACCCGTCGCAGAGATGATCGGTCAGAGCCATCAAATGATCGTCGATCTTTTTTGCACCGGTTTCGTGAAGGAGTTTTAAGCTCTGTTCAAGGCCGTAAAAAAGCGATGATGTTCCGGTTCCGCTTTCCCATGCGAGAGCATTTGGTTTGAACGGCTGTTCGCGATCCACAAAATCCCATGGCGTTTCGACGCTGATCCAGCCGATGAATGTTGGTTTTACTCTTTCATGTGCCCGATCAGAAAGATAGATGATCCCGCAGCCTTCCGGCGCACACAGCCACTTATGGCCGGCTCCGCACGCAACATCGACAAACTGTGCCGGAAGATCGTATGGCAACGCTCCAAATCCTTGGATAATATCGACACAAAAAAGTGCATCAACGGCACGCGCCGCTCGGCCCATGCGTTCGAGATCGGCCCTGTAACCTGATGCATACTGGACGGAACTGATCGCGACAACCTTTGTGTTTGCATCAATTAGCGAAATAAACTCGTCGAGATCGATGCGTCCGTCACGTTCAGGACACAGCCGCAGCTCAACGCCGAATTCATCGCGAATACGCCGCCACGGATAGAAATTTGACGGAAACTCATTTGCAAAGCTCACGATGTTGTCGCCATTTGTCCAGTTCAAACCGTTCGCGATAGACGCAAATCCGTCCGAAGTATTACGCATGAAGGCGATCTGCTCGGGCCGGACGCACAGCATTTCGGCGATCAATGCTCGTGCTCTGCTTTTTGTATCGATCCAGTCCGTATAATGCGCCGAGCCATGTGTGGCAACATCGTTCAACTGAACATTTATGGCTTCGATGGCCATCGTCGGTATAGGCGAAACGGCCGCGCTGTTCAAATATGTAAGGTTTTCGAGGGCCGGAAAAAGCGAACGGATGGCTTCATTCATAAAAAAATTTCTTTTGACAAAGACGCGGCCAAAGCTGATTATTAAACTGTTTGGCGCTCTGGCCAACCGGAGTCGGCGTGAACACGTCTAAATGCCTTGATTATGTTCGATTTTCAAAATAAAAACCAATCGGATCTTGGATTCGTCTCAGCCAGCGATGACCGCGACATTCAAGTCACAAAACTAAGACGCGAATCGCGTCAAGGCTTATGGTCCGAGGCATTTAAACTGTGTCGCGACATTTTTCTTATCATCGTAGTTTTTATTTTGTTCGGCGTCTTTTTTGTTCAGCCGGTAGTTGTAGAAGGCACTTCGATGCTGCCGCAGCTTCATGACGGCGAGCGGCTTTTGGTGAACAAGCTGGTTTATTACAAGATACAAAGCGTCAGTTGGGGACATATCGAACGCGGCGACATTGTCGTTTTTTGGTATCCAAACGATCCTGATAAAAGTTATGTGAAACGCGTTATCGGATTGCCGGGCGAAATGGTCGAGGTGCGAAGCGGCAAGGTTTTTGTTGACGGCAAACAGCTTGAGGAAGATTATCTTGACGTCGAACACAACCAATCGCTGCCAAGCTGGCCGGCGAAGAAAGTGGACGATCACCATTATTTTGTAATGGGCGATAATCGCGACAACTCTTCAGATTCCCGATATTGGGGGCTCGTGCCGGAAAAATATATTTACGGTAAGGCTTTCTTTCGCTATTGGAAACCGTCCAGCGTCGGCTTTCTGGAACATGGCGAATATGACAAGTCCATCCCTGTTAAGCCCGCAGATAAAAACGATCTACGCGCGCACGAGGATAGATAAAATTTTCAACGCAAAGTCGCAAAAACGCAAAGTCGCGAAGAGTATCCAAAAAATCTAACTATTTGTTTCGACTTTATTGGTTTCCAATAGGTGCATTATCTTTGCGTCTTTGCACCTTGGCGTCTTTGCGTTAAAATCTCCTAGTAATGACACAAGCAATTCTTGTTCTCGAAGATGGACGCACTTTTAAGGGTGCGTCTTTTGGCGCTGATGGAGAATCATTTGGCGAAATGGTTTTCAATACGTCAATGTCCGGCTATCAGGAAATCTTGACAGACCCAAGCTATGCCGGACAGGTCGTCTGTATGACGTATCCGCTGATCGGCAATTACGGAACAAACCAAGAAGATATTGAATCGCGGCGTCCATGGGTCGAGGGCTTTGTCGTCCGCGAAGCCAACCGTATCGCTTCGAATTTTCGTTCGACCGCGAGTTTGCAGGATTATCTGAAAGACAACAACATTATCGGGCTCGAGCATATAGACACGAGGGCGTTGGTTCGTCACATTCGCGACAAAGGTGCAATGCGTTGCGGCATTTCAACCATTGAACTCGATTCGAAAGTACTGTTTGAAAGAGTTTTAGCGTCACCCGAAATGGCAAACCGCGAACTCGCGAGCGAAGTAACTACCGATAAGAGCTATCACTACTCTTCTACAGGTAGCCACAAAGAATCCAAAATCCAAAATCTAAAATCTAAAATCGAAGATTATCACATCGTCGCGTTCGATTTTGGCGTCAAAACGAACAGCTTGCGTGAGTTCGCAAAATTCGGCTGTCGCGTTACGGTTGTTCCGTCAGATACATCAGCAGACGATGCAATGGCCTTAAAACCGGATGGCATTTTCTTATCAAACGGTCCCGGCGATCCGTCGTCAATGACCTCGGTAATTGAAGAAATAAAGAAACTTGCTGCAAGCAAAACGCCGATGTTCGGCATCTGTCTCGGACACCAACTTCTCGGCGAGGCATTCGGTGCAAAAACCTACAAACTAAAATTCGGCCATCGCGGCGGCAATCAACCGATCAAAGACCTCACGACAGGCAAGATCGAGATCACCTCGCACAATCACGGCTTTGCCGTTGACGCCGACAGCCTACCTTCAGATGTAGTGGTAACGCATATCAATCTGAACGACCAAACCGTCGCCGGACTTCGCCATAAGACGCTGCCTGTTTTCTCGGTTCAATACCATCCTGAATCCGCTCCCGGCCCGCATGATTCAGAGTATTTATTTGAGCGTTTTATAGAAATGATGAAGAACTAATCTGATACGCGACCTAAGTCCGCTGAATGAGATGCCGAATTTTGCAACCTGCGCAAACCTGATCTAATACACGAAGGCCGTACATTCTTTTTCAGCGCGATGAAAGTTCTGTCACCAAATTGATGGCTGCAGCGTCTAGTTATTGACCATATAAAAGGGATCTATCCTGAATGAATATGAAAAATTTGAAGAAGTTAGCTTTCTCGGTATGTTTGTTGTTTTCTATTTATAGCGTCGGCGTAGCACAGCAAAATAAATCAACCGGTATTGTCCAAAGCAATCTTGGCGTAAAACTTGACGGGCTGATGCAGCAACTTACTCAAAAAGGTTTTTCCGGCGTGTTGTTTGTGGCCGAAGACGGGCAAATCGTGGTTGAGAAAGGTTATGGTTTGGCAAATAGGGAAAACAAAACGCCTTATACCGCCGAAACCGTTTTTACCGTGGGCTCGATTACCAAGCAGTTCACCGGCGCGGCGATCCTCAAATTGGAGATGCAGGGAAAACTTCGGGCGAGCGACAAAATCACGAAATATTTCAAAGATGTGCCGCTGGATAAAGCCGATATTACGCTTCATCAACTGCTGACGCATTCCGCCGGATTCGTTCACGCTGTCGGCGGCGATTACGAAAAATTGACGCGTGATGAAGTCATCAAAAAAGCCTTAGCCTCAAAACTGCAATATGTTCCGGGCGCGAAACACGACTATTCAAATGTCGACTACAGCCTTCTCGGAGCCATTATCGAAATCATCACGAAAGGATCTTACGAACGCTTTTTGCGCGATAATTTATTCAAACCAGCCGGAATGACCAAAACCGGCTACGTGATGCCTAAATGGAAACGCGACAGATTGGCGGTCGGTTATCAACAAGACGGCAATCGTTGGGGAACGCCGCTTGACCATTTATGGGACAAGGATGGACCATACTGGAATTTACGCGCTAACGGCGGAATTCTTTCGACGGTCGGCGATTTATACAAGTGGCATCTTGCGCTCGAAGGCGAAAAAATTCTCTCGAAAGAGGCAAAGGAAAAATACTTCGCGCCGCATATTGCCGAACAGCCCGAAGCCGTTTCGTTTTACGGTTACGGTTGGGTAAATGAGAAAACGCCACGCGGTACGACATTGATTTGGCATGATGGCGGCAACGGGTTCTTTTATGCGGATTTTCGTCGCTATATTGAAGAGAAGGTAGTTTACATCGTCGCAACTAATTCGCGGATTTCGCCTTTCCGAAAAGAATATGCTCGAGTTTTGGAGAGTATTTTTATTGCCGATTCGGGTAAATAACGAAGAGCCGAACGATTCAATGAACGTGAGGGCGAAACAGTGACTTCTTATCGCGTTGTTTTGTTTCCCTTAAGTTGCGTGGTGGCGGTTTCGCCCTACGTCATCTCAGCCGTTAGACGCTTCGTGGTAAAATCTCAGCGATTCGTATGGAAAACGAAATTATTGTTTGTATTCCCGGAACTTGGGAAAGCCGCACAAAATTGATTGAGTCTGTTATTGTTTCAACAAGCGGCGACTTTATGTTTGCCGGAATGATTCTCGCTCACCCGAAAGGTAACGACCACGCTGAGTTAGAATTCTACGATGCTGACGAACAAATTGCGGAAGGCTTTGCTTACGGTGGGCAAGGCAAATTGTCGGACGCAACTTTAGACCAAATCTCGCAACATCAAAGCGTCGTTTATTTGCATTTTCCTTTTGGTATTCTTGAGCAGAAAGCACGGCTTTTGAAATTTACCGAAGTTCTTTCCAAATGCGGCGGCATTGCCGTCAAGCTTGAAACTTCCGGCGTCGCGCACGAATGGAAACGATGGTTTGAGTTGCTCAATTCTGACAACCTTTTCGGTACTTATTGCGCCACCGTCGTGCTTGTCGTCGATGAAGATTTTTATTATTCGTGTGGAATGCACAACTTCGGTTTGGCGGACGTGCAAATTTCAAACAGCTTTGACGCGCCGGAAGCCGCAGACCTATTGAACAAATTTAGTTTCTGGCAACTTGTCGACAAACCAATTTTGAAAGCCGGGCATACATTTAGCTTGACGGCGGACAGTCCGCATTTTCGGTTAGAGTTGTCGAAGGACAAGCGACATTCCGAAGGTGATTTGTTTTATAACCCAAACGGTCTGTGGGAGTTACAGCGCGTCTAACCGTTCGTAGCACAATACTTACAATGCCGTTGATTTCGTCGTTGTATCTTAACGACCGATCCCGGCAATATAAGGTGCGATCACGAGCGAAACGATCGACATCAGCTTGATGAGGATGTTCATCGACGGGCCTGATGTGTCTTTGAAGGGGTCGCCTACGGTGTCGCCTGTGACTGATGCTTTGTGGGCTTCGGAGCCTTTAAAGACCATTTCTCCGTTGATGAGGACGCCTTTTTCGAAGGATTTTTTGGCATTGTCCCACGCGCCGCCAGCGTTCGACTGGAAGATTCCCATCAGCACGCCTGAGACGGTTACACCTGCGAGCAACCCGCCTAGGACTTCAGGGCCGAATGTGAAGCCGACTATCACGGGCGTGATCAGAGCGATCGCTCCCGGCATGAGCATTTCGCGCAAGGAAGCTTTTGTCGAGATCGCAACGCATTTGTCGTATTCCGGTTTTGCCTTATATTCCATAATGCCCGGAATTTCGCGGAACTGGCGGCGAACTTCCTCAACCATATCCATTGCGGCTTTGCCGACAGCTTGAATACACAACGCCGAGAAAATGAACGGGATCATTCCGCCTACGAAAAGACCAGCCAAGACGTTCGCCTTGTAGATATCGATGGCATTAATGTCGGCGATCCCGACAAACGCCGCAAACAACGCCAATGCTGTAAGTGCTGCCGAGGCGATAGCAAAACCTTTTCCGGTTGCCGCCGTCGTGTTGCCGACCGCATCGAGATTATCAGTACGCTCGCGAACTTCGGGTGGAAGCTGGCTCATCTCTGCGATGCCGCCGGCGTTATCTGCAATAGGCCCGAATGCGTCGATTGCCAACTGCATCGCAGTCGTCGCCATCATTCCGGCGGCGGCGATAGCCACGCCGTACAATCCGGCAAAGTGGTACGAGAACATAATACCCGCAGCAAGTGTCAAGATAGGTATAACTGTCGATTTCATGCCGACAGACAAACCGCCGATGATGTTTGTCGCGTGGCCGGTTGACGATTGCTGAACTATCGACAGCACAGGCTTTTTGCCCATCGCCGTGTAGTATTCGGTAACGATACTCATTATCGCTCCGACAACCGTTCCGACAATGATCGCAAAAAACACGTCCCATTTAGTGAATGTCACCGAGCGAAGCGTGATCTGGCCATCGGGCAGTATCCACATTACGGCAAAGAACGATGCGATCACCGTCAACAGCATCGAGGTCCAGTTCCCTGTATTTAAGGCGTTCTGCACACTCGACTTGTCGTCTTTGATCTTAACGAACCAAAATCCAACGATTGAGAAAACTATACCAAGCCCGCAAATCACCATCGGCAACAGAATCGGCGACATACCGCCAAAGGCATCCGTCACCTTGATCTCTTGTCCGAGCACCATTGTGGCGAGGATCGTAGCTACATATGAACCAAAAAGATCGGCGCCCATTCCAGCGACATCGCCAACGTTGTCTCCGACGTTATCGGCAATGGTTGCCGGATTACGAACGTCATCTTCCGGAATTCCCGCTTCTACTTTTCCAACGAGGTCAGCTCCAACGTCAGCAGCTTTTGTATAAATTCCGCCGCCAACACGCGAAAACAACGCGATGGATTCTGCTCCCAAAGAGAAACCGGTCAGCACCTCGATCGAAGTTGAGATCTGATTGGCACCGAGGCCGGCAAACATATAAAGAAAAATAATGAACAGGCCGCCTAAACCTAAAACCGCAAGTCCGGCAACGCCAAGGCCCATCACCGTTCCGCCGGTGAATGAGACTTTCAGAGCCTGTTTCAAACTGGTTCGGGCCGCTTGTGTCGTGCGAACATTCGCCTTCGTCGCGACCTTCATGCCGATATATCCGGCAGTTGCCGAAAACACAGCTCCCACGATGAAGGCGATACTGATCACCCAACTCGAATGGATCTGCTTGCCGTTTACCTCGTGGATCGTTCCCGAATATGCCAATAGTGCGGCAGTAAAAACGGCGAAAATACTTAAGACTTTCCATTCCGCTTTGAGAAACGCCATCGCTCCGTCGGCTATATAGCCGGCAAGTTCCTGCATTTTCGCATCACCGGCATCCTGCTTGCTGACCCAGGCCGATTTGAATGCCATCACCACCAATCCCAACACACCTAAAGCAGGCGCCAAATAGATCAAGTAACTGTTCATATCTTGTTTCAGAGTAGGTTCCGCCGCAGCGGTCGCACCTACCATCATTCCTATAAAAAAATGCATTGCTGTTCTAAGGGCCTGTATGGCCGTCAAAAACTAATGATTATAAGACACTTATGCCAATTTACCAAAAACGGAGGGCAAATAGCTTCATAACACTAAAAAGCAACCGACGTGTCTATTATCGATTCCGGAATAGATTACAGATAGCAGATGATAGATTATAGATAAAACTAAAGTTTTCGTGAGAGATGGTCCATACATATGATAGTTAAAATGAGATTACTGCCTCTATTTTTCCTTCTCGTAATGTTGATAGGTGGGGTTTACGGACAGAACAAATTTGAAGGATATTCAGTCGTCGTCGAAGCAAACAGCGGCGGAGCGTGTCCGGTGTCGTATCTGCCCTCGGTGAATAACGGAAATGCGATCGAGGTATTTCTAGCGGGAACAAACCAGCAAACAACAGCTACTGTAACGGCATGCGATGGCAGCAGCGTCAGGAACGGCAATAATGTGGTTCCGAACGGAAACGGTGAATGGTGCTTTAATGGGCCTGAGGCGTTTTATGATGTAAAGTTTCGCAACGGCGCCGTGTACTTGTGGTATCCGGTGACCGGTGACATCGGGTTTTATAATGTGAAGGACTTTCGTCCGGTAACACGAAACAACGGGCAATACTCGTTTACCGACCCGCTCGATTGGACAAGTACTATCCGCAACGCAATTGCCTTTATCGCAGCTCGGCAAGGCGGCACTCTTCGTTTTCCAGATGGCGATTATGTTGTCGGCACTCTCGACGGCAACCGGCGAGATCCAAAGTACGAAGCCATCACGCTGCCGTCGGGAATCGTTATCGAGGGAGCAAGTTCTAACTTTTCCGTTCCAACAGCTAATCATCCGATAAAGAAAAGTGCTTCGCGCATAAAGCTTCGCAACAGTAACCAGACGATCTTTCGCATCGGCGGCTGCACAAACCAGATCGTCGTTCGCCAGATCGAGCTGCTCGGTAATTCCGCACTCGCCGGCGAGGCGAGCCGCGATTCGACCGGTAATTACGGCATCGAAGCCATGGGCAAATGGGCGCTAAAACCCGAAGCACCAAATTCAAGCTACGGCATCAAGGTCGAGAACGTCACATTTCAAAATCTCGACAAGGGATTTTATCTTCACAATGCAAATGACGCTAACTGCGATTCGCTCACACAGTATTGCGACGCTTGGCAGTTTGATTACGTCGCGGTCGATCACGGAATATTCCTGAACAATAAAACAGGCATTTGGATCGACTCTTACAATACTGAATGGAAAATAAGCAACTCATTCTTTGGCTTCGTTGCGTCAAATGCACCTGGCGACGGCATACGTATTAAAAAAGGCGGCGTCATATTGATCGAACAATCTTTTGGAGGAGGTTATAACTATGGCCCGCAGATCGGCGGTACGTTTTTGAATATCGACACCGCCGTGTCGGTAAGCGTCATCTCGTCCGAAGCAGAACGCAGCCAGCGAAGCATCTATACAAATCCGCTGGGCGCGATCTCGTCGATGATGCTGAACGTGGCCGGAAGCGTTTTTGACGACAAGATCGATCTCAACGGCAGGCTTAATTTTATCTCGTCGGGAAATTTCTACGGCGCAAAGACGATCGACGCCGAACCGTCGGTCAGTATCACATCGGTCGGCGATCGATATTGTTACGACTCAATGGTGCTCAAAGGACGATGTGTTGACGAAAGCGGACGTAAATTAGCAAATCCGGGCATCGTCGGAGGCCGCAGAATGTTCGAGACCGGCAGTGTCGGTGAGGACACAGGTCCGGACCGCATCGAAGGCAGGCCTAATTTCTTTGGCTACAACGTCCGCATCGGCGATGGACTCCTGCAGTTCGATCCGAATATTACGTTCAAAGATATACAGGCATGGGCGACCGGCAGCGGCACACGCCCCAAGGCCGAGGACGGAGCGTTTCTTTACTGTAAAGATTGCCGTAAAAGCAGTTCCGGCATTTGTACGCAAGGTGTCGCAGGCAGCGATGGCGCTTTCGCCAAGCGTATAAACGGCCAATGGCGCTGTGATTAAAATCGTATATAATGCTATGTATACATTGATTGTAAGGAGCTTTTATGCCGACGACCGATCCATTTGTCGATGCATACATCGAAAAGTCAAAGGATTTTGCCAAGCCCATTCTGAATCATATTAGGAAGCTCGTTCACGCCGCTTGTCCAGATGTCGTCGAAACGAAGAAATGGAGCTTTCCGCATTTTGATTATAAGGGCGAAATGATGTGTTCGATGGCGGCATTTAAGGAACATTGCGCATTTAACTTTTGGAAGCAATCGCTTCTGGATGAGTCCGCCTTTCCAGAGGAAAAGACCGCAATGGGCAGCTTTGGGCGAATTAAGTCGCTCAAAGATCTTCCAAATGACAGAACTTTCAAAAAGCTCATCCACGACGCGATGAAGCTGAATGACGCCGGGATAAAGGTCGCTAAATCGAAACCTGCGGGCGAGCGTAAAGACCTCGTAGTACCGGCAATTCTAAAAGCGGCACTTAAGACAAATGCTCTTGCTGCGGAAACCTTTGATAATTTTCCTTACAGTTGTAAGAAGGAATATATCGAATGGATAACCGAGGCAAAAACCGACGCGACGCGTGATAAGCGGCTTGCGACCACTATCGAATGGCTGAGCGAAGGCAAGCGTCGAAATTGGAAATATGAAAAATGCTAGTGCCGGAACGCACGCCTGCTAGCCTGTGTGTTTGGCTTTTCAGAATGTTTGACTAATAGAAACTCTAAAATATTCGCAGGCGGACAGCCTGCGTTCCAAAAAAAAAATATGACAGAACCAATACTCGTAGCAAAAAAAGACGCTAGTGAATTCCATCTGTTGCCGCAGATGTCTAACCGTCACGGCGTTATCACAGGTGCGACCGGAACGGGCAAGACTGTGACCTTACAACGTCTTGCCGAGGGCTTTAGCCAGCGTGGTGTGCCGGTCTTTATGGCCGACATCAAGGGCGACCTGACAGGCGTGACACAGATCGGTGGCGGCAACGCGAAGATCGACGCCCGAAACGAACAACTGGGGATCACGCCGACGTTCGAGCAGTTTCCGGCAACTGTTTGGGATGTGTTTGGCAAACAGGGACATCCGCTGCGTGCGACCGTCAGCGAGATGGGGCCGCTTCTCATCGCACGGCTTTTGCAGCTAAATGAAACGCAGGAAGGCGTACTCGCCATTGCGTTCAAATACGCCGACGACAACGGCATGATGCTGATCGACCTCAAGGACCTGCAATCGCTGATGCAGCATGTCGGCGAAATTGCCGATCAATTGACCTTGCAATACGGCAACGTTTCGTCGGCGTCTGTCGGTGCCATACAACGCGGGCTTTTGCAGATAGACGAGCAGGGCGGCGATCTTTTCTTTGGCGAACCGGCAGTAAAGCTTGATGATTTTATGCAAACATCAGGTGGTAAAGGTGTGCTCAATCTGCTTGCTGCCGATCAACTCGTTCAGGCACCGAAACTGTATTCGACCTTTTTACTTTGGCTGCTTTCGGAATTGTTTGAAGAACTGCCCGAGGCCGGCGACCTTGAGAAACCAAAGCTCGTGTTCTTCTTTGATGAAGCACATTTACTATTTAACGATGCTCCCCAGTCATTGGTCGAAAAGGTCGAACAAGTCGTGCGTCTGATTCGCTCAAAAGGTGTCGGTGTTTATTTCGTCACGCAAAATCCGGCGGATATTCCTGAAAAAGTGCTTGCACAGCTTGGCAATCGCGTTCAGCATGCTCTGCGAGCCTACACGCCGCAGGAACAAAAGGGCGTCAAGGCCGCTGCTACATCGTTCCGCGTCAATCCCAAGCTTGATACCGAAAAAGTCATAACGGAACTCGGCGTTGGTGAAGTACTGATCTCGACACTCGACGAAAAAGGTGTGCCCACCATCGTTGACCGTGCATTTGTCGTGCCGCCAGTCGGCCACATTGGCCCGATCACGGCGGAGCAGCGACAACAGCTTTTAGCAAATTCACTCGTCGCCGGTATTTATGAGAACGGCATCGACCGCGAATCTGCATTCGAGATGCTAAAAGTAAAACACGAGGCAAAGGTCGCGGAGCAGCAAGCTGCCGCTGAACAAGAAGCCGCAGCCAAACAAGCTGCCGTCGAAGCCAAAGCCGAGAAAGCCGCCGCTAAAGCTCCAGACTCGATGTGGGAATCGATCGGTAAGAGCGCCGTTCGTGCGGCAACGACAAGTGTTGCTCGTTCCGTCGGGACAAAACTCGTACGCGGAGTTCTGGGCGGTTTGCTGGGTGGTAAGAAGAGTTGGTTTTGATTCATCTAATTTCAGTTGGCTGGATTACCTTTGCAAGAGAATGAACACGTTTAGTTATAAAGAGATCTTTCGTGCGAGCCTGATTCTCTGTCTGGTGTTCTGTTCTTCGGTTTTAGTGTCTGCCCAAGGTGACAGTCTATCTCAACCCGGAAGGCACAAGGCTGGGTATCGCAGTGTAACCGTCACCCGCTCAAATGCGACCACGTTTACGGCGCGGCTATATTATCCGGCAACAACCTCGGGCCAGAATACGACATACGACGGCAGTGGAGCTCCATATCCGGCTATAACTTTTGGACACGGCTTTTTCCAAGCTGTTTCTACTTATCAATCCACGCTTGAACATTTAGCGACTCACGGTTATTTTGTAATTGCTTCAAATTCGGAAAGCGGACTTTTTCCAAGCCATCAGAATTTCGCTAATGATCTGCGAACTTGTCTAGACTATTTGACGCTGGAAAACTCTAGTTCCACATCTGCCCTATTCAATCAGGTCGCAATTAATAGGTTTGGTGCGAGTGGTCACTCTATGGGTGGCGGAGCGAGCATATTGGCAGCATCGCAAGACACGAGGATCAAGGCTCTTGCGAATCTCGCAGCAGCCGAAACTAACCCTTCAGCAACTGCTGCAATGCCCGCCATTGCTGCCCCTTTGATGCTTATCTCGGGCGGTGCCGATACGATCGTCCCGGTTTCTTCAAACGGGCAGTTGATGTATAACGCTGCAGGTACCGCGAAGATATTGCCGATAATTCAAGGCGGCTGGCATTGCGGATTTCAGGATGCGAATGGGTTCGGCTGTGATTCAGGAACTATACCTCGAGAGCATCAGCTCAGAGAGTCGCGACGTTTACTTACGGCGTTTTTTAATCTGTATCTGGTGCGAACTGAAATAAACTGGAAGCAGGTTTGGGGTTCCGAATTGCAAAACAGCTTGGTCAGTTCTCAGTCGAATTCAGGAATTGAAATGTCTCCGACGTCGCAGACCGTTGCCGTCTTGAACGGCGCTGAGACTGCATTTTCCATCAGCATTACGAATCGCGGAAGTGTACCCGAAAGCTATCTTATCCTCGTTGACCAACAGCGGGTTTGGGACTTAGACATCAATCCGGAGCAAACGATCTTGCTCCAACCCAATCAGTCAAAAACAATTACATTCGTTCCGCGCCGGTTGCGATACAGCCCTCAGTTGAACACTATGCTGTTGATATCGACGCGAAAGGTTTCGGACGGACTTACTAGGAGTTTTGTAAACGTGACACTGCAGCAAGTAACTCCTGAAACAGCAAAGAGATATTCGGATGAGAACTGTGTGAAGAGGCAAACTGCGTCGCAGATATTACTAAGGAATAGAGGATCAAAATGTTATGACAAGTAAGAGTATAGTGCTCTTGGTCGGAACGGCGAAAGGGCTGTTCATTTTGTGCCGCAGCGTTAATGGTCAATGGAAATTGGATGGGCCACATTTCCCTGGTCTCGCCGTTTATGCCGCCTTTTTGGATCAGCGTAACGGCCGAAATGAAATGTGGGCGGCACCGGCAAGCTGGCATTTCGGCGCGGAATTGTGCAAAAGCACTGATATGGGCAAAACGTGGGACCAACCTGCAAAACGCCGTATCAAAATGCCCGCCAACACAAAGAAATCTCTCGAAAATATCTGGCAGATCGCGCCGGGTTCGAACAACGACACGCTTTATGTCGGAGCGGCGCCTGGTGCGTTGTTTGAATCGCATGATGCAGGCAAAACTTGGGCGTTGAACAAAGGCCTCTGGAATCATCCTCATCGCAAGAAATGGAATCCCGGATTTGGCGGCCTTTGTTTGCACACGATCGTCACAGATCCAAAAAATCCAAATGACATCAAGATCGCGGTCTCAACCGGCGGCGTTTATCAATCGGCTGACGGCGGCAAGTCGTGGAAATCGACCAACACCGGAGTTAGTGCATACTTTATGCCGGACAAGTATCCCGAATTCGGCCAGTGCGTCCACAAGATCGCTCGTCATCCGCGGAAAAAGAAAACGTTCTTTTTGCAGAATCACCACGGCGTTTACCGCAGTCGCGACGGAGCAACAACGTGGGAAGAAATCGAAACAGGTTTGCCGTCAAACTTTGGCTTTGGTCTGACGGTGAGCGAAGCAGGATCGGCGTTTATTGTGCCTCTGCAAAAGGACGCCGAGCGTTTTACTTGTGACGGCAAGCTCCGCGTTTATCGCACTCGTGACGAGGGAAATTCGTGGCAACCATTGACGAAAGGGCTGCCGCAAAAGAATGCCTACGAAGTGATCCTGCGCGACGCGGTCACATCCGTCGGCGACAACATTTTCTTCGGCACAAAAAACGGCAAACTTTTCGCCTCGTCAAACGACGGCGATTCATGGAAGATGATCGAAGGCTCACTGCCCGAGATCTGCTGCGTCAAGGCCTATACGATCTAATGTCCGTCACCGTCCATCTCAGCGGCCATCTGAAACCGTTCTCTGACGGAAAGGTGGAGGTAAACCTGCCTGGCGAATTTACAACTGTCGGTGACGCGCTCGATTCACTTTGGAAACAGCACATCGCTCTCCGTGACCGCGTTCTCAACGAGCAAGGCGAAATTCGTCAGCATGTAAATATTTTTGTTGGCAGCGAAGACATAAAGCGACTGAAAGGTTTGCAAACCTCGATCAAAACAAACGATTTACATATCTTTAATGCGGTGAGCGGAGGATAGAAAACGCTTTTTCTCTTGCGGGAATTATTTCTGTTGTGTTCGCGTGAAAAGGAGGAATAGGAGAATGTCAAAAACAGTAAAGAAGATCTTACAGTGGGCGGGGTTAGTTCTAGGTGTTCTTATCCTCATTGGCGTCGGCATCGGCATTTATGTGTGTAGTTTGATCCCAAAGCCGATCGGAGAAAAACCTCCTCTTCAATCGGAGCTATTCAATAAGCCGGAAACTGACCTTCCGGTGGCCGGTAAGTTTATCTACAAGTCTGCAACTGAGCTTGCGGCAATGATCAAGAACAAACAGGCGACGTCGCTCGAGATCGTCCAGGAACACATCAACTACATCAAGAACAAGAACTACCAGACAAATGCGTTTGTGTGGTTGTTCGAACAAGAAGCCCTTGACGCGGCAAGGAAAGCAGATGAAAAGGTTGCGCTCGGAGAGCAACTTGGATTACTTCACGGCGTCCCAGTAAGTATTAAGGAAGAATTTGCCATCAAAGGCAAGCCGCATACGGTCAATGCCGAGATGTTTCAAGGCTTTGTTGCGTCGAAAAACGCTGGCGTGGTTGATGCAATGCTCGGCGAGGGCGCCATCATCTTGGGTACGACTAATGTTCCTAGGATGCTCTTTGATGTGCAAACATTTGGCGAGATATATCCGACCGCTAACAACCCCTACGACCTTGAGCGAACACCGGCCGGCAGCACCGGCGGTGGTGCGGCATCGGTGGCTACAGGATCTTCTCCCATAACTGTGGGCGGTGATTTTGGCGGAAGTATCCGCATTCCGGCTGCTTTCTGTGGCCTCTACGGGCTCAAAACGACCGACGGCAGCATGCCCGGCCATGGGTCGTTTCCGGGTGAACCAGGCAACGCGAAGTATCGCCGAATGATGGTAGCCGGCCCGATCGCTCGCACCGTGGACGATATTGATATTGCGTGGAACGCGATGATGAACAAATGGCCTGAGCAAAAAGCCATGATGCTCGAGCCCAAGGCCGATCTGAAGGACTATAAGATCGCCTATCTCGACGAATGGAAATTTGGCAATGATAAGGTCCTCGTCAGCGAAGATATCAAGGACAAGCTGAAGAGTTTCACGGATACGCTTAGTTCTAAGACGGTTTCCGTAACCAATGACCAGCCGGCCGATTACGACAAGATGGTAGCGATGCATCGAATGCTGGCGATCTATACGATGTTTGAAAAAGTGCCTTGGTTATTTCGCCAGCTCGTCATCCGCGATTTCAAAAGTGCCGATAATCATCGCATAGATTTGTCAGAGGTCTATGACCGAATGTCCGACATCGACCCGGCAAAGTACGACGATATTCTAAAACGTCATGATGCTCTAAGAGATCAGATGGAATCTTTCTTCATTAAATACGATTTCCTGATACTGCCGGTCTCGACAACTGCTGCGATTAAACATAACCCAGAACACAATCCCATATCGGTTGATGGGACCGACGTAGATTACTGGGACAATTTCTTATATCCGGTGGTCTTCAATGCAACGGGCCATCCCGCATTAACGATACCGCTTGGGCTCAACCGTGAGGGTTTGCCGGTAGGAGTTCAGGTTGTTGGGCCAATGTACTCTGAAAAGCAACTTATTGCTTTCGCAAAACTCATCGAACCGCTGCATGACGGATTTGTGAGGCCTCAACCGAGATAGAGCCGAGAGAGGCGTTCAATAGAGCAGAAAAGGTCCTCTTGCATCGGCGAACCCGACCAAGCCTTTCTCCCAGCTCGCTTCGATCTCTTGTAAAACCAAGCCGGTTTCGATCTTCTTTCTAATGTTATCCGTGCCGCAGACGACATCAAACGGATTTTTGTCGAATTCATATTCGTAGTCATTTTGCCGCCATTTGAAATTGTCGGAATACATTTCGTAAATGGTTTTGACCATTGCGATACCAACGATTACGGGTGTGAACGCATTTCTGTCAGTGACGTGTATCTGCACACCGCCGCAGGTTTCGCCGGCGAATTCGCAAAACGTTGGGCGGAAATATGCCGGACGGAACGCAACTCCTTCAAATCCGAATTTACTCAATTCAGCGGCCCACGCGTAGCTGTCGATGAACGGGGCGCCGTTAAGATGAAACGGCAGAGTCGTTCCGCGGCCTTCGCTTAGTTCGGTTCCTTCGATGTGAACGGTCGCAGGAAAGACGATGCATGTATCGACGGTCGGAATATTCGGCGACGGAAGTATCCACGGCAAACCGGTTTCGTCGCCCCACATTTCGCGCGTCCATCCGTCCATCTCAATGACCTCAAGATTGCAGCCAATGCCAAAATGCTCGTTGAACATCTTCGCAAGCTCACCTATCGTCATACCATGCCGCGTCGGCAATTCAAATTGTCCGACGAACGATTTAAATTCATGCTCGGTAATGTTGCCTTCGACCGCGATCCCGTTGATCGGATTTGGCCTATCACAAACGACGACGCGTTTGCCAAATTTTGCAGCGGCGCGCATACAGTTCGCCATCGTGTAAATAAATGTGTAGATGCGGCAGCCGACATCCTGCAGATCGACAACGATCGTCTCAACGTCGCTCAGCATTTCTTCGGTTGGTTCGCGCACTTCGCTGTAGAGAGAGTAAACCATAATGCCCGTTCGCTCGTCGCGAACGTGCGGCGTTTCGATCATGTTGTATTGAACGTCGCCGCGAATGCCGTGCTGCGGGCCAAAGAGTGTCGTCAATTTAAACTCATCGCAAGCGGCAAAAACATCTGCCGCGTGAGCAAAACTTTCGGGCAGCACAGATGCTTGATTACAAACCAAACCAATTTTCTGTCCACGGACCGCATCGAGGCGGTCATCCAAAATGCGCTCAATACCAAGTCGAACTCTTTTTTGCATATTTAAAATAATAGCCCGAACTTTACGTCCGGGCTATTTCTAGTTAATAGATTTTTAAGTCTATTTCTTTTTTGCAGCTGGCTTCTTAGCGGCCGGCTTCTTTGCGGCTGGTTTCTTTGCGGCTGGTTTTTTTGCAACTACTTTCTTTGCCGGAGCTTTCTTTGCTGCCGGTTTCTTAGCCACAGTCTTTTTCGCTGCAGGCTTAGCCGCAGGTTTCTTTGCTGCCGGTTTCTTAGCGGCCGGCTTCTTAGCCACAGCTTTCTTTGCTGCCGGTTTCGCGGCTGCTTTCTTAGCTACTGGCTTCTTTGCGACTGCTTTTTTAGCTGCAGGCTTTTTGGCCGCAGCCCTTTTCATTGCCGGTTTCTTTTTAGCCGCAGCCTTTTTTGCTGCCGGTTTTTTAGCGACTGCCTTTTTTGCAGCCGGTTTTTTTGCTTTAGTTGCCATTTTTGATATAGATCCTCCTGTTGATACTGATGCTGATTTAGCCATTGGTTTAATATCACCGTCTACCACAGGCGCATCCGGTGCGTTCTTGCCTACCGAAGCAATGCCATTCTCCATTGCCTTGGTAGTTTTATACATCTCACTCTTTCCTATCGGTTCGCCGTTGGCTGCCTTTAGGACAAAGTAAGAAGATCCGTCTTTGGCGGTCTTACGCTCAAAACGTTTATCGTTCAGCGCGTTTTTCTTAACGGACGTGATTCCCTTTGTTGCCGCGCTCCGCGTATCGTACGCTTCGCTCGACAAGATGATCTGCCCGTTACTTGCTTTCAAGTTGAAGCGAAACTTTCCAGTCTTGCCCGACTTGATCTCAAATTTTCCTGCCATTATTTTCTCCTTACAAACTAAACTGATTTTCTTAACTAACTAAAACTAAATTTAAAAATGGAATTTCGAGGAAGTAACTAACAACGAATAAAATATCACACACGAAGACAAATGGCGCAAGTATTTTTTCATATTATGAAAAAATATTTTTTTAGACGTGAATTTGAAAATTGAGGCGGGTAAGTTATTTTAAAAAAATCTTGTGAAGAAATTTTTATTTTGTCGGAAATAAAAAATAATTATTCTAAAAAATCATTTCCCATATCACGTGCACTTAAATTATTTCGAGTGATAATGCGCGCACATCCGTTCCATCTAAGGATCGCATCATCGTTGCCAACAGGTCGCATCGCTTCGGCTGTTTCAAAACAATCCATCGCCTGTCGAAAAAGTTCGTAAGCACCGACACCTTCTTTTGCAAGCACAGCTTTTCCGCGACGCTCATACATGATGCCTGTGTAGTATGTGCGTTCGTAATCGCCCCTGATGCGCGTCAGGTATTCAGTGATTCGAGCATCGCCGATCGCATAGTCCTTTCCAAACCTGTCGCTCATCGCAAGTACAATGTTTATAAGGGCTTCCTGGTTTTCAGGGTCGATCTTTAGGATGTCGAGATAGATGCTTTCTGCGGCTCCGGGCTCATTCAAAAGGCGATAGCGATTAGCCTTTTCAAGGGCGGCGGGAATGGCTTCGAAGTGTAGTGGTTTTAGTTCAAACATAAGCTAAGAGTTGCGGCTTCAGCCGCGAAGATTCACGCCTCAAACGTAACCTTTACTTCTTTCTAAACAGCTTAACTAACTTCATCACCGGATCGTAATGCTCGTCAACAACGCGCTCCTTTAGAGGAATAATAGCATTATCCGTGATAGTAATATTTTCCGGACAAACCTTTGTGCAGCATTTTGTAATGTTGCAATATCCGATGCCGAAAAGATCCTTCAGATCTTCCGTTCGATCTTCTGTATCGAGCGGATGCATTTCGAGAGCGGCGGTATAAACTAAAAATCTCGGTCCGATAAATTCTTGATGTTTTTCGTGATCGCGAAGCACATGACAGACATCCTGACACAAAAAGCACTCGATGCACTTACGAAATTCCTGCACGCGGTCGATGTCTTCCTGCAACATTCTCCACGTTCCATCTTCCGCATCGGGCTTTCGCGGAGTGAATTTTTTGATGCGTTTTTTTACTTCGTAATTCCACGACACATCAGCGATGAGATCTTTCACCGGAGGAAATGCGCGCATCGGCTCGATGGTCACAGGTTGGTCAAGAGGAATTGTATCGAGCCGCGTCATGCACATCAGTTTCGGCATACCATTGATCTCTGCCGAACACGAACCGCACTTGCCCGCTTTGCAATTCCAACGGCAAGCCAGATCAGGCGCCGACTCCGCCTGTATCTGATGCACCGCATCAAGCACGACCATTCCTTCCGTAACCTCGGTCTGATAGTCAACCATTTCCGCAGTCTCGCGTCCGCCGCGTCTAATACTAAATGTCGCTTTTTGCATAAGATATTTAACGCAAGGTCGCAAAGTCGCTAAGACGCAACGAACACAGCAAATAGAATGCAGCAAAGTTAAATTTCTTCCCTTCGCGTCTTTGCTTCTTTGCGTCTTTGCGTTGAAAAATCATCTATCCCATCTCCTCGATCACTTGTTTTAGGTAATCAGGCATTTCCTGAATTGGAATTTTGTTGATTATCATCGCTCCATCGGTGTCCTTTTTGACCGAATAGTTGAATTTTGCAAACTCAGGATCCTTCGCAGGAAAATCGTCACGAAAGTGTCCGCCTCGGCTTTCCTGTCGTTCGAGGGCAGCACGGGCTATCGCTTCGCTTACGATCAAAAGATTATGCAGATCGAGAGCCGTGTGCCAACCCGGATTGAAATCGATGTTGCCGGGAACAAATGTTCGTGCCGATCGATTGCGCAAAATATCGAGCCCGTTCAGTGCCTCGATGATCTCGTCATGCGTTCGAACGATGCCGACATTTGCCTGCATCATTTCCTGCAGGTCTTGCTGGATCGTGTATGGATTTTCGCCGCCTTCGCGTCCGAAGGGTTCGAGGGCGGTTTTGGTTACGCGGTCGAGATCCTTTTTATTGATCGTGCCGTGGCCATTTTCTTTTGCAAAGATCGCCGCATATTCGCCCGCACGTTTTCCAAAAACGATCAGATCTGAAAGCGAGTTGCCTCCTAAACGATTTGCACCATTGATGCCCGCAGCACATTCGCCCGCGGCAAACAATCCCGGCACTGTTGATTCCTGCGTATCTGCATTAACGCGAATGCCGCCCATTACATAATGCGTCGTCGGGCCGACTTCCATCGGCGTCGTCGTGATGTCGAGATTGGCAAGCTGCTTGAACTGGTGATACATCGACGGAAGCTTCTTCTTAATATGTTCGGCAGCGTCCGGCAATTTTTCTTTGATCCATGCGATGTCGAGAAAGACACCTCCGTGCGGCGAACCGCGACCGGCTTTTACTTCACGATTGATGCAACGGGCAACGTGATCGCGAGTCAAAAGCTCAGGTGGACGATTTGCCGATTTGTCGCCCTGCGTATATCGCCACCCTTCCTCGGGGTCGCTCGCGGTCTGATCTTTATAGTTGTCAGGAATGTCGTCGAACATAAACCGGCGGCCTTCGCTGTTTTTCAGAACACCGCCTTCGCCGCGAACGCCTTCGGTAACAAGAATGCCGCGAACGCTCGGCGGCCAGACCATTCCCGTCGGATGGAATTGAATAAATTCCATGTCGATCAGTTCCGCTCCTGCGTCATATGCAAGCGCGTGTCCGTCGCCCGTGCCTTCCCAACTGTTGCTAGTGATCTTGTAAGCTCGACCAATGCCGCCGGTCGCTAGAACGACAGCCTTTGCTTTAAAGATGCGAAAGCGGCCATGCTCACGTTCGTACGCCAGACAACCAACAACGCGGTCACCGTCTTTCAGCAAAGAAAGAACCGTGACTTCCATATAGACCTCGATGCCCTGATGGATTCCGTGATCCTGCAGCGTGCGGATGAGTTCTAATCCTGTGCGGTCGCCGACGTGTGCGAGACGCGGATAGCGATGACCGCCAAAGTTTCGCTGGTTGATGCGGCCATCCTTCGTTCGGTCGAACACCGCTCCCCATCCCTCAAGCTCGCGAACACGATCCGGTGCCTCTTTGGCGTGCAGCTCTGCCATCCGCCAGTTGTTGATATACTGTCCGCCCCGCATCGTGTCGGAAAAATGAACTTTCCAGTTGTCACGATCGTCGTTATGTCCCATCGCCGCTGCCATTCCGCCCTCGGCCATAACGGTATGAGCTTTGCCAAGCAGCGATTTGCAAACAAGCCCAACAGAAACCCCTGCTGCCGAAGCTTCAATAGCTGCGCGAAGCCCCGCCCCACCGGCACCGATGACGAGAACGTCGTGTTCGTATGTTGTGTAATCAGTCATTAAATCTACTCACCACAGAGACACAGAGAACACAGAGAAAAATTTGCATTCACCACTTAAAGTCACTCTGTGTCCTCTGTGCCTCCGTGGTGAATCCTTCTTAAAAAAATCTAAAGTCAGTCCAAACACCCATCGAAACGAGGCGCACATAGATATCGCTGAATCCAACGACAAACAAACTTATCCACGCGAACAGCATGTGCCGTGTGTTTAGTTTGCTTACGCAGTCATAGGCTTTTTTCTGTTTTGGTTTATTCGACAAAATGTTCCACGCACCGCCGATCAGATGCCGCAGCGAGTGACAGCTAAATGTATAGAGCCCAAGGCAAATGACATTCGCAGTTAAAACGATCGTGCCGATACCGATGCCGAATTTCCATGTGCCGTCAGAGGCCTGAAACCACATCGCGCTCCAGGCATCGTATGCAAGAAAGAAAATAAAAACGATCGCGAGGTACAGAAAGTACCGGTGTATGTTTTGAATGATCAGAGGGAACCAATTCTCGCCGCGATAGCCTTTGCGAGGTTCGCCGACGGCACAGGCGATCGGATCGGCCCACATTGCTTTGTAATAGGCTCCTCGATAGTAATAGCAAGTAAATCGGAATCCGCCCGGCGCCCACAATATTAATAGTGCCGGCGAAAACGGCAGCCACGACGGTATCCAATCCGGCTTAGCACCAAGCAAAGCGTGTCCCGAAACCTGTCCAACTCCGTCAAACAAAACCGGTGAATAGAACGGAGATAGATAGCCTGTCCCGTTCACCCAGTAATGATCTCCTTGAAACGCCGCCCACGTTGAATAGCCAACAAACGCTCCGAGGCCAAGAAATGTGAGCAGCGGCGCAACCCACCAATTGTCCTTTCGCATCGTCTGTCCAAAACCGCGTCGCTGAATAGAAACAAGATTTGAGGCCATAATCGGAGTTTTGCCGCCAAAAAAAAGTAATTTATTTAATGAAACAGATAATGTTTTACGCGAAATCGCCAGCCAAGTCAAAACCTCGGCGAATGCATCTTGTGGACTAACGTTAACGCAACTATAATCTGCGTGGGTATCCGCGATAACTATGGATCAAATTATCAGAAGCCGCCGCGTCGTAACGCCGCTTATTATAGGACCGGCGACGGTGCATATCGCAGACGGCAAGATCGCGCGCATAGGCGAGTGGGACGATGTACCAGCCGGAACTCCTCTCACAGATGCAGGTAATTCGGTGGTGATGCCCGGGAATGTCGATGCCCACGTTCATGTTAATGAGCCGGGCCGCACCGAATGGGAGGGCTACGAGACAGCAACTCGCGCAGCTGCCGCAGGCGGGGTGACAACAATTGTCGATATGCCCCTCAATAGTATCCCGCCGACCACGACGTTAGCCGGTTTTGAGGAAAAGCTCGCGGCGGCCGAAGGAAAATGCACAGTTGACGTTGCCTTTTGGGGCGGCGTTGTTCCGGGCAACACATCGGAACTTGCACCGCTGATCGAGCGCGGCGTTCGCGGATTTAAGTGCTTTTTGATCCATTCGGGCGTTGACGAATTCCCGCACGTCGTTGAGAACGACCTGCGAATTGCAATGCCTGAACTGGCTCGTTTAGATTCGGTATTGCTCATCCACGCCGAGGTTGCCGGGCCGATAGATGCGGCTGCCGCTTCCCTCGCTGGACTTGATCCGCGACAATACGACACTTTTCTCCGTTCGCGTCCACGTGAAGCGGAAAATGAAGCGATAGCATTGATGATCCGCCTCTGCCGCGAGACCGGATGCCGAATTCATATTGTCCATCACTCGTCGTCCGACGCTTTGCCGATGCTGCGTGCTGCACGTGCCGAAGGCTTGCCGCTGACGGTCGAAACTTGCCCGCATTACCTGACATTTGCGGCCGAAGAGATCGCCGACAGAGCGACGCATTTCAAATGCTGCCCGCCTGTGCGTGAACTCGAAAATCGTGAGAAACTTTGGGAAGCCGTGGCCGACGGCACGATAGATATGGTCGTCTCCGATCACAGCCCGTGCACGCCGGCGTTGAAATTACAGGAATCAGGAGATTTTATGGACGCCTGGGGCGGCATCGCGGCTTTACAATTTGGTTTACCGGTAATGTGGACAAACCTCAAGGCACGCGGATTTGGCCTGGCCGATCTTACACGACTGATGTCTGCACAACCGGCAAAACTTGCCGGATTGGACCAACGAAAGGGTAAACTCGCCGCCGGTTACGACGCCGACATAGTTATTTGGAACCCCGAAGCTGAGTTCAAGGTTGTGCCAGAGATCATAGAGCACCGGCACAAACTGACGCCGTATTCTGGGATGGAATTAATCGGCAAGATAGAAACGTCTTATGTCGGCGGCAACAAAGTGTTTGAAGATGCTCAGTTCACCGAGCAGAAGTTTGGTAAACTTCTTACTTAATAGATATGGATTTTACAGAATTGATCGATCTCGCATCCGAAAAGCTTGGCGGAGCCGTGCTTTATGCAAATGACGATTTTTTTGCACAAAAGGAAAATCTCCTGAAGCCGGCGGCAGCAGTTTGGAAAGAAGGTGTATATACCAATCTCGGCAAATGGATGGATGGATGGGAAACGCGGCGGCGGCGTTCGCCCCGGCTCGATGAGACGTCTGACTGGTGCGTGATCCGTTTGGGTATGCCCGGCGAGATAAAAGGTGTTGTGGTTGACACGGCATTTTTTCGCGGCAATTATCCGTCGCATTGCTCGCTTGAGGCCTGTACGGTTGACGGCCGGCCTGATATTGCGCAATTGCTAGGCGCGGAAACGCAGTGGAACGAGATATTGCCGCTCTCGCCGCTCAAGGGCGATTCGCAGAATAAATTTGAAATCGATCATGCGGGCCGTGTTACATATTTGCGATTCAAGATCTTCCCCGATGGCGGTGTTGCAAGATTGCGTGTCCACGGCAATGTAGTGCCCGACTGGGATGCTCTAAAAAACCGAAACAGCGAGGTCGATCTCGCCGCAGCCGAAAATGGCGGCGATGTGCCGCTGGCAAGCGATATGTTTTTTGGCCACCGGCATAATCTCATTATGCCTGGGCTCGCACAGGATATGAGCGACGGTTGGGAATCACAGCGGCGACGCGGCCCGGGCCACGATTGGTGCATAGTCAAACTCGGCACAAAAGGCACGATCACGCGAGTTGAGATAGACACATCGCACTTTAAAGGCAACTATCCCGAAAGCTGTTCTCTTGAAGGTGGCGTTTCAGATGGCAATGATCTGAACGCGATCGAGTGGCGAGAGCTTTTACCGATGTCGAAATTACAGGCACATACACGACACACATTAGTGGACGAGTTAACCGATCTTGGCAGCACTACTCATGTGCGGTTTAATATTTTCCCCGACGGCGGGGTTAGCCGTTTGCGGCTCTATGGCCGCATTGATTAATTGTTTTCCTTTGCGGTCTTTGCGACTTAGCGGAAGGAAATTTCCCGCAAAGACGCAAAGACCGCAAAGATAGTGAGATCGCAATTTGCAACAGTTCCATATCTACAAAAATCTTAATTGGTTAAACGAATTGCCTACTGACGAAGCCGAGTCGGTCTTTCGCGATTGTTGCGGGTCGAGCGAATGGGCTCGGCGAATGTCGGCCGCGCGGCCTTTTGCGATGCTTGAAAACTTGTTCAAAAGTGCGGACGAAATCTGGTTTTCACTTTCGACTATTGAGCACCTTGAGGCCTTCGCATCTCACCCAAAGATAGGATCAAAAAAAGCGGCTGCTACACAGCAGGCAAAGTCTGCAGAATGGTCATCAGGTGAACAATCCGGAATGGATGAGGCGGACGAAAGCGTTAGAAACGAACTTGCTGAGGCTAACCGCTTGTATCTCGATAAATTCGGGTTTATATTTATTGTCTGTGCGACAGGCAAATCCGCTGACGAGATGCTTGCAATATGCAAAGCCCGTCTTGGCAATTCCGCCGCAACCGAACTACATATCGCGGCCGAAGAGCAGCGAAAGATTACCGAAATAAGACTTAACAAGCTTTTTGAAAAATGAGTGCCATAACAACACACATACTTGATACAACTACTGGGCTTCCTGGTGCCGGAATTCCGGTAGTGCTGGAACGTAAAACTCACTCATCCGGTTGGCAAGCCATTGCCGAAGGCATAACCGATATTGACGGGCGGTTGAAGGATCTATTGTCTCCAACCGAAGCATTCTTGCCTGGTCATTATCGTTTGATCTTCGACACGGGTGCCTATTTTATTATGCGAAGCATTGAGTGTTTTTTTCCGCTAATCACGATTGGATTTGTGGTGAAAGATCCTGTTCAGAACTACCATGTGCCGCTATTGTTAAGCCCGTTCGGCTATTCAACTTACCGCGGAAGTTAGTATATGTCCGTTAAGATCCTTCAGGACAATTACGGTAAGTCGCGTGTGCGGCTAATGAAGGTCGCGCGTTCCGGCGATCGCCACGAACTGCAAAACCTTACCGTCAACATAGCTCTCGAGGGAGATTTCGACACCATTCACAGAGTCGGTGACAACAGCCTTTGTCTGCCAACCGACACGATGAAAAACACTGTGTATGCACTCGCTGGACAGACGCAGGAAATCGAAGAGATCGAGTCCTTTGGTAAGCGGCTCACGGCGCATTTTCTTGTGAATAATCCGCAGATCTCACGGGTCATTATCGACATATTTGAAACCGCATGGAGGCGGATGAAATTTAATACCAATGAGCATAACCATTCATTCGTAAAAGGCAGCGGCGAAAAACGCACGGCGAAGATCACGGCATCACGCGACGGCGAAACTGTCGAGTCCGGCGTTGAGGATCTGATTGTTTTAAAAACAACAGACTCCGGTTTTGTTGGCTTTATAAAAGATCCTTATACGACTTTACCAGAGACGACAGACCGTATATTTTCGACTGCTATAAAAGCAACTTGGCGGTATGCAAAACCGGGCGATGCGATCGATGAGACGTTTCAGGCGATCAGGCAGACTATCCTAAAAGTCTTTGCCGAACACAACAGTCTTTCCGTCCAGCACACGCTCTATGCTATCGGCGAAACTATCCTTGACGAGTTTTCGGAGGTCGAAGAGATCGCATTTTCATTGCCCAATATACATTGTCTGCCAATCGATATGACAAAGTTTGGACAGGCGAACGACAATCGAATTTTTGTCCCGACCGACGAGCCGCACGGCCTGATCGAGGCACGTCTCACAAGGTAATTAGCCATTATGAACACATCCCTTACCGCCGAATCATTCGAAAAGATCACCGCGCGGCTTCGCACGCCGATGACGGAGTTTGCCAAGCGTTATCCCGGCGAATCGGGCCGTCGCCAACCGGTGCATACGGTTTACGGCGGTGCTCATTTGTTTAAATCGGACACTACTGCAAAACTCGGCCAGCTTGCCGTGCGTTCGTTTGAGGCCTTTGCGCCGGACGCCGCGACCTTTTCCCACGCTCTCGATCTGCCGCCGAAATTGGCGGAAACGATCTTTGCCCGTGTCGGTGAAAAACTTGCCCGCGAAGCGGTCGAAGATTTCCGCATCGATTTTGAAGACGGTTACGGTACGCGGCCTGATGCCGAAGAAGACGGCCATACCATTTCCGCCGCAGAGGAAGTCGCAAAAGGAATGGCCGCAGGCACACTTTCGCCATTTATCGGCATCCGTATCAAAACTTTTTCAGAGGAGTTAATGTCACGCAGCATCCGCACGCTCGATCTTTTTCTGACGACGCTCGTCGCTACCTCAGGCGGTAAATTGCCAAATAACTTTGTCGTCACATTGCCAAAGATCGTAACACCCGAACAGGTAGCCGTGCTCGCCGATATTTTTGATGAGATCGAACCAAAACTCGGCCTTACCGCTGGTAGTCTGAAGATGGAAATGATGATCGAGACCACGCAATCCATCATCGCGTCGGACGGTGAAATTGGTATGCCCCGAATGCTCGAGGCCGCTCGTGGACGCTGCACCGCGGCACATTTCGGCGTATACGATTACACGGCAAGCTGCTCGATAACCGCGGCGTATCAGGGAATGCTTCATCCGGCCTGCGATTTTGCGCGGAGCATGATGCAAGTGTCGTTTGGAGGAACTGGCGTGTGGCTTTCCGACGGAGCGACAAACATCATGCCCGTCGCACCGCATCGCGGTGATAATCTCACTGCGGAACAGATCGACGAAAATCGTGCGGTCGTACATCGCGCTTGGAAGCTGCATTACGATCAATGCCGACACTCGTTGGCGAATGCCTTTTACCAAGGCTGGGATCTTCATCCCGGACAATTGCCGACGCGATATGCTGCCGTATTCACTTTCTTCCTCGAAGGCCTCGACGCCGCTTCAGAACGCCTACGAAACTTTGTCGAAAAAGCGGCACAAGCAACTCTTGTCGGTGATGTTTTTGACGACGCCGCGACGGGTCAAGGTTTATTAAATTATTTTCTGCGAGCGATCAACTGCGGAGCCGTTACTGAACAAGAAGCTCTCGATCTCACAAGCATCACCTTGGATGAACTTCGATCCGGGTCGTTCGTCAAAATTCTTAAAAATCGACAAGCTTAAAATAGATCGGAATACAATTTTAACTGTGGGTGGATATTCTCCTTTTATTTTGCTAATCATTTTCAATGATATAATTCATAAAACGAGGTGATGCTATGGCTACGATCGAGTTGGACATTATCAAACAAAGATGCGACAAACTCACGCCAGTGGAAAAACTTGATTTAATCGACTTTCTCAACGAGAGTCTCTCCTCAGAAGACGTCAGGCAAGACCCTAAACCTTTCGATGGAAGTGCGGGCGACAGCGTCGAAAAACTTACCGAAATATCTTAAGATCGCCTGATTTTCTATCACTCCTTATCATTGACGACAATATTTCTTCAATTACCAAATTTAATTGCTGTGTACACTAAGTAATTCCCACTGTTTCTGCCTAAAATCGAAAGTAAATGATCAATCTGAGCAAGAAGGTTTTGAACGATCTTGAAACCTCGACGTCCCGCGAGTGGATCGAAACGAACGGCATCGGGGGCTACGCATCCGGCACTGTTTCTGGAGCACATACGCGGCGTTATCATGGCCTGCTTGTGGCGGCGACGAAGCCTCCGCTTGGACGGATGGTTCTGCTCTCCAAATTTGAAGAAACGCTCGTCATTGACGGTAATCGGTTTGACCTCTCAACAAATCAATATCCTGGAATGGTTCACCCTCAAGGCTATCGTCTTTTTACCGGCTTTCGTCTTGAACCATTTCCGATCTGGACTTTTAAAGTTGACGGCATCGAGATCGAGAAAAAAATCTTTATGTCTCACGGGAGTAATACGACTATTGCCTCGTGGACAGTCAAAAAGCGAAAACGATATGACAAACGACAAGTCATGCTCGAGTTGCGACCGCTATTCGCATTTCGTGACCATCACCATTTACGGCGCGAAGATGAAGCCTTTAGTTTGCATATCGACAGCGGCGATGGCTATGTGTCTTTTAAATCTTCGATCGAAGATACAACGCTCTACCTAACCCATAATGCGGTCTCGCTGGAGCGTTCCAACGACTGGTACCGCAATTTTGAATACACTATCGAGCAGGAACGTGGATTCGACTTTACTGAAGACCTTTTTCAATCATGTGTATTTTCGTTTGACCTAAGCGAGCCGGCCACAGTCATTGCTTCAACGGAATTACAAGAGATCTCTCACGCAGACTCACTTGAAGCAACGGAGATAGAACGTCGAGCTAGATTGGTTCATAGATCGGGGCTTAACGACGACTTTTCCACGCAACTCGTCCTCGCTGCCGATCAGTTCATCGTCAAACGTGGCGAAGGACATACGATCATCGCCGGTTATCATTGGTTCTCAGATTGGGGACGCGACACGATGATCGCTTTGCCCGGCCTGACACTCGCAACAGGCAGGCCTGAGATCGCAAAGAGCATCCTCGCCGAGTTTGCCAAGCACATTTCCGAGGGGATGATTCCCAACCGTTTTCCGGACGAAGGTGAAACACCCGAGTACAATACTGTCGATGCAACCTTGTGGTTTTTTGAAGCGATTAGGGCATACGCAGAAAAAACTGAAGATTATAAATTTGTTCGTGACCAGCTTTACGCAAAACTGATCGACATTATCGACTGGCACATGCGCGGCACACGTTACAACATACGAGTCGATACCGATGGATTGCTGTATGCTGGCGGGCCGAGCAGCCAGCTAACCTGGATGGACGCAAAGATAGGCGATTGGGTTGTCACTCCGCGAACAGGTAAGCCGGTCGAGATACAAGCCCTTTGGTTCAACACATTGTGTTTCGTCGCCGATCTTGCAAAACGATTCGGCGACAAAAACGAAAATCGCTATCGTGAAATGGCGGCGGCGGCAAAGGCGAGTTTTAACGGCCAATTTTGGAATGACGAAGAAAACTGTCTATACGACGTTGTCGACGGCGCCAATAAGGATGCATCCGTCAGGCCAAATCAGATCTTTGCCGTCAGTTTGCAACACACCATGCTTGATGAAGAACGTGCTCGGGCCGTTGTTAAAAAAGTTCAAGCCGAACTTCTTACCGAAGTTGGCCTACGTTCTCTCACCCCAAATGATCCGCGATTTGTTGCTATCTACAAAGGCTTGCCGAGGCAGCGCGACGGCGCATATCATCAGGGAACAGTTTGGGCCTGGCTGATCGGCCCGTTTATTGAAGCATATCGAAAGACGCATTCACAGGATGCGAAGGCACAAATACAGATCACACAGATGCTCTCCGGATTTAAACAACACATTTCCGATACAATGCTCGGCCAGATCTCAGAGATCTTCGACGCCCAACAACCCCACTATCCACGCGGTGCTGCCGCTCAAGCCTGGAGCGTTGCCGAACTCCTTCGTATTGGAAATAAGGAATAATTTGACGGTTTTCTTAGGAAAATTGAGCTATGAACGGGAATATAATGGAGCCGCCCATCGGAGTCGAACCGACGACCTTTCGATTACGAATCGAACGCTCTACCAACTGAGCTAGGGCGGCTGATTAAGACGAAATTTGGGCACTGTCGGGGACGGCGGGGAGAGTTCCGATGCTTGTTACTTCCCGACAAGCCGAAATTCAGAATATACGTTTCCGGTTCATCGGATGTCAAGTCAAAACCAGGAAACGAAATAGATTTATCACGCGGCCCCCAACCCCAAAATTCGGATAGATCAAATTTGTGCGTGCGACCAGATGCTCATATTTTCCATCGAACCTCGCAAACATCAATTTTCCCATTATTAATGTAGAAAAAAACTATTTATTTCATTAGAAAAATGCTGAGAGTAAGGTGTATGCTATTAGGTTAGACATTTTGGTTACGGTGTCCCGTTTCAGGCGTCCGTCAGTATGCCAGCCGCACACAATAAACACGATCTCTAAACCAGTCTCTTAATTAACGGAAGTTGTTCAAAACATGGCATTTAAGTCTCTATTCAGTTTATTTTCAAGCGATCTGGCGATCGATCTCGGAACTGCCAATACGCTCGTTTATGCAAAGGGCCGAGGCATCGTCGTTTCAGAACCATCGATAGTCGCTATTAACAAAGTTACAAATCAGGTTGAAGCCGTTGGCCGCGACGCAAAAGAGATGCTTGGCCGTACGCCGGGCAATATAGTTGCCATCCGTCCGATGAAAGATGGCGTGATCGCGAATTTTGAAGTTACGGAAAAGATGCTTCAGCATTTTATCCGTAAAGCTCATAACGGAAAATCATGGGTTCGTCCGCGCGTCGTCATCGGCATTCCGTCGGAGATCACGCAGGTAGAACGCCGCGCCGTGGAAGATTCGGCATATCGGGCAAAGGCGTCTGAGGTTTATCTTGTCGAAGAAGCTATGGCCGCTGCGATCGGCGCCGGTTTGCCCATCACGGAACCGCACGGCAACATGGTCGTTGACATCGGCGGCGGCACCACTGACATTGCCGTTATTTCTCTTTCGGGCATCGTTTACTCGCGCGCGGTTCGCGTGGCCGGTAATGAGATGGACGAAGCGATCACGCAATACATCAAACGCAAGTACAACCTGCTTATCGGCGAACGCACGTCAGAAGCCATTAAGATCGCTCTCGGCAGTGCCTTTCCGCTTGAAGAACCTCTCTCAATGGACGTTAGAGGCCGTAATTTGATCGAAGGCATACCGAAGACGATCACAATGACGGACGAAGAGATCCGCGAGGCCCTCTCCGACTCGGTTTCCACCATTATCAATGCTGTACGTGTCGCCCTCGAACGCACTCCGCCGGAACTCTCTGCCGATATTGTGGAACGCGGAATCGTTCTCACTGGCGGCGGCGCTCTGCTCAAAAATCTCGACAAACGATTGATGATCGAGACCGGCCTGCCGGTTGTGATCGCAGACGACCCTCTCTCCTCAGTCGTGCTCGGCACAGGCAAAATGCTCTCAGATTTCGAACTTCTCAAACGTGTTAAGTGGGATAATTCTCTAATGACAGGAAACTAACAAAGGATGAAGGATGAAAGATGAAGGATGAATTGGTCATGATGCTTGGCTTCATCCCTCATCCCTCACCCCTCATCCATTGAACGGATGGTAGAACGCAGTCAAAAAGATGTTTGGCGGTTGACGCCGTGGCTGATGATCGTCCTTCTATTGGTGAATTTTGTCCTGATGGCACTTCACGCACGTGAGATCAATTCGGGTCAGCGGGTACTTCGTGTTTGGGTTCAAACTGCCACCGATTTTGTTCAGTCCCCGGTCACAACCATCAGCTCGTTGATCTCAAACTACTTCAGTTCGATCTCAAACCTACGCTCTGCCGCAAGTGAAAACGATATTCTCAAACAGCGCGTACAGGAACTCGAAGTAGAGTTGAAACAAAAAGAAGAACTGGCTTCGGAAAATAGCCGTTTGAAAGCCTTTCTTCAGTTAAAAGAGCAAAGTAAATACAAAGTTCTGACCGCCCAGATAATCGGTCGTGACCCGTCCGTTTGGTTTGATTCGTCAATCGTCAATCGCGGCAGCCTAGACGGTGTCGCTGTCAATATGCCGGTAGTGACAGACGGCGGCCTCGTCGGACGTGTGACCGCAGTGAGTCCTTTGACCTCGCAAGTTGACCTGATCACTCGCGACAAATCGGGACTAGGCGCAGTCATAGGCCAAATCGGAGAATCAAACGCACTCGGCGTGGTTAACGGGACAAGCAAAAAAGACCTGCTTGAAATGAAGTATGTTCCGGGAAACATCGATGTTAAGGCGGGCCAGTCAGTTTTTACAACAGGCCAGGATGGCATCTTTCCGTCCGGTTTGAAAGTAGGCGATATTGTGAGTGTCGTTCAAGGCTCGGCGACGACTCCGCATCAAATACTGATCAGGCCTGCGGCAAAACTTAGTTCGATGCAGGAAGTCGGCATACTACTTTACGAGCCGCCGGCTCGAACAGAATTTGAACAAAAATTGCCAAATGCGGTGAAGAGCAAGTAGTTTACGATCGGGGAACCTTAGACGTATCCATGGAAGGCTTAAAGCTAACAATTTCCTTTATCATCGCGATCATATTGCAGGTGACACTGCGCAACGTATGGGAACCGCTCGCCTTTATTGATTTTCCACTGATAATTGTCGTTTACGCCGCGCTGCAAAGAAACTCAATTAAAGCTCTCCTTTTTGGCACAATCGCAGGCATCGTGACGGACGCATTGAGCGGAGGACTTCTGGGTGCAAATGGCTTCGCAAAAACTCTTGTTGCTTACATCGTTTCGGAGGTCGCTAGACGAGTCTACATGGACAACCTAATTCTAAGGATTCCCGTCTTAGCTGGAGCGTGTGGGTTAAATTATCTCGTTTACTACGGTCTGCATCGTTTGTTGGGGCAGACGCCATCGGGAGACGTGGTAGTCAGCGGAGCATATTTGCTCATTGGAACAACGACGATCGGAACTCTCGTTTACTTGTTCATGCAGAACTTTGCGACAGACAAGGTTAGGATCAAAAAACGAGACATGTTTACGCCGCGACGCCAGACGCGGCGGCGAAATCCTATTCGTTTGAATAAGTAGCAAGTCATTTTGTTCGTTTATTATCGCAATGAAGATCGGCGATCAGATACAAAATTTGGGAATGCGGGTCGGTGCGATACAGGTCATCGCTTTTGTTCTGTTGGCTGTACTTGGTGCACGGCTCTATTATCTCCAGATAGTTAGAGGCGAGTATTTCAGCGAGCGGGCAGAAAACCAGCGAGTTCGCCTTATTCCAATTCCTGCTCCGCGTGGGGCTATATTCGACCGCAACGGCAAACTGTTGGTTGATTCCCGCCCCACTTATAATGTGGTTCTCTCGAACGAACCGCTCAAATCCATCAACGTCATTGATCGCGTTGACGATTATTCCCACGGCCTTAATCTTGACCGCCAATTCGTCGTCGAACGTCTGAATCTGATAAAAAAGCAGAATGATTTCGAGACGATGGTTCTTAAGGAAAATGTCGCCATGCAGGACATTGCATGGGTCGAGTCGCATTCGCTGGAGTTTCCTGAGCTTCGTGTCGAACTACAACCGCAGCGATTTTATCCGCTAGGCACAACACTCGCACATGTACTAGGTTATGTTGGCGAGATCAGCCCTAAGCAGCTTGAGGAAGAGACATTTAAGTCTAGGGGTTTTCGTCCCGGCGATATCATTGGCAAAGGCGGACTCGAACAATACTACGATGAATTTCTTCGTGGAAAACCGGGCTACCGAAAAGTACTGGTTGATAGCCGTGGACGTGTTCAGACCGAGCTTGAGGTCGTAGCGCCGCAATCTGGTCAGGATCTTGTGACCACGATCGACCTTGATCTGCAGCTTGAAGCAGAACACCAACTCGCAACTTCAGTAACGAAGCGCGGAACAGTTATCGCGATGGATCCGAATAACGGCGAGATGCTCGCGATGGCGTCAGCACCGTCATTCGACCCGAACATCTTTGTTCGCGGAAGCTCTTCACCCGACGGCCGAAGGCAGATCGCAGCCTATTGGCAGGACGAGAAACGGCCGCTTTACAACCGCGCGATACAAGGACGCTATCCGCCGGGCTCGACCTGGAAGATTCCCGAATCCGCTGCCGCTCTCCAACAGGGAGCTATCACAGTCGTTCATTCAAACCTTGCCTGCGGCGGCGGCATCAAGGTCGGCAGCAAATTTACCCGATGTATGGGAAGCCACGGTTCGCCGGCTTTGCCTTACGCAATCACCAAATCGTGTGATGGATATTATTACCGCCTTGGCTTGAAAATGGGTGTCGAAGGCCTCATAAAAATGATCGAAACGTTTGGTTTTGATCGACGTTCGGGCATAGATCTACCTAATGAAAAAGTACCGCAAACACCAAAATCGTGGATGCCTTACATACTAAAGAACGAAGGCAAATGGAGCGATATTCGAACAGTGTATGCCTCGATCGGACAGGATACGGTCGTTGTTACACCCATATCAATGTTGCGAGCAGTCGCAAGCGTCGGAATGCGAGGTAAAGAGTTTATTCCACATTTTCTAAAGCAATTTAAGCCGGTCAGCGCCGTGGGACAAGAAGGCGATATTAATTACATACCAGCCCGTGCAGGATTTGCCTATCAGCACCCTGAACCCAAACTCATCGAACTCGCTCCGGATCAATGGGACTTGGTCATTAAGGGAATGTGGGGCGTGGTAAACGGCGGCGGAACTGCCGGGTCGATAAAAATGGCTGATCTGGAGATCGCCGGAAAGACCGGCACGGCTCAGGTTGCCGAGGTCGGTAAAGACGTCGGAGCAAACAAAGACCACTCGTGGTTTGTGAGCTTTGCTCCGGCTTACAAGCCAGAGATCTCAGTCATAGCGCTGATTGAAAACTCAGGATTCGGTGCATCAAACGCAGGCCCCGCGGCACGAGGGGTCTATCAGGCATATCTTCAAAAACATCCACGTGCATCTGAGGAGCGTGTGGCTAAATAAACATGGTTGCGATCATCGAAAAACGAGATCTCCGGGATTTTGATTGGCCTACCGCTTTGTTGGCGTTAACTATCTCCGCGTTTGGCGTCTGGCAGATCCACAACGCCTTGCCAACTGAGAGCTATTGGTCAAAGCAGATCCTTGGGATAGGGATCGCGTTGGTCGCCTTTCTGGTCGTTGCGTTCAATGATTACCGACGGATAATCGATGCCGCTCCTGTATTTTATATTGCTGGGTTGGTGATGCTATTTCTCGTTCTAACGCCTCTCGGCGTACAGGTCAACGGTCAAAAAGCCTGGCTCAAGCTACCCGTTGTCGGACAATTCCAACCGTCTGAATTTGTAAAGATCCCGACTGTCCTGATGCTGGCAAAGTACTTCGGCGCCAGGAAAGCAAAGTCCCTCAGCCTTCGCGAGATGCTGATCGGCGGAGCTATTTTTGCAGGCCCGGTCAGCCTCATCATACTCGAACCGGACGCTGGCCAAGCGATAACATATTTTCCGATCCTTGCGGCAATGTTTTTTCTGTCAGGAATAAAGGTTCGTTATGTTGTTCTTGCAGTTGTCGCGGCTGCGATCTTTATTCCGGCCGCATGGCATTTTGGTGTTAAAAGCGGCGCCATAAAGCGATATCAACAGGAACGAATTCTGGCGATCACTGATCCCGACAGTGTCGATCCGCGTGGATATGGTTATCACACGATCCAATCCACTATCACGGTTGGCAAAGGCGGTCTTACCGGAATAAAAGGCGAAACCGAAACCTCGCAAAGCGTGCTAAAGTTTCTGCCCGAGCCGCATACAGATTTTATTTTTGCAGTAACTGCTGAAAACACAGGCTTTATCGGGTGCGTTTCGCTTCTTCTGGCTTACGCACTGCTTTTGTCGCGGATGATCGCGGGTGCTCGCGAGGCTTCTGACCGCGCGGGTATGCTTGTTATAATGGCAATTGTATGCGGAATGGTCTTTCAGATCTTTATGAATGTCGGGATGGCTCTGGGCGTTCTGCCTGTGATCGGGGTTCCGCTACCGTTGATGAGCGCCGGGCTCTCAGCAATTTTATCGACATTTGTCGCGATCGGATTTGTAATAAGCGTAAAACTGCGACGGTTCGTCAACTAGGAGATAATTAGGTGGCAGTAGAAGTAAAGAAATTAAAAACAGCCGAGGCTGTTTCCAACGGAAATAAAAAAGGCGGCTTTTCCACCCTGATGTTACTGACAACGGCTCTCGTATTGGCCTTGTCCGCAGGTTCTCTGACCGGTGTTCTTGCGTCCTATTACTTAAATAATTCCCGATATTCCGTCGAGGTTTCCGCTCTTGCTACTTATCGCCCGCCGCAGGTTACAACGATCTATGCAGATGACGGCGAAACAGTGCTGGCCGAATTTGCGATCGAAAAGCGTATTCCGATCAAGATCCAGGATGTGCCAGACGTTGTAAAAGACGCTCTGATGGCGGTCGAAGATTATCGTTTTCGTGATCACATAGGCATTGATCCTTATAGGATCATCGGTGCCGTTTTCAAGAACCTTACAACCGGCGATCTTCAGGGGCAAGGTGCCTCAACGATCACCCAACAACTTGCAAAAAATCTCTTTCTTTACAAAGACAAAACTTACACGAGAAAAGTAAACGAGTGGGCCGTCGCATTGCAGATCGAGCGCCTTTATACAAAAGACCAGATCCTTGAAATGTATATGAACTATGTTTTTCTCGGAGCCGGAGCATACGGTTTTGAGGCAGGGTCAAGAACGTATTTTGGAAAACCGTTAAAGGAACTCAATCTGGAAGAAGCTGCATTATTGGCGGCTATTCCAAAATCTCCGTCTGAGTATTCGCCAACTCGAAATCTGGATAAGGCTAAAATGCGACGCAATCTGGTTTTGGATCAGATGGCGAAATACGCTTACGTTACCGAAGCCCAGGCCGAGACAGCAAAGGCGACCCAGATCCAACTCGCCGACACGGCGTATTACCAATCTCAGCCAAAATCGACCGCTTGGGATTATCCGGTCGAGGAGATCCGCAGGTATCTCGAAGAAAAATACACCACGCGTGTCGCTCAAGGCGGCTTGAAGGTTTATACAAGCATTAATGTAGAAGGTCAAAAGATCGCTACCCGCGTGATACGCGAACGTCTGCGTGCGTTTGATAAAGGACGAAAATGGCGTTCGGATTATCAAAATCTTCTTGTTGACGACAACGACCAGCCGGTGACTGACGAAAAAGAGATAACCAAGACGCTCGAAACTTTCAAACATGCTGACTGGTATGGCGACGATTATCATGAGGGCGAGTACATCAAGGGTCTCGTAATGAAGGTCAATGTGGCTGCGGATGAGGTCGGAGTTCGGTTTGGAAGATTTAAGGCCGTAGTTCGCGCAGGCAATATGGGTCGAAGCGATAAGCGGCCAAAAGACGAACTTAAGCCCGGTTATCTGGCTGAATTTCTGGTAAAGAGCGTAGATACAGATAACCAAACACTGGAAGTAGAACTTTCGCAGGTTCCAGATGTTCAGGCTTCTATTGTAACCATAGACGCTAAGACGGGCGAGATCGTCACTATGGTCGGCGGGTACGACTTCCACACAAACAAATTTAATAACGCTACTCAGGGCCTTCGGCAGACCGGTTCGGCATATAAACCGTTCATCTATACCGCAGCGGTCGAATCCGGAATGACACCTGAATCTGTTGTCAGCGGAGCTCCGATCAAACGCGGCGGTTGGCAGCCGCACAATTATGATGGAAGTCTCAGCCATGGCAATACGCCTATGAAGATCGCTCTCGCAAAGTCTTACAACATTGCGGCGGTACACTTGCTTGAGCAGGTTGGGATTCAGGCGGGGGCTCAAATGGTAAGGCGTTTTGGCATCACTAACCCCATGGCTCCGAGCCTTCCGTCAGCACTCGGAGCAAGCGAGGCTTCGCTGCTGGAAATGACGGCGGCCTACTCGTCATTTCCAAACAAGGGTATTCGAATGACGCCCCACTTGATCCGCAAAGTATATAACCGTGACGGCAGCCTGTTGGAAGAATACGATGGTGCCAGTTCGAAAGTAACTAGTGAATACACTGCATTAACTATGGTTGAGTTAATGCGGGCAGTATGCAGCGGCGGCGGAACCGCAGCAGGAGCTAGCGCAGGCGGCAACCCGATCGGCGGTAAGACCGGGACCGTCAATGATCATACCGATGTGTGGTTCATCGGCTACACGCCGACGTATACGACCGGTGTTTGGATGGGCAATCCGCTTCGCAAGGAAAATCTTGGCAATAGCATGACCGGCGGCCACGGTGCACTGCCGTATTTCAATGCTTTTATGATCCCTTTCATGAAAGGCAAGCCGATCGAGAAATTCCCCGAGGCGCCGCCAATGCCCGCGGACATCAAACGCGAGGCCGAATTACGTAGGCGCGAGGAACTCGAAACCTTGCAGGAGGCTGATGCCAATGCACCTAAGACCGGCATTGTCGTGACACCCGGGGCGAAGATAGATCCTAACGCACCGCTACCCGGCGATTCTTCAGATGGAGATAAACCGGCGACAACAAAGCCGGTCGAACCCGCTCCAGACAAACCGATCGTGATAAAACCGCCGGTCGTTCAGAACACACCAAAAAATGAACCGCCGCCTGAAAAGCAAGACGGCTCTAAGCGAAAAGGTAAAAAAGGAGACGGCTAGTGAAAGGATGAGGGATGAAGGATGAAAAATTCAATCCTTCATCCTTCATCCCTTAGTGAACTCGCCAAGATAATACGGCAGCATTCTCCGCCACCAGACCCAGTCGTGGTTGACGTCGTTGCCCCAAACGTCGAGTTTATGCGGAATGCCTTTGGAGTGAAGGAGTCCTGAGAATTCCCTACTGCGGTCCGGGGCCTCGTATGAGCCTTGGCCCGTAACGATCACTATTGAATCTGACTGTCTAAGACGTGGCAGATGGTAATCGTCATTTAGATTCTTGAGATACATCATCGGGTTGTTGAAATAGACATTATCGTCGTAATAGCTTTCCAGATAATTGTAAATATCGTAGCTACCGCTCATAGCGATCGTGCCGCGAAAATTGTCTGAGTGCTTAAAGTAAGTATTGGCGGCCAGTAACGCGCCCAACGATGCTCCCGTCGTGAGAGGTTTTGCATCCGCGCCGCACTCGCTGCGGATCAACGGCAAGACCTCGTCCATAACGTAATTGTCGTAACGCGACAACATCTCAACTTTCCAGCCCGGATGAGACTCTTTGTTCAAGAGGCTGTATTTATTGACCGAGTTGATCGAGTAAGCTCTTATCAATCCCGCCTCGATAAATTCTTTTATCGAATCGACCAGATAAAACCGCTCGTATTCCAAATAATCCGCCGCCGCCGTCGGAAACATCAACAGCGGATAACCCGCATGTCCATATGCCACCAACGGCATATCCATTCCCAAATTGTGGCTGTACCACGATGTTGTATCACGTCTCATAAGTTATTCAATTGCCTCCACCTTTAGGTGGAGGTGAGTATTTAAGGAAATTCGGCTTTAGCCAAATGTTGGGCTAAAGCCTTGTCTTGTTTAGTACCAAAACCACTAGTTAAAGCTAGTGGCAATTTACCGTATTCGAACACGTCGTAAAAATTCTCTTCTAGCCGATTTTCAACCTCGACCATATCAACTTCGCGGCCAAGCAGGCGGTCCATCGAGGTCACAGGTTCGCCTTCGCAGGCGATGATCCAATTGTAGTAGCTGAGATCGGTGTTGACGTTCAATGCAAAACCGTGTGTTGTGACCCAGCGTTTTATGTGAACGCCGATAGCTGCTATCTTACCTTCGACTGTGTGAACGCCCGTCAAGCCTTCGATCCGAAAGGCGTTGATCTCAAAATCAGCCATTGTACGAATAAGCACTTCTTCAAGATCGCGGACATATTTATGTACATCTTCGCGATCGGGCGAGAGGCTAATTATCGGATAGCCCACGATCTGGCCGATGCCGTGATAGGTCACGCGTCCGCCGCGGTTTGTTTCAAAAACCTCGACGCCTAGATTTCGCAGCATCTCGGCTGTAGCAAGCACGCCGTCATTTTTCGATCTGCGTCCAAGCGTAAAGGTATGCGGATGTTCGAGCAGCAATAGATAATCGCTCTCTCGCCGGGCAATAACTTCGCCCTCAAGCTCCTTTTGAAGTTCCAGCGCCTTTGCGTAGCCAACGCGCCCGATCCTGCGAACCTCTAAATACCGATGATGCATCGCGTTTATGATAAAATTGTAATACTTAGCCTAGCACAGGACAAAATATTAATGAAAAAACTTAGATTTATCCTACCCCTGATCGTTTTAGCGTTATTTGTCACCGGCGTCGATGCACAGAAAAAGTCAACTAAGAAAAATACCGCTAAGAAACCTACGGCGGCGAAAACCATTCCGCCATTAGATGTCAGAACCGCCCGCGAAAAGGTATCGAATCAGCTCGATAACATGAACAGATTTATCGATGTTCTGGGGCCTGTCGCACAGGACATTGAGACGCTTGACGCGTCGGCAAAGACGAAGCGCCTTTCAAAAGCAACGCTTGACCAGAACGAGGCAAGCAAGCAGAAAGTGGTAACCGCGATCCGTAATTTCAAAGAGGGATTAGCCGATCTCGAAACAGAATTTCGAACCAAAACAACCTTAAAGAAGTATCTGCCGAGCATTGAGGGCATCTCAGACCTTATGGCCGAATCTGAAGACCTTGCCATCGCTGGCAAGTTCGTAGGTTCAAAAGATCCTCTGAGACAAACGGCAAAGAAGCTGTCAGACACTCTCGCGGTCATGCCGCGTTAAAATCAACCGCTACTCTTTTCTCTCTTTAGAAAGTACAAGTTCGGCAGGTTTCTTATCTTCACAAACCTCGATCTTAGCCGTCTCGGTTTTGTCTGCACTCAGTGACGCAGTTTTTTGTTCAACCGCCGGCAATCCTAGATGCTTGCGTATAAATTGCTCGCCCTCGTCCGCGATCATTTCACCGTTGATGACAAAGGTCTTTTTGGTAAGCGTATCTCCTTTTTTCTCTATCACTGACGGCGGTAGCAAGATGTACCAAGGCGAACCCCAACCGCGCGTATCGCCCGTCGACTGCCGGTAAGCGTAGTGCAGCGTATATTGCCTTTTGTCGCGGTTTTCCGATTCGTAAACTCCTGGAAATGTGAGCTTGAACCGATCAAAAACTGACCTCATCGACACAATTGGCCCGTATTCTCCGACCGCAATTAGCCCCAGCCCTTTGTCCTTATATTTTGCATACAGTCTTTCAAGGATAGGCGCGTCATAATTCCAATTCCCGCACCACGGAGCAAAATATACAACGATGGTCAGCTTTTTGTCTTTTGTGAAATCACGCAGATTGACCTCTTTGTCTGTTCGGATATCTTTGTATGTCCAGTCCTTATAGTCGATCACCTTTTCAACGATCGGAGACTGCTCATTCTGCCCAAATGCAAAAAGAAACATAAAAAGTATGATGCCCAGTGCAAAAAACGGTGCAAAAAACGATTTCATATATTAAAACCCTCGTGTAATGAAGACTATCTTTTCAGATGCCGATTATCAAGAAAAAAGTTGGCAGTATATTAGCCACAGAGAACACAGAGGACATAGAGAAATTCTATTTTGTCCATTCTCAGTGCCCTCTGTGTCTCTGTGGTTAATTTTCTTCCGCTCGCCAAAATCTGCGTGACCAGTAAACAATGTTCAGATAAATGCCTGTCATCGCCGAAAGTGCCGTCAAAGCCGAAAAAATTATTAGCAGAGTTACCTGCCATTCGCCTGCAAAGAAATAGAAATGAGCCTCACGAAAAAAACGGGTCTTGAACGACGGCGGCGCAGACATTTGCGCCGCACCCGTTTCAGCATCGATAAAGATCGAATCTGCGCCTAATCCGCCGATAGACTGATACTGCGGACGGCCGTCTTTCATTAACAAGGTCAATGCGGTCGTCGGCAACTGTTTGCCAGCCAGCAGGTTTGCACTCGCGATAGCTTCGGCGGGCGACACTTTGACGCGAACCGAGTCGATCTTCTCTACAGTTCCGCCCTCGACCATATTGGGCAAAGCATACAAGAGCCCACTCAACGACCACGCAAGAACAGGGATCGAAACCATAACCCCGAGCAATACATGGAGCTGATAAATAAATCTTTTCATATTCTATTGCCTTCAATAGGCTAGGACATTAGCCGCATGTTTGTGGTATTCTGAGTTCAAATTATGAGCGAAAATCCTACAGTATCAGATATTTTCCGTCGTGCTCTGGAGATGCGAAAGGCAAATCCAAATGCCTCATACAAGGACGTTACCAGCCAGATCGTTAGCGAATTCAGCGGCAAAGGTTTTCCATCCACCGACAAACTGACCATTCCAGAATACGACAATATCACACCCGAAGAAGACTGGACGGCCGGCCTGCCCGTTGTGCTGCGTGGCATCCAGAACGAAGACTGGAGCGACATCGCCCACGGCATCATCATCAGCCTCGAACAGGTCGAAAATTACCCAAAACAATCCGGCCGCGAAGATGATCCATCAAAAGAATGGCGTAACCGCACCAAAGGCATCGGCGAAGCCGAAGAAAAGGTCCTCGAAAAATGGCTCCCCGCCGACCTAATGGCCATGGCAAAACAAAACGTAAAAACAACCTAATTGCAGAAGCCCGCGCGTCAGCAAGGGCTTAACACTCAACGTTTCGAAGCCAATTGCAGAAGCCCGCTCGTCAGCAAGGGCTTAACACTCACTTCATTGAACCAATCGCCAAGCGGAAAGGCTATGCCTTTCCGGCGAGATGTAATTTAGGATCTGCGGCTCCGCCGCCGTACCGCGTCTTCGCGGCACATAGCCACGCTCCTTTAGGGCGTGGTCAAGTTTGTGAAAATTAACATCACGGCGTTTTAATGTCCTTTGATTCCGGCGGCTTAAGCCCATCCGAGCAGGGACGTTAAAACGCCCTTCCGATCAATTCGGGCGATCTTCACCACGCCGTAAACGAGCGTGGCTATCTGCCCTTCGGGAAAGACGGCTAAAGCCGCCTGTTCTTATTAGGGCCGAATCTTTCGGGCTTCGCCCAGTCGCCAAGCGGAAAGGCTATGCCTTTCTGGAGACGTATTTTTAAGATTCGCGGCTACGCCGCCGGATCGTCGAACGAAAACTTTGGCAATTGAGCGACGGTGGCTGGCGGTGGTTGTCGAGGTGGCTGTTTTGCGGGCGAGGTGGCGGAGGCAGCGGAGCTGACTAGTGGACGACTAGTGGAAAATGCAAAAAACGACGTTTTTAAAGCTCAAATTGTCTTAAATATAAAATTTTCCCGATGGCTTTTTGGGGTGTCTCCGATGGCTTTTTAGGGGGTCAGCGATGGCTTTTTGGGGTCGCAAGATGGCGCCTTTTTTCTGCTTTGACGTTAAACCATTGCAAATCATACATTTAGCTTGGAATCAGGGATTTTTGACGCGTGGTGATGTTTCTCGTCTTCAATTCACACCGTCGTCTATGACATCCAGCATTGTCGGCTTTATTTTCATTGGCGTAGTGGTCTAAATGCTTATCCGCAAGCCGTCCTTTGCTTCGATCACCTCGCAAGGCGGATCAAATTTCGCGATCTCTGTTTCGAAATCAATTTCGTCCCATTCTGGATAAAAATGCGTCAGCATCGCTCGTTTGGGCTGCGCCTTTCGTATCAGAAACATCGCCTCGGCGAGTTCGAGGTGCTTTTTTATTGGCTTATCGCGGACAAATGTACATTCTAAAATGAACATATCGACACGATTCGCAAATGCAGCAATTACCTCACTAAAACCCGTATCAGCCGAATAAACCAGCGTCGTTTCCGCGTCTCGAATGTGGATCGCATGGCTCTCATCAGTGTGCGGCGTTTTCAGCGCAACTGCCTCAACTCCCGACAGTATTTCAAACGATTCCTGTTCCTCGATCTCGATCACCTCGACCGGGAACGGCTGTTCGAGCAGGCGATAGTTATTTACAGCACTAGAGCGATCGATCAGGCCTTTCAATCCCGTAGGGCCAAAGATCTTTATAGGTTTCGTTCGCTGTTTCATCTCGGCTGAGTGCTTTGTTCCCGCAAGCAATGGAGCCAAACCTCCACAATGATCGAGGTGAAAATGCGATATCCAGATGGCATCAAGATTTGGCCAATCGAGGCTGTTCGCCGCCATTCGTGAACCTATAGACGCCGAACAATCGAGCAATAATGTGCCTCCGCTAGCCTCCAGCCAATAGCCGGAACTCGCACGTTTTGCATGAGGCACAGTTGATCCGGAACCTAGAACTACCAACTTCATAACTGAATACTATCAAACCTTGTGGTAAATTAAACGGATGAGCCAGGTTGATATTCTAGCGATATTCGCCCATCCAGACGACGCAGAGTTGACCGTCGGCGGCACACTGCTAAAGATGAAGCATCTCGGCTATCGGACAGGTGCTCTCGACGTAACTGCCGGTGAAATGGGTACGCGCGGCACTGTTCAAGGCCGCGCGATCGAAGCAGACGATGCCGCTAAGATCTTAAAGATCGACCTTCGCGAAAACTTAGGCCTTCCTGATGGCCATATGTTTGTAACCGACGTCGAACGAACAAAAATGGTGCGAGCATTACGGCGTCTGAAGCCAAAAGTGATCCTAACGCATCAGATCGGCGATTCACACCCCGACCACGATCACATCGCTCAGTTGGTCCGCGAATCGGCTCGATTGGTCAGCATGCGGCGTTACGACGAAGAAACCGGCGATGACAGATTCGCCGTGCCGATAGTAGCTCACAACATCTTTTCACAGCGGGTTGAGCCGTCGTTTGTTGTTGATATCTCAGATTTTCTCGACGATAAAATGGCAGCGATTCGGGCCCACAAATCCCAATTTCATGACCCAAACTCGACCGAACCGGAAACTCGTCTAACTGCCAAAAATTATCTCGATGAACTGGAAGGCCGCTCACGTTATTTTGGTTCGCTTATCGGAGTCGCGGCAGGCGAGCCTTTCTACGTCCGCGAGGTCTTGAACATCGATGACCCGATCGCCTTACTCACGCGGCCGATGAATCTCTACTCGTGATCTATGAATTCTCTTGCACCCGAAGAAATTGAACTCAATAAGAAACGAGCCGTACTTGAACGCCTAAAGGATCGTCTTGCCGACCGCGAGGAAGAAATGGCGGACCTTCGAGCGGAGCTTGAGCAGTTTGAGGCTCAATACACGATGGAGGTAGGGCGTTTATATTCCAATCTCGATGATATCGAGGCCCAGATAGCTGAGGAAGAATTCAAACTCGTACCTGACGATGAGGAGGTCAAGAAAAAAGTCGAGGAACTTCGTCGGCGCGCTGAGGAGTCGGCCAAACGAGTTGAAGATGCTGCCGCACATGCCTCAGAAAAATGGCAGCCTACCGCAGCGGCCAAAAAGGCATACCATAACCTTGCTCGCACCATTCATCCAGACCTCGCTCTTGATCCTACTGAAAAGGAAAAACGCCACGGCCTGATGGCACAGCTTAACGAAGCATACTCTGCTGGCGATCAAACAAAACTGAATAAGCTAGTTGAGGATTTTCGCAACAGCCCAGATCTCGTCAAAGGCGACTCCATAGGCGACGAGCTCGTCCGGTCGATACGCCAGATATCGCAAGTCAAAAAACGGCTCAACGAACTTGTAGAAGAGAAGTTTACTGCACAGCAGTCAGAGTTATATACTCTGCGGGAAAAGATGCAGGCTGAGGCTGCCGAAGGCCGTGACATGATAAAACAAATGGCGGCTCGCACTGCCGTCCAGATAAGCAAATCTACGCGCCGTCTCGAAAACCTCAAAATCGTCAATAAGGCTGCCGAAGAGCACGTCAGGGACAAGTATGGCATGGACATTTCAACCTTCAGATAGCAAAAATTGCCCTCGATGTTTTCTTGACACGCTTCTCAGTTTGTGTAATTTTATATTCATAGTTTCCATCCGACCTTAACTGGGAAATGAGGTTTTATGAATCACTTTTCGTAGCAGCATACGCCCTGTATGCGGTTGCGAAAATAGGGGGAGACGGTGTGGGAGACGGCTCCCCCGCTTTATTTTTAGATCGCATTGCCTGCGGCAAATCCCGATGCCCACGCCCACTGGAAATTGTACCCGCCGAGCCATCCGGTTACATCTACGACCTCTCCGATAAAATACAGGCCTGAAACCTTTTTCGATTCCATCGTTTGTGATGAGAGTTCATCTGTAGAAACGCCGCCGAGAGTCACCTCCGCACGGTCATAACCTTCGGTTTCGCGAAAATTTAATTGCCAATTGCTTAGCTTTTCTCCAATAGATTCTATCTCTCTTTCGTTCAACTGATATAAAGGTTTGTTTTCAAATTCACGGCTTGCAAACTCATCCGCAAAGCGTTGCGGCAAAAACCTGCCAAGCAAATTTCCCAAATTTTGCCGGCTTTGTCTGTTTTCCATTAGCTGTTTCATCACATCGGTTTCAGGTGTGAGGTGAAATGAAACAGGCTCATCGGGTTTCCAGTAATTCGATATTTGCAGGATCGCGGGGCCTGAAAGCCCGCGATGCGTAAAGAGAATATTTTCACGAAAACTGTGTTTACCCGTAGAAACAACCGTATCTATGGAAAGGCCTGACAGTTGTTTGTAATTTTCACCTTTTAGAACGAGAGCGACCAGAGACGGCCTGGTTTCGACTACCTTCAGGCCAAATTGCCGGGCGATACTAAAGCCCAGGCCACTGGCGCCGATCTTTGTGAAAGAAAGCCCGCCGCAGGCAACGATCAGATTTGTTGCCTCAAATATTCCCTGACTTGTTTCCGCAACAAAACTCTCGCTTTTCGTGACATTTGTAATCGAGCATCCGGTCTTGATCTCAACGCGAGCATTGCGGCATTCGCGCAGAAGCATATCGACTATCTGCCGCGAACTCTCGCTGCAAAACAATTGCCCGAGCTTTTTCTCGTAATAGGCGATCTTATGTTTTCGGACCAGATCAATAAAATCTTGCGGCGTGTATCTCGACAACGCAGATTTACAGAAATGCGGGTTCTGCGAGATAAAATTCTCGCTCTCGACGTTTATATTTGTGAAGTTACATCGCCCGCCGCCGGAGATCAAGATCTTCCGTCCCACCTCGGCGTTATGCTCTAAGACAACAACTTTGCGGCCTCGCTTCCCCGCCTCTATCGCACAGAACAGCCCGGCAGCACCGCCGCCGATTATAATGGCGTCATATTTCATTAGGCTAGGTAGCGCTCGTTAAGGATCTGGATGTGATGCCTGATGTGCCCGGCCATGGTGTAAATGAGGGCACGGGTTGAAATTTCTTTTTCGTTGGCGGTGCCCATGCGTTTTGAGTCTTCATCTGAAAGGTTGTTGAACAAGAGCATATTAGACCGCCGCTGCAGGTCGAATTCCTCAAGCAGTTCGGCGAATGAGCGATTATTTGCGTTTGAATTTTCGATATAGCCGTCTTGCTCAAAGCCCTCGATAGGCGTCTTGTCCCCACGCGAAACACGCAGTGTGCGATAGGCAAACATCCGCTCACCGTCGATCAGATGACTAAGCAATTCCTTGATCGTCCATTTGCCTTCAGCGTAAGCAAACGTCCCTTTTTCCTCCGGCATGCCGGCAAATATCTCTCGGAGCTCGCTTGGCTGGGCATCCAAAATCTGCAGCACATCATTGCCTTCAATGAGCGAAATGTAGTTGTTATAATACGGGTCGAATTCGTTTGTTTCTGGTCTGTTCATAATGCGGTATAGTATCAAAGTAATTGAAAAACCTCTTTTGTGACGGATACTGTTATGAGATTTTTTTTGTTTTTTCTACTCATTTTCTTTGCGTTAGAGGCTGACCTATCATTTGCCCAGAACGGCGGCAAGGCCGAGCCGCTTCGTATTGAATTTGCTAAAGGCAGGACCAGTGCTGTTCTCACTCGATCCTTGTCTAATGATCAGCAAATGGAATATGTGTTTGGTGCGAGTAAAGGCCAAACGGTTACGATAAAAAATACGAAAACAAGTCTTTTTGATTTTAAGGTATTCAGCGAAGAGAATTTTTCCGAAGGTGATTTCGACAGTTCGCCGACCTACACATTCGTGATCCCGGAAACCGGCGATTACAATCTCTTTATCCGCAAAAAACGGGTCAAGTCCCCGCGGACTGCAAGCTTTTCAATTACTCTGAGCATCAAATAGCGTTAATATTCTGGAGGAATCAATCATTATGAAACGAGCTTCTTTACTACTTGGAATCGCATTTATCGCGTTTATTGTTTTGTCACAAAACGGAACAAGTGCGTTGAATCAAACTTTCACTGAACGCTTCGCCGGCGGCCCTGCGACAGGCGAATCCGGCGCTTATTCTTTCGATAAGGCCCACAGCGCCATCGGATTTAAGGTAAAACACATGGGCCTGGTTGAGATTCCGGGATTTTTCCGCGATTTCACCGGAACCGTAAACTATGAAGCAAAAGACGTTACAAGATCGACTGTCGAGTTCAACGCAAAAGCAACCAGCGTTGATACCGGTGTGGCACCACGCGACAATCATCTGCGCTCAAAGGACTTTTTCGAAGTCGAAAAATTTGCCGACATTACGTTCAAAAGCACAAAGGTCGAAAAGAAAGGCAAGGGCCTTCTTTTGACCGGCGATTTTACGATGAAAGGCGTAACGAAATCGATAACATTCCCATTCGAGATCGCAGGATGGCTGGCCGGCAGCGACAAATCTGGACCCAAAATGGGTATCGTGGCTGAAACCACTATCAATCGCCGTGACTACGGAGTCAATTACGGCAGCAACTTGCCAAACGGCGTTCAGGCACTTTCGGACAACATTAAAGTCGTTCTCCAGATCGAGGCTGGTAAAAAGAAAGACGAACCGAAGACCAACTAGATACGCATAAAACACATACTGCAAAGGTCGAATTTCATAAGTTCGATCTTTGCTTTTTTATGCTCTTTTCTCGAAAGTAAAAGATGAAATCAACGTCTCCATTAGCTCGATCAATGTACCAAGAGATGTCCTGATCCGTCATCATTTCAAGTTCCCCGAGCTTGTTCATACTCTCAATAGATTTTCTTATATTCTCAGGGTCGAAGATATCACCCGCTTTGAGAAACACACGCTTGCGCAAATATCTGTCTCTTAAATATATATTTCCTGCAAACTCAACTCTCCTAACGACCAATCCTTCCAAATCGTTGAGATTCCGGATGGAAGTAAATGGAATGTCGTAAATCGCGTACAAGCCCCAATCGTTATAATCAAAATGCCACCATTCGCTTGGGTTGACTGTAAAATTTTCCGCTTCCATCAATCGACGCAGTATGTCGCGGTTGGCGCGTTCCTCTACTGTACCGCCTTTGTAATCGGGCGAAGCCCGCTCGGTAAATTCGTCAAAGCCCGACGGCATCGGGATCGCATTACCAGTTTTCAGATCGTAAATGCCAAGATCTACGGCACAACCGCGATTATGTTTAGAGCCGGTTGCGGGGTCTGCGACATATTTACGCTGGTCGAGAGTCACAACATCCCAAAACAATTTTGTGATCGCCCAAGGCCTGTAACCGTCATAGATAACGAGCCCGAGCCCTTGTTTCTTTAGTTGTTTATGGACGCGAACAACTCCTTCTGCCGCAGGACGCTGTAAGAATGCACGTGCTTCGGGATAGACCGTGCGACCAACAAAATTATTGGCAGTCGCATACCGAATATCGAGCTTTATGGTTTTATCGAGCTTAATGAGTTCTATCAAATCGGCCTCGTGTTTATTTTCTTCCTTCGGCGCCGCATTTTGCGCAAACGCATAAGAAAAAAGAATAAGACATAACGCCGCGACGGTAAATAGTGAACCAATTTTTCGCATCAAGCTTCTGCCCGCTCTTTTCAAGGATTCTTTAGCTCTGTTTCTGGCTTAATGTCGTCATCCAGAATCTTCACATCTGTTCCGTACTTCTGATAGTTCTTAAACCTGATCAAGTTTCGGCTTTCAAATCTTTTTCCCGAGCTTTCGACAGTGCCGCGGAAATCTGAGATCGTCGGCATAAGGTATTTTTCACCGGCGATCTCGATCATGTCGTAATCTATTGTTTTTGAAACTGCCTTTACCGCAAACGAAGGTTCAATGTCGGTAAGCACATATTCGATCCGCAGAACGCGAAACGAGTCGCGGTCTATCCACATCTTGCCTTTCTCACCGGCCGGCGAATAGCCGGCTGAGGGTTTCAGCCCAACGCCGCCGCCTTTGTTATTCTCGATCGCGATCTCGTACTCATACACAACCGTTCGCCTTCCGCGAATGACGTCGGTCGTTAAAAGGTTAAATTTCGTCTTGCTTTCTGACTTAAAGATCTTTTGCAGGTCCTCAACAAATTCGCCTCCTGACGTTGCTCCATCGAGGCCACTGTAGCTGTTTGCGGTCACGGAATCAGTGACTGTAACGCCGTTCTTTGCAAGAACTCGATACTGCTCGCCTTTTTCCGAGCTGTAACTCACGCCGATCACCAAATTGTCGTACGCCCGCCAATTTCCCGTTCCGGCAAATGCCTCTGACCTCGTTATAACCTGTTTGACGACGAAATCAGGCATTTCTTCTACCGCATTTTGAGTATTTGCACGAGTTTTATCAAGAATCCCGCTGACCTCGGCTGCCGAAGGCAGTTTTGTGCCAACCGGATCTTGACGGCGGCGGTCTGCTTCCTCAAGCGCACGTTTCAGCTCTTCGTCATTCGCTCCTTTTGAACGTGTCAGGCCGCGCAGGCCGTCAGTGACTACAAAATTGATTCCACGCTTTCTCAACGCCTCGATAATGCCCGACTTCCCGCCCGGATCTTTTTGAAGCGAATAGAGCATCTTGACGTACTCAGCCTGTGTAAGAGGCTTTTCCTGAGCGAATGCTACCTGCACGAAACACAAAATAATAAATGCAAATACAAACTTTTTCATCTCTTTTACTGATGCCCTGTGAGCATTATACGTTGGTTTACCAATTCAGCCTTTCTTTGTATGTATGTGCAACACCGCGGCATTATGACCGCATGCGACGCATTTGATCACGATGCGTCATAAAAGAGGCTGTTGGATCAAGCATCCAACAGCCTCTCTTTTAATGTCTCTGCCGGAGATAACCGGTCAGATAATTTAACCCCTTGCTCACGCAACCATCATTACGTTTTCGGCCTGAGGCCCTTTTGGCCCATCGCTCACCTCAAATTCGACGTCTTGACCCTGAATAAGCGTCTTAAAGCCGTCGCCGCTGATAGCGCTGTAATGGACGAAAATATCCTGTTCGCCGGGCTGCTCGATAAACCCGTAACCTTTTGCGTTGTTAAACCATTTGACCTTTCCTATAGCCTTTGCCATAACTCTAGTTCCTCCTGCTTACTTCAAAGATCTTGCTGCGTATCTGTTGAGAGAATTTGCAGCAAAACATAAAACCACAACCGGCAATGCACTAGGCGCATCTGGGCTGCGGAAAAAATTGTGTCGGACCCACTATCTGCAAATAAAGTTACAACCTTAAACTGCAAGATCGCCGGAATTTAATTCGCTTGTGTTTGTGTAGTCGAACGCAAATTTAACCAAAATTTAACGTTCTGTCAAGATATTTCTCAATTTTCGATCCTTTATGTGGTGAAAATTGACATAAACGGCCATATAACAGAACATTGAGCATAGTTTTTAGGTCTATTTTCTGCTAAACGATGACATACGAATACGGCAAAGACGCACCACTTTCATACAATAAATATCTCAAGGTCGCGGAGCTTATAGATCTCCAGCAGCCGCTTTCAGAACCGCAAAGCCATGATGAACTGCTCTTTATAGTCATTCACCAAACGTACGAGCTTTGGTTCAAGCAGATCCTTCACGAACTCGACGCCGCGTTAAAATGGCTGGACGAAGGCCGCACTTTTCGCGTTAATCACAGCCTGCGCGCCATTGTAACGATCGAAAAGGTGCTCGTCTCCCAAATACACGTCCTTGAAACAATGGCGCAGATCGGCTTTCTCGAATTTCGCGACAAGCTTAATCCGGCAAGCGGATTTCAGTCGATGCAGTTTCGCGAGATCGAATTTGTTTCAGGACAAAAGAACGAAAAGATACTGGAGAGTTTTAGCAAAGACGAATTTGCATACAAGCGTTTGAGTGAACGCTATGCAGCGCCGAGTCTCGGCGATGCGTTTTGGGCATTGTTAGAACGCAATGGTTTTGCGGTCGGAGATCATGACGAAAAGGTCGAGGCGATCGTCGAGATACTTGCACATCCCGAGAAACACGGCGATCTTTTTGTAATGCAAGATCTACTCACCGAGCACGACGCTCAGATATCACTCTGGCGTTATCATCACGTCCTTATGGTCGAGCGAATGTTAGGAATGAAGCCCGGCACCGGCGGATCAGAAGGCGTCGGCTATCTTATGACCACGCTGATGAAAAAATTCTTCCCAGAGATATGGGAAGCCCGAACGCACCTGAAACTGTCAGAACCACCTGCGGCTGCGTGATTGCGCCTTTTTGATGCTAAACAAAAACCGAGAAAACCTCATTTGAAAACAGTTTTCCTTTTCGTGTAAGTCGCAAACTACTCTCTGTCGTTTCGACAAGCTCGGCGTCAATCAATCTCTCGATCTCCGCTTCGAATTTGTTTATCAAATCAAAACCGAAACGTGCGGCAAAACTCGGCAACTCGATGCCCGATTCCATACGCAATCCAAGAAAAACAAATTCGGAAGCGAGATCGATCGTTTCCCGCATTACCTCAGCAGAGCAGTTATTCTCTATCATTTCGACATATTTTGCTGTGTCGCGTTCGTTCGCATATCGTTGCTTCCCATCTAAAGAATGTGCCGACACGCCAAAGCCAAAGACAGGATCGAGCGTCCAGTATTTTGTGTTGTGTTTGGACTCGAAACCCGTCCGTGAGAAGTTTGAGATCTCGTATTGCTCATAGCCGGCACCGGCGAGTTTATCGAGCATCAATTCGTACATCTCGGCGGCGAGTTGATCGTCGGGCTGCGGCTGGCGTCCGCTGCGAAGCTGTTCTGCGAGCGGTGTACTCTGGTGAATTTCGAGTATGTATAACGAAAGATGCTCAGGAGACATCGATAACGCTTCATTGAGGTTATTTTCCCAATCTTCAAGCGGCTGTCCCGGCAAACCTGCGATCAGATCAAAGCTGATGTTTTCAAAACCGGCATCACGCAGCATTTTGAATGTTGCCCGCGCATCATTTGCATCATGTCCGCGAGCAAGCAGTTTTAAAGCACGATCATCAAACGTCTGCACGCCGAAGCTGGCACGATTGACGCCGAGTGCTCGATAATCACGCAGAGTTTCCGGCGTTACGGTCGCGGGATTCATCTCCATCGTGATCTCTTTGACATTTGAAAGATCAAATTTGGAATCTATGGTCTCAATTATCTTTTCAACCTGTTTCGCGGAAAGCAGCGAAGGCGTGCCGCCGCCGAAATAGATAGTGTCGATGTTGGAGGCAAAGCTTTTGATCTCTGCGCACAATGCAGTAACGTACCGCTCGACAGCATCATTGCTGCGATAAACGTCGGTCGCAAAATCGCAGTATGAGCATCGCGACTTACAAAATGGGATGTGAAGATAGATGCCAGCGGCCATTAAAACTATTTGCTGCGGTTCAGATGATATTAAACAAGGCCGAATTTAGGAGCGGATGGTAAAGTTTGAGGCAGATATTTTTGTAAGATCTAGTTCTCTAAACGGCTTTGTAACGAATTGCTCCAAACGGTTTCCAGATCGCCGAGCATTGATGCAACTAACGTCTCACTGTTTACCGAAACGCTTAATTTGTCACCGCCAACTCGCCCTATAACCTCAAATGGACATTCCCCGATAGCGTTTTTTATATTTTCAAGTTTTTCCGGAGCAAAGCTTATGATTATACGCGACGGTGTTTCGCCAAAGAGTAACGAATCATTAGACGAGTCTTTACTTTCAATATTTATCTCTGCACCAATCGCTTTGCGGCCGAGCGACGAGAAACAACATTCAACTATCGCAACGGCAAGGCCGCCGTCGGAACAATCGTGTGCTGAAGAGATCGAACATTGGTCGTTTAGCTTTAGCAGCGTTTCCTGAATGAGTTTTTCCTGTGCGAGGTCAATGATCGGAGCTATCCCGTTTTCGATGATCTGTTTAGTGGAAAGACCAAGAACTGTTTGAGCGTATTCGCTTGCGGCAAGATCGTCTCGCGTTTCACCAAGAACGGCGATGATGTCGCCCTCACGCTTAAAGCCAGGCATGATTATCTTTCGCGAATCTTCGATCAAGCCAACCATGCCGATCGTCGGTGTCGGCAAAATTCCGCTGCCGTCGGTTTCGTTGTAAAACGATACGTTGCCCGACACGACCGGCGTTTCAAACACTTTACAGGCCTCAGCCATACCGTCGATCACGTCGGAAAAGCTTCGCATTACTTCCGGGCGTTCGGGCGAAGCGAAGTTAAGACAGTTTGTGACGGCAATGGGCTTTGCTCCAACGCAAACGACATTTCGGGCGGCTTCGGCAACGGCGAGTTTTGCTCCGTTATGGGCATCGATGGCAACAAATTTACCATTGCCGTCCAGACACATCGCTATTGCCCGTCGAGTTTCCTTGATACGAATAACAGCAGCATCTGAACCCGGCATCAACACCGTATTTGTCCGAACCATCGTGTCGTATTGCTCGTAAACCCAACGCTTAGAGCATATATTTGGAGAAGCCAAAAGTGCTTTCAGCACTTGTTCAAGGTTCAAAGTTCCAAGTTCAAAGTTAGAACTGCGTTTTTCTTCAAACTTTGAAATTGGAACTTTGAACTTTGAACTCGTTTCTGCCATTGGGCGCTCATACTTCGGCGCCTCATCAGTTAAGGCTTGGACAGGCAGATCAGCTTCGACGATGCCGTTATGGATGATCTTAAGGCGGTCGCCCTCGACTACCTTGCCTATAACCACTGCATCGAGATCCCATTTGTTAAAGATCTCGACGACCTCTTTTTCGCGGCCTTTACGGGCAACGATCAGCATGCGCTCCTGAGATTCCGACAGCAGCATTTCATAGGCAGTCATTCCCGTTTCGCGTTGCGGAACAAGCGTCAGATCGATCTCAAGTCCGGTTCCGGCACGAGCTGCCATTTCGACAGACGATGATGTCAGGCCTGCTGCGCCCATATCCTGAATGCCTTCGATAGCTCCGCTGCGCATTGCTTCGAGACATGCTTCAAGCAGAAGTTTTTCGAGGAACGGATCGCCGACCTGAACAGTCGGACGTTTTTCGAGCGCCTGATCGTCAAACTCAGCCGAAGCCATTGTCGCTCCGTGAATGCCATCGCGGCCTGTTTTTGCGCCTGCATAAAGAACCGGATTGCCAACTCCGGTTGCTTTGCCAAAAAAGATCTGATCTTTTCTGACTAGGCCGAGAGCGAAGGCATTGACCAGCGGATTGAGGCTGTAAGATTCGTCAAATACAACTTCGCCGCCGATGGTCGGCACGCCAAAGCAGTTGCCGTAGTGGCCTATGCCCGCAACGCAGCCTTTTAGAATAGATCTATTACGATTGCCGTGCTTTGGATCGTCAAGCGGCCCAAAACGCAAGCTATTCATCGCCGCGACCGGACGCGCTCCCATTGTAAAAACATCTCGCAAGATGCCGCCGACACCTGTCGCGGCGCCCTGAAAAGGCTCGATAAAACTAGGATGATTGTGCGATTCAACCTTAAAGGCAACGCACCAGTCATCGCCAATGTCTATGACACCTGCATTCTCGCCGGGCGGCACGATGACACGCGGTCCAGTTATTGGCAATCGTTTCAAATGAACTCGTGAAGATTTATAAGAACAATGCTCCGACCACATTACGCTGAATACGCCGAGTTCAGTGATATTTGGCTCACGCCCGAGGACTTCAACTATACGGTCGTACTCGCCGGGAGTAAGGTTGTGCTGTTCGACGACTTCGGAGGTAATGGCGGTGGTTTGGGTGGCGATCATCTGACAAAAAAAATGACTCTTAAAATAAACAAATGAGTTTATGCGTTCCGAGTATTTTTATCAAACCGGCACGCATAAACTCTCTGTAAATAGTTCATGAATTTAATTATTTACGGCATTGCCGGGGCTCCCAACGCGGCCCATTCTTCTTTCGAAGGGCCGTAAACCCCAGGAACCGGAATGCCCGCCTGACGCATCAGCACGGTCATCTGGCCGCGATGATGGGCCTGATGAGCGATCAGGTAAAACAAGGTCATACCGCGCGACCAGGTTTCGCCGTACATCTCGTCTTCGATCAGCAAAGTTTCGTCCGTCCAGTGCTTGCCGACCTCTTCGCCAGCGGATTTTCCTCCGCGTTCATAGGCTGCGACGATCTCTGCTGCGCTGCCTGGGCAATCGCTGTCAACCGCCGGAGCGTCAACGGTGAGGCCGACAAGGCCAAGCATTTCTCCGGTGGTTATCGCCAAATGCCAGCCTATAAAACCGAGTGTCCGCCCGTCTTCCGTAACTTTCTGTGACAGCGAAGCATCAGTCAGGTTAGTTAGGGCCTTAGTGGTCATCTCAACCTCATATGCCCACGCTTTTTGAAAATCTTCGATCTTTCTAAACATCAGATTTCTCCTTAATGTGATATTGTATGCGCAATAATGTTGCACTCATAAGACTATCAGATTCCTGCATAATGGACAAATGAGGACGTAAAATTGTTACTCATATCTTACCGACGCAAATGCAGTTTTTCCGTTATACAAAAAGACATTTTGCCGAAATTCGTCAGGCTTTAAATCACTCTTGAGTATTGGGCCGTTCGGCCTGAGAATCTTTAGTATCAGCTCAAAATTCTTTTCACTATTCTTAAACTGTTCCTCGCCGCTGTAACGCGTTATCAATATCAGATCAAATTCGGTTTTAGTTTCTGATTTTGCATCTATGAGCTCGTACGAGTGAATAACACCGCGTTTCAGGGCTTCGTCGCGATAGAGTTTCCAGTTGTTCTCGTAGTAAAAGATGGTTTCGTCGCGACGGCCGTCTTTGATCTTCACAAAATCCATCACGACGTAAACACTTGCATCTTGCTTGCGCACTGCCAATAATTTTTCGATCTCAGCAGTTGCGGCAGCATGCTTGAGTCGTCCCATGCGCTGATAAGCGATGCTTCCGTCGGCAGCGAAAAGGATAGTCAGAGGCAGATTTCCTGACCAATCTTTAGAGACCATAGTAATGGCCGCGCTTTCGTCCGGCGTGTAAAGGAGATACGCCGGTATCTTCGAGTTCATTTCTTTTAGAAAACGGGGAACATCACCGTTTATCTCAGCAAGATCGTCAAGAGATACGGTAAGAAGATCTATCTTCCCGCTAAACTCACTATCGATCTTGACCAGATCGGGAAATTCTTCGCGGCAAGGGTCACACCAGGTCGCCCAAAAATTGATCAACAGCGGCTTGCCGTTCGGCTTGAGTAGTCGTTTAAGGCCCTCGACATCTATCTGCTTTACCTTCGGAAATGATGAGACCGCTGCTTTTGTGCTTTTCGTATTACTGCCTTTGGGCGCAGTTTGTGCAGCGCAAATCCCACATAGAGAAATGACTAGCGCCGCAACAAACGCTGAACTCAGACGCCCCCTAAAGATCATTAAATTATTCATCGCCCGCCCGCTTGATCGTGCATCCAAAGGCAGCGGTTGATGTCTTTTCGATCTTCTTTCCGGCCAGAGACGAGTCAAAGGCCGTTCTCAGGTACTTGTCGGTTATTTTGTTGCCGGTTCGGTCGTTGTCGATCGCTCCGTGATAAAGAAGTGTATTTTTGGCATCGACAAAGTAAACTTCCGGCGTTCGCGTAGCTCCAAGTTTGTCAGCAAGGAGGCTGTTCTTATCGATCAATACCGGGAAATTAAAGGTCAAAGACGCGTGTGCCTTGATCTGTTCGCCGTTTTCCGTGACGTTCGAATTTATGCCAATGACATTGATGCCCTTCGCTTTATAATCGGAAGCGATCTGATTCATCCGCTCGTTATACATATAGACAACCGGGCATTTTGCAGAAACAAAGATGATAACGGCGCCCTTTGTGCCCTTCATTTCGTTCAGGGTCTGCATTTTGCCGCTCGTGTCTGCCAAAGAAAAGTTTTCCATCGCAGCGCCGATGGCTAAACCTTGTGCACTTGCAGCCACGGCAAATGCAAAAAATATACTAAATAAGAATGCTGCTTTTTTCATAAGTTCCCTCCAAGGAAGTATTTGCCTTTCAGTCTATCAATACGCAGAAATATCAAACAAGTTTTCAAGACTGTACAAGCAACGTCACAATAATAGATATGTTAGAACCGAGAATCAGTAACCATTTTGATGCAAAAATAGCCGCCAAGGACTAGAATCATTTCGTTAACGGTGAAAATGTTCGTCCGCATCCGCTAGATTGAATTTGTCGAATAAACTACAGCGAATAATTTTATGCCAACAATTAGAAATCAAACTGAAAGAACAAAGCTGATAGAACGGCTAAACAAGCTTACGGGCGAGGAAAAGGCGGCTTGGGGCAAGATGAACGTCAACCAAATGGTGTCCCATCTGGTTCAGGCAGGCGATCTGCCTTTCTCAGCGAGCCTTTCGGATAAGAGTACCTTTTTTTCAAGAACCTTCATTAAACCGCTAATATTGTATGTTCTGCCGATGCCAAAAGAGGTAAAAACCTCGCCCGAAATGAATCAGCAGGAGAGCGGACGAAAACCACTGGAATTCGATGTGGATAAAGGCCTGGTCATCGACCTTATCAACAGATTAGGCGATTTGCCGGTCGATCACGATTGCAAATACCATCCATTTTTTGGAAAGATGAACGCAAAAGAATGGGCTGTGATCGCTTACAAGCACATAGACCATCATCTAAAACAATTTGGGGTTTAACGTTATCCGAAAAGACGCGGAAGACGACGCTGCAAATTTTTTGGAAGGAGTATTTCCATCGCGTCATCGACGGTAACGATACCCGCAATGTCTCCGTCATCATCAATGACAGGTAAGGCGAGAAGGTTATATTCGGAGATGGTCTGGGCGACCGCGTCTGCCGATTCCGATGGATGGACAAAACGGAATTCGGATCGCATTACTTCTTCGAGTTTTTTTGTCGGGTCGGATAAGATCAATGAACGCAATGAGATAAGACCGCAAATCTTCCAAGAATCTTTTTCCTCAACAACGTAAAGGTAATAGATCATGTTCGGCGTCTCGGCCATTTCGCGAAGCGAACGTATCGTCTCGCCAACAGTCAAGTCTCTAGGAAATACGACGAACTCGGTCGTCATCAAGCCGCCCGCCGTGTCATTGTCAAACGCCATCAACTCGGCCACATGGGCCTTTTCCTCATCTTCCATCAAGGCAAAAAGCTGCTCGGACTTTTGATCAGGAAGCTGATCGAGAACGTCCGCTGCATCGTCGGGTGACATTTCCTCTAGAATGTCGGCAGCACGTTCCTCATTTAAATCCTCCAAAATTTGGGCCTGAGTTTCGGTAGACATTTCTTCTAATGTGTCGGCCGCAATTTCGTCATCGAGGCTTTCTACTACCTCGGTACGATGGATAGGTGAGAGTGACTCGGCGAGTTGGGCGATCTCGACTGGATGAAGACGGGAAAGCTTGTCTTTTGAGGACTTTAGCTGCACTGTTACTGTTGCTGTGTCTGTGGCAAGATAGCCTACGTCTGCCCAGTCTATAACTTCGACCGGACGGTCGCTGCCGTAGAAGCCTTTTGGCATAAGGCGGCGGACGAAGCCTTGCAGGCTCACATCGGCTCCTGAAACGCGCCAAATGCCGCCGGCTTCGATGAGTTGGACATCATTAACGCGGACGACGCGTTTACCGTCGACGTCGATGAGCTGATTGTCGAGCACATCTTTGCCCAACAAAACCTCACCTTCGCGGCGGATGAACGGCGTCAGGTCAAGGATCGCGGAGGTCATTTTGGCTCCGTGTAGGCCGAGGTTGGTAAAATCGCGGCTCGGCATAAAGAAATTACGCCGCCGATAGCGAGCTACAAGGCCGATCACGGGCGGATGCTCTTCTTCACCGTATCTGACGAGAACGTCTTTGATGACCGCGATCTTTTCGTTGCGGGCGTCAAAAACAGGGCGATTCAAGATTTGTGACACGTACAGCATGGTCGTTAACCGGAATAAAAATAGATTCTATCACCGAAATTTACTGAGAACACGATAAACACGAGTAAATATATGTAAAATAAATGTTGTTTAAAATATTTATATTTTGTGGAAACCTATTCCCGTTGCGCATTTCTATACTAATAGACCAAGCGAAAGCCGTGCACGGTTTTCGATTTGTCAAAACCCCTTCCGACTACACCACACAATGAAATCATCACTCACCAAAGCCCTATTTATCTCTTTAATTGCAGTAGTTCCCGCCTTTTCACAGACTGGTCCACGTGTTTTGGACAATTTTGCGATCGCAAACGGCGTTCAGGTTCGCCGGACGGAATCCATTCCTGTTTTCGCCAAAACAAAGGCAAAATTAGGCTCAAAAGCCGCTAACAGCAAGAGTCTCGTGCAAAAGACGGCACAAGTCCGCCCTGTCGTTCCGACGCGTATGAGCGTCACTGAGGGCCTTGCGGACCGAGAAATGATGCAGCCGCAGTACAGCAGCTACAACAAGCTCTCGCTCGGCTCAAACACTCAAATGAAAGGGTTTACGACCGGTGATGCAATGATCGATTCGTTTATTGTCGATTCGAGCCGCCGTTACGGCATTGATCCTCTGCTGATCTACGCTCAGATGCACCAGGAATCGTCATTTAAGCTCAAAGCCTTATCTTATAAGGGTGCGAGCGGCCTGATGCAGCTCATGCCGGCGACCGCGAGACGTTTGGGCGTGACCAATATCTACGACCCGCGACAGAATATCGAAGGCGGCGTCAAATACATGCGAATGCTGCTGGATATGTTCGGCCAGGACGTAAACCTTGCATTAGCAGGATATAACGCCGGTGAAGGTGCCGTGATGAAATACGGCCGCCAGATACCGCCATACAACGAAACCCGCGAATACGTACGCCGGATCTCGGCTCGCTACGGCTCGATATCTGACGGCAGCTATGCCCGAACAGTGCGAAGAGTAAACGCCCCAACCGCCGCAAAACTCGAACAAAAAGACGCTCGCCCGCTCAGCATCTACGAGCCAAACGCACTAGCCATCCGCCTAGCCGACGGCCGGATGCGACTCGTTAATCAATAACTAAAGCTTCTCCAACTAGTCGAAAAGACTTGCGGCCAACAGGCGTTGGCCGCTTTTTTTCGTTTTAGTCAGCATTTTATTGGCTTTTGACGCAGGGAGCGTCGGGACAGGCGGATCAGGAGGTTGCGGCGGAATTTTTGGCCTGTTTTTACTGGAAAACATATATAACTACTTAAAATTCAGTCGTTTACGCCACTTGCAGCGTTGGTTAAGGCTCAAAAAGCCATCGGCGCACCCCAAAAAGCCATCGGAGACACCCAAAAAGCCATCGGAAAAATTTCATATTTACGACAATTTCAGCTTTAAAAACATCGTTTTTGGGGATTTCCACTAGTCGACCACCGGCTAGCTCCGCCATATTCGCCGCCTCTCCCGCAAACCAGCCGATTTAGCGACCATCGTTTACCATTTTTTGTCTCAACACGCCACAGGTTTGCCTCTGTCAATGGCGATTGGCGGAGGCATAGCCTAGGTTTTTTAAAGGCTATCGGAAAGGCACAGCCTTTCCGCATGGCAATTAGGAATCTAGATTTTATTTGCAGAGCGGTGAGGCTTTGCCTCACCTATCGACCGCGTGGCATTAGTGAGTTATCATTTTGCTTGATGTATTGCGAAAAATGCGGAGCGGACAATTCGGAGACGGCGGTGTTTTGCAGGAAATGCGGCGTGGCGATGGCGGAGATGGAGACGCGTGTGGCTGCGCGAAGTGCAATGGCTGATGTACCTCAAAGCCGGGTCCAAAGTCCGATGTCCAATGTCCAAAATTCGAGTGCGATTGAAAGAGAGGTCTTTGCGATCGCTCCGACGATGAAGTTTGTGAAGGCGGGCTATATTGGTGCCGCTGTTGCTGCAATTTTGTTGGTTGGTATTGTCAGTGCGCTTCTTTCGAGCTATGTGCCAATATGGGTTGCGGTTATCTTGGGGCTGCTGCTATTTTTGGTGCCGGGCTTTTATCATCTCAAACAAAAATTTTTGCGTTATACGCTGACGGAAACGAAATTAGAGATCGATTCGGGCTTTATTTCTCGTAATACGCGTAATGTGCCGCTTCGAAGGGTACAGGATGTGACCGTTTCGGCGACGCCTTGGCAGAGGCTGTTGGGAATAGGCGATCTCGTCATCGACAACGCCAGCGACGACGGCGGCAAGACCATGCTCAAAAACATCGACACGCCAAAACGTTATGCCGACGAGTTGCTCGAACAGATGCGGCGGTTGGAGAGATAAGCGGTAAGATTCACCACAAAGACACGAAGAACACAAAGAATTTAAGGCAGATATAATTGTTGAAGTTATTTTTTCCTTCGTGAACTTTGTGTCTTTGTGGTTAATAATTTTATGAAGACGATATTTGTAACGGGTGGTGCGGGTTTTATTGGGTCGGCGTTTGTGCGTCAGGTTTTGGAGCGAACTGACGATGTGCGCATCGTGAATTTTGACGCGCTGACCTATGCGGGAAATCTTGAGAACCTGAACGGTTTGGATGAGAGTCGTCACGAGTTTGTTAAGGGCGATATTTGCGACGCGGAGGTTGTTCTATCGGCGCTGCCTGATGGGTGTGACGCGATATTTAATTTTGCTGCAGAGTCGCACGTTGATCGGAGTATCACTTCGGCAGGCGAATTCTTGCGCACGAACATCATTGGCACACAGGTTTTGCTCGACGCTGCGCGTGAAAAAAGTGTTCGGCGTTTTGTGCAGGTTTCGACCGATGAAGTGATGGGAAGTTTGACGGACGGTTCGGATGAGCTTTTTACGGAGGACACCGCGCTTGCACCAAATTCACCTTATGCCGCGTCGAAGGCTTCGGCGGAGTTGATGGTCAGAGCGGCTCGCGAAACTTTTGGCGTCGATGCCGTCATCACGCGCTGCGGAAACAATTACGGGCCGCGTCAATTTCCGGAAAAACTGATCCCGCTGATGATCGCCAACGCGATGGCAGACGAACCGCTTCCCGTTTACGGTGACGGGCGAAATGTGCGTGATTGGATATTTGTCGAGGACCATTGCGCCGCGATCTGGCTCGCATATGAGAAAGGCGTTTCGGGCGAGGCTTACAACATTGGTGCTCGTAATGAACGTGAGAATATTGATGTCGTTACAGCGATCCTTGATGCTTTGGGTAAGCCGCACAGCCTGATCAAATTTGTCACCGACCGTCTTGGACACGACCGCCGTTACGCGATCGATGCAACCAAAACTGAGAACGAACTTGGCTGGAAACCCGCGACCACCTGGGAAACCGGCTTGGCTCAAACTATCGATTGGTACAGATCAAATCAGGATTGGGTCGATCACGTTCGCAGCGGTGAGTATCGTGAATATTACCGCGAGATGTATGGAGCAAGACTGACTGGAAACTAATAACTGATAACTGATAACTAATAGTTTTTAGTTATGAGTATTCAGTTTCTTACTTTCCTGCCGCTTCGGCGTTCGCTCTTTCCTGGTCTTCTAAATACGGCGTTGATTCGTCATCGTCGCTTTGTGAGTAGTATTTGTAATAACCCGATCCGTAGTAATCGTATTCCATCGAGCCTGCCTTGATGCCGTTTAGGACAACGCCGTAGATGCGGGCTCCGATAGCGCTGACGCGTTGTTTGAACTGGCGCATCAGATGGATCGAACTCTTATTCGCCATCGCCACGAGGATAACGCCATCGACAAGCGTCGAGAGTATCGACGCGTCAGTGAACGAGATCGCAGGCGGCGAATCGATGATGACGTGCTTGAATTTGCCGCTCAAGAATTCCAGCAAATTGCGCATCTCATTCGAACTGAGCAGCTCAGCCGGGTTTGGCGGAATCGGGCCGCTCGTGATGATCTTCAGACGCGGCAGATCTGCATAAGTGCGGATGAGATTTTCGGTGTCTTTATCGCCCGAAAGATAATTCGTCAGGCCCTTTGTATTCTCAAATCCAAAATGACTGTGCAGACGCGGACGGCGAAGATCGCAGTCGATGATCACAACATCTGCATCGGACTGCGCAAGTGTGATCGCGGTATTGATCGCAGTTGTTGTTTTGCCTTCGGACGGTTGCGACGATGTGACAAGGATCGTTTGCGGCGGTTTGCCGGCGGACGAGAACAGAAGCGAAGTTCGCAAATGGCGATATGCCTCGGCCATCGGCGAATGGCGGTCGTCCATCGTTATGAGAGCAGATGGTGCCGCGGCTCCATTTCCATTTACGGCCGTGAGCAGCTTTCGTTTTTCAGTATTGAGGTAATGCGGAATAAGAGCGAGTGTCGGCAGTCCGAGATGACGGCTGATGTCGTCAGACGTTCGCACAGAGTCGTCAAGATAATCAAGCAAAAACGCGAGGCCGATGCCTGCCGCAAATGACAAAAGAAGTGCTACAAGAATATTTCGTCCACGCTGCGGCCCGATCGGCGAGCCAGGTGTCATCGCTTTATTTTGGACGGTAATATTGTCCGGCCGACCGCTCGACAACGCTAATTCCTGTTCCTTTTGACGCTGCGTGTAAGTGTTCAAAAGGTCGCGGTTATTTTTCAGGCCATCGCGAAGAGTTGTGAGTTTGGTTTCAACCTGGCCCTCGATATTAGCTTTTGCGGCTTGTTGATCAAATTTCGCTATGGCTCCGGATAGCCGCTGCTGCGATGCTGCCAACTGCGACCGCAGACTTGCAAGAACCTCTCGCACGGCATTCTTTTCAAAATTCGAACCTTCGATCGTGATTTTTTGTAATCCCTCGCGGCCAACACGTTCTCTCTGGCTGTTGAGCGTCACGATCTCGGCATCGATCTGCTTTACGCTTTTATGTTCCGTGGTGTATTTTACCAACAGCTCTTCGCGTTTTTGCTGCCTTTCGTCGATGCGCCTGTCGAGGTCCTCGATGCGTTTTTCAAGATCGATCTTTCGCGAATCATTTAGCTTGCGGGCAGCGATTATAGCCTGGTTGTCGCCTACGATCGAGAGAATATCGCCATTTTCACCGGCTTGGACAGCAGCGTTATACATAGCCTGAAGCCTATCGACTTCGAGTTGAGCATCATTCCGCTGAGCCTGCAGAATCTTAAGATTGTCTGCCCTGAGGGCGTTGCCGCCTTCGACGAGGGGCAGATTACCGGATTTCATCTCGGCGATCATGTCGTTTTCTTGTTGGGCGATCGTGCCTTTCAGTTCTTCGATCGACGCTCCGAGATCTTCGTATGCCTTTTGCGCACCTGATGTTTCGCGGTCGGCGTCTTCTTTGATAAAGAGTTCTGCAACGCGGTCGGCTGCTTTAGCAGCAACAGACGGATTAGTGCTTTGGAGGCTGATGTTTACAATATTTGTCCTGTCTAAAGGCACAACCCTTAAACCGCTTACAAGGACAGCCGCGTAAAATTCGGCACGCGTATTTTCTTCCGGTGTAAGCTGGATCTGACCGTTTTTGGCAGTATCCGGCGAAGTATCGCTAACTATTGGTAATGAATTATCAGTGCTTTCGGTTTTTTGGCCGCCTGAGAACAATGAGCGAACACTAGCCAAAATACCGCGATTCTGTTCGCCAAAAAGATTGGGATCGCGATGCAGGCCGAGCGAAATGACGACTCGCCTCATCAGATCGGGATTCTTAAGTAGCTCAAGCTGAGTATTGTAATATTGCTGATTATCGCCGAAATTGATGTTGATCGCGTCTTTTTGAGTCTGCGGCACCTTGCGCGGCTCAATGATCATCGAGGCTTGAGCCTCATAGATAGACGGCTGGCGAAACGAATAAAACGCTGCCGCCGCGGTCGTCAATATCGTGATCGCCAAAATGATCGGCAGCCGTTTGTAAACGATATTGAAATACTGTCTGATCGAGCGCCTGCTGTCGAGAGCATTGTCGTAAGAAGACGAATAATTACCGGGATACTCAATGTTTACCGGCTGAAGATCTTTTGTTATCGGTAGCGGTGTCAACCGCTGGTCGTTTTCCATACTGCCAAAATCTAAGTCCTAACTGGCCACTCGACGCGAACTTGCTTTATACCATATTCAGCCGCGTTTTTCACCAAAATAGTCTTTGTAACCTCGATTCTACCACGTTCTCACGAGAGTTGCGCCCATTTGTTGCAGCCAAGCCGTCTTTGATAGAGGTAGTCACGCAGTGGTATATTGAATGTTTGCCCTATGCTTAATATATCGGGCAATAGAGGCTGGTATGACGAAATTTGACGAAAACGGCGGGCAAAACGACTTTGAACTTGGTGTAGAGGGCTTTCAATTCTCGGATCTATTTGACGCAGTAAAACTCAAGGAATTGGCTGAGCGGTTTTACGCCGGTATTGAGAAAGACGACGCAGTGCTGCATTCGGCACTAACAAAATACATCGCCTCGCGTGGAGTCGGCTATGAGCGCAAGGTCGAGTCAAAGATATTGACCGACTCAGCTCCCTACCTCTCAGAATTTATCGCTCGACTGTTCAAGATCAACCGCGAGAGGTCTGAGCTTGAGCGAGATGTTCTGGTTCAAAATCCTGTCTGGAAATTCAAATTCTTTGTCCAGCGGCGTGCGATCAAGAAATATAAGGCCGATCAGGTCGCAGAAATGAACGAAGCGGAGCTTTGGCGCGCTCTCACCGAGCTTCGAAATGCGGCTTTTGACGAAACGTTAATCTTCGACGAAGAATTATCGATCGCGACAATGACGCAGAGGCTCGTCGAGGCTGAGGAGGCCCTTACAGGGACGGCGAGCGACGGTGAAGAGGTTTCGCACGATCTCGACAACGCTTCGTCAACCGCCCAACGAATCAATTCGGCATACGAAAAACTAAAGGATTCAGTCTTCGGAAAGCTGTTTAAGAAGTATATTGTCGAGGAGGAATCGACTGGCGATCTGCTGGCTATCCGAGCAGCGCTGCGGATCGTCGAAGCTTGGTCAGCCGTCGCTTTCTTTAACAAATCGAAAAAATGGTACAGCTTTAAAACGCCGCACCCTCTCGATTATCAAAATCTCGTTCATCTGATCCATCCCGAACCGGAACTGCACAACATAAAGCGTGGAGCGGATGAAGAACTGCGTAGGCGCGACGGTTTTAAGTTAACCGATGATCGCGGCACGATGCGCGACGCTCTGTTTGAGATCGATTATTGCCTGATCTGCCATGAGCGTGAAAAAGATTCGTGTTCGACCGGTCTCCACGAACCTGACGGCACAGCAAAACGCAATCCGCTAGGCATCAAGCTTGAAGGTTGTCCGCTGGATGAAAAGATCTCGGAAATGCACATGCTCAAAAAGCAGGGTGACGCGATCGGGTCGCTGGCGTTGGTGACGATCGACAATCCGATGTGCGCCGGCACAGGTCACCGCATTTGCAACGACTGCATGAAGGGCTGCATTTTCCAGAAGCAAGAGCCGGTGAATATTCCGCTTGCTGAAACTGCTTCGCTGACGGACGTACTCAAACTGCCCTACGGCTTTGAAATTTATAGTCTGCTCACGCGCTGGAATCCGCTCAACGCAAAGCGGCCTTACACATTGCCCTACAACGGCAAAAACGTGATGGTCGTCGGCCTCGGGCCCGCCGGTTATACGCTCGCACACTATTTGTTGAACGAAGGCTTTGGTGTCGTCGGCATCGATGGTTTGAAGATCGAGCCGCTACCGTCGGATTGGACAGGCAAGCTGGGCCGCGACTGCCCAAAACCTATCAAGGATATTAACGAGATCACCGAAGAACTCGACGAACGTATTCTGTCAGGCTTCGGCGGAGTTTCAGAATACGGCATTACCGTTCGATGGGACAAGAATTTTCTGACGATGGTGCAGTTGATGTTGACACGGCGTAAGCGTTTTCGCGGTTACGGCGGCATCAGATTTGGCGGAACCGTTACGATCGAGGACGCATGGGATTTTGGTTTTGATCACATCGCGATCGCGACCGGTGCCGGACGACCGACAATTGTGCCGATGAAGAACAACCTCATCCGAGGCATTCGCCAGGCCTCTGATTTTCTAATGGCGTTGCAGCTAACCGGTGCATTCAAGAAGGATACGCTGTCGAATTTGCAGGTTCGCTTGCCTGCCGTTGTCATCGGCGGAGGCTTGACCGGCATCGACACTGCGACTGAACTTTTTGCCTATTATCCGGTGCAGGTCGAGAAGACGCTCGCGAAATACGAGCAGGTCGTTGCGGAATTTGGCGAGGAAAAGATCGTCGAGCATTTTGACGAAGAAGAGATCCGCGTCTTGCAGGAATTTCTTGAACACGGGCGAGAGATCAGAGCCGAACGTAGCCGCGCCGCATCGGCTGGCGAAGAGCCTAACTTTATCCCGCTGGTTAGAGGCTGGGGCGGAGTATCGCTGATCTATCGAAAACGTTTGCAGGATTCACCGGCGTATCGTTTGAATCATGAAGAGGTGCAAAAAGCTCTCGAAGAAGGCATCGACTTCATCGAATGCATGAGTCCTACCGAAGCCGTGCCCGACGAATACAACGCCGTCAAAGCATTGATTTTCGAGCGACTCGATTACGTCGCAGAAACCGGTAAATTTGAAAACACCGGCGACATGCATGAGTTTCCCGCACACACAGTTTGCGTTGCAGCGGGCACTTCGCCAAACGTCATCTATGAAAAGGAAAAGCCGGGCACATTTGTAATGGACGAGTGGCGTCAGTTTTTCCAGCCGTTCAAGGTAGAACGAAACGGCGATGGAAAACTTCACGCTGTCGAAGCTGCAAAGGGCGAGACCGGATTTTTCACTTCTTACGAAAACGAAGGCAAATTCATTTCTTATTACGGCGACAATCATCCGAAATACGCCGGAAACGTCGTAAAAGCAATGGCCTCGGCGAAAGACGGTTATGCAAAAGTTGTCGACCTATTTGCAGAAGAATTAGCAACCCGCGGAACACTGCCGCAGTCAGAACGCGATTCCATTTTTGACAAGCTCGAGGCAACGCTCGATGAGCAACTTCGCGCTTATGTCGTAAAAGTTGACCGCCTAACGCCGACGATCGTCGATGTGATCGTAAAGGCTCCGCTGCAGGCGCGAAAGTTTGAGCCCGGACAATTTTATCGATTGCAAAACTTTGAAACTTCAGCTCCGATGATCGACGGCACGCGATTGATGATGGAAGGGCTCGCCCTGACAGGTGCTTGGGTCGATGAAGAAAAAGGGCTGCTGTCGATGATAGTTCTCGAAATGGGAACGTCGTCGCGACTTTGCTCTTTGCTAAAAGAAGGTGAGGAAGTTCTCGTAATGGGCCCGACCGGAACGCCAACCGAGATCACTGAAAATGAAACGGTCATGCTCGCCGGCGGCGGACTCGGCAACGCAGTTTTGTTCTCTATAGCTCGAGCGTTAAAGGAGAATAACAACAAGGTCGTTTACTTTGCAGGCTACAAAAACGGCTCCGATCTTTTCAAACGCGAGGAAATTGAGAACGCTACCGACGAAGTTATCTGGGCAACAGATTTTGGTGATGAGATCTTGCCCCAACGTCCGCAGGACGCTCACTTTCGCGGCAATATCGTTCAGGCGATGATCGCCTACGCTGAAGGGCGTCTAGGCGAGCAACGCGTAGATCTCAAAAACGTTGACCGTATTATCGCCATCGGCTCAGACCGAATGATGAACGGCGTTCGCGAAGCTCGTCACACAACACTAAAACCTTTCCTCAACGAAAATCACGTCGCCATCGGCTCGATCAACAGCCCAATGCAATGCATGATGAAAGAAGTCTGCGCCCAGTGTTTGCAAAGACACGTCAACCCCCACACCGGCGAGGAATTTTTCGTCTTCTCATGCTTCAACCAGGACCAGCATCTTGATTTTGTCGATTTCAAAAATCTAAACGAGCGGCTTAAGGCGAATAGCGTTCAGGAGAAGCTGACAAATTTGTGGCTGGACAGAGCATTTGGGAACGAAGAATTCAAGGTTCAATTTGGAACCTCGTAGTCCGGATCAAAGCGCTTCAAATCTTAATCCAAATGACTTTTTATCAATAAGACACTTTTCGCAAACCTCTTAAACTCATTAAAGCCATTTTTGGTGAAGGTAACGGTGTCATATTTTGTTTCCAACTCTGAGTCATAGAGTTCAATTTTGGCCGAGTCACCCGTAGCCAGCCATGCTAATTCTTCCGTGGTGAGATAAAGATGTAGAGTTTCGTCATTCTTATTCTTATCCACTTTTGAAACTATTCGGAGCTTATTAGTCTTTAAGGGTATGTCGTCAGCAAAAAACCTGGCTCCGAATGAGGCTCCCTTCGAATAACGATTTTTCGTTCCTTTAAGAATAAGAAGCACCGAAATGTCACTATCTCTTTGCGGACCAAAGTACATTATTCCGATCTCAGCGTCCGATAGATTGGGGCTCATTGCCATCGGCATCGTCAAAAGCTCTGAAGTGGCGCTGCCATCTTGAACTGCCACTTTCACATAGTCATTTTTAAGTGGTTTTTTCTGTGCATTTCCTGATACAACAAATGCAAAGAGAACCAGAACTAACGGCGACATTAAGGCTTTCATATTTCCTCACTCCTTAGCTCAAAGGTAGTTTTCACGTATCCTACCACACCACCACGCCGATTCTTTACTGACATCGGCGACATGTCTGCAAGGTCGTTCTTCGATAAAACATCGAGTTGGCGCAATATCTCGATCGCAACAACGGGTCGTGCGCGATAATCATCGCCGTCGGCAACCTTTAACGCGATGCCAAGTCCGGTGGGCCATTTTTCGCAGGGTAGGACGCCGCAAAGCCAGACGCCGTCGGCGCCGACCTTTGAGATTATCCTTGCGGGTGCGGCGTTCATCAGCATTGTGTCGAGGCGTGTCGAGCCGCCGATGAGTTCGGGAAAGGTCATCATTGAATCGACAATTCGGCGGCAGGCTTTTTGTGTCACGTCGGGAAATTTTGCCGGAGCAATAAGATTGATAAAGCACTTTGCCATCGCCGCAACAGGCAAAGCAAAAATCGGAGCACAACATCCGTCAATGCCGACGGCAATGGCTTGCTCGGGCATTTCTGCAAAATCGGCGACGCATCTTAAGATTCGTTTTTGAATTCGACTGTCCGGCGAAAGATATGTCGTCGTGTCGGCACCGATGTGTTTTGCAAACGCTAGCATTGCAGCGTGTTTGCCGGAGCAATTGTTGTGAAGCTGTGTCGGACGTTCTCCGTCAGCGAGCATTCGATGTGATTCGGCTTCACTAAAAGGCAGATGTACTCCGCACTGCAGATCTGATTCTAAAAAACCTGCCTTTGCGAGCATTCGAGCTGCGATCTCGACATGCATTGGCTCGCCAGAATGCGAAGCTACAGCGAGAGCAACTTCATCTTCAGTAAAACCAAACGCCTCGGCCGCTCCGCTCGTAAGAAACGGTATCGCCTGAAATGCTTTTGCCGACGACCGAAAATATGTCACCGTCGATGGTTCGCCGAGCGACGCTACAGTATTCCCTTCACCGTCAACGATCGAGAGATGACCACAGTAAACGGACTCGACCGTTTCACCGCGAATGACGTTTGCTAAGACTTGAGCATTCATAAATTCTCAGTTTAACTAGACGCGGCTAGCATTGCACGGGCGTTGTCGCGAGCCGCATCAGTGACCTGTTCGCCTGCCAGCATTCGCGCGATCTCCTCGATCTGTTCTGCGGAATTTAGTTCGCGCGTTTTTACGAGTGTTCTGCCGCTGACAACTTCCTTTTCGACAATAAAATGCCGATCCGCCAGAGACGCTATCTGCGGCTGGTGCGTTACGCACAATACTTGTTGAGTTGCGGCGAGGTCCTTAAGTTTTCGGCCAACAGCTTCCGCAACTCGTCCTCCAATACCAACATCGATCTCGTCAAAAACAGCTGTCTTCTGATGCATGTCACTTTTCGCTGTTGTCTTGAGGATCAGCATCACACGTGACGCCTCGCCGCCTGATGCAACCTTTGCAAGAGGCTTAGGAGATTCGCCGGGATTTGCCGAAAAATAGAACTCGACGCAGTCAAAACCATTTGCTGAAAACGCAGTATCGTCTGCTTCGAAAGCCTTGATCTGAACTTCAAAACGCGCCTTTTCGAGCGCGACGGCATTTAGATTTTCCTCAACTTGCTTTTCAAAACGCTTAGCGGCTTTTACTCTCGCGTCATGCAGTTTACCCGCAAACCTCAGATATTCAGATCGCAATTCTGACAGTTTCTTTTTCAATTCTTCTTCACGAAATTCCGCAGTCTCGATATTTTGCAGCCGCTCGTGGCTGACGCGCAAATGATCGAGTACCGCATCGATCGACTCACCGTATTTTCGCTTTAGCCGAGTTATTTCGGCAAGGCGGTTTTCAATTTCATCCAATCGTTCCGGCGAAAATTCTAGTCGATCACGAAAGTCGCGGACAAAAGCAGCAAGGTCATCGACGACCGCACGGGCCGACGAAATGCCGTCAGAATATTCTCCGAGTTTTGATTCGAATTCAGCGAGCTCTTTGATCTTTCGCTCTGCCTTTTCGAGTGTTGCGGCAGTCGATTCGGCATTGTCATAAAGTAAAGAAAATGCCTCGCCGCTGAGCGTCGTTAGTTTTTCAACATTGTTCAGTCGAAGCTTTTCTTCTTCGAGTTCGATGTCTTCGCCAGCCTGCAAATTTGCGGAGCCTATCTCGTTTACCTGAAAACTCAGAATATCGATAAGCTGCAGTTTCTCAGCAGAATCTTTTTCTAATGTGGACAGCTCAGATCGAACCGCAGCCATTCCGCGAAACGCCTTTTCGACTTTCGCTTTTAACTCGCTGGCCGCAGCAAATTCATCAAGCATGTCGATATGCGTCTCGACATCATAGACTGACGCCTGCTCGCCTTGACCGTGAATATCGGCGAGGAAAATGCCTACCTTCTTGAGTAGAGTTTGCGTGACAAGCTGGCCGTTAATAAAAATGCGATTCTTTCCGGTTAATGAAAGTTCGCGTCGGACGATCAGTTCAGCTTCAGATGATCTCTCTACTTCGATGCCGCTGTCTTCTAAAATTGACCATAAGGCATCGCCCACGTTGACGAAAAACAACCCTTCGATAGCAGCCGAGGCGCTGCCTTCTTTAATGAGATCGCTCGACAGACGTTCACCGGCGAGTGCACCGAGGCTGTCAACTATTATGGATTTTCCTGAACCGGTTTCGCCCGTCAAGAGATTTAGCCCGCCGCCAAATTCGATGGCAAGCTCGTCTATCAGGGCAATGTTCTTGATCTTGAGCAGCGTTAACATGGGTTATCTTTTTGAAACGGCAATTTCGCCTTTTATCCATTTGCCACCTGAGAAGATGGCGTCCGGCGGAAATTGTTTTTCAAGATCGGCAACTGTCCAATCAACGACACGATCTTTCCGATAGAAGAAAAACTCACCGAGTTCGCCAACTTTTAAATTACCCAATCTTTGAACCACATTGAAACCACTCGCATCGTATTCTTCTAAACCGCGCAACGTCGAGAGCTTACCTATAATTCGTATAAAATTTGGTGCGGCAAAGCTGGCTCGTCGGCGTTCGGTATTTACGGCAATATCTGTAAATGGCGTGATCTGCTCGCTGCTGCGGTCGACAATATTTGCCCGACGGAAAATAAAATCGTACAGACTGCCGGATGTATTGTCGGGCAGCGACGAATAGATCGAGGGATCCTGTCTGCTCTCGCTCCCGGTCGCTAAAGCAGCGAGTGCGGTCATAAAAGCTACGAAGTTCATCTTAACGAGATGCAGTTCGTCCTTGCCATAAAGGCCGCCGGTTTCTATCAAGATCGTCGGAGTTCCCCACGCCGAAAAATTGTCGCCGAAAGCGTTCGGTGTCCATTCGTCACTATAACGGGCGATGTGTCCCGGAATAAATTTTCGCAATTCGGCGACCATCGCAGATGCAAGGCGCTGGTTTCGCTCTTGACCGAAATTCGTCGTCTTTGCCGCGTCGCCATATACGACGAGAAACGAGATCGCTGCCTGATTGGTCGAACGTCCGACAGTCGTTAGCCGTCCTTGATTATGCAGATTGAAACCAATGGCGGGCATCCAATCGTCCCGAAGCTGTTTCAAAAGTCTTGCTTCCGGAGTTTTTAGATCGAGCGCATCACGATTGATGTCAATGCCCTGCATATTTCGTCTCTGAAACGCATCTGCTCCGTCCGGATTTAGCATTGGAACGGCGCGGAGCGTCATCATTTCGCCGATCTTCTTTATGTGTTCCCTGCCGCGATTTTTTTGAAGGAACGCGAACATATCAATAAGTGCGGATGTTGCCGTTGGTTCGTCGCCATGCATTTGCGACCACATAAAAACCTTCAGCGGCCCTGTGCCCCATTCGACTTGGTAGATCTCGCGATTTGCATTGCTGCGGCCAACCTCGTTTACGGCGAGGCCGAGTTTTTTCAATTGTTCAAGGTATTTTTTCAGGTCAGAGTGACGAACGTCCGACGGGAAAAGCTTGGAGACATGGTCTTTTTCCCAGTCGGCGGCGAACTGTTCAGGTGTTTGCGATTTGGCGTTCATCAAATAAACGAAACCTATCAGGAAGATAAGACAAAAAAGCCGCATAGACAATAAGATAAACCGTTTCAGAGGGTTACGGCAAGGCGTTCATGTCGGCTGTTACAGCCTTTGCGGGGCAGACCTTTTTATAGACCGCCTCCGTCGCATCGGCCATCGCGGCGAGGCCGTAATTTTCGATCGCCAGCTTATATAAGTGAGCCCCTAAAGAACTACGAATATCTGCATCATCCAAAAACTCGCTTATCTTGTTAGCCAGAGCAAGCGGATCTTTGACCGGCGTCAGTGCATCAGTTTCTCTTAGGAGTTCTTTTGCACCGTCGGTTGCTGTTGCAACGACCGGTATTCCGGCGGCCATCGCGTCAAGAATGGCGAGGCCAAAGCTTTCCGAATGAGAGGGCGAAACAAAAATATCAGCAGCATTTAACAGCGGCGAAATGTCATCCAGCCAATCGAGCCATATAAATCTGTCTTCGTGGCCCAAGACCTTAACGAGGCGTTTGAGTTCACGCCGGAATTTTTGATCGATGGAATTGTCCTTACCCGCAATAACGAACCGGCATTCGGGATGCCGTTTTACTATTTCGTTAGCCGCCAAAATAAAATCGCGCTGTCCTTTTAACACCAATAGCTCGCCAATCGTCACGACCAGCGGCGACTCAGCAGGGATCGAATGAAACCTGCGAAACTCTTCTGCCTGAATTTTTTTTTCTTCAGCGTTTTTTTTTACGGCATTTATGCCGTTTGGGATCAGCATCACTTTCTCAGCGGGAAAGACCCTTTCGAGCTGAACCTTCACTGCCGAAGAAACACCTATCGCCGCATCGACATTCCTCAGCGCAAATCTGTGAAACGGCTTTAACGGAAACATCACATGCCGCGTCAACACAAGCTTTGCGTTGCCCACAACTCGGCAGGCAATACTGGCCGCCAGATAATCGCGGGCGACATGGGCATGAAGAATCTCGATCTTGTTCTTCTCAATAAATCGTGCGATCCGCTTAGCGCTGAACATACCGAACGAGTTTCGGATCGACACATGCAAAAAGTTTTCCGGCGGGAGAAAGTCTAGTCGGCTTTGCCATTGATTGGTCGGACGCAGGGCAACAAATATTTCGTGGCCGCGCGAGGCCATCTCACGGCTGAGATCGACAAGATGCCGCTCGCCGCCGCCAAAGGTCTTTGCTGATGAAACGTATAGTATCCGCACTTGGAAAGTGTATAACGAACACGCAGACAAAAAAAGGCACGCTCCTTTGAGAAGCGTGCCTGAGATTTTCGCCAAAAGCGAAAACTAGAAAGTTAAACGTGCTCCGATCTGCACCTGGAAAGGCTGGCTGCCCGGAGTGTTCAATAGGTTAACTTTGCCAAAATTTGCTCCTGGCCTTTGGTCACGAGTCTGAAGGAAATTCACATTAGTAGCTCCGTCCAGACCGCAGCGGTTGTTCGCCACAGCACAGTAAAGCGTAGGTGAACCCGATGACGTGGACTGTGCAAGCTGCAGATTTGACAGAGCAAATACATTGAAAATCTCGCCTGAGAAGATCAGCTTCGTCGTTTCACCAAGTCCGATAGACTTCTGAGCACGAAGATCGACCTCATAGATCGAACGGTTGCGAAGGTAGTTTCTTGGCATCTCAACTCCCGGAGCAAAGTACGGTCGCTCGTTGCTTCCGTTATTATCTCCGTTAAGGTCCGATGACGCTCCAATAACCGCATTTAGCGGACTTCCAGAACGCAGGCGAATACCACTCGAAACGGTAAAGCCTCCTGGCAGATAGAATGACGGGGTCGCGGTGAAAACATGCGTGCGATCTAATCTCGAGGCATAATACTCGCCTCTTCTGCTGAACGGATCGTCATAAAGGACGCCGCCAGAGTCACGCTCGTTATCGTCATCCGACTCATTCTTCGACCAGGTATAGAATGCATTGATCTGACCCCATTTTTTATTGATGCGTGCTCGCCAGGTAACCGCACGGTAAAGGGAGTTTGCCGTCGAGTCACGAAGCTGGATCGTTCCTAAAGTTGATACCGGACGATTAGCACGATTATAAATAGGGCGACCGACAAGATCGAAACTCGATGGTGCCGGAAGGTTGATGTCTACATTCCTTTGCAGATGTACCGTCTTGACCCACGCAAAGTCCATTCCAAAAATAAAGTCGCTCCAGAGTTCGCGCTCAAAACCGGTTCCTAACTGGTAAGAGACCGGATTTTGGAAATCCGGGGAAATACCAATGACATTCGTGTTCTGAAAGAACCCAAGTGCAGATGCAGGGCCTGTACGGGCAGCCTGTATGCGATCCGCGATCGTTTGCAATTGTGTGGGCGAAAGCGATGGAAGATTACTCAACGACAGCGTATTCAGGTTGATTCCCAGAATTGCCATCTGACGGTAAACAGTATTCGGAGCCTGGCCGGAACCAACGATCGCGACATACTGCGGGTTTGCGGCATCGAAGTTCGCCTGACTAAAGGTGGATGAGTTGAATGCACCCGGTCCAAGTTGGACTGAGAGATCACCGGCAGGATTGCGGAAATTGTTGTAAGGCGCAGCCAGAACAATGGCCGGCGTCCTTGCGTAGTAAATTCCGCTATATGCACGGATCACCGTTTTGCCGTCACCGGTGAGATCGTAGGCAAAGCCCAACCTCGGTCCCCATTGATGCTTGCTGTCCGGAATTTGAGTCGGGTCAACCGAGCGCCCTCCCAGCAACGGAAAGGAAGCCGCTTTAATTGCGTCGATCACCGGAGTATTGTTTGCTTCAGCACTCGGATTAAACTGCTTCTCATATCGCAGGCCGAAATTGATCGTCAGCCGCTGAGTCGCTTTCCAAGAGTCCTGACCGAAAAATGACAGTTCCTGAACATCAAATGCTGCCTGTAGGTTTCCGATCTGCTGATTGAACCTTGCTTGTGAAACGTCAAAGCGGCCAAGCTTGCCGGCTGTCGTTCCTGGAGTAGCGGAAAGAGCATTCAATATGTCTCCCGTTCCGCTAAGGCCGGAGAATGTGTAATTGCCAAACTGATTGAATCCAAAAGCCTGAGTAACCTTGATCTTGCTATACTCACCGCCGAACTTGAGCGTATGACTTCCGGTCGTAAATGTCATACTGTCCATTATCTGATAACGCTTATCATCTTGGACCGTAGGCAGGAACGTGCGGGTACCCAGTTCACCGATGTTTGATACAACACTAACCTGCTGGACGTTTGCAAGACGCGGACGTTCTTCTTTTGCCCATTGGAAGCGAGCTTCATTTATCAGTCTTGAAGAAAAGCTGCTTATAAGCTGTGCGACGATGACATTGTTCTTATCGTTCTCGATACCATTGGTTCCCAGTGAACGGTTTGTTGTGGGATCGAGGGATGTATCACCGGTCGAAACACCGTTCAAGGCTTCGTTTTTGCTGTAGTTGTAGCGGACGTTAAAACGATTTGCACCATTGATGTCCCAATCGACCTTTCCCAGAAAAGCTCTTGCGTCATTTGTTTGATCGTAACCGGTTTGCTCTGCTTTATATGTGTTGAATGGTTCCGTCTGAGCTACGGTAGGTACAAAATTAACAAGCGTTGTCTGAGCGACTGCTCGGCGTACTGAAAGTTCCTGCTGTTCGTAAGCCGTAAAAAAGAACAATTTTTCCTTTACGATCGGACCGCCGACCGAACCGCCGAACTGCGTTTGGGTAGGAGCAATGATCAATGGGATATTGAGTGCATTGAGTTTCTGCTCCCTTAGTGCATCAGTAAATTCGTTGCCCAGAGCTAAGTCTTCAGGCCTCCAAAGAAGAAATGCCGATCCTCTAAAGTCGTTTCCGCCAGACTTAGTAACCGCATTTACGATACCGCCTGAGCTGCGGCCATATTCTGCTGAGTAACCTGAGGCCACGACCTGAAACTCTTGGATCGATTCCTGGGGAAGCGTAAATGCGGAATTCGACCGTTCGCCGCCGCGGATTCCGCCGAAGAACGGTTGGTTAAAATCAACACCATCCACGTTCACATTTGAGTTAATGCCGCGCTGTCCGGCAAGCGAGATCTGTCCACGGGTCGTATCCGAAACCAGCGCACTCGGTGTTCCGGCGACGAGATCCTGGAAACGGCGTCCATTGATCGGAAGATTTTGGATCGCGTCGCTGTCCTGAACGGCGTCAAAATTGCTGGTGGTGGTCTGTATGCCTTCAGCAGTGACCTGAACCACAGCAGAAACATTGCCGACGGCGAGCGAAACGTTGGCGTCAGTCGTTCGTCCAACCTGCACCTCGATCTCGAGAGTGCTGTCGCCGAATGACGATGCCGTGGTCTTGAGCGTATATGAACCCGGCCGCAATAAGACAAACGTATGCAGCCCGTCATCGCCGGTAGTCGCCGATTGCGATTGATTTGTTGCTTTATTGGTTAGCGTAAGTGCTGCACCTTTGACAATGGCCCCCGTTGAATCGGTGACCGTTACGCTGATGCTCCCCGTGCCGCCTGACTGTGCAAAAGCACCGCCGACGCACGCCAGGATCGAGACCAGCATTATCGATAGAAACCTAGCAAAAATATTCTTAGTCATTCTTTTTGACCTCATAATTATGGTTGAATTTTTAGCATTCCTGCTCTCATTGCACCTTTATTTAGTGCTTAATCTTTTAGTTTTTGGATTTTTATTTTACTTTTTGGATTTTTACGGTAACAAGATATTCTTTCTTTTCCCAAAACGCAAGCCTCGTCACAACGGTTTGTCGCTGTGAAACCGCTTTATTTACTGGTCGTTCCAAAATGCAGCTCAATTCGAATCACTATATTGCCCTCGGAACAAAATACCGGACGCTGCTTGTAAAGATAATTAGGCAAATTGAGTTCCGCAATTTGGCTTCATATTTCAGATTATCCTTGTCGCATTACATTTATGTGAACTCTGTAATATTTGAACTGGGACCGACAACTTAAACATGGGCTTTGAATGCAACCTTTATTGATCAAACGGCGTTTAAGTTAGTGACTTTTCCGATAAAGGCGAATGTTTTTACTAATTCAGAACTGATTTTTGCAGAGGAAAATTTGAATACTTGACTTTTTTGTAAAACTGATCTAAATTGTTCAAGCATTTTTGTCAGGAAAGTTTAGAGATCGTGAAAAGGTGCATTTATACTAAGAATAAGGGGGAAATAATGGCAGACATAGGATATTCTACAGCAACATACAAATCGCCATTGCAGCATCGCATTACAGCGAGCATGCCGGTTCAGGCAAGTTGGGTTGACGCAGAAACGGGTCAGCGAGTACGTGTGGAAGGTTTAACGGAGAATGTTGGGGAAACCAGCGCTCTGGTAAATCTCGAGACCTTACCGCCCGTCGGTTCCCAAGTCCGATTAAAAATAATGGAAGAGGGTAAATCGATAATTGAAGTGACAACTCAGGTCATCCGGGTCGAACGCGACCCAAGTAAACCGATGGCCGCTCTTTCCGTTTTGGAAAACATGAAGAAATGGAAATCAACGGCTTTAACTGCTGCGCAGAAGTGGGTGACGAGGCATTGGCAACTTAACTACGAGGAAGAATGGGCTAATTAATAAAGCTTCCTTTGTAACAATAGAAAGAGCGGGAAACCTACATAGGTTTCCCGCTCTTTTATTTCCAAATTGCTCTTAGGCCTTAGTTAGCTGACGCACAAGGATTCGAGCTGGTCGAGATCACGCGTGCACACGGCGAAGGCGTTGACGATCGCGGTCCCTGTATAAGCACGTTACCCGGAGCTCCTGTCTTGAAAAAGCCCACCGTTCCATACATAGTTGCAGGCGGTTTATCGGCATCAAAACGGAAATTGTACATCGTGCCCCAGCGGATCGCATTTGCGTTTGCATTTACGAGTGCTGTTTGCGTGGCCCATTCGATCTTTCCTGGAGTCTGAGTAGTCGTCCATGGAGTTGACGCAAAGCCCGCACTTCCGGCCGTACCATCACCTGACCATCCCGGGTGCTGAGGCGGAGCGTAGAAGCCAACATTAGTAATGTTAACGCCGGTACCGATAGGAACCCTGAAGGATTGTATACCGCGATCGAGGTTCTGGTTGTAGATAGCATATTCGTAATGCCATACGTTCGGTGCCGTTTGCGTAACCTTATAGGAGACTCGGGCGAAACCATCTATTCCGCGTTCCGGCTCAACCGTAACATGCGTCGCTCCAGGCCATGCCTGAATTGCAGGCTGCATACGTACAGTTGATCCGGCCGCTGAGAAGCTAAAGCTAGTGGTACCCGAAACATTGTACTGACGATATGAAGCGTTGTTGTTCATATTGCACTGGCCCGGATTGTTCTGGCACCAGACATATTCATGCGGGGTGACATACTGTGCTTCAGCAAAATATGTAGCTCCCGGATTCAGCGTTGTGTTCAGGTCCGAAATGTTCACGAGAATCCTATGCGAAGGGCCGGTATGGCTGTGGCCGCTATGATCGTTATTTGGAGTAATACTATCATTTCGAGGATATGCACCGGTAAACGGATTGATCCATGCTTTCGATCCGAGACTCGGACCAGAGTTTAGGCTTGCGCTGTAAGGATCCGAACAACCCGAACCAAGCGTAGTGCCACCGGTTGAGTTACAACCGAGGTTGCACAAATTCTGCTGCAAGGCCGTAAATGCATGTTTTACGCTGCCCTGACCGATCTGCTCGAAACGTTCGTTGTTTGAAGCACCACCGCTCATACGGTAAATATTCTGCGGAATGACTGGGTGGTCATTGGACGGATTAGCAAACCAGTTAAGAGGAATCGTACCGAAGTTGCAGGAATCCGTTCCAACGGCAAGTCCAACCTGTCCATTGGAACTACTTCCAAACTGAGCCAAGCCTGAAAGGTCGCCAACGACGACATCCGGTCCCGGAACAGATCCGGCATCCGGACGATTCATCGGCGGAAGGCTGGTTTGTGTTGCCTCACCGTCATTCATCAAAACTGTTTCGACCGTTCTCATCGACGTATTGGCCGAGAGGGTTCCGACAACTGCACCGGCATCTGCCTGACGGCCAAGCTGAGCCGCGAATTCCGGCGAGATCAGCAGTCTCGCATTTTCAATGCCGAGAACACGCTGGTTTGCATCGAAATTCCACTCCTGCCCTTCGATATTGAAGTAGGTGAATCCTGTCTTCTTATCGCGAACGGCCATTTCATAGTCTCCGCCCCATGCCAAGTACTCGATGACGAGCTGGCGATATGAAGCTCTCAATGAAGCGGGAATGTTTGCGTTGCCTCGCGGGTTGATCTCCATTGAACTTGGGATCGGGCCGCGCAATTCACCGTTCAAAACAAGGATCGCAAAGAAGGTGTCCTGAACCGCTTCGAAACTTAGAGTGGCCATTCGAGCCGAGTCTCCAGTTCCGTTCAGACGATTCAGATCCAGTTCCATCGTGACGTTTCCGTTACCCACGATCATCTTTTCGAGTGTTCCGCTATCTGCGTTCCGGGCCGTGTCGGCCCCAAAAAGATCGAATGAAGAAGCGCGTAAAGAAACGCTGAATACAACACCGATCAATAAACAAAATGCCAACAACGACGAAACGATTCGAAACCGGCCGTCCTGCAATTTCTTATTCATCTTCCTTTTAACTCCTGATGTAGATTTAATAAGCGGCAAAAGCACCGCTAAAATGACAACTATCAAAATACCAAATTTTATGTCGGAGGTTACAAAATAATGTAGCCCGAATTCTAAATAAAGTCAACCAAAGATTCTCGTGCCTAGCGGCCATTCACACACCTTAATTTATAGAAACTATTAATTCCATTTGCGTTCCGCTCGAAATACTTCGAAATCGCTCAATTATTGGAAAAAATCATATTTTGTGTGGTTTAATCAAAATTAGTGAAATCTGACATTAAGTTATGAGAAGTGGTTGCGAAAGCAAGGAAATACCGGCTAAAAGGTCAATCGAGCTGCCCGTTCTGCCAAATACAGGCTCTCCAAATGGCGGAATGAAACACTCGAAGACCCGCATTTGGCGTGCGGTTTCGCTTAGTGTTCTCACGCTGCTGATGATCGTCCATTACATTCAATGGAGCATCATGGGCACGACGATCTCTCCGATTGAGCCTTCCGAAGCGGCATTTACGCTGCAAAACGGATACGTTAATGCCGGATTTATCTTCTTTACCCTCGCCATATTGGCTACGCTTATTTTCGGCCGTTTTGTCTGCGGATGGGGCTGTCATATCGTTGCGTTGCAGGATTTTTGCGCTTGGCTGCTGAATAAATTTGGGCTTAAACCGAGGCCTTTTCGTTCGCGGTTATTGGTTTTTGTTCCGCTGATCGCGGCGCTGTATATGTTTGCCTGGCCAACGGCGGCTAAATTTCTTTACGGCCCTAAGAACCAGCCGCTTATTCCGGAATTCACGAACCATCTCATTACCACCGAGTTTTGGGCGACTTTTCCCCCGTTTTGGATCGCGGTTCCTTTTCTTTTCATCTGCGGATTTATGACCGTGTATTTCCTGGGATCAAAAGGTTTCTGCACCTACGGCTGTCCCTACGGCGGTATTTTTGTATTGGCTGACAAGGTCGCTCCCGTCAGGATTCGCGTCAATGACAACTGCAACGAATGCGGCCATTGCACTGCCGCCTGCACTTCGAACGTCAACGTGGCGGCAGAGGTGAAAAAGTACGGAATGGTAATCGATCCGGGCTGTATGAAGCACATGGACTGCATCAGCGTTTGCCCGAACGACGCCCTATATCTGGGCGTCGGACAACCTGCGGTCGCCGGCGGCAGAAACCCGAGCGGTAGCGAGGGTGGCTCTTCGACAAAGAAAAACCACCAGCTAACTTGGCCCGAAGAGATATTTGCCGCTATTGTCTTTGCCGCTAGTTACTTTGCCATATGGAATGTGTATCAGATCGTACCGATGCTGATGGCGCTCGGAATTGCAGCAGTTACAACCTATCTCGCCGTGCGCTCGTTAAAGATCTTCACGTCCAAGGACCTTACATTTTATCGTTCTAGCCTAAGATCGGCCGGAACGATCAAGCTTGCAGGATGGGCATTTTTAGGCTTCTCGACACTTTGGATCGGCATTAATGCCCACAGCGGTTGGATTCGCTACCACGAACGCGAAGGAACTCGCGGCTATGAAAGCGTTAATATCCCCGACGAGCTTGCTCTCGCGCAGGCAAATCCAAAACAGTGGCTCAGTGCCGACGACGAAAAGAACATCGCATACGGAAAACGCTATTTTTACAAGGCGTTTGACAACGGCTTTTTGGTAAATGACACGCTGCTGCCAAAGCTCGCGTGGCTCGAATACCTCTCAGGCAACACCGATCAGGGCATCAAGCTGCTTGCCCTCGCAGCAAAGCATCAGGAAGGCCGTCCAAAGGCCCTGAGCCTCTATTATCGCGGAGCGATATTAAACCGCCTTGGCCGTTACAACGACGCTCTCACAAACCTCGACGAGGCAATTGCAACAGCTCCTGAACTCGTCACAGCCCTAGAGGAACGCGGCGTATCCCTTTGGCAGCTTGGCAAACGGCAGGAAGCCGTTAAGACGTGGACGGATGCCGTCGAAAGCAACAAAGGTATCGTTCTCGCAAATTATATGCTCGCCGGTGCCGCCGAGATCGTTGGCGATGCCGATGCGAAAGCCGCCTACGAAAAGCAAGCGGAGCAACACACTCCCAAAGACCCATTTTTCCACTGGATGGTCGCCCTCCGCCTCCAAAACGTCGGCATGACCTCAATAGCCGAAAAACACTTCCAAATCGCAACCCAACTAGACCCCAAATTCCGCGATCTACGGAACTAGTTCACTGCGTGTCGTTGAGATAGACATTGCCGACTGCTCGTTTTATTCACCACAGAGTTCACAGAGGGCACAGAGGTTTTTTAAATTCTCCGTGCTCTCTGTGTGCTCTGTGTGCTCTGTGGTAAATTCTTCGAACGTTCGATCAGCAGCAGATCAAGCTTGAGATGGGCCATCGCGTGCAATGCCATCAGCAGCTCAAAACCGTGGTATCCTTGCCTTTTCCGCCATCATTTCGGCAAGACGCCTAGAGCTTTTTTCGGTTTGCGTCACGCGACTGCAAAATTCGCGTATCAGGTTCCTAAACGCTTGCTCAAACATCTTTTTCCCTAAAAGTCCGAATTGCAGCAAACACATGCGGTGGTCGGCGGTGGCCGGCGGTGGTTGTCGAGACGGCTGTTTTGCGGGCGAGGCGGCGGAGGCAGCGGAGCCGGCTGGTGGACGGCTAGGGGAAAATGCAAAAAACGACGTTTTTAAAGCTCAAATTGTCTTAAAAATGAAATTTTTCCGATGGCTTTTTGGGTGTCTCCGATGGCTTTTTAGGGGGTCTCCGATGGCTTTTTGGGGTAACAAGATGGCGCTTTCTGGCCGCTTTGACGATAAACCATTGCAGATCATACATTTAGCTGGGAATCATGGCTTTTTGAAGCGTGGTGATGACTTCTCGTCTTCAATTCACACCCTCGTCAATGACATTCGGCATTGTCGGCTTTATTTCCCTTGTCGCGCACGCGATCAGGGGCTGTACCATCAAAAGTCGCCTTATGTACGCTGGCATACATAACTCCTTTATTTACTGAATTTAAAAGCAAACCCGGCTAGGGGCGATGTCATCAGACCTCCCGAGTCGCCGAAGTTTGACGGCTCAAGTGGTCCCTGAAAAGCCGTATCTCTGACATCCAATACGGCTCGACAGGGGCCACATTCTTTTAGGCTGCAGTGGTCTCGATATCGACCTTGATGGCACGCCATCGCTGCTGATTAAATCGTAAAAAGCTCAGCAAAAATCGCGTAAAATGGCCTACGAGAATAGCGATCCAGATATGTATCGGTTCGAGATTGCCTGTTTGTTGAATAAAAAAGCAGATCCCGACCGGCAAGAGTACCTGCGAGATTATTGAGATGTAAAGCGGGCTTTTCGTGTCGCCGGTTCCCTGCAAACCGCCCGTATAAGCAAGCGCCATCGAGATAAACAGGCCTGAAACGCTCAAAACACGAAGCAATTCCACACCGATCTCAACGACCACAGGATCGGTCATTCCAAAAATTGCCAGCAATTGTCGCGGTACAAAAAAGAAAAACAGCCCGACGATAACCGCTCCTGCTAAACCGAAGCCTGCTGCTGTGCGAACGGCGGAAACCGAACGTTCAGGCTTTCCGGCCCCTAAATTTTGCCCCGTAACCGATGCAGAAGCTCCCATAAGGGCATTCGACGACCAAGTCACAAGCAGAAAAAGCTGGCTGTAACACACTGCGTAAACGGCCTGTGTTGCTTTGCCTTGGGCAAGACCACCCATAAATGCTGCCATTATGACACCGCCCACATTCATCGCGATGCCTTGAATACCCGCTGGCAAACCAAACTTAAAAAGCTGCCGTATGACCTTGAAATCAGGTGCGTAGCCTGTTTTTGGGAATGAGACGACCCATGTACCGCTGTAGAGCTTATAAAGCGAGTATATGCCCACCAGGCCCGACGCAATGCACGTTCCCATCGCCGAACCAGCCGTTCCAAAAGCCGGTATCGGCCCGACGCCGCCGATGAGGATTATGTTGAATAAAAGATTGAGCACCGTCATTACGATGCCCAGCACCATCGGAGTTCTTGCGTCTCCCGCCGATCTCAGACAGCCGCTCATCATAAAATATATGAGCATACCGACGCTGCAAGTGAACATTATCCTCAGAAAGGGCAATGCTTCAGCCAAAACATCGGGGTCGCTTGTTACTATCCGAAGTAAATATGGCGCAGCAAAATACCCGATCGGAGCCAGAATGCCGAGTGCCATAAAAATTGCCGTCAGGAAGCCTTGATAGACAGTGCGGTCAACTTTTTCGCGTTGGTTGGCTCCGGCAAATCGTGCAACCAGGACGCTCATTCCAATAAAAACGGAGGAAACAAATACAATAACGACAAGGAATATCTGAAAACCAACACCAATAGCAGCATTTGCTTGATACCCGATCAGATTGCCGACCATGATCTGATCGACCCAACCTTGAATGCCGCTCACAAGGTTCGTCAGCACAGCAGGCCACGCGATCTTCCAAACGGCACTCGTTAGCGGGCCTTCTACGATAGAACGGTCGTAATGTCGCTTTTTTGGCTCGGCGGGTTGAGCTTCGGCAGAGGCCGCCGCTTCCAATTCGGCTAGTTCAGTTTCTTCCGTCATGTGGCGATTATATACGAGCCGTGGAATGCGGGGTTCCGCCGGAAACGGATTTTACCTTACAGTCGAAGGTTGTCTGCGGCCGTAAGCGACAACTGCGCAGAGAATGGCAAAAATAGCCGGAATGGCGGCTGTCGCAGCCATCGGTCCCATGGCCGTTATCACTGTTGCTCCGATCATAATGATCACGAGGCCTACGGCGGCGAGAGGAGTGAGCTTTGGCATGATGCCCGTCGCCCACGGAACGATAAGCCCGATGCCGCCGAGTATTTCGCAAACGCCAATGAAGTAAATAAAGCCGATAGAAAGGTATGCAGGCATACTTTTCGCCATTTCCTCGGCGGGCATCAGAAATTTTGATACCCCGGCAAACAGAAACAACAGGCCAAGTAATATTTGGACGATCCAAAGAAATATGTTCATGACAACTCTCCAAACTTAAATTACTGCGGCGGAGCAGTTTCGGCCACCGTTTTCAATTGGGCAAGCCCTTTTTCAAAATCAGAGCCGACCGCCTTGTCCATATCCATTACCAGGCAAAAGGCTTTCATCATAAAGTCCTTTTTGCCGACCATCGTCCAGGTAACATTTGTTTTCTCGCCCATTGCTTTGAAATCAAATTGGGTCAGATTTTTGGCCTCAAACGGCTTGATAAATTCTAGATCGATGGCGAGATATTTGGGTGGATGTGTGTTCTTGATCGTCATTCTCCCGTCGCCGACCTCGTCATTGCCGGTCCACGCATACGACGCTCCGACACCGGAGTCAGGGCCTGAATATGTGGTTTTCATATTCGGATCGAGTCTCGCCCACGGCGACCACGCATCCCACTTGCGGAAATCATTGACCTGCTCGAAAATTCTTTCTGTCGGTGCATTGATGTCGAGCGAACGCGTAACCTTAAACTCAGCAGGCTGCATCGCGACAACAACACTCAAAACAACTATGACGAACACCATTAACGCCAAGGCCCCAAGAATTACTTTCTTTGCCATAAAGATTCTCCTGATTTAGAGAACTTTAACTGATTTTTCCCATCGCGCCAAAATATGCCGAATGAAATTGGCTACATTTAAAAGAGAAAGAGTGCGGCCTTTTTTGTAAAGCCGCACTCGGTAGGTTCAATTGGGTAGGTATAATTGAAGGGTATTTATGAATCGTTCAGTTCCGGTCGAACGGCTACCGATTGGGGGGATAAGATTAGGATCCCCAATGTGTTAAAAAATTTCCATATCAAACAACCTATACGCTGTTGTCATACTCAAAGTTCCAATTTTTTCTTCGAGCGAAAAACTTCTCTTGTATCAAATATCACGTTCGAGTGTCAAATTTGTTGCAAAACTATTTTAAATCTCAGTTTTTTGGTTTCGCATCTTTAGGATGAATGGCCAATCAAAAAAGTTTGCTTTATTTTTCAACTCAAAGATCTGCTTTCGCTTATTCCCCTAATCCGTTAGAATCATCCAAAAGATCAAGGAGTAACTAAATGTCTAATATAGTCCTGCGTACAGTTTTCTTAAGTGCGATCCTGCTTTCTTCCGTGTTTCCAGCCCTTGCTTGGGACGAGACAGGCCATAAAATAACTGCTTACATAGCGTGGCAGCAAATGACTCCCGAAGTGCGTGACAAGGTCATTAAAATCTTGCGCAACGCTCCGGAAGATTCGCAGATCGGAGCGTTCAACATTGAATACGGCTCGCGTCCGCGCGAATCACGTGAACGTGACTTTTTTGTGATCATCGCTACATGGTCTGACATGATCAAGGACAAAAAGCTTCGGGCCCGATTTGATAAGTACGCTAAGGATCAAAGCGATTGGCATTACATCAACCAATTCTGGACTTGGAAGGACGGAAAGGCGCAAATGGTCGAAGGAATGGCTCCAGTTGGCCAGATAATTAAAAAGCTGGGCGAGTTTACCCAGCTCCTTCGCAGTTCGGCAAATGACTCCGAAAAAGCGATCGCCATCGCATGGCTCGAACATCTTGTCGGCGACATCCATCAACCGCTTCACGTATCTGCACGAGTTACGGAATACGATCCGAAAGGCGATCGCGGCGGCAACGCTTTTTTCCTTACGCCAAAGGGCACGAAAAGGGCCGATCAGGATAATCTTCATAGCTTTTGGGATGGAGCAATTGATCGGTATTTGCCTAATAAAGATATGTGCGAGGGAGCCTATTACGAACCGATAGCAGAGAGCATTATGAAGCTTCATCCTTACGGCAAGATGAAGGAAAGACTGAATCCCGAGAAATTTAATATCTGGGAGCAAGAAAGCCTTAATATTGCGACCACCGAAGCTTACAAAGACGTCAAATTTGGTGAAAAGCCATCTGACAAATATACAAAGAAAGCGTTTGAGATCGCACAAGAACGTTTGGCTCTGGGCGGATATCGGCTTGGCAGTCTTCTTAATGACATTTTTGGACCACAGACAGCCTCGCCGAATGCAGCATCGACTCCGGCTAAACAACAAAATTAAACCTAATGAACGCGGTCAAAATTCTCAAATATTTTCAGCTGCGGCAGGACGCGATACTTGATCTGATCCGCGAGATCGTCGATATAGAGTCACCTTCACAAAACGCTGAACAAAGCCGCCTCGTCGCAGATTGGGTGGAGAAACAGGCGCACTCAACAGGTGTCGACGTTTCGATAGAACGGATATCGGTTGAGGATGGCGACCATTTGGTTATCAGCGCATTTCCGGGTGATGAAAAACACACCTTGTTGCTCGGTCATACCGATACCGTTCATCCTATCGGCACAAATCTCAAAAATCCGACGCGGATCGAAGGTGACAGGTTCTACGGCTGCGGCATTTTTGATATGAAATCGGGCGTCGTACTGATGCTCGAAGCGTTGCGATTTTTTGGGGTGAACGAGATCAAACCGCCGCGTCCTATTACGATACTTTTATCTTGTGATGAAGAGGTAGGCAGCCATTCTGGCCGAACCTTCGTCGAACGTGAGGCAGCCAACGCTGATCATTGCCTGGTCTTTGAACCATCGGCTGCCGGTAAAGTAAAAACCGGACGAAAAGGAACAGGCATTTTCAAGCTTCACGCTCAAGGCATCCCAGCACACGCAGGTCTCGAACCTGAAAAAGGCGCGAACGCGATCCTCGAAATATCACGACAGATCGAGCACATAAATAAACTAGCTCATCCTGACGAAGGAACGACGGTCAACGTCACGACAATTAGCGGCGGCACGACAACAAACGTCATCCCCGAACACGCAGAATGCGAGATCGATGTTCGATTCAGTAAAATGGCAGAGGCCGAGCGAGTGGACGCGGCTTTTAAGGCTTTGAAAGCCTTCGACGGGCGCGTCTCGCTCAAATTGTCAGGCGGCATCAATCGTCCGCCAATGGAACGCACCGACGCGGTTGTCGATCTTTATGAAAAGGCGCGCTCGTTAGCGTCAAGCTTTGGTTACGATCTAGGGGAAACACAAGTCGGCGGCGCGTCGGACGGTAATTTTGTTGGAGCTTTGGGTGTGCCGGTATTAGATGGTTTGGGAATTACCGGTGACGGGGCTCATACTTTAAATGAGCATATTTTGGTGAGCGATGTTGCAAAGAGAGCGACTCTGGTTTCATGCTTACTTAGCCAATGAGGGGTTTTACAGAAAAACTAATAGTACTTTTTCTTCTAGTAATTTTTGGCATGGTGGTCGCTGGTATGTATGGGGCGATTCATAATCAAATCAGCTACACCGTATCTCCTGAGTACTTTACAAAATTCAAATTTGAACAGTTTGGACTTCTCGACTCGGATTTTCCTGAGCGTGTTCGCGCATCAATGGTGGGTTTCTTTGCTTCTTGGTGGATGGGTTTTCCGATTGGGATGTTGATCGGCCTGTTGGGTTTTATTCAGAAAGGAAGCCACCGAATGCTATTGATTTCCCTACAGGCGACGGGCATTGCGGTTGTTTTCACTCTTGTGTTTGGACTCTGCGGGTTAGGTTACGGATTTATTCAAACTTCAGCAATCCATATTGCCGACTACCAAAATTGGTTCATACCATCCAATGTTGTTGACTTGAGAGGTTTTCTTTGTGCAGGATATATGCACAATTCGGCGTATTTAGGTGGCCTCATTTCAATATTTGTTGCGTGGCTTTATCATATTCTCGTTAGATTGAAAACCGAGTAGTTTTGTTTACGTTTTTCGCTTAGGTTTTCTCATCTATTATTAAGCTATCGGAGGCGCAACTTGTCCGGTGATGGGCGCGGTCTTCAAAACCGTTGTGAGGGCGCGAGAGCGTACTCAAGTGGGTTCGACTCCCACACGCCTCCGCCATTTTGATTTGGGAATTGTGATTTGGGATTGCGGAATGAAGTTTGGTGTTTATGACTAAATCAGAGTTGTTAAACAGAACAAAGCAGTTGGCTCTTCGAGTGATCAAACTGGTTGAAAGTCTGCCTAAGAACAGGACGACCGATATTCTCGGCAAACAACTACTTCGAAGTGCGACATCAGTCGGAGCAAATTATCGGGCAGCCTGTCGAGCAAAATCGACCGCTGACTTTATCAATAAATTGGCAATCGTTGAAGAAGAAGCGGACGAATCAATCTATTGGTTAGAATTGTTGGTTGAATCTGGTCAGATAAAAGCAAACTTGGTGGTGAATCTTTTGTCTGAGTTTGACGAGATCGTGTCGATAATTGTCTCTGCAATAAAAACATCGAAATCTAAAAGAATTCCGAAATCACAATTCCCAAATCACAAATCGATATGATTGATTGGATAGCGTTGAATATGACACCGGGCGTTGGTCCAAGAGCCGCGACTAAACTTTTAGAAAGGTTTGGTTCGGCGGATGCTATTTTTCATGCGCGGCGGACGGAATTGGAATCGCTGCGGATGAAACCTGAAACGATCGAGAGCATCATCAAGCGTGAATTTTTTGAAAAGGCTGAAAAAGAACTTAATCGCGTCAAAGAGCTTGGCGGTGACGTTCTGATCCTTGATGATGGCAGCTACCCGACTTTATTAAGAGAAATCGATGATCCGCCGCCGGTGCTTTATGTAAAAGGCGATTGGCAAGCTTGTTTTGAGCAGCCGTGCGTTGGTGTGATCGGTTCGCGAAAGTGCTCGACTTATGGTGAGAATGCGTCAGAGATGTTGTCGCGTGATTTGGCTTCGCGCGGCATTACGATAGTTTCCGGCTTGGCTCGCGGCATCGACACGGCTGCTCATCGCGGAGCAATGCGCGGGTCGGGCAAAACCATCGCCGTTATGGGAACTGGAATCGATAGTGTTTATCCGAAAGAAAATAACGGTATGGTCAGAGAAATACTTTCATCGGGTGGCTGTCTGGTTTCGCAGTTCCCGCTCGGCACGCCGCCGATAAAAGAAAACTTTCCATATCGCAATCGCATCATAAGCGGGCTAAGCTTAGGAGTTTTGATCGTCGAGGCGTCGGAGAGAAGCGGCTCTCTCATAACCGCCAGGCTTGCGATGGAACAGAACCGCGAAGTAATGGCTGTTCCGGGAAATATCACATCCGGAAACTCTTTTGGCACGAATTACCTTATTAAGAGCGGCGCCAAGCTCGTCCAGCAATGGCAGGACGTCGTCGCCGAGCTTCCAAGCGAGATCTCCGCTGCGATCCTGCCGCCAAAAATAGAGAAAGCTGCTGCTGAAATCGCGACGCGCCAGCCCGAACTTATTCCGGCCGATATGAGCGAAAACGAACGCAAGATATGGCAGATATTAACGCCCGACGAACCAACGCATATCGATGTGTTGCTCGAAATGTGCGGTCTCTCATTCGGCGATCTAAACAACGCTCTTGTCGGCCTCGATATACGCGATCGTATCCGCGTTTTGCCCGGCAAGAACTATGCTCGGCGAATCTAGCTTTTTTTCTACTCTGAGTCTCTTCGGCTTTGCGGGAAATTATGTCCCGCAGGGTCGCAGGGACTGCAAAAAGAAGAGACAAGATCAACTGATCATCGACCGATTTTGACAAAAGATAAATTTCGGCTATCCTCAGACCTCTCATTGACAAGGTCGCGAGCGAGGTGTTACTTGTCTTAATCGTCAGCACGAATTATGTGGCTGACGTATTTTTTTCACTATATGTCGAAGAACCTATTAATAGTTGAGAGCCCTGCTAAAGCAAAGACCATTGAAAAGATCCTCGGAAAGGACTTTCAGGTAAATAGTTGCTTTGGCCACATCCGCGATCTGGAAAAGGCCGGCATGGGTATTGACATTGAAAATGACTTTGAACCCCGTTACATCGTTTCTGACGACAAGAAGAAGGTCGTGAGTGAACTCAGGTCTTTGGCAAAAAAGTCGGACGAAGTATGGCTCGCAACTGACGAGGACCGTGAGGGAGAAGCCATCAGCTGGCATTTGTGCGAGGTGCTGGGCCTTGATCCCGTAACGACCAAACGGATCGTGTTTCATGAGATCACCAAACCTGCGATAGAAGCTGCTGTAAAAAATCCTCGTACGGTGAACATGAACCTCGTGATGGCTCAACAGGCACGTCGCGTGCTGGATCGCATTGTCGGGTTTGAATTAAGCCCTGTGCTATGGCGCAAGATCAGTACGAGCGGTAAAAATTTGAGCGCGGGCCGAGTGCAGAGTGTCGCAGTACGCCTTATCGCCGACCGGGAACGCGAGATCAACGCCTTTGAACAAGAAAGTCATTTCAAGATCGAAGGGCTATTTTTTGCCGATGATATAACCGGAAAGCAAGTAACATTTAAAGCCGAAGGTAGAAAACAGACCAGTGCTGATGATGCCGAAACATTCTTGAAGGGATGTACCGGAGCCGATTATAAAGTAACCGATATCAGGGTAAAACCCGGTAAACGAACCCCTGCCGCGCCGTTCACGACATCAACCCTTCAACAGGAAGCATCAAGAAAACTCGGCTACGGCGTTGCTCGAACGATGCAGATCGCACAGAAGCTATATGAGAACGGGCATATTACGTATATGCGTACCGACAGCGTCAGCTTGAGCGATACGGCACTTGCCGATATTACACAAACGGTTAGTAACCTCTACGGCGATAGATATCAACAGTTCCGTAAGTTCAAAAATAAGAACGAATCCGCACAGGAAGCTCACGAAGCCATTCGCCCTACCTACACAAACACGACTACCGTTAACGACCCGGAATGGCAACGGTTGTACGAACTGATCTGGAAGCGAACTATGGCCTCGCAAATGGCCGATGCTGAGTTAGAGAAAACTACGGTCAAAATAGAGATCTCCACGAACAAGGAAGAATTAACGGCTTCGGGAGAAGTCTTGAAATTCGACGGATTTCTGAAGGTTTATCAAGAAGATAAAGATGAAGATGACGCTGAAGAATCATCTGAAGGCCTGTTGCCGCCAATGACGGTCGGGCAGTCATTACCGTTGTCTGAACTGAGAGCAACCGAAAGGTTCAGCCGTGCCCAACCGAGATACACCGAAGCTTCACTCGTAAAAAAATTAGAAGAGCTCGGCATCGGCCGCCCGTCCACATATGCACCAACGATCTCTACGATCCAGAAAAGAGGTTACGTAGAAAAAAGAGATAAAGAAGGTAAGCAAAGGGCTTACAGGATAGTGTCATTAAAGGATAACTCCATCAGTAAACGGACAGAATTTGAAATTACCGGTGCAGAAAAAGCAAAACTTTTCCCTACGGACCTAGGACTCGTCGTGACGGATTTTTTGAAACAGCATTTCGACGACATTATGGATTATGGTTTTACAGCCAAGATCGAGGAAGAGTTCGATGAGGTTGCCGCCGGCAAACTACAGTGGAACGACATGCTCGAGGAGTTTTACGGGCCCTTTAAGAAAGACGTCGATAACACCCTCGAAAATGCAGAGCGTGCAAAAGGCGAAAGGTTGCTTGGTATTGATCCGGAAACCGAAAAACCAATAGTCGCTCGCATCGCTCGTTTCGGCCCGGTTATCCAGATCGGCAGTATCGGTGATGAGGAAAAGCCTCGATTTCTAAACCTTCAACCGGGTCAGAGCATTGAAACCATTACATTTGAGGAGGCGCTTGCCCTGTCGAAATTGCAGGGCACGCTCGGCACATACGAAGGCAAAGACCTACTAGCAGGCGTTGGCCGCTTCGGGCCTTATGTAAAATGGGGTGATGAGTTTGTCTCTATACCCCGCGGCACCGACCTCGCGACGGTGGACACGGAAAAAGCGATCGAATTTATAAAAGCTAAACAGATCGCGGATGCGCCCGTAGGTGAGCATGACAGTAAACCGATAACAAAAGGTACGGGACGTTTCGGGCCTTTTATAAAATGGGACGGTCTGTACATCAATGTGCCGCGCCGATACGACTTTGACAGTCTGTCACAAGCCGAGATGAACGAACTCATCGAAGCAAAGGTCAGCAAAGAAGCAAACCGTTATATACAACGCTGGGAAGATGAAAAAATATCGGTGGAGAACGCTCGTTGGGGCCCTATCATCAAATTCGGCAAAAAGATCATTTATCTTCCGAAAAAAGCCGACGGCAGCCGCTCCACGGCGGACGAGGCAGCAGCTCTAACGCTGGAACAGGTAAAAAAACTGATCGAGGCAGAACTTCCGGATGCGTTTACAAAGAAGACGAGAACTGCTAAGAAGACACCTTTGAAGAAGAAAGGAAAATGAAAACGTGCGTTATTGCCAAAACGAGGAAAGGGATTATAAAATGGCAGTCGATAACAAAGATGTAACGTAAGCGCAAATAACGGCCTTTCGCATGAAAGAGAATCTCCAATTTCTACAAGCTTTCTTAAAAAACCCTCTCAAGGTGGGAGCGATCGCGCCTAGTTCACCGGATCTTGCCCATGAAATGCTGAATGGCATTCAACCTGACGATCACAACATCGTACTCGAATTGGGTGTCGGAACCGGAGCAATTACCAGATTTCTGCGTGACGTGGTTCCAAGTAAAGATTCGTACTTGGGAATTGAGTTGGACAGCGACCTTGTCACGACGCTCAATCAAAATTTCCCGGATATGAATATTGTATGCGGTAGCGCTGCTGATGCGTATTCGATCCACAAACAATCGGGACTTGGCAAAGTTCGTTATGTTGTCTGCTGCTTGCCTTTTGCCGTCCTTCCCAAAGAGATCAGCGAAAATGTTCTGACCGAGATCGAGAAATTTATGGACGAAGGCTGTGAGCTTCGGCTCTTTCAATACGCACACGGCTATTTTCTTCCGCCCGCCATCAAGCTTCGCGAAATTTTGCAAAACCGATACGGAAAGTCTCGACGCAGCCCGCTTGTTCTCAAAAATGTTCCGCCCGCGTTTACATTGACCTGGTCAACAGTTTAAGCAGCGAAAAAAAGTATTGACAAGTCCGAAGTGCTGTAATAGTCTGGTTTGGCTGTCACTACTCAAGAGCTTCTTGACAGCTCGCGGATCTTCATGTCCGTCGAATCTAAACACTTATTTCCAGATAATACACTAAGGAGATTTCCTATGAATCGAATGTTACAGTTCGTAACGGTAGCGGTTTTACTAGTTTTTTCGGCTATGTCAGTCGCTGCCCAAAGCGACCGGAACAAGTTTGAGTTTTATGGCGGATATTCGTATCTGCGAACTGACACCGGATTGGATGAGGACCTTGAAGACTTGGATGTCGATTCAAATTTCAATTCTCATGGTTTCAATGCTTCATTGACCGGCAATGTTCATCGCTATGTCGGGCTGAAGGCTGATTTTTCAACCCACAGCAAGTCACGATCGTTCACTGACGGCACTGACACTGCGTCCATTAAGTTCAGGACCAACCAGTTCCTAGGTGGACTTCAGTTCAAAGACAATAAAGTGGATGGCAAGCGCGTCAAACCATTTGCCCATGTTCTTGCGGGCGTTGCCAACCAAAAAATAACGGCGAGTGGTTCATACATTATACCCGAAGGCGGCAGCACCACCTTTGATGATTCCGCCAGTACCAACAATTTTGCTATGGTCTTTGGCGCCGGCATCGACGTGAAAGTCAGCAAAAGAGTTGATATAAGAATCATCCAATTTGACTATAACCCGATCTTTTTCCGCGAACAGGACTTTGATGACTTTACTCTTGCTGGCCGAACACAGAACAATTTCCGTATAGGCGTAGGCATCGTCATCCACTAGGCAGAAAACAGCCAATATTTTTACTTTCGGCCGGATCCACTCCGGCCTTTTTTATTTTTGTCTACTTGAATGAAAACGGGTTTTCGTTCCCTGTTGTGCTATAACTGATTTTTGGAAAACAAAATAGATCCTGAGGTTTTATAGTTATGTACAAACAAAAACTGACCGTCATACTAATGATATTCCTGCTCCTGAGCCCTATAGCTGCTCAGACCGCAAGCGAGACAGCCAAAGTGGCCGGTATTTACTCCGCCCCAAAAGAAGATATCGACAAGATCAAGGACGAAGGCATCAATCGTTCGCAGGTTATGCAGACGCTGAGCTATATGACGGATGTTATCGGCCCGCGGCTTACAGGCTCACCGGGGTTAAAGCGTGCGAATGAATGGACACGCGACACACTTTCGAAATGGGGGCTTGAGAATGCTCAACTCGAGCCGTGGGGACCGTTTGGGCGAGGCTGGACACTAAAGAAGTTTTACGCGATGGTCGATGGGCCGACAGCTTTTCCACTGATCGCTTATCCAAAAGCATGGTCACCCGGAACGGACACATTGATAGCTGCTCCTACCGTAAGTGTTAAAAAAGGGCAAAAGTTGTCTCCTCAGACAGCACCGGCGAACACTGCTTATACTGCTGAAGTTGTAAGGTTTACGGCCACAAAAGAAGAGGATCTTGAGCAATATCGCGGTAAGTTAAAAGGAAAGATCGTCCTTATCGGCCAGATCCGCGAAACAAAAGCTCATTTTACCCCTGAGGCAAAACGTTCAACTGATAAGGAACTTCTCGACTTGGCTGACGCTCAAGATCCGGCTTTGATTCCCCGTCCGCAGCCCGCCGGACAGAACAACTTTGCTCAACAGATGCAATTTAGTAACACTCGAATGAGATTTCTGGCTAATGAAGGTGCCGCGATTCTCATTGATGCTGGCCGAGGTGATGGCGGAACGATCTTTGTCCAGCAAGCGACCGCCGTTCAGCCGCTTCCTTCAACTGATGGAACGCCGTCGGGTTCGCCAGCAAGATTGTATGACAAAGGAACCAATATCCCGATTCAGATCAGCGCAGCAGTGGAACATTTTAATCGCATTGCACGAATGATCGATGCCGGTGAAAAAGTGACTATGACGGTCGATCTCGCCGTCGAGTATCAAGATCAGGATCCGATGGCATATAACACGATCGCCGAGATTCCGGGCACGGATCTCAAGGACGAGATCGTTATGCTTGGCGGCCATCTCGATTCATGGCAGTCTGCAACCGGTGCGACCGACAACGGTGCCGGCTGCGCGGTGATGATGGAAGCAGTACGTATTCTTAAAACACTTGGATTAAAGCCGCGCCGTACTATTCGAATCGCGCTGTGGTCGGGCGAAGAACAGGGCTTGCTTGGCTCTCGCGCGTATGTCAGAAAGCACTTTGCCTATCGTGGCGATCCAAACGCACCACTCTTTGGCGGCGGAGGAGGCGGTGGACAGAACGCTGCTCAACAATCGCTGACGAAACTGCCTGAGTACGACAAACTCTCGGCATACTTCAACATCGACAATGGCACCGGCAAGATCCGCGGCGTCTATATGCAGGGCAATAATAATGTAAGGCCTGTATTCAAAACCTGGCTCAATCATTTCAAAGACCCCAAATGGTGGAAGGCCGATTTCGACCCGGCAAAAGACACAAGTATGGCCGCTAACACGCTTACTATCGCAAACACTGGCGGAACTGATCATCTGGCGTTTGACGCCGTTGGATTGCCGGGTTTTCAATTTATCCAGGACACCATCGAATACGATACCCGTACGCACCACTCAAACATGGACGTCTTTGACCGTATTCAGGCTGACGATATGAAACAGATGTCGATCATTGTCGCTGCATTTGTTTACCAGACGGCTATGATGGACGAAAAAATGCCGCGAAAGCCGATGAGATAATTGCACCTGCTTCCCGTTTTTTCTAACGCTCGATCTACAAACCTCGTCTGTGGATCGAGCGGTTTTCGTTTGCAAAAATTGTGTAATCGGTTAATATCGTTTTGAAAATCTCGCAAACACGCATATGACAAATATTCAATTTCAATCCGGGGCCATCGACGCTGGCGCCTGTGTTAGCAATGCATGGGAACAGGTCAAGCAAAATTACGGCCTATATCTTGGCATGACTGTCGTAGCGATAATTCTTACTGGTTGTATTCCCTGTCTAAACATCTTTCTCATCGGCCCGATCTTAGGAGGCGTATTTTACATCGCCTTGCGCGACATGCGTCAGGAACCGGTTGATTTTGGAATGATGTTCAAGGGCTTTGAAAAATTCGTTCCGCTTATGGTTGTCGGGCTAATCCAGGCTATTCCCGGAATAATCGGTCAGTTTCTCCAGTTCGGATTAAGGTTAGGCGAACTTGGACTCGGCGGAATAGGTTCTACGCACGGTGATTATGATTTTTTTCAGGCATCTGATCCCGATCTGGCAATTGCGGGAGGCCTAGTTTTTGTCGTGGTTATTGTGGCGTTTGTGTTTATGATATTCACGTTGGTCTGGTGGGCCGTTTTCTTTTTCGCAATACCGCTTGCCATGGAACATGATCTTGGACCAATAGATGCCATAAAGCTTAGCGCCCAGGCAGCGATGAACAACATCGGCGGGCTGATCCTACTCTTGATCTTTCAAGTGCTGATCGGGTTGCTCGGCGTACTGATGTGCTTTATCGGTGTATTTCTTATTTCAGTTCCGATAATGTATGTTGCAAACGCCATTGCTTACAGACAGGTCTTTCCGGCGAATTTACAAAATAATTTTAACATGGCGCCGCCTCCGCCGAGTGCCTATGGCAATTTCGGAACCGGAATGTAAATTTTAGAGCGTCATCTCCATAAAAAGTACGCCGTCGTGCGGATTTTCGTAATAAGGTTCGATGGCCTGAAAGCCGTGAGACTCATAAAGTTTCACGGCTTTTCCCATCTTTGTGGGATACGTATCAAGCCGCATTTTCTCGTAGCCGATCTCGCGAGCGTCGGCGATGAGCCATTCGATAAGTTCGACACCGATCTTGTACCCGCGAAACTCATCACGAACAAACAGCCGTTTCATCTCACAGATGCCTTCTTCCAACTTTCGCAGAGCGATACAGCCGGCTAGCTTTTCGTCTTGAAAGGCCAACAACAGCCTTCCATCGGGCAATGCGTATTTGCCGGGTAATTGTGCCAACTCAGCTTCAAAACCTTGAAAACAAAGATCAAGGCCAAGCCACGCTTCGTATTCGCGAAAGAGTATTCGGGCCTCGCCGATATGTTCGTTCGTTGATGCCTGAATGATGTTAAGCATAGAAATATAAGAAGTGTGCAAGAATTATCACGATGTTAACATCCGGCGATTATCATCACGAACATAATAAGTAATAGAATTGTTATTGCATGGACAGACGGTCTTTCATTTCCAATCTCGCATACGGTACCGCAGGACTCGCTCTAGCTTGTACAAGTTTCGGTCGCCGCGATATGTTGTTCGCTCAAGAAGCAGCAATATCAAAACAAAAAGCTGTCGGATACGGCGAGCTATTTCCAACGGCCGCTAGTAACACGGGCGAAACTTTTCTAAAGTTGCCAAGGGGCTTTGAATACAACGTGATCGGTCAACAAGGCTTGTTGCTGGCCGACGGCAGGCCGACACCGACATTGCATGATGGAATGGCAACGTTCAAGATCGGCCGCGAGCTTCGAATTGTTCGAAATCACGAAGTGTACGGCGGGCAAAAACCTCGTCCGGGTTCGGCAATTGGCACTGGAAATCACTATGACGAAACCGCCGGCGGCGGCACGACAACTTTAATAATTGACCCGAAAACCAGGACGATCGTCCGCGATTTTGTAAGTCTTTCCGGAACGCTGATCAACTGCTCAGGCGGAGCTACTCCTTGGGGAAGCTGGATCTCGTGTGAAGAAACTACGCTCGGACCGACGATCAGAGTAAATAGCAGAGGAACAAATTATGGCGGTTTCTTAAAGCCACACGGATATTGCTTCGAAGTATTCGCCGCAGCGAATACCAATGCTCCTGCGATCCCGCTAAAGGCGATGGGAAGATTCGAGCATGAGGCAGTCGCCGTTGATCCTCGCTCGGGCGTCGTTTACATGACCGAAGACTATAAGACCTGTGGATTTTACCGCTTTTTGCCGAAACGGAAAAAGCGGCTTGCTGAGGGCGGCGTTCTGCAAATGCTCGCAATAAAAGATAAACCTGCATACGACACGCGAACCGGACAAAAGCAAAACGCAATGCTCGATGCAACGTGGGTAACTATCGACCAACCGGATCCGCCGGAAGCTGACGAAGATACAATTGCCGTTTATAAACAAGGCATTGCAAAAGGTGCTGCGACTTTTACGCGGCTTGAAGGCTGCTGTGCCGATAAACACGGCCGCATTTACTTTTCGGCAACGGATGGCGGCGATTCGAAAGGCGGCCAGATATGGATGTATTCGCCGACCGGAAAAGACGCAGGCCGTCTAACACTGTTGTTCGAATCAACCGACCGTTCGCTCCTCGATATGCCCGATAATATCTGTTTGCTGCCAAAAACGAAATTGCTTTTTATTTGCGAAGACAGCGGCTACGTCGGTGTCGGCGGCACGCCTGAGAATATGGTTCGCATCCTGACTCCTGACGGCCGCATCGCCGATTTTGCCCAGAATATTTCCACCGTGCCGCTAGGTGAATTTGCCGGTGCGACATTCTCGCCGGACGGCAAGACTCTTTTCGTCAACATTCAACAAGTCGGTGCTACGTTTGCGATCTGGGGCGATTTCTCAAAGTTCAGCCTAAAATAATATTCCCTTGGTGCGGTTTAATATTCTTTGCAACTTTGCGTCTCTGCGTCTTTGCGTTGAGAATATATTCTAATGGAACTAGCCGTCGAGAAATACAAAGTAGCGAGCGAGCCTTATTATTTGCCGCTCAAAAACGAAGTCGAGCTTTTTGAAGCAGCCTACAAAGCTAAACTGCCCGCGATGCTCAAAGGCCCGACCGGTTGCGGCAAGACGCGCTTTGTCGAATACATGGCGCACCGGCTCAACCGCCCGCTCATAACCGTCGCCTGTCACGAGGACCTCTCGTCGACCGATCTGGTCGGCCGCTTTCTGCTCGAGGGCGAAGAGACAGTCTGGCACGACGGCCCGCTGACGACCGCCGTTCGCCACGGTGCGATCTGCTATCTCGACGAGGTCGTCGAGGCCCGCAAAGACACGGTCGTTATCATTCATCCACTAACTGATGACCGCCGGCGTTTGCCAATAGAAAAACGCGGCACGGTGATCGAGGCTCCTGACGAATTCATGCTCGTCGTTTCTTACAATCCGGGCTACCAATCGATCCTCAAAGACCTGAAACAATCAACGCGGCAGCGTTTCGTCGCGATGGAATTCGATTACCCCGACGCTGCCGCCGAGACCGAGATCGTCGCCAAAGAAGGCGGCATCGACGAATCTACCGCCACCGACCTCGTCAAGATCGGCCAAAAGGTCCGCAACCTCCGCGGCCACGGCCTCGAAGAAGGCGTCTCGACACGCCTCCTCATCTACGCCGCCCAAATGATCGCCCAAGGCATCTCCCCCATCGCCGCCGCCGAAACCGCGATCTGCTACCCAATAACCGACGACCGCGAACTCCAACGCAGCATCCGCGAGATCGTGACAACGATAATTTAACCTTAAATAGTGATAAAATAGTGTTGTTATGCAAGAGACTACATCTATTTTCAAAGACGGGCGAACGATAACAACACGGCTTTCAAAGTTCGGTGAGCGACCTGATCGCGAATTTGATATACAGTTCTGGCAAGGGCTGAGTTCGGAAGAGCGAGCGAATGCCGTTTGGGAGATGGTCGTCGATTATTGGGAGATGAAGGGAAAAGAACCGCATGAACTCAGACTTCAAAGATCTGTTGAGAGCGTTCAGCGAAGAAAATGTTAGATACCTCGTTGTCGGAGGCTATGCTTTTGCTGAGCATGTCGAACCTCGATATACAAAAGACCTGGACGTTTGGATCGAACGAACAGCAGAGAACGCTGACCGCGTTCTTGCCGCCTTACGCAGTTTTGGTGCGCCGCTCAGAGAGTTGGCGAAAGATGACCTAACTTCTCCCGGCACGTTTTACCAGATCGGCCTACCTCCGAGCAGGATAGATATAATCACTCAACTCGAAGAAATGGATTTCGCCGAATGCTGGAATCGCCGCAAAACCGGGCAGATTGGCGATCTAGCGGTCGAATTCATTTCAGCGCCCGATCTGATGGAAAACAAAGAGCGAACCGGACGGCCGCACGATCTTGCAGATCTCGAACACCTTCGACAGGCACAAAAAGAACGTGAGAGCGGCAAGTAATATGGACGTATACGCAGAGTCGAGCGGCCTTATAGGTGTCGGTGCAGAATCTTTTGTGCCGCAGACCGTGCATTCGTGGCTCAATTATCAGATCGGCAGCATCAAGCCCTTTCAGATCGAAACGCTCTGCACGGCTCTCAACTGCACGCCAAACGACCTTTTCGAATGGCGCGAGGACAACAAAACCGTCATCCCCGAAGGCCACGCCCTCCGCTCGCTAAAAAAATCAAACAATCACCTCGCCCTCCGCGACATCCCGGCAGATAAGCTGGAAAAGCTGGGCGAGATGCTTGCGCAGTTAGGTGATGAACATGAGTAAGATTGTAATCATTGCCGTTTTGTTCTCCTTGCTGATTTCTTGTAGTAAACCACCCTATCCCAAAGCCTGGTTCGAGCCGGTCAATGATCCAAACAAGCCCGACTGGGAAATACTACCGCAGGAGGCGAAGCGGGGTGAGGTTATTTTGTCGAAACGGAATGAGCTTGGCATCTTGTCGAACTTTGCGGCGACGCCGTTTGAGCTGGACGGCAAGCGGTACGCTAGCGTCGAGGGCTTTTGGCAGATGATGCTTTATCCCGAAACTGAACCGTGTCCTGATTGTCCGATCGATCCGCGGCTTAAAGAAGGTGTGGAGTGGAAATACGCTCGCGAACAGGTCTCACAGATGACAGGCTTCGAAGCCAAGCAAGCCGGAACGCTCGCCGAGGAGAACATGAAAAAACTCGGCATTGACTGGTGTACTTATAGCGTGAATGGCATTGATACATTCGACATTGACGGGAAAGGAAGATTTCCTTATCGTTCGGCAACGCCTGGCACTCATTACGCCCTTATCGTCGCCGCAATGCGAGCCAAGCTCAACCAAAACCCCGAAGTAAAAAGCATCCTTCTTGCCACTGGAGACTTGAGATTAAGACCGGATCATTACGGGGAACCCGCTCCGCCGCCTGAATGGTATTACTGCGATATATGGATGCAGTTGCGCAACGAATTGCGGCCACAATCGGATACTTATTCAATCTTCTAGCCAGAATTAACACTCATTTAACATCCAATTCATCAATCGTTAACATCGCGGCTTCATTCTGATTCTTGCAAGCCAAGAATTTAAATATATTTTTCCTAAAAACAGACTGGAAACAGGCGATAGCTGCATTAGACACTACGTCCTTTCGGTCTTTATAGGTTTTCAAAAAAGGAGTCACGATGAAAATTCACGATTTCGCAAAGACGATCTCAGCTATTCTTCTACTTTTATTTTGTTTATTTATTGATTCACACGCGCAGGTGGCGGGCGGCTTGACCGGCGTTGTCAAAGATCCGAACGGAGCTGTTGTACAGGGAGCTTCCGTTATTGTAAAAAACAGCGGCACGAACCTCACACGCAACGCCGTGACGAACGACGAAGGCAGATGGACGGTGACAAATTTACCAAGCGGCACATATTCCGTTTCGTACGAAAAAGACGGATTCAAAAAGGCGGTCAACGCGAGTGTCGATGTCGAGGCATCTGTTACCAGATCGATTGATGTGAATCTCGATATAGGCGTTTCGGATGTGTATGTTGATGTTTCAGCCGATCAGCCGCTCGTTCAAACGGAATCGGCCGCAGTATCGCGTCAGATCACGGGTGAACAGTTGACCAAGCTGCCGACCTCGACGCGAAGCTTTACGGGATTGCTCGGGTCGGAATCGGGCGTTTCGTCAGAACTTTCGCCGGTTGGTGTGAACGGCAACGGTAATATTTCGCCATCCGTAAACGGAACTCGCACGACTTCGACAAGTTTGTCTTTCAACGGCGTGGACGCGACCAACATTACCAGTAACGAAGGTTCGCTCGCCGATAACATCTCGCCTGCACCCGAAACGCTGCAGGAGGTAAAGCTGCAGACATCGCTTTACGACGCATCGACGGGCCGCAGCGGCGGCGGCAATTTCCAGCTTGTAACAAAGGCCGGCGGCAACCAATTCAGCGGCTCGGCATATTATTATCTCCAAAACAACAAATTTAACTCGAACGAGTTTTTCCTGAAAGAAAGCGGAAACGAAAAGCCGAGAGCTGACCGCGTCGAAACCGGATTTACACTCGGCGGCCCTATCGTTAAGGACAAAGCCTTCTTCTTTGCGGGATATCAGTACACCGATGCAAATACCGGTTTGGTTCCTACGGCAAGGACACGAACAGTGCTTCCTATGGCACTTAGCGTGCTGGGAAATGACCGTTCAAAAGCGGCTATCGCTGCGGCATTCAATCAGTTTAGCGGCTGCACGGTTGGCACGACCTGCCTGCTTCCGACTGACATCAGCGATCATGCTTTCCGCATTTTCAACCTGCAAAACCCTGTTACCGGCGGCTTCTACTTGCCTAGCATCACAAATTTCCGATCACTCGGCATCGTAGATCAGACTGGAACGGGCAGCTATCAATTCGGCAGTTTTCCGGGGATAACAACGCGGACGCTGCAAAGAAACAACCAGCTGGCTGAGGTGATCAGTGTTGAACCTTCGCTGTTTACACAGCACCAGTTTACCGGGCGCGTCGATACGCAACTTAGTGCAAAAAATACTCTGAGCGGAACACTTTTCTGGGCCAACTTTCCGGGGCTCGATTCATTTCCCGACCCGAACAGCCTTGCTTCGCCGACGACGCTTAGACGTGATGATCGCAACCGAACCTTATCTATAGGCGATACACATATATTCTCGCCGAACTTGATCAACGAGGTTCGCTTTGGATATTTCTCGCTAGACAACACACGTTCGCTCACCGAAGATTTTTCGACCGGTGATTTTACGAACGAATTTGTCGGCGTAAACAATCCAGCATCCACATTCGATAACAGTATTTCAACCACGCGCTTAGGACATTACATCGGCCGTAACAATCTTGCCAACTTCTCGTTTGGCGGTCCAAACGATTCGTTTAACAAGCGAAAGCAAGTGACTTACAGCATCGGCAACAATGTTAACTGGATCACAGGCAATCACAACATCAAATTTGGAGGCGAGTACAAACGGCACCAATACCAAACGAGCTTGCCTGAAGAGCAGGCCACCGAGTTTGAAAAATTTGATTCATTCACACAATTGCTTACGGGTAATGCAACCGAAGCCGATACGCAATACGGTATTACGGAAAAGAGTTTTCAGTTTAGGGACTACGGATTCTATATTGCGGACAGTTGGAAGGTCAGCCGGAAACTGAGCTTAAATCTTGGCCTCCGCTATGAGCTGTTTATGTGGCCTGAGGAAAAAGATGGCCGTATCGGAAACTTTGATCTTGCACCTTTTCTATCATGCTTTGATAAAACGGGTGGTACAAATGCCCTATGCGACAACCCGACTGCTGGATTTATCGTGCCCAATAACGTGCGCGACACTGGCATCTCCATCGTTGATTCTGCGATCGCGACGACACAAAGGTCCTCTAATAAACACACGCTGAACGGCCAGGACATGAACAACTTTGCACCGCGGCTTGGCTTCGCTTATTCGGTCAACGACAAAATGGTAGTTCGCGGCGGCTGGGGAATATTCTACGACCGTCCGTCAGCGGCGTTTATCAATACAGTATTCTCAAACTATCCGTTCCTGCGAGAGGTCGAGATCACAGTACCAAGCGGCAACGTCTCGATCCCAACCGCTTTTTCAGGTGTTCCCACGAACATACCGTTAAACGAGTGGCTGCCTTTCCGCATCGTCAGAGCTTCCGGGGCGAACGGAGCCTATCAAATTCGCGACAACACGCCGGTGTTTGTCGATTCGCGTGGCAATCCTCAGGGAGCCTCTTGTGTTCCATCGACGGGAGTAGGCTGCACACGCGGCAACATCGCCGAAACATTTGAGTTTCGCGCAGTTGACCGTGACCTAAAGACACCTTACATCCATCAATGGAATTTTGGTGTTCAATATGAGCTTGCTAAAAATCTAATGTTCGAAGCACGCTATGTCGGAACAAAAGGCAAAAATCTGCTTATAGCGAAGGCGTTGAATCAAGGCTTTGACCTGAACGACCCCAATACGCCGGATCATATCTATGAACGATTCAATCAGGCATACGTTGCCGCTGGTTCGCCTAACGGTGCTCTCAATGCTGGATCGACAGCACGGGAACGAGGAACGGGACGAGCATTCGGATTCCTGAATACCGTAACGGGCAATCCGACCGATCTGAATCTTTCGTCCGCAAACGGAACATACATCAACTTCGAAGCACGCGTTCCGATCCTTGGATTCAACGTTCCTGAAGCTCTGCTGTTGCAGTCGAAAGGAAACTCGGATTATCACGGCGGACAGTTCAGTCTTACCAAGCGTCTTTCGAAGGGCCTGCAGTTCAATGTCGCGTACACTTTTTCCAAGTCGATCGATATTATGTCGAGCGATCCGGGCAGCACGGCAGGCAGCGGCAAACCTGACGTTCCAAATAGCGGATTCATTGCTCAGGGCGATTCAAGAAATCTCGAAGGCAACCGTGCCCTTTCCGATTTTGACCGCACACATCGTTTTAGCACGAACTTTGCGTGGGAGATACCGACGGGCGATTCTGACAACCGCTTTATAAAAGGCTGGTCAGTTTCGGGATTTGTTCAGGCGCAATCGGGTTCGCCGTTCACGGTTTTCGCGTCCGAGCCTGAGATCGGCAACGTAAGCCAGCTTAACGACCTCGCTCGCGGTTCGGGCGGCATTTATCGCCTCGGTTTTGGCCGTCCAAACCTTACCTGCTCCGCTGCGGATGCGGTTTCAAGCGCAAGCCCCGGCAATTTGACGGTGATCAACCGAAGCTGCTTTAGTTCCCCACAGGGCGGCTTCGGCAACCTCGGACGCAATACGTTTCGTGGCTCGGTGCAAAAGCGTTTCGACCTTAGTTTTGTAAAGAACACCCGAATAAACGAACGAATGAGCTTTGAGCTTGGCTTCGATATCTTCAATGTTTTTAACACGGTAAACTATGCCAACCCGAACAGCGATCTGCAGGACTCAGTAGATTTTGGCGTGGTAACAAATACCGTCGGCGGACCTCGAGTTGGACAGTTCCGAGCTAAGTTTCGGTTTTAGTTTCGCAGACAAACAATTGGAAAAGAAAAAGGCTCGTTTTGAGCCTTTTTCTTTTCCTGTCATGCATTTCGGTCAAAGCATAAGGCGATGCGCGTGCCGACCATTCCGACCATTCCGCCAAGGCCGCCGGGATTGGACATTCGTTTGGAAAAAGTGGAGATTTTTGGTGGCTTTTTGGGGTTCAAATATGGCTTTTTTGGGGGTCTCCGATGGCTTTTTGGGGTCGAAAGGTGGCATTTTCTGTAAAAAACCAACTTTTGAGCCACAAAAAAAGACTCATAACGAGCCTTTTTCTGTTTAGTTTGTTAGGTTTAGCACCTATTGCATCATGTTGGCAGGATCGCGTATTTCGATCAGGCCGTTGGCAGTCAGCGTTGCAGAATCGCCCTCGTTAAACATAAAGCTCTCCCACGAAAGCGGCGACGCTGAACCGGCTGTTCCGACGACCGTAAACCTGAGGTTCAGGAGCAGGCCGTTGCTGTCTATCGCCATCGGGCCGTAAACTGCTACTCTAAGCAGCCCTGGTTCGTCCGTCTTCGTTACCGCTGTAAGCCCGCGGCTGACGGTTCCGATGACATCAACCGGATTGTTCATCGGCTGTATCACCGTCGGATCATATCTCAGATCAAACTCATACGCGATGATGCCTTTATTCACCACGCCCTCGACGCTGACCGGTACAAGGACCTCGCTGTTCGGCATCGCAGTTATACGGCCGGCACAGACGGCAGGGCTGTCAATTTCTGTCCTTGCGGCAGGCCGTGCACCTGTGTTTGTCCAGTTGCCCGAGACCTCGCCCATTAGCAATGCTGAGTAATCTTCGCCTGCGATGCTGCTGCCGACCGTGCCGTATGATCTGCTGGCAGGCAGGAATTTCCAAGTTCCCGTAAGTCCTCCGTTTAGGCCGGTTACTACATAACTTGCGATCTGGGCCGCATCGAATGAAGAAACGCTGCCGTTGTTACTGACATCGGCCACGAGCAATTGATTACCTGTCAAAAAGCTGGTTCCCGATACATGCTGTGAGATCCTTCCGGCGTCGAATGATGTGATGTTATTCACTCCGCCTACTTTGGTCGGCGTGACGGTGTAAGCGCCTGCCCCAAAACCGCTGAGAGCGTATTGGCCTGCATTTACACCAGGAGCGGCAGTTGTCGTCGAAACATTGGTCGAGCCTGCACCGGAGATCGTTACATTTGAAACGTAACGCGGGGTGGGCGCTCCTATCGCATTGCCATAAGTGACAGTTCCTGAGATCGCTACGCCGAGGACCGTAACGCTGCCATTGGTTGTCGCGCATGCCGGAATACCTTCGTTGAACTGGAATCCGGTGTGAAAAATGCTGGCCGGATCGGTGTAATCCTCAAAATTCAACTCTGTTGACTGCCCTGACGAGCCGACGGCAGTGAATTTGAGATTGATCAGAGTTCCCGAACCTGTCAAAGGCACTCCCTGAAACGCTGAAATTATAAGATGTCCGGCATAGTTGGCGTTCGGCGTGATCGACATCGCGCTGCTCAAGGTCCCTGCAGTGTCATATAAGGCACCTGACGGCTGTAAGACCGCCGGATCGAAAGTAACCTGCAGGTCATACGATATTATCTCCGAACCCGTAGTATCGCCCACCGTTATCGGTACCGTTATCTCTGCTCCCGGGGGCGAAGTGATGGCGGGAAGCGTTACGCCGATCGGCGAACCTGTCGGTGTTGGCGTTGCCGTATTTGTAGCCGTGTTTGTCGGCGTAAATGTGGCCGTCGCGGTATTGGACGGGGTAAATGTGGGCGTGAAAGTAGCTGTCGACGTCGGCGTTGATGTATTCGATGGCGTGAACGTCGGCGTAAATGTCGGTGTATTGGTCGCCGTGTTGGTTGGTGTCGGCGTATTCGTCGGCGTAAACGTGCCGGTTGATGTCGCAGTCGGTGTGAACGTACCCGTGTTCGTCGGCGTAGGCGTGTTGGTAGCCGTATTAGTTGCCGTCGGTGTATTCGTCGGTGTAAAGGTCGGCGTCGGGCCTGAACTTGTGATCGTAAAGTTTGCGTTGGACATATCGTAAAAGATGTTGCCGATCGCTTCTACCTTGATCCGAGCCGTCGTTGTGGGTGTGTTTGGAATCGTAACACTCTGACTTCCGTCGTTTGCGGTGCTTGCCAAAAGAACCGTCGGGAAAGTGTTGCCGCCGTCGGTCGAGAGAGAAATTTTGACATTAGGGCTGTTGAAGGGAGCGCTTGCCGTGCTGCCCGCATTCCACGTAACTGTTTGGGTCGAATTTCCTGCGTATGAAACAGCCGTATTAGGCGACGTAACACTAAACGCACCGCCCGTGTTATTGACAGTCACAACCATATCGTCAAATTGGGTTTGGCCAATAGTTGAAGCAGGAACATACGGGCGATTATCCCTGACCGTCAGACGAAAATTCAATGTCCTGTTGACCGAGCTCAATGCCTCGATGTTCGTTCCCGGATCACCGCCAGTCAGCACAGGAGTTACAAATAACCCTGCCTGAACCGTCGAAAGGCGCGGCATATATCTGGTTGGCGATGTCGAAGAGGCAAAGGACAGCCAATTCGGGCCGCCGGTTTTGGTCGGAGAAGCAATGCTGTTTGCTCCCGAGACAGTTGAGTTGTCGTTTTGCTCCCAGTTATAGGTAATCGGGTCGCCTTGCGGATCGGTTGCCGTGCCTGTGAGAGCAAATGCCGTCGAGATCGGGATCGTGTAATCACTGCCCGCAGAAACGGTAGGCGGGCCATTTACCGTCATCGTTGTCGTCACCGGACAGGTTTTTGTTGCCAAATTGGCCTGTATCTGTGCTATCGATGCCTGATGAAAAATATCAATGGAGTGTGGTGCAACGTCACGTGTCGTGATGCCCGCATAACCCATGATAGTAATACCCGAACCAACTTCCTTATTTACGCCGGAGCCCTCGAGAGAGTGTGAAAATGTATGATTCGCACCCAATTGATGCCCGACTTCGTGAACTACATAATCGATATCAAAGTTGTCACCCTGCGGTATTCCGTCAGCAGGCGAAGTGATGCCGCTTCCTTTTGAGCCGTTCGTACAAACACAGCCGATGCAGCCCGCGTTTCCGCCGCCACCCGAAGCGCCGAACATATGGCCGATGTCATAGTTTGCTTCGCCGATGTTTGCGGTCAAGGTTGATTGCAACTGCGAATTCCAGTTTGAAAGCGTCGTATATGGATCGGTTGACGGATTGTAGTAAATGACGGCCGTCGTGTTGGCTATAAGGTTGAGGTGCAGCCCGAGGTCTTTTTCATAGACTCCGTTTGAACGCGTGAGCGTCGCATTAAATGCGGCTAGAACTAAAGCAACCTGTGCAGAGCTGGTGGCTCCAAAGAAGTTTGCGTATTCACCATTGCAGGACTGCGCCAGACGCATGGTTTTTACTTCGCCAGTGGAGCTTTCCGGTACGAATGAGTTCTGAACCTGCTGATCGAGGCTTGCGGCTAACTTTCTGTCCTCGGTGGAGCATAACCACGGTGAATCGCCTTTATTTCGATTAGAGCGGAACACGGCGTAAACCGTGCGGTCTTGCGAAAAAGGTTCGATATACTCGTTTTCCTTTTCAGTCCTAAAGACCATCGTCTGGATTCCCTGCGGCGAAATGCTGAGTTTCAACGTTGCATATTCATCAGTAATGCCGCGGCCGGAAAAGGCCCGAATCTCGGGAAACTTTGCCTGAAGGTCAGCTTCGAAATTCGACGCCTCAAAAACCTCGAACATTTCGATCTGGCCGTCGGCATTGGGCAAGGAAATGATCGCAGACTGCTGCGATCTGCCATCGATCACAGAAAACAACTGCTGTCTTAAAGGCTCAATGTTTAAATTGAACAATTTGAAATCGACAGGAAAAGACGCTCTGGCAACCGCCTTGTCTTTAACGATATTTATCGTGTCCTCATCGTTCGCGGTCCAAACGAGCTGCTGTGCCGATACCTTAAAAGATACGCCGGCGATCATAAGGATCGCCAATAAAAATTTGCATGTTGTCTTCATAATCATATATTTAAAAGCTGCTTTTATGTCCAACTAATATTAGTCCGCAAAACCTAGTCAAAAATACAGCACGACCGGCAACCATGCCAAAAACGGGCTGTTTTACTAAGTTATTTTGATGAAACCTCAGGAAAAACTTCGAAAAGGCGGTAAAACCAAAAACGTGGCTTAAAGGAGGCCGAGACTCATCATCCCTTATTAATCGGACGCTAATAAAAAGCTAATAAAGTCCAATCATTATAAACCACTTCGAATTTTTGTCAAAGCAAAATTGCGGCCCGTGTTAATAACAAATTAAGATGTCCGGTTTGAGATCGGATGGCAGAATCGTGAGAGTGGACGTGTGAACTGATGTAAATAAAGACAATAATGCCGGATGTCATCGACGACGGTGTGAATCGACGACAAGAAGCATCAACTCACGTCAAAACTGCCGTAATTCCAAGCTAAATATATGATCTGCAACGACTTACCTATAAACGGCCGAAAATGCGCCGTTTCTGTACCCCAAAAAGCCATCGCAGACCCTCAAAAAGCCATCGCTGACCCCCCAAAAAGCCATCGGGAAAATTTCATATTCAAGACAATTTCAGCTTTAAAAACGTCGATTTTTGCGATTTCCACTAGTCGACCACCAGCTAGCTCCGCCATATTCGCCGCCTCGCCCGCAAACCTGCCGCCTCGACATCCACCGCCGGCCACAGAAAAGCCACCGCGTGCCTCTTCCAATGTCAGCGACTCAGTGTCCGTAGGTTGGTTATAATAGTTCATCGGCTAAGCCTATGAGTTACATCCGCGACAAAAGATCACCCACACCAAAGAGCGAAGCCGTCTCGCGAGTAATGAGCGCCAACCGTGCAAAGAACTCAAAGCCCGAGAACCGATAATATTCGAATTTGGACTATTTGCCTCCGATGAGTAACGTTCTAATCGGAGGCAAATAGTCCAAAGATGAAAGTTCGCAACTACACCGACGTCGTCAAAACGATTCTTGCTCGACCTGCAACCGGAGCGGGCGGCGGAATTCCGCTGACTCGCGGAGAAGTGGCAATGCTATTTCTCGATGGTTACGCAGGCGATGGCCCGAACCTGCTCGACATCCGCTCTCAAGGCTACGGCGATGATAGCGATTGGGACGGCCTCACTGATGAAGATGTCCTTGAAGACAAGGACTTCGCGTTCGTCTGGACAAAATGGGAGCCGCTTGAACTGTGGCTAGAATGATACCATCCGGGGACTCATCTGGTGCTAAATTAGATCTCCGGAATTCCAATTTTCCTTAGATAGTCATAAGTCGCATTGTAGAATGCAGGCAATCGTGTTTTATCGTCCGGGTTTCCATTAGGCACACAAATAACCATTCCCTGACGAGCACGAGTCAAAAGAACTCTGTAAGCGTTTTTAAGAAACTGTCGCCTCTCTGATTTCTTCACTCGGTCCCACTTGTGCCCACGAAAACAGAACATTCCCCAATCATCTGTTTTAAACCTAAAGTCTGCATCCCAGTTCACACAAGCCCAGTCTACCTCCAAGCCCTGAACCTGAAATTCTGTTGCCGGATCCTCCAAGAAGTATGAAGATCGCACGTCATCCTTACCTTTGAGAAACCAATGGACTGGATTCATAGGAGACTTTACGTTGACACCCGTTGCCTTGAGTCGCTCGGCACTTGAAGACGCGAGAAGACCATATCTCTCGGTTCCGCGAGCCATTTCTCGGAGCCATTCCTTCGCTTTATGTAAATCGCGAGTAAGCACAAGTGGATATTTTTTTCTGATTGACGTGAATATTTCGGTCGCTGTTTCCGTTTCTAAATCAAGAATTGCTTTTACAAAGTCCGATACTTTTTCGGCTCGAAATGAACGCATTGAAACCGATAAATGCAAGCGGTTATCAAAATGGACGTGCTCTTTGTCTTTTATTAAATCGATTACATGTCCGGCGGCATATTCCGAATCATATAACCGCTCTGATAAGTACATTTTCCATTTTGAAAATTTTCGATTAAGTGATTCTATCCATTCACTAATGCCGGCCTCTCCGCTATTTATCTCCTGACCTCCACCTACTAAGCAGACAATAACTGCCCAGTCCCTGTGACGGTCTAAACAAGAAATTAAGAATTCAGGTTCAGATTGATTAAAGTTGTCAATGCGTTTTCGACGCTTCATGAAATTTGCTGTCTGGGCTAGGTTCCATGCGCGTTGAGCTTCATCAAAAATTGCTACATGGTCTGCTGGAGCCTTTTCCGTGTCCCGAAGATATTCGTCTCGATAATGATGAACATTTTGAATAAACGCTTTGATCTCCCCACGTGCCTTGCCGATTTTTCTAACCTGTCCCTTTTGTTTGGCCCGTTGGACATTGTCTTGCGCAAGCACCTCCGTTAGAACTGAAACCAACGGTTGATTACCCGATAAAAAAACACTGGGCTCATTTACCTCGTGCCTAACTTTACGCATTTGTCGGGTTGCAACATCCAGACCGACAAGTGTTTTCCCTGCCCCCGGAACCCCTGTTACGAAACAAATTATCTTTTCCCCATCTTTTTCGGCTTTAGCAATAATCTCAGAAATAGCTTTTCCTGTATCGCGAAGATTGCGCGCGGACGCGTCAGTTCTTGCAATGTTTTCAACGGAATGTTCCCTATATAAGGACGTAGCTGCTTCAATTATTGTTGGAGTTGGTGAATACTGGCCGTCGGCCCACTCGTCAGGCTTTATCGATTCTTGTCCTTCCAATTGAAGGACCTTTTCGATTGCATTACGTAGATTAAGTATGTTGGTGCAAATCGGAGGCGAAATCAGCTTGTCAGAATCAAGTTTCCATTCATCTAACAAGATACCGGAAGTTGCCTCCGTTGCAATTAGTATCGGGGCAACAATCGCCTCATGACTTGTTTTATGAAAGTTCTTTAGGTCTAAGCCATAATCCCAGACCTGCTCTTTAGAAACCTCGTCAAATTTGATAGCGCCTACCTTGAACTCAAGTACAAAAACGACGTGTTTAATGATGAGAATGGCATCAACTCTACTTCCCATTCTCGGTATCGAATACTCGAAATACAGATTTCCTACGAAACCTTCCAAGACATTTCGGAGGCATTCAATTTGATATATCCAAGACTGCTTCTGCTCTTGGACGTCATCGAAGTCGCTATTTCTAGCCATGATGCCGAGAATCTCATCCGTTGACTGACGGAAGAATTCGGCAAACGAATTTGAGTAGTAAAATCGCTTCATCTTGTGACAGTTTTGTCGGATAGGTTCTCATACTACCTACTAAAAGTGAAATTTAAACCGCGTTCGACCATGCCGATGTAGGTGCGGTGGAAGCCGGTTTGGAATGAGAGTTCTTCTTGTGAGAGTTTACGCTCGGTTCGAAGTTGTCTGATCCTTTTGCCGAATTCCTTGATGAGGAGTTGATCCGTCATGTGAGATCAAAACTATACGTATTGTATGCAGCGATCAACATACAATGAGTAGCAATTCGAGTGCGAAATGCGGAGGAGCCGGAAGGTGACCTCGAAAGACCGATGAATCGGAAGATATTTCAAAGGAAGAAACGGAAAAACTACTTCGAACCCTGAATTCTTTAGGTTATAATCAGGTATAGGCAAACTAAAAAAAAGGGGAATTTAAGAAATGCCGCAATCGAACAAGGATCAAAAAGATGCTTTTCGCATTAAACAAACGCAGATCAAGCCGTTCTTGACCGAGAAGGAAATGTCGTCGCTTGGCAGACGACTAATGAAAATAGCAAAGGAAATCGAGAACTCCGATGAACCGTTGTTTGATGAAGCCGCAATCGAGAAAGAACTGGAAAAACGGCGCGGCGGCTACGTAAAAAATGGCGAATAAGATCTTGACGTTTCCAGATGCCTCGGTTCTTATCTATGCCGCGACCAGGCCGAGTGCTCAGACTTTTGCCCGCCGAATGCGGGCTTTGCAGGTTTTTAACGATCCTGACCGAGAGTTCGTCGCCAGTGAATTTTTGCGATTGGAAGTTTTGCCGATAGCGAAATTTTTTGGCAGAAAACGCGAAGTTAAATTTTATGAAACATATTTTGCGGGCGTGGAGCATTGGGCTGACGACACGGCTTTGATCTCTCCGGCTCTGGCGCTGGCTTCGCAGTATGGACTCGGTGCATTGGACGCCCTTCACATCTGCGCGGCCGGTCAATTGGGAGCGGAACTTGTTTCCGCCGAAAAACCAACCAAACCGATCTACCGTGCATATCCAAATATTTCTTCGATCTATTAAACTCGTTCCAAAGGCATAATTCTGATTTTGATAAAAGCAAGGTGCTAACTCCTCTTGAGTAGCTTCAGGCAGTTGCATACACGATACATTGTGTAATATACTATGGCCTTAAAATTAGCTTAAGAGGTGACAATATGATAGTAAAACGATGGGAAGAGTTTCAGGTGGGGCCTAAGGATGTTTCGTCGGAGCTGCATGTGACGTTGAATCCGAAGGGTGAGATCGTGATCGGGGCGGCGGCGTTTGAGCGGTTTGGGCGGCCGGGGCAGGCGGTGCTTTTGTATGAGCCGGAGCATAAGTTTATCGGCCTTGCGCCAGCGAGCACGGTCGCGAAGAATGCGTATCCGCTGCAGGCGCCGAAGAATGAGAAGCATCGGCATCGGATATTGCGCGCGAGCCGCTTTTGCAAGGCCCACGGCATAACTGTGCCGGCGACGATGGCTTTTAATAAGGCCGAGATCGACGAGGAAGGCGTGCTTGTTCTGCCGCTACAAAATATGCGCGTGGTCGGGAAGAAGAAGGAGTGATATTGCAGAAGCCCGCACTTAGTAAGGGCGTCCGTGATAATCGAAAAAAATGCCCTTACTACGTGCGGGCTTCCGCAACTGGATTTCGCGCACACGGTTCGAACACGGCATAATAGAGGCAGATGGAGATATATTTTCAATTAATAAGCGATGCTGAGTCGCTTAAGAAGGCCGTTGACGAGCTGAAGGAAGCTAAGTACATCGGCTTTGATGTCGAGACGACGGAGCTTGATCCTTATAAGGGCGAGCTGCGGCTGGTGCAGCTTTCGGACGGGACGAAGACGAAGGTTATCGACCTCAGGAACTTTGGTAGCGGAAGGTGGGCGGCGAACGATGGACAATTGCCGGAAACCATAAAAAGGCTTAGAGCAAATCCCGATCTGGCGCCGCTGCGTGAGCTGCTTGCGTCGACGAAGCAGGTCAAGATCGCGCATAATGCGAAGTTTGATACGAAGTGGGTGCGGCATCATTTGGGTATTGAGGTCGGGGCGATTTACGACACTTATCTGGCGAGCGTTTTGATCAAGGCGGGCGAAGGCGAGCGGCGGCATGGACTCGCTGATGTTGTTCAATTTTTTCTTGGGCGAACGCTCGATAAGACCGAGCAGGTCAGCAATTGGGCGGCAGACGAACTGACGCATTCGCAGATCGAATATGCCGCACGCGACGCGGCGATCATGCCTGAGGTGCGTGAGAAGCTGGACGAGCGAATTGCTCTCGACGGCCTCGCAGAGGTTCTAAAACTTGAAAACGAATGCGTGATGCCGATCGCCAAGATGGAGTTGAACGGCTTTTATCTCGATCAGGAACGCTGGCGCGAGCAGCTTGGCATTGTGCAAAAGGCGCAGGCGAAGTTTGCCGATGAGCTGCAAGATATGTTGTCGGCGGGCGTCGCGCAGGCTTCGCTGTTTGGGCGGGCTGAGATCAATCTTGATTCGCAGGCGCAGGTAACGGATGCACTTGTCGGGCTTGGGATTCCGATGCCGAACACGACGCGGGCTTGGGAACTGCAGCCGCTTGCGGAAAAATATCCGCCGGTCGCAAAGCTGCTCGAATACCGAACCGTCGCTAAGGCATCATCGAGTTTTGGTGAGAACATACTCGAATTTATCGAGCCTGCGACGGGACGAATTCACGCAGACTTTCGACAGATAGGCGCTCCGACCGGACGATTTTCGTGTTCGAGCCCGAACCTGCAGCAGATACCGCACGAAGCGGAATATCGACGGTGCTTTCGCGCGCCGGATGGACGAATGCTTGTGATCGCAGACTATTCGCAGATCGAACTGCGGATCTTGGCGGACATTTCTGAAGACAAAAATTTTATTGAGGCTTTTGCGAGCGGGCAGGATTTTCACTCGGCGACGGCGGCTCAGGTCTTTGGTATCAAGGCAGAAGATGTTACGCCAGATCAGCGATCGTTTGCCAAGCGTTTGAATTTTGGCGTGGTTTACGGGCTGGGTGCGTCGCGGTTTGCGATGATGACCGGCTTAACGCAAACTCAGGCCGAAGAAACCTTGCGGCGATATTTTGCGACATATCCGATGATGGATAAATGGCTCCGCGATCAGTCAAAGAACGTGCTGACCGAGCGTTCGGCCCGGACAAGATCAGGGCGGCTGGCTCGTATGACCTTTGACGAAAACGACCGCGGCTCGATCGGCGCCGTGCAGCGTTACGCCAAAAATATGCCGATACAAGGCACTTCGGCAGACATCCTAAAACGCGCCTTACGCCTGCTGCATGATGACATCCGCGAGACTTCGGCAAAGCTCGTCAATATTGTTCACGATGAAATTGTAGTTGAATGCGATGCGGCAGATGCTGAACAAACCGCTAAGAAACTAGAATCAGCTATGCTTCGCGCGGGGGAGCAATATCTTTCACGAGTGCCTGTAAAGGTTGATGTTCACATTGCGGACGAGTGGGCGAAGTAAAGTAGTCAGCAATCAGGGAACATAGTTATAGACAATTATTCCTGATACTTTGACTGGTTGCCCTGAAAGAAGAGTTGGCGTAAATTTTGAGCTACAAGCCGCAATCTCGGACGACCGTCGAAGCAATGGATGGCCTGAAAAAGCTTCGGCAGAATACATGCTCCCATCTTCAAGTATCACCACTTGAACAGATACGGCGCCGCCTGCACGAATAGCTTTTGCAGCAGCTGGGTAGGGCGGTTTGGCGAGAGACATTGCCTTACCGTTTAGAACACCGCCCCCCACGGTTTTTGGTGATAAGGATGGATCCCCATTCTGCCCTTCGGTTAACTTTTCAGTTGGCTCAGCACTGCCCGCAAAAGCAACTTTCATAGAATCCTCTTTCGACTGTTTAGTAGGCGGAGTAGTGAAGAGATAGTTGATTCGTCCATTGACGCTGACAGGTTTTTCATTCACCAACGCCGGTTTAAATTCAGCCTTTTTTGCGGCGTTTGTTGCAGCGAGCCTGAGAGCGAGAACACTTGGTGTGGTGACTGATTGGCACACTGGATAAGGGCCGTCAGCGCCACCAGTCGTCACGTGCCCATTTTCATCAACTGTTACGATTACAGAGACGCGACCGCCGAGTCCTGCTTTTTTTGCATCTTTCGGGTACTCAGGCAATGGTAACTTGATCTTGGTCGGCTGAGCCTCGCCGAGGAAATAAGGCTCGACTGTTATGCTCTTTTCTTGGGCGAAAAGATTTATGACCGAGAGTGCAGCGATGCTGGCGAGTATGATCAATCTCATGGCTTCATCTCAAGCTTTTTAAGTATGCCAAAAAATTCCGTGTCGCCGCGGATCCAAGAACCCAGTCGCTATCGCTCCCGGTTCTGACTAGGACGCGCTGGCTTCGGCGCCGCGTTTGGGCATGTACATTATTCGTGAGCAGTTTTCGCAGACGATGATCTCGTCGCCTTTTTTCACGTTCACCTGGACCTGCGGACGAAGGTGTATAAAGCACGCGCTGCAGGCACCGTTGACAACTTCGGCAACGGCGATGCCGTCGCGGCTGCGTTGGGCGAGGCGGTCGTAAACCGAGGCAAGACGAGCAGGAAGCGTGTCGAAAGCCGTCTTGCGATGGCCGGTTTCCTTATCGAATTCAGCCTTATCTACCGCAATTGTCTTGTCAAATTCTTTTAAGGCTGCAGCCCGTTTGCTGTCGAGCGTGTTGATCTCATCGGCACGTTCCTCGAGTTCTTTTTCAACGCCTTCGAGAGTTTCCATTATCTCGACGACCGTTGTCTCAAAAGCCGTGATCTGTTTTTGAAGCGCATCGGTCTCACGCATTGCGGTCTCGTACTCTTTTGAGTTTTGCGCGTGTTTGAGGTTGCGTTCCGCACGTTCGAAATAGGTCTTGTTTTCGGCTATTTGCTTTTCGAGATCGGCCCGCTTTGTATTGAGATCGTCGCGGCGGGTTTGAATTTCGCGTATAGAAAAGGCGTGCTGTTCAAACTCCTGTTCAATCTCTGCACGCCGCGTTTCTGCTGTCTCAAGCAACTGTTTTAACCTTCGAAGATTAGTATCCGTCTTCTGAAGTTCTATCAATTTATCAAGTTCTGCGATCACCTTTGTTGAATCCCCTTTTAGAATAGCTAATCTTTCATATTATCTCATAGATGGCCGTTCGCCAAGTCTGCTCACTCTATGGGCCTTTTGTCGAGAAGAATGTCGAGATGGCGTTTTAGGGCGTGAGTGTCGGTAACCGCCTCGCCGTTGTCTATCCAATTAGGCAACGTTTCGCCGTGGACGAGGCGCAGCTCGGCACTCATCTTTGGCATGCCGAAATGCGTGAAACGTGCGTATGCCAAGGCTCCGTTGAGCATAATGCCGTCGCGGGGCGTTCGCGTCCAACCCGCTTCGACGGTCAAACATCTCACTCCGTAGCGAATCGTGAGGAGCGTACCGATCATATTCGAATTGCCGTGAGCAAAATCATGCGGCTCTTCGCGCTCGATGGCTAACGTTTTGTGTTCTCGAAGCTCTTGCCCCGCGATCTCGACGACGGTATCGGTCAACCAGCCGACACCGGCACTGCGAACCGCGTCATTTGCAGCCTTTAGCCGCAGATAATCGGCAATGTCACGTTGGCCGGAAGCAAACGCTTTTGCCGCAGCATCGCCAAGCATTTGTGACCAGACCTGATCGAGTTCAGTCATAAGGCGAGGATAAGGTGCATCTCGTTAAAAGGCAATTTCGTGTTAAGATTTTGAAGCGGGCGACATATTTTATGAGATTTTTGACGGCCATTTTTTTGCTGAGCCTACTTTTTACAGCGGCTTTTTCCCAATCCACTAAACCCAAACCTGCAACTCTCAAACCAACGACGGTTAAGCCAAAACCTTCGGCGACTCCGGCAAAGAAGCTAACCGAAAGTGCGGAATGGGACAAGGCCATCGCCGTCACCGACGCTAGTGAACGCATCAGGGTACTGAGAAAATTCGTTACGGCTTTTCCCAAGTCGACACACAATGCACAGGGGTTTGTGATGATCTCTACAGCTGAAGCCGGCCTCGGGAACGAGAAGTTGGCCGGAGGCGATGCGGAAGCCGCAATGAAGTTTATTCGCTCGGCTGTAAAGGACGCTCCAACACCTATTCCCGATCAGTTGTTTACCGATGCGCTTTCCAAATTTCCGGCCAATCTATATTTTCGCGGCCTGCGTAACGAAGGACTAGAGATCGCCAAGCTGTTGGAAAGCAAGGCTGAAACGAACGCAGTTCAATTGCTAAGCATCGCAGGCTTTTATCTCAGCATCGAGAACGGCACCGAAGCGAAACGTGTCGTTGAAAATATCATCAAGATAGATGCAAATTCATCTGCCGCGTATCAGACACTCGGACTCGCCAATCGCATTGAATTCAAGCTTGAGGAATCGTCCGCCGCGTACGCAAAGGCTTTCGAACTCGATCCGGAATCGCTGTCGGCACGACGCGGCCTTGCCGAAATGAAACGCTCGCTCGGACTGGCGGACGACGCCGTCTCGCTTTACCGTGAGATCCTGGCTAAAGAGGATGCAAATGTTCCTGCTCGGACGGGGTTGATCCTCGCATTATTTGATGCCGGAAAACGCGCTGACGCGGAAGTCGAATTGGCAAGATCGCTTGAAGCCAATCCGAACAATGTCATGCTGCTTGCCGGTGCGGCGTATTGGTATGCGGCCCAAAATGAGGGAGCACGCACGATCGAATTGGCACAAAAAGCGCTTGATACTGATCCGCGTTTTATCTGGTCGCACATTGCGATGGCTCGCGGGCTATTGAGCCAAAACAAACCAGTTGCCGCCGAACGGCTATTGCTTACGGCACGAAAATACGGCAACTTCCCTACTTTGGAGTATGAGATCGCTTCGGCGAGGCTTGCCGCCGGATTATATCGTGAAGCGGCTGAGGAACTATCAAAAAGTTTCTCGATCAAAGACGGCTCTATACACGTTGATCTAGGCGGCCGCACTCGTTCCGAGGCAAAGAACTTTACGGAGTTATTAGCGGCTGAACGAAAGGCGAGCCTTTTTACGCCGACGGCTGCGGACAATGCCGACAACGCCGATCAGCTAAAGGCATTGCTCGAATTTGAACAAGAACTAAAGTCACCAGAGCCTAAGGCTGATGTTGCAGCAGCAGCCGCTGATGATCTCATTCGCGGCGACGACAAAATGAAATTGCACAGGCAAATATTTGCGGCGTCTGCGCTTTTGGAGAAAAAAATTGCACTGTCAAAAGTAATTGAAATTACGAGATCTGCACCGTCAAACCTAGACGCCGGTTTGGATGTCGCCGATCCGTCTATCGCAGTGATGGCAGCCGAACTTTATGAAGATCGCGCGATCGCAGCGGCTAGCGGGCGGTATATCAATGTTCCAAGTGTACCGCGGTCGACGCTCTCTTCAGTTTTGCGAGGACGTATTGAGGAGATCGCCGGTTGGGCCTCATTTCAGTTGGACGACAACGCTAAGGCAGTCTTGTCTTTGAAACGTGCGGTCGGTGTTTTGCCTGCAAACAGCGCATGGTGGCGTTCAAGCACATGGCGTTTGGGAACCGCACTTGCCGCCAGCGGAAACGATGCGGAAGCACTCGAGGCATACATAAAGAGTTATAAAAGCTCATCTCCTGACATTATTCGTTACAGCACGATCGAAGCAGTCTATAAACGCGTGAAAGGAAGCACGCTTGGATTGGAGGAGATCATTGGCCCCAATCCTTCGCTGCCTGCCAAGACTGAAACGGTGGCACAAAAGCCGGAACCAACGCCGGTGGCTTCGCTGGTTATTCCTGTAATGGCCGCGACGACGCCAACTACAGAGGCAGTTGCTTTTGCTTCGCCCACGGTAGAGAACACAACGGTATCGTCGCTGACATCGACAGCCACAACCGAGGCGATGCCAGAGAGCGTAGTTCAGCAGACGCCATTGGAAACTCCTAAGATGGCTCCGACCGAAGCTGCTAAACCGACAACGACGCCGACTGCGAAACCGAAGGAACTTTTTCCTCCGGTGGTTATCACGATCCCTGCGGCTGAAAACTCTAAAACCGTCCCTAAAGTTGAAGCGACTGCCGAACAAACGCCAACAGTGGCATTGGTTCCGACGCCCGAGATCAAGCCATGTACGCTTACCGTTGACAAAGAAAATGTACCTATCAAAAACAACGAAGGTATTTCGGCAGTGATCGTTAAAGGCGAAGGAAATGAGGAGCTTGTAGAATTAAAGGCCGTATCTAATGATCCAGAAGATCTAAGCATCAAGCGTGAGGTGATCGAAGGTTTGACGACGCAGGCTCTGTTTGTGGTGCGTTCTATTAGCTCAAAGACCGGTGATTACAAGATCACTTTCGAGATGCCGTGCGGCAAAAAAGAGATCACTGTGAAAGTGCAGTAGTGGAACGGCGGCGTCTGGAAGTTTCAGAATGGTTTGTTTTAATAGAGACCGTGGCGAGAGCGCAGAGAAGCAAAAAGAAAAAAGCGTTTGACGGCGTTCGCATCGGAAAATCAAAGAAACTGTGGATCAAGATTCCAAAACAACCTGCCAACGCTCCGATCGCAACATCTCGACGCATGCCGTGAGCATTTGAGATCGTTTTAAGGCCTTGTCTAAACAGAAAGTAGATAAACGTTGCAACGCATAGAAAGCCGGCAATGCCTGCGTCAGCCAGCATTTGCAGGTACTCGTTATGTGCCTGTTCGACGCGAAATTGGCCGCTCCATGTATCGTGTTTTGTAAACGCCATTCCAAATGCTTCGAGGCCGGCGCCGAGTATAGGATGTTCGAAAAAGATGCGAACTGCTATCGCCCAAAAGTGGCTTCGGCCATTTGAAACACCGTCCTGAATATTGGTAACGCCCAGCCCGCGAACTAATGAATCGTTGCCGCCGAGAAATAATACAAGCCCAAATACTACAAAGATCAAAGCAATGGCAACCGCAGCGACGGCAACTTTCTGTTGAATGGAGCTTCCTTCCGAAGTGGAACGTTTGTCCTTTGACCATCGACCGGAAAAGAAATTTATCAAGACAGCAAATGCCGTAACAGAAATAATGCCGAGCACGCCGCCGCGCGAACTTGTCAATACGATGGCGGATAACATTACGACTAATGCGATCGCGAGCAGTATTTTTTTGCCCTTCGCTGTTCTCTTTCCGAAAAGCAGGCCGATGGTAAGCCCGGCGGTCATTTCCATGAACGAAGCGAAATGATGCTGATTGACGAACGGTCCAAACGGTATCGCTTGAGGCGTTGCACGAAGACCGTATATGCCGTCAGGATTAGCGAGGCGTTGTAGGATGCCGAAAAATGCCATCGCTGCGCCAAAAATTATCACCATCAGAAACGTCTTTTTTAACCGGCTTTCGTTATTAATGAAGGTAAGACAGGACGCAAAAAAGACGATATAAATGACGAGATGAAGCAGGAAAAATCGAGTGGCGTAAGGGTCGAGTGAAAGCGCGCGCGATGCAGGAATGCCGAGTTCAACCGAAACGCTGCCAAGCGGCAAAAGCTGAATGATCCCTATTAACAGCAGACCAATCATTGGTATTTGCATTGCGCTCGGAGCGAGCAGAAAGCCTTTACCTTTCCACGCTTCTGCAAGCCATAGCAGAACGATTACAGCTCCAAACATGGTGATGAAAACCCACGTCACCTTATCGACAGCACCAAAGAGGATCGTCGAAAAGATCGGAACGATGCAAAGCAGTACAAAAATCGCCGAGCTGACGCGCGACGACTTGTTGCCAATGATCACATTCTCGGCATAGATAGATCTTTTGTTCTCGTGTGAATCGTTCATGTCTTCATAAACGCCGCAGTGAAATATCGTCAAACGCCATGCTCCCGTTCGTCGGGCATGACGGCCCATTACAGCCCTCTCGAACAAGACGGACTATCACGCCGTCACTGTCAGCCGGCATCATGAATCTGACACGAAGCGGCATCCAATCCGGTGCAGGCACCGCAGCTAGCGTAGCGGCAATAGGAGCATTCGTCAGTGCGTTCACGATCTCCCATTTTATGCTCGCCGTGGTCTTAAGATCCGATCTGTAAAAGGCCTCAAATTCATATTCCGCACCGGGAACGACCGCAACCGTCTGTGAAACCGAGCGAAAAGCAGCCGTTTCAAAGCTGTTGAAGATCAACCACAAACTGTACTTGCCGCCATGTGTTTCGGTTTCGCTCAGAGCTATCTGTGGTTGTGCTCCCTCAGCTATCTGCCACTCGAACAATGCAGCGTTCCTGATCTTCACTCCGGCCTCAAATCCGCCGTTTGATACTTGTCCTACCGTCGGTTTTTCGCCTTCGTTTGTTCGCATTCCCGATGCCACGCCGGCTGCTAAACTAAATTTTCGAGCTGCCGCAAATTTTTCAATGAGATCGTCACCAAGCTTTTTGAACTTTGTACCTCTGTCACCTTCGGAGAGCTTTGACCATGCTGTGAAAGCGGCTTCAAATTGCAACTGATTTGCCAATGCGCCGGCTAGTGCCGCATTGGTAACATCGTTGTCTCCCAGACTTCGCTGAACCTGTCCTAGATCGTTATCAAAGATCTGCAACGCGGTCGTCACAGCCGGTTGGGCGTAGTCAGAATTTGCCGCGGCGGCTTTCGCTATTAGAGCAAATCCTTCCTCATTCTTTCCTTGTCGGATCAGCGAATTGCCGCAAGCCCATTGGACCGGCGCATAATTTGGGGCAAGCTGCAGAGCTCGCGCATATGCAGCCTGTGCACCTTCTGTATCACCATTGAGACTGCGCGCCTTGCCGAGGTCAATCCACGCTAAATAGTTGTATGGCGAGAGTGCGGCCGCCGACTCATATTCGCTTAGTGATCTAGTCAGATCGCCAGGATCGAAGGTTTTTTGATAGATGCGCGCAGCAGTAAGATGTGTTTGCGGATCGCTCGGGGCCATTTGTGTCAGCCAATCGGCGACCGGTTTGAACTCTGCTCGTTTTGTGTCGAGACGCGACGAGACAGCATTGGCAAAATTCCATTTGATAAAGAACCACGCGGTAATAACACACAATAGAGCTGCCGCTATCAACACGATACGGCCAAGGCGAGGTTCAAATTTGATGATCTTTAGTGACAAGCTCTTATTAAACGAAATCGACCGGTTCGATCTTCATTTGTGCACGTTTGAGAATGATATTATTGTCGCGGCAAACCTCGCGAATCTTCTTCAGCTGTTCCGCCCGCAAATTGCGAGCTGAGATCAATATCTCAGCAACATCTTTTTCCCGGCAAACTTCTGCTATCTGTCCGTTGCCGTCAAACACTTTTAGGCCATGAATGACCTTATTTGTTTTCAACGGATCGTCGTCGATAAAACCGACGCATCTAAGGTTCCATTCGGGATTGTTATTCAATTCGCGAAGGACCATTTCACCTCCGTCGCCTGCACCGTAGATCAGCACTTTACGACCGTCACTCGAAACCGGGAGGGGCAGCATTTGGCGTATGATGCGAAACGCCATTCGGCTCCCGACAACGGCAAGCAACAGCAAAACTCCGTCGAGAAAGAACACAGTTCTCGAAAATCCGTCGAAACGATATACGAGCAGAACTGCGAAAATGCTCAACAACGAGCCGAGGAAGACGCCCTTTGCGATCGTTATCATATCGCCTATGCTCGTGTATCGCCACAGTCCTCGATACACGCCGACCGCAAGAAATGAGCCAAGTTTGATGACTATCAAAAGCGGCAATGTTTTTAGAAAAAGCTGCCAGGCGGTAGAACCCTCAAACGTCCCCAGAAATAACGTGAAAGCTGAATAATAGGCGAGTGTGATCAAAAAAGCATCAAGAAAAACTTCGAAGATGCGGCGTTTGTGTGAGACATTTACGAGAAATGCAAAGACGGCACTTCCCTCCACCGCTTGCTGTTCGTCCTCGCCCTCATAGACTTTTACTTTGGACAAATAAACGCCCATGATAACCAGAACCACAATAAACAGGCCGATCAACCCAAAGCTTTTTGTCGGCCCTATCTGTCCAACCAGCAGCGCCAGCACCCCTGCGACAACCGCAAAACCGTAGAGCATTAAAACCGCTGTTCGCTCAGATAAACCTAGGGCCACGAGCCGATGAGACGTGTGATCGCGACCGCCCTGAGATGCTTTGCGGCCCCAGAGCTTTCTCAATACAGTCACAAATGTAGTATCAAAGATCGGAACAAACAGAATCAAAACAGGAACAGCAAGTATCGCCACGATCCCACGTGAACGGCCGCCGACCTGATTAAGTAAAACGACTCCCGAAAGCAAAAACCCGATAAACATCGAGCCGCAGTCGCCCATAAAGATCGACGCCGGGTTGAAGTTGAAGACAAGAAAGCCGATCAACGCACCTATCAATGCGCTCGTCATAAGCAGCTCGTTGGTGAGTCCGTTCGCCGCAAAATTCATTGCCAGTGAAAACGCTGCAATGGCCGAAATTCCGGCAGCGAGCCCATCCATATTGTCGAGGAGATTAATGGCGTTTGTGATACCGATGACCCAGAAAACAGTGATCCAAATGTCAATGATCTCAAAACCAGTCAGCGGCAATTTGAGGCCCGACAGCACCAAAGCACCTGCACCGATTAACTGGCCAATCAATTTCTGATATGGCCGTATGTTTAGAATGTCGTCCAACAGTCCCACGATGAAAAGAAACGCGCCGGCGCTGAAAACAACAAGTGACTTTCCGGAAAGCTGAACAAGCGAAAAGTAAACAACCGCAGTCGCGATAAATATCGCGACCCCGCCAAACATTGCGGTCGGACGCTTGTGCCAACGGTCGCTCTTTGGCTTTGCGACAAAGTTGTACCGAACTGCAAAAGAGCGCACGCCAAGCGTGCAGAGGATCGAGACGATCGCTGCTGCTGCGCCAACGAATATTGGGTTTGAGGTCAAACCAGGCATAATGAATGCAGGTCAATTATCGCAGAAATTCGATCGATATGTTTATGTAACGCGAGTTTTTCGGTTAAACGTGGCTATCCGGTCAGAGTGTTGTGTTAGCAGCATCTGATAAACCTCGGCAATGTCAGCGACCATTTTTTCCGCACGGAAATTCGGATCGACATGGCGTCTGCCATTCTCGCCAAATTGCTTCCTCATTTCCGGGTTTTCAAGAAGCCGCCCGATTCCCTCAGCAAGTCCAACGGAATCAAAGGCTTCGACAAGATAGCCTGTCTTATCATTTATGACTACCTCTCTTGCTCCGTCAATATCAAACGAAACACACGGCTTGCCCATTGCGAGCGCCTGCGGCAGAACGCGGGCTAAGCCTTCGCGCAAGCTGGTGTGAACAACGACATCCATCGCTGAGATCATTTCTGGGATCCGCGTTCGATCGATCAGGCCTGCAAAAGCAAAGTTGTCGAGAATGCCGTATTTTTTTGCTCTTTCCTGTAAATGTTCTAGTAAAATACCGTCACCTATTAGGAAAAATCTCACATTTGGAATGCGTTTTACGATCTCTGGCGCTGCATCCATCAATTGATCGTGACCCTTGAGCGGAAAGAGTCTGGCAATCTTGCCGACAACAGGAGCATCAAGCGGTATTCCGAATTCCCTTTTCACATTGTCCTCATCGAACTTCGCATTTAGAAACCAGTCCAACTCCATCCCGCTATATATGGTGCGAAACTTTTCGGGCTTTGCGATACCAGCGGCAATTGCCTTTTCCGAGATCACATCCGAAACGCTAATAAAGAAATCAGTGACAGGCGCGCATATTTTTTTCGCCAGCCACCATGTACGATTGACGATCCATGGTTGGTAATCATGAAAGACAAGACTGTGCAGCGTGTGGACAATTATCGGCGTTCCGGCAAGCCATGCAGCAAGGCGGCCAAGAACTCCCGCCTTTGACGCATGCGTGTGTACGATGTGGTAGCGGCCAGCCTTTATTAGTTTGAACAGTTTCCAGAATGTAACAAGATCGAAGAACGGATTTATGCTGCGGCCCATTTCAGGAAGAACGATCAGATGCGTCGTCTCGCGAGCTTGTGTAAGCAATTCGCCTTCACGCCCTTTGTCGATTCCGCTCAGAAGTGTTACTTCATATTCAGGCATCGCGTCGAGACCGACGACGGAGAGAAGAGTATTTTCTTGCGCCCCGCCGACGATCATGCGCGTGATTATATGCAGAACGCGGATCGACTGTGCCGTTACGATCGTTTCTGTCCGCTCATCGGAATGAGGATTCATTTGACGTGTCTAAGATGAGGAAAAAGATCAAACATTGGCAACAACAAGATAGTCGCGGTCAAGAAAAATGATCTTGTAATCTGTCACGCCTGAGCGTGTCATAATGTCGCGAACTTGAGCCTCATTGTATAGAAAAAGCGGTGTTCCTTTTAGCCAAAAACGCACTCGCCTGATCGGAACGCGCCATTCGATCGCTTTCGGGAAACTCATTATCAATTTGCCCCGCGTCAACTCGCGCATTCGTGTGATGATAGGCACGGGATGCTCAACGTAATCAAAAAAACCGTTTGCCGTGCATGCTTCAAACGGCCCGTCGTCATCGGAGATGGCTTCGGGAAATCCGCCGATAACGAATTCACATTTGTCCTCGACGCCTGCCTCGGTCGCTAGTTTGTCAGCGATCTCGATCATCGCTTGAGCGAAATCAATGCCAATGACTTTATCGGCTCCATTCAAAGCAAACGCAATACAAAATCGGCCGCTGCCGCATCCGACATCGAGTATTTTTTTACCCTCGAGGGGCTTAAGTGTCTCGACATTTATCTTAAGACGCTTTTGCACAACGCCGCGCCAGTAATTGTCGATAAATTTTTGAAAGGCACCTTTCTTCTCGCCATAAATCGCGTCAAATCGTTCGGCATCATCGTGAAAATGATCTCGAACTTTTTCCTCGACCGAGTTTGCTCCGTTAACAGCCATAAGTACAAAATATGATATTGAATAATTCTAATGCAACTTTCTAATTGATCGCCAAAACCTCTTTCATCGGCGCCATTTTAAAATCCCGCAGCAACTTTCTGAGACGCCGCTCGGTCGAGCCAAGATTAAAATAATGCGTCAGAGCGATTCGTCGCGGCACATCGATTCTCGGATGATCGGGATCGAGCTCCCACGGATGCAGGTAAAAAGTGACCGGCTCACCTGACCGATTGACGGACTTAATTGCCTGTTTGGTCAATTGATAAGGATAAATACGAAAATACGCACCACCCGAGATAGGCATCGTAAAGCCCGGCAGCTTTAATGTCGAGATCGGAAATTCGTCGAACTCGTGATTCGCACGTTTTATCTTATAGGGAAATCGTGGAGCGTCTGCAATCCCGTACCGATAATTTAATATTGGAAAAATGCTCGAATCGTATTTAATGCCAAGCTCGCCTAAAATATCTAAAGCCCATAGCGAGTCTTTTGTTATCGAAAAGAACGGAGCTCGATGGCCAAGCACTTTTTTTCCTATAAGATCTTCGAGAAAGGTGATAGCACGGGTCAATTCTTCCTTGAAAAGACCAGGTTTCTGATTGTAAATCAGCGTGTGTGAAAAGCCATGCGTGCCGATCTCGTGCCCTTCGGCCTCGATTCGTTTTACTAATTCAGGATGCTTTTCGGCAACATAGCCGAGCATGAAAAAGGTCGCCTTTGCGTTTCCTTCGTCGAGAATCTGAAGCAATTTGTCACCGGCCTTCTCGATCCTGTCTTCGAATCGGTCCCATTCGGAATAAGGGATCTCAAGCCCTTGATACCAATCTTCAAAGTCGATCGTTAGAGCATTTTTGACCGGTGTGCTTGCCATATAACAGAAGTTGAAAATGGTAACCGACCAACCCTGCCGCGACCAGCATTTTTCAGCGGGCGGCGGCGGGCCATGCGAAAGTGCGGGGAAATCGCTGCCGGTTACCAAAGCGATTTTCAATATTTTAGCACTAAACTCAGAAAATCGGAGTGATCTAGGGATCGATAAATCGCTGAAACCACAGCTCGAGCATTAGCAGTGTCCAAAGCTGGAACGAGTGGTCGCGGGCCGCAGATGTGTGTTCGTTCACATATCTTTCAAGAATCTCAGGCTTTACGATACCGCGCTTCAGCGATTTTTCAGAAAGCAAAACGCCGCGAACAAAGTCTTTCATTTCGCCGCGAAACCATTTTCCTATTGGAACACCAAAGCCCATCTTTCGACGATAGACAACATCTTTCGGAACGAGGCGCGCGGCGACCTTTTTTAAAAGTGATTTGGTCTCAAACCCGCGCATTTTGATATTTTCCGGCAGGCTCGCGGCAAACTCGATAAGTTTGTGATCGAGAAACGGCGAACGGGCCTCAAGCGAATTTGCCATCGTCGCTATATCGACCTTTACTAAAAGATCGTTAGGCAGATAGGTCATTTGATCGGTCAACAATGTTGAGTCGAGCGTTCCTGTACCGTTTGCCGCCGTGAACCAGCGATCTAATAAAGCAGAAGCATTTTGGCCTGATACCGAAGCGGCAAACTCGGGCGTGTACAGTTCAGTTTTTGAGTTGCAGTTAAAGGCAGACACCCAAGTAAAGTATCGTTCGGTCCGCAGCAGGTTTGCGGCGCGTAAAAAGCGTTTTGCATCCCGCAGACGACTTCGTTTCAATTCCGAGGTCGGTAGGAAGCTGACGGGGGCTTCGATGAACAGCTTTCTCAAAGCGGCAGGTATACGTCCGTACGTTTCAGCTGTTCGCATTGCGACGTATCGCTCATATCCTGCAAAACTCTCATCACCTCCGTCGCCGTTCAGAGCAACCGTCACGTATTTTCTGGTCTCTTTTGCAACGTAGTATGTCGGGATCGCGCTCGAGTCGGCGTAGGGCTCGCCGTAATGTTCGACAAGCGTCGGGATAACATCAAGTGCGTTTGGCCGCACAATGAACTCGTTATACTCAGCTCCGACATGATCGGCAACGCGTTTGGCGTATTTGAGTTCGCTAAAATCTTCCTCTTCAAATCCGATCGAAAACGTTTTTACCGGCTGTGCGCTTTCCTGGGCCATCAACGCAACAACCGCCGAAGAATCAACTCCACCCGAAAGAAAGGCTCCTAAAGGCACTTCGGAAATAAGCCGCAGCCGCGTCGATTCACGCAGGATACTAGTGGTTTCTTCGATGGCCTCTTCTTCTGTGATTTTTATTTTTTTTGAAAAGTCAGGCTGCCAGTAACGTTTTGTTTCGATGTTGCCGCCTTTCCAGCTCAGCCAATGGCCGGGTTCGAGTTTGCGAATTTGCTTGAACGCCGTTTGCGGTGCCGGAACGCAGAGATACGACAAATAGCTGTCGATCGCACCATTATCCACCTCGCGCGAAATTGACGGATGTTTTAATACAGCCTGAAACTCTGAACCAAAAATCAGATCGCCGTTTACCTGATGCGAATAAAGCAATGGCTTTTTGCCTACGCGGTCGCGTGCCAGAAAGAGAGACTTTTCCGTTTCGTCCCAGATCGCCAAAGCAAACATTCCGCGCAGATGATGCAGGCAATCCACGCCGTATTCGTCATAAAGATGAACGACCACCTCAGTATCCGATTTTGTGTAAAAGAAATGGCCGCGCTTTTCCAAATCATCTCTGAGGGTTTGGTAATTATAGATCTCCCCATTAAAGACGATCCATTTTGTTTTGTCAGCGTTATGTATCGGCTGTTGACCACCGGCAACGTCGATGATCGATAAACGCCGCATAGCGAGGCCAACATTTTCGTGGATGTAAAAACCGTCTTCATCAGGTCCACGATGAATTATCGCTTGATTCATCGCTTCGAGAATCGAGCCATTCACCGCGTTGCCATCGGCATTTACAAAACCTGTGATTCCGCACATTTAGATCTTATTTTGACATTTGCAGCCCTGCTCTCAGATTGTTTTCAACCTGCCTTTGAGCTGCAGCGCGAAGTAACCGTTTGTTCTCGCGCTGTTCCTGATATACGGTCCACCCGACACCTACGAAAATGAAAAGAAACACCTGGATCTGAGTTCGCTGGCGATATGCGGTTCCGACGTTTCCCTGTAGAAGCGAGTATGACAAAGTTAAAAGTAGGCTGAAAATCAATACCGGGAACGCATTGCGAAGCCTGTTCCTTACCGAATAGACAAGGCCTGCTATCATAAACGGAAACATTGCCCACCACAAAAGCACTTCTGGTATCGTAATGGCCTGCCTCAAATTTGCCGCCTGCCACGGAAACGGTGCAAACATCAGATATGCAAATCCCGTAGGCAGTGCCGACAACGCTCCCTCGGTTGTTGAAACATCCACATCCTCGCCAAATCCTGAGACAGAAGATCGAACGAGGTGCGAGCGGCTGATCTGTATACGTTCGAGGTTTGCAAATTTCGACAGCTCAATGCTAGCCCTTTGACGAACGCCGAGGTAGAGAAGAGCAACACCCATCAGAACTATCACCGCGATGCGGCGAAACATCGATTTATTCGACGTTGACGTTCCAATCAGAAAGCTGCCGACCACGGCAACGATTACCATGTAGAAAATATAAAAACGCAAAGAAACAATTCCCAACAGCGAAGCGATCACCAGCGACAAAGCCGCATAATTGAACTTCTTCTGAAGTTCCAACACCATTGTCATAGTAAGGACAAGAAGAAAGATGATCAGCCCGTCCTTCAACAATTGGCTTGACCAAATTACAAACGAAGGAAAAACTGCGATCGAGACCGCGGCGAACTTTGCAACGCGAAGATTATTAAATATCTTTTTGGCGCAGAAAAAAACCATCGGTGCCGTCGCTGCACCGGCGACCGCGCAAAATGACTGAGCCGCAAAAATGTTTCGTCCAAGAAAGAGATAAATAAACCCGGTTAGGTAGTTCATTCCCCAACCGGTGCCGCCTGCCGGATCATAGGCAAGCGCTTTTAAGTCGGCCTGGCTCGCCTTGCCTAGCCAAATATCGACCAGATGAGCACCGTTTGCATCGTATTGCAATGCGTCACCACCGAAAAACTCCCTCAGATCAAAGATATGGACCAACAGACCAAAACTCAATCTAAGAGCGAGACCGACGAGAAAAATGGTCGTAACAAATTCCCTTTCTTCAGTAAAACGTCGAAATGTCAGCAGGACGCCGGTCGAGAGAAGGACTGCCGCGATGAGAGCAACGGGACCATCGGGGAACGGAACAGCGAAGAGCCCAAGAGCAACTATCAGAAAACAGGCTAACAGCAGAAACTTATTCAGCATTACAACTCGAGCAATTATAGATCGTCCGGAAGGTCTTTTCTCGTTTTTTGCTTGACCAAAAAAAGTCCTTCCTCGTCAAGCTCTTTAACCTCGCGCGCCGGAGCACCGGCGACTAGTTTATTCTCATTCGTTAGTTGCTTCGTTATTACGGCTCCGATGCCCACAATACAATTGGCGGCAACTGCTCCGCCCGGAGCAATTCGAATCTCAGAGCCTAGATAGCTATGATCGCCAACGCTCACAGGCATTGTTATTTGACGGTTGTGAGTCCAGACAGACGAGTTTCGACCGCCCAAGATCACGCTTTTTCCAAATTCCACCCTATCTGTAAAATCGATCTTATGCGAGGCTCCGATCATGCAGCCATCGCCTAAGATGAATGTTGGGTCGGCGACATTCACCGTCTCTGCCTCTGGAATCGAGTTGATCTCGTTCATCCGTAATATTTCACAATACCTGCCGACATTTATCACATTGCCGCCGCGAAATATATTCAGAACGCCGATCCGCGTGTGCCCACCGACGGACAAGTTCCGTGTGCCCGAAAATACATTAAAATGCCCGATAGTTACATCATCTCCAATTTCGCAGCTGTCAACATCAATTATTGAGAATCCGATCTTAACTCGCTTGCCGATCTTGTATCCAAAAAACCAGCGATAACAGAGACGCGCTATCGGCATCGGCAATGCACCGACAATAACCGATCCGACGATTCTAAGTTTTCGAGACATCCGCTATTTTACAAGGCTGCGCGTCGCGAGCTCGGCCGTGGCGCTTTCAACGCGGTCCTCGGCGTCCTGTTCACCGAGCCAGGCAAGAAGTTCTGTCAATCCGACTTCGAGAGTGACTTTTGGCTCATAGCCGAGCAGATCTCTTGCCTTTGAAATGTCGGCGATACAGTGACGAATATCGCCTTCGCGGTATTTGCCGACAATTTCCGGGTCGATGTTCTTGCCGAGGCCTTTAGCCAATAATTGAGCTATCTGCTTAACGGACGTTGCCCGTCCTGTACCGACATTCATTGGGTGGTAATCGCCTTTGTCGGTTTCGAGAGCCAACAGATTTGCCTGAACAATGTCGTTTACGTGAACAAAGTCGCGCGATTGTTCACCGTCCTCGAATATCGTCGGAGCCTGATCATTAAGAAGCCGCGAAGAAAATATCGCGCAAACTCCGGTATAAGGATTCGACAGAGACTGCCGTGTGCCGTAAACATTAAAATAGCGAAAAGCTACCGTCGGAATCTTATAGGCACGGCCAACAGCAAGACAATACTGCTCCTGATCCTGCTTGGTCACGGCATAAACAGATGTCGGGAAAAGCGGCTTCTCTTCCGGCGTACCGACAGTATCGAGAAAACCGCTGCACGATTCGCACTTAAATTCCCAATCGTGTGCCGCAAGCTGTTCATCGGATCGAAGCTGCGGATAAACGTTAGATTTGCACGTATTGCAGCGATAGGCCCCTTCGCCATAGATCGACATCGACGACGCAACTATCAGCTTTTTGAACTGCGAAGGCCGCTTGATCATCTCTTCAAGAAGAAAAGCGGTGCCAAGGTCGTTTGCCTTAACATAGCGAACGATTTCGTACATTGATTGGCCGACGCCGACTTCAGCCGCCTGATGATAGACGACATCCATACCGTCAAGTGCGGCGGCAACGGCCTTAGGATCACATACATCGCCGTGCATAAACTCCGCTGTTGTATTGAGGTGCGGCGGCGCGGAAGCACCGTGAACCTGCTCGACGAGCGAATCAAGGATTCGCACGCGATGGCCACGTTCGACAAGTGCGTCAACCAAATGCGACCCGATAAAACCCGCACCGCCTGTGACCAATATGTTCCTTTTTTCCATTCTAAACCTGTTTAGACGAATTCATCGTCGAGCGGAAAACTTCCAGCACCTTAGGAGCCACAACTTTTGCCGAATATTCACGTTCAACGGTTTCGCTCCCGGAGCGTCCGAGTTTTTGTCTCAATTCCGGCGAGTGTATCAATCGTTTGATCTTTTCGATCCACTCTTCGCTGCTTTCAGCTAAAAATCCGTTCTCGCTATCCTTAATGATTGTAGAATTTACACCAACCGGCGAGCAAATGGTCGGTATCCCGAGCGCCATGTACTGCAAAGCTTTGAGGCCGCATTTTCCTTTACTCCAATTATCGTCAGGCAGCGGCATCAGGCCGATGTCGATGCGCCTCAGATCTTCAATCTCTGTTATTGATCGCCATTGAATTGCTTCAGCATCTACACCAGCTAATTTATATGTAGGCGTTCCGATTACGCTCAAGCGAAACTGCTCGGTTTTTGCAAGCTCCTGCAGAACATCTCGAATCGTATCCAGATGCTGAACCGTACTAAAGCTGCCGCTCCATCCGATTGTTACGATCTCAGGATTGTCTGTGCGTTCAACAAACTCGTATTTATCTGTGTCGATCGTGGTCGGAATGATCGTTACGTTGTTATTGCTGGAACGTGCATAGTCAGCAAGAAACTCATTTCCGGCCATAACATGAGTAGAGAGGCGGCAAATCTCCGCGGTCTTTCCCGGAAATTTGAGATAGCTCAGGTAGCCGTTCGATGGGCTTTTGTACGAAAAGAAAATTGCATCGTCAAAATCGAAGACCATTGGTACGCCCGATCGACCGATCTTTCGCTCGAACCACGGCGGGCCAAGTAAGGCGGCTTCACGAAATACATACACAAGGTCAAATTTTGAAAGTTGGCTAAGTTCATCAATTCGGCGCTTCAAACTTCGGGTTACTCCACCGATCTTTTCAAAGATCTTTCCGCCGCTGTAGAGAATCGCTCGAAGTTCATCTGTCTCGAACGGAGCATACGTGATCTCGACGCCATTTTCACGCAGCATCGGTTCCCACTGTTCTATTCTGAAACGCTGCCCGGGTGAGGTGTCGTAAACGGATGGAACTACAGCCAAAACATGCATAATCAAAGATGAGATGTTAGCAACTGACCAGTCACTTTGCAAAAAGTTTCTCGTAAAGCCGTCGATAACGAACGCCGCCGACGGTTTCAAGATCGAAACGCTTTTTGGCCACCGCACGGCATTTGTCACCGATGTCGCCAAGCTCTTTTAGTCGATTGATCGCATCGAGATAAGCTTCGCGGTCACAACTGTTGGTCAATACACCGACTCTTTCATCAGTGATCAACTGATCAACGTCGCCGACACCGGTATTTGCAATTATCGGTAATCCGGCGGCGAGATATTCCGGGATCTTTGTCGGCGAACGTGATTGGGTCGCATAGGTTGCTTTTACAAACGATAGGCCTGCATCTGCGACACTTAAATACTCAGGAATTTCGGCTGGATCGACCTGACCGACAAAATAATCACGTTCGTCAAAGCCTTTCTTTTGCAGCATAGTGATAAGGTTTGCGGTATCAGTTTGTGTTAGAAAAAGTGCGAACGTAGCAGGTTCAACCGAGCGAGCAGCATCAAGAAAATCAACGATCTCTTCGGTTAGATACAATCCGCCTAAAGCTCCGACGTGAGCGATTACAAAACGATTCTTTACTCCAAGCTTCGCCACAATATCGTCACTCAAAATATCTTTGTCCGATGAAAAGCGTTTGGCAAAATCTACACAGCAAGGAATGACCTCGACCGGCCTGTTTTCAGCGGCGAACAAGATGCTCTTCGCTTTTTCAGTTAAGACCACGAAACCATCCGCTTCTCCCAACAGCCACTGCTCAACTTTCTTCGCAGCTCGATAAAGCCAGCCGTTCTCCGGCCAAACTCCGGCGTCAGTGTATTCATCAGGAAAAAAACCACGAATATCGAAGATCAATATAGGCTTGCGGTGTGAGAATTTTCTGGCTAACGCTCCCATCAGCGTCGCCACGTGAATGCGCCCGTGAAGGACGTCGACGTCCTCGTTTCGAATCTTTCGACGAATAAATCGTGTTCCTGCAAAAATGTCGTAGGCCGTCGCAATTGCTGATGGCCGTTTGTGATAAGCCAAATAATCCCATTCAATATTTTTGTCGGCTAACTCTTCGCGAGCCGCTGTGGCCTGTTCGGCTGTCCACCCACTCTTTATATCAGGTTCGAATGTGAGCAAACTCACTTTAATCCCGGCTTTAGCGATCTCTTGTAAATACGGGATCACCTGAGTCTGCACAAGCGGCTGCCGCAAGCCAAAATAGCAAACATAAAGTGTGTGTTTTGCCGTATCAGTCATTTTCAAATTCGGCGAGGATGATCGACCGGTAGGCGTTATGACTTTTTGCTCTCGGCAAAACAGGTAGCAAAACTCCCGCAATGAGATTTCCAACCATGTACAAGTATTTTGATTTGAGGGCGAGCCGTCGCAGAAATTGTGCAACTGAACGATCTTCCGAGTAGAAAACTGTAGTTTTTATTTTGCGCCCGATCCTTCGGGCTTCGCTTTGCATCTCTCTTACTACCGCATCAGTATCGGGATATGGATTTTCAAGATGCTCCGCAAGCCAATCAGGAATTGGTTGATCTGTGTCGGCCAATTCCTGGTTGAATTCTTCATCCATTTCCCGACTGGCCTCTCCGCTTGGAAAGGCTATTAGTATCACCTTGTCCGCGATCCTTACGAGCTGCCTGACAGCATCTGCACGGATGCTTTCCGGCAAATGTTCAAGCACGTCAACAGACGCTGCCACAGAAAATGCTCGCTCCGAAAAAGGTAAAGAAATTATACTGCCGCGGACAAAACTGAACCCATCAATCCGAACGTCTGTAGGCAGTACATCAACACCCACAATACTCTTTGACGGAACAAAGCCGGACAATCCATATTCACCGCAACCCGCGTCTAAAAATGTCGTTTCGCTGTTTATATACGGAGCCAAAACGAGTGAAATATCGACGTTTCGGCATCGCGTGCCCCATTCCCATTTATATAAAAACTTGCGGAGTCCTCCGGCGATCATATCAAACCCTTTTACCAATTAGATTGAGCCCGGACTGCCCCGTTCGTTTTACTTTGACCCCTACTTCGTCGAGGGCGGAAGATGCTTCGGCTTCAGTCATTGGTTGATCGTAATATGGAGAAAGCATATCGAACGTATCAAGTATCGCCCACTGATATCGGTCGCGTTCGGTCAACTGTTTTTCGTTCACGTAATTAGCGACAGGTATTATGAACATAAACCCGCGCCCTATCACGCCAGGAAGCCGAAAAAGAAAATTGGTAATGCTGAATGCCACAGGCATTATTTTTTCTATAAGATCCAAGAGCATTTCTTTCTTCATTCGCGTCGTGAAAGGTCGAAACCAGTACTTGGAATAGAGTTTGGTCCACGGCTTGCGGGGATATATGGTCGTTGCAAACTGTCCTCCCGCCTTTACCATTCGACCGACCGAGCGAAGGCTTTCGCTCGTGTCAGGTGTGTGCTGTATAACACCGATGCTGTAACAGAGGTCGAAGGCACCTTCACGAAAAGGAAGTTCGTAAATGCTTGCTTGAACAAAATGGACATTGGAACGGCCTTCCAGATTTGAACGTGCTGCGTCTATTGCACTACTAATGTCAATACCGACAATTTCCGCCTCGCTTAGAGACGCAATATCAAGAAATCTCCCTGCTCCACAGCCGGCGTCGAGTATCCATTTGTTTTTCATCATCTCCGGCGTCCATTTCGTTTCCGACCAAAATCGATCGGCTGAGAGCGTCGTGCCATTGAATGAATCGATCTGTTCCTTTCTAAATTTATTCCATTGATAACCGAATGACGTTGCATAATCATCCGTCTCGACAAAACGCGGTATACCATTCGTGACCGGGTAGTGTCTATCGCAACCAGAACACTTAAGATCAGCCTCAAGAATGTCGCCGTCAGTCTCGCGGCCAACGGTACAGAGAAGTGTTACCTTACATTTCGGACATACCAATTTCTCGAGCAGTGTTGTCTTCATCGAATTTTAATTCATACCGCGTCAGCGACGGCATAAACATCTATCCCGCCATCACCCAGAGGTGAAAAATCATATTTTTCGTCGACGGCCTCGTCAGTTTCCGCATGAAAAATTCGATAACCAAATTTGTGCAAATACGCAACCATCTCTAGCGGGCTGGTTCCAAGGTCTAACAGACGAGTATAACCGACTTCGATAAATAGTTTAGGCCTGAATGTTTGTAGCAATTGGTGCGCTCCGCGAAGAGCGTGCATTTCATAGCCTTCGATATCGATCTTTATCAAGTCAATTTTTTGGATGTGGTTTTCGACAACGATATTGTCGAGCGTATTCGTTTCGATTTCAGAAAAATCCTCAAATTTCCCAGCCTCGGTCTCATTCAAAATGCGGTTCATCCCAAGGTTGTTCTGATTTACCCGGTGAAGCTTAACTCGCTCCTTGCGGTCTGAAACTCCCAGATTGAAAACCTGCAGATTTTCAAAATTGTTGAGGCCGATGTTTTTCTGCAGATTATTAAAATTCTTTTCATCTGGTTCAAAACCATAAACAAAGCCTTTACTACCCACTAGGCCGCCAAAATTCAACAATGTTTCGCCGATATTAGTGCCGACGTCAAACACCACATCGCCCTCTTTTATAAATGAGTAAAGCCGATCTCTTTGTTTCTCCTTAAAGTCCCAAAAAACATACCATTGCATCATGCAGCTAATGTCGAGCTCATAGTTTATGCCGTCGCGGGTGACGGTGCGTTTTGACTCGTGTGGATACAAGTGCGGACCGGGAATAAACCGTGACCAAAAACCTCCATATTTCACGCCGCGCAGTAAGAAAAGCATTCCGTTCTCGAACGGATTGACTGTAAATACCCGCCTGACGCCATCCAGCAATCTAGTCTTAAGGGGCAAAGGATCACTCACTTCCAGCACCTCGCCTGCGATCTTGACGCCGTCCATATCTGATAAAGTGCCTTATATTACCGGGGCTAAACATCAGACTCTTTATCGAATGGAAAAAAAATGCCCGATAGTTTCCTACTGCGAAATACGACCCCGCGAGAATTTGGTGAAGACTACCATAGGCCCGTCGCCTAAGACTCGTTAATTTCAGCGTCTGGACGCTAAATGCCTTTTCAAAAGCGAGCATCATATCGTGCTCCATTGCATTAACGTTAGCATGCATGTTTGAATTGTGCATGCGATATTTGATCAGGATTTCGTTTATGAAACCGACGGAATACCGCTTGCTAATCTGATAAAACAGATCCCAGTCAGCCGAAGTTGAAAGCCGCGTATCAAAGCCGCCAACCTCGTCAAATATTTTTCGCGGAATCATCAGGCCGCTGCCTCCGCCTAAGATGCCTTCGCGTTTTAACATCAGGAGATCGTCCGACACGTTACCCTCTAGTCCGTCAAACCTTTTTAGTAACGAGTTGCCGCTTTCATCAACCTCATCTACGCCAACGTGAACGAGTCCTAGCTTTGTGTCCGCTTCAAACCGCTCAATCTGTTTCGCAATCTTTGCCGGCATCCATGAATCGTCCGCATCCAAAAAAGCAATAAATTCCCCGTTGCTTATTCCTACGCCAGTGTTCCGAGCCGCCGAAACACCCTGATTCTGCTGAAATATTGTGCGTATCTTTTCTCCATAACCTTCCAATATATTTTTTGATGCATCCTTTGAACCGTCGTCAACGACAATGATCTCAATATCCGAGTATGTTTGCGACAGTACACTGTCGATCGTCTCGCGCAAAAAGTGAGCATAGTTATAGTTTGGAATTACAACACTGACGAGGCATTTTTTCATTTGCTGATTTTCAACCTTTTGCGTTCAAGCCAATGGCAATATAAGAACATCAGCCGTTCGATCATAATCGGAATTGTATACCGGTCTCTCACCAAAGACATTCCCTTTTTGGCTATCATTTGGCGCATGGAAGCATCACTAAGGAGACGCTCGACTTCAAAATAGATCTCTTCCGGTTTGTCCGGTTCTATAAGAAGGCCGTTTTCGCCATTTACAATTACCTCATTAGCTGCTCCTACGCGGGTCGCTACAACCGGTAGGCCAACGCCCATCGCTTCAATAAGAACCTGACTGAACGCCTCGGAAAGCGACGGCTGAACGAAAATATCCATTGCGTTAAGACAGGCAGAAATGTCGTCACGCCAACCGGCAAAAACAATTTGCCCCTCTGAAAATCTCGCCGCCGACTCCTGAACCTCCTGAAGCATTCCGCGTCCCACAAGAAAAAGCCTGGCCTCGGGAATTTCATCGGCGATCTTAGAAAACGCCTCGATCAATTGTTTATGACCTTTGCCGTTGATGAAATTCGCGACGTATCCAATAACAAAATTATCAGCTGCAAAGCCGAATTCACGCCGAACACGCATCCGATCTCCGAAACTCGGCGCCATCTTTTCAAAATCGAAACCTGTGTAAACTACGTCGATCTCACTACGTTCTATATGATCGACATTGTACATATATTCTCGAACAGCACTAGAGACCGTCGTAACATGATCCGCCTTTTCAGCCATCCATTTATCAGCGGTTACGTGAAGACGTGAACCAAGCATGTGGACCCCGCTCGTGTGGTGCCGCATGAGAGCGACAGTTGTTTTTTTGTGCAGCCGCTTTGCCAAAACGCCGATCAGTCCAGCAAAAAAAAGATGAGCGTGAAGAATATCTACATGCTCGTCCTTCAAAAAACGCGCCAGGCGGCGGACAGCTATCGGATACAGAAGCTTGCTATCGGTATGCAGACTCAGATATGAAGCATTCGGAATTTTTGCAAGCCATTGCGGAGCACTTCCGCTGCCAAGCTCGACAAGCGACACGCGCACGCCATTTTGAGTCAGGCCGGCAGCCATATTCTTGAAATAATCGCTTTCAATCGCGCAATCAGAAAAATGACAAACGTGCATTCCGGTTTAATCTTGTGTGATTCGTCTCTATTATTTTTTGAAAACAACTAAGAGATTTGCGTGGTTTCGGACGCCTCTAAACAAAAAATCAAAGGAACTTAACGACAGAGCTATCGGAGCGAAGGCGAGCATCTTAATTTTATCAGAAATCGAATGCCGTACAGGAAGAGACCTCACATCGGCCATCAGCTTCGATCTAAGGTAAGCGTCAGGTAGAATGCCCCGTGTCCCGTAGTATTCATGATCTGCCAAGGTCATTCCAAATTCGTTGGCCAATCGATCGAACGCCGCAAGATTCCATAATCCGGCATGATGCGGAGGCATATTTAACGGATCGTATTTACTAAAACGTTGGAAAAACGGCTCATTGTTCGGAACGCTCATAATCAGTTTCCCGCCGGGTCTCAAGGCACTTAGCATGGCAGTAAGCATAGATCCAATCTGGGCCAGATGCTCAAAAACCTGAAAAGCGCAAACGACATCATAACTACAAACGTGATGAGCTGCATGGTTTTCTATCGACTCACTCAGAGCAGTAACCCCTCTCAACTTGGCCTTTTCAATTGCTTCCGGATTGAAATCAAGGCCGACTACATCTTTTGTAGTTTCTGCGACTAGCTCCAAGAACATCCCTATATTACAGCCGACCTCTAAAACGCTATCGTGAGGGCTAATGTGTTTTAACGCAATCTCATGATCCTCGCCCACGCTACGGCCATACTCAAGGCCGCGTTCTCTGGCCACGCGGTCGAGATCCTGATAAAATTCGGCGCCTCCAGCCGTTTCGAAAGGATAATAAAAGCGGTAACCAATATCAGGGCATTCCAACAAATACAGAGTGTCGCCATACCCGAAATAATGCTCAACATCGACATTTTCCTGCTCGCGATAAAGACGGATGATGTCTTCGACCGCATAGGTATCTACGATACGAACATTATTTTTACCGGTTATTGGATTTGGGGGCAGTTCTGTTAATTCAGACATACTTTGTGTTCCATTCCGCAAGCCATGCGACAAAACGGAACAAGGTATTAATGATCGTGTTTTCCATCTTCGGGTAAATTGCCATGATAGATTTCGCCGCCGCTTTTCACGAATTCTTTTGCTTTTTCGCTCATTCCAACCGCAAGGGCTTTCTCGGCTTCAATGTTTTGGGCGTTAGCGTAATCGCGTACATCCTGCGTGATCTTCATCGAGCAAAAGTGCGGCCCGCACATCGAGCAGAAATGGGCAAGCTTGGCACCTTCGGCAGGAAGCGTCTCGTCGTGAAACTCTTTAGCCTTTTCCGGATCGAGACCGAGGTTGAATTGGTCTTCCCAGCGAAACTCAAAGCGTGCTTTTGAGAGAGCGTTGTCGCGGTATTGTGCTCCCGGATGGCCTTTTGCGAGATCCGCGGCGTGGGCTGCGAGCTTGTATGTGATCACGCCTTCTTTTACGTCTTGTTTATTTGGCAGGCCAAGATGTTCCTTTGGCGTCACGTAGCAAAGCATCGCCGTACCAAACCAGCCGATCATCGCCGCCCCGATGCCGCTTGTGATGTGATCGTAACCCGGTGCAATATCGGTCGTCAGCGGCCCGAGCGTGTAAAAAGGAGCCTCGCCGCAGATCTCGAGCTGCTTGTCCATGTTCTCTTTAATGAGGTGCATCGGAACATGGCCCGGCCCTTCGATCATTGTTTGGCAATCCATTTCCCAAGCAATTTTGGTCAGCTCACCAAGCGTATCGAGCTCGGCAAATTGCGCTTCGTCGTTCGCATCCGCGATCGATCCCGGCCGCAATCCGTCGCCAAGAGAAAATGCAACGTCATACGTCCGCATGATCTCGCATATCTCGCGAAAACGTGTGTATAAAAAGCTTTCCTCGTGATGTGCAAGGCACCATTTTGCCATGATCGAACCACCGCGGCTGACGATGCCGGTCGTGCGTTTTGCTGTCATCGGAATAAACGGCAGCCGCACGCCGGCATGGATAGTAAAATAATCAACGCCTTGCTCAGCTTGTTCGATAAGCGTGTCGCGGTATATTTCCCAAGTAAGGTCTTCGGCTTTGCCATTTACCTTTTCGAGTGCCTGATAGATCGGTACAGTGCCGATCGGCACTGGTGAATTGCGAAGTATCCATTCGCGGGTCGCGTGAATATTCTTTCCGGTCGAAAGGTCCATCACCGTGTCGGCTCCCCACAGCGTTGACCAACGCATCTTCTCGACCTCTTCCTCAATGCTAGAGGCAATGGCGGAATTTCCAATGTTGGCATTAATTTTGACCAGAAAATTACGCCCGATCGCCATCGGTTCAGATTCAGGATGGTTGATATTGTTTGGGATGATCGCCCGGCCGCGAGCGACCTCGTCACGGACGAATTCGGGCGTAACAAATGTCGGAATCGACGCTCCAAAAGATTCGCCTTTGTGCTGATGATTCAACGAACTCCGGTCGCTGCGTTCCGCGTTTGTAAGATGGTCATATTCGGCCTGACGGCCAAGGTTTTCGCGGATCGCAACGTACTCCATCTCGGGCGTGATAATGCCTTTGCGAGCGTAATGCATCTGCGTGACGCATGCTCCACTTTTAGCCTTTAACGGCGCACGGCGCAGACTTGGAAACTCTTCCAGAGTGCCGCGGTCCTTTACACGGGCGATATCCTCTGCACCTTTGGTCAAATAACCATTATCCTGCGGCAAAACTTCGCGCCCCACATATTCCTCGACATCACCGCGCCCAACTATCCAATCCCGACGCAAGGCCGGCAGACCTTCGCGAACATCACATTTAGCCTGTGGATCGGTCCAAATGCCGCTCGTGTCATAAACACGGACAGGCGGATTTTCTTCAAGATTGCCGTCAAAGTCTTTCGACGGTGACAAAGCGATCTCGCGAAAAGGGATTCGTAGATTATGTTTTCCGCTATTTACGGTACTACCGTTAGTTTCGACGTAAACCTTACGCGAACTCGGAAGCTTTACTTCATCACTGGTTTTTTCTTGTATTTCTGACATTGTTTTTCTCCCTTCGTCGGTATTATCCGCATCAGGTTTTTAGGGTCTTGTTCGCAACTCGAGCAACTCTCAGCCAAGATCGGCTCCCCTGAAAACTGAACTGCATTATAGATTGTATTCTATAACGCGTCGATATTTGAAATATACTCCTTAGAGACCCACATCTCGTCGCCTCCATCACAAATCGCAAAAAATGCGTTTTCCGGGGGAAATTTTTTTCGAAAAAAACTATTTCAAAAAAACCGATCTTTTTGGCATTTTTTAAATGTAGCACGTGCCACATTTTTACAATTTCTTAGTAAAATTGAGGTTTTCTGGAGGCGGCATTTCGTGAAAAAGTTATGGTGTAGGGTTGAGTTGTCACAGGTAAATTATTGAATTTACGTCACTTATCAACTTCCGGCGTTTAAAAAGCCATCTCTGAGGGTCAAAAAGCCATATTTGACCCCCCTAAAAGCCATCGGAGAACCCCCAAAAAGCCACCTTTTGAGCGCGGTTTTTTGTGACAAAAATGTAGGCACCGTTATCTTTGATCCAAATTGTCGTCTTTTACATTTTCTCGTCTATGTCGTTGATAATTACATTGTCGTCAGTGGAATCAACTAATTCACTTAATGCACTCAAACCCACAATATCGTTTACACCTTAGTCAACTGCTTTAAATTTTGCAGTATCGAACGTATATGCAGTTTGGTCGGAGGTTAGAACAAAAAGCCCTTGCCCTTCGCCGGTAAATTGAATCATTGATACGGGATGAATAAATGACAACTTCGTTATCTCTGCTCCGGTCACAATGTCGAAAATCGTCACTCGACCCGGTGAATTTTCTATTGCGATCCGTTTTGTTGCAGGTGAAGCCGCCGCGTAATTTCCAAAAAAACGGGTTATAAGATCGCCCGTTGCACTTGAAAAAACCAAGATCCGGTTTCGGTTGTCGTTGACGAGAAGATAGTCGCCTGCCAAAGTCAAATATTCCGGCCTGAACGATCCTTCGCCGGTTTCAAGCAAAAAGTCACCTTTGATCTCACCGGTTTTGGGATCGATCAATTCAATAAGCTGGTCACCATCTTTATCACCCATTTTCTCGCGCTTTGCCTTGAGTGCCGGATTATTGTTAATAATTTGCTTCGCAGCGTCCGAATTTAGCGCCCAGCCAAGTACCATCGAATCATGAACAGAATTGATCACGACGGAAGGCCTCTCTTTAAGAAATTCCCTTTGCCATAATAGCGTTCCTGTCTTGACGTCACGCAGTTCCATCAGCATTTCTTTATCTGGAAGCGCCTTTTCACGAGCCTCTTCACTAAACGGCACTTTTTTCTTGTCTTCTTCTTTTTCGGTTTTCTCCTTTTTTTCTTTAAGCGGTTTACGCACAAGCAAATAGCGGCCCATTTGACGAATATTCGCATCACTAGCCATATCGCCTAACGGATTAACCGTGCTATTTTTGAGGTCCATAACTGCGATCGACCGCTCTGACTTACCCTGTTTCGGAAAATCTGAATAGACCATTGCGTCCGGTGTAATATACGAGCCTTTAAAGGCTCGGATGTGCACCTTTCGTTCGCCCGTTCTAAGATCCCATGCCGCTCCTCTTGAGCGTTCTGACACAACCAGCCAGTTTCCATCCGCCGACAATTCGCCTGTCCTAAGATAGCCAAACGGACTTGGCGGAAGGGCCACTGACGCAATATTCTCTCTCGTTTCTGCGTTGAACAAGCCAATTTCTCCATCACGTTTCTCAGCGACAAAAGTTTTGTCGTAAACGTCCATGGCCGACTTTGCATTGCCCAGCAGGAATTTCTTTTGATTCAGATCAAACAGGCCGACGGCAGCACCGGCGACCGGACGCACTGTGATCAAATCACCTGAGTAACCAGCCAAAAAATTTGAGCCGCTAAGTTCAAATTGGGCAAGACGCTCACCGTCCGGAAATGTAAATACACCTGATTTCTTAGCGTCGCTCCCATATTGGCCGATCACCTTGTTGGACCCGATAAAATCCATCGAAGTGAGGAGCAATTTCTTTACATTTTCACCGATCGATATCTTTTGCCTCGTCGAAAGATCAACAGCTACCGTTTGCTCTCGCATGAAATTTCCGAAAAGATCTCTTCCAAATGTTCGCTTTCCAGCTATAAAATATTTCCCGTCAGGTGAAAACTCAATATTTAGCGCAGGATACTCACCGCCGTCGTAATAGTCTTTCATCAGGTCCCACCAAAACACTTCCCAGTAAGAAGGCAAATAGAAATCTTTCTGTTTGAAAACCTCTTCTCCGCTAACGACATCGTAAACGATCAGATCGGCGTTGAATTTGTAACACGCTACATAATTTCCGACAGGTGAAATGCGCGTCTGCCAATATCCGCCGCCTGGCAGAGCTATCTCATTTGTCGATATAAGTTTCTGATCGGATATGTTCCATTTTTGGACCCGCAGATTGCGATTGTAAACGACGAGGGATTGCGAATCAGGGGAAAATATTGCCGGAAATGCATCCTCTACTTCGACCCGAAAGACCACAGAAAAAGGCTCCCGTTTTACGACTGAAACCGTCGAGGCGTCTTGTGCCAAAACATATTGACCGTCCGGACTAAAGCGCAAATGTTGAATGTCGCTTCGCAATGGAACCAATGTCTGCCGGCGAGTCAGTCCGACTAACGATTCTTTTGCTCCAAGGCCGGAATAATTGATAACGAACCCTTTCCATTTATCAAAATCCGATTTTGTCGAGGACGCCAACTTGTCAATACACGGGGTTGGAATATTTTTTACCGCGCTGATCATTTCCCCAAGGCGTTTGTCGGCCGGCCTGCGTTCACCAAAGACCGATCCCCAGAAACTCACCTTCTTAGCGTCCGTCAACCGCTTCCAGAATGAGGTCATGGCGTTCGGATCGTAGCCCGCCGCGTAAACCGCAAAAACACCGATCTTATCTGCTTCGAGCTGTTGATTGTTCTCGTGATCGTCAGATGTGTTGACCCGTTTAGTGCGAAACGCTTCAAGATACCGGTTATATTTTTCAAACACATCACGGCGGTCACCCACGCTGCTAACATTGAGTATCTGCTTGAAATAACGTGACATATCGATGGCCCCGTGATGAACGGTCGCATGGCCCAGTTCGTGTCCAATGACCGCCGCCAATTCGTCTTCGCTTCTGACAAAACTGATCAGTTTGCGAGTGACCATTATTCGGCCGCCCGGAAAAGCGTAGGCATTCGTGTCCGGCAGGTCCGCAACCACAAACCTATAGCGAATGCCCGACGCCGGAAGATGTTTGATGATACGTTCACCGATCGCCTGTAAGTACGCGTTTACAGCCGCGTCGTCCATGACACGATAGTCTTTTTCAACGCGTTCCATCACAGCGTCCCCCAGATACATTTCCTGTTCTGGTGAAAAAATATTTCCACTCTTCGAGTTAAATACTATCGGCGGCGGAGCGCAGTCCTGAAAAAAGACGGTTGATGGAAAGGCGACTGCACAGAGTGAGATCACAAGGAAGAAGATACGCATAAGATTCACCTTTTTTGCAGAGCATATCATAAAAAACTTGTAGAAATAACTAAAAAAGCCGACGAGATAATTGCTATAGAGGTAAGGCCGGTCGCCAGACTAAATATAAATAAGTCTCTCATTTTGTTTACAACCTTTATTTTCGTACATTATACTAACTACGTAAGTGTTAATCATTGATTAACACATTGTGAGATAGGAATATGAAGTTGCCGCTGCTTGGAATTATTGCTGTGGTTTGTTTGCAGTTAGGATTTACTGCCTTGAATGCCATCGACCGTCCTATTGAGTCGCTGGTTGCCGTAAATGCCGTGACCAAAGGCACCAATCCGCTTGCAGCGACGCTGGATCCGACGGATGCGATGTTTGCTGTTTCTAAACCGATACGCTCTGGCAGACGCTGGAACTCCGGCGACACGATCACATCTGCCGCGAGCTGGCGTCGGGAAACGCAAAATACCCAGTCGTCCTATGTGCAGGTAAAGAAAAACAGCAGCGCCAAAACGCTGAGGAGAATGTCGCAGTTGGTCGCTGAGCACAAACCATTTGAATCTACTGTAATTACTTATCCGCGGGTGATGCTTGCGACTAACGATTCTGATAACTTTAGGATCACTACAGCGTCGGTAAAGCCGTCTGCACCCGAAAAAAGATCATTTGCTTCAAAGACCGGATCGATCCTTAAAAAACCGTATACGTGGATAAAAGCACTCGGATCAAAACTCAACTAGCCGCAAACCGGATACAACTTTCGACAAAAATTAGCCTACTAATGCATTTTGGGCCATAATATTTATATGACTCACCGCATTACGTTAGTTGCGTCGGTTATTTGGGCGTTGTGTTCCTTTGGATGCAGCCAGGCGCAGACTTTGCCTCAGAACGCTGTTGTCACAACAAAGAGCGGCGACGTTAAATTCAAGGTCGAGACTGTCGCAAGCGGGCTCGAAGTGCCGTGGGGCTTTGCTTGGCTTCCGAATGGCGACATGCTCGTGACCGAAAGACCAGGGCGAGTTCGGATCATCGAAAAAGGCAAGCTTCGCACGGAACCTGTCTTAACTGTTTCTGATGTCGAGCCGTCAGGCGAGAGCGGACTGATGGATATCTCGATCCATCCTGAGTTTGCCAAGAATGGTTTTGTCTATTTGGCTTACGCCTACAATAAAGACGGCAAGCGGGTAAAGATCGTTCGCTACGTTTATAAAGACAATAAATTTGCGGAAAACAAAATAATCCTCGATTCCGTGCCGGGTGCTACGTATCATGCAGGAATGCGATGCAGGTTCGGGCCTGACGGCAAACTTTATGTAACGACCGGTGATTCCACTGACTGGAATCTGGCTCAAAAGACGGACTCGCTTGCGGGAAAAACTCTGCGGCTGAATGACGACGGCACAGTTCCGAAGGACAATCCATTTGTTGGTAAAGCGGGCTACCGCGCCGAGATATGGACGCTTGGCAATCGCAACGCGCAGGGCATAGCATTTCAGCCGGGCAGCGGACTCGTATTTGAGACCGAACACGGGCCAAGTGATTTTGAAGGACGCGGCGGCGGCGGTGACGAAGTGAATATTCTCGAGGCAGGAAAAAATTACGGCTGGCCCGAAATACACCACAAGCAAACAAAAGAAGGCATGGTCTCGCCTCTGCTCGAATACACGCCTGCATGCGCGCCCGCCAGCGCGATGTTTTACAATGGTTCGATCTTCACGGCCTTTAAAGGGAATTTTTTCTTCGGCTGCCTGCGCGGAATGCGTATTATTCGAGTAGTTCTCGAGGGGCGCAAAGTTGTGAGTCAGGAAAATTTGCTTGACGGCCCTTATGGCCGCATCCGTGAAATGGCAGAAGGCCCGGACGGCTATATCTATTTCTCAACATCAAACCGAGACGCTCGCGGCAAACCTGCCAAAGACGACGACAGAATTCTGAGGCTCGTGCCCGAAAAACCAGCAGCCAGTGCAACCAAGACCTCGACTCCTTCATCCTGAAGAGCATGGTTAATTAATCACCAGAAATAGGCTCTTTTTCTTTCAGGTGCCGCGTTGTGCTCTCGGTAACGGAAGAAAATAGAGGTGACGGTTCGGCAAGTCGCAGGTCGTTTGTTTGGCCTGTAATTCCGTCTAGTTGGCGTTGGCTCTCGGCGTCGGACGATCTGTCGAGGATATCCTTTTTTGGCAAGGTGAAATACATACCGTTGATAATGAAGCCGAGGCCGATAAAGAAGTTTATAAATCCAAGGCCGGCGAGCAGCAGTATCTCCTCTTTCTGTGTAGCCATCGCCACTATCGACAGTGCGATGCCGATGCCGATCCCTATGGAAGAGAGCATGGCTCCCATTCGCATACTGCGCAGCTTTCTTTCGGCGGGTGACTCGAGAAATTTTTCGATCTCAGGTAAAACTTCATCGACAACTTTCTTAAGTTCGCGAGTGTCCTGCGTTTCACGAATTTTGGACGCGACTGCACGGCCGATCTCTTCGCGGGCGGACATCGCCGAAGCCGTGATGCTGTCAGGCGTCTCGACCGCAACACGCACACGGCGCATATCAATGCCGCACGCGCGGCAAAACTGGTTCGACTGCCGCTCCTCAGTTCCGCATTCGGGACAAAACACTGTTGTATAATTCTCCTCGAGTCATTATAACGAATTTATCGCTGTCTAAGTTCTGTTTCTATTTTAGTCACATATCAACACAAATGAGAACGGATATTTATAAGCAAATACTATTGGCGATCGGCGTTTTCTGCCTTTTTGGCGGCCTTGTTTTTGGCCAGCCAAAGCTTGTTCCGCACAAAGTCACATTGAAGGACGGTAAGTCGTTCAACCTCCTCAATCTGCCGGCCGAATTTGAGATCATTCCTGCAGCGGAAGGTTTGAAACGAGTTCGTTTTTTTGCAAAGGCACCGGACGGACGTATTTTCGTGACCGATATGTACAACCTGACGGACAACAAACGCGGTGTGGTCTACATCCTCGACGGCTGGAACGCCGAGACGGGCAAGTTTGAAAAAGTGACGCCTTATATGACCGATCTTAGGAACCCAAATAGCTGCCAATTTTACCGCGACGAAAATGGGCAGGATTGGTTTTATCTTGCAGAGACCGACAAGCTGACACGAAGAAAATTCACACACGGCGAAACCAAACCAACCGATACAGATCCGCAAACTCTCGCGACCTTTCCCGATTACGGCCTCAGCTATAAATACGGCGGCTGGCATCTGACACGCACAATCACATTCTCACCTGCGGGCAAACTGTACGTCTCTGTCGGCTCGTCCTGCAACGCCTGCATCGAAAAAGAAAAAGTGCGGGCAAGCGTTATCGAGATGAATCCTGACGGCTCGGAGCAGCGCGAGTTTGCCAAAGGTTTGCGCAACGCCGTCGGCCTGAAATGGATCGGCAAATTCCTTTGGGCATCGGGCCAGGGCTCAGATCATTTGGGATTGCAAAAACCGGACGAGACATTTTACGCGCTCAAACGCAGCACAGATTACGGCTGGCCGTTCTGCTATTCGTCAAACGGCAAGATCTTTAAGGATCTGCAATTCAAACGCTCGTCAGGATGCAAAAACGTTGCTAAACCTTATGCATATCTTCCGGCACACTCATCGGCACTCGGATTTGATTTTTGGGATGAGGCTGATGCGTCAGATACGATCAAGAATGCTTTTCTAGTATCGCTTCACGGCTCGACCGACAAAACGATCGGTCACGGCTACAATATCGTCATCATGCGAAAGGGGGAAAAATTACAGGAATTTGTAAGTGGATTCTTACAAGATGGAAAAGTCGTTGGCAGACCTTGCGACATCATGAAGCTCGACGCTAACTCGTTCCTATTCACCGACGACCATTCGGGCATAATCTATTACATTCGGAAAAAACGAGCTGCGTGATACGATACTTATTTAGCTCGGAAAGGCTTTATGAATATTGGCATCACGGTTTATCCAACATACGGCGGTAGCGGCATTGTGGGTTCTGAATTGGGCCGCGACCTCGCTGAACGCGGGCATAACGTTCATTTTATCTCGTCTTTTTTACCGACGCGTCTGACGGAATTGAACGAGCGCATCCATTTTCACGAAGTGGAAATGATGTCGTATCCGCTCTTTGAACATCAGCCTTACGACCTCGCTCTTGCGACAAAAATGGCGACCGTTGCTCGTGCAGAAAAGCTCGATCTGCTCCACGTGCATTACGCGATACCGCATTCGATCTCGGCGATACTGGCCCGCGAATCGATCAAGCAAAAACGCTATGTGCCTGTCATAACGACGCTTCACGGAACGGATATTACGCTCGTCGGAGCGGACCGTTCGTATTTGCCGATCACGCGTTACGGCCTGCAGCAATCGGACGGCGTGACAGCTGTTTCGAAGTTTTTGAAGCAGGCAACGATCGAGACCTTTGATTTTGACGAGATCGAGGTCATACCAAATTTCATTTGCCAGAATCATTACAAACGCCTGCCCGATTCGCCTTTGCGGGCAGAACTGGCGCCAAACGGCGAACGGCTTTTGGTCCACGTATCAAACTTCCGCCCGGTCAAGCGTCCAAACGATTGCGTCGAGATACTTGCCACGGTCCGCGCCGCCGGTGAAAATGCAAGGCTCATCATGGTCGGCGACGGGCCCGAACGCTCGGCCTGCATTTATCGTGCAGGACAGTTGGGCGTGAAGGACCACGTCGTTTTTGTGGGTAAGCAAGCGAATATAGCTGACTATCTGGGCGTAGCCGATGTGTTTCTGCTGCCGTCGGAATTAGAGTCGTTCGGCCTCGCCGCATTAGAAGCGCAAGCGTGCGAAGTGCCGGTAATCGCAACACGTATCGGTGGCATTCCGGAAGTCGTCAACGATGGTGAATCAGGTTTCCTAAGCGATGTCGGCGATGTCGAAAAGATGACGAAAGACACGATCCATTTGCTGAAAGACGAAGAACTTCGACGCTCGTTCGGCGAAAAAGGCCGCGAGCTTGCCGTTCAGCGATACTCGACCTCAAAGATAATTCCGCAATACATCGCGTTCTACGAAAAGATCGTCCAAAAAGCGAAAGCCGCTGCCGCTTGAGAAGAAATTCAACCGCCGATGGACGCAGATGAACACAGATAATAGAGAAAGATCTAATCGGCGTCTATCTGCGTCTATCTGCGGTTAATTATTTCTAAATATGCTCAAGCGCTACATGCACAAACGCGAAAGGCATCTTGCGATGTTCGATGATAACCGCGTCGTGCATCCGTTCGATTGGGGCACGGAATACATTACTTCGAATGCAAATGGAGCCGATCCGCGAAAGCTTTTTAGTGAATACTCAAAAAATACCGTTGCGAACAGCGACGATTTTTTCTTCTCGCCGGACATTTCAGATTTCAAATTTCAAATTTCAAACATAAAAGCAAATGCTCCCGATCTTAGTTGGACAAGCGGCATTGAAACGCCTTCGAACGAAAACAACACTGCTTACGCTAAATTCTTTCCTCACGATAAAAACAAAAAAGCCGCTGTTCTGGTACTACCGCATTGGAACGCAAAGCCAGGAACATATTTCGATCTGTGCAAGTTGTTCAACCGAATCGGTTTCTCGGCCTTGCGTCTGACGCTGCCTTATCACGAAGAGCGAAAACCGCCTGAGATAAACCGTGCCGATTATCTCGTGGCCCCCAATGTCGGGCGTACGCTTCAAAGTTTGCGGCAGGCTGTCGTCGATACTCGTTCCGCCATCAAATGGCTCAAACAGCAAGGCTACGAAAAGATCGGCATCGTTGGCACAAGCATCGGTTCGTGCGTTGGCTTTTTTGCGTTTACGCACGACATGCAGATCGACACCGCTGTTTTTAATCATGTGTCGGGCTATCCGGCGGACGTCGTCTGGCACGGCATCACGACCTATCATGTCAAAGAGGCTTTGGGCGACAATCTGACGCTCGACGAGCTTCGCGAGTACTGGCTGCCAATCTCGCCGATGGCATACATCGAACGCCTAGCCAAACTACCGCCGCGTCCGCAGCGGTACATTTATACGCTCTTCGATCTCAGTTTTCCCGTTGACCTTTCGCGCGACACTATCAAAGCTCTTCGCCGCCATAAAATAAAACACAGTGCGGTGACCATACCATGCGGCCATTACACACTAGGCGAAAAACCTTGGGTCTATTACGATGCTTTCATGATCGTTTCGTTCCTGAGAAAGCACTTAAAATAGGCACCTGTTACAAAAACATTACATTATTGCTTGCTTAAATGGCGGTTTTGAGTTAAAAAATTCAAAGCAAATCATTTCTGTAATAAGTATTAGCCGGAGTAAAGATCCTTTGTCGTTTCTTACACGCAAGTCGAACAAGTCTCTATAGTAGGAGCATATCGATTTCCGGCAGCAATCAGATTTATCCAAACATTCAAGGAGAAAAAAATGAGAGCATTTTCGTCCAGCATTTCCAGTAAAGCCATTAAATTTGTGGTCCTGATCTCAGCGATCGCGGCCCTTGCCGTTTCTGCAATCGCGCAGTCGCAGGCGGCGGCAGCCGACCTTTCTGGTACCGTTACTGACCCGAACGGTGCGGTCGTCAGCGGTGCCACAGTTCAGGCCAAAGGCATGGGAACAGGTATAAACCGCACGGTGACCACTAATGGCGACGGCGTATATCAGTTCATTGGATTACCGCCGGGCGAATATGATATCACGGCCGAGGCTTCGTCCTTCAAAAAAGTTATCATCTCGCCCGTACGGCTTACTGTAGGCCAGAGCGCCGACCTGACGATCAAACTTGAATTAGGCACGGCGACGGCAATCGTAAATGTTGCGGGCGACGATGTTCAGCTTGTCGAGACTACGAAAACAAACGTTTCGAACACTATCGAACAAGTACGTATTGAGAACCTTCCGATCAACGAACGCAGCGCGACCGGTTTTGCTCTTACGATCTCGACCGTTGGACGTGACAATGGCCGTCCGATTGGGCCGGCACCGACTTCTGGTTTGAATATCGGCGGCCAACGCGGTCGCTCGACTCTCGTGCAGGTTGATGGTGCCGATTTTACCGATAACTCGATCAATGCTGCCCGTTCGACCGTTTCGCAGGAAGCTGTGCAGGAATTTCAGATCACGACCAACTCATACATGCCTGAATTTGGACGCGCGACCGGCGGCATTGTAAATGTAGTCACAAAGCGCGGAACAAGTGATTTCCACGGCAATTTGTTCGGTTTCATTCGCCACAAAACGATCCAGGCGCGAAATGCATTTGCTCCCGTGATCGACAACGATCCGGACAAGAAGCCGCCTTACACACGGGCTCAGTATGGAGCAACTTTTGGCGGACCGATGGACAAAAAAAATAAAAACTTCTTCTTCCTCTCGTTTGAGCAAAGACGCCGTCAGGAATCGGGCTTTTTTACCGGTGATATCTATGGCGGTGCTACTCAAAGCGTTACTATCGGAGCTCCGATCCTGCCGATTTCACAGACCTTTACAAATCTAACCTCGGCGCAGGTTTCCTATATTCAGTCAGCCTTGGGCAGCGGTGATGCAGCACAGATAGGCCGGGCTGTTGCCTACGCGCATCTTGCATCAGCAGGCGGACAATCTTCCATTAATGGGGCAAGCACACTGATTAATTTCGTTCCCGGTATCGGCGTCCCACAAGGACAGGTCATCGGCGGACGATTCATATTATCGGGGATGCCGATCCCTCTGACAAGGAATTCGGATGGTCAACTGGTCGCTTTTCGTCCATTGTCACAATTAAGCCGATTATTCCCGATCTCGGAAAATTCGAGCTACAGCTCCCTTCGCTTCGACAGCGCCCTGTCCGCCAGCCATCAGTTGTCTATGCGTCTGGGATATAATCCGGGCACCGTCAATGGGATTCAGGATGAGTCGCAGAACCAGACGCTCGGGCAAAATGATTATTCACGAACCGGCATTCAGCAACTTGAAGACTTTTCGTTTGGGGCATCTCTTACGAGTATCATGTCGACCAAGGTCGTCAACGAGCTCTATTATAACTTTGGCCGACGGGTCGCAAAATTTGACTCGCAAGTTCCAAGCGTAGCCCTGCAAATCACAGGCACAGCCTTTATGGGTGCCAATCCTTTCTCACCGCTAAATCGTGTCGAAAAGCGCCACCAATTTCGCAATAATCTGACATGGGTTTCCGGTAATCATACAATGAAGTTTGGCGGCGACGTCAGTCTTGTCAATGGTAAGGCTAGATTGGAACTTAATTTTCCGGCGCTGTTCAATTTCAGCCAGCAGGCTGCAGGATCGTTCGTTTCGGTTGGTGGTGTAGCATGCGATTCACCAACTTTAGCCGTTCGCTGTCCGGGATTTACCGCAACCCAATCTTACGGCCTAGGCTTCCCGGGCGTTTTCATTCAGGGCTTTGGCGATCCGGACAGCACACTGTCCAACAGGCCTGTCGCAGTTTTTGGACAAGATACATGGAAGGTTACTCCGCGGCTGACTATTAATTTTGGCGTCCGTTACGATTATGAGTTTACTGAAAGTTTCGCGCCGTCACCGTTTCGCGATCCTTTGACGGGGATCACTTTAAGTGAATCAGATGTAGGAGCGGCCGAATTCGCTTTAAATGTAACTCAGGGGTATCCACGTGATGTGGACAACATTGCTCCGCGTCTGGGATTTGCATGGGACATTGCCGGAGATGGGAAGACAGTTATGCGGGGAGCTTTCGGCAGATTTTTCGACCACCCGGCGCTCGCTTCCTCATTTCTTTCCAATATCGCTGATGGCTCGCAGCAGCAGCAGGCAACTCTCTTACCATTCGCCCGTTCGGGCGAAGTTCCGTTTGCTCCGACATCGTTACTTAATGCGTTTCAGGTATTTCAGGGAACGGCGATTCCGGGCGTTACACCAGGGCTGGCTGCCTCAGCTCAATATCTGAATGGACTCATGCGCTTCAATCCGGCAACGTTTACCGGATTCGGGCCAATCCTTCCATTTACCTTGCACGTCTCGAAAGATTTCAAGTATCCCGACGCCATTCAGGCTAACCTGTCGTTCGAAAGACAAATCGGTAAAAACATGTCGCTATCTGTCAGCGGAATTATGGTCAACGCCCATCACTTGAACCATCCGCAGGACGTAAATGCACCAAATACCAATAATTTAAGAGAGAATTTTAGACGCTTTGCGGTTAATAATCCGGCGTTTGCAGGTTGCACGACTGCGACTCCGAATGCGGCAAGCTGCTATCCAACAAGTACCGCGTCAGCATCGTTCTTTCCGATGCCTACCACTTCTAACGCCCTGTTTACTGTCGTGATCCCGGGTCTAATAGCGATCAATAACACGACCGGCCAAAAATTTGTCAGCCCGATCGCTGCAAACTTTTTCCGCCCGCTTGCGCCAAATTATTTCTTCATCGCATCTGCGACCGGTGGAGCTGTAACGAAGGCCATCTTTGATGCTCAAATGGCAGGCTCTGTCCGCACTGCGGGACCAATCACGGCCTTTGGTGATGTCAGTGCTCAGTTATCCGATGGAAATTCATCGTACAACGCGATGAATGTCGAACTGAAAAAACGGTTTTCGAGCAATATGCAGTTTCTGGCGACCTACACATGGTCGCATTCCATTGACGATTCATCAGATCTTCAGACGCTCTTGAAACCGCAGAACAATTTTGATTTTGCGGCGGAGCGTTCTGATTCGCTTTTTGATCAGCGGCACCGTTTTGTCTTCAGCGGCATCATCAACGCACCGGAAAGCTGGAAATCTTCCGGAGGGTTCTATGGATTTATGCACGGATTTTCATTTGCTCCCATCGTGGAATTTGGATCGGGCCGTCCATTTAATATTCTTGCCCCGGGCGACTCGAACGGCGATTTCCAAAGCAGTAACGAACGTCCGTCGGTGCTGGCCGATGGCACGTTGTGCCAGACCGGTGTTGATGCAGGCTGCTTCGTGGGCGATTTTCCACGGGATGGCAGTCTGCCGCGAAATATGGGCATCACGCACAACTACTTTTCGGTCGATGCACGACTTACCCGTCGAGTCCGTCTCGGCGAACGCGTCAATCTCGATCTGATCGCCGAAGGCTTTAATCTGTTTAACCGCTTTAACGAAGCCGCAGGCAATCCGTTTTACAATGTTGTCAACACCTATGGTGAACGCAAAGGCAGCAAGTATTACAGTCAGCCAACCTCGGCTTATGACCCGCGACAGTTCCAATTCGGAGCAAAACTTAGTTTTTAATTTACTTTACCTTAATACTTTACAGCCGGATGGTATTACACCGTCCGGCTTTTTTGTGTAAGAACTATTATCAAGGATAATCGCCATATGCACTCTTTGTCTGAAAAAATCAAGCAAAAAGCCATAGAGATCGGATTCCAAAAGGTCGGCATCGTAGAGGCCGCTAATCTGATTGAAGAAGGCGCCCGTTTGAATGAATGGCTCAACAAAGGCTTTCACGGAGAGATGACATGGTTGGCACGCGACCCTGATAAACGCAGCGATCCGCGTCTGTTATTCCCGGAGGCAAGATCGGTCATCGTTGTTCTCTTAAATTACTATACCGATCATCAACACGATCAAAATACTGAAAAGGGTAAGCTGTCTCGTTACGCATGGGGCGATGATTATCACGATGTGGTAAGCGAAAAGCTGAAAGAGCTTTTCGCGTGGATCAAAGCCGAGAGCCCTAATGCCGAGGGCAAGATCTGCGTCGATACGGCTCCGATGATGGACAAGGCGTGGGCCGTGCGTGCCGGTTTAGGTTGGATCGGGAAGCACTCAAATCTGATCACGACCGACGTTGGTTCTTGGGTATTTATCGGCGAGATACTTCTTAATGTAGACCTCGAATATGACACTGAGATCGTCGAAGATCATTGCGGTACATGCACGGCCTGTCTCGATACCTGTCCGACAAACGCTATTGTCGAGCCGTATGTCGTTGATTCGCGAAAGTGTATCTCATACGCCACCATCGAATTGCGTGACGAAACTCTGCCAGCCGATGTTGCGGCAAAAATGGAAGGCTGGCTTTACGGCTGCGACGTTTGTCAGGACGTTTGCCCATGGAACCGTTTTGAAACTCCAACACAAGAAAGCCGTTTTGAGCCGCGAGAAGGCGAGACATCAATAGTTCTCGATGTAGTTTTATCCCTAACGCCGGAAAGCTACGCCGAACGCTTTCGCCGCACAGCGATCAAACGAGCCAAACTCCCGGGCTTAAAACGTAACGCAGAGGCTCTAAAGAAATCACCCCCGCCGAATGAAATTTGAACGCGAATTAAGAGGATTGAGCAGATTTTCCGGACTAATACTACAAATCCGGGGCTTTCCGCCTAATCCGCTAGATCCGCGTTGAAAAATTCTTGAGCATTTCGGTTATCATCTTATCTATGCCGCTCCGGGATGCTCACAACCGAATAATTCGCGATCTGCGCGTTTCGCTTACAGATCGCTGTAATTTTCGTTGTTTTTACTGTCTGCCAAATGGCGAGCCTCCGCTTGCTCGGAAAGAAACGATCTTGTCATTTGAGGAGATCGTATATCTGACCGATATTTTCGTTTCGCTTGGCATAGAAAAGATAAGGCTAACGGGCGGTGAACCTTTGATCAGGAAGGACGTTCCTAAGTTAGTTGCCGAGATAGCTAAATTAAAACCACAGCTTACTGACCTTGCTTTAACCACTAACGGATTCGATTTTCCCCGTCATGCCGCTGCGTTAAAAGATGCGGGACTCGACCGTGTCACGGTCAGCCTCGACAGTCTTGACCGTGAAAAATTTCTCGACATCACCGGCGTTGACGCTCTCGATAAAGTTTACGACGCGATCGACGCGGCGAAAAAGTTCGGGTTTGAGCCGATAAAGATCAATGCCTGTGTCGTGCGTGGACGCAACGACGACGAGATGGTGGATTTTGCGCGATTCGCGCGCGAATATGATGTGGCGATGAGGTTTATCGAGTTTATGCCGCTCGATAGCGGCAACGATTGGAGCCGTGAAATGGTCGTTCCAGGCAAGGAGATTCACGATACTATAAACGCTGTCTATCCGCTTCGACTAAAGGAATCGTCGCGCGGCAGCGAAACGGCTTGGAAATATGAATTCGCCGACGGAGCAAAAGGCGAGATCGGAATAATTGCACCCGTGACCGAAATGTTTTGCGGAGCCTGCTCACGCATCCGCCTCACCGCCGACGGCCAGATCCGCACGTGCCTCTTTTCAACCACCGAACATAATTTAAGGGACTTCGTCCGCAGCGGCGCCAACCGAGAAGAGATCGTGGACTTTATCGAAAACGTCGTCATGAAAAAAGAACCGCGTCACTATATTAATGACGCCGAATTTGTTCAGCCCTCGAGGACGATGAGTTTTATTGGGGGATAGAATCTAGTTGCCAATGCCAAGCCCAAATACTTTGAACCTTCCAGCCTCTTCGAAAATATAAAAGTAAAACAGATCGCGCTCGACAATAAACACGGCGCGACTGTCACTAACACCTAGGTTTGGCTCACCGTATTTTATTCGTGGCGAGCTAGAATCATGGAGAATGCCTTTCGCGTTTTCTTTGTACATAGAGGACGACATGGAATTTGGCGGAATTCGTTTACGAAAAAGTGAGGAAATACGATGCGCGTCCTTAATTAGTCCAAGTACTTCCGAACGAGTTTTAACATCCTCCTCACCTTCGTTGCAGCAAGCAGCGTCAGAAATCCAATTGCGGAAATAGGGAGATGATTTCATTGCAAAAACAATTTCGGGTGGATACAACTGTTCATCAACATCCTTTACTCTTTTCGTACTCAAACCCCAAAGATTGCTCAAATAGTAAACGTTCATGAATGCAATGTACATTTGATCGAGTGTCCTGTCGTTAACGCGCTGAACTTTTGTATTTGCTCCTCCTCGAAAGGCACGAGCATTACGGTTCCTTAATGTTCGGTCCACTGTGAAGAATTCTCGGTACGGCACAGCAAAATCAAGGGTGTCAAGAAATCGCGCAACAAACTTGTCAGCCGTTTCTTCAGCGCATCTAAGTTTCTCCATGTCTGATTTCGCCTTGTTACACGGCTTTCCCACGGCGAAAGTCGCATAGGCAGGCAAAACCAGCAAAAGAAAACTAAAAACAAGCATGAATTTTTTCCTGATGCCCATATAATTTTTTTTGATGCACTATTCTACTGAAAGATCTAGCTAATTCTGCTTCCTACCCATCATATCCAAACCTACCGCCGCGACAAGGATCGAGCCTTTGATGATGTCCTGCATAAAATCGCGAACGTTGAGCAACGACATACCGTTGTCTAGGCTCGCCATGATGAGTGCGCCGAGGCATGCTCCGAAGATGGTTCCGCGTCCGCCCATCAGACTCGCCCCACCAATAACACACGCGGCGATGGCGTCTAGTTCCTTTAAAACACCGGCATCCGGAGCGGAGCTTCCGACACGTGCGGTAAAGATCAATGCGGCGACACCGGTGAATGCTCCTAAGAGAGCGTAAACCTTAAGGATATTTCGTTTGTTATTTATTCCGGATAACCGAGCGGCATCGGCGTTACCGCCGATGGCATAGAGGTAGCGGCCAAAAACGGTTGAATTAGTCAGAAATCCGCCAAATAATGCGACCGCAAGCAATATTAGAACCGGGATCGGCACGCCTTGATATGCATTCATCACCCAAATAAACGCAACAATGCCGCCGATAGGAATAATCGCTTTAAGCAACTCGCCGCCGTAATTTGCTTCGCCAAGTCCGTAATCTTTGACCGATCTGGCTTTGCGATAGGTCATAAACAATACGAACGCAATAGCAGCCGTAGCCAATGCCCAACCGACGGACAAAGGTAGATTATTGTTGCCTATACCCTTAAAGGTTTCATCCGAGATCGGTATCGTATTGCCGCCGAGAAGCCATTTCACAGCGCCGCGCCAAGCAAGTAGCCCGCCTAGCGTAACGATAAACGCAGGGATATTCAGATACGCGGTCAACACCCCGTGAAAAACTCCGATAGCAACACCAACAACAATTGCCGCTATGATGGCAGACGGAAGTCCGTACTCCAAAACGGTAAGGACATAAGCCGCAGTGCCGCCCGCAAACCCCAACGCCGATCCAACCGACAGATCGATATGGCCCGAAACGATTACCATCAGCATCCCAACAGCAAGTATCGCCGTCACCGACATCTGCGTCATCAGATTAGAGAGATTGCGCGGCGTCAAAAAGATCGAATCGGTCGCCCAATGAAAATACGCCCAGATGATGCCCAATATGGCGATCATGATGTATGCCCGCAGCGTCGATTTGGTGATGCGTGTTTTGTTCGCTTCGTCCATGATGTTTAATTATTACCGGTCGCCGCAGCCATTACCTTTTCGGGAGTCGCCTCTTCGCGGGTGAATTCACCTGTAAGTTTGCCTTCGTATAAAACGATAACGCGGTCCGAAAGCCCGAGCACTTCGGGTAACTCAGATGAAACGAGTACGATCGCCATTCCCTGTTTTGCCAGCTTATTGATCTCAGTGTATATTTCCTGCTTTGCACCTACATCGATACCACGTGTCGGTTCGTCGAGGAAGAGAATTTTTGGCTTGGTCAAAAGCCATTTCCCGAGTACGACCTTTTGCTGATTGCCGCCTGAGAGTGTTCCGGCGATTGTCCTCGGCGAATTTGCCTTGATCCGCAGGCCTTTCATCGGTGCCTCAACTGCAATAGTTTCTCTTGTTCGATCAGTCAGAAACTTTCCGGATAAGGAGCGCAGGCCCGCAAGCGTCATGTTATCAGTGATCGTTTGATCGAGTAACAACCCATAACGCTTGCGATCCTCCGTCACAAATCCAATCCCGTTTGAAATAGCATCGGCCGGTGAATGAATGGAAGCCGGTTCGCCGTCGATCTCGATCTCACCCGAATATCTGCCACTCCAAGCTCCAAATATCGTCATCAAAAGCTCAGTGCGGCCAGCTCCCATTAAACCTGCAATGCCAAGCACCTCGCCTTTTCTCACATCGAACGAAATATTGTCAACCAACTTTTTCTCGGTGTCTTCAAGTGAGTACGCCGTTAGATCTTTGACGCTCAAAGCAGTTTTCCCGCAGTTATGCTCCGCCTTGGGGAAAATATCACCGACCTCACGGCCAACCATTGCCGCAATGACCTCGTTCTTATCCGTTTCGGCGGCGGCGTGTGTTGCAACCGTTTTGCCGTCACGCAGGACAGTGATGCGGTCACTCATTTTGAAAACCTCGTCGAGCTTGTGCGAAATATAGATCATCCCGACGCCACGCTCGCGAAGTTTTTCGAGTATGCCGAAAAGTGTCTCGACCTCCGACTCTGTCAGAGCGGCGGTCGGCTCGTCGAGGACGAGAATCTTAGCGTCCTGCGACAATGCTTTCGCGATCTCAACGAGTTGCTGCTGGCCTATGCCAAGCGTGGCGACCTGAACACGCGGATCGATAGGCAGATGTAGCTTCTGTAATAATTCAGCGGCCTTGTGATAAAGCTCGGACCAATTTATAACACCGAACCGAGACGGCTCTTTGCCGAGAAAGATGTTCTCACCAACAGTCAGTTCTTTTACAAGCGAAAGCTCCTGAAAGATGATCGCGATGCCCGCAGATTCCGAATCGCGTATCCCTCGAAAATGCCTGATCTCGTCATCTACCAATATATCGCCTTCAAAGGAGCCTTCGGGATAAACGCCGGACAGAACTTTCATCAGCGTCGATTTGCCGGCTCCGTTCTCGCCAACGAGCGCGTGAAATTCACCCGCATCAAGCGTAAAGCTCACGCCGTCCAGGGCCCTGACGCCGGGAAACTCCTTGACGATGTTTCGCATTTCAAGAAGAGGCATAGATGTTTGCCGGAGGCTATTCTTCGCCGATTCTACACGGCTTTTGCGCGTTTCCAAAATGAGTGTCAGAGTTAGTGGAAACGTGCTGTTTTACGCTCCATCAAAGGATATTCTATACTCTAAATATATGTCGGAACCCATCGCTATCGAATCCACTCTGAATGAGCGTCGTCTCTTCCCGCCGCCGCCAGCGTTTGCCGCAAATGCTCATATCAAAAGCTTTGACGAGTATGAGCGTTTGTATGCCGAGGCCGCTGCTGATCCGGAAGCATTTTGGGCGAAACAGGCAGAGAGTCTTGATTGGTTTCGGAAATGGGACACGATCCTCGAATGGAACGAGCCGTTTGCCAAGTGGTTTATTGGCGGCAAGATCAACATCTCTTACAACTGCCTCGACCGGCACCTTACCACGTCGCGAAAAAACAAAGCCGCTATCATCTGGGAAGGCGAGACGGGCGAGATAAAAACTATCACCTATCTCCAACTCCATCAGGAGGTCTCGCGATTTGCCAACGTTCTCAAAAGCTTGGGTGTAAAGACCGGCGACCGCGTCGCTCTATATATGCCGCTTGTCCCGGCTTTGGCTGTTGCAATGCTTGCCTGTGCTCGGATCGGCGCGACGCATACGGTGATTTTCGGCGGGTTTTCGGCTGACGCCATTCGCGACCGCGTTAATGATTGCGGGTGCAAGCTCATTGTCACCGCTGACGGCGGTTATCGGCGTGGGTCCGAGATCAAATTAAAAGATATCGTCGATGAGGCCGCAAAAGAATGTCCGGGCGTCGAGAATATCGTCGTCTTTCAACGGACGCATTCAAAAGTATCGATGAAGCCGGGTCGCGACCATTGGTGGCACGAATTGACGAGGACAGTAGGTGCAAACTGTCCTGCCGAAGAGCTCGATTCCGAGCATCCGCTTTTTATCCTTTACACCTCGGGAACGACCGGCAAACCAAAGGGCATTCTGCATACGACGGGCGGCTACCTTACCCAAACAGCTTACACAACGAAGATGATCTTTGATCTCAAGGACGAAGATATCTATTGGTGTACTGCTGATATCGGCTGGGTGACAGGACACAGTTATGTCGTTTACGGGCCGCTTGCAAACGGAGCGACTGTCTTTATGTACGAAGGGGCTCCGAATTTTCCCGATTTTGACCGGTTTTGGGACATCGTCGAACGCCACAAGATCACGATCTTTTACACGGCCCCAACAGCCATTCGTGCATTTATAAAATGGGGCGAGCAGTATCCGCTCAAACATGATCTTTCGTCTTTAAGACTTTTAGGTACGGTCGGCGAGCCTATAAATCCAGAGGCATGGATGTGGTATCACGAGGTGATCGGCAAAGGAAAATGTCCGATCGTCGATACATGGTGGCAAACGGAAACCGGCTCGGCGATGATCTCACCGCTGCCCGGCGCAACACCGACCGTGCCGGGAACTGCCACGCTGCCAATACCGGGCATTATTCTCGATGTTGTGACCAAGGCAGGAAAGCCTGTCGGAGTAAACGAAGGCGGTTATCTCGTCGCCAAACACCCGTGGCCGTCGATGCTTCGCACATTGTGGGGCGACGACGAACGCTACAAACAGGCTTACTGGTCAGAAATTCCCGGTTTCTATTTCGCCGGCGATGGAGCGCGGCGTGATGAGAACGGCTATTTTTGGATAATGGGCCGCGTCGATGACGTGATAAATGTCAGCGGCCACCGTCTTGGCACTGCGGAGATCGAATCTGCGCTCGTCTCACATGAAGCCGTCGCCGAGGCTGCCGTAGTTGGCCGTCCGGACGAGCTAAAGGGTCAGGCGATCGCAGCTTTTGTGACGCTTACGGGCGGGCATGTTGGCGGCGATGAGCTTAAAAATGAGCTTCGCTACCATGTCGCAAAAGAGATCGGTGCGCTGGCAAAACCCGATGATATTCGTTTTACCGATTCGCTTCCAAAGACGCGTTCGGGCAAGATCATGCGACGCCTGCTTCGTGAGATCGCATCGGGCGGCACAGTCGCGGGCGATGTCACGACGCTCGAAGATCTATCTGTACTGGAAAAATTACGAGAAGACGAAGAATAATATATGACAAACGCAAATTTAGAAACAGCAACGCTCGCGGCAGGATGTTTTTGGTGTGTCGAAGCAGTTTTTGACGATCTGAAAGGCGTTGAAGATGTTGTTTCGGGATATTCCGGCGGCCATACCGAAAATCCGACTTACCAACAAGTCTGTTCCGAAACGACAGGCCACGCCGAGGTAGTGCAAATAAAATTCGATCCATCCGAACTCTCGTTCGCCGATCTTTTGCGCGTCTTTTTCACCGTTCACGACCCGACGCAGCTAAACCGTCAGGGCAACGACATTGGCACGTCGTATCGCTCCGCGATCTTTTATCATTCCGAAGAACAGAAACGCACCGCCGAAGAAGTCATCGCCGAGATCACCGCAGAAGACATCTACGACAAGCCGATCGTCACCGAGGTCACCGCCTTTGGAAAATTCTGGCCGGGCGAGGATTATCATCAAGAGTATTTCGCAAATAACCCTGCACAACCTTACTGTGCTGCTGTCGTTGCACCTAAAGTAGCAAAGTTTCGCCAGAAATTTGCCGCACGGCTGAAAAAGTAGCTGTTTAGAATTGTTAAATTTTGTTTGACAGTTTTGCCTTTGTGATGTATCTTTTCAACTAGGAAGTGCAACACCGCTGTGTCTGCACTGCAATTCCACAAACCGCGCTCCATTCAAATTCAAACTGCCTTGAGATCCATTTTAAGACATTCTTAAATGGATCCGGATCCATCACCATATGAACCCCTTCACCCTGTTGGCTCGTTACCGAGCATTCGCTCTTCTAGCATTGATCTTATTTTCGCTGTTCGTTATCGCGTTTTCAAAAGACTCTCGCTCTAACGCGCAGGAACTTACATTTGCCGAGCTTATGTCCGGCTTTAGCGGCACGCCCACACCGGAACTTGTCGACGTTGTTTTGGCAGGCACCATCTCGGGCAGGGTCTTTCAGGACTATAATGCAAATGGAACATATGACACTGCGGCCGGCCTCAACTCAATTGATGTCGGCATCGGAGCCGTGACCGTGAGTGCTTTCGACTCCGCCGGAGTTGCCCGAGGCACCACGACCACCGCATCTGACGGCACATATTCGCTTGCGGCAACCGGTACCGGACCGTATAGACTTGAATTTACTACATTGCCTACAGGATATACGCCATCGGCACGCAGCACGGATTCGGTTCTTGGCGGCACAGCGACAAACACTGGTTCGACGGTTCAGTTTGTCAATGATCTAAACACTACTAATGTCAATCTGGCATTGACCCTCGCGGACGAGTATTGTCAAAACAATCCAACACTCGTCACATCGCGATATGCTCAAGGCGCGTCAAACGGAACATACTCTGCCAATGCCGTCCTTTACGACTATCCCTATAATTCAGGCACGACCTACACTGACACAACGGTAGCAAATTACGATAGTCCTCTAACTCATTCGCTTACGACTACTGCTGCAACTGTAGGCACGATCTATTCGCTCGCATACAACTCCTCGGCCAACAGGCTCTATGCAGCGTCGTATTTTAAACGTCATTCCGGCTTTGGACCGGGTGCTGACGGCACGCTTAACACCAGTGACGATCCTGGCGCTATCTATGTTGTCAATCCGGCAAACAGTGCGGTTACAAGCATCTTCACCCTTCCAAACGCGACAACCAATAATCACGACACCACTGATTACGGAGCAGATAACAACGACACCGGTTGGAACGGGGTCGGCAAGAGCAGCATCGGCGGCATGGACATCGCTGATGACAACAGTCGCCTTTTTGTAATGAATTTACAAGACCGCAGCCTCTATGCTTTGAACCCAACGACTGGTGCGAGCCTTGGCAACAGTGTGTCGGTTACGACTCTTACTCTTCCAACACCGGCCGGTTCAGCAACGAACTGTTCTACTGGAACTGGCAACACTAATAAACGTCCGTTCGCAGTAAAATATTATCGCGGCAGCGTTTACATTGGTGTTCTCTGTACGGCTGAGACCAGTCAGAACGCCGCCAACCTTTACGCGTACGTATTCCAGGTCAATCCGACCACACTTGCCATCACTTCGACGCCGGTATTCAGCACGCAGCTCAATTATGCTCGCGGACTTGCCGATCCGGGCCAGGCCGCAGAATGGCGTCCGTGGGTAACGACCATTCAAGCTGACTTTGCCTATCCGCAGCCTATGTTCACGAGCCTTGAGTTTGAGAACGGCAACATGATACTCGGTCTTCGCGACCGCACGGGTGATTCGGCATTGGATGCCGGCCCTGACGCTAAAAGAACTGCCGGCGACACGATCCGTGCCTGCGGCAGCTTTGGCTCATGGACACTCGAGAGCAATGGACGCTGCGGCGGAACCGGAACTGCTCCTCAGGGAACCGGACAGGGTCCAGGCAATGGCGAGTTTTATCACGACGACGATTTCTGTACGACACCAAACGGCGGCAATTACCACGATGAAGTTTCGTGGGGTTCGCTTATGTTTCTGCCGGGACGCCAGCATGTCATTACAACGCTGCTTGATCCGATCGACCGCCAGATCTCAAGCGGTGCAACTTTCGATGGCGGCATACGCTACTTCAATAACAACACTGGCAGTGCAGAGCGCGCTTATCGCATATACAACGGTCTCGGCGGTGTCGGCCAACCTGATTTTGGTAAGGCAAACGGCCTCGGAGGCATCTCGGCCATGTGTTCAGCGGCTCCGATCGAGATCGGCAACCGTGTCTGGCGCGACTCTAACAACAACGGTGTCCAGGATCCTGGAGAAAATGGGATCGCGAACATAACAGTTCGTTTATACCAAGGTTCCACTCTGGTCGGAACAGCGGTAACGGATTCCAACGGCGAATATTATTTTGTGTCGAGTACCGTCGTCGATCCGAATACCACTGACAACATTGGTCAAGTTAACGGCGGCGTTCTCCCAAACACGTCGTACCAGATCCGGCTCGACCTTCCGGCCAACTATACTTCCGGCAATCCTTTGTCAGGTCTGATATTGACAACAGCTAACCAAACGTCACAGCTCGGTAACGACGACTCGTCCGATTCCGATGCAGCTAACGTACTAAATCCGACGGGCTCACCTGCCGGAACATTTCCAGTCATCAGTCTAACGACCGGTGGCGTCGGCGCGAACGATCACACTTTCGACACAGGATTTGGCACCGCTCCTACACCGACAGCAACCGCGACATCGACTTCTACGTCCACACCAACACCGTCAAACACTCCGACAAATACACCAACAAGCACCGCGACTGCAACTTTTACACCAACGCCAACCAATACGTCCACCTCAACCGCAACGGCGACATTTACTCCGACACCAACGGCAACCGAGACATTTACTCCTACCGCGACTGCCACTGAAACGTTTACTCCAACGGCCACAGCTACGGAAACCTTTACTCCAACGGCTACGGCTACAGAAACGTTCACTCCAACCGCAACCGCAACTGAGACTTTTACTCCGACTGCAACCGCTACGGAAACATTCACCCCGACAGCGACTGCAACAGAAACGTTTACTCCGACAGCTACCGCAACTGAGACTTTTACTCCGACTGCAACCGCAACGGAAACGTTTACTCCGACTGCAACTGCGACAGAAACGTTCACCCCAACAGCGACAGCCACGGAGACGTTTACTCCAACGGCAACCGCTACCGAAACATTCACTCCGACAGCAACCGCCACGGAGACGTTTACCCCCACAGATACCCCAACTGACACGCCAACAGACACACCGACTGCAACTGCAACTGAGACATTTACTCCAACGGCGACGGCAACCGAGACATTTACTCCGACTGCAACGGCGACAGAAACGTTTACCCCAACAGCGACAGCCACGGAGACATTTACTCCAACGGCAACCGCAACGGAAACATTTACTCCGACAGCAACTGCCACGGAGACGTTTACTCCGACAGCTACCGCAACTGAGACATTTACTCCAACGGCGACGGCAACCGAGACATTCACTCCGACTGCAACTGCGACAGAAACGTTTACCCCAACAGCGACAGCCACGGAGACATTTACTCCAACGGCAACCGCAACGGAAACATTTACTCCGACAGCAACTGCCACGGAGACGTTTACTCCAACGGCAACCGCTACGGAGACATTTACTCCGACTGCAACGGCGACAGAAACGTTTACTCCGACAGCGACAGCTACGGAAACGTTTACTCCAACGGCTACAGCTACGGAAACATTCACTCCGACAGATACGCCAACAGCAACCGCGACGGAGACGTTTACACCAACCGCAACCGCAACAGAGACATTCACTCCAACCGATACTCCAACAGCGACCGCTACTGAAACATTCACGCCGACGCCGACTGACACTCCGACGGATACACCAACTGCAACGGCGACAGAAACATTTACTCCAACCGATACTCCAACGGCGACGGCTACGGAAACATTCACTCCGACAGCAACCGCGACCGAAACCTTCACTCCGACTGCAACAGCGACCGAAACCTTCACACCGACAGCTACCGCGACGGAGACATTTACTCCAACGGCGACTGCGACCGAAACTTTCACACCGACTGCTACTGCAACGGAAACATTTACTCCAACGGCTACGGAGACATCGACTTCGACTCCGACGGCCACTGAGACATTTACCCCAACAGCAACCGCTACGGAGACGTTTACTCCAACGAATACGCCTACCGATACACCTACAAATACTCCAACCGCGACTGCAACTGAGACTTTCACTCCGACTGCAACAGCAACACAGACATTTACCCCGACCGATACGCCAACTGCTACCGCTACGGAAACTTTCACTCCGACGCCGACTGACACGCCGACAGATACACCAACAGCAACGGCGACAGAGACGTTTACTCCGACTGCAACAGCCACAGAAACGTTCACACCGACAGCTACGGCGACGGAAACGTTTACACCAACCGCAACAGCTACGGAGACATTTACTCCGACAGCTACCGCAACCGAGACATTCACTCCGACTGCAACTGCCACGGAGACGTTTACTCCGACAGCTACCGCAACTGAGACATTTACTCCAACGGCGACGGCAACCGAGACATTCACTCCGACTGCAACTGCGACAGAGACGTTTACTCCAACGGCAACTGCTACGGAAACGTTTACGCCAACGGCGACAGCCACCGAGACGTTTACTCCAACCGCGACAGCCACGGAAACGTTCACGCCAACGGCAACAGCAACGGAGACATTTACTCCAACAGCAACAGCCACGGAAACGTTCACGCCAACGGCAACAGCAACGGAGACATTTACTCCAACGGCAACTGCGACGGAAACGTTGACTCCAACGCCAACCGCGACGGAGACTTTTACACCAACTGCCACCGCAACTGAAACATTTACGCCAACAGCGACGAATACTCCGACAAATACTCCGACGGTGGTTCCAACGAGTACCGCAACAAGTACGCCTACAAACACGCCAACTGCGACGTTTACTCCAACAAGCACGCCAACAGCAACATTTACGCCCACAAATACGCCGACGGTGACAAACACCCCGACAAATACACCTACGGCGACGAGTACAGCGACAGCAACTGCGACCGCTACTCCGCTCGGATGCCCTCAGTTCTTCGATACGACGGCTGTGCCTAATCTGCCGACTGGATGGATCTCGATCGCAAACGGCGGGCCGGCTCGATGGGTGACGTCGAATGTTAATTCAGATTCGCCTACAAACAATGCTTTCGCTGCGTCGGCAACCTCGATAGGTACGACTGAACTGATCACACCAAGTTATCCGGTCTCACCCAGCAGTCTTCAGTTGACGTTCAGGAATGCGTTTAATCTTGAAGATGCCGGTTCAGCATCACCGACGGGATTTGATGGAATGGTCCTCGAGATCAGCATCAACGGAAATCCTTTCCAGGATATTGTTGACGCGGGCGGCAGCTTTGTGACCGGCGGTTATAATAAGGTCATCAGCAACCAATTTGGCAGCCCTCTAAGCGGACGAGCTGCGTGGAGCGGACTGTCAGGAGGAACCGTGGTTGTGCCCGCCTATATAACGACGACGGTAAATCTGCCTGCATCTGCCGATGGCCAGACAGTTAAATTAAGATGGCTCGTTGCATCTGACAGCAGCGGTGTCGCTCTCGGCGATCAGGGAGTCCGCATAGATTCCGTTATCGGCGCTGCATGCAGCACGACCGCCGCAGGAGCTTCGGTCTCAGGACGTGTTCAGATCGAAACCGGCCAGTCGCTTGTCAACGCAACGGTGTCGATCGCCGATGGCGACGGATTCGTGCGAACAACTAGATCAACTTCGTTCGGATACTATAGTTTCGACGGTATTCCGGTCGGACGAAACTATATCCTTAGAGTGGATTCGCGACACTATAGCTTCAATCCGATGGTTGTTAGTGTCTTTGACAATTTGACTGATGTGGATTTTGTTGGTTGGTAGAAATACCGATCAAAGACCACTAAAGGCGGCTTTCGAGCCGCCTTTTTTTGCGCATTTTTACATCTTGCCTAAAAGCATCAGCACTCCGATGATGATAAATGCCGCCGCGACGATCCGCTGAAGCCACTCGGTCGGAACATATTCGCTCAAAACCCCTCCGAGCAGCACACCCAAAAGAGTAACGGTTATAAGTGCAAGGCTCGCGCCGAGAAACACGGATATTTTGGATTCCGTGCTCGCCGTCATTGTGATCACGGCAAGCTGCGTCTTGTCGCCAAGCTCTGCCAAAAATAATGTTAAGAAAGCCGTTCCAAATATTTTCCAATCCATAAGTCGAGTCCGCAGTCTAGAGTAGTGAGTCTTACGTCTAATGTTGACAGTTTCGACGTAAGACTTCAAAATCAAAACGCGCAGACTCACGACTTCAGACTCACAACTCAAGACTCGAATTATGGCAAATTCTCTATTTCGCAAAAAGTCTATCGCTCAGATACAGGCCGACGCGGCCGCAGGATTGTCGGACCATTTAGGCGATGTCGGCAGCGGTACCGAAGGCACGGCGACGCTCCGCCGATCGCTTGGCGTGTTTGATCTGACATTGATGGGAATTGCCGCGATCATTGGAGCGGGAATTTTTGCAATGGTCGGTAAGGCATCGTATAACGGCGGCCCGGCTGTAGCTTTGTTGTTTGTATTTACAGCCACCGCATGTGCGTTCTCTGCACTTTGCTACGCAGAGTTTGCCTCGCGAATTCCGGTCGCGGGTTCGGCATATACATACGCTTATGCATCAATGGGCGAGCTTATCGCGTGGATCATCGGCTGGGACCTTATCGTAGAATACGCTATCGGCAACATCGCGGTCGCGATTTCGTGGAGCGATTATTTTACGGGCTGGTTAAAGGGATATGGTATCAACATTCCGCTGCATTTCACGATGGATTTTGTCACCGCGAGCCGTGGCTATAATGCCGTACAAGATGCAATTGCAGGAGGAGCAACGGTCGATGTTTTAACAAAAGCGTGTGACGCTAAGGACGCCGTTGTCAACTGCGGACAGGTCGATGGATATTTGGCGTGGCTCAATTCGCCGCACATCGGCTCGATACCGATTGTTGCCGACATTCCGGCGCTCGGCATCGTGGTTGTAATTACGACATTAGTCTATATCGGAATTCGCGAGTCGAAATTTGCGTCAAATATAATGACGTGCCTAAAGATCGGAATCATTCTGCTCGTGATTTTTCTCGGCCTCAATTACGTTAATCCTTCAAACTGGTCGCCATTTGCTCCGAACGGCATAGAAGGAGTGCTGAAGGGCGTTTCAGCAGTCTTTTTTGCGTACATCGGTTTTGACGCATTGTCCACGACCGCCGAAGAGTGTAAGAATCCTCAACGCGATCTGCCGATAGCGATGATCTTGTCGCTGGTGATCTGTACTGTTCTTTATATAGCGATCGCGCTGGTTCTGACGGGAATGGTCAGCTACACAAAGCTCGACGTCGGCGATCCGCTTGCGTTTGTTTTCGGCCCGGAAGGTGCGAATATGCCGTGGGTTGCGGGAATTATTGCCATAAGTGCAGTGATCGCTTTGGCAACAGTATTTCTGGTTTTCCAGATCGGCCAGCCGCGTTTGTGGATGGCGATGAGCCGCGACGGACTGCTGCCGAAAGTATTTTCTTCGATTCACCCAAAATTCAAAACTCCATGGTTTGCAACCATAATTACAGGCATCGTAGTAGCAATTCCCGCGTTATTTATGAACCTGACCGAGGTAACGGACCTAGCAAGCATCGGCACACTGTTTGCGTTTGTCGTAGTTTGTGCAGGCGTCTTGTTTAAAGATAAAGAGTTTAAGGAAAGTGGAACCAGGTTTGTGCCGTACTTCAATTCACAGTTCAGCTTACCGGTAATATTGATCGCAGTTTTTGCGGTAATTTATTATTTTAATCCGACTTTCATGAGCGATTTTCTAACACTGACTCCCGAGAAAGGAGAGTCATTGTTAGCGGCATTTTCTCATAAAATTCCGCTCTTGATCTTTTATTTAACTGCTCTTGTCCTTGTATTTCTAAGTTTGACCAAAAAGCTGTCGCTGATACCGATCTTGGGATTACTTTCGTGTCTTTACCTCATGACCGAACTCGGTGTGACAAACTGGCTGAGGTTCGGGATCTGGCTGATCGTTGGACTCCTTGTTTATGCATTCTACGGCTACAAAAACAGCCATCTCAGCCGTGTTGCTCAAACATAAAAAACTTTAAAAGTATCTTTACAATTTTGCCCGAACCAAACTTGATCAAAGAGCGTCTTAACATATGGACAGATCCAAATATCGATTTTTAGGAGCAATAATTATGAAAAAGAATTTTATGTTGGCAGCGTTTCTTTCGCTGTTCGTTGCGTTATCGGCCTCGGCACAGGATAAGGCAGCGAATTTTTCGGGCACATGGACACTCGATGTCAGCAAATCGAAAATGAGCGACCGCATGCCGATCGAGTCACAGACTTTGACCGTCACTCAAACGGACAAAGACATCAAGATCGAAACGGCGACCAAACGTCCGCCTCCGCCGACAGACGCACCGCAAGGCGGGCAAATGGGCGGACGTAAGCCAGGCAGTGCGATGGGCGACGGAACGAAAACTTACAGTTTGGACGGCAAGGAAGCCAAAACAGACGTTGAAGGGCCGATGGGCTCAATGCCTGAGATTACAAAAGCAAAAATAGAAAGCGGTAAACTGAAACTATCGAATTCACGCAGTTTTAGCGGACCAATGGGCGAAGTGACGATGACATCCAAGGAAACGTGGGAGCTGTCATCCGACGGCAACACTTTGACAGTCAACTCGGAGCGAAGCACGCCGAGAGGCAGCGAATCTTCAACAAAGGTTTTTACTAAGAAATCGTAAACTTTTAGCCAGATCCTCGTTTTAAGGCTGCCTGCAAGGGCAGCCTTTTCTAATGCAGAGGATGTAAATAATGATAAAAATGCCGGATGTCATCGACGACGATGTGAATAGAAGACGAGAAACACAGGCTAGCGCCGAACAGTGCTGATACCAAGCTAAATACATTATCCGCAGTGATTTAGCGGAAATCGCCTCAAAAAGGCCATCGGAACACCCCCAAAAAGCCATCTTAGACTCCTAAAAAGCCATCGCAGACCCCCAAAAAGCCATCAGGAAAATCGTAAATCTTTAATGCCTGATACCCGCCATCATCGTTTTGCGGACACGTGATCATCACAGCTTGATGACGCCCTTCATCCCGCCCATCAACCCGGCAAATTACATTGACGGAAACTTATTCGTCAAATTGTAATTCTTCGATGATCTCAGCCATATATTTTTTGCCGAGGTCGAGTTCGTCGGGTTTCAGTGAAACTGCGCCGACAACGGCGTGGCCGCCGCCGCCGTAGCGTTCGCAGATCTCGGCGATATTGTGAGTACGCGGACGCGGCGACCAAGGGTTTGAGCCGACTGATATTTTCGTGCGGAACTCGCTTTGGGTTAGAGCGACATTGTAGGTCGTTTCGGGATAAAAATAATACGGTATGAATTTGTTGTAACCATCGATGTCCGTGTCGGTCAGATCAAAACGAACAACGCCGCGTTCGTATTGGGCATGTTCCTTGATCAGATTTACCGTGTTCCAATGGCGTTCGAGGATCGGCGTGAGCTTTGCCTGTATTTCCTCGCTTTCCACGATCTCGTCTAGTGATCTTTCAGTCAGATATCTGATTACCTGTTCGACAAATGCCGGATCTTTTTCACCTTCGATGACCTGCATTAGTTTCAAAGCAGAAGAACGCAGCTCGACGCATTGTGCGGGCGATTCGTAAAGAGCACCGTCGATAATGTGTGCCCACTCGATAAGCTCGGCAAGCGATTCGTCCTCGAAATCAAATTTTTCTTTTGCTATGCGAGCTATGAACTCAGCGCATGATTTACTTGTCGTATCAAGAAATTTTTTGCCCGAGGTATCGGCAAGAAAATGCTCTTGGTCCGACGGCGAAAGAAAAGCCGATTGATGATGGTCAAACCACCATGTCAGCCGTTCGTCCGGGCAGTATTTAAAATCGACGATCGCATTATCGTCACCGTCAAACTGATCGCGGTCAAACGCATTTCCGGCGCGATGCATAGTCGGTGTGTAGGCGATCTCGGCATTCTCATCGACTTTCGCACGATAAAATTTGCTGAATATAGCTGCCGATGCCGCGCCGTCAAAACAGTTGCCGTGATAAAGTATCCTAAGTTTCATAAGTATTGATAGCCCGCACATGTCTTTAGATCCCTTACTTACGTGCGGGCTACTGACACGGCGCAAAACATATTAGGCTAGAGGACGCCGGGCTTCGCGTCAAGGAAACATAAATGAATATCAGAATCGCAACAACAAACGATATCGGCTCACTGGTCGAATTTAACAGGGCAATGGCCCTTGAAACCGAAGGGAAACGCCTGGATACGGAGATTGTCCGACCGGCGGTTGAGAGCATATTTGAGGATAAGGCAAAAGGATTCTATGTTGTTGCTGACGAGGATGGCGAGATAGCCGGAGCTCTACTCGTGACGTATGAATGGAGCGATTGGCGAAACGCATGGTGGTGGTGGGTTCAAAGCGTTTACATTCGCCCCGAAGCCCGCGGAAAGCGAATTTACAGCCTACTTTACGATTTCGTAAAGACACATGCCGCGGCGACAGGGAATGTTTACGGCATCCGGCTCTACGTTGAAAATGAAAACACGCACGCCCAACGCGTCTATGAAAAATTGGGCATGAAGCAGTCGCCATACAAGATGTATGACGAGGTATTATGACCAAGATAAGCGAAGCCGAGTTCGCACGCATCTGCGAAGGAATAGCTGAAGATCGCGAAAGCATAATAAAGCACAACCCGATCGGCACGGACGAAGAAGTACTGCTCTGGATGCTATTAAGCTGCTTGATAACCTATTTGAGCCTTACCGAAATCGAAACGCCTTGCTTTACCGGCAAGCCAGATGCAAAAACTTATCGCGATGCAATTATTTTTGTACTAAACGAACGTCGCTTTGACGATTTTGATCCGGTTCAATATTTAGACCACATAGAAACATAGTTCACATAGATTTTTTCTGACTATGTGTCCGATGTGTCTATGTGGTAAATTCGCCGTTATGCTGATTAAAACTTTCGTGCTAACAGCTTTCCAACAGAACACTCGTATTGTTGCTTGTGAGGAAACGCGTAAGGCGATTTGCATTGATCCCGGCGAGAGATCGGACGAGGTTGTTGCCTTTATAAACGACAACGGATTTGACTTACAGGCGATAGCGATAACGCACGGGCATCTTGATCACATCGGTGGCACGTCTGATCTTGCCAAAACTTTTCCTGACGCGGAGATATTAATTCATAAAGACGACGAAGATCTGTATTACGGCTTGCCGCAGCAGCCCTTGATGATGGGCATTCCGCGGACGCAGTTGGCGGCATTGGGATTTGATTATGATGCTCCGCCGCCGGTGACTCAAAACTGGAAGCACGGCGAAGTTTACGAAGTTGGTAGTTTGAGATTTTCGATACGGCATTGTCCGGGACACACGCGCGGCCACGTTGTTTTGGTCGAGGAAAATGAACGTGTAGTTTTCACAGGGGATTGTTTGTTCAGCGGAACGGTCGGACGAACCGATCTGCCGGGCGGCAACCACGAACAGCTTATTGAATCGATAAAAGCGCAGGTCCTCTCGCTAGCAGACGACTTTACCGTTCACTGCGGCCACGGGCCGGAAACTACTGTCGGCATCGAACGCGAACGTAATCCATTTTTGACCGGCGTACAGTGATTGCAAGCCGGCGTAATAGTAGTATTAACCACTTTTGACTAAAAGGAATTATATAAAAATGAACAAATTACTTTCCGCACTAATGATAATAAGTCTGTCGTGCCTTGTGTTTGCGCACGGCGATGACAGCCATTTTGAAAATCCGCAAGACGTGACCGTCAAAGTCACAAAAGTGAGCGGCAACGTGTATATGCTGCAAGGGCGCGGAGGCAATATCGGAGCTGTGGTCGGCCCCGACGGCATCTTGATCGTCGATGACGACTACAAAGCCGTAAGTGAAAAGCTGCGTGACGCGCTAAAAGAACTCGGAGCCGCATCGCCAAAATTTATTTTTAACACACACTGGCACGGCGATCATACAGAGGGAAACTTTTTCTTTGGCAAGGATTCGATCATCGTCGCGCATTCAAACGTTCGAAGACGAATGATGGAACCGCCAGTGATCTTCGGCGAAAAAACCGCTCCGTATGTCTCTCACGCGCTGCCGATCGTGACGTACAACGAGAGCCTGTCGATTCACATTAACGGCGAAGAAGTTAAAGCTGTGCATTATCCAACGGGGCACACGGATGGAGACACGGTCGTCTTCTTTAAAAACGCCAACGTGGTCCATCTCGGTGATGATTTTTTTGTTCGCCGCTTTCCGTTCGTCGATGTCGACAGCGGCGGCAATGTGCAAGGCCTTATAAACAATATCGCTTCGCTGATAAAGACAATTCCGGCAGATGCGAAGCTGATTCCCGGTCATGGCCCGCTCGCCACGATCGAAGATCTAAAGTCATATCACCAAACAATGGTCGAGAGTACGAAGATCGTACAGGACGCAATGAAGGCGGGAAAATCGCTGGATGATATTAAAAAAGCCGGCCTTCCTGATAAATTCAAAGAAGCCGGCTCCGGATTTATCAAAACAGACATGTGGCTGGAAATCGTATATCGGAGCTATTCAAAGAAATAATAGACGGTCAACAAATGCGAAGCCTGCTTCTAAACAAGGGCGTCACTCGGCGTTTGAGTGTATCGCCCTTAACGTGCGGTTCGGCATTTTAGGGTTTTAATTTGAGCTTGTAGACCTTCAGCAAACCTGTAACCGTTCCGGCATCTCGCTCGTACCATTTATCAATGTTGTCGAGATTTGATCCCTCTTCCGCAGGTAATATTGCGTAAGAGATCAGCGGTTGAGTTGCAGTTGTTTTAGAGAAATTCTTTATAAAGTCACCATATAATTTTACCTCTGCGCTGATCTCTTGTGCTGTGATCGGTGCAGAATGTGTACCTAGTGCCGGAAGTGCACGTTCCGATCCAAAAAGTGCGGCGGTAATTTCAAACGCACCTGCTTTCAAGCCTTCCTCAACGTCCTTTTCGCCGTATCCGCCGTAATACAGATAGCAATGAAAAAGCCGCTTGTTTTCGGTTATGCCAATACCTCCGGCCGATGTCGTGTGAGATGTCCACAGCGGCCTCAGATCGGCGATCGTCGGGATAAAATCTGACCAGCCGGTATTTGCCGCATAGACGGCGCTTCCCTTTGTTGATGATTGCTGTTCCTGTTTTTCGACATAGCGAATCGCCGGTATCGCCAGATCGCGAAGATCGGCAAACTGGCTGTTGCGGCTAGTCGAGCCTGTTGCTTCGACAACGCCCCAACCGGCGGCAATTATCGCTATGTAGAGCAGTGCCTTACGAAAAACTTCCTTTTTCTGCAGGACCATGAACAATAAAAGTGCCAACGCGATCAGCACCATATAATTGGCAATAAAAACTTCGTAGTGTATCGGCTGCAGCGAGTGGCCGGTCACGATCTGCTGATTGAATAACACCAGAGGCGTCACAGCAAATGCGAGTGCGAACAACGTTTGAGGCGACCTGATCTCCACGCCGCCGCGCCATATGAGAATTGCGATCGCGATAGAAACGATCGATCCAAAGATCATCGACGGCGAATCAAGATCGGGCAAGCGCGTATTTGCCAGAAGCTGAATACTGTCAATATGCGCTCCGCGTTCGGAAAGCATCATGGCGTATGGAATAAGAGCTGCGATCGCGATCCCGCCGACGACAGCTGCATTGGTGAGCAGATTTTTGAGATTCTCTCTATGCCAAATGAGACTTAAAACGAAAACACAGGCAAGCCACGCTGCGGCGGCTGTCCAGAGAAAGAAATAAGAATATATGAGCAGAACGAAAATAATGCCGCTCATCAGAGAATAAAGAATCGCCTTTTTCCGTGTTTCAGCATTTAGTGAAAACCAGACCGATCCGCAAAAAAGGAAGAAGAACGAAAACGCAAATCCCGGTTGATAACGCCTCAAAAACGGAAAAAAATCGACAAGGATCTGGCCTTGGGTCCAATCCCGCAACTCGCCTTCGTAGGCAACAGCCGTTCCGAGACAGCAAACCATCAAAACGCCTGTCGCAGCTAAAGGCCCGTCGCCGGTGATCTTGAATAAAAGCCAAAATATGAACAACGCCGCGAGTGCGGAGCATAGAATATTCAGGAAGATAAACGCAGTCGAAGCAGAAATGCCCAACAGCTTCGCAGGCATGGCGATCGTGTATGCAGGTATGAACTGTATCGAATACAGCGATTCGTGAGGCAGCTCGGCTGCCATATATTGGTCATATTTGCGCGGTTTGCCGTTTATCAGAGCATTTACATAGGCTGAATAAGCGACTTCGTCAAAGTTTGCAACAAAATAAGCTCCGTGCCATGCCGAACCTTTTGCAATGCGAAAATTGATCTGCGGATACATCGCCAAAAAGACCATGAAGAGCGTTGGCAGTAAGGCGTATTTCCAATTTTTTGCGTTCATGCTTGGATATTATTGCACAAGCCCGCACGTTAGTAAGGGCGATACACGCGGGTGTTGAGTGTAACGCCCTTACTTACGTGCGGGCTTGTGCAGACTAAAGTAGTAAAAACTACGCTACGGTAATTTCCTTTGCCAGATAAACGTCCTGAATTGCATTGAGCAGTTCAACACCTTCCTTCATCGGCCGCTGGAATGCCTTGCGTCCCGAGATCAAACCCGTGCCGCCGCCGCGTTTATTTACAACAGCCGTGCGAACGGCATCTGCCATATCGCTTGCGCCTTTTGATTCGCCACCCGAATTTATCAAGCCGCAGCGGCCCATATAACAATTCGCAACCTGATAGCGGACGAGGTCGATCGGATTGTCGGTCGTCAGTTCGTCATAGACCTTTTTGTGTGTCTTGCCGTAGCTTCCCGCTTTGTTCATTGCGGGATATCCGCCGTTGCGTTCGGGCAGTTTCTGCTTGATGATATCGGCCTGTATCGTCACGCCGAGATGATTTGCCTGCGCAGTCAGATCGGCCGCCGTATGCATATCGCCTTCGTCGGTCTTAAATGCCGAATTGCGGAGGTAGCACCACAGTATCGTCGCCATCCCAAGCTCATGTGCATACGCAAACGCCTCGGCGACCTCAGTGATCTGCCGCGTCGATTGGTCCGAACCAAAATAGATCGTCGCTCCGACAGCGACCGCACCCATATTGCTCGCCTGCTCGACCGTGCCAAACATCACCTGATCGAACTGATTTGGACAGGTGAGCAGCTCGTTATGATTGATCTTTACGATAAACGGTATCTTGTGTGCGTATTTGCGAGCGACCGAACCGAGCACGCCGTATGTTGAAGCAACGGCGTTGCAGCCGCCTTCGATAGCGAGTTTTACAATGTTCTCAGGATCGAAATACATCGGGTTCGGAGCAAAGCTCGCTCCCGCCGAATGCTCGATTCCCTGATCGACCGGCAAGATCGACAAATAACCCGTCCCGCGCAAACGCCCATTGTCATTCAACGTCTGCAGCGAACGCAAAACGCTCGGCGTACGATCAGAATTTGTCCAGACGCGATCAACAAAATCGCCGCCCGGCAACTGTAAAGTTTCTTTTGGTATCGTTTTTGAAACGTGATTTAAAAGGGTATCGGCCTCGGCACCCAAGAGTTCTCTAATACTATCGACAGACATCTAATTCTCTCCTGAATAATTAACTTAATTAAACTAAAAATCTGATTTTCGACATTGTAGCATATGAAATGTTTCTTTTCTCATCCTAGTATCTTCAAAATTACATTAAAATAATGCTCAAAAAACTGTCATTCGAGAGGCTTCACGAGCTAAATTTCATTGATTCTATAGCAATTCCATAGTAAACTGCCCCGTCAACACAATAAATTTAAAAAAATATTAACAGGAGACCCCAACGTAAATATGAAGGCTTATAGTGCTTATCTGCTGTTCAGTTGTTTTATCTTTGTCGTATTTTTGGTCGCCAACACGACCGCCCAGGACAAGGATTGGCGTCCTGTTTCTCAGGAAGAACTGTCTTCACAAAAATCTTCAATTGAACCCGATGCGGATGCCGAGGCCATATTTTGGGAAGTTAGGATAGACGACAGTGACTCGATCGATCTTTCCAGAAAACACTATGTCCGCATCAAGATATATACCGAGCGCGGCCGCGAAAAATATAGCAAGTTTGACGTTTCATTTGTTAAGGGAATCAAGATCAAAGATCTTGCGGCGCGCGTCATAAAGAAGGATGGTTCGATCGTAGATATAAAGCCAGGGGACGTTTTCGAGCGTGAGATCGTCAAGACGAACGGTGCCAAGCTAATGGCTAAATCATTTGCCATTCCCAATATCGAGCCTGGCGTCATTATTGAATACAAATACAAAGAAGTTTTCAGTTACGCCAGCGCGCGAGGGATAACGCTTGAATTTCAGAAGGATATACCGGTTCAGACGCTGACCTATTACTACAAGCCGTGGAAAGGCGATCCGGCTTATCAGACATACAATTTTAACGATACAAAGTTTGTAAAGGACAAAGGCGGCTATTGGATCGCAAAGCGAACAAATATTCCGGCGATGATAGAGGAGCCACAAATGCCGCCCGAGAATATGGTTCGCTCTTGGATGCAGCTTCTCATGCCTGACCGAGATGCGATCGCTGCCTCACTTGATACTGTCACTTACGCCGTCAAAGACACCAGTTCACCAACAAAATATTGGGGCGGTGTGGGAGCACAATACAAATTTCTGGCTCAAATAATGAACAAAACAAATGGTGAGCTCAAGAAAGCAGCGTCCGACATCACCGCCGGAGCTTCCAGTCCGGAAGAAAAGCTAAAAAAGCTCTACGAGTTTTGTCAGACACAGATCGCAAACACAACATTTGACCCATCAATAACCGATGAACAGCGGGAAAAACTGCCGCAGGCCAAATCCGTTTCTGACGTTCTAAAACGAAAATCTGCAAGCAGTATGTTCATCGATATGTTGTTTGGTAGCCTTGCCAAAGCCGCCGGCTTTGAGACGCGTGTGGTGCTTTCCTCTGATCGCAGCAAAATGTTCTTTACGCCTCAGATGCTAGATGAAAATCTCATTCATCCGGCGGCGGTTGCCGTAAAGGTTGGTTCCGAGTGGAAGTACTTTAATCCCGGGCTCAAATTCGCGCCTTACGGTATGCTCGTGTGGTACGAAGAGGACACTCCGGCCATGCTTGTCGGTGAAGATGGATTAGAATGGGTCAAAACCCCTTACGCTAAACACGAGTCGTCCGTAACAAAACGAACCGGTAAGTTTAGCTTGCTGGAAGATGGCACCATCGAGGGATCGGTTCAGATCGAGATGTATGGCCAGCCGGCATTACTTTACAGGTTGGATAACTATGAAGATGCTCCGGCTAAAATCGAAGAAGGCCTTAAGGAAGATCTAAAGCTACGTATGAGCCTGATTGAGGTTTCAAACGTTTCGATCGAGAATCTGATGGACAGCTCAAAACCTTTGGTCCAAAAATACACAATTCGGGTACCAAACTATGCTCAAAAAACGGGCAAGAGGCTTTTCCTGCAACCCGGTTTTTTTGAATACGGCTCAAATCCCGTATTTTCAAGCTCTTCGCGAAAATACGACCTCTTTTTTCGGTTTCCTTGGTCAGAAGATGACAAGATAGAATTTACATACCCGCAAAACTTTGATCTGGACAATGCCGATACTCCCGGGATAGTTTCCGATCCAGCAAAGATTGCAATGCTCGACATAAAGATCTCCAGGTCCAATTCGGCCGCTTCTCTAAGCTATAGCCGTCACTTTCATTTCGGCGGCAACGGATACGTATTGTTTGACGCTAGCAATTATAAGCCTATAAAGGGATTATTTGATGCGTTTCATACTGCGGATTCCCACACGATAACTCTGAAACAGCGTTAGTATTAGATTAAAGAACAGGACGGTTATATGTGTAAAAAGGTAAAAAAACTAACCACTCTTTTTTCCAGCTTAGCCGTTTTTCTTGCGTTTGCGGCAACAGTTAGGGCAGATGATGCTCCAACATGGTTAAAACAGGCTGCCGCAGCAACTGTACCGGCATATGAAAAAGCTGTGCCTGCAGTAGTGCTGCATGACGAGGAACAGGTCACTCTTAACGGCGACGGCAAACTCGTAACTATTGATAATTATGCGATCAAGCTTCTTACCCGTGAGGGAAAAGAATATGCCATGGCAACGGCATTCTATTGGGTAAGCTCAGGCAAGGTCCGCGACATCAACGCATGGATCATCAGGCCCGACGGAACGGTAAAATCGTACGACAAGAAGGCGATGTACGACCGCATCGCAGACCCTGACGACGTTTATGATGAAGGGCGCATAAAACGAATTGATGCTTCAGGTGATGTGGACATCGGATATGTTTTTGGATACACAACGGTTTCGGAAAATACGCCGTTGTTTTATCAAGACCAATGGCGCTTTCAGAATAGGCTGCCGACTTTGCTTTCTCGTTATTCACTCAATCTGCCTGCCGGTTGGACCGCAAAAAGCCTTACTTTCAATTCGTCCGAGATAAAACCTCAGGTGAATGGATCATCCTATTCGTGGGAGTTGCGAAATCTCGGATGGATACCGTTTGAACCGCTTGGGCCGGATGTCGACAGCCTCACTCCGCGCATTTCAGTCAACTATTCACCCGAAAATAAATCTCAGTCGACACGTCCTGCGTTTGCGAATTGGACGGACGTCTCCGTCTGGGGAACAGCTCTTCACGACCCTCAGGTCATTGTTGACGATAACATTGCCGCAAAAGCAAGAGAGTTGACCGAAAATGCGACAACGGAGTTTGAAAAGATCCGCCTAATCGCCAATTACGTTCAAAATTTGCAGTACATTTCCATCGATATCGGCGTCGGCTATGGAAACGGCTATAAGCCACGGCCGTCTTCACTCGTGTTGGGTCGGGGGTATGGCGACTGCAAGGACAAGGCGAACCTCATGCGTGCCCTTCTCAGGGTATTGAAGATTGATGCTTACCCTATCGCCATTTACTCAGGTGACCCGACATATGTGCGGGAGCAGTTTGCGTCTCCGCGACAGTTCAATCACTGTATCATCGCTGTAAAAGTAAGTGATGCTACCAAAGCCGCAAGTGTGATCGAACACGAAAAACTAGGCCGCCTTTTGATTTTTGATGCAACCGACCCTTATACGGCTGTCGGAGACCTGCCTGGCGACGAACAGGGCAGCCTCGCTGTAATTATGGCTGGCGACAAGGGCGGCCTTATACGTATGCCCGTAACACCGCCCGAAACAGATCAAACGCAAAGAAATATTGAGGTTACACTAAGCGGCCTCGGCGAGATCAAGGGCAGCATTCGGGAGAAGAATCGCGGTCAGGATGCGACCTACATTCGCGTGATGTCGAGATTGTATTCTGCTTCCGATTTTCAGAAGATGGTTGAGAGTTGGTTAACGCGCGGTGCGACCGGAGCGGTGCTTGAAGATCTCAAAACAAAGGACGAAATGAGCTTGTCCGCGTTTGATCTCGATATAAACTTTTCGGTGGCGAGATATGCCCAATTGATGCGGGGCAATATGCTGGTTTTCAAGCCCGTGATCGTCGGTAGACGAAAAGAAACTCATTTGACCGAAAACAAGCGGGTGACACCGGTTGAGCTCGACTCGACGGCAATGAACGAAACCACGACCTTTGTTTTGCCGGACGGTTTTCTGGTTGATGAAATGCCGCCGGCGACCAATTTTGAGGCCTCGTTCGGCAAATATAAATCAAGCTGCGAGGTCAAAGCCGATAGACTGGTGTGCACGCGTATCTTGTCTTTGAACCGGACAATTCTTCCGGTCGAAAAATACTCGACGGCCAAGGAGTTCTTTTCCAAGGTACGCGACGCTGAACAGGTTCCTGTTGTTTTGATAAAGAAATAGGTTCGGCTTAGGATGTGCTTCCAACCTTAGCGAGAGCTGCGATCTTTTTGCGGTCCGAAACGACGACGCCGCCGGGTTTTTCGATCGTGATGGCGAACATTTCGGCGCCTTGAGCTTTTAGTTTGGCGTTGATGGGAATAATAACCTCGCCGTCAGCCGTCACATCGAACGTTCCGCCGTCGATAGGGGTCTCTTTCTTCTGAGTCTTATCGAATATCCAGAGCTGATAGGTTTCTTTTGTGCCGTCGTTCTTTGGCAGCCCTTTAAACCTCATGTAGCCAGTCTGTTTTTCGTCACTCCAAACCACATCACCGGTTATCTGAGAAATTTCTTTTACATTTCCGGCTGCCCAATTCGCTTTGACCATTCCGGTTGCCGAACGTATCAATTCCTCACGCTGCTCAGTCGGAGTAACAGGCTTAATTACAGGTGGCGGGGTCTTAACCTCCGCTACATCGATTGGTTTGGTTCGAGTGAACCAGATGTTTAGAGCGAGTGCAACACAAGCTGCTGCTGCAGCGGCCCAACCAAGCCAACCGAACCACGACACTCCGGCTGGCTCAGCCTCTTGCTGACGAATCTTCGAAGGCGGCCATGGCGATTCCGCTTCTGACGCACCGACAAAATCTTGTGCCTCTGCCGTTATCTTTGAAAAGAGGTGTGATGGAAGCGGTTCATCAATAGGCGCTCCCGCAATGTTGATAGCCGCGACGGTCGTTTCGATCGAACTAAATTCATCAGCCGAGTTCGGATCAAGGGCGTATAGTTCGCCTTTTTCGGCTTGATCGAGCCCTGAAACGGCTTGCAAGATAAGGAGGTCTATGAGTTTTTCTTGTTTATCGTCGCTCATGCCCTTACCTCCCGTGAGACCTGTGTTCCGCCTAGGCCTAAATGTTCTCTTACCTCTAAAATGCCGCGTCTTGCGTGCGTCTTAACTGTCCCGAGCGGTATTCCCAATCGCTCGGCGATCTCCTGATGCGACATTCCCTGTACTATCGAGAGATTTAACACTTGCTGCTGCTCTGGGCGCAGGTTACGCAGTGCCTCTGCCGCTTGTTCAGCCTCTAAACCTGTCTGCATTGTTTTATCCGCCCGCGTAAATGGCTCCAATAAAACATCATCGATGGAATCGGCGGAAATTCGACGTGTAGAGTGGCGTATCTTGTCGATAAGACGGCGTCGGGCGATCATCGCGACAAAAGTGATCTCGGAGGCTTTTGAGGCATCAAAACGAGCGGCGTTTTTCCAGACATCGATAAATATTTCCTGCACGGCGTCCTCGGCATCGTCGGAATTTCGGAGCATCTTTCGAGCAAGCGACCATACCAGTGCGCCATATTTTTTCAGACAATCCTGCACGGCGTCTCTGTCACCATTTGCTATGCGTTGTAAGATGGCTTCGGTCACTATTTTAGAGGGGAATGGATAATGTTATAAGCTACCTTATTTTCATAGCTATTGCCAATTACGAAAGGCCAGCTCATAGGCCTTTCAAAATAGATTTCGATAGTATGAAACGTTTGGATTCAAACGTTTTTAGACGGCTTTTCGCGTTTTCAACAAGGCAGAGACCCAAAAGAGCAAAAACAAAGTAAACGAAATTCCCGCCGAAATGAGGCAGTATTGGCACCAAGCGTTTATAAACGCATACTGCACATAGATAAGATAGCCGCTCACAACTGCCATCATTGTCGCCTGAATGCCAAACAAATTCCACGTTATACGATTGCCGAACGCCGTCAGTAGGGCAAGCGAAAAGGCCGCAAAATAAGCGGCCGCTCCAAATGCGGCCAACGGAACGCCGGCGATCTCTGCATAACTGCTATTAAGTACCGCACCGCAGTCGAATTCGAGGCCGCACGGAACCGCCTCGGCCGTGTAATGATGGATCGTTAGGTAGATCGCATCAGCCAAACCCAACAACGCGACGATCGCCGCTGCGAATGGCAGTTTGGCGATCGTCGTTCGAGGTTTTTCGTTGGCGTCAGTTAGCGTCACTTATTAGTATTTTCAGATTTTGCCGGAGCAACTTCCTTGTTAGCAGCCGAGCTTTGGCCCGATGCCTTTTGAAGCTCGGCATCGATCAGAGTCTTGAGCGCCGTGACGTTCATGTCGGCAAACGGAACCGCAGTACCGTTTACAAATAACGTAGGTGTCGAACTTATTCCCACCGCCTTTCCTCTGGCCAGGTCTGCCTCGACGCGGTTCTTGACGGGAAATCCGGCCATGTCGGATTCCCATTTAGCGACATCCAAGCCGACTTTCTGGGCATATCCTTTCCATATCTGTTTGTAAGTTGGATCGGAGGCCCAAGTCTTTTGATTAGAGAAAAGCATATTCTGCATATCCCAAAATTTTCCCTGTAATCCTGCCGCCGAAGCCGCTAGAGCCGCATCATAGCCTTTATCGTGCATTGGAAGCGGGAAATTACGGTAAATAAAATGTATGCGCGATCCGTACATTGACTTGATCTCGTTCATCACCGGATGGGCAGTTGCGCAGGCCCCGCACTGCATATCGGCAAACTCCTCAAGCTTCACAGTGGCCGTCGCTGAACCCTGCTGCTCAGGCGGCTCTGCTCCCGGAGGTGAATTTGGGGGTATCGTCTGTGCCGGTTTTGGTGCATTGGCATTCGTCGCCGGCTTATTTGTATTTGAGGTGTTCGAGGCGCTTGGCGAACAACCATTAAAAATCAATCCGCTAAACACGGCGATCGCAAACACTGCTCCAATTAAAAGTATCGGTGTTTTTTTCATCTTTTTATTTCTATCTAACTAAATTCGTCGGACAATTATCTTACAGCCTTTATTTGAGGTTTGTTTACCCGCTTTTCGTCCATTGCATCGAGCGTCACGACAACCTTATTGTAAATACCGTCGGCATCAAGTCCGTACTCAGCAAGCAAAAGTTTAGGGTCGCCGTGCGTAACAATTTGGTCGGGCACACCCATTCTGACTACTTTTATTTTATCTGATAAACCGTTTTCTTCAAGCAGCTCTAGCACGGCGGAGCCAAAACCGCCTGCCAGATAGGCATCCTCGACAGTCACGATCAGCCGCATATTGCGGGCAAGGGCAATGATCATTTCACTGTCGAGCGGCTTTACGAAGCGAGCATTTATTACTGTTGCGGCAATGCCGTCTTTTTCAAGGTTCTTACCCGCCTCAACTGACGGATAGACCATCGAGCCATAAGCAAATATCGCGACTTCGCCACTTTCTATTTCGCCTCTGAGTATCTCGGCCTTACCTGTCTCGATCTGTTTAGGCGCTGCACTGATGTCAACTCCAAAGCCATTCCCTCGCGGATAACGCAGGGCCGCAGGACCTGGATGCTCAATGGCTGTGAGCATCATATCGCGCATTTCCGCTTCGTCTTTTGGTGCCATCAAAACAATATTTGGATAACCGCGTAAGTAAGCAATATCGAGCAGGCCGTGATGAGTCGGGCCGTCAGCACCTACAATACCGGCACGGTCCATTGCCAAGGTTACATTCAGATCTTGCAGACAAACGTCGTGGATCACCTGGTCAAACGCTCGCTGCAAAAATGTCGAGTAGATCGCAGCAACAGGCTTTAATCCCTCGCAAGCCATGCCCGCACAAAAAGTAATTGCATGCTGCTCGGCAATTCCCACGTCAAACGAACGCTCGGGAAATTTTTCGAGAACTTTGTCAATGCCCGTTCCGTCCGGCATCGCGGCCGTGAGGGCAACGATACTTTCGTCGTTAGCCATAAGTTCGCACATCGTTTCGCCAAAGATCTGCGTGTAGCTCGGCGGCGAAACCTTGCTCGATTTATACGGCAGGCCGGTTTTTGGATCGAATGGGCCGGTCGCATGATATGCGTAGTAATTTTTCTCGGGATTGGGAAAGCCCTTACCTTTTGTAGTCAGCGCGTGGACAATCACGGGTCCGTCGTCGATCTTCTTTGCTTCTTCAAGTGCTCGAACAAGGTCCGGTACGTTGTGGCCATCAACATAGCCGATGTATTTGAATCCGAGTTCATTTACCAAAGCACCCGGCAAAACCGCTGCGGCAATCGCATCTTTAAAAGACTTAGCTGCGCGGCGAAGCGATCCGCCGATACCGGGAACGCTCTCTAGCGCGTCGCCGATCTCTTCCTTAAGATGCTGGTAGCTTTGAGCTTCTTTGATCCGGTTAAGGTAACCGTTGATAGAACCAACTGCTGGGGCGATCGACATACCGTTGTCGTTGAGCAGTACAACGAGTCGCGACTTTAAATGGCCTGCCTGATTAATGGCTTCCATCGCCATGCCGCCCGCGACCGACGAATCGCCGATCATCGCACAAACATGAAAATCTTCGCCTTTCTTATCGCGTGCAACAGCCATTCCCAACGCCGCCGATAGCGATGTCGAAGCGTGGCCGGCACCGAATGTGTCGTATTCCGATTCGTCGCGTCTCAGAAATCCGCTCAATCCGCCGTATTGTTTGATCGTATGCAGATCGTCGCGGCGACCGGTCAAAATTTTATGAGCATACGCCTGGTGGCCAACATCCCAAACAAGGCGATCGTTTGGTGTGTCAAAAACATAATGCATCGCGACAGCCAGTTCGACCGCACCAAGGCTCGCTCCCGTGTGGCCGCCAACGCGTGAGCACGTATCGATAATGAACTGCCGCACTTCGTCCGCGACTTCTTGCAGATCTTCGACACGCAATTGACGCAAATCGGCAGGAGAATTTATTTCGGATAAGAATTTCATTTGAACTATTGGCTTTATTATGACCGAATGTCACATTTTAGCCTGCCCGAAAGCAAATGTTAAGCGTAGAATCATATACATAGGCCGTATGTATCCAATCGTCTGTACGGTTTTGGTAAATATCCGTTCCATTTTGACAAAAAAGTTCTAGACCAAAGACATTCGTTGTGCGTCAAAGATACGACAGGCATTGGCCTGAGTAAATATCAAGAGGTACAAAAAATGTCATTTATCCATAAATTATCCACTATTTTAACTGTTGCGGTAGCAGTTTTCGCTTTTTCGACCTTTACACTTGCGCAGGAAGACAAGGCGGCAACGCCAGCTCCTGAAAAAGATAAGGCTGAAAAGCACTTTAAGGATCACAAAGGCCACGGTGCCGGTAGGCATGGCATGGGACGCGGCTTCGGACATCGTAACCGCGGAATGATGCGAATGATGCATAGGCTAAACCTGACCGAGGCACAAAAAACACAGATCCGCTCGATCAAAGACGCGAACAAACCAGATCAAACAACTCGCGACGAGATGCGTACGCTTTTTGAAGCAAAACGTGATGGAACCATCACAGCTGAACAGAAGACAAGGTTTGAAGCACTGAAGGAACAGAAAATAGCAAAGGCTATATCCGTTCGCGAACAGATCTTGAATGTTCTGACCGCAGAGCAAAAAGCTCAGTTTGAGCAAAAAAAGGCAGAAATGAAACTACGACGCGAAGAGTTTCGTAAACAACGTGAACTTCGCAAGCAAACGCAACCGGCTGCAACCAGCGAAACCACAAAAGAAAACTAGGGTTTCTACAAGGGGGACAAAAAAGGCGTGAAGGGGCAATCTTCACGCCTTTTTTATTTAGCATTTCTATTTTATGTTTATTCCAGCTCGATCATCCCGTTGACAACATCTACCAGTGTCTCGCCTTCGTTGAACATAATGTTCTCCCACATAAGCGGCGAGACCGAACCGAGTTCTCCAACCGCCTGAAAGCGAAAATTCAAAAGCAAGCCGTTAGCGTCGATCTCGAGTGGGCCATACATAACGACTCGCAACCTGCCCGGTTCAGTGGTATTCGCAATAACTGTAAGCCCGCGGCTGATTGTTCCGACGACATCGACCGGTTCGCCAAGCGGTTGAACGACCGATGGGTCGTATAGGAGAATAAACTCACAGGAGAGAATTCCTTTATCGGCAATTGCCTCAACGCTTACGGGAACGATGGTCTCCTTGCCATGGGTCGCCGTGAGATTTGGAATGTTGACAGAAATATTTCTCTCAGCCCCAACAGCCTTCTGCCACCTGCCAACTCCCCTTGCACCGCTGTTTGTCCAATTTCCGGAGACCTCACCCATTAGCACAGCCGTATAGTCTTCTTCTGAGAGGCTGGAAGTAACCGACGGATATGTTCTGCTGACGGGGTTGAATACCCAAGCTCCCGTTATACCAAAAGGCGGTGCTCCAACTATATATTTGCCGATATATCCCGCATCGAATGATGAAACAGATCCGTTATTGCTCACGTCGGCGACGAGCAGTTGAGTTCCGGTCAGGATCGCTATCCCCGTTGCATGCTGAGCGACCTTCGCTGCGTCGAACGACGTAATCCCGTTTTGTCCTGTTGTCTTGGTAGGCGTGACGGTATAGGAACCTGCTCCAAAACCAGTCAGAGTATAGGTGCCGCCTGGAAAATTAGACATCCCGGAAACATCAGGCGAACCTACACCGCTTAACAAAACATTTGAAACAGAACGGGGATTCGGTGCACCGATCGCATTACCGTAAGTAACAGTTCCGCTGATCGCAACTACAGTTGGCGTTGGCGTATTCGTTGGCGTGAACGTGATGGTCGCGGTTGCCGTCGGTGTGGAAGTACTTGTTGAAGTTGCGGTTGCCGTAAATGTCGCTGTCGCCGTATTAGTCGGTGTTGGTGTATTTGTCGGAGTGCTGGTCAACGTGTGTGTCGGAGTTGGTGACGACGCAGTACAGCCATTGCGCAACAGGATGGATACGCTGCTTCCACTATGGTTTGCAACGGCGAGATCTTGTCTGTCGTCACCGTTAAAATCACCCACAGCAACCCCAAAAGGTTGACTTCCCGCGCTGAAGTTCACAGGGGAGCTGAAACTGCCAAGCCCATTTCCAAGCAGAGTCGAGACATTGAACGCGCTGAAATTGGCAGTCAACAGATCTTGCTTGCCGTCACTGTTTAGGTCGCCGACTGCAACGGAAAATGCGCCGCTGGCCGCGGTGAAATCTGTCGCCGAACTAAACACGCCTAATCCGTCACCTAAGAGAACGGATACATCATTAGAAAAGTCATTGGCTGTAGCGATGTCCTGATTGCCGTCTCCATTAAAATCACCAACAGTAATTGAGGCTGGTTCTATACCAACGGTCAAGCTCGATGCAGCCCCAAAGCCTCCTGCGCCATTTCCCAAAAGAACTGACACCGTGCCTGCATTTCGGTTAGCCGTAGCGATGTCTTGCTTTCCGTCGTTATTAAAATCACCCAAAACCAATGAATATGAGGTAACACCTATGCTGAAGTTTGTAAGTGTGCCGAAGGTACCGGCTCCAGTGCCCAAAAGGACAGACACGCTCGTAGAACCAAGGTGAGAAACCGCAAGGTCCTGATACCCATCGCCATTGAAATTGCCAACCGCCACTGTGGTCGGATTTGGACCGGCGGCAAAATTTGTCGCCGTGCTAAAACTACCGGCGCCATTTCCCAAAAAGACCGACACATTATTTGATGCGAGATTTGCAACGGCAATATCCTGCTTACCGTCACCGTTAAAATCACCTACAGCGACCGAGTACGGAGTAGAACCAGCGCTAAAATTTGTAGCTGAGCTAAAACTTCCCGCTCCGTTTCCCAGCAAGACTGAAACATTATTTGCGTTGTCATTGGCAGTAACAATGTCCTGGTTTCCATCACCGTTAAAATCACCGACTGCTGCGGTGCGCGGACCGATGCCAACGCCAAAATTCACGGCCGATGCGAAAGTAACAGGGCTGCACTCAGCGGGCGTCGTCACAGTAAGGCTGAAAAATTTTGTCGTACTCGCTCCGCCGCTTTCGTAACTTGTGACTCTCACACCGTACGTTCCAGCCGGATGCGCGTTAGTTATCCGAACCGCGCCAGTAACCGGATCGCCTTCAAGTTTGCCCTTGAAACTGGTAGAGGCCGAAACACTCATTCTTACGGATAATGTCGGCGTGGCATCGGGAATAACCGTTGTATCGGAACTCAGCGGTGATGTTGTGTTTGCGTAATTACCAAGCGTTGGGTTTGCGCTGCTCGTTGGTGTCGCTGTTGGCGTCGATCCCAGGACAGTAATGCTGCCTGTCATCCCGGCGTGAATGGAACAGCGATATGGAAAAGTACCGGCACTGGTGAATGTGAAACTAAAGGCTTGCCCGTTCGATAAGGTACCCGAATTCCAGATCGAACCGTTACTGGTTGTGGTATGTCCTGAGCCGTCGATATTGGTCCAAGTTACGGTATCACCAACATAAATAGTTGGGTTTTGCGGGTCATATGAGAATTTAACGATATTGACATTGACGGCTGCAAGCGTTCTCGCGTCAGGAGTCACAAGCGGCTGGTTTTCTGTTGGATCAACTGGAATGGAGATAGGATTGCCGCAAAAAACATCCTCGTAATAGATTGAAGAAAATTTTTCGTTACCGGTGTCAGCTGACGCTGTCGTGACGGCAAGTCCGATTATCGCAAATAAAACAAAAATAGCATTACGCGGCGAACGAAGCCGAGCCATCGAGCGCAACATGGCAAATCTCCTTAAGTCTGTTTAGATCTGATAGCAATCGCCGCTCAACCGATGAACATTTCGTCCTCGGTATATGCGCGGTCGATCTGTTTGGGTGAGGGTGCAAATAGAACTTCGAGGCCGCGTTTGACGCCCGCCATAATAGCGGCGATCTCTCGTGCCGGAACAACGATCTTTTGCTGGACAAATTCTGTTGTGTCCATCACCTGGCCATGCGTGCGGTCGATCGATCGGCTGACCATTTCAACCTTGTCTTTGGCGGTTATCGCCGTCTCGCCTATAAGCTGTCTTAATTCTGCGACTTCTTCCTTGATCAATTCGGTCGATTCAGCAAGATACTTTGTCGTCAGCGAAAGATTTGCTGAGATCTCGTTAAAATGAACCGAGATCTCTCGGCCTTGAGCACTAATGGCATCAACCTTTGAAATCAAAGGAGTAACACGCTCCTCGATATTATGGACCGTATTAACTACGCGTCTGACCGTGATGGCAATCCACATTAGCGCGGCCGCCATCACCACGAACATAACTGCGATGATGATCGACGAGATCATTTGCCAGAATTGTGCGTCCGCGTTGCTCATCTTTATTTTTCTTTATCGACCGGATAGCTTGCTCTGCCTTCAGAGATCGATTTTGACTCCGTCTTGCGTTTTTCCTGCGTGTAAGCACTCTTTCCTGCTTCGATCGCCGCTGAGAACGGATTTGCAGTGTTTGCAGCTGCGGATTTGGCCTTTTCTGTCAATTCGCCTGCTTTTTCGGCTGCAGTTTGGTAAAGGTCGGTAGCCTTTTCACGTGAAACTTCGTAATACTCACCTGCTTTCTCCTGCAATTGGGCAGCAGTTTCTTTACTTTTTTCAAGTCCTTTTCTAGTCGCGTCCGCAAGGTCGTCACGCAGTTCTTGGCCTGATTTTGGTGCGAAAAGCAGTGCAATTACCGCTCCGATGCCGCCGCCAACGATCAAATAGGTCAACTTTGTGGCCACGCTTGTCTCTTCTCTTTCATGTCTCATAATTTTCCTCCAGCGAATAAAAACCCGCTTAGTAATAATAATTCTTGCCTATGCCCAAATTGTAACAAAACTGAAGGTCAAGGGCAATAATTTTATGCTATCAGCCGATTGTAATGTTCACAGTACGGAACTATACAAAAAACCATTAGCTTATAGCGTTATTAAAGCCCTAAGGTGCGGTTTCAACGGCGTTTTGCTAGTCTTATTGTTTTGGCTTTATTGAGTATGAACCTCGATCAGATAAGAAACTTTTCTATTATTGCCCACATCGATCACGGCAAATCGACGCTTGCCGACCGTTTGCTGCAGATAACCGGCGCGGTCGCCGAGCGCGATATGGAGGCGCAGCTGCTCGACGACATGGATCTCGAGCGCGAGCGCGGCATCACGATCAAGTCGCACGCCGTTCGCCTCGATTACAAGGCGAAGGACGGCAAAGATTACGTCCTGAATCTCATCGACACGCCCGGACACGTTGATTTTACATATGAAGTTTCGCGGTCGCTGTCGGCGTGCGAAGGAGCTTTGCTGATCGTTGACGCTTCGCAGGGTGTCGAGGCACAGACGCTCGCCAACACGTATCTCGCTCTCGAAAATGACCTAGAACTAATTCCGGTTCTCAACAAGATCGACCTGCCGTCCGCCGAACCCGACCGCATTAAAGAGCAGATCGAGAACATCATCGGCCTCGACGCCAGCGAAGCCGTCCTGACCTCAGCCAAATCCGGCCTTGGTGTCGAAGATGTGCTCGAAGCCATAATTGCCAAGATACCGGCACCAAAAGGCGACCGGAATGCACCGCTAAAAGCTCTTATATTCGACAGTTGGTACGACTCGTATCGCGGCGTGATCGTGCTGTTTCGCGTTATCGACGGCACTATCAAAAAGGGAATGAAGATAAGATTCTTCAACACGGGGCGCGAATACCTGGTCGAAACCATTGGCGTCAACCGTCCGCGCCCGACGCCCATCGGCAATCTCGGCCCGGGCGAGGTAGGCTTTATCACCGCGTCGATCAAGACCGTTGCGGACGTGCAGATCGGCGACACGATCACCGATGCCGCCCGTCCCGTGACCGAAGCTCTGCCTGGATTTAAGGAAGTGAAGCCGATGGTTTTTGCAGGATTGTATCCGATCGATTCGGCACAATACGAAGACCTGCGCGATGCGATGGATAAGCTGCGGCTTAACGATTCGTCATTTTTTTACGAACCGGAAAGTTCGACCGCACTTGGATTCGGCTTCCGCTGCGGCTTTCTCGGTTTGCTCCATATGGAGATCATTCAGGAGCGGCTCGAACGTGAATTCAATCTCGAACTCATCACCACCGCGCCCGGCGTGCGTTATCGCGTGACAACCACCGACGGCGAGGTCGCTGAGATCGATAGCCCTTCGAAAATGCCTGACACCGGCCGCATCGTAAAGATCGAAGAGCCATTTATTGAGGCAACGATCCTCACAAATGATGCATTTCTCGGCGGCATCTTGCCGCTGCTTGACGAAAAACGCGGTATTCAGAAAAAATTTGAATACATCACGACCGACCGCGTAATGCTCGTTTACGAACTGCCGCTCAACGAGATCGTCCTCGATTTCTACGACCGTCTTAAGAGCGTTTCGAAAGGCTACGCCTCGCTCGATTATCATGTTTCGGGCTACCAAGTCAGCAAACTTGTAAAGCTCGACGTCCTCGTTTCCGGCGAGCCGGTCGATGCACTCTCGATCATCCTACACACCGACACAGCCACCGCCAAAGGCCGTTTGCTGACTGCCAAGATGAAGGAACTCATCCCGCGGCAGATGTTCGAGGTCGCCATCCAAGCCGCTATCGGCAACAAGGTCATCGCCCGCGAAACCGTCAAAGCCATGGGCAAAAACGTCATCGCCAAATGCTACGGCGGCGACATCTCGCGCAAACGCAAACTGCTCGAAAAACAAAAAGAAGGCAAAAAGCGAATGAAAAAAGTAGGCCGCGTCGAGATCCCGCAAGAGGCATTTTTGGCAGTGCTGAAGGTGAATGAATCGTAAAACAAGTGTTTGCCCCGTACCAAAAAGTCAAAGAAATGACCGACTGGCTAATAGGGGTCAGGATTATGACCCGACCCGATCAATTGATTATCGAAGATCGGCGACCGACGTGGCCAATGCTTTTGAGCATATTAGGGGCGATATTCTTTTCCCTCGTGTTTATCTTTTCTTTATTCGGATACAACTTCTTTATCGATTCGTTGGGAATATGGATGACTGGCATTCCGGCAGCAGCGTGTATCGGCCTTTCTTTTCGTGGAACGATCCGCGAGATCTATGTTTTCGACAAGCCGTCGGACACATATCATTTTGCACGGCAGTTTCTTTATAAAAAAGAAGTAATCGAAGGAACGCTTAGCCAATTTTGCGGCGTCGGGGTGCAAACAGTAATACAAAACGACTGGGTGAAGCATTCGGTAGTCCTTCGGTCAGAAGGGATGTTCCTCGGCCTCACACCAATTCAGGAAATTCGGGCATCCAAACCGGTTCTTAATTTTTGGAGTACCGAAGATCGTATCGGACACGCAATTTCTAAATTCCTCGACATACCACGTCAAGACAGCGCTTGACTGCGGTCATACGAGACCTGTTTTCCAACCTCACTTTCGATGACCTGTCGAATATCGGAAAGGGCGTCTGCGGAATCTGCTTCGAAACGAAGGACCAAGATCGCCTGCGTATTTGATGCTCGAACCAACCCCCAACCGTGTTCGAAACTGATGCGGGCGCCGTCGATGGTAATTACTTCATTCGTCTGCGAGAAGTGGTCGGCGATTCTTTTAACGACCTCAAATTTAGTCTCGTCCGGACAATCGGCGCGGAGTTCCGGTGTTGAATACGTTTTTGGCAGGTCGGCAAGCAAAGCGGAAAGCGGTTTGTCGGTTTTTGAGAGAATTTCGAGTACACGCGCACCGGCGTATGTTGCGTCATCAAATCCGTAGAACCTGTCGGCGAAAAACATATGGCCGCTCATTTCGCCTGCCAACAACGCGCCCGTTTCTTTCATTTTTGATTTGATGAGCGAGTGGCCGGCTTTCCACATTAGCGGATTGCCGCCGTGTTTTTCGATGTCGTCGAAAAGGATTTGCGAACATTTAACTTCGGCGATAATCGTCGAACCGGGATGATTTGCAAGAATATCGCGGGAAAATAAAACCATCAGTTCGTCGCCCCAGATGATGCGTCCGGTTTCATCCACCACGCCGAGACGGTCACCGTCACCGTCGAAAGCGATGCCTAGATCGGCCTTGTTTTCACGCACTGCTGTGATCACATCTTGCAGGTTTTCTGTAACGGTCGGGTCGGCATGATGATTTGGAAAAGTAGAGTCCGGTTCGGTATAAAGCTCGATCAACTCAACACCGAGTTCGCGATAAACAGGAACGCCAGTCACTCCGCCCATTCCATTTCCCCCGTCGATGACGACTTTGATTTTGCGATCGCCGAGAGAGACGCGCGAAACTATGTCGCGGCAGTAGTCATCGAGAACATCTAGGGCAGAAACGCGAGTGTTAACGCGCGTGCCCTCGACATCAGTCGGCACGCTCCCTAACGGTCGCGTTTCTGCCCGTGAGGCGATCTCTTTTATTTCCTGTATCTGCGATCCGAACAGCGTGTCTTTGCCAAGGCAGATCTTAAATCCGTTATGATCGGGCGGGTTATGCGAGCCGGTTATCATCACACCACCGTCAACGTCTTTTGTGAATACCGTGTGATACAGAACAGGTGTCGGCACCATTCCGATAAGCACTGCGTCGCAGCCGTTTTCGATCAGTCCGTTTGTTAGCAAATCACAAAATCGCGGACTGCTCGCACGTGCGTCATAGCCGATTGCAATTCGTTTAGCGCCGTTCTGGTTAAAAAACGTACCGATCGCCCGCCCAAGCGTCGCAACCGTCTCGTCGGTCAATTGCTCACCGACAATGCCGCGAATATCGTATTCCCTGAAGATATTTGAGTTCATAGATCTTGCACACAAAACTTTACACTTTCGAACGATTTTCGTATATACTCATTACGCAAATTCACTAAAAAAGGAGATTCTACTGTGTCAGCAAATGTCCGACTTCGCGTTTCGCGTTTCGTAACCTTAGGTATTGGGTTATTTGTTCTTCTCGGCACTGCTTTGACCATAGTCGCCGCAAGCAACTGGGTCGCAAAGCCTTCATCCGCCGATTACACCGAAGCCTTCTGCGGCACACCTCCGCCGAATTATCGGCCTGAGCCCGTCGTGTTGCCGCCGCATACGGCCCCGATGGTAGTTCCGGTCGCAATATCCGGCTTTGCTTTTAGTCCGGCTGATTTGACTATAAATGTCGGTGACACAGTAACGTGGACAAATAATGATGGTTCCGGGCATACCTCTACGAGCGATACCGGTGTATGGAATTCCGAATTTTTGTCGCAAGGACAAAGCTTTAGTTTCACTTTCACCAGCGCAGGCTCGTTTCCATATCATTGCGGGCTTCATGCCTTCATGACCGCGACCGTTACAGTCGTAGCCGCTCCGTCGCCAACTCCGACACCTGCGATCAGCGGAACTGTCACCTATGGCAACGCAGTTTCGGGCCCGCCGCCGCGGTTTGTTTCTAATGTTCTTTTAAGCGGTGTAGGTTCACCAAACGTCTCAACAACAACGAGTTTTCCAGCCGGCACTTATACTCTGACTGGATTTGGAGCGACCTCTTACACTGTCACACCGACAAAGACCGACGGCGTGAACGGCATCTCGTCGTTCGACGCAGGAAGAATCGCTCAGCATGTCTCGGGGGGAACACTTTTGACCGGCAACCAGTTGATCGCAGCCGACACTAGCAACAACGGCAGCATTTCATCATTCGACGCAGCAAAGATCGCTCAATTCGTCTCAGGCGGCACGATCATTCAGCCAAACGTCACCGGAACCTGGAGATTCATTCCCGTAAACAGGGCTTACGCCTCAGTCACATCAAGTGTTGCAGGCGAAGACTTTATAGCATTGCTAATGGGCGAGGTTTCCGGTAACTGGACAAATACTGCTCCTACATCGGCGACAAGGTAACTTGGGCCTCGCTCACAACTGATCTCCTTCTTTTGCTATACTCTCGAATTGTATCGAGACAACAGACGCGTGCCTTCCGGCATCGAAAATATGCTTTTGTTCAGCGATCAGCATTTTAGTTTATGAAAAGTTCGTTTGGTCTAAATTTGCTCAAGTCTGTCCTTGTTTCGTTAGTTTTTGCGACGGCCGTTTTTGCGCAAAAAGCAACACCGACACCGCCTGTACCGTCTGACGACACTGGAGCGACAAAAGTCTTTGAGGTTCGGTTGCCGGTTACGGTCACGCAAAAGAAGAATCTTATAAGTGGACTGACGCGCGGCGATTTTCAGATCTTTGAGGACGGTGTACAACAAGAAGTAACGTTCTTTTCGTCGGAAAAATCAAATCCGCCGGTTTATGTCGGCGTGCTGATGGATACTTCGCCTTCGACCGCCGGAAAGATGAAGTTTTCAAAAGAAGCGGCAAGAAACTTTATCTACACCGTCATCCAACTGCGAAAAGATAAGGCCGCGTTCATGACATTCGATCACGAGGTCACGCTACGACAGGATTTTACAGACAAAATGGACCTGCTCGACAAAGCGGTCGATAAGATAAGCAAAACAGGTTCGCAAACGGCGCTTTACGATGCGGTTTGGCAGTTTGCTGACGAAAAGCTGCGCACTGTTCCGGGCCGTCGCGTGATCGTCGTCATAACTGACGGCGACGATACATTCAGCCGCGCCGAACTAAAAGACGCGATCGACATAGCTCAGCGAACCGAGACAACCATATTCGGGATCTCTACCAAAGCAGGTTTTCTTGGTTCTGTTCCCGGTGTTGATGCTGGAACGATCAAAGACAAAGGCGACAAGTTTTTATCGCAGCTCTGCGAAGACACTGGCGGCGAAGTTTTTTTTACAGGCGATATGCTTGCACTGGAAAAGGCATTCAAAAAGATATCGGATGAACTGCGATCGCAATACCTGATCACTTATCGGCCGGCCAATCAAAATCTCGACGGCCGGGCACGCAAGATCGAAGTTCGCTTTACGGATAAAGAAAAAACCGGTAAATATAAGATCCGCACAAAGTCGAGCTACAGAGCGATCAAAGACAATTTGAAGTAGGAGTTTTACAAATGTTGTTTTCGCGAATTCGATCCTTTGCTTTTTTTGCTGCGGCTTTTCTGTTTGTCGGCCTTATAGGTCTTTCTGTTGCCAACGCTCAACAGACGCCTCCTAATCCGCCCGCGAAAGCGCCTTTGCCGCAACCCACACCTCCGCCATCCGATGACGACGAGGTCATCAAAGTCGATACCGACATCGTAAACGTCCTTTTCACTGCACAAGATCGAAATAAACGCTTGCTAACGAGTCTTAAACAAGAAGACGTAAAGATATTCGAAGACGGCAAACAGCAGGAGATCACTACATTTTCACGGCAGATCGATCTGCCGCTGAGTCTCGCAATTTTGATCGATGTCAGCGCTTCGCAGGAAAGAACGCTGCCGGAAGAAAAGGCTGCGGCAATTTCGTTCCTCGAAACAGTCGTCCGGCCGTCAAAAGATGAAGTTTCGGTAGTTTCATTTACTGGCGAATCGACTCTCGAACAGGGAATGACAAACAATATGCAGCGCCTGCGGCGTGCGATCGAAAAGGTGCGTTTTATTCCACCATCGGGCTACATTGGCGGCGGCGTTATTGCCGGAACTCCGCCGATCTCGGGCGATAATCAGGCAACCCAAGGTTCAACCGCGATTTGGGACGCAATTTGGGTTACATCTGACGAGATCCTCGGTCCGGCACCGGAAAGAACCCGTCGCGCGATCATCCTGCTATCCGACGGCGTCAACACTTACGGAAAAAAGAAATTGGACGAAGCTGTTCAGGCAGCTTTGCGATCGGAAGCAATCATTTATTCGGTTGGAATCGGAGATAATTTTTACAGCGGCGTCGATAAAGGCTCGCTAAACAAAATTTCTGAGCGGACTGGTGGCCGTGCATATTTTCCGCGCGACGAACGCGAGCTTCGTGATGCGTTTGCACAGATTCAGGAAGAGATGCGTTCGCAATATCTGATCGCCTACGAGCCCACGAATCAAAACCGCGACGGTTCCTATCGCAAGATCGAGATCCAACTAACAAACTCTCAATTGCAAAAAGATAAAGTAAAGGTCACGCACCGGCAGGGCTATTTCGCAAAATCCGCGCCTAAGAAATGACTTGTTTTCTAAACAAACATTTTTCCCGGATTTAGTATGCCGTTCGGATCAAAAACCTTTTTGATCTGCTTCATTATCTCTAGCGTCGGGCGGTCGATTGCGTAATTCAAATATGGAGCCTTTACATAACCGATACCATGCTCGCCAGAGATCGTGCCGCCGAGAACGACCGCAAGTCGGAAAGTCTCGGCAACGCATTTGCGGGCACGATCTATGGATGCCTGATCTTCGCGGTCGCACATAAAATTGACGTGGATGTTACCATCGCCTGCGTGGCCGAAATTGGCGACAAATGTGTTGTGACGTTTACCGATCTCCTCGATCTTTGCGACAAGCTCCGGAACCTTTGAACGAGGCACCACAACATCCTCGTTAATCTTGAGAGTGCCGTATTTCATCAGAGACGGCGAGATCGCGCGGCGAACATCCCACAACTTATCTTCCTCTTCTTTTGACTGAGAACGCATAATGTCAAAGCCGCCGTTCTCACTTATGATCTGCTCGATGGTCCTGGCATTTTTTGCGACCTCTTCTTTTGAACCGTCCACCGCAACGAGCAAGATCGCCTTCGCGTCTTTCGACAATCCAAACGCAAAGTTGCCTTCGACCGCTTCGATGCAATACTTGTCGATGACTTCCATCGCCATTGGCAGCAAACCGACAGGCGTGAATTTTGTCAGCACCTTGCACGCCTCTTCCATCGTGCGAAAATTGGCACGCACGGTCGATGTGGCTTCCGGAATCGGCAGTAGCTTCAAGGTCGCTTCGGTAAAGATGCCGAGCATTCCTTCCGAGCCACACATCAAACCCGTCAGGTCAAACCCAACGACATTCTTCACAGTTTTTCCCCCTGTGTGAATAACTTCGCCGGTTGCTGTTACAACTTCAAGCCCTAGCACGTGATGCTTTGTCACACCATATTTCGGCGTTCGCATTCCGCCCGCGTTCTCTGCAATGTTGCCGCCGATAAAGCTGTTCTTGTAGCTCGCCGGATCAGGCGCGAACATCAATCCATGTTTCGCGATTGCTTCCTGCAACTCAATTGTCCTGATTCCCGGCTGACAAATTGCATAAAGATCATCGACGTTGATGTCGATGATCTTGTTCATTCTATCCGTGCCGACGACAATCCCTCCGTCAACCGGAACCGCGCCGCCCGTATAACCAACGCCGCCGCCCCGTGCAGTCACCGGAAACAGATATTCGTTCGCAAGTTTTAGGATCGACACTACATGCTCGGTTGTCTCAGGAAAAACAACTGCCTCGGGCGGGAATTTTTCTTTGACTGCGTCGGCTCCATACGGTTCTACTGTTTCGGGTTTGACTAAGACATTCTCATCACCGACTATCGAGCGCAATTTGCTCACGACCTCAGGGTTTGACGCGCTTGTTGTCTTACGTCCTGCGGATTCAAAATGTATAGACTCGAACATTTTATTCAATCTAAATCCTAGCAGATTTAACGAAATCCGGGCATTTCTGCTACACTCACACAAAACCGCAACGTCGAGAAAATAAGGAGCAAACGATGAGCGAACAGGAAAAACCGCAGGTTTCGGATGATACGTATGAGCGTGAATTAGCGACTGATCTGAATGACGAAACGCCTGATAAGCCGAAAGGCATGGCGCTGCATACAAGGATCCTGATCGGCTTGCTCGTTGGCGTTTTCGGCGGCATAGCGGCAAATCAGCTTTTTGGCGGCTCCAATGAAAACGTCTCCTGGACGATAGCAAATATCACACAGCCGATCGGAACACTGTTCTTAAATTTGCTTTTGATGATAGTCGTGCCGCTTGTATTTTCATCACTCGTAGTCGGCGTTGCGGGCATCGGCGACATTCGAAAATTGGGGCGCATCGGTCTCAAGTCATTTGCTTACTGTCTGGTCATCTCGGCGATCTCTGTCATGATCGGCCTTGGCTTGGCAAATACCATTCGCCCCGGCGAACGTATCAGACCTGAGATCGCGGCGCAGCTTAAAGAAAAATTCAGCAGCGGCGCAGCAACGGCAACGGAAGCCCAAAAGAAGGCTACTGACGCAGCTAAGTCGGATTCTCCCCTGATGCAGGCGGTGAAAACGATCGTCCCAAAAAATGTATTTAACTCCATCGCAGGCGAAAATCCAAACATGCTTCACATCATGTTCTTCGCCCTAATTATCGGTGTCGCCATAACTCTTTTGCCTGCTCCTGTTTCGGCCCCCTTCGTCGGAGTCATGGAATCGCTGTTTGCGATCACATCGAAGATCATCGACATCATAATGAAGTTCGCACCATATGCTGTTGCGTGCCTGCTGTTCAATAACATCGCTGTTTTCGGCATCGACCTTCTTAAGTCACTTGGCTGGTTTGTGGTGACAGTTCTGCTCGGCCTTGGAGTTCATTTCTTTGGTGTGTATTCTCTGTCCGTCGCTCTGCTGTCAAAGATCAATCCGCTGGAGTTTTTCCGACGGGTACGAACCGTAATAGTCACCGCGTTTTCGACATCCTCGTCAAACGCAACGCTGCCAACCGCTCTTCGCGTTTCGCATGAAAATCTCGGTGTTCCAAAAGAGATCAATAGCTTCGTCCTCACCGTCGGAGCCACCGCAAACCAAAACGGCACCGCACTTTACGAGGGCGTTACGGTTTTATTTATCGCACAGCTTGCCGGAGCCGATCTCTCTTTCGGTGTCCAGTTGATGGTTGTTTACATGGCGATACTCGGCGGTATTGGAACGGCTGGCGTTCCATCAGGCTCAATACCATTTATCATCGGCATTTTGGCTATGATAAATATCGATCCTGCGTTGATAGCCATTATTTTGGGCGTTGATCGTATCCTCGATATGTGCAGGACGACATTGAACGTTGTCGGCGATATTACAGCCGCAACATTCGTTGCTCGCAGCGAAGGATATGAGCTGCTTCAGACACCGGAGAACGCCGGCATCGGATAGTTTGAATTTATGTTTCCAATTGGCGACGACAATTCTGACCGACGCACCCAGCCGATCGTAAACTACGCGATCCTTGGCTTGAACATTCTCGTTTTTCTGATCTTGCAGCAGCTTGGCAGCAACGAGGCGTTCGACAATGCGTTTTCTCTCGTGCCGAGAGAGATCACAAACGGCATTGACCTGGTTGGGCCTCAAGTTATACAGGTCGGTGCCGAAACGGCACGGATCAATCACTTCGCCTCTCCGCTGCCGGTCTATTTCAATTTTTTCAGTTCGATGTTTATGCACGGCGACATAATGCACATTTTCGGCAATATGTTGTTTCTATTTATCTTTGGCGACAATCTGGAAAACATGCTCGGGCACGTTCGCTATCTCGTGTTTTACATATTGTGCGGTTTCGCCGCCGCTGCAGCACAGATAATTATGGGGCCGGATTCGATCATTCCGATGCTCGGTGCATCCGGAGCGATCTCAGGGGTTTTGGGCGGATACCTCCTTCTGTTCCCTTCGCGGCCGGTGCGGGCGCTAATTTTTAATATGATCACGACGGTTCCGGCTTTCGTCGCTATAGGTATCTGGATCGTTTATCAATTAGTTCTCGGCTATCTCACTCCGTCTGGCGGCGGCGGAGTAGCCTACGCGGCTCACATCGGAGGCTTTATTGCAGGTGTGGCTTTGATAAAACCATTTATGATAGGCCGCAAAAACTGACTTGCCGGGATCATACGCCCGAGCGAGACAACAATTTGGCAGCACATCTCATCAAATGAATGTCGATATTTGATGGATAATTCGCTAGAATGTCTTCGGTATTGAGAGTTTTGAAACAGCAGATGAGATCACGTTTATTTTCAATCAGCCTTTTCTTTGGTCTAACTGTAATCTTTGCAGCAGTTTCGGTCATTGCCCAAGGCAGTTCGTTCAGCGATCCGAACGTCGATTACACATTCGACCTGCCCGACGCAAAATGGAAGATGACGGTCAAACCGTCCGCCACAAGCCCCAACGTCGAATACGTTTACGGAGACAGAAGCGACGGCCATCTCGGCATCCGCAGGCTGTCGGTTGTTAAAAACGCCGTCATTTCCGACATCATCCAGGACGAAGAGCAAAAGCTACAATTCCTCGGCGGCTTCGTCGCCGGAAAGCAAGAAACCTTCTCCGGAAGGCTCAAGGGCGCAATTTTCAACTACGAATACGTCTCATCTGGTCGCAACATGAGCGGCAGATTTTACTTCCTCCGTGCAAACGACACGACCGTTTACCTGCTTCGCTTCACCGGCCAAAAAGATTCTCTCCGCTCCCTAAGAGCCCAAACCGACTCGATCGCAAGAACATTTGCAGTGAAATAATCTGCGTAAGCGGGAGGCTCGAGTCGGAAGTTAAGGCGTTGACGTTGACGTAAGATTTAAAACACAGATGGTAGTGTTAAACAATGTAGCTCTGCTTGGGAAGTTACATCATATCTGGAAAATTGGTTTTCCAAAAAACTAATTTCGGCGCTATGGTGAGGCTATGTACAAGAACCGCATCAGCCGAACAACGCCAAAGATCACTCCACACCTCCATTCACACTCTTTCCTCGACGTGCGGGTTTTAGCATCGACTACTCAGCTGGTGATGTGAAACTTTGCTCCGCTTGGGAAAATGTAGCCGGTTGAAACGGCGTCTGTGATGATAGCTTTGACATCGATTTTTCTCAGCCGCATTTTTTGTACGACGGCCGCGTCAAGATCTGAGACGACCCTGATATCAAATCGCTCGGCTTTTTTTAAAAGGCTCCACGCGGTCTGGCCATTGACTTGATATTTGTCGCAGAGCAGACGGACAAGTTCATCGCTGTTGTCAACTTCGAACCATTTTAGGAAATCGTCTCGCCCAAGCCCGTCGGCGCATTCGGCGAGAAAGATAATTGTTCCGCCGTCTATGCAAGCTTGGGACGCAGCTTCAAGAGCTTTGTGGGCCTGAATGAGATTGATGTCATAGGGATAGCCGCCGCAGCTCACAATAACCAGGTCTCTTTTTTCTGGGACGCGAATAGTGTGACGGTCAGCATAAACTTCACAGGCGGCACGGTGCGAGGTTCGCCAGTTTCCGCAAAACAGATCGACGGTATCGCCTGCGTCATTGACTATGGTATTGATTGCAAATGCAGGGTCGATTTTTTCGACAACTTCCATGAAAGCTTCGTTGACCGCATTGCCATCGAGCTTTCCAGTTTCGACACCATTGCGACGATCTAGAGTTTCGCAGTCAAAGGCGAGCTTGTGCGTTTCAGAAACAGTTCGCGAAGACGCAAGGCCCGGACAAATGAGCTTTCGCCCGCCGGTAAAGCCGGCGAAATAATGAAACGTCACGCCGCCGATCATTATGATGTGATCGTGTTCGGTCAAAGCGCGATTAAGCTCGATAGGAATTCCGCCCGACGTTTCGCCAAGGCGAACTATCTGCATCAGATCACGCGGATCGTGGTCGAGTGTTTTGGTTCGCTGAGCGATGAATGGCGTGAGGATGGTTTGCTTTTCGGCCTCTGTGACTTTGCGATGTATGCCCGTAGCAAAAATGATGCGTATGTCATGCGGAGCAGTTCCGTTTGCGATAAGACGACGGACAACGAGATTTACAACCTGTCCGCAGCCAGTTTGACGCGTAGCGTCCGGCACGACGATCAAAACGGTTTGGCCGGTTTCGATGATCTCATCCAGACGCGGCGAATCGATCGGATCATCAAGCCTGTCGCCGATCTCAGCATCAGAAAGCGATGGTTGTTCGGTAGTTTTGCCGAGCGTCTCAAAACGCATCTCGTCGTATTCAAACGGGATCGAGGTTTTACCGTATTTGAGATCGATAGTTGGCATTAAGAGATTTTCCCGCAAAGCCGCAGAGGACGCAAAGTTAAGAGGGGTTCAATATTAAAGAATCAATGCTTATTAAGAAAGTTTTTCTCTGCGTGCTTTGCGTCTTTGCGGGAAATCTCTTTAAAACCGCTAAATCTGGCAATGTGCTAATTCTTTATCGACGGCTCGAAGCATTTTGTTCCGGTTTCGCAGATGTAAACAGCCTCGGCTTCGCGGTTTTGTGTTTCCATTTGTATCGTTAGATGGTCGATGCCGAAATTGGTGTGCAGACGATCTCGAACTCTGACCAGCAGGTCCGAATGAACAACCGAATCATTATGACTAATATGGGCAGAAAGCGCCTCGATACCGGACGAGATTGTCCAAACGTGCAGATCGTGCACTCCGCTTACGCCTTCAGTTTCGAGGATCGTCGTTTCGACAGCAGACAGGTTGATATGTGTCGGTGTGCCTTCTAAAAGGACGTTAACGGACTCCAGTATCAATCTCCACGCGCTAAAGATAATTATCAGGCTGATCAAAATACTGCAAAGCGGATCTGCCCACAGCAATCCGGCTGTGGAGATCAAAACACCGGCAACAATTGCCGTCACCGAACCCAGCAGATCGCCCATCACATGCAGCCATGCACCGCGCATATTCAAGTCGTGCTTGTGGCCGTGGTGGAGCAGCTTGGCCGCGACAATATTTACCAGCAGTCCACCGGCAGCGATGATGGTGAGACGAAACCCGTCTATCGCAGGCGGTGACTGCCAACGCATCACAGCTTCGTATATGACCCAAATAGAAAGCAAAACGAGAGCGATGCCGTTGACGAAAGCTGCCAGAATTTCGAGACGATAGTAGCCAAATGTTTTCTTGGCAGTTGCCGGTCGCGAACCGAACCAAATGGCGGCAAGCGTCAGGCCAAGCGCGGCAACATCGGTCAGCATGTGTCCGGCATCAGCGATAAGCGCGAGCGAATTGGTAAGCCAGCCGCCGACCGCCTCAACGATCATATAGACGAACGTCAGGACAAGCGCGGCTGTTAAACGTGTCGTGCGGTTGTCTTTAGAACTGTCTGGCGAATGTTGGTGTGCGATTTTTCACCTCTGCTTAATAGCGTCGCAGCACGTTGCCGTTTCGCAGGGAAATGATAAAACCTGTGCGGTTGCCGCGATCGTCAGCGATCTCGACGGCCGTTTCAATGGAAGGTGAACGGATCTGTATCTTGAATGCTCCGTCGGCTCCCGCATTGGCCTGACGGCCCTGCGAACGCACTATCATTCCCGGCTGAGTCCTGCCGGTGACAACATAGACATTGCCGCCGACCGATTCGACCCGCCAATCGCTCGCGGCGATATCGATACTTTCGCCGCTGCGAACGACCATGAACTTTGACGGTTCGCTCCAGTCAGTTGTTTGGCCTGAACGGGCTGTCGCTTTCAGTCTCCAGTAATATGTACCGGGCGAAATACTTGAAAGACGAAAGTCACGCGCCTGCATTTGATTTCTGTCAACCAGAATCGAATCTGATGCAAAGTATGGTGATTTTGCGATCTGCAAATAAAAACTTGAGGCAGGATTTCCTTCTGGATCCCCCCAGGTAAAATTGACGGTCACGCCGTTGCCTGAATCGATGACCTGTTCAGAGTTGCCCGGCGAGATCAGCCTCGGCGGTGCTAATAATCTCTCACGCGCGGACAAATTCGATCCGTTTACCGACGCGTAGGTGTCGGCGCCGATGCTTGTCTTTTCGCCGCCCAATGTTGTTTCGATATTGCCGCGGCTGATGCGTATCTCGCCGCCGTCCGGGCCGTCCGCATTAAAACTTGCGTCGGTTTTGGGGCCAACTTGGTTTTCACTTTCGCCAAGTTCGACGATGTTCTTTGTGTCGGCAGGCTGCTCCTCGGTCCGGACGTTGAGCTGTCCGTCATCGACACGAACTCGGACATTCTTGCCGCCAAATAGCGATGTGGTATCGCGAATAACAACCGTGCTGTTTGGCCGGACCGAATAAACAGAACCGTCGATCATCTGGATTATCGCACGTCCGTCCGACTGCGTCTGGATCGTGTCGCCCGCAGCAACCCAAGTTGGGATTTTTACAAGTATCGTTTCCCTCGTCGATGCTCGGGTGATTCGCACTTCGCCTTCAAAGGAAACTATACGTGCCGCGTCCTTCGGAGCTTCTCCCGCATCGACGGTCGCAAACCAATTGTATTTTGACGCAAGTTTAACCCCCGTTACCACAGCACCCGTCACCACTGCTAGAGCAATAAGCCCGTAAATGGTGCTCCGGCGTATGTTCCACCAGTCAACGTAAAATTTGCGGTATTTTTTATCGTCCATTAGGCCGGGCTTTCATCCTCGGTGTCATCCTTTTTGACCGACGGAGGAACGATCAAGGATAGAATTATCGATATAACGATAGCTCCGGCAACAATACCAAGCGACAGATTGATGACCATTTGTTCGAATTCATGGTTTAGATATCGCTGTACGAAAACTGCAAACGCCGAGGTACTACCTTCGCCTAATATCATTATCACGCCTTGCGCCAATAGAGGCAATAACATTTTCACGCCGATAAATGTCAGCACAAACGCTAGGCCGAATTTAAGATAATGAAACCGGTTGGCCAGATCTGAAAGTAGAAAGAAGAACGTCCGCAGACCAAGAATTGCAAAAATGTTAGACGTGTAAACGATAAATCGGTCAGTCGTAATTCCGAAGATCGCGGGGATCGAGTCCACCGCAAAGATCAGGTCAGTAACCTCAACAACGATCAGTACGAGAAGTAAAAGCGTACCCGTTTTTACACCGTCGATTACAGTAAAAAATTTCTCGCCGTCATAGTGCTTACTGATGCGGATGAACCTCATCGCAAATTTAACTATCGCGCTTTCGTGAGGCTCAAAGTTATCTTCCTGGTTCCCAAACATCTTCAGTCCCGTGTAGAGCAAAAATGCCCCAAACAAGTAGATGATCCAGTGAAACCGCTCGACCAGCTCGGCTCCCGCAAAGATCATCACCATGCGCATAACGAGCGCGCCCATGATGCCCCAAAACAGGACCCTATGCTGAAATTTCTTTGGAACCTTAAAGTAAGTAAAGATGAGGAGTATGACAAAAAGATTATCGACCGAGAGTGAAAGCTCGATCAAATAGCCCGTCAGAAAGAGTTTTGCCTGTGCAAGGGCAATATTCCAGTCGCCGGTGTGATTGCCCACTTGAAAGTAGACGAACACGTTGAATGCGAGTGCTAAGGAGACCCAAACGATACTCCACACGAACGTTTCCTTTCGCGTCGGAGCGTGCGATTTGCGGTTAACGATACCGATATCGACAAACAGCGCCGTCAATACGACAGCAAAAAACAATGTCCAGACCCAATAGGGATGATCAACAGGTGTCATTTTTTAGCTAGGGTTCGTGTGGCCCTAGATGAATCTCTCAATTGTTTTGACGACCCGTTTGAGGCCGTAGGCGTCCGTCTGTGAAAAATCGTTCAGTTTATCGCTGTCGACATCGAGCACACCAAAGATCATTCCCTTGCGGTCAACAATTGGCACAACGATCTCCGACCTTGACGCCGAAGCACACGCAATGTGGCCGGGAAACTGATCTACGTCGGGAACGATAACGGTTTCCCGAGTTGTGTAAGCGTGTCCGCAAACACCTTTGTCAAAATCGATCCGCGTGCAAGCAAGCGGCCCCTGGAATGGCCCGAGGACCAACTGGCCGTCCTTGACCAGATAAAAGCCGACCCAGAAAAAGCCAAAGGCTTCTTTCAGAACTGCGGCGATGTTCGCTAGATTTGAGATCAGGTCAGTCTCGCCTTCGACGAGCGCGGCTATTTGGGGCGCTATCTCTTCGTAAACAATAGTCCTGTCTGCGCCGCGTGAAAATGCAAGCGATTCAGCCATAAACCTTAAGTTTACTTTGTCCTAAGGTGTCGGGCAAATGAAATGTGTGTGCGAAGAATGTATAATTCAGACGATGGAAGCCGCATCAAAGATACTTTCGGTTGCGATCGGCGGTTCGCTCGGTGCGGTCGCTCGCCATCTGATAAATATCTCGCCGCTCGCCACGGTATTCGATAAATTCCCTTTTCCAACTTTCGTTATTAACATTGTGGGCTCCTTCCTGATCGGATTTTTAATGATTATTTTCGCCGATAAGATGGAAGTAAACGAAAATCTACGCATGGCGATCATTGTTGGATTTTTGGGAGCATTCACCACATTCTCTACATTTGAAATGGAAGTATTCGGCTTGATGCGTGAACGACAACTATTGATCGCTTTTCTATATCTTTTTCTGAGCGTTCTGCTCGGCTATCTAGGGGTTATGGCCGGCGTTGCTTTGGGTCGCCGTGTTTAGCTTTGTTCGTGCTTCTCGTACGATCCTGACAGCTTCCGCGGCTGTATCGGCAATAGCAGTCAAATGCCCCATTTTACGGCCGTTACGCGGTTCGATCTTGCCGTAAAGGTGGAGCTTGACGTTTCCATCTGCGATTGATGCTGCCCAGTTGGGTTCGCCATTCTGCCAAAGATCACCAAGCAGATTTGCCATCGCCGCCGGCCTGTAAAATTCATTCGATCCAAGCGAAAGGCCGCAAACCGCTCGCAACTGCTGCTCAAACTGCGACGTAACACACGCATCAAACGTGAGATGCCCCGAATTATGCGGACGCGGAGCGAGCTCGTTGACAAGCAGCTTTTCGTCCTTCGTCACAAAAAACTCTACGCAGAGCGTACCGATATAGCCCATCATCTCAGTTATATTTTGCGCGATGTTTACTGCCTCAGCATAGATCCTTTCTGAAACGACCGCCGGCGCAAATGAGATATCAAGAACGTGATTGGCATGTTCATTTTCGATAACGCCATAATGTGCGAAGTTGCCAAATTGGTCGCGTGCACAAACGACCGACACTTCCTTTTCAAATTCGATAAATACTTCGAGGACAGCCTCCTTTCCGTTTAGGCCGGCATACACTCGCTCGATCTCATCTACGGCAGAAAGTTTGGCTTGACCTTTGCCGTCATATCCGAAACCAGCCGTTTTTAAAACTGCCGGTAACCCAACTTCTTTTGCGCCGTCAAGGAGATCTTCAATGGTCTTTATGTGCTTAAAAGCAGCAACTGGAAAGCCGTTATTGGCAAGAAATGTCTTTTCGCGCAAACGGTTTTGTGTTGTGTGCAGTATCTCGCCTTTTGGATGCACATTGATAAACTGAGAAGCCGCTTCAACGGTCGCCGCCGGCACATTTTCAAACTCAAACGTAACTACGTCAACCGATCTTGCGAATGCACGAACTGCATCAAGATCGTCATAGGAGGCCGAAGTCTCAAGATCTGCGATCTGGCCGGTTGGCGTGTCACTCTCAGGCGAGAATGTGTGGACGCGATAGCCCATCTTACGCGCCTCGATCGCAAACATCCGCCCAAGCTGTCCGCTGCCGAACACGCCAATGGTCGAATTTGGAAGTATCGTTTTCGTCACGTTGGGCGCAAAGCTATTCGCTATAGAAACATAGCTTACCCCAACTCTGCCGCATTATGAATTCGTGACGATGCTGAATATGCGCAAAGCTACTTTTGGGCGGTTTGCATTAACTTTTGCGTTTCTTCCGTTCGCTTCTGCGATTCGGCAAGGCCTTGGCTGTTTTGAATCGCAGTTTTGTAGTTCTGCTTTTGCTGCTGTTCAAACTGGCTGCGTGTTGACGGAGAGTCAACTACCTGATTTGCCTGAGCGCCAGGGCGATTTTTCTCAACCATTTTTACATCGTCGTATGATTTGCCGACTCCGGAAAAAATGTAGTAAGCTCCGCCGCCGATCAGAGCGAGAAAAAGGAGAGTGTAAAGCCATGAACTGCTTTTTGCAGCCTCGCGCGGGCCGATCCGTTGGCTGCTAACCATGAATCTGGTTCCCATATCATGCCCGCAGCGACGGCAATCGTAGTCAGACTCAACATTTACGAGCCCGCACTTAGTGCATTTGATTTTGTTCATACTTCGAGCCTCAATAAGGAAGGATCGGGAGATAAGCTATATTTTAGACCTTTTGAGGGGATGTTGCAACAAGTTTTAACGCGGTGTAATTTTTAACGATTTCTGTATCAGGCGTTCTTTTGTGGTTTCGTTGGTTAATTCTCGCAAAGCATCGGCGGCGATCCACTTGGCTGACTTTGTATTTTGCGATCTGATACGTTTTGCCGCTTCAACGGAGAGTTTATTGAGTTCTAAATTCCGCTTGCCGATCTGCCGCAAAGCCCAGTTAACTGCTTTTTTTACGAAATTTCGGTCGTCATCGGCATGCTTTTCAATAACCGGCAGAAAGGCCGCAAGCTGGTCGTCCAGAGCCTTTTTATCATGCACCGCAAGATAGGCCATCATAGAAAATCCGGCACGCTTCTCAAACTCCGGCTCCCGCTCAGCCCATTCAACCGCTTTTTCATAAGCAAACGGCGTCCGGCAAAACAAATAACTACACGCTCCGTCAACCGTCGCCCAGTTGTCAAAACCGGCCGCCCACTCATCCATTTGCTCACGCGTAACCTGCTTATTGTCGTCGATCATGAACGCAACCGCCCGTGCGTCGTAAATGCCGGACTTCCACAAGTTGAGCGCCGTCGTGTGCCGATCTGCCACTAGCTTTTTCAGTTCGCGTGCGTATGTTTTTAGTTCAGGAGTACGAATGCCAAAGGCTTGCGACGTTTTGATCGCATAGCGGTCGAGAACTGCAAGATTAGACGGATCGCCTAACGCCCGCAGCTCTTTGATGATCTCGTCAACGTTCATTTCAATTTGGTTTTGAGGACGTTTCGAGTTTGCTTTGAGCGAAATGTGGTGAGTTTTTTTCGAAGATCAGGCCGTGAATTTGCTAGGATCGCTATGGCAAGAAGCGCGGCATTTTTGGCACCCGCATGTCCGATCGCAAGCGTTCCAACCGGCACGCCCGCGGGCATTTGAGCGATAGACAAAAGCGAATCAAGGCCTTTCAACGACTTGCTTTCAATAGGAACACCAAGCACCGGCAAAACGGTCTGCGAAGCGCACATTCCGGGCAGATGTGCCGCGCCGCCCGCTCCGGCGATGATGACCTCTAAGCCTCTTTCCTCCGCTCTTTTCGCAAACTCGAACAGCAGATCAGGCGTCCGGTGTGCAGAAACGATCTTAGTCTCGTGCGGCACACCGAATTCAGTCAGCGTCTGCGAAGCGATCTCCATCGTCGGCCAGTCAGACTTACTGCCCATGATGATGGCGACGAGCGGTCTTAGTTTCTTTTCGCTCATAAATTTATCATAACAATATAACAGGGATAGTATGGATAAAGGGTAGAGAAACGCTCTTTTGAAACCTTTCAGCCTATTATCGACTTAAAAACGAACGGCTTACACTGAGTAGCGTTTTGACCCAAAGCAACTTAAAATAGTGTTAATTACAAATTTTCCTAACAACGCTGTGTTTGTGACACAGACTTTTATTCGTGATCAAAGTTGATCACTGAACAGAATAAAACGAGCAATAAAATGGCAGAAACATCAAAGATCTATTACACATTGACCGATGAGGCTCCAATGTTGGCAACTCATTCTTTTTTACCGATCGTAAGGGCATTTTTAAGATCCGCGAACGTTGAAATTGAAGTTCCTGATATTTCGTTGGCAGGAAGAATTTTAGCCAACTTCCCTGAATACTTAAAGGAAGACCAAAGAATTCCTGATGCGCTCGCAGAATTGGGCGAACTCGCCAACGAATCTGACGCCAACATCATAAAACTGCCTAATATTTCGGCTTCTGTTCCGCAATTAGAAGCTGCGATCACGGAGCTTCAAAAACAGGGTTTCGAAGTGCCGAATTACCCCGCGGAACCCAGAACGGACGAAGAAAGGGCCATCAATAGAAAGTACTCAAATGTTTTGGGAAGCGCTGTAAATCCTGTGTTGAGAGAAGGAAATTCCGACCGCCGCGCAGCGAAAGCGGTAAAAAATTATGCGAAAGCTCATCCCCACCGTATGGGCGTTTGGAATGCGGATTCTAAAACATCTGTAGCGCACATGAACTCAGGAGATTTTTATGGCACGGAAACGTCTGTCACCGTGGAAACGGAAGGGAAATTCAGGATCATTTTCTATGGAAATGACGGTTCCCAAAAGATTCTGAAAGATCTCTCACCGCTGGAAGCAGGCGAAGTGATCGATTCGTCCGTCATGAATTTATCCGCCTTAAAAGCATTCGCAAAAGACGCGATCGATGAAGCCCAAAATAAGGACGTTCTTCTTTCCGCGCATCTAAAAGCAACGATGATGAAGATATCCGATCCGATCATTTTTGGTGCGATCGTTGAAACATATTTTCAAGACGTTTTTGAAAAATACAAAGTAACTTTCGCTGAATTGGACATCAATCCAAATTACGGATTATCGACGCTATTCGAAAAGATTGCCGGACACACCCAAGAAGCCGAGATCAGGGCAGAGATCGAAAAGACGATCGAAAACGGACCGCGAATCGCGATGGTTAATTCGGACAACGGAATTACCAATTTTCACGTTTCTTCGGACGTGATCGTGGATGCTTCGATGGCTGCACTTGTTCGCGGCGGCGGAAAAATGTGGGATAAAGACGGTAATGAGGAAGATGCTGTCTGCATGATCCCAGACAGAACCTACGCCGTTTTTTACGATGCGATTGTTCAGGACATGAAGATAAATGGAGCAATTGACCCGAAGACTTTTGGTTCTGTTCCTAATGTCGGCCTGATGGCGCAAAAAGCCGAAGAATACGGTTCTCACGACAAGACTTTCCAAATTTCGGGGGAAGGAATAGTCAAGGTAGAAGACGAAACCGGAAATGTTCTTCTGGAACAGAAAGTTCAGAACGGTGATATTTTCAGGATGTGCCAAGCCAAAGATGCTGCGATCCGGGATTGGGTAAAATTGGCGGTAACCCGTGCGAGACTTTCTGACACGCCTGCAATTTTCTGGCTTGATAAACACCGACCTCACGACGCACAGATCATCAAGAAAGTAGAAAAATATCTGGAGAATTTCGATCTGATGGGCCTCGACATCAGAATTTTAGATGTCAAAGATGCGATGCTCGAAACGCTGAAACGTGCCAGGACGGGCAAAGACACGATCTCCGTTTCGGGAAATGTTTTGAGAGATTATCTGACTGATATGTTCCCGATATTGGAACTTGGGACCTCTGCAAAAATGCTCTCTATAGTTCCTCTCATGAACGGGGGCGGTTTGTTTGAAACCGGCGCCGGAGGTTCTGCCCCGAAACACATGGAACAATTCTTGAAGGAAGGTTATTTGCGTTGGGATTCGCTGGGAGAATTTTTGGCGTTACAAGCAAGTCTCGAGCATGTGGCTCAAACTCAAAATAATAAAAAAGCAAAAATTTTGGCTGATGCTCTTGATGACGCGAACGCCAAATTTTTAGATACCGACAAGTCTCCGGCAAGAAAGGTCGGACAAATTGATAACCGAGGTTCACATTTCTATTTAGCAATGTATTGGGCTCTAGCCCTCGCTGATCAAACAACGGATCCAGGAATTTCTGCAAGATTCGCCCCGATAGCCAAAGCGATGCAGGAGAACGAAGCAAAAATTAATGAAGAGCTAATTGCGGCACAAGGAAAATCACAGGATATTGGCGGCTATTATCATCCTGATGCGGAAAAAACTTACGCGGCGATGAGACCTTCCGCTACATTGAATGGAATTGTGGACGGAGTTAACTGTTTATCCCGAAACGCTTATGAATTTTAAAAGTACTTGAGAGAGCGGCCAGAAATAATCTTCATGGCTGTCTTGGTCCTTGTAGCCGTTTTTTGGCTATTTTTTATAGGGCTCCATCATATAAATCGTTTGCTTAGCTGGTTTGTCAGCGGTCGCTTTCCATTCGAGCACAGCCCGCCATTTCCCCCCGGGTTGACGTTCGAAACGATAGGAATTTCCTTCGCCAACGATGGGAACGAACTGAATGTGGTCGTCTGTGATTTCACTTGCGGCGACCCTGCGAGCGTCTGTGGTAGTAAAGCGAAATTCGCCATTTACCAATGCGTAACGCGTCCTGTCTTTGACTGTTTTTAGGGTAGCATCTTCAAAGCTCTCTACAATCAGCGATGTATCTTCGAACTTATACCTTTCGTAAAAACCTTCCTCCCCTTCGCCGGAACCGCGCCAAGTGCCTTCAAGCCACTTGATGCGAGCAATATCAGCAGGGGTTACGTCTTTTTTCCAGTTTGCTGTTACCGGTGGAGGAACATTCGTGTTGTTGGTGTTGATGCTGGTGTTGGCAGTGGTGTCAGTGCCGCCTGAGCATCCAACTAAGCCCGCAGCGCATGCTAAAATCAAAATAAAGCTAAATCTGTACGTAATTTTCTTCATATTTCATCAATCCTTTTTGCCAGAGCAATATCAACATCGGTTATACCACCTCTATCGTGTGTTGTTAAAGCGATCTCGGCGTAGCCCCATCCAAATGTAATGTCAGGATGGTGATCCGCAACTTCTGCTAGTGCTCCAACTTCATTTACAAAATCTAATGCTGAAGAGAAGTTTTCGAATTTTAACCGTTTTTTTAGTAATTTTCCATCGACTGTCCAGGCGTTGAGGCTGCGAAGTGCCTGCTCCAGTTTGCTTTCTCCTAATATTTGACGCTGCATAACTTCATTTCCCTTTTTGTCACCCGCGCACTGTAATAATTCTGACCTTTTTGGCATTTTACGCTATACTTTATGTTTTTGGTAATTTCATAGAAGGCATTTTTATTATGCGTATTTGGTCAATAGTTTTAATATTTTCATTCGCCGCCTTTTTAACTTCATGCGGTGAACAACAGCCCGCGACGCCGCTCGAAACATACAAAACATACACTAAAGCTATCAAACGAAAGGACACGGCGGCAATGAAGCTTCTGCTTTCCGAGGCGACGATAAAGATGAACGAACAAGAGGCAACGGCTCAGGGAGTGTCCGTCGATGACATTGTAAAACGCGAGACGCTATTTATCGAGAGCCAGAAATCGGTCGAGTATCGCGACGAAAAGATAGATGGAGACAAGGCAACCCTACAGGTCAAAAATTCGTTCGGTTCGTGGGAAACCGTTCCTTTCGTTCGCGAAGAAGGCGTCTGGAAGATCGATAAGCTTGGCCAGGCCAACCAAATGATGAAGGACATCCTAAACAGGCAAAAGCAAGCTTTCGGCGACGAAGGCACCATACACAATAAGGCATTTGGCGAGGATGTGGACGATTCCGCACCTATCGAAGAAATGCCCAAGGGAGAGTAAAAACATTGGCAATTATTAAGCCTTTTCAAGCTTTACGGCCAATAGCTGAAGAAGCAAAGCGTGTAGCATGTGTGCCTTACGACGTTGTCTATGAGTCGGAGGTCCGTAAATTCATTGCGTCAAATTCATTAAGCTTTTTGCGTGTGACACGCGCCGAGGCAGAATTTCCCGAAGGAACGACAATCGCTCCTGAAATAGTCTTTGAGCGAGCCCGCCAAAATCTGGAAAATTTTATTAAAGAAGGCATTCTTGTCAAAGACCCCGAGCGAGCATTTTATGTATATCAACTCGTCGCCGAGAGCCATACGCAGACGGGACTTGTTGGTTGCGTTGCGATAGACGATTATGAATCGGGCCATGTCAAAAAGCACGAGAAAGTGAGGCCTGACAAGGTTGAAGATCGCACCGGGCATATGCTAGCCGTTAAGGCTCAAACCGGACTTATCTTCCTGGCATTTCGCGGCACTGATAAAATACACGCTTTGTTCGCAGAAAAGACAACTGCTCCGCCGCTTTACGAATTTGAGTGTCCGGCGGGCATTGTCCAGCGCGTTTGGCGGGCCGAACACACCGACGAGTGGGCCGCGGCATTTACTGAGGTTCCGGATCTATACATCGCCGATGGTCATCATCGAGCAGAGAGCGCCCGACTTGCGCGCGAAAAGATGCGTGCTGACAACCCCGCACATACGGGTGCGGAGGATTACAATTTTGTTGTCGCGGGCATGTATCCAGCAGAAGATCTACGGATATTGCCTTATAATCGTGTCGTAAAAGACCTCAACGGCCTTTCGACCGAAGAGTTTTTTGAACGGATCCAGGAGAATTTTGTTCTTGTGGATTCCGGCGAGAAAGTACCCCAAAATCATGGCGAGGTTTGCATGTATCTCGACGGCAAGTGGCATAAGCTGCGATTTAACGTTGCTTATGTCCGTCAACCAGACCCGATCGAGCGTCTTGATGTCAGCATTTTGCAGAACTTTCTCCTCGAACCGGTGTTGGGTATCCGTGATGCTCGAACGGACCAGCGAATCGGGTTTGTAGGCGGAGCCCGAGGAACCGGTGAGCTTGAGCGCATCATTGATGAAGGCATTGCAAAGGTCGCGTTTTCGATGTTCGCAACAACGATGGACGATCTATTTGCCGTTTCAGACATGGGTGAGATCATGCCGCCAAAATCGACGTGGTTCGAGCCGAAACTAAAAGATGGATTGCTCGTCCACATGATCTAAAATGACCGACCTTTTCGACATTCGTAGAGATTTTGCTTCCGACGGTTTGTTGGAATCCACCATGTCTGCCGACCCTTTTGAACAATTTTCGGGGTGGTTCGATGACGCGCTAAACGCGGATATTCTTGACCCTAATGCGATGACCGTTTCGACGGTCGGCGTGGACAACAGACCTTCGGTGCGTGTCGTTCTGCTCAAGGGTTTTGACGCAGCAGGTTTTGTTTTCTTTACAAACTACGAAAGCAACAAGGGCACGGATCTTACAAACAACCCTCATACTGTTTTTCATTTTTTCTGGCCACAGCTAAATCGACAGGTTGCGATATATGGCAGCGTCGTAAAAACCAGCCGTGAGGAATCGGAAAAATACTTTAACTCCCGTCCGGTCGATAGTCGTCTGGCGGCTTGGGCTTCGGCGCAAAGTAGCGAGATCAAGTCCCGCAAAGTTTTGGAAGAGCGCTTTGATGAGGTTCGCGATAAATTTGGCGACGACGTTCCACTGCCGCCATTCTGGGGTGGTTTCAGATTGAAGCCCGAAAAATTCGAGTTCTGGCAAGGCCGACAAAATCGTCTGCACGACCGCGTCTGTTACGAACTCCGCGAAGAAGCATGGGAACTTTGCCGTCTGTCGCCCTAATATCAATATGTTTGAAACTGAAAGGTTAATAATAAGAAAGATCACACCCGACGATCTGGCTTGGTTGATAGAGATGCGGTCGGCTGAGGCAGTAAATCGATACATGGGCGGAGCGCGGATGCAGAACGCCGAATCACTTGCGGCGCGGCTGCCATTTTATCTGGAATGTCATGAAAAATTTGGATTCGGATTTAGCATAATGATCCTCAGATCTACTGGGGAAATGATCGGCACCAGCGGCCTCCAGCCGCTCGAAGATACGGGTGAGATCGAGGTCGGCTACAATTTAGTTGAGAAATATTGGCAGCAAGGTTTTGGCTATGAATGCGCGCATGCGTGGCTAAAATACGGATTTGAAACTGCCGGCCTTACTCGCATTGTTGCCGTAGCCGATCCCGAAAATACAGGTTCCTGGCGCATAATGGAAAAATGTGGAATGCTCTACGAGAAAACCGAAAAGCATTACGGCGAACAATGTGTATTTTATGCCATCTCGCGAGATGAATTTTTCAAAATCCAGTGAAGCCAAATATTCCCAAGCTAATTTTCGCCGCTCTCCTGAGTTTTTATTTTCTCTGGATCGCGTACGATCCGATGCAAGGCAGCTTTTTGGACAATGTCGATCTGCCTATTCACGAAACCGGGCATCTGTTGTTTCGCATCCTCGGTGAGTTTATTGGGATTGCGGGCGGGTCGTTGTTTCAGGTGATATTTCCGGCTGTTTTTGTCGGTTATTTTCTATGGCAGAAAAGTTATTATTCTGCCGCTATCGTTTTGCTGTGGGTCGGGCAGAGTATTTTGAATGTTTGGGTTTATGCTGCTGATGCGGTTGTGATGCAGCTTGTTTTAACAAGCGGCTTCACCGGCAGTGAAGGAAGTTTTCACGATTGGAATTATCTGCTGACCGCGACCGGCCTTATAAATTCCACAAAAACCGTCGCCGGTATTATTCGCTTCATCGGAACTGTTACTATTATTTTTGCGGGAGCATCGGCGATCTATTTTTCGTTTATACCTGCGGAAGACGATCTATGAAGGCAACTCTGATCACAGGTGCATCCAGCGGTATAGGCGAGGCATTTGCACGGCGGCTCGCTGCTGAAAAGCATGATCTTGTGTTGGTTGCCCGTTCAGAAAAAGCCCTTCACGAATTGTGCGACGAACTGATGCTCGAACACAAGATCACGGCCCATTACGTGACACTTGACCTGACCGAAGCAGACGCCGATGAGCGACTATTCGAAGAAACAGAGAAGCATGGATTTGAGATAGCTTGGCTTATCAACAACGCCGGCTTTGGCTCGTATGGTGATTTTGCGAAACTTGACCATGATACCGAAACGCGAATGATCGATCTAAATATTCGTTCGCTTGTCGCGTTGACGCACCGGTATTTGCAGGGAATGAGGAAGCGGAAAAGTGGAACGATCATCAACGTGTCGTCCGCTGCGGGTTTTCAACCGATCCCTTTTATGTCAACTTATGCGGCAACAAAGGCTTTCGTAAATTCTTTTTCCGAGGCCATTGCCGCAGAAAATCGACCGTTTGGCATACAGGTAATGGCACTCTGTCCGGGACCGACAAAAACAAATTTTCAAGCCGTTGCCAGACTTGATCTTCCCGTCGAGATCAAAGGCAAGCAAACTGCGGAAGAAGTTGTCGAAGCGGCTTTGCGCGGCGTCAAAAGTGGACGGACAAGGATTGTATCGGGATTTACGAACGACCTTGTGTCACGCGTCGTAAACTTTGTACCGAATATTGTTATTACACGTTTGATGGCCAGAGCATTGCGTTCGAAGTATCAGGAAGGCGAATGAAGTTCACGGTTTTAGGCAGTGGATCAAGCGGCAATGCCGTTTTGATCTCAACCGAGCGGACCAATGTTTTGGTTGACGCGGGAATGAGCGCGCGCGAAATTTTGCGACGGCTTGGTGAGGTAGGTGTCGCCTTCGATCAGCTAGACGCCATACTTCTCACTCACGAGCACGGCGATCACGCAGGCGGACTGCGCGTTTTGATGGGTTCGGTCAATTGTCCTGTTTATATTTCGCGACCGACTGAGGCTGCTTTCTACGACACTCGAAAAGGCGGACAAAACGGCGACAGCGAATCGTCCAAACGACAAGCGGCGTTAAAGAACCGAACTGTCGAGATAGAATCGAATCATGATTTTCGGATCGGCGATATCGATTTTGAACCGTTCAGTGTGCCGCACGACGCCGCGGATAACTTTGGCTTTGTGGCTAAGAAAGACGGTATGCGAATCGCGACGCTAATGGATTTTGGCCACATCAGCGAGCTTATCAAAGAAAAACTAAAAGGCTGTGACGCGATCGTTATCGAATCGAACCATAGCCGTGACATGCTCCGTGCATGTTCGATGTACACATGGGATTTAAAGCAAAGAATAATGTCCCGAACCGGCCATCTCTCAAACGAAGATCTCTACGATTGGCTTTCAGTTGATTTTGACGGACGAGCGAGGCACATCGTGCTGGCACACCTTTCCCAGCGTGCTAACGAACCTCATCTGGCCAAAATCACTGCGGAAACAGCACTGCAGATGCGTCCGCCGCTATTCAAATCCGAGACAACGATTACTATCTCGTATCCAAAACAACCTACCGCATGGATTCAATTCTAGCTGTCCTCGATCAAAACAGTGGCAGATTTTCTTCTTTGTTATCGAGCACGCCATTGAATGTAAGCCGATGCAGCGAACACGGGCCGTATTCTCTTAGAGCTGTGCAATGAACCGCCGCGCCATAACCTTTGTGACCGGCGAAGCCATATTGAGGGTATTCAATATCGTAGGCCTTCATAAGATCGTCACGGTAAGTTTTGGCGAGGATCGAAGCGGCGGCGATAGAGGCTGAGATCGTGTCACCTTTAATGATCGGCCTCTGTGGCAGCGGAGACATTTTTAATTGGAGCGCATCGATCAAAAGAAAATCGGCCTGAGGAGTAAGTGCTGCGATGGCCTTGAGCATGGCTTGTTTGGTGGCTTCGAGGATATTGATCCGGTCTATCTCGTCAGCCTCGATCTGGCCGATCGCGTAAGCTATGCAGTCGGCCTTGAGTTGCGCGGCGATCTCATCGCGCATTTCGGCAGTTAACTTTTTTGAATCGTCGAGGCCTTTGGGAAGTGGCTTTTCAGGGTCTAGAATACATGCCCCGGCAACTACAGGCCCAGCCAAACAGCCACGGCCGACCTCGTCAACTCCGGCAACAAAACGAAAGCCCTCTTTGTGTGCTTGCTGTTCAAAAACAAGCCCGATAGATTCAACTTTAAGATCGTCAAACAACGAAACGCGGGCGGCCGATCCATCTCTTTCAAACGAATCGACCGTTCCCGCGTTTTTCATTCTCTTGTACCTTCTAGCTTGCCTTCTTTTTAGCGCGTGTATCGCGTTCCTTAATGCGGGCCGCTTTACCACGCAGATCGCGAAGATAATAAAGCTTTGCACGACGAACCTTACCTCGGCGAATAACGTCAATGTGATCGATCACAGTCGCGTGAAGCGGAAATATGCGCTCTACGCCAACGCCAAAGCTTACCTTGCGGACCGTAACGGTCTCGCGAACGCCGCCATGCTTGATCGCGATGCAAATGCCCTCAAAAGCCTGCAGACGTTCCTTGTTGCCTTCCTTAATACGGACATGTACACGAAGCGTGTCGCCCGGCTGAAATGCAGGAACGTTCTCTTTCATTTGTGTTTGTTCAACACTATCTAGTCTATTCATTTTAGTTTTTCGGCCAGAGGTCAACGCTCTTCAGCGCTCACATATCACCATTTTCTCCTGTTAATAAATCTTTACGATTTAGTTTTGTTTTCTCAAGCGCCTTTTCTCTGCGCCATTTTTCAATTTCGGCATGATTGCCGTTCAATAAAACTTCGGGCACCGCCATTCCGCGAAACTCTGCCGGACGCGTGTAATGCGGACAATCGAGCAATCCATCTGAAAACGAATCATTCTCCGCCGACGTCTCACTGCCAAGTGCGTTTGGCAAAAGCCGAACTAAGCTGTCAATTACAACGACCGCAGCCGGTTCGCCACCCGACAAAACGTAATCACCGATCGATATCTCGTCGGTGACAAGGGCTTCGTTAACTCGTTCGTCAACGCCTTCGTAGCGCCCGCAGATCATGACCACATGCTCAGTGTCATCAGCGATATTCTGTGCGGTCGCCTGTTTAAAAGGCTTTCCCTGCGGCGAAAGCAGGATCACTCGCGTCTTTGCCGGATAGGCATCGCGGTTACTAGTGCCAGCTAAATTTTCAATCGCGGCGAAGATCGGCTCGGGCTTCAAAACCATCCCGTCACCGCCGCCAAATGGCCGGTCATCCGCCATCTTGTGCTTGTCCACAGCGTATTCGCGTATGTCGTGGACATTGATTTCAACAATATTCGCAAGCTTTGCCCGGCGGATTATTCCAAAATCAAACACCGCAGTGAAGAACTCGGGGAAAATTGTTAATACGTCAATTTTCAACTAGAACTCCAACAATCCATCAGGCGGATCGACCTTGATCAGCTTGTTTTCAATATCAACTTCGGTGCATATTGCGTTTGCGAAAGGTATCAAAAACTCTTTTGTCTCACCCTCGACAACCAGCAATTCCGTGCCACCTGTTCTCATCAATTCTCGAACTTTGCCGATCTGTTCGCCATCAAGAGTTTCGACCTTACAACCCGCAAGTTCCCAGTCGAAATACTCGTCTGTTTCAAGCTCAACCGCTTCTGACAACGGCACACAGATCTCAACATTTCGAAGCGTTTCGCCACCCTCAACCGAGTCAACACCGGCGAATTTTAAGATGACGCGGCCATTCTGAAACCAGTGATTTTCAATTTTCAATTCGAACCGTCCGCCGTCTGCGCGAACTGCCGTCACCACGTCAAGCAACTCAAATCGCTCAGGAAAATCCGTTAGAATCTCGGCAACAACCTCGCCCTTAAGCCCGCGAGTCCTTACGATATTGGCGACTGCCACTAAGTCTGATGAGTTTATTGGGCTCATAGAATTTTTAGAGTTAATTGAGTTTTGATTTTCTCTATAAACTCGAAAACTCTACAAACTCAATGAACTCAATCCTCGACCAGATCAAGCTGAAAACGCTTGTGCTGTTTCTGTCCGGCAACAAAAAGAATACTGCGGATCGCCTTTACTGTGCGGCCTTCGCGTCCGATGATGCGGCCCATATCGCTGTCAGCAACTCGCACTTCAATACGAATGCTCTTGGCGTCGCCACTCTCGACAACCTCAACAGCATCGGGCTCGCCCACTAGCGATTTGACGATCTTTTCTACAGCTTCTTTCATCAATGTCCTTAACAACAACAAAACCAACAAGCTATTCCGCCGCAACTTCTTTTTCTTCAGTCGCAGGCTCGTCGCTAGCCGATGCTTCAGCCGTTTCAGCCTCGGAAGCCGCCTCTGCTTCTGCTTCTGCTTCTGCTTCTGCTTGAGCTTCAGCCGCCTCCTTTTCAGCCGCCGCTGCCTCGGCAGCCTTAGCTTCTTCAGCAGCAACACGTTCAGCCTCAAGTTTTTCAGCTTCTGCCTTCATAGCTTCGGCCTTCGCTTGTTCAGCAGCCGCACGCTTTTCTTCGCGAGCCGCCGTTGCTGCTGCACGTTCTTCTTCGGTCTGAACCGGATTGTTCTTGATCAGGCTTTTGACCGTATCGGTCGGCTGAGCGCCGACGCCGATCCAGTATTGAATGCGGTCATGATTCAAGAGCACTTCCGCTGGATCGAGCATTGGGTTGTATGTTCCGACGTTTTCTAGATACTTGCCGTCGCGTTTTGACCGTTTTTCCTTTACCACGAGGCGATAGAAAGGTTTACCTTTCGAGCCCATTCTCATTAAACTGATTGCTAACATAATTTCTCTACCTTTTTTTCTTGTGCCTTTTCTTTTTTCTAATACCTCTCGATGGCGAATCGTTTGATTCGTCATCCGAATAATCTATTGCCGAGCCGCTGCCTAACATCCCTAGCGGATTTCCGCCGCCGAGCATATTGCCCAAGCCGCCAGCTAAACCGCCTGCCATTTTTCTTGCCATACCGCCAAATAAACCGCCGCTGTTCATCTTGGCCATCATCTTTTTCATCTGCTCGTATTGCCTGAGCAGTTGATTTACTTCGCTGATAGTGGAGCCCGAGCCGCCTGCGATACGCGTTTTCCTGCTGGCGTCGATGACCTTATGGTCATTGCGTTCCTGCCGCGTCATCGAGCCGATTATGGCCTCGGTTCGCTGCATTTGATGGTCAACGACTGCCGACTGTTCGTCGGTGATCTGCATGCCGCCGGTCATCTGTTCGGGCAGCATTTTCATTAGCTTGGACATTGAGCCGAGCTTTTTGAATTGCCCAAGCTGGTTGCGAAAATCTTCGAGCGAAAACTGATTGCTCGTCATTTTTCGCAGCTGCTCTTGAGCTTCTTTTTCGTCGATCTTGCCCTGGACCTCTTCGATAAGGGTCAGGACATCGCCCATTCCGAGGATCCGCTGGGCGATACGATCGGGATAAAATGGCTCGATCGCGTCGTATTTTTCGCCGACACCTACAAATTTTACCGGCTGGCCGATGACCTGCCTTATGGATAATGCCGCACCGCCGCGAGCGTCGCCGTCCATCTTGGTCAGGACAACGCCCGTTATGTCAATGCGTTCGTGAAAGACCTCTGCCGAGCGAACGGCGTCCTGACCGGTCATCGCGTCGGCGACAAATAGAACCTCTACCGGCTTGGTCTCGGCCTTGATCTGCTCAAGCTCGACCATCAACTCGTCGTCAACGTGCAGACGGCCGGCGGTATCGATCATGAGCGTGTCAAAGCCCATTTCGACCGCGTGTTTGACGGCCCCGCGAACGATGGTCAGCGGATCATTAGAATCTTTACCCTCGTAAACAGCAACGTTTACGGCATTTGCAACGACTTTAAGCTGTTCGCGGGCAGCGGGACGATAAACGTCAACCGACACCAATAAAGGCTTGCGTTCCTGATTGTCTGCGAGCCAACGCGAGATCTTTCCTGTCGAAGTCGTCTTACCCGAACCCTGCAGGCCGACGATCATCACGACGTTCGGCGTCTGCTTGGTAAACACCAGCCGCGAAGACGTTCCGCCCATCAACTCGGCAAGCTCGTCATAGACGATCTTCACGACCTGCTCGTGCGGTTTAAGGCCGTTCCAGACCTCTTGGCCTTCGGCTTTTACGCGAACCGCCTCGACAAAGTCCTTTGCTACCTTATAGTTAACATCGGCCTCGAGCAAAGCCATCCGAATTTCCCGAAGCGCAGCGTCAACGTGCTCAGGCGTCAAAGTGCCCTTGCCGCTAAGGTTTCGCAGCGCATTTTTCAGTTTATCGGAAAGCGATTCGAACATAAATACCAACTACAAGAGACACTCCGCCTACAATAGTCGAAACTATAAATACTATGTGTTTACAGGGAAAGTGTCAAGAATTGGGGTTGACTTTCGAATTTCGGCCTTTTGGCACGGCACTCCGAACAAACTTGATCTGAAGCTGACAGCCAACCGCCTCCGCATATCGTTTGAGCGTATCAAAGGAGGGAGAATGTTTACCGCTGCTAAGAGCAGATTCCAGTCGCGTAATAGCCGGAGCTTGCGTACCCATGCGCATTGCTACATCGGCCTGGCTCATGCCCGCTTTTGTTCGGGCGCTGAGCATCTGTCGCAGAAGTTCAAACTCGGAACTCAGGGCTTCGTACTCGGCTTTAACGCCTGGCCGTTGCAGTGCCTTTTTCTTTAGATCAGAGTGTTTCATGATTTTTTTACCTCTGCCAGTCGTTCTCTGGCAAGCCTTAATTCTTTGGGAGGTGTCTTTTCGGACTTTTTAATAAAGCCGTGGAGCATAACGATCCTCTGTCCTACCACGGTACAATAAAAGACTCGAGCGATGCCTTCCTTGCCTTTGACACGAAGCTCAAAAAGTCCATCGCTCATCGCTCGAGTATGAGGCATGCCGAGATTGGCACCAAATTCCAGCATCATGTCAGTGAGACGCAAGTATCGGGCAAGCAAGCCGTCCGGCAACCCAAGAACGAAAGATTCAACTGATTCGTTATGGTATGTGATGCTCCACGCCATTTTATTAAAGTAACATATTTGTTATGTACAGGCAAAGGAACACCGAAAGGGAGTCGATTAACTTGAAAATGGTTTACGTCAGATTTGGCATTGATCGCGGCTCAAAAAGCCATCGCTGACCATCAAAAAGCCATCGGAGACCCCCTAAAAAGCCATCGGAGAATTTTCATATTTTAGACAATTTCAGCATTAAAAATGTCGTTTTTTGCGATTTCCACTAGTCGGCCACCGGCAAGCTCTGCCATATTCGCTGCCTCGCCCGCAAAACAGCCGATTTAGCGACCAACGTTGGCCACAGAAAAGCCTCGGCAGGTTTCGTCCAATGTTGGCGACTTTCAGTTTATGATTGAAATTTCATTATAACTTTTGTTATAATCACAACATGACAGCGAAACTCAAAATTACGACAGTGGGAAATTCAGCGGGCATTGTCTTGCCTCGGGAAATACTCGAAAGGCTGCGCGTCGAGAAAGGTGACATGCTTTTTGTAACCGAGACGCCAAACGGCATCGAACTGCGTCCCTTCGATGAAGAATTTGCCGAGCAGATGAAGATCGCCGAAGAAGTAATGCGCGAAGACCGCGATGTGCTTCGCAAACTTGCCCAATAGATGAAGTGGTTCCTTATAAATGCAGTTGTTGCGATGCATCAAAGACAGATCGCTGAGCACGGTGGCAGCGATGGTGTGCGGGACCTTGGTCTGCTCGAATCGGCATTAGCCCGTCCTGAGAATATTGCCGCCTATGAACCCGAAGCTGATATCGCCCGCCTCACTGCCGCATACGCTTTTGGCATCGCCAAAAATCATCCTTTCATAGACGGAAATAAACGCACCGCTCTAGTAGCAATGCGCACTTTTCTTCGTCTCAACGGTTTCAATCTCAACGCGACCCCAACCGATAAATATCTGACCATCATCACCCTCGCCGAAGGCTCACTCTCAGAAGAAGCACTCATCGACTGGCTCCGCGAAAGGGTCGTGAAGACCTGAGTCAGACTATATAATTGTCCTATCGGATACATAAGAGACAAAAGATCACCCACACCAAAGAGCGAAGCACTTTCGTTTGCGAGTTTACGGCTATGCCGCTCGATGAGCGGTGAGTCTCTGACTCACCGTCAAATCATCTAAATCTTTGCGGCTCCGCCGCCGCTTAGCGCCACTTTATGAGTTTGTGATCAGTGAGGAATGGCTCATCATCCAAAGGACTTCCGTTCCAAAGGCGAGCGCTTGAAAAGCGCTAGTCTTCCGCACGTTCGACAAGTCCGGCTCGAACAGGATTCTGATGAATGTAATTTACCTTTTGCATGAAAGTGTCTTCGCCGGTTATTCGAAAAGCATCTGGATGATGCTGCCAAACAGAATGTTTATAGCCTTTCCGTTTTTCTTCCTGCCGAAGTTTTTTCAATGAACTTTCAAAAGCATTCTCTTTGAGATAATCAAGAATTCGTTTCGCGGAAATTCCGTTCAGGAACCGGAGTACGTCCGGTATTTCGCGATGCCCGTCGGTAACAACATGTGAGTGATCTGGCATGATGACATAAGAAATTCGTTTTTCTGATTGTCGTTCGCTCTGTACTCTTTCAAAATAAGAGTCTCTGGTATTTTTTCAATCTAAGGAAGTAAGTTTTGATGCAAACAGGTATTTTGAAGATATTGAAGGAGCGCCTTTAAGCTTGGCGATGAAGTTCGCGTACTCAACAATCCAAATGGGGATTGTACTTTTGACGAACAATAAATCGGAAAGATCGAACGCATCGCCGCTAGACGTGGGCAAGAATGCGGTTGATGGCGGTGAAGACTTTTTCGGGTTTTATGCTGAGGATGCATTTGGGGTCGCCGAATTGTTTGCATTCGTAGCCGGGGCAGGGTTGGCAGGGGAATTCTTCGTAGACGATCTCGTTTGGGGCGTCGGTCCAGGGGCTCCAGTGGGCGCGGCTTGATGAGCCGAAGATGACGACTGTTGGTGTTTGGACGGCGGCTGCTATGTGTGCCATGCCGCTGTCGTTGCCGACGAAGAGTTTTGCTTTTGATGCTAACGCGGTGATCTCGGGCAAGGTCAGGTCGTCGAATGTGACGATGGGAACTTTTGATTCGTCAGAGAGTTGGCCGAGGATGTGAGATTCGCTTTTTGACGAGATCGCGACGACGGTTAGGCCTTTATCGGCGAGGAACTCGGCGGTGCGTGCAAAATTCTCAACGGGCCATTGCTTTGTGAAAAACGCGGTCGAGGGATGAAGTAAGGCGAGGGATGAAGGATGAGGGATGAGGGATGAAAGTTTGTCGTTAATAGATCTTTGAGCTGATTCGGTACCTACTAGATAACTTTTTGGACGATCGCTGACCGGAACTCCGACAAAACCTAGCAGGGCAAGCTGCTGTTCGGCGGAATGTGTGGCGGTTGTTTGCCAGAAATCGTTTGCTGATGTCAGCAGGTGATCGAAGAGAAAAGAGTACTGATAATTCGCGTAACCGACGCGGTGTTTTGCTCCGCTTGCGCGGGTGAAAAATGTGGCGGTCGTGCCGCCGTGGAGATTAAATGCGACATCGTAATTACGGCGACGCAATTGCATCGCTGTCCGCATACGCTCGCCGAATGCGGAGCCGACAGCGATCACATTCACGCCTTCAAAACCGTCGAGCAAAGGCGCGACCCAATCTTCGAGAAGGATGTCGATCTCGGCATCGGGAACAAAACGTTTTAGGGCAATGAGCGAAGGTGTAGAAAGAACAGTGTCGCCGATCGAGCGAAGCTTAACGATGAGGACGCGTTTTACATTTCCCCATTCGATCTCGTCGCCATTCATTATTTTTCGACCGTCGCTTCTTCGACGAGCATGACGGGAATTTCATCGCGTATCGGATAGACGAGGCAGCAGTCGGGATTGAGGCATTTCAGACGCGTTTGCGCGTCGTCGATCTGCAGTTCGGATTTGCACTGCGGACAGCGCAAGATCCTTAAAAGTTCTGGGCTTATTGGCATAATGTCAGAACCGCCTGCGGTAGCGGGCGGTTTAAGCTATTAAATATTCAACCACCCGCTACCGCAGGTGGTACTGACTAGGCTTCAGTTTTAGTTCCGCATTCGGGGCAGAATTTTGCTCCGGCGGCGAGTTCGAATTGGCAACCGGTGCACTTTGCTTTTTCTTGCGTTGAACCGCATTCTGAGCAGAATTTTGCACCCTCGCGAAGCTCGGCGGCGCATTTGACGCACGGCACTTTAGCAACTTCCATCTTGCCGCCGCAGTCAGAACAGAATTTCACACCGGCGGCGTTTGCCTTGCCGCATGACGGACACGGGATAGTTGCGGTTTGTCCGCCTCCGCCTTGTGGTCCGGCTCCAAAAGCCCCTGCCATTTGGTTACCTACAGCAAAACCGGCTCCGAGACCTGCTCCAAGTCCCGCTCCGCCGCCTTCGTTCTGCGCTGCATCACGCAGGGCATCTGCGGCTTGAAATTTCATGTATTGATCGACGTTGCCAATCGCACCCATTGATGCACGCTTGTCCATAGCGGCCTCGACCTCGGGCGGCAGGCTGACGTTCTCGACGTAGAATTTAGTGACCTCAAGGCCGTAGCCCTTGAAGTCCTCATTTATCATGCCGCGAATTTTCTCGCCGATCTCTTTGTATTGAGCGGCAAGGTCGAGAGCAGGGATCTTCAATTCACCGAGAGAGTCGGAAAACTCGGTGACGATAGCACGCTTTAGCTGGCCGTCGATGTCTTCGGTTTGAAAATGAGCGTTCGTGCCGGCGATCTGTTTGATGAATTCGCTTGGATCAGAAATACGCAAACTGTAAGCACCAAACGCTCGCAGCCTGACGATGCCAAAATCAGCATCGCGGAGCATCACGGGATTAGACGTGCCCCATTTCATATCGGTGAACTGCTTGGTGTTTACAAAATAGACCTCGGATTTGAAGGGCGAGTTAAAACCGTACTTCCACGCACCGAGCTTTGACAAAATAGGCGTGTTGCCGCCGTCGATCTCATATTTGCCGGGCGTAAAAACGTCTGCAACCTGTCCCTCAAAGACAAAAACTGCCGCCTGCGATTCGCGAACGATAAGCTGGGCACCGTTTTTTATCTCCTGTCCGGCAACCGGAAAACGATAAACCAGCGTGTCCTGCGATGCATCGAGCCACTCGATCACCTCGATAAATTGGTTCAATGCCGCTTCTTTAACCTTGTCTAATATGCTCATTTCAAAGTCTCCTTTCTCTAACTCTTAACGTTAAATTTTGACATAAAGTTGCCGGAATTGGAAGAAGGATGTTTTTATCGGTCAGCAACGGGCAAGAAACGTCGTCTAAACAGCCAAAGGGTAACAGTCATCACCAAACCGCCGGAAATATCGAGCAGCACATCCCAGATCGAACCGCTCCTTGACGCCTCGAAACTTTGGTTAAATTCGTCCAGCGAGGCGATAAGGGCAACTAAGATCAATGCGAACAGAAAGAGCTTTTCCCTAAGCAGGTGCAATGTCGAGACCGCAAACGCTCGAACGGCGAGAAAGGCGAGTACAGCATATTCAGTAAAATGAGCGGCCTTGCGCACAAAAGCATGGACAGTTATACGCGTCTCCGGCAACATACCCGGAAAAAAGAAATCTAACAGCGGGCCGATAAAGCGTGAGGTTTGGCCAAATGAGCCTTCGGGACTTGAGAGATAAAATATAACGCCGATCCACAAAAAAAGCGGCGCGTAAAGAATGAGTGTTTTGCGAAGTTTAGTTATTTCCGAAAAGATCATATTCGGAATGCGCCTTTGGGTCTTCTCCGTACTCATTTGCCCCTACATCTCCAGGCGTAAGGCCGAACACTAGTAGAGCAATCCCGCCAACGCAAGGTATGAGCGCTACAAGAATAAACCATCCGCTTTTGCCTGTATCATGAAGCCTTCTAACAGTAACGGCTAAACTGGGAACAAAGGTCGCCAATGCGTAAAGTATATACACTGGACCATATCCAACATCCTCGATAGTGAGCCCCAAGACATTGTCAATAATCACCGCAACGACTACAAAAATTAGATTGAACAGAGCAAATATCCAGTATTCCTTTCGTCGTGCCCGTCCGCTAAATACCGCATATTTCTTTAATACTCCAAGATACCAGTTCATTCGGAAATGCCTCCCGCGTAGTTAGTTGAGTTGTGCTTATAAATAGAAAAAACAAACAGACCTTATATGAAATTATAAAAAATTTCAAATATGGTCTGTTTACGTTGATTAGTATTTGGATTCTCTGCCTTAGGCAGCCGCTGCGCCGCTGACGACCTCGATGATCTCTTTTGTGATCGCAGCCTGACGGATGCGGTTCATGTTGAGTGTGAGTGAATCGATAAGCTCGCCCGCATTTTTCGATGCCGAATCCATTGCTGTCATTCGCGAACCCTGCTCAGATGCAACCGACTCGAGCATTCCTTTGTAGATCTGTATCTCGACCTGCTTTGGAAGCAGTTTTGCAAAGATCGTAGCAGCCGATTGCTCATAGATATACTCGGCCTCTACTCCCGTTTCAGATGTCTCTTGTGTTGCGGTACGCGGAATGGGAAGCAGTTGTTCGATAACAGGTTTTTGTGAGAGAACGGTCTTGAACTCGGTAAAAACAATAAATACCTTGTCGATCGTCGTGTCTTCAGTAAATGCTGTAATGACTTTGTTCGCGATCGCAACAGCGTCAGCGTGAACGACTTGGCCCGAACCCGTCAACCCGACGTATTCTTCTGCAAACTTAACTTCGCGACGTTTGAAAAAATCGCGGCCTTTGCGGCCGACCGGGATCATCTCGGTTGACTTGTCGGAATTTTCTTTGAGGAACGCCTGTGTTGCCTTGATAACATTTGCGTTGAACGCACCCGCAAGGCCTTTGTCGGCGCTGACGAGAACGATCAAGTACCTATTATCACCGCGTTCGTCGAGCAGCGGATGCGAGATCTCACCCGCAACCTTTGCACTCAATCCGCCGAGAACGTCGGACATTTTGTTTGCAAAAGGACGCGATGCTGTCACACGATCCTGCGCGCGCTTCAGCTTCGCCGCGGCGACCATTTTCATCGCCTTGGTGATCTGTTGTGTATTTTTGACCGACTTAATCCGTCGGCGCATGTCTAATAGACTTGCCATAAACTTTTACGCTTTCGCGGAGGCCGCAGTCGCCCAACGCGTCGCTTTGAAGTCCTCGACCGCTTCTTTCATCGCGGCTTTCAGGTCGTCGTCGATCGATTTCTTTTCACGGAGCGTGTTGAGTACGCCTGGATGAGCTTCTTCGATAAATTTGGTTAGTTCTTCCTCGAAACGCTTGAGGTCTGTGACCTCGACATCGTCGGCGTGGCCGTTGCTAACCGTCCAGATGATAAGAACCTGCTCAAGAACGTCCATCGGCACGTACTGCGGCTGTTTGAGAATTTCGGTCAGGCGTTTTCCGCGTTCGAGTTGATCCTGCGTCGATTTGTCGAGGTCTGAGCCGAACTGTGCGAAAGCTGCCAATTCACGAAACTGTGCGAGGTCGATACGGAGCGTTCCGGCAACCTGCTTCATCGCCTTGATCTGTGCCGAGCCGCCTACACGCGAAACCGAGTTACCCACGTTGATAGCGGGACGCACGCCGGAGTTGAAAAGGTCGCTCTCAAGAAATATCTGTCCGTCGGTGATCGAGATCACGTTTGTCGGAATATATGCCGAAATATCGCCTGCTTGTGTCTCGATGATCGGCAAACTCGTCAGTGAACCGCCGCCCTGCTTGTCTGACATCTTGGCGGCACGTTCGAGCAAGCGTGAGTGCAAGTAGAAAACGTCGCCCGGATAAGCTTCGCGGCCCGGAGGACGTCTCAGAAGCAAAGAAATTTCGCGGTATGCGGCAGCCTGCTTCGAAAGATCGTCATAGATCGTCAAGGCGTGGCGGCCATTGTCGCGGAAATATTCGCCCATCGCACATCCTGAATACGGAGCAAGAAATTGCATGGCCGCAGGATCGGAAGCCGAGGCGTTTACGATGATCGTGTAGTCCATCGCACCAAATTCTTCGAGCTTCTGGCGAACCTGAGCAACGGTCGAAGCCTTCTGACCGATAGCGACATAAACGCAGATCACGTCTTTGCCTTTCTGGTTGATGATCGTGTCGATAGCGACAGCAGTTTTACCCGTTTGGCGGTCGCCGATGATAAGTTCGCGCTGGCCGCGGCCAACGGGCACCATCGAGTCGATAGCCTTCAAACCAGTCTGCAGCGGCTCTTTCACCGGCTGACGGTCGATAATACCAGGGGCGATGCGTTCAACCGGGAAGTATGTGTCAGTAACGATCTCACCTGCGTCGTCGATCGGATTGCCTAGAGCATCGACCACACGACCGATCAGAGCATCGCCGACAGGCACGCTCATGATGCGTTTTGTGCGCTTTGCTTCGTCGCCCTCTTTGATCTTTTGAAAATCACCAAAGAGCACGCAGCCGACCTTGTCTTCTTCAAGGTTGAGTGCGAGGCCGCGTACGCCGTGGTCAAATTCCAAAAGCTCGCCGGCCATGACCTTTTCGAGGCCATAAATTTCGGCAATACCGTCACCGACCTTGATGACCGTGCCAACTTCGTTGACCGTCATGCTGGCGTCAAAATTCTCGATCTGTGCTCTTATGATCTCGTTGATCTCGTTTGCTTTTATTGCTTCCATGTTCGTTTTGTTATCAGTGATGAACGGTGAGTGGTGAGCGGTTTTTCTTCGCTCATCATTCACCACTATCCATTGATCAATTGTTCCCTAAGATTCTCCAATTTCGTTTTTACCGATCCGTCATAAACGGTCGAGCCGATACGGGTAACGACGCCGCCTATTATCTCTTTGTCGATCGAATAATTGACGGTTACCTGTTTACCGGTAAGTTTTGCAAGATTTTTTTCAAATTCTATGCGTTCGCCCTCGGGCAACTCGCGGGCCGATATGATCTCAGCGGACACCAGGCCGCGTCGTTCGTCAAGCACATCTGAAAAGCGGCTGTTGATATCTGCAATATCGGTAAGGCGGCCATTTTGAAGCAGAACGCGTACAAAATTCGCGGTCGTCTGGCCGGGCTTTGTTTTTGAGATCAAACTCTCAAGCAGCTTTTCCTTATCCATGTGTGCGATGGTCGGATTGCTGAACACATTTCGGAGGTCCGCGTTGGTCGCAAACATATCGGCCCAAGCGGCGACCTCGGAACTCACGGTGTCCACACCTTGCGTTCCGGAAACCACATCGGCAAGTGCGACTGAATAGCGGCGGGCGATCGTTTCGGTACTCATATTAGTTCAACCCTCCGATCTCGTTGATGCCGGCCCGGACCAAACGGGCGTCATTTTCGGTATCGATCATCGAACGCAATTTTTCTTCGGCAAGGCGAATGCTCTCTTCAGCCGAAAACCGTTTTAACTCAGCACGTGACTGGCCTGAGAGGCGTGCCAGCTCGGATTGCGATTGATGGCGGAGCCGTTCGATCTCGTTCTCTGTATTCTCGGCGATACGTTTCTTTTCAGCTTCGGACTCAGCTTTTGCTTTTTGCAGCACAGCTGCTTTTTCGGCTTCGAGTTGGCTAAGTTTCGCCTCTACCGATTTCAATTTCTCAAGAGCGGCCTGTTTTTCTGCTTCGGCCTTGATGATCTCGCCTCTGATCTCTTCCCGCTTTGCCTTAAATGCATTACTAAGAGGCATTTTGACCAAATAGATCATAATGGCCAAAAAGACACCGAGATTAATAAACTTCCAAAGCTCAAAGCCGGGGATATTAAAATACTCGTTGTAGAAATGCATAAATCCGCCGCCACTGCTGCTGCTGCCGGCAAGAAGAAATACAAAACCTGTGAAAAATGAAAGCATAAACCTAACCCTTCAAAATACTAGCCGCTATCTTGTCGGCCATTTTTTCGGCATTCGAACCGATCTCGCTATGGGCCTGAGCAGTTTGTTTTTCGATCTCGGAGCGTCCAGCGTTAAACTTTTCCATGATCTCTGACTTTGCGGCATTCAATTTTTTGTCACGCATTGCCGCCGAAGCTTTTTGATCTTTTTCTATAAGCTCATAACCGGCAGAACGTGCATCGAGCATTTCTTTTGTATATTGAGACTCTTTGTTTCCGGCATTCTTTAATATCTCAACCGCCTCCAGCGAATGACCGCCTTTTTGCTTTTCACGCGCTTGCAGGATGTTGTTTATCGGGCGAAAAAGCGTACGGTTTAACAGCCATATCATGCCAAGTATCATGGCGATATGGATAAAAATCGTTCCGTCCGGAAAAAGCTGGATGGATTCGGCAAAGAGAAACAAATGCATAGTCGTCTAATATCCGCCAACTGCGGCCGAATTGAGCGAGAGGCGCCCTATTCTCAAAAGAGTTAAGGGTAACACGCGGGCGTTTTTAGGGTCAAGGAAGCTTCGCTTGCTGTCGCGAAAATTGTCAGGTTTTTAAATTCCTGCCTATATGCTAAGGTTTTCATAGTCCTTATGCCCGTAAGCCCCAAAAAAGCAAAGGTCCGAGCATCTCGAAACCGCACAATTGAAGTAGCCGGGAACGAAGTGACAGGCCTAAAAAAGCAGCTTATTTTCGCCGATAAAGCCGATGATCTGTCATCGGTGCGCAATTTGGTCATATGCGGTGACGCCTTTGAGGTGCTGGACCGGCTGTCAGATGCAAGTTTTGATCTGCTCTTCGCCGATCCGCCTTATAATCTGACAAAAGCGTTTGGAAAAGAGAAATTTCGTGAAAGATCCATATCCGACTACGAAAAATGGCTGGATAAATGGCTATCGCTGTGTCTGCCGCTGTTAAAGCCGACCGCCTCGATATATATATGCGGCGATTGGCGCTCTGGTTCAGCCATTCAAAAGGTAGGTTCGAAGTATCTTAAACTTCAAAATCGCATCACTTGGGAGCGCGAAAAAGGACGCGGAGCTAAAGCAAACTGGAAGAATGCCGCTGAAGATATTTGGTTCTTTACGGTTTCCGACAGTTTCACCTTCAATCTCGATGCGGTTAAGGTCCGGCGCAAGGTGCTTGCTCCTTACAAAGAAAAAGGTCAACCAAAAGATTGGGAACTGTCGGAGCACGGCAACTATCGCGACACGCATCCGTCAAATATCTGGACGGACATCAGCGTACCTTTCTGGTCAATGCCTGAGAACACCGATCATCCGACACAGAAGCCTGAAAAGCTCCTTGCGAAGATCATTCTCGCCAGCACAAACGCGAACGACCTGATCCTTGACCCGTTTGCCGGTTCGGGAACGACGGCGGTCACTGCTAAAAAACTCGGACGTGATTTTGTTGCGATCGAGTCCGACGAGCAGTATTGTCTGCTCGCCCAGAAACGCCTTGAGGCAGCAGAATCCGATAAGTCGATCCAGGGCTTTTCGGACGGTGTGTTTTGGGAACGAAACTCTGGAAAGAAATAGCCGCAACCTTTCTATTCTTTGTGTCCTTTGTGTCTCTGTGGTGAAATCATTTTATGAAGATCGCGACCTGGAACGTTAATTCCATCAATGTCCGAATGCCGCAATTACTTGACTGGTTAAAGTCAGCCGAACCGGATGTTGCCTGCTTGCAGGAAACAAAGACCGTTGACGACAAATTTCCCGAGGCAGAATTAAAGGCTGCTGGTTATGAGTCGGTTTTCATGGGCCAAAAATCATATAACGGCGTCGCGATCATTTCTAAGCTCCCTATCACTGACACACAAAAGAATTTCCTCGATGACGATGACGAATCGCCAAAACGCCTGATCGCCGCGACCGTTAACGGTATTCGAATAGTCAACACATACGTGCCTAACGGCAGCGAGTTGTGGAGCGATAAATTCAAATTCAAGCTCGACTGGCTGCAGCGTCTTAGAAAGATGTTTGACGAGACCTGTGACGAACAAAAGGATGTGCTTCTATGCGGTGATTTTAACGTCGCTCTAACCGATCTTGATGTTTGGAACCCGGAGGCAATGACCGGCAAGCTTCATTTCTCAAAACCCGAGCGGGCAGCAATTACCAACGTAAAACAATGGGGCTTTACCGATCTGTTTCGCGAGAAGAATGGCGATGTCCGCGAATACTCATGGTGGGACTATCGCGCAGGAGCATGGCAAAAAAATCATGGCTTGCGGATCGATCATATCTGGACATCACCATCGCTTACCGCCAAGGCGACAAATTGTTGGATCGACAGATCGACTCGCGCACTTACGCTGCCAAGTGATCATGCACCTGTTTTAGCGGAGTTCGGTCTCTAACTTTTGATGATGAGTGCATTCAACAGCTCGATCCTCATAGACGTTTTCCGCACTTCCGGAAAACTATTGACATTTCAATTGTCCAAAGAAGAGTATGAGCAACTTGGTTTGCGTCATTTGGTATTTGGGCTTGCCTGCACTTTGGTAGTCGGCATTGGGCGTTGGTGGGATGACCCCGGCGCCAATTTACTACAGCATCTTGGCCTTGGCTCGGTCATCTACATCTTTGTACTTACAGGCATTTTGTTGTTTATCGCCGCGCCGCTTAATCCCGAGAACTGGACATATAAACCTGTTCTCACTTTTGTATCTTTAACTTCGCCACCGGCGTTATTATACGCAATTCCGGTTGAGCGTTTTGCGGACCTTAGTATTGCTCGTTCACTAAATGTCTGGTTCCTTGCCATCGTCGCTACGTGGCGATTAGCATTGCTTTTGTTTTACTTCAAGCAGGCGGCTGGTCTCTCAATCTTTGCGAGCATCGTAGTAACTCTTTTGCCAGTCATTGCAATAGTCACGACCTTAACGGCCTTGAATCTCGAACGAGCTGTGTTCGACATTATGGGAGGGTTACGTGAGTCGGGCACGTCAAATGATGAAGCGTATGGCGTACTTTTCGGCCTTACGTTTTTCTCGATGTTATTGCTGGTTCCAACCTTTATCTGTTATTTGGGATTAATTTTCTTCCGTCGAGATCGTTAGTATGAAGATCGCAACGTGGAACATTAATTCGATCAACTCTCGTATTGAGCATGTCATTGATTGGTGTACACAGAATCAGCCTGATGTTTTGTGTTTGCAGGAAACGAAGTGCGTCGATGAAAAATTCCCGCATGGACGTTTTGATGCGATCGGTTATGAGCATTTGTCGTTTATTGGGGAAAAGGCTTACAACGGCGTCGCGATAATTTCGAAAGAACCACTTACTGATGTCCAGAAGAACTTTCCGAATGACACTGCAACTGCTCCCAAACGCCTGATCGCCGCGACGATCAATAATATTCACATCGTCAATGCCTACGTTCCTCACGGCACCGCGTTAGGCAGTGATAAATTCAGCTACAAACTCGAGTGGATTGCCCGGCTTAGGAAATATCTTGATGAAAGTTTCGAACCGACACAAAATGTTATTCTTTGTGGCGACCTTAATATTGCACCCCACGAATTGGATGTATGGAAGCCGTCATTGTGGAAGGACAAGATCCATTTTACAAAGGCCGAGCGAGACGCTCTCCATGATCTCAAAAAATGGGGTTTTGTTGATGTGTTTCGGCAGATCAACGACGATGCAAAAGAGTTTTCCTGGTGGGACTATTTTCATCATTCATTTGAAAAAGATCGCGGGCTTCGCATTGACCACATCTGGGCTTCGCAGCCGTTTGCAGAACGCTGCTCAGATTGCTGGATCGACAAAGCTCCGCGCGAATTAGATAAACCATCCGATCACGCTCCGGTCGTTGCTGAATTTCGCATTTAGAAAATCCCACTGCGTGGCATCCCAGCTGCTTTTTTATGTAAAGATCAATCTCTCATTCACAATGTCCGTAGGGAGCGGGAGTATACTTGTAGCAGGCGAAAATGATAAGCATTGCAGCATACAAAAAGCAAGAAACCGTTCTGATCCTGCTCAATATGGCGGTTTTAGCCGCACTATTTTCTGTTCATATTGGCTTTATTTCTCTTCTCGGGCGGCCAACCTTTTCTCTTCTGTTGGTTCTGGCTATTCGCTTTTCGATCCTCATATTCGAACTGCTGTGGGTACAGAGGTTGACAGATGAAAGTAGTCCGACCGCGGTCGGCATTCACATTCATCTCTCCATTCTGCTCAATATTTCCTTTGCATTTCTGGCCTCATTGTCAGGCGGTACGGCTGACAGCCATTATTCGGTCTTGATGATCCTCCCTATTCTATCAGCGGCCTATCGCTTTAGTCTGGTTCGCACATTGTTGATCACTGTAGCGATCATTATTCTGACTTTTCTCGAAGTTTGGCTCTTTTTTAAGGCACATCCGCCTGTCGACGTCAGTGAGTACTTTGAGGCCGCAACCGTTTCGCTCGTATTTCTCGTTGTCGCTGTTGTTGTGTGGCTTTTAGTCGGAAGTCTTAGAAATGAAGAGGAAAAGCTCGGGCAAAGTCTCGATGAATTACGACATCTCCAGGAAAGACTTGTGGCAGAGGAAAAATTGGCCGCCGTCGGACAACTGTCTAGTGCGATCGCTCATGAGATAAGAAATCCGGTGACCATGATCGCAAGTTCACTAAAAATGGCCGAACGCCAACCGCTGGATTCTCCTATAAGACAAGAAATGTTCGACATTGCTACTGAAGAAGCAAAGCGTTTGGAAACTCTCACAAATGACTTTCTGGCTTTTGCCCGAAGCAGAGAACCGACAAGGAAAAGAGTCGTCGTTAGCGAGATTATTGACTATATTGCCAGCCTTGCGAAAGCCCTCCTTATCGAAAAAGAATTGACGCTTGATGTCGACTGCGATGGTACGCTTGTATTCGAAATGGATGCCTCGCAGATGCAGCAAGCGTTGCTCAACCTGATCACGAATGCGATCAGCTTTACTCCAAGCAACGGCAGGATTACTCTTGGAGCTTTGCAAAAAGATCGCAGGTCCGTTTTGTTCGTTGCGAATGAAGGCGATCAGATACCTGTCGACCTGGTTTCGAAGATCTTTGAACCGTTTTTTACTCATGGCCCGCGAGGAACGGGCCTAGGCCTCTCGATCGTTCGCAACATCGCCCGGTCGCACGGGGGAGATGTGTTTCTTGCAAATAATGAAAATGATAATGTTAGGTTTGAGATCAGATTCTGAAACTGAAGGTTGGCTAAACTAATGGCACGAATATTGGTCATCGACGATGAACAAAGTATGCGGCGGATATTGACGCTCATACTGCAAGAAGCAGGTCATACCGTGACTGAAGCCCAGGGAATCACTACAGCCCTTGAAGCACTCGCCACGAGCCAGTTTGATCTAGTCATCTCGGATAAAAAAATGCCAGACGGTGATGGATTTGAGGTGTTATCGTACTGTCGTGAAAACGAGCCTTCGCTTCCCGTTGTGATCCTTACCGCTCTTGCCACTGTCGAACTCGCGGTTGAGGCGATGCATGCAGGTGCTTTTGATTTCATTTCAAAACCGTTTGTGCCCGAGGTTGTCACGTCAGTGGCGAAACGCGCAACCGAGCGGACCAAACTCATTCGCGAAAACGAGGTTCTTCGCGAAGAAGCCAAACGTTTCGCATTTGCCGATGAGATACTTGGTGAAAACACTGCAATAAAGGATCTCAAGGAAAAGATAGCCCGCGTTGCCCCGACAAATGCAACTGTACTCATTACCGGCGAGACCGGTACTGGTAAGGAATTGGTTGCCCGCGCGATCCATCGGGGCAGCAGACGGTCGAGTGATACATTTCTCGCAGTAAACTGTGCCGCAGTATCTGAACACTTGCTTGAATCCGAGCTTTTTGGCCACGAAAAAGGCTCATTCACCGGCGCTGACAAACCGCGACAGGGTCTTTTCGAAGCAGCCCACAATGGAACGCTGTTCCTTGATGAAGCGGGTGAAATGTCGCTCGGCCTTCAGGCAAAGCTCCTTCGTGTACTCACTGACGGGCAATTTCTGCGTGTTGGAGCGACGGTTCCCCGAACTGTCGACGTCCGCGTGATCGTCGCAACGCACAGAGATCTGCAGGAGCTTGTCAAAACAGGTTCCTTTCGCGAGGATCTGTTTTACCGTCTTGCCGTGGTCCCGATCGACATACCGCCGCTTAGAGAACGGCGCGAGGACGTGCCGATCCTCGTTGATTTTCTTGTCAAAGAAGTTTCCCGCGAACTCAAGATCAGTCCGCTCCCGATCCATCCGGAGGCCCTCGGAAAGCTGCAGCGGTATCACTTTCCGGGAAATGTTCGAGAACTCAGAAATCTAATCGAGCGGGCATGCATTTTGGCAACGGGCAAGGAGATCACTGCTGAAGATCTCGTACTAGTTTCGGATAAAGTTCCATCCGAAATTGATGTAGATAATGCCGTTAGACTCCCGTCCGGCGTCGACCTACCTGCATATCTCGACTCGGTAGAATCGAAGCTTATTCAACGTGCCCTGCTTGATGCAAATAGCGTTCAGGCCGAGGCTGCCCGGAAGCTCGGCATTTCGCGGAGCGATATCGCCTACAAGATAAAAAAACATGGGCTCTAATTCCATGTAAAAAAATTCAAACGCTTCTCACATTGTTGTATTAAAATTTATACAACAAGCTCCTGTCTCAGGTCACTCCTAATATCTAAAACATTGTAAACAAAGGATTGCGTTAAAAGCAGTCGAAGGCACACGCCTTGCTTTACAGATGGTCGTACAGTTCGATTACTAGATTATTTTGAGGAGATACTGAGATCATGACCATTCGAATACGCACTTTAAATTTATTCGCCGCAGCCTTTGCGGTGACCTTTGCTGCGATCGGCTGTTCGTCGGCCGGGTCAGCAACAACCCCCGGTGCGACGAACACTGCCGCCGCAAACACCGGAACCATAACGCTTGAAAATCTGCAGACCGCCTACGACGGTGAAAGCAACGCGAATGCAAAATACCTCGCTTTTGCGAAAAAAGCTGATGAAGAGGGTTATGCAAAGGTCGCCAGCCTATTCCGTGCTGCCGCACGCGCCGAGGAAATTCATAAGACCAACCATGCCGACGTCATTACAAAAATGGGCGGCACGCCGAAAGCCGAGATCAAACCCGCCGATATTAAGACAACCGCCGAAAATCTGAAAGGATCTATCGAGGGCGAAACCTATGAACGCGACAAGATGTACACGGACTTCCTGGCCGAGGCTCGAAGTGTCGGCAACAAAGACGCGGTTCGCACATTCAACCTTGCAAAAACGGCCGAGGCAGAACACGCCAAGCTTTACACCGAGGCACTCGCAAATCTGAAAGACTGGAAGGGCAGCAAGATAACATTTTTTGTCTGTTCAGTCTGCGGCTTTACGACCAAGGATACAACGATCGAAAAATGTCCCGTCGATTTTACGCCGAAAGAGAAGTTTGAATCGATCAGCTAATTTACAAGGGGGGAGCTGCGGGGGCTAATTCATAACTTTGCTACCGGCACCCGCAGCTTAAGCCTAAAAGGAGAAAATACTATGTTTCCACCCATTCCAAGTTGGGACGGCCTTCATCCAATTATTGTTCACTTTCCGATCGCATTATTGATGGTTGCACCAATCATCATCCTCATTGGAATTCTTATGCCGAAAAGCGGTCGCACATTTTTGATATCCGCCTTTCTCTTAATGCTGATCGGTACAATTGCATGTTTTATTGCTGTATCGACAGGAGAAGCGGCGGGAGAACTTGCCGAACAAATCAACAATGTCGAGTCGGTGCTGGAAGAGCACGAAGAACTCGCCGAAACGACTCGAACGGTGTTCGCCGCCCTGACGGCGATCTTTGGCGTAATAGTTTTCGCTCCGATGCTGTTCAAGAAAGAACTCTCGCGAATGATCTTGATTCCGCTGAACCTTGCGTTCCTCTTATTCTACGGCTCGGGGGTTGTTCTGCTGATGAATACGGCCCATCAGGGCGGACGTCTGGTGCATGAGTTTGGCGTAAGGGCAATGATGACCTCACAAGCAAATACCGGAGCCGTGCCAAACAAAGGAAAAAATGGAGATGATGATGACGATTAATAAACACTGGGAGAAAGTTATGAAGAAAGTAATTATTTTATCTATGACAATTGGACTGGTATCGATGCTGATCGCATGCGGCGGTTCGTCAAAAGAAACAGAGACGCCGAGGCCACAAGCGAACCTCGTTACCTCAAGCTCTAACACGACAATCGCTACTAAAAATGACGGCGACACCGACGATCTTGCTCCTGTAAATCAGGCAAACACAAATAACACGCGCTTGGGCAAGCCGGCGAAATCGGGTGATGCTGACGATTTGAGATCTTCGTCAAAATCGGCAAATTCAAATCGGCCCAACAGCCGCGGCGACGCTGATGACCGAGGCAAAAAGGACACTGACGGTGATGACGATTGATCGTTGAGGCCATAACCTAACTGACCTATATATGTTCGAAAATACGCCGCCGGATCAATTCGGCGGCCTTTTTATGGCCGTTAGCTCCGATCGTGGGGCAGAAAAGGTCACATGTGATCTGGATAACCATTTCGACCACTCATCTGTTGTTGCGGAATTCCGAATTTAGCGGGACCAAAACTATTTCTTACGCCGACGAGTTTCTTCCACGAGAGCCGCAACACCTTGCTTGATAAAATCACGCGTTTTCTCGTCCGTTAAGTTGCCGCTCTCGTCAAATTTACCAGAGGCGCCGCCGATCATTATTTCCGGTTTATTGAGCGGAAACATGTTCAGAAATACCATCACTTGGCGAAGGTGATACTGCATTCTCGCAGTGCCGATCGCTCCGGCTGAAGCTCCCATGATAAGTGCCGGTTTGCCGTCCCACGCCGAGTCGCCGTATGGACGCGAACCCCAATCGATGACGTTCTTTAGATGGCCAGGCACAGAATAGTTATATTCCGGTGACGAGAAGATAACTGCGTCAGCCGCCCTGATCGCGGCCTTGAGTTTAGTAACATTCGCAGGCACATCTTTCTCGCTGTCCTGATTAAACGGCGGAAAATCTGAGATGTCGAATATGTCGATCTCAGCGTCGTCGCCGCAAAGCTGCTGTGCAGCAACGAGAGCACCAGTGTTAAAAGACCCGGCACGCAAACTACCGGAAATACCAATTATTTTTATTTTGTCAGTCATATTATTCCCTATCTAAAACAAGGCTATCACGAATGGTTGGACATGAAGATGCCCAAAAGATTAAACTGTCTTTTGCAGTTTTATGGACATTCGCAAGGCAACTTTGATATTTTTCGGCACCGTCTGCGTCGGGCTTGGTGTTTTGGGCATATTTCTGCCGCTGATGCCGACGACCGTCTTTCTGCTGATGGCGGCATACTGCTATTCGCGAAGTTCCGAACGATTTCATAACTGGCTTTTGAACAATCGCTGGCTCGGCAGATATATCAAAAATTACAAGTCCGGCGAGGGCATCAGCGTTCGGCAAAAAGCTACAACAATAGCTATCCTTTGGGCGTCGATCGGCTTTAGCATCTGGTATGTTGCCGGAGCTTTTTGGCTCACGCTGTTACTAGCCGCTATCGCCATCGGTGTCACGATCCACCTTGTGATGATAAAAACGCATCGCCCAGAATCAACTGTAAACACCCAATCTTCTCCGATCGAAGAAGCCTGATTTCTTACTTCCTCCTCATTAACTCTTTAATTCTCTTCGCAAGCTGCGGCAGCAGCGTTGTCGTTTTAACAAGCGAACCGCTGGCAAATGTTGTTGTCATTTTGCGAAACGTGGCGACGGCGTTTGACGAATACGGCATCCACCATGCGTCAGGCAATAAGGACAGGTGGTTGATATGAATGTGCTGTGGTTGGACGAGTTCCATCAAGCCTTCGCGACCATGTGTGCGTCCGCGGCCGCTGTTCTTAAATCCGCCCCAAGGTGTTTGTGCGATGCCGTGTGTGTAAAGAACTTCGTTGACGCAAACGGAGCCTGCGTCGATCTGACGAGCTACTCTTTCTCCGCGCGATTTGTCATGTGTCCAGACACTTGCGGTTAAGCCAAACTCGCTGTCATTGGCAAGGCGAATCGCTTCTTCTTCCGTTGAAAATGTCGCTATCGGGAGCGTTGGCCCGAACGTCTCTTCCTGCATTGCACGCATGTCGTTCGTAGCACCGCTTATGACGGTCGGCTCGAAGAACAGTGTATTTTTCCCCGCGTCGTGTGTATCGCCCTTACTAACGTGCGGGCTTGTGCAACGGCGACCGCCGGTTTCTATCTTTGCACCAGCGGCGCGGAAATCTTCGACGTGGTCTTCGACGATCGCGATCTGCCGCTCGGACGACATGGCGCCGACGGAAATATCTTCGCGGTCACCAACGCCTTGTTTCAACTCACGTGTTTTTTCAATTATCTTGCGCGTCAATTCTTCGGCGGCGCTTTCCTGAACATACAGACGCTCAACCGACGAACATGATTGTCCTGAATTACAGAACGCTCCCCAGACTGCGGCGCTCGATGCGAGTTCGAGATTGGCATCGGCGAAAACGATCATCGGGTCTTTGCCGCCGAGTTCGAGGACGACTGATGTCAGATTTTTAGCAGCCGCTGCAGCAATTTTCTTACCTGTGGCGACGCTGCCGGTGAACATTATTTTATCGGGGATGGCTTCTACAAGTGCTGCACCGGTTTCACCGGCACCGGTGACGATCTGGACAATGTTCGACAAACTTAAGTTTGTCGGACTTTGAGCCTTTTCAAATATCTCGCCAATCTTTAATCCGGTCAGTGGGGTTAGTTCGGACGGTTTTATGACGACAGTGTTGCCTGCCATCAATGCCATTACGGCTTCGCCAAGCGGTATCGAGAACGGATAATTCCACGCGGGGATGATGCCGACGACACCGAGCGGATGATAAACGATCTTCGATGAACGTCCGAGCAAAGCGTAGAGACCAATGTTGAGTCTTGCCGGCGCGAGCAGTTTTTCCGTGTTGCGGGCAAAATACTGCATCAGGTCGAGCACGGGCGCGATCTCCATCGAGATCGCTTCGCCAAACGGTTTGCCCGATTCGGCAGAGATGAGATGAGCGATCTCGTCCATCTGCGACAAGATCACTTCGCGTGCTTTCATAATGTATGCAGCACGTTCTTTGAATGACGTTTTTTTCCAGTTTTGAAATGCGGATCGTGAGCGCTCGACAGCAGTCTTTACTTCATCCGCCGACATCTGCGGCACACGGCCAACCTCTGCTCCGGTTGCTGGATTGTAGGAGATGACCTCGTCTGTTTTTATTGAGATTACAGCGCTCATTGGCCTGAGACTTCTTTCTGCCTCATGTAGTTATTAAAATGATTAGTGTATTTGCTACCAAACTCAAAGCGGAACACCTCGTTGAACTTCAAACGGTAAACCTTTTCCCACTTGCCTGCGGCATCATAACAATTAATGGAAAAGTGTTTATTTTTAACTTCTACGATGGGGCCCACGTATAACGCACGGTCACCATCCTTGAAAACTACTTCGACTGCCGGCCAAATATCCCGCTTCATTAACACCAAAGCCAGTTGATTGAATGTCTCACACGCATTAAGCCATTTTGCTACTCGTAAACGTTTTAATTGCCCATTTCCAAAAAGTATTTGATTACAGCATCTGTCAAATTTGTTGTCCCTGTACCCCTTGATTGCGTTCCGCGGAAAAACGTTAATTCCGTCGAATTCAAAGTCGCGCATCTCTCCCAATGCTATTAGTTCATTGGACAAATGAAGTACAATCCCGTCGTAGGCATCACCGTCCGGGTGTAGAGTCTTGAATCTCATACACCACTTTTCGTCAAGAGACTTTTTGTATTTTTGTGAAAGACCCATATCAATACACCAGCTTATGCCAACATGTTCTCAATCACGCCGTAACTGGCATCGATAGCTTCGGACAATTTATCTGGTTCGGAGCCGCCGCCTTCGGCCATGTCGGGTTTACCGCCGCCGCGTCCGCCGACTATTGGGGCGATCTCTTTGATCACATTTCCGGCTTTTACGCGGTCAGTCAGGTCGTCGGAAACGCGGACGATGATGCTCACCTTGCCTTCGTCGGTGCGGCCAAGCACAACAACACCGCTCTTTAGTCGAGTGAGCAGTGTATCGGAAAGCTGGCGCGAACCGTTAGCGTCGAGGCCGTCAACGATCTTAGCCATAACCTTGATGCCGTTTATATCTCTTGCTTCGTCACCGTTTGATGAAGAATCGCCAATTGATCCGGTCGCGATCTTTAATTTAAGATCGTCCATTTCCTTACGCGTGCGTTTTAGTTCTTCCTGCAAACGTGCAATAGCGTTGGGCAGATTGTCACGCTGTGTATTCAGCGCGCCTAGCGAAGCGTCGATCAATTTCTCGTCCTCGCGAAACCGGTCGAACGCATCAAAGCCCGTTATCGCACGAATACGCCTTACTCCAGATGCAATTGCTTCGTCCGCCGTGATCTTAAAACTGCCGATGTCACCTGTCGCACGCACATGCGTGCCGCCGCAAAGCTCTTTTGAAAACACGCCGTCGCCGACACTCAACACACGAACGTCAGCTCCGTATTTCTCACCGAAAAGCGCCATCGCACCGCCAGCCATCGCCTCTTCGATGGCCATGATGTTTGTATTTACAGGCTCGTTCTTTAATATCTCGCGATTGACCAGATCTTCGACCTCAGCGATCTCGGCAGCGGTCATTGGCTGGTAGTGTGTAAAATCGAATCGCAATACGTTTGGCGCGACTACCGAACCGCCCTGTTTTACATGCGTTCCTAATACTTCTCTTAACGCCGCGTGAACCAGATGCGTCGCCGTATGATTTCGCCGCGTTGCGTCGCGTTTTTCCGCGTCAACTGTTGCGGTTACGGTATCGCCGACCTTAATTGAGCCTTTATCGACAGTAACTTTGTGAATGATAAGCCCGCTCACAGGCGAATATGTGTCATTGACCGTCGCCCGCAAGTCAGAACCACCTGCGGTAGCGGGTGGTTTAAGATCAGGTTGCGAACTATCCATGTTCAACCGCCCACTACCGTAGGCGGTTCCGACAAGAATGCCAACGTCGCCGACTTGCCCGCCCGCTTCGGCGTAAAACGGTGTCTGATCGAGAATGACACTACCCTGCGCTCCTGTTTTCAATTCGTCGAGCTGCTTTTCGCCGTCAAGGATCGCAACGACCTTTGCGTCGGTCAGATGTGTCGTGTCGTATCCGAGAAACTTATTAGCAGTTATTTTTTCAAGAATTTCAGAATAAATGGGCGACGGCTGTGATTTGCGGGTTGTTTGTCCGACATCGCCTTGTTTTTGAAGTTCTTGCAACGCATTCTCAAAGCGTTCGTTAAAACTATCCTCGTCAAGTTCGAGGCCTTTTTCTTCAAGAAAGACGCGGATCAGGTCACGCGGCGTTCCGAAAGTATCGTAAAGTTTGCCGATCGATAGAAAGAGATCGTCGTTCTTTGTCGTGTTCGGACTGATGCCTAAGTCATTGAGCTTTGAAAGCCCAACAGTCACAGTATTTCCAAAACGCTCTTCTTCGATCCGCACCATTTTGCCGATGAAATCGCGCTGCGTTTCGAGTTCGGGAAACGCCCCGTTCATTTGATCGACGACCGTGTCACAAACCTTGTAAAAGAAAGCGTCTTTTAGGCCGAGGTGTTCGCGACCGTGGTAGATGGCGCGGCGCATTATCTTGCGAAGGACGTAGGTGCGGCCTTCGTTGCCGGGCAAAATGCCGTCGGCGATAGCAAACGCCGTCGAACGCGCATGGTCGGCGATCACGCGGCAGGCAAACTGCTGGGTTTCGGTCAATTTTTCGTAAGAACTCATCATCTAAATAATACAGCAAAAGAGCGCCGCAGAGCAGCGAAGGTCATCAGCCAATACGGTAAACCACAGATATTCGTCGGGCAAGCTGGTGTATCAGTCCACGGTTCTGTGTTCAGTCTTATCCTCAAAAATATCGTTCGTCCTGCGCGCTCGCTGACGCGACCTTGCCTGATAAGCGCGAAACCGGTCGCGCCGCACAAGCGCGCGAATGTAATCGCTCGCCGAGTCGTAAAACTCCGAGCGCCCTTTTTCACGAATGAAGGAAAACATATCCTCTGAAACCGATATATTAATGGTCTTTCTCATTTGACAAATTTCTCCACATCGACCGGACAAAACTACGCGAATATTCCTTGTAAATACCTAATCCAAAACAGGTTATGGCATTTTCTCGTCCGATCTTGTCCTGTTCTGTCCGGCACGGCTGCCGGACAATATAACTCGCCTCTATACAATGGTTTACGGACATTTTTGGCCCTTGTCCGGCCGATTTTAGAAAAAAAGTTTTGCACCACATTGCGCCACACGTAACGATCTGCACAGGACAAAAATTGCCGCGAAACATACGTGCCATATATGCAACAAAGTATCACGCTACAGTGAAAATTGCAAGCATTTTTTTCGAGATAGGTTAAGAAACGCCTTTTGATGAGTCCCAACAGCTTTGAAGTTTTCTGAGCAGAACGATCTGGCCGGCGTGGTAGGCGTTGTGGGTATTGATGTCTGAAATGAGCCGCGCCCATGAACGTGTATTTTCGGATGAAACCTGTTCACTAAATTTGTTCTCATCGGCTACAGCAATCGCTTCGCGAAATTGGTTCATTACTTCGTCAAAGCGCATAACATCAGCCTGCCAATGTTCCTCGGTGTACTCGCCGGTGCTGAAGGTCTCATTGTTGTCGCTAACGTCATATTGGTAATCGACGCCCTTGAATCGCTGTAAATAGGCATTATTGTAGTACGTAAGATGTGATAGCGTTTCCCAAATGCAGTTGACCGAGTCGTCCGGCTTCCAAGATGCCTGCTCAACGCCAAGCCCGTTTATAGCATTGCGAACTGCAACGAACCAGCTATTTTCGTCGTAACATACATTGAATTCTGCAAGCAGTAAATCTTTGATCATGGGTTTAGTGTATTATGACTACGATATGTATATCCAGAGGAGTGAGTGAACTATGAGATCGTTTTTGTCAGCCTTGATGGGCATCGTGTTTTGTTCGTCAGCTTTTGCTCAAATTACGGCGATCAAAGCCGGCCGCATTGTCGATACCGAATCCGGAACATCGAAAACCAACCAGATTTTGCTCGTTGAAAACGGCAAGATAAAGTCCATCGGCGAAAACATCACAATTCCGGCCGGAGCGACTATTATCGACCTGTCAACATCGACCGTGCTGCCGGGATTGTTCGACATGCACACGCATCTTTGCATGGATGTGCAGCCGGGCCGGGACGCGAACCGCTATTATTACACGACGCTCAACGATCCTGATTCCTTTAGATCGATACAGGGAGTTGTAAATGCCCGCACGATGCTTGAGGCCGGATTTACGACTGCCCGTGATATTGGCAACGAAGGCAATTATGCTTGCGTCAGCGTGCGCGCGGCCATCGAGCGCGGGATGATCCCGGGACCGACGTTTTACACCGCGGGCAGAATAATCGCGCCGTATGGCGGCCAATTTCAACTACAGCCGGACAAGCAGAAGTTGGCTGAACCCGAATATTTCTTTGCCGACACACGCGACGAAATGGTCAAGGCGATCCGCGAGAATATTCACTACGGAGCCACGGTGATAAAGATCGTGGTGGACGATCAGCAATACATATATTCGGTCGAAGACATAAAATTTATGGTCGATGAAGCCGCTCGTGCCGGGGTGAAGCTTGCTGCCCATTGCTGGACGCTCCCGGGAGCACGCAATGCGGCGTTGGCCGGCGTCGCATCTATCGAGCACGGATTTGACATGACAGACGAAGTTCTGGAAATTGCAAAACGCAACGGCGTTGTGCTTGTTGGCACCGACTATCTTGCCCTGCGGGATAGCGACAAAAACCACAAACAATGGGTTGACCGACTGCGTCGGGCACACAAGATCGGCGTCACTATGGCCTATGGAACCGATGTGATCGACCAACGTCCCGGCATGACCCGCGGCACCGAAGCGATCGCCGGAATCGATCCATGGGTCGAAGCTGGCGTTCCGCCAAAAGCAATTCTTCAGGCAATGACAATAAACGCGGCAAGGCTTCTTGGCGTCGAAAAGCAACGCGGCGCTCTTCGCGAAGGCCTCGCGGCGGATATTATCGCTGTTCCTGAGAATCCGTTAGAGAATATCAATACGCTTAAGAAGGTTTCGTTTGTGATGAAAAACGGTAAAGTGGTCAAACGGTCGGAACTGTAGAGCTTACGCTAGGGCCTTAGCCTTTTTAACCACATTCTCGACCGTAAAACCATAGTCACGAAACACCTCTTCCGCCGGGGCCGACGCGCCGAAGCGGTCAACGCATAGTGTATCGCCTTTGTCGCCGACGTATTTGTGCCAGCCTTGTGAGACACCGGCTTCAATGGCTAAACGGGCGGTTGTTTTTGGCGGCAGGACTTCTTCGCGGTATTTTTGCGGTTGAGCATCGAAAAATTCCCAACATGGCATAGACACGACGCGAGTCGGTGTTCCTTCGGCGTTTAATTGTGCCCGTGCATCCATGGCGAGGCCGACCTCGGAGCCGGTTGCTATGAGAATGAGCTTCGGCGTTGCTGCCTTGCCTGTTTTGGTCTCTGCCTCAGCCAAAACATACGCGCCTTCGTGCAGGCCTTTTGCGTCCGCGAATTTTTTGCGGTCGATGAGTGCTACCTTTTGACGCGAGAATGAAAGAACTGTCGGTCTTTTCGTGCTTTTTATCGCGGCTCGCCAGGCTTCTCGGGTTTCGTGTGCGTCACACGGGCGGATGACGTCGAGATTGGGTATCGCTCTTAGTGCCGCAAGATGCTCGACAGACTGATGCGTCGGGCCGTCTTCGCCGAGGCCAATCGAGTCGTGCGTGAAAACAAATATCGTCTGTATGTGCGACAGCGCCGCAAGCCTTATCGCCGGACGACAATAATCCGAAAATGTCTGAAACGTCCCGCCAAACGGTATCACGCCGCCGTAAAGAGCCATGCCGTTCATCGCCGAGGCCATTGCGTGTTCGCGGATGCCGTAGTGGACGTTGCGATTCTCGTAGCGGCCCGCCTGTATATCGGCGGACGAATTGATGTATGTGTTGTTCGACGGTTTAAGGTCGGCCGAACCGCCGATAAGCTGCGGCACGGCGGCGGCTATGGCATTAATGACTTCGCCGCTGTAGGCGCGGGTCGCTGCGGCCGCAACACCGTCAAATTTTGGCAAACTGTTTTCCCAACCTGCGACAGGCATTCCAGAGCGGATCTGTTTGAACGCTTCGCCTAACGCAGGATTTGCCTTTTCGTATTTTTTTACCAACGCGTCCCAGTCTTTTTCGCGCTTTGCTCCTGTTTTCACAGCTTCGCGAAAACGAGTGAGAGCCTCTTTCGGTATGTAAAAGGACTTGTTTTCCGGCCAGCCGAGGTTGCGTTTGGTTTCTTTTACTGCCTCTGCTCCGGGAGCGTCAGAGTGAGCCTTGCTCGTGCCCTGTTTCGGCATTCCAAAGCCGATGATAGTGTGAACGCGGATCAGCGACGGTTTGTCTTTTACTTTTTGAGCTTCTTTTATCGCGGCTTCTATAGCCTTTAGATCGTTGCCGTCTTTGACGTCCACAACATGCCAACCAGCAGCAACAAAGCGCTTTGTCCTGTCCTCGGTAAACGCTAGATCGGTCGAACCGTCGATCGTGATCTGGTTATCGTCATAGAGATAGATCAGATTGCCGAGTTTGAGGTGACCGGCGAGACTGGCCGCTTCGTAACTGACGCCTTCCATCAGATCGCCGTCCGAGCAGATGCAGTAAATGTAGTTATCGACTACGGACAGGCCGCGTTTATTAAATCTAGCGGCAAGATGAGCCTCCGCGATGCCCATGCCAACGCCGTTCGCAAACCCTTGTCCAAGTGGACCAGTCGTCACCTCAACGCCCGGCGTGAGAATATTCTCAGGATGTCCCGGCGTTTTTGAATGCAACTGACGAAACTGTTTCAGATCATCAAGCGAAAGATCGTAACCCGTCAGATGCAGCAGCGAATAGATCAGCATCGAACCGTGGCCACCAGACAAAATGAACCGGTCGCGGCCAAACCATTTTGGATTTTTCGGATTGTGCTTTAGGAACTTGGTCCACAATACATAAGCCGCCGGCGCCATGCCCAAAGGCAATCCCGGATGTCCGGAATTTGCCTTTTGTATCGCGTCAAGCGAGAGTGTGCGGATCGTATTGATGCAAAGCTGGTCAATGTCGGTTTTTTTTACGGTCTTCATGGTTTTCTTTTCAAAAGCGAATCGTAAACTGCTCCGTGCTTCTTTCGCTCTAATTTATAGATCTTGTGACACTTGGGATGATATTCGGTTTTTGCTGCTTCGGGTGTCGATAAATTTTCGATGCTTCCTATTTTGCCAATACTTTCGAGCACAAGCAAAACAGCACCGCGGGAAGATGATTCCGAGGCATTATTCATTAACAAATCACGTCCGAAAACGTCAGCAATTATCTGCGTCCAAACAGGCGATTCGCGCGACGCGCCGCCGGACGCGACGATCTGTTTTATCTTAACCACTGAGTTTAGTTGGTCGAATATTTCAGCGAAACGATACGCGACCGATTCCATCGCGGCTTGCATAATATCTATGGAATCGTGGGAAGAATTAAGTCCAAGGACGGCTCCGCCAGCATTTTCATTGTAGCCCGTGCTTCGTTCGCCAAAGAAAAATGGCATGAAGCCGAGGCCGTGAAATGCGGCACCGCGCTTACGCATATCGGCCTCAGCGTTTTTTGGCAGTTTTAGATTTTTTTTCAGCCAAGCGTACAAATTACCGCCATCGGACAAAGCTCCGCCGATAATGACGCGATTGCGATCGATGCGATAGCACCATAGGCCGTCGGGAATGTTTTTTGGCGGGTCGCCTTTGTATGCGACACGCATTGCAGCCGAAGTGCCGATCATTAACGCAGCTTTGTTTTTAGTAACACATCCAGCTCCGATGTTGTCGGCCATGCCGTCGCCGATCGCGGGGAACCATTCTGCTTGTTTGAGTCGAGGCCATCGTTTTGCAAAAGTTTTGTTAAGGGTGCATGTCGTGGAATCGGTGTCTGTGATACTCGGTAACGAAGACGTTTTGAGCTTGAGGTATTTCAAAAGCTCGGAGTCCCAAATACATCTTCTAATATCAAAAATGCCGGTCGCCGACGCCATCGAAATGCTTGTTGCGGCTTCACCAAACAGTCTCAATGCAACAAAGTCGCTAAACGAAAGCCATTTCGCAGTTTTTGCGAATGTGTCTGGAAATTCTCTGCGAAGCCAGATTAATTTCGCCGGCCAGAAGCTAGAATGAAAATGCGCGCCTGTGCGGTTGTGGAGCGTCTTTTCGTCAAAGCGCTTTTTCAAAACTGCGCTGTATTTACGGCTACGAGTGTCTGCCCAGCCAAATACCTTTGTAGTCGGCTTTCCTTTCGCATCCACGCCGACGAGACTGTGCAGAAAGGCACACGAAGCAACGTATCCGATCTCGCCTTTCACCTTTTCCGACTTTTTGAGAATTGCGTCAACGGCCTTTGTGATCTGAGACAACGCTTTTTCAGCGTCCATTTCAGAACCGCCATCTTTTGTTGCGGTAAAAGAGTGTTCGATTTTAACGGACATTTTTGGCAGCGGCTGAGCGTTGCTGTCAAATAGCGACACACGGACGCTCGACGAGCCGATGTCGAGAGCGAGTATCAAAGGAAGTTCCACGTTTTAATTAGGGAAGCAAAAATTTCCGAATAGCTAATCTAGCACCTTCTTAAACCACCATCGCAGGCCGACAAACAGAAAACGATAGTCTTTCATAAACTCGGGCGGCTTGCCTTCGAAATAGTGTCCGATGAATTGCAGCAACCAGCCTAATACAAACAAAATGAGTGCCGTAAGCCACATTCCCGGTTCAAAGAAAAATGTTGGTATCAACATGATCGATAGAGCGATCATCGGTATGCCGAAAGCATGAGTCAGTTTGTTGATCGGATGCTGATGACTTTCGGAATATTCATCTATCCATTCGTCCCAAGTTCGTCCGCCCATCATATGATTTCTCCGTAAGTTTTGCGTCGATTTTACACCAAATTTATTTTCGGTGCATGATTTTTACTTGCAGATCATCGCTAAGATCAACTGTTTTCTCGATCTCGAATTCATCGAGAAAATTCTTTGGCATAAACGTGTCTGCACCTTCGACTGTTTCGGGAACAAAGGTCACGATCCATTTTTCGATCACGTCGGCAAACGATTCATAGACCTGTGCTCCGCCGATAATAAAGACATCTTTGATTAGCAGCTTTGAAAGTTCGACAACCTCTTCAACGCTGTTGAGTTTCATCACATCTGGCGGCGTTTCAACATTGGAGCGGCTCAACACGACATTAAGACGGTTAGGCAGCGGTTTACCGATCGAGCGCCATGTATTCGAACCCATTACAATGGCGTTTCCTGTCGTTGTTTCTTTGAAAAATTTTAAGTCGGCGCTGTAGTGCCACGGCAATTTGCCGTCCTTGCCGATGGCGTGATTTTTTGAAATGGCGACGATGCCAATGATCATAAGAAATTTTTAACGCAGAGACGCAAAGACCGCAAAGAGAAAAAACCGATACTAGATCGACTTGCCTTTAAACACGGCAACCTCTGACCCTTTTGCGAGCAAAACGGAATACGGAACAGCACCGCTAAGAAACCCAAACTCCTTTCCATACGTTTTGGCAAAATCAACGTCGATCAATTCATTTTTGACGGAGAAGAGCTCCCATTTTGGATGCTCGACCTTGTATTCGTCAACGCGGTTTCCATCACGTTTTGTGTAGCCCCAATAGTGTTCGATTATGAATTCGCCATGTGACCCAACCGCCGGAACACCGACGCTTTTGTCGATCTCGATGCTGAGACGATTGTCGATGTCATTCTTTGACCAATTATACGCGACCGTACTTTCGGTTTTAGAATGCGCCATATGCCAGCATTCGTAAGGTTCGCCGTAAACAACACGTGCAACGGTCGCAATAGCAAAACGCGGAACGATCTCCTTCACAAAACACACGGCACGGCGGATCTCACCATCGACTTCGCGTTTGATATAAAAGCGAAGATTTACCTCTTCGAAATTGATATGAAAAGGTATAGGCAGGCCCAACACTCGCGTGTCCAAAAACATAAATCCAACGAGGCTGACAAAACACTTTCCTTCGTTCAGATCTAACTGAGTGCCCGCAGGAAGTCGCGATGCAAGCAGCGACGGCTCAACCTCGTAGTTCGCCATTATCAGATCTTGCCAGCGGGCTGTTAGAAATTTTTGCATCTTAAAGGTCATGCCCTTACCCCGTGCGGGGTTCTGCAATATGTCGTTTGTCTCCTGCGCGGGTTGTTATATGTTCACGGTCAAAATATTCTAGCAGTGGGATCGCGTACTTGCGCGAAATGCCTGCGAGTTCTTTGAACTTTGGCACGTCGATAAGACGATCGTTTGTCGTTGCCGCAAACTGTTTTAGTTGGTCTGCTAATTTGTCTATAGCATTTTTAGCAAAATAGAATGTGTCGGTAACTTTTACGATCTCGCCGGAATCGAGAAACATTTGAAACAGCTTTCGCGCCTGCGGCATCTGCAATTTAGTTCCCGCGAGCGATTCTGCAAGAGCTTCTTCAAGCTTAGGAACTTCCAAATCCGCCGATCTGTATGTTGACAGAATTTTATCGCTAAATGCTGCCTCTTCGGGTGAAAGTTTTTGATGATACGAGTCGATTCGGATCGTTTCCTTGTCGAGACTGATTCGTTTTGTCGATTGCAATGAGTCAACTACCGAATGAAAAATCTCAATCGGCAAAAATGCGAACAGCTTTTCGCGGAGAGCCTCGCGCGCGATTCCTTTTGCCAACGGTTCGCGAACGTGAAATTCTTCAATGGTCGTTTCGACCGAACTTAATAACTTCGTGAATTCGCCTGAGGAAACATTTCGTCCATTTGCCTCGACTAAATTATTGGAAGCCAGATTGGCATCGACTGAGGCTTCTAGGATCTCTTTTCTCAATGCCGTGCGTGCCTGGACTTCAGCAAAGTTGAATCCTGATGCTCCGGCAGCATTGACAAGCAATCTCACTCTTTCGTTGATGTCATCGAAAGCAGTCAGCATATTTGCAAGGTAATGTCGGACAGCCTCATTTTCTTTATGCCGATGCTTTTCGGCAAAGGCATCGATCACGCTCCCGCCCGCGATCGTCGCTTGCGGTGAGTAGCTGCGAATAATAAATCTTTCACTTGGCACTGTAAGAACCTGTGTTTCAAGCCGCAATTGAGCAAAGTCCTTGCTGCCCGGAGCGATCTCGCCGGAGTTATTTAACACTTGTATTCGAGCGAGTACCTCTGTCGTTCCGATGTGGACGCGAACACGCTGGCGGGAACGCAACGATTTTGCAGCGGTTGTCAGAACCTCGATCTCCGCGTCAATGATCTGCGTTGAACGCAGTGTGTCCAATGGAACAAGGGTCATTCCACGCGTTATTTTCGAATGATCTATTCCGCCAAGATTTACAGCAATACGTTGTCCGGCCATGGCTGTTTTTACTGCTTTGCCGTGAGTCTGAAGGCCGCGGACACGCACTTTGACAGCATTCGGAAGTAATTCTAATTCGGTGCCTTCGGAAATTTCGCCTGAGGCAAGCGTGCCGGTTACGACCGCACCAAAACCTTTCATCGAAAAGCTTCGGTCAATTGGCAAACGAAGCACGAGTTGATCTTTTCGAACGGGCAGCGACGTGGCGATCTGCCGAATGACGGTTTTTAGCTGATCGATTCCGGTGCCGGTGCGTGAACTTACCCCGACCACAGGCGCATTTTCGAGAAATGAATTTGAAACAAGCTCGGCCGTGCCTAATTTTGCCAACTCAAGAGTTTGCTCATCGACAAGATCAGTTTTTGTGAGAACTATAACGCCTGCATTTATTCCGAGCAGACGGCATATATCAAAATGCTCGCGGGTCTGAGGCATCACGCCTTCGTCCGCTGCGATGACGAGCATTACGAGGTCGACGCCGTTCGCACCGGCGAGCATGTTCTTTACAAAACGCTCGTGTCCAGGTACGTCAACAAAGCCGCAATGCACATCGCCAAACGTCATTTCGGCAAACCCAAGATCGACGGTAATGCCGCGACGTTTTTCCTCAGGCAAACGATCTGCATCCACACCGGTCAACGCTTTAACAAGGGCTGTCTTGCCGTGATCAATATGTCCTGCGGTGCCGATTATTACGTCCATAGCGCGCGAAGAAATTACTTGGTTTTGTCGAATTCTTCAAGCTTGCGGTAGAGTGTTTTGCGGCCGATATTAAGCAATCTGGCCGCACGCGATTTGTCGCCTTGGGTGTAATCGAGCGTGGCTTCGATGACCTGTTTTTCGATCTCATCCATTGCTGACGGCAGTTCGATCTGGATTCCGATCGCTCGGCCTTCGCCGGCGGCAGTCGCGCGTTCCTGACGAGCGTGGGCAAATGCTTCGGAGGCTTTTCGGCTGATCGCCTCAGGCAGATCGTCAAGTTCAATTTGTCGGCCTGAAGCAATGATTATTGCCCGCTCTATGGCATTCTCAAGCTCGCGCACATTTCCCGGCCAGTCGTAATTCACGAGTGCACGCATTGCTTCCTTTGAGATACCTGAAACAAAACGTCCCGATTTTGTCTTATATTCTTCGAGAAAATGAAAGACGAGAAGGTGGACATCCTCGATCCGTTCGCGGAGCGGAGGCACCGAAATCGGGAAAACGGAAAGTCGATAATAAAGGTCCTTTCTAAAGGTTCCTTCCTCGATAGCTTTTTCAAGATCGATGTTTGTGGCCGCGATCACACGAACGTCGGTTTTTACCACCTGCTTGCCGCCGACGCGCGTCAATTCTCCATCCTGCAGCACGCGAAGCAGTCCGACCTGCGCCTGCAAAGACATTTCTCCGATCTCGTCCAAGAAAAGCGTACCACCATTCGCCTCTTCAAAACGGCCTTGCCTTTGAGAACGAGCATCGGTAAACGCACCTTTTTCGTGGCCAAAAAGTTCTGATTCAAGAAGCGTTTCAGGGATCGCGCCGCAGTTGATCTTTATGAACGGCTTATTTTCGCGGCCAGAATTGTAGTGAATGAGATTGGCGATGAGTTCTTTGCCTGTGCCGGATTCGCCCAGCACCAACACGGTCGTATTTGTGTCGGCAACATTCAATCCCAGCTCGACCGCACGCCGAATGCCTGGAGCCTGGCCCATTACCTCACTCTGCCGCTGATGCAGTTCGCTTCTGAGACGCATCACTTCGGTCGATAGTTGGTCGCGTTCGAGCGCAGTGCCGATCTGGTCGGCGATGCCTTCGACGAGAGCGACATCGTGCTCTCCAAACCGGCTTTCCTTGCTCCATACAAAGCCCAAAAGGCCGAATGCCTTTCCGCCTACTTCGACTGGCGTGACAAGCGCCGAGTTTCCGTGCAGTTGAGTATTAAAAAATAGCCTGATCGCAAATGGCATTTGCGAATCGATCAAACGCATAGTTTTGCCGTCGCGCAAAAGATCGCTAAGGACCGAGAATGTATCAATATCGACGGACTTATTGTGTTGCTCGATAAATTTGAGGACGCGGCCGAGCTTGATGCCATCAGCCGACTTAAATGACGCGAGCGAAATGCGCTTTCCACTCTGATCGAGGACGCCCAAAGCACCGTAGTCGGCACCCACAAGGCCGATCGCCCTTTCCATTACCAGATCCGAAACCTCTTTGAAATCCGAATGCGAATTCAGCGTGTTGGCGATCTCGAGCAGTGCATTTGTTCGCCGGCCTTCCTGTTCTTGTGTGACGTAAAGACTGGTGTATTGATAACCAATGGCCAAATGCCGAGCGATGGACTCGAGAAAGGCAACTTCTTCGTCGAGCCACACGCGCGCCTTTTTAGTGTCATGCAGCCCCAAAAGGCCCAAAACTTTACCGCTCAGCATGATCGGTATGATCAAAAGCGAACGCGTTTCAAGCGCCTTTGCAAAAAACTTCAGCGTGTCGTCTTTGTTTTTTGAGATGTCGTTGAAACGGATCGGTTTTGACACGTCGAAACGTTCTTTTAATTTATCGGCATCAAAAGGTATTTTTGTGCCCTGGCTTTTTGGAACGGATTTGTCGCGGCGCCATTCGTGGCTGATGACGAGTTCACGGCCTTCGGAAAGCTGAAGCAAGTCGCAGCGATCGGCCTCAAGCATGCGTCCGATCTCGGAAACCACAACGTTCAAGAATCTTTCCAGCTCAATATTTGTAGGCAGGTCGCGAGCCAGACGGTCGATGATGCCCTCGCGGGCCTCATGCATTTTGATCTTGCGCTCCAGTGAAAGTGCAGGCTCTGACATCATAAAATTACTGTGCGGACTTGCATCAAAGATGTCAAGTTGACACATCTTGGAGGCAGGGTGTGTATTTTCGCACCATCGATTATTTTTTCGGTTTATTCGGAAAACTCCACGTAACCGGCACTGGAAGTCATTTAGAGCTCGGATCTTTTGTATGCCGCGATTTTTTTACACGCACACTCAGCTGTGAAAAAAACTTCTTTGTATTGAGTTTATTTTGTTGTATCATTTCGCCAGAACTTAGATTTTGTTCGAAAATCCAACGTACTTCTTTCGTCCAAATTAAAATAAAACATCTGGAAAATTACCAGGAGGAGTTTAATGAAAGTTAAATTTTGCGTCTCGGCAATCGTAGCTATTGCTGCGTTTGCTATTGCTATCAGTGCACAAACATCGACATTTACTTATCAGGGCCGTCTCACCGACGGAGGCACATCGGCGAACGGCACATTCGACATGCAGTTCAAATTGTTCGATGTGGTCAGCGGCGGCCCCCAGATCGGCCCGACCATTACTAATTCAGCATTGACGGTCACACAGGGAATCTTTAAGGTTGACCTCGATTTCGGAGCGCCAGGGTTTCCGGGGGCAGACCGGTTTCTTGAGGTTTCGGTTAGGCGTAATTCGGGCGAGAGCTACACGGTACTCAGTCCGCGGCAACAAATTGCCTCATCTCCATATTCGTTGAAAACGCTTTCTGCATCGACGGCGGACTCGCTTTCTGCTGCCTGTGTTGGTTGTGTTTCGAATTCACAGATAAACGGCCTTGACGCCGCAAAATTGACCGGAACGGTCGATGACGCAAGGCTTTCAGGCAACGTCGTTCTCGGAACGGCTCCGCAAACGCTGACCAACAAAACTATCGACAGCCCAAGCAACAGCGTGACGACCGATCGTCTAAGATCAGCGTCGTCGACGATAAATGTAAGTTCTGCTGCTGCTCCTTCAGCGGGACAGGTGCTTACGGCGACCGGTCCGACAGCGGCGACATGGCAAACGGCAACAACCGGCTGGTCAATTGGCGGCAATTCGCTCTCCGCAACCGGCAATTTTGGCACCACGAGCAACAATCACGTTGACTTTGTTTCCAATAACGTTGTGCGCGGGCGGCTTTCGAATCTTGGAGAGTTCTTTATCGGCACTACCAATACAACTCTTCCAGGCGATCTGATGAATGCAGTTGGCAATGCCACCTTCCCATGGGCGGTCAACGGCTATACATCCGGCAATGGCGGCGGTGTTTATGGCCAAATCACTGCCGGCACTACGAACTTCGGAGCTGTTCAGGGAGAATATAACGGAACGGGACCAGGTTTTGGAGTGAACGGACTGTATACCGGCTCTCCTGCGGCGGGATCATCCCCGACCGGCCTTCATGGTGGCTCTTTTCCCAGCACTACTGGAAATCGAAGGATTGGCGTCCTTGGAGAATATAACACTAGCCACTTTGGTGCTGGGGTTGTGGGTATTGGCTTTGGCGGAGCGCTGCCGCCTGCAACGGACCTGGATTATGGCGTTGTCGGATGGGTAGCCAACAACGGAAACTACTCCGGCTATTTTAACGGTAACCACGTCATCGCCAACGGCACAAAATCCGCTTCGGTCGGAACCAGCCGCGGCAATCAGTTGCTATACGCGACCGAATCGCCCGAGGTTTGGTTCGAGGATATAGGCAGCGGAAAACTGATCAACGGCGAAGCTGTGATCACGTTGGAAAAACTGTTCCTCGAAACTGTGCTGATCGACGATAAACATCCGATGCATGTTTTTATCCAGATGGAGGATGATTCACAGGAGGTTTTTGTCAAGAAAGGAACGACGAGCTTTACCGTGAAAGAAAGGAACAACGGCACATCGAATGCTTCATTCTCATATCGCATCATTGCAAAGCGTCTGAATTTTCAGGACCATCGTTTCGGAAACGACCCGGTTTGGGGAGCGGGAGATACTCGCAGGTATTCTCAGTACGCTACGCCTCCGCCCGTAGATTATGAGAAAAACGTGCAGTTTCAGGCCGACCAGAAACGCAACTGGAAGCCCGGGCCGATGCCTGAGGGCTTCAAGCCCGTGCAGGAAGCAAAGGATTCGCAGCCTGCGACCCGTAACGTTAATCGGTAGGAATATGGGAACGAATCGGCTACGGCCTGTCGTTCCCCATAAATTTCAACACGGCCTGCGCGAATATAACCGGTCGCATGAAAAAGATTGCTTTCACAGATGCGAAAAATGTGCTATAAAGAGAAATCTAATCAAGTCCATTAGAAATTTAAGGTGAAACATGAGAACTCAAAAGTTTAGATCGATCACTGGAGCGGCGGTCATTTTTTTAATGGTTGCTATTGTATCGGCACAGTCCGGTGGAACCTTTAACATAACAAAGTCGGTTACCGGCGGTGGCGGTGGCCAATCGACTGGCGGCACCTTTACTGTGGACGGCACCATCGGACAGCCTTTGGCTGGTACGACATCGGGCGGCGGCACATTTATAGTTGAAAGTGGCTTTTGGACAAGCTCGCCACTGTCATTGAGCGGCACTGTTACCTATGGCAACGCGGCTTCGCCGCCGCGTTTTATTTCTAACGTGACACTCACAGGCGCGGGTTCGCCGGGCGTTGCAACTACCAGTAATTTCCCCGACGGAACATATTTTCTTAGCGGATTTGGGTCTGGTGCTTATACCGTCACACCTACTAAAGTCGGTGGTGTAAACGGCATAGCTTCCCTTGATGCCGCGCGGATCTCGCAGCATGTGGCTGGGCCGCCAAATCCGCAATTAAATGCTACGCAGTTGATAGTCGCAGATGTAAGCGGAAACACAACCGTATCCTCGTTTGACGCTGCTATGATTGCCAAATTCGTTGCGGGGCCTCCATATGCACCGCCGGGAATAGGATCGACCGGGACTTGGAGATTTACACCGACCAACAGGGCTTATGCGTCAATAGCCGGCAGTGTAGCAGGCGAAGATTACGTCGGCCTTTTGATGGGCGAAGTCTCCGGAAACTGGAACAATACAGGCGCCCGTTCTCCGGAATCCGAAGGGCCTGAGCGTGCTGTCACCGTCAAATTGGCTAATGTTGTTACCGCTGCCTCACACGATGTTATCGTGCCTATCAATATCGAAGGTGCTGTAAACAAAGGCCTTATCTCGTACGAGTTAGAGCTGCGATATGACCCTACAGTAATACAGCCTCAAGCCGAATCTGTCAGTCTGGCCGGCACAGAAAGCCGCAATCTTTTGGCGGTGACCAACGCGATACAGCCTGGAATTCTGCGTGTCGTTGTTTACGGTCCGAAACCGATCGCCGCAGACGGCGTGCTTTTGAACCTGAAATTTACCGCTGTCGGTGAAAAAGGCTCGACATCACCATTGACGCTTGAGCGGATCGTTTTTAACGAAGGCGAAAATCGCGTTAACACGGTAAGCGGAAAGGTCGAATTTTTCTAACGCGGACGGTTTGAGCTTTGCGCTGGTTTTTTCACCTCATCCTTTTGGGGTTTGGTGTTGCCATCAGAAGGCTTTTGGTTGCTGTTTGAATTCGGCTTGGAATTTGCATTAGCATTTGCGGTCGTGTTTGCACTCGTATTCGCAGACGAACTGTTTGTATTCTTCGGTGGCACATAGTCCAAACGCTGTCTACCGGCCTCAGCATCCTCAAGAAGATCTATAGCTCGTGAGTTGGATTCGTCGAGGGCCACAGCTTTTTTCAACGGGTCTATTGCTTCGCGATATTTCGCAAGCTTGATAAGCACCGCTCCCAGTTCTGTTTGATATTCGGTGTCTTCTGGCTTGAGTTCTACCGCCTCACGAAATGCCTCTTCTGCTTCTTCGTCCTTATTCAATTTTGCGTATGTGCGGCCAAGATTAAACTGTGCGGCATCGTCATTCGGATTTGCCTTGAGCCATTTTTTGTAGGTTTCGACCGCTTTTTCAAACGCCTTTTCTGAGTTCGTCTTCTTCACGCCTTCTTTGGAATTGCTAGCCGGCGCGGAATACTCACCCGATCGCTCCAATTGCATCTCAAGCAAAGCATACGCAATGCCGAGCTGAAACCATCCTTCTGCAAGTTCGGGATTGATCTTTACAGCCTGTCGAAAGGCTTCGATCGCCAATTCCGTTTGATTTTCGTCCAGCAACCGGGTACCTTCCGCCAGAGCGACGTTAGCATCGGTAATGTTGGCAAACGACGATTCGGCCGCGACATTAGCGTTGACTTCGCTATTAGAATTTGTTGCGTTTCTATTGCATGACGAACAACCGCTCATCATCGACACGAACATCACAAATAAAGCTAACCGTTTCATAAGATCATCCAGGCGGGAAAACAAAAGGCCGCCCCGCAAGCAGATGCACATGAAGATGAAATACCGTCTGCCCGCCGTCTGCATTTGTGTTGATAACGACACGATATCCGTTGTCCGCAAAACCTTTTTCGCGAGCAATATCTGCCGCAGTATGCAGCAAATGGCCAAGCATTTTCTTTTGATCGTCGCCGGCCTTATCAAGCGAATCCAAATGCTCGCGCGGAATGATTAAAATATGCGTCGGAGCTTGCGGACTGAGGTCGTCGAACGCAACACAAACATCGTCCTCATAAACCTGAGCCGAAGGAATTTGCCCAGCAGCTATCTTGCAAAAAATACAGTCAGTCATATGCGATCAAGCCTTTTCCTCGGCGGCAATGGCGATGCCGGATGTGATTCGCTCGATGTCAGCGCCTAGCGATCGGAATCGGCGGACGATCGTTTCGTAGCCGCGGTCGATGTGGTAAACACGGTCAATTAGGGTTTCGCCGTCGGCACACAACGCTGCCAAAACTAATGATGCCGAGGCACGAAGGTCGGAGGCGATTATCTTAGCTCCCATTAACTTAGCAGGTCCGCGAACGACAGCGGTATTGCCGGAAATATTGATGTCAGCACCCATTCGGATCAGTTCCGAGGCATGCATGAAACGATTTTCGAAGATGGTTTCGATAATTGTCGATTCACCCTCGGCTTGCGTCATAAGGGCCATATACTGAGCCTGCATATCGGTCGGAAAATCAGGATGCGGCTCGGTCGTGACATCCTTTGCCTTCAAGCCGCCGGACGAACGCCTTACCATCAAAGTGCTTGAGTTCAATTCCTCGATCTCGACACCTGCCTTGCGCAATTTGTCGATGACGGCAACGATGTGGTCTGGACGACAGCTTTTTATTTCGAGCTCGCCGTTTGTCATGGCTGCCGCGACAATAAACGTGCCTGTTTCAATACGGTCGGGAATGATCGTGTGCTCGGCGCTGCCAAGTGCCTCGACGCCCTCAATTTCAATGATCGACGTGCCTGCTCCTTTGATACGCGCGCCCATTTTGTTCAGCAGATCGGCTAGGTCTTCGATCTCAGGTTCCCGCGCCGCGTTTTTTATCACGGTTTTGCCCGATGCGAGAGCGGCAGCCATCATTACGTTTTCGGTTCCGGTGACCGTAACCTTTTCAAAGTCGATTGTATTGCCTACCAAGCGGCCTTTTGGTGCTCGAGCGACAACGTCGCCCGACTCAAGTGAAACGGTTGCTCCGAGCTGTTCAAATGCCCTTAAATGAAGGTCGATGGGCCGCGTTCCGATGGCGCAGCCGCCTGGCAAACTCACTTTTGCCTGTCCAAATCGCGCCAGTAGCGGCCCAAGAGCCAAAACACTCGCACGCATTGTTTTGACGAGTTCATAAGGGGCTTCGAAAAGCTGGATGTTACGGGCCGTTACCTTATGCGTACGCAATTCGGGCGTCAGAACGGTCGCACCGAGATCTTCGAGCAGGCGCCGTTGCGTGATTAGATCTTTTACATACGGCACGTTGTGAAGGGTCACTGTTTCCGGCGTCAGAAGAGTCGCCGCAAGACACGGAAGTGCCGAATTCTTTGCGCCAACGACCTCGATCTTTCCTTTTAGCGGATTGCCGCCGCGAACCAAAAATTTATCCATATAAGCCGCAACACCATGCCGCAAAAGGCCGAGGCGTTCGATTTCCTTTATACTATCGTAAAGAAAATCTTATCATACGCCGCGAATTCTAGGATAGTGTTAACCCTCTCAATCCGAACACATCATTCAGAATATTCTTGAATAATTTCCCTCGTGAGAGTATTCTTACCTGTAATCAACGCTACAGGTCTTACAGATCAAGCTTTTTGCCGCACAAAATAGGAACGTGAAGACGCGGTTAGGATTTTTTTTCACGTACGCCACACTGCTGAATTAAGGGGATAAATACATGGCCAGTCTTTTTATGTTCGAATCGCGTCGCAGAGCGCTGTTTTGCCTCTGTGTTTTAGGTGTTTTCACCGCTGTTTTTGCTTTACCCTTTCAGATGCGGTCCAATGCTGCGAAAGGTTTTGCCCAGAGAACCGAAAGCCATGAAGCAGATCTACCTAATTACGACATTCGTGTTGATAAGAGCAAGATCAATAAGATTGCGGAGTTTCGGAATGTTTCAGGTAAAAGTGCTTCGGAAGTGGCAGATGCAAGAGAGGCATTTGTCCGTGGAGAAGAAGCTCTAAAACAGCGTGTGCCGACACTCAAGATCGAATACAACGAAGATATTCGCATCCCCGAAGTTATTGCTCCTGATGTAAAACAAGGCCGCGCGTTCCTAACCGGCCCGACGACGCCTGCTCGGACTAGCCATGCAAACGTCCTTATAAATTTCCTAAAACAGAACACAGAGCTTGTCGGAACAAACGCAAACCAGATAGACGGACTAAAGGTCTTTTCTGATTACACTAATCCCGACGGCAATCTTTCTTTTGTAGAACTTAATCAGGAGATCAACGGCGTTCCTGTATTTCGAGGCGAGGTCAAAGCAGGCTTTACGAGGCGCGGTGAGATGATACGTGTGATCAATAATCTTGCTCCCTCCCTTGATTACAATTCACTATCAACTGATTTCAATGATCCACTAGCTGCAGTCAGAGCCGCTGCAGCATTGATCAACAATGACACATCGAAACTAAACCTGCGAGTAAACTCAAAGGAATCGACCGATATTAAGACAGTTTTCGGCACCGGCGATTCGGCGCCTACGGCTGAGAAGATGTATTTCCCGACCGAGCCCGGCGTTGCGATTCCGGCTTGGCGAGTGCTGATATGGCAGCCGGTCAATGCGTATTATGTGATCGTCGACGCGGCAACGGGAACGATGCTGTGGCGAAAGAATATCACGCAAGATCAGACACAGTCGGCGACATACAGTGTTTATGCCAACCCGAATGCGATGATCAATGTCGCTGATAACCCATTCCCTTTGACGCCCGGCCCAACATCGCCAAATGGCAGCCAGGGAGCTGCGATAGGCCGCACCTCAATTACCAGGATCGGTAACGAAGCCCCTTATACATTCAACAATCTCGGTTGGATCACAGATGGCCTCAACAAGACTGATGGCAATGCGATACAGGCCGGTCTCGACCGTGACGGAACTGACGGCGTCGATACGAACAGCGAAGCAGCAGGCACTAGCCGAACATTCAATTTTTCATACAACCCCTTAAACCCGAATACCAATACCGGTGATGCACCGATCCCGGCAACACAAACTTATCCAGGCAGTGCCTTTCAGCAAGGTACGGTCACGCAGTTGTTTTATATTTCCAACTGGTACCACGACGAGCTTTACCGCCTCGGTTTTACTGAGCAGGCACGCAATTTCCAGAACGACAATTTTGGTCGTGGCGGAGTTGGCAATGACCGCGTTAGAGGCGAAGGCCAGGATTCTTCGGGAACGAACAATGCAAATTTTTCAACTCCGGCAGACGGTGGACGCGGTCGTATGCAGATGTATATCTGGACCGGGTCGAATCCTGACATTGACGGCAACGTCGATGCGGATGTTGTAATACACGAACTTACGCACGGAACGTCGAATCGCCTTCACGGCAACGGAAGCGGCCTTTCGACAAATATGTCCAGCGGTATGGGCGAAGGTTGGGGTGATTTTTACGGACATAGCCTCTTGTCAGAACCAGGAGACCCGATCAATGGCGTTTACACGACCGGGGGTTACGACACATATCTGGGCCAATCAGGGACATATACCAATAATTATTATTATGGAATCCGTCGTTTCCCAAAGGCCGTGATAGCTTTCACGGGCGGCCCGAATAACCGGCCGCACAATCCGCTGACCTTTGCGGATGCAGATTCCACCCAAATTAGTCTTACGGACGGTGCATATACCCGCGGGCCTTATGGGTCATCGACGGCCGATCAGGTTCACGCATTGGGCGAGATATGGAGCAGCGCTCTGTGGGAAGTCCGTGCAAAGTTTGTAACGCGACTGGGATGGGCGGATGGAAACCGAAAGGTATTACAACTAGTCACCGACGGAATGAAACTTGCGCCGATCGGGCCGACTTTTCTCTCGGAGCGCGACGCCATCCTGGCAGCAGCTCAGGCGAGTTCATTTGCACCAGAAGCCGCTATTGATGTTGCCGATGTCTGGGGCGGATTTGCACTTCGCGGCATCGGCGCAAGCGCGAGCATTCAGGTAAACGGCAGTAGCGGAACAACCCGCGTCACAGAGGCGTTTGACCTTCCGAATCTTTATCAAACACCAAATCTGACCATCTCGGATGCAAGCGGTGATAATGATGGTTTTCCTGAACCCGGCGAGCTACTATCCTTAGCAATTCCATTGACTAATTCAACAGGATCGAATGCGGCAAGCGTTACACTTCAAATAGTAGGCGGTGGCTCTGCAAATTACGGAACGATTGTCACCGGCGCGACCGTTAGCCAGCAAGTAAGCTATTCCGTTCCGCCAGGCACAGTTTGCGGTAGCACTATCACCTTGACGCTCAATGTAAACAGTAGCCTCGGTGCAACAAGCTTTACGCGAACCTTCTCAGTCGGCCAGCCCACTGTTACGTTGACTGAAAATTTCGATGGAGTTACCGCACCGGCATTTCCGGCAGGTTGGGCGGCTGCGGTTGTTCAGAGCGGAATCAATTTTGTCACTTCAAACACGACGCCTGATACAGCACCGAATGTAGCTTTCGCACTTGATCCAACTACGGTCGGCGGCGGTACAGATCTTACATCTCCTTCGATTGCGATCAACTCGGCGGCGGCAACCGTAACTTTTCGCAATAATTATGATACAGAGCCCGGTTGGGATGGCGGTGTCCTTGAGATCAGCATCGGTGCCGGTGCTTTTCAGGATGTGATAACTGCAGGCGGTGCATTTGTACAAAATGGTTACAACGGCAGTCTCGGTGCCGGAGCAAATAATCCGATCGCTAGCCGAAGCGCCTGGACTGGCAACTCGGCTGGGTACATAACATCTATCGTTCGACTTCCGGCGGCGGCTAGCGGACAAAATGTCCGTCTAAAATGGCGATTCGGAGCCGATGACAATACAACAGGCAGCGGAGCATCGCCCGGTTGGAGAATTGACTCAATACAGGTCGCCGGAAGCTACACTTGTAATGTAAGCGGTCCGACACCGACAGCCACGAATACGCCAGTATTTACGCCGACCTCGACAAACACAGCAACGGCGACAAATACGCCGACGTTCACACCAACGGCGACGAATACCGCGACTTTTACGCCAACAGCAACCAATACTGCGACCTTTACACCTACAGCATCCAATACTGCGACTTTTACACCGACATCGACGAACACGCCGACTTTTACACCTACCGCAACAAATACGCCTACGCCGCCGCCAGTGATCAGCGGAACCGTGACATACGGTAATGCTATACCAGCCGCGACACGCTTTGTCTCTGACGTTTTACTTAGTGGTGTCGGCTCACCAAATGTTTCTGCGACGACGGGTTCGAACGGTACATATTCGCTGAGCGGATTTGGGGCTGGATCGTACACGATCACACCGTCTAAAACAGGCGCTGCAAATGGCTCAATTTCGTCATTTGATGCCGCACGTATCTCGCAGCATACTACCGGAGGTGCTCCGTTGACCGGTAATCAGTTGGTTGTAGCCGATGTTAGCGGAAATGGAGTTGTTTCATCGTTCGATTCGGCCCAACTGGCGAGGTACATTGTTTCGTCACCGCCCTTCGGAACAACCGGCAACTGGATATTCAATCCCGCGAGCAGTACGCATGTATCGGTAAACAGTAATATCTCGGATGAAAATTATTCCGCACTGTTGATGGGTGAGGTTTCAGGAAATTGGGTCAACGTTGCCCGATCTGAGAATGAAGTTGTCAGAATGGATCGTATTGCGGTTAGTGCTCCAACCCTGGTAACACCGGATGATAAAGAAGTTCTAATACCGGTAAATATCAGCGGTATAACAAATAAAGGCATCATCGCCTATGAATTTGATCTCCGATACGATCCATCCGTGATCCAGCCACAGACCAATGCGGTCGATGTTGCAGGCACAAACAGCCGCGGACTCACGGCTGTTGTCAATGCAGAGGAAGCAGGGCTGTTGAGAGTCGCTGCTTATGGTCCGATGCCGATCGAGAGCGACGGCGTACTCCTGAACCTCAGATTTACCGCCTTAGGTGTAAATGGCTCGGTCTCGCCGCTCACTTGGGAACGTATAATGTTCAACGAGGGCGATTCGACAACAATTACGGCGAACGGAAAGGTTGAATTATCGGATTCCGTTCCCGAGCTGGCTGAGATCAGCGGCAGAGTTTTGACGGCGTTCGGTATAGGTGTGCCGAACGCTCAAGTTAAGCTGACCGATACGACCGGCCGAACGTTAAGTGCGGTTTCAAACGGCTTCGGTTATTACAGATTCGGTGATCTTAAGATCGGCGAGACATTTACTTTGAGCATCGATTCTCGAGGCAGGTCTTTTACACCGGTTATGGTTAGTACTAACGGTCAATTGTTGAATTTGGATATGATCGCTGTCGAAAAACGGCGTTGATCGTATTTTTTTTTAATAAAGTTTAGGTGATTTATCACGGGCGGATCTCATGGTTTTTTCTAAAAATTGTGGAGATTCGCCGACTAAATTCGCAAGGTTGGTTGTGATTAACACGATGTGCCTAACGAGACGTAATTATTGCAATAAAATAGGTTAATCCTGTTTCGGAAGGCTTTTGGCAATTGGCGCGAAACGACGGTTACCTCACACAAACCGCTAGACCGCTATTTGCGCTAAAGCACTGTCACAATTGAACATATGTTTTTTTCTCACACTCATATTGCCCAAAGAATTTTGTTGACCTTGACATTCTTTCGTATTAAACTCTTTTAACCGGATCTTATTGCTCCGAGAGCAGGGTTTTGTTCTGCCAGCTAGGGAGGATTTTTAAGTTATGCTACGGTCTGATCGTAAGCGTTATATTGTTTTTGTGTTTTTTTGCTGCGCCGTACTCGCATTTTTCAATTTTGCGTCGGCTAGTAAGGCTGATTCTGTGCAGAACACAGGGACAAGTGTCATTTCTTTTTACGCTCCATCGGATGCGCTTAGCGTAGCTGACCCAGAGTCTAACCAGATCGATGTTTGGAAGATCGCCGCTGAACACAGACAGTTTTCAGAAGCGACTTTTAGTAGTTCGATAACTGAAAGTCCGGTAGTGGTTCGTACGTCGGGAAATTTAGCGCCGTTAGCAGTAAATGTTTCGCTGCCTAACATCACTGCAACACCCGGTCTTGTCGTGGTTCCGATCACGGTAGATGACCTGACAGGACAGGGCATAATTTCGTGGGACATGCAGATAACATTCGACCCAACGGTCGTTACGCCTGCATCAACGGCCTACGATACGGCCGGAACCTTGAGCAGTTCGACGTTCGTCACCCCGAATACGAGCTTTTCAGGCCATTTGATTCTTGGCGGGTTCCAGACCTCGGTTTTCAGCGGTTCAGGTACCCTGATCTATCTCAGGTTTAATGTCGTCGGTTCGCAAGGACAATCTACTGGTCTGACATTCCAAAATTACACTGATCCAAACTCGGGTTTTCATTATGGTTTTAGGTTTAACGAGGGAGTGCCGTCATCTACCCTAACAAGTGGAAGCGTCGCCATTCCGGCGGCGACACCAACGTCAACAAACACTGCAACACCGAGCGCAACCGCAACCGAGACATTTACTCCAACGCCGACTTCGACAGAAACTCCGACGCCGACTGTAACCGCAACTAATTCGGCTACGAATACAGCGACCAATACAGCGACACCGACTGCGACAGCTACGCCAGTTTCTGTATCGATGCCGAACATTATAGCAACGCCCGGTGTCGTAGTAATTCCGGTGACCGTGGGCGACCTCTCTGGTCTGGATGTTATTTCTTATGATTTTCAGGTCTCGTTTGATCCGGCAATCGTAACTCCCGCTTCACCCGCTTTTAGTACGACGGGAACGTTGAGCAGTGGAACATCGGTGACGTCGAATTCTAGCAACGCGGGCCATTTGATAATCGGTGGTTTCCAAACATCAGCACTCAGCGGTGCGGGAACACTCATTAATCTGAGATTCAATGTCGTTGGATCTCCCGGACAGTCGACTGCTCTTACATTCGAAGATTACACTGATCCTTCATCACAGTTTTTCTTTGGCTTCCGGTTCAATGAAGGCATACCATCCGTTCTAACAACAAACGGAAGCGTAACACTGCCGGCCGCAACTGCAACAAACACACCAACGGCCACAGCGACGGAAACGTTTACTCCGACTGCTACGGCAACGGAAACGTTTACACCAACAGCAACTGCGACGGAGACATTTACGCCGACAGCTACTGCGACCGAGACGTTTACGCCGACAGCAACTTCGACGGAAACGTTTACTCCGACTGCGACAGCCACGGAAACGTTTACTCCAACCGCTACGGCAACGGAAACGTTTACTCCAACGGCTACGGCTACAGAGACATTTACTCCAACGGCTACGGCTACGGAAACGTTTACTCCAACCGCGACAGCCACGGAGACATTTACGCCGACAGCTACTGCGACCGAGACGTTTACGCCGACAGCTACGGCAACGGAAACGTTTACTCCAACGGCTACGGCAACGGAAACGTTTACGCCGACAGCTACGGCAACGGAGACGTTCACTCCAACGGCTACGGCTACAGAGACGTTTACTCCAACAGCAACTGCGACGGAAACGTTTACACCAACAGCAACTGCGACGGAGACATTTACGCCGACAGCTACTGCGACCGAGACGTTTACGCCGACAGCAACTTCGACGGAAACGTTTACTCCGACAGCAACAGCTACGGAAACATTCACTCCGACAGCAACTGCAACGGAAACGTTTACTCCAACCGCAACCGCAACGGAGACGTTTACTCCGACAGCAACAGCTACGGAAACATTCACTCCGACAGCAACTGCGACGGAGACGTTTACTCCGACAGCAACTGCAACGGAAACATTCACTCCAACAGCAACCGCAACGGAAACATTCACTCCAACAGCAACCGCAACGGAGACATTTACTCCAACGGCTACGGCTACGGAAACGTTTACTCCAACCGCGACAGCCACGGAGACATTTACACCGACAGCTACTGCGACCGAGACGTTTACTCCGACAGCAACTTCGACGGAAACGTCTACACCGACAGCAACAGCTACGGAAACATTCACTCCGACAGCAACTGCGACGGAGACGTTTACTCCGACAGCAACTGCAACGGAAACATTCACTCCAACAGCAACCGCAACGGAGACGTTTACACCAACGGCCACAGCGACGGAGACATTTACTCCAACAGCAACCGCAACGGAAACGTTTACTCCAACAGCAACCGCAACGGAGACGTTTACGCCGACAGCTACTGCGACCGAGACGTTTACGCCGACAGCTACGGCAACGGAAACGTTTACTCCAACTGCTACGGCAACGGAAACATTTACTCCAACGGCTACAGCCACGGAAACGTTTACTCCAACGGCAACGGCTACAGAGACGTTTACTCCAACGGCAACGGCTACAGAGACGTTTACCCCAACCGCTACGGCTACGGCGACATCAACCTTCACACCGACGGCGACTTCGACGGCAACCTTTACGCCAACTTCTACAGCGACTGCGACTGCGACTGCAACGCCGATATGTGTTACGGTTTCGATCCCGGATCAAACTTCATTGACCGGAGTTTCTGCTACGGTACCTGTTAACACGTCGGATGTGACCGGCATGGGAGCGGTTTCAGCAGACTTCACCGTCACTTTTGATCCGGCAGTCTTGACGCCGAACGGAGTAACATTCGGCAGCGTCGGTAGTTCGAACGGCGGTGGACGGACGATAAATGTGCAGAATCCGGGAGCCGGAACAATGATCATCTCGATCTTTGGAGGAAATCAATTTATCGGCAGCGGAGCGTTGGTCAATATCAACTTCAATGTTATCGGATTGCCGGGAGCGATGAGTTCGGTGGCATTATCGTCGTTCCAGTACAACGAAGGCCCGCCTTGCGGCTTACTAAATAGCGGCAGAGTCGATGTGATCTCAGGCACGATTTCGGGAACGGTAACATACGGCAATATCCTGACGGCACCCGCACCTCGAAATGTGCCAAATGTTACTCTGAGCGCCGCAGGTTCGCCGCCAGTATTTACTACAACCGACTCTTTGGGCACATATTCGCTGAATGGTTTTGGATCAGGTCAGTATACAATTACGCCAACCAAGTCCGGCGGAGTGAATGGAGCAGTAAACGCCTTCGATGCAGCCCAGATCGCGCAGTATGTCGTCATGCTTATCCCCTTTAACCCGACTCAGCAGACAGTGGCGAATGTAAGCGGTTCAGGCAGCATTTCATCATTTGATGCCACATTGGTGGCGCGATATGTGGTTCAGCTTGAGCCAATGGGTGACACGACAGGAAACTGGATCTTTAACCCGACAAGTAGGACTTACCCGAACGTCTTTGCGAATGTCTCTAATGAGAACATTTCCGCATTGCTGATGGGCGATGTCACCGGAAACTGGAATGACCCCGTTTCCTTACCGGGCCGTGCTGCAAACGGACCCGAGAGGGCTATAGCTATTAAAGCACCGCAAATGACGGCTGGGCCTGACCAACACGTGACTGTTCCGATCGAAATACAGGGTGCTCCTAGTAAGGGCATCGTCGCTTACGAATTTGAGCTGCAATACGATCCTGCCGTGATCCAGCCTCAGGCCAATCCTGTGTCTTTATCAGACACGGTCAGCCGCGATCTGTCGGTGGTAGTTAATCCCTTAACCCCGGGAATCCTTAAGGTGGCAGTTTTTGGAGCGATGCCGATCAATGAGAACGGTATCCTTTTGAATCTTAGATTTACCGCTGTCGGTGCACCTGGTTCGGTTTCACCGCTCAAGTGGGAAAGCTTACTGCTTAATGAAGGTAATCCACGGGCATTACCGGTCGATGGACAAGTTGTACTTTCATCTGCAGTACCAAATCAGGCAGAAATAAGTGGCCGTTTGTTAACAAGCTTTGGCGAAGGTATTTCTAATACTAAGATCATGTTGACAGCGGCCAACGGCAAGAGTCATACGATATCGTCCGATGATCTTGGAGCCTTTAGATTCGGCGGGCTTAACATGGGAGAAACTTACACTATCAGTGCGGTCTCTCGACGCTGGAGATTCACACCGTTAACTGTCAGCGTTGTAGAGCAAGCGGTAAATGTGGATCTGATCGCTGAACCATAACAAGGAACGTATTTTGTTTAGCAATAGTAACGGGCTGTCTGAGCACTTAAGTTCAGACAGCCCGTTTTTTTGCAACGCCTTGCTGAGGTAAATCATCTCAACATCGACTTCAAACTTTCTGATGGTCGGGAAGCTATTATGAAGCAGTTTGAGGTCTTGCCCCGGCTAAACACCCCTCCTTTTAGCCGGGGTTTTTTATTTTCTAAGCTTGGCAAGCGATCTTTCGATCTGAGCAGTATGGCGAAGTTCGTGCCCGCCTGCGACAATTAGCCATTCCGCGGCTGTGATATTTCCAAAATAAGGGTGCGGAAATTTCGATTCGTTCAGGTCGTATTTCTCAAGATCGGAGCGCATTGCTTCAATTGCAGGACGATTGGAGTGCATTCTCACTAAGGCTTCGGTTATCGAAATAGTACCGGTCGGCTGGACACGTTCAGGCGCCTCTACTTTTACACTGCCGATTCCATTTAACTTCTCAAGAAAATCCGGCGAAAGATTCACAGTACCGTCAGAGAACTTTCCTGTTGATTTGGCTTCCCCGATCAATTTCGCGCATATGCGCGAAATGCCAAAATCTACCATCGAAAGGTGTTCGACGATCTTTTGTATCGTCCATTTTTCGCCTTCGGGCAAAGCTACTGCTTCTTCATCAGAAATGCTACTAACGGTTGCTGTCAAATATTCGCGTGCCTTTTCATTTGCCGAGTAAATATCGGCGATCGTTTCATATTTCATAGTTATTTTGCAGGCGTAACGGTCTGGATAGACAAAGGTAAACGATGCCAGCGGGCAAAGCTCGTTACACCGACTGGATCATTTATCGGCCGCCTCAAATAAGCTGTTTTCAAATAGAGCAATGTGTCCTCCGGCCATAAAAGCTCAACTATAGGATTGTACGAAACCAGCAACTTTTCGTCGGGCAAAGTCGATAAAGGCTGATCCGGCTGCAAAGTATTTGTTGACACATTCGCATCGGAATTCGAAGATTGTGCCAACCGCTGCTGGTCGCGGTCGTAAGCCTGCGACGAGATCAAAAGCTGGTTTCGAAGCGGTATGGCCGCTTGTGTAGGATTGGCACCGCCTGCGTCGTAGATTCGAATTTGGGTTTCAAAAGCAACAGCGACCTTTGCCGAATCAGGCGACCAAACAGGATGTACGGCCGTCAAATTGTCATCAAGCCGCCGCTCACGTCCATTTTTTTCAATTGTACGCAGACGTCCGACCGGGATCATCATTTCACTTTTGCTTGCTGCCGTGATCTCTGCGTATTTCCATTCCCTAGCCGTCGTCGCCAAAGCGGCAAGCATCGAGCTATCCGGCGACCACGCATAATAAAAATAGATGAGTCCTTCGTTTTCTGTTAATGGTTTCAAACCGCTTCCATCAGCCCCGCAAATATATATCTGTTCGGTGCGAAAGGTGAGAACCCCTGTCGGAGCCGTCGGCGGCGTTGGTGACGAAGCTGTTGTAGTTTTGTTGGACTCCATTTCGTCTTCAAAAGGAGCTGAATCGCTGTCTGCAACAGTCGGAGCATATGTAGGATCCGGCGATGGAACAGAAATATCGCTATCGGTCTTGGCGGCCCTTGTCATTGCTACAAAAGCGAAAGTCGTCGAATCCGGTGACCATACTATCGAATCTGGAAAATGTACCGCCATCGCATCCGAAGTAAGTTTTTTCTGTAACTTTCCGTCCGGTGAGTATATGTCCAATCGGTATTCCGCCATGGTATCTGCGATGTTTCGATAGACCGCAAGGATATGTTTCTTATCAGGCGAAGCAATGGAGCGTTCAAGCAGTTCGAATTGACGGTTCGCATCAAAATCGGACAGCACTTCTGGATTTCTCTCTTCTGAAGCTAAGTTATTATTTTCAATAGAAGGCGCGGGAACGTCGGCTTCGTAGCGATAATTCAGACGCACGGCCGGAATGGTTTTCATTTCAGGCGGAGCAACCGGCTCAGGCTGAAACATTTTGTTTTGACACCCGAAAGTAAGCGACACGCCAAAGACCAAGGCTGCCAAGGGCAATTTTGAAAAATACATAAAACTAGAAGTCTGCATTGAGATACTGTTTATACAGATTCTTCTGTGCGTCCGTCGGTTCAGAAACTCGCAAAAAGTCGTATTCCTTCCTATTGTCGCTTCCCAATGTAAAATTGATCTCACGAAGCTTATCAAACCGAAAGATCGTGAGCTTTATCGTATCATTCGGCTTTTTACTGCCAATATAAGTTTGCAAAAATGTCTGGCTGGCACGATAGCCGTCAATCGAAACGATCTGGTCGCCGGTGTTCAAGCCCTGTTCGAATGCAGGTGTGCCAGCGGGGATCGATCTGATCGTCAAACGATCGCTATTCTGAGTCAATTCCGCTCCAAAGTAAGCTTTGCTGCTGTTTGATTCTTTTGCTGCAAGCTCAAGCCCGATACCGTTAACAATTACCGAATAATCAATCTCATCCGTACCGCGCACATATTTGTCGAAGAAATCGGCAAGGCTCTTTCCTGCCATCAGTTCTGCTGCTTTTTGAAAATCCTCTGGAGTATAGTTCTTTCCTTTCTTAAAAAATTCCGTATAAAGGTATCTCAGCACATCGTCGGAAGATCGGGCTCCATTGGACGCGGTACGAATCGTCACGTCGAGCATCATATTTACAATTTCACCCTTATCATAATATGAGACCTGATTGTTCACAGCATTTTCGTCCTGACGATAATATTTGATCCAAGCATCAAAACTTGCTTCTTCCAGGCTGGTTTCAAATCTACCTGGTGTTTCTTGAAGTTGCTTTATCTGCGCGGCTTTATCCTCCAAAAACTTCTTTTCTGTAATAAGCCCGGCTCGCCGCAGTAGAATACCTTCGTAATATGCGGTCATTCCCTCGGCAACCCACAGCAGCTTTGTATAATTTTCATTTTCGTAATCAAATGGCCCGAGAGAATCAGGGCGAATGCGCTTTACATTCCAAGCGTGAAAAAGCTCGTGAGCTACAAGCCCCAAAAAGCCCTTATATCTAGCGTCCGGCTTGAACGAAAACCGGTCGGTCTGAAGTGCAGTCGAGTTAGAATGTTCGAGACCGCCGCCGCCGCGAAGATTGATGATAAAGAGATAATCGTTATAAGGCAGTTCACCAAATATCTTGTAGCCCTCTTCGGCGATTTTTGCCGTGTCTGCTGCAAGTTTTTTCAGGTCGTAATTGCCTTCGCCAGTGATTACGATGCGGTGTTTCTTTCCTTGGACATCAAATGTTGTCTCGTTGAAATCACTGACCTCAAACGGCGAATCATAAAGAACGTCGAAATTTTCGGCTACAAAAGTGTTTGGTGCATCAGCGACCGGAGGCAAACCCGTTGCGATTTTCCAGTTGCCGTAAGGATTTACTTTTACTGTTGACCGTGCTGCTATCTGATCTTTTACAAAAAGAAGTGTCGCAGAGTTATTCCAGAATGCATGTTGGTCATTGAGTTCGTTGGTCCTTACGGTAAGCTCGTTGGCGTAAATTCGATATGTCACCAGCAGGTCCTTTACCGCCTTACTGTCGATCTGCCATGTGTTCTTATTCACTTTGCGCCACGTCACTTGATTTCCGGCGACGTCCTTAGCCGAAAAATCTTGAAGATGCCGAGCGTATTCGCGCACCATGTAGCTGCCGGGAGTCCACACAGGCATTTTCAGTTCGATCTTTTCGGGCATTTGCGCCCATTTGACACTCATTTCTACTTCCAGCAAATGCGTCCACGGCTTATGCATCGAGATCGTGTAAGCGATCTCAGGCGCGACTGGTTTTGCTTCCGTTGCGGCTGGTTTTGTGCTTTTTGGCCTCTTCCTTTGAGCCGGAGTTTCTTGATACATAGAAAAAAGGATGGCAAAGGTCACGAATATTATAGCTTTTAACTGGTATTTTTTTGACATTGCTTTTCGAATCTACTACGAGATGTTGTTGTTAATTCCCTGCTATTTTACTATAAGTTGTCGCGGCGGGCATTTTTAACTTCCGCTCTTAAAAGTTACATGCAAGAGGAACAAATTACCGAAGACGACCAAGCAGAAAAATTCTTTACCACGCCTCTCCTTATTATATTCACAACAATTTTTATTGACCTCATTGGCTTTGGAATGGTCATCCCGATCTTGCCGTACTACGCCAATACGCCGCCATTCAGTGCGACACCGCGCGACATAGGATTTTTGGTGGCCTCTTACTCGCTGATGCAGTTCTTTTTCTCGCCCGTACTCGGACGTCTCTCAGATAAATACGGCCGGCGGCCAATTTTGTTTATCAGTCTGCTCGGGTCGGCACTTGGATATTTTGTGATTGGGTTTGCAAATACTCTTTTTCTTGTCTTTCTTGGCCGCATTATCGGCGGCATCACCGGCGGAAATATTTCGACCGCTCAGGCATACATCGCTGACGTTACCTCAAAGAAAAACCGCGCAAAAGGCATGGGATTATTTGGAGCCGCGTTTGGACTCGGGTTTATTCTTGGCCCGGCAATAGCTGGAATACTGAGCAAATATGGTGTTCATGTTCCGTTTTTCTTTGCCGCCGCTCTTTCTTTCATCAATGCAGTCGCTCTCTATTTCATTCTGCCGGAATCACTAAAACCGAGTTCAAGAGCCATAATTTCCGAGCGTAAAAATCGCATCCGCGACTTATTTGAATCACTTAGGCACAAAGAATTTCGGGAAGTCAATATCGTTTATTTCCTGCTTGTAACGTCTTTTTCGATAATGACTTATGCGTTTGTTCTATATACAGCATACCGTTACGAATACACGCCTGAACAGAACGGTTATCTATTTGCGTTTGTCGGCACCGTGGCAATTGTCGGGCAAGGGCTATTGTTTGGACGGCTCGCAAATAGATTCGGTGAAGTTCCGTTGGTCGTTGTCGGCTGCTTGTTAATGGTCGTGAGCCTGTTCGTAGTCCCGCTTGTTGGACCAAATGCCGGCGGTCTCGGCGGTTTACTTATCGGAACAGCCATTTTGTCATTTGGCAACGCACTTGCTTCACCGGGATTGACAAGCCTTGCTTCAAAGACGGCGGACGAGCATGAGCAGGGACGAGCCTTGGGAATAATGCAATCCGCAGCCAGCTTAGCCAGAGCGATCGGGCCGATAGTCGGCGGTTTTCTTCTAAACAACTCACTCAATGCGATCGACGATTTTACGCTTTATCGAACGTTTTGGACTGCGTCTGCAATAATGTTTGTTGCGTTTTTGGTGGCGGTGTATTTTGCTAGAACGGTAAAGAAGGAAACTCTTGTGTGAAAGTATCTAACTGATCGCTCGTTTACGGTCGTTTGCATTAGCCGTTGGAAATACAAGTCTGAAAGTCGCACCTTCGCCAGGCGTGCTTCGGGCTTCTATCGTTCCGGAATGTTCCTGGATAATTCCATATGAAACGGCAAGGCCAAGACCGGTGCCGGAACCCACTTCTTTTGTGGTAAAAAACGGGTCAAACACTTTCTTTAGGTTTTCAGCGGGAATACCTTCACCCGTATCAGACACCTCCACTACAACAACTCCGCTTTCATCAACAGCCGTCTTAAGCGTGATTGTTCCGCCGTTAAACATCGCGTCGCGAGCATTGAGTATCAAATTTGTGAAAACCTGCTGCAGTTTTCCACCGCTGCCTGAGATCGTTGGGGGAGTTGCTGAGTAGTCCTTTAAGATCTCGATATTTGATTTTCTGATCTGCGGTTCAAGCAATTGAAGGGTATCGTTCAAAAGCTTATTGAGGTCGATCTCTCCAAATTCTTCCGAATTGCCCGAGCGTGAAAAATTAAGAAGATTACCGACAATATTCGATGCACGATCTGTCTGGCGCTGCATCTTTTGAAGCAGCGCGTGTTTTGGGTCAGTTTCCGGGATCATGCCTAGCAGCATCTGCGTATAACTCGAAACACCTGTCAAAGGGGTGTTGACCTCATGAGCGACGCCGGCCGCAAGCAGGCCAATACTGGACAGTTTCTCGCTTTGCTGCAACGTTTCTTCGAGCTTAACTCGAGACGAAACGTTCTCGAGCACGATAATCGCACCGGTTTGCTGGTTTGAGATCGATCGAAGCGGCGCAACGGCTACGTTAAGGATCAATGAATGCCCGCCCGCATCATAAGTATGAAGTTTGTAGGCGTTTCGTACCTCGGTCAGATGCCAGCGAGACTTTCCGAGAATATTCTCCAGATTTAGGGCGAAGCTTTCGTCAAAAATCTCTTCTACTAGTTTACCGACCGCCTGATTGCGATCAAGGCCGATCATTTCTTCGAACGGCGAATTGCATCGTGTAATACGCCCATTCTCGTCAACGGCAAGCAAGCCTACATTGACCGATTCGACGATCGATTCGTTAAATTCTTTGAGCAGTGCAAGCTCTTCCGTATGCTGTTTTTGCTGGCCGTAAAGTTGACTGTTTTCGATAGCAACGGCAACGTAGCCGGATATCGTCTTCAGGATCTCAAGATCCTCCGACGACAGCAGCGAGCCGTCACTAGCTCGTCCCAATCCGATCACGGCAACCATCTTGCCGCCTACAACGCAGGGAACAAAATAGTGCAATTCCTGCCGCAAGGGTTTTTTGCCGGAGCCGTTTCCATTTGAAACGGCGTGTATTATCTCATGGTCTTGCCGGTCAAATTCATCCGCTCTTACAACACCGCTCAGCGTTGATTTTTGACGTATCATCGTTCGAAAATCAGCCGGTATCTTATACTCTTCGGTAAAGCCGACAGACTTTGCTATTCGATAATGTTCGACTGCCTTTTCGTCTTCGACAAAAACCGCGACTTTTTGAACATCGAGTACCTGACAGATGCGCTCAGTCAAGCCATCCAATAGCGGTCCAAGGGCGGTTGTGGCAGACAGGGTCTTCCCAAAATCAAGCAAGCCTTGACGCATGTCATAACGCTCGCCATAAAAGAATCTGTCCGCACGCTCTTGCAGAAATTTTTTCAAAGGCTCACTGAGGAGGACAATTGCAGCCATCGCGATCAGGGCGATCAAAGCCCTGAGAGTGATCTCCGTCGTTGAGAGGTTATTCCCGACAGCTAAAAACACGAGACCTAGAGCTACTGCGCCGATCATCATTGCGATGGCTATAGTAGTCATTGCATAAACCAAAGCGCGCCGGACGACCACATCGACGTCCATCAAACGATACCTGACAACCGAGTGGCCAAAGCTCAGCGGGATCAAGGCAAGGGGCAAGGTGGTTATCGCCGTACTGAAATTATCATCAGGGATAGGAAAACCAAGCCGTTCGACCAACTGCATTAGTACGACCGGCACGATCGCCGCGATTGTACCCCACATGGTCCACTTTAGCCGCTGGCGTACGACAGGCTGACGAAAACGGAAGAAACGCCACACTAGTAAACTGGCTCCCGCCGAAATTCCAATAACAAAATGATAGAAATTCTCACGATACAACACACCAAATAGGTCAACACTGTCAATGAGACGAGCAAGTCTTTCAGTCAGCGAAGAGTCCGGCCAGAACTGGGGAACGAGAGAGAAAAATATCAGGGCCAGCGAAAATATTGTCGCCGGAACATACAGAACGTATGTTTTCCAACGCGGATTTGTAAAAACGGCGCTTCGTATCGGATAGCGAATGCAAAAGTGAACAAAAAGCGGAACAAAAAAAGCAAGAGCAATGTTATCTAGAAGATCAATAGCAAGGTCAAAATCCTTGCCGATCCCAATTGCCTTGTAGGTGTGAAAAATAAACGCGGCGAGACAAACCGTCGCAAAATGCAAGACAAATGGCGAACGGCTTCCCTGCTTGAAAAGCACGAAAATACCCACTCCCAGCCAGATCACTCCGACGATCGAGAGAAAAATTATCGACGGGCTCCATCTTTGGATCGGATCTATATGCCGGAGATCCGCGAAGTAGTAATTATTGGCAAACGAATAAGTGGGCTTTTGGTAAAAATATGTGAGGTTTCCGTCAACTCCGGCCGTCTCCAGAAACATCTGCACGTCGGCAGGCGAGGTTACCTCTTCAGTTTTTTCGCCATCGAGACCGATGCCGAGCAGCTTGTCACCAACCGAAATCCCGGCTCGCGAACCTGCTAATCCAGGAGTTACCTTAGCTGCGTAAATGCCGTCGGATCTTTGGATCCAACTAATTCCGTCTGTCGGAGGCAGATTTTGAAAGGATCGTTGAGACAAGTTTAGGGCAGCGGCTGTTACAAACAGCACGCAGGCCAGAAGCCATATCAGGCTCCAACTTGTCAACATTTTCTCTTTCATGCGATCAAGGCATATTTCGCCGTAATATTTTCAACGCAAAACACGTTCCAATCATCCTTATATCAATAGGTAACTGGAAACGTCTGTTTTTCTCGAAAAAATGACCTTTACCATAAACAGCACAAGGTTATATTACCCCGACTTATTCAACTTTTTGCTTGATAATCCGAGAATTTGGACGAGTCCATGAAAAAGCCCGCACTGCCATTTAGAGCGGTACAAACAGTGTTGAATGAATCGCCCTTGCTAACGTTCGGGCTTCGGCAATTATGACTAGAATCGGACTTGTATGCCGCCACGGAGCATTCGCTGATGGCCTGTTAATTTTAGACTTCCCTCTTCACCAAAGATGCCTGACTGGAAATCCAGCAGATTTCGGCCGTCAATAATCGCCTCTGCTCGTAAGGGCAGCCCAAAAGTGGGCAGGATCTGAGTGACCATAACGCTAAGGCCGGGATCGTAGATAGCAAGTCTGCCCCTAAATGGGTCTATAGCAAAAACTGTCGCTCTCGGTGAGAGACGAAAGACGGTTCTAAAACTCGTACCAGACGTTAATTCGGCCGCCAATTGGCCGAAGAATGACTGAAAGAAATCGTTTTCAAAGACATGGGACGGATCGGTGATAGCCTCCGTGGAAAGTGCCTGGCCGCTGCCATATGAATAGCCGCCAGATGCCGTAAGCAGTTTGCTGAGACGTCGCGTGTAAACAATGCTGATTCCCTGAGCCTTGCCTTGCTGATCGGCGACAAAATCGCCAAATCCCTCTCCGCCAAGTGTGTCAAATGATAAGCTGTTCAGGCCCACGCCCCTTCCCAGAGTTGTATCAAAAAACACATTAGTATCAACACTCGAAGAGTCGTCTATCACACGCTCGATGCCAAATTCGAGGCGGCGGCTCTTGTTGATCTGCGGCTTGCCGTCAGCAAGGACAAGATCTGCAACCGAGACCGGCTCGACAAATGAGACACTCTCGCCTTCAAGTTCAATGGCTCTGGCCCATGTTTTTTCTTCTGTCTGAGTGGTGTAAGAAGTTCGGAAACGCGTCTTTGAATTGAGATCGTACTGAAGCCCTAATCGCGGTGATAATGAATCATCGTTACCCGCACCAACAAAACGTGAGTAATCGATGCCAAAAACAAGAACTATTCCTTCGCGAACTTTCCATTCATCAAGTGCCTGAAACGAAAACTGTCCGAGCGGCTTTTCTTTGTTCGCAGCAACAATATTTCCCAACCAACTTGCAGCAGAATTAAATCGAAGCTGATGGTTTTCGCCAGAACGCAGTTTCATATCAGCTTCGAATCGCTGCGGAGAAATTTTGCCCGTTCCGGTCTGTCCGGCAACCACTACTTCAGTATTTTCATTGACCGGAATTAGCGTCGCAAAATTCACCACTGCATAGTTTCCACTTTCGGATCCGGCTACATACGATTCGACAACCGTCTGGCCTCTTCGACGTGACGTATGCTCTTCCGAATCGGTGTTGGGCAAAGTGTTCGCAGCAGTCACATCTTCGTCAATAGGCTCATTACCTTCTTGATTTTGGTAAATAGACCTTTGCGTCTGTGCACCGCGAATACGCCATTTAGAGCTATTTCTATCCAGACGTTTTTCAGGAAGAGTGTCTCCGCTGCCTGCTCGCTCAAGTTTAAATCCATAGCTCAGATCAGCGGCCTTGCCAACTTCGACACCAAAAAGGTATGTGGGGTTAAACCCTTGTGCAACGGCAAGGACAGTATAGGTTCCAGGGACTATCTTTGCCAGAAAGCTGCCGTCAGGAGACGATACAACCTGCTTTAAAAGTCGCGAGGTGCCCGCACGAAAGATCGCAACTGTGGCTGCTGCAATTGGGCTTCCGCCATCGTCCCGGATAACTCCCCTTATTGTTCCAGTCTTTGACGTAACAACACTGGAATTTGCCGTAGGCGCAGCAGCAAATGCCGCCGACAACGGCATGAGCAAAATGAACAGAGTCAGGAAAACTCTTTTCCCTTTTATCGAAAAACCCATTGATTAGAGACGAGCGCGCGTCAAACTCGTATTTTGTTCCCAAAAAAGATGCCTGTCAAGCCTGTAATGGAGCGCGGTACTCTCATTTCTACGATGCGATAAACTTGACAAAGTTTGCCCTTAGGCTAGAATTGAAGTCTGCCTTTCCGGCAGATGCGGAGACGTGGCTGAGCGGCTGAAAGCGGCGGTTTGCTAAATCGTTGTAGTCTTAAAAACTACCACAGGTTCGAATCCTGTCGTCTCCGCCATTTAATTTATATCTCAAATTTGATATATCAGATTTGAAATTGGTTTGTGTTGGCTATCAATCTTCTGGTTTGGTAGCTTTTCTTATTTCTGGCCCAATGCGAAGAACAATATTGATCTACGGCATCGCAATGGCGGCACTTCTCGCCCTGCTGAAGGTGGCCGAGTACCGATATTTTGTCCGTGATATCCCGCTTGAGTTTTATATCGGACTGGTAGCTGTGATGTTTACAGCATTGGGAGTTTGGGCGGGCCTTCGTTTAACTCGTCCAAAGATCGTCGAAATATCTGTACCGGCAATATCAGCACCATTTGAGCTGGACGACGCAAATCTCAAGAAATTTGGCATCAGCAAACGCGAATACGAGGTTCTCGAACTACTTTCCCATGGCCTGTCGAACCTTGAAATAGCCGAAAAGCTCTTTATTTCCAACAGTACGGTCAAAACGCACGTCTCAAATGTTCTCGCCAAACTAGACGCCAGCCGCCGCACCCAAGCGATCAGGCGTGCAAAAGAATTCCGTTTAATTCCATAATACTTTCGGCTGATTTTGGTGAAAAATCGGTAAATTCATACTTTCGGCTGATGCGCCGGAGTTAAATAAACCTGTATATTTGCTCAAACTTAGGAGGAAATATTATGAAAAAAGTAGTTTTAACGTTTGGCCTGATCGGGGGCTTAATAATCGCGGGTTTGGTTTGGGTGACGGCGATTCTCGTCGAACGGCGTGCCATCGGTTTTGAGAGGCTTGAGGTTGTCGGTTATGCGAGTATGCTGATCGCGCTCTCGATGGTCTTCTTTGGTATTAAATCATACCGCGACAATTATTCCGGAGGACAACTCAGATTTTGGAAGGGAGTACAGGTCGGTGTGCTGATCTCGCTGATCGCCGGCGTTTTGTATTGGGGCGGAGCAACTTCGTACGGAGTCGCGAATCCGGGCTTTGACGAGCGGTTTATGAAGCAATTCTCTGATCTAAAAGTAGGAAAATTGCAAGAACAAGGAGCCTCCGAGGATCAGATCGAAAGTGCAAAGGCAGAAGTCGAAATGATGGCCGGCCTGTTCAAAAACCCTGTACTTTTCTTCCTGATCTGCATGGTTGAGATAATGCCCGTTGGCATTATCGTAACCTTGATAAGCGCAGGCCTTTTACGCAAGAAAGAGCTTTTGCCGGCAGCCGAACAAGTATGAGATCAATGAAAATGGACCAAACTTCGATACGACCAAGGTTATGGATAGCTTTGCCGACTGCGATCGTCGTCGGCATACTAAGTGTATTCCTATTCTTTTTGTTTATGGTGCTTTACGGCCATGTGATCGATCCTGGGCACGAAGAACTGTTTTATCACGAGGCAGCTAACAGATTCGGGCCGATCGCGAGTATTATTGGCGGCATTCCTCTGATGTATTTAGCTGGACGTTGGATCGGCAAGCGTGTCGGACCGCAGTTAGCGATCAAGGCTGCTCTACTGGTATGGCTGGTCTATTTTCTTGTGGATGTGACAATAGTTGCGGCAAGCGGAATTTTATTAAGCCTGCTTCCTATGGTCGGGATCTCTTTCTCGACCAAGCTGATAGCGGTCTATCTTGGAGGACGTTCGTCTAAAAGGAATTAAAATAGTAGATCGATATGCGTATGTTCCAATGGCATTTCCCGGTTGGAAACCAAGCAGAAAGAGCTGACGGACGGTTTGAACTATCAAAAAGAAGCTAAAGATGCCGTATGTCATTGACGACAACGCGGATCGAAGACGAGAAGCGGTTCCGCTTGTCAATGGCGCTGTGATTCTAGGCTAAATATATGATCTGCAAGGGTTTATCTGTAAACACGTCCAAAAAAGCCATTTTGTAACCCCAAAAAGCCATCGGAGACCCCCTAAAAGCCATCGGACAACCCCCAAAAAGCCATCGATAAATCGCCGTTTTTTATTGAAGAAAGTCGTGGCAATAGTTCGGAACCGCTGCATAAATGCCGTCGCCGTTACTCTGATCTCCTCTGATCTCAAATTAACCCGCGATTTCTTTTATGGCATAAATACCCTGATCTCGAATGGACCGGCAATGACCCGTATAGCGTCCGTGCCCTTTGGGTCTTGCATTCGAGTTCTGTGTTAAAGGATCGGCTCAACACAAAGGTCACTGAGTTGGAGACACAGAGAACACGGAGAAAAAACTAGTTAGATTTTCAAATTTACCCGTTACCGAAATAACTGAGTTTTTGCGTTATTTACCCGTTTGCGTGAAAATCAGAGTTTATGACTACACGCGTTCGTTTTGCGCCGTCTCCGACAGGCTATTTACATATCGGTTCCGCGAGGACCGCACTTTTTAACTATCTTTACGCCAGACACACGGGCGGTAAGTTTCTATTGAGAATAGAAGATACTGACCTTGCGCGTTCTACTGAAGAGTCAACACGTTCGATTCTCGACGGGCTTGCGTGGCTCGAGCTTAACCACGACGAAGACATCATCTTCCAGTCGGACAATGCTGACAAGCACCGTGCGACAGCATTAAAATTGCTCGAAGAAGGCAAGGCCTATCGCGATTTCACTCCAAAAGTCGCGCCGTCTGACGCAAATGTAAAAGACGCGATCAAAGATCGTGCCCGAGCCGGACAAGGCGAAAAGAATATGCGCGACAATCCGTATCGCGACCTTTCGACCGAAGAAAGTGATGCACGAGCCGCTGCCGGAGAGCCTTTTGCGATACGTTTGAAAGTCGCTGCAACGGGCAAAACCTCTTTCGAAGATAGTGTGTACGGATTGCAGGAACGCGATTACGCCGAAACCGAAGATCTGGTACTTCTCCGCTCTGATAGTCATCCGCTCTATAATCTTGCTGTCGTTTGCGACGACATCGAGATGCAGATCACGCACGTCATACGCGGACAAGATCATCTCACCAACGCGCACAAACAAATTCTTATATACGAAGCGCTCGGTGTCACGCCGCCCACATTTGCCCATCTGCCGCTGATAATGGCTCCGAACAAGGGCAAACTGTCAAAACGCAAACACGGCGAAGTCGTTTCGATGACAACGTATCGTGACGCCGGTTTTCTCGCTGCTGCATTTCGCAATTTTCTCGCATTGCTTGGCTGGTCGGCAGGCGAAGAGCAAGAGATCTACTCATTGGACGAGTTGATCACAAAATTCTCGCTCGACGGAATTCATCGCTCGAACGCCGTATTCAATTTCACCGAAAATGACCCGCGCCGCTGGACCGACGACAAGGCACAATGGATGAACGCCGAATACATCCGCACGATGCCGATCAATGATCTGCTGCCATTCGTTAAACCCGAACTAAAAGCCGCTAAATTGTGGCGTGATGAATACGAGGATGACGATAAAGCATGGTTTGAAAACACTATCAACCTAATTCGTCAGCGTTTCTTTACATTGAAAGACTTTTCATCGCAGGGCCGAGCCTACTTTAGCGAAGACTACGATTTTGATCCTGCGGCGATTGAAAAAAACCTATCGAAATTTCCCGACCTCAAAATGTGGCTTCCGGAACTCGCTGACCGGTTCGAAGCAGAGTTTGAAAACAAACCCTTCGACGAAGAAAACATCGAAACCGTCGTAAAAGCCTTCACCGAAGAAAAAGGCACAAAGCTCGGCGTCATCATGAACGGCGCACGCACCTTGCTAACGGGCGTTGCTGTCGGTCCGTCAATGCTTTCGGTTTTTGAGTCTTTGGGTAAAGAAAGAGTGATCTTAAGGCTGCGAAGCCAAATTGTTTGGAATGCCTAGCGGCGAAAAAATTTCCCACTCACAGAAAAATTACCACAGCACTTGCGTAGTTAAATGACTTCATATATATTTGTAGTCAAGTAGCTACGCAATGAATTTACGACGAGATGTTTTCCAAGCCATAGCCGACCCGACACGACGGGCGATACTTGTGTTGGTGGCTTCGCATTCTATGACTGCCGGGGCGATCGCTGCGAACTTTGACACGGCGAGGCCGACAGTTTCAAAACACCTGCAAATCCTCACCGAGTGCGAATTGCTTAGTCAGGAGCAAAGCGGTCGAGAGATCCGCTATCAGATCAACGCAAAAAAAATGAAAGAAGTGGCCGAGTTTATCGAGCCGTTTCGCAAAATGTGGGATGACAGATTTAATAAACTGGAAGCCGTAATGAAAAAATACAAGAAGAAATAAACCACATAGGTACATAGTTCACATAGCATTCTAACTATGTACCCTATGTTCCTATGTGGTTATGAAATAAATGGAAAGAAAGACACAGATAAAAGCCGAAGACGGCCAACAAGATCTGGTGATCACACGAGAATTTGATCTGCCGCTCGAATTACTTTTTAGAGCTTATGTAGAGCCCGAGATCGTCGAGCAATGGATGGGAACAAAAGTGTTGAAACTGGAGAACAGACAGCACGGCGGCTACCAATTTGAAACGAGCGACGCGGATGGAAATGTGCTGTTTCGTGCCAACGGAACGATCCACGAATTTGCGCCTAACCAGAAGATCACGCGGACATTTGAAATGGAAAATACGCCGTTTCCCGTACAGCTTGAGTTTCTGGAATTTGAATCGCTCACTGACGACGCAAGCCTTCTCACAATGCAGATCGTATATAGATCGGTCGCAGATAGAGACCAAATGCTGCAGCTGCCCTTTGCCCAAGGCCTGAATATGGCCCATAACCGATTACAGGAAACGGTAAGCAAATTAAGATAACGCTATGACAAAGACACACAAAATTATCTATTGGATCTCGACTCTCTGGCTGGCGTTAGGAATGACATCGACCGGGATAGTGCAGTTGATGAAAATGAAAGATGATGTGGATAGAATGGCTCATTTAGGCTATCCAGCATATCTTTTGACAATGCTGGGCATTTGGAAAATTTTGGGCGTAATTGCAGTCCTTGTTCCAAAATATCCTTTGATAAAAGAATGGGCATACGCAGGTTTTTTCTTTACAATGTCCGGAGCGGCAATTTCACATATCGTGGTGGGCGATCCCTTTAGTGAAATAGCTCCGTCGCTACTGCTGCTGACCCTGACCATCGTGTCGTGGTATTTCAGGCCTGAGAGTAGAAAAATACCGTCGGGAAATCATTAAGAACGCAGGACACGATTTTCTTAGATTGTATGAATAGATCAATTTACTCAGCCCTGATCTTGTTTTTGCTGATCAACAGTCAAATTTTTGCTCAGAGCAAAGATGCTTTGCAGCAAAAAATACAGCACATCGCTACTTCCAGAAAAGCGGTGGTTGGCGTTTCGATTCTCGGCAATAACGGAAAAGACAAAGTATCAATTAACGGCGACAGACGTTTCCCGATGCAAAGTGTTTTTAAGTTTCATATCGGATTGTTGATGCTTTCTGAGATCGACAAAGGCAATTTTTCGCTTGACCAAAAAGTTGAAATTCAGAAAAAAGACCTCTTGCCCGGCCTTTATAGTCCGATCAGAGATAAATATCCCGACGGAGCAACTCTAACGATCGCAGAGATCTTAGAATATACGGTTTCTCAAAGCGATAATGTCGGTTGCGACGCTTTGTTAAGATTACTTGGCGGACCTCAAGCGGTTGAAAAATATTTTGAGAAAAATAAATTCAAAGATGTTTCCATAAAGATCAACGAAGAAGTAATGCAGAATAATTGGGATCTACAGTTTCAAAATTGGACGACCCCAAATGCCGCCAACAAAGTACTGGAAACGTTTTATTACAACAAGAAAAAGCTACTTTCTCCAAAAAGTTACGAGTTCATTTGGAAGGTAATGCGGGAAACTTCGACAGGTCAAAACCGTCTGAAAGGACAATTACCTGTAGGCACCGTTGTCGCCCACAAGACAGGCTGGTCGGGGACGAACAAGAAGACTGGAATAACAGCGGCGGTCAACGATATTGGAGTCGTCTTTTTGCCGAATGGCAGCCATTTTTTCATCAGTATTTTTGTGACCGATTCAAAAGAAGATGCCGCAACCAATGAAAAAATTATTGCCGACATCGCCAAAACAACTTGGGACTATTTTGTTACAAAAACCAAATAAAATTACAGTTACTTCCGTTATTCCGATGTAACTGTGTTTCTAAATATAATGAAAAAGATCAATAACAAGAATAATGAAATGTTGCTAGCAGACCGTGAAGAACTGCTTGGCGAATTAAAGACACGTTTTGAGAAAAACATGAGCCGCCACAAAGGCCTTGAATGGGCCAAGGTTCAGGCAAAGCTGGACGCCGATCCTGCAAAATTTTGGTCGCTCAGTGAAATGGAACGCACAGGCGGTGAACCGGATGTCGTAGGGTTTGATAAAAAGAAGGGCGAATACGTTTTTTATGATTGCAGCGCGGAAAGCCCTAAAGGCCGCCGGAGTATTTGTTATGACAGAGCGGCGTGGGAATCCAGAAAGGAACATAAACCGGAAAACAGCGCTTTGGGCATGGCCGCCGAAATGGGAATTCGTATCTTAAACGAGGAAGAATACCGGGAGCTGCAAAAGCTCGGAAGATTTGATACAAAAACTTCAAGCTGGATCGAAACGCCTGTTGATATTCGCGAGCTCGGCGGAGCTATCTTCGGCGACTGGCGCTACGGCCATGTTTTCATCTACCACAACGGCGCCGAGTCATACTATGCCGCCAGAGCATTCCGCGGCTCAATACGGATCTAGATCGTGCTAGACATTGATCACACGTCTTTTCACAGGCGACGACAAAACTATGGTAGTCGTAGTGATGCCATAAGGTGTCAATCTATCTATCACTTCCTGCAAATGCCCCACTGAGGCAACAGCCACTTTCATAATAAAACTGTCTCCACCGGTGCCGCGATGGCATTCGAGCACTTCGTTTGATTCCTGCGCGACCTCGATAATGTGGCTGTAATCGACGCCGGTGATGCTCATCCGCACAAACGCCGTGATAGGCAAGCCAACTTTTGCCGTGTCGATCTCAGCACGGTAGCCGAAGATGATGTGTGCGTCTTCAAGCTTGTGGACACGCTCAATCACCGCCGGTGTCGTCAGTCCAACTCGACGGCCAAGCTCGGCGTAACTCGTGCGGGCGTCTTCTTGTAACTCCTTGAGTATTTTCTTGTCTATATCGTCAATCATTTTCTATTAGGGTGTTTCATTGGAGTACGGTGAAGCGAACAAGTATTATTAAGCAAAACATGTAAATTAACTTACAATCTAAAGCAATCCTACCATACTAACTTATACTCCTTATTCAGAAATTCTATTAAAACCATTAGAATAGTTTATTCGCAGATAACGAGTTTTTCGACCGCACTCATCGACACCATGAAAGGAGCAGCCGCAAAAATGCTTACCGACACCGTTTCAAGCCCATCATCTGATGGCGATTTTGCTCTGGAGAATTTCCGCGTGTCCGACGAAGACTTGCCGGAATTTAAGGATTTGAAGTTCGAGAATATCAACGAACTCCATCTCGATCATCCGGGAGCGAGCGACCCTGAATACCGTAAACGGCGTGATTACATAGCGAGCCTTGCAAAACGCTTTCGTGAAACCGGCGAGATAACCGACGTTGATTACACCGACGAGGAACAGGGCATCTGGCAGCATGTGGCGACGCGACTGGAGGAATTGCATCAAAAGCACGCCTCGCCGTTTTATCTGCAGGCAAAACGCGATCTCGGTATCACGACCGAACGGATTCCCCAACTCTCCGAAATGAACCGCCGACTAAAGGAATTGACGGGTTTTCGGCTTGCGCCGATCGAAGGTTTGGTCGAGACACGCGGATTTCTGAGCTGGCTTTCCTATCGAACGATGCTTTCCACGCAATACATCCGCCATCATTCGCGGCCCGAATACACGCCCGAACCGGACATCGTCCACGAAGCCATCGGTCACATTCCGATGTTTACAAACGCAAATTTTGCCGACTTTTCACAGTTCATAGGTCACGGAGCCCGTATTGCGAACGACAAACAGCTCGAAGAGCTTGGCCGACTCTATTGGTTCACGGTCGAGTACGGCATGGTCGAACATGAAGGCGAGATCAAGGCATACGGAGCTGGCCTGTTATCAAGCTACGGCGAACTAGAACACTCATTTACAGACAACGTAGAACGCCGTCCATTTGATTTAGAGGAAGTTATAAACACGCCCTACGATTACAGTGACATGCAGCCGGTTTTGTATGTAATCCGATCATATGCTGAACTAAAAGCAGTGACAAAAAAGTATATCGAGACATTCCAATGATGACAGAAACAGATACAGCGATTAACACAACGGTTCAAAACCCTTTGGGCCTGAAGAAGATACACCACGTCGAGTTTTACGTCGGCAATGCGAAGCAGGCGGAGTTTTATTACCGCAAGGCATTTGGGTTTTCGCGTGCAGGTTATTCGGGACTGGAGACGGGGAATCGCGAGACGACTTCGTATTTGATGCGCCAGACGAATATTAATTTTGTGCTGACGACACCGCTTTCGCCTGAGCATCCGGCGGCCGAGCACATTAAACAGCATGGCGACGGTGTTCGCGACATTGCATTTCTTGTCGAAGATGCCGATCACGCTTTTAACGAGGCGGTGAAGCGTGGCGCGACTGCCGTTACACTGCCCCACGATTTGTCAGACGAGAACGGCAATGTTCGTCATGCCGCGATCGCGACCTACGGCGACACGATTCATTCGTTCATCTCGTACAACAACAATAACGGCCACAATTATTCCGGGCCGTTCCTGCCCGGTTTTGTCGAGCAAAAAGTCGAGGGAGACCCCACTGGCATAATGCTCGTCGATCATATCGTCGGCAATGTCGAGCTTGGCAAGATGAACCACTGGTGTGATTTTTATCGCGATGTGCTTGGGTTTTTCCGTTACATTACGTTTGACGACAAGGACATTTCGACCGAGTATTCGGCGTTGATGTCGATCGTGATGTCCGACGGCCAGCACAATATCAAATTCCCGATCAATGAACCTGCGACAGGCAAAGGCGGTAAATCGCAGATACAGGAATACATCGATTTTTACCGCTCGGCCGGAGCTCAGCATATCGCTCTTCTTTGTCGAGACATCCGAAGCACCGTCACACAATTGATGGCAAACGGCGTAGAATTCCTGACGATTCCCGATACCTATTATGATGACCTGCTGGACCGTGTCGGCGAGATCGACGAAGATATCGAATCGTTAAAGAAGCTAGGCATACTCGTTGACCGCGACGATGAAGGCTATCTACTGCAGATCTTTACAAAACCGGTCGAGGATCGCCCAACGGTTTTCTACGAGATACTCCAGCGCAAGGGGTGTAAAGGATTCGGCAAAGGCAATTTTAAAGCGTTGTTTGTTTCTATCGAGGAAGAGCAAAGGCGACGGGGGAATCTCTAATGAAATACTTGTTTTTTGGCCTAGCCTTTTTCTTTGGAGTTCAGTACGGTTTTTCGCAGACTGTCACGGTCGAAGCCACCACGAACAAAAAACGAATCGCTGAAATCCTAAAAAAGGATAAAGAAGATGCGCAAGACAATAAACAATATTTTGCCGAATGGGATAAATGCCGCCAGCTCACAGGCGAAGGAAAGGTAAAGGAAGCAGAAGCTTCATGCCGTCTTGTCGTTACATACGCCGAGAAACTGCCCAAAGACCGTTATCTGGAAAGGTCGTCCGCATATCAATCTTTAGCGTGCGCGCTGCTGTGGCAGCGAAAAGCGGATGAGGCTATTATCCTATTGAACAAGGCCCTCGAAATTAGCAAGCCCGTCCTCGATGACACCGACGCAGAAACCGGCGAAATATACTTCTCGCTGGGGCTATCGTATCATCAGCTCGGCAATATCGATGAAGCAAGAACCTATTACATTAAAGCCGAAACTACTTATCGAACAGCCTTCAAGAAGATAAATGATGACGAAATCGGAGGACATTATCCGAAACCAATCATAAAGATTCTTGAAGCACATTTGGTTTTGCTTAAAAACTCGGGACTTAGTCTCGAAGCCGCGAAGATAGAAAAACGAATGGAAGAAACAAAAGTTGAATTCGCTCGATTTTTAAAATAATTATCTTGCCTTAAAAAAATCTATTGTGAAACTCAAATATCAAACAGGTTTTGGAAATGAATTTGCGACCGAGGCGGAAAAGGGCGCTTTGCCGGTTGGGCGCAATTCGCCGCAGAAGGCGCCGCTTGGGCTTTATGCAGAGCAGCTTTCGGGGACGGCTTTTACCGCGCCGCGCTCACATAATAGACGAACGTGGACCTATCGCATCAGGCCAAGCGTAATGCACAGCCCGTTTCAGCCTTATGTTGCCCTGACTGACGTGCGAGGTACTGACACACTGTTCAGGTCGTCGCCTTTTGATGAAGTAGTAACCACGCCGAACCAACTGCGTTGGGACGCAATGCCTGTACCGAGCGAGCCGACGGATTTTATCGACGGCATAACGACAATTGCGGGCAACGGTGACCTGTTTTCACAGGTTGGCATCGCCGTGCATATCTATGCATGTAACAAAGGCATGGGCGACCGTTATTTTTATAACGCCGACGGCGAGATGCTGATCGTGCCTGAGATGGGACGGCTCGGCATTTTGACCGAGCTGGGAGCGATGCAGATCGGGCCGGGCGATATTGCTATCTTGCCGCGTGGCTTGAAATTCCGCATAGAGCTTGGTGACCGCCAAGCTCGTGGTTATATCTGTGAGAATTACGGCCAGCACTTTCGCTTGCCCGACCTCGGGCCGATCGGTGCGAACGGGTTAGCAAATCCGCGCGATTTCGAAACGCCCGTGGCCTGGTACGAAGATCGCGATGCGCCATGCGAGATCATTGCAAAATTCGGCGGCAATCTTTGGTCGGGTGAGATGGGATACTCGCCGCTTGATGTCGTTGCTTGGCACGGCAACTACGCGCCGTATAAGTATGATCTTAGACGATTTAACACCATCGGCTCGATATCGTTCGATCATCCCGACCCGTCGATCTTTTTGGTGATGACCTCGCCATCTGGCGAGGCAGGTGTAGGGAATTGTGATTTTGTGATCTTTCCTGACCGCTGGCTTGTCGGCGAAGACACGTTTCGTCCGCCTTGGTATCACCGCAACACAATGAGCGAATACATGGGCCTCATCTACGGCCAGTACGACGCCAAGGAAGAAGGCTTTGTGCCCGGCGGCGGCTCGCTCCACAACCAAATGTCAGCTCACGGCCCTGACCAAGACGCTTTTGACAAAGCTTCGAATGCAAAGCTTGCTCCGCAAAAGCTCGAGGGCACGATGGCGTTTATGTTCGAATCGCGCTACATAATCCGCCCGACGCGTTTTGCAATGGAATGTCCGCAGTTGCAGAAGACCTACCACGAAGTTTGGGGCGGGCTAAGAAAGAACTTTAAACCTTGAACCAAGTTCGCGCTTCTGAAAATCCCGTTTTATAATTCTAGTTACAGTAAAAAGTAATAGGAGAAATAAATGGGAATCAAACGAACATCAGAAGCAAAATGGAATGGCAGCATCACCGAGGGCAGCGGCAATGTAAAACTCGGCAGCGGTGCTTTTGAGGGCGCGTATTCATTCAACTCGCGATTCGGCGACGATACAAAGGCAACAAATCCAGAAGAATTGATCGCAGCAGCTCATGCAGCTTGTTATTCAATGGCTCTGACCGGCTTTTTGGGTCGTGCAGGATTTCATCCGACATGCGTCGAGACAAAGGCCGTTGTTCATCTCGAAAAAAAGGACGATGGTTTTGTAATACCAAACATCGACCTCGAAACCATCGCCGAAGTGCCGAATATCACGGACGATGAATTCCAAACCATTGCCAAAACGGCAAAAGAGAAATGCCCGGTTTCGCAAGTGCTTGCCGGGGCTGTGATCAGCCTGAGCGCTACACTCAAATAATATTCAGTGATTTGGACAATAATACACTAAAATCTGAGCCACTAATTTTTCCGCGGGGTGTAAGATTTCCAACTAGAAACGATATTCCACCCGCAGATGCAGATGAGATTCTCGAAAGAGTTTCTCGCGCTCAGATAACGACGGGATATATTATTTCGCAAGCTGAAGGACAGGCATTCGACGCTTATATCGAGGCAAATGTCCATGCGCCTGAGGTATTCGAAGTATTCCGCAATCTCTGCTTCTCACTTTTGCCTGAAATAGCATCTCCATTGATAGGTCTGAAAGATGAAGAACCCATATTTGGTCCTTATACGTATCGAGCTGACGCGGTCGGCGTTCTTGAATCCTATAAAGACATATTGGAAAATGATGGATTTCTGGAGTTTGGTCTCATTCATCAGAGCGAAATCGTGTTCGAAGAGATATTTGTAGCCTCACCTAAATATTTCAAGATTTGGACTAAGAATGGTGGTTTGGCTGAAGAAATCCTTCAGTCGGCACGTATTCCCAAATGCGCGACTCTTGAATTTATCGATGAGTACCCAATGGTCAGCTTGAGCATTGGCGACAACGGGAATGCCGCGTGGACGATTCCGTATCATGCGATTCAAGACGAATTCGCACGTCTGCCGAAACCTGAGATGCCAAAGGATGCGTAATATGGAATTCAAATTTATCGCCACATCCGATAAGGGCGAAGTGTCGGCAATCTTGATAAAGCCGAAAGGTGCAACGCACTTGCTAGTGTTAGGTCACGGTGCGGGTGCGGATATGCGTTCGGCATCAATGCAAAAGATCGCGGAGAATCTTGCCGAGCAGAAAATCGCGACGTTTCGTTACAACTTTCCATTCAAGGAACGTGGGGCGAGCGGAGTCGATTCGCCCAAAGTCGCAACAGCGACTGTTCGATCGGCGGTCGCGGCCGCAAAAAGAATCGAACCAAAAATTACATTGCTTGCAGGCGGACATTCCTTCGGCGGGCGGATGACGACGACCGCGCAATCCGAATCTCCGCTCGACGGTGTCAAAGGTCTCTTACTTTTTTCGTTTCCGCTTCATGCGCCAAATCGTCCGGACGATTCGCGAGCCGCACACTTAAGCGCCGTAAGAATTCCGATGCTCTTTCTCACGGGAACGCGGGACACACTAAATGAACTCGCGTTATTTCGCCCTCTGATCAAAAAGCTCGGCGATAACGCAACGCTTCACCTTCTCGACACCGCAGACCACGGCTACAAAATTCTCAAAAAGACGCGCCAGTCAGACGAAGATGTTTTTGTCGAAATGGCGCGTTCGGCTCGTGAGTGGATAGATAGGGTCGAAGCGTGAGCCCGAACACACGAAGCCTTTCTGCCTGTGGTCAGTCAAATCAATCACTCGCAGGCTGGCAGCCTGCGTTCCGAAACTCGCATTTCCATCTGCCTTTGCTGTATTATTTAGTCAAAACTAAGGAGACAAAAATATGGAACAAGCTGGGGCATCCGGGCTATCACCTGCACGAATATTAGAAACGGGCATGGCATTTTGGCCGGCCAAAACACTGCTGTCGGCGGTTGAACTTGGTGTGTTTACGCAGCTGGGTAATGGTTCGATGACCGGAGCGGAGCTTCAAAATGTGCTCGGTCTGCATCCAAGGTCAAATCCCGACTTTTTTGATACGCTGGTCGCACTTCGCTTTCTCGAACGCGATGGTGACGGCCCAGATTCGCGATATCGGAACACTGATGAAACTGCCTTTTTCCTCGACCGCAGCAGCCCGGCTTTTATGGGCGGATTTCTCGAAATGGCAAACGGTCGTTTGTACCCGTTTTGGGGCGACCTGACCGAGGCTCTTAAAACCGGCAAGCCGCAAAACGAGACAAAGCACGGCGGCGAAGGCGTCTTTGAAGAGCTTTACCGCGAGCCTGCACGTCTCGAACAGTTTATGGACGCGATGGCGGGCATATCGGCTGGAAATTTTACGGCGCTTGCGGACAAGTTTGATTTTTCCAAATATGAAACGCTTTGCGATGTCGGTGGAGCGGCTGCGACTTTATCGATGATCGTTGCACAGAAACATCCGCACCTTATTTGCACTTCAGCAGATCTGCCCGCGGCGACAGCCATAGCCGCAAAGAAGATAGAAGCAGCAGGACTAAGCGACAGAGTTTCTGCCGTTCCGATTGATTTCTTTACCGATCCGCTGCCAAAAGCCAATGTAATTACGATGGGCATGATCCTCCATGACTGGAATCTTGAGAACAAGATGATGCTGATCCAAAAAGCTTACGACGCTCTGCCGGAAGACGGAACGTTCATCGTCATTGAAGCCTTGATCGACGACGCACGACGCGAAAATGCTTTCGGACTAATGATGTCGCTGAATATGCTTGTCGAGTTTGGCGAGGCATTTGATTACAGCGGAGCGGATTTTGACAAATGGTGTAAGGAGGTTGGTTTCAAGCGAACCGAGGTTATTCATTTGGCCGGCCCGTCGAGTGCCGGTATCGCTTATAAATAATCTATGTGTAGAAATATCAAGATTCTTTTCAATTTCGATCCACCAGCCACAACTGATGAGGTCCAGGCGTCATCGCTGCAGTTTGTGAGAAAGCTGTCGGGAATGAACAAACCGTCACAGGCAAATGAAGAAGCCTTTCATCTAGCAGTAGAACGTGTCGCTGCAGCAGCTCAGGAAATGCTGAACTCTCTAGTTACAACTTCCCCGCCGCGAGATTGTGAAACTGAAGCCATAAGGGCAAAGGCTCGTGCGGTAAAACGTTTCGGATAGGACTCGCCGAATATCGAACGATCGCACAGTGGAAATAATTGGAGAAAAGTCTTCTAAACTTGTAGCCGAGCCTATCTGACCGCAAAATAGCGATAAATGGAAAAAAGCGATTTCAAATGGATAATTCCGATAGCGATAGTTTGTCTTGTTGTCTTTGCAAACTCAGTAGGCGGCGGATTTGTATATGACGACAATCGTCAGATATTGCGCAATACGCTGATCCAGGACAACAGTCTGCTCTGGAAAGCTCTTACGTCCGACGTATGGGCGTTTAAGGGAGACGGTTCGATCGCGGCAAGCAATTACTGGCGGCCTACGTTCACGCTGTGGCATATCATAAACTTTCGCCTCTTCGGCACCAGTCCGCTCGGATGGCATATTACGAATATTGTCCTTCACAGCGGAGTTTGCGTTATGGCGTATGCGATGCTTCGCCGCTGGGCATTCAGTGCGATGACTGCTTTTGCGATCGTGATTATCTTTGCGGTTCATCCGGTGCATACCGAGTCCGTCGCTTGGATATCAGGATCGCCGGACCTTCTTTTCTCGCTCGCATTTCTTGCGTCGCTTTGGTTCGCGCAAAGTTATGCCGAGACGAATAAGAACAGCAACCTGTTTATAGCCATACTTCTATATGCCGCGGCGCTCGGAGCAAAAGAGATCGGCATAATCTGCTTGCCTATCTATTATCTTGTTTTCATCGGAGCCGAGAATAAGAAAAAGAAACGTATCGATGCACAAACACCGTTGCTCGCCTTTGCGACGATAGCTATTGTTTACTTTCTCATGCGATGGGGAGTACTAGGTGCTATTTCGCACCCACCGGACGATGCGGTTGGCATTGGTAATGCTGTGATGAGCATTCCGGCGATCTTTGCTTTCTATCTAAAGCAGATCTTCTTTCCATACCCGATCGCCGTAAATTATCCGCTCGAACCTGTATCGCAGATCGGTGCGGAGAACTTTTTTATTCCATTGGTTGTTACCGCTGCGACCCTCACTGCTTTGTTCTACCTTGTAAGATCACATACACGAGGCAAGCTCGCCGCCGCGATCTTTCTGCTTCCGCTCATTCCGGCGATGAATGCAACAGCGTTCATTTCTGATCAGATGGTACATGACCGCTACTTGTATCTGCCGCTGCTTGGGATGTTGATGCTCATCGTGCCGTTTGCGGTGAAATTTCTTGACGAACGTTACGTTATGGCCGCCTGTGTTGCGATCAGCATTTTGTTGTCGGTTCAAACTTTTATGTACAACCGCGCTTGGGAAAATGACCTAACATTATGGTCCTGGACATCAAGTATCGACAATTCCACTTTTACCTCGATGCAGTACGGAAATGCCCTAGCTGAGGTAAACCGCAATGAAGAGTCGATAAACGCATACACCGCCGCGATCGAGAAAAGGCCGCTGCCTCGCGGATTTATTGGACGCGGACGCGTGTATTTGAAAACAAGACAATATGCTAAAGCGCAGGCTGATCTGGAGGCGGCGGCAAATTTTCCACGAGAACAGGTGGAAGCATATGCTCTCTATCAAGCCTACGAGGCACTGGGACTTGCATACAGCGAGCAGAAAAAATATCAGGAAGCGGTACAGAGCTTTAGCGAAGCACGCATTAAGTTGCCGATCTACGCAGCAGCTCTGACAAACGACCTCGCAGTCATCCTGTATCAGAGCGGCCAAAAGGACGCCGCTCTTACCGAACTGGAAAACGGCCGCGATCAAGCAAGAAAGGAGCTTCTTCCGGAATCAAAGGATGTCTTCCTGCGGCTCGGTATGCTTTATCAGGAAATGGGCCGCAAGGATGATGCCCGCACGGCACTTAACGAATATATGGATCTGACCGCGTCTATCAAGGACAAGAAAACTACAGCCAGCCGCGCTCAGGCAACAAAACTGTTAGATTCTCTTAATAAGTAGTTATTGCATCAGTGGTCATTTTTCAATCTATAATAAGATCCGCACGATTTGTTATCGTTACTTTTACCTTTCAGTTGAACTCAGATTCTGTAAATGCGCGAAAAAGACAAAAACAAAGTCGAGCCTAAGAATAATTTAGTTCTCGAGGCAAATGGTGACCGCATCGTTTTGGGTCTAATAGTTCTCTGTTTTCTTGCGTTTGCCATACATCATATTGTTGCTTACGATGTCTGGTGGCAACTCAAAGCGGGACAACTTGTCAGGCAAACAGGATTTCCAACAACCGACCCGTTCAGCTATGCGTTTCCGGGCCAAATTTGGACCGAGGTTCGTTGGTTTTATTGTGTTGTCATAAGCCTAATATATGAATGGCTGGGACCTGATTCTCTGATCGCTGCAAAAGTAGTGTTATTAAGTATCGGTGGTTTTTGCCTTTGGCTATTCGGCCGGCAAGAGGCCCGATGGGCCGTAAATATCGGATTGCTTTCTGCGCTGATATTGATGCATCAGCGTCTAATGATACGCCCGGAATTGGTTTCATATGTACTGCTTGCTGTTTATTTGCTGTTGATACGGCGTTTCCAGACGACAGGAAAATCCCATTGGCTTTTTGCATTACCGCTACTACAGATAATATGGGTTAATTCACATTCGATCTATATACTCGGCCCGGTCGTCCTGTGGCTGTTTGCGGGAGCAGAGGTGGTAGATAAAATGATGGGCCGGCAGCAAGCCGACGGTGAAGCTGCATCATCCGGCAATGTTAAGTGGTTGATCCTGATTTCGGTTGCCACGTCCTTGGCCTGTCTTGTTAATCCATATGGCATTAACGGAGCTCTATTTGCTTTCGAGTTGTTTCGCGAAATGCAATCCGACAACGCTTTGAGCGGGCTGATCACCGAATTGCGAGGTCCTTTTGCGAATCCTGCCCTTACTCTTGCTTTTGTTTCATATCTCGTCGTCATCGCAATTTCAGCATATGGGTTTGTGCTTCGACGCCGAACTCTCCCCCTAGGTTGGTTTTTGCTCTGGGCAGCATTTTTCTATCTTTCTATAATGGCCGAGCGCAACAACGCCCTGTTTGGAATCGTCGCAGGGGCATCCATCATGGTGAATTTTGGCGGTCTGTCTGTTCGGTCTAGACTTGTCTGGATGGTCCGCGGAGTGTGCGCGCTCTTTCTCGTCGTGATGGTGCCGCTCATTGTATCGAACTACTATTACCGCACCATCGATCCGGATCGGAGATTTGGTTTCGGTGTCGCAGAGCGTCGCGTTCCGATAAAAGCGATGGAGTTCGTTGAAAGTCAGGGACTGCCTAAACCAGTGATAACAGGAATGGGCGCGAGTTCCTACGTGCTGTTTAAAGATGGGCCGAAGAGCGTGTATATCGACGGCCGTCTTGAGGTATATGGCCCGTCCGCCATTGCTGAAGGCGTAAAGATCTTCTCCACTGGCGAGGGTTTGCTCGACACCGTCTCGCGCTTGAACATATTTACACTCATCGGTCATATCGAGAACGATAACGTTCTCGTTCAGCGATTGATAAACGATCCCGCGTGGAGCACGGTTTACTATGATGATTCCCATATCATCTTTGTTCGAAACGATCCGTCAATGCAGGAAATTGTTCAACGGCTTAAGATGAACTGGACTGACCCTAAGCCGATCACAGTTGAGACTCCTCCACATTTTAGAAGTAATCAATTTCTTACGAGAGTTTTTCCTTCTGTAGGCGAAAGCGGTCCTGCTCGAACACTTGGGCGATTGTATTTGTTAGCCGGAAATACTCAATTGGCGCAAACTTCATTTGAAGAAGCCATTCGCCAATGGCCGGACGATCCACAGGTTACGTTTCCGTTAGGTGTTATGTATCGGGCCCAAAAGCGTGAAGCCGAAGCCAAAAAACTGCTCGCGAAAGTGCCGGACGAAATGTATAAACAGCATAACAATATGGTCTTTGCCGGAACCGTGTACGAATCAAACAATAATTGGCAAGCCGCGACCGATGCATGGCTTCAAGTTGCCGATCTCGGTGATAAGAGTTTTGAGGTTTACCAACACGTAGCTCAGGCCGCGGTGAAAGCTGAAAGATGGGATGCTGCATTTACCGCTTTTGACGCGATGATAAAGATAAAGCCAAATGACGTTGGGCTGCTGAACAACTTTGGGGCTGTTGCAGAAAGATTAGATAAAAGACAGGAAGGCTCGGCAGCACTGACTAAATCTCTTCAACTAAATCCTGCTCAAGCTGATGTCGCTACGCAATTAGGCATTATTAAATTGAAACAAGGTGATGTTAACGGAGCGCGCCAAGCATTTGAACAGGCTGTGTCAGCAGATCCGTCATTTGAACCAGCTATAAGGCAGATGGAAAAACTTCGAGCCGCACAAGCACCGAAATAAGGCCAGCGTTTACGCTATTCCATTTCGCTTTCGTCGATATCAAAATTCGCATAGACCTTTTGCACGTCGTCGTTGTCGTCTAATGCTTCGTAAAGTTTCATCATGGAGCGGGCATCGCCGCCTTCCAGCCGGATATAGTTTTGCGGGATCATCGAGATCTCGGATGCCTGCGGTTCAACACCAGCGGCTTTCAGTGCATCGGAAACAGCCTCAAAATTATCGGGCGAGGTATAGATCTCAAAAACGTCGCCTTCGTCCTTCATGTCATCGGCACCAGCCTCGATGACGATATCGAAAAGTTCTTCTTCTCCCTTAGCAGCTTTATCGACGACAAAATATCCTTTTTTATCAAACATCCACGCGACCGAACCTGCTTCTCCCATGTTGCCGCCATTCTTAGAGAAAATATGACGGATCTCGGCCACCGTTCGATTGCGGTTATCTGTCATTGTCTCGACCAGCACGGCAACACCGCCGATGCCGTAGCCTTCGTATGTGATCTCGTCGTAGTTCGCCCCCTCAAGCTCACCGCTGCCGCGTTTTATAGCACGGTCGATGGTGTCGTTCGGCATATTCGCGCCTTTGGCGTCCGAAACAGCCTTGCGAAGACGTGCGTTCGAATCAAGGTCGCCGGTGCCGCCGGTGCGGGCCGCGACAGTGATCTCTTTGATCATCTTGGTAAAGATCTTGCCGCGTTTGGCGTCCGTCGCGCCTTTCTTGTGCTTAATTGTGTGCCACTTGGAGTGTCCTGACATGTGTTCGAAACCTTTGTTTTGTTGAATTAAAATCGAATAAGAGAATATATCACGCCAATTTTTTGTGTGCAAAATGACCAACTTGATCGGTCCATCGAATTTCCCTGATGTGCGGCTTGTCGCGTAGGACATTTTGGATCAGATCACAGAGATCAGATCGAAGAGCCGAGTCCTTTGACCCGAACATTTTCCATCTGCGCTCTTTATCGATCGTGATCAACCAATCAGCCTGCTCGTCGCCGATGGACTTATCCATGATCGCGCAGCCGACGGCAAATTTCTCACCGTTTGCCTCAGCCAAAAGCGTCCAGCCCCAATCATCTTGAAACGGCTCACCGAATGTGAATTCATGTCCGCAACATGCGTTGATCAGCCACTCGGCAAGATCTTTGCCATAAGGTTTTACATTCTTACTTTCAAAAATATCCGTCGTAAAAGAAATTTGGCTTTTCATTTGATCACTTCCTCAAACTTCGATTGTGACATGTTTGCGATCTTTATTCTCTTACTCTTTGAAGTTTCACCGGCAACGATCTCGACGTCGCTCTGTGAAACGCCAAATTGTTTGGCCATCAATCTTATCAACTCGGCGTTTGCGGCGCCGTCAACGGGCGGTGATATAAGCTGCACTTTTAATGCGCCATCATGCTCGCCGACGATCCGACTTTTCGATGCTCGCGGCACTACACGAACTGCAAAAATGATAGATCCGTCCTTTTTAACAACATTCATTCATCACCCTACGACAAATATCTTTAATACCATAGACTGCAAAAAGCTAATCAGCAGAAGCACGATCATCGCCGAAATATCAAACATCCCGATCGGCGGGATAAGCCGTTGAACCGGCAGCATGATCGGATCGGTCACTTTCATTACAAATCCGAGAAGCGTTTTCCGCGTAAAAACAAACCATGATGCGATAAAACGGATAAAAATAAAAAGCACTAAAACACTAAGTAGCCCATAAAGTATCCACCCTGTGATCTTCATCGGATTTGCTGTTACGAAACCTTCAGTCAACCCGTCTATGATCGAAAAAGTGTTGTGAACAATCTGCACGAAAAAAAAGGTCAAAATAAACCCGATAAACATCGTCAGCAAAGGAGCGAGCCGCGTGTCGACGCGGTACATCGCAAAAAATCTTGCTGCCGGATAGACCCATCTTTCGGTAGCCTTTCGCACCTTAAAACCAAACCTACCAACCTTGCCAAACGGATTTGGATCAGTGTAATTAAAGATCATCCGCAGTATCAACATGCCAAAAAAAACGCCAAACAGCGACCAGACGATCCAAAAAATAACAGGATAAAATAAAGTAGAAAGCATATATTTAACGCCAATCTGGAGGTTCGTTCGGCGGAATGTAGGATCCCTGTCTAATGTCCTCATCAGCTGTCCAAGTGGACGCAGGTTGCGCATTCAGTTGACCAATAGATGGTTCAGGCTTTTTCCAAATCTGTAGATACCAGTAGATCGGCTCAGCTATCATGCCGCCAAAAAAGAATAGAACGATCCATATGATTCGCATGTTGCTATCAAGTTTTGTATTCTTCACAGCATGAACGATATAAAAAACTGTTAACGCCATTATCAAGAACATCGTAATGATGTGAACAACCATCAACACGACAAAACCGCCGCCCAGGAACGGATCAAGGTCATTCCCACCACCGGGGCCGCCGGGGGACAACGCGACCAGCCCAAAGATGAATATGAAGAAAAGGAAAATATAAACAAAGGGCCATGCCGAAAGCACGCCTAGCAATATTTTCTGTGTTTTACTTAGTTCCATACCTACCTCGCTCCAAAGATCGCGGTGCCAACGCGCACGATTGTTGCTCCTTCTTCGATCGCAACCTCGAAATCGTGGCTCATGCCCATCGAAAGCTCGCCGTTGGGCAGAAACTCATTGCGAATCGCACGAAGACGTTTAAAGTACGACCGCGTCTTTTCGAGTTCATCAAAGAATGGCGGTAAAAGCATCAAACCATCAAGCCGTAGGCATTTACAAGTTTTCAAATACGCTATAACTTCCGCCAGATCGCTCTCGGCAACGCCTGATTTTGTTTCTTCACCGGCAAGATCGACCTGAACAAAGACCGACAAAGCGTCACGGCCTTCTTCGATACAAATACGCTCCAGCCGCTCGGCGAGTTCGAGCGAACCGACAGACTGAATAACATCAAAAAGCTGGACGGCCTTTCTGGCTTTATTTGATTGCAGATGCCCGATCAAGTGCCATTCCGCAGGATCGCGGCCGATCTCGACGATCTTGGACTCAGCTTCCTGAACCTTGTTTTCGCCAAAAACGGCAATACCCGTGTCTATCGCCTCGCGTAAGACAGACGCTGGGTGAGTTTTGGTAACGGCGACGAGCTTGATCTCAGCAGGATCTCGCCCGACACACATTGCGGACGCTGCGATCCTATGCCGAACTTCATCCAAATTTGTTTTTATATCGGCTGACACAACATCAAATATAGCAAATTGGGCGCCTCATTCTTGAGTTTTGCGGGGCGAATTCGTATCATCAATGTTCGCCCAACATGCGGACGTGGCGGAACTGGTAGACGCGCAGGTCTCAGAAGCCTGTGGCCGCGAGGCCGTGATGGTTCGATTCCATTCGTCCGCACCATCTTTCAAAGGATAAAGGCTGAAGGATAAAGGATAAAAATACCTTTATCCTTTTGCTTTGCGTTATTTGCGGTTTTGCGTGAAACTTCTACACAGTGCGAAACGAATTTATCCAAGCAATAAAAACTCACCAAACCGCCTTCGGGCTTGAGCTTCCCGATGAGGCAATTGAGCGTCTTGCGGATTATTTTGATCTGGTTATGGAGCATAATCCGTTGCTGCATCTCGTCGGGCCGTGTTCACCTGAGGAATTTGCGATCCGCCACATTCTCGAATCGTTAACTTTGCTCAATTATTTGCCGCAAGGCGCAAGGTTTGCCGATGTCGGCGCAGGCGCAGGATTGCCATCAGTTCCGTGTTTGCTGGTTCGCGATGATCTAAAAGCTCTATTGATCGAATCGAAAGAGAAAAAAATAGCGTTTTTGCGAGAAGTTGCAACAGAATGCAAATTGACAGATCGCGTTGAGCTGGTTGGAAGCCAATTTAGCGAAGTAAAACCTAACGTCAGCCACATAACGTGCCGGGCGTTAGATAAATTCTCGCAAAAGGTGCCTCACCTTATTAAATGGGCAAAGAATTGCTCATGCCTTTTCTTTGGAGGCCCGGCGTTAAAAACAGCATTAGAAAAATGTAGAATTGAGTACAACGAGTATCTTTTACCAATGTCCGACCAGCGATATCTTTTTGTGATACAAAAGAAATAGCAATATGTCTAAACGTTCTCTGTTAGAACATAGGTTTTGGCTTTCGGTAGTAATTCCAGTGGCCATTGCGTCGACGTTCGTAGGGCTCTCGATTATCTGGAATCAAGATTATGGGTTAACCCTTTTTCTGTTTACCCCATTCCTGATAGGTCTTGTGTCTGGATTGATCTATCGCCCGCGCAATAAACAAGAAATTGGAATGGCTATTCTGGGCACAACTTTGTCATTTGTGCTGATTGGTTTCGTAGTCATGGCGATTCGAATTGAAGGTCTGGTCTGCTTGGCGATGGCCGTTCCCTTAGCCCTGCCCATTTCTATTGTTAGCATCTTAATAAGCTACTTTGTGCTTCGCTCCAATGCGAATCAAACAAATCAATTCAGCGTGCTCACTATTCTGGTACTTTCAGTTCCATTTCTTATGGGATTCGAAGCGTCGCATAAGAGAATTCCAGCCCTACACGAAGTGGTTACTACAATTGAAGTTGATGCTCCTATCGAAACGGTATGGAAAAATGTGATCGAGTTTCCTCAAATAAATGAAGAGCCATACGGCATCTTACAACTTGGATTTGCTTATCCGATCAATGCCAAAATTGAAGGTACTGGCGTCGGAGCGATTCGATACTGTAACTTCAATACTGGCTCATTTGTTGAACCAATAACCGAATGGAATGAACCGTGGCTTTTAGCGTTTGACGTAGCAGAACAGCCTCCGATAATGATCGAAACGGGTTTAACAGGCCGTTTTCAAACTGCTCATTTGGATTACCTTAGATCGAAACGCGGACAATTCAAACTATCTGAGAAAGACGGCAAAACCGTTATCGAAGGCACAACCTTTTATACGCATGACATTGCCCCTGCTTGGTACTGGAGCTTTTATTCAGATCGGATAATTCACCAGATACATCTGCGAGTCTTAAATCACATCAAGAAAGTGTCAGAACAAAAGGCCAACTAATACAGAAGCCAAATTTCATTGACTTACCTGAAGCAGATTGTAAAGGACGTACTTCAGTCCGGGTGCGGGTTCTACTAGGTAGGCTCCGACTTTTAACTTTATTTCGTCGTCATTAACGATCCTTTCCAGTGCGGCTCGGCTTATCTCATAAACGAGTTTTTCACGCATATCGTCGCCGTCTGAGGTGCTTGTCCTTTTTGCTTTGCCTATGACCACGTCCTTTCCGCTTCCTGTGAGAATTAGGTTGTTATTTGTAAGGAAACGCCATTTCTTTGACGTAGAGACAATGCTGAACACGTAAGTGCCGGTTCTCTTATTTCCTTCTCCCTGCCTATAAAAATACGAAATATCGACTGAGGTTTGTTGATCGGCCTCTATAGATTGGTCCAGCTCTCTAACTTTCAGGAACGAAGTTCCGATATAACCTCGACCTGTCTGAGGATCATAACCATTTGCTAGCGCACCAACATTTCCAAGCGACGGATTGCCGCGTGGACGCAAAGGGAGTTTGCGGCTTGCCATTATTGTAGTGGACGGCGACTTTGCGTAATCGTATTGCAGTTGTTCCTGTATCTTTTTGCGTTCAGCACGAAATTCCCACGCCGGCGTTAAACCAGGAACCGACCATACACCGAGCTTGTCATTTTTTGCCGCCGTCTCAAGTGAAGCGTAAATGTCAAACTCAGCCTTTGTCTGTCCCGAACTTTCCTTTGGCATGTGCCACGCGGCACCGTCTCGAAGCATCTGCTGACTCATATCAAGGTTTCTAATCGTCACTTGTCCGATAGCACGATCAGTAAATATAGTTTTGGGCCGATACTCGACGGACTTTCCTACCAAGAGGGTTCGAAGATGAGCTTTGACGGTGTCGTGCAGATCCTGAGCGGGTTCCGGCACTTCAATATACTGTAATTCAACCTTTACCTTTCCTCCCGGAACTGCAACAAGAAGCGTTTTTCCGTCGATCACGTCAACAACCTGCCCGCCGATCGGAAACTGTGCCGATACCGTGTCGGCAAATAGACCGATCGAGACCAATGTAAAAATTGACAGTGCAAAGATTTTAAGCATATTTTGATCTCCTCTAACGAACATCAAGGTCGTATTCACGCAGACGCCGGTAGAGCGTCGACGGCGAAATACCGAGTAACTCAGCTGTCTTGCCCCGATGCCAGCCGGTTTTTTCCAGTGCGCCGATGATCTGCTGACGTTCGGAATCGCGCAGATTCGTCGGTGAGGCGTTGTGAAAAGAACTAACAGTTGCTCCTTGCGGAGAATTGTAACTAACGGACAAGACAGGTTTTTCAATGCGAAAAGCGATCTCGGGCGGCAGTTCACGCGGCGTTATCATTTCGTTATCGCACAGCAGAATCGCACGTTCGAGACAATTGCGAAGTTGGCGAACATTGCCAGCCCAATCGAAAGCGGACAGCGCCTCGATAGTTGCAGGCGACATTTCCGGTGCGCGAGAGCCTGCGAGTTTGTAGAGCAAATGCCGAGCAAGCGGTTCGATATCCTCTCGTCGTTCACGCAGCGGAGCGATATTGATCTCAAAGCTATTGATGCGATACATCAGATCGTTTCGGAAAATGCCATCGGCAACAGCCAGATCCTTGTCGCGATTTGTTGCAGCAATTAGCCGAACATCGATCTCGACCTTTTTTACACCGCCGACTCGGAAGAACGACCGAGTCTCCAGTGCGCGAAGCAGTTTGGACTGGAGCGGCATAGGCATTTCCATTACTTCGTCGAGGAATAATGTTCCGCCGTCAGCGATCTCGAACAAGCCCAGTTTGCGCGCCTTTGCGCCTGAAAACGCTCCGGCTTCGTGGCCGAAAAGCTCGCTTTCCAGCAATGTGTCCTGCAAGGCCGCGCAGTTTAGATCTATGAACGGTTTTTCGCTGCGAGTGCTTAGTCGATGAACGGCCTGAGCGATCAATTCCTTACCGACACCCGATTCTCCTGTGATCATGACAGATGTGTCGGACGGAGCAACTCGATTTACTAGTCTAAGTGCCTCTTTCATTTGCCGCGATTCGGCAACGATATCGGGCAGGCTATGATGAGTTCTGGCGATCTGGGCCCGCAGCCTTTGATTGTCTACCTTCAATTGCTGTTTTTCAGCGGCAGCGGTTACAAGGGCCGAAAGTTCTCCTATTCTGTAAGGTTTGGTGAGGTAGTCATAAGCCCCAAGTTTCATGGCCTCGATAGCCGATTCGACGGTTGCTTGACCAGTCAGCATAATCACTTCGGGAGGGTTTTGGCTTCTTTCGCGTGTTCGGCGCAGCAGCGACATTCCGTCAAGGCGAGGCATATTGATGTCGCACAGCAGGACGTCAAAATCCTGCTCCTCAAGCAGTTGCCATGCAGCTTCGCCGTCCTCGGCGCACTCGACGTCATGACCCTGGCGGGTGAGTTCTTTCTGCACCACGAGTCTGAGATTTTTTTCGTCGTCGACAACTAACAGTTTTGCCATGTTTTTCTATAGGATCGATGGTGGCTTAAGGAAAATTAATCAGCCACAGGAAGGAAGATGCAAAAGGTTGTTCCTTTTCCTACGTTCGAACGAACGCTGAGACGACCGCCGTGTTCGGAAATGATTCCGTAGCATACAGCGAGGCCGAGGCCGGTGCCTTTTCCGACTTCTTTTGTTGTGAAGAAAGGCTCAAATATCTTGGACATATTTTCTTGCGGAATGCCTGTTCCGCTGTCTTCAACCTCGATACAAACACGATTTCCTTTCGCAAAAGCACGAAACGAGAGCTTGCCGCCGTCCGGCATTGCGTCAATGCCGTTTGTCGCGAGCGCTATCACGGCCTGTTGAATTTGCCCGCCATCGGCGTTTGCTTGCGGCAGATCGGAAGCTATATCGACCGCGATCGCGATGCGTTCACCGCGGTTCTGGTGAGAGATAAGATTGACTGCAGATCGAACGATCTCGCCTATGTCTATCGAGATACGGTCTCCAGTTCTGATACGGCTGAAATCGAGCAGGCCTGTTGTTATCGCCTTACAGCGAAATGCCTCGCTTTTGATCAAGCCCAAATATTCTGAAAGATCTTCTGCCGACTCAGACTCATCAAAAGCGCCTTCGTCGATGCGTTGTTCGAGAGCCTCGGCACAGGCGGCAATGGTAGCAAGCGGATTATTGATCTCATGTACAATTCCGGCTGCCAAACGCCCGACCGCTGCGAGTTTTTCCGCGCGGCTTGCTGCGCGCACGGCTTCTACGCGGGCAGTTACGTCTTCGCCGACCGTAATAACGTGTGTAACTTCGTCGGTTTCGGAATTTAGCATCGGAACTTTGCTTACCAGCCAATGCTTTGCCGATCCGTCATCAGCGACGGTCTGCTGTTCGATACGCTCGATATTTCCGGTTCGAAATGCTCTTTCAAATTCCTGACGGAGGCGGCCTTGCGGATATTTTTCTAAAACGTCAAAAACATCACGGCCGATGGCAACGTCGCGTGGCAGACCAAGAACACCGACTTCGCGATGCCTATTCCAAGTGACGATGCGGTAATCGCGGTCAACCACATACAACGACACGGGCAGAGCATCAAGAACTGCCTCGGTAAACTTGCGATGCTCTTCACGAGCCTCGTTGACCGAGTTGTGAAGAGCTGCTCCATAATGCGAAGACAAATTGATGCTCATAGCCGACATTTGCGTTGCGGCCTCGATCAGTTTTGCCTTATATTCGCTCAGATCGTCCTCTGTCTGAAAACTGCAAACGATCGCGCCTCTAATTTCGCCATTTGTGTGAATCGGCGATATGTACTCAAATTTATGTTCGCCATCGAGCAGAAATTCGCTCTCCGTTTGTTCGGAATAGGAAACATGCGGCGGCATAAATGCCAGCCATTTGTCGAATCTTTCCCTCCGCAGAAATCCGGCGTTCAACTCGCCTTTTTCGTTAAATGCACAGCTTATCAGCCCAATGTTTTCAAGCTCGGCGACAAAGGCGCAGGCGTCCGCATCGACGGCGGAACGAAGGGCTTCGGCAACTCGTGAGGCGACTTTTTTCGGATGTACCGTAAAAAGCAAACTCCGCCCTAGCTCAGAAATGAACTTTAGGCCGTTTAGGTTGTCGTCCGAGTACGGCGTCGCAGGAATAGGCCTGGCGTCTTTTTTCGGCGGCGAAGAGGTTAGCATTGGTTTGATCGCAGCCGGTATGAATCGGTGCAGAAGTTCCGCTGGAAGAAGGAGAATGTTCGGAAACGAGGGTTTAGGAAACCTCCTTATCTATTAAAAACGAATTTTAACATCTTGTCAACAGATTTAACCATCCAATTCCTATTGACAGCAAGGTTTTTTGGGAGAAAAATGAAAGTGATGAAGAATTTCAGTTCGAAAACAGGCAGACACAAATTTATCGTGATCTCGACGATCTCGTGGGCGATTTTGCTGCTGTTTTCGGGCAATTTTAGGGCTCAGGAGACAGTCGATAAAACCGTTGCAGTAGTGCGAGACAGTTCGAGGTACGAGCTGATCACGTATTCCGATCTTTTGTGGCAATTGGCCCTCCAACCCGGAGCTCCGCTCGATCTGCCGCGATCTGAGGACCTAAATCAGGCCCTGCAGCTCTTGATAGACCAAAGGCTTTTTGCACTCGAGGCAAGGCGGCTGCCGCGAATTGAGCCTTCCGAAACCGAGATCAATCAAAAGATAACCGACACAATTTCGTATTTTTCTTCTCCTTCAATGTTTGAGTCCCGTCTGAAAACCGTCGGTTTTGATTCGATAAAAGACCCGGGCTTTCAGGAGATAATCAAGCAGCGCGTCGCTATCGACAAGTACGTAGATTTTCGATTCGGCTCATTCATAGTGGTGACATCGGACGAGGAAACCAGCTATTTTCGTGACATTTTCGTGCCGAATTTTCGCCGGAACTCACCCGGGCAGCTAATGCCGACACTCGACGAAATGCGAAGTAACATCAACGAGATCCTAACCCGGCAAAAAACAGCAGCCGGCATCGAAAGATTCCTAGACGAAGCCAAACGCCGCACCGAGATCGAGATACTTATCGAAGTATAGCCGTTTGAAAAAAACCTCTCGGCGATTTATCATCATAGTTCTGCCGGAGTGGCGAAATTGGTATACGCACCAGACTCAAAATCTGACGAGCTTAACGCTCATGTCGGTTCGACTCCGACCTCCGGTACCATTCTTTAGAAGTGAAAAGCAAAGTACTAACTTTTTGCTTTTCACTTTTTGTTTTTTGTGCGACACTAGTGTCACTGGGGGTGATATTATGATAAAAAATAATTCTACAGAGGTAGTTACACTCTAAACGGATCTCACGATCCGGAAGTAACAGGCGGCACGTTTTTCGGAACGTGCCGTTTTATTTTTAATGCCTCCATCTAGCCATACGGAAGGAAAAAGCCATCGGACAACCCCCAAAAAGCCATCGGAGACCCCCCAAAAGCCATCGGACAGCCCCAAAAAGCCACCGAAAAAAGTGATTTTTTGGCAATGTTTTTTCACCCCAACGAACTTCACGAACCGCCACCACCTGCAGACAACTTCGATCAATTTGTCCCGTGAATTTGCCCGCGCGATATTGTCGCTTGACATCATTCTCGCATGTATGTATTATCTATGAGACAGACACGAAACACTAAGTTTTATACACAGGAGATGAATACACACATGCCACTAGACCACGAATGGGAAAAGTTCAACGGCGGCCAGAACCTTCCAAAACAGGATCATATCCACATCACGATGAACAAAGGCGGGATCATATACATAAATGGGAACGCCTACAGAATGATGGGCCGCCCCGAAGCGGTCCAGATGTTCTTTAACCGTCCAAAAAACAAGATCGCGCTCAAACCAGCCCACGCCAGGCTCAAAGATGTGTTTCAGGTGAAGGAAAAAAACCACGGATACCTGATCCACGCAAGCCCTTTTTGCATCAACTTCGGCATAAGACTGGATGGAACGGAAAAGTTCGTAAATCCCGACGTCGACAACGAGGGCATCTTGCACCTCGACCTAACGACGACAGTAAACGTCAGCGGAAGACGACGAAAACGGCGAAAATAGTCACGACGCGAGGTTCGAGCGAAGCAACGGCATCACAAAGTCGGATTTGCGCACCGCAAAGATCTCATCCCGCGTAGCCAACCACTACCGCAATCGTGAAAAACGTCTGTAACTCCGCGCAGTAGGCATTCTTTGCGATTCAAAGATTTGGTACTATAACAAAGTAGCCGATTTCATTTAGACAAGTAGTGTGTAATATGAGTTAACAGTCGAAGAATCATATTATGATAATACAATGTTGCATATTTAGCGCACTCACAACTGCGAATTGGATATGATTACTTATATAGGAAGCAGCATTTTTGAGTCTCCGGCACAAGTATTGGTGAACACCGTCAATACTGAAGGTGTAATGGGGAAAGGTCTTGCTTTGCAGTTTAAAAAAATATTCCCGGAGATGTTTTCCGAATATCAGGCGCTGTGCGAACAAGGCAAAATAGACATCGGAAAGCTTTGGATTTATAAATCGCCGCACAAATGGGTTCTTAATTTCCCGACGAAGAAATTGTGGCGTCAGCCTTCAAGGATTGAATATATCGATTTTGGACTGCAAAAATTTGTCGCTGAGTTCGGTGATTTAAAAATCCACAGCATAGCATTCCCTGCACTTGGTTGTGGTAACGGTGAATTGAACTGGGCCGAAGTCAAACCCCTTATGGAATCACACCTGAGATTGATTCCTGCTGACATCTTCATTCATCCACCGATCTCCAACGAAGAGATACCTGAGCACCGTTCTCAAAAGGTCGTGTCCAAATGGCTGCGTTCTGAGCCCCGAACTTTAGCCTTTAGCGAAGTGTGGCGCGATTTGAAACATGTTCTTGCGAATAAGTCAGAGTTTCGGACCTCATCAAAAACATTCTCGGCGCGAATTATTGATACTTCGGAAAGGTATCTGGAAATTGACACAAGAAGTCGCTCCTATCGAATCGAATATGATGACTTACTCGAAGTATGGTCCCGCTTTAGGGCGCATGGTTACCTTCGACGCGGTGTTGTCACCAATTCGATTGAGAAGGTTCTCTATTATATCATTCCTGTTCTTGCAGAGCTTGATTACGTCGACCGGATTGAACTCTCAGAGACGGATACTTTTTCTGTGTCTGGAACTGGTAAGCCATTAAGTGGTTTGCAATATACTGCTCCCAGTCAAGGTGGCACCCAACCGTCACTCTTTCTTTAATACTTCTTGCATGAAGGCTGATGCTGAACAGTTTCGACAGTTTCTAAGCGGTTTACCAAAAGAACTTTCCCTAGACCGGATTCGATCTTACTGGACCAAATACGCTTTTCATTTTACAGACGTACGAAATGCTGCGGATATTCTCATTAGTGGCAGGATAATGTGTCGAGGAGATCTTGCGGACGGCTCTTTCGTCGATGCTGCCTGTCCACGGGTGATTGCACAAACAGATTCTTCCGTAAAATCTTATGTTAGATTGTATTTCCGTCCTCGAACGCCAACTCAATATAGGTCAGAGGGATTTAGACCCCGAGAAAAATATTGGGAAGGCTCACATTGTCCAGTACCGGTCTTTTTCCTATTTGATCTTTTCAAACTGCTTGTACGAGATGATTGTCAATTTTCGGATGGCAATTTGGCTAAGCTCGGGTTCGATAGCTTGTGTTCGTCGGCTGCCGAATTAGCGACGTTTGATTTTCGTAAGATTTACCACGGCACATGGGTTTCCAACGAGGAGCGCGAAGATATTGTTTCGCATCGAAATGCTGAATTAGTCATTCCTAGCCAACTCGATTTGTCAGCACTTAAGTTAATTTACTGCCGTTCTGCAGCGGAAAGAGAGACGTTGTTATATTTGTTACCTGCGGAAATTCGGAATGTGTGGAGCAATAAAGTAGCTGTCGCTTCGACCGCAACTCTTTTTTATCGAAAATGGGCTTTTGTCGAAACCACAACGCTAAGTGCTGATCGCACTATTATCAGTTTTTCGCCCGACCCAGAATATGCAAAACCGTTTGAATTGCGGCTTGTTCGAAAGATTGGAAAACCCAAAGAAACAATCATTAAGAATTTTACGGCGAACCGCTCGCTGCCAATTGTCTTTTCCTCGCGATTACAAAATTATGATTTCGAAGTTTATCTAGATAACAACCTCGCATTCGCAGGAGCATTTGACGAGAAATTGGAGGAGAAGCCTTTCTAAATCTTTGATTCCCGGCGTTCAATTATCACCCAATATACCTAGTGTAGCGAATGTCGGAAAGATGGCATGTATAGAATACTTTGAGAATGCGGATCTCGGAATTTGATTACGAATTGCCTGCGGAGTTGATCGCGCAGGAGCCGCTTTCTGTAAGGGAGGCTTCGCGGATGCTTGTAGTCGAGCTCGCTACGAATTCGTTTGATGATAGGCAGTTTGTTGATCTACCGCGGCTGCTGCGGAAAGGTGATGTTCTTGTTCTTAACAACACAAGGGTTTTTCCGGCGAGGCTTTTTGGGCGGTCGGAAACGGGTGCGAATGTTGAGATATTTCTTGTAAAGAGAAATGAGAACGACATTTGGGAAGCGTTGGCGCGTCCGGCAAGACGGCTTCGCGCGGGGAAGCGGATCGTATTTGGTGATCGACTGGCGGCTGAGATAGTTGAGAAAACTGAGGACGGAAGGGTTTTGGTGCGCTTTGAGGCCGATGGCGAGCTGTTTGAGGTGTTGGATGAGGTCGGCAAGACGCCGCTGCCGCCTTATATCAAACGCGAGACAGAGGCGATCGATACAGATCGCGAGCGCTATCAAACGGTCTTTGCCAAAAATCGAGGAGCTATTGCCGCGCCTACAGCAGGGCTGCACTTTACGCCGGAGATACTTAAATCAATTGAGGATGTTGGAGTCACGATCGCCGAGATCACGCTGCATGTCGGCTATGGAACGTTTGAACCGGTTCGCGTGGAAGATCTGAGCGGCCACAGCGTGGCGGCTGAAGCTTACGAGATAGCTGAGCAAACTGCTGAAACTCTAACAGCAGCTAGAAAGGACGGACGGCGAATCGTCGCAATTGGCACTACCACAACGAGAGCATTAGAAACTTCGATTGCGAAATTCGATCGATTTCTTGCGGGCGCACACACAGCAGATCTGACTATCACGCCGGGATACAAGTTCAAGGCGATAGACGCTCTGCTGACAAATTTTCATCTGCCGAAAAGCTCGCTGCTCGTTTTGACTTCCACCTTTGGCGGGCACGAACTTATAATGAATGCATACCGACATGCCGTCGATGCGAGATATCGTTTTTACAGTTACGGCGACTGCATGTTGATAGTTTAGCGAGTTGACAGAGTTTGCAGAGTTACAGAGTTAGAAACAGAACTTTGTAACTCTGGTAACTCTGGGAACTCCCAACTTATAGAATGGCTGTTTTGGAGACAATTCGAAATTTTTTCATTCCCGGTTTTTCTTCAGGGCCGGAAGTGATCATTCCTGCGCCGCCATGCGAATATGCAGTACGCCCTTTGACGCTGGATCATTTACAGGAAGCTCTGCGGCTGAACATCAGGTGCTTTCGTAACGGCGACAACTATACGAAATACACATTTGAGTATTTGCTGAACGAGCCGCGGACGTTGAGTTATCGCATGGTGACGCCTGCCAACGAGATGGTCGGTTTTGCGTTTGTGATGGTCAATGAAAATAACGCTGCGCACCTTACGACTATCGGCGTTGCGCCCGAACATCGCCGCCGAAAAATTGCCGAGGGGTTGCTGCTTCATGTTGAGCAGTCGCTTCGACAGCGCGAGATCGGAACGATAATGCTCGAGGTTAGGGTCAGCAATACTACCGCCCAGGACCTTTATCGCCGCTCGGGTTACACGATCGTCCAGCGCATAGGCAAATATTACAATAACGGCGAAGATTGTTTTTTGATGATGAAAGCCCTTTATTAGTTCAAAGTTTCAGGTTCCAGGTTCAAAGTTGAACCTATGAGTCCGCTTTGAACTTTGAACTTTGAACTTTGAACTTTGAACTACCCAGAATCTACCCGATAACCGACGTCCGCATCTCGGGACTCTCTCATGCCGAGCAAGTCAAACGACTGATCGCCGGCGGAGCTACTTTGATACAGCTTCGTGAAAAGCATGCAAGTCCGCGTGATTTTTATGAAGCTGCGGTCGAGGTGATTCATTTCGCGAAACCGCTCGGCGTGAAGATCATTATCAATGACCGAGTCGATATTGCGATAGCGTTAAAAGCTGACGGTGTTCATCTTGGGCAGGACGATATGCCGCCTGACATGGCTCGGTCGATACTTGGCAACGATTCGATCATTGGATTTTCGACACACACGATGGAACAGGTAAGCGAGGCCATGAAATTTCAAATTGATTACATCGCGTATGGGCCGGTTTTTCCGACTCAAACTAAGGCTGATCCTGACAATGTCGTTGGACTAAATGAACTGCATAACGTGCGAAGTGCCATCGGCGATATTCCGCTTGTCGCAATAGGCGGCATCAATGAGAAAAATCTGCTATCCGTTATCACCGCCGGTGCAGATTCCGCTGCAATGATCGGTTCGATAATATCGGAGACTGCGAAAATAGAATCGACTATCCGTCGGATGTTCCAATTATCCACATGAGATAAATTTTGTTAATCATTATTAAAAATTTACTTGCATTTCCCGACTAAGACGGCCATAATAATTATTGCGGCATTCACAGCCAGCGCCGCAGTCTAGGCTTACCTCAGACATATCCTTCCTTTTTTGATACTAACTTCCGGGAGCAATCCAAATCATGAGCTTGCTTGATGTAGCGCCCATTATTGAGCAGATGCTGCTCATTTCCGAAAATGTCAGCGACCTGAATTTTTCCTGCGGCCAAAAGCCGCAAGTCGAGATCAACGGTGTGCTTTATCCGGCTTCGCCCATCGGTCTTGGCAAACTTTCTGCCTTTCAGACCGAGATGATCGCGATGTCGCTCATCCGCGATAGTCCGGAAGCTGCTCTGCAGTTGGCTAGAACGCAAACAGCCGATCTGAGCTACGCATTGCCCGGCAAATGCCGTTTTCGCGTCAACATTTTCCAGCAGCGAAACTCGTTCTCGATCGTAATGCGTGTTATTCCGCATGAGATACCAAGTTTCGACACTCTTCGTTTGCCGCATCAGCTTGCCGATATTGCGGACATTCGTAATGGCGTCGTACTGCTGACCGGTCCGACAGGATCAGGAAAAAGCTCGACTCTTGCCGCGATCATTGATCGAATAAATGAAACGAAGGCATACCATATCGTAACGATCGAAGATCCGATCGAGTTTCTGCACAATCACAAGAAGAGCACGATCAACCAGCGTGAAGTTGGCGCCGATACAAAAGATTTTGCGTCCGCACTTCGAGCTGCACTTCGGCAAGCGCCGAAAGTTATCCTCGTCGGCGAAATGCGGGATCTGGAAACGGCGGAAATCGCGTTAGAAGCGGCCGAAACAGGCCATCTTGTGCTGTCAACACTTCACACGATCGATGCTTCAAAAACGATCGACCGTATCATCGGCCTTTATCCAAAGAACGAAGAACGCATTATCCGTACACGTCTGGCTCAAACATTTCGATACATAGTCTCGCAGCGGTTGATCCCGACTGCGGACGGCAAAGGCCGTATCGCTGCCTGTGAGATATTGAAATCCAATCCGCGTACCAGAGAGTACATTGAAAAAGGTGAGACTGAGGGTAAGACGCTCCTCGATGCGATACGCGACGGGGAACTCGACGGAATGCAGGATTTCGATTCGGTGATCCGGGAAATGATCGAAAAGAAACTCGTCACAATGGACGACGGCCTTTCATTTGCAACAAATCAGAATAATCTTCTGCTGCAATTAAAGGGACTCTCGTCAACCGAAGATTACGCAAATGCGAATCTCAACAGGCCGATGCCTAAGCCAATGATCCCGCCACCGCCACCGCCGGACAATCCAGACTCAGTTCTGAATATGATGGAATAAAGATATGATTATTAGATGCGATAATTGCTCTGTTTCTTTACAGTTGGACGAATCAAAAATTCCTAGCGGGAATTTCTCGGTCCGATGCCCGCGATGTCAAAACCTGCTCCGCGTACAGAAGGACGCTTCGGGAAAAGGACTGTCACCCGTTGAACAGTTGACAGCGAGTCAGCCGGCGGCTCCGACTGGTGATGGAGCTCAGGATTTTGCTGCTAAGGAATCTGACCTACAGATCAACAACGCTCTGCGCTCGCTGCTGCAAGCATTGCAGACAGGAACCAATACACTCGCTTCTGACGAAGAGGTGAACGAAAAGCCGCGTCGTATTTTATTATGCCTAGGGCAGAATAGCGACGAAGCGGCTAAGGTACTTTCAAAAGCGGGTTATAAAGTTTATATTGCCCAAACACCCGCACAAGCAAACGAACGTTTACGGGACGGCAAAACGGAGTTATTGGTTTTCTCACCGGATTTCGCCGCCGAAATGGGCGGTGCGGCTATTATCCAGCAAAAGGCCAACGCTATGTATTCTTCGGAACGACGGCGTCTCTTCCTGATCTCACTCGAAGACAGCGGAACTACAATGAATGCCCACGATGCGTTCTTGCGCAATCTAAACCTTATTGTAAACACGCACGACATGACGCAGATGCCGCTGATACTCAATCGAGCGATCGGCGATTATAACGACCTCTATCGTAACTATAATAACGCAACCAATGCGGCGGCGATCTAGTTATTTATATAAGGGCTAGCTCACAAACGAGCATTTCGATCTGTAACCTTGCCCCTACAGGGCCGCTGCCGCCTGTTGAAGTTTTTATCGCAAGATCTGTCTTGGCGAGGAGTTTGATCGCCCGTGTAAGGCTGCCCATTTCAGCACGCCTTGCCGCAGTAAGAAACGGCTCCTGATCGTTATATCGAAGCTTTGCGGCATTTGCGACCTCGCGGCGGTCGGCACCGCGCGACATCATTTCCTTGACTATCAGAAGGCGACGGTAATTGTAAGAAATCAGACCCAGCAAAGCGAGCGGTTCACCGCCGTCGTCCAGGATCTTTTTCAGAACGGCGAGTGCCTGCGTTCTGCGTCCGGCAACTAGATGATCCGTCAGATCAAAGTTGCTAAGTTCACGCGAATTAGGAACTAGAGATTCTATCAATTCTAACGTTATAGTTTTGCCGGGCAATACTGCCGTCGCCAACTTATTGATCTCATTGGTCAAGCGACGCACATCCTGGCCAACCAACCCGATCAAATAGCGCAAAGCTGCATCGTCAATTTCAGCTCCCGCCTCAGTAATTTTTTCGCGAGCCAGCTTAGTCAATTGGCCGTCGTCTAAAAATGAAAATTCTACCGCGGTAGTTTTCTCGCGCAAAAATTTTCCCATCTTACGCACACCGTTCAGCTCGTCCGCGACAAAGATCACAACTGAATGTTGTGAAGGGTTTGAAAGGTACGCCGAGAGAATTGGCTCGTGATCTTCTGTGATCGTGTCTCGAATGCCCGATGCCGAGATCCGCACATCTGTTACTCGTACAACGCGACGCGTCGACATCATCGGTAACTGCTCAGCAGCGGAAATTGCTCGCTGTAGATTATCTTCTGTGTTTAGGCTAAAGCTTGTTTCGTTAAAATCGCGCAGGTCACCCTCGGCGAATGCAAAATCCGTAATAGTTTTTACGGCACTATCGCGCAGATGCGTTTCCGGACCAAACAACAAATAAATCGGCTTTATCTCACGCCGTTTTAGTTGATTTCGTAAGTCTTCACGCGAAAAAACCATAAAAATTTAGCCGCAGATTGACGCAGATACACCTTCTGCGGCAAATTCTCCTATTTCTTTTCCTCTTTCACGCCAATTCCGTTAATGAAGGCGGAGACGGCAGATTCAGCAAACGCTCGGGCCATGCGTTCTACGGCAGGGTCCTCCTCGTTAAAGAACGATCGCGGGTCGGATGAAAATTCGAACGAATCTCGAAATGTGAAATTTTGGTTGTCGTACAACACTTTATTTTCCTTTAAGTCACGGATCGTAACCGCTGTAACTATCGTAACCTCATAGACGCGTGCGCGGCCTTCGCTATCGAGTAAGACACCTGAAAAACTAAAATCTCGTATAGTTCCCTCGAGAACGGCGTCCGCACCCGTTAAGCTTCCCTGCACTTTGAGTCCATTGCCGCGACGGATGATCTCGCGAGTGACTGCGTCTGTAAAGCGTGATTCGACCCGGTAACGTAGTCCTTTAGCCTCAAATTGAAATGCCGGCACCGCCACGGTTTTAATATTTTTCGGCAGGCCGGAATTAGTGACAGGTTTATAGCACTCTGTAAAACCGGATAACAGCAGGAATGCGGACACAATCAGCGATAGGCGCAAATATTTCATCTTGATCATATTTTCAAACGACATTTAGTTTCATCGCAACTTTGATCGCGGCGACAGTTTCTTTAACATCATGAACACGGACGATCTTCGCACCGTTACGGATGGCTATCAACGCAGCCGCTAAGCTGCCGCCCAGCCTCTCCGACGGTGGAACATCGCCGAGGATCCTTCCGATGAAGGATTTTCGCGACGCACCGACCAGGATCGGATATTCTGGAAATTCGTTTACGAGTTTATCAAGTTTTGCGATCAACTCTAAGTTCTGCTCTGGCGTCTTGCCAAAACCTACACCTATATCGAAGACGATCCGTTCTTCCTTAACTCCAAATGAGCGGGCAATGCCCAAAGCCCGTTCAAAGTCAGCTGAAACATCCGCAAAAATATCATCTACTGGCTGCTGCTCATGAAGCATCGCAAATGTTCCGCGCGAATGCATCAAAACAAGGCCAACTTGGTTACTAGCGGCTACTTCGGCGATCCGTTCATCAAACCGAAGTCCTGAAATGTCGTTAATGATCTCAGCTCCCGCTTTGATAGCATTTTCGGCGACGACAGATTTGGTCGTATCGATCGAGATGGGCGTATCGAAACGTCTTGAGATCGCCTCAATCGCTGGCACCACTCGTTTAATTTCCTCATCTGTATCGACCGACCTACTGCCCGGTCGAGTTGATTCGCCGCCTATGTCAAGAATATCGGCTCCCTCAGCGACCATTTCTTCAGCTTTACGAATCGTATCATCGACAGACAGATACTCGCCGCCGTCTGAAAAGCTGTCCGGCGTAACATTAAGAATGCCCATTACGAGCGGCCGATCAAGCGATATTTTTCGGCGTGATGTCTGCCAGTATTCCATTAAGGCAAAAGTAAAAAGTAAAAAGGCAAAAGTAAAGCCGGTGCCTCACTTTTGCCTTTCTACTTATGGTTTTTTACTTCTGCTAAGCCGTTGCGGGGTTGTTTCCCGTGATCGGCGGCAATATCGGTTTCTTGAATGGATTCTTCGATGTCTCCTCAGATTCCGGAGTACCATCATCATCGGTTGTCGGAGAATTGGGCTTGTCGAGCGGTAATCCGGCAACCACACGACGGATCTGGACGCTGTCAAGGGTTTCAAATTCGAGCAAAGCTTCAGCGAGCCTTATGAGCGTATCGCGGTTTTCGTCAAGTATCGTTTGCGCCCTAGCGTACTGATCGCCGATTATCTTCTGAACTTCTCTATCGATCTTGATCGCGGTGTCCTCAGAATAATCACGATGTTGAGCTATCTCTCGGCCAAGAAATATCTGTTCTTCTTTTTTGCCAAATGTTAGCGGGCCGAGATCCGACATGCCGTATTCACAAACCATCGCGCGTGCGATCTCAGTTGCCTTTTCTATGTCATTTGCCGCACCGGTCGTGATGCTGCCTATAAACATATCCTCGGCGATACGGCCGCCCATTGCCATCGCGATATTGCCTAGCAAAAATTCCTTGTTGGCGCTCAAACGGTCCTTTTCAGGCAGATACATCGTCACGCCCAACGCCATACCGCGAGGTATGATCGTTACCTTGTGAACCGGATCACTGTTCGGCACCTTAAGCCCAACCAATGTGTGGCCCGCTTCATGGTAAGCGGTAATTTTCTTTTCTTCGTCGGAGATGACCATGCTCTTGCGCTCGGCACCCATCATCACCTTGTCTTTTGCGACCTCAAAATCAGCCATCGTCACGACCTTCTGGTTGTAGCGCGCAGCGTTGAGAGCCGCTTCGTTGACGATGTTGGCAAGGTCGGCGCCGGTAAATCCGGGTGTTCCGCGGGCGATGACGTTGACCTCGACACCTTCGTCGAGCGGAATTTTGCGGGTGTGAACCTTCAAAATGCCTTCGCGTCCACGCACATCAGGCCTACCGACGACAACACGCCGGTCAAATCTTCCCGGACGAAGAAGAGCAGGGTCCAAAACGTCGGGGCGATTGGTCGAAGCGACAAGAATAACGCCATCGTTCGATTCGAAGCCGTCCATTTCGACCAGCAATTGATTGAGCGTTTGCTCACGTTCATCATGCCCGCCGCCAAGTCCGGCTCCGCGATGACGCCCGACGGCATCGATCTCGTCGATAAAGATGATACACGGAGCATTTTTCTTGCCCTGTTCAAAAAGGTCGCGAACACGCGATGCGCCGACACCGACAAACATCTCGACAAAGTCTGAACCTGAGATCGAGAAGAACGGAACGTTTGCCTCGCCCGCAACGGCTTTCGCTAACAAAGTCTTGCCAGTTCCGGGAGGGCCAACCATTAAAACACCCTTAGGAATTTTGCCGCCGAGCTTTTGAAATTTTTGCGGATCTTTGAGAAATTCGATGATCTCCTGCAGCTCTTCTTTGGCTTCGTCAACACCGGCGACGTCCTTAAAGGTAATACGTTTTTGTTGATTATTAAGCAGCTTGGCTTTTGATTTGCCAAAGCTGAGGGCCTTGTTGCCGCCTGCCTGCATTTGACGAAGCGTAAATGCCAGGAAACCCATGAGCAGAATGAACGGTAAAAATGACAACAGAAGCTGCCAGCCGATGCCCGTCGATGCAGCCTCGAGTTTAATAACGGTATCCGTTTCTTTAGCTGCGGTAAAGATCTGGTCGCGTGTTGCGTCGCTTCTGTCGAGACGTGCCGTAAGTTTTACATCGCTCTTATTTGTTAGATCAAGCGTGTCATCCTTAACGGTAACTTCTTTTATGTCCTTATTCTTGATCTGTGTCAGGGCGGCGTCAAACGACAATTCTTTTGCCGGTGTCGTCTGCTTTGTTTGCAAATACCAAACAAACACGAGCGCGCTCGAAATTATCATTAACCACAACAGAACTTGTTTTGCCTTAGAACTCAATTTATAGCCTCCAAATTAACTTTCGCGTCTCGAAAGTTATTAACGCAATATGATGAAACCTACGCCTAAAGCGTTGTTCCAATAGCGTAACGCGTTTTGCGCCGCCAACCTTTAAGTTTAGTTGCGGAACCGTCAATTTTCAACCTTATTTTCTTTATACATAAGCTTACCGCCGCTCTTGACGACCCTACCGCCCGGAAGCTCGGCGGTTTTACCGCTCTTTTCACTAAAAACCAAACGCTCAATGGCTTGAATATGTTTCAGTTCCAATCGCCTTGAATTTCCACGATGCTGCCGCAGCCACGAACGGAGCTTTCCGTAAAGTTCAGGTTTTGAGAGGGTTTTTAGCTCTCCCAAGCTAAGATCAGCCTCTATCAGGGTCTCGTTAAAAGAATCAGAAGGTTCGATGACACCCTGCATTAGCGAAGCAGTATTTGCGAGCGTCTCGACGATCTTCGGATTCATGTCCTCTAGAAGCGGCAATAGGATCTTTCTGATCTGAACCCGTTTAAATGCCGTGTCTTCATTCATCGTGTCATAACGATATTCGATTCCCATCTCATTGCAAAAAGCTTCAGTATCAATGCGCTTTGCCCAGCTAAGTAGTGGACGGACAAGAAAAAGGGGAGAAGATGAAAAAGGGAGAAGAGACGATTCATCTTCTTGCGTTCTCATTTTCACACTTTCTAATTCCCGGACAGCGCGCATACCGCCCAAGCCCTCGGGTCCGCTGCCGCGAATTAGATTTAACAGAAAAGTCTCAGCCTGATCGTTTAGCGTGTGGCCTGTCAGAACAGCAAAAGCATTAAGGTTTCGTGCCGCCTCGGCTAGAAATGCATACCGCGTATTGCGAGCATTTTGCTCGAGATTACCTTGCGGTTTTATCTTCTCGCGATGCAGATCGAGTCCAATGCCTAATTCGGTAGTGAGATGCTTTACAAATTGCTCGTCCACATCGCTCTCGACGCCGCGCAATTGATGGTTAAGATGTGCAGCGACTATCTTGAGGTTTAATTTTGAGGCTTTCCTTAGTTCATTCAGCCCAAGCAATAAACTGACCGAATCCGCTCCGCCTGAAACGGCGACGACAACAGTCGCGTTCTCAACCGGCAACTCAAGCCGCCGCCATTCGGTGATAAGATTTCGGACAAAGTTATGCACAAACTGAGTTTAGCCACGAATTACGCGAATTGCACGAATTTATGCTTCTTGAAATTTGTGCTCTTGGTGCAATTCACAGCAAAATTTCTTATTCCGACTGATAAGCAGCGCGCTTTTGGATAAGCATCGTAAGGCGTGCTGTGCAGATGAGTTTGCCTTTATCATTGGTTATGTTGATGACCCAAACACCCATTGTCCTGCCCGTATGAAGCGGCTTAGCTTCAACAGTAATGATGCCTTTGCTCACTGCACGCAGGTGATTGGCATTGATCTCGATGCCAACAGGCGTGACCGTTGTAAGATCGGCTCCGGCGACCACACCTATGGAAGCGGCCGTTTCACATAGATACATCGAAACGCCGCCATTCATTATCCCGACATACTGATGCACCTTTGGCGTAACTTCCATAGTAAGCACGACACGCTCAGCAGTCGCCACCTCGATCTTCACACCGAGGAATTTCATCAATTCGTTTTCACCGACTTTTTTTATGAGTTCCGCTTTGTCCATATCTAAAATTCTATCTTAATCCATATATGGACGCTTTGACCTGGTCCAGACAAAATGCGAAAACTTATATACGGAAATTTAGAATTATGGAAACAAACACAATAAAACTTCATCGTGTTCTTAAGACATCTCCCGAAAAAGTTTACAAGGCGTTCCTCGACCCCGACGCGATGGTCAAATGGCTGCCGCCGAACGGATTCACTGGCAAAGTCGATCACGTCGATGCTCGTGTCGGCGGAACTTACAAGATATCGTTCACAAATTTTGGTACGGGTGTGGGCCATTCATTTGGCGGTGAGTATCTCGAACTTGTTCCAAATGAGCGGATCGTAAACACAGACAAATTCGACGACCCGAACATGCCCGGAGAGATGGTCACGACCGTAACGTTAAAGGCAGTTTCCGTCGGCACTGAGATCAATGTCGTACAAGAAGGCATTCTCGCAGTGATCCCTGCCGAAGCCTGCTACCTCGGCTGGCAGGAATCGTTGAATCTACTGGCTTTGTTAGTAGAGGCCGAGATATCGGAATCCTAAAATGGCGCAGCTCGGGGCGATTACTTACGATGGATTACCAATATCGAGTGGAGGCGCGCATTCCCTCCGTCTCAAAGGATTTGTGGAATCTTTCAAAGCACTAGATGGATTCGTAAGGGTAGTGTCCCTTTATCCCGAGGCGACTTCAATAACCCTTGAACTTTTCGACCCAGGTGATGGTGCATATACACATTTCTTAGCTCTAGGTAGAGAGTTTGACCAGAAATTTCGACAGAAAGAGAGCCGACAAATCGGCGAACACATTGGACATCAATGGATCGTTGATCCAATTCAATTAGAACCTTTAGTTTATGACCTCGAGCGGCTGCGTCCAATACCGAACGCGGGGAACGCAGGACGATCAGTAGTGATACACGTTTACTGGAATCTTATCTTTGCCGATTCCAACGGACTGCGACTTCCGTTTCAATCTAGAACCGAATACTTACAATTTGACGTCGACTTTCAAAGATATTTAGGCGAATCATTTGTGTACGCTCGAATTTCAGAAACATCAACTGCTCATCTTTTTCTTTCCTTGCCGTTCGGAGAAGCTAGCGATGAAGCTCGAATGTTAGCAACGCGCATTCAGGAGTACTTTCCCGCACGTATTTCCCCTAAACATTGGAAGCGTTGGACATTAACAAAAAATGGAAAAAGTTACGTTGGTCGGAAAACTCCTAGTCTGATTTGAATAGCACAGAAATATTCAAAACTTCTCCTGTGCTTTATCTTCCATACTCATCACCGTATTCTTCCGCATACTTTTCATAGCGTTTGATGAGAGCGATGTTCTTCTTTTCAATATCGGTTAGATAGCCTTTGATGTCAACGGTGTTCGGAACATACCAGTCTTCGTTTTCAAATTGCTGACGCAGGTGCTTTTTGTTGAAGCAGTAACCATGACGGGCAAATATCTCGTTACGCATAAGCTCGAGCTCAGGCTTTATAAGATTCTCGACATCGCCAGCTTTCAGCAATCGCTGTGAAGCCTCGGGCCACGTTCCCACATCTTTTCTATATTTAAATTCTTTTCGTTCGAGGGTATAAATCTTTTCGTTTTGTTTCTTATCGTTTGGTTTCCAATCGCCGATGATCTTGTTCGGCTCGGCTGCGTTGACGGTGAAGGTAAAGACACCATCATTTTTATGATCACCCGGTTCTTTTCCAATGATGTTGTAAACGCCATTTTCTACTGTAAAAGTTCCGTCAAAAGGCCGGTCGTTACCGCCTACGATGCTTCGTCCCGACACCGTTGTATCGTCCACTTTAGTTATCAGCAAAGTGATCTTATTGTCACCAAAAGGGCCGACAAATGAACCGAGAATTTCCTGTGCCTTGCTGGCCGCAGGCGCAGGTGCCGACTGTGCCTGGCTTGACGCCACTGCCGTCGTAGCCGTAGTGGTATCATCTTTCGTGATCGAATTTTTGCTGACACTCTTTTCCATATTGCAGGCGAGAAGACAGCACGCGAACAGCGGTATATAGATAAGCTTTTTCATGGCTAAAGGTTTACTAAAAATCAGGCATTTTTTCAATGGTATTAGTGCTTTCAATGCAATTGTTTTACTCACGCTCGGCTTTTTTACTTTCTTGATGGCCCAGATCACGGTCGCATACATTCCCTATAATCTCGATGTCGGCTTCCTACAGATCAAACAAGATTATATAGACATTTACCACTGGCGCGTCGCTTTTTTTGTCCACGTCTATGCAAGCATGTGGGCGCTGCTCGCAGGATTTACACAGTTCTCGAGCAAGATACAGGATTTCTATCCCAGGCTGCACCGCACTTTCGGTTATGTGTATGTCATCGATGTTCTGTTAATAACCGGGCCTGCGGGTTTGCTAATGGGCTTTTACGCCAACGGCGGCCTGCCGTCAAAGATCGCCTTTGTCTTATTGGCGATCGGCTGGATCAGTTTTACTGCTGTTGCTTTGGTTAAGGCTAAGAATGGCGACTTCGCCGCGCATCGAAACTTTATGATCCGCAGCTACGCTCTCACGCTTTCGGCAGTGACCTTGCGTGCGTGGAAATGGTCGATCACCAACACCATCGAACTGCCGCCAATGGACGTCTATCGTGCCGTCGCCTGGCTCGGCTGGGTTCCCAACCTGATCTTTGCCGAGATATGGATAAGGCGGAAACACAACCGGTAGAGAGTGTGCGCTATAACCGACTCCGATTTGTTAGGGCACACTTGCTACCGCGCGTGTTTCTGCTTAGTTGATCATTATCTCATCCACAAAAATAAACGCATCATCGCCTGCGCCGGGATGCCACGCAGGTATCTTGCCGAGATTGTATGCATGGACGCGGACGTATCTCGCTTTTACCGGCGAGATCGTTTGCACGTAATCGCGAATCTTGCTTTCCATGTCCTTCGGATCAATATCCGTTTTGATATCGGCAACGCGAGTAAAATTCACATTGTCAGACGACACTTCAAACACAATTCGCGTTGGCATCCATATCCAAGAACGGGCAACCTGCAAAAATCCGCCGCCAACCTTTTTGATCTCGGTTTCGCGTTGCAAGTCGATCGTCGCGACAAAGTCCTGAGCCTGATAACCCTGCCACTCGCCGCTCGCAAAATTCGTCGAACCGCGAATACCGTCGATCAACCCTTCATCACCGCCGCCCGTGTATTGCCGGTTGTATTTCGAGTCGATCTTGACCGTCCAGCCATTTGGGCGTTTTCTGAAAACTGCCTCGACAGTCTTGCTCCGATTGCCTTTTTTATAAACGGCAACGGCCTTGATCGTCAAATTCGCATCGCGGTCGTATTCGAAAGGCTGCGAGTACAACGTCCATGCGCCGTCAACCGGTTCGCGGCCATCTGTCGTGAAAAAGACCGCCGCGCCCGGCGTTGTAGTTCCGATAAAGACCTTGTATGCGAAGTCGATCCACGGAGCTGCCACAGTAGACGTCGAGATATCCGATGCGGGAAATTCCGTAAATGCCGTGGTCACGGGCTTATCGGTCATCGCAAATTCGAGTAAGCCGCCTTTCAATATGTCTTCGTGCCTTATATACGCTTTTTTGTAAGGAGCGCTGTTTAGTCCAGCGTTTAGAATGTATTTGTTCTTCGGCGAGACGTTTAAGGCTTTGATGCTAAACATCTTGCCGTTTTCGAGCCTGTATGTCATCTCTGGAAACAGCGGTGTTCCAAAAGCATAAACGCCATCACCCGGGACAACAGGATAGAAGCCGCTTGCGCTCAAAACATACCACGCCGACATTTGACCGCAGTCTTCGTTTCCGATCAGGCCGTCCGGCGTAGGTTTGTAAAATTCGTCCATGATCTTGCGAACATAAGCCTGCGTTCGCCAGGGCATTTGAGCATAGCTGAAAAGATATGGAATATGATGCGAAGGCTCATTGCCGTGGGCGTATTGGCCGATCAGCCCTGTAATATCAGGCTGTTCGCGTCCTGTTAATTTTTCCGTTGTCGCGAAAAGACGTTCGAGTTTACCGGCAAAATAGTCGCTGCCACCCATCAATTCCATCATTCGCGAAGTGTCGTGTGGAACAAAGAAAGAATAGACCCAGCTATTGCCTTCGGTAAAATGGAATGTAACCTCATTCGGAGCAAACGGCCTGATAAAGCCGCCGTTCTTTCTCGGCACAAAATAATCAACCCTCGGGTCAAAAAGGTTTTCGAAAGAGCGTGCCCGACGTGAGTATTCTATCCAGTCCATGGCTCGTTGTTTCCCGTTTGCCGCGTGTGGATATTGCTGACCTAAAACGCGATTCATTTGAAGGATGCACCAGTCGTTGTAGGCGTATTCGAGGGTTTTTGAGACTGATTCGTTTTCGTCTTCCTGGGAGATGTAGCCGCGTTTTTTGTAAGCGGCTAGGCCAAAGTGGTCGAGTTCGGCGGAGTGTTTGGCGGCGGCGTAGGCTTTTTCGTAGTCAAAGCCCTTTATACCTTTTGCCATCGCGTCAGCGACCACCGAAACGGCGTGATAGCCGATCATCGTGTCGGTTTCCTCGCCCCAAAGCTCCCAAACCGGCAGCCGCCCGCCCTGCTCATATATTCGGATAAAGCTATTGATAAAATCAACAGTCCGCTTCTGATCAATGATCGTATAAAGCGGATGCGCCGCACGGAACGTGTCCCAGAGTGAGAAGACTGTGTATTGATCCGACGAGTTTTGAGTCCCGCCTTTAGGCGGCTTTTCCTTTTGAGTCTCGCCTTTAGGCGGCCTCTTCGTTGCAGCAGGCCGGCTAAAGCCGGTACTCAAAGCATCGTCCGCAATGTTGTGTATCTTCCCGTCCAGCCCCCGATACTTTCCGTCAACATCATTAAAGATGCTCGGGTGGATCATCGTGTGATAAAGCGCCGTGTAAAATGTCGTTGTCTGAGCATCCGTCCCGCCCGAAACCTCGATCTTCGACAACTCCTTATTCCAAGCCGCTTTTGCACTGGCGCGAACCTTATCAAAATTCCAATGAGGCAATTCGGCTTCGAGATTCTCCCGAGCGCCTTCGATGGAAACAAAAGAGATCGCGACTTTCATCAAGACTTGCTCGTTCTCAGATGTCGTGAATTGGAACGAGACTTCTCGTGACGATTTTGGCGGCGTCACCCGCAATCTTCCTTTGTCACCTGCCGAAGTTACTGCACGTCCTTCGTGACGAACCGATTCAAATGGTTTTGAAATGTCCGCCACGAAATAAACGATTTGGTTTTTTGCCCATGAGGTTGACCTGCGGTGGCCTTCAATCCGAATCGAATTAGACACCGGACCGGCCAAAAATGAATACTCAGAATCAATCACCTTGTCCCGCCACTTAAGGTCGAGATTGATATTTGCTTGCTTGGTTTCGGGAAACGTGTAACGATGAAATCCAACTCGCTTCGTCACGGTCATCTCAGCGAAAATTCCATCGTCATCCAGCTTCACCGCGTAGTATCCAGGCTCGGCTTTCTCGTTCGCATGGGAGAACTTCGAGGCGTAGCCATTTATGGATTTATCGCCTTCCTTTGCAAAAAACTGAGGCTCACCAACTGTCGGCATGAACAAAATATCGCACCCGTCCGGAATGCCTGTTCCGCTGAGGTGTGTGTGCGAAAAGCCATATATTATGTCGTCGGAGTAGTGATAACCTGACGAGCCGTCCCAGTTGTCGGTGCGCGTGTCGGGCGAGAGCTGCACCATTCCAAACGGCATGACCGCTCCGGGAAACGTGTGTCCGTGTCCTCCCGTGCCGATAAAAGGATTTACCCATTTAGTGAAATCTTTTCTCTGTGCCGTGATCGAGATGCACAGAGCGAGAACCAAACCGCAAAGACGCAAAGATGCAGAGAAGTTAGAAGTGGCTCGCATAATTGCTCTATTTGTAACACGAACTCTGCCAGGAAAAAAGAAAAGGGTGACGGGTGGCTCATTGATGCCATTGATTCCACTGATTACATCGACGAGAACGGATAGAAAACGTGAGCGACGACAACACGAATTATTGACGAAAGTCCCTCTCAAAATGGCGCTCTAAAATCGTTACGCAAAGTGGCTTTTTGACCGTCTAAAATGGCTTTTTGGGTCTCAAAAGTGGCTTTTTGCCCCTGTCAGATGGCTTTTTATTTTTGCCAACAATTACCCCCAAAAGCCCAAAAAAACATGTGTTTTTGCTCGGAAACTTTAAAAATGTGGCACGTGCCACATTCAAAACTGCCTCAAAAACCAGCACTTTTCTGAGAATACTATTTTTCCTAAAAAAGTTTCCAAAAAAAATGAAATTTTGACTCCAAGAGAAGACATAAGATGAGGCCGTCCGAAATCCAACTTTCAGACGACCTCGCAGTGTGAAAAAGAGGAGTCTTTCTAAACGCGAACTGCTTCTTTGCTCGATACGTCGTTGATCACTACATCATCGAACTGTTCCTCCTCAGTTGAGCCGGACAAAGCCGTTGTCGACGACGCACCGCCAGATATGACTTGTGTCAGTGCGTCGAAATATCCTGTGCCGACAAACGCTTGGTGTTTGGTCGCTCGATATCCACTTATCTCCGAAGCGAATTCCAGCTCCTGCAATTCGGCATAGGCGGACATCTGTCGTTCGCGATAGCCTGTGGCGAGTTCGAACATCGCGTGGTTGAGCGAGTGAAAACCAGCCAGCGTGATGAACTGGAACTTATAGCCCATCGCGCCCAATTCGCATTGGAATTTTGCAATCGTTTCATCGTCGAGCTTTTTCTTCCAGTTGAACGACGGCGAGCAGTTATACGCCAGCATCTTACCCGGATATTTTGAGTGGACTGCCTCGGCAAATTCGCGGGCTTCGTCGAGGTCCGGATGCGAGGTTTCGCACCATACGAGATCGGCATACGGTGCGTAAGCAAGGCCACGTGAGATCGCCTGTTCAATACCTGCGTTTACGTGGAAAAAGCCTTCGACGGTTCGTTCGCCCGTGCAGAATGGTTTGTCGTTATCATCGATGTCCGAGGTCAAAAGATTTGCTCCGTTTGCATCCGTTCGGGCAACAACGATGGTCGGCACGCCGCAAACATCGGCAGCAAGCCGCGCCGCAATCAACTTCTGAACGGCCTCGCCTGTCGGCACGAGAACTTTGCCGCCCATATGGCCGCATTTTTTCGCCGAAGACAATTGGTCTTCAAAATGAACGCCTGCCGCACCGGCGTCGATCATCGATTTCATCAGTTCAAAGGCGTTCAGATTGCCGCCAAAACCGGCCTCGGCATCAGCAACGATCGGAGCGAACCAATTGATGCCATTCTTCCCTTCGGTCGAGTAGATCTGATCGGTGCGCATCAGGGAATTATTGATCTTTTTGACAAGCTCGGGAACGCTGTTCGATGGATAGAGACTCTGGTCGGGATAAGTTTGGCCAACCGTGTTTGCGTCGGCCGCAACCTGCCAGCCGCTGCAATATATCGCCTGCAGTCCGGCCTGTATCTGCTGAACGGCCTGTCCACCGGTCATCGCTCCAAGAGCGTTGACGAAATCGCTGGTTTTCATCGAATCCCAGAGACGTTCCGCCCCGATCTTTGCCAGGGTGTATTCGATCTTCACCGAGCCGCGAAGCTTCAGGACGTCTTCCGCAGTGTAATTGCGGACCACGCCCACCCATCGCGGATTTGTTGCCCAATCCTGTTCCATTGCCTTTATCTGTTCATCTTTTTTCATAGTGTTCCCCCGAAAATTAAATTCCTTTTCTCCAATATCAAATCTCAAATTTTAGATTTAAAATTCATGCTCAGCTCGGATCAAATTCCTCTTGAAAAATCATTCTTTCACTAATGCGTTTTGATTCCTCGTATCGATCTTTTTCTGACGCTGCGTCCGGCACTCGCTCAAGTATCTTTGCCAATTCCTCGTCAAATATCTTGCTGATAAACTCAGGAGTATGTTCGACAACCACATCACCGTCCATAATCTTCACGGTTTTGCGATGTTTCATTCGTTGAGCGATCATGAGGCGATAGATGCGGTCGGTAGCAAGATCTTCCATGTAACCGTCTAGCAGCGAAGCTCCTTTGCCACTTAAAACGCCGTGCCGGTATCGAATAACGGTGCTTACAGCGGCTCGTGTTCCGTCTAAGGTGTGCTTACCAACACCCGTAGGCAAAGGCCGCAGATCGGGCGAAAGCGATTGCCCTTCAAACCTGACAAAATTCTGATTTGGATCTGGAAATTGTTCGACCGCGATAGCATTTTGGTCGGGATGCCCTGTCCACGCACCGTCCATACCGACGTTGGCTTCGTTTAGCTTGTCGGCTTCGAGTGTTTTTAACGCTCGCTCGTTGAGTTCAGCATCTTGTCGATTTGGAAACAAAGCTGTCATGCCTCCGATGGCCAGAATTCCTCGTTTGTGACAAACCTCGACAAGCAACCTTCGCAGATTTTGAAAGAACGGAATGTCAGACGGAATGGTGTTTCTGTCCGGCAAGACCCAATTCGGATTATGTAGATTGAAATAGATAAGGCTCGCCATGTAGTCCCAACGTCCAAGATTCAACCCGACGAGATGGTCGCGGAGATTGTAGATAAATTCTTTGGTCTGAAAGGCGAGAGGATGTGCCTCGACCAAAGCCATGCATTTGATGTAGCACTTTTCCCAACCGAGCTTCGCTTCGAGCATTTGAAATAGGTCACGCCAAAACAGGGCTTCCTCGGCCGATTCCGATTTTGGAATGTAGAAGCACAGATTATGCTTTAGTTTTGTTCGGTCAACTCCAAACGCAATTCTTGCAGCGTCGTAAACTGAGGCTGACATCAGGTCATCGAAAATGCCTGCTTGACTAAGATGCAGCCCGCGAACACGAGTCCATATCACGGTCGAGCTTTCTTTGATCGTGACTTCGCGATCACGTTTCTTGTCAAAATACGTAAGGTCGCCATGCAGAGCGTTCAGAGAGTTTGCAATGCCGGTTTCAAGATTCGCCCAGACATTTGCCATCGAATCTTCGAGGTCGATCATCACGCCTGGAGCACCGGAGTTAAGCATTTTGACGACCAATTCACCATCGTCAGCGGGCCCGGTCATTTGGTTGCGCTGGTCCGAGCACCAAGCGGGAATCGTTATCTGCCAATTGCCCTCCGTTGCTTCTGAAGGCTCGAGGTAGGTCGGCAAATTCCCATTATGAGCTTCGGATAGAATCTGGCGCCGCTTTTTCACCAATTCCCGCTGACGCGGAGTGAATTTTTCATGCAATTCCGCCAGAAGTTCATAGAAACCTTCGTTCCAGACGGTTTTAGCCGCAAAATCCGCAGGTGCCTGATTGATCCGTAGATCGGCGGTTCGTTCTAGTGTAGCCTGTGTCATGTATTACTTCCGTTGTTCTATATTTCGAACAGCCGCTTTTTTCCAGAAGGTTAGTTTAGTTGAGGGTAAATTAGTTGATTATCCGTTGTAAATACCAGAATTATGATGCGTTCGGCATCTTGAACAATATTTCACATTATGGAACAATACGAAATATGTCAGAAATAACGTCAACCGCTGTAGAACGGGCACTGTCGATAATGGAAATGGTTGCAGTCGGCAAGAACGGCTTGAGCAACTCCGACCTCAGTCGGAGATTGAACATCCCTAAAAGCTCGGCAAGCTATATTCTTCGTGTTTTGGAACGGCGTGAGTATCTTCGTCGCGACACTGAGGGCAAATATCGTTTGGGTCTAAAAGTAATGGATCTGACCGGAGGAGCGATTCCCGGACTCGATGTGCGCGAGGCGGCTAAACCATTTCTCACGGAATTCTTACAAAAATGCCGTCTGCCCGAAGCTCACGTTGCCGTTCTCGATAACGGCCGAGCGGTCTATGTCGAAAAGGTCGAGGGCGAAAAGAGCTTTATCAAATTGGACATCTGGGTCGGCCACCGTTTGCCTGTGCATACGACGGCGATTGGAAAGATATTGGTCTCATTTATGCCGGAGACGGAGATAATTGCGATCCTTAACCTGCACGGTATGGAACAAAAAACGCAACGTTCGATAACTGAACCAGAGAAATTTCTGCGCGAGGCGGCTCGAGTTAGAAAATACGGTTTTGCGGTTGATGACGAGGAAAATGCGGAAGGAGTTCGGTGTATTGCGGCTCCAATTTATGATGCACGCGGCTCAGTGGTAGCTGCTTTAGGAACATCCAGCATCATCCAGCACATAGATGAGCCGAATTTGCCGAAGATCGTAGCCCTTCTTACAGATGCTGCTGCCAAAGTGTCGCGTGAAATAGGCTATACCGCTACGAGCCATTCTCAAGCGTCTCCAGAAAACTCAACAAAACGAGCGGAAGCGGGACGCTGAAATCCTGCTGCTCTTCTGTGACCGGATGTGTGAATGAGAGTTTTTCCGCATGGAGAAAAAATCGCCCCATTGATTTGATCGCATTTCGGGTGTTAGTATCAGCAACTGTGTTATCTCGGCCCTCGTTATAGATCTCGTCACCGACTACCGGATGATTGATATAGCCCATGTGAACGCGGATCTGATGCGTCCGTCCGGTTTTGATCTCAACATCAAGAAGTGTGAATTTGGCGTAACGTTTTCGCACTTTCCAAAGGCTGAGAGCACTCCGCCCGTGCGTAGCGACCTTCATCCTTAGACGATTATGTTTGTTGCGGCCGATCGGAGCTTCGATCTTACCTGTATTCGTGTCAGGCGAGCCGTGAACAAGCGCAACGTAACTCTTATAAACTAACCGCTCCCGAAACTGCTCAGATAAGGCTTCGTGAACTTCGTCCGTCTTAGCAACGACGATCAGGCCTGACGTGTCCTTGTCCAGGCGGTGTACAATGCCGACCCTGTCTTGGTCTTTGGAAGTTGGATTCTGGGCTTTGGACCCAAAATGAAACGCGATCGCATTCGCCAGTGTCCCGCTTTGAACACCGGCACCGGGGTGAACGACCATTCCTGCCGGTTTGTTTATTACGGCAAGATATTCGTCCTCGTAAACAATGTCGAGCGTTATATCTTCCGGCTCAAATCTGGCAACCGGCACCTCGATCAGATCAACCTCTATCTCATCACTATCGCGAACCCTATACGAAGGCTTGACCGCTGCTTCGTTGACCAGAACATCTTCGTTCTCGATCAGCCGCTGAAGGCGCGAACGCGACCAGCCGTCGATATTTTCAGCAAGATAAGCGTCGAGACGCTTTCCCGTATCAAGGGATGAAGGATGAAGGATGAAGGATGAAGGTTCTTCTGTCACTCGGAACTTTGAACTTTGAACTTTGAACTCGAAACTCGCTTATGACGCATAAACATAAAGACAATCGAACCGGCAGCGACAATTAGGCTTATGCCTTGTGAAGTTGAAAGCCCTGTAAGAGACGTAAATCCAAGAAGGTCGCCGCGCGGGTCGTCGCGGATAAATTCGATAGAAAATCTAACGATCGAATAGATGATACCGTAAGCAATAAGAACCTGCCCGTCAAATTTCTTTCGCCGATGCAGGTAAATAAGAAATGCAAAAACGGCAAACATTATGAACGATTCGTAGAGCTGTGTCGGGTGTAGATGAATGTGGTTGCCGTCGAGGCCGTAGATCGGAACGCCGGTGTATTCGTGACCCAACTCGGTAAAATGTACTCCCCACGGCAAATTTGTCGGTTTGCCCCAGCAGCAACCGGCGGAAAAACAACCCTGTCGCCCGAAAGCCTGCCCGAGAGCAAGGCCGGGAGCAAATGCATCGGCGACTTTCCATAACGGCAATTTATAAAGGCGCACGAGAATGACAACGGCCAAAAAGCCTCCTATCAACCCCCCGTAATAGACACCGCCGGATCGCAGGAAATCCAGAGTAAATATGTTGACGTTGTCCTCGACAAAGAACATCAGTACCTTTGAACCGACAAGCCCGCCGACCAACGTCCAAAGACCGAGGTCATAAATACGTTCACGCGGCAATCCGTCAGGAGCGCCGAGCCGCGATGCGACAAACAGTGCGAGCAACATCCCCAACGCCAAAAAAATGCCGTAGGTCGTTACAGGAAATGTGCCGATGCGAAATAGTTCAGGATACATCGTTCGAATGCGAAGAGCGGATCGCGGTTTGTGCGTTTGTTGTTACGGTCTTTCGGCCATTTAGGTACATGTCAATAATAAGTAGCCCCGCACCAATACAGATCGCTGAGTCGGCCACGTTGAATGTTGGATAATGCCAGTTTCCAAATTGAACATCGATAAAATCAACAACAAACCCGAGCCGCAGCCGGTCGGTCACGTTACCGGCGATGCCCGCAAGAAGTAATGCGAGAGCTCCCATCATTCTGTCGTCGGTTCGAGGCGTTCGCCAAAAGAAATACATGACGAGGGCTGCCGCGACAATGGCAACTATCGAAAGCCCCCAGCGTCCTGCATCACCATGATCGTCAAGCATCGAAAACGCAACGCCGGTATTCTGCGCGTATGCAAAATTAAGAAAGCCGGAAATTAGTGTCCTGTCACCTCCAAAACGCAGCTCTTTTGTCGCCCACGCCTTAGTAGTTTGGTCTATTAGAAAAACCCCGCCGGCTATGGCGAGGTAGGCAATCTTCCACAATAGATCACGCTTATTCATTAAGGCTTTTTGGTTTCCACGGGAGCCTTAGGCTCAGAGGTAAATATTTTATTTACGATCTTCCATTCACCGTTGATCTTGAGCAGCGACATATAGTCTGTCAGCTTAACTGTAGGATAGTCGAGGATTATCTTAGCTGTCGCGGCGTTTCCGACTACGTCGATGCTTTCGATCGAACGTTTACGTTTAGCTTCATCGGCAGCAGGCTTGCCACCGGTTGCCCCGGCAATGTACTCGGAAAAGCTGCGTGTTGTGTATTTGCCGTCGCGGATAAAGATAAGGTTGCCCTCGGTGTGAAACGCTTTTTTAAAAAACTCCGCGTCACCGGTCGCATGGCCCTTGATATAGTTTTCGAGCGGAACACGCACAGCATCTTTTTCTGATGTCTGAGCCGATGCGTTAAACGCAAAAGCAAAAATCAGGATGAGAAATACAATACCAACTTTCATAACTACTCCTATACGATCTCTTTCAGAGCATCGTTGCATCTTTCACAAACTGAAGGATACTCAACAAACTCTCCAACGCGAACAGAATAATTCCAGCAGCGTTCGCATTTTTCACCGTCTGCTTTTTGGATCTCGACCCTGAACGCATCTCCTTCATGAACTTCGACCTGCGAGACGATGAAAACGTAACGCAGTTGGTCAAAATAATCCATCAAAAATCGTGTCGTCGCAGCGTCTGTTGTCAGTATTACATTGGCATCAAGCGATGAGCCGATCTGCTTGTCATTTCGAGCGTCTTCGAGTGCCTTCAAAACTTCATCCCTGATCGCGAAGATCTTTTCCCATTTCTCATTGAGGCTTGAGTGGTCCGCCTCATCTGCGACCTGAAATTCGGCAAGATGGACCGAGGCCACAGATTGTCCGGGTAAATTTTCCCACGCCTCGTCAGACGTGAAAGCCAATATTGGCGAGAGCAGGCGGCACAAGTTGTCAACAACTGTGTGCAGAGCAGTCTGAGCCGAGCGTCGTTCCAAAGATCTCGGAGCAAATATGTAGAGCCGGTCCTTGATAATGTCAAAGTATCTAGACGATAGCGTCACCGTGCAGAAATTGTAGAGAACATGATACGCCGCCTGAAAATCGTATGCCTCATAGGCCGCAAGCACCTTTTTCGTGACATCGTTAAGTCCCGCAAGAGCCCAACGGTCAATCTCAAGCATCTCCGACGGCGCCACAGCATCACTTACGGGATCAAATCCTTCAAGATTCCCAAGCGCATAACGCAGCGTATTTCGCATCTTGCGATACGCATCGACGACGCGTGCCAATATCTCGTCTGAACACCTAACATCCTCTGTATAATCGACCGCCGCCGCCCATAGACGAAGTATCTCGGCACCCGATTTGTCGATGATCTCTTGCGGAGCTGTCACGTTGCCAATAGACTTGGACTGCTTGCGGCCTTCGCCATCGACGACCCAGCCGTGGGTGATGATCTGTTTGTAAGGCGCAGCGTCATGTGCCGCGATACCGCAGCTAAGGCTTGAGTTAAACCAACCGCGATACTGATCTCCGCCTTCGAGATATACATCCGCCGGAAACCGCAGTGTTTCGCCGCGCGTTTCAAGAACCGCGACGCAGCTCGAGCCCGAATCGAACCAAACATCAAGAATGTCCGTCTCTTTGCGAAAGTCTGCTCCGCCGCATTTTGTGCATTTATAACCTTCGGGAAGTAATTCGCTCTCAGGCCGTGCATACCACGCATCGGCCGTCTCAACCGCAAAAATATCAGCGACGTGGTCGATAATCTTTGGATCGGCAACTGCTTCGTCACAGCCTTTACAATAAAACACCGGTATCGGCACGCCCCATGACCGCTGACGCGAAACGCACCAATCTGGTCGCCCTTTGAACATATTGTTCATACGGCCTTCGCCCCAAGCGGGATGCCATTTGACCTTTTCGATCTCGTCCCTCGCACGCTGCCGCAACGATCTGCCATCAACTGCCTCATCCATCGACACGAACCATTGCGGCGTTGCGCGAAAGATCACAGGATTTTTGCATCTCCAGCAATGCGGATACCGATGCTGATAGGTTTCCGAAAAAAGTAACGCACCTCTCTCACGAAGGAACGTGACGATCTTAGAGTTAGCTATAAAAATATCTTCGCCGGCCCAGTGTTCGACTTCGGATGTGAATTTGCCCGCGGTATCGACCGGAGCATAGATATCAAGGCCGTATCGTTTTGCAACGGCAAAATCGTCTGCGCCGTGCCCCGGAGCCGTATGAACACAACCTGTGCCTGATTTACCTGCCGCTTTGTTCTCATGCCGTGCATCAAGCTCCACCTCTGCATCAGCCTCACCAAGCGTGACGTGATCGCCGTTCATTATCAATGAAGTGCGATCCAGCCATGCGTGCTTCGCTTCCATTCGGTCGAGCTTTGAACCTTTAAAACGAGCAATTTCCTCATACTCGGCAAAACCGCATGTCTCGGTAAATGCAGTTGCAAGTTCTGACGCAACGATGAATACTTCGGCGTCAGAAACTTCAATTGCCGAATATTCAAAATCCGGATGAACGGTTATGCCGAGATTTGCGGGCAGTGTCCATGGAGTCGTCGTCCAGATCACGACTATCATATTTTTGCCGGCCAAAGCGGGATCGATCTCTGCCGGATCGGTCTTTAGCGAAAATTTTACATACACTGACGGCGAACTGTGTTCCTTATATTCAACCTCGGCCTCCGCAAGAGCCGTCTGGTCATGTATGCACCAATAAACGGGCCTCAATCCTTTGTAAACAAAGCCACGGTCGAGAAATTTACCAAACAGCCGCGCCGTCGATGATTCGTATTCGGGCGACATCGTCAGATATGGATTTTTCCACTCGCCGAGAATCCCAAGACGCTGAAAATCGCGCGTCTGATTATTCATCGCCGTTGAAGCATGTTCGCGGCAAATACGGCGAAATGAGGCTACCGGAATATCGTTTTTGTTCTTTCCCTTTTCTGCTAGTTTCTTTTCGACGATTGTCTCGATCGGCAGTCCGTGACAGTCGTATCCGGGCACATAAGGCGCATCGAAGCCCATCATCGAACGCGTCTTAACGACAAAATCTTTGAGTATCTTGTTGAGCGCAGTACCGATGTGAATGTCGGCATTGGCATAAGGCGGGCCGTCGTGAAGGATAAATTTATCTCGTCCCTTGCGAGCATCGGCAATTTTTTCATACAGGCCCATTTCCTGCCACTTCTTTAGCCGCGCGGGTTCCATTTGCCCAAGATTTGCTTTTTGGGCGAAATCGGTCTTGGGAAGGTTTACTGTTTTTTTAAGATCGATTGGTTCTGTCATTTCCGTATAAAACCTAGATATTACCACGCAGAATCATTGTTAAAGAAGTATTCGGACACAATAGGCATGGTTAACAGGTCGTTTTTCAGAACCTGAACATTTTGCCCATCATTTTAAGGGAATTTTTTTACTCTTCTTCGACTGTGCAAAGCAGCGGATACTCGCGTGAACGGGCAAGATTTTTTGCCTTTTCGCTTTTCATATTGGCGATCTCATACGGGTAAATTCCCGCGATGCCGATGCCTTCATTGTGAACTTTGAGCATAATGGAGAAAGCTTCGGAATCTGAACGATTGAACACATATTGCAGAACGAAAACAACAAATTCCATTGTTGTGAAGTCATCGTTGTGAAGGATGACTTTAAATAGTTTCGGCTTTTCGAGCTTGATCTTGGTTTCTTCCAAGACATCGCTGCCGCCGTCTATGTCGGGAAACTCAGGCATCGTTCCATTATATCCGCTATATCCGTCACAGAGAACACAGTGACCTTAAAGAACGATAATATTCCTTAATCTCAGTACCCTCTGTTTTCTCTGTAGCAAGACAATAAAAAAATTGTGGACGCCGCGAGTTTTTTCTGTTAGATTTCAAATGCGCAACTGTTTACTTAGTATTCAATTATTGAAAGCATATGGCGATTCGTCGTTTTGTTTTTGCACAGTAAATGAAAAGGGAACAATCCACAACTTCGTCGTTGCCGCGACAAGCCCGCGGTTCGGCTGCTGCTGCGAGGGCTATCTCGTTTGAAAGCATCGACGCCGTATTTCGCAGCGTCGGGCAAAAGCTGCGCGAGGGCCAATCGGGCGAGGCTGAAAAGATACTCGTCAAAACCATTGAAGGCTACGACCATACGCCCGACAATCTCGCCAACCTGACACGTTTATTGTCATTCACGCTAGAGACGATCGGACGATATAAGGAATCGCTTGAGACGATCAAGCCATTTGCTGAGGATGAGAATCTTTCCCAGCTTGGCTCCGAAACGCAGGTAAAGGTCACGACACAGGTTGCGATCGCATATAGCAACACTGGCGACCAACCAAAAGCTATCACGCTTCTTAAAGAAAACCGCCAAAAATCAGACGAGAACGAACTCTGGCATCTCTCGGGCAGTATTGAGATCGCCCTCGCTCGCGTTTACCGGAAGTTGAGCGAATATCCAATCTGCCGCGACTATGCTCTCAAGGCTCTCGACCATTTTCGCGACACAGCCGACTGGCTCGGAATGGCCGAATCCTATCGTGAGATCGCTAACAGCTACCATCAGGAAGGCAACAGCGAGAGATCATTAGAGAACTTCGAACTTGGCATCAATATTATTGGTGAAAACTCAGCTCCGTTCATGCTCGGCAAACTTTATACCGATATGTCCGGTGCCTATTGGTTCCTTCGCCGCCCGCAGGACGGTATAGCATGTCTTGAAAAATCTATCGAATTTTTTGACCAAACTGACCACGCACTGAATAGCGTCATCGCCTATAACAATATGGGCATGAACCTCGTCCTGATCGGCGAATGGGAAAAAGCTGAGTCGATGATTAACCGGGCTCTCGAGATAGCCGAGCGGGAAAATTATGTTCATGTCGCCGGTATCTATGATTCGCTGGGCGAGTTGAACATTCTCCGCGAAGATCTCGTCGAAGCCGAAAAATGGCTGCACAGAGCAATTGAATTTGCACAGCAGCGCAAGCATGCGTGGTACACAGTTCAGCCAATGCGCAGCCTGGCTCGATGCTACCTCGCTCAGGGTAAGTTCAAGAAGGCGATCGAAAAAGCTCGTGAGACTATTGATTTTTCGATTGAACTTGGGACAAAAGCATATGCGGATATGGCCCGCTTGATCCTTGCTGAAAGCTACCTAAGCCAAAGTGGTCTCGAAGAATATGAAAATGCACTGGCCGAGATGGAGGAAGGCGACACTCCAACAGATTTTTTTGTCCTCGGCAACATTCAGCGGATCAGAGGGCTTGCTGCCCTTGCCGAAGAGGATACCGAAATGGCAATTCATCATTTCAGCCGTGGATTAACCATTTTCGAAGCAGCCGAGGATCTGTATCACACCGGCATCCTCCATTTTTTGCTTGGATCTCACCTCGATGCTAGAAATTCTGTCCGGGCAAGACGCCACCTAATATCGGCCCTGGATATCTTTAAAAAACTTGGTATTGCGTCCTATATTGCGCGGATCGGTAAGGAACTAGAAAGAGTAGAAAAAGATTCGGTGTCAACCGGAAATTCCGCATCAGAAAAGCGGTCAAATTCCGTTGTTTCACAGCTCCTGACCGTGCGTTTGGCTGAAGCCACTGCCTCACGCGAATTGATGTTTCGAGAGCTTGTCGCCGTTCTCCAACAGGACAGCAATGCCAGCAAGATCGCGCTCGCCCAGTTCAACGATCAGAAACAGCTCTATCCTTTTATTACTCACGGGTATTCTCCGCAGGAAAGCAACGACCTGATCAAAAAATTTAGCGAAGCTCGGACAAAGGGCGAGGAAAAAACCTTCGCACGCACAAAGAACATTGCGGTCTTTCCACTTCATGGCTCAGCGGCATCACCGGCCTTTTTGCTTATGAGTCCCGCATCCGGCGCTGTTTTGAGCGATAACAGCTCACTAGCCCCTTTGCTTCGTGTCGTCGAACTCGGTATGGACGTGATCGCACTTCGCGAAAGAGATAAATCTTCACCAACCGAACACGAATCTTCGCCGTACACGTCCAATAGCCTAATGCCGGGCTTTATTCATTCGTCGCTGGCGATGACGGAGCTGGTCGAGGAGGTATATAAGATACGCTCGTCCGATGTGACTGTTCTTGTAACGGGTGAATCGGGAACCGGTAAGGAACTAGTCTCGCGTGCGATCCACACCCTCTCTAACAGAAAGGATAAGATCTTTGTGCCATTTAATTGCACCGCCGTTCCAAAGGAACTTGCTGAAGGGCATCTATTTGGTTACAAAAAAGGTGCGTTTACCGGAGCTGTCGAAGATTCGCCCGGCATGATCCGCACCGCTGACGGCGGAACGCTTTTCCTGGACGAGGTTGGTGATTTGCCTATCGACGTCCAACCAAAACTTCTGCGTTTTCTGCAGGAAGGTGAGATACAGCCGCTCGGCGACAAAAAACCGCTAAAGGTCGATGTCCGTATCATCGCCGCGACCAATATGCCGTTAGAGGAAAAGGTTGCTGACGGTACATTTCGCGAGGACCTTTACTATAGGCTAAATGTAATTCGGCTGCGTGTGCCGCCGCTTCGTGAACGTCGATCAGAGATACCGCCGATCGTAAACTACTACATCAATCATTACTCGTCGCGGTTTGGAAAACACAATATTAGTTTTACGCCACAGACGATCGATCTGATGATGGTTTGCAACTGGCAGGGAAATGTCCGGCAGCTTTGCAACGAAATACAGCGAATCATCGCCCGTGCGGTCGATAATGAGGTCGTCACACCTGACCATCTTTCGCCTGAATTAAAACGAAGTGCTCAACCTTTAACGCCGTTCGACACGGGTTCAAATATTAAGCCGATCGCATCGTATGACGGAGTGATTTCTCCCTTTACAAATATCCCCGAGGGCGGCACTCTGGAAAATGCAGTCTCCGAACTCGAAATGCAACTCATTCGCGCCTCGCTCACACGCCACCGCTGGAACATCTCCCGAGTCGCCAACGAACTCGGCCTCACAAGACGCGGACTTTATCTAAAATTAGCCCGCTACGGAATCGAAAAAGCTGCTTGATCTACACTAGTCAGCCAACGCAGTTAGTTCCTTTACGATTCCCGTCAAAGCGTCAACTACGATATCAACCTCATCTTCAGTATTTAAGCGTCCAAGCGAAAATCGTATTGACCCCATTGCATAGGAATACGGAACATTCATCGCCTGAAGGACAGACGATGCTGTGTGGTCATGCGAATGACAGGCAGAGCCGGTCGAGATGCAGATGCCGAGTTCGTCGAGTTTGTGCATGATCATTTCTCCGTTCGTATTTTCAAACGAAATGCACGATGTGTTGGGCAGGCGTTTTGACGTGTCGCTAGTGCCGTTGAGGCGAGAATTTGAAATATCCTTTAGGATCCCGTTTTCCAAACGGTCACGTAATTCTCTGACCTTTTCCATCGGCGACATATCTTTGACAAATTCTGCAGCTGCAGCCATTCCGACGATCTGGTGCGTTGCGGGGGTTCCGGCACGCCGACCGCCTTCCTGTCCGCCGCCGATAAAGAACGAAGGCAATTCGACGCCTTCTCGGATGTACAACGTCCCAATTCCTTTCGGGCCGTAGAACTTATGCGCGGCTGCGGAGAACAGATCGATCGTTGTGTTCTTCAGGTCAATTGAAATTTTGCCAACAGCGTTTATACCGTCAACGTGAAACAGAGCATCAGATTTTTCCTTAATGATCTCACCAATCTCTTTGACCGGAAAAAGGATTCCAGTTTCGTTGTTTGCAAGCATTACCGACACGACCGCTGTCTTTTCGTTGAGAGCTGAACGCAAAGCATCGAGATCTAAGTTGCCGTCTTCGTCCACATCGAGCCATGTCACGCGATGTGATACTCCGTCGAGGTTTTGACAGACTTTTCGGACGGCTTCGTGTTCGACTCGGGTTGTGATTATATGATCTTTTTCGGGTGCAGCCTTTACAGCGCCAATGATCGCCCAATTATCGCTCTCGGTGCCGCATGATGTAAAAACAATTTCATCAGCAATGCGTGCGCCAAGCAAGTCGGCAATGCTTTGTCGGGCAGATTTGACGGCTTGAAGCGATTTCTGTCCAAATGAGTGGCCTGAGGATGAATTAGCGTAAGACGAACCAAGATACGGTAACATTGCATCCAAAACTTGTGGAACGACCTGCGTAGTCGCATTGTTGTCAAAATAGATCATAAAAACTTGAAAGTAGAACCCGCTCAATTTACCATTTGCGGTTAAACAATTACAATTACGGTTACCTTGGACGCAATACTAAAAATTACAGAGCCAACCGGCAGAACGTGGGAAGTAAAACTTGTCCACGCCAAAACCTATTCGATCGGGCGTGCAAGAGAGAATGATATTGTCCTCGACGACCGGCGAGTGTCAAGAAAGCACGCCTTTATTTTCGGCGATGGCAAAACATTTAAGGTTATCGACGGCCATCTCGAAAATGGCCAGCTCATCCGCAGCGTCAATCACGTTTTTGTAAACGGAAATATTCAGATCCAGTGTCCACTCACCGCTGATGACGTCATTACTATCGGGGAGAGCAAGCTGAGATTTCTCGTTGGTGTGGGTGATTCTGACGTTGTTTTGGAAAACGATCCGATTCCCCAATTAGCCGTTACCGCCGAGCATGATGCTGGGACTGAAAAGTCGCAGCCTATTAATTACGACGATGCTCCACTTGGCCATACGCAGGTTCAGATCTCGGTGAATGACCTTATTGGCCGGCGTTCAAGCTTGTCACTTGAGAATGCTGTTGCGACACCTGAGGAGATCAAGGATCTTCGGCGAAAAGCAAAAATACTCGGGCTTCTCTTTGAAATGAGCAAAACGTTGGGCACCGTCTTTGATCTTGAAGAGATATTTGAGCGAGCGACTGACCTTATCTTTCGCGGAACTCCGGCCGATCGCGTTGTGGCCCTGCTGACAGATGAAAATGACAATTCGGTTTCGTTCGATCTCAGCCTGTATCAGATCGGAGCCAAAACGCGCGAAGAAAGCATAAAGAAATTGACCGATAAACTAACCGTCAGCCGGACGATCACGCAAAAAGTAATGCGCGACCGCGTTGCGATCCTGTCGCAGGACGCAAAGACTGACGAGCAATTTCAAGGCGCAGAGTCGATCGTCGCGCAAGGCGTTCGCTCAACGATCTGTGCTCCGTTGATAACGCAATCGAGCGTTCACGGAGTTCTTTACGCCGATAGGCTTGATCCATTTGCAGCGTTTTCGCCGGACCATTTAGAGTTGATCAGCGCAGTGGCGGCGCAAACAGCGGTAACAGTCGAAACCGTGAAAGCCCACAAGCGCCTTGCCCGCGAAGAAGTTGCACGTGCTAATTACAGCCGCTTCATGCCTGAGTATGTCGTAAAACAGCTTCTCGAAAACCCCGATTCATTCCGTCTAGGCGGTGCCAATCAGACGATCACCGTTCTCTTTGCCGACATTCGCGGATTTACCTCGTTGTCGGAAAATGAGAATCCGGAAAAGGTTGTCGGTTTGTTAAATCTCTACTTTTCCGCAATGACCGAGATAATTTTCGAGCATGGCGGAACGCTTGATAAATATATCGGTGACGAATTGATGGCTTTGTTCGGAGCACCTACCGCAACGCCGGAAGATGCGAGAAATGCTCTCAAAGCCGCTGCAGCAATGCAGAAAAGGCTTATTACTCTAAACACGGAATTGGTCGATCTCGGCTTCTCGCAGATCGCGGTTGGCATCGGCCTTCATACCGGCGAAGCCACTATCGGCTACATTGGCTCCGAGCGGCGTTCTGAGTACACAGCGATCGGCGACACTGTTAATCTTGCTTCACGTCTCCAGTCAAATGCAGCCGGCGGACAGATACTTGTCAGCGAAGCAACCGCCCAAGCGGCGGGAGCTGTATTCCCGTTAACAAAACGAGAACCGCTCGTTGTAAAAAATCGCTTGCAACCGGTAGACCTATTTGAAGTAAAATGGGTCTGACGTTAGCGCAAATTTCAAATAGACATATAATCAATCATTGCGGCTAATAGACCCGTATGCTGAAGATCTCATCATTAAGAAAACTGGTTACTGATTCGATGGCTATCGATCTCGGAACGGCGAGCACGATCATCGCCGTTAAGGGCCGAGGTGTCGTGCTCGACGAGCCTTCGCTGGTTGCAATCAACGAACAAAAAGACGAAATAATCGCCTACGGCTCGGAAGCAGCCGAGATGCGTGGACGGGAAGGCCGGGACCTTGTCGTGGTAGCCCCGCTTAGCGGCGGCGTGGTTGGCGATTTTGAACGCACAAAGAAGATGCTTGCCCATTTTGTCAAAAAGGCAAAAACGGGCGGTTCGAGTATCTCGGTCCAGGCCGTGATGAGCATGACCTCAGATGTTACGCACGTCGAGCAGCGCGCGCTTTTTAACGCCGCCGAAGATGCTCATATAGGCAAGGTCTTCATGATGGAAGAAGGCCTGGCTGCTGCATTTGGCGCGGGCGTTCTGCCGACTGACAAACGTGCTTCGGCGATCGTTGACATCGGCGCAGGCACAACAAATATTGCGATCGTCGCAAAAGGCTCTATTGTTCATTCGACATCCGACCGGCTCGGCAGCAATGAAATTAACGAAAACCTTGCAACGCATCTCCGCCGTCATCGCGGATTGCAGGTCGGCTTTGAAACCACTGAACTGCTAAAGACGACATTTTCATCGACATTTCTTCCTGATGATATTTCCAAAACGATCACCATTCGCGGACGCGATATTCAAACCGGCAGTCCGGGAGCCGTCGACATTACGTTGGGCGAAGTCTATCCGATTGTCGAAAGCGTGGTGCGTCGTATAGCTCTTCGTGTTAAAGATACGCTTACCGAACTTCGCCCCGAGGTCGCGGCTGATATCTACGACCGAGGCGTCATCCTTACCGGCGGCGGAGCCCTGCTCGAAGGTATAGACCGATACATGCGAGGGTCGATCAATCTTCCTATCACCATTCCCGAGGAGCCGCGATACGCAACCGTCAACGGCCTCGTCAAAATGTTCGAGGACGAAAAACTGCTGGAACGTGTCTCACGCAATGAGCTTGGAGTATTCCAACACGGCGAAATTCCCTTCGAAGCCTAACCTTAATCTGTTTCATTGTTGTGTTATTCTTATGGCAATAGACGCTTAGATTGGCACATTTGTGTCGAGCAGGCTTAGCCGGAGAGATGCAGATCACGAATTACATTCCGACGATAAATACGCTGCGAAATGTCCTTGACATAGCGCTCGTTTTTATCATTGTCTATGTCGTCCTTAAGCTGCTGCGTGGAACGCGCGCTGTGCCGACGGTCGTAGGTATGGTGATACTGGCGCTGCTGTATTGGTTTGCTGTTGCGCAGGAGCTTTCCACGTTGGAATTCGTGCTTCGATACGCAGTAGGGTTTATCGGCATCGCGATCATCGTTCTTTTTCAGTCAGAGATCAGGCAAGCTCTGATTTACTTCGCCAACCGGTTTCGCTTTCCGATATTGAAGCGTCAGCGCGGGCAATTTGGGGGCAGCGTTTATGACGAGATCGTGCTTGCGATGACAACGCTTGCGACCGAAAAGACCGGTGCGCTGATAGTGATCGAGCGAAACATCGGCCTGCGAAATTTTATCGACGCAGGCGTGCAGCTAGATGCAAAGATAAGTTACGATCTGATCGTTTCGATCTTTAATCCTTCATCGCCGCTTCACGACGGAGCGGTGGTTATCCAAAACGAAAGACTTGCCGCCGCATCAGTTTTTCTGCCGCTGACAAAAAATCCAGAGATCTCCCGCGAACTCGGCACGCGTCACCGCGCCGCGATCGGCGTCACCGAAGGCTCCGACGCGATCTCGCTCGTCGTCTCGGAAGAAACAGGCCTGATAACCTACGTCGAAGCCGGCGAAGTGAGGCGAAATCTCGATACGACCCAGCTTCGCAAACTGTTGCTCGACGCGATGGAAATTCCGCTTATTGAAACCCGCTCGGAAAGAAGATTCACCACAGAGAGCACAGAGAACACAGAGATTGTTTAAAGAAAGAAATTTGCCTTGGTTCTGGACTTCAACGTAAGATTGTTGCGTGACGTAATAAAACGATTGGTAAATCAAGTATCTCTGTGCCCTCTGTGTTCTCTGTGGTGGATTCAGTTTTTGCAAAACAAATCATTAGAAAGGTCTTTCTTGAAGATTGGGGGCTTAAGCTGATCGCGCTTGTCATCACGCTCGCGCTTTGGTTCGGCGTTACGGGTTTGAGTACGCCGACGACAAAACGTTTTACGATCCCGCTCAATTTGAATATTTCCAGCAGCGCGCAGATCGTAAATGCTCCGCTGCAAGAGGTCGAGATCGAGGTCAACGGCGACAAACGCAAGGTCGAGCAGATCAATCGCACGGAACTCGCCGCTTCACTGGACCTGACCGATGTCGAGCCTGGTGACCGAGTAATTTTGCTGTCGCCTGAGAGCGTTTTTGTTCCGCTGCCGCAAGGCGTCAAATTGGTCGAGGTCGCCCCGAGCCGCATCGCCGTCAATCTCGAGGCCGTCGAAGAAAAAGACCTCGAGGTAAAGACGATCACTACCGGCGAACCAGCCCCAGGTTACGAGGTTTACAGCACTACCGTGTTACCGCCGAATGTTAAAGTTCGCGGCCCGGCAAGCATCGTCCGCATTCTCGAATACGTCCAGACCGACAAGATCAATCTGACCGGTAAAAAAGATGAGTTCACGGCAAAACAAGTGCCCGTCGTCGCCCCAAATCCAAAGGCTGCCGTTCTCAATACGTTTGTCGATGTTATATTCAAGATCGGCGAGAAACGCATCGAGCGTTCATTTTCAATACCAGTTGCCGACGCGCCCCGCAAGACCGTCAACTTCACGATCTATGGCCCGCGAACCTCACTTTCAAAAGTTCGTGTCGATGATTTTAAGGTTGAGTTCGATGGCGAGACGCCGCGGATCATCGTGCCCGATGAGCTTCAGAATGTTGTCGAAGTGAAAAATGTCAAAGTCAGAACCGGGAGCAGCAGCGACCGGATTCCCTAACGGCGCTCACAACCACTCCCGAATATCCGCACGCATCTCGTCTGTTATTTCGTGTTTTGCTGAGTAGTGTTTTGAACGGTAATGCGGCAGCATCGCCGTCAGCTTTTCGTTGAATGCCGCAAACTGTTCCTGCGTGTAAAACTCATCATCGTCGCCGTAAAGATATAACGTCTCTGCCGAGAAAGGTTTGTAGATAGGATTTGTATCGAGGTCGCCCGGAATGCCGCCGCAGACACCGATGATTCCACTCAACACGTCTGGATAGGTAAACGCAAAACGAAAATTCAAAGCGCACGCCTGCGAAAATCCGTACATAAAAACTCTATCGGGGTCGACCAGTCCATCGCCTACGAGTTTGTCTATCACATCGAGCACAAACTTATGATGCAGCCCGACGTGCTGCTCCGGCCTCTCGTCCGAAAGCCAGCCGTAACCGATCCTATAACCGCCGTCCGGCAAAGCCCGATAATGCGGATGCGGAGCCTGTATCGAAGCAACGACAAACCCGTCGCCCGCAACCGCTCGAGCCTCACGCATCATATACCGCTTATGCGCCCCATACCCATGCACCGCGATCAACAACGGCGCTGGTTTTGATAAATTTTCAGGAATAAAAAGGTCGTAATAAAGCTCGATCTGCGCCGTTAAGGACAGATCAGTTTGCAGGTCATCAAGGCCCATATCGTTTATTGCTTTCCACTTCAGTTATCAGTTATTAGTTACTACCTATTCACTGCGACGCCTGCGTCGCTTGTGCGTCTCGCGGCCTCCGCCAAAGTACACAAAGATCATCACGATCAGATGAGCCGCAAACCAGATGTTCTCATAGCCCATGTTTTGATAAATGTAGATCAGTATCAAAATGCGCGGAGTAAATATCCCAAGCAGCAGATCGCCCCACTGCGGCACACTATTCGCCGGAAACAGCCCCGGAAACAATAACAAATACACCACCATCACAACCCGCGGTGCAAAAAGCGAAAACAACAAAAAATAAAAATCCATCTTACGGCGAGAATATTCTCAACGCGGGTTACTGTCAAGGGAAATCGCAAATTGCGGCTGTGACTGTCCGAATGCGGAAGCCCGCACGAAGTAAGGGCGTTCGTTACCCTCAATTAAGTAGGTCACAGCTCCCGGTTCTGACTTTTATCGCGGTTGCGGTAGTGGTTTCGGACGCGTTTAGAGACGCGCGCCGTTCGGAGGTCGAGGACGAGGATGCCGTCTTCGTTGATGTCGGCGTCGTAGAAGCGGACGGTTTGCGGGAGGTCAACGCGGTATTCGCGAGTCAGGCGGTGGCCGCGGACCATTTTGGAGCCGGTGCGCTTGTTGACCGAGCGTGTCGGATAGGCGTTTTTCGTCCCGAGCGTTGCCGGCTTTAGGCCGATGCGCCTGTTGGTCTTGTCAAAATAGATCACAAACGCCGGCGGCTCTTCCAGTATCTGATACGTCACCCGGCTCATCATTATATCGCCCATAGGATTCATCGTTACATGTATCCCCGCATACTGCGGCATCACATCCCCCCGCGGAACCTCTTGCCAATCTGCTCTCATAATAGGGCTATTGTTTCATAGATAGGATGCCGCTGTCAAGTCCGAGGCAAAAAATAATTCCCGCCGCCCGCCTGCTTCAACAGCTCGTCGTTCATCGTAAATCCCTTCACGATATACTCCCGCAACCGCTGCGTCGCCCAAATTCGAAACCGAGTAGCTATCCCACTTTTGACCCGATATCCGACTGAGAGGATCATATCGAGGTTATAGTGAGCAAGCTCACGCTGAACCTCACGATTGCCCTCTTTACGAACTAACAAGAAATCCTTGTGAGTTGCTTCCGGCGTCAACTCGTTTTCTTCGTAAATGTTCTGTATGTGTTGGCTTATGTTTTTGCTGGGTAGTCTGAAACAACTCCGCCATCATCGGCTGAGTCAACCAAACAGTCTCGTCCTCCAACCGCGTCTGAATCTGCGTCCGACCGTCGTCCGTTTGATATATGACAAGTTCGCTTTTATCTGCTGTCATTCCGCACTACCTATGAATTGTTTCCTTTGATTACCTTGTAAAAATACTTATTTCCTATGAGATATTGAACTAATCTTTCCGCCACAATATTTCCGTGAGCCTTTTCCATTCGTCGAAGCTCATCACGGAATGCGGAGAGGATTGGAACATATACTGACGAGTGATAGTCGCCAAGCGTTGCCCAAGTCTTGCGACGCAAACCTTCGCGGCTGAGAGTGAAGGCGGAGCGGGTCAGAACCGGGAGCGATAGCGACTGGGTTCTTTTACCACCAGTCGAAGTCAGGTAATTTGTCACCTTGTTCGTTATTTACATAGTTGCAGGCTTCCCAGATACTCTTTTCGTTCCAGAGATTTCGCTTGCTGCCTTTGTCAGCCCAAGGAGAGTGTTCGTGGATCCACAATCGGTCTTCCCGAAGTTGCCGCGTAGCGTTGGCTTTCAACGCGATCAAAGCATCTTGAGGCTTTTTCGATCCGATGCAGATAACTACATGAATATGGTTCGTCCGAACGTTTATAGCCAGAAGCGTCCAATTGCGTTTGAGGCACAGGTCTCTAATTGCCTTTTCGACGGATTTCCTGCTGGCGGCATTCAGCGTCACCGGAGGATGGAGCAACAACTCTTCACTATGTTTTCGCCAGTTGCTGTTTGCTTGAATTCTTGGAGAGCCGTATTTGTTGTTATTACGATCAACGCTGCCGCGTTCGTCGCCGTGAAGCCACGTTCCATAACACCTAAAGGTAAAGAAAACCGCTAACGGGATGTCTGTGTCGTTCCACATACTCAATCCTCACGTCTAAGAACCCAGTCGCTATCGCTCCCGGTTCTGACTCGGCTTAACATTCTCAGTAACCTATAAGCAGTATTCCCCTTAGCGGCAGATGTAAGCGGTTGGAAATGTATAGTGTCTCAAGAAAGGTGAAAACATGAGTAAAATCATCCTTCTTTCGATAGTGGTTGCGAACCGCGACTACTAAATACTCCACGTCAAACATCATGCAGGCTTGGAAAATATCCTTCAAAAACTGATTGTTGTCAATTGCTCGACCGGCTTCGACCTCGATGACTATCTTTCCGTCCGCACTGATTGCATCAGCATTAAAAGCTTTATCAATCTGATTTCCCAGACCAAAAAGAACTGGAACACCAATCTTTTGAATCTTCGATTTTCCTTCTTCGACTTTATATCCGACGTTCTCAAGATGAGGACGAAGAATTGCCAAAACGTCGTTGCTCGGAAGTTCGTGTTTTGGTGAGGAAATCTGGTCATCACAAGTCATAAAACAATCGATCACTTCTTGGATCGATTGCGTGATGCGCTGTGAGCGTGGAAAGAACTGAAAACGAATCATTGAACCTCTCTAAGTATTTTTGTCGTCAATGCTTCATCCGACAATCGAAACTCGGCGGGAGCAATGAAATAAAAAATATGTTCATCCACGGATTGAGCCTCTCTTGAAATATATTGTCCAGTCTCATCCATTAGAAGCTGATTGAGATTGTGTGACGCAACTCGACAAGTTCCCCAATCTTCACCAAAATCGAGAACCCTCAAGCCAAAGGATTTGCCGTTAAATTCAATCGCGTCGTTCGTCATCCCTAAAAATTCAATTTGATTTTACTTTTTGAATACTTTTCCGATTCGGACGCTTATCTGCCAAGATGCGCATAAACTCAAAGAACAATTGACCACGGGCATCTTTTATTCCCCTAAGCGCTCCTGCTTCACTCCAGCTTTGGCAAGGTGGGCCGCCAATTATTCCGTCGCAATCAGGAACTTCATCTGAGCTTATATCTCGTATGCTTCTGGTATCGAGTTCCGTTCGTTTATGGTTTTCGCGATAAGTGTCCCAAATTGTCTTGTCATACTCGTTACCCCAAACAACATCAAAGCCAGCCTTCTCGAAACCAAGATCAAGCCCACCCGCGCCCGCAAAAAATGAAACAACTTTCATAGCAGATTACTTAAATAATTGGTCCCGTTAAAGAAGCAAAGAGATGTCTGATTATACTCAATTAGAGCATTACACAAAAGGTACCCTTATTTTGGCTCGCTCAAATTCTTCGGCAATCTCCCTTGCTCTTTTCTGCGGCGGTAGGTTTCGTTTTCAGGACAGCGATTGATAATGTTTCCCATATGCCAATACGTATTCCCGTCATAATCGAAATAAATTTGTTTCGTGTCGTAAAAGTCAGATTCGTATCCGAAGTTGTCAATGTGCTCCGCCAATGCGTTGAACATAACCCGGTCAACTTGCTGCTGAACAATGTACTCGTGAGGCCAAGTCGCGGCATACGTCTTGGAAAATATCCACGTTGAATCTCGGATGAACTGCTTTAATTCGTCAGAAAAACTGATCATAAAAGACTACTACGATCTCTGCAGCGATCTTACATGGCGTATGGTTCGTCAGATTCTTTCTTTTCCGCTGGTTGTAGATCATAGACCATTTGCAGATTAGCCAAAAAGTCGGGCGACGTTCCGAAGATCGAGCCTTAACTTAAAGCCAGACTATCTCGATCTCTGTTTCGACTTGTTTGAACTCGGGGTCGCCGGTAACGAGGGTGCAGGAAGTCTGGTCGCTGCTGTTTGCGGTTCTGACAACGAGGGCGGCGGCGAAGCAGTCGGCGTAGGAGATGGCGCCTTTTGCTTTGTAGGCGGCGGCGGTGCTTGTTAGTTCCCAATCGGCTTCGACAAAGTCGATACCGATTGCCCGGATCTCACGTACAGCTTCGTCGGCGTCTTTTGCAGAACGCCGACGGGCGATTGAGTACCAGACCTCGCCCACATTTACAACGCTCATTAGAAGCGGAATGCCCGCTTCCTGCGAGTCGGCTATGAGATCGGCGACCTTTTCGCCGGACGGCTCGTCTTGGAAGTATGCAAGGATTGCCCACGAATCGAGCACGATCGATTTTGGTTTTTTCATGATCTTCGATGAAAGTTAACGATCTCTATCTTCCCTTTCTCGGTCGCGGGCCCGCGAAGCCTCAAGTTCCTCAACCAGTCCCGCACCGCGAAACTTCCCGCGAAGGCTATGAATGTATTCGCGCGTGATCGGCGTGAGTATGATCTGAGCGTTCGCTTCGTCAAGCTTGACGTGAATGCGCGTGCCAGTTTTTATGCCGAGTTTTCTACGAACCGATGAGGGTATTACTACTTGTCCTTTGGTTGTAGCTGTTGTTTCCATATTTACCACTGTCACATATTGTAGCACTTACAAAAAAGTAAGTCAATCGAGCTTTATCTTACTTTTTTTACTGGATTACTGTCGTGAAACGAAAAAATAATGAACACAAGGATAAACGGTACGATAAGGCGCTCTGATGAACGCATGTAGGCGAAATGGTGAAGGCGGGGATAAAGCGTCGTGGGAGGACGAGTTTTCCGGTGGCTTTTTGGGGTTCTAAGATGGCTTTTTGGGGGGTCTCCGATGGCTTTATAGAGGTCTGCGATGGCTTTTTGTGTCCATGACGGCCCGAAAACCGCTTCAAACCCTTATATTTATTGGGAAATAGGCGCGCCACCGTGTGAAATTTGGGAGCGAAATGGGTTACTGAATGATCTCGGCGGCGACGCTTTGGAATTCCGGATTCTGAATTTTGAATTGTGAATCAGAGTGGTCGAAAACGTCGTCGAGTTCCTTTTCCACCGAGCCGTGGCCTTTTGGAATGGCCTTTATCATCGGCTCAAAGTTGCGAAAATCGTAGAGCTTGTTGTCGAGCAGGTGCGAGCCTGTGACGTTTGTCAGAGCGGTCATCATCGTCTGGCGGATGTATGGCGTTTCCTTTTCAAGCTCGTTTATCAGCCGTTTGATGCGGGCACGTTTCAGGTTTGGCTGCGAACCGCACAAATTGCAGGGAATGATCGGGAACTTTTGCTCTGTCGTGTAGGCGACGATCTCTTTTTCCTGGCAATACGCCAGCGGGCGGATGATCGTGTTGCGGCCGTCGTCGCTCTTAAGTATTGGCGGCATTGCCTTTAGCTGGCCGACGTAAAAGAGATTCATCAGAAAGGTCGCGATGATGTCGTCCGCGTGGTGGCCGAGCGCGATCTTTGAACAGCCTTCTTCGACGGCGACGTTGTACAAAATGCCGCGGCGTAGGCGGCTGCAAAGCGAGCAGTACGTCTGGCCTTCGGGAATGTGAGCTGTGACGATCGAAAATGTGTCTTCCTCGACGATGCGGTAGTTTACGCCGATCCTTTTTAGGTAATTCGGCAGGACTTCTTCGGGAAAATCAGGCTGTTTTTGGTCGAGATTGACGGCGAGTATCTCAAATTTGATCGGCGCACGCTTTTGAACATCCAGCAACAGATCGAGCATCGTGTAGCTGTCTTTGCCGCCCGAGAGGCAGACCATTACTTTGTCGCCGTCCTCGATCATCGAAAAATCTTCGACAGCACGGCCCATTTTTTTGAGCAGTTTTCCCTTTGTTTTGGTCTCAGCCTTCAATATTTAACCTCTATATCCCGAAAACCCTAAATTCTGACACGCGCCGCAGGGTTTGACAACCTTAAATTATAACTAGACACGTGACGGAAATGTCATTTATTATATAAGTTAAGACAAACGGGCAAGGTGGGCTGGCGATCATGTGTACATACACTGGATGCCAAAAGGCGGATTTTCAGATCCCGCGCGTTTTTCTATTAAACTACTTCAGCGAGGTTCAAAATAAAAATATGATCAGAATGGGACGCAAAGACGAGCCAGAAACCTACCAGCCGCAAACACCAGTAGCTCCAACAAATCCATACGCAAATGAACCGCAGCCGTCAACGACTCGCGCCCTTTCAGAGAGCGATTCGATGGCACGCGACATTAAAGAAGGCCGTCTAAGCGGCTTCGTCGGACACGGCACGACATTGAGCGGCGAGACGCAATTCCACGCAATGCTGCGTGTTGACGGCCATCTCGTAGGCACCGTTTCGTCCGAGGCCGGTACTCTAATCATCGGAAATAATGGTCAAGTCGATGCAAATATTTCTGTCGCTGCGGCAATGGTAAATGGTTCAGTAAATGGCGATATTGTAGCTACAGAAAAGCTTCAACTGGGCCGAACTGCCCGTGTAATGGGCAATATTTCAAGCCCTCGCCTGATCATCGAGGAAGGAGCGATCCTCGAAGGAAGCTGCAGCATGCTCAAGGCCCGCGAGATCGAAGAAGGCGCGTCTTCGGTTGGTTATGAGGAAGAAGAAGTTATTGTTGTCGAAGAGGTAGAAGAAGACACTCCTTCCTCTCTGTTCGATGATGAAGATGAGGAAGAACAGGCTGGAGCCGCTGGCGTTTGAGATCTAAACACTACGGTTTATTTGAAAAAGGACGGGCAACCCCGTCTTTTTTGTTGTTTAATCTGTCCGCACGCATTATATTAATTGCAGTCCGGCATTATTCTAAATTACAGGAGAAGAAAGACTTATGTGGAACGATTTTAAGGCGTTCATTGCACGAGGCAATGTTCTCGATCTGGCTATCGGCGTTATTCTGGGCGCGGCCTTTGGCAAAATTGTCACGACTTTTACAGAAGGAATAATAATGCCGATCGTCGGACTTGTGACCGGCGGAACGGATTTTAAGACCAAATTTATTGACCTCAGTGGCAATTTGAAAGCCGGTGCAACGGCCGAGCAGATCGATGCTGCGGTCAAAGGCGGAGCACCGCTGCTAAGATACGGCCAACTGTTCAGCGATATTTTGACATTCCTGATCGTCGGATTTGTGATGTTCATGATCGCAAAAGCGGCCATGAGTTATTTTGCTAGGTTGGCGGCCCAGACTCCGCCGCCGCCGCAAGAGGCTTTGCTCGCTGAAATAAGGGATCTGTTGAAAGCTCGTTAGTGCGGTCAATTCCACAATGGTTTCCCCAGGATCAACTAAGATTAAGCTTGGTTGGTCCTATCCTTTTTTCTTTTCGGGACGCGGTTTGATCGCTGTGGTGTTTGCCCTGGGCGTTACCACTGACGATTTGAATTCCTGCCCGGCGTTGGTCGCGGCTTTGGCGGACGCGAGCATTTTCGAATCATTCAACAGTTTTTGTGCGGCTTTTGCCGTTTTACTTGGTCTCTTTTTTGCTTTGGGCATAAATATTTCCTTATTTAATTTTTAACTATCCAACCGCCGCCGACAACCTCGTCTCCATTATAGAATATTGTGGCCTGGCCTGGTGTAATCGCACGTTGCGGTTCGTCGAAAACTATGCGGGCGCGATCATCGGGCAAAGTATGGATCGTCGCCGGAGCCGGTTCATGACGGTAACGGACTTTTACCTCGGCGCGAACAGGCTCTGAAGGCTCGTCGAACGCAACCCAATTGACGCCTTTGGCGGTGAATTCGCTCGAATCAAGTTCGTTGTCCTCGCCGACGATGATCTGATTTTTGGCACGCTCGATCTGGATGACATAGAGCGGTTTTTCGTTCGCGATGCCCAAACCTCGGCGTTGGCCGACTGTGTAACGGTGAATCCCGGTGTGTGAGCCGACCGTTTCGCCGGCTGTGTTGACGATCTCGCCACCAACAGGCAGTTCGCCGGAGCGGTTTTCGTGATCGAGGTATCGATCAATAAATTCCGAATACTTGCCGTCAGGGACAAAGCAGATTTCCTGCGATTCTTTCTTCTCCGCAACGTAAAGATCAGCTTCGCGGGCGATGTCGCGGACCTCTTCCTTCTGCATTTCGCCAAGCGGAAAATATGCCCGTGAAAGCTGGTCCTGCGTCAATTCCCACAAGAAATAGCTCTGATCTTTCCAATGATTTTTGCCTCGAAACAGCCGGTAACGATCTGCCGCCTCGTCGTATTCGACACGAGCAAAGTGACCGGTCGCAACCTTATCGCAGCCCAGTGAAACGGCCATTTTATCGAGCGAGGCAAACTTCAAACGAGAATTACAAGCGACACAAGGGATCGGCGTTTCGCCGTCGAGGTAGCTCTGAATAAAAGGCTCGACGACCGATTTTTCAAACTCCTTTTCGAGATTGAGCACATAAAACGGAAAGCCCAAGCCCTCCGCGACACGCCGCGCGTCATAAACGTCATCGAGCGAGCAGCAACGCGACGGCAAAGGGTCGCCGTTCTCATCGACGCTGATGCCGCGTCGCTGGTTCCAGAGCTGCATCGTAAAGCCGACCAACTCGTGCCCCTGCTCTTTTAATAATGCCGCTGCCGCCGAACTATCGACGCCGCCGCTCATTGCTACCGCGATCTTCATAAAACCAAACTTCTATTGTGACAGCCAAGCCGTTTTAGTTGCAAGCTGGTTTTTGTCCCAGTGTCCCGCCTTTTTTTATCACGGATTGTTGTTTCGCCGTTTCGGAACGTTCCATCGTCGTTTCTGTGCTTGAGTGGAACGCGCAACTCACCATTTTTATTGGAGTTACGGCGTTTTTTAGTCGCCATTCCACGATTTTTTAAAAAGTGTATGACTTTGTCTTACACGATCTGCAAAACGATGCAATGATTCCCGTTAAAGCATTTTTAAGTTCTAAAGCCGGCAATTTTTTGCTGGAATGATCGAGCCTGGTCAGAAGGTAAAAGTTGAAAACTAAAAGCTGGAGAGGCAAGACTCATTTTCAAATAACACGATCGCCATAGCTAAAACGATCCCCGACTCAAACTAGCGCATTTAGCGGCAAATTGGAATACCAACTTTCTCGATTTGACCTAATTTTCTCGAAATGGCGTAAGTTTCCGCATATGACGTGATTTTCCGATCAAAAGTCACGAGCCTTGAACAAAATACCTTTCGGGCGTATTATTACCGCAAACATGGTTTTATAGTAAGTTTTCAGTCCTGATTTGCAGTCACAATAGATCGAGCGGGGATAAAGATATGACAAGGCTATTTGCGTTGATTCTGGTCTTTGGTTTGACGTTATTTGCGGTTATTGGCGAGCCGGTGGCTCACGCAAATTCGGCTGTTGCGGGTTCTGATGAGCGAGTAGATAATGTTCATCCCGCGAACAGCAAAAACTCGCCGATGCGTACTTTCGGCAATACGACGGTGACTTTTCAGGATGGCGTGAGCGGTTATACGGGCACTCGCGATACCTATACTTATCAGGTCAGTCCGGCGACGGTTCGCGGGGCTGAGAACCTGATAATCCAGGATAGAAATCCGAGTAGTATTCCTGAGGATGAACGCACTTCATTGCTTCAATTCGACCTTTCCGCGATCCCCGCGAATTCCACGATCGTCTCGGCGCAGCTTGATTTTTATGTAGACAGCGAAGGCCAGGGTTTCAATATGTACCGCATGAAGGTTCCCTGGAACGAGGCGACCGCGAGCTATACCTCAATAGGCAACCGGCATTTTATACCTGAGGGAATTGACGCTGAGATCGCGGTCAGTGCTTTTTGGTCAGGAGTTGACGGATATGTTGGGCCGATCACGGTTTCTGTTCCGCCTTCGCAGATCAGTGATTGGGTGAATGGCGTGATGGTAAATAACGGCTGGCTTATGACCTCGGCACACTTTGATGACGGCGTGCAGCTGCGGTCAAGTGAACACGCCACGATCGCCAACCGCCCGAAACTAACTGTCGTTTATAACGAAACGCCGCCTAATTTCGCGCCAGCTTCGCCCGTGGTTATCTCACCGCCGGATAATGCAACTGATATTTCCACGTCGCCGAATTTGGAAGTCAGCGTCGCCGATCCGAATGTGGATAACCTGACGGTCACCTATTACGGACGTCCTGTCACACCTCCGTCAACCGGCGAAGATTTTACAATTATCGCAATGCCGGACACGCAGCATTACGTTGATAACGGCGGGGCAAATGCCGCAAATTTCTATGCTCAGACACAGTGGATAGTCGCAAACAAGGACGCACTTAACATAAGGTTCGTGACCGGTTTGGGCGACATTTCGGAGAACGGAAATACCTTTGACTCGGAATGGCAGATCGCTAATACGGCGTACACCACAATTGAAGACCCTGTGACGACCAATCTTGTCGACGGCATTCCATACGGGCTTGCTGTGGGCAATCATGACCAGTCTCCGAACGGCGGTGGCGATACTGCCAGCACTACGAAATATAACCAGTACTTTGGTACATCTCGTTTTAGCGGACGCGGTTATTATGGCGGCCAGCACGGCACAAATAATGACAATCACTATGAGTTGTTCAGCGGCGGCGGGATGGACTTTATTATTATCCATCTCGAATATGACACGACACCGCTTCCGGAAGTTTTGACATGGGCCGACGGTTTGCTGCAAACATACAGCGATCGTCGCGCGATCGTCACGACGCACTGGATGGTCGGCATGGGCCATCCGGCGCCTTTTAGTGCTCAGGGAGCGGCGATCTACAATGAGCTAAAGGATAGGCCAAATCTTTTCATGCAGCTCGGCGGACACGTGCATGCTGAAGGCCGCAGACAGGATACCTTTCAGGGGAGAACGGTTTGGTCGCTGTTATCTGACTATCAGGCGCGGCCAAACGGCGGGAACGGCTTGCTGCGGATCATGACCTTTTCACCAGCCAACAACACGATCTCGGTAAAGACCTACTCTCCAAGCCTTGCACAATTTGAGACCGATTTCGACAGTCAGTTCACCCTGAGTTATGACATGTCCGGCTCAGCGCCGTTTCAATTGATCGGGACAAATAACAGTGTTCCGTCCGGTACAAATACTTCAATAAACTGGCCGGGACTGACCGGCGGAATTGAGTACGAATGGTATGCAACCACCAGTGACGGAATTGAGACCACGACTAGTCCAATATGGAGCTTTATAACGACATTCGCCGGGCCAACTCCAACGTTCACGGCGACCGCCACGGCGACGTTCACACCTACGCCGACAAACACACCGACCTCTACAGCAACTGCGACACCGACGTCAACGCCGGTGAGCGGCATCGACCATGTAGTTTGGATCTGGTTTGAAAATAAAGAAGCCAATCAAATCACTGCGGCGTCTGCACCATTCTTTGCGAACTTTGCGGCAAACGGCGTCAACTTCACGGAGTTTTACGGCATGACGCATCCGTCGCAGCCGAACTATCTGCATGCTTTTGCGGGTTCGAATCTGGGAGTAACAACAAACAATTACTGCACGTTTCCGGTCGGGAATGATAGCCTGCCTCAGCAGCTTGCCGCGGCTGGCAGATCTTGGCGTGTCTATGCACAGAATTATCCCGGAGCCTGTTCCGATGTCGTTACCGCTTCCGGTCCAGTCGACGGTTGGGGGGCTGCGGGAAATTACGACCGGAAACATAATCCGGCGATACCGTTTGAAGGCACGCGGCTAAATCCCGCCGAGTGCTCGAATATTCAGCCGCTGGCAAATTTTGACCCGCTCGTTAATTTTTCGTTTGTCGTGCCAAACAACATCAACAGTATGCACGACGGAACTATCGCGCAGGGGGATGCATTTCTTCAGGCCTTTATGCCGCAGGTAACAAATAGCCCGGACTGGGCACGTACGCTCGTCATCGTCAGCTTTGACGAAGGCACGAGCGCCATCAATGGCGGCGGCCGTATCTACACAGCCGCCAGGGCTCCGTGGATCACGCCCGGAGGCAGCTCCTCGACATTCTACAATCACCACAGCGCTCTGCGCACAATTGAGGATATTTTTGGCTTGCCATATTTGGGCGGCGCGGCAACTTCGACTACGATTACCGAGGTTTTTCCCCCGGCTGCCACGAATACTCCGACCTTTTCCCCAACAAGTACTGCGACGGATACACCGACAAATACGCCAACACCTCCGGCTGTGATCACCGGAACCGCTACTTACGGCAATGCCATAGGTGCGCCAAATCCTCGTTTTGTTTCAAATGTGGCGATTAGCGGCGTTGGTTCGCCGAATGTTTCTGCGACTACTGATTTTCCTAGTGGCAGTTATTCACTAACCGGATTTGGATCGGGTTCTTATACGGTGACGCCATCAAAGGCGAACGGTCATGATGCATCCGTAAGTTCATTCGACGCGGCGCGGATCGCTCAATATGTTTCAAGTCTCACTACGTTTTCACCAGCACAGCAAACTGTCGCCGATGTCAGCGGAAACGGTGGTGTCTCATCATTCGACGCGGCGCTTGTTGCCAGTTTTGCTGTCGGAAATGACGGCGGCTCGTCAGGAAGCTGGAGATTTAGCCCGCTGAGCAGAACATACCCATCTATCACTACCGACATCCTTGGCGAAGACTATTCTGCACTGCTAATGGGCGAGGTTTCGGGGAATTGGACAAATACAGGCGCGAGGCCGGCGGGAAAAGTGAACAATGAACAGTGGACAGTGGACAGTAAAGACATTGAGCCGGAAAGTGGCATCTTAGTTGAATTGCCGAATGCAGTATCGGCCATAGATAAGGAAATCGTCGTGCCGGTGAATGTTCATGGCATTATGGACAAAGGCGTTATCGCTTATGAGTTCGATCTCAGATACGATCCTGCGGTGATACAGCCTTTGCCTAACGTGGCCGATGTCGCCGGAACAGTCAGTCGCGGGCTTTCGGTCGTTGTTAATTCCAGTGAACCGGGACTTTTGAGAGTTGCCGTTTACGGTGCAATGCCGATAGAAGAAAACGGCCTTCTGGTGAATCTAAGATTTACGGCAGTTGGTGCATCTGGTTCCGTATCGCCGATCTCGTTCGAGCGGATTGTTTTTAACGAAGGTTTGTCGCGAGTGACGATCGCTGACGGAAAGATCGAACTTTTCTAGTTGAGTGTATCGCCCTTACTGACGTGCGAGCTTCTGCAAAGAACCCAGTCGCTATCGCTCCCGGTTCTGACTTGTGCAGGCTTGCGCTCGCGGACTTCCCTTGTGTATACTCGAAAAATTATGAAACTTGCCATCCGCATCCGCTAATTTAATCACGCACATTACTGTTCGTTTATGTGGCGTTGCCCGTCTGAACAACGGGTTGACGCGACGTGTATTTTTGTTTTCTGTCTTAATCTAAGGAACTGGTCATGTCTATTAATAATCAATCTACGCCCGTGGAGGCGGTCGATAATTCTCCTTTGGCGGTGCTGCGCGAGGCGATACGCGGATCGAACCGCGATTTTACAACGGGGCCGATAGGGCTGGCGATATTTTTGCTGGCGGTGCCGATGATACTCGAAATGAGCATGGAAAGCCTTTTCGCGGTCGTCGATATTTTCTTTGTCGCCAAGCTCGGTGCCGACGCGATCGCTATTGTCGGACTTACCGAATCTGTAATGGCGTTGATCTATGCTGTCGCTTTTGGACTGGCTATCGGCGCGACGGCAACCGTTGCTCGTCGGACGGGCGAAAAGGACGAAGCCGGCGCGGCAAAGTCGGCGGCGCACGTTATCTATCTAGGCGTGATCGTTTCGGCGATCATCAGTGCGATAGGCATTGTCTTCGCGCCCGATATATTGAAGCTGCTCGGCGCTCACGACAGAGTGATCGTGGAAGGCACGACATTTATGCGGATAATGCTCGGCGGCAACGCGGTCGTCGTGTTCATTTTTCTGCTCAATGCCATCTTTCGCGGAGCGGGCGACGCCGCAATTGCGATGCGTGTGCTGGTTTTGGCAAATGGTTTGAATATGGTGCTTGCGCCGTGTTTTATTTTTGGCGTCGCATTCTTTCCCGAGCTCGGTGTCACCGGCGCGGCCGTTGGCACTACGATCGGCAGAGGAATCGGCGTGCTTTATGCGGCGTGGCACTTGATGCGGCCAGGCGGCCGGATACACATAGATCGAGAAAGCTGGCGGTTTGACCCAAAGCTCCTGTGGAAACTCGCAAGATTGTCTTCGACCGGCGTTTTCCAACTTCTGATCGCGACGGCGAGTTGGACGGCGTTGATGCCGATCATGGCGGGTTTTGGCGAGGTCGCGATTGCGGGTTATGTTATTGCTCTGCGTGTTGTGATGTTTGCTTTGCTGCCGGCGCTTGGTTTGAGTAATGCAGCCGCGACAATGGTCGGGCAGAATCTCGGTGCCGGAAAACCAGAACGCGCTGAGGCCGCTGTGTGGAAAGCTGCGTGGTTCAACGCCGCCGTTTATTTTGGCATTGGCCTAGTCTTTTTGTTCTTTTCAAATCAGATCATCGGCATTTTTACGCAGGAGGCGGAAGTTCTACGATACGGCACGTCGGCACTGCATATCATTGCCTTCGGTTTTGCATTCTATGGTTTGGGAATGGTGCTGGAAACGGCATTCAACGGCGCCGGCGACACATGGACGCCGACATATCTCAATCTGCTGATATTTTGGATCTTTGAAATACCGCTTGCTTACGCTCTGGCATATAGATTCGATCTAGGACCGGACGGAGTGTTTTGGGCGATAACACTTGCGTTCTCGCTCCTTGCAATCGCTAGCGGCCTGCTGTTCAAACGCGGAAAGTGGAAACTCAAGACGGTTTAGGAATATTCACCACAGAGACACGGAGGACACAGATTTTTCGCAAGAAGTTATTTCGTTTACTTTTTCTCTGTGCTCTCTGTGACTCTGTGGTAAAAATGTCTTATGTCTTTGCCCGTGTTTCCCGATCCGAAAACCTTTAAATATCCTGAATGGGTCTCGATCGGGGACTATCTTTTCCGTTCGCACGACGTCGTTTCGTTTGGTACGAAACTGACGGTCGAAAATGTGCGCGAAGCTTATCTGAAAGGCATTTTCCCGTGGTACACCGAAGGAGTTCCTTTGCCGTGGCACTGTCCCGAGGAACGTGCGATATTGGAATTTGCCGATCTCAATGTTCCGCGCAGTTTGGAACGTGCCCGCCGAAAAAATGACCTGACATTTACGATCGACAAAGATTTTCGAGCCGTCATCCGCGAATGTTCGCTCGCTCATCGTCCGGGCCAGCGCGGTACTTGGATCACTAATGAGTTTGAGAGAGTTTTTACCGAGCTTCACGACAAGGGCATGGCTCACAGCGTCGAGGTTTGGGATGCTGACAGCAATCTGGTCGGCGGGCTTTACGGCGTGGATGCGGGCGGAGTTTTTTGCGGCGAGAGTATGTTTTACAAGGTGCCAAACGCCTCAAAAATCGCGCTTTTGTTCCTGATCGACCATCTAAGATCACGTGGCTCAACGTGGCTCGACACACAAGTAATGACGCCTCATTTTGAAGCGCTCGGCGCAAAAGAGATCTACCGCGATGAGTTCTTAGAGAAGCTCGCGTTTACTCAAAGATCCAGCTTAAAATTATTTGGTTAAAAGATCTGAAAACCTTTTGACTTGAGGCAAAAGTCGGCAAATTCCTTTAGCCAATCGTGTGTGACGCTGTAGTTTTTCCACTGTTCGTCGCCATCGCGATGGAGCGTCATGTCATCGGGTTCGTCAGTGATGCTCAGGTCGGAATAGATCCGCTTGTTCGGTGCTAGTTTAGGCAGGAATTCGTTTTGTATGCGCGTGCCGATCGCGTGTGCGTCCTCTATTGAGACCTTGACGCCGGTCGCGTTGTAATTCATCTGCCGCATCGCGCCTTCGCCGAGGATGTCGAGGCTGCGGATGATCTCAAGCGCGGCTTTCCAGTTCCACACGTTTGCGGTAAATTCAAAACTCTCGCTGCCGAGATCGGTCAATGTAAAACTCATAGATTGATTTATAACAAATTGCTTTGACTTATACTTGCGGACAGACCAAGCAGTGATGCCCTACAGATAGGCTAAACTGTCAAACGCTGTTTGGTCAATGAGTTTCGTTTGCGAACGCGATATAATTCGGTTTTTCTCGTTATGAATAAACCAATCTCATACGCCGACGCGGGCGTTTCGATAGACAAAGCAAATCTTGCCGTCGCGAAGATCCGCGATATGGCGCGCAGCACGTTTAATGAGCGGACGCTGACCGAGATCGGCAGCTTTGGCGGAATGTTTGCCGGAGCATTTCCCGATATGTCGGAGCCTATACTTGTTGCATCGGCTGACGGCGTCGGAACGAAGCTCAAGGTTGCTTTCGAGACAGGAATTCACAACACGGTCGGCGCCGATCTTGTAAATCATTGTGTCAATGATATTTTGGTCCAAGGCGCGCGGCCTTTGTTTTTTCTCGATTACTTTGCCACCGGAAAGCTTGAGCCAGATGTAACGGCATCCGTCGTTGAAGGCATGGCCCGAGCCTGCCGCGAAAATAGTTGCGTTCTTCTCGGCGGCGAAACGGCGGAAATGCCCTCGATGTATGCTGACGGCGAATACGATCTTGCCGGATTTATCGTCGGCGTCGTCGATAAACCAAAAGTCATCGACGGCAAATCGATCACGTCCGGCGATATTGTTCTCGGAATTCCATCGACCGGCCTGCAAACAAACGGCTACTCGCTTGCTCGCAAACTGTTTTTTGAGGTTGGCGGCTATTCTGTAGATTCGCATTTAGACGAACTCGGTTCAACGGTCGGCGAAGCATTACTCGCCACGCACCAAAGTTTCTTGCCGCAGATCGGCCCGCTACTCGACAGCGGCGTCATAAAGGGCCTCGTCCACATCACCGGCGGCGGCTTTCTCGAAAATATCCCCCGTATCTTGCCGGAAGGCGTGTCCGTCGAAATAAACCGAGGCACATGGCCGGAACTGCCGATCTTCAAACTAATGCAGCGCCTCGGAAATGTCGAGACACAAGAGATGTTCAGGACTTATAATATGGGTGTAGGGATGATCGTCGTGTGTGCTGAGGAGCATGTGCCGACGATCAGGGATCAAATACAAACAAGTGTTGTGATAGGACAAATTACAAACGGAACAGGAGAAGTGATCATCAGTGCCTAAAGCTATGAAAAAGATTCAGTTGTTAATATTTGTGATCTTATTTGCTGCCGGAGCAGCGGTTGCGCAGACTGCCCAGCAGCATCTCGATCAGGGGATTCAATACTATAAAAACAAACAATACCCACAGGCTATCGCGAGCTTTACCGCTTCGATCAACTTGGCTCCTGCGGCTCCGACAGCTTGGTTTAATCGCGGGCAGGCTTATTTTTTCTCCGGCAATATAGATATGGCGATCGCTGACTATTCGCAGACGCTGGTATTGTCGCCAAACCATAACGACGCACTGTTTCAACGCGGCCTGGCCAGGAACAGGAAAAAGGATCACATCGGTGCAATCACGGACTATTCTAAGGGCATACAACTGACCCCAAACGAGGCTCAAATCTGGTATAACCGCGGCATCGCCTATTCTGATAAAGGTGATCTGGATCTCGCGCTTGCCGATTACAATCAGGCGATAAAGCTAAATCCAAACTATATGAAGGCTTTTGTTAATCGCGGTTCGGTGTATTACAAGAAAAAACAGTACGATCTTGCTCTTGCCGACACTAATATTGCGGTCAGACTCGACCCGACATACGTCGAGGGTTGGAATAATCGGGGAATGATCTATTCCGCCATGGCCCAATACGATATGGCGATCGCGGATTATAGCGAGGCGATGAAAAGGAACCCTAATTACGCCAAGGCTTACCTTGACAGAGGCATCGCCTATAACAAAAAGAAGATGAACGACACGGCCATTTCCGATATAAATCAGGCGATAAAGCTCGATCCAAAATATGCCGGTGCCTATCTAATGCGTGGAGCGATCTATTTTGATACGAAACGATATGACCTCGCTAAAGCCGATATGGAAAAAGTTTTGCAGCTGACACCGAACCAGAAACTCGCAAGCGATGTCCTTGCAAAAATTGCAGCTCTGCCTAAATAGATAGAGATGTAGTTATGAATTGAGACCGGTCAAGCAGAAAATATGTCAGACGAACTCTTTGGCTCGTATCAAAAGAGCCGCGTCAACTCTAAGTCTATAGTCATCGGGCTTGTTGCTTTGATCGTGTTGTCTGGTGCGGCGTATTTTGTTGTTTGGATGAGCAAGCCGGTGCCGCGTCCTGAAGAGGACATTATTGCCGAGCAGATACGCAACAATACGGTATCAATGCTCGATTACCGAACGTTTTCCGGCGAGGAATTTCGTCAGCAGATACTTGGAAAGGGCAGACTCGAACGCTATGTAAAGGTAAACGACGAAGCATTCTTTACCTATCCCGAAGCCGACGACAGCGATTTTGATGCATTCATTGGAAAGACCTTTTTCGATGCGGCAAAGATCGAGCTAGGCAAACTTGACGGCAAACACTTGAAGATCGGCGATTACAAAATGCCGACCTATTACGCCGGGCGATTTTTCAGGACAAGCCTCGCCAATATTAAAATTCCACGTGAGCAAACGCTTACGTTTCCTTACTCGACGGCCAACTACACAATGACGCTCGACGAGATGAACGACTTCTTTAACGACAAGAGCGTTTACGGCGGCAGGCTTATCGCACAGCAAGGTGAGCGAACAAACAGGCCTACATTCATCTTTGCCAACCACGGTATCATGGTCGCAAAGCCGGACGAGCCTTCGCTAAGAAGGCTTGCTGACGATCTGCTAAAAGACGTTGGGCAAGATCGTGAGGCCCGTGTTCAAAGACTCGTTGATTTTGTCTCAAACGAGATTGAATACAGTTTCACCGAGGCCATCGGCGGCGGCGAAACTCTAAAACGCGCCAACGAAACGCTGATGACCCGCAACGGCGATTGCAGCAACAAAACGATCCTGTTTGCCTCGCTGCTCGAACAGATCGGCGAAGAGTACATCCTGCTTTACTGCCCGCGACACATAACCGTAGCGGTGCCGATCGGTAATTTTCCAAACGAGAACAAGGTTGATTTTGAGTTTAATTCTCGTCAATGGGCTGTAGCAGAAACGACCGTCAAAGGCTTTCAAGTCGGACTTTCAAAAGTTGACCGCCCCGAAATCCTCCAGCTAGTCAACTACGTCCAAGACCCAAAACATATGGATGTCATTTTCGACGTAAACTCTGGCGAGTTTTTGAAGTTCCTATGAAAATCGGAATACTAATATCAGGCCGTGGTTCGAATATGGTCGCTCTTGTCGATGCGGTTCAGAGCGGCGAGATACCTGATTCGGAAGTTTCGGTTGTTATCAGTAATAAGGCTGACGCTGCTGGGCTCGAAAAAGCGCGTGATCGAGGCGTTGAGACTGTCGTGATCGAGCAAAACGGCAGAACGCGCGAAGAGCACGATGCCGCTATCATCGATGAGTTAAACAAACACGGCGTTGAACTGGTTTGTCTTGCGGGCTATATGCGGCTGCTATCGCCGAACTTTGTTCGTGCCTTTCCAAATAAGATCATCAATATTCACCCAAGCCTGCTGCCATCGTTTCCCGGCCTTGATGCACAGAAACAAGCTTTCGAAGCAGGCGTCAAAGTCACTGGCTGCACCGTGCATTACGTCGATGAACTATTAGACCACGGCCCAACGATATTGCAGTGCGAAGTAAATAGGCTTGACGACGACACGATTGAAACGCTTTCAGCGCGGATATTGGAGCGGGAACATACGCTCTATGTTCAGGCTGTCAAGCACATAATTTTCCATGACTGAAATATTTGTAGGATTGATCGGCATAGGGATTGGAATCTATTCAATCTATGAATCCAGATTGAATCCGTATCCAGAATCGTCTCGAAATTGGTTCTTTCGAAAAGCTGGATTGTCTCCGGAGCTAGATCGATTCTTCTCATGGGTAGTTGGGGCTGGATTTATTGTTGTGGGGGTTTTGTTCTTAATACTAGGCATTGCCAACGTTAGCCGATAACTATTCACTATTCCCTCTCCTCCTCGGATGATTAAGCGCGCGTTTCGAGACTTGGGCCGTTCGCAGATTGAGCAGTAATATTCCGTCAAGGTCTATCTCGGCGTCTGTGAACTTAAGCGTGTCTTTGATCTGCAGTCCACACTCCACCAAAAGCCTGTAAGCCGCGATCTTTTTGCCGCCGTGCCGCCCGGACTTCAAAACAGGATACGCATTTTTCATCGAAGCCACCGTCGGTTTCAACCCGATCGAGTTATTCGGCGCGTCATACAACAGCAAAAAAGCCGCCGGCTCATCCAAACGCTCATACGCGGCCCGGTTCATCACGATCGTCCCTTTGCTATTAAGCGTCACATAAACCCCAGCCCACTGCGCCTTCCTTCCATCCCGCGGTATCTCTTTCCAATCTCGTTTCATACTTATATTACCTCTCCATAATTGTAACACGAAAGAATGTATGTTGCACGGATTGCACGCTACTAAATACTTTATCTAATCTAATTTTTTAAGTTACGCATCGTTCGGATCCTCGCCCGTGGCGGCCATTATTTGCTCTATCATCCTCTCGGGTTTCATTGGTTCGAGGAGGGCTTTCATCGCTTTATCATCAAAGGAAACGCCGACCTTCTCGGCGATCGCTTGTAATAATTCAAGCGTCTTCGTATTTTCCTGTTCGGCGAGCATGTTGATCTGGAGATCTAGATGATTGCGGCGTTCGGTGAGTTTTGTCTCGTGGTTTTGGCTAATCAATATGAAGGTGGAAAGAAAAATCGCCTCAAGCGAAACTACGAGTGTAAGAAATGTGTAAGGAAAAGGATCAAACTGAAAATTTGCAATTGAGTTGACGGTGATCCAACCGCCAAACCAAACGATGTGAACATAGACGAAGACCATGCTGCCGCAAAAGGCGGCTATGCCTTCGGAGATCTTTTGACCAACGGTACGGTTGTCTTTTTGCGCGTTTTCAATGCTGATTATCTTGAGGACATTGTTCTCAGTTTCAGCGTCCACACTTCTTTTGTCGGTAGAAGATCTTGAATTCTCAGATCTTTTGGCAGTTTTTTGTGAAGTTGGCATCATATTTAATTGGTCCCGCGCGGGGCGGGACCAATACAATTGATTTAAAACCTAAAGCAATTCGCTGCGTGCCTGTTCCGCACGAGCCGCACCGATCGCGGTTTTGACTTTCTTTTCTTCTTCAGGCGGCGGCAGAACAGCCGGAATGCCTAACGAATCCAACCAAAGTTCCCGACACCAGCCTTTTGTGTGATAAAGATGCTCGTCCTCTTCGTCCTCGACCTCGTCGTGAGCGGCTTTAAGAATTTTGGCCGTGTCGCCGGTCTCGTTTTTTGCGAGTTCACCAATAAGATGCCAATTTTGGTGATCTTTTGTTTCACCTTCAATGACACATTCAGCGGCAACTAACTCGGCACCCTTAGGATCGGCGGAGGCCAAAGCCATTTCCATTGCCTTGACTAACGATGCACCTTTGAAATGCACTATGCTGCGGCCCGGCGTTTCTGCATCGGGATCCAGTCCGAGGTCGGTGAGAGCTTTATTCACTATCTCTACGTGATGTTTTGTCTGATCGAGATATTCTTCCCACTCTTTCTTTAGATCTTTGTTTTGAACACATTTTAAAGCAGTTGTATAGATCTCTACTCCGCCTAATTCAGTTTCGTACCACTGATAAAGAAGTTCTTTTGCGTTACGCTTCATACTTTCTCCCTCGATTACTAAAGTTACAAAATACTAATCAATCAACTCTTCGTCCGGTGACAAGCTGCACGACCAATACAACGATCGCTATCACTATCAGAATGTGAACAAAATTACCAAGAGCTGCACCGGCAAAGCCAAAGCCTAAAGCCCATAGAATCAATAGAATTAAAAAAATTGTCCAAAGCATAATTTCTCCTGTAGTTTGACGACTGACTATTTGCGAGTCGCCGTTTTTTTAGCGGTTTTTGCCGTTTTCTTTTTAGGCGAAACCGCCTTTTTCAAAACTGGTTTCTCCTCAGCCGGTTTCTTCGCGGCGGCAGGTTTTTTAGTTGGGCTCTTTGTTTTCGCTGGAGCCGCTTTTTTTGCGGCATGCTGTTTTGTCGAACTCTTAACAGCCGACTTTCCGCCAACAGCTTCAACCGCTTTGTCAGCGACACCCTCGATCGCACCTGTCGCGGCTCCCGTCAATGCCTCGCCCACAACTGTTTTCGCTTTATCGTAAATTGTTTCTAATGTTCCTTTTGATTTTTTCTTAGCCATTTTTTCTCCTTGATAGGTCGGGATTTATAGTTAAATATCTACGAAGATCGATTCTACTTAACTAGAGGCTGTTATCTGTCCGATACCGTACAGTAGGTCGAACGACAACAGGATCACATCTGCAGGCTGGGATTATGACGCGGCAGGTAACACGCTGACCGACGCGTTCAGACGTGGGAAGACTTAACCACTGATTCATTTAACGTTTCCGCCAAAAATGGCGTTCTTATGTGATAAAATCCATTCTGGAGACACATAAGTTTTATGCATCAAGTACGTGTGGAAAAAAATTCAAGAGTTCCGTTGCCCGATCTGATCGATTCGGTTATTAACGGCGACGAAGTCATTTTCACCCAAGATAATTTGCCCGTTGCCAAACTCGTTGCTGTACAGCAAAAAAAAGTTCGCCCACAGTTTGGGAGCGCTAAGGGAATGTTTGTAATGGCAGACGATTTTGGCGAACCGCTTGAAGATTTTGACGATTATCGAAAATGAATTTGCTGCTCGATACACATACCCTTCTGTGGTTTATTGCGGGCAGCTCGAATCTGAGCACTGATGCTCGAAACTTAATTGAAGATACCGAACACGAAAAATTTGTCAGCATCGCCAGCATTTGGGAAACGGCAATTAAAACCAGCATTGGCAAGATGACTTTGTCCGCACCCTTCGAAGCCTTATTTCCACACCAACTACAAATTAATGGCTTTGAATTACTTCCCGTCAAAGTCGGCCATGCATCTGTGGTTCTAACCCTACCTTTTCACCACCGAGACCCGTTTGACCGGTTGTTGATAGCACAAGCTATTGACGAAAATATGACGCTGGTTAGCGTGGACGAAGTTTTCGATAAATACGAAACAACACGTTTGTGGTAAATACTTTTTCGGCTATGGCTCGAAAGGATTTTCCCGACGCTATTGAATTGGTCCCTTTCAGGGACAATTAGAGTTATGTTTTAAGATGATGACGGTGTTGATTGGTATGGATGATCCGCGTGCTCTTGGAGGATGATGGGCTGGGTGGAAAAGTTTTCAGACTGTCAAAACCCGATGGCTTTTTGGGGGTGTTCCGATGGCTTTTTGGGTTTTTCCGATGGCCATTTGAAGAATTTTCATCACAAAGGCACCGAGAACACAAAGTAATTAGCTGCCTGCCCTTTGTGTTCTTAGTGCCTTTGTGGTGAATTCAGCTTTGACACAAGGGCGTATTTTGCGTAAACTCAAGGTTTTCACTTTCGCACTAGAAGTGATGGAGAGTAATTATGCCGAAGAGAACATATCAACCAAACAACCGCCGCCGCGCGAAAAAGCATGGCTTTCGGGCGAGGATGGCGACCAAGAACGGCCGTGCCGTGCTCAAACGCCGCCGCGCGAAAGGACGCAAGAGATTAACAGTCCACCATTATTAGGCTTTAGCTTGCCAAAGGAAGCTCGGCTGCTGAAACGCGCCGATTTCCTTCGGGTTTACGAGCATGGAAAGCGTTTCGAAGGCCGTTTTATGACGGTTTTCATTTTGCCCGCGAGAGCAGATATTCACCGCGTCGGCATAACCGCTACCAAGAAAGCCATTGGCAAGGCGCACGACCGCAATCGTGCCAAACGGCTGTTGCGTGAGAGTTTTAGATTGAGCCGTGCTGAGTTAGACGCCGTTACGGTGAGATACGATTGGGTTTTGAATGCCCGGCGAAGCATTCTAAAGGTAAAGCTCGAAAAGCCGCTGGCCGAATTTCGAGAGATCGCATCTCGCATAGCAACCGGCGAAGATCCTTTACCACAGAGAACACAGAGAAACACAGAGAAAAACTAAGCCGATGCGGTTCTTTTTTCTACTCAGTGAACTCTGTGCCCTCTGTGGTAAATTGCTTTAAAGCGATGAAGTTTTTGGTCTTAGATCTTTTGGGCATTTATAAGACGTTTTTGTCGCCCTTTTTTCCGCCGGCGTGCCGGTTTGAACCGACCTGTTCGGAATATGCACGCGAAGCGGTCGAGAAATACGGGGCCATTCGCGGAACATGGCTCGGCCTAACGCGTATCTTACGATGTCAGCCGCTATGCAAAGGCGGGCATGATCCGGTGAAATAAGGGTTCAAAGTTTTAAGTTCAAAGTTTAAGGTCGAGACGACTAACTTTGAACCTTGAACCTTGAACCTTGAACTTAAGATGGAAGATAGTAGTAATAAAAGTAATCAAAGCCGTTTCTTGATCGCGGCAGTATTGTCGATGGCGGTCCTGTTTGGCTGGTCGTATCTTTTTCCGCCGCCAAAGCCTGCCCCTGACGCAAACGCCAATGTTGCCGCCAATACTGCGGCCAATACCTCGACTTCTGCTCCTGCCGCACCTGCAACCACGCCTGATATCACTCAAGTTGGTTCGATGCCGGCCACAAACGCACCGCAACGTGAGATCACTATCGGTTCGCCGCTGTATGAAGTAAAGCTCGATTCGAAAGGCGGACTTGCGACAAGCTGGATCATCAAGGCCAACATTTCGCCCAAGGCTGAATTCCCCGTCTATGCTGACGGCTCAAACGCTTCTAACGAAAAGCCGCTGCAGCTCATTTCGACCAAAGCACTTGAGCAATCGCCGCGTGACATCCCTTTTCGCATTATCACCGGTGACAACGCCCTTGATCTGATGATCAACGAAGGCGTTTTTGAGGTCAGCGGTGCGGACACAGACGCCATCTCATTGAACGGTGCTGAGAATCGAATGCTCGAGTTTGTTATGAAGAGCGATGTTATGCTCCGCGGCGTGACTCAGGCTCTCGAGGTGCGAAAGAAGTTTACTTTTACCGCGAACAGCTACCTCAGCGACCTTGCAATTACAATACTCCTAAACGGCCAGCCTGTGCCAAACACAAAGCTTGCGATCGGTGCAAGCATTGGCGATCACGCCATTAATCATCACAATTTTTACCACATCGAATCCGAAGCCGTCGCCGGCGTTGACGGCGATATCAAACGGCATCAGGGCAATTACGCTTTTACCTTCGACGCCAACAATCAGGCTACGCTAACTGACAACGGCAAGGTCGATTGGGCAGGTGTCGGTGATGCATATTTTGCGATGGCAGCAATTCCAGCCACGCAGGCTCAGAGCGTTGAGTATCGTGCATTTAAGTACGACGTCCAGACGCAGCCATTTTTCTACTCGATCTTTCAGTGGATAATGCGTAGCCCGACCACGCAGGAAACGCGGCATTTGGTCACAGTTTATCTGCCGATCACGGCTGACGGATCTATAACAAAGATCTTTACCGGTACTAAGGACCATTTCCTGCTAGATTCGCTGAACGCCGATCTCAGCAAAAGCGTCGGACGCCCGCTGGACCTGACAAACCTTATTAACTACAGCAGTTACTGGTGGCTCCGCTGGATGACGAAACCGCTTGCGACCGTCATTCTATACTCGCTGAACTTTTTTAACGCCCTCACGCACAACTACGGCGTCGCGATCATTGTCTTTACATTCTTGTTCTATTCGCTGCTCTTCCCTCTCAGATGGGCGCAATCGCGTTCCTTCAAAAAGGCATCTGGCAACGCTCCGAAAATGAAGGAGATCCAGGACAAGATCAAAGACCTGCAAAAGAAAGGCGTCCCTAACGACGACGCCCGCATGCGCGCCCTCCAAATGGAACAGCTCAAGCTGACCAAGGACGCTCTGCCCATCGGCGGCTGCCTGCCGATGCTGCTGCAATTCCCTCTGCTGATCGCATTTTACACGGCAGTAACGGTTTCGATGGAAGTCCGACAAGCAAGCTTCATCTGGCTGCCTGACCTTTCGGCGGCAGATCCGTGGCACTTGCTCGAATTTGCCTTCGCGATCTCGATGATCCTGTCTATGAAGTTTACGCCGCAGGCGGCGACCATAACGCCCGAGCAGCAGATGCAGCAAAAGATGATGATTTACTTTATGCCTGTAATGATGCTGTGGGTAATGTGGGCGGCTCCGTCGGGACTTTTGCTATATTGGTTTTTCGGTAATATAGTTAGTTTTGCTCAGCAAATGGTCATCAACCGGATGAATAAAGACAGTGATCCGCCGGGAACCGCTAAGATAGTGGATTCCGTGCCTAAGAATGCTAAGCAGGTAAAGCCGAAAATGGCGTGACGGAACGCAGGCTGTCAGCCTGCGAGTAAAACTGCCAAACGCAGGTTTGTAGCCTGCGTTCCGACATATGAACGAAATTTGTGAAAACGCAACAGAATTCCTCGCGGGCCTCGTCAAGGAACTAAAGTTTGATCTCAGCGTTTCCTCCGAATGGACGGACGAAGGCTGTATTCTCAATCTCAGCGGCGAGGATGCTCATTTTGCGCTCGCCGAGAATGGCGAACTGCTTGACGCCTTTGAAGTTTTACTTTTTCAGATCTACGGCCGCCAACTTGACCGCGAACACCGCTTTATCGTCGATGCCGAAGGCTTTAGGCAGACCCGTAAAGCCGAGCTTCATGCCATGGCCCGCTTTGCCGCCGATCAGGTCCGCAAGAACGGCCGTCCGTTCACATTCGGCGTCTTAAATTCAACCGAACGACGCATCATTCACATGACCCTTCAGTTGGAGCAAGACCTCTTCACCGAATCAGTCGGCGACGGACGCGATCGTCGGCTACAGGTTCGTCTTCAATAAAATTAGCTACAAAGGCACAAAGAACGTAAAGGAAGTGTTTTTCCTTTGTGTTCTTTGTGCCTTTGTGGTGTAAATGTATTTATGCCGGATACCATCGCCGCACTTGCAACTCCAACTGGCCGCAGCGGTATAGGTGTGATCCGTTTAAGTGGCGGCGAGTCGCTGACCATTGCTCAGAAGTTGGTTGCCAACCCTGAGTTCGATCCCAAACCTCGATTTGCAACTCTTGCGCAACTTTGCAGCCCGACAACAGGCGACGTAATTGACGAAGCTATCGTCACCTTTTTCCAAGCACCACACTCATTTACGGGCGAAGATGTTATCGAGATAAGCTGCCACGGCTCTCCTGTTTTGCTTAGGCAGGTGATAGATATTTGTCTAAATCTGAATGCTCGAATGGCGGACGCCGGCGAATTTTCGCTTCGTGCTCTTGCTAACGGCAGAATGAATCTCGCCGAGGCCGAAGCAGTACGCGATCTGATCGATGCCCAGACGACAGCGTCGGCAAGACAGGCGATAAGACAGCTTCGCGGTGAGTTTTCAAGTCAGTTACAGCCTCTAAAAGATGAATTATTGAACGTTATAGTCGTCCTCGAATCGGCTCTAGAATTTGTCGAGGACGACCTGCCGGAATTACAGGCAGAGAGTGTAAAGACAAAGCTATCGAAGATTGTTGAGGAAACGGGCAAATTGGCAGCGACTTTTCAAGCCGGAAGGCTCATTCGTGAAGGCTTGCGGGTTGTTTTGGTTGGACGGCCAAACGTCGGTAAATCCAGTCTTTTCAATGCTTTACTCGGCAGTGATAGGGCGATTGTCACCGAAATTGCCGGAACTACGCGTGACCAGATACACGAGCAGTTTACTATTGGGGATATTCCGATTTCACTTATCGATACTGCCGGTTTGCGCGAAACTACCGACACTGTCGAGAGCATAGGCGTTGAGCGTTCGAAAGCGACGATGGCGGATGCTGACATCGTTATCGTCATGCTTGATTCTTCCGAAGAGATAACCGCCGATGATCACAAAATTCTCGACAGCGTAAAAGATCTCAATTATATTGTCGTACTGAACAAGATCGATAAGGTGCCGTCGTTTGATATCGACCGCATCATCGCCGGTGAACACTCAAAGCTAGGATATCTGAGGCCAAAGATCGTGCCGATCTCGGCAAAGACAGGCGAGGCTCTCGAAGATTTGCTCGATGCGATCGTCAGGCCATTTTCACCACAGGACATTACTACTTCGGGGTTTCTGGTAACAGATGCACGCCATCATGATCTGCTGACGCGGGCGAAGGCTGAGATCGAGCAATCACTCGAACAAATGAACAGCAAAATGAGCGAAGAGATCGTTCTCATCGGCCTGCACAATGCACTTCGCTACCTCGGCGAGATCACCGGCGAAACAACGACCGAAGATATGCTAACTCGAATCTTTTCAACATTTTGCATCGGAAAGTAACTATAGTGGAATAAGTAAGAGGTGCCAACCATTCGGTTTGACACCTCTATAAGATATAAGACTTTCCAGGCCATGACACTGTGGACTAAATTTAAGGTCCTACCGTTTCCAGATGTACGACTCGTTCGACCCGGCAATGTCAACTCTTAGTTCGTTGCCCTGTCTCGTTATTGTTGCCTGGCTGCCGCCCAAGATAAGTGTACCTTTCGAATAGCTGCCTCGCGTGGTCGAGCCATTTGCATACACGGTGACGGTACCATTACGGTTAATGGTCATTGTTCGGCGATCATTTCCCCTACGCCAGTTCCAAGTTCCATAGATCCAGGAATCATTGTTTCCACCCCAAGGATCATTGTTTCCGCCCCATGAACCGCCCTTACGACGTACTTCGATGAATGAGGCCTTGTCGTTATACTTAAGGTTGAAGCTGCCTGGTCCATATTCCTCACATTTTCCCGATCCGCGTCCATTCCCTTCATTTTCACAGAGGCGAATCCTGTAACCACTACGCACCGTAACCGACGATGCTTCATCATTCTCTAGATCTCCGAACTCACCCGCTCCAGAAAGGTACCTGCCGGGCCCGAAGCTTTGTGACCGGCCGCGGGAATTTTTTTCTTGATAGACCACCGCACCCTGTCCACCAAAGTTATCGTTATACACCTGAGCTTTGATCGAAACCGCGATCAATAGCATAAATGAAAAAAACAGAAAAGTTTTCTTGAACATAGTTTCTCCCTAATAAAAAGACGCTTTCACAAATAACTGCAAGGCTACAGCCGTCATCTACATGAATAGATCTCGAGGATATTTTACAACTTCGCGTGAGTTTTTTCACTAGCAAACTTCTTTTTGAATTTAATGATATTGTAACTGAGCCAGGTCATTGATTTCCTGACGGAGATGCGAGCCTTTCCTGACACTGGAACATCTTTATTGGCATATGCGCATTATTTAATTACAATACTGTATTCCGCCAAAGTGCATGCGGCAGGCGTTATTCTTATGTTTGACGAAAGTTTTGATGTGATAGTGATCGGTGCAGGACACGCAGGCTGCGAAGCGGCCTCGGCATCCGCACGTCTTGGTGCGGATACGGCACTCGTCACTATCAACCTCGATCTGATCGGACAAATGTCCTGCAATCCTGCGGTCGGCGGCATAGCTAAGGGACATGTTGTCCGTGAGATCGACGCTTTGGGCGGCATTATGGGCCGAGTGATCGACCGTACGGGCATTCAGTTTCGGCTTTTGAATCGATCGCGTGGCCCTGCCGTTCAATCGCCGCGTGCCCAGGCAGACCGCAGTCTTTATCGAACAGAGATGCGCCGCGTGCTCGAAGCAACGCCAAATCTACATCTGCGACAAGGCGTGGTTATTGATCTAATTGTTGAGAACAATAAGGTTATAGGCGTTGAAATGCAGGATTCGCGACGATTTGGTGCGAAGGCGGTCGTAGTCGCAACCGGCACTTTTCTCAATGGAACGATCCACACGGGCCAAAAGACCTTCTCGGCAGGACGCGCCGGTGAACCAGCTTCAATTGAGCTTGCCGAAAGTCTTAAAACACACGGCTTCCCTGTCGGACGTCTAAAAACAGGCACGCCGCCGCGTCTCGATGGTCGGACCATCGATTGGGACGCCTTTGAACCGCAGCCGCCGGATGAAAAACCTGTGGCTTTCTCGTTCGCGACCGAAAAGATCGAACAGGATCAAATTCAGTGCTTTATTGGTTACACGAGTGACCGGCTTCATCAGACTATCCGCGATAATTTGCACCGTTCACCGCTTTATTCCGGAAAGATCAAAGGGGTTGGACCGCGCTATTGTCCATCGATAGAGGACAAGGTTGTTAAGTTTGCCGACAAAGACCGACATCAGCTATTTCTTGAGCCTGAAGGACATAACACTAACGAAGTTTATCTGAACGGCTTCTCGACATCGTTGCCGTCTGATCTGCAGCTTGAACTTCTTCGTATGGTCAACGGTTTTGAGAAGGTGCAGATCATTAGGCCTGGTTACGCGATCGAATATGATTTTATTGATCCGCGAGAGATGCGTCCAACGATGGAATCGACCCGCATGACTGGCCTTTTTCTTGCCGGACAGATAAATGGGACGACTGGATATGAAGAAGCTGCTTGCCAGGGTTTGATGGCTGGGATTAATGCTGCTTTCTGTGCTCAAGGCCGTAAACTCTTTATTTTGCAACGAGATGAGGCGTATATTGGTGTGCTGACTGACGACCTTATTCGGCATGGGGTTGATGAGCCGTATCGCCTATTTACATCTAGAGCCGAGGCTCGACTGACGCTGCGGCATGATAATGCCGATCAGCGCTTGTCGCCAAAAGGTCGTGAAATAGGTCTAGTTGGTGATTCAGATTGGGAACGTTTTAACAAGAAGCGCGACCGTATCGCCAATCTCCGCAATGCACTTGATCTTACGCGATTCAAACGTTCATCAGTCGAGTATGCGAGCATCTCACAAATTTTGGGAGCCGATCTAGGCGATTCCATCACACTTTCCCAATTGGCAATGCGTCAGGGCGTCAATTCTGAGTTGATCCGTCGGCTTCTGCCAATTGAGATCCAAAAGGAAACCAAAATCGTTGATCTCGAAACTTCCCTTGCTGATTCCCTTTACAGTGGTTATATCGAGAAGCAAAAATTAGCGACTGAGCGTGTCAATCATCACGACAGCCTGAAAGTACCTACGGACTTTCAATTTAATTCAGTTGGCGGCCTTTCAAATGAGATGGTTGAGCGGCTCGAACGAGCTCGTCCTCAAAATTTTGGCCAAGTACGCACGGTAAACGGCTTGACCGCCGCTGCACTTTCTTCAGTTTTGGTTCATTTGACCGCCAATTCACCTTCGCAAAGTTCAATAAATTAGTATTTTGATCCTCAATGTGGCACGTGCCACATTTAAACAATCACCCTATGTGGCACGTGCCACATAGGGTGTCCATTTATTCTGATAATTTAATTTCAGTCACTTCGTTCGCAATGTGGCACGTGCCACATTGATTTGATCTTTATCAAATTTATATGAATTTAATGAAAAAACCCGTTCTACGGTTTAAATGTGGCACGTGCCACATTCATTTGTCCTCATATCATATTTATGCAAATTTTGACGAAAACGCCGATTCTGCGCTTAAAATGTGGCACGTGCCACATTTTTTTGTTTTTTTGTGCGCAATGTGGCACGTGCCACATTCGCGATTAGAATTTGGCTCACGGCTGTGATAAGTTAGAATCTCGTCACGAAAAGCGTAAAAATGGGTAAGATAATAGCTGTTGCTAATCAAAAAGGCGGTGTAGGGAAGACAACGACGGCGATCAATCTCGCAGCAGCGCTGGCGGCGCGTGACCGTAAGGTTTTGCTTGTTGATGCTGATCCGCAGGCAAATGCCACGTCCGGAGCGGGAATTCCACGTGGAAACGCCAGAAAGACCTTATATAACGCTCTCATCATGGGTGAATCTGTGCGGGATATGGTTTTGCCGACGGAAATACCAACACTTTGGGTACTTCCATCGGGAAAGGACCTTGCGGGAGCCGAAGTTGAACTAGTAGAAAGGCCCAATCGGAACTTTGCTTTGAAAGAGATCCTCACGGAGATCAAGGCTTTTTTCCACTACATAATTCTCGATTGTCCGCCGTCACTTGGAATTCTGACTCTTAACGGCCTGACCGCTGCTGATTCGCTGCTAGTGCCGATCCAATGTGAATATTACGCGCTTGAAGGTGTAACGGAGCTGTTTGACACTTTGACACGAGTGAAACGGGAACTGAACCCTGCTCTGACGATCGAGGGTCTTCTTTTGACAATGTTCGATGAGAGGACCAATTTATCGACCGCTGTGGCAAAGGATCTGCGAGATTTTTATGGTTCTCAGGTGCTGGAAACGGTGATCCCGCGAAATGTGCGCCTTGCCGAAGCCCCTAGTTTCGGAAAGCCGATCATGGTTTACGATCCGAAATCAAAAGGAGCGGAAAGTTATGATGACCTTGCAAAGGAGATATTGAAACATGCCTAGACAAACTCTTGGAAGAGGCCTAAGTGCTTTAATTGGAGAAGATACAGTTACCTCTGCCTCATCGGCTGCGCCAGCAAAGGCCGAAGAGTCTGCAACTTTAGAACTCGACATCGATCTAATCGAACCTAATCCTGAACAACCCAGAACTCGATTTACCGACGCAAAGCTTCAGGAGCTTGCTCAATCGATACGGATCAACGGTGTTGTCCAGCCGATCGTTGTTCGCCCGTTTGGTGGACGGTATCAGATCGTCGCCGGTGAACGGCGCTGGCGGGCCTCGCAGATCGCTGAGCTGCGCAGGATACCGGCATTTATCCGCGAAGTTTCGGATGAAAAGCTGCTCGAACTCGCACTTGTCGAGAACATCCAACGACAAGAGTTGAATCCGATCGAAGAAGCCAATGCCTACCGCAAACTCATTGAAAACATTGGACTTACGCAGGATCAGATCGCTGAAAGAGTTGGCAAGGACCGCACGATCGTGACAACTTCGTTACGGCTTTTGCGTCTCGCAAATGACATACAGCGTTCGATCGAAGAAGGCGTACTTACCGCCGGACACGGCCGCGCTTTGCTGACGACCGACGATCCAAAAGTGAGGCGTGAAGTGGCAAATTACGCCATCGACAACGGCTGGTCGGTTCGTGATATTGAAAAGGCGATCAAGCGTATATCAAGCGGTTTCGCAATCAACTCATCAACCAAGCGCGTAGAACGGAGCATTGACGCCAACGTAAAAGCAGCTGAAGTGAAACTGACAAGGGCGCTCAACACAAAGGTACAGATCATTCCCGGTAAAAAAGGCGTGGGTGGAAAGATCGAGATCGAGTTTTACAGCACCGATGATCTTGACCGCATTTACGACGTTATCATTAAGAAATAAAAGGAGTTACGGCAATGCAAAAGCGTTTGACGGAAATGGTTGACTGCGCGGGTTGAGTGGCTAAACTCGCACCGAGCGACCTTGCTCAAGTTTTGAGCAAACTTCCGGCACAGAATAATGAGAATGTGATCGTCGGCTTTGACCATGCTGACGATGCGGGAGTTTTTCGCCTTTCGAACGACACTGCGCTTGTGCAAACGCTCGACTTTTTTACTCCAGTCGCCGACGAGCCCGAGATGTATGGTCAGATTGCCGCGATAAACTCACTCAATGACGTTTATGCCATGGGCGGCACACCATTGACCGCACTTTCTATAGTCTGTTATCCGCAAAAAGGCGATTGGGATGTTCTCGGCCAAATTCTGGCGGGCGGTCAAAAAGCAATGAATGCAGCAGGCGTTGTGGTAATCGGCGGACATTCGGTTGACGATAAAGAGATGAAATTTGGATATTCCGTCACAGGAATAGTCCATCCAGACAAAGTCATCACAAATGCCGGAGCAAAGCCCGGAGATATTTTGATACTGACCAAGCCGATTGGAACCGGAGCCATCAATACGGCAATAAAGCATGGAAAGGCAAGCGGAGAAACCGAAGCGGCGGCGATTAAGGCAATGACAACATCTGCGGCGGCGGCATCCAAGGTTATGCAAAGTGTTGGTGCAAATGCGTGCACCGATGTGACCGGTTTTGGTTTGATGGGCCATGCTTTTGAAATGGCAAAAGCAAGCGATGTGACGTTAAACATTGATTCTAAAGCAGTTCCGCTGTTGCCTGACGTACTTGAATTGATCTCACAGGGAATGCTGACACGCGGCGACAAAAACAATCGCGTTTATGTCGGCGAAACCGTTAGAATACAAACAAGTGTTTCGTCCGAGATGCAGAGTGCGTTATACGACCCGCAAACGGCCGGCGGATTGCTGATCTCGATGCCGGAAGCAAAGGCTGCAGCGTTTCTTAGTGAAATAGAAGGAGCGGCGATTATTGGCACTGTGGCGGAGAAGGGAAATTATCTTATCGAGGTAAACTGATTGTTTTTGTTCATCTTAGAATCCTTCGGAACACCGGAATTGCTGCTTGTCGGGCTTGTCGCTTTGATCTTGCTTGGCCCGCGAAAGCTGCCGGACCTGGCACGAAAGGCAGGTAAGATGATGTCCGAATTTCGCGGAACGGCCAATGAATTCAAGGAAACATGGCAACGTGAGGTGAACTTTGAGGAAGAGGCAAATGCTTTAGACATAAAAGCCTTTGACTCGGAACCTGTGAAGCGTGTCGATTCCATCTCTACATCTGAAGCGACAGAATCACCGGCCCAGCCCTCGATAAAACAAATCGACCCTTCAAAATTTGAACATTTGGTTGGAAGCGACGCATCCGCTATGCAGAAATCCAAACGTGAACAAGAGCCCAACACTCACGACGAAGAGCAGCCAAAGTTGCCCCTCGAAACCGCCGACCCAAACGACAAAAAGAACTGGCTATAGCGTTTGATGGAAGAGACCAAAACAGAACTTGAGCCGGAAGCAGGCGGACAGATGTCGTTTCTCGAACATCTCGACGAGCTGCGCAAGCGGCTTGTAAATTCTGTAATCATTATAGTTGTGTTCTTCCTAGCCTGTTGGTTCGTCTCTGACAAGATCTACAATTTTCTCTCCGTGCCAATTCGCAGGGCGCTGTCAGAAGCAGCTCGACGGGATCTGCCTGTTAACGGCATCACCGGTAACGAAAAGATCCTCGCCATCAACAATTTAAAAGAGAACGACGAAGGCCGCTATATTTTTGATGACACATTTAACATCGGCCCAACCGTCGTTTCGCCCGGAACTTCAATAAAGGCAAAGGTTTCCCGTGATTCCGAAGGCAAGCTTGGGCTTTTTACGACGGAGGCGCTCTTTACCAATAACGCGATAGTTCCTTCGGGAGTGCGGCTTCCGCTCAAATTTGAGGAAACCGCTATTGGTCAGCCAAATTCTGATGAGAAGATGATCGTTACTACAGCTCTCGAGTCGTTTACGCTGTATGTAACTGTTTCGCTTTATTCTGCGATCGCATTTGCTTTGCCGCTGCTGCTTTGGCAATTGTGGATGTTCATTTCGCCCGCACTATATAAACACGAACGCTCGTATGTGACTCCATTTATTGGACTTTCGACCGTTTCATTTGTCATCGGCGCGGCTTTTGCTTACTACATTTTGTTTCCGCCGGCAGCGAGCTATCTGCTCGGCGTAGGGCAGGATTTCAAGCTGCTTCTTAAGGCGAGCGACTATCTCGATTTCATCATTATCATCATGCTCGCGATGGGCCTGATCTTTCAGATGCCGGCAATTACCTATGTCTTGGCTCGGATCGGCATTGTCACCGCGGGTTTGATGATCCGAACGTGGAAGATGGCACTTATCGTCATCCTGATAGTCGCAGCCATCGTCTCACCGACTAGTGACATTCCGAACATGATGCTGTTTGCGGCTCCGATGATCGTCCTCTATATCATCTCGATCTTTATCGCCTGGTTCTTTGGCAAAAAACGTCAGACTGACGCCGAAGCGAACGCCTAGCCTTCATACAACCTAATCGCAGGGGTTTTGCATCTTGAATTAGTGGCGATTACTGTTTAAAATCTATTGAATTATAGGTTCGGTCCCATTGCCGCATAGATTTGCGGTTTTCGAGTAGGAGTTTATCGTATGTCAAAGAGCATCATAATTCGAAATTTTGTTTTGGCCTTCATAGTTGTTGCAACCGGCGTTACTTTTAATGCCGACGCGTCGGCACAGCCGCCTGATAAAGATAAGCCGAGTCAGGACGTTTCTGACAAGGTTCGCAATGTAAAAAAGGAATCTAAAGACGCCTATAAAAAATGGCTAGACAATGATGTGCCGTATCTCATTACGGATCAGGAACGGAAAGCGTTTAAGGCTCTTGCGACGGACGAGGAACGCGAGAACTTTATCGAACAGTTTTGGCGGCGGCGCGATCCGAACCCTGATACTGAGGAAAACGAATTTCGTGAACAGTATTACGAACGCATAGCATACGCAAATGAACATTTTACATCGGGAATTCCGGGCTGGAAAACCGATCGCGGACGTATTTATATTGCCTGGGGAAAACCTGACTCTATTGAGTCGCATCCGACAGGCGGCACTTATAATCGTCCGAGCTATGAGGGCGGCGGCGATACAACCACCTATCCTTTTGAGATCTGGTTTTACAGACACCTCGAGGGAGTAGGTGACGGACTTGAGATCGAGTTTGTCGATCCTACAAGCACAGGGGAATATCGCCTCGCCCGCGATGCAAATGAAAAAGATGCAATGAGGATGGTACCCGGAGCAGGGTTTTCAACTTCTGAACAGTTGGGTTTAGGAGCACAAGGAGATACCTCTTCGGGGCGTCCAAGTTATCAGCGTGAGCAGGATACGATGTTCAGGCGAATGGAAATTCAGAATGGGCTTGCTCGCCCGCCTGCGGTCAAGTTCAGCGATCTACAGGAATTAGCAGGTGGCGACTCGGGTGTGCTTTTTGATAAAGACCCTCTAAAGTTCGACGTTCGTATCGATTTTTTCCGCCAGTCTGACGACCGGATCATTACAGCCTTTACAGTGCAGACAAATAACAAGGAGTTGCAGTTCAAAGACGTCGGCGGCCTGCAGCAGGCCTCGATGAACATATTTGGCAAGATCACTGCTGTTTCCGGCAAACGTTCGGGCATCTTTGAAGATTCGGTAACAACGAGCGCAACGACACAAGAATTATCGGAAGCAAAAGACCGAAAATCTATCTATCAAAAAGCTATCGCTCTTACGCCAGGCACTTATAAAGTCGATGTCGTAGTTCGCGATGTTGAGACGGGTAACAAGGGCCTTATAAATATGGGTTTTGTCGTACCTAAATACGACGAGAAGAAACTTTCGACTTCGTCAATGATACTCACGTCGACGTTGAGATCGACCGCCGAACGTGACATCGGCCAAATGTTCGTGATCGGTAACGCTAAGGTCGTTCCAAATCTTTCCGGAAATTATAAGGTCGGCCAAGAGGTAGGTGTATATTTACAGGTTTACAATGCAGGTGTCGATCAGACGACTCTGAGGCCAGCTGTGGACGTCAATTATATTTTAACAAAGGGCGGGAAAGAGATCCTGCAGCAAGCTGAGGACTGGAGCGGACTGAGCGATTCAGGCCAGCGATTGACCATTGCCCGGCTTTTGCCGACAACGATGATGTCAGTCGGCGATTATGAGCTCAAAGTCGTTATAAAAGATCGTGTTAGTGGACAGGTCCTCAACGACGACAAATTAAAAGCTAAGTTTACGATCACGCAGTAGTTTATTGCCGTTATCGGTGAATCAGTACGGCTTTAGCGATATTTTCATACACGTTTATGAAATGCGGCTAAAGCCTTTTTCTTGAGGCTTTCTTTACCTGCGTTTGACTACAATAACAGGTGATCGCTGTCCCTCGCTTGTTACAAATATCGACGATCCGTCAACGCTGTAGCAGATGCTCTCGCCTTGATTGCGTTCGCCCAGATCTACGACCTCAGGTTTCTGCAGCCATATCTCATCAAAATTTACCGCTCCCTCGGGCAATGTAAATTCATACCCTTGTGAATAATCACATAAGATGACACGTTTGCCATCCGGCGATACGTCGCCACCGGTCAACAGACCGTTCGGAATTGCAGGAAGTGATATCTCAGCAATTATTTGAGCCTTTTGTGTTTCAGGTTTTCCAAAATCGGGTTTGATACGATAGACGCCTGACGGGCCAACAAGACGCTTCGTCAGAACGTAGATACTACCGGTCATCGGTTGGACGACCAACGTCTCTGCGTTCTGTTTTGTGTCCGGATATCTGTACTTTACTATTTCGGCTGGCTCGGTCGTCATCGAATTTTTTCGATCGGACCTTGCATCTGATTCTTTGACGACCGGTTCAGCGATTCGATAGATGGAGTGTTCTATAAATTGCAGTTCGTTGTCACCAATATCGCCGATGTAAAGAAAACATTTGCCGCTCTTGTCTTTATAGGCAGCTATGTCTTCCCAGTCGATGTTATCCGCATTCTGTACCTTCCATGTGCCGAGGCTTTCGCCGGTGGGCTTAAATGCAAAAATATATGCTCCCTCGTCGGAATCATTGTGTGTCCAAATCACATCGTTCTGACATCTAGAAGCCGCAATGCCGCTGCTTTCCGTAATATCGCCTGACTTGATATTGCCGATGATCTTGGGTGGATCGTAGTGGATTTCCGGTTCGATCTTGTCACCCTTTGACGAAATGCCGGAACACGCAGAAAAAATTGCCGCAAAAATGGCTGGTGAAATGACAAAGAGGCAAAATTTAGCTATAGTTTTGTTCGACATAGTCCGCTTAGTTTAAAGTATAACGCAGGCCGCGCGGCCTTGGGTTCCAATGGGTATTATGCCCGAATTCACATAGAAGCAGTTAGTGTTACACCGATGATCGTTGGTACCGAATGGCTAATCGAGGCGAGCGGTTGTGAAAAGACCGCTTTACGCGACGAGAATTTAGTTCGCCGTATCTTGGACCGCGTCATTGCGGATCTGGGCCTCAAGTCTGTCGGTTCAGTATGGCACAAATTCGACGGCGAAGGCGGCGTCACCGGCCTTATCGCCCTTACAGAATCTCATCTAGCTTGCCATACTTATCCCGAATACGGCACCGCCACATTCAATCTCTACTGCTGTCAAACCCGTCCTGAGTGGGATTGGGAAACAAATCTAAAAGCTGATCTCGTAGCGTCGAACGTGACGGTCACAAAGATCGAACGCGGAGATAGCGTCTCTCAAATTTCAGATCTCAAATTTGAAATTGCGGGAGGCGAGAGATGAGTGTTCTTCAGGCAAATTGTCCATCGTGCGCGGCTCCCATCGAATTTAAGGCGGGTTCGACGATCGTTGTTGTGTGCCCGTTTTGCCGATCGGCAATAGCGCGAAACGACCGTGCTCTCGAAGACCTCGGCAAAGTGGCTGAAATTGCCGATTCCGAATCGCCACTCAAACTTGGATTAAAGGGAACGTACAAAGATACAAGTTTTGAATTGACCGGCCGAGCACAGCTAAGGCATGAATTAGGCGGTTATTGGGACGAGTGGTACGCGACGTTTTCCAACGGTTGGGTCGGTTGGCTTGCCGAGGCGCAAGGCCGGTTTTACATGACGTTTTACCAGCCTCTGCCGGCAGGAACTGTACTTCCAACTTTCAACGATCTACAGCTTGGCCAGGTCGTTGCCGAGATACCTAATCCTACCCCGTTGATGCTGCAGGAAAAAGGCCACGGCACGTCGCTGGCGGCAGACGGCGAGATCCCTTATAAGCTGTCGCCGGGCGAAAGATTTGCGTACGCCGATTTGGCAGGCAAGAACAACGCCTTTGCGACGATCGACTACAGTATCGATCCGCCGTGGGTTTTTGTCGGTACTAGTGTAACGCTCGACGAGATCGGACTCGGTGATGCAAAACCGGTTCAGCGAGAAGCTCGTCGCGTTTCAACCGTCGGAATGGGCTGCCCAAATTGCGGTGGTCCGCTAGCGCTTATCGCTCCCGACAAAGCCGAGCGCGTAACGTGTCCCAACTGCAATTCGTTGCTCGATGTAAACCAAGGCAATCTTTCATTTTTCAAAGCGCTCAATCCGCCGCCGAATCAGCCTGATTTTGCACTCGCGATCGGATCCGAAGGCACTTTTGCCGGTGATGTTAAATTCAAGGTGATCGGAGCTGTTGTTCGCAGCGTCACCATCGAAGGAATTCAGTATTTCTGGCACGAATATCTGCTTTATAATCCAATGGTCGGCTTCCGTTGGCTCGTCCATTCGGACAATCATTGGAATTTTGTCGAATCGGTAAATCCCGCCGATGTGGCTCAGAACAATGTTTTCGGCGCCGGCTCCACTGTCGATCATAACGGGAAAAAGTACAAGATATTTCAGGATGCTCGGGCAGTTGTCGAATATGTAAAAGGTGAGTTCTATTGGCGCGTTGAACAAGGCGAGTCTGTTCGGGCAGTAGATTATGTCTCGGCTCCAAATATGGTGTCGATGGAAGCGAGTACGGACGAAATGAACTGGTCGTTGGGCACGTATATGACCAACGACGAGATCGAAAAGGCTTTTGGAATCACAGGTTTGCCGCGCCCTTGGGGCGTCGCTCCAAATCAGCCTTTCACTGGACAGTTTTATTACACTTGGGGCGCATTGCCGCTGCTGCTTTTGTTTGTAGTGGCCATATTTATGATCCCTTTTAGCGGTCTGACAAAGATCGTGCTCAATCAGGAAGTAGTGCTTCCGCCGATGACAAATGCAGCGACCGCGCAGGCTGCATTTAGCCTGCCGTTCGATATAAAAGCAAATAGTAATGTGAGGATCACCGCTAGCGCGCCGGTTGATAATTCGTGGGCAGATCTCGATGTAGATCTTGTCAACGATCAAAGCCTGGAAGTCGAATCGGTAAATATTCCGGTCGAATATTACACTGGCAGCGACAGTGATGGAGCGTGGACCGAAGGATCAAAGTCAACCGACGCAACTCTTTCGTCATTACCGGCAGGGAAATATACTTTGCGAGTAGAAGGAACGTGGCAAAACTGGCAGGCGCAAATGCCTGTTTCTGTAAAAGTCGAACAAGGCGTAAATCGCGGAGTCAATTTCATATGCGCGTTCCTGCTTTTAATAATTGTTCCCGTCTTGGGACTGATCAGAAAGTTTTCATTTGAGACAAGCCGCTGGAAAGACAGTATGTTCAGTACAAGTTCCAGCAGTTCGGATGATTGAGTTGTAAAACGCTTATGTTAAAAAAAATGTATATGGTTTTCGGTGTCGGGGTGCTTGCGTTCTACGCAGCGGCTTCATGGTTCGGTTGGGAGGTCGCTAATTCCGGCAGCAAATCACGTTTGGGAGTGCCGTTCTTTTATTCAGGATTTCGTGGAGGAAAATAATGTCCAATCTGTTAACTTTTGCCCCAACTCTGGGAATGATCGTCAAGCTTGATGACCTTTTGCCGGTCTTGGCGACCACCGTCATCTTCGTTGCCATCGGCCTTATAGTTTTTGCCGTCGCTTTTTTTATCGTGGTGCTCGTCGCGCCATTTTCAGTAAAAAAAGAGATCGAGGAAGATCAAAACACTGCTCTTGCGGTAATTATCGGTGCTCTCATCATTGGCGTGGCGATGATAATTTCCTCGGCAATACAAGGAAATTGATAAAAGGGTAAAGGCGAAAGGATAAAGGATAAAGCCTGCTCTTTACTTTATCCCTTATCCTTCATCCTTCATCCTTTATGAAACGTGCTCCGCTACTTTTTCTAAACGTCTTTGTTATCGCCACCTGCGGCTTAATTTATGAGCTGCTTGCCGGGACGCTCTCAAGCTACGTTCTCGGCGATTCGGTCACACAATTTTCACTAATTATTGGTATCTATCTTTTTGCAATGGGTGTCGGCTCGTGGCTGTCGCAGTTTATCGAAAAACATATTGCCGAGAAATTTGTCGATATCGAACTTGCGGTTGCGGTTGTTGGAGGTTTTTCGGCACCGCTGCTATTTCTTACATTTGCCCATCTTTCGTATTTCAGCGTCGTACTCTACGGCATGGTTTTTATCATCGGCACTCTCGTTGGGTTGGAAATACCGTTGCTGATGAGAATCCTGAAAGATGAGATGGATTTCAAGGATCTGGTTTCTCGCGTTCTGGCGTTTGACTATATCGGCGCTCTAGTCGCATCTCTGCTTTTTCCAATCTTCTTGGTCCCCAAACTCGGGCTCAATCGCACCTCGCTGCTTTTCGGTATGTTAAATGCTGCTGTCGGCATTTGGGGCACTTGGCTACTACTGCCGCTGATCAAGCGAAACGTAACCATAATGCGAGTAAAAGGCTCTGTCATTTTCGTACTGCTTCTCATCGCTTTTATAAAGGCAGACAAATTGACTACCTTCGCCGAAGACGCTCTGTTTGTCGATAACATTATCTATGCGAAAAGCTCGCCGTATCAACGCATCGTTGTAACAAAAGGAAAGACCGGTCATTCGTTATTTCTCAACGGCAATCTGCAATTCAATTCATTTGACGAATACCGTTATCACGAAGCTTTGGTACATCCTGCATTTGCCGCTTACAACGGAGAAGCAAAACGAGTATTGGTGTTAGGCGGCGGTGATGGCCTTGCTTTGCGTGAAGTAGAAAAATACGGTTCTGTTGAGTTCATTCAACTTGTAGATCTAGACCCTGAGATGACAAAAGTCTCATCCACACTTCCTGCTCTTATCGAATTGAATCGCCACTCGTTTGATGACCCGCGGCTTCAGGTTACGAACGCAGATGCTTTTGTATGGCTCGATGACACGCTGATCGAACCGTTTGATATTGTTATTATTGATTTTCCAGACCCGAACAATTTTGCGCTGGGGAAACTTTACTCGACGCGCTTTTACAATCTTTTAAAGCAAAAATTGAGGCCAGATTCGTCAGTTGTGATCCAGACCACTTCGCCGCTTATCGCACGCCAATCGTTTTGGTGCATCATCAAGACGCTTGAGTCTGTTGGCTTTTCGGTAAAGCCTTATCAAACAACTGTTCCGAGCTTTGGCGTTTGGGGTTATGCTCTTGCAAAGATGCAGCCGTTTGATTCGCCAACAAAACCGCCCGCAAATATAGAACTTAACTTCCTGAACGATAATTCCTTTGCTTCAATGTTTGAATTCCCATCGGATACGTCGCGGCCAGAGGGCGAGATCGAAATAAACCGGCTAGATAATCAGGCGCTTGTACGTTATTACGAAACCGAATGGCGGCGGTTTGAGCAGTGATGAATCTATCACGACGCGAACTCTTAACCGCTTTTCTCGGGGCGCCGTTTGCGATGGCTGCTTGTGGGAAACGCGAAACGCGAATATTTCCCGAAGGCGAGATCATTGGACAGTCAGTAACGCTGGGACATATATTGCGAGAAGGCCGCTCGTTCGAAGTCCCACCCGACAAATGGGAAACCAAAAAGGTCGCGATCATCGGCGGTGGTATCGCCGGGTTGACTGCTGCGTGGAAACTGAAAAAAAACAAACTCAGTGATTTCGTGCTCCTCGAACTAGAAAAGGAAGTAGGCGGTACATCCGGTAGCAGTAAAGGGCACCCGGTCAGCTATCCTTGGGGTGCACATTACCTGCCTGTGCCGTTTCAGGAAAATGTTGAGTTAATAGATTTTCTCGATGAGATGTCTCTGCTCGACGGCCGAGGTGCGAACGGTGAGATCATTGTAAAAGAACAATTCTTATGCCGTGAACCGGAAGAGCGTGTTTTTTACAAAGGCCGATGGTATGAGGGATTGTATCTGACCGTAGGTGCGAGCGAAGAAGATAAACGGCAATTTGTGGAGTTTCAAAAACATATAGATCAATGGGTCAATTGGCGCGATCAGTACGGCAAACGGGCGTTTGTCGTACCTGTGGCAAATTGCACAAACGATGTCGAGGTAACATCGCTTGATAAAATTTCATTTGCCGATTGGCTCCGGCAAAACGGATTTACGTCTGATCGATTGCACTGGTATTGCGACTACGCGTGTCGTGACGATTATGGACTAAAACTCGAACAAACATCGGCGTGGGCTGGTTTATTTTATTTCTGTTCGCGTGTGCGCAAAAGCGGAGTCGAGTCGCAGCCGTTTATCACTTGTCCCGAAGGCAACGGCCAATTCGTCAATCACTTTTTCGAAAGGGTTAAGGACAATGTCCGAAGGTCGCAGATCGTCGTTTCCGTCGTGCCGTCAGACAAAGGTGTCGATGTAATTTGTCTCGACGGTGGTGAAGTTCGTGGTATTCATTGCGAAAAAGCGATCTTTGCGTCGCCTATGTTTACCGCTCCATATATTATTCGCGGTTTTCGTGAAGACGCACCGTTTGCGGCAAGTGAGTTTCAGCACAACGCCTGGTTCGTCGCAAATCTTTTTCTAAAAGACCGCCCCAAACCGCGATTTGCAAAGGATTTCCCGCTCGCCTGGGACAATGTTCTTTACGAAAGCCCATCGCTCGGCTACGTGACGGCGACACATCAGAAGGGAATTGACTACGGTCCGACGATCCTGACCTATTACTACCCAATGTGTGCCGAGGAAAATGGCCGGACAAAATTATTTAACTACGAATGGCGCGATCTGGCTGATGTCTGTCTCACTGATCTTGCACGTGCGCATCCTGACATTTACGATCTCACGACTCGAATCGACATCATGCGTTGGGGCCACGCGATGATTAGCCCGCGGCCAAATTTTATCTGGAGCGGCATCCGCGAAAAAGCGATCAAACCATATCGCAACATCCACTTCGCGCACACCGACCTAAGCGGTATCGCACTTTTTGAAGAAGCGTTTTATCATGGACTGCGTGTGGCTACGGAGATGCTTCAGAGATGAAAAGAAAGCTAATAATTATTGTGGCTACTGTCTCGATTCTTCTGGGTTCAGTACTTATTCTTTACATGATTCCGTCTGAATTATTAGTTTCGAAGCATCTTGGAACTATTGAACACGCAGGAAATTCTACGAACCTGATGCTTCGAAAATATGAGCTAACGGGCTACCCATTCGAGATTCGCCGTTGGCTTACTGGGAAACACGATGGAGCAATAGGACAACAAATTGCATATATCTTCTTGCCTTGGGGCGTACGGCATCCTTACGGTTTTGCATACATCATTGAGGGCATCGAACCTGAAAACCGTCCAAGATTTGTGAGTTGGCTCGGCTCAATGGTCGGTGAGGCCATGATTGAGCGTGAATTTCTGGAAGTGTTCGACTGGTACGAGACCCCAGTAATAACAGATTTAAAGCTCGAAGTTGAGAAGCAAAAAAAGTGGCAGCAGCACTAGACGAACCAACCTATTGGCTATTTTCCCGATCAATCGACCTGTCGGTCTTCTTGGGAAGCGCGGTGGCATCGCTGTTACTGCTCGCGGTTGGTTGGCAGTTTGGCGTTTTGAATGGCGACTCGCCCGAATGGACTTGGATTTCCGCCGTGCTCTTGATCGATGTTGCTCATGTGTGGTCAACGAGTTTTAGGGTCTATTTCGACAAAGAAGAATTCAAACGTAGGTTTTGGTTGTATTTACTCGTGCCGGTTTTTGGTTACGCAATTGGTGTAGCTCTGTATTCAGAGGGTGAGCTTGTATTTTGGAAAACTCTTGCAGTAGTTGCGGTCTTTCATTTTGTCCGTCAGCAATACGGCTGGGTCGCTCTTTATCGCCGCAAGCTCAATGAAACGGCGAACTGGACTTGGTGGATCGACACTTCGGCAGTCTATCTTGCTAGTGTTTACCCGCTGGCGTTCTGGATGACGCGGCTGCCGCGAAATTTTGAGTGGTTTGTTCAGAGTGATTTTGTTTCGCTGCCCGCGATCGTCGAAACAGTTCTCTTTCCGATCTATGTCGTTGCCTTAACAGCATATTTTGCAAAATCGATATATCTCTACATCACAACCGGTTTTCTCAACATCGGCAAGGATATTGTCGTCGCGACGACCACCGTTTGCTGGTATGTCGGCATCGTGTATTTCAATTCTGACTATGCCTTCACAGTAACAAACGTCATCATCCACGGCGTACCGTATTTTGCATTGATCTATGTCTATTCACGATTTCGGCGCGAATCTACGGGTCGAGTTTATCGGACACTTTCGCAAAACTGGTTGATTTTTTTGGCTACACTTTGGGCGCTCGCATACGTCGAAGAGCTTTTCTGGCATCGAGGCGTCTGGCATGAAAAGCAGTGGCTCTTTGGCAGTGACTGGGATTGGGGAAATGCAAAAGTGTATCTTGTTCCGCTGTTAGCACTGCCGCAATTGACGCATTATGTGCTGGATGGTTTTGTATGGCGGCGAAAGAACAATTCTGATTTTCGACTCATTTGATGTATTTACCACAGAGACACGGAGAAGATCGAGAGTTTTTCTCTGTGTCTCTGTGGTGAAATCTTATTAAATCACCGGTCCGCCAATGAAAGGCATCGCCGGCATTGGTGCGTTCATCGGCTGCATTGGTTTCATCATCTGGCCCGGTGCGACCATCGGAGCCATCGGTGTCGAGGGCATTGCGAGACGCATTTCACCCGGTGACGGGGCTATCATCATTCCATCTTCGTCACCGTCTGTCTGAAATACAAAACCGCTGTCCTTTGCGGCCTCAGGAGTGACCGAGATCGTCTGGCGGTTTTTATCGCGAATGATGGTGAACTGAATGTCGCCTTCTTTTTTGTCGTTGATGGTGCGCATCAGGTCCATATTATTTTTAACGGCCTTGCCGCTGGCTTCGACGATGATGTCGCCTGCTTTGAGGCCAGCCTTAAAGGCTGGCGAATCTTCGCGAACGTTATTTATCATCACGCCGCTCTCGACGCCCATATTTTCAGAAAGCTGTTTTGTCAGAGGATAAACCGAGATGCCGATCTGACGACGCTCGCCCATTTTCCATACGAAGTTCTTACCTTCGCCTTCCCCAAAAATCATTGGTCCGTCACCTTTCTGCAGTTCTTTTAGCTTCTTTAGCTCTTTCAGTTCAGGCAGATCCTTAAGTTCTTTTTCGAATTTGAACTTGTCGATATCCGGAATGGTTATCGCAAAATTGCCGTTCTCAAATTGCGGTCCTTGGCGTTTGCCGAGAGTTGCTTTGATATCTTTTTCCTTGCCGTTACGAAGGACCGTGAGCGAAACCTGATGATCGGGTGCGATCTCTGAGATCAGGCGTGTAAGTTTACGGGTGCTTGAGACCTCTTCGCCGTTGAGACGGACAATAACGTCATTATCCTGAATACCCGCAGCGGCAGCAGGTGAATTTTCCATCACTTTTTCCACCGCAACACCGCGAACTTCTTTCAAACCAAAAGTAGCAAAGTTCTCTCTGTTAACTTCCTCAGTTCTGACGCCGAGATAGCCGCCGTCACCGCTAAATGAGAATGCGAATGCTCGCGGCGTTCTTGCATTTTCCTTGTCTTTTTTGGCGTCGGGAGCGTCCTGGCCAAAAGCGAGGACAAAGCTAGAAGTAACGATCAAAACAGAAATAAATGACCTAATAAGCATAGAATAACCTCCAATATTTGCGTTGAAATCGATAAAAAATGGGAGTTGTCTCTAAGCGTATAACGCGCAAGATATTGGTTTTGTTGCGTTGAAGTTGGGAAAAGGTTGCTTTAACCACGGGACAATTTTGCGAGTCTTTCCGCTGCCGCTTCCAATGTTTCGTCCTTCTTGCAGAAGCAGAAGCGCACCATTTGCGAGCCCATTTGCGGGTCGTGATAGAACGAAGAGCCTGGCACGACGGCGACGCCGATCTCGCGAATGAGATGTTTTGTAAATTCAATGTCGTTCGCAAAGCCGAACGCCGAAATATCGCACATCACATAGTATGCGCCTTCAGGAAAGTCGCATTTGAAACCGGCGTTTTGCAGTGCAGGCACAATAAAATCGCGTTTTCTCAAGTATTCGTGATGAAGTTCGTCGTAATAGCTCGGCGGCAGGCTGAGAGCGTAGGCACCTGCGTGCTGCAGCGGATTTGCCGCGCCGACTGTCAGAAAGTCGTGCACCTTCCGGATCGCCGACGTGATATCGGGCGGAGCGATGCAGTAACCGACACGCCAGCCTGTGACCGAGTAGGTTTTTGACAAAGAATTAACAACCACCGTTCGCTCGCGCATACCTGGAATCGTCGCCATCGAAATATGCGTCAACGGGTCATCATCGGCGTTTCCTTTGTAAATGATGTGTTCGTAAATCTCGTCCGTGAAGCAAAGAGCGTCAAATTCCTTGCAAAGATCAGCGATAAATTCGAGTTCGTCCTTAGAAAATACCTTGCCCGTTGGATTATTCGGGTTGCAGATGATTATCGCTTTTGTTTTCTCGTTAAAAGCGGCCCGAAGCTCTTCGCGGTCAAATACAAAGCCGTTATCGGTCCTGTATAACGGAACATGCCTCGGTGTAGCGTCAGAAAGTATCGCGTCGGGAGCGTAATTCTCATAAAAAGGCTCAAAAACTATTACTTCTTCTGTCGGATCAACGGTTGCCATCATCGCCGCGATCATTCCCTCGGTCGAGCCGCAGGTTACCGTGATCTCTGCTTCCGGGTCGAGGTCGAGCCCCAGAAACCACATCGTTTTCTTTGCTATCGCATCACGAAAACTCTTTACGCCCCATGTGATCGCATATTGATTGTGGTCGGCCGCTATGGCCTCCATTGCCTTTTGTTTTATATCCTCCGGCGCAGCAAAATCAGGAAAGCCCTGGCCGAGATTGACCGCTCCGTACTTAATGGCTTCGCGCGTCATCTCTCGAATGACCGATTCCGTAAAAGAGCCGGCTTTTCGGGAGATTCGTTTTTTTGAGATCTTAGTTTGAGTCATCTGGGCATCTACTTTACCACGATTTTGCTTTAATGAAATCACTCTTTGGCCGTTTTTATTGTTGAATAACCAACCTTCATTCCTTGCTTCACATCATAACTTCGCTACTGCCGCAAACACTAAAAAGATTGTTTCGCGGGTTGAGGTGCGTTAAACTTAGCCATTCCACATAGTTTCGAGGTTCGTGTATGAAATTTAAGTCATTAATTCTGTTTACTATTCTCGCTTTTTCTGGTTTTGTCTATGCGCAAGACGGGGCCTCTCAGGAAAATACAGTCACTCGAGGCTATACATTAGGCCCGGGTGATCAGGTCGCGGGAACTGTGCATGGCGAACTCGGCTACGATTTTGTCGGCACGATCGATGAGGATGGAATGCTCGCGGTTCCATTTATGAAGAAGCTGGTGGCTGCTCAGTGCCGGACTGAAAGAGAGATCAAGGCCGAGATCGAAACCGAGGTCAAAAAATACCTTCGCGATCCGAGTTTCAATTTCCGCGTCACAGAAAAACACAGCCGTTCGCCGGTATCGATATCCGGCGAAATAATGAAACCGTCTGAGATCATTCTGACGCGAAAAGCGACGTTGTTGGAGATCTTGTCGGTGGCTGGCGGACCGAAAGAAGAGGCCAGCGGTGAGATCCAGGTCTCTCGCCCTAAAACACCGCTGTGCATGGCGGAAAACGATCTCGATAACTGGAAGGCAATTTCAAGCGACACAACGGACGTTCCTTCGCGCACATATAGCTACGCTAAAGTATTGCTTGGCAAAGAAGATTCTAATCCAACGATCTATCCAGGCGACCGGATCTTAGTTAAGCGGGCGGCTCCGGTGTATGTAAACGGAGAGGTCGTTGGAAGCCAGGCAGTCTTTCTTAAGGAAAATGGACTTTCCCTTGCAGGAGCCTTAGGCATGGTCGGCGGAAGCCGTCCGGGCGCGAACATAAAAAATATTGCGATCTATAGGCTAAAACCGGGAGCTGGCCCGGAATCTCAAAATCGTGACCTTATTTCCGCAAACCTCAAACTCATCCGTGAAGGAAAACAAACTGACGTAATGCTGCAACCATACGATGTCGTTGTAGTTGATAAGGCAAAAGACTCAATTGGAAAAATTCTGTTAGATGTTGCGACTAATGCCGGAAAAACGCTCGTTGGGGGATTTGCAAATGCTACACCCTATAGGGTTATTTATTGATCGGCCATTGCAGACTTGTAAAGTTCATCAATTATCGATTGATATTTTGTATCTATAACTCTTCGTTTTATTTTTAGTGTTGGTGTTAATTCGCCGTTCTCGACTGTTAATTCGTGTTCGAGGAGGGCGAATTTTTTTACCCTTTCAAACTGCGACAATCCAGGCGTGTAAGATTCGATCTGGCGGGTAAAAAGATCGAGAATTCGCGGATGTTGGCAAAATTCTCTTGGAGTCTTTATGTCGAGTTCCTTTAGTTTTGCGTAACTCTCGAGCATTTCAAAATTCGGCACGATGAGAGCAGCAGGGAATTTTCGTTCGTTGCCAACCAGCACCGCTTGATTCACAAACCGCGACGATCGAAGCATCTGCTCTATGTGTGACGGCGCAATATATTTGCCGCCTGAGGTTTTGAACAACTCTTTTTTACGATCGGTGATACACAGATAACCGTCTCCGTCGATATTTCCAATGTCGCCCGTGCGAAACCAGCCATCGTCCGTAAAAGCCTCTTTCGTAGCTTCGTCTCTGTGGTAATAGCCGAGCATAACGCCAGGTCCCGTAACCTCGATCTCTCCGTCGGCGGCAATTCGCACTTTGACATTGCGGATCGGTTTTCCGACCGTTCCGACACGCACCGCTGTTGGATTATTCGATGAAATTACAGGTGAAGTCTCGGTCAGTCCATATCCCTGCATTATCAAAATACCAGCACCTGTGAATATTAAAAATATCTCATCCGGCAAGGCCGCGCCGCCGGTAATGCAAAACCGCACACGTCCGCCAAAAAAATCGCGCAGTTTTTGGTAAACAACTTTATCGGCGACTGCATGCTGGGCCATGAGTGTCATTGGGATAGGTTCGCCACGTTCTTTTAACGTCGCATATTCCTTCGCGACCTCTATCGCCCAATCGAAGATCATCTCGTGGACACGGCCTGCCTGAGCAGCTTTTAGACGGGCGCGTTCAAAAACCTTTTCAAAAATGCGCGGCACTCCGATAAAGATCGTCGGCCGAACCTCTTTTAGGTTGTCGGGAACTTTTTCTATCGATTCTGCAAAATGCACACACATCCCGTATCGTATGTAAACGTACATTCCGGTACGCTCGAAAACATGCGACAACGGTAAAACCGAAAGCGAAATGTCACGCCCGTCAAAGGCATATTTCTCGCTCGCATCTAAAACATTTGAGATCAGATTCGCGTGCGTAAGCATCACGCCTTTTGGCTCGCCGGTCGTGCCGCTTGTATATATAAGCGTTGCGATGTCTGTCGGTTCGACATCATCACGCAGTTCTTTCACTAGAGTTGCGGTTTCCACTCTCAAATGTTGGCCAGCTGATTCGAGTTTTTCCAAAAAAATAACACACTCATCGTCAGTTTCATTTTCGGTGAAAAGGACTATTTTCTCGATCGATTTGCAGCTTTGGATCGCCGGCATCAACCGCGAACAGCTTTCCTCGTCCTGTAGGAATATTATCCGTGCTTCGGAATCATTAAGGATGAATTGGACCGAGTCTGGTGCAAGTGTTGTGTAGATCGGAACATCAATAACGCCCGCAAACTGGCAGCCCGCATCGACAAGCGTCCAGTCAGGCGAATTTGGGGCAAGAATCGCAACGCGATCTCCTTTTCGCAAACCAAGTGAATACAACCCGAGGGCAATATTTTCAGCTCGCTCGATTATTTCAGCAGACGAAATTGCTTGCCATTCGCCGCTTTTTTTGTAATTGAGGGCGTTTGGAAGATCAAACTCGGAAGCAGAGCGAAGAAAAAGTTCGGGCAAAGTTTTGGGCTCTGCATGATGCTCAACAGACGTCCGCGTAGCGGCGCTGGTCACGTCATTTTGCTCCCGAGCTTCGATCATTTTACCAGCACACCTCCGAAGAAGAGTTTCAAGACCTCATCGGCCATCGACACAAGCGGATATGATTTTTTTGAAAGGATCCAATTCGTAACCATCTCATCGAGACCACCGTAAAATATTTTGGCCGCCACGATAGGCTTGATGTCGCTGCGGAAATCGCCTGACCGCTGGCCGCTTTCAATTGTCTGGCGGATAATGTCCAGATATTCGGCAAAACCAGCGGCCGAAAACTCTTGCATAAATTTCGTCGATCCGCGAAGCTCAACCTGAAAGACAACTGCAAGGTCGCGGTCAGCTCCGAGCTTTTCCAAATGAAGCTCTGCAATTCGCGTCAGCTTTGCCTTTGGCTCATCGATCACAGCCAATTCCTTTTTCCCTTCAGCAATAAACTCCGCCATCGCCCGGTCAAAGATCGAATGCAGGATCTCGTCCTTGCTCTTGAAATATAGATATACAGTGCCGTCCGCTATACCAGCCTGGCCGGCAATATCAGAAACCTTGGAATTGAAATAACCGTTGTGGGCAAACACCTTGATCGCGGCACGAAGAATCGCTTCGCGTTTATCGGGAACACTCTTGGCTGCGACATTTTTTGTGGCTTCTTTAGGCATAAAAACACTTATGAATGAATCTTCATTCAGTATGCCTTTAGACTATAACAGATGCGAATTTCAAATCAAGAAAAATTAGAGAGGTTGGAAGGCAGGGAATCTGGTATCTGGAGTTGCAAATCAAAGATCCAAAATATAAATGGCGGAGAGGACAGGACTCGAACCTGCAAGCGCTTACGCGCGGTAGTTTTCAAGACTACTGCCTTACCAATTAGGCTACCTCTCCGCACCGAGCGGGCGAACTAAAACTATAAATAAAACCCAGCCGATAAACAACTCAAAAGTTTATTTGAGCTCAGTGGTTCTAGATCCAAACTGTCTCGCAAGCTCAGCCCTTACTGCATCCACACCTTTTGTGCCTTGCATCTTCATCACGACATTGCCCGAGCGGTCCAGCACATAATGCATCGGGAACGGCATGTCGATCTCGCCGTTTTTATTAGCGGTGCCGAATTTGCTGAATATTATCATTTCAGCACTCGGTACAACTTGGTATTTGAATGGATTTTTTACGAGAAACTTTTCCAAGTCCGCTTTTTTGCTGGCTGCGAGAGCTACAAACACCACATCTTTGTTGTCTTTATATTGATCCACTATCTGATTTAGCTGCTTGATCTCGTCTCGGCAATTGGGGCAATTGATAAACCACAAATTGAGAACGATCACCTTACCCTTAAGACTAGCTGTATCGATCCTGCTCCCGTCCATCGTGATCGCGGCAAAGTTCGGTTTCTGTATTTGAGCAGAAAGTGATGCGGCAAGCAGCAAGGTCAGAGCACAAACCAGTAGATACTTCATAAACCCTTTGTAGATACAAAAAGTGTGGTTGTCAAGAATTGAAACCGATCAGCGGTTAGAAAGAGTTTTATCTATTGCATCAGCAAGCGGTTTCGTTTTGTCCCAACCGCTATCCTTGAACTGAATGTAACCCGACCGATCAATTAGGTAGTATGCCGGAAACCCGATATTGACGCGGCCTTCCCTGTCGCGGTCGGCGTATTTGAGCAAAAGGCCAAAGCTGTCGGGAAGTATCTGAAAATCAAACCGGTTGCGTCTCAGAAAATTTTCAGCGATACTTTCGCTTTCCATCGTAGCCGCCAGAAACACTATGTTCTTCTTACGGTATCCGGCGGCAATTTCATTCAATTGCGGGATCTCGGCCTGACATATAGAGCAGCGAGACGACCAGAATACGAGCAGAACGACCTTACCTTTTAGGGAAGCGAGTTCCACAGTCTTGCCGTCCATTGTAACTGCCGTGAAATTTTCCGCTTTTCTTCCCACCTGCGCCGAAACAGCGACAGAAAAAGAAAGGGCAAATATCGATAGTACAAATATGCGGATAATTTTCATCGGTGATAAAGAGGAGAGGAGAAATGCGGGTTGCGGTCTATTTAAAACACATTACCAATCGGGAACGGTTTCCAACAAACCTGCCAGCCTTAATTGTCAATTGAATGACTAACATTGTCAACAGTTCGTAAACCCTGAGGCTTCAGCCCTTTATGATAAAATCGCCGCAATGCTTTTGGAATCCATCGAAGCCAAGAACTTCCGCAATTTAGAGGGTTCGATCACGTTTGGCGATAGCCTTAATATCCTGAGCGGTGAAAACGGCATGGGCAAGACTAACTGGCTCGAAGCAATCGCTGTGCTTGCCTCTACGCGGTCGTTTAGGACCACTAGGCTTCAGGAAGCCGTAAGTTTTGGAGCCCAAACGGCCATGATCGGCGGTAGTGTGCGCGAGTCGCCTGAAATTGTACGCGATCTGCGTATCGTTATCACGGGAAATACAAAAACAGTAAGCGTAAATGCAAAAAAAGAAACGGTTTCAGGGTATCTGGGTCAACTTCACGCGGTCGTTTTCAATTCGGACGAGCTTGAGATCGTTCGCGGCTTGCCCGATGCTAGAAGACGGTTTTTGGATGTTGGAATTGTTTCGCTCCATCCACCGTTCGTTCAGGTTTTTGCGGACTATAACCGTGTCCTAAAGCAAAAGAACGCCTTGCTTCAATCTGCGAGAGACAACGAAGAGTCATTCGAAAAGACAGCCGAAAAGATCGATCCGTGGAACAGCCAGCTTGCTCCATTGGCAACTAAAATACACCGTGCCCGTGTCCGTTTTATCGAGCGGATCAATGAAGTGCTCGAAAAGAAGCTATTTGGCCGCGAAGAGCTTTCTGTACGCTATCAGTCATCACTCGAAGGAAAAGGCGACATCACAGATTACCAAAACCTGATCTCCGAGCGTTTGTCGCTGCGTGTTCAGGCCGAAGTCGTTGCCGGACACGCCCTCATAGGCACACACCGCGACGATATGGAGCTTAAATTCGACGGCCACGATATTAGAAAATTTGGCTCTGCCGGTCAGCAGCGAAGTGCTCTGCTTCTGCTGCAGCTAGCAAACATCTCCGTCTATAACGCCACACGTGGTGAATACCCTCTCTTTTTGATCGACGACATCGATGCCGAGCTCGACTACAAACGCATCGGAAAACTGCTTGAATTCTTAAAGGACAAGACCCAGACTTTTGTTACTACATCAAAGGAAAGTTTGGTCGAAAAATTCGGCTCAAATGCGCGCATTTTCAGAGTCGAAAACGGAGCTGCCAAAATACTCTGAAATCTAGATTTTTATTGTATTTCCCCTCTGTGTTTATTCCCTAAAAAATGATAAAATAATTGGATAGTTTATGTGGATATTTTCCATCCGTTCGAGTCGCTAATAACTCACAATCCAGAGGTCAAGAAGCGGCAAGAAACAAATCATAAAAACATACGTTCAGACACGAGGATATTATAAATTGGCTAAAGCAAAACAGGAATACGGCGCAGATCAGATAACAGTCTTAGAGGGTCGCGACGCAGTGCGTAAGCGTCCGGCGATGTACATCGGCTCGACAAGCGAGATCGGGCTGCATCATTTGGTTTACGAGGTCGTCGACAACTCGGTTGACGAGGCTCTCGCAGGCTATTGCGATACTATCGAGGTCACGATCCACATGGACAATTCCGTAACGGTCATCGATAACGGCCGCGGAATTCCGACGGACATACATAAACAGGAAGGGAGAAGCGCGGCTGAGGTCGTGATGACTATCCTGCACGCGGGCGGTAAGTTCGACTCGAATTCGTATAAGGTTTCCGGCGGTTTGCACGGCGTTGGAGTGTCTTGCGTCAACTTTCTAAGCGAGTACCTGCGATTAGAAATCTGGCGCGACGGAGCAACCCACGAGATGGAATTTGAGGCCGGAATACCGGTCGCCCCGCTCAAACAGACCGGCACAACCACAAAACGCGGTACAAAGATCACATTCCGACCTGATTCGAGCATTTTTGAGACGACTGTTTACAGTTTTGAAAAGCTATCAGAACGGTTGAGAGAAAAGGCCTTTTTGAATAAGGGCATACGTATCTTTATTAAAGATGAGCGAGAAGAGCCCGAGAAAGCGCATGAGTTTTACTATAAGGGGGGGATAGCAGAATTTGTAAAGCATCTCAACAAAAATAAGAGTCCTTTGCACGACGAACCGCTGTATTTCGAGCTCATCGACGACGAACTCTCGATCGAGGTTTCGATGCAGTATAACGACAGTTACGACGAAAAGATCTTTTCGTTCGCCAACAACATCAATACCGTCGATGGCGGCACGCACTTATCCGGCTTTCGCGGTGCGATCACTCGTACGATCAATAACTACGCCGAAGCCTTGGGCCTGACGAAGAATGCTAAGGTCACGCTCACCGGCGACGATGTTCGCGAGGGGTTGGTGGCTGTGATCAGTGTCAAGATACCTCAGCCGCAGTTTGAGGGGCAGACAAAAGGTAAGCTTAACTCGCCTGTGAAAGGGCCGGTCGAGTCGTTTCTTAACGAAAAGCTTGGCGAGTTTTTTGAGCAGAATCCGGGCGTAGCTAAAAAGATCGTCGGCAAGGCCGTAGATGCCGCACGTGCTCGCGATGCGGCCCGTAAGGCACGAGAGATCGTCCGTAAGAGTGCTTTGGGATCATCTACATTGCCAGGAAAATTAGCAGATTGTCAGGAAAAAGATCCTGCGTTGTCAGAAATTTACATTGTTGAGGGTGATTCGGCCGGAGGCTCGGCAAAACAGGGACGAGACCGCAAGAATCAGGCCGTTTTGCCGCTCAAGGGTAAGATCCTAAACGTCGAAAAGGCACGATTCGACAAAATGCTCGGCCACGGTGAGATCAAGGCCCTTATCACCGCACTCGGAACAGGCATCGGCAAAGAGGATTTTGACGTTACAAAGCTCCGATATCACAAGATCTGCCTGATGACCGACGCCGACGTTGACGGCAGCCACATCCGCACGCTTTTGTTGACGTTTTTCTATCGACAGATGCCGGAACTGCTCGAAAACGGCTTTGTTTACATCGCCCAGCCGCCGCTTTACAAGGTGAAACGCGGCAAAAAGGAAGAGTACATCAAGGATGAACCGGCAATGTTCAGCTACCTGATGCGAATGGCGACGGGCGACATCCAGATAAAATCTGAGACAAAGGAATTTTCCGGCCGTGAACTAACAAAGGTCCTAGATCAAACAAAACAGCTCAAGAATTACGCCGAGCGGATAGCCCGACGCCTCAACAACGATCCAACTCTGGTCGCGATGATCCTGGATGCGTTCGCCGGTAAAGACGGCGTGCTTGTCAAAAACTCGGTGCGTCTGCGAAAGGTTTTTGGCGACCGCGAAATGATGGCTGAAATAGAAGGCAAGCTGCTCGGCGAATACAGCACCGATCTGGTCGAAGACACCGAGCACAGTCTGTGGAGCATCAACCTTTCATTTCCTAACGGCACATCGCGGCAGATCGACTGGAACCTCGCAAGCCTCGTCGAGTTTCAGAAAGCAATCGAGCTGAGAAAGTCGCTCGAGATCGATTTTCCGGCACCGTTCATCGTCGGTGAAAACGGCAAGAGCGAAACCGTAAACACCCGCGAAGATTTGCTCGAAAAGGTCATGGCGATGGCCAAAAAGGACCTCACCATCCAGCGTTACAAAGGTCTGGGCGAGATGAACCCTGAGCAGCTATGGGAAACGACGATGGACCCTGAAAAGCGAACGATGCTGCAAGTTCGTATCGAAGACGCGATCGAGACCGACGGCATTTTCACCGTACTAATGGGCGACCAGGTCGAGCCGCGGCGCAAATTTATAGAGGACAACGCTCTCGACGTAAAAAATCTCGACGTTTAAGATCTACACCACAAAGGCACTAAGAGCACAAAGGAGTATTTTCTTTGTGTACTTCGTGCCTTTGTGATGTAAATTTTCTGAAAAAAGCCATCGCACGACCCCAAAAAGCCATCGGACACCCCCCAAAAAGCCATTTCAAACTATCAAAAAGCCATCGCATTTTTCCGGTTTTTAGGCCCTGTTCCACGACACTGCTAAAATGCCCAAAATCAATAAGACGTGTCTGAGATAGACGGAATCCTGCCGGTCACAGGCGCAATGCGCTTTGTGTTCTTTGTGTCTTAAAACTCTGTGGCCGTTGTGTTGAAGCTTTTTAAACACAAAGATCACAAAGGACGAAGACACAGAGGTCACAAATTTTCGCAAATTGCGCTTGACACAACGCGCAAAGGCGTGTAATCTGTGAAACATTATGGCACTTGATAGAGAATTTGAGAGATTTCACGGCGGGCCGAACGAGGCGGCGTCAAAACGGCTTCATGTCACCATCAGCCCGGCAAAGCTGATCTTGCTTAATCGCAACATGTACAACCTATTGGGGAAACCCGCCGCGGTTTACTTAAATTACTCACGAGTTAGCGATATCATCGCCATCGAACCTACCAGCGCGCGCTCGGCTGAGGCGTTCCCCGTGATCCAAAATCTCTGCAACTGGCGCATCAACGCCGCTCCCTTTTGCCGGAATTTTAACATCGACATCGACACCCAACTAAAATTCAACCGCCCCGAGATCAAAAACGATGCCCTAATGCTAAACCTCAAAGAAACCATCTCAGTCGGCGGCAGAAAGAGGAGAAAAAAGAAATAGGCCGCGCGGCCCGTAACCGCAAGGCAACCGCCGCATCGCGTAGTCGAGGAAAGGGTGGTGCTGCATCACTACCGAGGAAAGCAATCCTCTTGACAGTAATAGTTACGTGCCGTATGCTGAAAATGACCATGCCCGCCAAGCCTCTGCCGTAAGGCACGCTCAAATCGGTGGGCTTTCTTATGTTCTTAACATGAAATATATCAAACCTTCACTCCCAATAGCCGACCAGATAAAGCATCTGGAGGGAAGAGGTTTGGTAATATCCGATCACGCAAAAGCTGCCCATTACCTTTCAAATATCAGTTATTACAGGTTAAGCGCGTATCTCTACCCGTATCGTCAGTTGCCCACAGACAATTATGTAACCGGAACAACCTTTGATGAGGTTCTGGATCACTATTTGTTTGACCGGGAATTTCGGCTGCTTGTTTTTGATGCAGTCGAGAGGGTCGAGATCGCATTCCGGACGCAACTTATTTACCAACCCTCGAACCTTTATGGTCCATTTTGGTTCCTCGATCCGGCGCATTTTGGTGATCGCACTCGATGGGCGGAACAGGTCAAGAAAATCGATGAGGAGGTCGCCCGTTCAGGTGAAGTATTTATCAAACACTTTTTCGCCAAATATAGTTCTGAGAAAAGGCCGCCAGCGTGGATCTCCTTTGAGGTAGCTTCATTGGGCCTGCTATCCAGGTTGTATAACAACCTCAAGTTTTCTTCACCTGCTAAGAAGCACATCGCAAACCACTTTGGGCTTTCAGAGCCGCGAGTTTTTCAAAGCTGGATACGCAGTATGACTTATGTTCGAAATATCTGCGCACATCATAGTCGTCTTTGGAATCGGACATTGACCGAAACACCAAAACTCATCCAAAAACCACCTTCATTTTGGGTAAATACTACGCCACCAGCCAATGACAAGATCTATTATTTCCTATGCTGTCTTGTGCATATGCTTCGGCAGGTAAACCCGCAATCAAGCTTTATTAAAAGACTAAGAGCACTGTTTGAAAAGTATACGGTCGTTGATTGCAGAACAATGGGATTTCCCATCGACTGGAAAGACGATCCTTATTGGAAATGATGACAAATGCGCTCCATTTTGCCGGAATTTCAACATCGACGCTGACACCCAGCTGCTAAACCTCAAAGAAACCATCTCAGTCGGCGGCAGAAAGAGGAGAAAAAAGAAATAGGCTGTGCGGCCCTTAACCGGGAGGCGGCCTCGACGCGGGATGCTTTTGTAAGACGGCGGCCTCTGCAGAACCGAGCGGCATCCATTTATACGCCACATCGATGCATTCTATGAGCCAAAGCCCACCTCTCGACCATTCGATTTCATGAAGTACCCACCCTCGCTCCGACAGCCTGACCTCATCATACAACCAATCTCCATGGCCTCTGCCATTCGTAATATCTGAAGCCAATGAATAACCTTGAACATCTGAATACTTAAATTCAATGTGCCCATCGTGATATGCGGCAAATAATCGAACGACAATTTCAAACGAACGATTCTCCGCTCTCTCCCCGAAGGCAGACTCGCGGATAATAATCTCCTCAAGCCAGCCATCATGGGGCGAACGATGATCCTCGAAATTGTAATGCCACAAAGCGGCGGCAAATTCGTAGGCGCATCGCGGCAACCGATGTTTAACAGATTTAAGATAGGCGCTATAAGCCGAGTAGCCAGCTTGCCACTCTTCATAAGAATTATTCAGCCTGTCTTTTGTCAGGATGTAAGTCATGCAATTCTGTCTTCAGCGTAGGCGAACCATCTAACGGCAGGGATAACATTGGGCCAAACCCCCGGCATGCAAGCTAAGAATCAATGAGCAACGTAATAAGAAAGTAGCTGTTTCCGTCTTCGCCCCATTAATTAGTTATGCATTTCCTAGTTTTGATCAGCCTGTTTCACCAAATACCATGTTGTGATTCTGTGGATCAAAATTATCTGGAAATTTTGTTCGAGAATCATATCTTGCGCCGTTAAAATTTGCGTTTGTTACGTCTCGTAAGTCTGCAGCTTCTAATTGTGTTGAGCCGCCCAGATTGTCCAACCCCAAATTGGCGCTTCTCAAGTTTGCACCGCGAAGATTAACTTCTTTCAGATCTGCTCCCTGAAGATTGGCCATTTCAAGATTTGCGCCGCTCAAATCCGATGTAAAAAGACTTGCCCAATACAAATCTGCATTTTTTAGATTAGCGTTACGAAGAACCGTCCCCATCCAACAAATGCCTTCAAGGTTCGCATTTTCAAACATCGCATCGCTTAAATCGCGATCTTCTAAGTACGCCCTATCCAGAGGCTCGTCAGACTCAAAAATAATCTCGCCTTTTGTATTTCTGATTTCGGTTCTCATTTATGAATGCTTCAGTTCAAACGTTGACGATTAAATACTATTAACGCCGACCGCTGACGCAACGCGGATAATTCTACACTAGCTTTGCGTGGGTTGAAACCTACGGCTACATTGCGGCTAACGCGGCAAGAAGCGGAGGCACAGCCTCTATTCTTTAGGTGGGCGTTTCAGAAAGGCATAGCCATTCCGCTCAGCAAGCGGCAGAGCCGAAAAAACTAACCCTAAGCTGAGCATCGATTAGTTCTGCTCTTGTATCGATTGTTATTTGTAGGGCTTGAAGTCATTTACATCCTGCGTAAGCAATTGCATCAGCTTTGGATGAACAAACAGCTTTTCCTTGGTTGACGGAAATTCGACCAGAACGCCTATATCGACCAGCTTTTTCAGGTATTGAGAGGCTGCCTGACGTTTAGCGATACCCCTATTTACCAGGTTAACGATCCGGCAATATGGCAACTCAAATATAGTATTTACCAGTTCATAGCTGTATAACTTTGGTTCCGTCTCTTTTACGTATTCGAGTGTATGGGTTGTTAGCTCTTTGATGGCCGCGATCTTCGCCGTGGTCCATTTCGATGTTTCCTCGACGCCTCTCAATATGAACAGGATCAATGACTCCCAATCTTTCTCCGTTGTCACCTGAAGCAACACTTGGTTGTAGTGTCCTCGATATTTGAGAATGTACCTACTCAGATATAGCACCGGCAAAGTAAGGAGCCCCTGTTCGATCAGAAACAGGCTGTTGATAATGCGTCCCGTCCTTCCGTTTCCGTCCGTGAATGGATGGATCGCCTCGAATTGATAATGTCCGACCGCCATCCTAATCAGCGGATCGAGGGTTATTTGTTCATGAAGAAACTTCTCCCAGTTTGCGAGCAACCCTCGCAGAACATCTTCACCGACCGGCGGCGTGTAGATTATCTCGCCGCGAGCCTCGTTCCCTAATGCGATTCCCGGTATCCGGCGAACTCGCATCTCGACTCCCTTTATATTGCTGCAGATCATTTCCGCTGTCCTAGTATTAAGCGGGTGCTCGCCAAGGGTCTGAAATCCATGAAATAACGCCCAACTGTAGCGAAGAGCTTCCTTGGTTGCAGGATCGGCATTTCCCTCGTTTTTCAGATGCTCGAACAGTTTGTCAGTGGTCGTAACGATATTCTCGATCTCAGAGCTTGCTTTTGCCTCAAGCAGCGGCAAAGTGTTTATGAGTATCGCGGGATTTGGGATCAGTTGGGCTGCCTGTTTTAGTTCGGCAAGGGCCGCACGCGAGTTTATACATTGGCGCAGCACGGCTTTTGTCTCAATTTCTTCCGCCGGCGGCAATTGCGGCAGTTCCTGATAAGGTATTGTCGGATCCCATTTTGGCATTATGTGTTAGCGTTTTGTCGTTTTATCGACACATTTGCAGGATATGTCGATACCAGCGACATGTCAAGGAAATATGTCGATGTTATTCGATTTTATCGACACATATTCTCAATGTGTCGATGCAACGAACATAAGACATCCTTGACGTTTAGGGGCAAATCACATTTAATAGCGGTGTTATGAGAAAAGTCGCGCCCTTTGTCGTTTTGTTTATGTTGTGTCTTTCGGTGTTTGGCCAGCAGCAAACGCCGACGCCGGAGGCTTCGCCGAATCAGGACAACGATGTCGTTAAGATCACGACGAAATTGGTCCAGCTCGACTTGATCGTTGTTGATAAGGACGGCAATCAGGTGCGAAACCTGACTGCGGCCGATTTCACAGTTCTCGAGGACGGCAAGCCGCAAAAGATCACAAATCTTTCCTACGTCAATACCGAAGCGGGCCAGTCTGCTGCGCCAGCAGCTACAGTAAAGGAAAAGACCGAGGTAAAGATAAAAGACGCTCCGATCGCTCCGCCTGTAAAGATCTCACCGGCAAACCCCGGGCGAATTATCACCTTCATTGTCGATGACGGCAATTGCGCGGCCTCAAACATCGGAATGAGAGCTTCGAAAGAAGGCCTCGAAAAATTTATCCGCGAACAAATGCAGCCGACCGATATGGTAGCGATATATCAGACGCGTTCGGGCAGCAACACTCTTCAGCAATATACAAACGACAAGGCCCGCTTGCTAAAAATAGCTGGCAAGATCCGTTGGATGCCGCCTATGGGTAGCTGCGCCTCAAATGACGGAAGTTTTTTCGCTGCAGCTAAATCGAACACGTACATTAAACAAACGCCAAGCGGCCCGGTCACAAATACTATTGAAACGGAAACCGAAAAAAGAACTCGTCAACATACAGAGGACATGGCAGCCAACAATCAGATCGTTGGAACGCTGGGCGTGATCAGATATGTGGTTCAGGGTTTGCAGCGTGTGCCTGGACGAAAGATCATGTTCCTTCTTTCCGATGGTTTATCGATTTTCGAGCGTAACGGACGTTTCCTTGATTCGATCGGCCCAATGAAAGAACTGACGGAGCTGGCAAACCGGTCGTCTGTGGTCATCAATACGATGGACGTGCGGGGCGTGTTTGACGAAGGTATGATCGAGGCCCGTGACGAGGTCTATGCACAGGATGATATTCTGGCAACCAATAATATTCGCGATGAGCGAGGTGACATCGTCAGCAATTCGCGTAACGGGCTTAGGTTCCTCGCACGCGAGACTGGCGGAAAGTTTACCCAGAATCAAAACTTCCTTGACGGCCCGATTAAAAAAAATCTAGCCACAGAGACGGGCTATTACCTGATCGGTTACGAGCCGTCAGAAGATACCTTCAAAGGCAAGAAATTCAACAAGATCGAGATAAAGGTCAATCAACCTGACCTCAAGGTCGTTTCGCGAGCCGGATTTTTTGGCGTTGTCGAGCCAACCGCCAAGCCAAAACGCAAAACCGAAGACAGCGACCTCTACGAGGCCATCGCTGCTCCGCTGCCGCGCCCCAGTTTGGATGTGAAGCTTTCAGCCTATTTTGTTAATTCAGCCGAGGCCGGAAATGTCGTCCGAGCGTTATTCCGCATAAACGGGAGCGATCTCACCTTTGTCGACGATAAAGACGGCTTGAAAAAAACGGAGTTCGATGTCGTTGCCGTGACTCTCAACGAAAAGGGCAAGGTCGTTGACGAATTTACACACGGTGTCATCTACAAAGAAAAGGCCGTATTCATGCCAACAATTCTGAAGAATGGTTTGATCTACTCGACCGATGTTATTGTCAAAAAACCAGGCACCTACAACTTTCGCGTTGCCGTAAAAGACACGGCGAGCAAACATATCGGCACTTCGTACCAGTTGGTCGAGATACCCGATTTGAAGAAAACCGGAGTTTTTGTTTCGGGATTGACTGTCGCACAGGTCGACTCGACAGGGAAATTTACTATCCCTGAAGCTGTCAAGCCTGAAAAAGCTCTTACAGCGACGATGACTGCTGCGGTTCCCGCTATCCGCCGGTTTCCCCGCGGCTCGGTGATGGCTTATGCCTATACTGTCTATAATGCCAAACTCGATCCATCAACGGGCCAGCCAAAACTCTCGGTTCAAACAAAGCTCTATTACAACGGCGAGTTGGTCATGGATAGCGCACCTCAAAGCGCACAACTCGAAAAGCAGGCCGACTGGACACGTATCAACGACTTTGGCTATTTGAAGCTAAAACCGCAGATGGATCTAGGCGATTATTCTATTCAGATAATAATCAAAGACCTCTTGGCTGACGGCAAAAACGCCATAACGAGCCAGTCCATCGATTTTGAAGTGGTCGAATAGTTTTTTATCAACAAAAATCCTGCAAGTAATCTAAGCTCGCACGTTCTATCGAGCGCAGCGTTGATTTGGAGCGGCAAAAGAGCGGGCAATTTATGCTTACCTTTTGCAGAAAGACGCTTCATATCAGTCCGGCTGCGGATGCCTGTGCTGCGGACGGCGTTTCGTTCGCGTTTTTTGCAGAAGCCTGCACACGTTAGTAAGGGCGTAACACGCTGCTTGTAAATGTGCGAGCTTCAACAATAGGAGTAAACAATGAGAAGATCATTCATTTTGTCGACAGTTTTGGCGGCAAGCGTCGCCGTTCTTGGTGCGTGCGAGCCACCGAAACCTGAACCGGTCAAGCCGACCGTCGCAAGCCCTTCGCCATCGGCAAGCGTCGCACCTAGCCCAAGCGCTTCGCCAAGCGGATCGCCTGTGAAAGCAGGTTCGCCGACTGGTAAACCTTCTTCCTCGCCGACGCCAAACACGTCGCAGGGAGCAAAGACCGGCAAGGACGACAAAGCGGCAAACACCGTTTCGCCAAAAACGAAGTAACCTCGATTTGTTGATCGACATTGAAAGGCTCGCGAGCGATCGCGGGCCTTTTGCTTATAAATCCAGAACTTTTTCTGTCTTGCGTTCGTTTTCTCTGACTGTAAGCAAGTTTTACATCGGAGGGAATTATGAAAAGGTTAGGAATTATAATATTTGCATCGGCACTAATAATCGGGCTTGTTGTTTCGAATATATTCTCGTTTGGGCGTATGAGCGACAGTCTTTTCCATTTTTCGGTCAATTTCAGAGGCGAGAAAGGCTCGGGCAAGATCATCACGGAGCAACGCGACCTGAAAGGATTTAATGCGGTCGAGGTTGGCGGTGTTTTTGTCGTCGAGATCACCGCACAGAAGGATTTCAGCTTTGAGATCGAGACCGACGACAATCTTTTGCCGCTCATCACGACAGAGATCGAGAACGGTGTTTTGAAGATCGAGGCCGAAGGAAAACTCTCGCCGACGGACCAGATAAAAGTGCGTATTTCAGCTCCTGATATCGACAACCTTGACGTTTCCGGTGCGGCAAATTTGACGCTGAGCCGTGTTAAGAATTCAAGCCTTTTAGTAGAGGCCAGCGGCGCTTCGAAATTAAAGATCGCCGGTGAGACGACAAAATTGAATGTTGAGGTAAGCGGGGCTTCAAAGCTTGATGCCGAAGAGTTGAAGGCCTCAAAAGCTAATGTGGAGGCCAGCGGTGCCAGCTATATCGATGTAAACGTTTCCGAAGATCTTTCGGTAGATGCCTCGGGAGCTAGCAAGATCGTCTACACAGGAACGCCGGCATCTCTTCATAAAAATACAAGCGGAGCCAGTCACATCTCGCAGAAATGATTCGTTCAGAGTTACGCCTTTAGGCGTGAAGCTAGACTAAGTTTCCACGGCTGTGGTCGTAACTCCCATTAGGTTTCCGTCTTGGTCGATACCAACGGCAAAAATATCGAGCCGTCTCTTTCCAATTCGGAACACTTTCAGGTCACGCAAATTTTCCTCGAGCAGAGTTTTCAGCTCGAGGAATTTTTTTGCGCGGGCAATTTCTGCTTCGCCATGCCAGTCTTTGATCGTCGCCAGTCGCACAAAAAGATCACTAAAATTCTTTTCTTCGATAACCGATTCCGGTGACAAACCTGCTTGCTGTAAAATTATCTCACCAGTGACTGTGTCGGTTGGTTGACCGAAAAATGCTTGAATGGGAGCGTCGGCTTCACTGATGTAGGTCAGGCCTTCGCACACCTGTTCGATCTTGCGAAAAAGCTCGCTGTCATTTTTATTATTTTTATGAAAATAATTTTGCATTTTTGATCAGTTTTCGGCGCTTTTTTTGACTGATTTCTTATCCTAACACATTCGAAAAAGGGAGCGAATTGTTGACACGAAAGCAAGTTAAATCTATGTTAAACTGTCCGAAAAAAACCTGTGGATTTCGTTTGCGCTTGTCTTCTTTTTCGTGTTAGTCTGTTATCCGAATCGAATATTAAGCTGTTGTAAACCGTTGATAGTAAATGGCTTAAAGAGTTACTTTAAGTTTTACGCGCCTTTTTCACAAGCCTGTGAAAAAGCTGTGAATAACCTTAGCGGCACCCGGTTTTCGTGGGGTCGCAAAACACCAAGATACAAAGCCCTGTCATTAAGAACAAGGCGCTGAACAAGGGGACCGACACACACTTTGTCGGACGATATCGAGCGAGAGACGCCGCTCTGCGAAGAGCCGTCTTTGAGAGACTATTTTGAAAGCAATTTCGCAAAAATCAACCGCTTGGAAGGACGTTCTTCACCTTGTCAAACGCCGCCTGAATAAGGATGTTTATGACACATGGTTTCGCCCGATCACTTTCATCAATCAGGATGACGAACAGAAGACCTTGAACCTTCGAGCGGGACAGATCACCAAAGATTGGGTCTGTGAGTATTATGCGGAGATGCTTGATGTGATGCTGGCTGAGACAGGGCTTTCCGATTATAGTCTGAAATGGCAGATCGACGCTGATCAACCGCATGAACCACTATTCGCTGACGAGCCGGAAACTGAGATCTTCTTTTCACCAAAGAGCAGCTCTTCTCCTGTGAGGCCGACCAGCAGCTCGGCACCATTCATCGACATCGAGCCGGTAGAGGAGAACTTAAACCCTAAATACACGTTCGAAAAGTTTGTCGTTGGTTCGTGCAACCAGTTTGCACACGCTGCGGCCAAGGCTGCGGCTGAGACTCCCGGCACGACATACAACCCGCTTTTTATCTACGGCGGTGTCGGCTTAGGTAAAACTCATTTGATGCATGCGATCGGCCATACCATCAAGGCCCGCAGTCCGCATATGCGTGTCTCTTACATCACGTCCGAGCGTTTTATGAATGAGCTGATCAATGCGATCCGTTTTAATAAGACGCCTGCGTTTAGAGACAAATACAGATCGATCGATGTTCTGCTGATGGATGACGTTCAGTTCATGGCTGGCAAAGAGCGAACCCAGGAAGAGTTTTTCCATACGTTCAACACTCTCCACAACAGCCAGAAGCAGATCATCGTTTCGAGCGATTGCCCTCCCAGAGAGATACCTACGCTTGAAGAGCGTCTACACTCGCGTTTTGAGTGGGGTTTGATCGCCGATCTCGAACCACCTGATCTTGAGACAAAGGTTGCGATCTTAAAACGTAAGGCCGACATGGACGGCATCGAATTGTCGGATGACGTTGCGATCTACATTGCCGGCAAGGTCAGGAGCAACGTCCGCGAACTTGAGGGTTCGCTTATTCGCCTGCTTGCGATCGCTTCGATGAGAGGCGTTAAGATTTCAAAGGATCTTGCTAAAGAAGCGATGAAGAACATCCTCGACGCCGAGCGTCCTGCCGGGTTGACGATGGAACACATCGCCCGTGAGGTCGCTTCGCACTACAAATTGTCGGTCGAGGAGATGAAGGCCAAGAGCAACTCGCGTTCCGTCGCTGTGCCTCGGCAAGTGGCGATGTATCTGTGTAAAAGGTTGACCCGACACAGCTTTCCTGAGATCGGCCGAGAGTTCGGCGGCAAGCATCATACGACCGTGATGCACTCGGTTGAGAAGATAACGGCGTTAGAAAAGGACGACCGTAATTTCCACAGGGAAATAAAAGACCTTATCGATAATCTTTGCAGCTAGTTAAAGATGTTTTAGCATTGAAACGCTCGTGAACTTTTCCACACGTGGCGAAAGACTTAGATAGACGTAAGTCGTTTGTTTTCTGATATTTGAATGTTGTTTTTCCACATATCCGCAGGCTCAGGCAAACATTGGCTGTGGATAGAGGTGGAAAAGTCGGGGTTGAAAGGGTTATCCGCAGGCCGGATAGGTTTTCCACAGGTTTTCCACAATAGGGTGTGGAAGGAAAAGTGCCTTTTATTATAAGAAGTTAGGCCGTTTTTACACATTTACACAGGCTCTATTACTACTACTATTCTTAATCTCTGATTTGAATTTATTAGTTGTAGAAAAGAGGTGAAACGATGTGGTATAGTATCTCACAGATGAAATTTGAGGAGAAGTAATCATGGAATTCAAGATCAAGCAGAGCGTATTAAAAGAAGAATTAGGATTTATCCAGGGCGTTGTTGAGCGTAAGACGACCATACCTGTGTTGTCCAACATCCTGATCGAATCGATCGGCGAGAATGAGATCCGCATCGTCGGAACGGACCTCGACTGCACGATACGCTGCGACGCCGAGGCTGAGATCATCAAGGCCGGTGCGATCTGTATACAGGCACGTAAGCTGTTTGACATCGCTCGTGCCCTTAGTGCCGGCGACGTGCATTTCAAGAAAGAGGACAACAACTGGGTGACGATGAAATGCGGCAATGCTAATTTCCGTCTTGCAGGTGTGAGCAAGGAGCAGTTTCCCGAGCTGCCGACTTTTAAGAGCACACCGCTCAAGCTTGCAGGAGAGACGTTCAACTACTTTATCCGCAACACTGCCTTTGCGATCACTAACGAACAGTCACGGTTTACGCTTTCCGGTGCCAAATTCATCCTTGGCGAAGGCCGAGCAAAGATGATCACGACCGACGGCCACCGCCTCGCCTATGTTGAGCGTGCTATCGACGACAAAGACGCTGTGATGGACACGCTCGTGCCGAGAAAGGCACTTTTGGAGTTGGTCAAGCTTGCACGTGCCAATGGCGAGGTCTCGTTTGGCGAGGACCAGAACCACATCTACTTTGAGACTGAGGGAAGATTGCTCATCACCCGCAAACTCAGCGGCCAATTTCCTAATTACGAGATGGTAATGCCCAAGGACAACGACAAAGCTGCCACATTTGACCTCGAAGAAATGCGTGGAGCGGTCCGCCGTATGTCGCTCATCGCTGACGAACGCAACCGCTCGATCCGCATGACCATCCGCGAAGGCGAGATCGAGGTCACCGCCCAATCCAGCGAAGAAGGCGAAGGCAGCGAGAAGGTCCAGGCCGACTACAAGGGCGAAGAGATCCAGCTCGGCTTTAACTGGCAGTACCTGTTCGAATTCCTAAACAACGCCGCCACCGGCGACCTCGAAGCAGTAGCATCAGGGGCAGAACCGGCAGCAGCCTCCGAGTCAGAACCGGGAGCGATAGCGACTGGGTCAACTAAAGCCGCCGCCGGAACCGCCACAGCCCGCGAAGGCAAAGCACCGCTCCGCGTCCGTTTCGAATTCAAAGACGCCAACGCCCAAACCCAAATGTCCATCGCCGACGAAACCACCTACGACTACAAATACATAGTCATGCCGCTGAGGATATGATCAACCTCTGGCTGGAACATCTGGCAAGACTGAAACACATGTTCCAGATGTTCCAAGGGTCCTTTTCCGACCTTACAAAGAAAATTCTGCCATATGCCTAACATTACATACCGACGCACCGGCGAGTTATTAAGAAAACTCTTCGAGATTTTAATGAGCCAACCAGATGGCCTGCGTGCGAAAAACGCCCTTGCCGAATTAGCTAACAGAATTGAATTGACCGAGTTTGAAAAAGGTTACTACGACTCCGGAAGCATTAGAATCGACAAGATTGTTCGTTTCGCCACAATCGACTGTGCTCGGGCAGGATGGTTTCTTAAAAACAAGGGAACATGGAGCATAACTGAAGAGGGCAGAACAGCCTACAATAGCTACACCGATCCCGAGACCTTCTACAAGGAAGCCGTTAAGTTGTACGGGGAATGGAAACGAACCCAAAACCAATCTGCTGTTGAGTCTCCAGCAGTAGCAGAAGATGACCTTTCCGACGAGTCAAATAAGGAAGTCAGCATCACATTCGAGCAAGCTGAAGAACAAGCTTGGGAAGAGATACAACAATTTCTTAGGGAAATCAATCCGTATGAATTTCAGGAGCTAGTTGCCTCTCTCCTCCGAGCGATGGGCTACCACGTCTCATGGATTTCGCCGCCCGGAAAGGATGGCGGTATCGATATTTTGGCATATGGCGATCCGCTAGGAACCAGGCCTCCCCGAATTAAAGTGCAAGTTAAGCGGATGGAACAAGCGATAACCGTGGACGGCCTACGTTCATTTATGGCTCTCTTGAGCGATGACGATGTTGGTCTCTTCGTTACGACTGGCTCGTTCACGAAAGATGCTCGGACCGAAGCTCGAACTCAGGAAAAGAGAAAAATAACATTAATTGATTTGGAAAGACTCTTCGATCTGTGGATCGAATATTACACGGCTCTTGATGATGCTGCACGCCGCCGGTTCCCTTTGCGACCGATACATTTTTTAGCACCAGAGGGAAAGTGAAAGAAAGGGAACATCGTCGCTGGAACATCTGGACCAATAGCACCTACTGTGCCAGATATTTCAACTTCACACGTTAGTTTTTTTCCTAGTTCGGTTTTCCGATAGGAGCGTCTTCACCGCTTCGACATCCATAGCGAAGTCAATAGGAAGGGCGTTCAGCTTTTCGACAATATCAGTCACATTAAAAGAGTGAGTCTCAAATTCATGGTCCCTCAGGATCCTTATCATGTTCTGTAGTGTATTTGGGACATGGAGTTTGGCCAAAATTGATACCGCCAGCGGCAGCATCTCTGAATATGTGCCCAAGGCAAGCCCATATACCTTATCGCGTTCCCATTTCTCCGCCTCAAATTTGAGAAATTCAAACTTTAATTTCTCAATATCTCTAAGAGATGCCTTTACCGCTTGCTCTCCAGCGGTCTTAGCAACATCACCCATTGAGGCTTTAATGTTGGCCACCTCATCACGTAGTTCTCTCTTCATTTCATTGAGGTCATTTTTATACACTCTAAAATTCGAGATCCAACCCAGAGTGATTACTACTAGTATCGTAGTGGCTAGCCCACCAAGGGCATAGTAAACAGTGTCGAGAAGTCGTTGGTCATACCTGCTCATAAGGTCCCGTTGAGCTCTGAGCACCTCTATTGATTCAATATTAGAGTTTGAAGTGATGTTGTTGTTCGACGGCAATTGGGCCTCAGAATTGGACTGGCCCGATATAAGAATTCCACCAATAAAGACGCTGATAGTTATCGTCACCACTCTCAAATAGGTTTTCATACTCTATAAGATACTATTTTTGTTATGCCCTTTGCTGTAACACCTAAAATAACCGCACCACACGTGCCGGATGTTCCAGATGAGACACATATTTCTTGTTGCACGGGTAAAATATATCTTGACAATGGCACAATTTTGTGGTAGGCTTTTTTTCACGCTTATTTTAATTGGGTGATGTCTCGCTTTGTCGGGGTGCGTCCAGTTTGAATCAAGCGTGCTACAAATGTCAATACATGAAATAACACAAAAACTTAATGGGGTTAGGAAGGGCCAGAACGGCTTTATCGCTAGATGCCCCGCACATGAAGATAAAAAACAATCGTTGAAGGTAGATGAAACGGGCGGCAAGGTGCTGCTCAGGTGCTTTGCGGGTTGCCCGACGGAAAGCATTGTAAAGGCAATGGGCATTGAGTGGAAGGACCTTTTTGTTTCACAGAGAGTGCCTGTCATAAAACAGTCGTTCTCACAGGACGGCATAACGTATTTCGCATCGCCGCAGCCAAAGGTGGCCGCTGTTTACCGGTACACGGATGAAACAGGGAAGCTTTTGTATGAGAACGTGCGTTTTGAGCCGAAGGATTTCCGGCAGCGTCATTACGATAAGTACGGTAATGAGGTTTGGAATCTTAACTACGTCGAGCGAGTGCCTTACCGTTTGCAGGAACTCGCAAGCAAAGCTCGTCACGGCAGCGACGTTTGGCTGACCGAGGGCGAAAAGGATGCAGATGGTCTAACGGAATTAGGCTTCATCGCTTCGTCGTTCAAGAACTGGCGGCCTGAGTTTAACCGCTGGATAGACAAGACGAACGTTGTGATCGTTCGCGACCACGATCTGCCCGGCGGCGTTCAGGCGAACGAAGCCGCGAGGCTCATTTCCAAGTCCGCTGCGTCGGTCAAGGTGTTGGATGTTCATGCTGAGTACGAAATGGCTGAAAAGCATGGCCGCGACATCTCTGACTACATACGTCAGTGCGTTCAGGACGAGGGAGCGACTCGCGAAGAGATCGCCGAGCGGCTTTCGATAATGGCTGACGGCTGTTCGCGTTGGGTTGACGGAAATACTGCGGCGGCGAACCTCTTTGTCGTCAAAACCGGCAACCAATGGCTAAACGAAGCCAAGTCACGCCCTTCGCCGAAAATGTTATTCGGCGAATTCTGGTACGAAGGCGAGCTTTGTATCTTGTTCGCCGATACGAACGTCGGGAAGTCGATCTTGGCGGTGCAGATCGGTGACCTCATAAGTCGAGGAGTTCAGAGTAACGCGTTTACGCGTGATCCTAACGTTGATAATGAACAACGTGGTATCGCGGCTGAAGCCGCAACTCTGAACACGGAGTGCGGGCCGCAGACCGTCGTCTATTTCGACTTTGAACTTACGGACAAGCAGTTTGAGTCGCGTTTGAGTGAGCGTGTTGCTGGTGCGGAGCATTGCACTGACCATTACAAATTCAACGACAACTTTAAGCGTGCCGAGGTCGATCCTGAAACGAGCGACTTGAACGGCAACAAGACGTTTGAAGAATTCCTGAATCAATCGCTCGACCGCACTATCGTCGAACATAAGGCCGATGTTTTGATCATCGACAATCTGACTTACCTGCGTGATGAGACCGAGAACGCCAGGAACGCTTTGCCGCTGATGAAGTATCTGAAAGAACTGAAATCACGGCACGGCATTTCTATTTTGGCTCTCGCTCACACGCCGAAACGCGATTCGTCAAAGCCTCTGGGCAGAAACGACCTGCAAGGTTCGAAGATGCTCATCAACTTTTGCGACTCCTCATTCGCCATTGGCGAAAGCCACAAAGAAACCGGCACACGCTACCTAAAGCAGATCAAATCCCGAAACTCGGCCATCGTCTACCACGCCGACAACGTCCTCCTCTGCAACATCGAAAAACGCGATTCGCTATTGCAGTTCGCGTTCAAAGGAACCGCAACCGAACGTGAACATCTGAAAGCCGCAAACGATAAAGAGAAAGAAGAGTTGATCGCGAGGGTAAAAGAGATGTCAGCGGATGGAAAGAGCAGCCGCGAGATCGGCGAAAGCCTGGGAATATCGTTTTCAACGGCCGCTAGATATTTAAGGCAATGAAGCTTGTGTCAGCTGTGTCACCCCTAATAACTGACACAGCTGACACAAAATAGATCTTTGACAATTCGATTCTTGCGGCTCAGCCGCCATGATGAGCGGAAAGGCTTGCCTTTCCGGGAGGCTCCTTAAGATAAGCGAGGCTATGCCTCCGTTAACCGGTTCGCCATTTGATCTGATCAATGTTCATGGCCAATGGTTCATCTTCTAACGGAGCTCCACGCCATATCCTGGCACTCGAGTATCTATAGTCCTCGGCTATCTCTACTAAACCATCCGCGACCGGGTTTTGATTGATGTAATTTATTTTTTGCATTAACAGCGATTCGCTGGTCAACAGAAATTTGTCAGAGTGGTGTTCCCATACCGAGTATTGATATCCATCTTTCTTTTTTTCTTGTCTTAGTTTATCTAGAGAAGAAGAGTAGTTATTGTCTTTCAAGTAGTCGATCACTCGCCTTGCCGTGACACCGTTCAAGTAACGCAGCGAGTCTGAAGGTGAACGCTTACTGTCAGTTATGAAATGAAAATGATCAGGCATAACTACATACGCGAAGAAGAGCATTCCCGATGAAACACGAGCCTCATCAAATGCTCTACAAAGAACATCCTTCATCTTATCGGTACAAAATATAGGTAAGCGGTGGTGAGTCACCGACGTGAAAAAATAAAAGGGAGTGTTGAATGAGACTTGAGGCATAACAGAGGCATAGCCTCTGGATAATTTAGGGAAAATCTGCCGGAAAGGCAAGCCTTTCCGCTCATCATGACGGCAGAGCCGTATAGGATCGAGTTTTGAAAGAACGTTTGTGTTAAGTGTGTCACTGTTGCAGACCGCAACGCCTGACACAACTGACACAACACAAAATAAAACACACAAAACACAAAAGGAAAAACATATGGATCACTACATACACAGAACACTAAATTACACAGCAAGCACAAAGAAGTTGGCGGAGATGGAGAGCAATGAGGAGTATTTTGACCTTATCAAGATAGCGAGTCTTTTTAATGCGATCAGGTATGCTCGGGTCAATGGTGCTCATTATCAACTCGCGTCATTTTCTATCGACGAGAAACGCATCGACAAACTTCACGAAACGGTCTATATCACGAGCGGATTGTTGTTTGAGGCTTTTGTTGAGATCGAGAGAATTGCGGGGCGATATAAAGGGAAGGCGTTTATGGCCAATTTCGAGGACATGCTCGATGCGGCATTCAATTACAGGCCGCCAGAGGTGTTTCTCGAAGTTGCTCTTAACGGGCCGTTTCGACTGGTGAGCAAGGAACGCGACTTTTCGCTTGAGACTCTCAAGATGGATCTGTTCCCGATGTTCACCACCGAGCAAAAAGGCTTTGCGGTGGCGACCGTCGCCAACGAAAGCGAAAAAATGGAAGAGTTCAAGCGAACCAACGAACGCCCCGATGTACACGAAAGCCTTGAAAACATCGTCGATTACTTGGCTGACGAATTCATACTAGGTGCCGAAGGATTCATCTTCGCCATAGCAAAAAAACTCGGCCTAAAACCCATCGAGCAGCTTCGGTTAGCAGCGTAACCTAAATGCAGAGTGAGGGCGGTACATTCGGTTTTGAGTGTACCACCCTTACTTACGTACGGGCTTTTGAAGTTTTATTAGACGATCTCTTCGCCTTTGGCTTTTAGGGTTCGCCGCCAGAGTTCGCGGTATGAGGTGAAGCGTGAGACGAGCGTGTTGAAGTAGTAGCGTTGAGCGTATGTCAGAGTGCGGTCGTCGGCGATGCGTTTGATGCGTGATTCGAGGCGGGCACGAGCTTCGAGCGGCGGACGCTTACTTAATCCATTGACGTTATGTGATCCGTTAAAATAGATGTCAAAATCTATCTTCAGCTTGCGAATGTCGTCCTCAAGACGGGTAAGCTGTTGGTCGAGTTCAGCCGCTTCTTCCTGCTTGGATTGGATACCTCTGTATAATTTGTTTCCGATGATCGCCATTTTACGAGATTTGCCGACTATGACGGATGAGAATTCACCCTTTTTAAATAAAGCTCTAACGGAAGGCTGTTTCCACGTTTTTGTGCACTTTTCGGTTAAAATCGGAATTATCACCACAGAGGACACAGAGCACACAGAGATCTTTAGATGGAACTTAACGAGATCAATGTAAAGCTCTTACGCGATGGCATAAAACGACTGGTAAATTGATATCTGTGATCTCTGTGTTCTCTGTGGTGAATTTTGGGTTAAAATCGGAATTATCACCACAGAGGACACAGAGATTTTTAGATGGAACTGAACGAGATAACCGAAAAGATCATTGGTGGAGCCATTGAAGTTCATAAGGCTCTAGGGCCTGGGCTGCTCGAAAGCACCTACGAAGTCTGTTTAGTATATGAACTCCAAAAACGAGGTCTTCGGGTAGAAACACAGGTTGCGGTGCCTGTCGTGTACGATTCTATAAAGCTCGATGCCGGATACCGAATTGATCTTTTGGTCGAAAACGAGATCATCGTCGAACTTAAATCCGTTGAACGTATTCACCCAATTCATGAGGCTTAAATCATTTCGTATTTGAAGCTTAGCCAAAAGAAGATCGGATTGTTGATCAATTTCAATGTAAAGCTCTTGCGCGATGGCATAAAACGCCTGGCAAATTGATCGGATTTATCACCACAGAGGACACAGAGATTTTTAGATGGAACTGAACGATTTTACCGAAATTACCATTTTGAAAAACGATCGGTAGATTGACTCTGTGCTCTCTGTGTTCTCTGTGGTGATTTTTTTCGGTAAGATATTTCGTATGCCTTCTTCGGTCAAAGAGACCAATTCGATAATGCGAAATCTGCCGTCGGTTGATGAGCTGCTTCGGTCGTCTATTGCTCAGGACATCGCGGGATCTGCGGGCGAACGCCATGCGGCGACACTTTGTCGCGGTGTGATAGAACAGATAAGGCTCGAGATCGGCAAACCTTCGGGTAAAGAAGATACAAAAGACAGCCTCTTGGCGTTGTCGGAACAGCGTTTGGCAAGCGAATGGCAGACGGAACGTTTGAGCGGCGTTAGTAGAGTAATTAACGCGACAGGCGTCGTCATACACACAAATCTTGGACGTGCACCTTTGTCGGAAAATGCTCGTCGGGCTGTTACCGATGCTTCGGGCTATTGCACTCTCGAATATGACATCCAAACCGGAAAGCGAGGCCGCCGTGGGCGTCGAGCGGAGAGTTTGCTTGCGGAATTGACCGGTGCCGAGGATGTTTTGATCGTCAACAACTGTGCGGCAGCGGCGTTCTTTGTGCTGACGGCATTCGCCTCGGGCGGCGAGGTCGTCATCTCACGCGGCGAGCTTGTTGAGATCGGCGGCGACTTTAGAGTGCCTGATGTTTTGAAGCAATCACGAGCAAAGCTGCACGAAGTCGGAACCACCAACCGCACCAAGATCGCCGATTACCAAGAAGCAATAAACGCCAAAACGCGGTTGATATTGCGTGTGCATCCGTCGAACTACAGGATCGTTGGTTTTACGGCGATGCCTAACGTGGGCGAGCTTGCCGAGCTTGCACACAGTAAGGGAATTTTGCTTTACGAGGACATCGGTTCGGGTGCTTTGGTAGATATGAGCGAATTTGGGCTAGGCGACGAACCTGTTGTTGCCCGTTCCATTGCAGACGGTGCCGACATAGTCACTTTCAGCGGAGACAAGCTGCTCGGCGGGCCGCAGTCGGGAATTATTGCAGGTAAGAGTGAGCTTATCGCTCGTTTAAGAAAGCATCCGCTCTATAGGGCTTTGAGAGTGGATAAATTGGCATATGCCGCCCTCGAAGCGACGCTCGATGCCTATCGCCGTGAAGCTGTTTTAGACGAAGTTCCCGTCCTGAAAATGCTCTCGATGAGCAAAGACGAGATCGCAAAGCGTGTCGAGCGGTTTGCAAAACAACTCGAAGAAAAACTCAACGGAATTTCAGATCTGAAATTTGAGATTTTAGACGGAGTGTCTGCCGTTGGAGGCGGAGCAGCTCCAAACGCAGAACTGCATACAACCCTTATCGCTCTGTCACATCGGAAGCTGAAACCGCAGAGGCTGGAACAACTATTAAGAAAAGCCGATCCTCCGGTCATCGCTCGGATCGTTGACGACAAAGTGATGATCGACTTAAGAACGGTTTCAGACTCAGAGGAAACACAATTATTAAAAGTATTCAATGAATTGCGATAAGTGCAGAAAGAGAGGAGCAAGGATAATCCAAGTTAGCCGCAGTTACGGCAGCGGGAGCGAATTGCTTGTAATCGAAAATGTCCCAGTCGTTTCCTGTCCACACTGTGGTGAAAGCTATCTTACCGCAACCACTCTCCGCGGGATTGATAACATAAAACGTAACCGTTCAACTGTTGCATCGAAACGCTCAGTGCCTGTTGCTGCTTTTGCTTAGCTGGAACAGGTGTAACACTTGGAACTATTCGTCGTCTGTATTAAATGTTCCAAGCCTAACCGTTCTTACGGGTAAATTCATGCATGAAATCGACGAGAGCCTCGACACCTGCTTTAGGAAAGGCGTTGTAGATCGACGCTCTGATACCGCCAACCGAACGATGGCCTTTTAGACCGTCAAGGCCGAGAGCAGTAGCTTCTGAGCAGAATTGCTTTTCGAGATCTTCGGATGGAAGGCGGAATGTGACGTTCATCAACGAACGAGCAGATAGATCGGCGTGTCCGGTGTAATAACCGTCGCTCGCATCGATAGCATCGTAAAGGATCGCAGCTTTCTCTTCGTTCTTTGTTTCCATAGCCGACAAACCGCCTTGGCCTTTGAGCCATTCGCAAACGAGGCTGATGAGATATATGCCCCAAGTGTTCGGCGTATTCAGCATCGAATCGTTTTCAGCGATCAGGCGGTAATCGAGGATAGAATGCTGATTTTCGGGAACAGCAGCCAACAGGTCATCGCGGATGATGACAACGGTCACGCCGCTCGGGCCGATGTTCTTTTGAGCACCGGCGTAGATCAATGCATATTTTTCGATGTCGAGCGGTTTAGACAGAATATTTGACGACGCATCGCATACGACCGGAATACCGCTGCCTTCAAGCTCGTATTTGAACTCGACACCTTCGATCGTCTCGTTCGACGTGTAATGAACGTACTTTGCACCAGGACTAAAGTTCAGCTCGGCCTGTTCCGGCACGGATTTGAAACCTTCGTCAGCTGTCGAAAAGATCGTTACAGCATTGCCGCAGCGTTTAGCTTCTTTCAGGGCCTTTTTACCCCAAGCACCGGTGATGACATAGTCGGCAGTCTCGTCTTTACCGAGAAAGTTCATCGGTATCATCGAGAACTGCTGAGTTGCACCGCCTTGTAAGAACAAGATCTTGTAATTGTCGGGAACATTAAGCAGTTCACGCAGGCCGCTTTCTGCTGCAGCCAGAATAGGAGCAAATGCCTTTGAGCGGTGGCTGATCTCCATTACGCTCATTCCGATGCCGCTGAGCGAAAGTATCTCGCTCTGTGCCTTTTCCAAAACCGTAACCGGCATCACAGCCGGACCGGCACTAAAATTGTAAACTTTCTGAGTCATCTGTTTTTTGGCAAATGGTTTTTCTTATCGAAGGGATAAGATACCATAGAGACAGATGCTTTTTCGAACTGAATTGAGTTAGAATATTCGGAAAAGGACAAACTTTTGCAGCGGTCCGGCATCTTACAGGACGCAGGTTTCTGCTGAACAACATCGGAGGATTCAATGTTTCGAAAATCGTATTTATATCTAGTTCTCGCTGCGGCGATCGCGTTAACCGCTCAAATGAGCGCATACTCGCAAACTACGGAGCTCAGTGGAACCGTTGTTCTGCAAAAAGCAGACAAAACGACCGAACCAGTCTCGTCGGCCGCGATCGATGTCTATCGCACGGACATGAAAGGCCGTTTTCCGTCTTCCAAGACCCAGAAAAATGGCGAATTCCGTTTTATAGGTGTGCCATACGGAGCGGAGTATGTACTTTCCATAAGCGCTCCCAATTGTGAGCCGATACTGTTTTCTGTGAAAGCAGGCCAGGAAAAGCTGGTTATAACTATGTATCCCGGCGATGGAAGAAAATTTACCGAGGCCGAAGCTCGACAGGGTGCAGCAGCTTCTAAACCGGGCGATGCCGGTTCTGAAATTAGCGAGGAGGAAAGAAAGGCTCAGGCAGAACTTGCGAAGAAAAACGAGGAGATCAACGCTAAGAACGAAAAGACCAAAAATGCCGACGCGATCGCAACCAGAGCTAATAAGGAAGGCTACACCGCTCTAAAAGCAGACCCGCCTAACTTCGATCTGGCGATCTCGAAATTCAGCGAAGGCATCGAAGCTGTTCCGGATTATGTCGACAGCACGCCGATAATGCTCAACGGCAAAATAGAGGCATTAAAAGGAAAGGGCCATCTTATTTACAAAGAAGGCACAGCCACCGCAGACAGGGATCTCAGAAGGGCGAAATGGGATGAAGCAAATAAGTCTTATGATGAGGGCCTGGAGGGATTTCAGCGAGCGATCGCCTTGCTTAAGACCGCTGCACCGACAACTGATACAGTTTTGTCAAAACGAAGGGAAACTGTAAGGTTAAGCCTCTATACGGTCGCTACAGAAATTCACCGTTTGAAGGCGGTGACAGGTGTTGATGTGACAAAAACCGCCGAAGCTAGCGCAATTGTCACCGAATACATCGCTTTGGAACCCGACCTTGGAAAAAAACTCGAAGCCCAAATGGTGCTCGGAAATATAATGTTGAGGACTGGTGATTTTGAAAAAGCAGTACAAGCATACCGCCAGGTCCTTACCGCCAAACCGGACCACGCTGAGGCAACAGGTCAACTGGGACTTTCACTTTTTGGACTGGCTTCGTTAACCGAGCCGACAAACAAGGAGATGGAACAGGAAGGGCTCAATTACATGCAGAAATACACCGAAATGTCTCCCGTTTCACCCACAGATACACTGGCGGTGAAGGAACTAAAGGAAAGCATTAAGCAAACTGTGGATTACCTCAAAACACAAAAAATGGCTCCCCAAAAAGTGCCTTCGACGCCGAAGAAAAAGAATTGACCCAATAACGAACGATAAAATACGAGAGCCAGGTTCTTGAGCAGATCGAGACCTGGCTTTATCTTTAAGGAGCTATCGTGATCAGAAAAATATGCCCGGAAGACCTGCCGACTGTTTTAGAACTACTGCGCGAACTTGCGGCGTATGAAGATCTGATCTCGTATTGCACCGTAACCGAAGAGCGTCTGCATACTGCAATGTTTGGAGCAGATCCTGTCGTCAAAGGATTGATCGCTTTTGATGATGAAGCGGCGATTGGCTATGCACTTTACTATCCAAACTTTTCGAGCTTTCGAGGCGAACGCGGCTTTCATCTCGACGATATTTATGTGAAGAAGGAATATCGCGGAAAAGGTATAGGAGAGGCAGTGCTCAAAGAGATCGCACGCGATGCGGCTTCAAAAGGATTTGAGCGGATCGACTTTCAGGTTCTGGACTGGAATACACCTTCGATCGAATTTTATAAGAAGCTAGGTGCGGTTTCTAACGATGAGGAGACACATTTCAAGTTTGCGGGAGATGCATTTGAGAAATTGGCGGGATAAGCGAACGCTAGCCTTTTATTTTAGTACTCGTAAAGTAAAATACGGCATAACAGTCAACATGATAATGCCCAGCTTATAGAACATGATGCCGTAAAACATTCCCTTATCGTACGTTTCCTCGGATATTTGAAAAAATCTGCGGCACAGATCCAATAACAGGCCACGAAACGAAATGCAGCACAAAAACCAAAATATCAGCAAGCCGTAATTGAACATTGCACACCAGCCGAAGAAATATCGAAGCTGTTCCACTGTCATAACTTTTCCTCCTCCAGATAAGATCGTAACTATTCAAATTGTTTTTTGAACTCCTCGAATGTTTGCTTGATGGCCTCAACCTCAGACCTCAAATTTGTCACCTCTTCCTCAAGTTTTTCAATCCTTTCCACATCTACGCTAGAGCGTGCAGCGCGGGTTGCTGGCGCCGCTGTTGCCAAAGCCTCGATGTCGATCTCGCCGGAAAGCAGATGTGCGAAACGAGCCTCTTTCCTTCCGGGTTGAACCGGAAGCCTGACGACATAAGGATCATCACGCCGCATAAGGCCGTCAAGCGATTCTTGAACCTCACCAAGGCTAGAAAATGAATAGAGCCTTTCGCAGTGTCCGCGAAGTTCGCCAAGCGTCTGCGGCCCACGCAGCAGCAATTCCGAAATGATCGCAGTCGCCGGTTCGTCTAGCTCATAAACACTCGGCAGCATATGTTTGTATTTCGGCACGCGACTAGTGCTGCCGTAAAAAACATACACGAGATTTCGGTCGCGTAAATTCTCGATCGTGTTGTTTACAGCACTCTCATCATATGAAACCACAGGATCACGATTGTTCTTTTGATTACAAGCGTTAACAAGCGCGTTTAGCGTCAGCGGATAATATTCCGGCGTCGTCAATTGCTTTTCGACAAGTGAGCCTAAGATGCGGGCTTCGATTTCAGTGAGTATTTCAAGCATAAGTCAGATGCGGTTTTCTAGTTTACCGTATTAATCTACAATTTAGAGCATGGATGTTCTAGTCGCACGCACTAAGGCAGAGATCGATCATGCTTTTGAGAAGCTTTCTTTGGCCGAGCAGTTGGGCTGCGATACGGAAACATCAGGCTTGAGCGCACGGCACGGAAAGCTCTATTCCGTCCAATTTTCCGACGGTGAATACAATGTTCTAGTGCCGGTCAGCGAAGGTGTGCCGCTAGGACGGCTTGCCGAAATCCTCGTCGATAATTCGATCCGAAAGATATTTCACAACGCTAAATTTGATATAGATTTTTTAGGTGAGAACGGATACGCGGTTGAAAATATATATGACACGATGATCGCTGAAAAGGTCCTCACGCGAGGAGCCAACCAATCGGCGTCGCTCGCCGAAACACTATACCGCTATTTTGCTGTCGATCTAGACAAATCGCATCGTGCAAAATTCAGCCGCAATTGGAACGGCATCTGGACGGACGAACTTGTTGATTATGCTCTTTCGGATGTTGTGCATCTGCCTCGCTTAATGGCGGAGCAAAATGCGTGGCTAGAAAAGCTTGGATTGAACGAAGAGTTCGAACGCCAACTCCAGAAGATCATTGCCAACGAATGACATGAATGTCACAAATCCAAAGAATGTCTTACCAACGATGATAAGCAGGATGGCCTTCTTTGACGGCGACGAAAACACCTCGGCATGTATCGCAAACTTTTCCTCCGGCGATCAATTCTGCCTCTACGGTCGCTCTGTCCTCACTTGAATCAACAACACGCGCCTTTAGCGTGATCGGGTCATCAACCGGAGTTGGACGCAGCAGTTTCACATGAAACTCTGCCGTCACCGTGCAGTCGGGTTTATCTTTGCCATCACGTTTCATCAAAAAATATGTTGCAGCCCAATTTGAATGACAATCAAGCAAAGCTCCGATAATACCGCCGTTCAACATGCCCGGAAATGCCTGATGGTGCGGCTCGGCATGCCACGTTGCAACCACTTCGTCGCCATCTGGGAAACTATTTATGTGCAGGCCTTTATCGTTAGCAGGTCCGCAACCGAAACATATGCTCGAAGGCGAATATTCTTGCTGGAGCGAAAGATTATTTGTCATAAAAATATTGTCGAGGATTCAGTCTAAAAAATCGAGCATCGTAAACGGTTATCGGTTATTATTTAACAGCTATTTTCAGAACGGAAATTTAGATCTATATGCTTACGATAATTGCCATTGCGGTGATCGTCTGGCTCGTATTTGGCTATTTTGCTTACGGGCGATGGGTGGTGCGACAGTTCAATCTGGATGACAACCGCACCACACCGGCCAATGCTGTAAATGACGGCGAAGATTATGTGCCGACGCAGCCATTCTATCTTTTCGGACAGCATTTTTCGGCGATCGCGGCAGCGGGGCCAATAGCAGGGCCGATAATAGCGTGTCTTACGTTCGGCTGGCTGCCATGCCTGCTTTGGATAGCTCTTGGCGTGGTGCTGATAGGTGCGGTGCACGATTTTAGTGCGCTTGCATCGTCGGTTCGCCATGGAGCACAAAGCATTGCCGAGATCACACGCGAACGATTGGGCGGTGCTGCGGGACGGGCGTTGATGGTCTTTATTTGGATCGCACTTGTTTATGTAGCAGTCGCTTTCACCGACATTACGGCAGGAACATTCGTCTCGGGTGACGAATCGCTCCTTGGCGAAACGAGTTTTAATCCCGGCGGAGCAGTTGCGATGGCAAGCGTACTCTACCTTGGCCTTTCGATAGTCCTTGGCCTCACCGAACGCTTTCTCAAACCGCCGCTTTGGCTTGCGACAATTATTTTTGTCCCAGCAACATTTGCTCTCTCTTATCTGGGCACTCAGTTCTCGCATGTGTTGATATTCAGCCACCAAACGTGGGCGATTTTGATAATGCTTTACTGCGTTGTTGCATCGATGCTGCCAGTCTGGGCGTTGCTGCAGCCACGCGGATATCTCGGCGGATTCGTGCTCTATGCGGCGATCGCGGTCGGCGTGATAGGTATATTTTTTGGCGGTTACACGATTCAGCAACCGGCGTTCAAATCTTTCGACGTCGGTGGGATGACGGGAATGCTATTCCCGTTTCTTTTCGTGACGATCGCGTGCGGAGCGTGTTCCGGTTTTCACGGCCTGGTTTGCTCGGGCACTACATCGAAACAGATCGACAAGGAATCACACACTCGTCCCATCGGCTATGGCGGGATGCTTGCCGAGGGCTTTGTCGCGTTTATAGCGCTAGTCACAGTAATGATCGCTTTTGGAGATTCGCTTGTCGGTCCTGACGGCAAGAATCTGCCTGCGGGAAAGATTTACGGCAACGGCATCGGTAATTTTTTGTCGCTTATTATTGGGAAAGAAAATCTGAAATTTGCCGTTACATTTGGAGCGATGGCTTTCTCAACCTTTGTCTTCGACACACTTGATGTGACGATGCGTCTTGGTCGTTATCTGGTTCAGGAACTGCTCGGCATACCGGGACATTTGGGCGCCTTGATAGGAACCCTTGTTACCGTTTCATTACCACTTGCTCTGATCTTTCTCGCAAAACCAGGAAGCTATATTGAATTTTGGTCGCTGTTTGGCGCATCAAATCAACTGCTTGCAGCACTAACCTTATTGTCGATAACGGTTTGGCTTTACAAAGCAAGAAAGCGAATCGCGTTTACGCTTCTGCCGATGCTTTTTGTGTTGGTTATTACGCTGTGGGCACTCGGCGCGATGGTGATAGGCAATTTTCAGATGTCGTCGGGTTTTGACATCAAGTTGATTAACGGCATTATGTCGCTGGCACTGATCGGGCTCGCGATCTTTTTGGTTATAAATGGAATTGTTAGGATACGAAGCGAACCAAATCTTAAGGCTGTTTCGGACTGATCTTATCGTCGAGCCAGTTGGTAAGAGATTCTACGGATTCGATGTGAACGGGACGGCCTTTCCATGCCCTAAAAGCCCAGATAAACAACATTACGGTCGTTAATATCTGAAAGATCAAATTGCCAACCTCAGCAAGTCCGGTAATATTGCCGACGATTCCGAGGATCGAAGTCACGATCAATATGCCGATATGTGCTGCAAGGCCTTGAGCAGCGTGAAACCGCACTTTTGTCTCTGTTCTCGGTACTAAAAAGAGTATCACCAATCCGGCAATCAGTCCGATATACCACGGAATGTACGGAAGCGCAGTGAGAATGTTTTCAGGCAAGCCGACCTTGTCAACCTTTCGAGAGATCGATTGATCAAAATTGGCAAATCCAGCCGGACCGTAATTCGCCGGAACATACTGGCCGGTGTAAGGCGGTGCATAACCGGACGTATTTGTCTGCGTAAATTTGCGTGTTTGATCTTCGCTCGGCTCGGCAAATTGCCTTGTCTGAACTCCGTGTTTGTCGAGCACACTAGTAGCTACTTCCGCCTCAGCAGCGGCTTTTACCTTCTCCGGAAAGTCTGGATCTAGCGGGTTTGTATCGTACTTAGTCGGCATCGCTAAAAATTCTACGACATTTTGAGATAATTAGTTCGAATAATTGTCGTGGCTGTTGTGATAACGATGGATCCTATATTGTTTTTCTCATCCACACGCCGTATATCAATGCTGTTGTAGCAACGACAAAACAAACCAATGCAAGGTGATCTTCTATAAACCAACGGCTATCAAACGTAGAATATATGCCAAATACTATTTTCCCAGTATCGGATTTAGCAGAACCACCTCCGGTCCATTCATCAAATGTTGCTCGTCGGATAGTATCGGCACGCAAAAACAAAAACGCACTTGCACTGTATACCGCGACAGATATTAGCAAGAACATTATCGACTTTCGCCTTTTGGTCAATCGGTAACCTCGATCCCTAATTCTTTTAACTGTGAAACATCAACCTCACCAGGTGAATCCATCATCAGGTCTTGTGCAGATGCGGTTTTTGGAAATGCCATTACGTCGCGAATATTCTCGGTACCGCATAGTATCATGCACGTTCGCTCGATACCGGCTGCGAAACCTCCATGCGGCGGCGTGCCATATTCCAATGCGTCAAGGAAAAAACCAAATCGCTCGCGTGCCTTTTCCGGTGATAACCCAAGGGCCTTGAAATTCAAAGCCTGTATTTCTTTCTGGTGAATTCGGATCGAACCGCCCGCACATTCATAACCGTTTATGACGGCGTCGTATGCCTTTGCCCTAACCTGTCCAAGCAAATGATGCTGTGAGGGGTCGTTGACCGCCGTCTTAAACATTTCGAGATCTTCGTCCATCGGCGACGTGAAGGGATGATGTGCAGCAATATAAGCATCATTTTCTTCATCGTGCTCAAACATTGGAAACTCTGTGACGATCAGCGGTTTGTACGCGCTGCGATCAATAAGATTTTCGTTACGGGCGATCTCATTTCGCAATGCGCCAAGAGATGCAGCGACGACAGATCTTTTCCCGGCTACGATCAGCACCAAATCGTCTTTGTGTGCTCCCGCAGCAGCAACCAACTCACCGATCTTTGGAGCTCCCATGATCTTGAGTAGCGATGAGGTGGTTTCGTCACAAACTTTGATCCAAGCAAGTGCGCTTGCTCCGTAACGTTTCACGAATTCCTGCAGCTCGTCGAGCTGTTTTCGCGAGTAATCTGCCTTGCCTTTGACGACAATGCACTTGATCTGGCCATTCGCCTTAAGCGTGTCTGCAAACGGTGCAAAATCCGTATCTCTAAGCTCTTCACTCAGGTCGACCAACTCCATCTCAAAACGCAGATCAGGCTTGTCGCTGCCGTATCGCTGCATTGCCTCGGCGTGCGTCATTCGCGGCCACTCGGCGGGCAATTCGACATCGATCAGCTTAAAGACATGGTTGAACATGCCCTGTATTTCGCGATATGCCATTTCCTGGTTTGCAAACGACATCTCCATATCGAGCTGCGTAAATTCCGGTTGGCGGTCGGCCCTGAGGTCTTCGTCGCGAAAACAACGAGCGATCTGATAATACTTGTCAAAACCCGAGATCATCGTCAGTTGTTTGAGTATCTGAGGTGATTGTGGCAACGCAAAGAACTTACCAGAGTGAATACGCGACGGAACAATAAAATCTCTCGCGCCCTCCGGCGTTGATTTGAGCAATATAGGTGTTTCGATCTCGATAAAGCCGCGTTCGTCAAAATACTCGCGTATCGACGCAACTGCCTTAGCACGAGTGCGAATATTGTGCTGCAACTGTGGCCTTCTGAGGTCAAGATAGCGGTATTTCAAACGAGTGTCCTCAGCGGCGAGATTCTCACTGCCAGCCACCTCGAGTTGAAATGGAAGAACATTGGCATCGTTCAGAATGAGAATTTCGCTGACTTTCACCTCGATCTCGCCAGTCGGCAGCTTAGCGTTCTTAGCACCTTCGTCACGCCGGACGACCTCGCCTTTCACGGCGATCACGAATTCGCCGCGCAGGTTCTTTGCCTTAGCATGAGCCTCGGCGGCGGTCTCGGCGCTCACTACAACCTGCGTTACACCGTCGCGGTCACGCAGATCGATGAAAGTAAAGACACCAAAATCACGCTTTTTCGCAACCCAACCCATCAGCACGACTTGCGTACCAACCTGTGTTTCACGCAACTCGCCGCAAGTGTGAGATCTCTCTAAATTTCCTAAAACATCGAGCATAAAAATAAAAACGCCTTTCGATTTATGACAACGAAAGGCGGCACGCTAAGAATTAACGTACTCGCCAGTCAATTATTGTCATTAAACCGAATAAAGGCGTACATAAAACCTTAAAAATAGAACCGAGCAAAATAATACAGGATTGGCGCTCCGAAAAGCAAACTATCAAGCCGATCAAGGAATCCGCCGTGGCCCGGCAGAATGCTTGCCGCGTCCTTTGTTTTTGAGCCGCGTTTCATGGCGCTTTCAGCAAGATCGCCTAGTACACCAGCGGCAGCAAGCACTATTGCAAGCGGTATCGACCATTGAAGAGGCAGTTCCTGAAAGAAGGAGAGCGAAGCAATTGCCGCACAGCCAGCCGCCAGCAAAAGGCCGCCGATGAGGCCTTCGACGGTCTTACCCGGAGAGATCGTTGGAGCAAGTTTATGTTTGCCAAATGCACTGCCCGCAAAATATGCACCGATATCAGATCCGAACAAGACAAGAAAAAAGTAGCCTAAAAGGTGTGTCGATAAATTTGGAAAATTTTCAAAACCCACACGCATCGCGACGAGAAAACCACCGAGAAACGCTATATATAAAACACCGAGCACCGTTACACCGATGCCCGTTAGCATCTTTGAAAAATCCTTCTGAAACCGAAACATCTGCGTGATCAGGGCCAGCATAACGAACAAGGCCAACATTATGATCAGCAGATCAGGAGCCTTTGCCGGTGCATCGACAGCAAAGCCCATAAACAAAGCAACCGAACCTAGATAACCTATCGATGCATCCGCCTTTAGCTCAAGCTTTTTTGTAAACGAATAAAATTCAAAAAGCCCCGCCGCAATTGCGAACGCTGCGATGCCAACAAAAAGCCAGACAGTCTCCGGTATATAAGACGGCAAAACGATCGATGCGATAATGATCGGCAGGGCAATGGCGGCTGTTAAAATTCGAGTCTTCATTTTAGCTATTTGGGCTTTACATCACCGAAGCGGCGCTCACGTTTTTGGTAATCAATGATCGCCTCAAAAACCTCAGGACGCCGAAAGTCCGGAAAAAAGGTTGGCGTGACGTATATCTCACTATAGGCGAGTTGCCACAATAGAAAATTTGAAATTCGAAATTCGCCGCTAGTTCGGATCAACAGATCAACCTCCGGCAAACCGTGCGTATAGAGATTGCGATTGATGTCGTCCTCGGTCAAATGGTCTATCACGTCGTTACGGCGTTCGATGTCGGCAAATGCAAGCCGCGCTGCACGGACGATCTCGGCCCGCGCTCCGTAATTGAGAGCGACGTTCATAACCATGCCGGAGTTTTTCGCCGTCGTTTCAGTTGCTGTCGCAATCTCTCTTTGCACATCGTCGGGAAGGCCTAAAATGTCGCCCATAGCCTGAAAGCGAATATTATTAGCGTTAACCTCTTTCAATTCGCTTCGGATAAAACGCTTGAGCATCTGCATCAGGCCTGTTATCTCTGTGCGGGGCCGCTTCCAGTTTTCGGTCGAAAAGGCGTAGAGAGTGACTGCCTTTATTTCGAGTCTGCGACAGGTATCAATGATCGCCCTTACCGATTCCGATCCGGCACGGTGCCCGAAAATGCGAGGCTTTCCACGTTGCTTTGCCCAACGCCCATTCCCGTCCATTATGACAGCGATGTGTTGCGGCAAACGCGCTTTGTCGATCGCAGCCAATAACTTGGCTTCGGCAGAATCGGGCTTAACGATACCGGCAAAATTCTCGTACATAAAACTGAAACCACAGATTAACTCGAATAGAAAAACCCATTATCTGTGTCTATCTGCGTTCATCTGTGGTTAATTTCTTTCTGTCACTGAGACGATCGCGTCTCGATTTATCGGACCGTAAATATGCGGATAGACCTCGCTATTTGTCGATGGTTCTTTGATCATCCGCGACATCAAACGTTCCGGATCGATCTCAAGTATCACCAACTGATCCTTGTCACCGTAATATCTTTCGATCACGCCATCAAGCTGCTCGGCAAAACTGCAATGTATGAAACCTTCTGTTTCAAGGCTCGGCGCTTTATAAAGATCGCCCTCAAAAGCGGCCCAAATCTCTGGCAAAACTATATGATAAATGAACATTTTCAAGTTAGTCGTATTCAACGCGATACAGCGTCAGACCTTGTGCCGAGGCGGTTTTGCCTGCCAGACTGCGGTCGCCTGTGACAATTGCCGTCTGAATTGTATCAGAATCCTTTTCGCCACGCCCGACCTCGATCATCGTACCGACGATCGAGCGAACCATGTACCTCAAAAAGCCGCTCGCACTGATCCGAAACTCGATCATTAAACCCTGCGCCCGATCATCCCAACTTGATTCGACCGTAAAATCGAGTATATTGCGCACACGGCTTTCGCCATCCGATTTTGCCGAGGCAAATGCTGTCCAGTCGTGTTCGCCGAGAAACAGCCTAGCCGTTTCATTCATACGGGGAACATCGAGCGGCCGCGATTCGTGATGTGCATAGCGCCGCCAGAACGGTGAGATCACCGGCGCGTTTATTACTCGATAAATATATGTTTTTCTTTTTGCCGAAAACCGAGCGTGAAACTCGTCCGGCGCTTTTTCGGCCTTTAGTATCCGAATATCGCGCCACATATTGCCGTTGATCGCGTGTTTGAGCTTTTCAGGTGTAAATTTGCTTCCATCAAGGCGAACGTTTGCCACCTGTCCTTCAGCGTGAACCCCTGCGTCCGTCCGTCCAGAACCAACGACAGCAACCTCGGTGTCCGCAAGCATACCGATCACGCGTTCAAGCTCGCCCTGAATGGTGCGGTCATTTTCCTGCACTTGCCAGCCGTGAAAATCCGTTCCGTCGTACTGAATAAGAAGTTTATGATTCATTTTGGATTGGGATACAAAAGTAGAAAACGCTCACAGCATACAAGCGACCGTTTATTAAAATCGATGCTAAGCTCGGCGGCTTCGCGTGTGAAATAACGCCAATGCACGTCTCTCCAATATTCCAACGACTGGTCGCCTTCGCCTTCATCTGCGGCAAACTGGGCGTCAACCTCTTCAAACGGCAAATGCTTTATCTCAACGGTTTGGATCACACACAATGGAACGCCGTGAAAATCAGTGACGACGCTGTAGCCATCGGGTATCGGCGCTTCTTCGGGTTTGAGGTCATTGACCGCGACTAGACTCGCGGTCGCAAATTTTTTACTTTCGATGACGAGCTGCGCAAGTTCCAAAGCCATTTCCGCTGTGTTGCCAAAAAACCAGGCCTGAAAAGGCGTGTCCTTCAGGATCGCCGGATTTAGTATAAGAAATTCGTTCCAATATTTCTGAACGTCAGCATTCATTACATGCGGCTTCCTGGTTTTACGGCCTCGGTGCCGGCTGCACAGAGCGGACAGTCTTCGGGCGTGTAACTTGGCACATCGAGACTAACGAGCGAGACACGCGGAACTCCGACATCCGCCGAGCCGTTTGAACGATCAATTATAGATGCTGCGGCCATTACGGTTGCTCCGTGCTTTTCCAAAGCTTCAATGCATTCGCGTGTCGATCCGCCGGTTGTTATCACGTCTTCGACAACTAAAATTCGCTCACCTTCTTTAACAGAAAAGCCGCGCCTAAGCGTCATTACGCCATTTTCTCTTTCTGTCCAGATGAATCGAACGCCGAGGGCCTGAGCAGTTGCAAATCCGATCACAAGCCCGCCGATCGCGGGCGACGCGACTGTGTCGATAGCATCGCCGGTAAAATTTCCGGCTATCATTTCACCAAACGCGGCGGCATCTGACGGATGTTGTAGTGCCAAAGCGCATTGCAGATACTTAGGGCTGTGCAAGCCGCTCGACAACACAAAATGCCCCTCGAGCAAGGCATTGGTTTCCTTAAATTGGTCTAATATCTCCATCCTAACTATATTTCTTCAAAAAACTCAACGAACTCTATAAACTCTAGTAACTCTTCTGCTAAACTCTTCCTGATGACACCGTATCCTAACTTAATTTCCGAGTCATTGCTAATAAACGAGACCATCGCGCTGCTGCGTTCCTTCGGCGGCAAAGCGTCGGCGGTAAGTGTCGTTGATTTTGTAATGAAGATCAGAAAGCCCGAGCCGCGTCTTGCGAGATTGCTCGTCGCCGACCTTATCGAACGTGACCCGCGACTGACACTAAATATTGACACGGTTGAGCTTGCGGATGACGGATTTGAGAATCGTGAATTGGGTGAGACCGAGTTTGTCGTCTTTGATCTTGAGACGACCGGCGCCAAAGCACCGCCGTGCAGGATCACCGAGGTTGGTGCTTATCGCGTCCGAAACGGCGAAGTGACGGAGAGTTTTCAGACGCTCGTAAATCCTGAAATGCCGATACCTGTCTTCATCACGAACCTCACAGGCATAACCGACGAAATGGTCCGCGAAGCACCAAAATTTGCCGACATTGCTCATGATCTTTTGCTTTTTATCGGCGATTCGATACTTGTGGCGCATAATTCGGGTTTTGATATGCGATTTCTAAATTCTGAGATCGGCCGTGTTTTTGGCGGTTACAGGATGGCAAATCCATGTCTATGCACAGTGCTGCTGTCGCGAAAACTGCTGCCGGACATCGTAAATCACAAACTCAAGACCGTCGCCGAGCATTATTCTATAGATCTTACCAATCACCATCGAGCCAGCGCAGACGCCTATGCGACCGCCCACATTTTTGTAAATCTGCTCGCAAAATTGAGTGATCGCGGCGTAAATGATCTTGCCGCAGTGCGTAAATTGGGCTCGCGAAAACACAGATATGTCAGATAAACAGTCACCACAACCCGCAAACAATCAGCAACTCGAGATCTGTCCGACACCGCGCGGCGAGATGGGCCTAACACCGCTCGACACCTTTGCCTACGAGTTTCCAGGCAAGAAGATCTGGATCGAATTCGAAATGCCGGAATTCACAGCCATCTGCCCATTTTCCGACTTCCCGGATTTTGCCGTAATTCGCCTTAGCTACGTCCCAAACCAACTCTGCATCGAACTAAAAAGCCTCAAACTCTACATCAATTCATTTCGTGAGGTAAAGGTCTTTCACGAGCACGTTATCAACATAATCCTCGAAGATTTTGTCGCAGCCTGCGACCCGCTCAAGGTCAAGATCGAAGGCGATTTTCACGTCCGCGGCAACATCAAAACTGTCGTCAAAGCCAGGTACAAAAAACCGACAAATTAACTGAAGAAGGCTGCGCCCGATCAACGCAGCCTTTTCGGAGCCTCGGTCTGGACAATTCCAGAAGTCTAACCTTTGGCTCCGAACTTAAGATATGGACACAGAACAAGCATCACAAAATCACCTTGCCAGGTTCAGGAAAAACATATATGATGCTCGGTACCGTAGGCTTTGTTACCGAAACGGTGCCGGTGACGACCCGATCAGCCCTCGAACGCACCTAAGGGATAAAAATTGGAGGCTAAAATAAATGAAAAAGCGAATTTCAACACTAATCCTTGGTGCGTCTTTGACACTCTCGTTAGCAGCGATAGTGATTGCCGGACCCAACTTAGCGGTTGGAGATGACACAACTATCGGCGGCTGCGGCTGTTTATTGCACGCTGTGATCGATGGAATAAAGACTCTCATGGGCGTTTGATCCTCTGAGAATATTTTCTACAAACACTACGGCCCAATGTGATCAACCACCTTGGGCCGTTGTTTTTTCACAAACCACTGTCGGTATCATTCGAATTGACCGAACTTCTACGCCGTCAAAAAAATCTCATCGTATAACTCAACCGCAAGCCTCGGCCAGGCTCCGGAGCGAGGTCCTTGATGAATGACAGGTGGTTGCGATAGAGCCGGTTGCCAAGGTTGGACGTGCCGAGTGAGAAGATGTGAGCCATTCGGTCACTGGCGACGGTGTAAGATGCGTTTACGTTGAAGAGGCCGTAACCGGCGGTCGGCGTTTCAAGTATGAACACATCGTCTATCTTTCTGGCTCCAACAAAAACGCCCTCAGGCCTCACTGATAAACCCTTGTATCTGAGATCGAGCCCGGCTCGGATGCGTGCCGGTGTGATTCGCGGCAGCGGAGTGCTGCTGGTGCCACGCAGCTCGGCGTTCACAGCGTCAGCAATGAAAAAAGTCCCAAGCCACTTTTTGATGTCAGCATCAAACGTAAAGTCGGCGCCCATGAACCTTGCGTCGTTCTGTCGGTAAGCACCGATCGGCAGGTTGTCTTCGACATCTACATTGCCGTTACCGTCTTCGTCCTGCGGCGCGATAAAGACAAAATTGTCGATCTTGTAATAGAAAAAACTGCCGCTAAACCGCACCCGTTTTGCTCGATGACGCAGGCTCAGTTCGATACCGTTCGAGCGCTCGCGGACAAGATTTTGATCGCCGATCTCGAACGTCACGGTGCCTATATGAGCGCCCTCATTGTAAAGCTCCTCGATGGAAGGTGACCGATAAGCGCTCGTAAAATTAGCAACGAAAGAACCGCCTTCCCACAGGCCGATGCGGGCTGCCGCCGCACCTGAAAACCCTGTGAAATCGCGTTCGATGTAAAGCGTGGTGTTGGCGGGCCGAAAGCGGTTTGATTCAACTCGCCCGCCAAATTGCAGCGCTACACGCCCGAAGCTGAGTTCTTCCAAACCAAAGAACGCAAAGTTATTCTGTTTGACCTTGCCGTCTATAAGCTGTTCGGCTCCTACCGTCAGGTAATCTCTGGCATAGCCCTCAAATCCAAACTGGCCGCTCAGCGGACCGGACTTTGCTTGTTGAAAAACACCACGGTATGAAAACGTGTTGTTTGTAAAAGATGTAGCGACGGTGTCAACGGCGTCTGCCGTCTCTATCTCGTCGTGGCGGTAGCGAGTATAGTTGATACTGAAATTGCCCTGGGGAATAGCACCGCCAACATCGCGAAAACCACCTCGAACGCGGAAATTATTACTCCTCATCTTAATGTCGATGGCCTCGTCCGGCACTTCTGGCAACTGCCTGCTAAAGCGGTCGCGGATCGCAAAGATATCGTACTGGCATTCACCGCCCTTGCCTCTTAAAGCTTTTTTACCCGGCTCGCACGGATTGCCGTCATCATCGGTCAGCAGTACACCTTCTTCAAAAAGAGGCGCGTAAGGAATTCCGTACCGACGGCGGTCGAGATTGAAGGAACCCGCCATAAACCATTTGTCTGCGTAGTGTCCAAAGCTCCCGTGGCCGCCGAATGAACGAGCCGCCGAGTTCGGTATCTCACCAAAGGGCGTTTTGTAATCGCCCTCACGGATGTAATTGGCGTTAGCGTTGAACAGGGACTTGCCGAAACCATATTCGACACCGCCCGAAGCGCCGCCCTGTTTGTTGTTGGTCGCACCGAGGCCGGTGAAGTTCCCGCGAAAACCTTCGTGTGCTTGATTCTCGTCAGAGCTGACCGCATTTATCACGCCGCCAATGGCGTTCGAGCCGTAAAGCAGCGTCGCCGGGCCTTTTAGAATCTCGATACGCTCAAGGTTGAGCGAATCTATCGGTTCACCGTGATCGCCCGATTGCGATGCAAGCGAACCGGTGCGGATGCCGTCTTGGACTACCAACACGCGGTCGCCGTCAAAGCCGCGAATAACAGGTCGAGCTGCTCCAGGACCAAATGCCCGTTTTCCGACCCCTGATTCACGCTCGAGGACTTCACCTATAGATGTGCTCGCTTGCTCCCTTATACGGGTGGCTCCCACGGCATTGACCGACTGAAATGACTCAAATACCGACTCCTCGCTGCCGGTGGCCGTTACAGTAACTTCCTCGCGCAGGGCAGTCAGGCTTAGTGCAAAATCGATGTTTGACGTCGCTCCGCTGGCGACGACGACGCTCTGTGCCTGATCGGAAAAACCGTCGGTATGGGTTACGAGCGTGTACCTGCCCGGCATAACGTTAGCAAATTCATAGACACCATTCTCATTGGTCTCGACGGAACGGCCGAGCTGCGTTATTTGAACCGTGACATTGGCAAGCGGGGCGTTATTTACCTGACTTGTTACACCACCACGGATGGTGCCGTTGGACTGGGCTAATGAAGTGACTGCGCAGAAAATAACAATAAGTAATGGTTTCAATAGATTATTCATAGTGGTTTTAATGCGGGCTGAGAGAGAATTAATTGTGCTTGGATCTGTAATCACAGCATCTTGGAGCAAAAGGTTGTTCGAAAATGTAGGATGATTTGCCGACTTTGGATCGGTTTCATCGCATTGTTCACATTCTCGACACAGGCGCCTGTTGAGAATATGCGAAGCGGTTATCAAGCCTGCCCCAAACAAAACAAAGACCGTTTCACCGATGATATTTTCCGGAAAGAGAATATCCGCGAAAAACAACAGGCCGATCCCGTTAATAAATAAAAGCAGTGTTCGTATCTTGCCGTGTTGTTTGAAATAGCCCGGCAAAAGGCTAACGGCCGCTACCAAAACGGAAAGTCCTAAAAATACGAATCCAAATCCTTCATCAGCCAAGAATGAAAGACCGATAAGAGGCAAAAAAGAAATTAGAAACGGCATCGCCAGACAGTGAATTGCGCATGCCCACGAAACCACCGCACCGGTTTTATCCCAAAAGCCGCCGGTAAGCCGCATAGAGCCGCTATTCTTGTCGGTGCTTTGAGAAAAACAAACAGCGCTTCCCAAAAGGATCCCTACGGAAAAAACAAAAATTGTATTCATTACATCAACCTCCAAATTCTCTCAGCACTAATGCCGGAGCATGACAAAACGCGCACCTAAGTGCGACAAAAATACAGACACAGATGTCACGTATGACAATCAGTTCCGCACGGAGTTTTGTTCAGTTACGAGAGTTCTGGAGGGTGAAAAGGTGGACTTATAGACCGGAAAAGGCAGTGTGCCGTCTTAAATGGTATAGGCGGATCTTTTTGAAAGAGCGTTTGCGCAAAAAAGCCATCTTTCCCGTCAAACAACGCATTGTGTTGCACGGCATCGTGACTGAGGTTTGGCATTTGCCGATCCTTACGCTGGCTGTCACCGCATAGAGCAAGCGATTTACAAGGGTCGTCATGTCCGCCTTCTTGAGAAGTGACCGCCTGTTCGTCAGTAGATGAGTGGCTTGAGCAGATGAAACCGTGAGAGCCAACTTCGGCAAGAAAGACTACCAAGAAGAGAGCCGCCAACAGGCGCCTTCTGCTTCGCTTTCTTACTGAAACCGGATCAAGGTACAACACAATCTTTTAAGTATAGTAATTTTATGTTCCCTACGCAATAGATTTTGGAGTTTTGTCTGCGGTGAGCGTAAAATTGTGTCCATTGATGAAAACTCTTTTTCTAATGCGCCACGCGAAATCCTCTTGGAATGATGCCAGCATCGCCGATTTTGACAGGCCCTTGAATGATCGGGGGGAGCGAACGGCGCCGTTTATGGGAAGATTCATGCGTGAGAAAGGTTTTGAACCGTCGATGATCATAAGTTCACCGGCTGTCAGGGCAAAGTGTACGGCGCAGCTTGTAAAAGACGCCGCCGGTTTTTTGTCCGACCTTAAATTTGACGAACGTATCTATGACGCACATCCGCAAGCATTGCTTCAAGTGGTTTCTGAAATCGACAACTCTAGAGAGACAGCTATGCTTGTCGGCCATAATCCCGGCATCGAGGGTTTTATTCGTTTTCTCACCGGCGATCTGGAACCGATGCCGACTGCCGCTCTTGCTGTGATCGACCTAAATATCGACAGTTGGAACGATGTCGCTGACGGCTGCGGAAAATTAAAGTGCATTTTTCGGCCTAGAGATTTAACACCCTTGTAACATTCTGTTAACACCCAATTCAATCCCAACGGTTAGAGTAGTCGCAGATCTATTAAGAATTAATTACAATTTTACTAATCGATATGCAGCAAACAATTCTGATCGTCGAGGATGATGGGGATATAGCCGAGGGCTTGCACTATAATCTGAAGCGCGAAGGCTTTCGCACGGTTATAGCTGAATCCGGTGAAAAGGGCCTCCGTCTTGCACTTGATGAAAAAAACCCGCCTTCGTTGATCCTGCTTGATCTGATGTTGCCCGGCATCGGCGGAATGGACTTGTGCCGCCGCTTGCGCCGCGAAACACTGACCGAAAAAACACCGATAATAATGCTCACGGCGCGGGCGGCTGAGGGCGACAAGATATTGGGCCTTGAGGCAGGAGCGGATGATTATATCGTCAAGCCTTTCTCTGTAAAAGAGGTTATCGCACGCGTACGTGCCGTACTGCGTCGATCAGAAACGGAAAGTGCTTCAAAATACGAAGATGGCTTGTTGGCTGTTGATTTTGCCGATATGCGCGTGACGTGTGCCGACAGGACCGTAATACTAACTCGAAAGGAATTTGCCTTGCTCGAATACCTGATTCAAGCTGCGGGCCGCGTTGCTTCGCGGCAGCAGCTTCTCGACAATGTTTGGGGATACAGTTATTTTGGCGACACGCGAACTCTCGATGTACACATTCGCCGATTGCGGCAAAAACTGGACGCCTGCGCCCACTGCATTGAAACGGTAGTCGGCGTCGGCTATCGTTTTGTCGGCTGCAAATAGCGGCACTGAGATAAGATTAGGCAAGATCAACGCAGAACCTTTCCCCGCGCTTGATCTCTTGTGAAATTTTTATGAGAGCGACGAGCCTCAAAATAGCTGAAACACCGTCATCGGCTCAGGCCTTGCAAAAGATCCTGGACACCACGCGCGAAGGCGTCATTGTTGTCGGCAAAAATATGCGGATCACCAAGTGTAACGTTCCGGCAGCGGTTGCATTTGGCCGGGACGGCCTCGATCTCGAGAACGAACATTTGAGCGAAGTTTTTAGCGATCGCGGTGTGTGTGAAGCCTTTCAGAAAGCCGCCGTGGAACATATTTCTTCAGATGTACGTCTCGAGCTTAGTCGCGCAGGCAATCGAAAATTTGATGTTCATATTGCCCCGATCGAGTTTGACGGAGTCGATTTTGGAATCGGTTTTTTCTACGAAACAACACAGATCGACCGGCTTGAAACTGTACGCCAGGAATTTCTTTCGAATATCTCACACGAACTGCGCACGCCTCTCACATCAATACTCGCTTTTGTTGAAACACTGGAAAACGGCGGACTCGAGGACAAAGAGAACAATGAACGCTTTCTCGGCATCATTCGGCGCAATGCCGAACGGATGCACAGCCTGATCGCGGATATTCTAGAGCTTTCACTGATCGAATCGGGCAACGTCACTATCGATGTGCGCGAGGTCAACTTACATTCAGCCGTTCAGGATGTGCTTACTGCGTTATCGGCAAAAGCAAAGGACCGAGATGTAGACCTGAAAAACGAAGTTCCCGTTGGATCATTCGTTTCCGCTGACTTCGTACGACTTGAACAAATGATCACCAATCTTGTCGATAATGCGATCAAGTTTAACCGTCAGGGCGGCAAGGTTAGCGTTGGATTTGAAGCAGATGACCGGCACACATTCATTTCTGTTTCAGATACCGGTGAAGGCTTGCTGCCGGAACATTCGGAACGTATCTTTGAGCGGTTTTACCGAGCTGACCGCGCTCGTTCGCGTGATATCGGAGGCACAGGCCTCGGGCTTGCGATCGTCAAGCACTTAGCCCGTCTTCACGGCGGCGAAGTTTTTGTAGACTCGGTTCTCGGCACAGGAACGACTTTTCGCATCGAGCTTCCACGCGCATCGCACTAAATCAAATCAGAGCCATTTTGAGTTGCTTTTAACGCTGCACTATACGTGCTATACTTTTCCCATCTCTTGACAACGCAAGCGCGGGCGACAAATGCCTCTTTCATGATTTGAAACGCAGCGCGTCCTATCTCATTTTTGGGAGAGAAGCGGCAATGCAGCTAACGATCGGTCAGAAAGTATCGTATCCAAATCAAGGCGTCTGCCTTGTGGAAGGATTCAGGCAGCAGACTGTAGGAACGCGCTCGATCAACGGTTTTAGTCTTCGCGTGTTGAATGATAACTCCACCATTTTCGTTCCCGAGGAAAGCGCAGACAATGTGGGGTTGCGGCCGCTGATCAGTTCGTCGCAATGCCGGAAGCTCATCGATATGCTGGCCGAGGACTTTGAACCGGTCTGCTGCGATTGGAAAACGCGTTCGCGCGAATTTAGTGAAAAGCTGCGTTCGGGAGATATTTTTCAGGCAGCCGAAGTGATGAAAACGCTCACATTCTTAAGTCACCAAAAGAAGCTGTCTTTTCGCGAGCAAACGCTACTCGAAAAATCGAAATTGCTGATAGTTTCGGAAATCACAAATGCGTATGCCAGAGGCCGCTCGCCCGGCGAAAACGAAATAATCGAACTCGTCGAGACGGCATGTTCAAAACACCTCTTTACTCCGCCGCGAGCAATGACTGCGGCCCATTAAGATTCCAGTAGAATTATTTATGCGAAATGAAACATTGTCATTCGACGCTGCCAATGGCCCGACGAGCGCGTATGTTGCACTGCCGGAGGCATCAAACGGCAAGGCCGTCATTGTTATTCAAGAATGGTGGGGACTTAACGATCACATCAAAGATATTGCTAACCGCTATGCCGCCGAAGGTTTTATTGCGGTTGCGCCAGACCTTTATCGCGGAAAGGTCGCTGCAGACGCCACCGAGGCCTCGCAAATGATGCATGACCTCACAAACGAAGATGGCCTAGATACTATTAAAAATGCGATTGACGCAATAGCTTTGGCATATGATATTTCGCATTTTGGAATAACGGGATATTGCATGGGCGGTAGCTTTGCACTGCTCGCGGCGTGCGAACTTGAGGGCCTAAGCGCCGCCGCACCGTTTTACGGCGACATACCGGCAGATGATGTTTTGCAGAAGCTAAAGGTTCCTGTCATTTTCATCTCAGGTACGCGCGATGGATGGATCACACCCGAAAAGGTCGCGCAGCTCGAAGATGCTGCCGAAAGATTTGAATTACCGGTTCACTCCGTCAAATACGATGCTGACCACGCCTTTTTTAACAATACGCGGTCCGAGGTTTATGACGAAAACGCCGCAAAGGACGCTTGGGCATTGGTTGTCGGATTCTTTAACGATAAGTTGTAGCCGCGTCGGACAACTCCACAAGTCCGGCGGCAATAAGCGTTCGCGGATCACCCTCATTGAATACAAAACGTTCCCACGTCAACTGTGACGCCGTGCCGGAAGCTCCGACCGCGAAAAATCTTAGATTCAGCAAAACCCCATTGCTTTCGATAGGCATGGGGCCATAAACAGCAACCCTTAACAATCCGGGCTCCGCAGCATTTGCTACAGCCGTGAGACCGAGACTGACCGTTTCAGTAACATCCACCGGAAAAGCTTGAGGTAATATCACAGCCGGATCGTATCTGAGTTCGAATTCATAAGAAATAATTCCATGATTTGCGACTCCTTGTGCTGTTACAGGCATGACGATCTCGCCATCTGTGGATGTCATAAGCCTAGGGGCTTCCACAAAAATGCTACGCTCGGGACTATTAACAGTACGTAAATTGTTATCGGTCCAGTTACCCGAAACTTCGCCCATTAATAACGCACTATAGTCTTCACCCGCAATACTAGATGTAATAATTGGATAATCTCTGCTCGCCGGTAGAAATTTCCATGTTCCGGTTGTTCCATGCGGCGGCGACGAGATCACATAACGAGCGATCTGCGACGCATCAAATGAACTGATCTTACCGTTGTTACTAACGTCCGCAACCAAAAGTTGATTTCCTGTCAATGAACTTGCTCCGGTTACATGCCTAGCGACCATCGCTGCATCAAAGGACGAAATAGCTGTGGTAAATTCGCTTGGTTTAGACGGAGTCACGGTGTATGCACCCTCGCCAAAACCTATAAGGTAATATGCCCCGTTTTGGAAACTCGTTGTGGCTTCCACAAAAATTGAACCTTGGCCGCTGATGGTAACATCGGAAACAAACTGCGGAGGCACAGCCGCATTACCATATGTAACAACTCCTTCGATCGCCGGTGGGATCGATGGAGTAGGTGTCCCCGTCGGGGTATAAGTTGGGGTAGTTGTCGATGTAGCTGTAGGCGCGACTGTCGGCGTACTCGTTGGTGTGTCTGTAGGGATCGGCGTTGTTGGAGTGCATGAATAATTTACCGAGTCGATGCCGATGTAATCCGAGTTATTGCCCGACGGGCCGCCTTCCTCGACAAAGTAGCGGAACGCAAGGCGTCCTTTTACGGACGAGGCCAGGCCGCTGATAGTTACTGTGTACTGTGTCCAAACATTCGGATACGCATTCAGCTGATAGGTCGGATTGATATCGAGCAGTAAAGTTGCAAAATCACCTACGTCCAGAGCAGACGCTCCAATCTCCATACTGATGCCATTGGTGCTCATACGCACTTGCAGCCGATCGGAAAAACCTGGCTGATCGACGGTTCTCGTCCAAAAGGTCAACCGTCCGCCGTCCTGCAGAAGCAAAGGCGGTGTCAAAAGCCAGTTGCTTAGCGTCGAAGCACCGCCACCGCTCTGAAAATTGACAGCTATGTAGGAATTGTCAGCACTGGACTGAGACGAAAAGACATCGTTGTTACCCTGAAACCATTTCCCAGAACCGATCGGTAAGCTGCGATTGATCTCAGGCCATCCGCTCGCGGAAAGAGTAGTCACGTCATCAAATTCTTCGGCAAGATCGCATTCCGTCACAGGTGTGACCGGCGTTGCGGTGGGCGTCAGAGTGGCAGTCGCGGTTGCTGTCGGTGTCAGCGAAGCTATCTCGCCCGTTACGTTGAACGGAAAGTCCTGCCTGTAATCAAGGGCCGAAAATGGAAATCCTGAATCGATGACATTTGACCATTGGGGCGGAGGTGAACCGCTCAACTGTCGCGCGTCATCCAATAAATCACCTCGCGAACCCGCAATTGTCTTTCCCGGATAGAAATGATTGCCACCGCTGGACACAGTCGAGGCCCAGTCGATCCAGTATGTTCCTGCGGTTAGCGTGGTGCCGACAGCTACGGTATTTTTCCATATCTTGTTCGTCACGGCCGGTTCTGTTCCAGGCGGAGGAGCAACAGTGTTAAATATGCGGTAGTAGGTCGAATCGGCAGAGGCCGTCAAACGATTTGTTGTTGTGTCACCAAAAACTATCTGGCTCCCAAGATCGCCCGGACGCCCTTTCCATATACGCAATGTAGTGGCCGTGAATGGTGAAAGCGGTCCCAGAGCATTGATCTGATAGCCGTATAGATCAATGGTCTCTATTCTGCATGGCTGTGCGATCGTAAAATTGTCCGCCAATCTGAAAGCGCCCTGACGAGCATTCCAGCCTCCAACGTTGTTTGCCTCGTCGAGATTGCCGCTGTCGTGTTGGACCTCACTCCAGAAAAAACCTTCCGGCGCGGCAACACCGCTTTCGGTTAAGGCTTGCGGATTTAGGCCTCCGCCCGAACCTCCGTTGTCGAAAGTGCATGAGGAATTGGGAATCGCGGTTGGAGTCGCCGTCGGAGTATTGGTAAGTGTGCTTGTTGGGCTTGAGCTTGCAGTCGGCGTTAAGGATGGTGTGAATGTCGGCGTTTCGGTGGGCGTAGCCGTCGGCGAGCCGCACGGAGCTCCATTGTAACGCACCAGCCCTAACCCGTTTGTTGATCCCGCAGAAACGTAACCGGCTGCAACTATCTTTGTGTCGGATTGGATTGCCAGTGATCGTGCCTGTACTTGGCCGCTCCCGATATCCAGCGGGGTCACGACAATGCCGTCATCGTCAAACGTGTTGTCGAGCGTTCCATCCGGGTTTAATCTGACCGTCACAAATTGACTAAGCTGCGGAGAATAAAAATCACCCGCAGCAACAAGTTTTCCATCAGGTTGCATGGAGACAACGGTAGCTCTACCAATAGGCGCTTGGGAAATTCCATTCGTTCCAAACGACGTATCGTATGAACCGTTATCATTAAATCGAGCTAAGGCAAACTTGCCGTTGTAAGTGCCTGCAGCTACGATCTTATCGTCGCTCTGTAAGGTTATCGCAAGGCTGTTGGTGGACAATCCGAATGTTGTTGACAATATTCCATTGCCACTGAACGACATGTCAAGCGAGCCGTCTGCATTGAATCGCGCCATGCCCAAATAAAAACCGCTCAGGCCCGCTGCTACGATCTTGCCGTCCGACTGAATCGCTACCGAGTGGGCGTGATCAACGTCGGTGATCGATGCCGCCGCTAAACCTCGAAAACCAAAAGTCAGATCGACAGAGCCGTTGGTGTTGTATCTCAATACGCCAAAATCTGACGCGGTACCCGAGCCATCGGGAATTCGGCCGGCGACGATCAATTTACCGTCATTCTGAATTACAACAGCGTTGGCGACATCTGCACCGTCACCGTGCGGACCAGGTACAGAGGTCGTAACTTTTCCATCGTCATCGAATGAGGTGTCTAGCGAGCCGTCAGGATTGTATCGTGCGATTGCAAAATCATTACTAGTATTAAATAAAACAGTGCCGACAGCGACTATCTTGCCGTCCGATTGGATCGCAACTGCATTTGCCCTGCTCGAACTGCCGCCGAATTCCGTGACCGTATAACCTTGACCCGCAAAAGTCTCGTCTAGCGAACCGTCGACATTGTATCGAACAACCAAAAACTGATTTGATGTTCCCATCTCGACTGAACCGACTGCGACTATCTTGCCGTCGGCTTGAACAGCGATTGCATAAAGAACGCTACCGTCGCTAAGACGCGTGATAACCTTGCCATCGCTGTCGAAAGTCGTGTCAAGGCTTCCGGGTGAGGAGCATGGCGTCGGCGTTTCTGTAGGAGTTTCGGTACCCGTAGATTCAACAAACACTCCTGCATCGGCTCGTTGATGCATTTCTGACAGAGCAAATAGAACACCAATACCAACTAAAATAAAGGCAAAGAGTTTCCGCGAATGAGAGCGTGGTAATGAAGATGTGACAGTCAAAGATTTAGGAAGTTTCATGCTGACCGATCTCCTTGTGTGCCTTATGAACACACAACCAATGCTCAATCGGAACATGGACGATCAGTTTCCATGAAGCGAAAAAAATGACTGTTCTAAACGAAAAAAACGAGATTAGATTACTCCCTAACCTATTGCTTTGCAAGAATATTGTTGGGCACGTATGAAAATATGATTTAACAAACAATTAGTTTACCGCGCTCGACGTAACTACATGTGACTCATCCAGTTCGACAATAAGGCCGCTCTTATCTTCAGCGTTAGGAATAAGACTGGAAATCTCTCTATCAAGACCAATGCCGCTTATCATAAACCTGCTTGGATCGAGCCGCCGTCTAGTTTTTCTCCTATACATTGCTTTATCGGCCGCAATGATCACTTGATCAAATGTTTCTCCGCTTGCAGGATAACTCGCTGAGCCGATACTGACCCCGACCGATGCATATTTCGCGCCTTCGACTGTGAGTTTGAATTCAGATACACCTGCCTCGATTCGACTGCACAGGTCGGCTACATCCTCCAGGCTAGTGTCCGGTATCAAGGCTACGAATTCGTCACCGCCGTAACGTGCCAGGAAATCGTAATCACGGAGCTGTTCACGGATCACCCTACTGACCTCACGAAGAACATCGTCGCCAACTTTGTGCCCAAAAGAATCGTTTACCGCCTTAAACCCATCGAGGTCGAGCATCAACAGTTGAAATGAAGTGCCGCCGCGACTCGCTCGGCCAACCTCTTTTTCAAACTGCATTTGCAGGCTACGGGCATTTGGAAGCCCAGTCATCGGGTCGGTCAGAGCGTTAGTTTTAGCTTCGTCATGCTCCTGCGATTTATCGATCGCTTCAGCTGCGATCCTTGCGATGGTTTCCAAAAGCCGTAGATGCTCTTCACCATACTCAGCTATTTCGCTCGAATAGATAGACACCGCGCCGATCAACTCGTCGTTCGCGATCAGCGGTACCGAAGCCATTGTCGAGTAACCCTCAGACAATTCCGAATCAAAAAGTGACGGGTCAAAACGTGTGTCACCCTTTCGGACAGATTCTTTTGCTTTCAAGGCTGTGCCGGTCGCTCCTTCACCGACCCTGATACGCACGCCGTGCAGATCAACCGAATTTTCGCCATCAACACGAATGGCTGACGCGTATTTTTTTGTTTCATCCAGAAGGAAAACTGCACACGTTGTAAACGGCACAAATTCTCCTATCTTCTTGCTGAACATCCCAAGTGTTTCTTGAAAATTCAGCGCGGAGCTAAATTCGCGAGCTAACTCATACAGCTCAAACACTTCACGATTCGCCAGTTTGATTTGCTCAACATAATTATGGCCGCCATGGTCATTTTCCGCGGTGTATGCAAGACCGTTAGCCTCGATCTCAGCCTCAAGCCCTGCGAGATTTTTGATAAAACAACGAACCACCGCCGGATCGAAATGCGTTCCTGCCTCGTCCTGAATGATCTGTCTCGCAAGATCTCTTGGAATCGCAGGCCGGTAAGGTCGAGCTCCTCGCAGCGTGTCGTAGGCATCTGCAACCGCCAATATTCGAGCGGTTAGCGGAATTTCTTCGCCCTTGAGGCCTTCAGGATAACCGCTTCCGTCCCAAAATTCGTGGTTATATTTCACCGTCGGCACAACAGGATAATCGAAGCCGATCTTTTCAAGGATAGATGCACCGACGAGCGAATGTATCTTGGTCTTTTCGAGTTCCGCAGCCGTAAGTTTCTCGGGCTTGTTCAAGATATGATCGGGCACAGCAAGTTTGCCTATATCGTGCAACAAGGCTCCCGTGCGGAGTGCGTTGATATCGGATTCGCCCAAGCCTAGCAATTCACCCATTCGAATTGCATATATCTGTGTTCGCTGCACGTGGCCGAGGCCAACTTGATCGCGGGCATCGATCGCGGTCGCGAGGGCTTCGACTGTCGCAAGGTGTATCCGGCTGGCATCAGATATCTGTTTCGTTTTTTGATCTAATCTCTTTGTATGGATGCTGTACGCAATGTTTGCGAGAATCGCGATCGGTGCGACGACAAACCCAAATTCAATGCCAAAATGAGAAAAAGACAAGCAGACCACTATCGACGACAAAACCATCAATAAGCCATCCTGCCATTGCTCCTTAAACCGGTCCGGCAAACTTCTTTGAGTTTTGCCATCGCTCTCCAACTCATAGAAAGCTGCGGATATAACGGCGTTCATAAAAAGATAGATCGCCGCGACCGTTAAACCGCCGATGGCAATAAGTCCGACGAAAGGAGCCGTGAGGCCGGGTTTGGAGCCGACGCTAGCGGCCTGGCCGAAGATAAGAGAAAAAGCAGAGACAGAAACTATGATCGACGTAACCATCGAACATGTTTCGAAGATAAGATCGTTTTTATTTTTTCGTGATGGCCAGATGTTCAAGATCGTCGAAAGGACTCCCAAAACAACTCCGCCGGCAAAGCCAAACCACAATACTCCCCAATACGCAAACAATATCTGCACAGGCAACACACCGGCAGATTTGGGCAGCCTGATCTGAAATCTGCCAACAAATCCCGACACAGAAGCCGCCGTTGCGAGAGCAACGATCCCAAAAATTGGAAGTTCGACGATCGACACGGCCGCCAACCCTAACAGGGCGAGTGTAAATAAAAACAAAGAACCAAATAACAGCAAAGTCGGTGGTCGATATTGATGTATGGCTAGATCTTTCATTGGAATAGGCCGAAACTTGCGAAGGTGGTATTAGCTAGTTCGTTAGCACCCGTCAAAATTAGTATCCTCAACAAATGGGATATATATTTGCATGACTCCCCGAATAAAACGGAGAGCCTCGATCAGAATCTAATCAAACGGCGTGCCATGATAAGACACGCCGTAAAACCCTGAATTTATTTGACTAATAAAGAAAAAGAAGGGGGTGTAGAAAGAAGAGTCACCTGTCTCGATGACCGCTCAAATTGAAACAATGCGGTCAGATTGACCGATGTGTTATCAACTGACAGTTAATAGCGGTCGTCATCAAATTCATAACTGTTAAAGTCATCACCTGACGAACCTCCGTCATTTTCTTCGTCGTATTGATCAAGTTCGATCGGATCCAAACCAACAACAACGAGTTTGGCATTGCACTCTTCGCAAATGACAGTATCGCCTTGTTCGATCTCGGCATCGACGAAAACTTCTTCGCTGCATTCGGGGCAAATTGATGTGGGCATGTAAAAAAACCTCTCTCCGTAAAACTAAAGATTTATTTGTCTATCACGCGATTAACGGTGAAAATAATTATGTTATTCAATCTAACTAGATTTGCGATAATTTGGCAAGACCTATGTCCAAATTTTGGAGTTTGATAATGCAGTTTCCATTTCAACTATTACCACAAGCGGATTTTGACGTCATAGGTTTTGGGACAAACGCGGTCGACCATCTCATACGCGTGCCCGCATATCCTGCTTTTGATTCGAAGGTCGAATTGACTGGATACACAAAAGACGCCGGCGGTGAAGTTGCCTCAACGTTGGTCAGCCTCCAACGGTTGGGATTTAAAACGGCGTATGCCGGAAGATTTGGTGCCGATGCCGAAGGTGAGTTTGGCCTGCAAACATTGATCAAAGAAGGTGTTGATACTGCACACGCGGAAATGGTTGACGGTGCTGCGACGCAAACCGCATTTATCGTGATCGACGAGAAAACCGGTGAACGCACGATCATTTGGCATCGTGACAATAAACTTCAATATCAGCCGTCCGAAGCTCCGCTTGCGATTGTTGAACGCGGCAAAATTCTACATTTGACGCCGCACGACACTAGGGCAGCGATCGAAATGGCAAAAACTGCAAAGCTGCAAGGCTTGATAACATCGATTGACATTGACAATGTGTTTGATGAAGTAGACCAACTTCTACCGTTGATCGATATTTTCACTGCTTCGGCCTCGTTTTCTGGAAAGTTCTCCGGTTTGGAAGACGACAGGTCGGCAATGCTCGATATCGCTTCCAGATTTGGATGTGCTGTAGTTGGCATTACTCGTGGCCGCAAAGGCTCAACACTTTTGTGCGGAGACATATTTATCGAAACGTCCGGCTTTGACGTTCCAAACGGCTGCAAAGATACAACCGGAGCGGGCGACGCCTTTCGAGCCGGCCTCCTGTATGGATTATTGGCCGGCGAAACGGTTGAGGATAGTGCTCGCATCGCAAACGCTGTTGCAGCTCTAAAGTGCCGTAAATTTGGAGCGAGATCTGGGCTGCCAAACAAACAAGAATTAAACTTGCTATTAAAAAAACATATAGACGAAACAAACCGGCTGTATTAGAATTAAAGAGTGGCTTCTCCTGCGCACCACTTGCTCATCTTCCGCCCTTCCAGCGTTTGCTGACCGACCGACAATCTAAGCCCGACATTTATGGACTCGAAGATAGGCCTCATTATCCAATTAGCCGGAGTTTCGCTGATCACGCTGCTGACGCTCTTTTTGCGGCGCTCGATCAATGTTGTAGCGCTCAAGCATTGGACCAATGCATGGCTTTTTCTCTCTTTTGCGCTGTTTTGCCTGCGTCTCGCGTTTAGCTATGAGGTATATTCTGTTCAACTGTTCAGCCTATATTTTTTGAATGAGTACATTTTCGGATTCCTCCTTGTAGCCGGATGCAGAAGCCTAACCGAGAACAAGGAAATGCGAATAAGTAATGAGCTCTTCATACTTCCATTCATATTCGTAGCGTTCGGTTTGCCATTCATGGGCAACGATTTCAACCTTATATTCAATGCCCATTCATTGATCTTGTCGGGTTTTTTCATACTCGCATTTATAGCTCTGTGGCGGACAAAACTGCGAACATTCGGATGGCGTGTCATGCTCATCGCGCTGGGCCTGCTATTCGTTGATTTCTTTCAGTATTTTGTTGTTTTTACTGCCCGCCAGTATCTTTTAATCGATACCGATTATCTCTCTTACAATTCAGTTATCGACCTAACGCTACAGATCTTGCTTGGGTTCGGGATGGTGATCGTTCTTCTCGAACAGGTTCTCGCCGATGCGAAGAGTGCTAATGAAAAGCTCCAAATAGCGCATGCAAGGCTCGAGGAACTTGCTCATATGGATCCGCTTACTGCGGCCCTCAACAGGCACGCTTTTCATGGCTATTTGAAACGCCAGGGCGATTCGGATCAAAAAGTTGTTGGCAGCGTTGGTTTCTTCGATATAGACGGCCTTAAGGACATCAACGACAATTACGGGCACGCCGTCGGCGATGCTGCGATAAGATTGGCAGTCAGAGCGATACGAGAAGTTATTCGAGGTGAGGACCTGATCTTTCGATGGGGCGGCGACGAATTTTTTGTAATCATGGTCGGGCTTGATGCGGAAGTTGCCTACAAAAGAATGGTAAAAATGGAAGAACTGTTGACGGATGTAAACGTCATGGGTGCCGATCAACCCCTAACGATAGGAATTTCGCATGCGTTCGAGAATTTTACTGATATCAATGACCTCGAAAACACTATTGCTAAGGCCGACGCGATGATGTACCTGAATAAACAGCAACGAAAAGCCCACAAGTCTGATCTCACATTGCCAAGCCAACCTTTATTGAGCAGTCAAGTTCCTCTTCAGCGCTGATCTAGCAGTATCACTAAGTTAAAAACTGCGCTTAAAACAGTTCAATTTTACCATCGGTTGCTATTACTTCCGGTAAGCCTTCATTAAACATCAGGCGTTCCCAGATAAGCGGCGAAACCGCGCCCGGTGAACCGACTGCAAAGAATCTAAGATTGAGAAGCACGATATTACCGTCGATCGGGATCGAGCCATAAATTACAACTCTTAAAAGTCCGGGTTCAGTTGCGTTTGCGACCGCAGAGAGCGAGGGGCTCGCCGTTCCGACAAGGTCAACAGGATCGGCCTGAGGCTGGATCACCGACGGGTCATACATGAGGTCGAATTCATAGGAAATTATTCCCTTATTCGCCGCGTTCTCGATGTGTATTGGAATAAGGATTTCTTTGCCGCTTTGCGTAACAAGATCCGGCAATCTTACCGCCGAAGTTCTTTCAGGGCCGCCGCCGCCCGCAGAGCGTTCACCGATGCCGCTAGTCCAATTGCCCGAAACTTCACCTATCAGCAGCGCAGTATAATTCTCATTCGTAAGTTCGGAATCAACAGCGGAATACATTCTGCTTGCCGGGTTAAATATCCACGTTCCTGAGAGTCCGACGGGCGGCGGCAATCCGACCGCGTACCGCGCGACAAGTGCAGCGTCGAAGGATGATACGCCGCCGCCGCCGCTAGCATCTGAGGATGCTAACTGCACCGGACTTAATGAGACCGTCCCGGAAGCATATCCTGCAATCAATGCAGCATCGAACGAACCAATCGCACTATTGATACCGCCCGATTTCGAAGGCGTAACGGTATAACTACCCGACCCAAAGCCGCTCAGCAAATACAAACCTTGCTCTCCTGTCATGACGGAGATCAAAGACGGGCCGTTGGCGCTCATAACAACGTCTGGAACAAATCGCGGCCCTGATCCGACGGCATTTCCGTACGAAACAGTTCCACTGATTGTGGACGGAGGCGTTGGCGTCGGTGTAAATGTCTCCGTAGCAGTTGCAGTTGCGGTAAAAGTCTCAGTCGCTGTAGCCGTTGGAGTAAACGTCTCTGTAGCCGTTGCCGTTGGAGTAAATGTTTCCGTTGCCGTAGCTGTCGGAGTGAACGTTTCCGTTGCGGTTGCTGTCGGAGTAAATGTCTCCGTTGCGGTTGCTGTTGGAGTAAATGTCTCCGTCGCTGTGGCCGTTGGTGTAAACGTCTCCGTTGCGGTTGCTGTTGGAGTGAATGTTTCCGTTGCGGTTGCTGTTGGAGTGAATGTTTCCGTTGCGGTTGCTGTTGGAGTGAATGTTTCCGTTGCAGTTGCTGTCGGAGTAAACGTCTCCGTCGCAGTTGCTGTCGGAGTGAATGTTTCCGTTGCCGTAGCGGTTGGAGTAAACGTTTCCGTTGCAGTTGCTGTTGGAGTAAACGTCTCAGTCGCAGTTGCAGTCGGAGTAAACGTTTCCGTTGCAGTTGCTGTTGGAGTAAACGTCTCTGTAGCCGTTGCCGTTGGAGTAAATGTTTCCGTTGCCGTAGCTGTCGGAGTGAACGTTTCCGTTGCGGTTGCTGTCGGAGTAAACGTCTCAGTCGCCGTTGCCGTCGCTGTAAAAGTCTCAGTCGCTGTAGCCGTTGGAGTAAACGTCTCCGTTGCGGTTGCTGTCGGCGTAAACGTCTCCGTTGCAGTAGCTGTCGGCGTAAATGTCTCCGTCGCAGTTGCTGTTGGTGTAAATGTCTCCGTGGCTGTAGCGGTTGGGGTAAACGTCTCTGTAGCCGTTGCCGTTGGAGTAAACGTTTCCGTAGCTGTCGCGGTTGGAGTAAACGTTTCCGTTGCCGTAGCGGTTGGAGTAAACGTTTCCGTCGCAGTTGCTGTTGGAGTAAACGTCTCCGTGGCTGTAGCCGTTGGAGTAAATGTTTCCGTAGCTGTAGCCGTTGGAGTAAACGTCTCCGTTGCGGTTGCGGTTGGAGTAAACGTTTCCGTCGCTGTCGCAGTCGGAGTAAACGTTTCCGTTGCAGTTGCTGTTGGAGTAAACGTTTCCGTCGCAGTTGCTGTTGGTGTAAACGTCTCTGTAGCCGTTGCCGTTGGAGTAAATGTCTCCGTTGCAGTAGCTGTCGGCGTAAATGTCTCTGTCGCAGTAGCGGTTGGAGTAAACGTCTCTGTAGCTGTTGCCGTTGCAGTAAAAGTTTCCGTTGCCGTTGCGGTCGGTGTAAAGGTCTCCGTTTCAGTTGCCGTCGGCGTGAAAGTCACGGTTGCTGTTGCCGTCGGAGTAAATGTTTCCGTAGCTGTAGCCGTCGGCGTGAACGTCTGAGTTGCCGTCGCAGTCGGTGTAAATGTATTTGTCGCGGTGGGCGTTGGAGTGAATGTGCTCGTCGCTGTCGGCGTAAAAGTGTTGGTCGCCGTTGGAGTTGGTGTAAATGTACTCGTTGCCGTTGCCGTTGGCGTGAAGGTGCTCGTTGCTGTCGCCGTTGGTGTAAATGTATTCGTTGCTGTCGCTGATGGCGTGAAGGTGCTTGTTGCTGTCGGAGTTGGTGTGAACGTATTCGTTGCCGTTGCCGTTGCTGTATTAGTTGGCGTCGGCGTGAAGGTTGCAGTGGCCGTCGCAGTGTTTGTTGGCGTATTTGTCGATGTTCTCGTCGGAGTATTTGTAGCTGTATTAGTTGGCGTCGGTGTGAATGTGGCCGTCGCCGTAGCAGTTGCCGTATTCGTCGGTGTAGGAGGCGTGCAGCTCGATACTGTGTAATGGACTTTTCCGTTAAACGCTCTGGGCGTAAAACTGGTTCCAAAAGGATATGCCTTGCCGGTTCCTTCCTTGATCCTTATGTTTGCATCGCTGGCAAAAACAGTACCGACCGAGGTTCCCGGCGTGTAACTCATAGACCCGGCAGCTTCTGTGTAAGTGATATAAAACGCATACGTTTGGCCCGCCGGAATGGTGACGTTCAATGGTATCGGTATTGATGTGGAAAGACCGGGGCCGTTAGCAACAACGTCGTCGTAAATTCCTGCCAACGTCCACGCGCCCGAATTTGTCTCAAATCCTACATGGGTACCTGACTTATACCAGATCGCGACGTTTCCATTGTTGTTTAGATGTTCGTCAAACGACTTTATTACTACGGAGTTGATAGACGTTATGTCGAACATATTGCCGTTCTGAGAAGCTCCGCCGGCGAATGTGCTTGTGAGTGAAGTTTGGCAAAATGGCGTTGGAACTGCCGTCGGCGTATTTGTCGGTGTCGCCGTCGGCGTGGTGGCATCAGCGCTGACAAACAAAGTTACAGGAATAATGGTCGGGGCATTTAGAGCTCCGGGCGAGTCGATGGTTATTTGCCCTTGATATTCAGCGCCGATGGTCAGTCCGGCCGGATTTACCGTGACGTTAAGATTTGAAGGTGCAGAGCCATTAGCAGCCCCAAGCGTTATCCATGACTGATTGTCTGTTGCCGTCCAGTTAAGATTCCCATCGCCGCCATTGCGAATCGCGATCGTTTGCGTCAACGGCTGGTTTCTGGGTATCTTAAACATCATTTCGCCGGGTACCGCTATCAGTGTTGCGGGTATTGCAGGTTTGTTGCGAAATACGCGGATCGTAATTGAAGAAGTTCCCGTAAGATTTGGCGTATCTGTTGCAGTGAGGGTGATCGTATGCGTTCCCTCGTTCAGTGCCAATGCACTAATGTTTAATGACGTACCTGTCCCAAGAGCTCCGTTAAGGTTAGACGTCCATGCCAAGCGAGATCCTGTCAGCGCACCCTCATCAACGTCTGAACCCGTACCTTCCAGCATTACCATCTGATCGCCAACGTAGAGCCGGTTAGTTTCCGGAGCATCGATCTGGGCTATGGGTGCGTGATTTGAAACTGTAAAAAGCCCCGATTGTACAGTTCTACAATTGAACCCGTCACTTACGGTTACACGGATACGACCCTGAGTTGTGCCTGGCAGCTTGGTCACATCTACAGTCAGGCTATTCGTGTTCCAATTGAACGCGAGCGTTTTCCATGATGTTCCATTGTTTGCGCTGAATTCGACGGTGTGTGTCAATGTCGTACCGCCGTTCGAATCGGAGGCGTTCCAGGTGAAATTTGCGGTCGCTCCGCTCAACACCGCACCGGCTGCCGGAGCTGTGACACTGGCGGACGGAGTTGCAGATGAAGCCGTTCGCGTAAACAGGACAGTTTCGTTACGCAGAAGCACGATCTTTCTCGCATTGGTGTTCCACGGTATGAGCAGCGAAAAGGAAGCCGTCGTGTCCGAGTCTTGATCCGGGCTAAAACTGTGCCGTGATAAAACTGCACTTGCGGCGGTCTCGAGACGGATCGAGTATTCTCCCGGCGCTGGAATCGGGATATTGGCCGCTGAGGCACTTATAACGACGTTGCCAACAGTTCCTGTTTGAGCACTAAGGTTGATCGTTCCATCGACAATGACAGTCTGCGAGGCGTTGACAAATTGCTGGGATGGCGTTGGTGCTGCTGACGAGAACTGCGTTTGAAAAAGCTGGTTGTAATTCATTCCCGATGGCCAACTCGGGCGCCCGTAGCTCATAAAATCGGGCGTATGCGGATAATATATCTTGTTAGTGATACCAGTCGAGCCGTTCACATCAAATCCGAAAACGGTCGTCGGACCGTAATCGGTTTTGCTCAGGCTCAGTGTGCTGTCGCCTTCCAGCAGCGTACAAGGCACAAACTGGAAAAGGTAATAACATTTCTCGTTTTCCTTGTAACGTGAGTGATACAGTCCCAGCGAATGGCCCTGTTCGTGAACGCGGGCATTTATGCTTCCTGTATTAACGTAACCGATCGTCGGGCGGCCGGGAACATATGCCAGGCCGTCAATGTTCAGCGTACCAGGGTTACAATCGGCAAAGACGCCGTGGTAATAATCTTTTGCAGTTCCATTGCGGTAATCGCTAAGCTGCATACCGTTCATTTGTCTAAGGATCGACAACAGGTCGGTATTAACGCATGCATTGAACTGTGTTCGTCTGGATTCTGATACTGCATCGGCGTTGAGTTGGCCGACGGGATAGCGGCCCAGAAATTCTTTCTTCACCTTAGCGGTTTCCGCATCGGTCGGTGTGCGGTCTGTGCCGGAGTTCCTGTATGTATATTTTAATAGCTTAACGCTGAAAGGGTCCGTAGGCTGAAACGTAACCGTGACTTTGGTGCACGCATCGCCGCCGCCTTCACACTCAAATGGAAGCTCATTGCCGGCAAAGCTGAACTCAACATTTCCTGTCCGCCACGCACTTGGTATCTCGAATAGATAACTGTCATTCAAAGCTGCACGCAGCGGAAAACGCGGAACCGGAATGGATCTGCCTTCATTAATATTGGTTATTGGCCCCGGACTCAAGATCGTTCCCGTGCCTGCATCTCTGGCGGTAAGCGTAGCCGACGACGAAAATGAAGAAACAGATAGGTTCTTAACGTGAGCGCGAACGTAGGTTCTCTTATTCGCTACAAGCGGCAAACTGTTATTTAGATTTTGTACGCCCTGAGTGACTTCCAGCCCTATCAAAATAAGCGAACCGCTGCCAAGAGTACTCGCCGCCGGAGCGGCTAATATTTCAGCATCATTGATGCGTTCGAGCTCACTTGCTTCGACACCAAAACCCGATCCGCTGCCCCAATAGGCATTGGCCGCGAAACCGGTCATAAGAACGAGGATTGCGGTAATAGTGAGAATGCCGGATGACGGTCTTTGGGCGAACATAAACAAATACTTTTCCGCCGAAAAACGGCCGAGAGTCAATAAACTCCTAATCGCATGCCCAATTCGCAAAAATGCAAGGGATTACATCAATTAGCTTATAAAAAAATTATAGGTTGATTAACCGTAATGTCAAGATTTTTAGGTTTAAGCGAAGTGTCAGAACCGGTAGCGGCTGGTTCTTTTGCCCAAGCCCGCACGTGTCCGTAGCCCGTACGTTAGTAAGGGCATCACTAGCAAGAGTTCCGCACGAGTAACGGCATCACGCTGCAAAAGCCCGCACATAAGTAAGGGCGATACACTCAACAACGAATGTATCGCCCTCTTAATGATTACAGTTATCAGCTATTAGTTATCAACTAATCCAACAGCTCGACCTTTCCGTCAGTGACCGGACTCGCACCCGTATTAGTCCAGTTTCCCGAAACCTCGCCCATCAGCAATGCCGAATAATCTTCTCCTACAATACTGCCTACGACCGATGCATAAACTCTATTCACGGGCACAAACCTCCACGTTCCCGCAACACCAAACGGCGGTGTACCCGCGACGAGACGGGCGATCTGCGCCGCATCGAACGAAGACACGCTGCCGTTGTCGCTCACGTCCGCCACGATCAGCGCATTGCCGGTCAGGATGTTGCTGCCCGCAACGTGCTGTGCGATCCTCGCGGCGTCAAACGAAGTGATGCCGTTCACGCCGCCCGTCTTTGTCGGAGTGACTATATAAGTTCCCAAAAGAAATCCCGAAAGCAAATAATCACCGCTTGGAAAAATGGTAGTAGTAAAAATATTAGACGGCCCGGTAGCACTGACAGTCACATTCGAGACAGGACGCGGCATCGGCGCACCGATCGCATTGCCGTACGTAATAGTTCCAGAGATCAAAGGTGTGTGAGTCGCTGTTGCGGTCGGTGTAGTAGTAGCAGTCTGTGTCGGAGTATTTGTATTTGTCGGCGTCGGTCCCGTCGCCGAATCGTAACGAGCGAAGCCTACCGACGCGTGACAACCAGCAGTAGTAAACGTTCCGCCGACGTATATATCGGTGCCGGAAACGGCGATGTCATCCACGCCCCCATTCGTGCCCATCCCAAGAGCCGACCAGTTTATTCCGTCCCATTTTGCAACTCGGTTTACCGTTACGCCACCAGCAACAGTAAACGTGCCGCCAACGTATAAATCACTACCTGTCGCTTCGATAGCAAAGACGCCGCCATTTGTTCCTGATCCAAGAGATGACCAACTAACTCCGTCCCATTTCGCAATGCGGTTTGCGGGCGTGCCGCTCGCACTGCTAAACAGGCCTCCAGCGTACACATTACTACCAGATACCGCGATTGCAAAAACTTCGTCACCTGATGATCCAACACCCGCCCCGAGGGCGGACCAATTGGAACCATTCCACCTTGCAATTCGATTTACAGTCACTCCACCTGCCGTAGAAAAGTTTCCGCCTACATAAATGTCGTTGCCGGATACTGCAATGGCTTGAACGACGCCGATTACTCCAGAACCCATTGCAGACCAACTCGTTCCATCCCATTTCGCAATACCATTCATTGTCGTTCCCCCAGCAGCGCTAAAGGCGCCCCCGGCGTACAAGTCATTACCGGACATGGTAAGGGCAAGTACATTCTCATTTGTTCCGGTTCCCAAAGCGGACCAACTCATACCATCCCATTTCGCAATATGATTCACCGTGACTCCGCCTGCGGTGGTGAAATAGCCCCCGGCGTAAATGTTGCTACCGGATATAGCAAGAGCAACAACAAAATCGTTTGTGCCCGTTCCAAGAGATGTCCAACTCGTTCCATTCCACTTTGCGATGTAGTTCGCGGTCACGCCGCCCACGCTTTGGAAAGCTCCTCCAATGTAAACATCGTTGCCGGAAACTGCTACCGCTCCGACTGAGTTGTCTGGCCCCAACCCTAGAGAAGTCCATGTTGTCCCGTTCCACTTTGCGATATTATTCACGGTCATCGTGAAATCGTTCATGTTGCGAATCAAACCTCCTGCATACAAATCATTACCCGATGTTGCAAGGGCACTTACAACTCCAGCTGGCGTTCCGGATCCAAACGCCGACCAGTTTGTCCCATCCCATTTAGCGATACGATTTACTGTCACTCCTCCCGCCATCACAAAACGACCGCCCACGTACAAAGCGCCTCCTGACATCGCCAACGAATTGACAGGACCATTGCCAATGCCTCCACTCGTTCCTGATCCGAGCGCTGACCAACTTATTCCATCCCATTTTGCAATATGGTTTACGGTTATGCCTCCCGCAGTAATGAACTCACCACCTACGTACAGGTCTTTGCCGGACACGGCAAAAGCGTTGACTGAGCCATCTGTTCCCGAACCGACGGCGGACCAGTTGCTTCCATCCCATTTTGCTATTCGGCTGGCTGGCACTCCACCGGCCGTTGTGAATTCGCCCCCAACGAACAGATCGCTACCGGATACAGCAAGCGCAAACACACGGCCAAAACTCCCGCCACTTGTACCCGTTCCAAGAGCCGACCAGCTAGTCCCGTCCCATTTTGCAACGTTGTTTAGTGTGGTTCCGTCTGCGCTAGTAAACCGCCCGCCTACGTACACGTCACTGCCTGATATTGCCATCGCAAGAACACTTACGCCTGTTAGCCCCGAACCGAGTGCCGACCAATTTGCACCGTCCCATTTTGCAATTCGGTTCACCGTTACACCGCCTGCGGTTGTGAATTCCCCCCCAACGTATAGATCGGTACCAAATACAGCAAGCGCATAGACAGTGCCATTAGTACCCGAGATTCCCGATCCGAGAGCTGACCAAGTAGTTCCATCCCATTTTGCGACGCGGTTCACATCTAATCCACCCGCTTTACTGAATAGTCCACCGATGTAGAGACTGCTTCCTGAGACAGCTAACGCATTGATAGACAGATCGGTGCCAGGAAATGCAAAACGATCGTCCCATCCATCAATGCAACTGGCCGATGGAGATAAAGTCGAACTTTCGGAGACAAACCGCGGCTCGCCATTTGGGCCGTATGACATCTGAAAGCCTTTCGGGTCAAAGCTGCCGACAGAGCCTTTTTTGATCGTGCCGTCAATATTCAAAATACCCGAAAGCGGTGCAGCGGTATTCCCACTAGATTCGTCACCGGATTTGCCGGATTCGCGGACTGTTTTGAGATTTGCCTGTCCACTGTTCTTGTCGGCATTTACAACTCGTTCTCCAATTTGAGAAAGCGCAAGGATTCCTAAAAGCAATACTAAGGTGCCAACAAAGAATGACCGGACATGAAGCCGTCGGATGAGAACTCCGTGAAGTGAGGGATAAACTTTATTCATAAGATTCGCCTGTAAATAAAAGATTTCCGCTAGCATACGCCTGAAAAGTAACTATTTCAATCTAAAATGGCAGTTCAGACCGCCTCCACGAAACTATTTGCAAAGTAGGATTTGTTGCACAGACAATAAATTGAACGTCTTGTGCAATTTTTCGTATAATGGGCTGTGATCTGTATTTATGAGCGGATCGGGATATTTGATAGACAGTAATTTTGCCTCGAATCAGTTAGGCGGCAGCGGAAGCTGTAACAATCTGTGCTACAAAATGCGCAGTTTGTCATAACCTGTCATACAAACGGCGCTTCGGGAAAATTTTAGATACACGGCCAGAGCGATCTTGTAAGCCCAATGTTTACTGAGTTTAAGATGTGAAAGAACTTTGCTATTCGTCACAATTTGGACGAAAAAACTTTTTTCAAAAAATCGTGGAACGCGGTCAAAAACAAGCAATAACCATATTGTTTACAACATTTACAGCGTTCCACGGAGAACTGGAACGCTCTGGAACGATTGGAACGGCGTTTTGCGTGAAAAAAAAACGGTGGGACAGTGGGACACGGGACAGTTGGGGACAGACTATCAGAACGCTTGCGAGAATCGGAAGTGAATATGGCCTTGGCGGAGTCGGTAGATGGCGTTGCCGCCGGCCGCTTGTGGGATCAGGAATTCCGGCGGATTAAGAAGGTATCCGTAATCGACGCCAAACTCGCCGCCGACGGGCGTTTTTAGCCGCAATCCAAGTCCAACCGAATGCGTCCAGACTGCAAGTTGGTTTTGCGCCGCTACATCGTTCGGTGCAGCGGATGGGCGCTTGAAAATGTCGCCAGCCTTGCGAAATACGTTGCCTGCGTCATAGAACGGCACGGCACGGACCGATTTTGAAAGCGGAATACGAGCTTCCAGATTCATTACGGCGAGGCCGTTGCCGCCAAATGGAACAGTGAACGGGTCGAGAAATACCTGTGTCCCATTGCTGTCGATAAACGTGCCTTGTGGAATGATGACGACACGCGGACCGGCCTCTTCAAAATCGAAACCGCGCAGCGTGTTCGATCCACCGCCGTAAAATCGCTCACTGATCGGCAGCAGACCGTTGAGCGATGGAAATTGAGCACTGTTAAACCGGTCGCCGCCGGAGAAAACATGGCCGAGTCCGATGATGCCGCGTGCGGCCAGCGTTGTGTTTCTCAATGACGGAAAGGTGTAGTAGTAGTTTGCCGTGGCTTGAAATTTTTGAAAACCGATATTCGCACCGATCGCGGGAAACGAGACATTATAGTCTGCGGTTATGTATTCCCCCTTTGTGGGGTCACCAGCATTATAGCGGCAAGGTTCAGAAGGTTCGCCCTTCGCTATGAGGTCGAGAAGCGAGTATTTCACCGAACAATTTTGCCGCGTATCGCGAACAAACGTAGCGCCGAGCCCGGAAATGCGGACCCGTTGATCCGGCCGCAGAAGTTCTTTGATAAGCAGGCTTTCAAATTTGAAAAGCCGCACATCCTCGAACCGGTACCTGAGGAAGAAGAGGCTGCGATTCTTTCGACTGATGGTGCGGCTGGTTTCTGCCGAGACCGCAAACCGGTTAATCGTCGGGTCTCCCGCCGGCATTCCAAAATCATCTATCGGATTGCCTTTCTCATCTACCCGTTGAACGATGCCGAAGGTCCCGCGATCAAAAGCCGAGCGAAAGAAGCGTGTAACGGTCGAATCACGCTGGTACAAGGCGCTGATCGTAAGCGGTGCAAAGCGCTTGCCTTTGTCACGCATGAACCTCGGATGGACGAAGTCGAACTGCACCAATTGCTGGCGTTGGCTGACACGCACACGTGCTCCGCCCTGCCAGAGATTTCCAAGTAGATTGATGTGCCGGATGTCAAAAAAGCCGTCGAGTCCAAGATCGGTCGAGAATCCACCGCCGTATGTCATCAGTCGCGGCGGTTGTTCCTCAAGGTTGACAATGATATCGGTCAAACGGGTTCCGTTTGGTCCGTCGCCTGCCGGTTGCGGTTTGATCTCAACTCGAGAAAAAGCGTCTGTTCCATACAGATTCTGTTCACTGGTATATATCTCAGCGGCACGTAACAGATCGTCCGAACGCAACGTCAATGCCTTCAGCACGGCTTCGGTTTTTGTGTTTTCATTGCCGTTTATGAGAATACGCCGGATAACGACCTTCTTGCCTTCGGCATCGACGCTGAACTCGATCTTTACGTTCTCTTTATCCGCATCGGCGGGTAGCTCGATCATTTTTGAGGTAATGCGGGCATCGTAATAACCGAGGTTAGAGTAGTATTCGCGAAGTTTTTGAACGGCATTCCGTTCCCTAGCTCGAGAGTAATTTCTGGCGGTGATGGATGGCAGTTGAGCGAGCAGGTCGTCAGTTGGAATCGCAGCATTTCCGCTGATGCTGACATCGCTGACCACGGTCGGCAGGCCTTCATCGATCACGAATGTGATTATCAGGTCGTCGCCGTTCAGCGATACACCCTGATTGACGCGTACCTCGGCATCACGGTAACCAAGTTCCGACATCAGAGATCTTATAGTCGCAGCGTCTTGTTCGAGGATCGTGGCACTCGTATATCCGTTGCCGTAGCCAAGGACCGGAATCACGCCGAGAATATTTGCTACTTGTGATGTCAGAACGGTCTGCACATCTTCGATGGTCAATTTGTCCGTGCCCTTGATCAGGATCTTTGTCAGCGTAAGTTTGCGGTTTGGATCGACGCCGTATTTTACCTGTATTTCGCGACCCGTCAGTTCGGCACCACCCAGGAATCTGCACAAAGTGTCCGAATCGTTTGGAAGCGGTGTATTCTCATCGTCCGCCAGCGTCGGTGTCGAAGAGCACGCGGGAGTTACCTCGGCAAAGAAGTAGCCTTTTTCTTGATAGTAATTTTCGAGACGGAGTTTACCTTCAATTATAGAGGCATAATCGAGTGTTCCTTCCCGTTTAATAGGAAGCAGTGAAATTTGAGTGCCGCCGGTGATCTTTTTCTTTTCGGGTGTTTCGATAACGACATCAACTATCGGTCCGACCTTGCCCGCTAGGACGATAAGTATCGTGTTTGTATCGCCGTCATACGTAACCTTTGGATCGTCGAGCTGCGGAGCAAGAAATTTGTCTTTTTTCAGAAAGTTGCGGACCTTTACTACATCACCTAGCATACGTTCGCGCGAATATTCTTCGCCCTTACGCAGTTTCAAAAGCTCCGGCGGCAGAGTCTTGTTGTACCCCTCGATATTGACAACAAAATCGCTCACAGTCGCCTGAGCGTTTGGTGTTACCTTGAATGTAACGCCAACATCAGCCTGATTTTGCAGCGGCCGACGCTCATATGTAACTTCCGATCTGTAAAATCCTTTTTCGCGCAGGTAAGCAAGAATCTCATCGGCGCTGTTGCGAAGGGTTTGCTCGGTAACGGCCGAGCCGGGAGTTATCAAGTTAAGCTTAAAGAGCAGATCTTGCTCCGTGATAGGATCGCCAACTGTTTTATCAACAACTATTGATACCTTTTGAGCCTGTGCTTTTCGCTTTATATTAAAAACTAGATCGACATTTCCGGCAGCGTCGAGCGAGGCTGAGACACTAACCGTTTCAATCTTTTTGGTTTTGTATAAGGCGTCGATCGCGTCTCTGATCCGAGGCGCCGAATAAGTCGAACCAACCTGCTCGCGAGCCGTCAGCTTGTACTCTTCTAAAAGCTGAGTGTTGCTGTCAGTTTCGCCGAAGCTTATATTGATGTTGCCTATCGGACGTTTTTCATATTTATTTTGTCCAAACGAAGTGGTTGCCGATGACAATACAATAATAAAGAACGTAGCCACGCACAAAAGCGCGGATGCATGGGATCGCAGTGTTCTCGCCGGTTTATCGCTTCTCGTTTGCATTCAAAAATATGTCCTAAAATCTCCGGCGAAAACGAATTTCAAAACTAAAGTTGTCGCGCGTACGCGTAACGTTGCTCAATGCTCGCTGTTCGTATTGGGCTACTAATGACAGCTTGTTCGACACGCGATATTCGAGTGCGAGTATCTGATTTTGGTCCTGCGACAGGTTGGTTGCGTATGTGACCCTTAAATTCTTATTTATCTGCCGCCCGACAGTTAGCCTTGCCGACGGATTTGCAATATTCTGCCCCGAAATGATCGGATCGATCTCAAACACATTCAAGCCAAACAGCCTGTCGGTCGCTTTCCTCGCGGGATTGTTGATGATCGAATCCGTCAAAATTTCCGCAGCGGTATTGATTCCGGTCTGAGCAAACGTTGGCAGCCCGCCCGCGGTATTTGTCAGGCTTCCGGTCGTGATCAGCGATACAACATCGGCCTGAGGCAGTGCCGGGCTGGATCGTACTGTTGCTGAGAGCTGCTCGGAATCCTTGAGCGGCCCTGACAGATTGATATAGACCTGATAACCTGCGATCTCAGACTCAGCTTGAAGATTGATGACCGGTTCAACGGCGGTATCGGGCGGGAACTCAAGAACACCGCGCTGCACTTCGTATCTTTCCTTTCTAAAAAAGATCGTGCCGCTATTCGCGGTTATGCGGCCCGAAATACGCGGTTCATTCGCGTCACCCGTAAGAACGAGCGATACCGATGCCGTCAGGTCGGCGATGTTGTTCTTTACCACCAACGCGTCGCGGCCCTCGATCACCAGATCAAATCGCGGAACCGTCAACGAGCTGCCGCCTGAAGACAAAATCGGATCACGCCGTCCGCTTACCAGATTTGCAAGATCAATATCCTTTGAATAAATGCTGCGGCGAGCATAAACGCGGCCGCTGATAGTCAATTGCAAGTTCTGCACAGGATTATCGCGAACGCCGATGATCTCGAGTTGAGCATCGCCGGTCGTCATAAAATCCTTTGGCAGCGGAACGGTAACATTATTGCCGTCAAGCGAAAACCTAAATGTTTGAACCGACAAACCGTCAAGAATTCCTCCTCCGCTTCCGGTAAACTTTCCACCACCGAGGTATCCGGTTGCCTCTTCGACCTCGACCTGATTGGAGGTAAAGATCACTCGTGCCTTGAGACGTTCAATCGTAAAACGATCTGAGCCCATAAATGTCGCGACCGAGCCGTTAACGATATTTGCCGTACCGGAAAGCCTCGCCGTCGCATTTGGCCCCGACAGCCTAACCGACGTATCCGCAAAACCGCTAAAGAAGGTATCCTTCGTCAGCAAATTGAGCAGAGTAAGATTTACACGGCCATCGATCGATAGATTGTTGTTGCCGTTGTCGGTCAGTGCTTTGGTTCCGGCGATCGTCATATTCGATCCGCCGCCCGCAAACCGAGCGCTTTCAAAAATGATCTCACGCGGATTAAACCGGATAACAATAGGCTCCGCTGCGGCAAGCGGCGTTTCCTGTATTTGCAAAGCAAGCTGCGAAAACTGTGCGGTGCCTGACAAATTTGCGGCTGTATAAATGCGTTTTCCTTTGTCGTCGAGTGCCGACAGATTTCCGCCAAACTCGACACGTCCGGTTCCCGTTCCGGTGATAGGAAAATCTTTCAGCTGCTTTACGAAAGCGAGAAAAGGAGCAACAGGGCTTTGATTAAAATCTGTCGAAGCCATAAACGGCAAATTGTCATCGGCCAGATTTACCGAAGCATTTATCACTTGCGGCCGTCCGTCGAGATTTGCGGTCAGTTCGGCTGTCAACACTCGATTCACCGTTTTTCCGTTGAAAGCAATGTTGCCGAGCGAGGTTTCATTGACGGCAACATTCGGTGCAATGCCGTTAAAATTGACGTCGTATGTCGAAGGGCGGTTGTATTCTCCTGTCGCCTTTGCCGTGAAATCCAGGTCGCCGCTGATGACAGGCAAACTTACGCTCTTTGGCAAAAGTGCAAGTACGAGCGGAAGCGGAACGCCCTTACCGTTGAGATCGGCAGCAAATGCTGACGATGCACGGTCAAAATTTCCGCTTGCGTTAAGCCGTCCGGCGCCGATCTGCATCTCGCCTGTCTGCAGTTCGATCCGCGTTCCGCTAAAGCCTGCTTTGACCTTCAAATTATCAAACGCCTGCCCCGCAATTACACCATTCGCCGCAGCAAGATCGATCAATCCTGTCGCCTGTTCAGGCAAGCCCGTGATATCGACGGTTCCCGATGTGTTGCCGTTCAAGTCGCGAATCCCTTCCGGCAGATCTATCGGCAATGCGGCAAGAAGATTGCCCGCATTTATATTTGTGAGTTCTGCTTTTACCGCTACGCTGTTCGTCTTTCCGGTTGGGATACTAACAGTAAATGACGCGTTTCCGCCGCTGCTTTCCCGCAGTTTACCGTTTCGCAGTTCAGTGCCGGATGGCGATACAAATATGTCGGTTGAGACAGACCCTATCTCGCGTCCGCGCAAAGCGATCGAATCGAGCGAAGCCTTTCCATCGATCGTTGGATCGGATAAATTGCCCGTCAGCGATCCGTCAAACGTCAACTTTCCGCCGACCGCGACCTGCATCGAATCCATCTGACGCTCAAACTCGGGCGACACACCTAGAACGCGAACAAGCCGTTCGATCTCCGAAGCATCAGCCGATCTCAGTGCAAGCGTTAGATCGGAATTCTGGTCCTTTAGATCAAAACGTCCGCTTGCGTTCAGGCTGCTGTTCGCCGATCTTAGGTCGGCTGTATCGATATTAAAAAGACCATTTGCCGCGTTAAGTCTTACCTGCCCGCTGATCGGTATCAGGCCGCTGTCTGCTGTTCCTGCGTTTGCGGTGATGCCTGCATTTACGGTTCCGCTCGCCGTGCGAAAGTTCGTTCCGCTGAATGTGAGATCAATGTTCCCGGTCGTCTCGCCCTCAATAGGAATAATGCGTCCGCTTTGCAGTGCGAGAAGTTTTGAAATATCTAGGTTGGCAAAATCGCCTGTCACCGTCGATGCCGTTCTGTTGTTCAGAGCGATCTCGGCCCTGCCGTTCAACTGGCCGTTCATTACAGTCGCGGTTAGATCGTTCAAAGCTACGCGCTCATTCGTAACATTCACTTTCGATCTCGCTGCTCCAAGAGCAACACTTCCGATCGCACCGCCGCCGAGGCTCATGTCCGCGGTCACGCGATAACGGCCAGATGGTTCAAGAATGTAAACCGGCTTTTGAATTTTTACGGCTTCGAGTTTACCGCCTTGCGGCAGGTTTTTGGTTTTCGCCAATGTCACATCGCCCGCATCGATGTCGTTCGACGTCGCTTCGACACGGCCTTGCCTGACCGTTAGCCGGACGCCTCCAATATTAATGCTGCCAAGCACGGCCGAGCCTGTATCGATCTTTGCAACGCGAGTTTTGTCTGCATAAACCGTCAGTGCACCGCCGGAAATATTTTCAAGATCCACCGTCGGAGCAGTAACGCCGCTGACAGTCGTACCGTCAATATTAAGTTGGTCGACGCGAAGATTCTTAGCAGTAAAATCGGTCGTTTTCGGCAGATCTGTAAGTTGGAAATCGTCAACCGAAAGCTTTTTCGCTTTTATACCCTTTATCGATCCGGCATCGGCCCTGACGTTGTTCAGACCAACCTCGGTCGTGCCTTTGCGATGTTTTACGCGGACATTTTGGCCGGTCACGCCTTGCAAACTAAAATCCTTAGACGAAAGGGACTTGGTATTTCCATTCGGAGCGGAAACATTTACGGTGCCGTTAGCCAGCGAAAATTTCAGGTTTCGCGCTTGCAGCTCGGCAAACTCCAGATCCTTGATCGAGAACTTTTGCGCTCGTCCGCTGCCGGCCTGTGCAGTGAGTTCGCGATCACGAACCTCGGCCGTCGCGTCGCGTAAAAATAAACCGCCTATGCCAAGATCATTCGTTTTTGCGGCCGCAGCCTGAAGCTCGCCCAGCCACCGAAAATCAGTTCCCGTCCCACGTACGTTTCCCGACAGCTTGAGAAAATCAACGCGAAAATCTTCGAACGTCAACATCTCTGCCACGGCAGTTCCGTTTGCTTCGTAATTGGCATTCGTTCCGGCAACAGTCGCCTCGACGTTCACGGCCTTGAGGTAAACGCCGTTCGCACGCAGGCTCTGAGCATCTGCCTCGCCTTCGATCCTATAAGTCTCGCCTTCGCCGGTCACCTTGCCTTTAAAATTGCCGACACCGACGAGCGAAGTGCCGATCGGTAAAATGCTCGACGCCTGCGTCAGATCGACGCTCGATTGAATATCGAATTCATAACGCGGTGCGGCCCAATCGGTAAGCGTTCCCGTCAGCGTTGATTCACCGATGGGCGTTTTTAATTCAAAACTCTTGATCTCGGCTCCTCGGTTATCTGCTATGCCCGAAGCTCGAATGTCTATGTCCTCCACCGAGCTTTCGTTATATATAAAGTTCGAGTCCGTCGAGGTCAGATCAAATTTGTAGCGTTTCTGTTCATCTGGAACCTCGCGATTCTCCGGCGAAAGAAGAAACAGAACGTTCTTCGCATTACCTGAGACCTTTCGTGACAGATCGCCAAAATGCACGACGCTGTCAGCAAGCGAAAAATCGACCGAGTTGTATTTGAAATTTACGGACGATCCGCGCTCATCCTCGACGAGTTTAAGGTTTGCAAAATTCGAACGCCCGTTCTCGTCAAACTTTACCCAAGCCTCGGCTCCCTTGATCTCGGTCTTATCTATACTGATGTCGCGGCTCAATTGCCATGCGTAAAGGTTCTGGACCGTCAACAAAAGATGAGCATCGCGGATAAAGAAAAGTTTCTCGCCACTTACGCGATCGTTAAATGTCGCGTTTTTGAGTTCGAGTTCGAGCGGATTGACCGTGACGCGAAAAACATCGGCACTAAAATCAACGCCGATGTCAGCCATCTTTGTAACAAACTGCGTCTTTACATAGTTGTTAAAAACGCCGCTACGGTAAATGATGAACGAAAAAAGCACAAGCAAAAACGCCGCCGCCGCAAGCACCACAGCCGCGATCACGCCATTGCGCCGCGTAAAAAACCGTCTGCGCATGATCTGCGGTGACGGTTCCTGCGGTTCACTGTTTTCGTTCTCGTCTTCGGGCATATCGATCAGCAATTAAACTTTGTGTCCTTTGTGTCTTCTCTCCGCGCCCTCCGTGTTAAAAATTTGATTAAACACAAAGGACACAAAGAATCTCCACAAAGAGCACAGAGAAATCTACAAGCTCACCGTCTCGACTATCTCAAGGTCAAACGCATCCAGAGCATTTACCTTCGGCGGATGATTAGACAGCAGCCGAATTTTCTTGACGCCGAGATCTTTTAATATCTGCGCGCCGATGCCGTAATCGTGAACTTTTCCATAACCCGTCTCACGTTTTGCCGTCTGAAAGTCCATTCCCTGCTCCTGCATCAGCGCATAGGTCCTGAGCTGATTCACAAGATCAAGGTTATTCTCTCGCTGGCGCAAATACAGTATGACGCCATAACCTGCTTCTGAGATCTTTTGGAGAGAGGTTTGCACAGCGTTTGACGCTTCGCCTAAGCCGACGCCAAACATCGCAAACGTGACGTTCTCGGTTTGGACGCGAACTATCACAGGCTCGGTTGCACTCGAAACGTCGCCCATCGCCAGCGCAAGATGCGTTTCGCCGTTCACCTCGTTCTCATAAAGCACCGCCCGAAACGTCCCAAACTGCGTCGGCAGGTCCGTTTCAACAACGCGCTTCACCAATGTTTCTTTATGGATTCGATAACGAACAAGGTCGGCGACTGAGATGATCTTCAGCCCATGTTTCTCCGCAAAAACTTCAAGCTCCGGCATCCGCGCCATCGTGCCGTCGTCGTTCATGATCTCGCAGATAACAGCCGCCGGCTGCAATCCCGCGATCCGCGCAATATCAACGCTCGCCTCAGTTTGCCCAACGCGCACAAGCACGCCGCCATTCTTTGCCCGCAAAGGAAAAACATGCCCCGGCCGCGCCAGATCCGAAGCTTTCGACTTCGGATCGACCGCAGTTAATATCGTCTTCGCCCGATCAGCCGCCGAAATGCCCGTCGTCACACCTTCGCGAGCCTCGATCGAAGTCGTAAACGCCGTGCCCATGCTCGAGGTGTTTTCCGTTGTCTGCGGGAACAGTTGTAGCTCATTACAGCGCTCCTCGGTCAACGGCATACAGATCAAACCGCGGCCATGCACCGCCATAAAATTAATGATCTCCGGCGTCACCATCTCCGCCGCGCAGACGAGATCGCCCTCATTTTCACGGTCCTCGTCATCCACGACGATTATCATTTTTCCGTCGCGGATGTCGCGCGCGGCATCTTCTATCGAGGCTAAAGGCATTTTTGATCTCAACGTGGGCGCGAAAAAAAAGGCGCCGCTATGCGTGTGTTAACTAAATTCTAACGAATGGCGGGCATTTAGGCGAATAAAAACGGGGTGATCGCCGTCGCTTTTGTCTTTTTGGCGCAACTTGTCACAATATCCACTTATGCTGCAGCCGCAAAGGGTCCGATTGCTAAAGGTCCTCCTACATATAATCTTTCTGCTCTCAGGTGTTACCGCTGTCCTCGTCGGTCCGATCCTGCCGGTGCTCGCAAAGCATTTTGCGCTAAATGACCTGGAGGTCAGCTTCTTTTTCCCGGCTCAATTTGCGGGTTCGCTGACGGGCTCATTTATCACGAGCCGTTTAGCGAAACACAATAAATATATGACCGCGGCGATCATCGGCGGCGTCATGATGGCGATCGGTATGTTGCTGATGAACGCTGATTCGTTCGCGGGTTGTCTGGTTGGATTTTTTGTCAACGGACTCGGCATCGGGCTGACGCTGCCGTCGATCAATATGATGATAGTCGAGGTCGAACCCGAACGCCCCGCAGCCGCTCTCAGCTTTCTAAACTTCTGCTGGGGCGTCGGAGCGATCCTCTGCAAACCGTTCGTCGATCTTTTCAGCACGCCGGACAGCATCGGGCTGACGACTATAATTCTCGCCGTACCGCTTCTGGTATTTTCGCTGTTGCTGCGTCTCGCGGCCGGCCCGTCAAAGCAAGCCGCTGCACAAACAGTCAAAGACACCGACGCCGACTACGAACCGATCTGGCGAATGCCGATCGCGTGGGCCATCGCCTTTTTCAACTTCGTCCACGTCGGTTTCGAAAGCGGCATGGGCGGTTGGCTGACCACCTACACCGACCGGCTCGAAGGCCAGCCGATCACCACCTGGCTGTCGCCAACGCTGCTCTATTTCCTGTTCTTCGTCATCGGCCGCGGAGCCGCTCCGCTCCTGTTTCGCTTTCTGAACGAGAATAAAATGCTCTTCCTCGGCCTCGCAATAGTCCTCGTGGGAATGGCACTTACGCTGTCTGCTCACACAATTCTTGCGTTAAGCCTCGGCTCATCCATCGCCGGATTTGGCACCTCGTGGATATTCCCGACCAACGTCTCGCGATTCTCAAAAACCTTTGGCCCTGCCGCCAACCGACGCGCAACCCCGCTATTCATGTTCGGCACCCTCGGCGCCGCGTCAGTAACATGGCTCATCGGCTTCATCTCCAACCAAACCGGCAACCTCCGCTCCGGAATGTATGTGCTGGTCGTGAGCGTCGTTGTCCTTATCGTCGTCCAAATAGGATTGAGCGTTAAAACATTGAGAATCGAGAAAAAGTATTGACAGCCTGTATAGCCTGGATGAGGAGTTGATCCGTCATGTGAGATCAAAACTATACGTATTGTATGCAGCGATCAACATACAATGAGTATCAATTCAGTGAATAGTTAATAGTTAACAGTGATGGCCGCAAAATAATTACATTGTGGTCACATTTTGACGCAGTTGAGTCGGCAAGGCAATGAGGAACAAAATGTGGTAGCCATGTGATCTAGATCGCGGCGGCGCTAGGTTGATGTGGGCGAGGCATAAGCCATTATCTCGCTCTTTTGGCTCGCGGGATTCCGTGGCCGGCGCGGACGCGGTAGTTGAGTTCGAGGATCAGGACGCCGTCTTCGATGATTGCGGATGGGAATCGTACGGTGTAGTCGAGGCTGATGTCGTGCTTTCGTATAAAACGCAGCTTCTAAAACAGCTTTCTGAAAGCAAGAAATTTACTTAGATTAGCTGACGACGTTCGGTGGCTGGCGTGGTCGGCGGTGGCCGTCGAGACGGCTGTTTTGCGGGCGAGGCGGCGAAATCGGCAGAGCCAACCGGTGGTCGACTAGTGGAAATCGCAAAAAACGACGTTTTTAGAGCTGAAATTGTCTTAAATATGAAATTTTCCGATGGCTTTTTGAGGGTCTCCGATGGCTTTTTGGGGGTCGAGCGATGGCTTTTTGACCCTTTCCGATGGCGCAAACCCGCCGCGACGCATTTTTTATGCACTGAGATCGAGAGTTTTTAAATAATTTCGAAATTCTTCACCTAGGTCTTCGCGTTTTAGAGCAAGTTCGACAGTTGCCATCAAAAAGCCCAGTTTATCGCCCGCATCGTGGCGTTTTCCTTCGAGTTTGACCGCGTAGAAAGGCCTTTCTTTCAACAAAATACGCATCGCGTCGGTGATCTGTATCTCGCCGCCGGCACCAGGCTTGGTTTGCTCGATCGCCTTGAAAATATCAGGCGTAAAAATATACCTTCCAATAATGGCCAGATCGGACGGAGCGTCAGCAAATTTCGGCTTTTCGACCATGTCCTTGATCTTGTAAACATTAGGTTCGACCTCGTCGGCATCGATCACTCCGAACCGCGAGATGTCTTCTCCGGCGACCTGCATCGTGGCTATAACAGGAGCATTATACTTCTCAAAAACCTCGACCATCTGTTTTAAGGCAGGTTTTTCGGCGTCCACAATGTCGTCCGCCAGCAATGCCGCAAACGGCTCATTGCCGACAAAATCCTTTGCCTGATAGATCGCATGGCCAAGGCCCAAAGCCTGTTTTTGCCGCGTGTAGCTGATATGAACCATGTCCGAGATCGCCCGCACCGCCTCAAAAAGCCCTTGTTTACCGCGTTCTTTTAGCAGTTGTTCGAGCTCGAACGATATATCGAAATGATTCTCGATCGTGCTTTTGTCACGGCCTGTGATGATCAAAATGGACTCGATGCCGCTTGCGACGGCTTCCTCTATCACATACTGGATAAGGGGTTTATCGACCAGCGGCAGCATTTCTTTAGGCGATGATTTCGTCGCCGGTAGAAACCTTGTACCTAGCCCCGCAGCGGGGAAAACAGCCTTGCGAATTTTGTTTGTCATACCAATTTTGCTAAATTCAACCAACGGGCAGAAACGCGAGTGTTAACGAGCGTGCTTTCGTGCGGTCGGCACGCTCCTTCACAGTCGCGTTTCTGCCTTTTGTGAGATTTTAGGCTAAAAATCGCACAGAAACAACTATTCGTAAGTATTACCGATGCTCGACCTCAATTTTGTAAGAGATAATTTGGATGCGGTTCGCTCAGCGCTGAAAAACCGCAATTTTCCTACCGATTCGCTCGATAAGTTTGTCGAGCTCGACGCCGAGCGCCGCCGCGTCATAGGCGAAGCCGACAAGATCAACCAGCTTAGAAACTCATCAAGTAAAGAGATCGGTGCTCTAATGCAGGCCGGAAATAAGGACGAAGCCGATGCCAAAAAGGCTGAAATTGCAGGGCTAAAAAACAAACAGACTGAGTTTGAGCGGCTTCGCGATGAGTCTGTTGCATCAATGCACGAACTGCTGGCCGGCTTGCCGAATATTCCCGCTGATGACGTCCCGATAGGTGCGGATGAGTCTGCAAACAAAGAGGTTAGGCGTTGGGGTGAGCCGAAAGAATTTGATTTTGAGCCAAAGGACCACGTCGATCTCGGCGAAAAGTTAGGCATTATCGACTTTGAAAGGGCGACAAAGATCGCAGGTTCACGGTTTGCGATCCTTAACGGAGCAGGTGCTCGACTTAGCCGAGCATTGATCAATTTCATGCTTGAGGTCCACACGACCGAGCATGGATATACTGAGACGCTGCCGCCTTTTTTGGTAAATAGAACGGCACTTTTCGGCACAAACCAACTGCCGAAATTTGAAGACGATCTGTTTCATATCAAGGACGATCGAGGCTTTGCTTTGATACCAACGGCCGAAGTTCCGGTCACAAATTATCATTCCGAAGAGATCCTTGACGCATCTGAGCTTCCCAAGTACTTTACGGCTTATACACCATGTTTTCGCAGCGAAGCTGGCAGTTACGGCCGTGATACACGCGGACTAATACGCCAGCATCAGTTTGAAAAAGTGGAGCTTGTAAAGCTGTGTGTGCCCGAAAATTCCGAAGACGAACACGAAAAGCTGACCGCAAACGCCGAACGCATCTTGCAGCTTCTTGGTTTGCCATATCGCACGATGGTCCTTTCCACAGGCGATATGGGCTTTGGCGCCAGAAAGACCTACGACATTGAGGTTTGGCTGCCAAGCCAGAAAACGTATCGCGAAATATCGTCATGTAGTAATTGCGGTGACTTCCAGGCGAGGCGTATGAACACGCGTTTTCGCCGTGCCGGCGGTGCAAAGCCTGAATTTGTTCATACTCTGAACGGCAGCGGCCTGGCTGTAGGCCGAACATGGATAGCTATACTCGAAAACTATCAGCAAGCTGACGGTTCAATTCTTATCCCCGAAGCTTTGCAACCCTATATGAACGGGTTAAAAAGAATTTCCTGATACTATCTTTTTTGATGTTTTTGTTTAATTTTTACGTCGTTGCGGGGAAAAGATCCCGCGGACAAGCCAAAATGTCCTAGAAATATATTGACGTTTAAAAAGCCATCGGAGACCCCCCAAAAAGCCATCGCTAGACCTCAAAAAGCCATCGCTAGACCCCAAAAAGCCATCGGAAAAAAGTGCATTTGAGGGCCAAATCTCCAAAAGACTTTCGTCATATAACCTCACGAACATTGGATCCATCATTTCATCAATCAACGCTGATCTCGTCATTGTTTCGAAAAGGCAGACTCAATATCCTGGTTGAAGGACTCCCGTTCGACAAACTTGACTTTCTTTGAAACGTAATTACTATGTAATTATGAAGGCTCAAATAATTCAGATCGGTAACTCGCAGGGAATCCGAATACCAAAGGTTTTGCTCGAGGACAGCCGGATTACCGGCGAGGTCGATCTCGAACTCCATCCTGACGGCATACTCATCCGTAACACACAGCAGGCACGTGCGGGCTGGGACGAGGCGTTTAAGTCAATGGCGGAAAACGAGGACGACGAACTAGAAGGCGGCAATTCACCGACCGAATTCGAGAAAAAGGAGTGGCAATGGTAAATAGATTTGACGTTTGTCTTGTCAATCTCGACGCCGAGCCGTCGAAGGATGCAAAAAACACGCGTCCATGCGTCGTCATCTCGCCGGACGAGATGAACCGAAACATCTCAAACGTAATTATCGCTCCACTTTCCGCAGCAACGGCCAAATATCCAACCAGGATCTCAGTCAATTTTCTAAATAACGAACGCATGATCGTCCTCGATCAGATCCGCACAGTTGATAAGGTAAGGCTTGTGAAAAAGATTGGCGAGATTGAAAAGGGCGTTCAAAAAGAAACGCTTGAACGTCTGCAAGAGATCTTCTCATAGACATGAATATTACGATACCATTCCGATATGTATTAGCCTCGCTTTTAGTCTTTGCAATAACCTTTCATGGACTAATCATAAAAGCTCAGACAAATTCTTTAAAGACTGAAGAACCCGTTTCATATGAACAGATTCTCGATTTTCTTTACGCTGAATATTTTGTCGGTAGGGGAAGCGGTTATGGTATTCACATTCGATATACTCCCGAACGGGGAAATGAGCTACAGGTGACAATCATGGAAACAGATGATGGGCGCTCTGAAGTTCGTACTTTCGTACCCGTGAAAGAGAGTATTCGTGAGCAATTTTACAACTATCTTGAACGACACCCAAAGGCCACGTTTGAAGAGATTACGTCTAATATTCGGGTAAAAAAAGAACTCATACCGTTATCTGCCACTGAAATCCGGGATCTCCGTAAAGAAATTCTGAATATAATTCGGAAATCGGTAAATATGGAAAAAGAGACTCTCCCTCGCCCGTCGAAAGAAATGTCTATTTTCCTCCACCCTGACGGCTATGAAATGTCGTTCTATGGTTTGGCTAACATTAACTTGTCCGGCGCGAGTCCCCAAGATTCCCCAGAACCTCCGTTTATTACGTGGATGAAAAAGAAACGACCCGTATTTGAAAAATGGGCTACTACTGCTCCATCTAAGTAGCACGAAATCGACAACTTTTATTGAAACCCGTCGCGCATTAACCGCCAGTGCCAGATGTCGCCGTCCTCTGGATCGTGTTTTTCGGCGATCTTTGTAAGTCCGCATTTTTGCAGTACTTTTGTTGAGGCGTTCCATTCAGCCAATGTGTGAGCGTCAACCATATTAACGTCATCGTCCGCAAAAGCATGGTCGATCAAGCCGCGTGCGGCTTCAGTTGCTAAACCTTGATTTTCGTAACTTGGTGCCACGCTGTAACCAAATTCAACCATGCCGGCGGCATCAGGAGCGCCTTTGTAACCGCCGCAGCCGATCAATCTATTGTCGGCCGTGTGGACGATAAGATGCATGCCCCAAACCAAAGCTTGCGGGTCGTCGTCTATCATCTTTATCGAATAGGGAATGGATTCAGGAAAAAGGAGCCAGTTTTCCACAAGGCTTACACCGAGATGTTCGGCAAATTCGGCCTCGCTCGATAATAGAATTTCCAGATGCTCGCGGGTGCATGGAATAAGTTTGAGTCTTTCGGTTTCTATCATGCTTTTTGAGCTTTTGCTTTGTTCCAGAGATCGTCCATCTCTTTTAGACTTGCGTCTTCCAGACTCTTACTGTCGCGTTTTAACTCATCCTCGATAAACTTGAAACGCTGGCGGAATTTGCGGTTTGTTTTCTTGAGTGCCGTTTCCGGTTCGACGTCCAAATGCCGAGCGAGATTCATCACAACAAATAGCAGATCGCCTATCTCTTCGGCTGCGTTTCCGGTGTCGCCTTTGCTGATCGCTTCTTTTAATTCCGCGACCTCTTCATCGAGCTTTTCAAAGATCTGATCCGCATTTTCCCAATCAAACCCGACCTTTGCCGCTTTTTTTGTGAGTTTTAAGCCTTCGAGCAAGGCAGGGAAATGTATCGGCACTTCGTCGAGGATCGATTCAAGCGTCTTCTCGACTTTTCCTGATGCTTTTCGCTCGTCTGCTTTAAGCTGGTCCCAGTTATCGAGAACGTCCTGAGCCTTTGCTAATTTTGTGTCGCCAAAGACATGCGGATGCCGCAAGATCAGCTTTTTGGCCACTCCTTCGGCGACCTCATCCATCGTAAAATCGCCGCGTTCGGCACCGATCGTCGAGTGAAACACGACTTGCAGCAGCAGATCGCCAAGCTCTTCACGCAAGTTCGCCGTGTCGCCTGTCTGGTCCGCTTCCTGTATCGCGTCAAAGGTTTCGTAGGCTTCCTCGATAAGGTATTGCGATAGCGATTGGTACGTCTGCTCCGCATCCCAAGGGCAACCGCCCGGAGCACGCAGGCGGTCCATTACGGCGATGAGTTCGTCGAAAGATTTTGACATAGGACTATTTAAGTCTAGGAAGTCTGGAAAGTCTAGGAAGTCTGGGAAGGTAGAAGATTCTTCCTCGACTTCCCAGACTTTCCACGACTTCCGAGACTAACGGCCAAAATGCTACTATCAAACCAAGGTGAAAATATATGATCGGTCACGACGACGAGAACGAAGAAGTACATTACAAGGTCGCTGACAAGCGAAAATTCAACGCTGACGGCTCGCTGCGCGACGGAGTTACGCTCGATGCAGCGCCGGTAAAACCGGTAGCTCCGGCTGAAGAAACTCCTGCGTCGCCGCCAAAGCAGCAAGTTCAGGAAACTCACATCGGCCCGATGGATGAGGAAGAGAAATTTCCGGGCGAAGAAGACGGTGAGGAGATGCCGGGAGCACAAGATCCGGCGAGCTTTGTAAATTTTCTCTCAACACTGGCCACCAACGCCGCCGCTGCTCTCGGCGCAGTTCCGCATCCGGCGACCGGAAAGCGAACGCTTGATCTGGAAACAGGCAAATACTGGCTCGACGTTTTGGGAATGGTGAAAGAAAAGACCAAAGGTAATCTTCATCCACAGGAAAGCCGCTTGCTTGAAGGCCTTCTCGGCGATCTGCGACTGCAGTATGTGCAACTCGTAAAAGCAACCGAAGAAAGACTAAAAGCCCAGGCGGCCCAGCAATTCTCCGGCTCTGATATTTTAGGCAAGAAATAGATTCACCACAGAGAACACAGAGAGCACTGAGAAAATCCACAACTATTTTCTTCCATATCTCTCTGTGTTCTCTGTGTTCTCTGTGGTTAAATCTTCTTAGATGAAGCTCACATTTCTCGGTACAGGTACTTCGACTGGCGTTCCGTCTATCGGGTGTGACTGTGAGACTTGTCTTTCGGACGATTTGCGTGACAAACGGTTGCGTGTTTCTATTCTTATTGAGCACCGGGATAAAAAGATACTGGTCGATACTTCAATTGATTTTCGGCAGCAGGCTTTGAGAGCAAAGATCAGCCATCTCGATGTTGTATTGATCACGCATTGCCATGTCGATCATGTTTTTGGGCTTGATGACATTCGGCCGTTGAACTTTCGCCACGGAGCGATGGGCGTTTATGCGAATGAGATCGCGTGGACCGACCTTCGACGGATTTTTCAATATATTTTCAATCCAACACATTTTGGCGGCGGCCTGCCGCAATTGATACCGCATACGGTTCAGCCTAATTCGCCATTTTGTATCGGCGAGGATCTTGAAATAACGCCGCTTGAGGTTATCCACGGTAAACTGCCGGTCATCGCCTACCGCTTTAACGATTTTGCATACGCGACCGACTTGAAAATTATCCCGCCTGCGTCGATGGACGGCCTTCGTGATCTCGATGTTCTGGTATTGGATTGTGTCCGTATCAAACCTCACTCGACGCATCTCTGCCTCGAAGAAGCTCTTGAAATAATCGCCGATCTCCGTCCAAAACGTGCTTTTCTCACGCACCTCAACCACGACATTCTCCACGAACGCGATTCCAGCCTTTTGCCCGACAACGTGTCGTTTGCCCACGACGAATTGGTTGTTGATCAGCTCTGATCCTGACAATTTTTTCCTCAAAGTTGCTGTTACGACTTGTTTAATTCTTGATTAAATTAAACTTACACAGTTCGCGCTGTAAAACCCGTGTCAATTTAACCCATAACTTTATCCTGCGCGCGTTAAATGTTGCAAAATCTATACTTAGCAGAAACTTTTAAAACCACCACATTTAGTGTTGACAAAGCGTTTTGACTACAATATAGTCTATACCACTGCAGGAAATAGCCTTTGATTTTTTATCCAAAGACCCGCCTGCAAATACACAAATATATTAGTGTGAACAACGGCCACGCTTGAAAAACACCAAGCGTGGAGGTGGGACTTTCTCTCTCTTTTTCACGCAAACAGGCTACCAAAATGGATACGTTCTCAGCACAAACCGGCACAGCAGCAACCCGCCAAACAGACAACAACGCACAAACCTCAATGCAGGTCCGCAAACGGAACGGATCACTCGAACCGGTCGATATAAATAAGATCGTCCGCGCGATCACGCGATGCTGCGTTAATCTGCCGTCGGTCGATAGCCTTCGCATTGCAACAAAGACGATCAGCGGCCTATATGATGGTGCTACGACACAGGAACTCGATAAGCTTTCGATCCAAACTGCGGCCAGCCTGATCTTTGAGGAGCCGGAATATTCACTGCTCGCGGCACGTTTGTTGAATCAGTACATCGAGAAAGAGGTTCGCAATCAGGAGATACATTCGTTCTCACAATCGATAGCTTTTGGGGTTAAAGAAGGTTTGATCGGCGAACGCGTTGCCAATTTTGTGATCGAAAACAGCCGCAAGCTGAACGACGCTATCGACCAGACGCGAAACGACCTTTTTGAGTTTTTCGGCCTGCGCACATTATATGACCGCTATCTTTTGAAAAATCCGCAAACACGCGACGTTATCGAATCGCCCCAGTTTTTCTGGATGCGCGTCGCCTGCGGACTGGCAGAAAACCCTTACGAAGCAATTGATCTTTATCGTCTTTTCTCGTCGCTGGAATATGTTCCGTCGACGCCAACGCTCTTCAACTCGGGCACACAGCACGAACAACTTTCTTCGTGCTTTTTGCTCGACAGCCCGCAGGACAGCCTCGATAGTATATACCGCAAGTATTCCGATGTCGCCATGCTCTCTAAGTTTTCTGGCGGCATCGGAATTGCCTATCATCGGGTGCGTTCGCGTGGGTCGTTGATCCGCGGTACGAACGGCCATTCGAATGGCATTGTGCCGTGGTTGAAGACGCTTGATTCATCTGTAGCCGCCGTAAATCAAGGCGGAAAACGAAAAGGTGCGTGCTGTGTGTATCTCGAAACTTGGCACGCCGACATTGAGGACTTTCTCGAACTGCGTGACAACACCGGCGATGAAGCTCAACGCACGCACAACCTGAATCTGGCGAATTGGATATCGGACCTGTTCATGAAACGCGTGCAGGCCGACGGTGTCTGGTCGCTGTTCGACCCAAAAGTTGTGCCGCATTTTCCTGATCTTTATGGCGAAGAATTTGAAGCTGCATATTTGAAAGCCGAGGAAGAAGGCCTGTTTATGCGTCAGGTCAACGCCCGCGACCTCTACGCAAAGATGATGCGGACGATGGCGCAGACCGGCAACGGCTGGATGACCTTTAAGGACTCCAGCAACCGTAAATCAAATCAGACCGCAAGGCCCGAAAATGTTGTTCACCTTTCAAATCTCTGCACGGAGATCGTCGAGGTCACGTCCGACAATGAAACGGCTGTGTGCAATCTCGGCTCGATCAATGCGGCGAGATATGTAAAGGACGGCCAGTTTGATTATGAAAAACTGCATCGCAACGTGCGGCTCGCTGTCCGTCAGTTGGATAAGGTGATTGACCTCAATTACTACGCGATCGCCTCGACGGCAGATTCTAACAACCGTTGGCGCAACATCGGCCTTGGGCTTATGGGTTTGCAGGATGTTTTCTTTCAGATGCGTCTGCCGTTTGACTCTGATGAGGCTCGAAAGATATCGGCACGCATTCAGGAAGAGATCTATTTTGCGGCACTCGATGCTTCCAGCGATCTTGCTATCGAACGCGGCGTGCATCCGGCGTTTCTCGAAACACGCGCTGCACACGGTGATCTGCAGTTCGATTTTTGGGGCATCACCCCCGAAGACATGGGCCGTTGGAACGCTTTGCGTGAAAAGATAATGGCTACGGGCCTGCGCAATTCGCTGATGATCGCAATTGCACCGACCGCTACTATCGCTTCGATTGCGGGCTGCTATGAGTGCATCGAGCCGCAGGTTTCGAACCTGTTCAAACGCGAAACGCTGTCGGGTGACTTTGTCCAGATCAATAAATATCTAGTCAAAGAACTAAAGAAGATCAACCTGTGGACCGATGAGATCCGCAACAAGATCAAACTTAGCGAAGGCTCTGTCCAGGAGATCGCCGAATTTAATGATGAGCTAAAAGCGATCTACCGCACGGCTTGGGAAATACCGATGCGTTCGCTGATCGACATGGCAGCTGACCGCGGGGCCTTCATCGACCAGAGCCAGTCGCTCAACCTTTTTATGGAAAGCCCGAACATCGGCAAGCTCTCGTCGATGTATATGTACGCCTGGCAAAAAGGTTTGAAGACGACATATTACCTGCGTTCGCGGCCTGCGACCCGCATCGCTCAGGTTGCGGCTGCTGACAACATCGCATCCTTAATCGAAGAGCCTACGAAGAAAATATATACAGATGAAGAAGCGTTGGTTTGTTCATTAGAAAATCCGGAAGCTTGTGAAGCTTGCCAGTAATTCGATTCGGAGTAAGTTATAGGTGATAACTGAAAATTGATAAGTTCTGAAGAAGTCATCAGTTATCATTTAGGCCGCACTAACTTTCCGCAAGGTGAAAATAATGATCCAAATAATCCGATCCCTGGCGCTTCTGTCAGCGTTCGCGCTATCAGCAATAGCTGCCCATGCCCAAGTCGGCGTTACGTACAACGAAGGGCCGGTAACCTCTGTGACCTACTTAAAGATCGAGTATGGCCACTTTGACGAATACGTTGACTGGCTCAACTCAACTTGGAAGCCGTTGAATGAAGCCAAAAAGAAGGCTAAGTTGATTATCGACTACAAGGTGTTTGCCGCGCGCCCTAAGACACCCGAGGAGCCCAATGTTATCTTCATGATCACATATGCAAATATGGCCGCTTTTGATCGAAGAGCCGAAGAAGATGCAATCGCCGTAAAGATGGTCGGCAGTCCAAAAGATCAGAACAAGGCGAGGGTAGAGCGCAGTGCCTATAGGAAAAATCTTGGCAGTGAGCTGATCCGAGAAGTCATCCTGAAGTGATGCGTATAAGCGAAAGAGGCGAAAATAGATTGCGTGGCGTTATTCAAGCGGATGCCGCCTTTCGGCACGGGTTAATTCAGGAGTTGTCAGTTATTCCGAATGTTCGGGAAAGGAAATTATGCTGTTAGATCAAGGTTTCAATTTAACGCTTCGACCGATGAAGTATCCGCAGTTTTATGAAATGTATAAAAATGCGATCAAGAACACGTGGACCGTCGAGGAAGTTGATTTTTCGACTGACGTGAACGACCTTCGAAATAAGATGACGCCGTCGGAGCGTCATATGATCAATCGTCTGGTGGCGTTTTTTGCGACCGGCGATTCGATCGTTTCGAACAACCTTGTCCTCAATCTCTACAAGCACATCAATTCACCCGAAGCGCGGATGTATCTCTCACGGCAGCTTTACGAAGAGGCCGTTCATGTTCAGTTTTACCTGACGCTGCTCGATACTTACATTCCCGACCACAAAGAACGCGAACAGGCGTTTGCGGCTGTTCAGAATATTCCATCGATCCATAAAAAAGCTGAATTTTGCTTTAAATGGATCGACTCGATCCAGAGTCTCGACGCTCTTCAGACAAAGGATGACCGGCGGCAGTTTTTGCTGAATCTGATGTGCTTTGCGACCTGTATCGAAGGGCTGTTTTTCTTCGCGGCGTTCGCATACGTCTATTTTCTGCGGTCAAAGGGCTTGCTTCACGGCCTTGCGGCCGGAACTAACTGGGTTTTCCGCGACGAATCGGCTCACATGGCGTTTGCCCTCGATGTAATCAAAGAGGTCCGCAACGAAGAGCCGGAACTCTTTGACGACCAGCTCCACGGCCAGATCGTCGCGATGATCGACGAAGCAGTCGAGTGCGAAATGCAGTTTGCCGAAGACATCCTCAGCGGCGGCATCTCGGGCCTGTCAGTCGCCGATATGCGTCAGTATCTCGAATTCATTGCTGATCAGCGATTGGTAATGCTAGGCCTGCAAAAAGTTTACGGAGCAAAAAATCCATTCTCGTTCATGGACCTACAGGACGTGCAAGAACTCGCCAACTTCTTCGAACGCCGAGTTTCGGCCTATCAAGTCGCCGTCGCCGGCGAAGTTAGCTTTAGCGAAGCATTCTAGACCCCCATGTAAAAAGTAGATAGAAAAATGCCAGGTCAAAAAGACGCGGCGTCCATATCGACCGCCGTAACAAAACCTCCTAGTACTGCGGTTAACTGGCTACCTGGACGGTCAAATTCTACCCCCGACTTCACCACATTCGTAACGGTCAACCGATACTTCCCGGGAATGGAGTTCACGGAAAACGATGCAACGCCAAGTCGGTTCGTTTGACTTGAGTGATACGCTAAGCCTCCATTCGGAGTGCTCCATATTATCTCTACGGCTGCGTCTGGCACAGGATTGCTTGCCGCATCCCTGACCTTGACCTTTCCAAAAACAGTGATCCCGTTAACGTTTACCGCAGTGAGAAGGATCTCGCTAACACGCATAACTGTAGACACAGAAGTTCCTACTACGACGTTCACCTCAGACTGATTCCAATTGCCTAGCGTGTCATATGCGTAAGCTCTGATCTTATATGTTGCAGGCACGAGTTGGCTCGTATCCCAGTTTAGGGAAAGTTCGCCGCCGCCGTCAGTCGATCCGATTACCACTTGCTGACCCGAGTATTGGTTCCAAAAACTGATCTCCTGATATTCAACCGCAACATTGTCAGTCGCCAGGGCCCTTACCGGAACGATCCCGGAAACATTGGCTCCCTCAGAGGGTTCAAGGAGCACGACCTCCGGCGGCGTAATATCAAGCGGAGTTGCCGGAGACGTTACAGTCGCAATATTGGACCACGGGCTCGGACCGCCGATACCGACGGCTCTGATGCGGTAATCGTAGGTTATGTTGACGCCGACAGTCGTGTCGGAATGATGAGTAGGCGTTCCAGGCGGTGTGAGAGATAGAGTTACCCATTCATTTCTACCGGCAACACTTCGTTGCAACTCGTAACCGTTGGTCAGCGGACTTGTGTTCGCCCAGTTGAGATCGATCGAATTATAAGGCTCCATCCGAGTCCCAGGATGGGCAACACCATCTAATCCGGTTGGAGCGGTCGGAGGCGGCAAAGTCCCTGTCGGCGAAAGCAAAACTACGCCATTCTCACCGCTAACCGTATTGCGTCCGATCGTAACGATCTGTCGACTGTCGTTAATAAATGCACCGTTGCCGGTAATTGTCCATCCTGCACTCGTAACCGCCGGATCCAACAAACTCCAAACCGGAAATGTGCCTAAGCCATCCAGATAAACGCCCGCTCCGAGTTCGCCGTAACCGATGTCGCCCAGTGAATTGATGCCCTGTACCGACGTATATCGGCTCGAGCCCGCGATGAATGTCCAGATTCCGTCGAGACCGCGTCGGAATACCGAAACGATATTCAACGACGTCGAGCGAAGCGTTGACGACCCTGCGATCATGCCGCTTGCATTAATTGCCGTGCTGGTTATGTCATTGTAATTTGCCGGCCCCTGCCCGGTCACGTCTACCTGTCCGGTCACGAGGTTGAGCCGCTCTTGTCCGCCGACGATGATCCCGGAATTATTGATATCGCGAGGCACGATCCAAAATCCATAAGATGCCAGCGCCGTGAAGCCCGCAGAATCGCTGTAAACCCAACCCTGGCCGGTCGGCTGATAACCTAAATTGCTCCGTGAGCCAACGATCTTTCCGACATCGTTGATTGCCGTCGCGAATGATGTTGGGTCGTTGCTGATGCGAGGCAAGACCTGCAAAACATAACCACTTGTTTCCGGCGTCCATCTCACGGCGACTGCCACCCATTGCGGACTGTATGAGACACCGACAATGACACCATTGTTATTGATGTCGGTCGGGAAAGTCGTCATCGAACCCGCCGGTGCCGGCAATGGTGCAAACGGCTGACCGTCAACGCTCACTAGCGGCTGAAAGGTGCTGCCGACCGTTCTGTAGCCAACAATAGCGCCGGCATTGTTCACGGCTGTCACCGTTCCATTGCCTATGAATCGCAGGTCTAGAACCGGTGGAACGGTCTGAGCCGGTATAACTAAAACCGCTGTAGCTAATAAAAGGAAAAGGCAGGAAAAAAGAGTGCTTGATGAAAATGAATGAACCGAATCACGACCATTGAAACTATTGCTCATATCGATACCTCCTAGAGCGAGTGGTAATCGACCGGTCGTCATCGGTTCTCATTGAGGCGGCAATTTTGTAAAATGGCCACCTGAACTCGGCGTTTAAAGTTACTCGCCTACCTAAATGCTCTCACGCAAACCCTGAACGACATGTGACACATATCACATGAGAAAGAATTTTTGATCAAAAGGATGGTGAGGCCTATAACGAAAGAGTAACGGAGCAAAGAATCCGTTCGCGTTCATGAACTTTAGGACGTTCAGGAACTCGCCAACTTCTTTGAACGTAGCGTCTCAGCGTATTAGGTCGCGGTGGCTGGGGAGGTCAGTTTCAGCGAGGCATTCTAAGGCCTTTGCGTCCTAGCCAATAAGAAAACCCGGACAGGAAATGCTCCCTTCCGGGTTTTCTCAATTTCTGCGGAACCTGCTCGACCCGGCCACAGATTCGGGCCGGATCCTCACAGATCATAGATCGTGCACGGCGGGTGTGGCCACCCAGCCACCATCCACGCCGCCGGGCAGCATCTGTCCGACATCCTCGCCCACCTCGTCATCGATCAGCCTGTTCAGCTTGGCATTCATGGCCATAATTAGGTCGGCGTTCTTCTCTCGATCCATCGCGAGGTTTTCGATTTCGTTCGGGTCGTTCTGGTGGTCGAACAGCTCGACATCGTTCAGTTCGAACAGCTCATCGAGCGTGGTCGGCCGGTTGTGCTGTTTGGGCGAAAAATAGCGTGTGAACTGATAGCGGCCGTCGAACACGCTCCGGATGGCACCGCGTTTCATCATGTCCGGGTGCAGGCCGGCTTCCTTGAGCTTCGCCGGTCCGCCCTCCTTCAGCAGATCGCGCGCCTTCATTAGGAAGTCGCCGTCTAGCGAGGCGAACATATTGAAACAGTACAGCTGGCCGTCGCGCACAGTGTCGATGTCGGCTTGCTCCGGGGCGGCGAGTACAGGCGAGAAATCCTTGCCCGGAAGATCCTTGGTGATCGCCGCTTTTGTCTCGGGGCTCGCGTTGGTGAGCGAGATCAGGGTCGGCGCGAGGTCGAGGTGCGTGGTCACGGCCTGGCAGCGCTTGCCTCCCTCGTAGGCCGGATGCGCGACGATCAGCGGCACGTTGTTCTGCTCGCGGTAGGAGGTGGCGCCTTTGCCGGTCATCTGATGCGCGCCGCCGAGTTCACCGTGGTCTGAGGTCAGAATAACGATGGTGTTGGAAGCGAGGCCGCGATCCTCCAGTTCATCGAGCACCGTCATGATGTGGCGGTCGACGTCGCGCAACGCGTTGAGATAGAAGTTGTGCCTCTTGCGCCAGCGCCATGTATCGTTCACCGGTATCGGGCCGGTCATCGCGTCGTTCCCCATGGTGTGGTCGGTGTGTGCGGCGGGGCGTCTGGGCCCGTCGATCGCCTGCGAGAAACTGGCCGGCAGTTCGAAATCCCACTTCTTAGCGTACATCTCATGCTCCGGATCACCGGCTATATGGGTCAGATTGTTTTTACCCTGCACAACCTCTCCCGGCTCGTCGCTGTTGTAGAACATCACGTCGTGCGGGTTGACCAGATTTACTGCCAGGAACCACGGCTTTTTCTCTTCCGCCAACTGCGAGGCCTTGCCGCGGAGCCAGCTAGCGGCGGCGGCGGCGATCATGCCGTCGTGGAGGTAGCCGCCCTGTGTGTGAGCGATGATATCGCCGACCCCGAGGTAATCGGAAAAACCGTAGGCCTCCATCTCCTTGGTGAATATCTTCGTCGGAGCGTCAAGCGTGTTGTCGGTCTCGAACTCGCGAGTGAGGTGCCATTTGCCCTTGTAGGCGGTGTAGTAGCCGGCCTCGCGGAGCTGGTGGCCGAGCGTCTTGATATCGGTCGACATGCTCTGCATCCAGGGGAAGTTCGTGTTGTCGAACATCTTGGTCTGTTGGATGTGACGACCTGTATAGATCACCGAGCGCGAGGACGTGCACACGCAGGAGTTGATGCGGTGGTTTTCGAACACAACGCCTTTCTCCACGAGTCGCTCATGGGCCGGCAGGCGGTAGTCCTTAGGGATCTCATTCGGGCGGAAATGGCGCTCCTGATCCGTCAGAATGAATACGATGTTATAGGGCCCGCCAGCGGCGGATCGATCGACTGTTTCTATAACTGTTATTGCTCCCTGATGCTTCTGTTGCTTTTTGACCCTACCGGCTAACGGCCGATGGCCGAACCAGCCCAGAAGTGCAACGTTAACTCGAGGGAAGAATACTACCTTGCCGGCCTCGCCGCAACTGTAATTTTTAACAGGTTCTTCCGGATCCCGCTCAACCGAACGGAGCGTAATCTCTTCGGGAACAGCGGTGTGAAGACGGGCTGAGTCCGCACCCTCGAGGACCAGACGGTGAGTTGTGCTAACGCTGCTGACCGTTGAGTATCACCCTCAGCTTAAGCATCGCGTCTCCTTCTATCGTGAACGCTAGCCCAGCACATCCCGGTCGGGTAATATAGATGGTATGAACGGACAGATAACGGAATTTATCAAGCACCATTACAGGCATTTCAACTCGGCAGCGTTGATCGATGCGGCTGAGGGCTACAAAACACATCTAACCAACGGCGGAAAGATGATGGTCACGCTCGCTGGTGCAATGAGTACAGCTGAGCTTGGTTTGAGCCTTGCGGAGATGATACGGCAGGACAAGGTGCAGATCATTTCGTGCACCGGAGCTAATCTCGAAGAGGACCTTTTTAACCTCGTCGCTCACGATTTTTACGAACGTGTACCGCATTACCGCGATCTGACGCCGGCTGATGAACAGGATCTGCTCGACCGGCATATGAACCGCGTTACTGACACCTGCATCCCCGAAATGGAAGCGATGCGGCGGCTTGAGAAGGCGATGGTCGATGTCTGGACCAAGGCCGATGCCGAAGGGAAGCAGTATTTCCCGCACGAATTCATGTATCAAGTGCTCAAGAACGGCTCGCTTGAGGAGTATTACCAGATCGATCTCAAAGACAGTTGGATGTACGCCGCGATGGAGAAGAATCTGCCGATGGTCGTGCCCGGTTGGGAAGATTCAACGATGGGCAATATGTTCGCGGGCCACGTCATCACGGGCGACGTCAAAAACGTCCACACCGTGCGCACAGGCATCGAATACATGATGATGCTCGCCGAATGGTACACGGAAAACGCAAAGGACGATTCAACCATCGGATTTTTCCAAATAGGCGGCGGCATCGCTGGCGACTTCCCGATCTGTGTTGTGCCGATGCTCCATCAAGACTTGCAGCGTGAAAATGTGCCAGTCTGGGGCTATTTCTGTCAGATATCAGATTCCACCACAAGCTACGGCTCATATTCCGGAGCCGTGCCAAACGAAAAAATCACCTGGGGCAAACTCGAAGCCACAACACCGAAATTCATTGTCGAAAGCGATGCTTCGATAGTCGCTCCGCTGATGTTTGCTTATATTTTGGGATGGTAAATTAAATGCGACTCCTTTGGGGTATATTTCCAATATTTTTGTTGTTCACTGGCATATTTGGGCAAGCATCGTCTTCCGCAGTCCACACAATCACACTTTTTTCTCAAAACGAAGATTTCTATTTGAAGTCAATACCATATGACAACAGATTTCCGAGCCTTCCTGGTATAACAAATGTCTATCGGCGAGGATCCGAAACACCAATATATACGGTAAATCGCGGGTTCGATTCTGTTGATATTGACTCGAATAACTTGGTACTTAGCAATGACGGCGAAGTGATTTTTTATGTCATCACTTGGGGGGCTGATGAAAAACGTGATGGTTTGAAAAGCATTTCGATCTACAAGAACGGTCTCCTAGTACAAAGCTATACTGCTTCTGAAATAACTAGCTGCGATTTGAAAAAAGAACGTTGTGAAATCGAACATTCAAACGACGAGGAAGTGGTTGACCGTGAAGCGAGTAATTGGGGAACAGCATCCTATAAGAAGGTCTATAAACAGGGCGTAAATGACCAGGAAAAATTCCTGAATCAATTTGCGATCTTTAGTTTTGACGATTTCGTTTACATAACTGATTCAAAGAAAAATATACATAGATTTAGTCTGACGCAAACACGATATATCGATTCTCAACCTTTTGCTCAAATCTACGAAAATATAAAAAATAGAGGTAGGTTTAATAAAGTTCAAATGCACCGATTTGACGCGCCTGTTTTTTTAGACTTTCCTCGCCTTCGGTCAGGCAAAGACACTTATCAATCTCTTGCTAGTGTGTTGGGTATGAAAGTTTATGATGTGGGTTCGCGACAGGATGACCAGTACAAGAATTACGGGTTTACTCTTAGCGGGTACATACTTCAAAACGGATCTATAGAAATAGAGAAAATAGATGTTTTTAGCGATTTGCCGAAAGAAAAGATAATCAGTTTCTTTTCCTCGAACCGCTTTGTTACTAGCGATATTCCAGCAGTATTTGGTAAGTGGCATTTCAACGAAGAATATTTCTTTTTTCGTAAGGCAAGTAATTCTCTAGCCAGAAGAGAGCGACAGCAACAATTGCGTGAGCAACGAGAAATCACCAAGAAAAACCTCGTAGCGAAAACAATTGACGGCCGATACATTCCTGCGAATCTCGGCGAGTGTTTCCCTGAATTGGACAAACTGTTGGATGAGGTGGATAAGAATGAAATACTTCAATCGCCGAACATGAGCGGGTATCATCACGGTTTAGGAATGTGGATGAGGAATAATTGGGGATTATGGGGCACCTCACGTCTGCAAAAGTATTTTACCGATCGAGGGGTTTCACATCCTGAATATATGTCAGGAATTATCCTTGACCATTATGGGAATTGGGTACGCGGAAATAAGGATGCTTGGCGAGAATGGGAGAAAAATAATTTACCTTTCACTACCGTTGCGTTGGATCGTTTGCCTTCCGCTTTACTCAGTTTTTCTATTCCCAAATGGTCAGCGAACAAGAATGTTCGTATCGAGGATGCGTACAAATGGCTCTATCAGGCAACACGCGGTGGAGAACACGCAGTGCCGGACAAAGAATCGGCACGGAAATGGCTCGCTGATGAATGGCAGACTTTGGATAAACCGGCTACGAACGAGCCGATCTGGGAACCTCTGTGTCGGGGTGGCGAGATCGGGCGATTGAATCTGCGGCCGTTCAAAGCAGGTGGGGGCAAGGTAGACGATTTGCTAGAAGCATTTCTGGCGAGCAGCCGCGCACTTAAGACCAAGCAGACGAGTTTCGTCGATGCGTGGTCGGCATTGGGTAAGCGACTAAAGAAAAGATCTATTGGAACCCTAGACTACGCGGCGTGGAGCGAACTCGCCAACGAAAAGGGGTCACAAGATTTTCCCGCCATCCACCACAGCGAAACTTACGAAAAAGCCAATCACCCTGCATATCGCATCCTGACCAAAGGTGAAATGCAAAAATTGCTTCCGAATCCTAAATAGAATTTATCTGTGACCTTGTGTCTTCCCTTTGTGGTCTTTGTGTTTAATTTCCTTTTTTTAACACAGAGGACACTGAGGGAAGACACTGAGAACACAAAGATGATGGTCGTTATGAGAGTTGCCTATTCTCGGCAGCTAAAATACCATTTCAGGTAACGATGAAGATCTTTCACGGTATTGAGAACGCCAATATTCTAAAGCCGACGGTGCTGACCTTAGGCGTTTTTGACGGCCTGCATCTTGGGCATCAGCGGATAATGCAGACGGTTGTCGAGCGTGCGAGGTCTGTCAAGGCTAATGCGACAGCAATAACGTTTGACCCGCATCCGCGTTCGGTGCTTCATCCCGAAACTGCTCCGCCGTTGCTGCAGACGCTTGACCAACGTCTTGCTAATTTTGAACTACTCGGTATTGAGCAGGCGATCGTCGTAAAGTTTGACCGCGACTTTGCAAGCCAGCCGGCAGAGGATTTTTTGACAAATATAATCCGCGACCGTCTTCATGCAAAGGAAGTTTACCTCGGCAAAGGCTTTGCGTTTGGAAAGAATCGCGGCGGCAATATCGAACTGCTCAGAGAGATGAGCGGTAAGCTTGGCTTTGTTGCAGACGAGGTTGATGAAGTGCAGATACGAGGGATACGTATCAGTTCGTCTGCGATACGCAAACTGTTATCAGAAGGCCGCATCAATCTTGCACGTCGAATGCTCGGTCGTCCTTACGGAGTCGAGGGCGTTATCATTCGCGGCGACAGACGCGGCCATACCATCGGGTTTCCGACGGCAAATCTGAAACCTCATAACCGCGTTATTCCGCGTTTCGGCGTATATGCAACGGCCACGCTGATCGACGGCATTTGGCGAAAGAGCATTACGAACATTGGCGTTCGACCGACATTTGAATCCGATGCGGACCCATCCATCGAAACATATATATTCGACTTTGACGGTGACCTATACGGCAATGTGCTTCGTGTACGATTTTTGCACCGGATACGCGACGAGCGTAAATTCAACGGCATCAACGAATTAAAGGCACAGATCGAAAAGGACTCGGAGCGAGCGAGGAACTATTTCCACCATCAGGGCGTAAAGAACATGCTGGCGCTTCTTTAAGAGCGCCGCGTAAAAAAATGGCCGAAACGACGACAATTGAAAGAGATATAACAGCGGTCAATGCTGACAGCAATGGCCATTTGCTAGTTCCTACAAATGAGCTTGCTATCGCAAAACAGGTCACGAATGAGCAGTTGATCGAGGAAGAGCGCGAGTTGCAAAAGGTGGAGACCGAAGTTGAGGGCAACTATCACGCAATACGGGGTTATTGGCGGCTTTTTGAGGTTTCGCGAGTTATCTCAATGTTGGCGCTTTATCTTTATCTCGATCAATTTGACCTTCATCAAGGCCAGCAAAATAAACAAAAAAAAGAACGTTTAGAAAAAGCTAAGCGGCTGACGAGAGCGGCGGTTTATGGTGAAAAACTCTACGCTGTTCGGCTTTGGTTCTTTCAGAGTTTCATGCTTTTGCTTCGGCGATTTTTCATCGGAAACTCAGATAACAAAGAAGCGAATCAGGAAAAGCAGGCCGTCTGGTTAAAGGAAAAACTTATTCAACTCGGCCCGACGTTTATCAAAATGGGCCAGTCGATGGGCACGCGTGCCGACCTTTTGCCGCTGCCGTTTGTCAAAGAACTAGGTACGCTCGTCGATCAGGTTCCACCGTTCCCTAATGATGTCGCCTTTTCGATCATCGAACACGAACTCGGCCATAAGATCAACGAAGTTTACGCTGAATTTGAGCTTGAGCCAGTCGCCGCGGCTTCGCTCGGACAGGTCTATCGTGCTCGTCTGCATACAGGCGAAGAAGTTGCTGTAAAAGTTCAGCGGCCCAATCTCGAAGCGACGATCAAGGGCGATATTGTCATCCTCAAAAAGGTCGCAAACTTTGCCGAACGCTTTCCGCAGCTCAATGAAAATGCCGACTGGTCGGGTATGCTCCGCGAATTTGACTCTACGATCCATGAGGAAATGGACTACTCTGCCGAAGGCAAAAATGCCGAGCGGTTTCGTGACAATTTCAAGAACTGGTCGAATGTCCATGTCCCGACGATCTATTGGAACGCGACCACTTCAAAAGTGCTGACGATGGAATTTATCCACGGCACAAAGGTCACCGATCTCGACGAGCAAGCCCGCCGCAACATTTCGCCGGCAAAGGTAAATCGTTTGTTGATCAAGACTTACCTCAAACAGCTTTTAGAGGACGGCTTTTTCCACGCGGATCCGCATCCGGGCAATCTGCTCGTAATGCCGGACGGTCGCGTGGCGTTTTTTGATTTCGGAATGGTCGGCCGCATCACGCCGCAATTACAGGCGAAGATGATCGACGCTTTCTTTCACGTGGTTGATAAAGATCCGGGCGGCATTGCCGAGGACCTGATCGAACTCGACTTTCTAAAGCCCGGCACGCCCCCGAGCGTTGTAAAACCGGTGGTCGAAAAGATGTTCGAGTTTCATTTCAACCTGAAGCTCAAGGATGTAAATTTCAAAGAGCTGACCTACGATCTGGCCGACGTGATGTACGATTATCCGTTTCGCCTGCCGTCGAATTTTACCTACATAATGCGCGCCCTGATGACGCTCGAAGGCATCGGCATCATTACCGATCCGGAATTCAATTTCTTTGAAACCGCCAAACCCTACGCCAAGGAATTTATGCTCCGCCGCGAGGGTAACGATTTTCGCAAGATGTTTGTCAACAAGATCATGGGCCGCGACGAAGGCGGCAAGATCGACTGGGACCGCACCTGGAAACTCGCAAAGATGGCATTTCGGTCAGTTTTGAATACAGGTACCTAAAACGGATCCTATTTCGAGAATGAATTTGTTCGTGATTGCTTACAAATTTAGGTGTATTATTGTGATGACGGGTGATTCTTCTCGGAAATAACGGAGAGGCAAAAGGTCAGAGCAAAATAAATCTATGGGTTTAGCGATTAGCGTTGGAATATTGGCTGATGAAATGGAGAACGACCCTGAAGGTGCTGATTGGGTTCGTGAGGAGATAGAGCAAATCAATCTTGTTTTATCCGAACGCAAATTACCTGCTCACGTTGAGCCGGAAAGTTTCCCCTCGCTGACCACTAGAGGCACAATGGGCGGTTTTCCATATTCGTTTCTTCATTACTTGCGTAGGTTTTACGCCCACGTCACAGCTGATTCGTCACAGCTACCGACCCCTTTGATTGAAGGTCAAGACCCTATTGATGATGACCCTTATTACAAACAAGTTTTGGAAACCGATTGTGACTCTCATTTACTTTGCCACTCGGACGCGGAAGGTTATTATCTGCCGATAGATTTTGACGAAGTAATTGTGGACGACCGCGTTTCGGGAGAAATGCTTGGTTCGAGCGTAAGATTGATGGAGGAGTTGGTGAAAATCGCGCCCCATCTTAACATACGATTGACCGACGGTTATTTGAGTGATGAAACCGCTGAATTCCTATCTAACGAGGAAGAAGATTCAACGCCGTTTTGGATTGAGCGGCTTGTCTGGTTTGAACTTTATGAAAATGCTCGATTGAGCATCGAACATAAAACAGCCATTTATTTCGGCTAACAGTTTCTTTATGTAGGACTTATCGATATGGAAACTGTTACTGTCTCTTCGAAATTTCAAATAACAATCCTGTCGACAGTTCGTGAATCACTTAAAATCTCGCCGGGCGATAAGCTGCGGGTCATCTGCTACGGAAATCACATAGAACTCGTTCCTGAACGTCCAATCGAGGAATTCCGCGGCATTCTTAGCGGCAAGCTAACGAATACAAATATCGAACGTGAGGACGATAGGTTGTAAAGAAATGGCTGTGTGATGAAGCATGTAACTATAGTGACTGTCGCTTTCTTCATTTTGGGGATCGGTACAGTTGCGTCCCAGAACAAAATGGCGAAATCTGACAGCCTGACAATAAAGCACATCGTTAAAGATTTCGCGATCGAGCGGCTCGATGATTCGGCTTGGAAAAGCGCGTCCCTGACGAAAATTGCTACTTATTGGTCGGGCGAAAAGGCTCCTAAAGGACGGCAGTTCGAGGCGAAGCTATTGTGGTCTAATACAGCGCTTTATGTTCGATTCAGCGCGTCCCAGAACGAGCCGCTTGTTGTGAGCGAAAAGGCTGATATTACTCAAAAGATACGCGGGCTTTGGGATCGTGATGTTTGCGAGATATTCATTGCGCCGGATGCGTCCCAGAGAAATAAGTATTTCGAATTCGAGATCGCGCCGAATGGTGAGTGGATCGATCTCGGTATCGAAATACTTGCGTCCCTGGAACGGAAAACCGATTGGGATTACAAATCAGGAATGACATCTGCAGCAAAGGTCGGACACGACAAAGTCGTGATGGCGATCAAAATTCCGTTTGCGTCCCTGGGAAAAACACCTAAAGTTGGCGATGTTTGGCTCGGCAACCTTTTTCGCTGCGTCGGGAAAGATCCGACTCGCGGCTATCTCGCCTGGCAGCCAACCGAAACAGAGAAACCTAATTTTCACGTCCCTGAGAAATTTGGCGAGTTTCGGTTTGTTAAATAGCGCGTCCCAGAGGACTTTCCACCACAAAGGCACAGAGAACACAAAGAAAAGCGAAATTAGCTGCGTGTTCATTCGTGCGGCCTAGAACTTAACTCGTCAGAAACCCAGTCGCTATCGCTCCCGGTTCTGGCCTTCAAGTCTAAGGCACAACTCTTAGACAATTAGCTCAAAATTCTTTTGTGTATTATCTGCATCTGGGATCGAGGCAGACAACGATAATACAAAAATAAATTGTATCCGGCGCGCAATTTGTTAACGGGCGGTTCTCAATTTAGTTGTCAAAGATCTAATTTTTATCCAAAAATGCACAATAGAAATTATTCTATCATGAATTTCACAGTTTGTCAAGCGTTTTTTACATGAAACACAATATTCTTTTCAAAAATGGTTGGAACAGCTCCAAAAGATAGTAGATTATTGGCGAAATGCACAGCAATGCGGTTAAATTATTTGTGTATGGCAAAGACACAAAAGGAGCTCGCATTTTTACGAGACCTTTATATTCAAAGTGAATGGACGCAGCGGTTTACCGATCTCGTCGATAAGCACATGGATCTGCGCGATTCGGAAAATATGCTTTATATCAACGCGGGAACCGGCGGACACGCGATGGCTGTCCATGAGCGGTTTGGTGAGAAGACAGACATTTTTGCGTCCGTTGAAAACGAGGATCTGCTGACGATCGCTCGCGATAAAGCGGCCGCAGTGAGTTCAGGTGTTGATTTTTCGACGATACGGTTTGAGGACGATGCGTTTGATGCAGTTTTGGCGGATGCAACTTTTGTCCGTCCGGCAGACCTTGAATCTTTTATCGAGAACACGATCCGTGTATCGCGAACAGGCGGGGACATAGCGATATTTTTGCCAACGGCAGGCAGCTATGGAGAGATCTTTTCATTGATGTGGGAAGTCCTTTTTAATGAAGATCTGGCCGAGCACGGCGCGGCGGTTGAGAAACTTGTTGCCGAGCTTCCGACAGTTTCATATATCGAGGAGATCGCCAAGCGTGTAGGCCTTGTGAATGTCAACACACAGACGGCGGTAGAGGTTTTTGAATACGAAAATGGTGAGGAATTTATCGCGTCGCCGCTCGTCGATGATTTCCTGATGCCGATCTGGCTCGAAGTGCTTGATGAAGGGGAAAGAGAGCGAGCTGTAAAGCAACTCGCTCAGTTGATAGACGCCGAAGACGTCGATCTGTCTTTTAGATTTTCGGTGAAAGCTACGCTTTTAACGGGCGAAAAGAATTAGGAGCTAAATTATTCTACGATTGATTAGCCTCTGTCCGACGTCGCATTTCTTCCGCTAGTGCATCGTCGCTCATTTGATTGATCTGTGGAGCTGCGGGTGCCGATGCCATTTTTTGCTGATCGGCTTTTTCTTCTTCTTCGGCCTCGCGCATGCCATCCTTGAAAGCTTTTCGCGATTGTCCGAGCGATTTTGCCAATTGCGGCAAACGCGTTGCTCCGAAAAGCAAGAACAAAACCGCTACTATCAATAAGATTTCTGTTGTTCCGAAACTACCCATATAATTGATCCTTGAAGTCTTTGGACTATCTCAACTCATAATACCGCTTATAGCGGCAAATTTCACGCAGATTTTGAGTGCTTTGCCTTAAAGCGGTCCATAGCTTCGATAAGCGCTGAGCTTATTCCCTTTTCGGAAACCGAATGTCCCGCGTCAGGCACGACGATAAATTCGGCCTCGGGAAAGGCTCTGTGCAATTCCCAGGCGGACGTGATAGGGCAAACTACGTCGTATCGGCCCTGAACGATAACGGTCGGGATGTGACGGATCTTATCGACGTTTTCGATCAGATAATTCTCTGTCGGGAAGAACGAATTGTTCATAAAATAGTGACATTCGATGCGGGCGAGGCTGAGGGCTTCGTGCTCGCCTTCCCAGTGATCCATCAGGTCTTTGTCGGGATAAAGTTTCGAGGTCGAGCCTTCCCATACGCTCCATGCGCGGGCCGCGGCAAGGCGAACGCTCTCATCGTCGCTGGTGAGTCGTTTGTGATATGCGGAGATAAAATCGCCGCGTTCGGCCTCGGGAATTTCGTCGCGATAGCGTTCCCAGAAATCAGGAAAGATCTCGGACGCACCGTATTGATAAAACCAATCCAACTCTTTCTTTCGGGTCAGGAAAATCCCGCGAAGTATCAACCCAAGGCAGCGATCAGGATGCGTCACGCCATAGGCGAGGCTCAGCGTACTACCCCAAGAACCACCAAACACATGCCATTTTTCGATGTTGAACTTTTCCCGCAGCGACTCCATATCGTTGATGAGGTCCCATGTAGTGTTTTCGGTGAGTTCCGCATGTGGCGTCGATCTGCCCGATCCGCGTTGGTCAAAGAGAATTACATGATACGCCGCCGGATCAAAAAACTGCCGATACGTCGATATGAGTCCGCCGCCCGGCCCGCCGTGCAGGAAAACAACAGGAATGCCTTCGGGGTTACCAACGCGTTCGTAATATATCGTGTGAATGTCCGACACTGCCAACACTCCGCTGTCGAACGGCTCAATTTCGGGGTAAAGGTTTGCCATAAGTTGATGATACGCGAAAGTAAATCTAAGTTGAAATTGTGCGAACGGGAATCCCCCAGCGCTCGTCGTAAGCAAGTATAGAAGAAGTGAGCTTTTTCAGCTGGCTAAACCACCAATAGGGAAAGCCCTCTAATTCGCGGACGACAGATGTAAGAGCTTCATCACAATAGCGGAGAGAATCCAGCTGCAACTGACTTAAAATTCCGTCGCAGACAAATGCCGAGACGGAACCGGTTATATCGGAATCGAGTAAATCCAGATCATAACCGCCCGCAGCCTTACCGCTACACTCAGAAGGCCATGTCTTTTCGCGTAGTCTAAACCAATATCTGAAGATGCTTTGGAGTTCTTCTAATTGGGCTAGTTTTCTTCTGAGTTTTTCTAGTTCTTCAGTCGACATCTCGTTTTTGATTCAAAAAACGATCATACCAAAGTTGGAAAACAAGCAATGTCCAGAGCTGTTTATGATTACTGGCAATGCCTTTTTCGTGGTCGGAAATGAGTGTTTGAACGTGATCGGATTCGAATAATCCCTGATCTTTTAATCTTGCGGGAGCAAGCAGTTCGTGCATCAGCGGATTTAGACGGCCCTTTAGCCATTCGGCGATCGGAATTCCGAAGCCTTTTTTCGATCTGTGCAGTATTGAACTTGGCAAAAGACCTTCGACCGACTTTTTCAGAATATACTTGCCCTTGCTGCCACGAAGTTTGTAATCGAGCGGCAGAGACGCGGCAAATTGTCCGATGCGCGGATCGAGGAACGGCGCACGTGTTTCTAAACTAACTGCCATTGATGCACGGTCAACTTTTGTCAAAATATCTTCGGCCATGTAGAAATTCATGTCGAGATACTGCATACGCTCGATCTCGTCTTTGGCATCGCAAATATCGAGCAGGCTTCGCGGGCCGGCGTAAATGTCGCCGGATGTTTGCGAGAGCACATTTTCGGTCAAAAGCTGCTTTTGCTCATCCGCAGTAAACGAACCGAACCACGAATGATGTCTTTGGATCGTTTCGTAATTTGCCGATTTGACGAAGCGTTTTGCTTTGTAATCGAACGAGAGGTTTTTTGTCGAAACAGGCAGACGCCTGACAACCGGCTCGATCAAACCCGAACGCAAGAATTGAGGTATTGCTCCGTAAGCACTCGCCACCTTGTGTCCGTAATACATCGGATAGCCGGCAAAAATCTCATCGCCGCCATCGCCGCCGAGAGCTACCGTGACGTGCTTTCTTACAAAACGCGCGAGCAAATACGTCGGTATCAATGAGCCGTCGGAGAGCGGTTCGTCGAGCCAAGTGCCGATCTCGCTGATCAGATCGCCCGCCTTTTGCGCGCTCAAAATTTCTTCGTAATGATCGGTTCCTAAATGAGCCGCGACCTCGCGTGCGTATCGCGTCTCGTCAAAGGAATCTTCTGTAAATCCGATCGAAAACGTTTTAACAGTTTCGGTCGCATGCTGTGTTGCAAAAGCCGCAACAGTCGATGAATCGACACCACCCGAAAGCAAAATACCCAGCGGCACATCGGCAACCAAACGCATACGCACTGAGTCTGACAACAGCTCTCGTAGATCCGACGCAGCCTGTTCAATTGATGGTTTGTGTCCATTCTTTGCAAACGAGAGATTCCAATAACGGCGTGTTTTAACCTCGCCATTTTCGACGGTCATTATGTGCGCGGCTGGGAGTTTGTTGATGCCTTTGTAGATAGATCGCGGGGCTGGAACGTAGTCGAACGAGAGATACTGCCGCATTGCTTCCGTGTCCAATTCTGGTGAAACGGACGGATGTGCGAGCAACGCTTTTGATTCCGAAGCGTAGATCAGTTTGTCATCAAAAACGCCGTAATAAAGCGGTTTTTCGCCGTAGCGGTCGCGTGCGATCACAAGCCGTTTCTTGCGTGTGTCCCACAGCGTGATCGCGAACATTCCATTGATGTGGTCAACAAAATCGTCGCCGTATTCCTGATAGAGATGCGGCACGATCTCGGTATCGGTCTGTGTGACAAACTTATGGCCGCGTTTTTCGAGATCGGCTTTGACCTCGCGGTAATTGTAGAGTTCGCCGTTCATCATGACGACGATCGATTTATCTTCGCTGTAAACCGGCTGGTCACCCGTGTGCAGATCGATGATCGACAGCCGTCGCATTCCAAGCGCGACTGTATCGTCCATCCAAATACCTTCGCTGTCCGGCCCGCGATGAACTATCGTCTCGCACATTGAGTGCAGGACGGATTCGCTGTTAGGCGAAGAATCGTTTTTGTCTATTTTTACCCAACCGGCGATACCGCACATCTAATCGACTACTCGTTCTAAACTTGTTTCAGGTACGACAGGAGTTCCTAAACAATTGCCATTCTCATCTGTAAATTCCAGGATGTAGTGCTGAATAGGAGTCACTGGATCGAGGATAATCAAAATCGTGCCTGTGACTCCTTTTCTTAAATTCTCTTCCGGGACATCAACAGTAAGACGCACAATTTCATATTCATCAAACATCTAAGCTCCTCATTCGTTGAATCCAATCTTTTCGCGCACGGCATAGATCGCCTTGTCCTGTGATTCGTGATAGGTGCGGACCAGCAGTTCGGCGAGCAGGCCCATCAGGAAAAACTGCACTGATATCGCGAGCATTACTACAGCAATAATCGGCAGCGGCGTCAGGATGAATGAAACGTCTTTGGCGATCTTGAGAACCAAAGCCCAAACTCCGGCGATCATTGAGATAAAAAACGCGATCATGCCAAAGGCACCAAATACATACAGCGGCTTTGTATGATATTCAGCCATGAATTTGATCGTGATAAGATCAAAAATGACCTTTATCGTGCGCGAGATGCCGTATTTTGATTTGCCCATCGTGCGGGCGTGATGATCGACCGGTATCTCGGCGACGCGGGCACCTGCCCAGCTTGCGTAGATCGGGATGAAACGATGCATTTCGCCATAAAGCTTAACGTCCTGGATGACTTCCCGGCGATATGCCTTTAGCGAGCAGCCATAATCGTGCAGCGGTACGCCGCCGATCCATGAAATGATGCGATTAGCTATTTTGGAAGGTATCTTACGCGAGATCATTTTGTCCTGGCGATCTTTTCGCCAACCGGAAACGACATCGTAGCCTTCGTCTAGTTTATCGAGCAGACGCGAAATATCGGCCGGATCATTTTGGAGATCTGCGTCCATCGGGATGAGAATCTCGCCTTTTGCGGCATCGATACCGGCAGACATTGCAGCTGTCTGACCGTAATTTCTTCTCAGTGAAATTACACGCACGCGATCATCGCCGGCCGCGATCTCTTTTAATACTGCAAGACTTTTATCCGTCGAGCCGTCGTCAACGTAAATAACCTCCGCGGTCTTGCCGAGCGCGTCGAGAGCCGCCGCAATCTTCGCGTGCATCGGCCGAAGATTTTCTTCTTCATCCAGAACCGGAAGAAATAACGACAATTCTGGGTTTTCTTCTTTATTTACTTGATCCATTCTTAACCATTATTTAACCGCGAAAAATACCAAGGCCGCTAAACCGTTTTTGCAGTTTATATCTTTTTCGCGACAACGACTATCGACACGCCAAACGGGAAATTGAAATTCCGCAGCCAAAAGCGTTCGGAGCTAAATAGTTTGCCGAAAATGCCGTTCAGGCCTGAGATGGTGATGTTATTCTCGGATTCTGGCTTAATACCGGTCAGTTTCATTATTGTCCGTCCTGCGAGGATCGGAGCGAAAAAAGTCCAGTTGGCATAAGTCGCGCGTTCGATTGTGTAACCGGCCACTTTCAGCCGCTCGACGATCTGATCTTTGGTGTAGCGGATGCGATGATTTGAAATATCATCTTGCACGCCCCAAAGCCACATAAACGCCGGCACAAAGATCAGCGAATAACCGCCGCTTTTTGTTACACGATACATTTCCTTTAACCCTGCAATATCGTCGTCAAGATGCTCGACTACGTCGAGAGCGGTCGTCAGTTCAAATGTCTCGTCCGCATACGGCAACGTCTCCGCCAAACCTTTCTGCGCTTTCAGGCCTTTTCGACGGCAGAATTCAAGAGCGTCGTCAGAAACGTCAACTCCTTCTGCGTCGCCATACTGAGAGAGCATTTGAATATTAGCTCCAGTGCCGCAGCCTACGTCCAAGATCTTGAGTCTTGAGTCTCGAGTCTGGAGTCTTGAGCAGATCGTTTTTAGAAAACTCTCGAGGATCGCGCGGCGGCCGACGAACCACCAGTGCGAGCCTTCGACCTCGTCCATGATGGCGTATGTGTGCTGCTGCATTTCCTGCGGCAAAGTCGCGTTCATAAACCTATTTTGCCACGAATTACACAAATGGCACGAATAGATGGCTCTCTTAATTCGTACTATTCGTGTAATTCGTGGCTAAAAACTCTTAAACTCTTAATCCCATCATTTCACTTGCTAGACTTCCTACATTGCCGTCGGCAGCGAGACCGTAGCTGTCGCGGAGGCGCTGTTTTATACCGTCTTCGTGAACAAAATATGAACCATCTGCCGCTTGGCCGAGGATCATCAACTGCACTCCTTCGTCCAGATAATCCGGTTTATCTACACAGAGCATCCAGCGGCCGGCGTTTATGTGTGCCTCCCATTCCATTTCATAGAGAGAGGGGTTGAAAACTCCTAATGGATTTACATCCGCGTTCGAAAGGCTTTCGAGGGTTTGTGCAAAATCATATGCGTGACGGCCTTCATGGACGAATGTTCCTTCGACGCCGCGCTGAAAGCCATCGCCAATAGTTTCAGCGGCGATACAAATATAAATTTCGCTCAGGGCTTCGCGCAGGCTAAGACGTTCGCTCGCCATACGAACATTCATCATTATCGAATTGATGACGCTTGTAACTCCCGATGCTCCGTTGATTTTTGAAACCGGCTCGACCTTAATGAGCAATTTCGATTCCTCGAACTCATTCATCATATGTCGGTGAAAATCGTCACCTTTTTCAACGATCGTCTCGAATGCTTTCTCGATCGAAACGCGATGTTTTTTTTCTATGCCTCGATCAAATTTCATCGCACTTTTCCAAACCCACACCAACTATTTTCATTATGCCATGTGATCTTTACGTCTTCTGCGCTGATCTCATTCCACCAACCTGCAAAATCTTCTTTTGAGATATAAAACGCGGTCGGCGCGACAAGGTGATCAAAGACGATGTTGTGCTGTTCGCGCCAGCCGAAGGTGCCGAGGTGATTTAGGTATTCGTTATAAAAAAGTTTGTTAGCGATGGGTTTTGCGATCGAGTTTAGCGGGCGATAGACGAGCTTTGTCGATAAGAATACACCGAGCGTCGGCAGCTTGGATAATTGATACAGCATCGGCTGCGAGATCTGCGATGTAAATCCAGTTCGAACGGGATCGACATAATTCGTGATCCATTCGTTATTTTCCGCACCGTAAACCCACGCGGAAATATTGCCGCCGCTTTTCACTTTTGACGCTAGAGAGATAAAGGCCTTTTTAGGGTCGGGCGTGTGATGCAAAACCCCAACGCTGAACGCGTAATCAAACACTTTTTTTAGCGGAAGCTTAAAAATGTCGCATTGAATAATATGTGCGTTTGCCAGATTTCGCGTCAATGCAAACGCCGATTCCACGCCGTCGCCGAGATCGATGCCGACGACATCCGTCGCTCCCCATTCTGCGGCGAGCTTTGTGTGACGACCCTTGCCGCAGCCGCCTTCGAGTACGACTTTTCCGTTGAAAAAATCTGGTTTTACTGGCTGCAGCCAGCCGAGGAATTGGTCGTTGTATTTGGGATCTTCCTGAGTGAAATGCGTCCACTGCCAGCCGAAGTTTTCTGCTGTCTCAGCTTTGTCCTCTTCGATCTTGCCTAGATCCGCAAAACGCGGCACACCGCGAATGACCTTGTATTCGCGGGTGCATTTTTTGCAGGTAAGCACGCCCTCAATAATTTCTTTTTCTTTGTACTTGCTGGCGTAAGCGAGCAGAATATCACCGCCGCAGGTCGGGCACGCAAGTAATTCTAAAAGTCTTTCTTTCATTGGAGTTTTTAGCCACGAATAACACGAATATCACGAATCACAGTTCGTTCCTATTAGTGTTATTTGTGTAATTCGTGGCTAATCTTAGTCTTAAATTCACCAAACTCAACAAACGGAAAAGGCTGGCGCCAGTTGAACTCAAATTCGTCCGTGTCGCGGTCTGCGTAGAGCTGCTCAAAGGTCTCCGCAAACGCCGCGCAGATATTATGCAATTCGCCGGCGTGTGAAAAGACAAGCTCCTTTTCACTTGAATCGCGTTCATCGGTCGGATACTGGTAGATCTCGATGGTCAAACTGTCGCCATCGCGAACAAACCTAAAATCGAATTCCTCAGGGTCGCGGTTCCATTTGAGCAAGTATTCATTGTCCTTTGACTCAGGGTCGGCGATCTTTGCCAATATCGTCATCAATTCGGACAGAGCTTTGCCATGCGGAGCATGGGCAGTCGTCGTGTGAAATTCATTGGCGCCATCGTCAAAACCGATGGACATCCATCCGCATTGCGGACTATTGAAACTGACTTCCAATTTTCCCGACATCAGGGAATTATGGTAACTTTTAGGAAAAGTTTGCACAACAACGATGAGTACAACTGACGAAGAATTGATCATTTCCGGAGACGGCAAAACGCCGAAAACGGCCATTAATTTCAAACCTTGCCGGTTGTTGACGCGTGTCGCGAGAGAGCGGCAATTTGTCAACGACCAATTTGGTAAGGAGAACGTGGACTGGCGAAAGGAGTTGCACTACACCTCGACGAACCGACAAAGTGTTTGGGTAATAGAATTGGCCGACGGTGCAAAACACAAAATCTATTTCGACACATCATCGACGATTTACGATGAAGACAAATAGCCGATGAAGCAATATCACGATCTGCTAAAACACATTTTGGAGAACGGTGTGCTGCACGAAGACCGCACCGGTGTTGGAACGATCTCGACGTTCGGCTATCAGACGCGATTTAATTTGCGTGAAGGCTTTCCGATCGTGACGACAAAGCGTGTGCCGTTTCGCTGGGTTGCGGAAGAGTTGTTCTGGTTTTTGAGTGGCTCGACGGACGAGCGTGATCTGCGTTCACGCGGCGTCGATATTTGGCAGGAATGGGCGACTGAAGAACAGACTGCTCGTTTTGGGCGCAGTGAAGGCGATCTTGGGCCGGTTTACGGCTATCTGTGGCGTTCGTTCGGCGGCGATTACCCGCAGATAAACGGCATCGATCAGATCGCTAGATTGATAAAGGAAATTGAAACTAACCCAAACTCGCGCCGCCTGATCGTCACCGGCTGGAATCCCGAAACCTGTGACGATGTTGCCCTGCCGCCGTGCCACACACTGTTTCAGTTCAAGATCACAGGCGGAAACGCGAGTGTAAACGAGCGTGCAACTCTCCACTGCCAGCTATACCAACGCAGCGCCGACGCATTCCTCGGCGTGCCGTTCAATATCTCAAGCTACGCACTGCTGACCCATCTGGTCGCTCATGTCTGCGGCTTAGAAGTCGGCGAATTCATCCACACATTCGGCGACCTGCACATCTACAGCAACCACCTCGAACAGGTCACCGAATTACTCTCACGCGAACCAATGCCGTTGCCTAAGTTGGAATTCGTAAATTCTGAGAATCTGAAAGGCCTCGACGGACTGCTCAATTTCAAATTTGAGAATCTGAAATTAGAGAACTATGAATCTTGGGGAAAGATCGCGGCTCCGGTTGCGATTTGATCGTATTATTGTAGACAACGGTGTTATGGGAAAGTATTCGACGCTAGTCTTGGCAATTGTCGGTGGATTCTTAATAGTTCTTTTTGTTTGGATACTTAGCATTCTCTTCTTATTCTTTACTAAATATCCTCAGGCGGTTTATGTATTTATTCTCTGTTTGGTTTTGCCGTTCTTTTGCTGGTTGATAAGCCGCGGAAATCGGGATAGTTGGTTAGCAATCGCCCTATGTGCCTCATTGCCGTATATTCTTTTTACTTCATATGGATTTGTGGGCATCGTGTCGGAGAATATTCAGTATGAGAATGTATTCTGGAATGCCGATTATTCGCCAATTTCTTTTCTTTTGTATCTTTCAGTTCCAGTCCTTTCGTTGCTGGCTGCTCAGTTAGCAGCGAACGGCCGGGGTGCAGATCTGTTGGTATTAGCGGCAGCGTTTCTCTTTTTTGTTTCACTCGGCCTTTATTCTGTGTTTTCAGTTAATAGCAGCATCCGGGAGAGTACTGTCTCCGTCGAATTCCTTGACACGCCAAAAATCGCCTTGTCGGCCCAAGCCTATTGTAGCTACACAAACTACAATCTTTATTGGCTTTTCCGTCGTGTTGAAAACGGAACCTGTGAGTGCAATAGGCTAATTGTACAAAGACGAAGTCCAGACATTCATTTATCATCATATTTATCGCCAAAGATACTTTGGAATATCGACGGAGTAGATGAAGAATTTCAAATTTTTCCAAACGGGAGCATCGGCCTTGTTGTGGACAAATATGGGCGACCGGACGAAGAGCGAAACGATTGGAGTAATCGGATAGAATGGAATACGGAAGTGCCGTATAAAAAGATCGTAAAAGCTGCTCATGTTACTTTCACTTGGGGCGATGTAACCCAAGAACTTAGTGATGAGCAACGTAATAGTTTTTCTAAAATCGCTGAAAATTATGAAAGGTTGAAATAAGGCTTCCCGTTTTTTGGAGAATGGTAACTCTTTATTTCACATTCGGCGGATGAGCGGCCTTGGTTCGGAGGGTGATTCCTTCTGAGGCGAGGAGGAGGAGTTTGCGAGCGTCGTAGGTGGATGTGTTGGTTGGGGCGTATGACAAGAGATAGCGGTTCTTTCTGAGTTCGTCGCAGATGAATTTGGCGGCGTTTTGGGCTTCTTCGAATGGGAAAACTTTGCCGCCGGTATCTTCGGCAAGCTGTGTTATGACGTTCGATGCTTTTGGCTGGTCGCGGCGATAGGCTCCGCCCGTGCGGTCGGGTATTTGTAGCGAGTAAAGCGTTATATTCTCGCTTTCTAATTCACCCAATACCTTTTCAAATGGCAATTTGCTGCCGCGGTCGAGGCCATCGCCGATCACAACAACTGCGGTTTTTCGCGTTCCGGGAATTAACGGGATCAAGACTTCTTTCATCGAAGAGTGCAATGCGTCAAAAAGATATGGATTTCCTTTCTTTCGAAATGTCGCAAGTGACTTTTCCATTTTCTTGGCGTCGTCGGTCCATTCCTGGATGATCTCGGCTTTTTCGTCGTAGGCGAGAACGAAAAGCTGGTCGCCGTCGAAGATCTCGTAGGCAAACTCCATTACAGCAGCCTTCAATGCTTCGACTGATGTCGGCAGCGTTTGCGAATTATCTACAAGAATTACGATCTTTGACGGGCTCGGGTCGATGACAAAATTTTTGATCTTTTGTTCGATGCCGTTTTCGTAGAGGAAAAGATCTTCGAGCTTGATCGGATCGGTCTTTTTGTCGGTGCGGGAGGCCGTAACATTCAAAACAGTACCTTCGACGACGTTACCCTTCGAGTTGCGACGCGATTGTGACAAAGTTAGAGACGCAAATAACAGCAAGCATAGTGTTGAAAAAAATAATTTGCGTCGCATTGTCTTATTCTGTGGCCGGTTTCGAAACGGTTTCCTTAGCGGCCGGCTTGGCTTCGTCTTTGCTCTTTGATGCGGTTTCTGTGGATGCGGTTGATTCAGTAGAAGCTTTTTTTTCGCTCGAGTCAGCTTTCTTTCCGGCGTAGTCGGTCACATACCAACCTGCTCCCTTGAACTGAAAACCCGACAGCGACCATTGTTTTTCGAGCTTGCCGTGACATTTTTCGCAGGTAGTCAAAGGCGCGTCAGAAACGCTCTGACGCTTTTCAAAATGCATTCCGCATTGCTGACATTTGTATTCGTATATAGGCATAAAAACTTCAACCCAGACCAAAGAGATCTCATCTAACATTATAATCCATAAATCCAGTCCGGGTAATATGGCGAATTACTATAGCGACGATGATCAGGAGACCTTATGAAAGAAAATCATTTTACAACTATATTTACGTTTCTGGCCTTATTTATTTTTGCGAGCTCGGTGTTGGCGCAATCAACAGCAAAACCGGCACTGTCGCCGGTCAACGGGATCGACCTCAACCGTTACTCCGGCCGTTGGTATGAGATTGGAAAATATCCTAACCGCTTTCAGAAAAAGTGCGTTGCGAATACGACCGCAAACTACACAGTCAAGAAGAATGGACGCATCGAGGTGCTCAATGAATGTGTAAAAAAGGACGGCATCACTGTGAAAGCGGTAGGCGAGGCAAAGATCGGCGACAAAACAAATAATGCCAAACTCAAAGTGCGATTTGCTCCGGGGTTTACATCGTTTCTGCCTTTCGTCTGGGCGAATTATTGGGTGATAGATATTGCACCGGATTATAGCTACAGCGTAATTGGCGAACCCGACAGAGATTATTTTTGGATCTTAAGCCGATCGCCGGAAATGGATACCGCGACCTATCAAACGATACTTAGACGAGCCGAAACAATGGGATTTGACCCCAGCCGCGTCGAAAAAACCCCTCAGAATGCCGAGATCCTGAAGGGTTCTGTACTGATAAAAAACTGAGTTTTACGCAGCCGTCGCTGTTGTGCTTTCGTGTTCGGCCAGAAAGCGTTCGGCGTCGATCGCGGCCATGCAGCCGGTTCCGGCAGCGGTGATCGCCTGCCGGTAATAAGAATCCTGTGCGTCGCCGCAGGCAAAAACACCTTCGATGTTTGTTTTCATCGTCTTGCCTTCGGTGATGAGATAGCCGACATCGTCCATATCGAGGACACCTTTGAAAAGTTCGGTATTCGGCTCATGGCCGATAGCGATGAAAACGCCCTGCGTCGGGAAATTACTTTTCTCGCTCGTTTCGTTGTTGAAAATATTTATGCTCTCGACGCCCGTTTCCTTACTGCCAAGGATGTCTGTAACCTCGGTGTTCCAAAAAATCTCGATCTTTGGATGTGCGAGAACTCGGTCCTGCATTATCTGTGAGGCGCGAAACTCATGACGCCGATGGATCAATGTCACCTTAGAAGCAAATTTTGTCAGGAAAAGAGCTTCTTCCATCGCAGTATCGCCGCCGCCGACCACGACTATCGGCTTATCGCGGAAAAAGAAGCCGTCGCATGTAGCACATGCCGAAACGCCATTTCCGCCGAGGCCTTCTGGCACAGGAGCTTCCCCAGGTATGCCGAGCCACTTGGCAGACGCTCCGGTGGATATTATGAGCGTGTCAGCTTTTATGACGGTGGTTATTTCGTCGCTGTCTTCGCTGTCCTTGCCGAAAAGCTTAAATGGACGCTGAGACAGATCTACGCGGTCGATCCACACATTTATTATCTCGGTACCGAACCGCATAGCCTGTTCGCGAAACTCGTCCATAAGGATCGGGCCCATTATTCCCATCTTAAAGCCGGGATAATTTTCGACCTCGGTCGTGATCGTGAGTTGTCCGCCCGGTTGCGGACCATCGATCACCAACGGCGCAAGCTGCGCGCGGCCTGCGTAGATCGCCGCCGTCAAGCCTGCCGGCCCTGAGCCTAAGATAACGACTTTGTGATGCAATTCCTTTTGTGCCATATAGCCTTTCAAACAATGCGCGAAATTCGCACTTTGTATTTGCCTATGCATATAGTATAACTATGCGGTAACGGGTTCGTCTAATAGATCAGCTTTTCGGTCTGTGCCGCACGAACTGCCCTAATTTACAACATAGCACCGGCAATTTGCCTGTAAATAGTTACCGAAACAGGTGTTTCGTGTTAAACTAAAGCTGTTTTTGTGCCAATATTCTGACTGAATTTGCGGATGACATCCATACAGACCCAATTCGATGAAAAGCGGTTTGCCCTGAGGATGGCCCTCAGACTGCCGGTCGTCGTTTCCGGCCGAACGGAAGACGGCTCTGCATGGAGCGAGCCGACCGAGACGGACGATATTTCGACGCTGGGCGCGCTTTTTCAATTGAACCAATCTATCGCCGCCGGCGACAGCGTTAAGATTCGCGCGCATCGTCCAAACGGCTCGCCGGTCGAGGTCAAAGCGAATGTCGTACGCGTCGTTCCGGCAAACTTCGGGACTTCGCGCGTCGGCGTTTCTATCGAAGAATCAAAAGAAAGCTGGCTGCGGCTTTTCGTCGCCTGGATCGCCGACGACAATGTCGTAGAAGGCGCAAACGAATAGCACAAGATTTTCAACGCAAAGTCGCAAAGTTGCCAAGACGCAAAGAAGAACGGGAACTGTAAAAATCTACAATTGAAATATCATCGTTTTATCTCTGTTAACTTAGCCGTCTTTGCGTTACAACCCTTCTTAAATCATGTCTAATTACGAAACTATCACTGTCGAAAAGCGCGGCAAGGTCGCTGTGCTGACGATAAATCGCCCCGACAAACTAAACGCTCTCAATAATCAGGTTCACGCCGATGGCGTCGCGGCTCTTAGTGAATTAAAGAAGGACGATAGCGTTCGTGTTTTGGTGATAACCGGTGCGGGTGAAAAAGCATTTATTGCCGGTGCGGACATCAGCGAATTTGCGGGACATACGCCGGTAACTCAACGTGATGCATTTCACGAAAGCTCGCTTTTCAATTCGATCGACACGTTTCCAAAACCTGTTATCGCGATGGTCAACGGATTTTGTCTCGGCGGCGGCAATGAGCTTGCGATGGCATGCGATCTGCGTATGGCGAGTGAAAATGCGAGGTTTGCGCAGCCCGAAATTAATCTCGGCATTATCTGCGGCGGCGGCGGAACTCAGCGGCTGACTAATCTCGTCGGCGAAGGCCGCTCGATGGAAATGGTGCTGACAGGCGATATGATCGACGCCGCAACGGCAGAAAAGATCGGCCTAGTCAATCATGTCTATCCCGCCGATCAACTCGAAGCTGAGACAATGAAACTTGCCGAAAAGATCGCCGAAAAAGCGCCGATCGCTTTGCAGCTTTCAAAGGAAGCAGTAAAATTTGCCTCACGCTCAAACCTCGACGAAGGCCTCCGCCGCGAAGTCGATCTTTTTGCGATCTGCTTCTCAACCGAAGACAAAAAAGAAGGCGTCGCCGCATTCCTCGAAAAACGAAAACCGGAATTCAAAGGCCGCTAATGACTGACGAACAAAAGCGCTATTGGCGCGTGGTGATTGTTACCGGTGTCTTTCTCATTATTTTGGGATTGATAGCCGTCTATAGCCCCAATCGTCCGGGATATTGAAATTACGCCGCCGCCGCCAGTGCTCAAAACTTGACGCGCACCGCCTTTTTCGCTAAATTCTTACTTCGACTCGGAACTCCGAACTCCGAACTCGAAACTCACTATCGGGGACGTAGCTCAGCTGGGAGAGCGCTGCAATGGCATTGCAGAGGTCAGGGGTTCGATCCCCCTCGTCTCCACCATTCAAATCTAATCCTCAAGTTAATCTATCCCGGGCGGAAAAATTAGACGCTATGAGACTCTTAAAGATATTTGCAGTCACCGCGCTTCTAACGACGGCGAGAACAAGATGGAAACCGGCGGAGAGTTTAGAATTGAGAAACCGACCTTTACTACGTGGTTTGTGCGGGGTTATGAATAGAGAATATTAGCCTGTTTGGCCTGCGTATTTGGTATGGACGTGATGGAAACGCTGCCCAAAAAAGTTGATCTTTCCGATGGCTTTTTGGGGGTCTCCGATGGCTTTTTGGGGTCGTGCGATGGCTTTTTGAGGGTCTTCAGATGGCTTTTTTAATGAGTTTACTGATAAACCCTTTCAGATCATATATTTAGCTTGCCATCGCGGCTTTATCAATACAAGCCGGCGGTTCTCGTAGTCTATTCACGCTGTCGTCAACGACATCCGGCATTATCGGCTTTATTTTGGTTGTCATCGTGGCTTTTTTGGGGTTTCAAATGGGCATAAGAATAGCAGGCCCTTGTTTAATAAATGCGGGAGTTGAACGAACTCTAAGGACGGGTTTGTGAAAGCGTGATTTGGCCGTTTGTGGCTGCATTTGGAGTGCCTTCATTGAGCGTCAAACGCTCCCATACGAGCGGTGATGCGGTGCCAGGCTCACCGACCGCGGTAAATCTCAGATTCAGCAGGATCCCGTTGCCATCAATAGGCATCGAACCGTAAACAGCTACTCGCAGTATGCCCGGTTCGTTGGCGTTGAAAACAGTGTGAAGCCCTCGGCTGACGGTTCCGGCGACATCTACAGCATCTACAAGCGGTTGGATGACGGCGGGATCATACCTCAGATCAAATTCGTACGAAATGATGTCTTTGTCAGCAATTCTCTCGACACTTATCGGAACGACGATCTCGTTGCCGGATGGTGTTGTCAGGTAGGGTGCGGTGATCGATATACTTCTTTCCGGCCCGCTCGTATTTACGCCGCGCGCTACTGTATTCGCCCAGTTTCCCGACACCTCGCCTAGCAATATCGCCGAATAGTTTTCATCGGCAATATTGGAACTGGACATCAAATAGTTACGGTTAACGGGACTAAATCTCCAAGTTCCGGTCGCTCCGAACGGGGGAGAACTAGTTGTGTAACGGGCAACTTGTGCCGCGTCGAACGAATTAACGCCGCCGTTCCCACTTACATCTGCGGCGGCCTGTTGACCGGGAGTGAACGTAATGATACCTGTGACAAACTGCGATATCCGTGCCGCGTCAAACGAATTTATCGCTCCGTTTTGACCGCCTGTTTTTGACGGAGTAACACTATAGGAACCAAGCCCTACACCAAGCGAATAAGTTCCACTCGGAAACGTGGACAAAGTAGAACTAGGCGGCGAGCCTGCCGCACTGATAAGCACATTTGAAACAAAACGGAGATTAGGTGAACCGACCGCGTTGCCGTACGTAACAGTTCCGTTGACGAAAGACACAGGCGTCGGCGTCGGTGTAAAAGTTGCCGTTGGTGTAAAAGTCGCTGTCGGTGTAAAGGTTGGCGTCGGCGTGAAAGTCGGTGTCGGCGTAAACGTTGGTGTCGGCGTACCGGGAATCGATGATGGTACTACGACAAATACTCCAAAATGAGGCAGCGTAGTAGATGGTGTAAACGTTGTCCCAACGGGCGTTGCGACGTTTGTCGAAGCTCCGTTGAGCGAAAGGCTTATGGTTGGAGCAGTCGAATTATAAACACCCGATGCAACTGCCGCACCTTGGTAATTGAAAGCATTTTTGATCGTGAACGACTGGCCGTTCATAAGGCCCGCAGAACTGAGATTCACGTTGATCAACGGGGAACCAGTCGAGGTGCAAACAACAATATTTGCCCTTCCGGACATATAACTATTTGGCCTGACAATGGCCGTATCCGGCATATCATTCGCATTAATGGTGCTCGCGGCATCAAACCCGGTCGAGGCTTTCCACTGAGCAAATTTTTGAGTTAAAACATCTGTAGTATTGCCGAATTTGTAGGCGTTGGCTGATGTTGCATAGTAGGTGTTGTTATCGATCGTGTAAGGAAGTTCTGAAGACTGAATGTTTATGCCAGGTGAACCTTCAGAAAAGAATTTATTGCCCGTCACGGTCACATTTGACACACCAGTGAGTTCCAGGCCAATATTTTCGCCACCTACAATATGGTTATTCAGAATATGACCATTGTCCACACCCGCTCCGTACCCGAATACAACGTTGTAACCGTTGATATTATGAGGATGGAATAGGAAGTTGTTCTGGATGAGAATATCGGATATTCTCTGGGTCTCTGTGCCGACAAGGAGATTGTAATGACGCAGATCGTAGCCCAAAGGCGATCCTGAATTGGAGAACACATTGCCCTGAATATCGCCGCCCGGATAGGCTGCCGTTCGCCCGTACAGCTGTGCTCCGAGGCCAAAGTTATTGAGGACGATATTGTCGTAAACACGCGAGTAGCCCGAAGCGTTCTCAAGATACAGCCCGTGTCCCTTACCCTGATCCGTGTCGTCAAACACACCGTTGTTGTAGATCAGGCATCCGTAAATTTCAGTGTTCGAGCTTGAGCTTCCCGAGAAAATACCGTTGAGATTGTCATGAACGCTGAGATTTACAAACTTGTTGCCGTTTCCGGTGTTGAATACGCCAGCACCACGCAGGCCCTCTGCCCCGTCGGTGTTCCAGTTTCGCAACGGGTCGCTGTTCGTTATCTCGATGTCCCGGTAAGTAGTATTGCTACCAGTGACGGTAAGCTGACTGCCCGCTATCCTTACGACAGCTCCCGCAGCGTGAGGCACTGCTCCCGTACTGCTTCCCGCCGCCGCACGATTGACCGTTATCGTATTCCCGCTGATCCCGTTGATGTACAATGCCTCTCCGTCTACTATCAGCGTTGAGGTGCCGCCCAACCGCCAAGGAGTGACAAAGGCAGATGCGTCTGAAACCGTAATCGTCGTCTGAAGTGAATCGATGTTTTCAAGAAGAGTGGTGTAAAGATATCCGTTAATAATCGGATATTCATCCGTAACTGCACGTACCGTTCCACCGTTCAGTAATGATTGGAATTTGCCCTGATAAATGCCGCCCCTGAGGCAAAGCGTCTTTTCGGCAACGATGACCGTCGTTTTATTGAGCGCTGTTTGAAGGCTCCAAGGGTTTGAAATGGTTCCGTTACCCTGAGCCGAGCCAGTTGGTGATGCGTAGTAATCACAAGGAGGAATATCGGCAGGGACAGCGATAGTGCTTGGTTCACCATTTGTGATCGCACCAGCTTTTACAAGGGCCTCGCTCTTATAAAACAGGATCACAAGTAGCAACAGCAGACAAACGGCTACTGAGCGGATTGAAAGCATCCGAAAAGCAGGCGCGGAGCATTGCTCATTAAGTCGAATCATACAGGCTATTGCTAAGAGTTAAACATTCTAACCCTAAAGAACATTTTTTTCAACCCCAAAAAGGGGCGCAAATAGCCTTTCGCCTAGTGTTCATGAGGAAATCGCGAGGTTATCAACACTGATGAAAACTACAGTTTGATCCATATTTGTAGAGTAGAATCTATTTCACAGGCGGATCGTCGGAAACCTGAAAGAAATCGCCTGTTCCGTCATTGGTCTTAAGAAGCCGCATTACGTCCTCGTAACCAAATGGACGTGCTCCGCGTCGGCCGAATACAGCGATCTGGTTGCCGCTTTCATCGGCAGCGCGATCGCGGTCGAGACCTTTTGAAATGCTGATAGCTTCGCCTTTTGTCTTGAACATCGCGATCAGCTTTGGTTCTGGCCGCGGGCTGAACCCTGAGTAGTTTGGCATTGTTTCAGGGTCGGTAAGCTGGAGGATCTTGAGGCCGTTCTTTCCGTCGGCGACGTAGGCATAAAGGCTGGCGTTAGTCATCGCGACCTTGATCGAGTGGGCATCATTGATCGAACCGTCGGCATTGAAAGTCTGATCAAGCTTTGGCTGTTCGGGTTTTTCGATGTCGATTATTGCAATACCGTCCTTGCCGTTAGCCACATAAGCGTAAGTGCGGGCGACGTAAATGTCATGTGCGTGGCCTAACGGTACTATCGCGTTACCCACGAGCTGAACTTCATTTTTGGCCTGCAGATTCTTAATGTCTATCACTTTCAAGCCGCCTGCATCTACTACGAAGGCGTATAGGAATTGCACCGCGACGGCCTTGGGTTTGTTTAACGGAACCTGAGCCGCTACTTTAGGCTGAAGCGGCGTGGAAAGATCGACGATCACCATAGCCGAGTCAGTCGTTAAGTAGGCGTAGTTACCAGCGATAACAACATTATTCGCACCGTTGAGCACACCGTCAGGATTGAAAGTCACTGAGCGTTTAAGGAAATTGTTCTGCGGATCACCGTCTAGCATTGTTGCGGCATTGACAAGGATCAGGCCTTCGTACTTGTCGGCAACATACAGGTAAGCATAAAGCGGATGTATCGGACCTTCTTCGTTGATCGCAGGCCTCGGTTTGCCCTGTCTGTCAGCTTCTTCGTTAAGACGCAATGCTTCATCGGGCGGAACTTGTTTAAATGTGCCATCTTCGTTCCGAACAGTTCGCCAGCGTGCAGGATCGACCGCTAAGGTTGATGGTGCAGCGACCGCAGCAGCGTATTTCGTTGGAACATAAAACTTTTGACCGAGCGGGGAAACGGGCGCAGTCACGATGCGCTCTGAAAATCCTTTGTGATCGATCTGTGCTACATCGTAAACGCGAAGGCCGCCTTTCCCGGCTGCCGCGTATGCGTATTCGCCGCGAACCTGCACCTGCAATACCTCAGGACGGCCTTTGTTCTCGTAAACCTCGTCAAGCTCACGGCCATCACGGACAAATTTATCGTAATCATCCCTATAGGCCAGCTTATGTAGTGTGCTGCCGTAAACAGCCTGCGGTTCGTTGTGTTCGGTGACGGCTATGGCTTCGAGCGAATGGGTCGCCGCAACGTAAACATAACGGCCCATGAAATTGACGAAGTTCGTTCCTTGCAGCATCACCTGCGCTAGCCACGCGTTATTGTCCTTGTCTTTTGAAACGTGGCAATTTGAGCAAGTCTGCGTTTCCTTGCCGCGAACGGTGTGAGGAACGTGCGTATTGAATGCTTGACCTGAAAAGCCCTCTGCTGAGACGGTTTGCTGCTGGCTGTAGATCCATTCGCGATTTTGGTTTCGTGAGCTCACAAGCACCGCAGAGCGTGATGCGACCGGTGCTACGCGATGACCTGTGACTGTGCCGTCTTTGCCAAGCATGAATATATCGTCGCGAAGTACCTGGAAATTATAAGACGTGAAGTTTCGCGAATCGCCGCCTTCGTTGTGCCGATTTGGCATTTTGCGATTGGATTCCATACTGAGATGGCACCCAAAACAGCTTGTCACCCAGGATGTATGGCACGCATAGCAAGTCATATTGCTGTCACGATGGGCCAGCTTATCCTCGACCACGGTGGAGTCGCCCCATGTTTCATTATCCTTTTGGATGGTCTTGGCGTAGGCCGATGCAGGGTTGTAATCGCGGGTTCCTTCTGTAACCGTATCGACTGTTTGCGATACACGCCACCACAAGTTTGGATCGACGATCGAGTTTTGAACGATGTCGCCTTTTTTTAGGGCGATGTCGCGTCCGCTGGCATTCTTTCGCTTTGTATCGGCCTTGATGACCTCAAGGATAAACTTCTGTTTGCCGTCGGCAGCGCGAAACTTCAATCGCGTCAGATCGCGGCCGATGAGAGGCTTGTTATCTTTGGTCCTTTGGTTGATCTCTCCTTTATTCGTTACAGGCATAGCAGCAAAGCCGCTCGTGATGCCGCTGGCTTTTGCCTGGACAGTTCCGTGGCAATCAATACAGCCGACTTCTACCGCCGCACGCGGTTCGTTGTAGAGTATGCCCGTGCCGTGGCTGTCCTGCTGGAAGTGACAATCGGCGCAGTGCATTCCTTTTTCGAGGTGAATGTCCTGGAGATGAACTGCCTTTTTGAATTTGTCAGGGTCATTTGGTTCGACAACACGCCCGCCAACGTCTAAGAGATTTCCTTTACGATCCTTTTTATAGACATTTTTAAACATCCAGCCATGGCCGTGAGAATCGGCAAATTGGACATTCTTCAACTTAGCATTGAAATCGGCAGTTCCCGTCTGCTGAAGAAAAACCGAATCTGACCAAAGCCCGCGAAGAGAGGCTCCTTCGGGATTTTTGTCGAGTTTCGCTTTTTCTTCAGACTGGCTCGGATTGATCTGTTTGTCCGCCGGATACATGAATTTGCCATCGGTCTCGTTGTCCCACCACATCTGCCCGAGATAAGTCGCGACCATGTTCGTTCCCGGATGCATGTGACATGTCATGCATTGCGTCGTGGGAATGTTGGACGTAAATTGATGTTTGATCGGGTGACCGGATTCGTTCTTTGGTATTTTCGTATCTGCAGATTGCGAAAAACCCTGATTACCCGCAGCAGCATATGGACCGGCAGCCTTTTTGCTGGTGTCATTAGCGTAAATCACATGGCACGCCGTACATCCGGCGGAGCGATAGTCGCCCGCGTGGTCGTTAGTGCCAAGAAAGTTAAGAGTTGGGTCGAAAAGCCGCGTTTTTTGCAGGCCGAGGTAAACCGGATCAGTACGGTTGTTTGTTCCAAGTCCACGCGGGCTAAGTCCTTTGTCCGGCTTGCCATTTTCTTCTTCTTTGTCAGGACTTCCGATCTCAAGCCGTCGCTTACCACCTCGTTCGAAAACGCGTAGGATGTTACCAGGCTGCGATATTTCCCAACGCGGCAGCGGATAAAGCGATTCTAGAAAACCTTCTTTTGCCTGCTGTTCGCGAGTAGGTGCCGGAGACTGAAATAGCGCCTGAGGTTTGCCGTCTTCGCTATAGCTTTCGCCAAAAGATGTGTCCTTGATATGGAATCCGCCATTGTTATAAAGAGCGGCGCCCCATAGCATTGCACCATGTGCCATCATGCTGCGCGGGCTCCGTTTTGTTTCTTCGGCGTGGCAAGTGCCGCAAGTTTGGCTGACCACGCGAAAGTCGCCCGGATTAATAAAACGGACAAAATCGCGGCTTTCCCTTGCTAACAGAGTATTTGTTCTTTCAGGGTTGCGGCTGGAGCAGTTGCCGTTCCTACATCCCCATTCCTTTGGAAATTTCGGCTGGACATGAGCATCTTTTTGCGTCGTTGCTGCAGGATTGCCGCCGTGACAAGCGGTGCAGCTAAGGTCTTGAGCATCTTTGCCATCTTTAAGCGTTTCGTACACATCGCCGCTGCTGTTAAATTTGTGCATCGGCTCGATATTATTGTGGCAAGTCAGACAGCCTTCCATCGGAGCTTCGTTGGATTGTGAAGGTGCGGGCGAAGAAGGTAGAGTTTTCGTGATTGTTTGTGTGACAGGAGGCGTGTCGTTCAATTTTGCAAGCACCGCGCTCTTCCAAACGGCAGCGGCCACAAAACAAGCAAAAGTGAGCAGGACGATCAGCTTGATCTTTTTATGCATGTTCGTTACTGCGGACATTTTTCCTTACCTCTTCTCTTAAAAAATCAGTTTCATTTGGCTGAACATCGAATATTGCGGTTTGGACGGATTGATGACATCGCCCGAGCAGAAATTCGGTATCGGGCAATTTCGATCCCTGTCAGTGTAAATATCTTTGAATCCTTTGCCCGCAAAAAATACGCTGCCGCCAAATGTGAATGTAACGTTATTTATTAGCCAGGGGCGATAAACGACACCAAGACTAAGGTCACCGCCGATCTCATGGCGAATGCGAGGCTGGAAAAGTGTGTATTCGAGCGATTCTGTTCGATGAAAGCGGAGGTAATTTGCGTTGAATATGGCTTTTACGGTTTGCGTTATCTCCGCGTCAGCACCGAGATTGAAGATCTCAATTCCAGGATTTACAAAATTTGCCTGTCCCTCGGTCTTGCTCGAACGCAGCGTCGGCAAAAGGCTGTTTCCCTGAACCAAACCCACTTCGGTCGATACGAGGCGAATTCCTTGTCGGTTCCAGTACGAAAACTGCCCGCCGACAAAATTTGGATCATCCAGGATCGCGTCAAATCCCGTTGCTTTATCATCCGTCGGATCTTTATCACCTGACGCAAAGAAAACCGATGCCCGAAACCGAAGCCAGTCCCGGTCGATCGAGGCCTCAGCTGCAGCCATATGTGCCCTGATATTTGTTTTGCGGCCCGCTATCGAATTGAAATCGTCGCGGCCAAAAGCGAAATAGTAAGAGTTCGATAAATTCAACAAGCCGATGTGACCATCGCCATTAAAACCTATGTAACCAGCCTTAACGTCATGCTCGCGGGCACTGCCGATCAATGCCGGACGCACGAGAAAGCCGTTCTCGTCGTAATGAGTACGTCCACGGTCATCGTTGTAAGCGCCTATGGCCTGGATCGTGTAACCTTTCGTCAGAAAATCCTGGCGATAAAAATTGGCTATGTAAATATTCTGATTCCGCGTGTGAAATGTGTTCAGGTTGCTATTCGTGTCCTTTTCGAGCTGATGGAAATAAACGACATTGAACTGATTTCTATTATTTGAAAACGCTCCAAAGAAACGTGCGCCTAAATTGTTGTCCGAATACAAAAAGCCGCGAAAATCGGCGTTGAACGGCTGAATGCCGGCACGAATAAATGCGGCGTCATAGTTATCATTCGTGTCGAATAGTTTTACTTCGGCAAACGCGTCTTCAAGCGATGCATGAAAGTCGGTTCGAGTCGTACCGCGACGGACATCGATATTTACGATGCCGTTCTCGCGTGCATTCAGGTAATTTGGAACACTGAATGTCGGTGATATCTTTATGGCCCATGTCCGAGGCCTAAAAACAGTGTCACCTCTGAAAAACTCGAATGAAACTTGAACTGTTTGATTGAACGAGAGGCTTTCAGGACGGCCAAAGAAGTTGTTGCTGTTCGGGTCAGCGGTGCTGACATTATTTCCTGAAGGTGTCCGGCGTATTTCTACGCCAGTCGTACTCGTTCCGGACAAGATCATAAAGTACTTGTCGCCGATGATCGGGAAATCACCTTTCAACACATTTTGGTCGTAAGGGTTGTACCAAGCATTTCGCTTAAATGGAATATCGCGTCCGCGAGCACCTTTATCGCCATAACGATCATATTCAGGAAACTCATAACGCCAGCGGTCGCGGACCTCGCGTCGATCGGCAATAGGTTTCGTTGCGGTTTCTTTTTTTTCTGTATCCTCAGGTTTGGTTTCTTTTTGAGTATTGACGACCTTAAATTCAATTTTTCTGTCACCGTTGTCGATGATAACGTTCTCGAGGATCGGGCATTTTTCTTTCTTACGGTCGCAGAACAAATTTGAAAAAACACCGTATTCGGCTGCTTTACCTTGATCAAAACGTGCTTCAAATGGCGATCCGACAGTTATGCGATAAGCACCTGCACGCAATCGGAAAGAATAATCGCCGTTGGATTTTGTGATCTGAGTAGAATCTTTGCTTGATGTCTGGTCGGTGACGATCACGGTCACGCCTGCGACCGGCTTGCCTTCGTCGTCAACGACCCTGCCAGTAAGACGTCCGCCCGACGATTGGGCATAGTTAATTGAAGCTATAGTTGCAGCTAAAAAAGTGAGAAAAAGGACACGTTTGGGAAAACTCAACGACATAGCGTAAATTCTTCCAACAAAACCTCGGGGCAAAATAAATTAAAATTCTTTTCGATGTTGCTGACAGACGTTGTAACATAAATTGGGACAAAAACCAAACATTAAAATAACTTGACTATCGGGCGGGTTTGTATAATATTCAGAAACACCATGAAAAGTAAACAACTGGTAAAGAAGTTTAAGTTTTTTGCCGGATTTGTGATCTTGCTGATTTTGGGCATCAACACAAACGCGCAGAACAGCCTAACAGTTGCGGATGTGCAGCGGATCATTGCTCAGGCGGTTTCGGAGGCCGTCGCATCTAATCAGAAGGTAACCGTTTCGGTGGTGGATAAGGAAGGACATGTTCTAGGAACTTTCGTTATGACCGGCGCTGCGGCGACGACCACGATACGCGGCACGGGCAGAGCTGGGCAAGGTTTTGAGAATGTTACAGTTCCGGCGCGTTTTGCTTCGTTGTCAAAGGCTGGCACCGGTGCTCTGCTGTCGTCTGGCGGAAACGCTTTTTCGACGCGAACCGCTTCGTTTATTATTCAGGAACATTTTCCGGCTGGAATTGACAATACGCCTGGCGGTCCGCTGTTCGGCGTCCAGTTTTCGTCACTGAGATGCTCGGATGTTGTGATAGCGGGGCTTCCGCTTGGGTTATCGGGCGATGCTGGAGGAATTCCGCTTTATAAGAACGGTATTGAAGTCGGTGGCATAGGCGTCGAGGGAGACGGCCTTTATACTATCGACACAAATCCGCGTGATAGTGACCAGTCTTTTGAAGAAAAGATAGCTGTTGCCGGGTCGCGTGGGTTTGAGGCTCCGGCGTTGATTCGTGCCGATAATATTCTCGTAGCCGGAATTAGATTTCCGTTTGCGAACATCAGTACTTCCGATTTTCCCGCAGCGACGGCGATCCCTTTTGGCAGTTTGCCGGGAGCGGTTGATCCATCGGATCCGATCATCGCTGCGCCTGCTAGTGATTTTGTTCCAAGAACATTGAACGGAGTCAGCGGACAGGCCAGCGCACGGTTTCCGACTGTTGCAGGTTCCGCTTTGACGGTTGCTGAGGTCGATCAGATACTCGGAGCAGCGGCCGGTGTTGCCAATATTACTAGGGCCGGTATTCGCCAGCCGATCGGCAGCAATGCTCGTGTTAACATAGCCGTCGTCGATACGGACGGAAGAGTTTTGGGATTTTTTCGCCAGGTTGATGCCCCTGTTTTCGGATTTGATGTTTCTGTGCAGAAGGCTCGATCGGTGAATTTTATGTCGCGCCCAGACGCCGCTGCTAAAATTACCGGGGCCGGAGCTAACACAAACGGCGTCGTATTCGCTTCATATGTTAACCGTGCAAATGCCGACGGAATTGCGTTAAACGGAACCATTGCATTCAGCGACCGCGGGTTTGGTTTTCTTCATCGGCCTTTGTTTCCAGATGGTATAAACGGAACAGACGCCGGGCCGTTCAGCAGGCCGCTTGCGGATTTCAGCCCTTTTAATAACGGACTACAGACCGACCTGGTCTTTGACAAGGTTGCTGCTCCGCTGCCAATGTGCCGCAGCGCGGTAATAGAAAAACGCACGGCAATGCCGCCGTTTTGCCAGTGCACACCAATTTCGGAATTGAAAAACGGTTTACAGATCTTTGCGGGCGGCATTCCGCTTTATCGCGGCAATACGCTTATCGGTGCGATCGGTATCAGCGGTGACGGTATCGAACAGGATGATCTGATCGCGGCCGGCGGAGCAAATTTGTTTCCGGCTCCGCTAGCTATGCGTTCTGACAATTTTTTTGTTCGCGGCGTTCGTCTTCCGTTTGTAAAATTTCCGCCAAGGCCGTTTTTACCCTAAAAAACAATGCTTCGTCTTTGTTGGCAGTTTTTAATTGCTTTACTTGTTCTGTCGGGCTGTCCTGCGGTTTATGCGCAAACTGCGTCTAAAACGACAGGTTCATTGGTGATTAACGGCCGTGCGAAAACGACATCAAAAACCGTTGTTCTCAAGAAGAAAAGGTTCTACCTTTTTCGCGGCGACCGTGAAGCAAACAGGACGCTGATCGAAAATCTTAAGGCGGCGAACCTGCCATCGCGTGATTGCTTCTATTGCCAACTGAAAGCAAGCGCCGAATTTATGCAGTGGTTGAAAGCTGGTGACGGCAATTGTGAATCTATTCATTGCCGCGAGATATCGCAGGAAGATATTACAAACGTGCCAGAGTTTCAAATAGCGTTTCAAAAGGGAACAAAACCTTTCGCAAAGAAACCGGAATTGGCGCGCAAGTGGCTTGTTACAAATCTCGAACCGGGCTTTCGTACAGGACTTTACGATGCGCGAAAGGCAATGATCGACGGCCTGCTGAAAGATCTGCCCGCAGAACGACTGCCGGTCCAGTCTGCGATGACTGACAACAGCTCGTCGGCACTGGCCAATTTTTCAAGCATTCCATTGACCGCTGCGACCGAAAAATTCATATTTGCTAATCTGGTACCTGTCGAGATCGGTGAAAAAAGCTATGTATGGATCTGCGAGGTCGATATTGGAAAGGACAAAAAAACGCCGATCCTCGATGCACCGGAAAGCAGTAAGATCATTAAGAAATGTGAAGTGATCGTTAGAGATTTGCCGGATTGCAAAGCGGGAACCTGTGATCAGAAATGAAGTATTGCCTGAGATTCATTTTTATTGGTTTAGGGGCTGTTATCTTCGCCGGTAGCTTTCTACAACATTCTACGGCTCAAAAGGCGGCCAAAAATTTTTCGCATACCACGAAGTCCCACCAATTTGCCGACTGTAAGATTTGCCATACACTACCGACGCGAAATTGGATGTCGCCGAGAGCGGATAAGGCAGAACCATTTCCTGATGTGACGGACTACCCATTTAACCTGCCCGACACAAAGGGTGCGGCGAAGCATACTGCATGTTTCGGATGCCATACTAATGACATTTACAGCAACGGCGGTGTATTTTGCGCTGGATGTCACCTAGCATCGGGGCCGCGTGCAAGACCAGGTAAAGGGCTACGACCATTCCCAAATAAAGCTCACCCAACACAGTTCACGACGATCTTTCCACACGACGCTCATCAGGACATCGTTGCGTCGAATCGAAGGACGGATATCGCGGTCGGCCATATAGTTTTGGCTAGTTACACGAATGAGGCTGAGAACAAGAAGACGGAATTTTATAATTGTTCGGTCTGTCATCAAACTGCCAAAACCTTGCCAAAGTATGCAGTTCGAAAACCGGACTCGGATCAAAAACTACCTGTCGCTGTTCCGGACAGTTTTAGACCAACAGCAGATTATTTCAAAGATGTTCCGATGAATCACGCGTCGTGCTTCAACTGCCACTATCAGCGTATACAACCCGTTTCCACAAACTGCTCGGGCTGTCATAAACTTGCGGACAAGCCTTATTTTGAGGCGACGATTGTAGAACGTTCATCGCTAAAATTTAGCCATGAGCAGTTAGGCAAGAAATCGCAGGTCGGTGAGCGTGTTCACGCGAAGGACTGCATGACCTGTCATCTTCGCACTGCCGGAAGTTCCGATCTGCAGGCCTTAAAGAAAAACACCGAGCCTGAAGTGCCGTTTTCTACCTGTGTTTCTTGTCATAGCGACGATATAAAGGATCAACTGGAGAAGCGGGAAAAAGACAAGAAGTTTCAGTGTAATTACTGTCACACGTCGGTTATCGGCCGATATGACAAACCCGAGAGCCATCACGAATAAAAGCAAAGAATGAAAAACGTGCCGCGTTCAAAACAAGTGTTGAAAACCGCGCTCGTTTTCGGATGCGCCGTGTTTTTTGCGGCAGCCTGCATTCAACAAGCAGCGAGATCGCCCGTGACGCTTACTTCTGCAGAGACACCGGATGCAATTCCGCAACGAGCATCGAGCAAGACTTTCGAAGACTTTTCACACAAGATTCCTGAGCATACACAATTTGCCTGTAATACTTGTCATCAGCGAGAGGATCGCGGCGTCAAGAGCAAATTAGGCGGACATGAATCCTGTATAGGGTGTCATCTGAATCAATTTGTGGACGAAGATCAGGTTATGTGTGCGATCTGTCACACAGATACAAAAGGGCAAGATCCGCCAGTCAAGGCTTTTCCGACAAAGTTTATCGAGGGCTTCAATATGAAGTTTGACCATGCGGTTCATGAAAGAGGTGAGGCTCGTCCTGCGGAAGGATGTGCCGCGTGCCACGAACCGTCAGGGCCGGGAAAAACAATACCAGTTGGTTTTCAAGCCCACGCAAATTGCTATGGATGCCATACTGCCGAAAGCAAGCTCGGCCAATGCAGCGTATGTCATCAATTGGCCCCATACAACCGGACACTTCAGTCTGAATACAATTTCAAAGCGATCTTTTCGCACCGGGACCATAACGGAGTAGGCTGCAACGAATGTCATAACGTCGTTGCCAATGCTCCAAATGCGCGTCAGGTGACCAATATTCAAATACTCCAACATAGGACAAGTCCCGGCAACAATTGCCTTCAATGTCACAACGGGAGACGGGCATTTACAGGCAACAATAGATTTGATGTAAACAGCTGCCTTCGTTGTCACGGAGGCAGCGTTTATACTCAGTTGCCGTCCGGAACATATGCCGATACGGCAGAAGAAGCTCCGGCGACTGAAAACTAGTCAATTCTACACTCGTTGCGCAGGGCTAAAGCAAGTAATTGCAGCATTTAGATCGATATAGGATCGATATGGGGCAAAAATGGCATCGGGCGCCCCCCTAAAAGCCATCGGAGAACCCACAAAAAGCCATATTTGAACTCCAAAAAGCCATCTAAAAATCAGAATATTTCCTTACGATGGTCTAACCTTGGCGGCGTTGGCAGGATGGTCGGAATGGTCGGCAGGCGCACGCAAATCGCAAAGGAAAACACACTAAGTTTACAAACTAAGACACTGCTCAGGTTCGCAAAAATATTGACTTCACGTTGAAAAGGGTTTTTAATTGTTTGTGCTATGAAAAATACAGTTAAGTTGATTTTTGTATCTGTTTTTGCGCTCGGTGCATTGTTTATTTTTTTGAGCGGCACGAGTCTTTCAACGACCAATGCGGCTGTTTTTTCAGGATTGTTTGCCCAGCCAACTCCGCCCAAGAATACGAACACAAAATCTCCTGAAGCGAACAGCAAACCGACGTCGGTTAATGCAGCCGCAAATGTCGCTGTAAATTCTAATTCCGTCAAGGCAGTGCCGGCAGCGACCGGAACCCCTTCCACGACTGCGGCGAATACCGTTCCAGCATCCGGCGGCAAAACGATATCAAAGACCTTTAAACTCGGTTTGGATAGTCAATCAGAATATGGCGAAGCCTTTTTTGATCATGATTCGCATGCTTTTAAGAATTACAGCCCCGATGGTAAATCTGTTGTCGGATGTGTTGAATGTCACCATACCGATCAGCCGAAATCGGCGCTTCAGGCACCATATGTAACGTCTGAACGGGACGTGGTGTTAACGCTTGATGCGTGGCAAAAGTCTAGCCAGAAAGTGAGCAGTTGCCGAGACTGTCATTTTCAGGATGGAAACGTTCCTGACGGAAAGACAATGCCGACGGCTAACAAGAAGGACCTGAACAACCAACTCGCCTATCACATCAATTGCAATTCGTGTCATGATGCTGCCTACAAGCTGAGGCCGGAATTAAAATCTCGTAAAGGATTTGCGACCGCAAAAGACTGCGCCGTTTGTCACAAAGTGGATTGATCAATGGGATTGCAGCAATGCGACAAATGCGGGGAAATGGTTGACGAGGCCAAGGCATTTTGCCCCGGTTGCGGCAATGCGTTTGTCGAGGAAGAAAAAAGGCAGGAAGCATCAAAGTTTGAGAAATTGGAAAGCACGGTCCAATACGGTCAGACAATGTACAATCAGATGCTTGAGGACATGGGGCTGAACATTGTAGGCGCTCCGAGTTCCGTTGAAAAACGAGTTGAGGTTGTCGTGCCGGTGAAAACAGAGATCGTGTTGCCGGTAAAGACAGCTAAGACTGTAACCGTAAAACCTGCGGTAACGGAGCAGGACACAATCGCGGAAAAGCATAAACCTGTAAGCTATACAAAATGGTATATTCTACTCGGAGTAGCGGCAGTTTTTCTTTTGCCGCTAGCTCTGGCGTCCACAATCTTTGTTATTTTTGAAATTTGGTCGCGTTTTAAGTAAAAGTCCGAAATCCTTAGATCGTCCGAACTTGTAATGCCACGTGTTATAGAAAATCACGAGCAGGTAATTGAGGCATTTCAAAATGTTGATATCGTATCCGAACTTGTCGAAAAGCTTCCAAACGGTGAGTTTCGAAACGAACTCGATATGGATATCATCCTGTTTGGCCGCAGCTATCGCGGAAAACAGGTTGGCCCTTATACGCGACTTCTAGAATTTCAACCGGGCGAGACCATCGTCCATGAGAACACTTGGGAAAGTAGTATCTTTTACATCCTCGTAAAAGGCTCCCTCGAAGCCTCGATAAAAGAACAAAACGGAAACCGCAAAAATGTTGGGATCATTTCAGCCGGAAATTCTTTCGGTGAAATGGCCATGCTTTCCGGAACGCCGAGAACTGCGACGGTCTCAGTTGCTTCGACGGGTGAACCCGCGCTTGTGTTGGAATTTACCCGTCCGGCAATTCGTTTATTGCGAAAGCTATCAAAATTCGGCAAAGCTCTCGATCGCAATTACCGCAATTATGGACAGACTCTTACACTCAATGAACTCAAAGATTTCACGAACCTTGATCTTGATAAAGGGGTTCTCCACCGATTGAATGATTCCGCGCGTTTTGCGGTATATGAAAAGAACCATGTGCTGTTTCGAGAAGGCGATCCAATAAATCGAGTCATTTTTGTAAGAAATGGCTGGATACAGCGTGTTAGCGGCGTTGAGTTTAATCCAAAGGCAGCAGAACTATTACTTTCGGATGAAACGGTAGGGCTTGATTTTCTTGGTGCCGGAACCTGCCTTGGGCTTGAGGCGGTCGAAGCCTCAACAAATTGGAAATACACCGCCACTGTCGCAGGACGCACCGAAGTTCTCGAAGTAGCAGTTACCCGCCTGCGCGAAGATAAAGAAATGAGTTCAGTAGTCGTTCCCTTTTTGAAAGGAATGGCTGACAACGATGATCAGATGCCGCTGCATCCGAGCGACAGCCGTGTTTTGACAGCTACAAGCCGAGAGATCGAAACCGGAGTTGTCGATGGCGTAAATCTGCTGGTTATGGACATGGCCAAGTGCATTCGCTGTGGTAATTGTTCGCTGGCATGTCACAAGGTCCACGGTAACTCGCGTCTGACCAGGCGCGGTATCCATATCGAGCGGCCATTCAAGCCCAACAAACCGGCAACCCAGAGCATCTTAGTCCCGACAGTTTGTATGCACTGTCAAGACCCGGAATGTCTGACAGGCTGTCCGACAGGTGCGATCGCGCGGTTTCCAAACGGTGAGATCGATATCAATCCGCAAACGTGCATCGGCTGCGGCGACTGCGCTACGCAATGTCCTTACAATGCAATTTCGATGATCGCCCGGCCAGACCCGAAAAATGGGAATGGCAACGGAGCGTTTACAAATCTTCTATCGGCATTTTCACTCGGTGAGGCCAAGATGCCCATGCCGGTCGAGCAAACCGAGAATTTGCTTGCCGTAAAATGTAATCTTTGTCACGACACGAAAATGAACCCGAAAGGCGCAAAGACCGAGGCTTATTCCTGCGAAGAAAATTGCCCTACCGGAGCATTAGTTCGTGTAAATCCGCGCGAGTATTTTGATGAGGTCAACCAAACGATCGGCCTTATACGACGAACCAAGACGCACGCGATCGGTGAGAACATACACAAATTTGATCTATGGGCAACGATCTGGCATGTGATCGGTATTGCGATGGTTTTGGCGTTTGGCGGTGCGGCCGTGTGGGCAACACGCGCTTACGCTCAGGACATACCATTGAGTGCGGGAAGTTGGGTGACGATGCGATGGCTGACGGGGCTTACAGGTCTAGTGAGCATCGTCTGGGTGATGGCTTATCCGCTCAGAAAACAGGTCTATCGTCGGCGTGCCGGAGCCTTACGATATTGGATGTTGTCGCACATCTATCTGGGTGTTTTGGCTGGAGTTCTTCTGTTGGTTCACGGAGGTACAAGCTCAGGCGGTTTGCTGACGACGGTCCTTATGATCTCATTCGATCTTGTGATCGCCAGCGGACTTTTTGGTGCTGCGTGCTACATTATCGTGCCGAGATTTATGACAAAGGTCGAGCGTGAACCGCTGCTTTTGGAAGACCTCGAAGCTCGGCGCGAAGAGCTTCGAGCCGAACTTGTTCGAGCTGCCGATGAAACCACCAGTGAAGAACTTAATCAACTGATCCAAAGGAAAGTGCGCCGCCGTTTTTTAGGACTCGGCTATCTTATTAGGCAATATCTTAAGAGAGAAGACCTTGGAACAATGCTCGCCGGTGCCCGCGAAGAGTTTCGTTCAGCGGCGGAAAAGATGAGCCGTTCCGACGATGCTCGTTTGATGGAAGCAGTGGAAAACGCCGCAACTCTGCGTCGTGTCGATGCACTCTGCTATTTGCATCAATTGCTCAAATTGTGGGTTGCTCCGCATGTTCTTTTTACGTCGTTAATGTTGGTGCTAATGTTGATCCATATAGCCCAGGTTGTTTATTTTAACGTCCGATGAGCGAGAAAACAGGAAAATTTACGATCTCCTATGCGGATCTGCTTACCGAAACAAAATCGGTCGAGAGCGACAGTCTATATATCGGACGCCTGGAAACATGTGAAGTGTTTTTGGACCACACGACAGTTTCCAGAATTCATGCAGGTATCAATTTTCAGGACGAGAACTACAGCATAGTAAACCTCTCCACATCAAATGTTCTAACGCTAAATGGCCGCCGTCTTACATCAAAAAAATCAGATGTGTTGGCCGATGGCGATACTATTCAGATCGGCCCGTTTACAATACTTGTAGCGCGGCTTGGCGATGAATTGTTGTTGGTTGTCGAACGTCAATTTGCAGAACGAACGCCGCCGCAAGTTTCAAAATCTTCCAAAAAACCTACAACCTCTGCGGCAGTAGCAGCAGGAGGTGTTCTCGATGTTTTTTGGGAGAAGCGTTCGCGTGACAAAGATGATTGGGGAACGCGCCTGCGTCCGACGGAAAAACCAAAACCGGGCAAGGCAATGTTCAACTGGAAACCGACGCGCGATCTGCGCCCAACGTGGCGAGTCGGTTTGTTTATTTGGGCATTTTTAGTGATCGGTGCACTGGGAGTGTATGCATTTTTCCGCCATCCGGACGCTTATGCGTCGAAGCCGCTTTCAAACCCGCATGCCTCGATGATAGAGAACAGCGCCATTGCGACAACAGCCAACGGCAATTCATGCACGACTTGCCACACTTTGAATGAGCCGGTTGAAAATTCCTGTATCAAATGTCATTCGGCTGCTGAATTTCACTCGTCCAATACAAAAGCCCATGAGCAAGCCGGCATTACCTGCACCATGTGTCATCGTGAGCATCAGGGAGCGGATTTTGATATGAAAACCACAGCAATTCGCACTTGTGCTGAGTGTCACAACGATCAAAATCCAAAGACCTACAATGGCAAGGCAGTACACACGGCTCACGGTGGTTCTTATGGTTATCCGGTAGTTGACGGTGTGTGGAAATGGAAAGGCGTTTATCGCGAAGTCGCCGACGCGATACCTGAGATCAATCAAAGTGCGACTGGTGACAAAGATGAACAGGCAAAATTAAGCCGTCAGTTTCACACAATTCATCTTTACCGTTTGCAGTCCCCTGCTCCGCTCAAGGGCGACAAACGTGGACTTGTAACGTGTTCGACATGTCACGAATCTTTTGGTGCAAATAACATAGACAGAGTGAAGCCGCGTCAGACATGCGCTGTTTGTCACACAACGCCTGAAAATGCGACGGAGCGTGACAAGCGTTTTGAAACAGATTCGGCAAATTGTATTTCGTGTCACGTCCAGCATCCTTACAGCACCGGACGGTGGAGCGAATTTCTAACGACCGATGCTCTCGACAGGAGGAAAGAGGCGATCACTAACAAGATCAAGCAGCTTAGCGGCCAATGAAATTTTTCCATCTTTTTATTTGTCTCGTACTCATCGGGTTTTTGATCTGGCTGAATCAGGCATTCGTTCCTGTGGACGCAGTCCGTTACGGCGGATTGTCGTGGATCGGTTGGGCCAGCATTGGGTTGGTCGGTGTAGGTGTTGGGCTGCTGTTTATATTTAACGACTCTTCGCGCGCGTTTGGTTTTTTTAAAGCTCGCGATGAGATGGCCGCTCCGGTTACAAATATTCGAACACTTTCGAAAGCGGAACTTACCGAGCTCGGTCTGGACAAATATCGAGGTCCATCTTATCCTCACCCGGTCATTTTCGCTGAGCGATGCATTGGCTGTCAGGCTTGCGTCGATGCCTGTCCTCATGATGTGCTCGCGATCGTCGATGGAACTGCTGCCGCTGTCGCTCCTGACCTCTGTATGGAAGACACTGCGTGCCAGGCCGAGTGTCCGGTCAACCCAAAAGCATGCATCGTCATCAACACAGCAAAGGATGTACGCTCGCTTCCCACGCCAACGCGGGACGGGTCGACATTTCAGACCAATGTTCCGGGATGTTTCATAATCGGCGATGTTTCCGGCGTTCCGCTGATCAAGAATGCGGTGAAAGAGGGTGCAGACGTAATTGCCCATATTGTTGATGAACTAAAGGGTGCTCAACCGGAACCAAAAGCAGATTACGATGTTGCGATCATAGGCATCGGTCCTGGAGGAGCATCCGCAGCGGCCTCGGCTCAAGAAGCCAATCTTCGGTATGTCGGGATCGAACAGGATAAGACCTTATCCACCATCGACTTGTATCCGAAAGGTAAATATATTTTCTTCAAGCCAGATACAAAGGATTGGTCGGGAGGGATACCCGTCACCGGTCTTGGCCTTTCAAAGGCTAAATACGGTGGCTCAGAAGGTGACGACGATCAGACGATCTTTGATGCGGTGGGCCACGATCTGAAAACTATAGTTCATGAGCAGGCGGCATTGCTCCATGGTGAAATGATCGCAAAGATCCCGACGACGCTCCATGAAAAACTTGCACCGAAGCTTTCAGAAAAACTTGAAAAAGAGCTGAAAAAACGCATCGCCGGATTTTTGCGGTCAAAAGGCTCCGTTGATTGGGCGCGAGTTTTTCAAACACAGTTTCTTAAAGAACAGAATAATTTGTTACCTCTTTTTCGCTCCGATATTGCCGATCAGCTTCAAACAAAAATTCCGGGTGATCAACGTGAGAACATTCTCGATATTTGGCTAGGCAGCCTTACATCAAAGGGAGTAAAGATCAACGAAAACGAAAGCTGCAAAACCGTAAATAAGGCTGAGGACGGCGATTATTTTGTGATCAATGCTGAACGCGGAGCAGAAAAGCTGCCACAAACGTACAAAGCTCGCCGCGTTATTATAGCTATCGGCCTTCGCGGCGCTCCAAACAAATTGCGCTTGCCGAATGAAGATCTGAAATTCAAGATCGAAGGCCGCGAAGAGCAAAAGGTCATATATGGCCTCTCAAATCCGGCTGAATTTTGGGGATGTCGTATCGTTGTGGTTGGCGGTGGAAATGTGGCTGTCGAGGCGGCTGTCGATCTGGTTGCTACACGTGACGGAGCAACGATTACCCCGCGAACGCCGGATATGATGAATAAAGTGACGCTGTTGGTGCGCGACTATTTGGCGCCAACAGTAAAGTTCGGTAATAAATTTCAGCTTTATCAATGTGCAGATAACGGTATTATTGACCTGCGGTTCGGTGTGGGAATCAAGGAAATGCGCGAAAATGAGATCGTGCTGGAAGATGTAAAAACTAAGAAGGAACTCGAAACGATACCGAATGATTACATTTTTGCGCTGATCGGCGGTGAGAGGCCGAATAGATTTTTGGAATCGATAGGTATTACTATCAAGTAGTAGATGAAAAAAGATAACGTCATGTTCGTTGTGCTGGGGCTGTTGGTCGGCCTCGTCGTTGGCTTTGCGGTTGCGAACAGCATCAACAAATCCGCTTATGAAAAACCGGAAGTTTCTTCGGCGTCTAACAGTGCCTCAAATAAGAATCCGGCACTTCCGCCGAACCACCCTCCGCTTGGCAGCTCAACGGGCGAACAGCCGCAGAACGCTCCGCGTCCGGAAGTGATGGCTGCTATCGAAAAGGCAAAAGCCGACCCTAAGAATTTTGAAGCTCAAATGACAGCGGGTGATCTCTATTATCAGATCGGACGTTTTGATGAGGCCGCGACATTTTATGAAACGGCTGCAAAACTCAAACCCACCGAACCAGAGCCAATGGTAAAGGCCGGCAACGCCAATTTCGATGCTGAAAAATACGAAAAAGCTGAAAAATGGTATTTGCAGGCCCTCGAAAAAGATCCAAAAAACGTCGATGTCCGAACTGATCTTGGCCTGACATTCTTTCTCCGCGAGCCTCGTGATATTGAGAGAGCGATCAAGGAATACAAAGCATCTTTAAGTATCAAGCCTGAACATGAGGTAACGCTGCAAAATCTCGCGCTGGCTTATGATGAAAAAGATGATAAAGAGGGATTTGCCGCGACACTCGAAAAATTAAGAAAAATAAACCCCAACAATCCGGTTGTAAAGCGCATCGATAGTGAATGACCTTGCTAAGGATCAATCTTCCTCGGAATCATCCGATAAAGGGATCAATCCGTGTCTGAATGCGTAAATGACTAAATTCAAACGGTCATCAACACCGAGTTTGCCATAAATAGAGCTGAGATGATGTCGAACGGTTGCCTCACTTATACCCAGACGTTCGGCAATCACTTTGCTTTTGAGGCCTTTCCCGATCATCGCGATCACCTCGGTCTCGCGGCGCGTTATTGTTTCCATTGCGTTGCCGGCGTTGCCGTTGGACATTTTAACACCGGTAGAATCGCCATTCTTGAGTAAATTGGAAAGCAATGCTTGATTAAGCCATGTTTCCCCCTTAAATGCCCTACGAACCGCTTCGATCAGCAGCTTTGAACTTTGATCAGAGCGGACGATGCCCACCGCACCTAATTTGAGAGCCTGCGTAGAAGAGTCGAGATCTTCACCGTCCGTGATCGCCACCACCTTTATTTCCGGGTTGGCATCCAAAACGCCCCTTATTATTTCCACCGGATCATTTGCCTCAAGGTATATTACAGCTATGTCACAGCCGTCCAGCTTGAATGTGTCCGATCGTAAGCTGCACGATGTAACAACTTGCAGATCCTGGTTGTTTTGGATAAGGGAAGTGAGGCATTCCCGGACAAGTTGATGGTGAGCTACGATAGATGTCCGTATGTAAGGGCCGGGGTTTTTTGTGTAGGTCTTGGTCATACAAAAGGACTAACCTGTCGTAATAAACAGTCAAAAAAAAGGAATTTCCAACAGATAATTGTGTTTGGTTAGCGTTTAAATGCCAGTGTCAATGGCATTTTATGTCATGATTGTATTACATTATACGTCATTTTAACAGCTAATAATTCGAGAAATGATCTAGAACGTTTGTCTAGGCCACGAAAGGTAAAATTCGACGAATCTAGTTCAATTGTGTTTTCCGATAGTGCTAAAAAGCTTGACCATATATTAGCGTTCGTAAAGAGTCACTTTTAGGTTATACAAGTGAAATACTGTATTGTTTACTATTCTTGCTTTTGTGCACATATCTTATAGAACATTTATCTAGTATGAAAATATCTTTTATTCCGATGTGTTGGCTGTCCAAGTGAAGTAGATTTTATTGTACCTTCCATCAATCCGATTGTACTTTTCTGCGGATGTCACACCCGCTTAAATCAATCGGATCAGCCTTCTTGGGTTTTGGGGGGCAATGGTCCTAATAGGTCCTTAGGACAAAGCGACAAATGAATCAGGTGCTCGGAGAAATCACACATCTTGAAAGGACCGTTGTCGGAAAAAACAAGTGAAAAAGGGACTTTTTCGACAGGTTAGAGGATTTTGCGCCTAATTCGCATTTTATTAACTGTCGGCATCGTGAACGATACATCTTGATGAATTAACCGTAATAAGCCTCAAATAGAAAGACATTATGGCAAATACAGCAATTAATATTTTTCTCATCTGCGACCTATCGATATTCAGAACTGCGCTTCGTATGTTGATCGAGTCTGAAAATCGTTTTCAAGTTGTAGGTGAGGCCTCGGACGCGAATACGGCCGTCGAACAGATCGCAAAACTCCGACCCAATATTATTCTTGTCGATGTTTCGGACATTGACGAAAGGGCATTGCTGCCATTATCTTCGCCCGAGATCGCCAAGATACCCGTACTGATACTGACTAGAAAAGATCAGGTCGAGTTTTACCAACAATGCCTGAAACTTGGCATCAAAGGATTGGTGTCTAAGCAAAACGGAGCAGAGGTGCTTTACAAGGCTATCGAGAAAGTTTGCGAGGGTGAATTTTGGTTCGACAGGTCAATCATGGGAGCGACCATCAGGCATATGCTTAACGAGAAGCAGTCTTTTCTTGATAATCCAGCCGTGCAAAAGGCCAATGGAATGACTGAGCGTGAAAGAGAGGTAGTCGAGCTCATATGCCGAGGAATGAAAAATAAGGGTATTGCCGAAAAACTGTTTATCGCAGAAACAACAGTTAGACATCATCTAACATCAGTTTTTAACAAGCTCGATGTGACAAGTCGACTGGAACTGGTGATCTACGCATTCAAGCATCAGTTGGTCAAGGTGCCGAGCCTCCAAAATTCATTCGAAGAAAATGGAAGCGACGGCCAAGATCTACATTATCTTGAAGCAAGAAGCTAAGAGGTTTTGAATTGAAAACTGATTAATTAGATTGTTAATGGAACAAGGTTTGGGTATGTGAACGTTCTCTATGTAGGTATTCGGCTCATGAAATGTGGGCATTATTTTTCGAACTGCCTGAGTTTTCAGGTTTCCCCTAACGGGGTCATTATGTGCATTTAATGGCGCAAACATTAAAAGGCGCCTCGAATATGGACAACAAAGAAGATAAAAAAGAGAAAAAACGCAAAGAAAAGGAACTGCGGAAAAAGAAGAAAAATGCGTTAGTCATTTGCAGCAACGGCAAGAATTACTGGACGACCCAAGCACAATTTTGGCAGTGGGTTCGCGAAGATGTAGTTGTAAAACTGGGTGACGGGCCGCTGCACGGCAAATTTGTGCGAGAAAACGAAGAATTTAACGTTGTTATAAGCAATACTGTTTTGAATTTGAGTTGTCCAAATCATCTAAATGAGGCACTTGCGTCGCGACGACGCGCTTTATCATAAATTGTCATGAGAATATTTGTAACGAAACCGGTAGCAACTCTAAGTAGTAAGGTGTTTTTGGCCGTATCGCTTATTTTGGCCACAGCGTCGATAAGTGTCTCTGCTCAAGAGTCGACAAGTCAAAATCCCAACTATCGTATCGGGCCTGGCGACATCATCGACGTAAACGTCAGCCAGAGCTCTCAGCTTACGCGAACAGGTGTCCGTGTAAACAATCAGGGCATGATCCAACTACCTATGCTTGATGAGGATATACAAGCAGGATGCCGGACCGAACGAGAGCTTGCTGAGCAGATAAGGGAAAAATATAAGAAATTTCTTCTCAATCCGTATATTACAGTTGCCGTTCAACAATTCAATTCAAATCCAGTAGCTGTGATCGGAGCTGTAAACACTCCGGGCCGATTTCAATTACAGAGGCCGGTCAGGTTACTTGAATTGCTGACCTGGGTCAACGGAACTGCTGAAAGGGCCGGATCGTCTATCGAGATCCTTCGGAGTCGAAGCCTGCCTTTTTGTGATGGGCCGCAATTGGTTTTGACAGAAGGCGTGGGAGATGAGCTCATTTCGCTAAGTTTGGCAGACACCTTCAAGGGCACGGAAGGCTCAAATCCCTACGTTAGAGCAGGTGACATCATAAGAATTGCTGATGCCGAAATCACAAAAGCCTATATTGTCGGAAATGTTAAAAACGCAACGGCGATCAGCTTGAAAGACCCTGTCACCTTGAGTCAGGCAATTGCGATGGCGGGTGGACTAGCGGCCGGTGCACAGTCTGAGAAGATAATTATTCGTCGTCGGTTAAATGGTTCGATAAATCCTACTGAGATTGCAGCAAATCTAAAGGAAATAAACCTGCGGAAAAAAGACGACATTCTTCTTCAGACTAACGATATCGTCGAGGTTCCGGGACCTAAAAAGACCTTTCTGGGCGAACTCGGTAAGATCTTAATCCCAACGCTCACGACACTTCCACTTAGGGTAATTCCGTAAAGTTTGGAGCCGATTTAGTTTTTATATGGCGAACGATAAATCATTGATCAAAACCGAGCAGAGTTCTGCACCGATACAGCCGTATTCGGTTGATTCCGATCCGGGATACGGTTATGACTTTTACGCGCCCAGCAATGGGAACGAAGTCTCGCAAAAGAAGCAATTCCTTAGATTTTTCTCGATACTGCGCAAGCATTGGCGCCTTATTGTGGGCACGGTTGTGGTTATTACAACGTTGGTGGTGCTGTATGAGGCCCAAAGACCTGACTATTATGCAGCGGTTGCCAGAATACAGGTTAACGGTGAGATGAACCCTGCGGTCAGCGGCGGCGGCGGCAGTTCCATCATCCTAAATCAAGGCAATGATCCGGTGTATTTTACGACCCAGTTACGCATTTTAGAAGGCACGGGTCTATTACGCAGGGTGGCAAAGGTTTTAGATCTGGAGCATAACGAAGCATTTACAAATCCTAATAAGGGTAAAAAACTGAATACCCTTCAAAACGTACTAAAAATGTTCGGACTGTACGAACCTGCTCAATCTGAGATCGCCGCAAGCGATACAGCGACCAATAATTTGGAATTGACGCCGGAAGCCTTGACCGATCTTGACAAAGAAGCTGAGAAACTCGCACCCTATGTCAGCAAGATCAAGAGGGGCCTGACCATCATGCCGGTAAAAGATACAAGAACGGCTAACAAGGAAACTCGTTTGATCGAAATAGGGTTTACTCACGGTGAGCCTGGTGTCGCTGCAAAGATCGCCAACGCTATCGCTGATACCTATGTGCTTCAAAATCTGGAGCGAAAGGTGGAGACAAATGCGACTGCAAGTGAATTCTTGCAAAAACGCGTTGCGGAATTGCAGTCTCAAATTCGTGAGAGTGAGGAGCGGTTAATAAATTACTCCCGGGACAATCAGATAATTTCTTTGGATCCTAGTCAAAATACAGTTGTCCAGCGTCTAGGCGACCTTAATAATAAACTTGGGGCGGCGGAAAACGAGCGAATCTCTGCGGAAGCAGCGTATCGAGCCGCAATGCAAAATCCAATGTCTGCAGCGGCTGCAGAAAACTCCGATCCGCGCACCGCAGGACTTCAGGGCCAATTGACAACACTGCGACAACAACTCGCACAGTTGAAAACCGAATATACCGATGAGTGGCCGGAAGTACAGCGAGTGCAGCGTCAAATAAATTTGTTGGAAAACGAGCTCCGGACAAGTCAAAAAAGATCGAAAGATACTCAAGCTTCCCAACTGGAACAGCGATACCGAGAAGCGGCCGCGAAAGAACGTGAATTAAGGGCTGATTTTGATGTGCAGCGCGGAGCAGTGCTTGCTCAAAATCAAGCTGCCATTAACTACCGGATCATCCAACAGGAGATCGATACGAACAGGACGTTGTTGGCCGACCTTCTTCAAAAATCCAAAGAGACAGAGGTTATTCTCAACGGCACACCGAATAATGTTCTCGTGGCAGATCGGGCACTTGTACCTCGTGGACCAGACGGGCCGCGAAGAACAAAGGAAGTGCTCATGGCTTTCATACTGTCAATATTCCTAGGTATTGGCCTCGCATTTTTGGTGAACTGGCTTGATGATACGATCCGCGTTTTTGATGATGTGGAAGCAAAGCTCGGCACACCGGTCATTGGAATGATACCTGGGATACATCAAGGAATGCTAAAGCGGTTAACGTCATCGCGTCGTCAATTAGGCGACGGTGGCCGAGGATCGGCGATTGTTCCCAACGACTTTGACCAACCAGTTGTTCGTGAGGCCTTTAATCAGGTTCGAACATCGCTCTTGCTCTCGACAAATGGACCAGGACCAAAAACTGTTCTTGTTACATCGGGGCAACCTTCTGAAGGCAAGACGCTTACGTCGTTAAACCTTGCAAAATGCTTGGCAGAAATGGGCGGAAAAGTACTATTGATAGATGCCGACCTGCGCTGTCCGAAAATGCACCTAATTAACGGCTTTGACAATATAAAGGGTTTGGGAGATCTGCTCACAATGAACGGAGCGGCGATGGATAACCTAGACGGGGCAATTATCGAGGATATTTCAAGCAATCTCGATCTAATGACCTCCGGAAGGGCAATTCCAAGTCCGGCGACGTTGTTCAGCATGGGCAAAATGCGAGAGATAATAGATAAGCTAGGTGAAACATATAAATATATTGTGATTGATTCGCCGCCGGCACTTTACTTTGCAGACAGCGTTTTGCTTGCATCTGATGTTGATGCGGTTCTCCTCGTTGGACGCGTGAATTTTAGTTCATCAGAAATACTATCTCTCGCTAAGAAAAAGCTGCAGGATGTAAATGCAAACATTGTTGGTATCGTTCTAAACGATGTTCCTATTGGCGGTTATCAGTACTATAACAGTGAATATTATTCGGACGATTCTGAGACAAAAAATACAAATGGAAACGGCGATGGCGGAGCAATTCTGCATCTCGAATAACGATTGCGGACCTTCTGAATTACTCTATAGTTTCCCATGGAAAAATCATTTCGAAATCATTGCATGAGCAAAATCGGCGTACCGTTTGCCGACGGACGTTGTTTGATCATCGGCGAGGTTGCGCAGTCTCATGACGGCAGTTTGGGAATGGCTCATTCCTTTATCGATGCGATCGCAGATGCAGGCGCGGATGCTGTTAAGTTTCAGACGCATATTGCTGCAGAAGAAAGCACTCCGAGCGAGCCGTGGCGGATCAAATTTAGCCCTCAGGATGAAACACGATACGAGTATTGGAAGCGAATGGAATTTACAAAGTCGCAATGGCTTGGTTTGAAGGAACATGCCGACGAGCGCGGAATTCTGTTTATGAGTTCGGCATTTTCTGATGCGGCTGTGGAATTGCTTTCTGATATTGGGATGAAGGTGTGGAAAATTGCTTCTGGTGAGATCGGTAGTGTGCAGCTTCTGCGGCGAATTGCAGGAACAGGTGACCCAATCATACTTTCTTCAGGAATGAGTGACTGGGCGGAATTAGACGCCGCAGTCGATGTTGTTCGGGAAACTGGAAACCAGCTTGCGGTGCTGCAATGTACGACAGCGTATCCTTGTCCGCCGGAATCCGTCGGGCTTAACATGCTCGACGTTTTAAGAGAAAGATACCAAATTCCCGTAGGCTTGTCCGACCACACCGGAAATGTATTTGCGGGTCTGGCCGCTGTTACGTTGGGGGCCGAGATACTCGAGATCCACGTCGCAATGAGTCGCGAGATGTTCGGGCCTGACGTAAAAGCTTCGGTTACGACAAGTGAATTAAGGCAATTGGTCGATGGTAGTAGACAGATCGAGAAAATGATCGCGTCACCTATTGATAAGGCCAAGATGGCGGGTGAAATGTCACATCTGCGATCGTTATTTACAAAGAGTATTGTTGCGGGAGCCGATCTTTCTGCCGGTACGATTTTGGCTCAAGAACATCTGAAGCTAAAAAAACCCGGTACGGGAATGCCCGCGTCGCAATTGCCCGATATTTTGGGTAAGAAACTTAGCCGTGATCTGCAGGTGGATGAATTTATTCAATTTACCGACCTTGTAGAGTCCAAGAACGGCTCTGGAGATTAATATCTGATGTCACGAAAAATTTGTGTTGTTGTAACGGCGAGGCCAAGCTACAGCCGTGTAAAAACTGTACTACAGGCAATTAAGGATCACCCCGATCTCGAATTGCAGCTTGTAGTCGCAGCATCTGCGCTGCTGGATCGATACGGAACGGCTGTGAACTTTATCGAGAAGGACGGTTTTGCAATCGATGCGCGCGTTTACATGGTTTTGGAAGGTGAAAACCCTGCGTCAATGGCCAAAACCACCGGCTTGGGAATCCTTGAGTTGGCAACAGTCTTCGATAATCTGAAACCAGACGTTGTGGTTACTGTTGCAGATCGCTTCGAGACCTTGGCAACCGCAGTCGCGGCATCGTATATGAATATTCCCGTCGCCCATATCCAGGGCGGCGAGGTTACAGGTTCTATTGATGAAAAGGTACGGCATTCTGTTACAAAACTTGCCGATCTACATTTAGTCGCGACACCGATGGCCGGTGAGCGTGTTAAAAAGATGGGTGAAGACAGCCGGAAGATCTATGTAACCGGTTGCCCGTCGATAGACATCGCCACTGACATACTTGATGATCCGTCGCTTAATTTTAATCCATTCGAGCGTTACGGCGGCGTAGGCATCCTTCATGAACTGGTCAACGGATACATTGTTGTAATGCAGCATCCGGTTACTACGGAACATGAAAAGGCCCGCCAGCACGTTATGGAAACGCTTGAGGCTGTTCACGAGATCAACATGCCGACATTGTGGTTCTGGCCAAATGTGGATGCGGGTTCGGACGGTACATCAAACGGCATACGTTCGTTTAGGGAAAAATACAATCCGGAAAATATACATTTCTTTAAGAGCATGTCACCGACAGATTTCTTGAGGCTGCTCTACAACTCCAAGTGTCTTATCGGTAATTCAAGTGTTGGAATTCGGGAATGTTCGTACTTAGGTGTGCCGGTTGTTAACATCGGAACTCGGCAAGTCGGACGTGAGAGAGGAAGCAACGTGATCGATGTCGCGTATGAAAAAGGAGCAATTCTTGCCGCAGCACGTGAGCAGATAAGCAGTAATAGACGCGACGGCGACAAACTTTATGGTGACGGAAACGCCGGTAAAAATATCGCAAAGGTTCTCGCTGAGGCTCCATTGAGTATCGAGAAGATGCTTACTTATTAGATGAGAGTACTGGGCATCATACCCGCACGCGGCGGCTCGAAAGGGGTTCATCGAAAAAATATAAGGCCATTGTGCGGAAAGCCATTGCTCGCTTACACGGCTGAGGCCGCAATCTCTGCAAGATTGACAAAGACGATCTTGAGCACCGAAGACGAAGAGATCGCGGACATCGGCAGATCGCTTGGCTTGGACGTTCCGTTTATGAGGCCTGTTGAACTGGCCGAAGACGCGACAGCGACATTTCCGGTGATACTTCACGCCGTTACCAAATTAGAATCGCTCGGAGAACATTACGATGCTGTTTGCCTGCTTCAGCCGACCAATCCGCTCAGGCGAACCGAAGACATAGATAACTGTATCGAAATATTGGAAAAGACCGGTGCGGATTCGGTGATCAGTATTTTGCCTGTGCCGCATGTTTATAATCCAAAATGGGTGTATTGGCGTTCACCTGATGGCGAGATGAAGTTGTCGAGTGGTGATGTTGAACCTGTATCGAGACGACAGGACCTGCCGCCCGCATTTCATCGCGAAGGTTCTGTTTATGTAACCAAGCGAAGTGTTCTGACCGAGTATGGAAACCTCTACGGCCGCAATGTTCGCGGTTACGAGATGGACGAAGCTAATTCGATAAATATTGACACGAAGGAAGATTGGAGTCAGGCCGAAGAGATGATCAAAAGCCGATCCATACAATCCGGAGCGTCGCAAACCGTTTAATTTATGTGCGGAATATCCGGAATATTTGGTAGATCATGGAGTGAGAAAGACCTCGCCGCTATGGTGACTTCGCAGCGGCATCGCGGGCCGGACGGTGAAGGGATCTATGTTAGTCCTGATCGCATAGCGGGCGTGGGACAAAACCGATTGGCGATCATCGACCTGTCTAATGCGGCAAGCCAGCCGATGTTTAGTTCATCAGGAGATCTGGTCGTCGTGCTCAACGGCGAGATCTACAATTACCTCGAACTGAAACGAGAGTTAGAGAGCGAATACACATTCAGAACTAGATCAGATACAGAAGTTTTGTTGGCAGCCTATCAAAAATGGGGACGCGGTTGTTTGGATAAACTGATCGGAATGTTTGCGTTCATCGTTTGGGATGTGAAAGAAAAACGAGCTTTTGCCGCTCGTGATCGTTTTGGCGTAAAGCCGTTGAACTTTCATCAAAAGAGCGATGGAACACTGCTGATAGCCAGTGAAATTAAGGCATTTCACGCGGCAGGCGTGTCGCTTGTCCCAGATGAGATCACATGGTCAACCTATCTTGCTAACGGCCAATACGACCATTCGAACCGTACATTTTGGAAAAATATTGAGTCTTTGCCGCCGGGGCACTTGTTGGAATGGAGCGATCAGAAAATAAAGGTCTCTCGCTGGTATGACATTGCCGAACGCTCGGGCGAAGTATTTGATACGCGTTCCGAAAACGAAGTTGCGGAAGAATATCTCGCGTTAATGAAGGAAAGCGTAAAGTTCCGCTTTCGCTCCGATGTCCCGGTTGGCATCAATCTCAGCGGCGGATTGGATTCATCGACGCTTTTAGGTTTGGTACACGCGGTTCAGGGCGAAGATAGTGATGTAAAAGTATTTACATTCGCCACGGGCGATGAGAATTATGACGAATTGCCCTGGGTCGAAAGTATGATAGCCAAAACAAATCACGATCTCGTCGTCTGTAAGTTGACAGCGAATGATGTTCCAAGTTTGGCAAGTGAGATTCAGGCTTGTCAGGACGAACCTTTTGGCGGCCTTCCGACTATCGCATATTCAACCGTATTTAAACGGGCGAAGGAAAACGGCGTTACCGTTTTGCTGGATGGCAATGGAATGGATGAGCAGTGGGCCGGTTACGATTATTACCTTCCAAAGACCAACGGGAACAAACCAAGTTTGATCCAGGGCACTAAGGAATCGCCGGTCAAGCCGGATTGTTTGACGCCAGAATTTCGTGCTTTGGCAGAGGCGAGCGATTTTCCGTCAGTTTTCACAGACAGCGTACGAAATCTTCAATACCGCGACACGCGATATACGAAGATACCAAAAGTGTTGCGATTCAACGACCGCATTTCGATGAAATATTCGACCGAATTACGAGAACCATTTTTGGATCACAGGTTGTTCGAGTTGGCATTTCGTCAGCCTATCGAACGCAAGATTAAAAACGGCACACGAAAGGCGATGCTGCGTCAGATCGCAAATGGGTTGATCCCGGAAAGCCTGACAGAAGCACCAAAGCGTCCGCTGCAAACGCCTCAGCGTGAATGGCTGCGTCACGAACTCAGAGAATGGGCTGATCAAACGATCGATACAGCACTGAATAGTTTTGCCGGCGAATGGCTGGATCGCGGAGCGGTGAAGACAGCGTGGTCGGATTTTTGCGGTGGAAAAGGCGATAACAGTTTTTATGTTTGGCAATGGATAAGTATCGGGTTAATGGCCTCAACCCATAAGCTGATGCCTGTCGTTGCCCAGCGTGCTTAAGCATGACAGATGAGGGAACAAGCCTAACGATGGAAACAAAGGGTTTAAGTAATTCCAATGAGTGGACGCTCGTAATACAGCCTAAAAGCGGCTGGTTCGATCTTCATCTCGGGGACCTATGGCGTTATCGCGATCTTGTGATGATGTTTGTCCGCCGCGATTTCTTCTCGCTGTATAAACAAACGATCCTCGGCCCGCTGTGGTTCATCATTCAGCCGTTGCTGACGACGCTGACGTTTACTGTGATCTTTGGGAACATTGCCCAGCTTTCTACCGACGGTTTGCCAAAAGTTTTGTTTTACCTTTCAGGCGTCACAGCCTGGAATTACTTTTCCGAATGCATGGTGAAAACCTCTGAGACCTTCAACCAAAATTCGGCAATTTTTGGTAAGGTCTTTTTTCCGAGGCTTGCCGTGCCGTTGTCGGTAGTGCTTTCAAACCTAATTAAATTTGGCATACAGCTTGGGTTGTTCCTGTGTTTCTATTTTTATTTTCTCGCGGGCGACAGCAATATCAGGCCGACGTCAGCACTGTTTTTACTGCCTGTTCTGCTTCTGATGATGGCGGCTCTCGGACTCGGCACGGGCATTATCGTTTCGTCTTTAACAACTCGTTACCGCGACCTTAGATTTCTTGTTCAATTCGGTACGCAGTTGTTAATGTACACGACGCCGGTTATCTTTCCGCTTTCAAAGATCCCGGAACAGTATCGATGGATGGTCGCTGCCAATCCTATGACTTCGATCATCGAAACATTTCGCTACGGCTTTCTTGGTACCGGAACGTTCAGTTGGGAAATGCTTGGATATTCGGCAGTAGTTACAGTGGTGATACTAGCGGTGGGAGTTGTGCTTTTCAATCACGTCGAGAAGACGTTCATGGATACGGTTTGACGCATTTTTATGGCTAATATGAAGGGCATAATACTTTTAGGCGGGCTTGGCTCACGGCTTTATCCGCTGACGCAGATCGCAAGCAAGCAGCTTCAGGCGGTTTACGATAAACCGATGGTCTATTACCCGCTGACAGTATTGATCGCCAGCGGAATTCGCGAATTGTGCGTGATCTCGACGCCCGAAGATCAGGGACGTTATCAGCAGCTGCTTGGCGATGGAACTAAATGGGGCCTGACGATCGAGTATCGCGTACAGCCTCGTCCCGAGGGAATAGCTCAGGTCTTTCTGATCGCGGAGGATTTCATCGGTGACGACAATGTCACGGTCATACTCGGCGACAATATTTTCTTTGGCGGCGATGCTTTTCCACGGGCATTTGACGATTTTGTGTCGGGAGCGACGATATTTGCGTACCATGTTAACGATCCGGAAAATTACGGCGTCGTTGAATTTGACGAACACGGAGCCGCGGTTTCTCTGGAGGAAAAACCAACGGATCCAAAGAGCCGATATGCTGTTCCGGGGCTTTATGTTTACGACAATCAGGTGGTTGAAATTGCGAAAGCTCTCAAACCGTCGGCACGCGGCGAGCTTGAGATCACCGATGTTAACAAAGAGTATCTAAAGCGCGGCAAATTAAAAGTGCGTCCGTTAAGCCGTGGCTTTGCATGGCTCGATGCGGGAACCAGCAGCGGGCTGTACGACGCATCGGTTTACGTTCGTACTATTGAAAAAAGGCAAGGCATAAAGATCGGATGCCCCGAAGAAGCAGCGTTGGTGCGAGGCTTTATGACTCTGGAACAGTTTGAAGAACTGCTAACAAAAATGCCCAATTGTGAATACAGCGAGTACCTGCACAACATTGCAGTCGAACAGCGAATGTCGAAAAAATTTCGCAATGCAAAATTGGCTGACGAGGGTTCTGCGTTAACTACAACGCACTCGTAAGCGATCCATTTTTACCCACTGTTGAATATTTAGTTTTCATTTATGTCCGACATCGTAATTGAGGTAGATAATCTCTCAAAACACTACCGCCTCGGGGTCATAGGCGGAAAGCGTCTCGTTGACGACGTCAGCCGACATTGGGCACGTCTCACCGGAAAGCCTGACCCGCTAGCCAAGATCGGTGCTAATAATAATGTAAAAACCAACGGCCATAATTCACCCGACGCGGATGAGCTTTGGGCATTGAGAGATGTTTCATTTGATGTGCATCAGGGTGAGGTTTTGGGCATCATCGGCCGCAACGGTGCCGGCAAAAGCACACTGCTAAAAGTACTTTCAAGAGTAACGGCCCCGACTCACGGTGAGGTTCGTGTAAAAGGGCGCATCGCAAGCCTTTTAGAGGTTGGGACCGGTTTTCATCCTGAACTTACAGGACGCGAGAATGTTTTCCTTAACGGTGCCATTCTCGGAATGACGAAAGCTGAGATCCGCTCAAAGTTTGATGAGATAGTCGAGTTTGCCGAGGTCTCAAAGTTTATCGACACGCCCGTCAAGCGTTACTCCAGCGGCATGTATGTCCGTCTTGCATTTGCTGTCGCGGCTCACTTGGAACCTGAGATACTGATCGTTGACGAAGTGTTGGCTGTCGGCGATGCTGAATTTCAAAAGAAGTGTCTTGGCAAAATGGGCGATGTGGCTTCACAAGGCAGAACGGTCCTTTTTGTCAGTCACAATATGGTTGCTGTGCAGACGCTATGCCAGCGCGCTATCATGCTGCGCGAAGGACGGCTGACCGGACAGGGTAATCCTGCAGAGATGATCACGGAGTATCTGCAAGGGTTTAACGTCCAGGATCAGATATCTGAATGGAAGTCTCCCGAAACAGCACCGGGCAACGATCTGATAAAGATCAAGAGCATTAAGGTAGTTCCCGAAAGCGATCAAAACGAAGGCCTGATCAGTATGCAGGACCAAGTAAATATTGAAACTGAATTCTGGTCGATGCTCCCGGATCGTGCAGTTCACTTAACTTATCATTTGCTTAATGAACAAGGCATCGTTGTGTTTACCACTTGGTCAAACTCGACGAAATATGATCCCGGTGTTTATAGGTCAACATTCCAAATTCCTGGCGGCTTTCTTAATTCCGGAATTTATCATCTGAAATTGCTCATTGTAGAAAATGGTGCCCGTGCAACTTATACGAACAATGGCATTGCGTCATTCAATGTCGTCGATCTTTCCTCAAGAGACGGAGCTTACATGGGTAAAGAGCCCGGCGTCGTGCAGCCTGTTTTGCAGTGGAGAACAGAGAGCGTCGGGAATATTTAGATGACAGGCTATCTGCATCCGAAATATGCCGAAACGTTATCAGAATTTGGAAGGCCGCAGGTGCTGCTGCGTTCCGGCGGCAATTTGTTGGTACGAAAAGTAGCGAACACTGATTACCAGGATGCAATGGGATGTTATCCATTGTTCTGCTGCGAAGACTGGGAACGATTGCCCGACGATCTTGAAGATTTCCAAGATGAGTTAGTGTCCGTAGCCTTGGTAACGGACCCTTTCGGTAATTTTGACATCGAAATGCTGCGGCTGTGTTTTCCGGACAAGATGTTCCATTTCAAAGATCATTTTGTGGTCGATTTCAGTTTGGAAGATTCGACAAAGATATCAGGCAATCACCGGCGTAACGTAGACAAAGCGATGCGTGAGGTGGTCGTTGAACGCTGCGGCCCTGATTCGACAGTGCTTGAGGATTGGGTAAGTTTATACGACGTGCTTATCAAGCGGCACAATATCAGCGGACTTACAGCATTTTCCCGCGGCGCATTTGAGATGTTGTTCAAGGTTCCAGGACTCGATGTTTTTCGCGCGATTCATCAAGGCGAAACTGTTGGCATGACTCTTTGGCTAATGCACAACAACGTCAGCTATTATCACTTAGGAGCATATAGCGAACGGGGTTATGAACTAGGAGCATCGTTTCCGATATTCCATACTGCGATAGAATATTTCCGTTCACAGGCGTTACGCGGACTAAATTTGGGGGCCGGAGCAGGGATAGGAGCAAAACAGCAAGACGGTTTGAGCAGATTCAAACAGGGCTGGTCGAACGCGACTCTTCCGGTCTATTTTTGCGGCCGCATATTTGACCGCGATCGCTATGCAAAGATCATGAATGAAACCGGTATGAGTGCAAATGATTTTTTCCCTGCATATCGTTTTGGGGAATTCCAAAGCCGGGAGGCTTAATTTATGGGAACGGATTCAGAGTTTATTCAGTCAGAAAAACAATTTTTAGACAAGGTGTATCACACATATACCGTTGACACCTCAGCTCAGACGATGGCGATGCGCAAGCTTATTATGCGCACTTTTGCTCCGTATTTGCGCGGCGGCAGAGCACTCGAATTGGGCTGTTCGGACGGTTTTATGACGGAGATGATCGCCAGCCACGTTGACCATCTCGATGTCGTCGACGGGTCGGAACTTTTTCTTGCCGAAGCCAGAAAACGAGATCTGCCAAATGTGAAATTCATTAATGCTCTTTTTGAAGAATTTGAGGCCGACGAAAAATATGACTATGTCATAGCGAGCTACATCCTCGAACATGTATTCGATCCTGTCGCCGTGATGAAAATGGCACGTTCCGTGCTGAAGCCTGACGGACTTTTGCTGTTGCTCGTTCCTAATGCACGAGCCCTTTCCCGCCAACTCGCGGTTCATATGGGACTTCTAAACGGTCTGAAGGAACTCACGCCAAACGATCACAATCACGGCCATCGCCGTGTCTATGACCGCGTTGACTTTGACCGTGATATTGCTGCAGCGGGTTTTGAAAACGTCAGCCAGGGCGGCGTTATGCTAAAAATTTTGGCCGACTTCCAGATGGATAAGTTAATTGATGACGGCACACTTCAGGAAGCTCAGATCGACGGCCTTTATAAACTTGGTTTGGAGTATCCCGACCTTTGCGGGTCACTATTTTCTGTTTGTCGCATCCGATCATGAAAATTGCTCTACTTTACGGATCGAGTCACGGACGCACGCGCAAAGCGGTGAACGAATCACTGGAGCGCCTGACGATCAAGCCTGATGTGTTTGATGTTAAGGATCTAACTTCGACAGAACAATTTTCCGTTTACGATATCCTGATGTTTTTTTGCCCGACCTATGGCGACGAGGAATTGCAACCGGATATGGAGAAGTTCATAACAGATTTCTCGCTTGATATGTCGGGAAAGCAATTTGTTATCTGCGAGCTGGGTAACTACTACGGCTACGAAGATTTTTCTTTTGGGGCGATGCAAATTATCCGTCGGCATTTGTTGGAACTTGGCGGACGTGAATTGTGCTCGCCGCTTTCCCTCGACGCCATGCCGCGTGTTGAATGGAATCAATTAAGGCGTTGGATCGAATACGTTAACGGCAATCTAAATAATCATGTCTGATCTTAAGATCATCAAAATTATAGAAGAAACGATTGGTCGGCCATTCGCTTACACGATGCAGGATGATCGGTGTATCGACCTTAGTCTGGGCGATGATGATGCTCCATATTACGGTTTGATCCGTCACCACACTCCGGCTGCGAAACAAGAAATACTACAGCTTATTTCGCGCTTAACTTCCTTGCAAAAACTCAATCTAAGGCGCAACCTTCTCGGCAAACTGCCGGACAATTTTGACCAGCTTACAAAGTTGGAAGACCTAAGCCTTGGTTCCAATTATCTCGGAGCTTTTCCAGAACAGATTCGCGGTTTTAAGGAACTAAAACGTCTCGCTCTTAGCAACAATGACCTTGCCGAACTACCGTCATGGTGTAGCGAGCTGCAAAATTTGGAATCTATTGCGCTTCATAAAAATCTGAAATTAAGATCGATAGAGCCTCTCCGAGGACTTAAACGCTTACGGTCGATCAATTTGTATTTTGTTAATATCCTGACACTGCCGGAGTTTGTGTACGAGTTTAGCGATTTGAAAAATCTGACACTTTGGAACATCAAGAATTTCCCTGATGGTTTAGAAGCTCTAGAAAATCTTGAGTTTTTCACCAACTGCGGCGGGCCGTCTGTGCGTTCATTGCCGAAAGGGTTCACCAGCCTTAAGAAATTGCGTATGGCTCGTATTTATCAGAATGATCTCGAAGTGTTGCCGGAAGATATCGGAAATTTGGAGAACCTTGAGCAAATATCGTTGTACCAAAATCGGCTTGCACGACTTCCAGATTCTATGGCAAAGATGAAACGGCTAACGAAATTGAATTTAGGTTGGAATCAATTCGAAGCTCTCCCAGACTGGATAAATGATCTTAAAGAACTCGAATGGTTGGCTATTTTCGAAAATCCATTAAAGCAACCAGATGGCATTCATACGCGATCCGGACTGAAAATTGATCGCGAATGGCCGTTTACAACACTCTTGAACGTAGGTGAATCCAGCTACACCTAAATACTAATTTATGAGCGCAAAGCCAGACGGATTAAAAAAAGCCGCATTTTCTGAACCTTTACATGTGGGACGTCCCAATCTTGGTGATCGGGATAAGTTTCTTGCCCGCGTTGAGACCATGCTCGACAATCGCTGGCTCTCGAACAACGGCCCTTTTGTTCAGGAATTTGAGGCGAAGATCGCCGAATTTGCCGGTGTTAAGCATTGCATAGCAATGTGTAATGCCACGATCGCCCTTGAGATCGCCATTCGAGCTGCCGAAATGACGGGAGAAGTGATCGTTCCCGCTTTTACCTTCGTGGCTACTGCCCACGCACTCCAATGGCAGGAAATAACTCCCGTTTTTTGCGATATCGATCCCCTCACGCACAACCTTGACCCGGCGCGTGTAGAGGAGTTGATCACGCCTAAGACAACAGGGATCATTGGCGTTCATGTGTGGGGAAGGCCATGCAATGTCGAAGCTCTTTGTGAAATAGCTGAGAGACGAAATCTAAAATTGATGTTCGACTCCGCACATGCGTTTGGCTGTAGTCACAAAGGCAAAATGGTCGGCGGATTTGCCCTGGCAGAGGTTTTTAGCTTCCATGCCACCAAATTTTTTAACACGCTCGAAGGCGGCGCTGTTGTGACAAACGACGACGATTTCGCGGCAAAGATCCGCCTAATGAAGAATTTTGGTTTCTCAGGCTACGACAATGTTATTTACATTGGAACCAACGGCAAAATGGCCGAGGTCAACGCGGCTATGGGCTTGACTAATCTGGAGAGCCTTGCTGATTTCATCGCAGTCAATCATCGTAATTACAATGTTTATCGCGATTGCTTGTCGGAAATACGCGGGCTTTCATTGATTCAGTATGACGAAAAAGAGAAAAATAATTACCACTACATAGTGGTGGAGATCGATGAGTCGGAAACAGGAATTAGCAGAGACGAACTGATAAGGGTGCTGGGTTCCGAAAATGTTCTTGCCCGACGGTACTTCTATCCCGGGTGTAACCGCATGGAACCATACCGCTCTAGTTACCCGCATGCGCGGTTGCTCTTGCCGGAGACCGAGAAAATGAGTCAACGTGTTTTGGTCCTTCCCAGCGGAACGGCAGTTTCGCCGGATGACATTGAAATTGTTTGCGGAATCCTCACTGAGGCGGTAAAAAATAGTCAAAACGGGATAAAGTCAACGATTACATCTATTTAGGATTAATGCTCATTACCGTTCAAAAACCAAAACCAAAGGTCAGCGTTGTAATGATCACTTACAACCATGAAAAGTTTATTGCCCAGGCGATAGAAGGCGTACTGATGCAAAAAACGGATTTCCCCTTTGAACTCATTATTGGAGAAGATTGCTCCACTGACGGAACCCGCAAAATCGCTCAGGACTTTCAGCAGAAATATCCGGAAACTGTAAGATTGCTGACGCCGGAATCCAACCTTGGTGTAGGACGCAATACAGTTACCTGTCTGAATGCGTGCGAAGGTCAGTATGTAACTTTTTGCGAAGGTGACGACTTTTGGACGGATCCAAGCAAATTGGCGCGGCAGATCGAATTGTTGGATGATCAACCAGAAGCTGCTATATGTTTTCATAAGGTAGGAATGCTCGATGATATTACTGGTGAGAACAGGGGATACTTTCCCGATACGACGTTCATCGAAAACCGGTTGAGTCAAAAAGAAGTCATCAGTAAATGCTGGATAGCTACCTGCTCGGCTATGTTTCGTCGAAAAAATATGCCTTTGTTGGATAATGGCTTCGCAGGTCTGCAGATATGTGATTGGGCGTTATTCATCTTACTGACCCGTCATGGTTACGTCGCGTACATTGACGAAGTAATGGCTCAGTATAGAGTTCACGGAACCGGTGTTTGGAGCTCGGGAACAGGGCTCTATCGCATCAGAGAAACTATCCGAACTTTAGAATATGTGTTGCCGGACGTATTCGCCGAAGAAAAGGCAGAATTGAGAAAAAGGCTGGGCCGCTATTACATGCGTGCCGGGCGTGAGGCTCTACAAATGGGAAGTCGTTCGGAGGCCCGCAAATTTGTACTACAGTCGTTTTTTCACTATTTGGCCGGGCGTGAACTGGGAATGCAGCATTTAAAGTTTCTTAGCAAAATGTATTTTCCGTCGGCCGTCTCTGGCCTGCGCGCAGTAAGGCAATCTCTCAAGAACAAAAACGGAAACCTAAAACTGCAATAATGTTGAGCCAGCATAGTATAACTTCCAATAAATCCGAAAAGTCGAAGAACTTGAAAAAAAGTAATCAGTTTTTGTGGAGAGAAGTGTCTCGCTCAGAATTAAAAGACTGGAGTGCGAAGTTGGAGTTAACGTCGTGTTCGTATCGCCAATTTCCTTTTTGGGTAAGTGCCTATGAAGTGCAGAATTACAAATCGCGATTCTTTTACTGCGGAGACGAAGACAAGCCGATAGCTTTTGTTGCGATCATCGAAGTTGGCACTTCTCCGTTCCGGTTTGGGTTGATTGATCGCGGACCATATTTCTTTGCGCCCGAAGATGTTGACACGTCATCGTGTCTATTGAGTTTGACGGATCTGTTCAGAAAATTGGGGTATGCGTTTGTTCGATTTACGCAGGGACAGGAAAGCGTCTTTTCAGAGATCCGAGATCTTAAGGGCGTTGAACAGATCGAACCGTATCCGTTTTGTCGAGACTCCCGGAATTCAATGCTCATAGAGCAAAAAGAGGACGATGCCGAAACGATATCGAGTTTTAGTGAGACGGCTCGAAAAAGAATAAGGCGAGCCATTCGGTTCAATTATGATATTAGCTCAACCAATACAGATGCTGATTTTGAAAAGGCATGGCAGCTTTTTGAAAATCTCGCATCAAAAAAAGGATTTGAACTTTCTCCGAAACCCAAAATATTCTGGCGTGAGCTGCTAAAGCAAGGTGCAGCAAATAATTTTGCTCGGCTTTATCTTTGTTCCTACCAAGGCGAGTTGATCGCTGCACAACTGCATGTACGGGACGGAGAGATTTGCGAAGCGATGCTCGCAGCGCTGGATCTCGATATCTTAGGCGAAAATCCAAGTCCGGCGGCCTTAATGTTTTTTACAGGTATGCGTTTCGGTTATGAGTTTGGTTGCGGCCATTTCAATATAGGTGGGCCGGGCGATCCGACGAGGAATAATCATCTTTTCGATTTTAAGAGAAAATTCAAACCAACACTGCATGTTGCACCGGAACCATTTTGTTTAGTGTTGTCGCCTCACCGTTATCGACTGTGGATGAATGTCGTTCTTAGAGGCTGGCGGGCCTGGCGATATAGGTTTGGCAAGAGCAACAAAAAGACGTTGACTTCGCCGGATGCATCCAGCACGAATGAGGAAGTTAAATAGTTAATAAATGCGACTGACCCCAAAACGTATTTTAAGAATTCTAAACTCGTACATAGTGCGTGCCGGTCCATATCGCTTTCTTACGAAGCGATATTTTGGAGTGGGCAATATTGCTCTAACGGAGCGCATAATTGAGATCGAGTCGTTCCGGAATGACGTTATTCCGCAACGATTGCCAGTTGGCTCATTCAAGTCCATTCTTTTACTTGCTCCCCATCAGGACGACGAAGTGATCGGTGCCGGAGGAACGCTCGTAATGGCGAGAGATGCCGGTGTAGATATCGCCATAGTTTACTGTACCGATGGCCAGCAGAATGACTTAGAGAGTGAAGTTCGAAGGCAGGAAAGTCGAAAAGTCTGCGAACGCCTTGGAGCAAAGATGTTTGAATTGGATATTTCTAATCTCAAACCGAAGCCGCAAAAGAAAGATCTGGAGGAACTCAACGAGATCATTCAATCGGTCAAGCCTAACGTGATCTTGTGTCCATGGCTATTTGACGGGGCGCCCAAGCATCGAATGATCAATCACATTCTTTGGCTAGCCAACACATTGGCAACATTACCTGATATTGAGATCTGGGGATATCAGGTTCAAAATACACTTTTGCCAAATGGATTTGTTGATATTACGGCGGTGGCTGATGAAAAACGTTTCCTGCTGGAGTGCTTTCCGTCGCAGAACGGCGATAGGCATTATGATCACGTTGCGATGGGACTGGCAGCGTGGAATTCTCGTTTGCTTTCGAAAAGCAAAACACCTGCTTTTGTTGAAATATTTTTTACGTTGCCCGCTCGCGAACTGATGAAACTTATAGAACAATTTTATTTCAAAGACCTTGAACTTACTTATGCCGGAGAGCCATCGGTTGCCGCAAACCTAAGAGAACTACATCTGTTGATTACAAAGACTGATGTCGGAGAGAGCACTATCGCTAACTCCCAGATTTTGAATGATGAAGGAATGTCTGAATTATGAACACCAGCATGAGATCTATAACTAGGTCCATAAAAAAAACAGATCTGGTATGGCGTTACGGATTAAACCTTGTGCCGACAGTTGATTACAAGATTCATAAACACCGGTTAACTGGTGTTGAAAGGAACATCATTGACAAACTCAATTCGGATGGGGTTGTCATTACCTCGGTGGAAGAACTTTTTGATAACGATTCAGAGTTTCTATCATTGGATGCTGCAACCAGAAGTCTGTTGGAAAACAGAAAACAAGAGATCGATGGCCTCAAGTCAATGGTAAATGACCCAGCCATCGGCCACAAAACTTTCAATTTGGAGATGCTGGGCAGCGAGTTGGTTTTTGATTCGGAAAGTATTTTTGCGCGGTTCGCACTGAACAATAGATTGTTAAATATTGCGAATGCCTATTTTCAAATGTACGCCAAGCTGAGATATTACAATGTGTGGAAGACATTTGCTTCACAAGGGAGTGCACGAGAATCACAGCTTTGGCATTTTGACCGTGAGGATAATTACATATTGAAGCTCTTTCTATATCTTGAGGATGTAGATGAAGGAGCAGGGCCGTTTACCTATGCGCAGGGAACGCACAGAAAAGGCCGTTTTCGCTTTATCAAACCCGAGTTTTTCATGGAAGGCAATGTTCGGCGAACGACCGACGAACAGATGAATGCAGTCTTTCCAAAGGAAAAATGGAAAAAGGGCACTGGAAAGAAAGGAACAATTATTTTTGCTGATACAAGGGGTTTTCACAAGGGTGGCGAGGCACGAATAAAGGACAGGCTAATGTACACTTGTATGTATACTTCCAAAGCATCAGAATCAAAAGAGCTTCTCAAGGTCCCTTCGAATATTGATACCAGCACTTTGACCAGCGAACAATTGAGGAATTTAGGTATTAAGTAGCAATTAGCTCTTTATTACCTAGATCATTGATTGCCCGATGACTAACCATAACTCCACAACCTCCAACGGCCATATGTCGGAATCGAAGAATTCCAGGGATATTAACTTCCTTCTTCTTTCTACGTCCTTATTGGTAGATCGGGTGTTTTTGCACACGGAAATGATAGATATCCTTAATAAGGCGGGAAATGTTTCAATATGGGCAACTTCCTATGACGAATCGGCTGTGGAATCGTGCTGGGCAGACGTAGATGCCGACATTCAAAAATTTCCTCAGGTGCGCGCATTTCGTGAAATCCCTCACAATTTTCTTCGTCGATTGAATGAATTTGTTTGGGACTATCGTTACTTGCCCCCAAGCCGAATGAGTATGATGGAGCATATAAGAAATAAACGATCTCCGCTACCCATACGAGCTTTAAAACCGCCCGCTCGACTGCTGGCTTTGCTTAAAACAGAACGACGTGTCGAAAGTGGTTTGGAGAAATTATTGCTGGCTTACCCACGTTCTGATGAAGCTGAGACCCGTTTGAGGGAAAACAGGCCGGATGTTGTTGTTTCTACTGGGCCTTTCCAATTTGAACAGCCGGCGATTTTTACAGCAGCAAAGAAATTAAGGATTCCAACTTTGGCTTATATTCCTTCATGGGATAACATTTCGACAAAAAATCGGATGGTCTTTAAATATGACGGCTACATAGTATGGAATGAGCAGGCAAAACGGGAGTTGTATGAATTTTATCCAGAGACAAAGGATTGTCCAGTCTATGTGATCGGAGCACCACAGTTCGACATTTTTCATCAGGAGCGTTTTCGTTCAACTCGCGAGGAGTTTTGCAAGCAACAAGATCTGGATCCAGATCTTCCAATAGTAGTTTACGCAGTCGGCTCGCCAAATTTTCTCCAGGAGAAACATGGTGCGGAGTATCTGGCAAAACGAGTCGCAAACGGAGACCTTGGCGACGTGCAGTTGCTCGTTAGACCGCATCCGATTCATGATAACGCCGAAATGAAGGAACTATTTGATCCGTACCTGCCAAAGGTTCGGCTGCAGGAAACACCGAATACAGGAAAAGAGCTAAACAAGAGAACTCAAGACGAATTGCAGATCGTTGAATGGGTGAACACTTTCAGACACGCCGATGTTGTTGTGAACCTGTCTTCCACAGTCACGATCGATGCGGCTATATTCGACAGGCCAGTCGTTAACCTGGATTTTGATCCTCAGCCGGGCCAGGCAGATCAACAGTTGATCAAGGATGTAAATCACAAATGGAATCACTTTAAGCCAATTGCCGAATCTGGAGGCGTCTGGCTGATTAATGATTTTAATGAGATGGTAGATGCAGTCAGAGGTTATTTGAAGCAGCCGGAACTTCATCGCGAAAAACGCCGGTGGATAGCCGAATATGTTTGCGGATATCTGGATGGCAAGAATAGTGAGCGCATGGCAAATGCAATAGTAGAATTTGTAGCCAGTAGGGAGAGATCTAAAAACTAATATGTGTGGAATAGCCGGAATGTTTCAACGTAATGGAGGCCAACCCTCGTTAGAGACAGTCAATAAGATTGGACTGACGATGACGCACAGAGGGCCCGATAATTTTGGTATCGAACAGCACGGAAAAGTTGTGATGGCGCATAATCGCCTCAGCCTTTTGGACCTGTCTGATGCTGCGAATCAACCTTTTTCAAACAGCAGATACTCACTGATCTATAATGGCGAGATCTATAATTTTCGTCAGTTGCGCGAAGAACTGATCAAAAAATATGGGATCGAGTTCGTTACCACTTCCGACACCGAAGTATTGTTTCATTTGCTTATTCACGAAGGTATCGATGAATGTCTCAGCAAGCTGCAGGGCATGTTCGCGTTCGCCTTTTACGATGAGGTCGAAGAGATCCTATTGCTTGCCCGGGATCGAATGGGGATCAAACCGCTTTACTATTATAGTGAGAATGGCAGTTTGTACTGGGCCTCGGAGATAAAGGCCCTTGTTAAGACGCTTGGGCTAAAACCCGATCCGATCCGTACACTTTTCTCAGTCAATAACATGGCTGAAAAATCTGCCGAATACACTTTGTTTAAGAACCTCTGGCTGCTGACGCCAGGAAGCTATTTGCGGATCGAATCAAAAGGCGAACCTAAGAAAATCGTCTATTATGATGTGGTTGACGAATTCGATGATGTGTATTACAACCACCTGAATAACCAGAGTTCTAAAGACATATTAACAACATTTGATGGCTTATTTGTTGATAGTGTTCAGAAAATGCTTATTAGCGATGCGCCGGTTGGTGCCTTTGTTAGTGGCGGAATAGATTCGAGCCTGATATCAGCCGTAGCCGCACAGTTCAACTCAGACATAAAGCTCTTTACGGCCAATATTGTTGGCAAATACTCGGAATACGAAGATGTAGTCAGATTGTCAAAACATATCAATAAAGAAGTATTTGCCTATGAATTTCAACCGCAAATGATGCTGCGCGACTGGGCAGATGTTACTTATTCGTACGACTGTCCTATAGTCATTCATGTAAACTCGATCCCGTTTTCCAATGTTGCCAGGTTGGCGAGAGACTCGAATGTAAAAGCTGTCCTTACCGGAGAAGGGGCCGACGAGCTTTTTCTAGGCTATCCGCGTATAGTCGCGCAGCGATATAGTTCTATCGCAGCATTTCCTGTCAACGCCGTTAAGTCGGTATATGATCTTGTTCCAAAACTCAGTAACTACCTGTTTCCTCATAGCAACACACCCGTTTCGTTCATTAATAAATTAGTTCAGGGTTTCGAATTTCAGCAACTTAACGACCGGGCAAACATAAAGCTTAATTCGTTGGATAAAGCGCATCGAAAAGAGCAGTATCTGACGATAAATATGCTGCGGGAACATCTGATCACGTTACTTCACCGGAATGATCGGATGGGAATGATGTCATCGATTGAAGCGCGGTTTCCATTTTTAGATGAGGCGATCGTAAAGTTTGCAGTAAATCTTCCGACAAAATTCAAAATTGGAAGGACCGGAAGATTTGGCAATCTCAAACATCCGTTCCTTATTGATAAATGGATCGTACGAAAGATGTCAGAAAAATACCTTCCAAAGCAGATCGTCAGAAAGAAAAAGTATGGGTTTCCGATGTACGGTCACAAATACCTACGCGTAAACGAGACTTTCTTTCGCAATGGCTGGATCGCAGAGAGTCTCGGCCTTTCCAACGATGTTCAAAAGTACTTCCTGCAAACACAGGACCCGTATATGATCGGAAAGTTGGCCTCCGTGGAAATTTTCGGCCGGATCTTCGGTTTTGACCATTCGACTGAGACAGTAAAACAACATATTTACGATAACGCGAAGATTGAAATGAGCGGTAAAACTCCCGTATTGGATATGTCCAAGATCCAGCGTAAAGCATCCGCTCTGTGGCCGGTCCTTCTAATGTGCAATCAGCTAATGCATGAACTTTAGAAATTATTGAGAATGATCGCAGAACGTCAACTTACAGAATTTAATAGAGTGGCTGACATCGATTCTAATCGCATCCAAGAAGAAGATGTTTCGACCGGTGCTGAAGTTATCAAAGATCAGCGTGTAGCAGTCATTTTTCCGCGTGGCGAGGTAATCCGTAATTTTGTTTATACAGGAATGTTGGATGTTTTAGGCGCGGAATCCGAGCTTCATTTATTGACTGTCGCGCCAGGAGAAGAATTTGAGGAGATGCTGGCCAGTAAGTGCGACAGCATTTACCCTCTTACTGAAGCTGACGATAAATGGATAGTGCGAATCCAACGCGATATCATCGACACGGCACACAACCGCTGGATATGGTCGAGGGCAGCAAAAGAGCGGTCGAGACTTCGCGATCAAGAAGCTCAAACCGTTCGTCAAAAAATTATTAGACGGATAAAGAAGATGATCAGTTTCCCCGTTGCCAACAGGGGTGGACTGAACGCTTTGTCGTCACTTGAACGAATTAGCAGCCGTTTATTTCGCACTTCCAATCAATATACGGAACTCTACAAGAAAATTCGTCCCGACCTGGTGTTTAACGCATCCCATGTTCACAGCCGAAATGCAACACAAGCAGTCGAAGCAGCTCAGTGGCTTGGGATTCCAACGGCGACATTCATTTTCAGTTGGGATAATCTAACTTCTCAAGGCCGAATCATGCTCCCATACGAATACTATCTAGTGTGGAACGAAGATCTAAAGAAGCAGCTGCTCGAAATGTATGAATGGATAAACCCTGAAAATGTTTTTATCACCGGCACACCTCAATTCGATTATCATTTTCAGGACAAATACTATTTGAGCAAAGAAGAGTATTGTGAGGAAATTGGTGCTGATCCGAACAGGCCGATTGTACTATACGCAACGGGAATGGCGAATCATATGCCAGGCGAACCGGATATTGTCGAAGGCATTGCTGATGTTTTGGCAGAGTTTCCTGAAGGCGGAGAACCGCAATTAGTACTAAGGGTTTATGCAAAAGACCTGACTGGACGGTTTGAAGAGTTAAGGCAGCGTCGGCCTGACATCATTTTTGCCGATCCTCTGTGGGAGCCTGCATGGCTGACACCAAAGTATGAAGACAGCTATGCGCTTATCAATGCACTTCGTCACTGCTCGCTTGGGATCAATGTCGCGTCGACTGTTTCGCTTGAACTTTGTATGTTTGATAAGCCAGTAATAAATGTTGGCTATAATCCTCCGTCAGTTCCTGAGCAAGAGCTGTCGTATGCCGATTATTATGAATTCGATCATTACAAACCTGTTGTAGAAAGTGGAGCGGTGCAAGTTGCGTGGAGCATCGCCGAGATGCGTCAATTGATAAAGAGTTCTCTAACCACACCGGAGCAACAAAAGAATGAGCGAAAGAAATTGATCGATCATATGTTTGGATCGACACTGGATGGCATGTCTGCACATCGAGTTGCTAAGGCACTGCTTGAAGTTTGTCAGACGGAGAGTGATCGGAGTTGAGAGAGTCAACAATCAAAATCTCTGTTGTCACGCCAACCCTTCGTCGTCCGGACGAAGTCGTGGGCATGTTGCAAAATCTATCTAAACAAACCCTGCTGCCGCACGAGGTTATTTTGGTTGACGGCGCTCCGCCGGAAGAAAATGAAACAGAAACTAAGGTACAAAATATTTCGCATTTGTGCCCATTCGAAATTCGTTACATTAGGCGCGGCGGTGGAACTGCAATACAACGCAACATCGGCATTGACGAGGCTACCGGTAGCATGATCAGTTTTATAGACGATGATATTCGTCTCGAACCTGATTTTTTTGAACAAATGGCTGTAGGCTTTGAGAAAGATGTTTCAGAGTCGGTCGGTGGGATTGCCGGCTATATTACAAACCAACATTTTGCCGTTGAAACTTCATCGAGGTGGAATTGGTATAAACGCTTACGCCTTTTAACAACGTATACGCCGGGGTTTTATGATTTCAAAACTGGTATTCCAATTAATCGCTACTTATACCCACCACACTCTTCATTGCGGACGATCCAGTGTATGGGAGCAGGCTGTGCAGTGTGGCGCAAAAGCGTGTTTGACCAAGGTCTGAGGTTCTCACATTTCTTTTCCGATTATGGAGTTCTTGAAGATGCTCATCTCGCTTTGTGTGCAGGAAAATACTGGGTTTTACAGGAAAATGGTTCAGCACGCTGTGAACACTTACATTCGCAAAACTCCCGCGCTAACCGAAGACGAATCGGGTACAAATGCGTTGTTAATTACTATTTCGTATTCCTAGATATTTGCGGACCACTCAGTATGCTTCAAAAGATTCGGTTCTGGCGTTTTCAGACTTTTGAACTATTTCGGATCGCGATTTCAGCCCTGCACCGTCGTAGATGGGATGACGTTCGAGAACTTTTAGGTAGGTTCGAGGGTTTCTTCCGTGTTCTTCGCGGATTATAGATCGTGTCTCCCCGCGTCCATGCGTATTCAAAAAGACCGGTAAATGAATTTAGTCGTAGTATCACATAAAATTTGCTGGCCAAGCAAAGAATCCCCGACCGGATTTTCAACGGACGGCGGGTTTCCCTTTCATATGGAGGCGATATCCGAGCTCTTCGCAAAAACAACTGTCGTCGTTCCATGTGAAAACGCCATTCTACAGAGTGGTGGCACTCCGTTAATAGGCCGCAATTTGGAGGTCGTTCGATTGGCCGTTCCTAGCGGAGCAGGTCTAAGAAGAAAATTGGCTATGTCTTTTTGGATCATCACGAATGGAAAAGTCATTTGGCGACAGATAAAAAATGCAGACGCAGTTCACACGCCGATACCGGGCGATGTCGGAACTATCGGCATGCTCTTTGCTTTGATGATGCGGAAACCGATCTTTGTCAGGCACTGCGGCAACTGGTTTGTACAGCGCACCATTGCTGAGAAATTTTGGAAATGGAGTATGGAATTTTTTGGCGGTGGCCGAAACGTGATGTTTGCGACCGGAGGATCGTCCCAGCCACCATCGCAGAGCAATCCTAGCCTGAAATGGATATTTTCCACATCACTTAGGCGCGGTCAGATCGCAGGCCGTGAGCCACTTACCTTACCGGCAGACGGCCGGATAAGGCTGGCGATCGCGTGTAGGCAGGAAGCAAGAAAAGGGACGGACATTGTGATAGACAGCATGCCCAATATTTTACGTACCTTTCCGAATGCTTCGCTTGATGTGATCGGTGATGGTTCGTTGCTGGCGACATTGAAACAACGAGTTCAAGAGCTTGGTTTGAAAGACAAAGTAAATTTTCACGGAAAGCTTGAGCATGCAAAAGTCATCTCGCTGTTAAAACAGAATCATATATTTTGTTATCCGACATCTGCTTCAGAAGGTTTTCCAAAAGTAGTTCTCGAAGCACTCGCCAGTGGAATGCCTGTGATAACTACGAGGGTTTCGGTGCTGCCTGATTTGATTTCTTCTGGATGCGGTGTGCTGCTTGATTCCCCATCGCCGGCAAGCTTGTCAAACGCTGTCATAGAAGTTTGTTCGGATCAGGCCAAGTATAAAGTAATGTCGTCGAAGGCAATGAGCACGGCTCAGAAATACAGCCTCGAAGACTGGCGGGATTTTATCGGCAAGACTCTGCGAGAAGCGTGGAACGTCTCGACACTTTCCTGAATATTCAGAACGCTTTTTCACATGAAAGTAGGTTTTCTTGCTGGAACTCTCGGACGCGGCGGAGCGGAACGGCAGCTCATTTATATGCTTCAGGCCTTAAAGGCTGAGCAGATAGAAACCCGTGTATTATGTCTTACAAAAGGTGAAGCATTTGAGCAAGAGATTCGCGAACTCGGAGTGGACGTTGACTGGATCGGCAGCACCAGGAATCAGTTCATAAGACTTAGACGAATCGTTCAGAACGTTCGAGAGCGTCCCGTAGATATTCTGCAGAGCGTACATTTTTATACAAATTTTTATGCTGCTGTTGCGGGACGCGTTTCACGTGTTCGCAATATAGGAGCAATACGAAATGACCTGACAAGCGAGATTAAGGCAAACCACATTTTTGGGAAATGGCACTTAAAACTTCCTCAACGACTCATCGCGAATTCTCAAATAGCCGTTGACCGGGCAATAGCAAAAGGAATTCTTCCCGAAAACATCGAGCTTGTGCGAAATGTGGTTACCGGAAAAAGCGGTGAAATTAACCTCCGTTCGACGGATGCAAATAGCGTTAGGATTCTTTTTGCCGGCAGACTTGTGCCGCAAAAGCGGCCAGAGTTGTTTATCGAGATGGCGTCGCAACTTTGCGAAAGACTGTTCGACGTGAACCTGGAATTTGTTATAGCCGGCGATGGGCCGCTTCGTTCCGATCTTGAACATCTGGCGCAGAAACACAATTTAGAAAATAAAGGAGTAAAATTTGCAGGTGAAACCTCTGAGATGTCTGAGCTGTATTTATCCTCGGATATTCTGGTTTTGACCTCTGACCACGAAGGAACGCCAAATGTTATTTTAGAGGCGATGGCATACGGGTTGCCGGTTGTCGCTACAACAGTTGGCGGTGTTCCGGGGATATTAAATGATAGATGCGGGATCTTGGTAGAACCGACAAATATTGAAGAATTAGTAGCGGCGGCCTCGAAGCTTATCGCCAACAGAAAACTTCGCTTGGAAATGGGAATACAAGGAAAGGAATATGTCAGGAAAAATCACTCGATCGGCTATTTACAAGATAGGTTAAAGTTTATTTATTCTGAGTTAATTAGAACTTCGATAGCAAAAAGTGAGAGCAGAAGCACTAGTCAATAGGCCTTTAGTCCGAACCCAAAAACGGCAAGGAGTAAAAAGCAAAGCGTCACGGGATTTCCTCGTCGTGATGCTGCTGTCGATTGTACATTTGCCGTTGGGAGTAGCGCTGTACAACACGGGGTCGGTCGGCGTTGCTCATCCGTTCTTAATATTTTCCTTTGGCCTTTATCTTGCGCTGAAAAAAAAGGTGAATACCGGACATGTTGCCTGTGTGGCTGCTTATATTATCGGAGCAGAAGTATTATGGAGAATGGCCGGTGTGCCGACTCCCTGGGAATTTGGTAAATATGCGGCCGCAGGGATCATGCTTGCTGCGATATTTCGCAGTCATCGGTTTGAGGTACCTAAACTGCCTTTGTTGTATTTGGGATTGCTAATTCCATCGGGTTTGATGGTTATCGCGGAAACCGACCTAAGCCGGGCGACAGCCGCGCTAAGCTTCAACCTGTCTGGCCCTGTATTATTGTTGGTTAGTGCTTGGTTCTTCTATAAAACTCGGATTAGTCCTTCAGAGTTTCGACGCCTGCTCATCGCTTTTATTTTGCCGCTACTTAGCGTTGCAATGTCGGCACTTTTTTATACCGTTACCGCCGAAGATCTTTCTTTTACGGGCGAATCTAATCTCGCCACGAGCGGAGGATTTGGCCCAAATCAGGTTTCATCGATGTTGGGGCTAGGTGTATTTGTTTCGGCTGCCGGCTTTCTGATATTTAAGAAGCGTTCCAAGTTTAGTATTTATTTTGCGCTTTCGGCTTTATTCTTCGCCACGCTGAGTGTTATGACTTTTTCGCGCGGCGGAATGTACAATGCTGTTGGCGGGATCTTTGTTTTGTTGATGTTTGGATTACGTGATGTTTCTTCGGGACTGCGCCGGCTGGCGCCGGCTGTAATTTTGGGGGCACTGTTCGTATTGTTCATCTATCCGATGCTGAATGATTTTACAGGTGGTGCATTACAGGAGCGATTTGAGGATACCGGCACTTCGCAGCGGTCTGATATAGCCTGGACAGATATTGAAATGTTCATGGATAATCCTGCCTTTGGTGTTGGCGTTGGTGCGTCTTATGCCTATCGAGAAAAGTATTATCACAAGGCCATGGCACATACCGAATTCGCCCGGATGATATCCGAGCACGGTTCATTGGGTTTAGCTGCGATATTGGTAATGCTGGCCTTCTTAATAGTAAATCTGAAACGCCCAAATTCGACACCGGGCAGGGCATTTATCGCCGGTGGACTTACGTGGGCATGTCTGTTTATGACCAATGCAGGTATGAGACTTGCGGCGCCCGCTTTTATTTGGGGCCTTAGCTTCATCACAATAGTTAGCCTTCGGCCGCATCTAGGACGAGCGATCGGCAGGGTCAAAAATCAAGGTTCCTCAAAAACATCAACGATTCCCAGTAAAGAAATGCAGGCAACCAGATCAGTTCGAGCAAATTTACCAACCTGAATTATGAAGCGTGTAAGTTTATGCGTTGTCGGTAATCTGCTGGGAAGGAACCCTGGTTACATTACTACGCAAGGACAAATTTTAGCCGATCTTCTAACAAAAGAAGGCCATACGGTTATTAGTTGTTCTTCAAAAATAAATCGAGTGTTTCGTTTGCTCGATATTGTTTGGACCGTATTTAGGAATCGAAAGAAGTTTGATGTCCTAATTTTAGAAGTTTACAGCGGACTTAATATATTGATGTCCGAGACGGTCAGTTTATTGGGAAGACTTTTAGGCGTTCCGATGATCTTTGTTCTTCACGGAGGTAATTTACCTGAGTTTTCAAAAAAGTATCCGCGTTGGGTGAAACGTGTACTGGAAAGAGGAGATATCCTTGTCGCACCATCCACGTATTTAGTAAAAGGACTCAAACATCTGGGACTTTCGATTCGCGTTGTCCGCAACATCATTGACGTAAATGAGTATCCTCACAGGCTAAGGCGCAACATAAGTCCGAAAATGATCTGGATGAGATCGTTCCACACCATATACAATCCGCAAATGGCTGTAATGGTTGTGAGATCGGTAAGAGATAAGCATCCCGATGCGAGTCTGGTCATGGCGGGGTTGGATAAAGGCTTAGAGTTCGAGACCAGATCATTGGTCGAGGAATTAGGATTGCAGCATGCCGTTCGATTTCCAGGTTTTCTGGATCATGAGGCAAAGATCAAGGAATTTTCCAAAGCCGACATATACCTGAACACAAATCGTATAGATAACATGCCGGTCGCCGTTGTCGAAGCATGTGCCATGGGATTACCTGTAGTTGCGACCGCTGTCGGAGGCTTGCCGGATCTTTTAGTTCACGGCAAGACTGGTATGTTGGTTGCGGATGATGATGTTGAAGAAATGACAAATGCCGTTAGTTCGCTTTTAAAAGATCCGGAATTGACAGAAAAACTATCAAAAAATGGACGAGCATTAGCTGAATTGTCTTCATGGAACACGGTTCGAGGTTGTTGGGTCGAACTCTTCACCGAGATCATGAAAACCAAGCTTCAAGGACAGCGATCGAAAGACCTTTCGTATCTTACTTCAAATAAATGAGCCTCGCGCTAAAGCTCTATCACAGATTGCCCGTTTTTTCACGCTCGTTGGTTGCGAGTGCTCGCGGTTATTATTTGCGTTGGTGGAGGTACGATAAAGAAACAGACAGACTCGTCGAAGAGGCGTTGGAACGCGACATGTGGAACGAAACCCAGTGGGCCGACTGGCGAGCAAAACGTCTTTCATATATTTTAAATCGGGCCGCAACTCAGGTTCCCTATTATCGTCGACATTGGGAAGAAAAGCGTCGGCAAGGCGATACTGCGTCTTGGAAAATTTTAGAAAACTGGCCGATCCTTGAGAAACAAACTTTGCGTGAGAGCAGCAAAGAATTTGTCGCTGACGACTGCACAATCTCAAAAATGTTTCACGATCACACGAGCGGCACCACAGGAACTTCGCTCGATCTTTGGTTCTCGTTTCAGTCCGTAAAGCAGTGGTATGCTCTCTTAGAAGCCCGGGCAAAAATTTGGTACGGCATTTCGCGAAAAGATAGATGGGCGATCCTCGGAGGTCAGCTTGTTACTCCTGTCGGACAGCAAAAACCTCCATTTTGGGTTTGGAATGCCGGGTTGAATCAACTGTACCTTTCCTCATATCACCTTGCACCCAATTTGATCCCAGCATATTTGCAGGCCATCGTTGATTACAAGATTAAGTATATTTTGGGTTATTCTTCTGCAATCTATACTCTGGCGCAGGAAACTCTGAAACTTGGCCGCAAGGATCTAAAAATGGATGTCGTAATAACAAACGCCGAGCCATTATATGAGTATCAACGACAGACGATAAGCGAAGCGTTTAGCTGTCCGGTTCGCGAGACGTACGGCATGTCCGAGACCGCAGCAGCAGGTAGCGAGTGCGAAAAAGGATCGATGCATCTATGGCCCGATACCGGAATTATTGAAGCCATTGATGATGGAAATGATGGCCCTTCTGACTTTCTCTGTACAGGCCTGATCAATGCTGATATGCCTCTAATCCGATACAGAGTTGGGGATGCCGGCAAACTCTCCAATGCAAAGTGTGACTGCGGAAGAAAATTGCCGCTTATTGAAAAGATTGAAGGCCGAAGCGATGACCTTTTATATACCGCAGATGGAAGGCGTGTCGGTCGATTAGATCCTATATTTAAGAGCAACTTGCCGATCATTGAGGCTCAGATAATTCAAAAATCACTGAAGCAAGTGAATGTTAAATATGTTCCAGCTCACAATTTTACGAACGAAGCTTTGAAGGTGTTAACAGAACTCATCCGTGAGCGCATGGGTGATATTGAAGTGAAGTTTGAAGAAGTTGAAGTCGTGCCGAGAACCAGCCGAGGAAAGTTCCGGGCCGTGATCTGTGAGTTATCGATGGAAGAAAAGTCGGCGTTGGAAGCACGTTGAATGTCGGAAATGAATAAAATAGATGCACAATTATATCCCTTTGTTTCGGTAATAATACCCGTTCACAACGAAGGGAATTTTATTCTGAGAAGTTTGGGAGCGCTGCTTGATCAGACATATCCAAAGGATCGTATGGAGATCATATTGGCCGATGGAATGTCCACCGACAACACACGACAGCTTGCCGAACAGATTGCAAGTGAATCGACGATCCCCGTTAGGTTTGTCGACAATGTGAGGAAGATCGCTCCTTCCGGTTTAAATCTGGCTTTGGGCGTTGCCAAAGGCGAGATCATTGTTCGTGTTGATGGTCACACCATTGTAGAGCCGGATTATGTAAGCGAATGCGTTGATGCCTTAATGCGCAGCGGAGCCGCCAATGCCGGTGGAAAAATGAACGCCGTTACTGAGGGTTCGGCCGGACAGGCGATTGCAATTGCGACCAGCTCGCGATTTGGCATAGGAAATGCGCGATTTCATTATTCTGACAGTGAGGAATATGTCGATACGGTCTATCTCGGTGCATGGCCTAAAAAAATATTTGACCGCTATGGCCTCTTCAACGAAGAACTCGTTAGAAATCAAGATGACGAATTTAATTACAGGCTTCGGGCCGCCGGCGAAAAAATACTGCTTTCGCCGCGTATCAAATCGATATACTACAATCGCAGCTCGTTCAAAACTCTTTGGCGGCAATATTTCCAATACGGCTATTGGAAAGTGCGTGTTCTGCAGATGCATCCGCGTCAGATGAGCATGCGTCAGTTTGTTCCGCTAGTTTTCGTCACATCCTTGATCGTGACGGCGATATTATCGTTGTTATTGCCTTTTGGCTGGCTGGCTTTTGCAAGTGTCGTTTTAAGCTATTTAGCAGCAAATCTTGTAGCTACTGTTATTGCCGGTAAGACGAAAATTACTCTATTACCGTTGGTTTCGCTTAGTTTTGTAATTTTGCATCTTTCGTATGGATTTGGCTTTCTATTAGGCGTCTTTTCCTTTGTAGGATATTGGTTTAAACCAAGAACGGGCGGCGTTCTGCCGGTTGACCAATAGAGCCAGGAATTAGGCGTATGCAAGCCGAGACTTATCCAGAGATCGCGGATCTTCGAACGAAAAAAAATGTTTCCAACGGAAACAAAATAAATCCTTTGACTGACAACTACTGCATCCATCAATTGATCAAAGAGATCGCTGACCGTAACCCAAATGCAATCGCTGTGGTTGATGACAACGCTAACCGATTGAGCTACGTCGAACTGAACGGTCAGGCGGATCGTGTCGCGCGCAGTTTGCAAACCTCAGGCGTGAAAAGCGGTGATCTGGTTTCGATCTGTGTAGATCGTTCTGTAAATATGGCGGTCGGTATTCTGGGCATTCTCAAAACCGGAGCCGCCTACGTACCGTTAGATCCAAACTATCCGCAGGACCGTCTCGAATACATGGACGAAGATGCGGGAGCATCGGTTCTATTGACCGAAGGTAATTATGCGCAGCGATTCGAACATAGCATAGATAATATTGTTCGTTTAGATTCCGTGGCCAATATTGACAAGTTGGAATCTCCTTCGGTTGTGTCGATTGATTCTGCGAACGCGGCTTACGTTATCTACACATCTGGAACGACTGGCAACCCAAAAGGTGTTGTTGTTACTCACCGCAACCTTACAAGCTATGTTAACTCCCTTCCTGAGGCACTCGGCTTAAGACCCACTGACAAATATCTCCATTCAGCATCGATTTCCTTTTCATCGTCGGTAAGGCAGTTGATGGTTCCGCTTTCGCTTGGAGCTTCGGTAGTTATTGCCTCGACAGAGCATCTGAGAGATCCGCATTCGCTATTCGAGTTTATTGCACAAGAAGGCGTGACGGTTTTGGATTTCGTGCCTTCGTTTTGGCGGAGTTGCGTCCACGCGCTCAGCGAGAAAATGTCCGACAATAACGTTCAGCTGCTGCTATCGGCCAGCGAACCGTTTCCTACATCTGTTTGCAAAGAGCTTAAAACGATCTTCAATGACGATGTCCGCATAATAAATATGTATGGACAAACGGAAACGACAGGCATCATTTCGTTTTTCCCGATTAACTCCGCAATGATAAACGATTCGGGAATTATGCCCATCGGCAGTCCGATCTCACACGCCACGATGCATATTCTCGATGAGAATTTAAGTCCGATGAGTGACGATGCCGCAGGTGAATTGTATATCGGTGGAGCCGGAGTCGCGCTCGGATATCTCAATCGTCCGGAACTGACAGAGGAACGATTCATCAAAGATCCGTTTAGTGAAGCCGATGATGCTCGACTTTATCGTACCGGCGATCTCGCACATTATCTGCCAAGCGGTGCGATCGAATATCTCGGACGGATCGACGATCAGGTAAAACTTCGAGGTTTCCGCATCGAGCTCGGAGAGATCGAATCGGTAATTAACAAGTTTACAGATGTTCGAGAAGCGGTGGTGACAGCATACGAGCAGGAGGGTGACAAACGTCTTGCGGCTTATATTGTTAGTGCTTCGGGCTCGAAGTTTGGCGCCGACGAGGTACGCAGGTTTTTGAAACAAAAGTTGCCGGAATATATGATTCCGTCTGCTTTTATTCAACTCGAAAAAATTCCGCTGACGCCCAATGGCAAATTGGATAGAAAGTCGTTGCCCGCACCGCAACAAAATGTATCGACACAGAGAGAAGGATACGTAGCGCCGACAACTGAGACTGAGAAAACGGTTGCCCGGATATGGAGTGAGATGCTTGGCGTTAACGACATCGGTATTAACGACAATTTCTTTGATCTCGGAGGCCACTCGCTGCTCGCTACACAGGCACTCGTTAAAGTTGCTAATGAGACGGGCGTACTTTTGCGTGTTGCGGACCTTTTCAACACGCCGACCATTTCCGATATCGCTCGCAAGCTTGGCGGAGCGAACCAAACTGCGAAAACGAGCACGATACCACTCGTGCTTCGCGCGGGTAAGATGCCGCTCTCGTTTGCTCAGCAGCGTTTGTGGTTCCTCGACAAACTCGAACCAAACAGCGCTGCCTACAACATTCCATTCGGGATGCGAATCGATGGTGAAGTCAATATTGAAGCGCTGAGACGGGCGCTCGATAAGCTAATTGTTCGCCATGAATCATTGCGAACGACAGTCAAAACGATTAATGGAGAGGCGTCTTTAGAGATCATTGACGAACTTCGATGTAACTTGTCGGTTATCGATATTTCCGATCTTTCTGGTGCGGAGCGTGACGCGCAAGTTCGCGCTTTGTCTGCCGAAGAAGCTTCGGGTCCATTCGACCTTGCGGCCTCGCCGCTGTTTCGCACAAAGCTTCTGAAATTGAAAGTTGACGAATACGTGATGCTTGTTACGATGCATCACGTAATAAGCGACGGTTGGTCACTCGCAGTCTTTTTTGAAGAGCTGAGCGAAGTTTACGGCGGCATCACGCAAGGCATTGATGTTCATCTTCCAGAATTAAAACTTCAGTATGCAGATTTTGCATCTTGGCAGCGCGGGACTTTGGCCGAAGCCGAAATTGCGAAACAGCTTGAGTTTTGGGGTGAAAAATTGGCGGATGCCGAACCTTTGCTGGGATTTCCAACCGACCGTCAGCGTCCGCTTGTTCAAACGTACAAAGGTGCAAACTACAGAAGGACGTTTTCGCCGGAACTTCTTGAAGAGCTGCGAGTTTTTAGTCGCAACGAAGGAGTGTCACTATTTATGACGCTTCTTGCAGCGTTCTATACATTGATCTATCGGCATGCGAATCAGGACGATCTGGTCCTTGGCGTTCCTATCGCTAATCGCAATTACAGCGATATCGAACGAGTCATCGGATTTTTTGCAAACACGCTAGCGCTACGTGCTGATCTTTCCGGCGCGCCTACGTTTCGAACTTTTCTCGCTCAGGTTAAAGGCCTAGCACTCGAGTCATACGACAATCAGGATGTTCCATTTGAAAAACTTGTCGAATATCTAAATCCAAAACGCAGCCTTAGTCACAATCCGATCTTTCAGGTGATGTTTGGATTGCATAACACGCCACCGTTAAAGCCGGAACTTTCTGGATTGAATCTGACTCCAATCGAAATGAATACCGGAACGTCGAGATTCGATCTTGAGGTTCTTGTTCGAGAAAATCCGGACGGCCTTGGGGTGTTAGCCGAATATTCGACCGATCTTTTTGACGAATCGACCATTGAGAGATTCATAGAGAGATTTGAAGTTCTTTTGCGGGGAATACTCAGAAATCCTGAAGAAGTCATATCTATTTTGCCAATTTTGACTGAGACGGAACAGAAGCTAATAGTCGACGAATTTAACGACACAGCAAAAGATTACCCAACCGATAAATGCGTTCATCAGCTTTTCGAAGAACAGGTAAAAAGCTCACCGGACGCAATCGCGGTCGTTTATCAGGATCAGCAATTAACCTATCGGGAACTGAATCAGAAAGCTAATGCGATAGCTCATCGATTGCGGAGATTTAATATTGGCCCCGACAGTCTTGTCGGGCTATGTGTAGAGCGTTCGGTCGAAATGGTCGCCGGTGTTTACGGTATTCTCAAAACGGGCGCGGCTTACGTGCCGCTTGATCCTTCGTATCCGATTGATCGCTTGAATTTGATGCTTGGGGATTCTGGAGCGTCGATCATCGTCAGCCATCAAAACTTAGCCAAAGACCTTGATTCTAAGAGATTCGAGATCATCTATATGGATGATCCGTCAATTGTGTCGGACGGTGACGCATTCGAGAACCCGCAGAGTGGCGTGGGCATGGGAAACCTTGCTTATATTAATTACACGTCGGGTTCGACGGGCGTTCCGAAAGGAGTTGCGATCCAGCATAGTTCGCTTAACAACTACACTCAACATCTTCTCGAAGTTTTGGGAACTGATCGCCCGCTCCAATTCGCGAATGTTTCGACCATAGCGGCGGACCTAGGCAACTCATGTATCTATCCGGCACTCGCGTCGGGCGGAACTGTTCACGTTATCAGCTATGATGTCTTAACCAATCCCGATCTATTTCGTGAATACGCGATCAAAAACTCAATAGATGTTTTGAAGATCGTTCCTTCTCACCTGAGCGCATTGTTGGGTGAGACCAACGACGGATTAGAACTTCCTAAAAGATGTCTGATCGTTGGCGGCGAAGCTCTCTCGTGGGATCTAGTCAAGCGAATTCTCGATAATGAACGTAAATGTGTGGTCATCAATGAATACGGCCCGACCGAATCGACTGTCGGTTCTGCAGTGGCGTATATTGACAAGATCGAGAGTGAATACCTTGCCTCGGCGTCGATCGGGAAACCGGCGGCCAATACGACTACGTACATCCTGAACGAAAGTCTTCAGGTCGTTCCGATCGGCGTGCATGGAGAAATATACATCGGCGGAAGCGGCCTGGCACGAGGCTATTTAAATCGCCCTGATCTAACAGAGGAACGGTTTATTAGCGATCCTTTTAGCAAAGGAAAAGGTGCACGTTTATATCGAACAGGCGATCTTGCGCGTTATCTTCCCAATGGCGAGATGGAGTATCTCGGCCGGATCGACGATCAGGTTAAGATCCGCGGTTTCCGCATCGAGCTTGGCGAGATCGAATCTGTGATCAGCCATTTTACAGACGTGCGCGAAGCGGTAGTCACAACGCGCGAAGAACAGAAAGGCGACAAGCGGCTGATAGCGTATGTGGTTAGCCGTACAAACTCAAAGATCGAACCTGCCGAGTTGCGCAATTTTTTGAGAGAAAAGCTGCCGGACTATATGGTGCCGTCCGCGTTTATACAGCTTGAGAAGCTTCCGCTGACACCGAACGGCAAGGTCGATAGAAAAAAACTTCCGGCACCTGAGAAAGAAACCTCGTCCGGCAGAGATGGCTACGTAGAGGCGAGGACGGAAACAGAAACAAAACTTGCTAAGATCTGGGGTGAACTGCTCGGTGTTGACAAAATAGGCGTTCAGGACAATTTCTTTGATCTCGGCGGCCACTCACTGCTCGCGATAAGGATGTTCTCCGCCGTTGAAGAGACGTTTCAAAAAAGTGTTCCGCTTGCGACATTGTTTGAAGCCGGAACAATTGAAAAATTGGCCGAGATTCTCAGTAAGGAAGATTGGGAAGAACCTGAAGCATCGCTCGTACCGATTCAACCCGGTGGAAATAAAATTCCTTTCTATTGTATTCACGCGATAGGCGGCAACGTGATGTTCTATAGCGACCTGGCAAAATATCTGGATAAAGATCAGCCGCTTTATGGATTGCAAGCACGGCGTTTAGCCGGAAGACAAGTGGGACACGGAACGATCGAGGAAATGGCCGCATTCTATATCAAAGAGATCCTCGAACATCAGCCCGACGGGCCATATTGTTTAGGCGGCTCATCATTTGGCGGCCTCGTTGCTTACGAGATGGCGCGGCAACTTTCGCGGCAAGGTAAGGATGTTGGGCTTCTTGCATTATTTGATACAGGTACGCCGGAATATAAGAAAGCGCGTATTCAGGACAACTCAAAGATCAATATCAAGGTGCATGAGTTCATAGAACGCATCCATCTGCATAAAGCAAATATTGGCGCCTTGAGTGGAACTGAAAAAATAGGTTATGTTGTCAAAAAAGCAAGACAAAGGTTTTTCCAGATACAAACGGAGCTTTCAAAACACACGAAAGAAGATCGTTCGCGATCTGATCACAAAATTCAAAGGCAAAGGCGCCATCCCGAAAAGCTATATTCAGTTAGAGGACCAATTGATGCGCGCACAGCGGAAATTTACGCCGCAGCCATACTCCGGAAAAATAACCTTGTTCAGAGCAAGCATTCAACCATACGGTTTGGCTCCCGATCCTCATTTAGGGTGGGATGCATACGTTTCGTCAGTCGAGGCGTGCGAAGTCATCGGCCATCATACATCGATAGTTGCCGAGCCTTATGTTCGCGGACTTGTCGAGAAGCTAAATATTTATTTAGAACATGTGAACCGACGGAACGAAGAGTAATGTGTTTCTAAAGGTTGGGACTATTTCTTTCAGATAATATCAAGACATCTGCCAACTAAAATAACTCTCCGCTCTCCGCTCGCCCTCATAAGCAAGTGACGCTATATAATTTTGCTGCGGTATAAAGCTGGTAAAACACCAGTCCGCTGCCTTACCAGAGATCGCGTCTACCGAAAATTGACCTTGTTCGTCTGACGAGATTACAAGCTCAGGAAGCGGATGCGACATACCATCACCAACGGCCTTTACATAAGCTTCCTTCTTTGTCCAGCAATCAAAAAATGCAGCAGTTTGCAGCTCGGGCTGTAGATTGCCGAGCGCTCGAACCTCATCTGCAGAGAAATATTTTTCAGCAAGTTCTAGTGTAGGAAATGTGTCATCGACAAATTCAATATCGATCCCAATTCTTGTGTCGAGCGCAATAGCGATGATGCCGACACAGTTCGACGATGATGCGTTGAACCTTATCGGCAGTTTTGCTTTCAGCTTAGGCTTGTCAAAATTGTTGTAGGTAAATTGCAGATCTTCCGCTTTTTCTCTTACATACGATCCAAGAATCATTTTCAACACTGCTCGGCGGATCTTGTAGCTGCTGCGATCCTTGTCGAAGTGATATCGAGACGCCCTTTTCAGTTCATCCGGTGAAAGGAGTTCGTTTAAGCGTGGCTGTACATCGGCGGGATCGCATAGATCGACACGCCAAACATGAACATCCTTGCCACTCATATCGGGCGGTTGAGATGCCATGGCCCACTCGATTTTCGGAATGTTCATTTAAAACGATCAGTCGTCTAAAACTCAATAGTGAATTTTACCCCGAACGGATCGCAGATGAGAAACCTGGGCCGTTGTTCAACGATCCCAGGTTTTCATCCGCTATCTCATTACGAAGTCGGCACGACGACAAAAACAGCGAACTGAGGGGAAGTGGTAGCTGGCGTGAACGAGGAGCCTACTGGGGGAACAACAACAGCGGCAGTACCGTTGAGAGGAAGTGAGATGGTAGGGGAGGCAGAGTTGTAGACACCGGAGAAGACCGCTGAGCCGTTGAAGTTGAATGCGTTCTTGATAGAGAAGGACTGCCCGTTTGCGAGTCCGGCCTGAGTAAGGTTTAGACTGATCGAAGCAGCCCCGGAAGGAACAAAGACGACAACATTGGCGCGTCCGGACAGATAAGAGTTTGCTCTAACGATAGCGTTATCCGGCATGGTACCCGCATTGATAGTACTCGCGGCATCAAACCCCGTGGACGATCTCCACTGAGAGAATGTCTGGTTCTCATGTGCACTTGTATTGCCAAATTTATCCGAAGATGTGGCGGTCGAGTAGTAGGTGTTGTTATTGACCGTGTATGGAAGTGATTCGGACTGAATATTGACTGCCGATGAATTGTTGGAAAAGAATTTGTTTCCCGTTGCAGTGACGTTCGTGACATCAGTTAGTTCAAGCCCGATGCCTCCTCCGCCGACAAGGTAGTTGTTCAGAACATGGCCGTTATCGACGCCTGCGCCGTAACCAAAGGTCATGTTGTAACCGTTGATATTATGAGGATGGAATAGGAAGTTGTTCTGGATGAGAATATCGGATATTCTCTGGGTCTCTGTGCCGACAAGGAGATTGTAATGACGCAGATCGTAGCCCAAAGGCGATCCTGAATTGGAGAACACATTGCCCTGAATATCGCCGCCCGGATAGGCTGCCGTTCGCCCGTACAGCTGTGCTCCGAGGCCAAAGTTATTGAGGACGATATTGTCGTAAACACGCGAGTAGCCCGAAGCGTTCTCAAGATACAGCCCGTGTCCCTTACCCTGATCCGTGTCGTCAAACACACCGTTGTTGTAGATCAGGCATCCGTAAATTTCAGTGTTCGAGCTTGAGCTTCCCGAGAAAATACCGTTGAGATTGTCATGAACGCTGAGATTTACAAACTTGTTGCCGTTTCCGGTGTTGAATACGCCAGCACCACGCAGGCCCTCTGCCCCATCGGTGTTCCAGTTTCGCAACGGGTCGCTGTTCGTTATCTCGATGTCCCGGTAAGTAGTATTGCTACCAGTGACGGTAAGCTGACTTCCCGCAAGCCTTACAACCGTTCCCGCACTATGCGAGACCGCTCCCGTACTGCTTCCCGCCGCCGCACGATTGACCGTTATCGTATTCCCGCTGATCCCGTTGATATACAATGCCTCTCCGTCTACTATCAGTGTATTGACAGCTGCTGCCTGAAATGCCGCAGCAAAAGCAGATGCGTCTGCTACCGGTATCGAGGTCTGTGACGAGTTGATCGCACTCGACAAAGCTGTAAATGCATACCCGTCAATCACAACCGAGCCAAGCCCGCGGACCGTTCCGCCGTTGAGTGTCGATTTGAATTTGCCTCTGTAGGTGCCTGTTTGTAGGCAAAGCGTCTTCCCGGCAACGACGAGGGATGTCTTGTAAAGAGCTGTCTGCAGATTCCACGGACTTGATATCGCTCCGGTTCCGCTGGGCGAACCCGTCGTCGCTGCATAATAATCACAAGTAAACGATGTCGGCGGAGTCGGCACTGCCGTCGGCGTCGATGTTGGAGTGCTGCTCACCATGACCGTCGGCGTGTTTGTCGGCGTACTCGTCGCCGTTCTGGTCGGTGTGCTGGTGGCTGTCATTGTCGCCGTCGGTGTATTAGACGGCGTAAATGTAGGTGTAAACGTTGCCGTTGCGGTCGGTGTGTTTGTGGCAGTTCGTGTCGGTGTACTCGTTGCAGTAATTGTTGCCGTCGGTGTGAACGTTGGAGTACTGGTCATTGTCGCCGTTGGCGTATTAGTCGGCGTGAATGTCGGTGTAAACGTTGCTGTTGCCGTAGGCGTGTTTGTTGGTGTTCGAGTTGGTGTGCTCGTTGCAGTAATTGTTGCGGTCGGTGTGAACGTTGGAGTAAAGGTTGCGGTTGTCGTCGCCGTGGGCATAACTGTCGGTGTAAAGGTCGGAGTTGCAGTATTAGTTGGTGTCCAGGTCGGAGTGTTCGTTGCTGACATTGTTGCCGTCGGCGTAAATGTCGGGGTTGCCGAATTGGTCGGTGTTGACGTTGCTGTTGGGGTAGTTGTTGGCGAAAACATCGGCGTACTTGTCGCCGTCATTGTCGCCGTGGGTGTAATAGTTGGCGTAGATGTTGGAGTAAACGTCTGCGTTGCCGTTGCGGAAGGTGTACTTGTCGCCGTTGGTGTGTTGGTCGGTGTAATAGTTGGAGTTGCCGAGTTTGTAGGTGTTGAAGTTGCTGTTCGCGTCGGTGTTACTGTCGCTGTTGCGGTGGCTGTATTTGTCGGTGTTGGTGTAAATGTCGCTGTGGCCGTTGGAGCACTGGTTGGTGTATTGCTCGGGGTTGAAGTAGGTGCGACACATACATTCGGCACATTGGCTGTTGGGGCGAATGATCCGTAAGTAGCAGTGTTCCTCAAACCTCCCGAACCATCAGGGCATCGCTGCATTGAAACTGCTGCTCCGATTCCACCGGCATCTTCATTTATTTGCGGTTCTCCCGGATTTAGCAAGACTAACAATCCAGTATCGTCTGCATCGCTTGTGTCATAGACCAAAGCATCTCTAAGATCAGTTAAAGTTACAGCACTGTTCGTTGGAAAGTCGATTCCATCGGCTGCGTAGAGAGCAACCGCATCCGGTCCGTTTTGCAAAGCGCCGTTTGCAAAGTTCAAACCGACGCCCGAAACGGATGAATTGCCCAACGTAAAGTAACCGTTTGAATTTGTGCTGAACCCATCCAGATCAAATGCAGCGTACGAGCGATCGTTACCACCGTTGTACAAAACAACAACAAGGCCGTCGAGCGATGTGTTGCCTGCTCCGCCATCGTAAAGTTCGATAAATTCTGCCGTATCGGTATTACCGTTCGTATCCGAATCTACTTCGTTGATCAGTACGCCAAGTGACGGTGTCGGAACTTCTGTCGGTGTATTGGTTGGCGTAAACGTGGCTGCCGCTGTCGCAGTTGCTGTCGCAGTAGATGTTGTGGTTGCCGTGCTGGTCGACGTAGAAGTAGGTGTATTTGTAGCCGTTCGCGTCGGTGTATTTGTCGATGTAGCTGTTGGCGTAAATGTCGGCGTTACCGTAGGTGTGTTTGTCGCGGTCCGGGTTGCTGTGCCAGTCGCGGTCATTGTCGCTGTGGCTGTATTTGTCGGTGTTGGCGTAAAAGTTACAGTTGCTGTCGCAGTCGGCGAATTCGTCGCGGTGTTCGTGGGTGTAGGTATATTGGTTGGCGTAGTCGTCGGTGTGTTTGTCGGAGTGCTCGTCGCCGTCGCAGTCGGAGAGTCTGTAGGCGTGTTAGCTGGTGTTTCTGTCGCAGTCTCCGTCGGCGTGGTGGTCGGGGTCATATCCGACGTAGAGTAGAACCATGCAGGCAGTGGCATATCGAGGTTCTGGCCGAACTGATATGCAAAAAAGGAACCATCGCTGCTGTTCAAACGATACCAATAGCTATTTGACGGACGAAAAACTGCGATATCCGTTTTTCCATCACCGTCATAGTCAGCCGCAACGGGAATGTCTCCCGTCAAACCGAACGACGTCGCATTAAAACTGGAATTCGAGCTTTTTATCACGTACCAATTTCCTTCTGACGGACGCCAGACACCTATATCGGTTCTACCATCACCGTCAAAATCGCCCTGAACCGGTATGTCGCCGGCAAGTCCGTAATGAACTGCATTCAAACTGGCATCTGAGCTATTGGTCCGGTACCAGAAACTTGTTGATGGCCTGAAAACACTAATATCTGCGCGGCCGTCACCATCATAGTCAGCAGGCAGGGGAACGTCGCCGGCTAATCCAAAATTTACCGAGGTAATAACGCCATCAGAACTTCGAGTCCAGAACCATTGTCCTGTGGATGGCCGAAAGACTGCCAGATCGGTACGCGCATCAGAATCGAATTTTTCAGGAACGGGAATATCACCGTTCATTCCAAAGTCGATGTTCGTGATAGTGCTCGTTGTGCTTTTAAGGATCCACCAAACGCCGTTTCTAAAAACCGCGATGTCTGATTTTCCGTCACCGTCGTAATCTGCCGGAACCAGTTTGTCGCCGGCTAAACCAAAATTCGTGGCTGCTACGGCACCGTTATTTTGAACGATGTACCACATACCGCTCTCTGGCCGAAATACTGAAATGTCCGCTTTGCGGTCATTGTCAAAATCAAATTGCACACTTTGGCCCTGCCCGTTCGACGTTGCGATCAGGCTCAAAAGGACAACTGAAAAAATGTGAAAAAGAGAATTCGATAGAAACGTTTCGCGCGGAGAAACGTTGCGTAAGGGAAAATTCTGCATATACGGATCGGTGGCTATCTCGTTCGCTGAATTATCTGGCGAATGTAAAGTTGTTTGTTGATGTCTTCGGATCTGGTTGGGATCTGAAGGTAGACCCAATTGTCTATTTAAAAGAAATAAACAATATTAAACATATTTCAATTTTTTTATCATATTATTGGTTGGAACGATTTTGGCGGTGCAAATGAGGGTAATTTAAAAAGAAAAAGCCTCTCTCGCAATGTGATTACGAGAGAGGCTCCTAAGTGCGGATCAGGATATCTGTTATCTGGGAACCACAACAAAAATTGCCAGGTTAGGAGAAGTAGTTGGCGGAGTGAAGGACGAACCGACCGGTGTTGCGACTAAGGCTGTAAGACCGTTCAACGGAATCGTGATCGTCGGCGATGCCGAATTGTACGTACCTGATATGACGTCCGATCCGTTGAAGTTGAAAGCGTTCTTGAACGCAAACGCCTGACCGTTCGTGAGTCCAGTTTGGCTGAGATCAATACTTATAGATGCTGCTCCCGATGAAACAAAAACGATCACGTTGGCCCGGCCTTGCTGATAAATATTCGGGCGCACTATCACGGTATCGGGCAGTGCACCGGAGATGATCGTGCTGGCCGAGTCAAAACCGGTTGCCGACTTCCATTGCGAGAACGTCTGGTTCTGATGAGCACTTGTATTGCCGAATTTGTCCGAGCCCGAGCTCGTACCGTAGTACGTATTGTTGTTGATAGTATAAGCGGACACTTCCGACTGAATATTCACGGCTGACGAATTGGATGTATAGAACTTGTTGCCGGTAGCAGTGACATTTGCGACATCCTGCATTTCAAGCCCGATGCCGCCGCCGCCGACGAAGTAGTTGTTTAGGATGCGGCCGTTATTCGCGCCCGCTCCATATCCAAACACTATGTTGTAGCCGTTGCTGTTCTGCGGATGGAAAAAGTAGTTGTTTTGGATCAGTATATCCGGTATCGGCTGTGACTCAGGCCCGACAATTAAGTTTCGGCGCCTGTCTGTCGCCCCGGCAGGTGATCCTGAATTCGCCATGACATTACCCTGCAGGTCGCCTCCGGGATATGCCGCCGTTCGCCCGTAAAGCTGTGCTCCGTGAGCGAAGTTATTGAAAACGATATTGTCGTAGATACGCGAGTAACCCGACGCGTTCTCAAGATACATACCGTGGCCCTTATTATCACTCGAGGGGTCGAAAATCCCATTGTTGTAGCTGAGTGTGCCGTAAACCTCGGTGTTCGAGCTTGAGCTTCCTGAGAATATGCCGTTGAGATTGTCGTGAGCGTTGAGATTTATAAACTTATTGCCGCTGCCTGTGTTGAATATGCCGGCACCGCGCAGGCCTTCTGCACCGTCGGTGAGCCAGTTTCGCAACGGGTCGCTGTTCGTTATCTCGATGTCCCGGTAAGTGGTATTGCTGCCGGAGGTGACAAGCTGGCTTCCCGCAAGCCTGACAAGCGTTCCGGCAGTGTGTGAAACCGCTCCGGTACTGCTTCCTGAAGCTGCACGGTTGACCGTTACGTTGTTCCCGCTGATGCTAAGTATCTCCAGAGCTTCGCCGTCCACGATCAAAGTGTCGACTCCGCCCGATTGAAAAGGTGTTACAAATAGCGAGGCATTTGCCACTGGAATCGAAGTCTGCGAGGCAGTGATCGCACTCGAAAGCGGCGAATACTGGTAACCATCGATGATCGCTCCGCTCAACCCGCGAACTGTACCGCCGTTCAATGTTGATTTGAACTTGCCGCGATATGTACCGCCTTGCAGACACAGTGTCTTTCCGGCAACGATAACGCTGCTCCTGTTTAATGCATATTGCAAACTCCAGGGGCTCGACAGAGTTCCGCTCCCCGACGACGAACCGGTCGGCGATGCATAGTAATCGCATGTAAAAGATGTCGGCGGTGTCGGGCTCGAAGTCGGTGTTGATGTCGGTGTACTGCTCGGTATCGCTGTTGGTGTATTCGTCGACGTTGCTGTCGGCGTCGCCGTTCGCGTTGGGGTGAATGTCGCTGTGCGCGTCGGTGTTGCCGTAGCAGTTCTGGTTGGAGTTGCAGTTGCTGTTCTTGTCGGGGTAGCCGTCGCAGTTCTTGTCGCGGTCGGTGTTGAAGTGGTTGTCGGCGTTGATGACGGAGGAGGTGTGTCCACGATTACAGGGCAATAACGCCTACTGCAAAAACGAAATGCCAGTTGAGATGCCGGAATAGGAATATCCGCATTTATTCCAAACTGATAAGCGACATAAGACCCGTTGCTGCTATTTATGTGATGCCAAGCTCCGTCAGTGGGCCGAAAAACCCCAATATCCGATTTACCGTCTCCATCGTAATCAGCCGGAACCGGAATATCGTCTTCGAGTCCAAAAACAGAATAGCTATATGTCGGGTTTGAGTCGGGCCCGTTATTTATGTACCAAGTCGTCGTCGAAGGGCGCCAAACGGCCATGTCCGTTTTTCCGTCACCATCAAAATCAGCTCGTACAGGCATATCGTCGAGTTGCCCGAATTGCCGAGCATCAAACTGCTGATCTGAGCTATTGACTCGATACCAAAATCCGTTAGACGGGCGAAAAACCGCAATGTCCGACCTTCCATCTCCATCATAGTCTGCGGGAAGCGGAACATCGCCCTCGAGTCCAAATTGAAGATGCGAGACGGAGCCGTCGCCGCCGGAGGCCGCCCAATACCAAATTCCCGTAGTCGGTCGAAAAACAGCAACATCTGCCAAATTGTCACTATCAAGCTGAGCAGGAACAGGAATGTCTCCCTGAAGACCCAAATGTATGGAATCAAGGGTGTTTGTGGCACTCAAAAGCCGCCACCAAACTCCGTTACGAAAAACGGCGATATCAAATTTGCCGTCGCCATCATAATCCGCCGAGACTGGCTCGTCACCTTTCATGCCAAACTGCGTCGCCTGAATACCCGTCTCGCTTTCCGAAAGATACCAAAAGCCTCCTAGGCTGCGAAACACTGATATGTCGGCTTTACTGTCACCGTCAAAATCGTAGAGAGTTGCGCGGGTTTGGCTTATCGCAGTTAGAGAAAGAAAGGATGCAAGAATGACTGCGATTGGAAAATAAGATAGCTTCGATGCGATGGTTCGCACAGAATTAACTACTGATCTAATATTTACGCTCATATTTATACCTATTTTATTGTTTTAGGACTTTACGAGCAGTGGTCGGATAGGCTGTCTCGTCGGGGAAGCGGGTCCTTAATTGTAAGGATCGCCTATATTTTGGTCAGGGCGCAGAACTAACTTCAAAGCGGCCTAAACATGAGTGATGGTGGAAGGCAAAACAAAATAAACTTAATTTTCCAAGGTCTAATCAGGCAGGGTCAGTGCATGAAAGCCATTCGCTTTTGAGCCACAGGGTCAATAAAAATCGCCAAAAACGTAAAAGCGTATCAATTATCGACGTGTGGTTGGATTGCGACGATCACAGATGAGTTGCCTGAAATATAAAGTGTCGTCATCTCCATAGTACCTGTATCGAACGAAAAGGTAAACATATTTTAACTCTTGATGATGGGAGAATTTGAAAACTTATTTGGCGGGAGATCTTTTTCCTGCCAGAGAGGTCGAAACAACAAAGAAATCCAAAGGACATTAATATCGTGATAAACGGTACTATCAAGCTGTCTGATGAGTCGCGGCCTGCTAAATGATGAACGAGCATATCAGCTAAGGACGACTAGCATATTTTTCGATGGCTTTTTGGGGTTCTAAGATGGCTTTTTTGGGGTGTTCCGATGGCTCTTTGGGGGACAAAAAATGGGTTTTTTTACACTTATCTGGTCTTATCCGGGTTTATTGACAACCAAAGTGCCACACCGCTGTTACAAACGGGTAGGCTTTGGCAAGTTTGAAGGTCACATTGCGGCGGATTTAGTTTCGAAACGCTGGATGACGATATCCGGTTTTTTCTTTGTTTTTCCGGGCTTTATGGCTATCGTTGCTTCGGGCAATGAAGCTGCCAAAAACTCCCTGATACTTACCTCGTTTTCTGTGCGGCAAAGTTCAGGTATGCTGTTTGTCATTTCCTGCACCAGCGAAGCGGGATAAGGGGCGATCCTGCTAACAAAAATCTTAGGATGCGCAGTCTTTTCAAGTTTTTCATCCTTTGATTCGAGGATCTCGGACAATTTTTCACCGGGTCGCATACCGGTAAATTTGATATGGATATCCACATTGGGCCTGAGGCCGGAAAGCTTGATCGTCTGCCGGGCAAGATCAAGTATCTTTACAGGTTCGCCCATGTCAAGGATCAAAATCTCGCCGCCTTTTCCAATGGCGCCGGCCTGCAGCACCAACTGTGTTGCCTCAGGTATGGTCATAAAGTAACGAGTCATATCCGGATGCGTGACTGTAACAGGGCCACCGCGTCTGATCTGTTCCCTGAAGGTCGGTATTACCGAACCGTTTGAGCCGATGACATTGCCAAATCGAACGGCCAGGAAACGAGTGTCATATTCACGATCGAGATCTTGGATAACAAGTTCGGCAACACGTTTTGTTGCACCCATTATCGACGTCGGTGAGACAGCTTTATCGGTCGAGATCAGGACAAAGGCATCTGCTGCGTATTGGCCCGCGAGATCGCCTACCACTTTTGTTCCAAGCACATTATTTTTTAGTGCTTCGGAAGAATTGGTTTCCATCAAAGGAACATGTTTGTGAGCGGCGGCATGGAAAACAACATTGGGCCGGAACTGGAAAAATACATTTTCCATTCGTTCGAGATCGCATATATCAGCGATAACGGCGGTGACATCAGCATCAGGGAACTTTTCCAAAATTTCCTGCTGGATCTGGAATAGAGCGTATTCAGAACGTTCGACAAGAACAAGCTGTTTTGTCTTGCTATTGACAAGCTGACGAACCAATTCCGAGCCGATCGAGCCTCCAGCACCGGTGACCATAGCAACCTTATTCTTTAGAAACTTATTGATGCTGTTATGGTCGAGTTCAACAGGCTCACGGCCGAGCAGATCTTCGACCTCAATGTCTCTGATTCGGCTGACCGTTACATTGCCCTGGAGAAGCTCGTATAGACCCGGAATCGTACGGACCTTGATCGGTATTTCCTGGCAAATTTTGAGGATCTTTTGAAATTGTTCGCGGCTGCCTTGAGCGATCGTGATAATTACATGGTCGGCACCCAGTTTTTTTACCAACTCGGGCAGATTATTGACGTTGCCTTTAACCTTGACGCCGTTTATGACAGCTCCGAGCTTTGCTTCGTCATCATCAACAAATGCTCTTACATCAATGTCGATGTCGCCGCGCCTTTTTATTTCGGCAAGAGTTAGTACGCCGGCCTGTCCTGCACCGACGAGAATGACCGGTTTCTTGAGTGATTTATCAGCCGTCATCCGGTTTGAGCGTTCATACATCTCTCGGCGGATCATTCGGACACCGAGAACGCCAATGAACGCCAAAACAGAATCGAGTATTGAGATCGAGATCGGCACGATAACCGTTGCAGGCAATACCAAATAAAGAGATCTGGCAGCGAACAACAGCATCAAAACACCGACGAGTGTTTTCGCGATCGTCGCAGCATCTCTGGTACTGGTATAACGCCAAATGAACCGATGGGCACCAAATACTCTAAGAGCAATGATCTGCAAAGTGACAACAAACGGGAGCTGCACAAGCAGATTTACCTGCTCTTCGTATGGGATCGAGAAGTCAAAACGCAAAAGATAGGCCAGAATGAAAGCGCCTAGGAGACAGGCTATCTCAACCGAGGATTGGAATACTCTAAATGTAAGGTTGTGTCTTTGAAGTCGGAGATTTTTTAGTCTTGCCGATTTCAAACTGTCTACTAATAACATCTCTTTTATTCGTTTTTTCATCCTGTTATTTCTATCCCTAGTGACACCTTAGGCCTCACGATCAGGACCTCGATAAAAAGATAGCCCGTCGGAATAAGGAATAACATTGAACGATACCTTTAATTTTAGGCCTGGGAGATACGGCGACACATCAGGGTGAACGATAGTTTTAATGGGCGTTCTGCGCGATTGCGCCACGATTGTTCTATATGCTATTCAGACTATCTTATATGGTATAAATGATTTTTGTCATAGGCGTTCTTATTTATGTGGCTCATGTTTGATATAGGAGAAATAGCTTATAGCATTACCTTTAAGTCCTAATCTCGCCTAATTGATCTGATTGGCTTCAGTCTTATTCAGGAATTCTGAACTATTTACACCTTTTATGCTGAAATGCATGTGACTTGATAAGCCAGAAAAACAGGAATTGTCTTGAGACGATGTTGTGAGACAATATGTTTTTAGTGTCGATATAGGCATTTGCTGTTCAAAATTATTAGATCGAAAGGTTTTTATCGTTAACCGTTTCATAATCATGACAAGTAATACCTCAAATCAACCATCAATTTCAGAAAAAACTGCTGATAAATCTGATACAAATGTCCCATTCTTTAAGCCGCACTTGACCGAAAAAGAGATCAACGATGTGGCTGAAACGCTTCGTTCCGGTTGGCTGACCAGTGGGCCGCAGGTGAAAGAGTTCGAACGCGAGTTTGCCGAAGCCGTCAAAGCCGACTTCGCCATAGCATTAAACTCCTGTACCGCAGCTCTTCATTTGGCCGTGGAAGCTCTCGGCCTTCAACCGGGCCAAGCGGTGCTCGTACCGGCAATGACCTTCGCAGCGACCGCTGAGATAGTTCTTTATAAGAACGCGATTCCGATCCTCGTTGACTGCGAACCGATTACGGGAAATATGGATCTCGCGGACGCCGAAGCTAAGCTCGCGAGATTAAAAAGCGGTGATCTGCCAGTTTCCACTGGCTTAGATATTGAGGCTGTTGGAATTATTCCGGTGCATGTCGGCGGATATATGCTAGATATTGCCAATGTCAGGGATTTTGCCGATAAGCACAAACTTTGGGTCGTGGAAGATGCTGCTCATGCTTTTCCCGCGGCTTGGCGAATGGGTGCAGACAGTGACTGGCAATTTTGCGGAGAAAATACTGCCGACGTCACCTGTTATTCATTCTACGCAAACAAAACGATGACGACCGGTGAAGGCGGCATGGCCGTTACAAATGATTCGGAACTTGCAGACCGTATGCGTCTGATGTCGCTCCACGGATTGTCGCATGATGCGTGGGGAAGATACTCCGGCGGTGCCTGGGATTATAGAATCGTTGCCCCTGGGTATAAATATAATCTGACCGACATCGCGGCGGCGCTCGGACGTGGCCAGCTTGCGAGGGCCGAAGAAATGAGACAGCAGCGTGAGTCGATCGCGGGATTTTATCTCGACTCTTTTGCCGGAGGCGAGATCGAACTTCCACCGGTCAGCGACGACCGACTGCATTCGTGGCATCTTTTTCCGATAAGGCTCAATCTCGAATCGCTTACGATAGATCGTGATCAGTTCATGGTCGAATTAAAGGAAAGAGGTGTTGGTTGTTCTGTTCACTGGCGTCCGCTTCAACTCCATCCGCTGTATGAAGGACTCGGATGGAGAGAAAGCGATCTACCGGTTTCTTCGGAAGTTTGGGAGCGATTGATAAGCCTGCCGATCTCTTCGTCGATGAGTATGGATCAGGCGATCAAGGTGGTTGATACCGTTAAGCAAATCTGTGCAGAGAATTCTAAAGGAGCGTAATGAAAAAAGCGCGGGCCGCTGGGCTTCCGAGAAGTGTTGAAATTGCCTTGGCCATAACGGGCCTGGTTGTTACAGCACCTCTATGGCTCTTAGCCGCCGTTCTTATAAAGCTCGACTCGCGCGGACCAATCCTATTTCGTCAGTCCAGAATGGGCCGCAATGGACAACCGTTCACACTATTAAAATTCCGCTCGATGTATGTGGCAAATGACGGCGCGCTTGTGACGGCTGCCGGCGATAACCGTATTTCAAAGATCGGACGCATCCTGCGACGCACCAAGATCGACGAACTTCCCGAGCTTTGGAACATCGTCAAAGGAGAAATGAGCATCGTCGGTCCGCGTCCTGAGGTGCCGGAATTAGTAGATCTAAAAAATCCGCTTTGGGATGAGATCCTTGAAACCAATCCTGGACTGACCGATCCGGTTACATTGCAACTTCGCAATGAAGAAGAATTGCTTGCTCAGGCGAGCGATCGGGAAGATTTTTACAAGAACATACTTCAGCCTTACAAACTTCGCGGCTACGTCCATTTTGTAAAAAACCGAACATGGAAAAAGGACGTGAGCATTATTTTCCGCACGATGAAGGCGATAGTTTTTCCGGGCACAGTAACCCAACCCACTGTCGAGGAAATGCGCTGGTCGCTGGCTGAATAATAGCTTTTCATTTACTATGAGTTTCCCAAGACGGTCAGGCATTCTCTTGCATCCAACATCTCTGCCGGGCGAGTTCGGTATTGGCGATCTTGGTCCTGAGGCATTTCGTTTTGTCGATCTTCTTGCTGAGACGGGACAGACTTATTGGCAGATACTTCCGCTTGGGCCGACAGGTTATGGCGATTCGCCCTATCAGAGTTTTTCCGCGTTTGCCGGGAATACGCTGTTGATCTCGCAAGAAAAATTGGCTAATGATGGATTGATCGGTAAAGAAGTCATCGCCGATCCACCGAAAATGCCGACGGATAAAGTCGATTTTGGCGCGGTTTATAAATGGAAATCTCAGATGCTGTCGTTGGCATATGAGGGCTTTCAATTTTCCGCAGATGCGGAACTTCGTGACGAGTTCGGAGTGTTTTGTCGGAAAAAACAATGGTGGCTCGATGATTATGCGCTCTATCGTTCAATAAAGAGTCATCAAGACCAAAAGCCGTGGTTTGAATGGTCGGATTCCTTGAAGCTTCGTGAAGAGCAATCTCTTGGCGCCGCTTCTGAACAATTTTACAAAGAGATTCAAGCCGAAAAGTTTTACCAGTTTCTTTTTTTCCGGCAATGGCAGGCAGTAAGAGAATACGCAAACAAGTGCGGCGTTAAGATCATCGGAGACATTCCAATTTTCGTCGCACTCGATTCGGCAGATGTGTGGTGCAATCAGGATAAGTTCAAACTCGATCCTAACGGCACGCCGACAGTTGTTTCAGGTGTTCCACCGGACTATTTTTCAAAGACGGGCCAACTTTGGGGCAATCCAATCTACAACTGGGATGCAATGCGCGATGACGGATTTGGATGGTGGATCGAGCGTTTCCGTTCGACGCTGGAGATGGTTGACATCGTTCGCATCGATCATTTTCGCGGATTCGCGTCTGCTTGGGAAGTTCCCGGCGGCGACAAGACCGCCGAAAACGGCCAATGGGTAAATGTACCAGGCAAGGAACTGTTTACCAGGCTAAAGTCTTCTTTGAATAAGCTTCCGGTAATTGCCGAGGATCTCGGTTTTGTCACTCCTGAGGTTGAAGCTCTACGCGATTCATTTGGCTTTCCCGGAATGCGAATATTGCAGTTTGCTTTTGGGGGTGACGCCAAAAATCTAGATTTACCGCACAACTACATCAGCAATTGTGTTGCATACACCGGAACCCACGACAACGATACGGTAGTTGGATGGTTCACTTCTCAATTGAATGCGGACTCAGATTCAGACGAAATGGCAGTGAGTCGTGTGCAGGAACATTGTCTGAAATATCTCAATTCGGACGGTGCTACAATTCACTGGGATTTTATTCGGGCAGTCTGGGCATCTGTTGCCGACACAGCGATGGCGCCGATGCAAGACATCCTCGGACTTGGAAATGAAGCGAGAATGAATCTTCCTGCCACTACAACAGGCAACTGGCAATGGTGTTTGGCCAAAGACTCGATTACTGCGGAGATCGCCTTAAAACTAAAGGAACTCACAGAGACGTACGGTAGAGCAGAAAACAAAACAGAAGAAAGAACCTAGATCGATTCCAGCGTCTTTTTGACATCATCGAATAGCTGTTCATCAAAACCGCCAAGAGCATTTCTTTCTTTCAATCGAATCAAGATATCTTTTGCGCGTTGGAGTGTTAATTTGGCTGAGGATGTCTGGGTTAGGCCTATCTGAATTTTGCCAACGCTTTTTAGAGATTGTGCAAGGTCACGCTGTGCCAGCGTATTTAACTCATCTTCAATGGCGATCCTTTCAAAAATTACGGCAGAGTTTTGATATTTCAATAGTGCATCAGTCAGGTCCCTGCGTTTTTGGCTCGTGTCACCCATCCTGACGTAGAGCTTGGCTAGGTCTCGCTGATAGATAACATTTTTTGGTTCTCTCTTGATTAATTCGTTGAATATTACTTCGGATCTCCGCAGGTTTGTGACTGCCTCAGGGAGTTTGCCAACATTAGTGAATGTAATTCCCATCCGGGAAAATGCGCGTGCCAAATTGTAGGTCGCCTGAGAATCCAGTTTATCGGCTTCGACGGCCTTCTCAGCCGTCGCCAATGCCATTCTTCCGAGATGGAGCGAAAGGTCGTTTTGGATGCCTTCGTAAATACTGCTTGCCAAATTGTAGGCTTGCAAAACGACCGATCTGATCTCCGAATCGTTTGGAAATTCAGAGCCTAGTTTTTCGGAAATTGAAAGAGCTTTTGCCATTTCGGTTTCCGCCGCGGCCTGTTGGTTGTCCCATGACAATGCATTGCCAAAATACGCATGAACTTTGACCATGAGCAGTCGCGATTTTCGCTGGTTCGGATCGATCCTTTCGAGTGCGTCCACCGCTTTTCGAAAGAGCGGGATCGCCTCTGCATATTGGTTATTTAGTGAATAGATCTGGGCATGTTCAGTTGCAGCTTCGATTGACGCGATGCGAAGATCGAAAGAATCAGGAGCTTGTGAAACGAGAGCCGAGAAAATGATCTCAGCTTGCTCCAAATCCCTAATTGAGCCTTTTACATCATTCTGCCTGTTGCGAATTGAACCCACGACCTTTAAATTTTGTGCCAGGCGTAAACGATTATCCGCCTCGGCTGGGAGAGATTGGCGGATCGCCTGTGCCTTTTCAAAACTCGAGACGGCGCCAACGAAATCGCTCAGATTCGGTTTGTCAATGTTACCTTGTAAGTCACCAACCTTTTCGTAGGCGGAAGCGAGTTCCGCCTTTAGCACGATGTCGGTTTGCGATTCGGCCGCGAGGCTATCCAAATATTCCAAAGCCTTTTGAACTAGCAATTCACGGGCCTCGATCGAACCTGGCAGTCTCTCGATCTTCGGCGAGATCTCAAAAAGCAAGGAATTAGAAAGCTGTCTCACATCCTGAAATCGCTTTTCGGCGCGATCTCTTTCCTTACGGGCACGATCAGCTTGCCACAACGAAAGGGCGAGTCCGGTCACGAGCGAAATGATTATCAGTGCGGCCGCGCCGACAGCTATTTTGTTTCTTTGAATAAATTTCCCGGCCAGGTAACGCGATGTATTAGGCCTCGCCGAGATAGGACGTCCGGCTAAATGCCGCCTGACGTCCTCGGAAAAATCTTCAACGGTCTTGAACCGGCGTTCGGGCTCCTTTCTAAGTGCGGTGAGAGCAATGTTATCCAGGTCGCCCTTCAACTGCGGATCATGGATCACGGATCGCGGATTTGCGGAGGGCAGCGGCGGCGCTGACTGTGTTGCCGTTCTGAGAATTTCCTCATAACTTTTGTTCTCAAAATTAAAAGGTTTGGTCCCGGTTAACAACTCATAAAAAACAACGCCTAGCGAGTATATGTCGCTTGCGGTCGTAATTTTTTGCCCTTGTATCTGTTCCGGTGATGCATAGGCAGGTGTAAAAGCACGCAAAGCGGTTTGTGTTTTTGAGTTGTCGATTTCGAAGGCCTTTGCTAAACCAAAATCTAACAGCTTCGGCTCGCCTTCGCGTGTTACGAGAATATTCGAGGGCTTAATGTCACGATGAACAACCAAATTCCTATGAGCATAAGAGACCGCCGAACATATCTTCAAAAAAAGCCTGAGTTTTTCTTTGATCGACAGATCATTTTTATCCGCATAGTCTGTGAGAGTTTCGCCATCGACATATTCCATTGCCAAAAAAGGCTCGCCTTTTTCGCTGACGCCGCCGTCATGTAAGACAGCAATATTTGGATGATTTAAATTCGCGAGAATCTGACGCTCACGTTTGAACCGGGCAATGATCTCACGATCGGCGACGGACTGACGTACGATCTTAAGAGCGACCTGCATCGAAAATTCACCGTCGTCACGTGTCGCCAAAAAAACGGTTCCCATGCCGCCGCTACCGATCTCGCGCAAAATCTTGTAATTTCCAAAATGCTGCTGAGTGTAATCGTATTCCTTCGCGCCGACCCTTGAAGCGAGATCAATGGCGTTTGTTTCGATCAGATTTTCGGTTTCGACGGAGGCAGAAAGTAGAGAGGAGACCTCGTGAAAAAGATCTTCACGGCCATTACATTTTTCTTTGAGAAATTCCAGACGTTGGACTGCCGGCAGTTCCAGAGTCTCTGCAAAAATATTCTTTACCTGCTGCCAATCTGAATTTTTCATTGGCTGATCTGACTATCGATATGCTTGCAATATTTTCACATAAATAATGGTAAAACACCTAAAAAACCAAAATAATTGCATAGCCGCAAAGTAATTGTGAGCGCTTTCGAAAGGAGATATCGCCTTATATGGGTGAAGACTAATTTTATTATTGTTCAAGGGGTAAACATATGCAGAAATCAGTATTCCGATCGATCTCGACGATCCTTTCTTTAATTATTATGATCTCGCTCAGCGTCGAAGTTCCGGCGGCAAGCGCCGTTGACAACAGTTTTGGTGCTGCAGGAAAACTTGTAATAGTCGGTGCAGTCAATCCTAACGGCTTGAGTCAGGCGAATGCGATAACGCAGGATGCAGCAACTGGAAAGATCGTCACAGCCGGAGCGGGACAGGTCGCGACAAGTTCGGCTTACGGCTTTTCGGTCTCGCGTTTTTCATCGACTGGCGAACTGGACACAACATTCGGCCCAACCGGAACGTCAGTTGTCATCTTTTCAAGCGGCAGTGTTGCTCAGGATTCTCAGGCGACCGGCGTTGCAATTCAGCCAACCACTGGCAAGATTATTGCGATAGGTAACATTTTGACCTCGTCGGCGTATTTCTCGGGTATCACACGGTTAAACGACAACGGTACACTCGACACCAATTTTGGCACTAGTGGTTCACTTATCACTCAGTTCAACAGCACGACCTCGTTCGTGCAGGACATTTGGATGCTTGCGGATGGCTCAATGTACGTCGCAGGAGGCCTGGGAACCGGCTCGGGACGAAACTTCTTTCTGGCTAAGGTGACTGCAAACGGAGCTCTCGACACGACCTTCGGAACGGGCGGAGTCGTCACGACCGATTTCAACAGCGGCACGGACAATGCATTTTCGATAGCGGTTCATCCAACAACCGGCTCGATAACACTTGGCGGCAGTTCTGGTAACGCGTGTGCTCTCGCCCGTTACCTGAGCAATGGAAATCTTGATACTTCATTTGCCGGCACCGGCAAGATATTCAATGACGTTTCTACAAACCCGGACTATTTGCGAAAAGTGATGGTAGATGCGGCTGGTGCCGTGATTGGGATTGGTGTCAGATCCCCGACCGGATTTGAGCGTCATTTGCTGTTGAAATACACAGCGGCCGGTGTCCTCGATCCGACATTCGGAACGAGTGGCGTGGCAGGCGGCTATTTTGGAAACAGTCAGGAATTAATTCAAGATGCAACACTTGTTGCGGGCGGAAAGATCGTAACAACGGGTTATTGGGCAGGAACGATAAATACACGCGCTGGGATCGCTCGCTACAACGCAGATGGCTCTGTCGATAAATCATTTGGTTGTAACGGTAGCCTTATATCGACATACGGTCCCGGAACATCAGCCTATGGATTTGCGATCACGGCAACATCCGGGGGGGGCTTTATGGTTGCCGGAAAAGGCACTAACGCATCAATCAGTCAGGAAAGCACAGCGGTAGCGGCCTTCATTAATCCGACTTCGCCATCGCAATGTGCAGTTGCTGACTTTGACCATGACGGCATTTCCGATTTTTCCGTAGTTCGGCCTGATGCCGACGGCAACGGACGCATGGGCTTGTTTCGTTCGATGAGTACAGGTGCGATCAACCCGCAATTTTCAAATTTTGTATCGTACCGACAATGGGGATTGTCCACGGACAAAGCGGTGCCGGCTGATTACGACGGCGACGCAAGACCAGATGATGCGATCTATCGTGCAGGAACCTGGTGGATATTCCAGTCGTCCGCAAGCAGTACTCGCTCCGTGACTTTTGGCCTGGCAGATGATATTCCCGTGCCGGCAGATTTTGACGGTGATGGAACTGCGGACATCAGCATCTTTCGTCCGTCGGACGGCACTTGGTGGAGGCAGAACAGCTCAAATCAACAGGTAATTGCAGTGCGTTGGGGCCAAAGCGGTGACGTTCCACTGATTGGTGATTTTGACGGAGATTACAAGGCAGATCAGGCAGTCTTCCGACCATCCAACGGTGCTTGGTACATACTTCAGAGTTCTAACGGTTTGGCACGAGGCGATGCTTTTGGCCAGAACGGCGACATTCCTTTGAGCGGTGATTTTAACGGTGATGGAAAGTCAGATCTCGCTGTGTACCGTCCGTCCGCATCATCATGGTACATTGCAAAACCAACCGGTGTGCCGGCACAGAATTTCAACGCAACGCAGTTTGGCATATCGACCGATGTGCCGGTACCGGCAGACTACGACGGCGACGGAAAAACGGACATTGCAATCTATCGAAATGGAGTTTGGTGGATATTAAAAAGCTCAAACGGCCAAGCGTATGCCGTCAACTATGGACTATCGACCGATAAGCCAGTTCCATCCATTTACATGCCGTAATATGTTTTAGGGATTCTTTCGTGTAGGAGCCGGATTATTCAGTCCGGTTCTTTTTTTATTTCGTTGATTCCTTGCCGAGTTCGCGTTGAAACCACGCTTTTGCAAAAGTCCATTCGCGCCTGACCGTAGATTCGCCGATCTTCAAAATATATGCAGTTTCCTCGATCGAAAGTCCGCCAAAAAATCTAAGCTCGACGATCTTTGCCTGTCGCGGATCTAGTTGTTCGAGACTTTGCAGTGCCTCATCGAGGGCAAGCAGGTCGATCGGACGGCGATTAGGCAAACTGATGGCCTCGTCAAGGACAAGTTTGTGGCCGCTTCTTTTTTGTGTTTTTCGAGCACGGGCATGATCGATCAAAACCTTCCGCATCACCTCTGCCGCAACTGAAAAAAACTGAGCTCGATTCTGCCACGAAACATTTTTCCAATCCACGAGCCGCATATAGGCTTCGTGAACGAGGGCCGTCGCTTGTAACGTGTGATCGCTGCGCTCATTGTGCATATACGCACCCGCCAGACTGCGAAGGTCGTCGTAAACGAGCTCCAGCAACTTATCGGGCGACGCTTCGTCGCCGGCGCTCATCTCGTTCAGAAGTTTTGTTATCTCAATATCCGCTTTCATTTCACTAATCCTGAATAACAGCCAATTATACTTACTATCCCGTAAAAAAATAGGTTTTTTTTGACCATTGGTGAGCGTTTCCGGCAAATATTCTCGCCCTACTAAGTAAAGAGATTGATTTGCGAGGTAACGTCATGCGAAAAATCACGGGTTTAATTATCGTCATAGCTTTCTTGGGTTTGGTAAAAGTCGTTTATCCAAATGTGTCATTTGGATTGATGGAATTTATCACCGGCATTCAACGGGCTTCATTGGCAGTCGAAAACGCTCCTTTATTGCCTAGGGTCGCTGACAAAGACAAGCCCGGTTATCCGCATGTAAATTACGATGATCCTCTGCTCTCATTGCCTGCAGATGCAAAATCTGTATACTCTCCGGCAGTTGCCGGCGTGACTGCTGATTTTGACTTTGATGGGGTGCAAGACCTTGTCTCGGTTGATACAAGCGGCAAGATCACTTTTTATAAGGGCAACGCCGATACGATCTATCCAAATTCTCCTGAGGCAAAGCTTCGTCGTGCCGAAAGCGGGGAAGCAACGGCATTTTCGAAAGCTGTGCCGGACCGGTCCCTGCCAATCTCACCTGATTTCATTTCGGCTGGCGATTTTAATGCAGACGGCAAGGCGGACATTTTGGCCGCGGCTAGGGGAACAAACATCATATATTGCGCTGCTGGCGATGGAAACGGCAGATTTTTAGCTCCGAGTGCAATTACCGTTGATGGGCAGATCACGGCACTTGAGACGGGCGAAATAGGCCGGCCGGATCAGCAAGCCGACATCGCTGTCGCCTATGTGGGCAAGGGCAGTTCTTTTGTCGCGGTATACGAACATCCTGAAGGAGCATTTGCGCGAAAGCCCGAGAAATTCGCTTTGCCGACAGCCGCAAGATCGCTTGCGATCGGCAATCTTGATAAAGACCCTTATGGTGATGTGGCAGCAGCTGGAGGCTCATCATTGACCTTGATACACGGTCGGGGACAGGCGTACCCGCTTGATCTGAAGGCCGACCTCGACATAGAGCGCCCCTCTGCTTTTTTGCAATCAAAGCAAATGCCGTTCTCGATCGTCGATCTTGCGATTGGGCGTTTCGGCAAGGAACGCGGCGAGAGCATAGCCCTGCTTTCGTCAGACGGCAGGATCAGTTTGCTTGAACCGCGGAGAAGTGACGTCGCAGTTACCACAAATAAACTCACGCGCGATGAGATTCGACAAACCGGAGCAACTAGCATGCGGCCTGTTGATGCCGACATTGGAAACTATGGCATGATCAAAAACGATCTGCCAAAGACCGAAGCAGAAGCCGACGAGCGAGGCCAGCTCATGGCCGATGCGTCTGCGATAAAAGAAGATCGGGAAAAAGTGTTTAACGACAAGTTTGCGGCTCTGCAAAAAGAATCGGCAAAGCTCACTCCAGCCGAACGGGCAAAAAAATTGAGCGACGATATTCAAAAAACACTTGACACGAACGCCCGACGAAAGGTCGCGTTTGAAGCAACCTTAGCACCAAAGCCTGTGCCGTTTTCTAAATTCCGGATAGAAACTGTTGCTGCCGATCCGGCTATAGCAGCGGCTGTTTCGAACGGTCGGCCGAATCAACTCATAAAAGGCAGATTCTCCGATTCCGGTCTGGATGATCTCGCGATTATTGATGCCGTCACAAACAACATTCATATCGTTGGAAAATGGAACAGTTCTCAACAAATGGGCAGAGCAAACACGGTTTCGATCAGCGCCGGTGCAGGCTCAAGCGCTATTGTGCCAATGCGTCTTAACGCAGACGCGTTGAGCGATATTGTTGTGCTTGGCAGCTCACCGATTGTGATGATGTCGCTGCCCGCGGCCACGTTTACTGTTAACTCGACCGATGCCGACAGCGGAGGTGATTGCGTGACGCCAAATCAGGTTTGTACGCTTCGCAGAGCGCTCTTTCTGGCCAATACAAACATCGGCGGTACTAACCTCATCGTATTCGATATTCCAGGCTCAGGTGTACAGACATTACATCCGTCATCAAATTTTACCGACATCAATAAGCAGACAACGATCGACGGCACGACGCAGCCGGGGTTTGCCGGCTCTCCGCTCATCGAAATCTCCGGTGATCTGATGGCCGGCGGCCACGAAGGACTAAAGATCAAAGCATCGAATTCGCTCGTGCGCGGCCTGGCGATCAATCAAATCCCGAGCTATTACGACGACGATAGCGGCTCACAGATCGGCGGGAGCGGGATTACGGTGTTAAGCACATCTAGTTTTCCTAATGTTGGAAATGTGATCATCGAAGGCAATTTTCTCGGAACCGATCCGACCGGCGAAATTAAGAAAGGCAACGATGCAAACGGCGTTCATATTTTTGACGCCGACAACAACACTATCGGCGGAACGACCGCGCAAGCAAGAAATATTCTATCGGGTAACGGGAATCCCGACGAAAACAAGCAGGGTGTCGGACTCGCGATAACCGGCGGCAATAACAATTTTATTTATGGTAATTACATAGGAACTAATTCGCTTGGCAATATCAAAGTCGGCAACTCGTACGGCGTTTTCTTTACCGGTATTAATAATCGTTTTGGTGGCGATGGATTTGGCGAGGGCAACGTTGTTTCAGGCAACGGTGGACCTGAAAATACCTTTGGCCAATGTCAGGGCGGAGGCATATACATGTTCGGCCTGATCTCACTGGAAGACGGCAGCCTTCAAACTGATTCTAATGTTTTAAAGGGTAATAAGATCGGCACGACCGCGAACGGCGTCGGTCCTCTTGGAAATTGTGGCGTCGGGGTTAGCTCACCTGCCGATGTTAATACGACCATCGGTTCCATCGCCCATAACGGTCGCAATGTTATTTCGGATAACGGTTGGGATGCTCTGTATTGCGGATATGCCAGCCAAAGTACGTTCGGACTCAGCGGTGCCTGCTACATAATCGGAAACAATATTGGAACAGATATCACCGGCACGACCGCGATGCGGAACGACCAAAGGAATAATAGCTGCGTCGGATTTTGTCTGATAACCGACACGGTTTGGACTACGCCGAGTGATCTTGCTTTCGTTATTGTTGGATCGCCGGGCGGAACCTCGCCCAGTGGTGACTGCACTGGGATGTGCAACCTTATATCCGGAAACAACGATCCGGGCGGTTTTGGCGGTGGCGGTCTTTATCGCTCGGGTTATGGCTTTGTGTTTGCGGTAAACAATTATCTCGGCGTAAACCGTTCGGGAACAGCCGCATTGCCAAATCGACAAGGATTCAATTCATACTACGGTAGTTATGTTTTCGGAGCCGAACTAAGTGACGGCAACGGAGGCACGGTTGACGGTGGCAATATCGCATCGGGTAACGACCAGTCCGGCGCCTCTACAACGCACATCGCGGGCGGTGGAACTTTTGAGATCCGAGGCAATATAGTGGGTTTGTCATCCGATGGAAATACTTCGATTGGGAATGGGGTTGGCGGGACCGTCTCCTGCGGCGTTTGCTCCCGTTCGTTTGGAGGAACTTCGGCTGCGATCGGCGGCACCGGCAACTTGCAGCGTAATTACATCGCGGCTGAGACAAGTGATCCATATTACAACGGGACACGAGGCACAGGCCTTAGTATATCAACCTTCGCCGGGGCTTCGGTGACCGTCTTCAATAATTTCATCGGCCTTAACAAGTCTGGAAATCTTGCAGGTAATTCCGGTCATGGTATAGAAGCTTCTGGCGACGGACGGACCACGATCGGCGGATATAACCCGGGCGAAATGAACTTCATCATCGGCAATGGCCGTGGAGGAGTTGTCGTTTCACAATTTACTCATCCGCAGACCGGCATATCGCCTGCAAGAAATGTAACGATAAGCAAAAACGCCATCGCTATCAACGGCGGACTCGGCATCGATCTCGTCAACGCAACTTTGTCTGATCCTTATCCGTCCGGCGTAACAACGAATGATTGCTTCGACGTAGACGACGGAGCCAACGGATATCAGAATTTTCCCGAGTTGTTTGAGGCGGTGATCAACGGCAACGGAACAGTGTCAATTCCTACGACTTTAAGGAGCGTTCCCGCGAGCCAATTTACGATCGACTACTATCAGAGTCCCGCAGCCGATCCATCGACTTACGGCGAAGGGTCAAATTATATAGGCTCGGTAAATGTGCAAACCGACGGCAATGGCTTTGCGGGCTTTACATTCGTGTCAGCGAATCCGGTCATACCGACACAACTGGCGTTTACCGCAACCGCAACCGACTTATTTGGAAACACCTCAGAGTTCTCGTGTGCTGCAGGTGTTTGCACGACCGGAACTTTTCAACAGGCGTTGGAAAGTCCTGAGGTTACTTGTATCGAGCCGATCGTCGTAACAATCGACAGCGATGAAAGCGATCCTAATACGGCGGACGGCTTTTGTGATGTTGATACAAGTAACACAGGGCTGCAGTGTTCGCTTCGAGCAGCGATACAGGAAGCGAATGCACGCAATGGATTTGACGTAATCAACTTCGACATTCCGGGCGGCGGCGTTCGTACCATACAGCCGATGACGGCTCTCCCTACAATTACCGAACGCGTGATGGTAAACGGTACATCTCAGCCGGGCTATTTGGATTCTCCGCTAATTGAAATCAGGGACGGGAACAACTCCGGAAACGGCATTGCTATCCAAACCAATAATGTGACGATTAATGGCCTTGCCATACATCGTTTTGTTGGAGCGGACATTTTAATTCAGGGTAGCGACAACGTGGTGGAATCTTGTTTTCTCGGAATATTTCCGGACGGGATGACTGCAGACAATACCAGACAAGCAATCAGCGCAATTGCAATTTCGGGAAGCTCCTCGCAAAGGAACCGGATCGGCGGAGCCGTATCGGAAAATGGAAACGTGATCGGAAACAGCGAGGCCGGTATTTTTCTTCAGGGCGGGGCGAACGCAAATACGGTGATCAATAACAAGATCGGAACCAACAAGATCGGAACTGGCTCTTTGCCGAATGGCATTGGAATCGCAATCGCCGCATCTAATGGCAACACGATCGGTGGCATTCTCGATGAGGACACAAACCTGATCTCGGGAAACACAACCGCCGGAATCGACATAACCGCGGGATCAAACACCAATCGCATCGAAGGGAATATGATCGGAACCGACACAACCGGCAATGCCCCACTGAAAAATGGATTTGCGGGACTAGTAATTCTAAGCTCTGCCGCGAACAATACTATCGGTGGGTCGAACGACCGACGAAATATCATCTCCGGCAATGCCCCGAACAACGGCATCGTCATTGGGAACGGAGCCGGCCAAAATACGATATCCGGCAATTATATTGGAATAAATAAAGCCGGAACAGCCGCCTTGCCGAATAAATGGGGAGTGGCATTACTTGACACAAGTAACGCAGTTGGAAGCTCTACAGGGCCGCCGAATATCGTTTCAGGTAATGAATTAGGCGTTGTTCTTTCAGGAGAGAGCGCACCCTTAAGCAGTGCAAATGTTATTAACAACCGGATCGGAACCGATCCATCCGGCAACAATGCAATCCCTAACAGGCAAGGCGTCGTTCTCCTAGAAAATGTTACAAATGCGTCAATTTCACAGAACCTTATCTCCGGAAACACAGAGCAGGGAATCCTAACCGGCGGCATCACCGTAGGGCCGTCAAACGTTTCGATTTCCGATAACAAGATCGGCACAAAGCAAAACGGCACCGATCCTTTGCCAAATAGGGACGGGGTCATTCTTTTCTCAGGCACAAACAACTCCACTGTATCCGGGAACACAATTTCAGGAAATACCTATAGTGGTTTGCAGTTGGGGGGCGGCGGCGTTGGTTCGCAGCTGGCACTGGATTTGGCTCACATCCTCGGCAGGGAAGAGCTGACCAAAACCCTGCCCATCGAGAATAATACGGTCACCGGAAACCGTATAGGGACAACCAGCAGCGGATCCTTTGGGTTGGGAAATGGAAAAACGGGTGTCTTTCTTGCTGTCGATGCATTCAATAACCAGATAGGCGGCAAGCGAAGCGCTTTTGAAGGCAACGTTATCTCTGGCAATGATCAAACTCCAGGTATCGGCATCGCTATCGGCACCCTTATCTTCGGTGGCGACTTCGATGTAGAAGACCATCCGACCGGCAATAAGATACAGGGCAACCGGATCGGAATTAAATCATCCGGTTATGCTGCGGTGTCAAACAATATCGGCATCAAGATCAAACTTGGCAATAACAACCTGATCGGCGGTGACACCAAGAACTGTATTCCGGATAATGGTTGCGAAATAGATGATTACGCAAACATCATCGGCGGCAATACGCAGCAAGGCATCTGGCTGGAGGGTGCGTTCGCAGCCAATAATTCCATCGTTTCTAATTACATCGGCGTCGCACCCGATGGAACGGCAATTGGCAACGGAGCCGACGGGATATTTGTCAACCAAGCGTTGAACACGACCATACTTAACAACACGATTGGCAATAGCGGAGCGAATGGCATTCTTGTTGACGGAAATGCTCCTGCGTTCAACGAGATCGGTCAGCAGCCGGTCAAGCGCGAGCTTGGTACGCCTCTGACACGGATCAGCGGTAATACTATAGGCATCTTCAAAGGGCTCGGGTTCGAATTTCCAGTAGAGGCTCCAAATGTTCTCGCCGGAGTTGCACTTTCGAACGTCCAAAATGTTCTTGTGGGCACCTTTCAACCGGGGGAACCTAAGAATATTATCAGCGGCAATAACGGACCGGGCGTGTTGATCGAAGGGCCAAATTCTTACTCGAATCAGATCAACAATGCGATCATCGGCACCGACAGCGCAGGCACGCTCGGCATCGGCAACGGCGGCGACGGAGTAAAGATCGTGAACTCATCCAATAATATTATCGGTCAAGGCTCGGGCGGAATAACGATCGGGGGCAACGTCGGGAACGGCGTGATGTTAGAGGGACTCGGCGTTCAGTACAACAGCCTTTTAAGCGCCGACATAGGCGTCATAAACCATATCGGAGCCGCGTATCTCCGCGTTGCCAACGGCCAGAACGGCGTCGCGATCATCAACGCGCCGAACAACACGATCGGCGGCGCCAATTTAACCTTGGGCAACAAAATTTCAGGTAATACGCGCAGCGGCATTTTTGTCAGTGGCCAAGGGTCGGTCGGCAACTTTATCAGGCGCAATCTCGTCGGCAATAGCCCTGTCGGCAGCGCATTCGGCAATACGTTGCATGGAATTCACCTGGCCGGCGGCGCGAGCAACAATATCGTTGGAGGCGACGATCCGGACGCAGGCAACACGATCGGCGGAAATGGCGGAAGCGGCATCTTTGTCGAAGACGGTGAACCCGCTCCCCGAACCGAAGGCACGCAATCAACCCAAAACAACCGCTTCACCCGTAACATTATTTTCGGCAATGCCGGCCTCGGGATCGATATTTTTCCGGTGGGCGTAAATCCAAATGACGGCGGTGACGGAGATAGCGGGCCTAATCGCGGCCAGAATTATCCTGAGATAGACAATTTTTCAATCGACGGCAACGGCGACCTGATAGTTTTTTATCTCGTGGATACCGATCCGTCAAACGCAAACTACGGCGCTAACGGAATCAAGATTGAGTTCTTTATATCGGACGCCACTGGCCAAGGCAGGCTCCCGATCACATCGAGTGAGTTCTGGGCAATTAGCGACTACAATAACGGCGGTTTTAAACAGATAAATCTCGGTAACGCTGCACAGTTAGGATTTCAGCTCGGCGATTCGCTAACGGCCGCCGCGACCGATGCAGACGGCAATACATCGGAGTTTGTGGCGAGCGGATTTGTTCCGACGCCAACTCCGTCGTCCACGCCGACTCCTGAGCCTGTGATAAACGGGACGATAACGTATGGCAACGCCATCGACGCTCCGGCAGTGCGTTTTGTTTCAAACGCTCTTGTCCACGCGGCGGGCACGACGATCTCGATGACTACAGCAACAGGCGGTAATGGAGAATATTCTCTCAGCGGCTTTGATTCCGGCGCATACACGATCACGCCGTCAAAGGCCGGCGGCCAGAATAACGCGATAACCTCATTTGACGCGGCACTGATCTCGCAACATATGGTTGGGCCTCCGTTCCCTCAACTGACCGGGAACCAATTGAGCGTCGCAGATGTTAGTGGAAACGGTAATATTTCTTCATTCGATGCGGCGCACATCGCACACTATGTAGTTGCAAGTCCGCCAATAGGAGCGACCGGAAACTGGAAATTTGATCCACTAAGTAATTTCCACGTTGCGGTCAATAGTAGCATTGTCGGTGAGGACTACACGGCGTTCCTAATGGGCGAGGTTTCCGGAAACTGGCTCGACGGAGGGGCTCGTCCGGCCAAGGAATCGGATGGAAGCATCACTGTGAGAGCACAGCAGATGATTGCATCTGCTAAAAACGAAGTCGTGATACCGATCCGGGTTGAGGGAGCCGCTAACAAAGGGATCATCGCCTATGAATTCGATCTCAGATATGATCCTTTCGTGATAAGGCCGCAGACGGTTCCGGTCGATGTTGCGGAAACGGTCAGCAGCGGCCTTATCGCAGTGTCTAACTCCGAAACGCCGGGCTTACTAAGAGTCGCTGTTTACGGCCCAACGCCGATCACCGGAAACGGCCTTCTTTTGAATCTCAGATTCACAGCAGTCGGAACCACAGGCTCGGTGTCGCAGCTTGTTTGGGAACGGCTGATATTCAACGAAAATATCAGGCCTGTTTCGGCCAGTGGACGCATTGAATTGAAAGCGATACCTTAGTAAGACCCTTGCTAAATGCTGTTTCGTATTTCAGAATCGAAATGGCACGATGAATCCGACTCAAAAAAATGAGACCAATTTCAATTGTACTGAATTAGCAAAAGCCGATGCCGCGCTCGTAAAAGGGTGTCGGAAAGGTGACCAGACAGCGTGGAATACGCTGGTTGAACGCTATCAGCGATTGATCTTTGCAATACCGCGGCGTGCCGGCCTGAGCGAAGAACAAGCCGCTGATGTTTTTCAGGAAGTTTTCCTCACTCTCGTCGAAAAGATAGATTCCATCGAACAGCCAGAAAGGATACGGTCTTGGATAGTTACGACAGCTAAGTTCAAAAGCTGGGCGATAATTCGTGGCACAAAAGGCCTTTATTCACCGGGAACGGAAGAGGAAATGGAAGCCGAGATGGCCCGAATTGAAGACAAATCACCTCTTGCCGACGACTTGCTGATCGAGTTGGAAGAGCAGCATGTGATAAGGACAGCGCTGAAATTACTAGAAGAGCGATGTCAGCAAATCCTATCCATGATCTATTTATGCGACCCGTCGGCTACTTATGCCGAAGTCGCCGCGGCCATCGGTGTCGGCGAAACAAGCATTAGCCCTTTACGTTCGAGGTGTTTAAAGAAACTCGAAAAAATGCTGACAAAATGATGCTCAGTGTCTTTTTTCTATCTTTGTCGGCACTGTTTGATTGGAGATCGTTATTAATCGGGTCTTAAAAAGGCATGAAGAATTCGGAAGAACAAAATATTGAGCACATTATCCGGCGTATGCTCACGGATCGTTCGGTCGACGCACCGCGTGATGCTGTAACGTATGCTCGAAACCTTTACCGCACACGAGCTTTAGAACCAAAAGCGTCGATAGTTAGACGCGTCCTTGCTGTAATGCAAGTAGATCTCGCACCGAACCGTGCCGCATTCGGCGAGCGTTCTTCTTCGAGCAGTCAGGCAAGACAAATGCTGTTTGAATCCGGCGACAACGCGGTCGATCTCCGAGTCACTGCCGTCGATGACAAATTTGATATTCGCGGGCAGATCCTCGGAGAAGGATTTGAAAATGGCGAGATCGAGATCACAGGCGTCCAACTCAAGGTAAGAGTCAAAATCGACAAAGCAAGTTCGTTCAGTGTCTCGGAACTGGCCGCAGGCGAATATGATCTGACGATCACAGGAAAAAATACAGAGATACAGATTGACAAAATCAATATCAAATAGTCCCCAATTCAGAATTTCCCTGCCTCTAAACGACGAAGGGTCGCGAACCTTCGTCGTTTCCTCTTGTATAATTACAATATATGCGACGAGCAGACCTGGCAAAAAGCCTGATCTCAGCGGCAACCCAAGCAGAGCGTAAAAATCTGCTTGCTCAGAATATGCGCTTTGCCGATGTGCGTCTTGCAAGAGCGATCAGAAAGGCTTGCTACGCCGTGTGGACGGTTGATCCGATCAAAGCTCAACGCGGCTCCGCAGCAATGCGTGTCCTCGCAAAGATCAACGAAGATGATGAGATCCAGGCAATCAACTCGTGGATTGCCGGCATTTCCGACATCACCAAGGCAAGATTTAAGTCCGCAGTCGATAATCTTGAAAATGCCGGCAAACGTTTTACCGAAATCAGAAGATTCGGAGATTCTGCCCAAACACAAGTCGCAAAACTTCTCGCGCTAGCGATGCTCGGACGTTATGAAGAGGCGATCATTACAGGCGAAAAAGCACTAAAAATATTTGTTAAAGAAGGCGATCAGCTTGCGGCCGGAAAGATAGAGATGAATCTAAGCAACATCGTCTCCCGCCGCTCGCTCCATCACGAAGCCGAAAAATACTGTCTTTCCGCCCGGCGGCGTTTTATCAAAGCAAAAGAAAATTCGTGGAAGGCGATGGCCGAGAATGGCCTCGCAAATACTTACACCGAACTAAACGATTTTCAAAAAGCAGATAGATATTATCGAGTGGCGCTCGAAACCGCACGAGCGGAAAAAATGCGCGTGACTGAGGCCGAGATCGAAGCGAATTTGGGTAATCTCGCACTTCTTCGCGGCCGCTATGCCGAGGCACTTAATTTTCTTGAACTGTCGCGTCAAAAATATGACGATCTTGGGTTGCCGCACGAATCTGCTATCGCCGATCTTGAGATCGCCGATATATATTCGGAACTGAATCTTGGCGCTGAGGCTGTGGCTCTATACGAACGTGTGACGCACGCATTTCATAAATTGGGCCTGCGTGCAGAGGAGGCACGTTCAAGGCTAAATTACGGCCGTACGCTTGTTTTGCAGAGCGATGATGCGGCTGCAAAACGTGAGCTAAAGGGCGCGCTGAAACTGTTTGAGAAAGAGAAGAATCAAACAGGCAGGTCGTCGGCACTGCTCTCGCTTACGGAATTTGCATCGCGGCAAAAGAACTTTGAGAATGCATATTCATATTTGGTCGATGCGACCGCTGCTCTGCGGCATAGCGAGAATCCAAGACACCAAATTCAAGTGAATCTTCTCGAAGGCGAATTGCATAGAAAGACCGGTAAATTTGATAAAGCAATCAAAAAACTTAACGCGGCAAATGCACTTGCAAAAAAATATCGGCAATCAAATGCAAAGCAGTTTACATTAAATTCGCTTGGAAAAATTTCACTCTCGCGTGGTGAAAATGCTAAAGCCAAGTCTTTTTTCAAGGACGCGATACGAACGATCGAACATCTGCGTTCGCCGTTAGCCGCCGAAGAGATCAGCATGGCATTTTTTGGTTCAAGGCTTGAACCGTTTGAAAACCTCTCACAGCTTTTGTTGAACGAAAACAAACTCTCCGAGGCATTCCGCGTCATAGAAAGCGGCCGCGCGCGATCTTTGCTGGATTCTGCATCAGTTGACCGTCAAGACTCAAAAGTCTCCAAAAAACTCTCTGACAAACTAAAAGAATTGCGGGCGGAACTAAATTTTTATTACAAAAAATTTGACAGTGCCGATGCGTCGGAAACGCAGCGACTCACATCCGACATCAATCGCCTCGAAACAAAACTCACTGACACGATGCGGCAGATCACAAGCCTGGAACTATCAGGATCGCGTGGCAATGGCAATCGGAGCGAGGCATTTAACGTTAAGACTGTGCAGAATCAGCTCGACGATGCGACTACGCTTATAGAATTTGTTGAGTTCAAAGACAGCATCTCTGCATTCATCATTACAAGAAACAAGATCCGATTTGTTCGCGACCTGACCACAACATCGGATGTAAGCGAGACACTCGAAGAATTGCATTTTCAATTTGGAGCGCTGCGATACGGAAACGTGGAGCTCGCGAAATTTTTAGATGGCCTGAAATCCCGCGCTGATAAATGCCTCGAAAGACTTTACGAGCAGCTTGTGCGTCCGATAGGAGATCATCTCTCGGGAAGCCGTCTGATAATCGTTCCGGTCGGCGGTCTCAACTATGTTCCGTTTCAAGCTCTGAGCGATGGCAATAAATACTTGATCGAGGTTTTTGAAGTTAATTACGCACCAAGCGCTCGCGTCTGGACGACACTGCAAAAACGGCGAACTAAAAAGATAGAAAATGGACTACTTATCGGATTTGCTGACGAAAGAATACCGCTCGTGGCAAATGAAATACGTAAAATTAAGCCCTTCGTGCCAAATCCAACCAGCTTCGTCGGCAAAAAAGCCTCGTTTTCGGCATTTATCAAAAACGCTCCCGACTTCGACCTTATCCACCTGGCATGTCATGGAAAATTTCGCCCCGATAATCCAATGTTCTCAAGCCTACATTTGGCAGACGGTTGGATCACAGTCCGCGACATTTGTTCTCAGAAATTAACAGCCAAACTCGTTACCCTAAGTGCATGCGAGACAGGGCTAAACAAAATATTTGCCGGAGAGGAAATATTGGGCTTGGCACGTGGATTTCTAACAGCCGGAGCCGATTCACTAGTCGTGAGTTTATGGGCAGTAGATGACGCAGCAACAGCACGTCTGATGCGAGATTTTTACACTAATCTGCAACGCAACGAAACAATCTCAGCATCTTTAAGAAAGGCGCAGTTAAGTTTTATACAACGCGGCGAACACCCCTTCTACTGGTCGCCGTTCGTATCGATCGGGAAATAATTTTTGCATAAAGTGTATTTATCGGGGATTTCGATACACTGTGGGTATATCAGGCAGTCTTTTCCGCTTGACCTGACGAGGTTTGGTTATGAGTAAGTTTAAGAAGACAGGTGTTTTGGCATCGATCATAGGATTTGTTCTGCTAGTCGGCTCAGCGACTTTGGCCTTCGCAAATACACCGGATGGAGACTGTAGCTGCGTACCGGATCAGGTTATAGTCCAACTAACCAATGCGTCGAACTTACCGGCTATTGCAACTCAGTATGGCCTCGTTCAAACGCCGTTATCACAAGTTGCGTCGCCGCCGATTTACTTGATGCGTATCGCAAATGGACAAACACCAACTCAAGTCGTTACCGCTATGACCACTCCCGTTGATACGCGAATTATCTTCGCAGAGGTCAATCGCAAACTCACACAGGTAGAACAGCCCGGACTATCTTGGACGCTAGGGCGCTCGTGGGCTATCGGTCGCTCGTGGGCAATCGGCAGCAGCGCAAAAGGCTATGCAAAGCAGTGGTTCCCCAACCGAATTCGCCTAAACGAAGCCTTTGCAGTGGCCGGCACTAAAGGTTTGCGTGTAGACAACGGCCAGCCCATTGTCGTCGCAGTTCTCGATACAGGCATTGATCTGACACATCCGGCATTTTCAGGAAAGCTCACAGACCCTTCGACTTGGCGGGATTTTGTGAATGGCGACAACGACCCGAGCGAGGTTGGTGTGCTTCGACAGGATCCTGCGTTTGGGCACGGAACGCATGTTTCAGGCATAGTTGCATTGACGGTTCCCGACGCCAAAATAATGCCGCTGCGAATCCTCGATCGTGACGGCTCAGGAGACCTTTGGCGCATAACAGCAGGCCTGATATGGGCTGCAAATAAAGGCGCCGATGTAGCAAATCTTAGCTTAGGTTACCCGGAAGATGTCCGTGTTCTCCACGATCTTCTCGACTGTGTGGATGTTGGAATAACGCCGACAGGAACGACTTTTCCTGAGATCGGAACCCGACGTTTGGCTGTATCAGTAGCTTCCGGCAATGGTGGCAGAACGACAAAGGTTTTTCCCGCCGCCGAGCAGCGTGACGGAATGTTATCGGTCGCTGCAAGCACTCGCTACGACTTGCTTGCCAGCTTTTCATCATACGAGCGTCACTGGGTTGATGTGACCGCTCCGGGAGAAGATATTGTAAGCGCTCTTCCCGGCGGGCGATATGGAATGTGGACTGGAACATCAATGGCAGCACCAATCGTTGCGGGCATCACAGCTTTAGTAAAAGCAAGGTATCCAACTACTTTCGCATCGCCGCACCTTTTGCTTGAACATGTCAAAGAAACATCGGTGGACAAAGATTATCCTGCGCCGCCGCCATGGGGTGATACCGATGAAATCCGCCTTAATCGTGTTGACGCTCTGTGCGCCATTACGAACGATACTAAATGTCCGATACCTTCAGTGAGGCCTTCCAATTTCGGCTTTGAGCAATTTCTCATAAAATAGTCGTCAATTTTAGGAGTTGGCTCTAAGGTGTGACAGAGGTTGTTGGTGAACCAGGTTTACCGGCAACCTCTTTCTCATTCATTCATTTTCAAGAGATTCGTTTCCCATAGATGCAACAATGTGCTATATTGAGACGTACATCTTTGTGATTACTAAGATTTTGCTCTTTGAAAATTGATCGTGAATTGAGAGATCGAATGATCTGTTATGGCCGAGCCAGCCCTGCTTTGCAGGCGACACGCTCTCAGGTTTTCGCAATTGGCCCTATAGGTTACGCTTCGCTCCACCTCTAGGTAGAGTTATAGACTCGTTCCAGCGAAGATTTCAGTATTTTCGATGTGTGATAGCTGTAACAGCAATCATTACAACATTTACATTTTTCAAGAAAATGCCCGATTTTTTTGCAAAAGTAGTGGAATGGCGGAATTTTGTGGCCGCAAATCGTTTACCTGTAAGGTTTAGACCGTTCCACTCAATAGTGGAACGATGGTGGAACGATTTGTCAGAAACACCAGCGGCAGCGGGTGGTTAACTCGCCGCCGCGACCCCTCGAAATTTTGTGAAAAAAACAGTGGGACAGTGGGACACTTTATGGGGCACCCAATAAAATCAACAACTTAGCTGTCCCACTCTGTTTGGGACACTTGGGACAGCGGAGGACACACGTACGAACGAAGGGAGCAGAATCGCCATTTTTCAGACAGCCCGGAGCAAGAAACTCATTATTAATGTCTTTTTGCATTCTCAACCTGCACTGTATATCTGACGACACCTCAAAAGCTGGGGTAATGAAAACATTAGCAGGTAATAAAATGAAAAAAAGAAACATGAGATCAACAAACAAGAACTATTGGAAAGCTATTGCTTTCGCATTATTGCTCGCGGCCTGGGTGTCACTACCGGCGCTTACAGGCAGCGTCAAAGCTGACGGCACGCCGGTCATTCTCATTCGGACAGCGGTGTTATCTTCACCGACGGGCAGTATCAATCCGCATGGAGCAGCCGAATGGCAACTCTATCAAAGCGGCAACCGCGAGATCGAAGTCGAGGTCGAGGACCTCAATCTTTCGATGGGCACAAGCCTCGGCGTTTACGTCGATGGAAACCTTATCGGCCAGGCCATCGTGGACGACAGGCAGAAGGCCAAACTCAAACTCCGGACCGAAGATGGGCAAGCCGTACCGACAGTCAACGCAGGCTCGTCTGTTAACGTTCAAAGCGGCAGCACAATTCTCGTCGCCGGCAACTTTGACGGCGCGACACCAACACCAAGCGGCAGCGGAACGGCATCGCCATCACCTTCGCAATCAGGTACAGGAACGGCAACGCCTTCACCATCACAGTCAGGCACGGGAACGGGAACCGCGACACCTTCGCCGTCGCAATCTGGAACCGGAACCTCAACGCCTTCACCTTCACAGTCAGGCACAGGTACAGGTACAGGAACAGGAACGCCGTCACCATCACCGAGCGGAACACCGATTTTGGTTCGTTCTGCATCACTCAACTCGCCGACCGGAAGCGTAAATCCGCACGGACATGCCGAATGGCAGCTTTACTCGAACGGCAACCGCGAGATCGAGGTCGAGGTCGAAGATCTCAGCCTTGCTCAGGGCACTGCGCTGATGGCGTTCGTTGATGGGGCAAATATCGGCACACTTATCGTCGATGACCGTCAAAAAGCCAAACTCAAACTCAGAACCGAAAACGGTCAGGTAGTTCCATTTGTAAATAACGGTTCAACTGTAGAGGTTCGCAACGGCGATATTGTGCTGGTCAACGGCATATTTGGCAACGGCTCGACATCGACTCCAACCGTCACCCCTTCGCAATCAGGCACAGGAACTTCAACGCCTTCACCCTCACAGTCGGGAACAGGAACAGCGACACCTTCGCCTTCACAATCAGGTACTGGAACGGCAACACCATCCGCTACGGGAACACCGAACAATGAAAGCGAACTTTTCGCAGGGTTGACCGGTCCGACATTGAACGGCGTTCTGCCAACGGGTTTTGCAGAGTACGAAATCCACAGCAGCCGTACCGAGCTTGAAGTGCGTGTGCGTCAGGTAAATCTGGCGATCGGCACATCGCTCACGGTTATAGTTGACGGCACAGCCGCAGGCCAAATGTCTCTGGAGAGCGGTGGCGAAGGCAGACTTAGATTGCGCAGTGATGATGGCCAGAACGTTCCTACGATCGTGGTTGGATCGACTATCGCTATAACGAGCAGCGGTTCAACAATTCTGTCGGGAACATTCAGCGGCTTCGGCACACCGAGTTCGACGCAAACAGGAACGCCCGGCAACACACCAAGCCCTTCACAGACAGGAACACCAAACGGCACACCAAGCGGCACACCGACCTCAACACCGTCTGGCCGATCGTTTGAAACACACCTGAACGGCAGCCAAGTGGTTCCGCCCGTCCCAACATCTGCAAACGGTGAGTTAAAGGTCACGCTCAGTGCAGACGAAACCCAGGCAACGGTCTTTGGCGAATTTCACAATCTGTCGAGCAATCAGACCGGTGCCCGAATCGAAACAGCATTTGGAACAACCACCACCATTCGTGACCTCGGCGTTGTTGGTGGACGAAACGGCAACTTCCCGCCCGTAACGTTTGCAGTAACACCTGCACAGGTTCAGCAGTTGAGAGCAGGCCTTTGGTCCGCAGTAATCACGAGCGTAAACAATCCTACGGGCGAGATCAGTGGAAGCTTTAGGAATCGTTCACGTAATAGCGACTTCGATGGTGACGGTATACACGATTTTGCAGTATTTCGTCCCTCGACAGGAACGTGGTATTCGCAAAATAGCAATGGCTTCTCGTCGCAGTCACATGGTTCAGCATCTGACAAGATCGTATCGGCTGACTTTGATGGCGACGGCAGAACGGACGCGGCAGTTTATCGTAATGAAAACGGTCAAGGTGTCTGGGAGATCGCCCGCAGTTCTGATGCAGGCGTGACCCGAGTCAATTGGGGACTGTCGACCGACGTGCCGCTTCGAGGAGACTTCGACGGTGACGGACGCATCGACGTTGCGGTCTATCGCCCATCTGAAGGCCTGTGGTGCATCCAACAGAGCAACAACACAGGAAACCGTTACATCTACTTCGGCAATGCCTCAGACATTCCTGTGCCTGCCGATATGGATGGCGACGGAACAGACGATTTCGTAGTGTACCGTCCGAGCGAAGGCAACTGGTACTGGATGCGAAGCCTGCAAGGACGCTTCGTCGTGACAAACTACGGAACGGCGGGCGACATCCCAGTCAGCGGAGACTTTGACGGTGACGGCAAAGGCGACATCACTGTCTTTCGCCCGTCGAACGGAACATGGTACACCAAGCGAAGTTCCGACGGCGGCTATCAAGCACAGCAATTCGGCATGGACGGAGATGTTCCGGTTGCCGGCAACTACGACGCCGACGGAAAGACCGACATCGCAGTATTCCGTCCATCGAATGGCTACTGGTATGTTCTAAGAACCTCCGATGGAAGTTTCCAACAATACCATTTCGGTATAAACGGCGACATACCCGCAATCGCTCGTTAATTACAAACACAACGAAAGAGGCTGTCTGGGAACAAAGATTCCAGACAGCCTCAATTTTTATCTAAATTGGCTCCGCAGGTAAGACTCGAACTTACAACCCTTCGGTTAACAGCCAGATTAACTTTGTAACATACGATATCACCAGATAACACTCAACGCATGAAAACGTTACATAACCCCCTTCCTCATTGGCATTTTTGGTTCTGTTGCCCCCTCATCCGATATCATGGGGTAACATTGGATATCACATGAATGCTAGATAACTATTTAGTTAACTGATGGTCAATCTGCGCTTAGCGAGCTTGAGATCCTATTTACCCCGGCTGAGATACAAATTGCTAAGGCGGTTTCGTGCCAACAATGTGCGCGGATTCCCGTCTCCTTGGGAGGCTTTCAAACTCTCGTAACTTTCAACCAAAAGAGGTTCGGCCTCGTCAAAACGTCTCTGAGTCGCAAGGCACTCACCCAAGGCTCCTTGAGCCGCAGCCACCCAGTAATGACCGGCAGCTAATGTCTCTGTTCGCAGTTTAAGTGCCTCGCGTAGGATCCTTTCGCCCTCGCCGGAGTGGCCCGATTTTGTAAGACTCAATCCTTTGATGATAAGTGCAGTAGGATAATTATCGTAATGTTTGCCAAAGCCCTCTTCATAATTTTTCAGAGCGGCGTCGGCCTTGCCTACTGCTTCATCAAACCTGTTTTGAAAATAAAGCGACGTTGCCTGATTGCGGAAATTGTCGCCGAACCAGAGCGATGTTGGCGAAATATATTTTTGAAAAATTGTTTCGGCTTTCTTTAAGTCCTCGTCGGCTTCAGCATACTCGCCATTTTCAGTCAGAAAACCGCCGAGAACATTTAACGAAAAACCGTAGCTTGGCGAATCGGTTTCGTTGCGTAGGTGGTATTCTTCAATGGCTTGACGGGCGGTTTCGAGCGCTTCGACAAATCTGCCTTGGTCGGCTATAACGGAAGCCAGTGTGCTGCGCGTCGTGGCGAGAAGGTTTCGACCTTCATTGGACATTTGCGGAAGCAGTTCCGATGTCTCGCGAAAGAGTATTTCGGCTTCACGCGAATCGCCCTGCGTGCGGCGCAAGTAAGCAAAATTATTGAGTGCCCCGCCAAAAAATTCAGTGTTGACATTTCCTTTTTGATATTCGTTCCTAAGCAATGGCAGATAATTGCGAAACAGTTTTTCCGCCTCATCAAACTCGCCTCTTTCAAAGAGCATACCTGCCCACACAGTCATGCCATTTATCATCTTCGGATGGTCTTCGCTAAATGTTTCGCGCAGAAAAACTACATATCGCTCCGCAAACGGGCGTGCCTGGTTATATTTTCCTTGACCGTAATAGATCGAGGCAATTGTGCGTTCTAGTTCGGCTTTGACTTCAGGCTGACTGTCAAGATCGCCGTTTTCAAGTCTGCGTCCCACTTCTTCCAGTGCCTCATTGACGGTCGTTTCGTTGCCGCTTTTTCGGAAACTATTCAAAAAAGGGTTTGAATATTTGAGCGTTTGTTCGAGAAACGCATTTACAGCTTCGGCTTTTTCTTTTTCGCGTTCGGCGGCACGGGTCTGCCTGATCGTAGCTATAATTCCGCCGATCAAACTTAAAAAGATCAAACCTGCGGCAAAGACGCCGACCTTGTGCCGCTGGATAAATTTTGAAGCGCGATATTTAACGGTTGCGGAGCGCGCAGCAACCGGCAATCCCTTTAGATATCTTTCAATATCTTCCGCAAAGGCCTCGACCGACTGATAGCGCCTTTCCGGCTCCTTTCGCAAGGACATCAAAACAATATTGTCGAGATCGCCTTTCAACTGCGGAATGCGGATCGCTGATTCCGGATTTGAGGAGGGTGGTGGCGGATCAATTACGGTTACTGTTCTAATAATTTCATCCAAGCTCTTGCCTTCAAAATGAAAGGGTCGCTCGCTCGTCAGCAATTCATACAAGACAATGCCGAGACTATAAATGTCGGAAGCGGTAGTGATCGGCTCGTTTCTTAATTGTTCGGGTGAGGCATAAGCCGGCGTCAAAGCGCGAAATGCTGTTTGTGTTGTGTCGCCTGACAGATCTTCATCGAGCAGTTTTGCCAAGCCAAAATCGAGCAATTTCGGTTCGCCTTGCGCAGTTACGAGAATATTTCCAGGTTTGATATCGCGATGAACAACTAAATTTCGATGAGCATATCCGACAGCTGAACATGCGTGGAGAAAAAGCTGTAGTTTTTCGTCTAAGGATATTGCCTCATGTTTGGAAAAATCGGTAATCGGTTCACCCTCAACGTATTCCATTACAAAGAATGGCTCTCCATTTTCTGATACGCCGCCGTCTAGGAGCCTGGCAATATTTGGATGATTCAACGACGCGAGGATCTGGCGTTCGCGGCGAAACCGCTCGATCATTTGGCTTTCGGCAACTGTCTGCCTGACAATTTTTAAAGCAGTTTTCTGTTCAAACTCACCGTCGGTTCGTTTTGCCAGATATACAGCGCCCATGCCGCCGTGCCCAATCTCTCGAACGATCTCGTAGTTTCCAAATCTGCGGCCAACGGATATTCCGGTACCGGCGAAAAGGCCGTCTTGAGAAAGTAATGGCGTCTCGATGAAATTTTCAGACGCAGCATGAGACGCGAGCCACGACTCAACCTCGGTTTTCAGCTCGGCATTACCGGCGCAGCGTTCAGACACAAAATTTGCCCTGCTGCCCGGTTCCAGTTCCAAGGCACTCGAAAATATCTCTTTGATCTCTTCCCAACTTGCGGTGTTATTCACTTTTCAGCCTGCGAAAAAGCCACGTTTTTGCGATCGCCCATTCACGTTTTACCGTAGCCTGAGAAACATTCAAAACATGTGCCGTTTCATCAATATTCATACCGCCAAAAAAACGCAACTCCACTATCTTTGCTTGTATCGGCTCAAATGCCGCAAGGTCCTCAAGTGCTTCATTGAGTTCAATTAGATCCACCTCACTGCCGCCGGCAAAACTTATCTCTTCAGTAAGCTCGATACGCTGTCCAAAATCACGCTTTTGCGCTTTTCGATTGACAGCGTGATTTACAAGTATGTTTCGCATTACCTGCGCCGCAACTGAAAAGAAATGCGCGCGATTTTGCCATGAAACGTTTTCCCAATCGACAAGCCGAATATAAGCATCATGCACTAGCGCCGTCGCCTGCAAAGTATGGTCCGGACGTTCGCTTTTCATATAGCTTCGCGCCAGCTTGCGCAACTGGTCGTAAACGAGCGGAAGGAGCTTTTCGGGAGCGGTTACTGTTCCGTTGTTGATCTCTTGCAGCAAAGCTGTAACTTCTTGTCGCTCGGACATAAAAACAATTGCAGATTAACCGTCATTATAAGTCCAAAACAAGGATTTTGAAACAAAATTGAATTTTTTTTGAGCCGGTCTTTCGATTTTTCTTGCCTTGTATAGTGAACGAGCAAATTCCAAGGAGTTATCAAAAATGTATTACTTTCCGAAATCCCGTCAGAAAATGGCCATTTTGTTTTTGATCTGTTTTTCCGCAAGTCTGATTTGGGGACTGCAAAACACGACTGGGAGTCAGTCAACTACTGAGGAAAAAAACAAGCCAACTTCGGTACTTGCAGCAAAGCAGGGCGATCCGCATGTCAATTTTGAAGACGGGCGCGCGCTTGAACTGGGCGGCATTGCGGCGGCGGGCCAGCCGGTTTCGCTCATTTCAGGGGATTTTGATTCGGACGGTATAACTGATGTGATAACTGCGGACACAAGTGGATCTCTTCAACTGCTGAAAGGCGTTGATCCTGTTATTTTTGCGATTGATCCATCGAAAAAGGAACAGGCAAAGCCCGAGCCGTTTACTGCGCTCGCAACAGTTGCGTCTTTGGGCATTTCACCAGACTACTTGTTCGCAGGTGACTTTAATGCAGATGGCAAACAAGACATTATCGGAACGGCCAAAGGAGCAAACGGCATCATTGTCGTGGTTGGCGACGGGCTGGGAAATTTTTCACAACCCGTAAGCATTACAGTTGGCGGTAACATAAACTCAATCGAATCCGGTGAGATCGGAAAACCGGACGGACAGACCGATCTTGCTATCGCTTACACAAACAAGAATGGCGCTTTTCTAGCAGTTTACGAACATCCCGAAAGTGCCTTCAAACATGCTCCTGAAATAATAAAACTCCCTTCGTCCGCAAGCTCGCTTGCTGTCGGTAATACGGACGAAGACTTCTATTCAGACATCGCCGTTGCCTGCGGAAACGACCTAGTTATCATCCACGAACGCGGCCATGCATATCCATGGGACATCGTCAAAAACTCTGGCATTGAGCGTCCGAAGTCGGTCGTTGATATTCGACGAATGCCTTTCTCGATAGCTTCGATGGCGGTGGGACGCTTTGGCGAAAAACGCGGCACATCTCTCGCCCTGCTGGGCGTCGACGGAAATATCTATCATTTAGAGTCTTCGCAGTCGGCGGTTTCACCAACCACAAAGCTGGCTTCCGCAATGGCTCGCGAATTAAAGGCCGGTCCATTCGAACCCGCCGGCAGCGTGGGGAGAAAGATGGCGATGATATCTCAAGATTTGAGCAAGACAAGTGAAACCAATGCTTACGGTAACCCGACAGCCAGCCGATCAGGCCAAACAGATACCGCTAACACACTCGCCGAAAAGCCAGACACACTCCAAGTTCCAACCCTCGATCTTGCCGAAATAAAACGAAAAAATGCCGAAGATGCTCCACGAAAGGCGGCGATGAAGGAGAGCACAAAGGCGGCATTTATTCACGGTATTTCAGCAAAAACCTCGCGACTCGCAAAATGGTCGCTTGGACAGATAACTACAGACCACCGCTTTGTCTCAATGGCGGTGAATGGAGCGAAATTGACGCCTTCAGCGGTTTCCGCCAGCCCTTTTGATGACCTTATCGTCACATCGCCGAGCACAAGTCAGGTTGAGTTTGTCTCGCGTTTTCGAGACGAAAGCGGAACGTCAACTGTCAAAAATGCTGTCGTCGAAGGCAACGGCGGAATCCAATCCATCTTGCCGATTCGTCTCAATCTTGATGGCCTACACGATCTTGTCGTTCTTCGACAGGGTGCATCTTCACTAGAGGTGGTCATGACTGCTCCGTCAGCCGTGTTTGTAGTAAACACAACTGCTGACGAGGCCGATTGCAATTTCGGAGGCTCGTGCAGTCTCCGCGACGCCATCCGTCGGGCCAATCTCATCGGCGGCAGCAGCACTATATATTTCGATCTTCCGACAGTGCCGGCCGTTATAGAGCCGTTGTATCCGCTTCCGGCCATTTTGCAGCCGGTAACAATACAGGGCAACCATCTTGCTAATGGTACAAAGACCGTTGAAATATCCGGCATCAATGCGGGAACATCTGTCGATGGACTAAAGATCAGGACGAGCAATGCGTTCATCGTTGATCTGGCCATTACTGGTTTTAAGAGTCAAACGATAAACGGCAGTCAGGTGGGTGGGAACGGAATCGCGATCGAAAGCGATTCGGCCCGTCCAAGTAACGCGAACAACACTATACTCAGTTGCTTTCTCGGCATCGATGCGACAGGCACCACTGCGCATCCGAATATGGCCACGGGCGTTTTGATCTTCGATTCCGACAATAACTCGGTTGGCAACAGCACACTTTCAGGCAACAACACAGGTATCGCTGTCGAGGGAGGAAATACTAATAGCTTCACCAACAACATAATAGGGTTGAACGCGGCTGGAACGGCGAAGGTGCCGAACTTTCGGGGAATGTTTTTGGCCGGTGCAAATAATTTAGTTGGCGGCGACATCGCCGGTTCACCGAACACAATATCTGGCAACGGGGTCGTAAGTAACATCGCGCAGTGTGTTGGTTACGGAATCGAAGTTCCGATATTGGTCGATCTGACCACACAAGAACTGTTGACCCATGACAATAACATCGCGGGCAATAAGATCGGGACCGATCCGACAGGCAGCGTCGGCCTCGGCAATTGCTGGCAAGGGATAAATACCCACCCATTGACGAGCACGACGATCGGAGCGATCTCGGAATCGGGGCGAAATATTATCTCGGGCAACGGATGGGGCGGCGTCTTTTGCGAGGCATTAGAAACCGTGAATCCAACCGAAGGCGGGTTTTGCTCGATCATGGGTAATAATGTTGGCACTGATATTTCAGGGAGCTACAGTATTCCGAACGATGCTCGCAACGACCTGCTGATAACCAGTGGCCGTGGCGCCGTGTCTGTATCTACGAACAACTCACTCTCGGCAATTGGAGCGCCCGGCGGGACGACAACGGGCGGCGCCTGCACTGGTTTTTGCAATCTTGTTTCGGGTAACGATAGCGAGGCCGACCTAGCAGGCGGGATCCTGATCGGCGGACCTGGCATCGCAGGTGTTTTCAATAACTATGTCGGCACAAAGCGGAATGGGACTCAGCAACTCGGCAATAGCGGTGAAGGTATCTTTATGGCGTCAACGAGTGTAGCGGGAGCCTCGCCGGAGTATATTGCCGGCGGTTATACCACTTTCGATGGCTCGCTGGGGAATCTCGTCGCCAGTAGTTCCAATGCCGGTGTCAGCGCTAATTCGAACGGCGGCCCGGGCAATTATCATATTGTGGGAAATCTGATCGGGACCGATGTGAATGGAAACAATCCGCTGCCGAATGGTTATGGCATCTATGTGGGGACGTCGTTTTCAAACGTAGTAAATATCGGCGACAGCGACCCTCTAGGCCGTAATGTGATCGCCGGAAATAGCGGTAACGGCATCTTTATTTATTCGGGTTACGGGGTAACGATCGTAAACAATGCTATCGGAGTCAATTCGTCGCTCGCTGCGATGGGCAACGCGGGCACCGGTATTACTGTCGGAGGCTTTTATGCGATCAGCACAATAGTTGGCGGCACTAACTCAACGACCTCGAATATTATCTCTAACAATGGAAAAGTTGGTGTCCGGTTAAATGGGCCGACGTCCGTGTATAACACTATTCGTGGCAATGTTATCCAAAATAACGGCCAACTCGGGATCGACCTCAGCCAATCCGGTATTTTCACGGACGCCGACGGTGTGACGGCGAATGATGACTGTGAAAACGACTCGGACGCGGGACCGAACGGCCTCCAAAACTATCCCGTGCTCGCGGCCCCCGTAATAAATCAGAACGGCACTCAAACCCTCGACGGAATTATAAAGAGCCACATTCGCGAATCGTATGTCATCGATTTATACGCTAGTGCAACAGCCGACCCGTCAGGATTTGGCGAAGGACAGCTTTACGTGGGTTCGACGACTGTTGCGACTGATGGTAACGGGTTTGGACAATTCAATATGACAACCTCGGCTACCGTGCCCGCCAGTTGGGTTCTCATGGCCACCGCAACTGACCCGTTTGGAAATACATCGGAGTTTTCGGCGATTGCCGGAAGCACGAACATTGCCGGCCTCATAGAATCACTCGACAGCCCGTCAACCTGTCAGGCTGCAATAGTTGTAAATATCGACACGGATGAGCCTGATGCTAATATCAACGATGCCCTTTGTGATGTTGACGTCAATAACACCGGTCTGCAGTGCAGCCTTCGTGCAGCAATGGAAGAGGCACAGCATCGTCCGGGTTATCAGAGAATAATTTTTGCCATTCCCGGTTCGGGCGTTCATACGATCTCGCCACAATCGCTTCTGCCGACGATTACCGATCCCGTCGATATCGACGCAACCACTCAGGATCCAAGCCTACCAACACCGTCGATCTGGCTAAACGGAACGGGCAGTGCCGCCAGTGTCGGACTTGTCCTAGCAGGCGGATCAGCATATATTCGCGGATTTGCTATTACGGGGTTCTCTGCTGCGGGCATACTTGCCGGATCTGGAGGAGTGCCTTTCATCGAGAGCTGTCACATTGGTATTGCGCCCGATGGTTCGACGGCCGATCCGAATTTTCAGATGCCAAATGGCATCCGGCTTGACAACGCGCCTGGCGCGATGATCGGCGGTGACGAGGCGGTGAAGCTAAATGTGATCTCGAACAATTTTGTTGGGATCCAGGTCATGAACACGTTTGGTGCACGAATATGGAACGCCCGCATCGGAACAAACCGCGCGGGAAATGCGCCGCTTGGAAACACTATCGGCATCAGCGTCGATAATTCTCAGAATACCGAGATTGGCAAAGACATAACAGCCCAGCCAACCGTTATCTCAGGAAGCACCAGCGCGAATATTGATCTTGGCACAAATTCGAGCTATTCCAAGATAAGAGGTAATTTTATCGGCACTGACATTACCGGATTCAACGCCGTTGGCAATTCACAATGGGGCGTCTATATTCACCAAGGGGCACATCATAATCAGATCGGCGATGGAGCCTCATATTCAAATGTAGTAAGAGGTAAAAATGTAATCTCAGGCCACAACCAAGACAGCGGATCCGCCGGTGTATTAATTTACCCCGATGCAGGGCCGCAGAATTCCATTGTCGCGAGCCAGATTGGCGTTAGCATAAACTCATTTTTTACGATCCCGAACCGCTACGGTATTATTGTATTTGCCGATGACCAACTCATCGGTCCGGGAGTAAACGGCACCGATACCCTGGCAGAAAAGAATGTGATCGCAGGTAACCAAAGCGATGGCATTCTTGTTTCTGCTCCAGCCGGTTCGCCCAACGCTCAAGTTGATGCTACGAAGATCGGGTTCAATTTTATCGGTACGGACAGATTAGATCATTCTACTATCGGAAACGGTGGGTTCGGGCTGAACATCGCAGGGCGCGTCGATGGCAGTACGATCAAAGGAAATGTTATCGGTGGCAACGGTATTGGGGGAGTGATCGTAGGTCCTGATCAAGCAGGCCTCGACCGGCCTTCTAATAATCTCTTCGAGGCGAATCGTATCGGGATGAACTTTAACACCGACGCCGCGATACCAAATCCACTGGGAATGATCCTGCGTGGGGCCGTAAATAACCGCCTGAAAGCAAATACAATTTCAGGCAATCAGTATTTCGGCCTAATCTTGGGCAATGTCTACGACGGTAATGTGCCGCCAGAATCGTACACAAAGGTTGGTATTAGCAAACCTGAGGTCCAACAAGCGATCTCCGCCATACTCAGCAAGCTAAACGCTGAGTCGCCACTGGCTTTACCGACCAGCGGCAATCTCATTTTCGACAACCGTATCGGAGTAGATTTTGCCGGCAACACGGGATTCAGTAATCGGATCGGATTGATCGTCGGCGAAAATGCCAAAAATAATTGCATCGGAAGCTGCGACCCCTCTATTGTCGAGGGTGGAGCGGGCAATACGATCTCTGGGCATAGCGGTCCGGTAGGTTCTTTATTAGGGATAGGCGTATTCCTCGGATCGCTGTCGAGCGTCCCGGATCTGACCGTTCTACCATCGGGCAACCGGCTTCGCGACAACGTGATCGGCCTCAGTCGGGATATGAGCACATGTATTCCGAATAATATCGGCATCCAAGTGCTTCAGTCCGGTCCCAACAAGATCGGCGAAACAACTACCAATGGTTTTATTCTTCGACACGGCAACGTCATTACATGCAACGTGCAGAACGCAATCCGGTTTGAGGGACAAAATGACGGTGTGACAGATGTTGATTCTAACTGGATCGGTACGCGTCCGGTGGGCGGCATGCCCATCGTTCCGGGTGGACAGTTTGGCGGTATTCGCATGTATCAGGAGATTGGAACGGAGAAAGTCCGTGTAGAGGACAATGATCTAGGAGGATTCGATGACAGCGCGATCGAGATAATAAATACGGCCGGCAGCCGTCCTGACTTAATCAAGCGTGACCAAGACGGTGTCGCAGCCTCGACAATGGAGATTCTCGGAAACCGCATCGGCGTCCAAAAGGCATACGATGGCAGCTATTTTGCTATTCCCAACGGCACCGGCATCAAGCTCAATTGCGTTTCTGGAATTTATATCGGCGATCTTACGGGCAATGGTGCATTAAAAAATGTGATCGCAGGCAACAACGGCGCAGGAATTCTTATAAACGGGCTTGGCGACGGTTCCACGCCCTGTCCCAATGCCGGACAGGGAAACACGATCAAAGACTCGATGATCGGCACCGACCCATCCGGCAACCAAGGTCTGGGCAACGGCCTTGACGGCATCTCGATAAACGATTCACCGCTGAATACGGTTTCTAACAATCAGATCGGCGGCAACGGCAGCAACGGGATCGCTTTTCACGGCCCTGCGAGTGCGAATAACCAGATCACAGGAAATCGCATTGGCTTGATCACGACTTACCAGACACGCGGCAACGGTTCAAATACTATTGTGCGCCCCAATGGACTTGCAGGAATTTTGCTGGACGGCGGTTCATTTACTGGAATAGGAGGACCATTTACCGGTTGGCCCAACGTGATCGCGGGCAATGAAGGTCCAGGAATTGATATCCGAAATAGTTTCGCCAGTCATATTTTTAACAATTTCATCGGTACAGATGAAAGCGGCACCGATCTTGGAAATGGTGGTGGTGGAATATCAATAAGCCAGTCCTCCACGCAAACGTGGGTTGGAGATCCATTCCGAACTGGGGTCAATACGATCGCATTTAACAACGGTGCCGGTGTTAAGATCGATACATCTGCCGGACCATCAAATCTCGTCGAAACGAACAAGATCCATAATAACGCTGGAATTGGTATTGATCTTGGCTCGTCTGGATTCACGCCTAATGACCCCGGTGACGCTGACGAAGGCGGAAACCGGTCGCAGAATTATCCCGACATCATTAATTACAGTATCAATGCCGGCGGTCAACTGATAGTGTCTTATCGCGTAGATACCGATCCGTTGAACGCAAGTTATCCGCTATATGTTGAGTTTTTTATTGCGGATTCGACCGGCGAAGGAAAAATATTTCTAGGTTATGACTACTATCTGGATCCTGATCACAGCGGGCCTAACAACGGAGAGAAAACAATCAATCTCGGCCTCGCGTCAGATCGTGGGTGGACAAGCAGCGATGTAATGACGGCCTCGGTAACGGATGGAGAGTATAACACGTCAGAATTCTTCCCGGCGGTAGCGCAGACAACTCCAACACCGACTGGCACGGCCACAAATACGCCGGCGGATACACCGACGGCAACTCCAACTGACACGCCGACTTCGACAGATACACCAACAAGCACCGCGACTAGTACGCCTTCCGTTACACCGACCAATACACCAACCAACAAACCTACGGATACACCAACTGGTACGGCGACTAATACTGCAACCGACACGCCGACACCTAGGCCGACTGTTCCGGCTACGATCACGGGAACAGTCACTTATGGTAATGCGATCGGTTCGCCTGCTCAGCGTTTTGTTTCTAATGTTTTGCTCAGCGGTGCAGGTTCGATCCCAGTCTCGGCTTTGACCGAATTTCCGAACGGTGTGTATTCGCTAACTGGATTTGGTTCGGGTGCTTATACGATCACGCCATCCAAAACTGGCGGAACAAACGCCGCAATAAGTTCTTTCGATGCAGCAAAGATCTCACAGTATGCTACTGGGATCACACCTTTTAATGCTACCCAGCAAACTGTGGCGGATGTCAGCGGTGCTGGCGGAATCTCGTCATTCGATGCCGCATTGGTCGCAGGTTACGCGGTTTCGCTACCCGGAACGGCATCTAGCGGAAATTGGATATTTAACCCTGTAAGCAATATGCATCTGACGGTCAATGCCAACATTACAGGCGAGAACTATACAGCTCTGCTGATGGGTGATGTTTCAGGCAACTGGAACGATCCAACTTCTTTGCCCGGCGGACGACAGGCGATTAACAGAGGGCCAGAGCGAAACGTTTCCGTCACTGCACCAAATATTGTGACAAAATTAAATCACGAAATCACGATACCGATCCAGATAGACGGAGCAGTAAACAAAGGCATCATCGCATATGAATTCGACCTCATATATGATTCTTCGGTCATCCAGCCACAGGCCGAACCCGTCGATTTGGCCGAGACTGTCAGCCGTGGGCTTTCAGTTGTTACCAATGCCGACGAAGCGGGGCTGTTGAAGGTTGCTGTTTACGGCCCGATACCAATCAATGAAAATGGTGTTCTCTTGTATCTCCGATTCTCGATTGTCGGAACACCAGGTTCAATATCACCGCTGATTTGGGAACGAGTACTGTTCAATGAAGGTAGTCCGTCGGCCATTGTGTCCAATGGCGATATAAAACTTTCGAACATAGTACCGATCAAAACTCCCCAACCATGAAGGGGTGAGGGATATTAAATATCGATGTTAAGCTAGCAAGCTCAACAAGATTGAGAGCTTCGCATTCGACATGTTACGTCATCGACACGAGGTGGCTATCCCGAACAAAGAAAACGGGCACATTTTCGGTGCCCGTAAATTATTGATTTAATTGGCTCCGCAGGTAAGACTCGAACTTACAACCCTTCGGTTAACAGCCGAATGCTCTGCCATTGAGCTACTGCGGAATATGGCTCGCCAAAAGGCGAACTTAAAGAGTAGGAATTTCGCCCGCCAATGTCAAGTTTATTTGCCTTAAGACTTGGGTTTGCTTACTTGCTTTTAAGGGCAGGCGAAATTCGGTTAGAATTAAAAAATGGCAAAAGCAGAGATAAAGACGAAGCAGACGGACGCGAATGTTGAAGATTTTATTAACAGCGTCGAGAATGAAGAGCGGCGAAATGACGCATTTCGGGTGCTGGAGATGTTCAAGCGGATAACCGGTGAGGAACCAAAGATGTGGGGACCGGCGATCATCGGTTTTGGCGACAGCAAGTATAAATATCCGGATGGCCGCGAAATGGATTGGATGATCACCGCTTTTTCCCCGCGAAAACAGAATCTGACCTTGTATGTTATTTGCGACTCGCCAAAACAGCCCGAACTGCTGGCAAAACTCGGCAAACACACTTCCAGCGTTAGCTGTCTTTACATAAAACGCCTTTCTGATGTGGACGAGAAGGTGCTTGAAAAGATCATCACAGACTCCGTCAGCTATACTAAGAAAAACAAGTGATTCTAACTGCGTGTTTTAGGCACTGGCTTGGAACACAACACGAGTCTGGTTCTGACAAATCTTTAGTCGCCACGTATAATCGTTTCTTAAATCAAAATAAGGAGCGAGTCTCTTTTGCAACACGAAACCTTAATAATTCTCGATTTTGGCTCGCAATACACGCAGCTCATCGCTCGGCGTGTGCGTGAGCTGGGTGTTTATTGCGAGATACATCCGTTTCACTTATCGGCGGAGGCTATAGCTGCAAAGCAGCCAAAAGGCGTGATCCTTTCCGGCGGGCCTTCGAGCGTGACGGACGAAGATGCTCCGCGTGTTGCTGCCGATTTTTACGAAAAGATCAAGGTTCCTATTTTGGGTATCTGTTACGGAATGCAGCTTGTCGCAGTCGATCTCGGCGGTACGAGCGAACCGGCGCCGAGACGTGAATATGGACATGCTCAATTAAAAGTTTTGAGTGGAACAACCGCTTTATTCAACAAACTTCCTTTCGAACTCGACGTCTGGATGAGCCACGGCGATCATGTAACTCATCTGCCTGAAGGCTTTCAAACAACAGCGACCACCGGCGATGTTATCACCGCAATTGAAAATCCCGAACGCGGTATTTACTGCGTTCAGTTTCATCCGGAGGTCACACACACGCCGCTTGGGAAAGAGATCTTAAGGAATTTCATATTTGAAATTTGTAATTGCAGAGGCGATTGGACGCCGGCTCAATTTATTAAGGAAGAGATAGAAAAGACCCGCGGGATCGTCGGGCCGACCGGCAATGTCGTCTGCGGTTTGTCGGGCGGAGTTGATTCGACCGTTGCGGCAGTGCTTGTCCACGAAGCGATCGGCGATCGGCAGACGTGCATATTCGTAAATAACGGATTGCTTCGTTGCAACGAATTCAAAGACACGTTGCAGCTTTACAAAGACAATCTTCACCTGAACGTTACAGGCGTTGATGCATCTGCACAGTTTTATGAGGTGCTCGACGGCATCGTCGATCCGGAACTCAAGCGTAAAGCGATCGGCGGTAAATTCATCGACGTTTTTGATGCCGAAGCTAAAAAGATTGGCAATGTGAAATGGCTTGTACAAGGCACGCTTTATCCTGATGTGATCGAATCAGTATCGGTTCGCGGTTCTTCCGTCACCATCAAGTCTCACCACAATGTCGGCGGCTTGCCTGAAATGATGAACCTCAAGCTCGTCGAACCGCTTCGAGAGCTATTCAAAGACGAAGTGCGGCTGATCGGCAAAGACCTCGGCATCCCGGATGAAATTCTGCTGCGTCACCCATTTCCCGGCCCAGGACTCGGCGTGCGTATTTTGGGCAACATCACCGTGGAAAAGGTTGAGCTGCTTCAAAAAGCCGATCTGATACTCCGCGAAGAGTTAAAGAACTTCGGCATTTACAACGATGTCTGGCAGGCCTTTGCAGTGCTGCTGCCGATACAATCTGTAGGAGTAATGGGCGATTTCCGCACATACGAGAAAACAGTCGCATTGCGAGCCGTTACTTCGACCGACGGCATGACCGCCGATTGGGCACGCCTGCCGCACGATTTTCTCGCAAAGGTTTCATCCCGGATCACATCAGAGGTTAGAGGTGTAAATCGCGTCGTTTACGACATCTCCTCCAAACCGCCGAGCACTATCGAGTGGGAATAGATCGCCAGATATGATCGATACGGAGACAATTGTTGAATTCCGCAGTGTCGGTTACTCGATCGACGGCACAAGAATAATTGATGATTTAAGTCTTGCAGTCGTAAAAGGCGAGGTTCTCGTCCTGCTCGGCGAATCAGGCTGCGGCAAAACCACCACACTAAAATTGATCAACCGCCTTATTCAACCGACACACGGCGATGTTCTTGTCGAGGGCAGACCGACCTCAGATTGGGACGCGATCAAACTTCGGCGTCATATTGGATACGTGTTGCAGGACGGCGGCCTTTTTCCTCATTTTAACGTGGCCGAAAATGTCGCTCTTGTTCTGCGGCTTGAAAATTGGGATGAAGATCGTAAGCAGAAACGAACCACCGAAATGCTCGACCTCGTCGGACTCGATCCCGCAAAATTTGCCGACAGATATCCACATGAACTTTCCGGCGGTCAGCGTCAACGCGTCGGCGTTGCTCGTGCATTGGCCTCCGATCCCGGTCTGCTGCTGCTCGATGAACCTTTCGGCGCACTCGATGCAATTACGCGAACAAATCTGCAAAAAGAATTCGCACGCCTTGTGCGGGAGCTTGGCAAAACAGGCGTCTTCGTCACACACGACCTGCACGAAGCAATGCTTCTCGGAACGCGGATCGCGCTGATGGATAAAGGAAAGATATTGCTGATTGATTCGCCTGAAAACTTTAAAAGGTCGGATTTGCCGCTCGCAAAGGCTTATCTTGAGACTGTGACATTGTGAGTTTTTTGGATTTCCTTAGACAAAACTGGCCAGAGTTGCTCACATTGACCCGCGAGCATATGTTCCTTGTCCTATTTTCGACCGGTGCAGCGATTTTGATCGGTGTTCCGCTTGGTATTCTATTAACTCGCACCAAATCACTTCAAACTCCAATACTCGGCTTTGCCAACATAATGCAGACCGTGCCGAGCCTTGCTCTTTTTGGTTTGCTTATCCCCATACCATTTATCGGCGGCATCGGCGCTCGGACGGCGATAATTGCACTTGCTTTGTATGCTTTGCTTCCTGTAATTCGCAACACTGTGACTGGAATTCTCGGTATCGATCCGAAGACACGTGAGGCGGCGGTCGCGATGGGCATGACCGATTGGCAGCAGTTGAAGCTCGTCGAACTGCCGCTTGCGATGCCGGTAATGCTGACCGGAATTCGCGTCGCGGTCGTGATTTCGGTCGGCGTTGCGACGGTCGCAGCGGCGGTCGGTGCCGGTGGTTTGGGAACTTACATATTTCGCGGCCTGCGTCAAAATGACAATAATTTGCTGCTCGCTGGTGCGTTAGCTTCGGCGATACTTGCTTTGCTATGCGATTTTGCACTAGGGCAATTTGAAAGGTCGTATGCGATCGGCGAGAGATCATCGTCTCGAAGAAGATTTCTCGGCTTGGGAGTTACCGCCATTTTGCTAGCAATTGTAGCAGCCGGTTCGTTTTCAAATTTCAGATCTGAGATCTCAAATTCCGAATTTGCAAGCCAAAATAAAAAGGTCATTGTCGGCTCGAAGGATTTTACCGAATCACTTATCTTGGCTGAGATACTAGCTCAAATGCTTGAGAAAAAAGGCGTTAACGTCCAACGGCAGTTCGAGCTTGGCGGAAATCTTGCGCATGACAGCTTGCTTTCAAAGCAGATCGACGTCTATCCCGAATATACAGGCACGGCGTACACGGCAATCCTAAAACACAAGCCGATCACCGATCCGCAGGCGGTTTATGACCAAACCAAGGCCGAGTATGCCGATAAATTCAAACTGACGGTGAGCCCGCAACTCGGATTCTCAAACGATTTCGCGATCCTCGTTCGCGGCGAAGTGGCAAGGAGAAACAACCTTAAAACCATTACCGACGCCGTTTCAATGGGCAGAGATTGGCAAGCCGGATTTGGACAGGATTTTATGTCGCGCGCCGATGGTTATGCCGGATTTGCTAAGGCTTATGGCTTCAGTTTTGCCAAACAGCCGCGTGAAATGGACCTTTCGCTGACCTATCGGGCGTTACATTCCGGCGAACTCGACATCATCGCCGGCAACTCGACCGATGGGTTGATCGCGGCTCTCGATCTTTACCAATTGGCAGACGATAAGCACTATTTTCCGCCGTATCAGGCTGTTTTTATTGCCAGGCAGGACTTGACAGAAATTCTGGACGAAACCTTCGAAAAATTGAGAAATGCTATCTCTACCGAAGAAATGCGGCGGCTAAATTACGAGGTTGACGGCAATAAACAGACGCCCAAAGACGTAGCGTCAGAATGGCTGAAAGAAACGAATTTTTAGTTGTTGGTTATGCGAGCGATAATTATGGAATCAGATTATCAAATAGTTCTCAAAGGGATGTCGGATGAAATCGCATCTATAGTCAGTGAGGCTGTCGCAAAAACAATCCATAATATTGAATTAGCAAATGAGAACCTCGATTTACGACGGATTGAGCGCATAATAATTTGCACCGACTTTGCAGGAGAGCTTCAAAACTTGTCAGCTTCGACCGCGTCTGGAAATCCGATAACTCACACAAGTGAGGAGTACGCTACGGCGGTCGCGAAAGTGCTCCTTCTTCCTAAGAATGGTGATTTCGAAATAGTTCCAGTCATAAATGCAAACATAATTGCAATTCTGGGCTTAGGCGATCAAGAGAAGGATAGTGACGCAATTGATTACGTTACTCATCTATTACATCACGAACTATGTCATGTCCACGACGATAACAAGAAGATTGATGCCTATCGGGACGATATGCTCAGGACTAGTTATGTTGGCAAGGACATGTTCATCAGACCGCTTGCAGAGGTGAGCTGGTCAGAATATGTCGCTAACCGTCTATCGTCTCAATCAGCCACAACAACCGCAATCGAACTAATGACATCAAGCTTTATTGATGCATTGGATAGAACAAAAGTACTTGTTGATGCTGAAATTAAAGCCTATCGTCATCACGCTGATCTCGAACGACTCTTAGTTTTTTTTCAACGGCACGGCGAATTTTTGGTGAAAACGGCATCCTATGTTCTTGGATATGTTGATGGACTCCAGAAGCCGTTAGAGACGCTCTCGCCGATCGCTTCAAAGAGAATTTCGGGGTCTTATTTTGAAGAAACCTGGCAAGGGCTCCATGTTTCACTTAACGATATGTACAAAGAGTATCCTGGGAACTGGAAGGATTTGACAGTGTATGACGAGCTCACAGCAGTACTTGAAACATACTACGACAATATGGGGTTAGTGTTATCGACAACCGCTGACAATCAAGCGTATTTGAATGTTCCATTTCGATAAATAGAATTATTCGGTAATGGGTCTGAACCATTACCGAATAATTAGCTTGCTTATTTACTAAAAACCTGTAATATAAGAGTTTGATAATTCCGTATCTCATTCATCGACGGTAAACTCGCCTATATGTTTAGGCGTAATAGATAGTTCGAGAAACGGTTCGTTTATAACTGTTAGAAGTGGTTCCTGAAAAGGTATACCTCTCGAACGTAGGTTCCTTCCTTGCTACCGTTACACTGAAGATCACTCCGCGTTAGTACTTCTTATTACATCCTGAAGACTCGTTTTGAGTCCAACTCTGTTGGCTATCCGTTTGTGTATGCGCATGTTGCATGTACTGTAGACGAAATGCCCGCTGAGTGTGTGGACTTAAGAACTATAGTAGTTTTTTAGTGATCTGAGATATTTAATTACAAATGACTTTTAAAGATTTAGGCTTGCTGCCGTTTTACACGGACAAATGCGAGCAATTGGGTTACACAGAACCTACACCCATTCAAAAACAGGCAATTCCGGTGCTCTTGCAGGGCGGAGACATCATCGCTTGTGCCGAGACCGGCACCGGCAAAACAGCGGCCTTTCTTTTGCCGATACTGCAAATGCTTAGCGAAAATAAGGGTAAGCCGGGAACTAAAGTTCTCGTTCTTTCGCCAACGCGCGAGCTTGCCAACCAGACCGAGGCTGCTTGCCGTGAGTTCGCACCAAAGGGCATTACATGCACGGCGATCATCGGCGGAGCTGGTTACAAACGCCAAATAGACAGCCTCAAACGCGGTGCAAATATAATTATCGCGACGCCGGGCCGACTGATCGATTTTATGGATCAGGGCTTGATCAATTTCAGCGGCCTTACACATCTGGTTTTAGACGAGGCCGACCGCATGCTCGATATGGGCTTTTTACCGTCGATCAAGCGTATCGCTAAGGTCATACCGACAAAGCGTCAGACGCTATTCTTCTCGGCAACAATGTCGCCTGAGATCGAGCATATCGCGTACGCAATGCTGAAAGATCCGACCTTTATCGAAGTCAGCAAACGAGGCAGCGCCGCCATTCTTGTCGAACAGACGGCATATCCGGTCGCTCAGCAATCGAAAATGCCATTGTTGCTCGATTTGCTCGATAAGGAAGATTTTGACCGAGTGCTTGTATTTACTCGCACAAAACGCGGTGCCGACCGTATTGCACACATTTTGGAAAAGCGTGAGCATAAATCGAACCGCATCCACGGTGACCGCTCACAGTCGCAGCGCGAAGCCGCTCTTCGCAGCTTCAAATCGGGCCATACCAACGTTTTAGTCGCCACAGACGTGGCCGCACGCGGCATCGATATAGATTCGGTGTCACATGTGATAAACTATGATATACCGGAGGCACCAGAGGATTACGTCCACCGTATTGGCCGTACAGGTCGTGCCGGTAACAAAGGGCGGGCGATCACGCTGTTTACGATTGCAGAAGAGCATTCGATGCGTGCTATTGAAAAATTAACGGGCCAAAAGGTCGAGCGTGTCGTGCTTCCTGATTTTGGAGGCCACAATTTCGCGATAGCCGCTCCGACAAAGAAGGTTAGCGGACGCGGCGGGCGAAGTTATCGCTCATTCGGTCCGCGACGCGGCAGATAACCTAGTTTAATGGATGAAGACGCTTAGACAAGCGTTCGAGAGGTTAAATATATGGCAGCTAAAGTTAAAGCTGAAGTTTATACAGTAGATCAATCAGTCGAGATGATGTGCTCGGCTTGCGATTTGGAGCAAAATCACAAGATCCAGAGCGTTACTAAGCAAGGCAAGATCACTAGTGCGATCTGCGAAACTTGTGAAACGGTCAGTAAATTTACTCGTGGTGTAAAAACCTCGCTCTCAATGGGAACGAGCAAAAATGCATCACCTTATGACCGTATGCGTAAATACCGCAAAGGACAGGCGATGACCCACGACAAATTCGGTCGGGGCGAAGTAACAGCCGTCATCGAACCGCAAAAGATCGACGTCCTATTCGGCGATCAGACGCGTCGGCTTATACACTCTCAGGATTAATTTGATCCGGTAAATCAGTAAGGCTGTCAGGAGACATTAAAAACCTCCTGACGGTCTTTTTTCGTGTTGAAATCGAGGAAAATTGATTTTACGTATCGTTTGATCAACCTTCCAGCTTGCTTCTTCCCTGAATCGTTACAGGTGCGTTGGGCGAGCAGCAGACATCGACAAGTCTTTTGCGATCACGTTCCATTTCCTTATCTTGGTCCAGCATCTTCAATGTAACCGCAAAAACTTCTGCCGCGGCTTTATCGGTTGGCTCGGTCAGACGGTAATGCATCCATTTGCCGTCACGACGACCTGTGACGAGTGACGCACGTTTTAGATATGAAAGGTGGCGTGAAATTTTTGGATTATTCGTTCCTAGCGTTTCCGCAAAAAAACATACACAGACCTCGCCGTTCCGCATTAGATTGATAAGCCGCAGCCTCGTACGGTCGGCTAAAGCTGCGAAAAATAGTTCTGCATCAAAGCCATTTTCTGTCGCCATAAAAAAATTATAGCACATCACAATTACGTCTTGACATAATTGTTTTTCTGATATATCGTTGAAATACAATTACGGTTAGACGTAATTGATATTTCGGTAGGAGTGAAATTATGACGACGATCAATACATTAAAAGCACATCTGGCCCTCAAGGTAAAAAACGTTGAAACCAGCCTCGAGTTTTACAAAAAGATGTTCGGCATCGAGCCGAGCAAGGTCCGCACGGGCTACGCAAAGTTTGACGTGCAAAACCCGCCGCTCAACTTTACACTCAATCAATCAGCGTTTGAAGGTCATGGAGCCTTGTCGCATCTCGGCATTCAGGTAGCTGGAACTGAGGACGTTCTCGCAATGAAAAATCGCTGGGAAGAATTAGGCCTCGTTCCGCGCGAAGAAATGCAGACAACGTGCTGTTACGCGCTTCAGGACAAGGCTTGGGTGCAGGATCCGGACGGCAACGAGTGGGAAGTTTTTGCTGTACTAGAAGACAACCTCGGCGAAGAAGCCCGGAAGAGTGCAGACGCAACGTGCTGCACGCCGAGCTTTACAAACATCGGCGGGAAGAAACAGGAAGTCGCAACTGCCTGCTGCTAAACGACAATGCAAAAGCAAAATATGAATCGTGGAATGAGTTTCGAAGAGCTTCGCCGCCTGCGATCGGGTCAGCCCGAAAAGGAAAAACGCGGCGGCAAGCTTTTCGAAACCGATTGGGAAGTTTTCGTTGCTAGATACAACGAAAACACGGGCAAATAGGATAGTCGCACATTCTGCTGTGAAGGTGCCGTTTCGTAGGTGTAGATAATGTCTGCTGACAATTGCAATCCCGCAGCGCGGCTCTCGTTTTTGGACAGATACCTGACGCTTTGGATCTTCGGGGCGATGTCTCTCGGCGTGATAACCGGCTATCTATATCCGGCCGTCGACGGCGTCATAAATCGCTTTAATGTCGGGACGACAAACATCCCGATCGCGATCGGATTGATCCTGATGATGTACCCGCCGCTCGCCAAGGTGCGTTACGAAAATCTCGGCGAGGTTTTTCGCAATACCAAAATACTCGGCCTTTCGCTCGTTCAGAACTGGGTCATCGGACCTGTCCTGATGTTCGCATTGGCGATCATTTTCCTTCGCGATCAACCGGAATATATGGTTGGCCTGATCATGATCGGCATCGCCCGCTGCATCGCAATGGTCATCGTCTGGAACGAGCTGGCTCGCGGCGACAGTGAATACGCCGCCGGACTCGTTGCATTCAACAGCGTCTTTCAAGTGCTCTTTTACAGCGCTTATGCCTGGGTATTTATCACCGTGCTGCCGCCGTATTTCGGCGTACAGGGCATCGCTGTCGATGTGAGCATCTGGCAGATCGCCCAGAGCGTTTTCGTTTATTTGGGCATACCGTTCATTGCCGGAATGTTGACGCGGTTCTTTCTCATAAAGGCAAAAGGCAAAGCTTGGTATCACGACAAATTTATCCCGCGTATCAGCCCGCTCACATTGGTTGCATTGTTGTTTACGATATTTGTGATGTTCAGCCTGAAGGGAAATCTGATCGTCCAATTGCCGCTCGATGTTGTGCGTATAGCGATACCGCTGCTTATCTATTTTGTAGTGATGTTCCTCGTCAGTTTTTACATGGGGCGAAAGGTCGGAGCGGATTACTCAAAAACGGCGACGCTTTCATTCACGGCAGCGAGCAATAATTTTGAGCTGGCTATTGCCGTTGCGGTGGCCGTGTTCGGGATCAATTCGGGAGTCGCGCTGGCAGCGGTGATCGGGCCGCTCGTCGAGGTCCCGGTTTTGATCGGCCTTGTGAATGTCGCACTCTATTTCCAAAAACGTTATTTCATCGCAGAGGCTTAAGAAAATGACAAAAAAACGAGTCCTGATACTCTGCACCGGAAACTCAGCCCGCAGCCAAATGGCCGAAGGCATTTTGCGTCATATCGCAGGCGACAAATACGACGTGACGAGCGCCGGAACCATAGCAAGTTTCGTTCGTCCGCAAGCCATCGCTGTAATGAACGAGATCGGCATAGACATTTCTGCTCATCGCTCAAAATGCCTCGATGAATTTCTCGATCAACATTTCGACTACATCATCACCGTCTGCGACAACGCCAACCAAACCTGCCCCGCCTTCCCCGGCAACGCAGAGCGCATCCACTGGAGCTTCGAAGACCCCGCCGAAGCACAAGGTACAGAAGAACAAATTCTAGATGTTTTTAGACGAGTGCGGGACGAGATCTTCCAACGAATGAGAGCAGAGAGTAACCTCGCTCTGTGACGTCCGAGTTTTGATGGACATCTAATATATAGATTAGCAAAAAAACAAAAAAGGCTGCCTTTTAGGACAGCCTTTGTTGCCCATTTTCTTTTCGTTATTTTCTGCCACCGCGGAACAGTAAACCGAGCACCAGGCCGACTGCGGCTGAGATGAGGATCGTTTGACCGGGCTTTTGCCGTGCAAATTCTTTAGCGTCCTCGATAAGTTCCTTCGGGTCTTTGCCCTGAAGCTCCTTGAACTTGTCGCCTGCTGCCGTAAACTTATCGTTTGCAAAATCCTTTGCTTTTGCGGCCGCGTCCTGTAACTTTTGCCCGTATTCTTGTGCCTGCATCTTTATATCTCCTAGAAATTCGTCGTCTGTGACCTTTTCCGTCTCGTTCACGATCGGAACGAGCCCTTGTTCCAATTCCTGTTCCGCCTTTTTAACTTCTGCTTCAAATTCCGACATATTAGACCTTCCTCCAAGTAATAATATCTGCAAGTAATGCGACATTTCCGATGATATCAGCCGCTTGATAGTTGTAACGTATTTGCCGGAATAAAGGTTCGCCTTTTCGGTTTTTGTGATGTTGGTCACTTTTTCGGTTGACAACATTATTCTCAAAATGCGAATCTAGTCAAAATAGTAAGTGCTTACTAACTTACGAAAGGGGAATTTTTGATCAAAGATCTATTCAAATGTGACCACGCCGGACGGATGAAAGGCGACGAACGGCGCGAGCAGATATTGCAGACGGCCGTAAATCTCTTTTCACAACGCGGTTTTAAGGGCACGACGACGAAAGAGATCGCAAGAGCGGCGGGCGTTTCCGAGGCGATGGTCTTTCGCCATTTTGCTACCAAGGACGAGCTTTATGGAGCGATCCTCGACAACAAAGCTTGCGCGGACGGCGTTCATAAATTTCCGTGGGAAGCGAATGAAACGCTCCAAGAAGCGATAAAGCAAAAGGACGATTTCGCCGTATTTTACAACATTGCCATTGATGCAATGAATAAACACCAAGCGGACGAGGGCTTTATGCGGTTGCTGTTCTATTCCGCACTTGAAGAACATGTATTGGCTGAGCGTTTCTTTCACGATTTTATCGAAAGGGTTTATGAGTTTATCGGCGGTTATATTACCCAACGGCAACGTGACGGTGCGTTTCGAGAACTAAATCCACGCATCGCAGTCCGGGCATTTTTAGGAATGCTGATACATCACTCGCTTAACAACATTTTGTGGGATAAAAAGCGTGTCATTTTGAATATTTCCAACGAGGAAGCTGCGAAAAACTTTGCTGAGATACTGCTGAGGGGCATTCGGGCCTAGACCCGGAAAGACAGTAAACATGAAGAGAAATCAACGAAAATTTCTTCCATTGGCCATCATCACTTTGATGGCGGCGCTCATAATTTCGGGCTGCGGTTCGCGGACAAATTCGGCAAATGCGAATTCGGCAAACACACAGCCGACCATCGTCGATGTAACAACGACACAGGCGGTTGTTGAGCAAATACCGACGTATTTCGAGGCGACGGGAAATCTCGCCAGCGACGCTCAGACAGATGTTGCACCAGCTGTTGCCGGCAAGATCCTTGAAGTTAATTTTGACGTCGGCAGCTTTGTGACAAAGGGCAGCGTGCTTGTACGGCTCGATCCGCGCGATGCTCAAATTCGGCTTGAGCAGGCTGAGGCACAGGTCGAACAGCAAAAAATGGCGGTCGAGCAGTCGATCGCGGCACTCAGACAGGCGCAGATCAGGCTCGGTTTGAAGGACGGCGAGAAGTTCGACATAGCGACCTTTTCACAGGTCAAATCCATCACCGCTCAGCTCGTCCTGGCGGAAAAGGAATTGACACGTGCCGAAAAACTTTTCAACTCCGGCGATGTTTCTAAATCTTCGCTAGATCAACGGCGTTCGCAGCGTGACGCTTTGCTAGGGCAGCTTGACGAAGCTCGTTCGACGGCGGCAGTTGCGGTGAGGGCAATCAATTCGGCAGAGGCCGCGGTGGCAACGGCAAAATCCGGCGTTGCAACCGCCCAAACACAAGTCGAACAGGCACGAAAAGGCGTGACCGATACTGCCATCTACGCACCGATCAGCGGCTATGTCTCAGAGCGTGTTGCCGACCCCGGCGAATACATCAGCCCGAGCGCTCCGAACACAAAGATCGCTACGATCTTACGCACATCGCCGCTTCGATTAAAGATAGACGTTCCCGAGGCATCCATCGGCAAGGTCGCTGTCGGACAAGGCATCTCGCTTCAAACAAGCGCATATCCTGACCGCAATTTCGCCGGAAAAGTCGCCCGCATTTTGCCGAATCTTAATGTTTCAGCCAGAACGTTGACGGTCGAAGCTGAGGTAGCAAACAGCGATGGCTTGCTCAAGCCCGGCCAATTTGCGGTCGTGCGGATCACTCAATCAAAACCCGAAAACGCGGTTATGATCCCGGTTTCAGCGGTGTTGGCCGATGGTGACGCAAACAGCATTTTTGTCATCAAAGACGGAGCCGCACGTCAGATCTTCGTCCAAACAGGCCTTTTGGAAAATGGAATGATCCAAGTCAAATCAGGCGTAGCCGAAGGTGACATGATCGCAACAAGCAATCTGAACGCATTAACTGATGGTGTTCTTGTAAGGCAAACGAACTAGGGGTTAAGAAGTATGCAATGGCTTGCTGAAGTTTGTGTAAAGCGACCCGTTTTCGCCACGATGTTGATCCTTTCGCTTGTGGTGGTCGGAGCATTTTCGTTTTTCAGCCTCGGAGTCGATCTGTTTCCAAAGATCGATTTCCCGACGATCACGATCACGGTCGTAAATCCGGGCGCTTCGCCGCAGGAAATAGAGACAGAAATTACGGATAAAATTGAGGAAGCCGTCAATACAATCTCAGGTATAGATGAGCTGCGTTCAACTTCTATCGAAGGAATTTCTCAAGTATTTGTTGCCTTTGTTCTCGAAAAAGACGTTAACGTTGCGGCACAGGAAGTCGAGAATCGAGTCCAGACAGTTATTCCAAATCTGCCAGAGACAGCAAAACAGCCTACGGTACAAAAGCTCGATACGGACGCCGCACCTGTTCTAAGGATCTCAATATCCGCACCGACATCGCTGCGAGAGGTTACCGAGATCGCAAAAGATAGGGTCAAGGAACGTATCGAATCCGTCAACGGCGTTGGCCAGATCACGATCATCGGCGGACAGGAACGGCAGATCAACGTTTGGGTCGACCCAGACAAAATGCGTTCTTACAACGTAACAGCCGCCGAAGTATCCGCCGCATTGCGTATCCAGAATATGGAATTTCCCTCTGGCCGCATTGATGAGGGACAGACCGAAACGGCTATTCGTACAGTCGGAAAGATACAAAAACCAGAGCAGTTCGATGATGTCGTTGTCGCTACACGCGGCGGCTATCAGGTAAAGGTTAAAGATCTTGGCTACACAGAGGACGGCGGAGCAGAGGTTAGATCCGAGGCACGTTTAAATGGTCAGCCTGCGGTAACTCTGATCGTTTCAAAGCAATCGGGACAAAATACGGTCGCCGTAGCTCGTGAAATTAAATCGCGCCTAAAAGAAATTGAAACAACGCTTCCTAAAGGCTTTCAAATGCGTGTTATCGGCGACAACTCGATCTTTATCGAGAATTCACTGCATGCGATCGAGGAGCACCTAATAGTTGGCTCGATCCTCGCGTCGATCGTCGTTTTCTTTTTTCTGTGGAGTTTCCGCACGACATTTATTGCTGCATTGGCTATCCCGACATCCATCATCTCAACGTTTGCCCTCGTTTACGTAATGGGCTATACGCTCAATTCGATAACGATGCTTTCGCTTACCCTTATGGTCGGTATCGTTATCGATGATGCGATCGTGGTGCTTGAGAACATCTATCGGTTTGTCGAAGAAAAGGGAATGAACCCGTTTCAGGCCGCGATAGAAGGTACGCGCGAGATCGGCCTCGCGGTCCTCGCAACGACGCTTTCGCTGATGGCAGTTTTCGTGCCGATCGGATTTATGCAGGGCATCGTCGGCAAGTTTATGTCGTCGTTCGGCCTCACAGCATCTTTCGCGGTTGGTGTTTCGCTGATCGTGTCGTTTACGTTAACGCCGATGCTCGCTGCACGCCTAATTAAACCGAAAAAGGAAAAACCCGAGACTGACCTCGACAACATCAAGGTGGATCCCGAGCACGCGATCAAAAAGACCGACAGCCATTACACCGGCTGGTTTCGTAAGGTCGATGAAGTTTATGCGTGGATGCTGCGATTTTCGATGGGTCATCGATGGGTCATCATCACGCTTGTTGTTCTCGTTTTCTTGAGTATCGTTCCGCTGTTTATGCTCGTAGGCAAAAACTTTTTGCCGGTCGATGACCAATCGCAGTTTGAGGTATCCGTCAGAACGCCGGAGGGAACAAGCCTATCATCCTCGTCACAGTCATTCGAGCGGATCGCTGCGGAAATTCGCAAAATGCCGGGCGTTACGGATACGCTTGCGACAGTCGGCGGCGGACAGCAGCAAGTTGTTAATGCAGGAACTATTTATGTGAAATTGAGCGACGTCGGAACGCGGGCTAAGTCACAGGAAATGATGATGGCCGAGGCTCGCGAGGTTCTCACAAAATTTCCGGAATTACGAACCAGCGTCCAGATCGTTCAGGCATTTTCCGGCGGCGGTTTTCGAAATGCCAACGTCCAATTCCTTATCTCCGGCCCGGACATCAAGGTCCTCGAGGAAACTTCGCTAAAGATCATGGCGAAAATGAAGACAATTCCTGATGCCGTTGACGTTGATACGACGCTCATCTCAGGTAAGCCTGAATTGCAACTCGAGGTTGACCGCGACACTGCAGCAGACCTCGGCGTTAGAGTCGGCGATGTCTCGCAAGCTCTCAACACGCTCGTCGCGGGACAAGAGGCGACTACGTTCAACGCCGGCTCGGACCAGTACGATGTTTATGTTAGAGCGATCAATTCGTTTCGCACTAGTGAAGAAGGTTTGAAGCGAATGATCGTTCCCTCAGCCAAGCTCGGCTGGGTCACGCTTGATCGCGTCGTCAAGACCAAACCAGGAACCGGTCCGAGCGCGATCGACCGAACCAATAGACAAAAACAAGTGACGCTGCTCGCCAATACAAAACCGGGAGGCAGCGCTGCAAGCATCACCTCGGCGATCGACAGTTACGTAAAGGAACTTAAACTTCCGGCTGGTTACTATACGGGCTACGTTGGACAGTCGAAGGAAATGGGCAAGGCCGGTTTTTACTTTTTGCTCGCGTTTATGCTGTCTTTTATTTTCATGTATATCGTTCTGGCCGCACAGTTCGAATCGTTCATCCATCCGGTGACGATCCTGCTGACGCTGCCGCTTTCGATACCATTCGGCATCTTCAGCCTTTTGGTGATGGGCCAGACAGTTAACATCTTTTCGGGCCTCGGTTTGTTGCTGCTCTTCGGCGTGGTTAAAAAGAACGCAATTTTGCAGATCGACCATACAAATCACCTGCGTTCACAGGGCATGAATCGATACGACGCGATCATCCAGGCAAATCGCGACCGTTTGCGACCGATCTTGATGACGACTATCGCTCTTGTGGCAGGCATGATACCGCTTGTCGTTTCGACCGGTGCAGGATCGGGAACCAATCGCTCTATCGGCGTTCTGGTGGTTGGTGGACAGACGTTGTGTTTGCTGCTGACATTGCTTGCCGTGCCGGTGTTTTATTCGATATTCGATGATCTTGCGGAATTGCGGCTGTTCAGATACGTCAACCGCTTTGCAGCTTGGCTGTTCGGCGGAGCCAAACGCCGGTTGTCGCGAGCAACAACCTCGATTTTTACCAAACAACAATAGGCCGACCCAAATCAATATGCACCGGCATTTATATATTTTTGTATTTTTAGTGTTCGCCGTGACGGCAACGCAGCCCTTGGCCCAAGCCCCGTCACCAACTTCCGTCGTCGACGCTCAAAACGTTGCCCCCGAAGATATTAGAGGTGTTCCTGCGATCGCTGTTGACTACCGCTCTAACATCCGAACCCTGCCGGATTTAGGCCGTGTCGGCGTGGACATGACCGACCAAAAATCGCTCACCTTAAATGAGGCACTGGCACTCGCTTTAGAAAACAATCTCGATATCGAAGTAACGCGGAAGAATGTTCGTATCGCCAAATATGATCTCGATGGAGCCCGCGGCGTTTTTCAGCCCAGGCTCGCCGGGCAATCATATTATGAGAGCTCTGCATTGCCAAATATCAACTTTTTCTCGCCGACGACGAGATTGACTAACGGCGATTCGTTCATCGGAAACTCCGGAATACAAGCATATATCCCCAAATTCGGAACGTCTTACAGCGTCACGATGAATAATCAGCGGTTTACAACTGATAATCCACTTACGGTTATCAGCCCCCAATACAACTCAAGCCTTTCATTCAATCTCACACAGCCATTGTTTCGCGGACGAAAATTCGATCAAGGGCGTCGGGCAATAGAGATTGCGAAGCGAAATATTTCGTTGACCGACACGCAATTCAAGCAGCGTTCTATCGAGGTGGTCGCAAATGTACAGCGGGCATATTGGGACCTGACATACGCACTTCGGAATCTACAGGTACAGCGTGACTCCGTGCGGGACGCAAAGAGCCAACTCGAACATAACCGTAGGCTGGTCGATGAGGGCCAATTGGCTCCGATCGACATCGTCGCGGCGGAGACGCAGGTTGCGAATTTTGAACAGGCTGTTTACGACGCTCTGAACGGCGTCAACCTAGCCGAAAACAGTCTTAAGAACCTGATCTCACCAGATCGTAACAACCCCATCTGGAGCGAATCGCTCACTCCGGTCGATCCTGTCGAACTATCAGTGCCTATCACGACATTAACCGAAGCTATCGATACGGCTATACAAAACCGGCCTGAGTTAGAGATAAACAAGACTCAAAAAGAGATTAACGCGATCGATCAGCGATTTTTCCGCGAACAGAAAAAGCCGCAGATCGACCTTATCGCAAGCTACTCGTCGAGCGGTGTCGGCGGCAGCCTTAACCCAAATTCTTCTAATCCCTTGCTTCGTGGTTGTGCTGAGGACCCGACGACGCCGGAATGCGTTGCGGCCGCACAGGCGCTTCAGGCGTTGCTCCAAAATGTGGGGGGCGGCGGAACGGCGGTCTCTGATATATTTAGGAACAAATATCCGACCTACCGTGTCGGGCTGCAATTTAACATCCCGCTCTTTGGCGACAAATCTTCGCGTGCACAATACGGAAGGTCGCTCGTCGAGGGTGAACGCCTTGAAACGCAGCGTGAGCAGGCCGAGCAAACCATACAAGTCGAGGTGCGAAATGCCCTGCAGGCGATCAGAACAAGCGAAGGGCGTCTAAGAGCTGCTGCCGTGGCCCGCGAAAATACAGCCAAGCAATACGAATCAGAACAGCGTAAGCTCGACTCAGGACAGTCCGACATTTACAAAGTTCTCGAACGCCAGACAGCACTTGCCGCTGCAAAAAGCAATGAGCTAAAAGCCCGGACCGATTTGAATAAAGCTATTGCCGATCTTCAGCGGGCAACCGGTAACTCACTGAGAGCAAACAATATCGAGCCTAAATTGGAAAAATGAAGGCAGTTTATATTACGCAATTTGGCGGATTGGAGAATCTAGAGATCCGCGAGGTGCCCGATCCTCCTTCACCAAAAGCAAATCAGGTCCGCGTCCGCGTTCGTGCGGCTGGATTGAATCGGGCAGATCTACTGCAGGTTCGCGGTGCTTATCCTCCGCCACCTGGTTATTCGCCAAACATTCCGGGTCTTGAGTATGCCGGAGAAGTTGCCGCCATCGGCGATGACGTAAAAACATGGTCGGTCGGTGATCGCGTTTTTGGAATTGCTGCTGGCGAAGCACAGGCAGAGTTTTTACTAACAGATCAGAGTTTGTTGGCTCCCATTCACGCTGATCTGGGTTTTGCCGAAGTCGCTGCCGTCCCCGAAGCGTTTATTACAGCGCACGATGCTATCTTTACGCTTGGCGATCTCAAACAAAGCGAAACCTTGCTCATTCACGCAGTTGGTTCCGGCGTCGGCCTCGCGGCGTTACAGCTTGCAAAGGCAAAAGGCTCTTTTGTGATCGGTACTTCGCGCACTTCGGATAAGCTGGATCAGTGTCGCAAATTTGGTCTTGATGAGGCGATAGCAACAGGCGAGAAAATAGATTTTGCCGAAAATGTTAAAGAACTGACCAATGGCAAAGGCGTCGATGTAATACTTGACCTGGTCGGCGCAGCATATTTTCAGCAGAATTTGGCGAGTATGGCCGTAAAAGGCCGATTGGTGTTGGTTGGCCTGACATCGGGAGCAAAGGCTGAGTTCAATCTCGGTATGGCTTTGCAAAAGCGCCTGAGAATTATCGGAACGGTGCTTCGGTCCCGCACCAGCGAAGAAAAGGCTGAAGCGGTAACTAAGTTTGCTGATGAGGTCATCCCGTTGTTTGAAAATGGCTCGGTAAAACCTAATTTAGATCGCGTCTATTCTTTTGTGGAAGTTCAAGAGGCATACAAGTATCTAGAGTCTAACAGGAGCTTTGGCAAAGTCGTGCTTGAATTTTAGTCGTGTAAATTCATACCGTTCTGCCGTCTTCTGCTAGAATGTTAGGTCGGTATGTTTTACAGAGAAACTATCTTCATCACCGGTTTCCCCGGTTTTATTGCCAGCCGTCTTGTGGAAACCCTCGTCGGCAGCGAAACTCAATTTTATTTACTCGTCCAACCGCAGTTTGTTGAAAAGGCGATGATCGAGATCGAGCAGATTGCTGAGATCACTGACGTTCCGCTGGACAGTTTTGTACTTGTAGAGGGCGATATTACTCAGCCTGACCTGGGCATTTCAGAAGAAGACCTCGAAACGATCCGTTTCGAAACGACGGATATTTATCATCTTGCCGCCGCCTACGATCTTTCGGTGTCAAAACATGCCGCTTATGACGTAAATTTGATGGGCACCAAAAACGTCAATAATTTCGCCCTCACGGTAAAACATCTGCGCCGGTACAATTATGTTTCGACTTGCTACGTTGCCGGTAAACGCGAGGGCGTCATTCTCGAAAACGAGCTTGAACATGAAGCAGGCTTTCGCAATTTTTACGAAGAGACAAAATTCCTGGCCGAGGTTGAAGTTGAGAAACTGAAGCGTCATCTGCCTGTAACGATCTATCGCCCGTCGGTCGTCGTTGGTGACTCACTAACCGGCGAGACGGCAAAATATGACGGCATTTATTATCTAATAAATTATTTGCGCCGTGCTCCGTGGCTCTTTCGCGTTCTCAATGTCGGCAACCCAAAGGTCAGGTTAAATCTTGTGCCTGTCGATTTTGTGGTCGATGGTTTAGCGGCACTTGGGCGAGATAAACGTGCGATTGGAAAGACTTTGGCGTTTGCCGACCCAAATCCTCTTACGACCGATGAGCTTTTTGACACGATAGCCAGAGAAATGACCGGACGAAAGTCCGAATTCAAACTGCCAAAACAAGTCGCCGAGTGGTTCCTTCATACCGGCATCTCACCCGCTATTACCGGCCTGCCGCATCACGGCGTGCCGTATTTCTTTATCTCACAGACCTACGACACTGCCGTCGCCGACGAACTGCTGCTCTCGCACGACCTGGTCTGTCCGCGTTTTACAAATTACGTCGGTAACCTACTCGATTTTGTCGAAGAAAATCCAAAACTCTGAAGTTGCCGGAAGCAGGAAATCGTGTTGCACAGATAAAATCTCAAACCTATTACGCAAAGTTTCGTATAATCATTGTGATCTGTGTTTATGAGCGGGTCAGGATATTTGAAAGACAAGTGATCTGCCTCTAAATTCACCGGGTTGCATTTCGGCGACATTTTAGAAACACGTCTTTACGGATCTTGTAAGATCAATATTTACAAAGTTTAAGGCGTCTATGCACGTTGTAGATTATCACAATGTGGACGAAAAACTTTTTTTCAAAAATCATGGAACGCGGGCAGAATACGACGGTAACTGTATTATGCACAACATTTACAGCGTTCCACATAGATGTGGAACGGTGTGGAACGATGGAACGGCGTTTTGGATGAAAGAACGGTGGGACAGTTTCAACACTCGGGTTGTCGGGGGCATACTTAGCGAGGGGCTTGTGCATCAAACTTTTACAATGAGGCTCATCAAAATAGCTGTTTTTATCTTCGCTTGTGCTGCATTTGCGTCTGCCCAGAGCGGGCGTGTGCAACAGACGCCGACGCCGCCTTCGGGTGACGACACGATCAAGGTTTCTACCGAAGAGATCAAGCTCAACGTGCTTGCCTTTGACGATAAGGGAAATTTCTTTCGCGATGTGACGGCAAACGACATTGTGATATCAGAAAACAACATCCTGCATCAGCCCGCAAGCGTTCGCCGTATGCCGGCAAATGTGTTGATCGTCATGGACACAGGCGGCGAGATGCGGAGCGTGAAGTCGCTCGACAAAACACGCACCATTGCTCGCGGAGTTATGGAAAATTTGCGATCAGGTGATTCAGTTGCCGTTTTGCAGTATAGCGACAAGGCAGAGATAGTTGCTCCGTGGTCAAATGACAAAGTTCAGATGCTTGACGCACTAAAGCGGACGAAATTTGGCCGGCGTTCAATGTTCGTAGATGGCCTAAAGCTTGCTACCGAGTATCTTTTGAAAAGCGGACTTGATAACAAACATCTCGTGCTGATCACCGACGGCTCCGATAGCGGCAGCAGATCGTCCGCAAAGTTTGAAGCCATGCAGCGACTGCTTGCGACCGATATCAGCGTTCACGTTTTGAGCTATGCCGCGATGGAACTTGCCGATATCGAGCCGCGAACAAAAGGGATTTCAAATTCGCCGCCGCCAAAAGCGATGCCTGACGAAGTTGCCGCCCAATTGCCAAACGGTGCTCGCGACGTGATGACAGCGCCAAAAATGAAGAGCATCAATCTTGACCGAACACTGATCAAGAAAATGAAGGCGCGCAAAACCGACCTTGAAGTAAGCAGTCAGCTGCTTGAAAATCTCGCTGCAAACACCAATGGCGAATTCATCTCGCCCGACAGTGTCGATGAACTTATCGAGAAAACGGGGCTCGTCGCCCGCATGATCGATTTAGTATATGTCGTGACCTATGCGCCAAAGGTTCCGGTCGTTGACACTCGCGGCATCGCCGAAAGAAACATCGACGTCACATCAAAACGCCCCGGCCTCGTCGTTGTGGCACGTAGAAAGCTCGTGATAAGTACCATAATGAAATAAAGGCCCAGCTTCACTTTTCGGAAGTTTTTATATAGATTTGCAGAAATGAGAAATTTCTTAGCCATTGTAGTAAGCATATTTGTGTTTTGTATGTCAGCTTTTTCTCAGACAAGCGAGAAAATAGCATGTCCGAGCATCTTTGTGTACGGACCTGCGGGTATCGTTAATACCGGTGACATTGCTTCATTTACAGCGAATGTTGGTTTAGGAGGAGAAAAATACAATCTCAAATACACTTGGTCGGTCAGTGCGGGAGACATCGTTTCGGGACAAGGAACCGATTCTATTTCAGTTCGGGTTCCGGAACGAGAGAATTTAACCGTCACGGTGGAAGTTGATGGGATGCCCGACGAGTGTGAAAAAACCTCTTCCGAAACACAGGGTTGTGGTTTGAAAACGCCGGAAGCAATATTAGTTGATGAATTCAGGGGGTCAATTGAAAAAGTTTCTGGTGATCGCCTTGTAAAAATAGTTGAGGCAGCCAAATCACAACCTGATGCACAGCTCTACATTTTTTTGTCTGGTTCTGCTAAAAATACAACGAGATCATTAAGGCGTAAAATGGTTGCAATAGCTAATGGATTAAAACAACTGCACGACCGACAAATAACATATGTAACACTTACCAAGAACAACGATATTGCCATTGTCTGGCTCGTGCCTCCAGGAGCGTCGCTGCCAATTCCGTAATCAATAAAGCAAAGAAACTTGGAAGTAGAGGTCTTTTTATTACCGAGAAAATTAGTTTTGTATTTAGTAAGAAAGGAGATAAATATATACATGTCAACAGCAACAGGAACCGCGACGGAAAACACCGTCACAATGGCAAAGGTCGGGCAACCGGCACCGGATTTTAACATGCCTTCGACCAAGAACATGGAAACGCTGGGCGATAACGTCAAGCTTTCTGATTACAAAGGCAAGTGGCTGATCATGATGTTCTACCCGCTCGATTTTACCGGCGTTTGTTCAAGTGAGCTTGTCCATTTTTCAAATCGTTTTGAAGAATTAAACAGCATCGGTGCCGAGGTTTTGGGTGTTTCGACCGACTCAGTCTATTCGCACCGTGCGTGGACAAAAGCACCGGCGGATCAGAACGGCATCGGCGATATCAAGTACCCAATTGCTTCCGACCGCGGCGGCAGACTCGCGCGGCAATACAACATTCTGCTCGAAGATCCGAACATCGCTCTTCGAGGACTGTTCATAATCGATCCCGAAGGCGTACTTCAGTATTCAGTGGTTCACGCGATCAATATTGGACGTTCGGTAGATGAGACGCTTCGAGTATTGCAGGCTCTGCAGTCAGGCGGATTTTGCATGGCAGACTGGAAGCCTTAGGAAGGGCTTCTATGAGTGCAATCAATGTAGATATTCCAAACGGAGCCACTTAGTTTGTCCCGAACAAACTCCCAGTGATTGGTGTACGATAGCCGGAATGAGATCATGACCCTCACCTCATCTTTTCCGAAGACAATTTGTCGTTCTCTAACCGAATCAACCCAAGTTCCGCCTTTGAACTCCAATTGGGGCAGGTTGTCTAAGAAGAATTTGTGCACCTCATCAAACGAGCGGGAAGTTTTATAGTAATTTGAATACCAAGCGTGCTGACTCCCAGTGCGTTGCCCCCACTGAGTGTCCAAATGTGTAAAATCATCTGGAATTGGAATTTGTTTGCAGACAGCCTGAGCAGTAAGTACTCGATCAGCTGTGATTTCAGATTCAGAGTAGATTTCCGGCCATAAGAACTTGCTAACAAGTATTACTATAAGGATGGCAAATGCAATTAGACCAAAGCCGATCCCAATTTTTCCGTTAATGTTCCAAATTGACCTAAGTAATTGCTTAATTCGCACGGAGATTTTCCTCTACCCAGCTTTCAAAGGGTTTTGATCTCTTGATTTGACCTATATTAGAGGTCGGCTGGTAAAAACCAAATAGAAAATATAGACGCTCGCAAGGATTGAAGCTACAAGAATAGCGATCAGCAATCCGATCAGGCCGAACACAAAGATGTAATCGCTCGTTTTGCCTTTGCCGTGACCGGCAGCGCGAGTGCGGATCAGGTCCATGTTTTGCTTGTTGGCCTTCCACACAAAATCGAAGGCATCGCCGATGAATGGAATAACTCCAACCGCATAATCGAGGCCGATATTAAATGCCATCCGCAGCAAAGTGATCTTAGGCACACCGTAACGAACGCCTGCGAGCAGTATGTAAAATGATGCAAAAGAGGTAAGTGTATCGCCGACATTTGGAATAAGGCCGATCAATGCATCAAGCCCGAATCTCCAGCCGGTTCCAGGCACGCGGAACAATCCGTCGAGATAAAACGAAAGATCATCGAGGCCTTTTTCAACCTCGATCTGTTTTTGTCTTTCTATCTCAGGCATATGAACTATGGCTTATCGTTGACCGGAACGCCGCCCTCTTCTTCTACCTCTTCCATTGGTTTCGGCTTTGGTTGTTTGGGCGGTGCCTTTTCTCCGATTATTTTTACAGAAATGATCTTATCGCCTCGCACGATATTATCTACGACTTTCATGCCGATTTCGTTCACATGGCCGAAAACGGTGTAACCGCCGTCGAGATGAGGCTGCGGTGAATGCGTGACGAACCACTGCGATCCGCCGGTGTCTTTGCCGGACAATGCCATACCGACGGCACCGCGATCGAACTCTCGAGTGTTGATCTCACAGCGTATCGACCAACCCGGACCGCCGTTTCCGTCGCCGCGCGGGTCGCCGTCCTGCATTACAAAATTCGACACGACGCGATGAACTTCGACGCCATTAAAATAATCATCGCGGGCGAGCTTAATAAAATTATCGACCGTAAGCGGCGCGTCTTCAGGATAAAAGTCTATAGTGAACGCACCTTTCTCAGTCGTAACGATCGCCTTGACCGTACCGTTCTTACGCGAAACTGCGCGGCGATAATCTGCTTCATTGCTCAGCATCTGGCCAAGCATTGTTCCGTAGGCTGCCGTGTAAGGACGGACACGGTTCGTGCCTTTCGCGATGGATTGCTCAACCAAAGCCGCGACATCGGGCGATAGTTTTTGAAGCTCTTTGTCCGACAGCAGATCGAGAGCTTTCTTTCGCGTAACGTAATCTGCTGAGTTCAAAGCTGCGAGCAACACTTCAACGGATTCTTTTTTGTCGAGTTTGAAAAGAGCGTCTAGGATAGCGAGCCGAGCATCGTTATACTCCTTATCCGCAATCGACCATCGGCCCCACGATTGTTTGAGTGCAGTGATATTCTCTTTTGATGCCAGGCGTTCAGCCATTAGCTCTGCCGCCGTCGTTCGGACAAAAACATCATTGTTCGCAAGCCGCATACGCAGGAAAGCGTCGAGGTCTTTTGTCTTAAACTGCGCAAAAGCTCGAATAAAATCCGGGGCAGCGAGAAGGTTTTTCTTGTCTTCGTCAGAGTAAAACCTTGACGGTGTATCGGGCATCCCTAGACGCCTAGCTCCACCCACGGTTGTGTACGCCGTTGAAAGTCTGTCGGCCATTCGCCTAAGCAATACCGGTGCTGCATCACGCATTTTTTTTACTTCTTCGTTTCTCGGAAAAACGTTAGCCAACTCGCCAGCGACTTGTGCTGTAGTACTTAAACCCCACGATGTTTTGAGGGCGGTTGGCGAGATCGTGAAATCGCCGGGCTTGACACGCATTCGCGCCACCGATATTTCGGCAGTGTGTCCGTCATCAAGCTTTACAAGCTCATCGAGCAATTTAACCGCTCGCTCGTTTCCGGTGTCTGGCAGAAGTCTGCCAAGGACAGTCGCGATCTCGACAAGCTCATTCTTTTCAACCGGTTGCGCAAATTTAGATCTCTTGTAATCGACTAGAAGTTTCTCGCCGCGTTCAAGCAACCTGTCGGCGGCTTTCGGGTCTTTCAAACTTCCCAAGGAGCGAATGGCCGAAACTCGAACACGCAAATCTACGTCATCCGCCGCGCTTTTTACGAGCGCATCAAGAGCTTTCCTATCTTGGGTAGCACCAAGAACCCTTGCGGCATTTGCTCGGGCGACTGCGTCGGTGTCGGTCGAAAGAATCGTCCTTACCAAAGTATTTGCTTGCGAAGCGCGAAGCCGTACGAGAGTGTTAGCGGCGTCGCCTCGTGTGCGGGCATCTTTGCTCTTGAGAAATTCCGCGGTTAGGAAATCGGTGTCATCAGGCCGCTTACGCTTTGGGTCGTTGCTGCTGGATCTGCCCGCAGCGGTTAGGCCGAGAAGTACGGTCGTGCGGTCTTGTTTCACACCACGACGATTTTCGTCGTCGAGGGTTTTTAGGATCGCCTCGTTGAGCGACTTAGACTTTTCGTCTTTACCATTTGCGGCTGCGATCTTTCCGGCGGCTTCGACAGCTCGAGCGCGAACTAGAGCGGGCGTTTTTGGATCGCTGAGTATTTTTAGTATCGAGTCGGAGCCTTTTATCGATTCGATCTCGCCAAGGCCAAAAGCTGCATTTGCCGCGACGTTTGCCGAGCTGTCAGAAAGCAATGCAGCAAGATCGTCAACTGCCTTTTCCTCACCGATCCTTCCGGCTGCGAGAGCAGCTTTGGCACGCACCGCCGGATTCTTGTCCTGCATCAGATCTTTCAGTGTCTTGTCGTAACGGCGAGCGTCTTCGGCCCTGACGATCTGGACGGCAGTGTTAACAGGTACCTGTGCGTAAGCCGCGATGCTCAGGACGAATAACAGGAAAAAAGCGTTGAGGAAATAGCGTTTCATAGAAAAATGATTTTCCTGATTCTAACCGTCTGAGAGGGTAAAAGCCAAAACCCCGCAATTCGCATTGCGGGGCTTTGATAATTTAATGAGCGGATTACTGGAATCAGCTTTGGCCGGAATCGCAAATTCCAATTCGAGTCGCAAAGACAGGGAATTGGGGTTGAGACTCAGAACCTTAACCAGCTGTTTCGAAAAGTGCGAGGATCTGTTTGCCCTCGATGGAACGCGGGTCAATGGTACGCAGGTGTTTTTGACCCTGCATTTCCCATATCGCCGTCACAGTTCCTTCCTTTTCAACCGCCTGATAAGAAACGTCTTCCGGTGTTGCCGGTTCTTCCACGGGCGCCGTTTCCACCGTCGTTATTTGCTGGGCTGCAACTGGCGTTTCTGGAGCCTCGACGGCCTGTACTGCTTCATCTGACATTTAGATCTATGTTCTCCTCAAATAATAAACTGTCGCAGAATAGGGAATTCTGACACATTTGTCCTATATTGTCGAGCCCCAACTTCATTTAGACCGCTTTAAGTCAAGCTCGTAGAACCAAAAATCGTTATTAGGCTGGTCGATCTTTAGTTGGTCGGTCTTGCCGTCTTTGTCGATGGTAAAGGTCACAAAACCACGTGGAAAATTGTAATTGACCGACGGTCGCCAACGGATCTGAAAAGTATCGAAATGCCAAGGGTCGAGATCGGCGACAAAATTCGGGGCCGGAACCATACGCATCACAAGCTTGCCGTCTTCCTCGGCGATCGTTACGTCGCCATACATCTGACTTGTGTAGGTTCCGGCGTAATTTTTAAGATCGAGTGAAGGTTTGGTATTCAACACACGGGCATCGTCAATTTTTTTGGCCTCGGCTGCATCATTTGCTTTATTTGTTGCCATCACAGTTTTTGCTTCTTCGTTCCAGTCGCGTTTCGGAGCGTTTACAAAAACATCACGTATCTTTGCCATCATTATCTGGAATGACGGAGATTCGTTATTGGTCAGTACGACAAAACCAACATTCTCTTCCGGTATCAGCACAGTGAAGGAGAGCATTCCGTCGAGTCCGCCACTGTGGTTTATGATCTTGCGGCCCTGATAATCATACATTCCCCAGCCCAAGCCATAAGCGCTGAAATGCCGCGTCGGGTTGTTTTTTGCCGCAGCTTCCGAGATAGACTGCAAAGTATGCGGCGACCACATTTGCCAGCTTTGCTCGCTGCTAAATATCTTTTTGCCCTCAAATGTTCCTTTTCCCATCTGTAGGCGTATCCATTTCGACAGGTCCGCTACCGATGAATTGAGACGCACGGCGCCAATCGCCTCATCAAGAAATCCAACCGGCAAAGGTCGCAAAGTACCGCCAGATTCGTTATGCGGCATTGCGAAATTGTCCTTCATGTCGCGGACGCTCAACGTCGTTCTGTTCATCGCAAGTGGCGTCAGAATTCGTTCCTTAACAAACTCCGCCCATGGCTTGCCCGAAACCTTTTCGGTGATTCTGCCCGCAGCGATGTACATCAGATTTTGATAGCCGTAACGGCTGCGAAAACTCGAAACAGGCTTGAGATAACGCACACGCCGCAGCATCTCATCCGTCGAATACGTCGTGTCGTACCAAAGCAGATCGCCGCTAAATGTGTCGAGACCGACGCGATGGCTCAAGATGTCGCGGATCGTCAATTCGTTTGTGACCCACGGGTCATACATCTGAAAATCTGGCAGGTATTTCGAGACTTTATCGTTCCAGGCGATCTTTTTCTCATCAACAAGAATGGCGAGAGCCGCCGTCGCAAACGCCTTAGAATTTGACGCAATGGCAAACAGCGTATTCTCATCCACCTTGTCCGGCTTGCCGAGTTCGCGAACACCGTAGCCCTTTGCCATGACTACTTTGTCGTCTTTAACGACGGCAATAGCCATGCCCGGGCCTTTCCATGTGGTCATGACAGTGTTGGCGTAATCGTCGATCTCCTTTATTTTTTCGTCAATGGTCTGGCTGTAGACAAAAAGCTGAAAAACGAAAACAATAGCGAGAATTGAGGTGATCTTTTTCATAATATTGGCAATAATTCTATCATCTTTGCGATGCTCGTCGAGCCGCAATATTTCTTTAAGCAACAGAGATTTTCGTATATAATAATGCAAATTGCATCCGAGGGGTAGGAATAATAATGAAACAACAAGTGTCTTTACGAACGGTTTTTGGTCGGGCGAGGGTTGGTCTTTTTGTGGTCGTGGCTATCGGGATGATCGCTGTGATCCTTGGTATCTCAGGTTCGAAGCAGAATGCCAAGGAGAAGCGGAGTCGCAACTACCTCACGAATAAACTTGCTATTACCGATGAAGTGACCCGTAACATTCGGGACGGTTCCATGGCATTTTTCCGCGTAAACGTCACTAGTCAAGCTGATCGGGATGTTGCAGTCTCATTCGGACGCATCGTTGAGGACTATGGAAATTTCGTTATTATTGCAAAGCCTAGCAGGACCGATCTAAAGAGCCTGACTTTAGACAACCAACCTATTGAGACGTCGATCAACACTCCGGGTGCGGTATTTGATCCGATCAAAACTCCTCCGGCTGACACCAGCAGGTATGGCAATGCGGGCGGTTATTACATCGTCCAATTTGGCGGCATTGCAACTGACGAGTGGCTCGACAGCCTTCGCGAAATGGGCGTCGAGATATTGCAATATGTGCCGCACAACGCATTTTTTGTTCATGCGAGCGACGAAGCTATTTTGAAAGCTGGTTCCCTTTCACGAGTTCGCTGGGTCGGAGCGTTTTCGCCGGAATACAAAATTTCTGATGTTCTGCGTGACCAGATCCGAGCGGCTAGATCAAGATCTTTGCCGCTGAACAATGTTTCGCCGCTTGAGATGACAGGTGAGAGTACTTCGATCTTTGATCTCGCAGTGTTTAAGAGAGCGGATGTGAATCGAATTGCAGAGACCGTTTCAACATACTACGGCGGAAGCGTAAAAAGGGTAATCGATCTGCCTAATAATTATTTCAATGTGGTTCGCGTCGAATTGTCGTTAGACGAAGTTTTGAAGATCGCTGAAATTCCAGATGTCATCAGCATAGATTTTTACAGCACACCGCAGATCGAGGACGAAAGAGCGGCTCACATTGTCGCTGGAAACTACACAAGTACCACTGTTATTTCAGGGCCTGGATATGACCCTTTGACCCAATTTGGGGTTGACGGAACGAATGTCACGGTTGCAGTCGCCGATGACGGCATAAGTATTCCTGGAAACGGCGGATTTTATATTACTGCGGCCAATACTGTTCACGGAGTTTTGCGCGGAGCCGCTGCCGGAGCAACCGGCGGACACGGACACATAAATGCGAGCATTATCGCGGGCAGCACGCCGTTTGGAATTTTTGACCCGACCGGACACAATTACGGACTTGGCGTCGCTCCGAAAGCTAATATTATTAACTCTCCGTTTCTGGTTTCCGGCTACTCAGGCTCGGAATTGGAAGTATATAACGACACCGTCATTACACAGGGACCTAATGGTGTGAAAGGTTCGATAAGCAACAACAGTTGGGGAAACGGCACGAATTCGAACGTCTATGATTCATACACGGCCCAATTCGACGGATTTGTGCGCGATACATCTGTGGACGCGTCTATCGACCCGATAACGATAGTTTTTTCAGCAGGAAATTCCGGCCCCGGAGCCTTAAGCCTTACCCGGCCAAAGACCGCAAAGAATGTCATTGCGACCGGAAACACAGAAAACGTAAGACCGGAACTTGGAAACACGGGAGCAGACAATATGGACGATCTGCGTTCGTCCTCTAGCCGAGGCCCGGCAGCCGATGGCCGAGTTAAGCCGGACATTATGGCTCCGGGAACGGTTATCACCGGCAGCCGCGCCGGAAGCTGCGGTTCTGTTACAAGCTGTTTTGATGCAAACCACGCATACAGCAGCGGAACGTCACACGCTGCTCCGCAGATAGCCGGAGCCGCCGCTCTGTTTACGCAATTCTGGAAAAACGGAAACGGAGGCGTCAATCCTAGCCCCGCTTTGATAAAAGCTGCGGTTATAAACACCGCTCAGGAAATGAATGGAACGAGCACCGGAACGGCGATCCCAAATGGCAACGAAGGCTGGGGCCGCATCAATATGAAGTATATGTTGAATACCGGAGCCCCGATGAAACACGTGAATGAAACCACGGCCTTCACCGATCCCGGGAACAGCACGACTATAACCGGCACTGTCGGCAATGTGGCTAAGCCTGTACGTGTCAGTCTCGTTTGGACCGATCCTCCCGGAGCTCCAAACGCCAATCCGGCATTGGTCAACAATCTCGATCTGACCATTACGATCGGAGCAAACACTTATAAAGGGAATGTCTTCACCGGCGGCGTATCAACAACGGGCGGCTCGGCTGACGTTATTAATAACGTCGAAAATATTTTTCTTCCGGCGGGAATTGCAGCGGGAACGAGTTTCTCAATAACAGTCTCGGCAACGGCGATCAACGGCGACGGTATTCTTGGAAATGCAGACACTACCGATCAGCATTTCGCGCTCGTTGCATACAATTTTAACGAGGCATCGCCATCGGCTGCGATCAGCGGAACAGTCACTTACGGTAATGCCATCGGAGCACCGTCACCGCGTTTTGTATCTAATGCCACCGTCAACGGTGCCGGGGCGTCTAACCTTTCTACAACCACTGTTTTTCCCAGCGGCGATTACTCGCTTTCGGGATTTCTTGTTCCAGGTACCTACGTGGTCACTCTGGCAAAGACAGACGGCGTAAACGGTATCACTTCGTTTGATGCGGCGAGGGTCGCTCAGCATGTAGCCGGGGTGAGCGTCTTGACCGGAAATCAGTTTACTGTGGCGAACGCGAGCGGGAATGGGGGCGTGACCTCGTTTGATGCCGCGCTGATAGCCCGTTATGCAGCATCGCTGCCTGATTTCGGTTTGACGGCAAGATGGGTCTTTCAGCCGTTTGACAGAATATATTCGGATGTTACAGCAAATATCACAGGCCAGGACTATACTGCGCTTTTGATGGGTGAGGTTTCAGGAAACTGGACGAATTCGGGTGCGAGGCCTGCGGACAGGAGACAGGAGACGGGAGACTTGAGTCAGCAGATAGGCGACATTAAGAAAGCAGACATAGCTATCGGCCTGTCAGAGATCTCTGTAAAGAATGAGGAAATTACAATTCCTGTCAGCGTTCAGGGCATTGCAGATAAGGGCGTGATCGCTTATGAATTCGACCTCAGGTATGATCCGGCGATGATTCAGCCGCTTGCGGAGCCTGTCGATGTAAAAGGAACAGTGAGCCGTGGGCTTTCAATTATAACGAACGCAACCGAGCCGGGACTTTTGCGCGTTGTGGTTTACGGAGCGTATCCGATAGACGAGAACGGCGTGTTGCTGAATCTGAGATTTTCGGCTGTCGGTTCCGGCGGTTCGGTTTCGCCGATCTCGTTCGAGCGGATAATGTTCAACGAGGGCGAGCTGCAAGTGTCTGTCTCAGAAGGAAAGATCGAGATCGAGTGATATGGCTGTAATAAGGCACATGCGTTAGGAACGCGGTTTTGAAAACTCTTTGAGTGAAAGTTCGCGTTTGATAATTAAAAGCCAGCCCATTGCGGTCCAGAATAATATACGGCCTTTGCGGATAATTGCGAGTGTTACAGCAACACCGGCAGCGAGAGCGACTGTGTCGCCGATGATCTGTGCACCGGCCTCATCCACGCCGATGATAAAAGGTATCAACTTGAAGATGACTGTAATTAGACGGCTTACAGCTTCCATTAAAAATGCACTGAGCAAACTTGGATAGGTGTCGGTCAACCGGCTGAGAATATACCAAACCTCGGTGATACCCAATACAAAATAAGAGGCCTCCAACAGACAGATCGGCAGAAAGCGTTTTGGATAACTCCGGTAAAAGCTATAGATCAGGTCTTCGAAACGACGAACATGATTTCTGCCGTTCTCCAAAATGGATCTGAAAAAACCATTCTTATAGATCCAGTTGCAGATGAAACTGGCAAAATGCCACTGCCTGATCACCATCAAAAAACCTAAAACCAGCAAAATACTAACAGAAACGATCAAAAAAATGCTCGTCACTATCATGGTCTCGTCAATGGCAAAACCCTTGAGCAAAATAACGCCGCCGACGATCAAAAAAATGCTCGTCGCAAAACTGTAGAAAAGATTTTCCGTCGCAACCGACGACAATCCGGCGACAAGCGGAATGCGGTTTCGTACTGCAACAGCCTTTGCCGTGCCGCTGATCAGAATGCCGAGCGGAACCGTACTGCTCATCGCTTCGCCGATAATGACCGCTGGGATCGTGTCAGTGATACTTAGCGCATACGGCTCGTGAACACAGAGTTTCCAGGCGAATGCTCGAACACAAATTTTCACAAAATGGATGCACAGTATTACCGCAAAACCAACGACGCCAAATCGCAACACTCCGTGATAGAGTTCATTGACTCCTACGGAATAGACGAAATACGAGAACAGCCCGAGGCCGATGGTCGTCAGCAAAATTGCGGCGGCTTTTAACCGATTAATATGTTTTTTTGAGTTTTGCTGCGTCTCGATTGCCGGATACCTGCTTTGCCTTTGCTCGATGGCTTGATTAAAATATCATTTTACCAAAGTCGATCAATAAACTGTTAAGTTAAAAGGAATTAGCTATGAGCACAGCCGCAGTAACCGCATTATCAAACGTCGGGTTGACCGTTTTATCCGAAGAAGAAGAGCTTTTCCGCTCGTCCGTCCGCGAATTTGCCGAGGGCGAAGTTCGCCCAAAGGTCGAGGCGATGGAACACGCCGGAAAACTCGACGGCGACCTGATCAAGCAATGTTTCGAGCTCGGCCTGATGGCGATCGAATCGCCCGAGGAACACGGCGGTGCCGGTTCGACCATCTTTAATGCGATATTGGCGATCGAGGAATTGGCACGTGTTGATGCGTCCGTTTCTGTTTTTGTTGATGTGCATAATACGCTTGTGACCAATGCGTTTATGCGTTGGGCGAGCGATGAGCAAAAGAAAAAATACATGCCGCAGCTTGCCTCGGGCAAAGTAGGAGCGTATGCATTGTCCGAAGCCGCTTCTGGCTCTGACGCATTTGCGCTGAAAACTCGTGCCATAGAAAAGGACGATCATTTCGAGCTGACAGGCCAAAAACTGTGGATCACAAACGGCAACGAGGCCGAGATCTTTGTGACGTTTGCGACCGTCGATCCGGACGCAGGTTATAAAGGCATCACTGCCTTTATCGTCGAAAAGAACTTCGAAGGTTTTACTGTCGGCAAGAAGGAAGACAAGCTTGGCATTCGCGCTTCGTCAACAACCGAGCTGATTCTCGATAGCTGTAAAGTGCCAAAGGAAAATGTCTTAGGCGAAGTCGGCAAAGGTTACAAAGTTTCCATCGAAACCCTCAACGAAGGCCGCATCGGCATCGGAGCTCAAATGCTCGGCATCGCACAGGGCGCGTATGAATGTGCTCTTTCCTATACCAAGGAACGTGAGCAATTTGGCCAGGCAATAAATAGTTTTCAGGCCGTGCAGTTTCAACTCGCCGAAATGGCAGTGGAGATCGAAGCGACACGATTGCTGGTGTATAACGCCGCCCGGCTCAAAGACGCGGGCAAGTCTTTTTTGAAAGAAGCCGCAATCGCAAAACTATTTTCATCCCGCTGTGCCGAGCGAGTCTCTTCAAAAGCCATCGAACTCTACGGCGGCTACGGTTACGTCAAAGATTATCCAGTCGAAAAATATTGGCGAGACAGCAAGATCGGCTCGATCTACGAAGGTACGTCGAATATGCAGCTGCAAACGATCGCTAAATTGATCATGAGCGGAAAGTAATATCCGTGAATTATGTCCGACATCTCCATTCGCCAAGCTACACCTGATGATGCAAAACTGCTCACAGATCTTTCCTACACGACATTTTGGGATGCCTTTGCGCATCATCCTAAAAATGCGCCTGACGATCTTGCACATTACATGCGGCAGGCTTTCAGCGGCGAACAGATCGCAATAGAATTGGCTGATCCAAAATCGATATTTCTAATTGCTTTGATCGAAGACAAGCCTGCAGGTTATGCGAAACTGGTCGTTGACAACACTGAGCCAGGCATCACTGCGACGAGGCCGATCGAATTAAGCAGGCTCTATTCACATCAGGAGTTTCTCGGCAAAGGCGTTGGACAGAATCTTATGGACGCGTGTTTTGAGCGGGCTAAAAATGACGGCCACGACGTCATGTGGCTTGGCGTTTGGGAATACAATCCGCGTGCGCAGCGGTTTTATGAAAAGAATGGCTTTCGCGTAGTCGGCAATCACACCTTTCAACTCGGCTCCGATCCGCAGACCGATCTCTTGATGCAGAAAGAACTATCGTAAATTTATGGCTCCATACGGCAGAGCGTTGGCGGTTTGGGTGATCATAATGTGCATCGAGATCATTCACGGCATCGCTCGCGGCGTACTGCTTGTGCCTTTGACGGGCGATCTCGCCGCTCGGCAAATAGGCGTAGGTGTCGGTTCGCTGTTGATATTTGTCACTGCGTTGTTAACTGTTAATTGGCTCAGAACCACAAGTCTCGGGCAGCGGTTGATGATTGGAATTATTTGGGTATTTCTAACGGTGATCTTTGAGTTCTTGTTAGGCTATTGCGTCGTGGGACTTACGACCGACCGCATTCTCTCAGATTACGATATTCTGCATGGAGGTTTTATGATATTTGGACTACTGATAATGGCTTTATCACCCGCGGCCGCATATGTCATGAGGCACAACAAATCGACCACTTGATTTGTTCTTGCATATGATCTATCGTTGCATCTGTGCGATACATCAAAAACCCGCCAAATCCATACAATAAATATTCTGCCGAATACATTGGTGAGCCGCCGCCGACAAAACTTGAGATCTTCGAAGAAACTGCCACGAAGAAAATTATTACAAAGGCTTTCTCCTCCGATTGGGAAGGCGGCTGGCGTTTCACGGTCAATTGCTATCGCGGATGTGTCCACGGCTGCACATACTGTTTTGCGCGGCAGTATCATGAATGTCTCGGTTACGGAGCTGGAACGGATTTTGAGACAAAGATCGTCGTAAAACCCAACGCCCCGGAATTATTAAGACAAGAACTCAGGAAAACTCGCGACAAGATGCCGCATCTTGATTTTTCATTCGCGACCGATCCTTATCTGCCGCTCGAAGCAACCTATGAGTTGACGAGAAAATGCCTTGAGGTCTGCGTAGATTTTCAGGTTCCCGTTGGTGTAATTACAAAATCACCGCTCGTTACGCGCGATATTGAGATTCTAAAAAAACTAAAGAGCATCACGGTCTTCTTTTCGCTTCCGTTTCTTACAAAAGAAAGATCAAATCCCTTCGAACCATACACTCCTGTACCGGAAGCCCGGTTTCGTGCAATGCGACAGATCGCTGATGCAGGCATAACGGTTGGCATCGGTATCGCGCCTGTGATTCCTGGTTACAACGAATCGGACATTCCCGGATTGCTTGAGAAAGCAAAAGAAGCCGGTGCGACGCGAGCATTTATGTCGATGCTGCATCTTGATACTGACTCGATCGAGGAGTATTTTGTCAAAAAAATGCACGAACGGCTGCCTCCAACCCGCGTCACAAAGATCATCAATACGATGAAACGCGAACGCGGCGGATCTCTTCGCCACAAAACATACAAAGATCGCGGCGTCGGCAAAACCCAGCAGTGGGAAGTAACTACAAAATTATTTCAATTTCACGCAAAGCGATTGGGCTTCAATCAAAGAGAGAAAACGGTTGAAGTTGAGGTTGCGGCAGCAGCTCCTACGCAACAAAGGCTTTTTTAACGCAAAGTCGCTAAGCCGCAAAGTTAGTCAATCCGTTTTTCTTTGCGTCTTGGCACCTTAGCGTCTTTGCGTTTAAACTCATATCAATATGCAAAACCGCATCGAAGTCTTTCGCCAAATGATCGAGGCCGACCCCGAAAACACAATGGTCATGTTCGGCCTTGCCAAAGAATATGAAAAGCTCGGCCAACACGACGAAGTGATAAAATTGCTCGAAGATTACCTCGCCAAGGCCGACGACGAAGGCAATGCCTATGGCGTCCTCGCCCAGGCATACAACCAGACGGGAAACCGCGAAAAGGCGATCGAAACGTACAAAAAGGGAATCGACGTCTCAATGGCACATGGCCATCCGTCGATGGCAAATGAATACAAGATGACGCTTGATCTGGATTTTGGAGAATAAGATCTGATGAAACCGCATTTTATTCTCTACGTCCACGACCAAAAAGCGGCGACAGATTTTTACTCGGCTGTGCTTGAGGCCGAACCACGATTACACGTTCTGGGAATGACTGAGTTTGAGCTAAATGACGGAGCCGTTCTCGGCTTGATGCCTGCTGTAAGCGCTTCGCGTTTAGTTGGGCGAAATATTGACGTTTCGGGGCTTGCCGAAAATCCATGTGCTGAAATTTATTTGATTGTTGACGACCCTTCAGCTTTTCACTCGCGTGCATTACAAAATGGCGGCACAGAGATCAGTCCTTTAAAAGAGCGTGATTGGGGACACGATGCTGCGTATTCTACTGACCTTTCAGGACATGTTCTGGCTTTTGCTAGAGAGCTTTAGTTAGCTGAGTGCAGTTGACGACTAACACTTTCTTTATACGAACTGGCTTTACAGGTTTCTCACCTTCGACCGGAGCTTTGTTAATAGCATCCACAATACTCATTCCTTTTGTAACACGGCCAAAAGCCGCATATTTGCCGTCTAGCGACGCAGCAGAATCCACCAAAATAAAGAAATGCGTCGAAGCTTTATTTGGTTCGTCAGGCCGTGCCATTGAGACGATGCCTCGTTCGTGCAGTATCTTGTTCGGCTCATCGGGAATAGTCCGTCGAGCACGCAGGGCCAATTCGTTCGTGTAACCGCTTTCTCGTGTAGAAATATTGCCGCCCTGAATCACAAAGCCCGGTACGATGCGGCTAAATGTAGTCGTATCAAATGCTCCTGTTGATGCGAGATTGAGAAAATTGCGAACGGTTTCTGGCGCACTTTCGGGGTAAAGCTCAAACTCAATTTCGCCGGCTTCGGTTTCGAGCCTTATGCATTTTGCGGCCATCATTTTAATGTCGGCCTTATCAAAAGGCTCAGATACGATCTGCGGCGTTTCCGTCGGACGGGCATTTATTTTAGAGGGTTCAGGTTTTGGGGTCGTTGAAGCTCTCTGGCCAGACACCGCCACAGGCAGAAACATCAAAACGCAGGCCAGCATAAATACAACACGTCCAAACATAAATTACATTTTCGGTAAAACGGGTTGAGGTGTAAAGTGTTTTATTAAGAAGTGAGTGTCTTATATTCTTACTTTGCGTGCTTTGCGGCTTTGCGGGAAACTTTTAATCACGCAAGACGCCAAGTTTTAAATGACCCTCACAAGCTATATTTGTTTGCTAATAAAGATATGAAAAATATTTCACCATTGATCGCTGTACTCCTCTTTGTTATATCGACTTTTGCACAGCGCGAGCTTGGCGTTCGTCCTACCGACACAGGCGGGCCGCTGATGTTTGAACAGGCGGTGTTTGACGTGCAGAATTACGACATTTCGCTGAACGTTGATCCAAAAACGAAGTCGATCAGCGGCACGACCGTGATGAAGGCGAGGACCGCGATTCCAACGAACGTCATCGTGCTCGATCTCGACACTCCGTACACGATCAGCAAACTGACCGACGGCATCCGCGACCTCACCTATCAACGAAAAGAAGGCAAGATTTGGATATGGTTCCCAATGACAAAACAGGTCGGCGAAGAGATCAAAACAAGCATTACTTACGCCGGCACGCCACGCATTGCTCCAAAACCGCCTTGGATCGGAGGCTTTATGTGGAGCAAGACGGCTGACGGATCTGATTGGATCTCGGTCGCATTGCAAAACGATGGCGCCGATCTTATGTTCCCTTGCAAAGATCATCCGTCAGACAAACCGGCTATGGCTGCGATGCACATTACGGTTCCCGATCCGCTTATCGCTACTGGACCTGGCAAACTTGAAAGCGTCAAGAAAAACGCCGGAGGCACATCAACATTCAACTGGCGAATGACCAATCCGATTCCCAATTACTCGATAGTTTTCAACGCCGCGCCCTACAAACTGATCGAGGACAAATACAAATCCATTTCTGGCGATATGCTGCCGATCGTTTTTTATGTGTTGCCGGAAAGTTTTGCTAAAGGTGCAAGTCTGATCGCCGAGCAAAAAAAGTACATCGCATTTTTCGAAAAATACCTCGGCCCGTTTCCTTTTCGTTCACAAAAGGTCGGCATTGTCGAGACTCCTCATCTCGGCATGGAACACTCGACCAATATCGCTTACGGCAATGAGTTTAGGTATGACAAGGATGGAACCGACGGGCTGCTGCTGCACGAATATGGCCACGAATACTGGGCCAATCTTGTAACCGCGAGCGACTGGCGCGATTTCTGGATCCATGAGGGATTTCAGAGCTATATGGACACGCTTTATCAGGAACACCTGCACGGCCAGGAAGCCTACTTGACAACGATGGCTGATCGGGCAAAAAATTTCAGAAACATGCAGCCCGTGGCGCCGCGTGAAGCCAAGATCGCCTATCAGGTCTATATGGCCGAACCCGACTATCTAAAATCCGACGGCGACATCTATGGCAAAGGTGCCTATATTCTGCACACGCTAAGATACCTGATCGGCGACAAAGCCTTTTTCCAAGCCCTGCGCCACATGGCATACCCGACAAAGGAGATGGAAACCTACACCGACGGCCGTCAGACGCGGCTGGTAAATACCGACGACTTCCTAACCATCGCCGAGGCTGATTCGGGAATGCAGCTTGACTGGTTTTTCGAGCTTTACCTGCGCCAACCAAAACTGCCCAAACTGATCAAGGCTGTTCCCCAGGATTGCACAAACAACTGCCCGATGCTTTTAAGATGGGAAACGCCAGACAACATACCGTTCCCGATGCCCGTCGATGTCGTCGTAAACGGCAAAACCCAACGCATCGAAATGAAAGACGGCAAAGCCACCGTTACCTACACGGGCGCGCCGCCAGTCGTCGATCCGAAAGGCTGGGTGCTGAAAATGCGGTGATTGGGTAAATTGCCCGTTTTACGCCGATTTGGTATCTTAAAAAGTTGCCTTATTGGTAATATATTGCTACATACAGGACACATTTAATGACGACAGCAACAAAAAAGAACGGCAAGGCTGCCGCAGCAGAAAAGTATCACGGCCTCGATAACAAGACGCTTGTAGGGCTTTACCGCACGATGTATATGTCGCGGCGTGTCGATGATAAGGAAATCCAGCTCAAGGGCCAGAACAAGATCTTTTTCCAGATCTCAGGTGCAGGGCACGAAGGCATTCTCGCCGCTGCTGCTCTCGCGATGAAGCCCGCTTACGATTGGTTCTTTCCATATTATCGTGACCGAGCATTGATGCTCGGGCTTGGGATGACCGCTCAGGAAATGCTCTGGTCGGCGGTCGGTGCCGAGGTCGATCCTAATTCGCACGGCCGTCAAATGCCTTCGCACTGGGGACACAAAGCGTTAAATGTGCCTTCGCAATCGTCATGCACTGGCACACAGGCACTTCATTCGGTCGGAGCGGCTGAGGCGAGTTATCGTGCAGGCCTTGTTAAAGGCTTGAAAGACAAGATCATCGGTTATAAAGGTGACGAGGTCGTCTATATGTCGGTTGGCGACGGCACGACGAGCGAGGGCGAATGGTGGGAGGCTTTGAATACGGCCAGCAACCTCAAACTGCCTGTGATATTTGTCGTCGAGGATAATGGATACGCTATTTCGACTCCGGTCGAGGTCGGTACTGCAGGCGGCGATATTTCAAAGCTCGTCGCGGGTTTCCCCGATCTATTCATCCAGAAAGTTGACGGAACGGATGTGCTCGCTTCATACGAGGTGTTTTCAAAGGCAGTAAAATATTGCCGAGAACGAAAGGGCCCGGCATTTGTTCATGCCAAGGTTATTCGTCCATATTCCCACTCACTATCTGACGACGAAAAACTTTATCGCCCCGACGAAGAGCGTCAGGCCGACGCCGCGATCGACCCGATCAAGAAATACGCCGAGTTTCTTATGAACGAAGGCATTGCCTCATCAGAAGACCTCGAAGCGCTTCGCAAAGAGGTTGATGACGAGGTAAACAAGGCAGCCGACATCGCCATCGAAACGCCGCAGCCTGCTCCAGAATCGGCGTATCGCAATGTATTCTCGCCAGACATCGATCCGACGGATCGTCAGCGCTTTGATACCGAGGACGGTGCGGAACTTTCCGGCAACGCCGGCACGATGGTCGATCTCATCAACCGCTGCATGCACGAGGAAATGGAGCGTGACGAACGCATTGTCGTTTTTGGCGAGGACGTTGCCGATTGCTCACGTGAAGAATATCTCGAACAGGTTAAGGGCAAAGGCGGCGTGTTTAAGGTCACGGCAAATCTGCAGCGAAAATTTGGCGGCGCGCGCGTTTTCAATTCACCGCTTGCCGAGGCAAACATCATCGGCCGTGCGGTCGGAATGGCGATCAGGAACCTCAAACCGGTCGTCGAGATCCAGTTTTTTGATTACATCTTTCCTGCGTTTCACCAGATCCGCAACGAGGTCGCTGTAACGCGTTGGCGTTCGGACGGCGACACAAAATGTCCGATGGTGATGCGTGTTCCGGTCGGCGGTTATCTGAAAGGTGGTGCCGTTTACCACTCGCAATCAGGCACGACGCTCTTTTCGCATACGCCGGGATTGATGATCGTTTATCCGTCAACAGCTCTCGATGCGAACGGCTTGTTAAGAACCGCGATCCGCTGCGACGACCCTGTTTTATTTCTCGAACACAAGCATCTTTATCGACAGGTTTACAATAAATCGCAGTACCCGTCGAGCGATTTCCTAATCCCGTTCGGCAAGGCCAAAAAAGTCCGCGAAGGCAGCGATGTCACTATCATAACCTTCGGTGCATTGGTGGAACGCTCAAACCAAGCCTGCAAACGTCTCGAACAACAAGGGATCTCGGTCGAACTGATCGATCTGCGCACGCTCGTTCCCTACGACTGGGAAGCCATCGCCGAATCCGTCAAGAAAACATCACGCGTCATCGTCGCTCACGAAGATCCAGTCTCCTACGGCTACGGCGCCGAGATCGCCGCACGCATCTCAAACGAACTATTCGAATACCTCGACGCTCCCGTCCGCCGCGTAGGCGCCACCGACACCTTCGTCGCCTACGCCCCGCAGGTCGAAGATTTCATCCTTCCGCAGTCGGAGGATGTCGAAAAGGCTGTGCAGGAGTTGATGAAATACTAAGAAAAAATTAACCGCAGATGAACGCAGATAAACACAGATAGGAAATGACTGAAAGTGAATTGAATGCATTGTCTGAAAAGGTTATTGGTTGTGCATATGCGATTGGGAATACCTTAGGTTGTGGGTTTCTCGAAAAAGTTTACGAAAACGCGCTGGCTCATGAAATTCGAAAGTTAGGAGTCAAAGTAGAAATACAAAGGCCTTTGCATGTCATATACGACGGAGTAATAGTAGGCGAATATTTCGCAGACCTGTTAATCGAAGATGTGCTTTTGATAGAACTCAAAACAACGAATGGATTTAGTGACAATCACAAGGCCCAATGTATTAATTATCTAAACGCAACTAAGTTGCCACTTTGTTTGTTGATAAACTTTGGTCGCCCAAGGGTCGAAATTAAACGTGTATTTCAATCACAGTTCCTTGAAAATATTTCCTAAATATCTGTGTTCATCTGCGTCTATCTGCGGTTAAATTTCTTTTATGGGAAAGATTGTTGTTCAAAGTTTCGGTGTTTCGCTCGATGGATATTCTGCAGGAACGAACCAGAGTCTCGAAAACCCGCTCGGCATTCGTGGGCCGGAGTTGATGGAGTGGTTCTTTCCGACGAAGACTTTTATCGAACAGCACGGCGGCGATGGCGGTGGTGAGACAGGCATTGACGATCAATTTGCGGCAGAGAGTATGAGCGGCAAAGGTGCGTGGATACTCGGACGACATATGTTCGGGCCGGTTCGCGGGCCTTGGCTAGATGATGAATGGAAAGGCTGGTGGGGCGACGAGCCTCCGTATCACGTTCCTACCTTTGTTCTCACGCATCACGCACGCGAGCCGATCGAAATGAAAGGTGGCACGACCTTTCACTTCATAACCGACGGCATTCACTCGGCACTTGAACAAGCAAAGGCGGCAGCGGGCGGAAAAGATATTCGCATCGGCGGCGGACCTGCGACGGTTCGACAATATTTACAAGAAGGGCTGATCGACGAGCTGCATCTCGCCCTACGGCCCGTTATTCTCGGGCAGGGCGAGCCGCTCTTTGCCGGACTCGATCTTCGAGCACTCGGCTACCAAGTGGACAGAATGGTACAAGGCGAGCGAGCCGTGCATATATTTATCAGGAAGACATAGTATTCTGTTTTTTATTGAATTGAGTTTCCCGAATTGAGGATATTTTATGGATCGCCGTCATTTCTTAGCCGCAAGTGGATTGGCGGTCTCATCGTCAGTGCTAACCCGAAACATTGAAGCCGGAGCGAGAGATGTCCCTTCAACTGAGTTATTTAAACAAATCAATTTCACGTCTGACGGTCTGGGACTAGATCCTCGCGAGTACGTTACTCTGCTACATGAAGCGTCAAAAGCTCGAAACCCAGAAGCCGATTACTACTCAAATGGTGGATGTGTCCGAGAACTTGAGCAAAAATTTGCGCAGCTTCTTGGGAAAGAAGCTGCGATGTTTGTGCCAACCGGTACTTTAGCTAACCATCTCGCGATAAGGAAGCTCGCGGGAACCGATCGCCGGGTTCTCGTACAGGCCGAGAGTCATTTCTATAACGACAGTGGCGATTGCTCCCAGACGTTGAGCGGTTTGACCCTTATACCGCTGGCAATGGGCCGCAGCACGATCGAACTTTCAGAAGTGAAGCGGTGGGTCGAGCGTTCCGCGGGTGGCCGAGTTGAAACAAAAATAGGCGTGATCTCCATTGAAAATCCGGTCCGGCGGAATGATCACGAAATGGTCGACTTTGGAGAGTTGGAACGTGTCTGTAGTTACGCACGCAGCCAGGGGATACGCCTACACCTAGATGGCGCACGCATGTTCAACCTCCCTTTTCATTCCGGCAAGGGTATAAGGGAATATACGGCTCTTTTCGATACCGTTTACGTGTCTATATGGAAGCATTTCAACGGTGCAGCAGGTGCGATAATAGCCGGAAATGCAAAGTTCATCGAAGGAATGTTTCATATGCGACGGATGTTTGGCGGCTCGTTACCTCAGGCGTGGCCGGAAATCGCCTTAGTAAATCAATATGTGGATACCTTCGAAGACGAATATGCCAAAGCTTGGCGTATTGCGGACCAGGTGATCAATGTGCTTGGATCAGACGGCCGATTCAAAGTACAAAAAGTGCCGAATGGCACGAGCCGATTCTTGCTTACGGTCTCCGGTATGAAGCCCGAAGTATTTTCCGAACGCGTCCTAAAAAAGGGCGTTATTCTTCCTCACGCGCGTCCCGACACAGGGGTGTTTCCGATGCAGGTGAACTCAACAATTAGGCGCATGACCCCTATGGCACTTGCGCAGATCTTCAGCGATTCTGTAAAAGCTTGAAACGCTTCCGTTGGTTATTGTTTTAACCTATAAATTCCTGTTGCCAGGCGTTCAGCAAACCCTTCGTCAACAAGTTCGTGATTTGCCTTGCCCGATTCCCAGCGTTGGAAGCCGAATTTGCCTGAAAGTTCACCGACCAAGGTCATGCCGCACATTTGCAGGTATGTTCGGGCGAGTTCGCGGACCGCATCTTCGCGTTTTATTTTGATCTTTAACTCGGCAGGGAAACGGGCTTCGGCGAGTGTCCAGATGTAGGTGAACTTGGGAACATAGAGGACCTCTTGCGGCACGACTTTCATTCGGCGTTGGAGTTCGTCGAGGGCATTTGTGAGATCTTTTTTGTCCTTAAAACCGCACTCTTCGCGAAGGTCGGCGGTAGCCATTTCCCATTCTTTGCGTAGGACTTTCAGCACAAGCTGTGCGTTCTTTGACAAGATGCCTGATTCGCCTTTTCGCGAGCAGCCCCAGATCGCGTTAAAAACCGGTATCATCCGCGGCGCCACAAACCACGAATTGCCCTTGATGAGCTTTGCGTAATAGAGCTTACCGCGAGCGATGACTTCGTCTTTTAGGACCCATGCTCGGCTTGCCTCGAAATCCTTCTGCACAGTTCGCGGCATATGAGCATCTCGGCTGCCGCAAACGGCAATATAGACTGACGGCATAGCCTTTCGTATGTCGGTAAGGCCGAGGCAAAATCCGAGTTCCTCGACCATTTCTTCGACAGCTTCGGCGGTGTCGATCTTTAAAGAATCTTCACGCCGCCATTTGCGGTCACGGTATTGTTCGATCTCTTCGGGTAGAGTTTTCACGAGAACTATTTTGCCACAGAGGACACTGAGAGCACATAGAAGAAAAAAGGCAGCCGCAAGACTGCCCTTTCGATTTTTCTTATACATGTCTATCTGCGTCAATCAGCGGCCAAAAATTATCTTTGCCCGGTATTTACCGGCGACGAAGACCGAACAGTAATTGTCGAGCCTGTTTGCAGCCGAATGTCGTCTTTACCGGTTACGATAACTGACCCGGCACCTGCACCGCCCCCAATAACCGCTCCAACCGCCGCACCTTTTGCTCCACCCAAGATTGCCCCCAAAATTGCTCCAGCGCCGGCTCCAAGACCTCCACGTTTGGCCGTCTCTTTAGTTTGGCTGCTGCCTTTGGCGGTGCCTTCGTTGTCGATCTTGACGGTTTTGCCGTTCTGATCTTTGATGCCGAGAAGCGTGCCGGCAAAATCATGCGTCTGGCCGTTTCGCAGGCGTATTCGCTCGAAATTGAACGTGACGTTTGATTGTCCGGTAACTTTACCTGAGCGTCCGACGCCGGAAATATAGCCTTCGATAACGGCACCGCGAAACTCGACCGGCGATTGCACCGTCAGGCGAAAGCGGTCGTTATTTTGCGACACATTTGTGTTGATCTCGTTTTCGAGAATGCCGGTGATCGTAACGCCGTTCGGCACGACGTAATTGCCGGGACGCGAAGTCGAAATGCTCGGAACGCCGCCGTTCGGCACGTTGCCAGATTGATCGTTATCGGAGTAACCTCCGCTGTTATCGGGCACATTTCCATTTGGGTTTATGCCAAGCTGTGCAACCGCATCTGTCTTATTGTAGACACTTTCGGCGATGACGGTTTGGTTGAGGTATTCGGTCGTGATGCGGCGATTGACCTTCAACGCTTTGCCGTTGCTCAAGCTTGTGAATGTGATCGTGTAATCTGTGTCGCCGCCGAGGCTCGAAACGATCAAACTTTGCCCATTCAAAGTCGCTCGAACGCGGATCGACTTACCGGAAGGCGACGATTCCGTCTTATCGCGGCCGTCGGCAGTGAATGTAACCGGCGAAGCATTTGAGGTTGCGAGGGTTACTTGGTTACCGCGAATATCGATCGCTATCTGTCCCGGAGCGACAAGCTTATCTTTCAGATCTTCGCGCTGCTCGGTGCCGAGACTGGTATCGGCAACGATGTCGTCGATATTTTCGCTTCGAGCGGAGTCGAGATCGTAAGTGCCTGAAAGCCCAACGCTTACAGTGTTCAGCGGGCCTTTGTCGGGATAATCTTTGACCCATTGAGGATCTTCTTCGACGGTCCAATTGGGCGTAACGCCATAGTTTGCTCCAAGTCGCTCTATTTGCCGCTTAACGCCGTTCCAATCATCTTCGACACGGCGATTTTGCGGGTTCGATTGCAGAAAGACATTTATGCGGCGAGCCGCATCGACGATCTGGTTCACGTCATCGCGATTTTCGCGGCGGCGGTCGAAATTGTCCTGAAACTGCTGAATGCTGTCGCGCAAAGGTCGAATCGAATCGGCAAGATCCGCGATCTGGCCGTTATTCGTCGAGGAGCTTTGCATCTGATAGCGTGCATTTTGCTCAAAATCGTCGAGCTTTGAGTTCAGGCTACGCACTGCATCGCGAATATCGCGGTCATTTCGCCGCTGAGCGTTTGTTATGCCCGCAATGCCGAGCAGCATCGACACGACCACCAACGAAAGCGAAAACGTGCTTCTTATCTTCTTCATATTTTTCCTCACCTTTTTGCCCGTCGGAATAGGCGCTTTCTTACCCGCCAATTTTGAAGCATTTTTTGTGCCAATGGTTGTTTCACAACGAGCGGATATAGCCGACGCATATGATAACATCACTGTAATAGCAGGTTTGAAACTATGTCAGCAAATGAATACAAAGCCACGGTAACCTACGCAGGAGACGAATTCTTTATCGGCACGCCGCCGAGCGGTCACGCTCAACTAATGGATTCTAAAGGAGATAGGCACGCTGCACCGACCCCAATGGAGATGCTGCTGGTGTCCGTAGCGGGCTGTACCGCTGTCGATGTCATCTCGGTCCTGCATAAAAAACGTCAGGACGTGACTGCCTACAATGTCGAGATAAAAGGCGAGCGAAAAGAGGATCATCCGCGGGCGTTTATCAAATTCCACGTCCACCATATCGTGCATGGCCGCAACGTTTCCGAAAAAGCCGTCGCCGACGCCATCGAACTGTCCGACACAAAATACTGCTCCGTCGCCGCGACAGTCCGCCCAACAGCCGAGATCATGACGAGCTTCGAGATCATCGAAGTGTCAGAACCCGCTGCGTAAGCGGCGGGGCAGTTTGAAATTTCTGTGTCCTCTGTGTCTTCTCTTTGCGTACTCTGTGTTTGAAAGCTCAGCTAAACACAAAGGTCACAGAGGTAAAACACAGAGAACACAAAAAAAAGCCATCGGAGACACCCAAAAAGCCATCGGAGTACCCCCAAAAAGCCATCGCTAGACCCCAAAAAGCCACCAAAAAAAGTGATGCCGCAATAATCTGCTCTCCTCGATCAATGTGTCCTCGGGACCAATAAGTCACCCCTATTGCCTACGCCGATAACGCAGTTGATCACTGTCCTGATCGACGAACTGTTCACTGTGTCCTTTGTGTCTTCGTTTTGTGTGCTCTGTGTTAAGAAAAATCTCAACACGGAGATCACGGAGAGGCGGACACGGAGAAACACGGAGAAAATCATATCAAGCATTTTTTTGATTGTCTTGACTATGCAACAGACAATTAGATATGCTACACTTCTAAAAAAAAGGAGGAATTTCAGATATGAAACCAGATTGGAGAGAATGCCCGCGTGGAGATCTTATCGGACAGTGGTCCGCGCATTACGTAACGATGAACCCAAAGGGCCACATCGCAATGAACCGCAGGACCTACGAATCGCTTAACGAGCCAAAGGCGTTTAACTTGCTATTCGACAAGGTAAACAACCGCATCGGCCTAAAACCGACCGCGCTCGCGGCCCGCAACGCTTTCCCTGTCGCAAAACAAGGCCGTCACGGCGGCAAATTGGTGCGTGCCTATCGAATGATACAAGAATTCGGCATCGACCTGCCCGAAACTATTCGTTTTCACGATATCGAGACAAATGAGGACGGAATCTTGATGCTCGATATGCGAACGGCAAAAGTCTCAACCCGCGCTCAAGGTCAGAAAAAACGCGGCGATAAACAAGCCCGCAAGTGAGTAAAGGCATTATTTTGCAAAAGCCCGCACGTAAGTAAGGGCGTTTTTTTGCAGAAGCCCGCACGTAAGTAAGGGCGGAACACTCAACCTGAATGTACCGCCCTTACTAACGTGCGGGCTTTCGCATATTTTTATAACAGTTCGATTTTTCCGTCAGAGACAGTCACGCGCGGCTCGCCTTCGTTGAACATTATCCGCTCGAACGAGATCGGCGAAACTGAACCGGACGAACCGACGGCGGTAAACCTCAGGTTCAACAACACGCCGTTCTCATCTATCGGATAAGCCCCGTAAAGCACAACTCGCAAAAGCCCGGGCTCAGTCGCATTCGTCACCACGACGAGCCCGCGACTTGCTGTTCCTTTTATATCAACAGGCTCAGCAAGCGGCTGAAGAACGTTTTGATCATACCTGAGGTCAAATTCATAAGAGATAACACCTTGGTTCGTAATTTCATCAACCTTTACAGGCACAACGATCTCTTTATCAACAGCCGAAACTACATGCGGCAATCCAACAGATATACCTCCTTCCGAACCTACAACAGCCCGCGGCTCCGCCGTTCTATTTGCGGAAAAGCTGTGCTTTTCCGTGCCTTGCTCACTTTGATCTCGCGGCTCTGCCGCCGGTGGCATAGCCACAGCCGGCCTAGCGTCAAAATCAAACCAGTTACCGGAAACCTCTCCCATAAGGAAAGCCGAATAATCTTGGGATGTGATACTTACTGTGATCGGGGAATACAGCCGGTTAATTGGATCAAATCTCCAACTTCCCGTCGATCCAAATCCAGTCACTCCCGCGACATATCTCGCAACTTGTCCCCCGTCAAAAGAGGACAACGTCCCGTTTCCACTAACATCGGCGACAACAAATTGATTCCCCGTTAAAATACTAACTCCCGCAACATGCTGCGCTATCTTAGCAGCGTCGAAGGACGATATTGCGGAGGTGCCGACGCCGCCCGTCTTTGATGGCGTAACAGTGTAAGTACCGGTGCCGAACCCGCTTAGGCTATAAATACCCTCAGGATAGCTGGTCATAGCTGACGCCGGAACTGATCCTGAACCATTGATCGATACATTTGAAACAAAGCGCGGAAGCGGAGATCCTGTTGCGTTGGCATAAGTAACGGTTCCGCTTACACATGGTGCAAGACCGTACCTAACGACTGCGAAATCAACGTTGAACGGATTTGGGGAATAACCCGCCGCCACGATCTTGCCGTCAGTCTGGATAGCCACCCCCCGGGCTACGTTATCGTCAAAGGCTTTTGTATTGAGCGAGGTGATAATTTTTCCAGTACCATTGAAGGACGTATCAAGCGTTCCGTTGGAATTGTAGCGGGCGGCCGCAAACTCAAAATCAAATGAGCCGTCATTAGCACCTCCCGCTGCGACTACCATGCCATTTGGCTGAAGCCCAATTGCAAAGACTTCATCCCCGCCTCTGCCAATTCGTGTTATTACTCTACCGGCATCTCCCCACGAAGTATCAAGGGTGCCATCCGGGTTGTATCTGACAATAGCGAAATCCTCTTGTTTGGTCGTGAACGCATAAGCATAGCCCGCTGCCAGAATTTTGCCATCGGGCTGGACCGCGATTGCATTCGCCTCGGCGCTGCTCCCGTCCCCGCCCATTGAGGTCAACACTTTTCCGGTACCACCAAATGATGTATCAAGCGTTCCGTCAGAGTTATATCTGACCACGGCAAAATAAACGATGGGGCTAATGCGAGCGTAACCAGCGACGATTATTTTGCCGTCGGATTGCATCGCAACACCATAAGCAACATCATGAAAAGTTCCAATCGGCGTGACGACCTTGCCTGTTCCGTTGAACGAAGTGTCAAGCGTGCCATTCGTATTGTAACGAGCTACTCCAAAGTCCGCAGTGGCTGTAAAGCTCTGACCGGCCACGACAATCTTGCCGTCGGATTGGAGTGCAACCGAATAAATAAGATCATCTTCGGTTCCGAGTGACGTTATCACCTTTCCCGTTCCGTTAAATGAGGTATCGACAGTGCCGTTAGCGTTGTATCGAACCACCGCAAATTTGTATTTGGAATTTACCACGGCATAACCGGCCGCAACGATTCGGCCGTCGGGTTGTATTACAACAGATCGAGCCCCATCGTTGGCAGTTCCGACAGGTGTAACGACTTTCCCCGTTCCGCCAAACGATGTATCAAGCGTCCCGTCGGTGTTATACCTAACAACAGCAAAATCCTGATTAAAATTTGCGTTTGAGGTATAACCCGCAGTAACTATTTTTCCATCTGGTTGGACAGCGACTGCATAAGCCTGATCGTAATTTGGGCCGATTGCTGTAAAAACTATCCCATTTCCTCCCCACGCTGGGTCAAGATTTCCACAAGTGCCAGGCGTAGGAGTGCCGGTTGGTGTATTTGTCGGTGTATTTGTTTGTGTGCTCGTCTGAGTTGCTGGTGCCGTACTCGTTGCGGTAGGGGTAGATGTATTGGTTCGTGTGCTCGTCGGAGTAGACGTCGCAGTAATCGTAGCCGTAGAGGTCGGTGTACTTGTCGATTGATTTGTTGCAGTCGGAGTCGGCGATACGCCTACCGGATCGCCAATGTAACGAACCAACGAAAAGAAATCATTCTGCCCGTTAGAGCTCGATCCGGCTACAATTATTTTGCCGTCCATCTGCAGAGCCGTTGAATAGCAGTAATCATCAAAATTTCCGACCGGGGTTATTCTTTTGCCGACATTGCCAAACGTTGTGTCGAGTGAGCTATCTGGATTAAGACGCATTAGCCCAAAATCGAAGGTCAGCGATTCATAGACTGAGCCCGTCAGCACGATCTTTCCATTGCTCTGAATAACAGCCTCGCTACCCAGATCGTTGCCATCGCCGACCGGTGCCGTAAATTTGCCCGAGGTTCCAAAAGTCTGATCCAGCGAACCGTCAACTTCATAGCGCACCGCAGCAAAATCATAATTTGCGCCATTTTGAGTGCTGCCGGAGAGCAAAATTCTACCGTCGGTCTGAATTTTTACGGATGTGGCGTAATCTTCGACGCTTCCGATTGGCGTCAACACAGTGCCGCCGTTTCCAAACTGCGCGTCGAGTTGGCCGTCTGGCAGGTATCTCGCTATGGAAAAATCATCCACCATTCCATTGGAGCTTTCACCGGCGGCAATGATCTTGCCATCCTGCTGAAGCGCCACGGAGTTCGGGCTGTTCTGCTGAGAGCCTATCAAAGTGGTAACGATGCCGCCCGAGCCGAACGTTGTGTCAAGCGAACCGTTCGTGTTATAACGAGCCAAAGCAAAGCGGCTGGTCAGACCGAACTGGCTACCCGTAGCTCCGGCCGCAATGATTTTCCCGCCAGCCTCGATAGCCAGCGAACGGATCAGATCCCCGCCCGCGTCGCCGATAGGCGTAAGCACCTTCCCGCCTGTGCCGAAAGAGCTATCCAGCGAGCCGTTCGAGTTGTATCGGATTAAGGCAAAGCCGCCACCGACCCCTTGAATGAAGCCATCGCCCCCAGCAATTATCTTGTCGTCGGCTTGGATAGCGACGGCAAGGCATCGAGAGAAACCACCGAATGCCGTCACTACAATACCACCGCTTCCAAATGACGCGTCTAAAGTACCGTTGGCATTGTATCGAACAAGGGCAAAGTCTACGTTTCCGGGTTGGGAAATAAAATAGCCGGCCAAAACTATTTTCCCGTCAGTCTGGACGGCAACTGCCTGGCCGACAGCATTCCCTGTGCCTACTTGCGTTATCACTTTTCCGCCGTTTCCGAATGACGTATCAAGCGAACCTGGTTGAGCTTGGGTTGCGGTCGGCGAAGGCGTTAATTCCCCGCCACCCTGAACAATTGTCTGGGCATCCAGGTTGTGCGTGGCAAAAATCAACGTGAATACGTAAAAGATAGAGATAGCTATTACGGTGAATATCGGTGAATACAAGAATGACCGGGGTTTCGACATAACCTTGTTGTTGGGTATCTAATAACTGCTTTGCCGAGAATTATATGCCTTTTAGAGTTTTTTGGGAAGCAAATCCAGAATCGGATGATCTATTGTTGTGAGCTTTCGTGATTCGAATTCCGTGACCGGGATGATGCCGAGGGTGGCGGAGGTTAGGTAGATGGCTTGGGCGTTGTGGAGTTTGTCTAGGGTTGCTTCGGTCTCGCGGCAGTTGAGGTTTTCGAGGATGAATTCGCGGGTTGTGCCGGGGAGGCAGCCGGTTTTTAGGCTGGGGGTGTAGAGTGTGTTGTCTTGCAGCCAAAAGATGTTCGCCATTGTTGCGGAGGTTATCTCGCCGCGTTCGTTGAGCTGGACGGCTTCGTGAAAAGCGCGCGATTTTGCTTCGCCCAAGGCGATTATTTTCTCGAGGTAATTACACGATTTTATTCCGGCAAGCGGCGATCGGGAATCGAGCGGATAGGGTGAAATGGTCAGGCGGAAATTGTTGGCGATAGGTCGCAGAGCGCCGGTGATGATCGAGAGGCTAGTCTTTTGTTTTGTTTCATCGCTCCAGATCGCACTCTCCGTTTCGTCAAAACAAGTTATCCGCGCACGTCCGTTTGTTATTTTGTTTTTACTAAGCGCTTCAGTGAGATAGTTTTTTGTGAAGTCTTCCGAATATTCACCAAGATTCAAATCAATGCGAGAAGCATTGTCTTTCAGCCGCTGCCAATGTTTCTCCCATAAAAAAGCTTCGCCGTCATTGATGGCGATAGTCGTGAAAACTCCTTTTCCATAGAGAGTTGAGTTGGCGAGGTTTTGCGGCATTAGAAATTATGTAGCAGGCTGCATCACAATGCCTTCGGAATCGTTCGCTTTCAAGCGGCCTTTCTTATCGCGGCAAAATTCGCTGACGAGTTTGGTGAATAGATCGCTTTTTTCTTCGGGCGGAACGTGGCCGCAATCTTTTAGAACTACGAAGCGCGAATTGAGAATTTCTTTGTGCAGCGTGTGGCCGCATTTGATCGGGATGACGTTGTCCTGATCGCCCCAGATGATGAGCGTTGGCTGGTTGATGAGATGTGCGTCCTGCTCGATGCGTTTCGCTTTCCAGTTTCGCGAAGTAGCGAGCAAGCTGCGATGGCCGTCGGCGGCATGCAGCGGGCGGCGGATCGCGTTCATTCGCTCTTCGGTGATCAAGTGATGGTTTGCCGGGGCGAGCGTGTTGTGCATTCGAGCGCGCAGAAACAGTTTTGAGTCGGCTACGAACGGCGTCAACACTTCGCCGATGCCGCGAAGGGCGACGATCTTTAGGACAGGATGATCTTTGGGCGCGTCGTTTGTGACGGAATCGACGACGACGAGTTTCTCAACCATTTCGGGATAATCGAGCGTCAGGTTTAATGCAACGGCTCCGCCGTAGGAATTCCCGACGATGATGGCACGGCCGATGCCGAGCGTGTTCATAAATCGCGATATCATTCGCGCTTGCGCCTGAATCGAATACTCGAACGACGCAGGTTTTTCAGACCATCCAAAACCTACAAGATCGACCGCGATGACTCGGAAGCCGTTGTCGGCCAGCATCGGAGCGACCGATTTCCACACATAGACCGACGCCGTGTAGCCGTGGATCAGGATCATCGGCGGTTTCGCCGCGTCGCCAAATTCCTGAAAGTGCATTCGCACTCCGTCAACGTTTACAAAATGTGAGTGATCGGAATGCGCGACTTTGTCCGCGATATCTTCCCAATTTACCGTCGCCGCGCGTGTTAGCATTTTTACTGCGACCGCCGCTCCGACCGCTCCACCAAACGCCAATGCCAGATCACGTTTTTTCATAAACAATTCTCTGCCGCAATTTTATACCAAAACCACCTTTGGCTGAACAACATTTTCCACCTCATTGTAAAAACCGATCGCGATCAGATTGCCGTTCGCATCTTGCATTTGAATTGACTCGCCGTCTTTGAATTCTGTTGCGGTCGCGCGTGTCGCCAGACCGTTTTTGGTTTTATCGACGCGGTCGTCCGGTAAAACTATAGTCTGTAGATGCGAAACGGCTTCGGTCATCGCGATCAAAGCAGACGCGGGTTCATCGAGTCTTTCTAATTCATCCAGCGTTAGGCTTTGTTCGATGGTAAATTTTCCTGCACGTGTTCGACGGAGTTCGGCAAGATGTGCTCCTATACCAACTTGTCGTCCGATATCCTCAGCTAATGTTCGGATGTAGGTTCCTGCCGAACAAACCACTCGAATGAATGCGGAATGCGGAATGCGGAGTGCGGAGTCAATGATCTCAAGCTTGTGAATCGTCACGGCAACGGGCTTGCGCTCAATGACTTCACCCTTTCGAGCATGCTCATATAGTTTTTTGCCGTCTATCTTTTTTGCCGAATACATCGGCGGAACCTGCTTGATCTCACCGCGAAACGCTTCAAAAGTAATGTCCCATTTCGCAGAAGCTAGTATCTCTTCGATCTCTTCATTCCGCATTCCGCACTCAGCACTGCGCGTTCCCGTAGCGTCTCCCGTATCTGTTTCAAACCCAAATTTTACCGTCGCTTCGTATTCCTTTTCATCCTTGTCGAGGAACTGCGCGAGCCGCGTTGCCTGGCCGACGAGTATCACCATCACGCCTGTCGCAAAAGGATCAAGCGTTCCTGTATGTCCGACGCGCTTTGTCTTTAAGATACGACGCACGCGCGACACAACATCGTGCGATGTGATGCCTGCGGGTTTGTCGATGATGAGAATGCCGTTCATTGCTTAATGCACAGTGCACAACGTACAGTGCATAATAATAAATAGTAATAATGGCAGAGCATTGTGCATTTTGCACTGTACACTTTGCATTGAATGAAATGTGGCGAAAGCGTTATAAAAAGGTTGATGAAACGGAGCGTGTCGTTAAGGACGTCGAGCGTTCTCGTGAGAAAACGATGAACCGCGCCGTCAAGCTGCTTGCCGCAAAGCCGCGTTCGATCGGCGAACTGCGCGAGCGTTTGCTCGAAAAGCTTTGGACCAATGAAGCGATCGTCGATGCTGTCATCGAAAAACTCAAGGAATATAAGTACCTCGACGACGAACAATACGCTCAAGATCTTGCCGTCTCAAAGCTCAGGCAAAAACCTCAAGGCAAACATCGCCTGCGGCAGTCAATGTCGCAAAAAAAACTCGATAAAGAAACGATGGAAGCGGCGATCGAAAATGCCTTTGAGAAGCTGCCTGAAGACGAATTGATCGCTCAGGCAATAGAAAAACGCATCAGGCTAAAAGGTATGCCGACGACCCGCGAAGACCTTAAGAAGTTTTATGACCATCTCCTTCGTCAAGGATTTGGTTTTGACCTCGTCCGCGAATCGCTTTCTGCTATCGTCAGAAACAAAATTGATCAGAGCGGCGACGAATAATTAAATTCCCACCTTCCTTTCTTTGAATCCAAACCTTCTCTCTTAGCGAAATCCACTCCAAAGGAATAAAAAACCTTTTCTAAATAATTTACAAGGGAGATATTCGAAAATGAAATCATTATTAGCACTTATTGTTTTAACGCTTGGCGTTACGTTTGGAGTTTCGGCACAGTCAATGGATAAAAAAGCGGACGGAAATCCGATGGTCGGCGGAGCGGCGATGTATAAGACGAAAAACATCGTCGAAAACGCCGTCAATTCGGCAGATCATACGACTTTGGTGGCTGCGGTCAAGGCCGCTGGATTGGTTGAGACATTGTCGAGCAAAGGCCCGTTCACGGTGTTTGCACCGGTAAATAGCGCTTTTGACAAGCTGCCTGCAGGCACGGTAAATACATTGCTAAAGCCTGAAAATAAGGCGATGCTTGCGGGTATCCTTACATATCACGTCGTTGCCGGAAACCTGGATGCGAAAGCGGTTGCTAAGGCCATCAAGGCAGGCAACGGTACGGCCGAACTGACGACTGTTGCCGGCGGCAAATTGAAGGCGATGTTGGATGGCAAAAACGTCATTATCATGGATGAAAAAGGCGGCAAGTCAATGGTGACGATCGCTGACGTTCGCCAGTCGAACGGCGTGATCCATGTGATCGATACCGTTTTATTGCCAAACTAGTTCTACGGTTTCGTTCGATGATCGAAGGCATTTAACAAGGTTTCGGAGATGAGCATGTCTGGAGGGGTTTGCTCATCACCGATAGGGAAAGTCCTTCGATCATCGGGCGAATTATCTTGCACGGGCCTGTTTGGAAGTAGAGCGAATATTTTACGAAATATGTTCGCTCTTGATTACATGTAGGCCTACGCACCGCAATATTTGTGCATCCAACAATTCGTATGAAAAAGACTTTAATTACTTCATCATTAGCTCTCATTGCACTTGCGGCTGCGGTGGTTTTGATCAACCCGATCGGTTGCACTTCAAAGGCTTCGGTGCAGAGCCTAATGGCCGAAGGTTCGCCGACACCTGTCGCGAAAAAACCCGTCAAAAATGAAACTGTATCGGACTTCACATTTACTGACGGAGAGTTTGACGGTAACGAGATCGTTAAGACCGACGAAGAATGGAAAAAGCTGCTAAAAGCCGACGAATACAATGTAATGCGGCAAGAAGGAACCGAGGCACCCTACTCAGGAACCTTGACCAAGAATCACAAAAACGGAATTTATTATTGCGGAGCGTGCGGGCTGGCTTTGTTTCGTTCGGATGCAAAGTTTGAGTCAGGAACAGGCTGGCCGAGCTTTTTCCAAACGATATCTAAGAAAAATGTTGTTGAGAAAACCGACAAGAGCCTCGGCGAAGAGCGTACCGAAGTCGAATGCGCGCGTTGTCACGCACATCTCGGACACGTCTTTGACGACGGGCCGCAGCCAACAGGGCTTCGTTATTGTATGAACTCGGTTGCACTAAAATTTAAAGAGACCAAGTAATTTTCCTACGGTGCTTTCCTGCACTACACTCGCCGGATGCCAAAAGCGTCTGGCTTTTTTATTTGTACGGTAGAAACGCGAGTGCATTATCCCACTCGGCACGCTCGTTTACACTCGCGTTTCCGCCTGTATGCACATCGAAAGTGCTATGTAATAATGTTCTCATATGACCGGAAACGAGATCAGAGCTAAATTCCTAGAGTATTTTGAGCGGCACGGACACAAGATCGTGCATTCGTCGCCGCTGCTGCCTGCGAACGACCCAACATTGCTGTTTACAAATGCGGGGATGAATCAGTTTAAGGACGTTTTTTTGGGAAGCGAAAAACGCGATTATAAGCGTGCCGTGTCTTCGCAAAAATGTATTCGAGCGGGCGGAAAGCATAACGACCTTGACGAGGTCGGCAAGACGGCTCGGCATCATACATTTTTTGAGATGCTCGGCAATTTTTCGTTTGGCGATTACTTCAAAAAAGAAGCGATCGAGTTTGCGTGGGATTTTCTTGTCAATGAGTTAAAGCTCGACGAATCGCGTCTGTGGTTTTCAGTGTTCGAGGGTGACGATGAGGTCGGGCCGGACGACGAAGCTCGCTCGCTGTGGGAAAAGGTTGGTGCAAAACCGGAACGAGTTCTTGGCTTTGGCCGCAAGGATAATTTCTGGCAGATGGGCGACACCGGACCGTGCGGGCCTTGCTCCGAGATTCACTATTACATGGGCGACGATCCCGACGATCCGGACAAAAACCACCCAAAATGGGTCAACGGCGAAGGCGACACGACGATGGAGATATGGAACCTAGTCTTTATGCAATACAACCGCACGCAGGAATCTGACGGTTCATTTAAGCTAACGCCGTTGCCCGCTCCGTCGGTCGATACGGGCATGGGACTCGAACGTATAACCGCCGTAATGCAGCATGTTAAGACAAATTACGACACCGATCTGATAAAGCCATTGGTTGAGTTTGCAGCGGGGCTTGCGAAGTAATTTAAGTGGCCATTTTTGATGACAAATGGTTCGAATGTTGGTATGACGGAAGTGATCCTATTCTTCCCGTGTACATATTATTCGTTCTTCCAGCGCCGGATAAACAAAGTGGCTATGTTGTTGTCGACTTTTTGAAGAACAAGGAAATAATCTTTCGTGCAGACACCTACCAATAAGTGAAAGATTGGTTGAATGAAGACGAATACGAGCAAATCGATGGAAGGGTGTTTGTTGATGATGGTTGGTAATAGCCCGTTATTTTTTTAGATGATAGATATCTTATTGATTGAAAACCAACCGCTCACGCGGCTCGGCATCCGCGCCGTACTCGAAGGCGAGGCAGACATTGCGATCACCGGTGAAACTGATAACGCGAAAAACGGCTTCAGGCTGTTTGGGGAAATGAATCCCGACGTTACAATCCTCGGACTGCGGTTTCCCGATTCCTGCTCGATTGACGATCTAGACAATTATTTTGCCGAGCGGCCAAAGGCGAAGATAATCGTCCTTGCCGAGCACGCGGGCGACGCTGAGATACGCAAGGCTTTGAAAAAAGGTGCTGTAGGATATATATGTAAGGATATTTCGCCATCGGAACTTGTGGCCGCGATCCGTAAGGTTGCTGCTGGGCGAAAGTATATTCCGGACGAGATCGCTCAAGTTTTAAGCGAACATCTTGGCCAGGAAGACCTCACGTCGACCGAGGCTGACGTATTAGGAAAGATCGTCGGCGGGATGTCGAACAAAGAGATCGGTTTTGCTCTCGACATTTCAGAAAATACTGTAAAAACACACGTTCAGAGCATCTTTGGCAAGATCGGTGTGTCCGACCGTACATCGGCGGCAACGACTGCGATCAAGAGAGGATTGGTAAGAGTTGACCTATGAATGAAATAAAAAGTGCATTGACGGACTACGCCGAGGCCCATACTTCGGGCGAAAGCGAGATTTTGTCTGAGCTTCGCGAACATTGTTACGCACATTATGAGGATTCTTCGATGCTGTCTGGCTTCTTTCAAGGCCGCGTTTTATCGATGCTTTCTCACATGATCGAGCCTAAAGTTGTTCTTGAAATAGGCACTTATCTCGGCTATTCGGCATTATGTCTGGCGGAAGGACTCGCTGGCGGCGGAAAAGTAATTACATTAGACATACAAGAGGACACAAATCAGGTCGCCCGCTCCTTTGTTGAAAAGACAGAATACAAAGACAAGATCGAATTCATATTAGCTCCAGCTGTGGATGTGATCCCAAATCTATCGGAAATCTTCGATCTGGTCTTTATCGACGCCGATAAGCCTAATTATTCCAATTATTACAACCTGGTTTTCGACAAACTTCGTCCGGGCGGCTTTATTATTGCCGACAACGTCCTCTGGAGCGGCAAGGTTCTCGACGCCGAAAAAGACGAGGATACTCAGGCACTGGCCGATTTTAGCAAAATCGTCCTCGCGGACGAACGTGTCGAAAATGTTCTGTTGCCTATTCGGGATGGTCTCATGGTTATTAGAAAGAGATCCTAACGTCATCCAAAAGTATTAGACTCAGTTCGCCCGAACTGCCGATTACATGCGTTCATATCGTGTATAGAATCTATCTAATGAACAAATTGTTCAATTGGAGAAGAAAATGAAAGCAGAAGCTAAACAAACCACTAATACAAAAAAGGTTGAATCGATCATTGCACCGCCGCCGCGGCATTGGGTTGGTGATGGATTTAACGTGCATGGATTTTTTCCGCACGGGCCACTGACGGGCGAGCGGATGAGTCCGTTCTTTTTGCTCGACTATAACGCGAAGGTGGATTTTCCGCCGCGTGAACAGCCCTTTGGCGTCGGCCCGCATCCGCATCGCGGGTTCGAAACCGTCACGATTGCTTATAAGGGGAAGGTTGCTCACCACGACAGCCGCGGAGGCGGTGGTGTGATCGGCGAAGGCGATGTTCAATGGATGACGGCGGGCAGCGGTTTGCTACACAAGGAATATCATGAAGAGGAATATAACAAAGCCGGCGGGCCGTTTCAGATGGTGCAATTGTGGGTGAACTTGCCCGCCAAGGACAAAATGACCGAGCCTAACTATCAGGCGATCACAAATGCAGAGATGGGCAGAGTGCCTCTTGCCAATGGCGGAGAAGTCGAGATCATCGCCGGCGAGTTCAAAGGCGTAAAAGGCCCGGCGACGACATTTTCGCCTGTTCATCTTTACAACTTAAAGCCAAAAGCAGGCGAGACTGTCGAGATGTCATTTCCGACGGGCTACACGACTGCGATCCTTGCTATCGAAGGCTCAGCGACGATTAATGATGCTGAGAAACTAGCGACAAATCATCTGGCTCTATTCGAACGTGACGGCGAGTTGATAAAAGTCGAGGCTGCCGAGGACAGCATCCTTCTCGTGATGAGCGGCGAACCGCTCAATGAGCCGATAGCTCAATACGGCCCGTTTCTGATGAATACAAAAGCTGAGATTGCGCAAGCTATCGACGACTATCAGCAAGGTAAGTTTGGTTATTTGGCGGATTGATTTTTTACTCAAGGTCGCATGTTAGTAAGGGCGGTTCATTCAAGTTGAGTGTACCGCCCTTACTACGTGTGGGCTTCTGCATTTAAGAACGCGATGCGCGGATAATGTCGGCAAAGACCCCGGCTGCGGTCACGTCGGCTCCGGCTCCGGCGCCTTTTACAACCAACGGTTGATCGGCGTAGCGGTTCGTGTAGAAAAGAACGGCGTTATCCTTGCCTGAAAGATTTGCGAAATTGTGGTCGGGGCCAATGGATTGCAAGCCGACAGATGCCTTGCCGTCATTGAACGACGCAATGTATTTTAGTTTCAATCCCTTCGCTGATGCATCGTCGAGCAAGTTCTTAAAATGATCTTCGTGACGTTCCATTTCAGCGTAAAAATCTTCAACACTGCCAGCTAAACACGATTCCGGCAAAAAGCCGACGTTTTCAATGTCTTCCATCTCAATGCGATTCCCGGCTTCACGTGCGAGGATCAGAATCTTTCGTGCGACGTCGGTTCCGTTCAGATCAAGTCGCGGGTCGGGTTCGGTGTAACCTTCCACTTGAGCCAGACGGACGACTTCGGCGAACTTTCGCGTACCGTCGTAGTTGTTAAAGACAAAATTAAGCGTGCCTGACAGCACTGCTTCGATGCGGTTTACTTTGTCGCCGCTGCGGAGCAGGTCGTTGAGAGTATTGATAACGGGAAGGCCTGCGCCGACATTTGTTTCAAAGAAAAAGTTTGCGCTAAATTCGCGGGCGGTGTCTTTCAGGTGCGAGTAATTTTCGTAGCTCGACGATGCAGCGATCTTATTACAGGCAATCACCGAAATGCTCTTTGCAAGAAGTTTCGAATAAACTTCTACAACATCTGCGCTCGCCGTAACATCGACAAAGATCGAGTTGCGTAAGTTTTGTGCGACGATCGTATCTGCCAGCGCCGAAACGGACATCGCATGGGCGTCATCAAGATCGGCTTTATAGGAGTCGAGATTGACACCTTCTTCTGCAAGTAGCGCGCGTTTGCTGTTTGCAATGCCAACAACATGAAGGTTCAAGCGCATCTCGTCGAGTAAGTGTTGATGCTGTGTGCGGAGTTGTTCGATCAGCTTTCCGCCGACGGTGCCGACACCAGCGATGAAAATATTTATTTGCTTATTGCCGTCAGAGAAAAATTCTTCGTGCAGAGTATTGACAGCTTTTTGCACGTCCTTTGACGAGATGATCGCAGAGATATTTCGCTCGCTTGACCCCTGCGCGATGGCGTGGATGTTGATGCCGTTGTGGCCGAGCGTGGTAAACATCTTGCCGCTCACGCCGGTGTGCTCTTTCATGTTGTCGCCTACAAGGGCGAGGATCGAAAATCCGCTTTCCACCTTTAGCGGTTCGATCTTGCCGACGTTTATCTCGTATTCGAATTCGCGATCTACGGCGCGTTTTGCAGCTTCAGCGAATTTTTCTTCGATAGCCACACAGATCGAATGTTCGGACGAACTTTGCGTGATCAAAATGACGTTGATCTGTGAACGCGAAAGCGCATCAAACAGCCGCTTTGAAAAACCCGGAATACCCACCATTCCGCTGCCTTCGAGATTGAGAACCGTGATCTTGTCAATGCTGGTGATGCCGCGGATCATGTCCTTTTCCGGTGCGGAATCAGCTTCGATCAAGGTTCCAGGATTGTCAGGTTCAAAAGTATTTTTGATCAAAACCGGAATGCCTTTTGCCATTACAGGCTGTATGGTCGGCGGATAAATGACCTTTGCTCCGAAGTGCGACAGCTCCATCGCCTCGCGGTAATTAATGTGCGATATCTGCCGCACGTTGCGGACAAATCGCGGATCGGCAGTCATCATCCCAGACACATCCGTCCAGATCTCAAGAATGTCAGCGTCGATCGCAGCGGCGATGATCGCCGCCGTGTAATCCGAACCGCCACGGCCTAAAGTTGTTGTATAACCTTTTGCATCGCTTGCGATGAAGCCCGGAAAAATGTGCAGCTTTGCGGGCGAAGAGTCGAAATATTCCTTCATCCGGCGATTGGTTTCAGCAAAATCAACCAGGCCAAATCCGTGGTTCGAATCAGTTTGTATAAAAAGGCGGCTGTCTTTCCATTCGTTTTCAAGTCCGACTTGCGAAAGTTTGGCGGATACAATGCGGGTTGAAACGATCTCACCAAAACTCAAAATTCGGTCGAGCGTCTTAGCTGACAGTTCGTGTACCAATCGCACACCTTCGCACAAGTTTTCGAGTTCCTTGATAGTGGTTTCGACAAAATCCAAAACTCCCGCATTTCCCTCGTCACCGAAAAGTTTGTGGATCGTTTCGATATGACGTTGGCTGATGTTGCTGAGAATTTCGATATAGCCATCATCGCCGCGTTCTGCCGAGCGGCCGGCCTCGATGAGCGAATCGGTCGTGCCCTGCATCGCTGACAACACAACGGCACACGGGCCGGACTTTGTCGTCGTTCTGACTATCTCAATTACTTTTTCTATTGTTTCGGCGCTTCCAACTGATGAGCCGCCGAATTTTAGGACCTTCATATTTTACTGACGAGGAGATCTTTTAAATCTTCGTAATTTACATCCATTTCTATGCTCTGCTTTTCTTTTGAAAACAGGGCGTCAACTGATTTCGGTACTTTTCCTTGTGTTCCAAGTATTTCGTTTACAGAATCGAATTTTACAGGATGAGCGGTTTCGAGAAAAATGCCTTTGCAGTCACTATGCTTTTCGATATGGTCGGATAGAGCTCGATAACCGACCGCACCGTGAGGGTCGAGAATATACCCTTGACCTTCATAAACCTCGAGCATCGTTTTGGCAGTTATTTTGTCCGAAACGCTCACGGACTCAAGCTTTTCTTTGAGATCAACAAATTTATTGTCGAATATCTCCAGAATGCGGACAAAATTGCTTGGGCTACCAACATCCATCGCGTTTGAAAGTGTGGGTACTGATTGACGCGGTTCGTATTCCGCACTTTGCAAAAACCTGGGCACGACATCATTAGCATTACAGGCTGCTATAAATTTCTTTACCTGCAAGCCCGTAATATGGGCCAAAATGCCCGAAGCAAGATTGCCGAAATTGCCGCTTGGAACCGAAATAACTGGCGGTTCGCAGTTCCATTGCTTCAATGCGAAGAAATAATAAAACTGCTGAGGCAGCCAACGGGCGACATTGATCGAATTGGCCGAAGTAAGGTGAACTTTTGATTGCAGATCGCCGTCGGCAAGTGCCTGTTTTGCAAGGGCTTGGCAGTCATCGAAATTACCGTGTAATTCCAATGTAGTTACATTTCCGCCCAGAGTAGTCAATTGTAGTTCCTGAACCTTGCTGACCTTACCTTTTGGGTAAAGGATAACTACCTCGATGCCTTCGACTCCATGAAAACCTGCTGCAACAGCTCCACCGGTATCACCCGAGGTGGCGACAATTACAATTGTCTTTTCTGCATTATCGCGAGAAAAGTGTTGAAGAGCTCGGCTCATGAACCGCGCACCGACATCCTTAAACGCGAGCGTCGGGCCATGAAATAGCTCAAGAGTAGAAATACTGTCTGTGAGAGCCACGAGCGGAAAATCAAAATTCACCGTCTCGGCACATATATTGAAAAGAACGTCATCCGGTATTTCGCTCGCGACGTAAGGGCGTATAACGTCAAACGCGATCTGTTCGTTTGAGCGCGTCGAGAGGCCTTTTAGCCAGTCATTGGACAAGCGCGGTATCTTGGACGGAAAATACAAGCCTTTGTCATCGGGCTGTCCGTTTAAAACAGCCTCACGAAACGAGACATGAGGCGACCTTCGGTTTGTGCTAAAGTATTGCATCGGCAAAAGACGTAAAAACAATAAATCATAAACGTTTTCGTCGATTTACTAAAGTATGGACGAAGTAAGGATATTGTCGCCGGCGACGGTTTCTAATGTGGTTTGCGGATTTGATTGTCTCGGTTTTGCGTTAGCGGAGCCGTGTGACGAGATGACCCTGCGAAAGATGGACGAATGCGCCGTTCGCATAATCAATCGTGACGACTATGGTTTACCAACCGACCCGGCGAAAAATGTCGCCGGCGTTGCTTTGCTGGCATTAATGAAAGCCGCTCAGATTGATTTTGGTTTCGAGGTTGAGATCACAAAGCACATCAAACCGGGCAGCGGCATCGGTTCTAGCTCAGCAAGCTCATGCGGTGCAGTTGTCGCGGCAAATATGCTGATCGGCGAACGTTTTTCAAAGCTTGAACTCGTCCGATTTGCTATGGAAGGCGAGTTTCTTGCTTCAGGTTCGCGTCATGCTGACAACGCCGCTCCGTGTATTTACGGAGGGTTTACGCTTGTGCGCTCGGCCGAACCGCTCGATATTGTCTCGATCGATTTTCCGCCGATGTTTGCGACGGTCATTCACCCGCAGATCGAGATCAAAACCGCTGAGGCACGAGCTATTTTGCCAAAGGATGTTCCGCTCAAGGACGCCGTGCAGAATTGGAGCAATCTCGGAGCATTCGTCGTAGCTCTCGCTAAAGGCGATTACGAGCTTCTTTCGCGTTCGATGGAAGACACAATTGTCGAGCCCGTCCGCAAAGCGTTGATACCAAAGTTTGACGAAGTAAAATCTTCCAGCCTCAATGCCGGAGCGTTCGGCGGCGGGATTTCCGGTTCCGGCCCTTCGGTCTTTATGCTTAGCAAAACGCGGGAAACCGCCGAAAATGTGGAAGTTGCAATGAATGAGGTTTACGCCCAAACCGATATCGAATACAACATCTACGTTTCAGAAATTCATCCTACAGGCGTTAGATCTTTGTAGAACCTAGGCTGTTATTTCAATTGGGCTAAAACTGCTAGAATAAAAGTCGGCATGTTGACCAGAGAATTAGAAGAAACCTTAAGCTTTGCGGTCGATGAGGCGGTGAAGCATAAGCATGAGTTCGTTACGCTTGAGCATCTGCTCTTTGCGTTGCTCGAAGATACGGCCGCGCGCGAGATATTGTTCAATTGCGGAGCGCAGATCGATGAGCTTGGCAGGGCCTTGCTTGGATATTTTGAGGATGCTCTCGAAAAAATGCCTCCTAATGCCAAGGCAATGCCAGAGCTGACATCGACTTTTCAATCGACGATCTCTTACGCAGTCTTGCAGGCAGAGGGCAGCGGACAGGGAGCCGTTGATGGCGGCAACATTCTTGCGGCATTGTATCAGGCTGAGCAGTCCTACGCAGTGTATTTGTTGCTGCAGCAAGGCGTAACGCGATTGGATATTCTTAATTACATTTCGCACGGCATTTCAAAGATCGATCAGGGTGAGCCGATGTTTGACGGCATCGATGACGAGGAGCTTGATAGTTCTGCCCAACGTAAAAAGCCGCTCGAGAGTTTCTGCGTAGAGCTCGTCGCAAAAGCTGCTGCCGGACAGATCGATCCGATAGTTGGCCGCGGCCCTGAGATCGAACGCACGATCCAGGTGCTTTGCCGCCGGAAGAAAAATAATCCGCTTTACGTCGGTGAGCCCGGCGTCGGAAAAACTGCTTTGGCCGAAGGTTTGGCGCTCAAGATCAGCGAAGGCGATGTGCCTGAGGTTTTGCAGGGGGCAAAGGTCTTTGCACTTGATATGGGTACGGTGCTTGCGGGAACACGTTACCGCGGCGATTTTGAACAGCGGTTCAAGGCGATCATTAATGAACTGAAAGAACAGGAAAACGCGATTCTATTTATCGACGAGATACACACGATTGTTGGTGCCGGTGCGGTTTCGGGCGGCTCGATGGATGCGTCGAATATTTTAAAACCTGCGCTTGCCGACGGTTCATTGCGTTGCATCGGCTCGACAACTCACGCAGAATATAAGTCTGCATTTGACCGCGACCGTGCGCTGGCGCGACGTTTTCAGCGGATCGATATAAATGAACCGACGGTCGATGAAACATACGAAATACTCAAAGGCCTCAAGAAATTCTACGAACAGCATCACGGCGTAAGATACGGCAACGACGCACTTCGCACTGCCGCTGAGCTTGCCGGTAAATACATAAATGACCGTTTTTTGCCCGACAAGGCCATCGACGTGATAGACGAGGTTGGAGCATCGGTCAAGCTCCTGCCCGTGAGCCGGCGGCCAAAAAGAGTGACAGTTCAGATGGTCGAAAACACCATCGCGCGTATGGCAAAGATACCGCCAAAAACCGTCGTCGCTGACGAAAGGTCACGGCTAAAGACGCTTCGCGATGACATAAAGAAAGCTATCTTTGGGCAGGACGCGGCGATCGATGCCATTGTCGATGCGATACAAATATCACGCGCCGGACTCGGACATCAGACCAAACCGGTTGGTTCGTTTTTGTTTTCGGGACCGACTGGCGTTGGTAAGACCGAAGTTTCGAAGCAGCTTGCAGAGATCCTCGGCGTCGAATTTCTGCGTTACGATATGAGCGAATACGCCGAGCCGCACACAGTTTCGCGGTTGATCGGCGCGCCGCCTGGATATGTCGGATTTGATCAAGGAGGCCTGCTTACGGAGGCGATAATGCGGACGCCTCATGCTGTCTTGGTTCTCGACGAAATTGAGAAGGCTCATCCAAATCTTTTCAATCTGCTTTTGCAGGTAATGGACTCAGCCACGCTCACAGACAATAACGGCAAGAAAGCGGATTTTCGGAATGTCATTTTGATAATGACGACCAATGCCGGTGCCCGCGAACTCTCCAGTGGCGGAATGGGTTTCCGCAATTCGTCCGACACAAAGGGCAATGCAAAAGGAGTGATAGAGCGGACTTTTACTCCGGAGTTTCGCAACCGCCTCGATGCGTGGGTTCCATTCAAACCGCTTGACCTCGATGTGATCAAGCTCATCGTCGATAAATTTACCAAAGAGCTAAACGGCCAGCTTGCCGAGAAACGTGTCCTTGTAAAACTAACGGAAGAAGCCCGCGAATGGCTTGCCAAAAATGGTTTCGACGCACGCTACGGAGCAAGGCCGATGTCGCGGCTCATCCACGAAAAGATCAAACAGCCGCTTGCTAACGAGATCTTGTTTGGCAAGCTCGCGGACGGCGGCAGTGCTCTGGTTGAAGTAAAAGACGACAACCTAAAATTAAATCTGGATAAACAAAAGACGCTTGTAGGCGTTTAGTATTAGATAGAAATGAAAACGGACGTTTTGATAGTCGGTGCCGGACCGACCGGATTGGCGTTGGCGTGCCAGCTGATCCGATACGGTGTTGATTTTGTAATCATCGACAAGAAAGAAACCATCACGCCGTATTCTAAAGCGATCGGTGTACAGGCACGCACGCTGGAGATATACGAGCAGATCGGTTTAGCTGACAAACTTGTTTCCATCGGTGCCAAAGCCGAAGGTGCAAAATTGTTTGTCGGCGGCGAGATACGCGGTGAGATCGATTTTCGCGACATCGGAAAAGGGTTGAGTGCCTATCCATTTGTTCTCATAGTCGAGCAGGGCAAACACGAAAAACTCCTTTACGATCACATCAAATCCCACGGCAAAGATGTTCAATGGCAAACCAAGCTTCAGGATTTCGCGCAAACCGACAGCGGCGTTACGGCAACCGTAATAAATTCAGCCGGCGAGACCGATACGATCGAAGCCAAATATTTAATAGCCTGTGACGGAGCGAAGAGCCTCGTTCGTCATTCGCTTGGATTGACATTTACGGGCAGCACATTCGAGCGTATGTTTTACGTTGCGGATGTCGAACTTGATTGGCAATACGGCAGCGGCGGACTGTTTGCATTTCTGATGAGAAACAATCTGCTGGTCGTTTTTACAATGAACGGCGACAAACGATACCGGATTGTCGGCACATTTCCCGAGGAATTTTCTAAAGACGAGGGCGATGTGCTTTACGAAGAGATCGAAGCGCAGATCAGGAAAGATGCCGAGATAGATTTTGAAATTACTAATGTAAATTGGTTTTCGACTTATAAAGTGCACACTCGGCACGTTGATAAATTCTTGGTTGGACGTGTCTTCGTCGTCGGAGATTCGGCGCATATACACTCGCCAGCCGGTGCTCAGGGCATGAACACTGGAATTCAGGACGGCTACAATTTGGCGTGGAAACTGGCTTTGGTTTTGCATGGACGAGCGAGCGGTGAACTTCTTAACACTTACAACCAAGAGCGGTTGCCGAACGCCGAAAATTTGACCCGCACAACGGATCGCTTCTTTGGCCTGATCGCGGATCCCGACCCGCTGCTGACGTTTGTGCGAATGAGTGTATTTCCGTACGCTGCTAAATTTTTGTCGGGGCTCAGGGCTGTTCGACGGTTCATTTTTCCGAGACTTTCGCAGATAGCCATCAATTATCGGGCTAGCAACCTTAGCCGAAATTCAGGAACGTTTAAGATCAAAGCTGGCGACAGGATGCCGTACTTTCAAGTGTATAATCAGAGCATTTACGACCGGATGAACGAGCCGAAGTTTCATCTGCTCGCCTTTGGCGGAGATGGATTTGCCGGAGTTGGCGATGAACTGAAAGATCTTGTCGATGTACGCAATTTGGCTCTAACTACCGAGGTCGCGGAGATTTTTGGAAACGACAAACCGTTCATCCTACTTGTCCGGCCCGATAATTATGTTGGAATGATCTCAAGTAATGTTTCCTTTGAAATAGTAAGTGGGTATCTGGCTGATATTCTTGGCCAATAGCATCACAAGTGCTGTTTCTGTGTAGGCGAGAGGATTCACCTCAACAAAGAAGTAAACAATGCGGATCAACGAGAGAGTCCTTAAGCTAAACGACAAACAGCCCAACCCTAAAGCTCGTTATGTACTCTACTGGATGCAGATGTATAAGCGCGTGGAAAACAACCATGCACTTATTTATGCCATCCGACAAACCAATGAACTAAAATTGCCGCTCGTAGTTTACGAAGGATTGAAATATTATTATCCTTGGGCTTCGGACCGAGTACATACTTTTATTCTCGAAGGCGTTGAAGAAAACCGGCTTGAGTTCGAACGGCTCGGCATTCGATACATCTTCTATTTGCAAACAGATAAAGACGCTCCAATGCAGACGGTCGCAAAACTTGCAAAGGACGCAGCAGTGATCGTGACGGACGATTATCCGTGCTTTATTATTCCAGAACACAATCGACGCATCGCGGAAAAAGCGGATATTCCTGTTTATGCAGTCGATTCAAACGGCATCATTCCGATGTCAAAATTCGAAAAAGAAGAATACGCCGCTTACACGATCAGGCCGAAGATCAATAAGCTGCTCGACCAGTATCTCAAGCCGCTCGCAAATGAAACTGTTGACACTCCGAGTCTTGGCATCAAGGTAGATTGTCCCGAAACCGAAGTAGCTGTTGATAATATCTCCGACCTAGTCACGTCATGCGATATCGATCACAGCGTCGCACCGAGCACTCATTATCGTGGCGGCACAGCAAACGGACGCGCTCGTCTAAAGAATTTTGTCAGCAAAATATTGCCTGATTACGATAAAGCGCGAAGCAAGCCTGATCGTGACGGTTCTTCGCGTTTGTCTTCGTATCTTCATTTTGGTTTCCTGTCGCCGCTTGAGATCGCACTGACCGTGCAGGACGCGGACGCTCCGCAAGAATCGAAGGACGCATATCTCGAAGAACTGATCGTTCGCCGTGAGCTTTCGTTCAACATGACGCGGCACAATCCGAATTACGATTCATTGGCCGCACTTCCCGCGTGGGTTCAAAAAACAATGCGCGAACACGCCGATGACGAGCGGCAATATGTATATTCGCTTGAGCAACTGGAAGCCGGCGATACGCACGACGATCTTTGGAATGCCGCGCAACGCGAAATGGTCGTGACCGGCGAGATGCACAATTATGTCCGTATGCTGTGGGGAAAAAATGTGATCGCATGGTCGCCTAGTTACGAGGTCGCTTTCGAAACGCTGGTCCATCTCAACAACAAATACTGTCTCGACGGACGCGATCCAAATTCATACGCGGGCATCCTGTGGTGCTTTGGCAAACATGACAGGGCTTGGTTCGAAAGACCGGTCTTTGGCCTGATCCGCTACATGGCAAGTCACAGCACTGGAAAGAAATTCGATTCAAAAAAATATATTGAATGGACGCAAAGACTGGCAAATGATGCTCCGTCCGTTCAAGAAGATCTGTTTTCTTAGGCCGCTAACAAAGGAATCCAATTTTTGCTCCAGTCAAATTGCTCCAATCCTGAAAATCGTTTTTTGTAATCATAAAAAGACTCTCCTTCATAAGCGTAACCGTGATAGTAAAATGTTTTACCGTTTTCTATCGCATATTCGATCTCTTTGAGCATTGTAAAAATACCGAGGCTGCGTGATGTTTTTTCGGGATCAAAGATCGCATAGATGCTTGAGAGCGAAGTCTTGCCAACGTCAAAAAAGCTAACCGCCAAAAGTTTTCCTTCACTGTGAACGCTCAACTCAAATCCGTCGGTCGGCTCACGTGCAGCGTCGCTTGAGAGAAAATCATAAATGCTACTTGGCACACCGCTTTTGAAGCGACGCTTATGCCGCTCAAAAAGATCGTGTGTTTTGTCAGTGATATCGATCGGCCCAATTTGCACATTTAGATCATCGTTGCGGCGCAAAATACGGCGTTGGCTTTTGGAGAATTCGAAGTCTTCAAGTCTAATACGAAGCGGAAGCACGCGTCGAATTTCATCCTCATAAATGCCGAGATTATAACGAAAAAAATGCGTCCCAAAATGCCGCCAGCCATCAGCGAGAAGCAGATCGAGCTGCGGGGATGTGACGTTTTCTGCGTGGAATTCCTCGTTTATGAGTTGTAGGTCGGCATCAAGCTGCATAACGTTTTTAGTGACCCGAGTACCAATCATAGCCGCTTTCAGCCCAATAGTCCTTTGGCCGTTCATCGGTAAACTCGATACTGCCTATGCGTTTTATCTGTTTGATACCATATTTCGTTGGCGACGCAAGTCGCAGCGGCGCTCCATGTTCCGGCTTGAGAGGAGCGCCGTTCATTTCATACGCAAGCAGGGTCTGCGGATGCATAATGCTCTTGGTATCCCATCCCACGTAATATCTTTCGTCGGGCGTGGTCATTGAAACGTAAGGCGGAAGGTCATTTATAGATTTGCCAGGAAGTATGTGTGCTGCAAAATCAGAAAAACGCACTCCTGCCCAATGCACGATAGTACTCCAACCTTCGATGCATTTTAGTTCAGTAATCATCTCTGTTCGCGGCAGCTTTTTTATATCGTCGAGAGTTAAAAGCAAAGCGTCCGTACGATTTGCAAGTCCGCCAACCGCAAGCCGCCAAGCTTCTATGTCGATCTCGCCCTCTATGCCTTCCATTCCGTTAACCCTTGGCGGCGTGACACTAGACAATGGAAATTCAGGAGCCAGCCGCCCTGGACTGTAAAAGAACTGACTTACTTTTTCATTAAATTCAAATGTGCGTCTGAACAAGGATGTTTTTGTCTCACCTGACGTCCACCACCAACTAAGAACTCCGGTCCATGTGGCAATGCCGGCAACTGAAAAGCCGAGGAGAGACCGAAGAAACATACGTCTGTTTGCATCTTCAGCGGACAGCGGTTCACTCAAATGTCGGCGTTCCTTGAGAACAGATGCTGTATTGTTCGGATCATCAGGGTAAGAACCTATTGTGTGGCCCGTTCTCTTCTCAAATTCACGAACCTTTTCCAGAAGTATTTCTTTATCTTCACTCATGCTTTCACCTTATCCGTTGCTTGTTCCCGCTCGGCGTCGACCGTATCTATGATGTCGTAACCGGTGATCATCGAGCGAAAATTTGCCCAGCCGGCAAGTGCGACCTGAATTACATGGACGACAAAAAAGAGTACAAACAAAACCGTCAACCAAAAATGCTCGAACCGTGCCCATTCGTAGCCGCCAAGCAGGGATGTCAGCCACGCGAGTTGTAGCGGCTTGTATATTGCGAAGCCTGTAAGTGTTGAAGCCGCGCCCATCAAGATCACGCCTGTGTATGCGATACGCTGAGCGTCGTTATATTTGCCTTGCGGCGGTTTGGTTTTAACGATGCGGGCATCGTGCAGAGCGACTATCGGCGCTCGCTTAAATGAGCCCGGCAAAGGAAGCAACGCGCGCCATTCGCCTGAAACGAAAGTGTAAATAATGTAGAACACTCCGTTTAAAGTGAAGAACCACATGAAAAAGAAGTGCAGCTGCAGCCCTTCGGCCAGGCGAAAGGGAATGCCAAGCGTGTCGTAAAACCATTGAGGAAAAAAATGCAATAACTCAATTCCGCCGATCCGTATTGAGTAAACAGGATTTGCCCAGTAGATCAAAATGCCGCTCCAGATCATCATCGTCAGAAGCGGAAAGTTGATCCAATGCATCCAACGCACCGCAAGCGTATGTTTTTTCTCAAGCTGTTTGGACATTGCCATTTGTTACCATTATGCGTCACTTTCTTCGTGCGTCCCAGAGATTTTTTAACCAAAGAGGATAGAGATCACAAAGACAAATGAAACGATGTTCTTATTTGCGCGTCCCTGAGATCTTTCACCACAAAAATCGTCTTGCGTCCCTGAGAATGTCGCGTGTTACACACGCTCGTGTTTTGATCTCGCTTTTCTACAGGTTTCGCTCACGCTTCACCTGTAGCCAAAGTTATTTCGTCTGCTCCCCAGACTTGCGCGTCCCAAGGATTTTTCACCACAAAGACACAGAGAACACAAAGAAATGAAACCACATGTTCACAATCTGCGCGTCCCTGAAGATCATGGCGAGCCGCGGCCTAGGTTTGGTGTGAGAGTAGATATGGAGTTGAGCTCGTTCTGAGTGGAACTCAGACTCTGCGTCTTCTTTGCCCGTCGATCATGCGTCCCTGAGAATTTGCCGGAACGCAGGCAGGCGTTTATGCGTGTGCGTCCCAAACACGACATCGCATACCACGGTACAAGCTCATGCATCTCACTATCCAACAGATCGAACAACACCGCCGGTTCGAATTCCGGGCGGTCGTGCGGATTGTCCATCATCTGATAGACGAAGTCCGGCCCGAAACGGCCTTCGAGCAGCACCTGGCAGACGCTGTCTATGTATGCGACCCGTGCAAATTCGATCTCGGACCGTCGGATGAAGAATTGCGGATGGATATTTGGAGTGATCTTTGCCGTTGTTCGGCTGATGCGGTTCTTGTACATAGCCTCAACTTAGCGCGAAAATCGGTTTTTGGAAATACCAATTTACACGATATGGCTTAATTTCCACGAAAAGGCTTAACTTTCTCGATATGGTGTGATTTACACGAAAAGACCTAACTTTCACGATATGGCGTGGTTTACACGAAAACGCTCAATTTTCACGATATGGCTTAATTTCCAAGGGTTTTAACAAATGCAAACACCTCCGGTCGCGATTGCTCCCGGTTCTGACACAACCGAACTGTGTGGCGATTGTTGTATAAATTCTGCGAGGTGGGGTTATGAAGAAACTACCAGTTGACCTTTCCTTCCTGCGAGGTGTCGATCTGGGCGAGTTCGACGCCTTCGTTAAAGAGGAATATTTTCAGATTGTCGAAAAGAAAATCGTGCGAGTCGGGATTGGAAACGTCGAGACCGTAGTGGTTGATGAGCTGCATCTGTTTCTTTTGCCATTCGGCCCAGCAGTCTTTGCAGATCTCGTCGGCAACGCGCTGGCCGAGTTCGTTGGGCATAGGCGGAAAACCAAGGGGCTCATTTTTTAGCCCGCAACGGGAACACTTAAATTTTTCACCAAATAAAGCCATGTTACTTACCGCCGAACATTCCGCTAAGACTGCCAAGCAATCCGCCGCCGCCTTCGCCACCGCCTCCACTGAGGAAGCTGTCGACATAACTGTTATACGGCGCCGGAACGCGTTCCTTCAAAAACCCTGCGACCGTTTCAACCGCTGCCTTTGCCTGCTCTTCGGTGATACCGGCTCGCTCCGACACTTGTTTGATCAATTCGTCCATAGCAAAAATTTTATCACGCTTCGCCGCTATTTGCTCGCGGCCTTTATTGCATTAAGAATATCCTCGTCGCTCGGTCGCATAAAGCCGATCGGGCGAACTTTTTGATACGCCAATTTGCCTTGCGCATCGATCACGAATTCAGAACGTGAAGTGCGGCCCGGTATAAGCGATTTCGCACCGTACAGATCTCTCACCTCGCCTTTTTCATCCGCCAAAAGCCGAAGCGGCAAGCTGTATTTATCGGCAAACTGTTTTTTCGACTCCACCGAGTTTGTCGAAATGCCAACGACCTCAGCACCCGTCGCCTGATAATCCGACCAGTGATCGCGCACGGAGCACATCTCCTTTGTACAAACCGGAGTATCGTCACCCGGATAAAACATCAGCACGACAACCTTGCCGCGATGATCAGAAAGCGTCCAATCGTTTCCGTTACCGTCCTTGAGTGTGAAGTTAGGTGCAGTGTCGCCAATGTTCATTTCTTCAAGTTCTCCTTAACCGTAAGTATAGCCGTAATAACAAACGGAAGTGTCGAAAGAAATATCTTGTAATTCAATGAAATAACACCCACAAAACTAATGAAAAAGAGCAAAACACCTAAACACGCGAGACCGATAAAGGTCATAATTTTGCTTGGCCTTTTTTGAAACAGCGTTATGAACAATATGATCTGTCCGAACAGCGGCATAAGCGTAAGTGGATGCGCAACGGACAGAGGATCGTTCACTAATCTCGAAAGAACCTCGCCCTCGCCCTGAAAAAGGAACATATGATTTTCCGTTCCCCACTCAAGGTATCCGAGTAGCGACGTAACAATAAGGCAGCCGTTCAAAATTCGTCGTTTCATGTTAGCCCCTGCTATTGAAAGTCCCTTATATCTTTAAATGGCTTATCCGCATCCGTAAAATCCGGCCGGTAATAGTGCGATGCCGATTCGTATTCTTGCATAAAGCCTTCTTCCATTCCCAGGGTTTCGAGCAGTGATACGGCTTGGAACCATTCGCCCTCGGAAATGCGGCGTGAGAGCAAGATGTATCGCTCGTCGGTCGCGGCTTTGTTGGTTGCGTAGTATTGAGCCATCAGCGAGATCGCGGTTTTGGGTGAAAGCTCGTCGCGTATCCAGCGGAGGTTTCCTTCGATGCCGGCGATGTCGTTTGGCAAAACTAACAACCGGATCATCAGGCCGCGTTTTAATAAGCCGTCGTCGTCAAAGACAAGTTCGTCGCCCATTTGGCGGTGCATTTCTTTGATCGCTGCGTGAGCGTGTTCTTTGTAATCGCGAACCTTTGAATATTGAAGTCCGGCGTCCGAATCGGCGTATTTCAGATCGGGCAGATAGACATCAACGATGCCGTCGAGCAGGCGCAAAACCTCCACAGAATCATAGGCATTTGTGTTGTAAACGATCGGAAGCCTCAGACCTTTTTCGGCGGCGATGAGAATCGCGCGAGCCATCTGCGGTGCGAAATGTGTGGGCGAGACGAAGCCGATGTTGTGACAACCGCGCTCCTGCAATTCGAGCATTATTTCGGCGAGACGTTCGTGGGTTATCTCGTTCTTTTTCTGTGTTTTCCAGGTTTGGGAGATCTGATAATTCTGGCAATAGACGCATCGGAGGTTGCAGTTGCCAAAGAAGATATTTCCCGCGCCTTTTGTGCCCGACAGGCAAGGTTCTTCGCCAAAATGAGCCGTGTAGCTCGATACGATAGGCAAACGGCCCGAGTAGCACGCAGCGATCTCATCTTTGAGCCGGTCATTGCCGCAATCTTTTGGGCAAACGGTGCACGACGCGAGCATGGCTTCAAGGGCTTCTACACGCGCCTTCAATTCACCTGATCTTAATAATCTTAGATAAGATGGCTTTACGACTGACATTACTTTAGTTTGCCTACTTCACAACACGACAATGATAACAACCTTTATGTCGACTATCCTTTTTATACCAACGATGCTTCTGCCCCACTAACTCACAGTCTTCCGGCGCTTCAGGATAAAATTGATTCAAATAATCATCGGGAACTAAATCACTGGTTCGCATTGCTGAATACACTTCAGTTTTATCGCCGACTTTTTCATCAAACAATTCAAAGACATCTACCAATGAAGCAAACTCACAATTTTCTAGATCCTTGCTGTATTGACGCGCATTCTTTTCCGCTTTTTCGATAGCTGAGTCTGAATTGTCTGCTTTAACCAGAAGTATCCTTTCTTCATATATTTGCCTTCGAGATTTCGTTTCAGGGTGCCGGAAAATACATTTTGCGGAGTACCAAGACTTTTTCATAAAGTTATTCTCCGCCAAAAGTGTCAGGTACTTTGGGTTCATTCTTGTCCTTAATTTTTGCGAGAGACGTTCCATTGTGTTTGCCGCGTCGTTGATATTTGCTCGCGACTTCTTTTGGCGCCACTTTGCGCGCGAGTTCCCACGTGAAGTCCATCTCAGCGTTAACAGTCGCGGTCGCCATTCGGGTTTCCCTGAGCATTTGCAGACTGCCCCAAAACAAGCACATTATTCCGATAATGCCGATCGGGATCGGCAGCCAGCGATAGTAACTGAAAAACGCCGCAATGGCGATGGTAACACTCGTGAGTACGAACATGCCCAAACCGTAATAGAACGCTGCCATCGCTCGCTGGAGTATGCGTGCGCGGCTCGTTACCTTGTCCAACAGATCGACGATCACCTCAACGCGTTTGTCATACAGCGGGACTTCATTCTTGTCTTCGAGATATATCAAATCGCTCAAACGCTCTTCTAGTTGGCGAACACGGTCAATGACGCGGCCCAACCGTGTCGAAGTCGAAAGCACAAGCGAACCCGTCGCCGAGATCAGCAACGCGGGCGTGACCATCGCCGTCAGAAATTCGATGGTCGAATTTAGAGCATCAGGATTAACAAGACTGTCGGGCATGTGATCATTTTACCGCAAAGACGCCGAGACGCAGAGGACGGAAAAGTAACATGGATAATTTGGATAATTATTTAGCTGCGTCCATCTGTGGGTCCAGAATTCAAAACGCGTTCGACTTCGCGGGTCATTTGTCCGGTGATCATATACCAGATCATCTTGAAATCGCTGATGAACGCCCAAAACGGATAACGAAAGCTAGCGGGTTTGTTCTTTTCGACAACGAAATGAGCGAACCAGGCAAAAGCGTAGCCAACGACAAAGAATATCGGAAAAAAATACCACTGGCTTCGAGCGGTGAAAAATATTAGTAATACAATCCCAAGCGAAGTGCCGACAAAATGCAGCAGCCTCGTAAGCGGCAAGCTATGTTCCGAGACATAGAAATCCCAAAATTCTGTATAGTTTTGCGGGTCCGAAGTCATATTCAGCTTGTGTTTCAGCCGAATAATAGTATTTTATGCCGCTTGTTTCAATTCGACAGGCTTTTTTCCGGCGTCAAAAACACGGATGTTTGTTGCCCAGCCAAATTTTTCAAAGATACGTATGGCGATCCAATTCATATCGAACTGATACCATTCGAGGCCGTGTCGTGCTGAGTTTGGCGACATGTGGTGATTGTTGTGCCAGCCTTCGCCAAATGTAAGCAGTGCGACGAACCAATTATTGGTTGAAAGGTCTCCTGTGTCGTGCGGACGTTTGCCGTATATGTGAGCAAGCGAATTAACAAACCAGGTCGTGTGCCAGCCAAAAACGACACGGGCAAACAAACCCCAAACGATCATCGTCCAACCGCCTAGTGCAAACAAAACAAGAGCTGAAACGATAATAGGCACGTAGTAAAAACGTGAGATCAAAACGTGGCCCTTATCCTTGAGCAGATCGGGAACATAACGTTTCAAAGTTGCTTCGTCGTGGTCCTGCGCCTTGCCCCAAAAAACCCAACCGATCTGCGGCCACCAAAAGCCGGAGCGAGCGGAATGCGGATCTTTTTCCGTATCAACAAATGCATGATGAATACGATGCGTCGCGATCCATTTATCCGGCGGATCCTGCATAGACATCGTCGCAAAAATAGACAACAAATATTCGAGCCATTTTGGTGCCTTAAAGCTACGATGCGTCAGTAAACGATGCCATCCCAAACCTACGCCGAGGCTGCCGACGATCCAGTTGCCGATCAGCAAAGCTGCCAGATTCTGCCAGCTAAATGTAAAAAACACAGGAATTGCCATCAAATGAAACGATGTTACGATCACAACATTTTTCCAGTTGACACTGAGGGTCGGCTTCTCGAATTCGAGGACGTTTTGCATTAAGAATAAAATGACCAGCTAAAATACGACAGTTTTAGAGTAACAGGTCGAAGGGAAATGGTTTGTAATAGTTGGGTAAGAATGTCGTTAGAATTTAACTCTTACGAATTCAGCAACACCAACTCCGACGAGACTGCAAACTATCTCAAGTCCGATACCGAGAAGCGAAAACACCACGACAGCAATAAGCACACAAACGACCGGGCTGAGTTGTTTCTTCGTTAGAGAACCGACAAGAAAATAGGCTCCGGTGCTTGAGAGGATCACAACCATCAACGCCATTAAAATATAGGCTCCAAGCCCCCACATCGCGTCGCTCTCGCTGTATCCGTTCATCGCTAACAGCATGGAAAAGAAGATCACAACACCGGTGGCGAGCCCTGCGATCATCGTGATCAGAAATGCTGTTATCTTTGCAGTCATGTTTCTTACGTGTTGAGTTCCGGCAAAAATATTTCGGCCATCATACACCTTGCGCTTCCGCCGCCTAAGGTCTCGATCGTCGGGATCGGGATCGGAAGCAACTCGCAATATTTTTCCAAAACCGCTATTTGATCGTTTCTTAACGAATCAAAAGCACTTTGAGATTGCACTAAATATACTTTTCCGTTCTCGCCCGAAACCGCCAACATATTGCCGGCAAAGTTGTTCATCTGATCGAAACTGATATCAATAATTTCGAGGCCGCAATTTTTCAAAGAGTTGATAATAGCTGTTTTTTTGATTTCGTTTTCGATGCTTTCAAGACAAACTACCGCAAAACCAACGCCGATGCACATCATCACGTTTGTATGATAGATCGCTTTGCCATCTGCGTCTACGGCGTGGAAACTCACCGGTGCGTAGCCTAAGATTTCCGAAACTTTGTTGAAAAGCCCCGCATCTGTCCGCGCTGACAAACATGCATAAGCAATTTTGTTAGCGTGGTCAAAAACTATGCTACCAGTCCCTTCGAGAAAGCGGTTTTCTTTTTCAAAGTGCGAGAGATCGATGATCTTTTCGACGTGAAATTCTCGTCCGAGAGTTTCAATAATATCCATCCGCCTCTCACTGCGGCGGTTAACCGCACACATCGGATAGAGAATTACCGTCCCGTCAGCATGAAACGAAACCCAATTGTTCGGAAAAATCGCGTCATCTTTCTGAGGCATTTCAGTATCCTCAAAAACACGAATGTTGATGCCTTTCGAATACAGGGCTTCGGCAAATTGATCAAATGCCGCTAGGGCGTTTTGTTTGATTAGATTTTCATCTAGATCTTCCGCTTTGTTTTGAAATTCGTTGGATTTAGCAGTTTCGGGGTTGTATCCAAAATTCTGCGGACGAATGAGAAGTATGTTTCTGGCAAGTGGCATTAAATATCCTTTTTAATTGTATTGTCTGCGGGGTTGCTTCGGTGGCCAATGTACCAACCCAGTGACAGTGCTCCAATTTGAACGAAACCAAATATCGAGAGCGGTAGAATTAAGTACTCTTTATCCAGTAGGCGTGACTCGTGAAGCAAGGCGCGGTCATACTGAACCAGACTTCCAGAAAATTCTAACCAGAAGGGGAGAATCGATCCAAATACACCAGAAATTAAGGCGGAAACATATAGAAACTTTCTTACTGCAAATTGCTGCCAAATTGAGACATAGGTCGCTGCCAAAGCAAGCATTAGAAAAGGAAGTATTGGCGTGACTGGATCCGCGCCCGTAGTTCCCCCGCCTTTAATGTAAACAGCAAACAAGATCAGAATTTGAATTGCGCTACTAAGGACAAACCCAATCACCAGAATAATTGTCCAGAAATTCCTTTTCACATCCTCATTCCTAAAATAATTTCCAATGCTAATCCGCAAACGCCACACTCAATTGTTTTAGAGGCATCGACTTCTTTGTGTCGATATCATCAATCCCATCACGGTTTATATAGTTGTAAAGGATATCTCGCTGTTGGGGCGTGAAGCCGGCTTCGCGGATCTGGTAGCGGAGGTCGCGTTCGTTGGCTTCGTTGTCGGCACCGGCGGCGGAGACTACGTTTTCTTCGATCATGATCGAGCCCATGTCGTCAGCACCGAAGCGGAGAGCGGTCTGACCGAGTTTTAGGCCTTGGGTTAGCCACGAGGCTTGGATGTGTTGGACGTTGTCGAGAAAGAGGCGCGAGACGGCGAGCATTTGAAGGTAATCGATGCCGGTTGGCTCTTCTTTTATTTTGCGCCCCAAAGCGGTATTTTCACGTTGGAATGTCCACGGGATAAATGCGGTAAATTCGCCGCCGGTGCCATTTTCCGCTTTTAGAGCAAGCGATTCGTCCTGCACGTCGCGGATACGCTGTAGGTGACGCACTCGATGTTCAATCTTGTCGCCGATGCCGAACATCATCGTGGCCGTCGAGATCAACCCAACCTTATGCACGGCTCGCATCACGTCGAGCCATTCCTGTGTGTTGCATTTGGTCGAGACGCGCGCGCGGACTTCGTCGTCCAAAATTTCGCCGCCGCCGCCGGGCATAGAATTGAGCCCTGCGTCTTTGAGACGCTGCATTATTGCGACGTAGTCGAGCTTTGAGATAAGCGAGATGTTGTGTATCTCAGGCGGTGAAAAACAGTGAAGCTGAAATTTGGGATATTTGGAGTGCAGCGTCGCGAGCAAATTCTCATACCACTCAATATTAAAATCCGGATGCAGGCCGCCCTGCATCAACACGCCGGTGCCGCCGAGCGCGATCGTTTCATCAATGCGTGTGCAGATCTCGTCAATCGAATGCACGTAAGTGTCAGGTTTGCCCGGACGGCGATAGAACGCACAGAATGTGCAGACGACGTTGCAGACATTTGTGTAGTTAATATTGCGGTCGATGATGTAGGTAACGACGTCGCCCGGATTTTTTCGCTGCCTGATCTCGTCTGCGGCAAGGCCGATGCGAACAAAATCTTTCGACTTTAAAAGCTCGGTGCAATCTTCTGCGGAAAGTCTTTCGCCCGAAAGCGCTTTGTCCAAGATCGGCTGAATATCTTTGCTCATTTATGGTTCCTGTTTATAATCTTAGCAAATGCGAACAAAAATGCGACAGCGGTAAACGCTCTCAATTTAACCTGACTTTCATGGCGAAGAAACAAGAAACCGTCAAATTCAAAACCAAACTTGTAAGGTCGGATGCGGGTTCCGGCTGGCATTTTTTGCTGGTGGATAAAGGGATCGTAGCAAAATTTGGTTTTGAGGATAAATTTAAACGCGTCGTTTGCAGTATGAATGGCGATGAGGGTTTTCAGTGTGCTCTTCTGCCTTGGGGCGATACGTTTTATATCATCGTCAACAAGAAAAAGCGTGATGCTATTGGCATTGTCGAGGGTGATATGGTCAATGTTGTTCTCGAAAAAGACGAGAGCAAATACGGCCTGCCGATGCCCGAAGAATTTGCTGAAGTACTCAAACAGGATCCAGATGGTGACCGTTTATTTCACGCTCTGACGGCTGGAAAACAAAGGTCGATCTTGTATATATTGGCGAGGCCAAAGGACATCGATCTTCGGATCCATCAATCACTTCTTATCCTTGAACACCTAAAAGAAAACGAAGGCAAGATCATCGATACAAAACTCTATGAAGAGCTAAAGCGGCCTATGTTTTAATCGACCGCAAACGTCATCGGCATATTTTTGTCTATCAAGCCATTCTTTGCCGCTAATTCAAAATACAGTTCCATTCCTTGCATCATCGAATCGTCTATCGAATACGAGATGTTTTGCGAAAGATATTCTTTCATTTCAACTGTTCCTAGTGGAATGTCGTTCTCATAATTGGCGATGATCTCGTCGAGATGAGCAACTCCTTCATCACGAGCAGCGGCAAAATCAATTGAAACGCTATTGCGGCGTGTCATCCACATTGCAAAAACAAATCCGAGGCCGGTGTGTTGGTGCCAGAGTTCAGCAAGATCAAATGTTCGCAAAGTTAAACCACCCGCTACGGCAGGTGGTTCTGACACTTTTAGTGCAGGATCACCAATGAGGAGCGCGCAATCGGCATTTGAAAGCATGTCGTCGATATTTGGAGCTGCCGGACGCCACTGGGGCTCGAAACCTAAAAACTCGCGAAAGATTATCTTTGTCAGCACGACTGACGTTAATGACGAAGTATCGAGCGAGAAAGAGCGAACATCATTCAGTTCTTCGCCTTTTGTTATCAGGCAAACGCTTCGCACTTTTTCGCGGGCGCCGACGCAGACGTCAGAAATCAGCCGGACATTCTCGATCATTTGATACGCGATGACCGGAACGAGTGCCGCATCGACTCGGTCCTGTGTGAGCAGCTCTGCAGAACGCGCCGGTGCGTTGTCGAGAATTATTTCCACCTTGCCGTGATTTCGTCCGTAGAGGAACGACCACACAAGCGGTGCTGTGTTCGAATAACTTGAAGCTGAGATGCGCAGCGGCGGCATATTATCCAAGCGTAAATACAAAGCAGCCCTGAATGCAAATATTGTTTGTTTGCAGCTTTTAAATTATTCTTCTTTTTATGAATTTCAAACTCGCTGCGGCAGTGATTGTTTTGCTGACTGTATTTTCACCTTTCGCTCACGGACAAAAAACTGTTGTAGTCAATGATCCCACAAACACGACCAAGCAAACGAAGCTTTCAGACGAAGATGCTGTATTGATCCTCCGCAATGTTTTGCCAAAGGTCACCGCGAAATATCAGCGAGACGCATGCAACGTAAATATTGAACCAGCAGGAGCTATTCATGGTGCATTTACGCGGACAAATTCTAAACAGACGCTCGCGTTCTTTCAGATCTGCCAGACGGGCAACGGATTTGGTGTCGCCGGGTTGGCTTTGATCGAAAATAAGAAGGTAATAGCGATCTTTGGTGCTGATGCGGGTTGGACCGTTGACATCGGCCTTGTGCCTGATGTTAATCAAAACGGGTTGAATGAATTTATTCTTGCTTATTCCGGTGGAATGCATCAGGGACATGGCGGAAGCGGTGTTGACCTGATGGAATTTTCAAAAGGCTCGCCCGTTGGCATTGGCTGGTATCTCGCTGAAAAATTTGAAGACACGCAGGCAATGACGGCCTGGAAATTAACGGCCAAGCCAGGCAAATCGCCGATTTACTACCGCCAAAAATTCAATGCCGACGAAACTGAGAAATGGCGCATCGCCGGCAAGGTTTCGGCTTTCAAACTCGGCAAAGCATACAGCAAATTCGATAAGGTCAAATAATTATGTTCTACGACGTAACAGTTCCGATCAGCGAAGCAACGCCGATCTATAAAGGCGATCCGGGTGTTGAAGTGAGTTCGTTCAAGTCGATCTCGACCGGGGCTTCGGCAAATGTTTCGCAAGTTGCTTTTGGCGTCCACACAGGCACTCATGTCGATGCGCCAAATCATTTTATCGACGGAGCAAAGCGCATTCACGAGCTTGATCCGCACAAACTTGTCGGGCCATGCCGCGTGATCGAAGTGCCTCTTGATGTCATCGCTATCGAGCCTGAACATGTCGGCGATATCAGCGGTGTGAAGCGAGTTTTGTTCAAAACCCAAAACTCGTCATTCTGGTCAGAACCGGAACGCGGATTTAGAACGGATTTTACTTACATAACTCCTGCGACGGCCAAATTGCTGGTTGATAACGGCATCGTTCTCGTAGGCATCGATTATCTGTCGATCGAAAAAAGCGGCTCGCCGGGACATCCGGTGCACATAACGCTGCTTGAGAAAGAGGTTGTAATTTTAGAGGGCGTTGATCTGCGCGAAGTTCCCGCTGGCGATTACGAGTTGATCTGCATGCCGCTGAAATATATCGGAGGAGGAGGCGATGGTTCGCCCGCGAGGACATTTCTCCTGACCAAATAAGGTGATATGAAACTCGGATTTGGAACATACGCTTTGACGTGATCTTGTGGGGAATTCTGCTGGGCGGCGTTGTATATTCACACGTTGTTTATTTCCCGGTTTATCTATCGCATCTACCTGAATCGGCAATAATTACGAATGGCGAGTATGCATTGCACGAGGAGCATTTTTGGATGTTCATACACCCTGTCCTGGTTCTGTCATTGATCGTCTCGCTCGCAGCAAACTGGAGTGATGCGATGAGGCGGAAATTGATCGCTTCAACTCTAGTTGTTTACATTGCGATAATTATTATCAGCATGATCTATTTCGTTCCCCAGCTTGCTGAATTTCATAACAGTCCGCGATCGGGGATCTCGTCGGCAGAATGGATAGAACGAGGACAACGTTGGCAGCAGTTGAGCTGGATCCGTGGGGCGGCTTTATTTGTTTTTGCGTTCCCGCTTCTCGTGGCACTTGCTCGATCGAGTAAAAATGCGGATAGCTGATGATAAAACCTATCGCAAGCGCGTTTATGACCTTGTGAAACAAATTCCCGCCGGCAAGGTTATGACTTACGGCCAACTGGCGATCGTCCTTGGCGAAGGCTACACGCCACGAACAGTCGGCTACGTCATGCACGGCGCTGACGAAGGCGTACCGTGGCAGCGCGTTATCAATTCGCAAGGCAAATGCTCGACAGGACGTTTGACGATACCGATGAATCTGCAACAGGAATTACTCGAAGCCGAAGGTATTATTTTCAACACTAGCGGCAAATGCGATCTGAGCACGTTTCAATGGTTTCCTGATGGTTACGAACCCGATAAAAGCGAACAGACAAGCTTGTTCGGAGATAATTAACCGCAGATGGACGCAGACAAAACGTGGATTAAAGACAAACAATCTGTGTTTATCTGCGTCCATCTGCGGTAAAAATTCTTAACGTCCCCACTTCAATTTATCTCGTAAAACATCAAAATAATTTCTATTCGTCGGCTGGACTAGGTTGAATGTAGTTGCGCTTTTACGGATTACTACGCGGTCTCCAGCTTTCATTGGGTAGCCGGTTTGGCCGTCTAGGCTGAGGACGACGCCTTCGTTTTCGTTGACGAGCGTTAGTTCGATCGCGGCGCTGTCTGGAACGACGAGCGGACGGTTTGTTAGCGTAAACGGGCAGATCGGCGTTAGGACGACGGCGTTCATCGACGGGTAAATGATAGGGCCGCCGGCGGAGAGGTTGTATGCGGTCGAGCCGGTTGGCGTTGAAACAATGAGGCCATCGGCTCGGAATCTATTTACAAAAAGCTCATCCAGTTTTACATCTATGTCGATAATACGTGCAAGTGCTGATTTGTTTATCACGACATCATTAAGCACGCGGCCATTCGCCAACTTCTCCGTGCCGTGCCAATGTTCGGCGTCGAGCATTACGCGACGGTCGACGTCGTATTGCCCGGCGATGATCGCTTCGAGAGCGGGAAACATTTCTTCGATACGAAAATCGGTCAAATAGCCGAGGCTGCCGTAATTGATACCTAAAACCAGAACATCTGCATCACCGATAAGTCGCGCCGTCGATATCATCGTACCGTCGCCACCCAGCACGACAACAAGGTCAGCAGTCATTGATGGAGCATTATCGCCATGAATTTCGTCTGACGAAACGGGCTCGCAAGCTTGGGCGATGCCGTGCGATCTTAGCCACGCGGACAGCTCGGCGGCGGTCCTGCCGGCTTCGGCGTGGCCTGGTTTTACTACTATTCCGACGGTTTTTATCTGTTTGCTGACCATGCGCGTGTTCAATTATCTCGTTAATAATCAATCAATTATGCCGAAACTTCAAGTAATTTTTCCACAGGATGGCAGTTTAAACGTTGGAAATCGCCATTGTTTTTGCTAGAATGGCGGTTCGCCCTAATGTCAATTAAGTAAGAAATAGGTATCAACAGATGTTAAGATTTTTCACCCGTCTCGAAAAGACACGCAATTTTGTTCTTTTTCTCTTCGCCATATTGATGGTTGGCAGCCTTGTGTTCTTCTACACGCCGCAGAGCAGCACTAGCTTGGCCAATCTGTCTCAAAGCACGGATACAGCCGCCTCGGTATCAGGTAATAATATCAGCATTGGCGAGATCGTCCGTCAAAAAGAGAATATGAGCCGTTTCATGCGCGGACAAAGCTCGCCGACAAAGACCGTTCTCGACGGACTGATCGACGGCCGCATTCGCCGTATCGAGGCGGAGCGTCTGGGGTTAACTGCGTCGGACAAAGAGCTTGCGGACGAGATATACAAACAGTACAAGGGTGATGGTGAGGATGCTAAACCGTTTGATAAGGCAGTTTACGAGCAGAATGTGATCGAGATGTACGGCAACATCCAAAGTTATGAACAGCGTGTTCGCGACGATCTCAGTTCGAAGAAACTCGAAGCTTTTTTGACGTCAGGCGTGACTGTTTCCGAACAGGAAGTGCTTGACGATTTTCAACGAAGGAACACGAAGTTCGACTTGACATACGTTTCGGTCAGCAGTGCCGACGTTGCCAAGACCATTACGCCTACAGATCAGGAACTCAAAGACTATTTCGCGGCGAATAAACAAAGTTACTACATTAGCGTTCCCCAAAAGAAGATCCGCTACGTATTTGTAAACACTTCGAAAATGGGCGAAAAGCTTAAGATCGAGGATTCGGAATTACAGACGGAATACGAAGGCTTGGCACCGGACAAGAAGATGGCAGGCGTACTGGGGCAGGAGATCGTTCTCCGTATTGCAAAGCCCGAATTTGACGGCCAAATCCAGGAAAAGGCCAGCGATCTGGTTGCCCGTTTGAAGGAGGGCGGAACAACCGTCACCGAGGAAGCCTTTGCAGAAATGGCAAAGGGTCATTCGGAGAATCCCGCGACCGCATCGCTCGGCGGCAAACTTCCCGGGCCGGTAAAAGAGAATCCGAACAAAAAGGATGATCCTTACCAGCGGCTCCTTAGGATGAAGCCCGGCGATATCACAGAACCTATCAGCTACCAGGGCAGATACTTCATCCTGCGTCGCGGCGAAGACGTGCCAAAGTCTTTTGAGGAAGCCAGAAAGGAACTTGAAGTTTCGTTGCGAAACCGGAAAGCCTATTCGCTGACCGCCGAGCTCGCTCAAAAGGTTGCCGATTCACTGAAAGTGACCAAAGACCCGCAAAAGACCGCTCAGGAATTTGCTGGGCAGGCTAATATGAGTGCGACGGACATGGTTCGCGAGACTGGTTACGTTAAGCCCGGCGATGACGTGCCTAATATCGGAACCTCGCCGCAGTTCGAATCCGGCATCGCAACGCTTGAAAATCCGAACGATGTCGGTGACAAAACCCCGGTCAAAGACGGTTTTGCAATACCTATGCTCGTGGACAAGAAAGAACCGCGAGATGCTGAGTTTGACGAGGTAAAGGCCCAGGTCACAGAGACCGTTAAGACCGAAAAGGCCCGAGCTCAGGTCGAGGAGATCGCAAAACAGATAGCAACCGGTGCGACGAGTGTATCCGCTTTGGATTCCGCCGCAACCGGTAAGGGATTGAAAGCCAAAGACCAGAAAGGCTTTGTTATCGGCTCACCGATTGGCGAAGGTCCAACGGCCGGCACTAATGAAGCCCTCGAAGATGCTATTTACGCGATGAAAAACGGCGAAGTCACAAAAACGCCTCTTAAGGTTGGCGATAATTGGGTCATCGTCGGCGTGGCTAACCGCGAAGACGCGGACAATGCCGAATTCACAAAACAACGCAGCAACTTGATCGAGCAAATGCAGGCAAGAAAGCGGAGCACAGTTTTTGCCGATTACATGGCGGCCACAAAACACAAGTTTGAGACAGCCGGGTATATCAAGATATACAAGGATGCTCTCGATAAGATCGATGCTCCCGACCCGAATGCACCGCCGGCAGCCAACACAGTTAAAAAGTAACATACGAAAATAAGTTGACTGAGAATGGAGAATTCCGCGGGAATTCTCCATTTTTCATTTAATAGGGACTTTCGTGTCAATTTTGTGTTGCGCCGCAATTTTTTCCTTGAAGAAATCAGCATTAACGTATATCCTTACGGATACCCGACAAGTGTGCGATCTTTGGCAGTTTTAGGCACATCCGACATAAAAGTAAATAGAAAAAGGATGAGGATACGATATTTTTGTGTTTGGATCTTGGCTGTTGCTGTAATTATCAGCAGCACAACATTATCCGCACATGGCAAAGATGAATTAAGTCAGGGTCCTGGTTATCAGGTTAGTGAGATATTTGGTTTTCAGAGTCCGATCACTGCTCTTTTCTCCAATACAACAAATTCTACAACAGCGGTAACGGTATCTTTGCCAAATGTGACCGCACCTCAAGGCTCCGTTATCGTTGTGCCGATTACCACCGGCGACACGACCGGCCTCGGAGTGATCTCATACGATTTGCAGGTAACATTTAACCCCGCGATAGTGACGCCAGCGACAACGGCATTTGATAAGACGGGAACCTTAAGCAGCGGCATGCTGGTACAGGCGAACACAATGTACGCCGGACACCTCATCATAACGGCCTTTCAGGGAACGCCGCTAGTAGGTGCCGGAACGGTACTGTTTCTAAGGTTCAATGTCATCGGTTCGCCCGGGCTGGCCAGCCCGTTGATTTTTGAAAGCTGGGTCGATCCCGGCTCAAATCCGCATCCGGGCTTTCGATATAATGAGGGCGATCCTGCTGTGATCGAAGTAAGCGGAAGCGTGACGGTTGCGACACCTACTCCGACCGCAACAAACACGTCAACGCCGACAAATACGGCAACCGAAACACCCATACCAACAAATACGGCGACCTTTACACCGACAGCAACAAATACGGCTACGAACACACCAACATTCACACCGACGTTCGTGCCTACATTTACCCCGACCTTTACTCCTACTTTTACGCCGACAAATACGGCGACAGCCACTTTTACTCCGACACCTACAAATACGGCGACATTTACCCCGACACCGACGAATACATCAACTTTTACTCCGACTCCGACAAATACAGCGACCTCAACAGCAACAGCTACTCCTGCGGGAGCTATACCGGTGTCGCTGCCGGATGTGAGCGCGTTGTCGGGTTCGCTGATCACGGTACCGATCACTGTCGGCGACTCGACTGGGGAAGGGATAATTTCGTACGACTTACAAGTTACCTTCGATCCGGCGGTCGTGCAGCCTGCTTCACCGGCGTTTGACAGGGTCGGAACACTGTCGAGCGGTATGTCCATCGCGACAAATGCCATATTTCCCGGCCATCTGATCCTTACCGCATTTCAGGCGGCTAACCTGTCGGGTTCTGGAACGCTGCTAAATCTAAGATTTAATGTGGTCGGCTCGCCGGGACAGGTGACGCCCCTTGTTTTTGAAGATTACATCGATCCGGCTTCGCTTCCGCATGTCGGTTTTATGTTCAATGAAGGCATGCCTGCTGTGAATTTGACCAACGGCAGCTTTACCGTCGCCACGCCGACACCAACAGCGACAAGTACCGCAACATTCACCCCGACAAGTACAGCGACGAATACCGCGACTGATACTCCGACGCCGACAAATACGCCAACAAGCACGGCAACGAATACGCCTACAAACACGGCTACAAACACGCCGACAGACACGGCTACGCCAACAAGTACCGCTACGGACACTCCGACGGCAACAAATACGGCGACCGCGACACCCACTCCGACGGCTCCGCCTTTCATTAGCGGAACTGTGACTTACGGCAATGCGATAGGCCTGCCTAACCCGCGTTTTGTGTCGAATGTCTTGCTGACCGCTGCCGGTTCACCTGCGGCCTCGGCTGTGACCGACGCACCGGGGCCGACAGCGGGACGGTATGCGCTTGATATCTTTGGGTCTGGACCTTATACGGTCACACCTTCGAAAGTAGGTGGGAATAACAATGCCATTAATTCATTTGATGCAGCGAGGGTTTCGGCTCATGTTACGGCTATCAATGCCCTGACAGGTAATCAGTTGGTTGCGGCTGACGTTAGTGGTAATGGCGTGATCCAGTCGTTCGACGCGGCACAGATTGCACGGTTTGTCACCTCATCACCTGGGGCTGGAACGACAGGCACGTGGAGATTTTTTACCGTTCCCAATGTTCCATTTCCGGTTGGAACTACTCCAACTAGCAGGACTTATCCTGCGATCTCTGGCAGTCTTGTAGGCCAGGATTACACCGCAATATTAATGGGCGAGGTTTCGGGCAACTGGACAAACACCGGAGCGAGGCCTTTAGGCAGTGGACCGGTGCGAAATGTGGCGGTTTCAGCTCCAGACGTTGTGAGTGAGGTTAGCAAGCAGATCGTGATACCGGTTACGGTTAACGGCGTGGCGGACAAGGGAGTCGTTTCCTATGAATTCGATCTGCGGTACGATCCGAAAGTGATTCAGCCACTCACTGATGTAGTTGAATTGAGCGGAACGGTTTGCCGAGGCCTTTCTTTCGCAGCCAATGCACAGGAACCCGGCATCTTGAGGGTTGCAGTTTACGGAGCAATGCCGATAGACAGCAACGGTATTTTGTTGAATTTGAAATTTACCGCTGTCGGAGAAAGCGGCTCAGTGTCGCCCTTGACGTGGGAACGGATATTGTTCAACGACGGTGAGATGCGAGCGACTTTGCTCAATGGGCGAGTTAAAATAGGTATAAGATAAGCATTCTTTTACGCGGATTGAGCGGATGAGACGGATAAATACGGATTTTTATATCCGGCAATCTGCCTTATCCGCTCAATCCGCGTTTAATACTTGGAATAAAAAGACTTACTCGCCGAGGTAGGCTTCTTTGACACGCGGGTCTTGGGCGATTTCTTTTGAGTTGCCCTGCATGACGATGCGGCCGGTTTCGAGGACGTAGGCACGGTCTGAATGATGTAGAGCGGCGTTTGCGTTCTGTTCGACGAGAAGGATGGTCGTGCCTTCTGCCTTGATCTCGTCTATCGCCTCAAAGATCGAGTGAACAACCAGCGGAGCCAATCCCAACGAAGGCTCATCAAGCAACAACAGCCGCGGACGCGACATCAACGCCCTTGCCATAGCAAGCATCTGCTGCTCACCGCCCGAAAGTGTACCGGCCTTTTGCTGTTCGCGTTCTTTAAGGCGCGTAAACAACGTAAATCCGCGTTCCATATCATCGGCGATCCCTTTCTTATCGTTGCGGATATAGGCTCCCATTTCGAGATTCTCGCGAACCGTTAGATTTGCAAAAACACCTCTGCCTTCCGGCGACATCGCAATGCCCATCGATACAAGCTTATGAGCAGCCACGCCGCTGATCTGTTTGCCTTCGTACATCACGCGGCCTTCCTTAGGATCGAGCAAGCCTGTGATAGTGCGAAGAGTAGTCGTTTTCCCCGCACCGTTAGCTCCGATCAGCGTCACGACCTCTCCTTGCTCGATGTGCAGATTGATGTCCGTTAGCGCTTCGATAGCACCGTAACTGACTGAAACATTTTCTAAAGTAAGCATCAGTCTCCTAAATACGCTTCGATCACTTTCGGATCATTTTTGACGTCCTGCGGCAATCCCAAAGCGATAGATTTGCCATAATCGACAACCTGAATACGGTCGCACACGCCCATGACGACGCGCATGTTGTGCTCGACGAGGACTATGGTCAAATTGAATTTGTCGCGGACCTTTTTAATAAGCTCAATAAGGTCTTGCTGTTCCGAAGGATTCATTCCCGCGGCAGGCTCGTCTAATAACAAAAGCTGCGGACGCGTCGCGAGTGCTCGAACGATCTCCAGGCGTCGCTGATTGCCATACGGCAAACTTGTTCCGCCCTCATCCTTGTATTTTTCGAGATCAAATATCTGCAGCAGTTCTAGAGCAAAGTCACGGTGTTCCTTCTCGTCTTTGAAATATCGCGGCAGCCGAAATACCGCGTCCATAAGATTCTGTTTTGCGTGGCGGTGACAGCCTGTGATGACGTTTTCGAGAACGTTCATGCTAGGAAAGAGGCGAATGTTCTGAAACGTACGCGAAACTCCAAGCCGCGAGATCTGATAAGGTTTCAGGCCGTTGACGCGAGTTCCGCCAATTCGAATATCACCTGACGTTGGCACATAAACGCCTGTCAGAAGATTAAAGATCGTTGTTTTACCGGCTCCATTCGGCCCGATCAGGCCATAGATCTCGCCTTGGCTGACTTCCATAGTCAGCTCGTTCACCGCCGTTAGTCCGCCGAATTTGATCGTTGCTTTGTCCGTCTTGAGAATATAATTTCCGTTCTCGGCCATTTACGACAAACCTCCCGTCGATTTGTCTGCACGGCGAAAACGTTTTAGAAAACCACCTAGTTCAGAGGTTCCCAAAATGCCTTGCGGCCTGAGGATCATCGTCATAATCAAGATGAGAGCAAAGATAACGAGCCGCAGATCGGCAAACTTAAACACCGTCGAACCTATCTGAATGTCAGGAAGCTGGCGAAGAAGTTCGGGCAGCAGAGTCACAATTATCGCTCCGAGGATCGCACCTGTCATCGATCCCATACCGCCGATGACGATCATAATAATGATCTCGAATGATTTGATGAACTGAAAATCGTTGGTGCTTAGAAACTTGTTGTAATGAGCAAACAGCACGCCCGCAACGCCTGCAAATGCCGAGCCGATAGCGAAGGACGTTACCTTATAACGCGTCGTGTTGACGCCCATTGCTTCTGCTGCAAGTTCGTCCTCGCGGATAGAGATAAGAGCTCGTCCCATGTCGGACCGGACAATATTACGAATAACAACGACCGTAATAAGAGCGAAGATCCCGATCCACAAAAAATTAGCGTAACCCGAAACCTGATAGCCAGTCGCACCGCCGACTGCATCGATATTTAGAATGACAATGCGGATGATCTCGGCAAAACCGAGCGTTACAATAGCAAGATAATCGCCTTTTAGCCTAAGGCTTGGAATACCGACGATCAAGCCCATTAAAGCTGCGACGATCGCTCCGATAACTATCGCGATTAACAGAACCAAACTCGACGCAACAGTCTCACCCAGAAATCCAAATGAGCCTTCGATCGCTTTTCCGTACGTGACCGTGAAAAATGCGGATGCGTAAGCTCCGACGGCCATAAATCCTGCGTGGCCGATCGAAAACTGGCCGGTAAACCCGTTGATCAGATTGAGCGAGGTCGCAAGAATAATGTTGATGCCAATGAAAGCAAACAGGCGAGCTTGGTAATCATCAATACCGACACCAAAAAAACCGGTACTGCTCATCATGGCGTTCAATACATAGAACGCCGCGATGCACACGGCTGCAATTCCGAAAGTTTTGATTGACGAAGTCATCTTAAACTTTTTCCTGGACGTTCGATCCGAGCAATCCAGCCGGGCGAACCAAAAGAACGATAATAAGGATCGCAAAAGCCACAGCATCTCGATAGGTGGACGGAATTCCAATTGTGCTTCCGTAGCCGACAACCAAAGTTTCAGCCGCACCGATCAGCAGTCCGCCAAGAACGGCGCCGGGAATGTTTCCGATACCGCCAAGTACGGCAGCAACGAACGCTTTAAGGCCAGTCATGATGCCCATTAGCGGCTCGATCTTCGGGTTGTATTGTGCGGTCAGCACACCGCCGGCCGCTGCCAGTGCAGAGCCCAATGCGAACGTAAACGCAATAACAAAATCCGTATTAATGCCCATCAACTTTGCTGAGTTGATGTTAAATGAGACCGCACGCATCGCTTTTCCGATCTTGGTTTTAAAGATGATCCACTGAAGAAGGATCATCAACAGTATCGAGACTGCAAAGATCAATATCTGCGAAGTTGAGATCGTTGCGTTGCCAAACAAGGTTATGTTGCTGTTTGGTAAAAGCTGGGGAAACGATCGCGGAGTGCCTGAGAAAATAAATACAAATAGGTATTCGATAAGCAGCGACATTCCGATGGCGGTAATGAGCGTCGTCATCTTAGAAAATTTGCGAACCGGACGATACGCAAATCTCTCGATCGCCATGCCTATTGCGGCGGCGATCGCCATTGATCCAACGAGCGTCACGACAAACCCAAAGGCTGACGGTTCAGAGGCAAATCCGAGCGAAGTCGCAAGGATAAAGCCTGCATAGGCTCCGACCATATAAATATCGCCGTGAGCAAAATTTATAAGGCGAAGAATGCCGTAAACCATAGTGTACCCCAGCGCGATCAGCGCGTAGATAGAACCGATGGTTAAGCCATTGATCAACTGTTGAACAAAAGTATCCATAGAGCGAGTTTGGAGTCCTGAGTCTAGGGTCTGAAGTCGAAACAATCAAACCTAGACTCAAGACTTTGAACTCAAGACTTACTTATTAGAATTTGCTGCGGCGGCCGTATTCGTATTTGAACCCGTGTTGGCTGCCGGAGCCGAGCCTTCCGGCGAGATCGTTTCCTTGAACTTCAATTTACTTGACGCCGGATCGAGTTCCAGAACAACGGCGGGTTTGACCGCGTTACGTGTTTTGTCGATAGTGATCTTTCCGGTTACGCCGGCAAAATCTTTGGTCGAGTTGATCGCGTCCTTTAATTTTACCGAATCAGTGCCGCCGGCCCGCTTGATAGCATCTGCCAAAACCTTAGCCGCGTCATATGCAAGAGCCGCAAGTGAATCAGGCTCAACATTGAATTTCGCCTTATACGCTTTTACAAAATTCTGAATTTCAGGAGCCGGATTCTCGGCCGAATAGTGGTTCGAGATAAATGTATTCTTCAAAGAATCGCCGCCTAGCTTCCATATCTCAGGTGAATCCCAGCCGTCACCGCCCAAAAGCGGCATCGTCATATCCAGCTCGCGGGCTTGTTTAGCGATAATACCGACCTGGCCGTAATAACCCGGGATATAGATAACGTCGGGTTTTAGGTTACGGATCTTTGTCAATTGTCCCTTAAAATCAGGATCAGTCTGCGTATAGGCTTCTTTAGCAACAAGTTTTCCGCCGAGTTTTGTAAACTCTTCTTCAAAAAACTGCGTGAGGCCTTTGCTGTAGTCCGAGTTCACATCGCCAAGGATCGCAGCCGTCTTAGCCTTGAGCGTATTCGCAGCAAACTTAGCCATAACCGAGCCTTGGAACGGATCGATAAAACAGACGCGCGAAATATAATCGCCAACTTCGGTGACCTTCGGATTAGTTGACGAAGGCGTGATCATCGGTATCTTTGCTTCCTGGGCGACCGGTGCAGCGGCAAGACTGTTTGTCGAGGCAACTTCGCCGAGTACAGCCTGGACCTTGTCCTGACTGATCAGTTTGGAAACGACGGTCTTAGCCTGTTCCGGCCGGCCTTGATCGTCCTCGATAACCAATTGGATCTTTTTACCGTTTACACCGCCGCCGGCATTGATCTCTTCAACGGCAAGCTCGATGCCATTTTTTGTCGATTGGCCAAAACTGGATGTCTGTCCAGTAAGATCGCCATAAACGCCGACCTTTATAGTGTCGCCGGTTGTCGTGGACGTCGATGTATTTGCGCCTTTCTGGACACAGGCAAACGAGCAAAATATCGAAAAAACTAAAGTGATAGTCAAAAGAACTCTGGTCATAGATTCCTCACCGTCTGTTTGAATTGAATAAATTAAGATACCTTACCGGATTTGATACGCGCTTTTCCGGGGAAAGTTTAATTGGCATTATACCCGATTCCGATAGCGTGTCGAACATCTATCAGCTAAAATCTCATCACGAGAGGTTTTAAAGACAGCTATGAAAAAGGAATTCGGCGACATGCCTGCCGAAGATTTCCGCAAATATGGTTACGAGGTAGTTGATTGGATCGCAAACTATTTTGAGCATATTGACGAATTTCCGGTGCTGGCACAGGTCGAGCCAAACTGGTTAAAGGATAATCTTCCGGCGTCCGCGCCGGAACAAGGCGAGGATTTTGGCGACGTTTTGGCTGATGTTGATCGGCTAATTCTTCCATCGGTCACGCATTGGAACCATCCAAATTTTCACGGGCTTTTTGCAACCTCGACAAGTTCGGTTGGCGTTTTTGGTGAAATGCTGACGGCGGCATTCGATATGAAAGCGATGCTTTGGCGAACGTCGCCCGCATCGACCGAGCTCGAAGATGTAGTGCTCGACTGGCTGCGGCAGATGATGGCGCTGCCTGAGCATTTTGAAGGAATTATTTACGACACGGCATCGGTTTCGACAATGCACGCGATCGCTGCGGCTCGTGAACGGGCAGGCTTTCACATTCGCGATGAAGGCATGAGCGGCCGAGATGATCTGCCTTTGCTACGCGTTTATGCCAGCGAACACGTCCATTCGTCGATAGATAAAGGCGTAATTACGCTCGGCCTTGGATTGCGTTCGCTTCGAAAGATCGAGTGCAACGCTGCATTTGAAATGATCCCGGAAAAACTGGCTGAGGCAATAGAAGACGATATTGAAAATGGTTTTGTGCCCATCTGCGTGATCCCAACGGTCGGCACAACATCGACCTCAAGCGTCGATCCGGTCGATGCAATTGCTGATATCTGCGAGAAATATGGCATCTGGCTTCACGTTGACACGGCCTATGCCGGATCGACGGCGATCGTTCCCGAATTTCAAAAGTATTTCAAAGGATGGGAACGAGCGGATTCGATCGTAGTCAACCCGCACAAATGGCTGTTCACGCCTTTCGATCTGTCGGTCTTGTATTGTAAGGACCTGAACGAATTGAAAGGCGCGTTTTCGCTGGTCGCGGAATATCTCAAGACAACCGATGAGCCCGCTGTAAAGAACGGCATGGATTACGGCATTCAGCTTGGACGACGTTTTCGGGCGTTGAAGCTGTGGTTCGTAATACGATATTTTGGCCGCGAAGGCCTTATTGCCCGGCTTCGTGAGCACTGCCGTCTTGCGAGACTGTTTGCATCGTGGGTTGAAGACTCGCCGGATTTCGAGCTGCTCGCGCCAGTGCCGTTTGCCCTTGTTTGTTTTCGTGCTCGTGTCAGTAGCCCGCACGTAAGTAAGGGCCTTGCCGAGTCAGAACCGGGAGCGATAGCGACTGGGTTCCTTTCCGACGAGAAATTGAACGCCCTGAACGAAAAAATAATGAATGAGATAAACGCATCCGGCGATGCTTATCTTTCTCATACAAAACTCAATGGTAAATACACGCTGCGGCTTTCGGTCGGCAGCATTCGCGTTGAAGAAAAACACTTGTTAAAAGTCTGGGAGTTGTTAAATCGGCAATTAGCCGTGCAATTGGAACAAAAATAATATGCTTATACACATCGTTTGCTGGAAATATAAAGCCGAGACCGAAGCCGAATTGCGTGATGAACATCGAGCTAAGCTGCGCGCTTTGCCGTCGCTGATACCCAATATCCTGAGTTTTGATGTTGGTGAGGATGTTTTGCATCTCGAACGCTCGTTCGACACGGGCCTCGTTTCTCATTTTGCAGATATTGCGGCGCTCGATCAATACAATGATCACCCCGAGCATCAAAAAGTTGCGGCGATGGGCAGGGAAATTGCAGAAAAGGTCGTTTCAGTGGATTTCTATCGATCCGAGTAGCGAAAACTGTGTCAGCACAGCAGAATAGCAAACGATTTTGTTACTGCTAACATCAAACCAGAGCATATTTACAAGATATTTTGCGGATTATCGAAATGAACAAGATCATCAGAAACGTATTTCAAGCGGCCGCTGTGTTGACCGTTTTATCAATTCCTACGTTGGCGCAGGCGGTGAAGCGTGCCCCGTTTGACGTCACAAACTATGTGATGGACGTGTCCTTGATGCCGACGGAGCGAAAGATGAACGTGACCGTCGATGTCAGTTTCACGCCGCTCGAAGATACACGTTCCGTCGCGTTCGAATTGAACGGCTCTCTTAAAGTTGAAAGCGTTACGCGGCTTGATAAACCTACGGCTATTGCTCCTGCGCCAAAGCCTCCGATCAAATCTGTTCAGCCCAAAACAGTTCCGCAAAGCCCGATAACCTTTATCCAGGACCAAACAAACAGCACTGATCTCGGCCCGCACGTCCGTATTGATCTTGGTGACACTGTATTGAAAGGAACGCCGGTCGTGCTTCGTTTCAAATACAACGGCATTCTTGATGGTCCTGCTGGCGGCCCGCTGCTGTCTAAACGGCTTGCTTACATCGGCGACGGTCAGGGTTATTTAATGTATGCGGCTCGGTGGTTCCCGTTTCACGATTATGCGGCGGATGTCGCGGCTTCGGACATTACGATCTCGATACCGGCAGGATTTCAGGTTGTCGGTTACAGCGATTCTGCGGTAGCAACCACGGGAAGTAAATACCGGTTTGTTCAATCAACGCCGGCACTGCCGGGAAACTTTGCGTACGGCAAATATGTGCCAAGAACGATGCGCATCGCCGATCAGGAATTGCAGTTTTTTGCAAAGCCGGGAAGCGACGCACTTATTTCGACCTACGGCGAAACGCTGGGTAAGGCGCTCGACTACTACACCAAGCGTTTTGGCGAACCGGCCAGCGGCAAGCGGTTGACGGTTGTCCAGATCGATGATGACAGCCTCGATTTTTATTCGTCGCGCGGCATGCTCTTTGTCGCACAGCGTCCGTTTGAAGAGGGCCGTGATGTCACGAAAGATCGTTTGGAACGCGAGGCGGCGTATCAATGGTGGGGTTTGACCGTCGGGCTGAAATCATTTGACGATGCATGGCTCTCGCAGGGGTTAGCTGAATATAGTGCATTTAGCTTGCGTGAAAGCCAGCTTGACGGGGCAAAGCTTGATGCGATCCGCCGCGAACTGCTCGAAAAATCACTTACATTCGAGCAAACTGCATCGCTTTTGCGTGCGCCGGCAAGTCTTGACGATCAAAGCATCGGCTACCAGTACATCATGTATGCAAAAGGGGCGTTTGTTTACAAGCTTCTTCGCGACACGCTTGGTGCTGATAAATTCGATCAGTTGTTGAAGACCTATTTGCAGGAGTTTCGCGGTAAGAGCGCGTCGATCGACGATTTTGAAAAGCTCAGCTCACGAATTGCCGGAAACAATATGCGATATTTCTTTGCCCGTTGGGTCGAGAGCACGGGCGTGCCTGAGTTTACGAGCGATTATCTTATCCTGCGCACACGCGGCGGCAAATTCGTCGCTCGCGGCACCGTTAAGCAGAATTACGACAATCTCCGGCTGCCCGTTGACGTCCGACTCAAGTCCGAAGGCGATGAAGGCTTAAAGACGGTCACGCTCGATATGGAAGACGCGAGCGCCGACTTTAATATCGAATCTACGGGCAAACCGCTCGCAGTCGTTATAGATCCGAGCTATAAACTTCTTCGTATCTCGCCCGATCTGCGGGTTTCGTCGATCGCCCGCCGTGGCATCGAACAATTTAAGGAGGGCAATTACGTCGAAGCACAGACGCAGTTCGAAGCCGCTCTGAAACTAGACCGCTCAAATTCGTGGATTTACTATCACCTCGGCCTATTGTTTCTCGAACAACGCAACTTCGACCTTGCGATCGATAATTTCAAGGCCGCACTCAGCGGCAACCTCAATCCTGCATGGCTTTCCGTCTGGTCCAACATCAAAATGGGCAACGCCTACGACGCCAAAGGCGACCGCACCAGAGCCACCGCCGCCTACAAACGCGCAGAAACACTCGGCGATAATTACGACAACGCCCAAGATTCCGTGAAAAAGTACATGGCCGCGCCCTACGACCCCAAGGAAAAACAAACCACGGCGGTAAACTAAGCCGCCAACGCCGTAAAGACCTATTGCAGAAGCCCGCACGAAGTAAGGGCTTAACACTCAACGCCGAATGTTAAGCCCTCGCTCATGCGCAGGCCTCTGCAAAAAAACGTCGTTGATAATATCGAAGTTGGTGTATCATCAACGACGTTGGCAAATTCGCCGCCTAGCTGAAAGCCTGCCGCGTCCAACACGCCCGAGGCGCCACATAGTAAGTAGTTTATGAAAGTATTGATAGCAACCACCCTCCTATCGCTAATTCTTTCTATTCCGGCCTTTTCTCAGAAGATCGAGGACGGCTGGAAAGGACTGCTTCCTTTCAAATCGACAAGGGCGGATTTCGAAAAAATCTTTGGAAAGGGGACGCGTGACGAACTGGGAGAATTCGAGATGGTACTTCCCCAGCGATACGTGTACCGAACCGACGAAACGCTCATTCGGGTTACCTATTCTGAAAAACAATGTGATGCCCGAGACGTTTTTTATCGGATGAACGTTCCCGATGGAACAGTTCTTCGATACAGCGTTTCGTTCAAACACCCAAAACCTCTTTCAGGTTTCACGTTTGATTCAGATCGGCTTGTTCGCTGTCCAAACGCAGGCACGTACTATTGCTATTATCAAACTCCCGAGAAGACAGATGTGTTTCCGCCCTCAAAGGCAAAGGCAGAAAATGTGTTTCCCAATGAAACTGCCATGCGTTACGGCATTTGGTTCGAAGGAGAAATAATTACAAACCGTGATTTCGTAAGGGCTCTTTATTATGTAATGCCCTGGGGCGAAAGAGAAAGGCATCCATGCAAACTGCAAAATCATTAAGCAACTCGGTCGAGATCCATCAACGCCATTCTTTGACGACATTTCCTTTTCGATACGGGCGGAAACGCGAGTGTTAACGAGCGTGCACTTGGCGACGAGACTTCTCGGCCGAACGCACGCTCCTTTGCAGTCGCGTTTCTGCCTATAGTTCGATACGTGTCGTCGGGATAGGCCATTACGGCGGTGCCGATCGATCCCGGATGCAGAAGCCCGCAAAAGAATTGCGTTCAGAGTTACGCCTTTAGGCGTGAGGTTTTAGATCGAGCATCACGCCTAAAGGCGTAACTCTGAAAGCGCATGCCGAGGCCTTTCTGTGGTCAACGGTGGTCGCTAAATCGGCTGTTTTGCGGGCGAGGCGGCGAATATGGCGGAGCTAACCGGTGGTCGACTAGTGGAAATCGCAAAAAACGACGTTTTTAAACCTGAAATTGTCGTGAATATGAAATTTCTCCGATGGCCTTTTGGGGGGTCAGCGATGGCTTTTTGAGGGTCTGCGATGGCTTTTTGGGGTACAGAAACGGCGCATTTCCGGCCGTTTATCGGTAAGTCGTTGCAGATCATATATTTAGCTTGGAATTACGCCAGTTTTGACGTGAGTTGATGCTTCTTGTCGTCGATTCACACCGTCGTCGATGACATCCGGCATTATTATCGTTATTTACATCAGTTCACAGGTCCATTCTCACGATTCTGCCATCCGATCTCTGACAACGGACAAACTGACAATTGCATTTAGTTGTTTACTAAGTCCTTCGTTTTGTTTATACTGACCGAGGTTTGCCACGTTTGCGGTTTGTTATCGCGATGGAGAGAGCAGACGTTCAGAAGATTTTTGCAAAAGACTGAGGTCTTTAAGTTTAGCGAGTTCTAAGGGTCTGAGGCACGATCTCGTAACATGAGATTTGGTGCTCCCCGTTAGGTGAAAGGCAGCGTTGCTTTTCTAAACCGAGATTCCTGCGTGAAAAAATTTCAATACTTGTCCATTTTGGGGCTTTGCTTCCAAAACCAAGCTATAAAACCACAACGCGCGCGTTTCCCTCGCTCGATCTAAACCCTTAGTCTGCAACAATTCCACATCTGAACACACTCTCCGTCTTCAAACGAATGGGCAATTTATATACCCAATTTGAGGAAACAATTTTTGTATGTCAAAAGAAATGATCGTTAGCGTCAATGGACGCGAAAAGAAGATCGCCATTCTCGATAATGGCAAGGTCACTGAATTTTATATCGAACGCGGCGAGGAAAATGCAGGCGTCGTAGGCAATGTTTATAAGGGCCGCGTGATGCGTGTGCTGCCCGGGATGCAGTCGGCCTTTGTCGATATCGGGCTCGAGCGCGATGCGTTTTTGTATGTGACCGACTTCTTTGATGAAGAAGAAGAGATCGAGCGAATTATCATCGAAAAGGGCAAAAAATCCACGCCCGAAGAGGCTAAACGCGAGGCAAATGAACAGATCGATCGCTCCCGCATTGAACGTGAAAAGCAGATGGAATCGGTTCAGGAGCTTGCTGAGCCTCTGGTCGCAACTGCTGATCCGATCGAGGATTCACCTGCCGATGAACCAGCACAGATCAATGAACCGCAGCCCGAAGCAATGCCCGACTCACGGCCTGAAAAAGGTAAACGCAGTCGCGGCCGAGGCAAAAAAGATCGCGAACAATCGGTTGAACCTGACGCTCAGTCCGCTCCGATCTTCGAGATCGAGTTTGATAATTCCGGCTTCGAACGCATCAGCGATAGCGATGACAGTGATACAGGCGATCTGTTCAAGGACGCATATGTTCAGGAAGCCATAATTGATCGCGTTCGCGCGGTCGAATTTGATATGGAAACTACCGCCGCTGCTGAGGTCGGATCGCTTCTCGCCGAAGTCGGTAGTGATGCCGGCGGCTTCGAACGCATCGCCGATGAGGACGAAGAAACGCCCGCTCCCGCAAAAGGCCGTGCAAAATCCAAAGCAAAAGCTCCTGATAAAGAAACTGCTCCTGCAAAACCCAAAAAACCTGCTAAAAAAGCTGCTTCAAAAGGGAAGTTTGCAAAGCCCAAGGCCAAAAAATCAACTAAAGACGATGCCGAGGCCAGCCATAAAGAATCAGATGGTAAAGCCGAAATGGCAGTTCGCCGGGGTGGACGAGGTCGCAGAAAGCCCAAGGCTAACGGCGAGGAAACTCTCGACGAAACATCAGAAAGTGTTGAGATTATTGAGGTTGAAGCTTCTGAGCCAGAACCTCAGGTGATCGAAGAGGTCCGCAACGAGCGTCCGGATGACCGTCCCGAGGATCGCCCTGAGGAAGCTCCGCAGGATCGCGAACAATCGGATGATCGTCCGCGCGGCCGTGATAATAATCGCGACCGTGGTCGGCGCGGTGGCAGAGGCCGCAACGATAGACCGATTGGTGATAGACCTAATAACGAGCGTCCAAGTGGAGATCGTCCGGCCGATGATCGTCCGAATCGCGATCGTCAATCAAGCAGCGGCAAACGTTTTGATCGCAACGACCGTGGCAATCGCGGTCCGCAGCCGACGATATCGGATCTTCTAAAAGAAGGCCAGGAAATTCTCGTTCAGATCGCTAAAGAGCCTATCGCAAAGAAAGGCGCTCGTATCACTTCGCACATCGCTTTGCCGGGACGCTACTTGGTATATATGCCGACGATCGAGCATCTCGGCGTGTCGCGAAAGATCGAATCTTCGAATGAACGAAGCCGTCTCAGGACGTTTATTCAACGTATTCGTCAGGATGCCGAGATCCCGTCTGGCGGCTTTATCGTTCGCACAGCAGGCATCGGAGTTTCCGAGGAAGATCTAAGAAACGACGCAAAATACCTGGCTCGAATGTGGGCCGACTCAAAGAAAAACTCCGAAAAGAAAAAGTCGCCGGCTATCGTTCACCAGGACCTCGATCTTGTTCAGAGAATATTGCGCGATCAACTTGCAGGCGATTTCACGGCCATTCGCATCGACAACGATGAGGAATATCAACGCACGGTTGAATTTATCAATCTCATCCAGCCGCGAATGGTCAATCGCGTCAAGCTTTATACCCGTGACGAGCCGATCCTCGAGTATTACGGCGTCCAGGAAGAGATCGACAAAGCTCTCAAGCCCCGCGTCTGGCTCAAGTCTGGCGGCTATCTCGTCATCAATCAGACCGAAGCTCTCGTTTCGATCGACGTCAACACCGGCAAATTTGTCGGCAAAGGCAATCAGCGTCTCGAAGACACCATCACGCGAACCAACATGGAAGCAGTTGATGAGATCGCGCGGCAGATCCGCCTTCGCGACCTCGGCGGCATCATCGTGCTCGACCTGATCGACATGGACGACCGTCGCAACCGGAACAAAGTTTCTCAGGCGCTGCAGGAAGCTCTCGCGAGCGACAGATCGCCCAACAAGGTTCTCTCGTTCAACGATTTCGGCCTGATAATAATGACCCGCAAACGCGTCAAACAGTCGCTGGAGCGTGTCATGTGTGCCCCGTGCGAATATTGCGAAGGCGCCGGCTGGGTCAAATCGCCGACTACAACGGCTTATGAAATACTCGCCGAGGCCCGCCGCCTTTCGAAGCATCTTGACGATGTTCGGCACACGACGCTGCGTGTTCACCCGGATGTTGCCAAGGCCTTGCGCAACGACGAACGCGAGGTGCTCGAGGAGATCGAAGCCTATCTCGGCCACATCGACATCGCCTCGGACAAATCCGTCCATCAGGCACAGTTCGATTTTGCGTTTGTCTAAACCGAGCAAAGCGTAAGGAATTTTTTAGCCGCGAATGTCATTGTGATATTCGCGGCTATCTGCATTGCTACATCTTCTATCTGTGGCAGCTACAACGACCGTCTGCACCAGCTACATCTTTTCAACGCACCAAGTGAATTAGGTCGCTGTATCAGGTGAATCTTCTACACTCCGGCGTGAATCTTTTCGCCGACAGACCGAGATTGGTGTATTATCAACGACCATCGGTGTTAAACGATCGGTGTTAATAAGTAGTTTGGTGCTACGCGTGCGGTGGTTTTGATGTCTAATCAGGGAACATTGCCAAAATTCATTGAGCGGCGTAGATCCCGCATCCTGATTTGTCTTGGCGCCGGCCTAGTTCTCAGTTATGCCAATGCGTCTTTCGTGGACAGTATGCCCGTATTCTTGGTCCGCCTTTTGAATTTACCGGCCTTCCTCTGTTCATACTGTGTGTTCGCTATCGAGACCTTACCCGACGATGACGTGGCCTTATATGAAATGGCCCGGAATCTTCAGTGCTACTTCCTCGGTCTCTGGCTGAACGTCCCCTTCTATGATTTGCTGATATATTGTGCTTGGTGGCTATACGATAAATGGAGCGGTGGGCGAAGTCGGCTTTAGCTAATTCATAGCCTCTAGAGTTTTAGATCTTTTTTGGCGTCTTTGGGGTTTGCGGGTTTTGCAAAGATCGAGTCAGGGATCGGTTTGTTGAAATCGACGGACTCGTAGTTGATTCGCGAAGACTGTTTGCCATTTGTCCAGCGGTCAACGATGAATGGCGTCTTTATGCCGCCGATGTCCAGGAACTGCGCGTAGCGGTCTTCTTCTTTGACTTCTTCGCCGTCGGCGTTCGTGCGTTTGTAGAGTGCCTTTTGCGGCAGGCCGTCGTCGGCTGCGAATTCGAACTCAACCGTAAAGCCGTCTTTGTAAGTGAGTTTTACAACTTCGTTACGCTTGCCCAGCGTCGCAGCGCGTTTGCCGACATAAGTCAGTTCGCCATCGCCTTTCCAGTGGCCGTGCAGCAGATTGTCGAGACTCGTCCTAATACCCTGTTTGAAATTGGCGATCTGAGTTTCGTTCTGAATCTTTATTACGTCTAAGCTGTCGTCATACAACCAACCAGTACTGCCATTATTAACTTGAATTGATCGCGAACCGCCGCCCTTAAAATCAGTGCGCTCTTTGTCAGGAAAAACGATGACATCAGTAAAAGATTGATACGAAATAAGCGAGCCTTCCTTCATCAAGCTAAACTGCCCGCGTCCGATCTGCGTCTTGACTTGCAAATACTTTTCACCGCCGAGGCTTTGAACCGCTTTTTTAATAATCGACTCCGCTTTCTCTTTGGAATCACTTTTACTCGTGTCTGTCTGAGCGTAAGCGATCCACGAATAGGTAACTACAAAGAAAGACAACGCAACCGCTTGAAAAGTATGTAAGAGAAATCGATTCATAATAAAAAGGCTTCGATGAAATATTATCACCGAAGCCTTTGATGCAATAAATTTAATAAAGGTTTAGTTCAGGCTGAACATCTCGCCCGCTTTTACCGTGATCTCGCCATCAACCGCGTCAACGGTAAACTTCATCGCGGCCTTCCATTCGTTTGTGATGGGCAGTTTTACCTTTTGGTCGATGTGCCGTTTCAGGAAACGTGCGCCGTATGTCTGGCTAAAGCCTTTCTCGGTGAGCAGGTTAAGGGCGGCTTCGGTGATCTCAACGAGCTTGCCCTGACGCTCCATGTTTCGCTGTATCTTGGTCAGATAAAGCTTGGCGATCTCGCGTACCTCATCCTTTGTCAGCGGAGCAAAGATTATCATCTCGTCGATACGGTTACGAAATTCAGGCGTAAACCGAGTCTCGGCGGCCTTCATTACGTCGCTGCGGATCTGTTTCATATCGCCGCTGGGATTATTGGCGAAACCGAGCGGCGACTCGTATTTTTTGAAATTGTCCGAGCCCAGATTCGAGGTCATGATGACGATCGCGTCCGAGAGATAAACTTTCTTACCGCGTCCGTCTGTGATCCAGCCTTCGTCAAAAGCCTGGAGGAAAATATTCATCAAGTATGGCGACGCTTTTTCGACCTCGTCGAGCAGCAAAACGGTGTAAGGATTGTCGCGAAGCTGTTCGGTCAAGATGCCCCCGCGCTCAGAGCCAACGATGCCGCGCGGCATTCCGATAAGCTTTTCAATACCGATCGTGCCGTCTCCGTATTCGCTCATGTCGATGCGGATCATTTTGCCTTCATCGCCGAACATAAATTCGGCAACAGCTTTTGCAAGTTCGGTCTTGCCGACGCCGGTCGGGCCTAAGAAAAGCAGCACACCATCAGGCGCATAATGATTTTCTTTCAGCGGGCCTTTGTTGAGGCGAAGTCGTTCGGCAACCGCGCGAACCGCGTCCGTCTGCCCGACAACACGATTTCCCAGGTCCGCTTCCATTGTTGAAAAGCGGTCGGATGTGTCGCGATAGATCATATCCTTAGGGATACGCGATTCCTGAGAAATGACGTCGATGATGTGTTCGGGGAGCACGGTCATCTCCAGCGGTTCGTTGATCTCGACCTTGACCGAAGCCGTGTCGAGCCAGCCGATCGCTTTATCGGGCAAGTGTAGATTGCGGATATATTTTGGCGACATCTCGAGTGCCATGTTTATGGCCTCGTCGGAGATCGTCACCGAATAATTTTTCTCAAGACGCGGGCGAATGCCGAACAGGATCTCCTTCGTTTCATCAATGCTAGGTTCGTCAACTTTCACAAGGCGGAAACGCCGTGAAAGAGCTTCGTCGTCGCTGATATATTCTTTGTACTCGGTGATCGTAGTTGCACCGATGATCCTCAGCTCGCCGCGCGCGAGCGCCGATTTGAACATATTTGCCGCATCCGATGTTGTTCCCATCGCCGCACCTGCGCCAATGATCGAATGAGCTTCGTCAATGAAGAGAATGATGTGATCTTTCTCTTTGACCTCGTCGATGATGCCTTTTATACGCTCCTCGAACATGCCGCGAAGCATCGTGCCGGCAACAAGTCCGCCCATCTGAAGCTGAACAATATGCGCGTTGCGAAGACGTGCGGGAACCTTTTCAGGTTCAAGTTCGATCATACGCGCAAGTCCTTCGACGACCGCTGTTTTACCAACGCCCGGCTCACCAACTAACATCGGTGAATTGGAACGTTCGCGGTGCGAAAGGATCTCGATCATTTGCAGGATCTCCCGCTCGCGGCCGATCGTCGGTGCGATCTTGTCCTGACGGGCAAGTTTATTCAGAGAAACTCCAAAATGCCGCAGAAACGAGGGCAACTCGTATTTTTGGCGGACGCGTTCCTCTTCTTTTTCACGCTTTTTAATTCGCGTGCGGGCCGTCTGAGCGACCTCGTCGGATGGCACTCCCAAATTCTGTAATACGTCATTGAGCACACTGCGCTCGTCGTTCGATAGAACGTAAAAAATATCACTGCCGTCGATCACACGGCGCCCTTGCGAACGCGCACGATCCATCGCACGCTTAAAAAGCTCGGTTGTCTCAGGCGCGATGCGATAGCCTTTGCCACTGTGCTGCCTGCCGGCTTCCATTCTTTTTTCGATCAGCAATTTGACCGAACGCGGGTCAACAGCGAGGTCACGCATTGTGGATGTAAAGAGTTCGTCCTCTTCAAACGCAATTGCGTGCAAAATGTGTTCGATAGAAACGTAGTTTTGATCGCGTTTTTTGGATTCGCCCAATGCCGTTTCCAAAACTCGCTGCCCGCTCTCGCTAAATTTGTCTTTGTATGCGTCTATATCTGCCATAATTCCCTTGTAGAAAAACTAAAAACTATGATGCGGGCCGGCGTGGAAGGTTGTGCCTAAATTCCACTATAACACTTTGTCGCGAGTGCCGGAAAGCCTATTATTTGGGTGACTAATCTCACTGTATCCCAAACTGTCCCGAGTGTTCCACCTGTTTTTTCATTCGGCGGCGGAATCAGCCAAGCACTTTCCCACCTGAACACGAGCGGGCCGCAGCAGTTTATCGCCAAACTTATATCCTCGTGCATATTCCGCAACGATCTTGCCGTCGTTTTCAGCGTCGGTCGCGGCTATATCAACTGCCTCATGAAGTTCAGGGTCAAAATCGACCCCGACCGAACCGATAGGCTCGACACCAACATCTATCAGCGCCCGCTCAAAACTGCGTGCCGTGCCGATAACCCCGTTTCGCAAATGTTCAACTGACGGATCGGTCTCGCTTGCCGCAACGGCAAGATTGAGGTTGTCGAGAACCGGAAGCAGCGTTGTCAAAAAGTTGAACCGGCCTTGCTTTGCACGATCTTCGAGGGTTTTCATCAGCCTCGCACGCATGTCGGCAGTCTCTTTTTCGAGATTGGCTTTTGCTTCCTCAAACTTTGCCTGGACGCCGACGAGTTTTGTTTCGGCGGCCTCACGCCGCTCTGTCTCAGCTTTCAACTTTACTTCTAGAGCGATCTCGGCGGCTGATTTGACCGGGCCATGTTGAGGTTCGTCAACGTCGATACGCTCACCGTTATCGTTAAAACGACGTTTGTCATTGACGGGAATTTTCTCGTCAGTTCCCACAACTTCGTCAAATTCTGTTTCTTGCTCGTTCATTTTTTTCTTAAACATCTGAATCTAATTGTAATGCTCCTGTTCGGAATGCAGAAGTGCTGTACGTAAGCAGGGCTTAATTTACAACCTTGCTCACGCACTGGCTTCCGCCCGACTCTTTGTCGGCGTAAATTTGATCTCGCCATTTTCCGCCGATATACGAACGGTCTGACCGCTCGCGATCTCGCCATTGAGCAAACTGACCGCAAGCGGATTTTGAATCAAATTTTGTATCGCCCGCTTGAGCGGACGTGCACCGTAAACCGGATCATAGCCCTCGGTGACGATCAGATCTTTCGCAGAATCGTCCAATTCTATGGTGATGCCGCGTTCCGCAAGGTTTTTGCGCAGTTTCTCAAGCTGAACATCGATGATCTGCGCGATCTGTTCTTTGCCCAATTGCTGGAATACGACTATGTCGTCGATGCGGTTCAAAAACTCGGGTTTGAAGTGATCCCGCAGTACTTTTAACACTTCGTTTCTTATGTCGCGGTCCACCAACGGGTTTTCCGATGCCGACTGTATCTCCCGTGAGCCTAGGTTTGAGGTCATTATCAGAACGGTGTTCTTAAAATCAACGACGCGGCCTTTAGAATCGGTCAAACGGCCGTCGTCAAGAATTTGCAACAGTACATTGAATACATCAGGATGGGCTTTTTCGATCTCGTCAAACAGAACGACCGAATACGGCCTGCGTCTTACAGCTTCGGTCAATTGGCCGCCTTCTTCGTAGCCGACGTATCCCGGAGGTGCGCCGATCATACGAGCAACGGCGTGCTTTTCCATATACTCGGACATATCGAGCCGGATCATTGCTTTTTCGTCATCGAACAAAAATTCGGCCAACGCTCTTGCGGTTTCAGTTTTACCAACGCCGGTCGGCCCTAGAAAAATGAACGAGCCGATAGGACGATTTGGATCCTGCAATCCTGCGCGGGCACGCCGCACGGCGTTTGCGACGGCCTCTAAGCCTTCGTCTTGGCCGATGACACGCTTGCGGAGGTTGTCCTCCATCGCGATGAGCTTTTGCATTTCGCCCTCGAGCATTTTCGAAACGGGAACTCCGGTCCATCTCGCAACGATCTCAGCGACATCTTCTTCATCGACCTCTTCTTTAAGAAAGACACCATCCTTCTGAAGTTCGGCTAGTCGCTCCTGCTCGGACTCAAGCAGCTTTTCAAGCTCGGGGATACTTCCGTACTGTAATTCTGCAGCTTTATTCAGATCGCCTGCCTGACGGGCTTGTTCGAGTTCAAGCTTGGCTTGTTCAAGCTGGCCCTTTGCGGTGCGCATCTTTTCGATCTCGTCTTTCTCCGATTGCCACTTGGCTTTCATCGCCGAAGATTTTTCGTTGAGATCCGCGATACGTTTTTCGATATCGTCGAGCCGCTCTTTAGATTTCTTATCTGTTTCATGAGAGAGTGCTTGACGCTCGATCTCAAGCTGCAATATCTCTCGCTCGAGTACATCTATTTCCTGCGGCAAACTGTCGATTTCGATACGAATGCGTGAAGCCGCCTCGTCAATGAGGTCAATTGCTTTATCGGGCAGAAATCTGTCAGTAATGTAACGATTTGAAAGTGTCGCAGCCGCGACGATGGCGGCATCTTTTATACGGACACCGTGATGAACCTCGTAACGTTCCTTTAATCCTCGAAGGATCGCGATCGTGTCCTCAACCGTCGGTTCGCCAACATAGACCTGCTGGAATCTGCGTTCGAGAGCTTTGTCCTTTTCAATATATTTCTGATACTCGGCAAGCGTTGTGGCTCCGACTGCTCGCAGCGTGCCGCGTGCGAGAGCAGGTTTGAGCATATTCGACGCATCTATTGCGCCTTCCGACGCACCGGCACCGACAAGAGTATGTAATTCATCAATAAATAGAATTATCTGTCCTTCGGCTTTTTCGATCTCGTTGAGAACTGCCTTTAGCCGATCCTCAAACTCTCCTCGATATTTCGCACCGGCGAGCATTGCTCCGAGGTCGAGCGAAACTAATTTTTTGTTTTTCAGCGTTTCCGGCACATCGCCAGAAACTATGCGCTGTGCCAATCCTTCGACAATGGCGGTCTTTCCAACACCGGGCTCGCCTATTAGGACAGGATTATTTTTTGTTCGACGCGAAAGTATCTGGATGGTCCGGCGGATCTCGTCGTCACGCCCGATCACAGGATCGAGCTTGCCTTTGCGGGCACGTTCGGTCAGATCTTGTGCGTATTTATCGAGAGACTGAAAATTTTCCTCGGCGTTCTGGTCCGTGATTCGCGAACCGCCTCGCATATCGGTGATCACCTTTTCGAGGTCATCTCGATTTACACCGTTCGAGCGTAAAATGCGTCCGGCATCGCCGTCATTTTCTGCGGCGATGGCCAGCAAAAGATGTTCGGTCGAATGGTACTCGTCCTCCATCTTCTCAGCTTCTTTCTGAGCTTCGAGAAAGATGGTGTTCGTTCGCGAGCTGAAATATTGCTGCCCGCCGCTAACCTTTGGAAATTTCTCGATAGCAGCCTGAAGTTCAGTAACTATCGCTTGCGCGTTCGCACCGATCTTGCCAAAAATGGGTTTGACGACTCCCTCTTTTTGCTCAAGCATCGCCGCAAGCAAGTGCTCTGGCTCAACCTGCTGGTTCTGGTTTTTCTCGGCGACACTGATCGCTTCTTGCACGGCTTCCTGGCCGCGGATCGTAAATCTGTCGAATCTCATATCAATATTGTAAATTACGAACGGTGAATGATGAATGTTCGTCACTCACCATTCACCGTCTTGTCACATGGCTAAATTGAATTAGCCGTTTGCCGTCTTGGCCTTGTTATTCGCCTCGATCGTTTTCGATATAGCATCTGCGCCGGTGATCTCTATCTTACGAGCTTTGACCTCTTCGCGCTTCGGCAGGCTTATGTGGAGAATGCCGTTATCGAAGTCGGCCTTTGCTCCCTCGGCGGTAACTGTCGGCGGAAGCGTGAATGACCGCGTGAATGAACCATATGCTCGCTCAATGCGATGATAATTGTCTTCATCGGTCTTTTTTTCAAATTTCCGCTCACCTTTAAGCGTGAGTACATTATTTTCGAATGAAAGCTCAAAATCTTCTCGCGTCATTCCGGGCAGTTCGGCTTCGAGAATAAAGCTGTCCTTGTTCTCGAAAATATCGACTGTCGGAGCCCATGAGCCGTTAAACACTTCGTCTCTCGCCGCCGAGGCGGGTGCTGCGTTCCTGAATAAGCGGGCCACTTCTTCGTTTAAGCTGCGTAATTCTCTAAATGGATCGTATCTGACTATGTTCATGATCATTTCCTCCAAAATTTCAAGATAAATGACTAATTACTTAGTCTATAAGGATAATAAAATATGAGTGTGTGATTGTCAAGTCCTGATTGAAATTTTTTTGATGGCGGATTTTCTTTGTTTTTTGCAATTTACAGGTGACACTTTCGGCTTTGTCGGTTATATTTATTGAGCATCTTTCCTCAACAACCGAACTTTCGAATTCGCATCTTTCGAGGCTAAAACTCGTGCGACCGATTAGAAAATGAAGATTTTTCGTGAAGTTCTTTGGCCATTAGTAGCTGTTTTCGCGGCGTTTGTCGTCGGCGGGATAATTGTGCTGTTGATCGGCGACAACCCATTCCAGACTTTCTACCAACTCATCGGTAACTCGTTTGGCTCGCTCAACAATCTTGGCTACACCCTGTTTATCGCAACGCCGCTAATATTTACTGGGCTGGCGGTTGCTGTTGCTTTTCGCTGCGGGCTTTTAAATATCGGGGCGGAGGGGCAACTTTATGTAGCTGCGTTTGCGACGGCTTGGGTCGGTATCAAATTTGGCGGAACTGTGGTCACCATCTTTGGAAAGCAGGAAGACTGGTCTTGGTACAGCCTGCCGTCGGTGATCCTCGTGCTTGCGTGCATTTTAACTGCCGTTGTCGCGGGCGGAATCTGGGGTGCGATACCCGGCATTCTAAAAGCAAAATTCGGCTCGCACGAAGTCATCAACACGATCATGCTGAACTTTATCGGCATATCGCTGGTCAGTTATTTTACGCAGTATTACTACAAAATTCCGGGTGACCCGATCTTGCAAACCGCTGACATCGGCAAGGGCGCTCACATTCCTCGAATAAGCCAATACATCCCTGGAATGCCCGATTTTGTTCCGCTCAGCGTTGCGTTTCTGCTGGCGATATTGATGTGTGTACTCGTTTATATCTTTTTGTGGAAGACAAAATGGGGCTACGAACTGCGTGCGGTCGGTGAAAATCCATCTGCCGCAGAATACGGCGGTATTAATGTAAAGAAGCAGATAATTTTGGCGATGACGATCTCGGGCGGCTTGGCTGGAATGGTCGCGATCGGTGAGGTTCTTGGTTACAGATACAATTATTACGACGGTTTCTCAGACGGCTGGGGATTTTTGGGAATTGCGGTAGCGTTGCTTGGCCGTAATCATCCTCTTGGCATATTTATCGCAGCGATCTTTTTCGCCGTATTGAAACGCGGCGAGATCTTTGTCGATATAGAAACAAAATACGTTTCAAAGGACCTTGTCGAGGTGCTTCAGGCGATCATAATTATTTTTGTGGCGGCGCTACAGAGGTATTCGAGGAAATAAAATGAGCGAGTTACTAACACCGACATTTTTACTCATTTTGCTCTTTTCGACGATTCGAAGCGCGACGCCGTTGATCTTTGCGGCATTGGGCGGAATGTTCTCGGAGCGCGCAGGCGTCATCAACATCGCACTCGAAGGCCTGATGCTTTCAGGAGCATTTACCGCTGCGGTTGTTACCTATGAGCTGCAGAATCCGTATATCGGATTTGTTGCGGGAATAGTTGTAGGCGGTATCGTCGCACTTATTTTTGCAATTGCAGTCATTAGGTTCGAGGCCGATCAGGTTGTTACGGGATTTGCGATAAGTATGTTGATGCTCGGGCTTCCGGCTGTCATTAGCAGCAGGCTTTATGATTCTGCAGGTTCGACGCAGCAGATCGCGAAAGAGTTTTTACTGCTCGATATTTCAAATCGATTATCGATTGCCTCGATTCTGGCGTTCCTTATTGTTCCGGTTTGTTGGTATGTGCTTTATAAGACACCATTCGGATTGCGTATTCGTGCAGCCGGTGAGAATCCGGAAGCTGCAGATGCAGCAGGCGTGAATGTTATCCGTTTACGATATGTTGCGGTCGTTATTTCGGGAATGTTGGCAGCGGCAGGCGGCGCATACCTTTCGATAGGCCAATCGTCTCTCTTCACACGCGGCATGACCGCTGGCCGAGGCTACATAGCTCTTGCGGCATTGATCCTAGCCAAATGGAAGCCGATACCGGTGCTTTTTGCATGCCTTTTCTTCGGATTTACCGAAGCTCTGTCGATCCAAATGCAGGGCGTGATCAAAATGCCTTCGGGCGAAGATATTCCGGTCCAATTTATTCAAATGATCCCTTACGTGTTGACGATAATCGTGCTAGCAGGCTTTATCGGTTCATCGCGGGCTCCGAAAGCATTGGGAATTCCATACAGAAAAGAGAACTAAGCCGATAACGATTGCAATTAGAGGTGCCTTTGAATGAGGATTCCTTACTCCGAGATGGATGCTAACATCGTGGCTTTAGCAAAGGCTATAAATACCTTTGATGGCATTTATACGATAAGCAGTTGCGGAGGGCATGCAAAGAACAAAAAGTACCAGCTTTCGGCCGATAAATGGGAGGTCACATTTCAACTTGAGGCCGCAAGACAGAACTCGCCATCTGTTAGGGCATGGCTTGTTCTTGAGTTCCTCGTTTATGCATTTTCCAAGTGTTTTACCAGCGATAAGGGTGATGTGCGAATAACAACTTTTTCGCCTTCGCCGTATCTTAATGGTCTCGGCCACAGTATTTCCTTTACAGTGGAAGGTAGCGGTGTTAATCCCGACGATGTGGCCGAATGGCTTCTTGAATTCAAGAAGGAATGCTTCGACTGAATGCGAAACAAGCAGGTTCGACAAAGTCTGGCAGAAAGTTGAAAATACAGGATCGCGTGAGGAAAGTATTATGCCGAGGAATGTGAAGCCTAAAGGAGAAGATCGAGATGAAGCCAAGTATCAAGCCTATAGGCAATACTGGGGCCAACTACCTAAGCATATGGCGACGGGAGCATATGTTCAGGTAATCGCTATGGTTGAGCATATAATCATGGATCGCTTATGGTCATACATGGTCAACGTACGAAGCCTGAATGGAGAGGAGGTTTCTAAGCTTGACTTCGGTAAACTAATCAAAAAATGGAAAGAGTTAGACACGGATCCAATAAAAGATCGAGACTTTGAGCATCTCCAAGATGCCGTGGATAACTGGCGAAAACACGGTCGAAACGTCGGGATTCATGATGGTCTCAAATCGTTACCTGGCGACATGCTAAAACCGTTTTCAGTTACGAAGGATGAGAATCGTAAAGCGGCTGAAGAAGCTGTCATGTTGGCACACGCTCTTCGCCGATGGCTCGACAGAGTCAAATACAGTGTAGAAAAGAAAGAAGGTAAAACACTGCCTAATTCTCGTTTTAAGTGAAAAGAATACTGATTATCAGGATTCTTCCGTTAGGCTACACTCCTTCTTTAATTCAATATGCGTTACGAAAACGCCGCAAAAGCGGCTGCCTATATCAAGTCAAAATATTCCGGCGAGTGCCAAGCCGCGATAGTGCTCGGCAGCGGTCTTGGTGCGTTTGCGGATGAATTGACTGACGCTGTTAGAATTCCTTACGAAGAAATTCCCGGATTTGCGCGTTCAACTGTTGAGGGTCATGCGGGACAGCTTGTTTTAGGTGAGATCAACGGCATAGCGGTCGCGGTTCAGCAAGGGCGCTTTCACTATTACGAAGGCTACGACATGGAGCAGGTGATGCTGCCGGTCCGTACGTTTGGATTGATGGGAATAAAGAATCTTATCCTGACAAATGCTGCGGGCAGTCTTAATTCCGATATGACGCCCGGAAGCTTGATGCTTATTTCGGATCATCTTAATTGCCTCGGCGTCAATCCATTGCGAGGGCCAAACGACAATCGCTTCGGCCCGCGATTTCCTGATATGAGCGAGGTTTACGACCGCGAATTTCAGCAGATCACTCAGGATGAAGCCAATGCGATCGCCCGCGAACGATTTGAAAGAGGACACGATGAGACGCTGATCGATTTTATGAATCGCGGCGTCTATTGCGCTCTGTCGGGCCCGACATATGAAACTCCGGCTGAGATCAGGATGTATCGTCAACTCGGCGCGGATGCTGTTGGAATGTCTACAGTTCCCGAGGCAATTGCTGCGCGGCACCAAGGAATGCGCGTTCTCGGTATCTCGTGTATAACCAATCTCGCGGCCGGAATGAGCGACGAGCCGATCAATCACGAAGAGGTAATGGAAACAGGAGCGCGTGTCGCTGAAGTTTTCAAAGAACTTCTCAGACGAATAATTAAGAAAGTATGTTCATAGGTATTTGCGGCGGAACAGGTTCGGGAAAGACGACAATTGCGCGGGCTATCGTTGAGGCGGTCAGCGCGGAAAATGTTGTGCTCGTCGAGCAGGATTCGTATTACAGAAACCTTGCGGACATGCCTCTTGACGAACGGCATCAGGCAAATTTCGATCATCCCGATTCGATCGACGGCGACATGTTGGTCAATCACCTCAAACGCTTGAAGCAGGGATTACAGGTCGAGATGCCGTTGTATGATTTTAAATCGCATACACGCAGCGACCGTATCGCGATCATTGAACCAAGGGCTGTGGTGGTCGTTGAGGGTATTTTGATATTTGCAGAACCGCGTATCCTCGATCTGCTGGATGTGCGGGTTTTTGTCGATACGCCGGACGACATTCGATTTATTCGTCGGCTCCAGCGCGACATAAAAGAACGCGGTCGCACAGTCGAATCAGTGATCGGACAATATTATAGAACAGTAAGGCCGATGCATCATGAATTCGTCGAGCCGTCGAAGCGTCACGCGGACATTATTATTCCCGAAGGCGGACAAATGGGCGTCAGTGTCAAATTCCTTTGCAGCCTCGTGCGTGAGAAACTAAAAGAAGAAAAGAAAGCAGTAAATTAAGTGATGGAACACTCAGAAAAAGAACTCGTTGAAGCAGCAAGCCGCGTGCGTGAAAACGCCTACGCGCCGTTTTCGGAATTTAAGGTTGGTGCAGCACTCGAAACCGACGACGGCGAGATCATCGTCGGCAGCAACGTCGAATCAGCAAGCTACGGCCTCACCGTCTGTGCCGAACGCGTCGCCGTATGGAACGCAATCTCGCAAGGCAAACGAAAAATAAAACGCATCGCCGTCGTCGCCGATACCGAAGACCTGACGCCTCCGTGCGGTGTCTGCCGGCAGATCATCTGGGAGTTTGGCGGCAACATTCCCGTGATCTTTGCGAACCTCAACGGCAAGGTCGAGACAGTCGAGATGAAAGACCTTCTTCCGCGTGCTTTTGATACTAAATTCCTCAAATAGATTAAGAATCTTGTCAGTTATGAATACGCTCAAGACACCGATTGTTTTTCTCCTAGTGTTTGCTTTCACCATCAGCTCTTTTGCGCAACAGCTGCCGCGTGGGATTAGCCGAACGATTCCGGCGGTGAAAGATACCAGCACCATAGGCAATATGGTAATTCTCCACGGAACCGTCGTAACGATGGATGCCAGCCGTCGAGTGATCGAGGATGGTGGAATTGCCATCGAGAATGGCGTAATCGTTGAAGTTGGAAAGGCTGCCGACATAAAGGGCAAGTACCCCAGACTTTCGAGAATATTCGCAACTGGCAAGGCGATCATTCCCGGCCTTATCAATACGCACACGCATGTGCCGATGTCTTTATTTCGCGGGATCTCGGACGATCTTGATCTGAATGACTGGCTGACGAAATATATCTTTCCGGCTGAGGCGAAGAATGTTGATGAGCAGTTTGTTCGGGCGGGAACGCGATTAGGTTTGGCTGAGATGATACGCGGCGGGACGACGACGTATTGCGATATGTATTATTTTGAGGACGCTATCGCCGATGAGACTAAGAAGGCGGGCGTTCGCGGCGTTTTGGGTGAGACGATAATTGATTTTCCTGTCGCCGATAACAAGACAAATGCTGAGGCGATGGCATACACGGAGCGTTTTTTAAAGAAGTGGCAAAACGACGCGCTGATCGTTCCGGCTATGGCTCCGCATGCGCCTTATACGGTTTCGACGGACCATTTGAAAGCGATCCGTGCGATGTCGGACAAATATAATGCCGCCGTAGTTATTCACGTTGCCGAGACAAAAAAGGAACGCGACGACATCCAAAAGCAATATGGCGACACGCCAATGGCCTACCTCGGCAAGATCGGTTTTCTGTCAAATCGCGTTATCGCCGCGCATACTGTTTGGCTCACTGACGCGGAGATCGACATGATGAATATCCTGGGCGTCGGCTCGGCGCATAATCCGCAGTCGAATATGAAACTCGCGTCGGGCGTAGCGCCTGTTCCGGCGATGCTCGCTAAGAATATCGCCGTCGGCCTCGGTACCGACGGAGCCGCGTCGAACAACGACCTCAACATGTGGGAAGAAATGGACACTGCCGCAAAGCTTCACAAGCAATACTCCAACGACCCGAAAACTCTTCCCGCAGAAATGGCTTTCGAGATGGCAACGATCCGCGGAGCACGTGCATTGCATCTCGACAAGATCACAGGCTCGCTCGAAGTCGGCAAACGTGCCGACATCGCTATCGTCGATCTTGACAGCTTAAATCAGACGCCGTTTTTCAACATTTATTCGTCGCTTGTTTACTCTACAAAGGCAAACGACGTCCGAACGGTCATCATAAACGGCCGCGTTGTGATGCTCGACCGCCGGTTGCTCACCCTTAACGAAAGTGCTATAAAGAAAGATGCAAACGCATACCGCGATAAAATCATCAAGAGCTTAGGTAAATGATTTAGCGGGCCATACAAATAAGGCCGGTCGCGGGTTTTTAAGCGTGATTTTTCGCAACGTCAGGTCATTAAAAGTGAGCCTTCCTTAAGATGTAAGTTCGCTTGGCCTTTACGGAAAATTTAAGTCAGACCAAAGGAGGACTCTAAATGCCGTTAAATGTCAGAAGGTTATACACTTCGGGTTTTTTGGTTTTATTCGCATTTATTCTTTTCGCAGGCGCTCAGACGCCTCCGCAGACCGTTCCACAGCCAGTAACTCCTCCGACGACAGCTCCAACATCAGGCGACATAATGCGCGACCGGATCTCACGGGCAAAGGCATTTATTGCCGTTCGCAATTACAACGCAGCAATTTACGAGCTTGAGAACATCCGCCGCGAGTCGAACGACACGGCATTAAAAGGCGTCGTCAACGTTCTGCTGATGAACAGCTATCTCGAACAGGGCGACTACAAACGTGCTCAGGACTTTCTTGGCGAGTTTTACAACGCTCAAAAAACAAACAAGCCTAATGCACCGGCGTTCTATATGGCGGTTGCGTCGCAGATCGTAAAAGGAGCCCGTGATCGCGTCGAACGCTATCGTGCCCTAGGCCTCAGTATTTCAGACCGCACGCTGCCGCTTGAGGCTGCAAACGATCTCGAAAAAATGCGCGAGACGCTCGAACTCGTCATCACACAGTCAAAAGAACTCGGCAAGGACAAGGTAAAAACGCCGGACGCGATGGCTTTGCTCGAAGAAGCCAGCAATTCGCGGGGAATGCTTGGAAGAGACGATTACGACGCACGCCGTTGGGGAAATGAGGTTGCCGACACTCGCGAAGACCTTGCAAATTCGGGCCGAGTCGTGATGGACGCGACAAACGGAGCGTCAAATGAACAGCCCGTCGGCAATATGGTTGCCGTAAACACCAAACCGCTCGAAAAGCCGCCTGTCATAGTCGTCGGAGGCAGTAATAATCCGGTCCGAGATCAAAAGAGCACGGAAAACAAGCCGTCTGACCAGAACGTCGCGGTGAACGACAAACCAACATACGTTCCGATGCCGCCGGCTCCGATCAAGAAAGAAGAGCCGAAAAAGGAAGAGCCAAAACCTGTTATAGAAACTCCAAAGACGGAACCGGTCGCTGACGGATCGCCGATGGATGTCGGAGCCAAGCTCAAGGATTTTGCCACCAACCAGCCGTCGCCCGTATATCCTCAAGTTGCAAAAGCAACGCGGACGACCGGCGTTGTCAACGTGCGTGTAACCGTCAGCGAAACCGGCGAAGTCGCAACCATCGATAAATCGACCGGCCCGGGAATGCTGCAGAGCGCGGCAAGGGACGCGATAAAAAAATGGAAGTTCAAGCCCTTCCAACGCGACGGTCAGCCGGTCAAGGCTATCGGATTTGTTAGCTTTAGCTTCGCACTTTAGGCTTCACCGCAAAGAAAAAGAAGGCCAAGATGCCGAATGTCGTCGACGAGAGTGTGAATTGAAGACGAGAAGCATCACCATGCGTCAAAAAAGCCCTGATTCCCAGCTAAACGTATGATCTGCAATGGTTTAGCGTCAAAGCAGCAAAATAGCGCCATCTTTCGCCGCCAAAAAGCCATCGCAGACCCTCAAAAAGCCATCGCTCACCCCCAAAAAGCCATCTAAAAAATCGCCTTGTGAAAAAATTGCCTGCGTCGATAACAGCGCGCCCGGGACCGTAAAGGCATGTCATCTGCTCACGCCTATAAGGGCGTCGATCAGAGCGTCGATCACGTGTTTCTTTTTAGCTAGCGTTTTAGCCGGATCTTTGACACCAGTTACACAGACGAAAAGGACAAAGAAAACAAAAACACAAAGATCATCAAAAACTGACCCGCTACATGTTTTGTGGTAAATTCCATTTGTGCGACTGTTGATCTTTATTGTTTTATTTTCGGTAACAGCATTTTCGCAAATTCCGGCTATTGAGCCGGGCGTTTCGCAGGACTTGGCGAAGTGGCGCGCCGCTAATTACTCCAACATCAGCTACAAACTAAACCTGACACTCGAAAAGATGTCGCCCGTGCTTCGCGGTAGTATGGAAATACACGTCACGCAAGCCGCAACGGCGTGCGCCGAGCCAAATTGCCCGCCGATGGCCATTATTCTTGATTGGCGAAAGATCCCCGGCCACGAAAAGGAGTCGACAATATCGAATGTCACTATAAACGGACAACCAGCAGGGTTGTATGATCCCTTGGGAGAGGATAGTTTTTGGCCAACATATCAAGAGGTCAGCGACCACCTTATTTTTTCCCGCCGTCGCGCCGTTCACGGCGAAGGCGTGAAGATGGGCGAGAATGTCATCAAGCTCGATTTTACGTCGCCGATATTGACCAGCGGCAGCGCGATCACGCGGTACGTCGATAAAGAGGACGGCGCGGAATACATCTATTCGCTCTTCGTCCCGTCCGACGCCAGCACGGCGTTCCCAGTCTTCGACCAGCCTGATCTGAAGGCGAGGTTTAGCGTAACGGTCGCACACCCAGCAGAATGGAAGGTCGTTTCAAATGAATTGGTGAGTTTTCACCTTCATGAGGTAGGCAGAAATACTGAAGGTCCTTGCCCTCCACCTTGCGAGCTAGGTGCGATATCCCAGTTTCATGAAACCAAACCCATCAGCACCTACGTCTTCGCATTCGCCGCCGGGCGGTTTGAGGAGTTTAATTATCCGATCCAAGACCCTAATGACGGCACAAAAAAAATCACATCGGAAAAACGTAAACCCTTCGAAAAGTGGGTTGAAAATGATGTTTCTGGTTTGCTGACACCGGCTGAGGCGGACAGGCTAGAGAAAGAACGAATTGAGAGGCAAACAAGGAATATTCCTTCCGATTCGCCTGATTTTGGAAACATTTATGTTCGCCGATCCCAAGCCGCAAAGTTCAAACCTCACGCCGCCGAGGTCTTTCGGCTTAATCGCGAGGCTGTCAAATATCTCGAAACCTATTTCGACTACAAATTCCCGTTTCCGAAGTACGATCTCGTGCTGATACCCGAATTTCCGTTTGGCGGGATGGAGCATGCCGGCGCGACGTTTCTTAGGGAGCAGTCCGTTATCTTTCCGCAGGAGCCGACCAAAAACGACATCATATCGCGGGCGAACCTGATCTTTCACGAGGCGGCGCATCAGTGGTTTGGCGACACGGTGACGATGAAATGGTTCGACGACCTGTGGCTGAAAGAGGGGTTTGCGACCTTTATGGCTTACAAGGCCCTGGACAAGATCATGCCCGAGGCAAACGCCTGGAAGGTCTTTTACGAACGCGTCAAACAGGCCGCCTACCAGACCGATTCGACACGCGGCACGACCGCCATCTACCAACCCATCGCCAATCTCAACTCCGCAAAATCGGCATACGGCAACATCGTTTACAACAAAGCCCCCGCGTTCCTCCGCCAGGCCGAGTTCTACCTCGGCGAAGACAAATTCCAAACCGCGGTGCGCGCGTTTTTGAAGAAACACGAGTATGGAAATGCCGAATGGAGTGATCTTGTCGAGGAATTTTCTAATGCCGAAATCCAGGCCGTACTGAACAAGAGTCCCGAATACGAGAAATGGAAGCAATCAACGATAGATCGCACAAAGGAGTGGGCAAAAAACTGGGTAACCCATCCCGGCGTTTCGATTGTGAGATATAAGCCGGCCGGCTTCCACTATCGCGATATGCCGACCGTTTCAATTGACGGGTTCGCAATCAGTCAAAAGGACGCGAATAACAATTTTCGTTGGAGACAAAGAACACAGGCTCTTTCAATAGATGCAGCAGGCCGAACAAGGGATCGAGCAATTCTTATCTCCGATGGAGTTGAACGACCCACCTATGAAGAGACCTTGCCTAACACTGTCTTCTACTTTCCAAATTATCAAGACTACGGCTACGGCATCTTTCTGCTCGACGACAAAAGCCGCGATTATGTCCTGAAAAATATTGGACGCGAAAAAGACGATTTCCTCCGCACAATGATGTGGGGCAGCCTCTGGGACAGCGTCCGAGAAGCCGAACTTGCTCCGAAGGATTATGTTGAGTTGGTCCTGAAGAATTTAGCCACAGAGAAAGATGAGAGTACGATCCAAACACTGTTGTCGCGAGTAACGACTGCGATGAATTACTACGTGTCAGAACCGCCTGCGTTAGCGGGCGGCAAGAACCGTTCGTCTGAGGCCGCGTTCGAAAAAAACAAGCAACGTGCGTCAGTATCGGCGCCATTGCCCCCCGCTTACGCAGGGGGTTCTGACTTGCAGGCTCGGCTCGAAAATCTCTTGATCGACAAAATACAAAACGCTTCGACGCAAGGCCAGCGAATAACATATTACCGTGCGTTCCTGAGCATCGCCTCGACCGATAAAGCGCGAGACAAACTCAAGCAGATATTAAAAGCCGGTTCCGGCACCACGAAGTCATCAAATCAGATGACTCTCAAAACCAAAGACAAATTCGACATCGTTACGCGGCTTGCAATTTTAGGCGATCCAGATGCTCCGAAATTGCTCACGAATCTTGAAAAGACCGAGACAAGCGACGACGCCAAACGTTATGCCTATGCGGCACATGCTGCCTTTGCTACGCCTGAAAACAAGGCAAAATTTTGGAATGACTTTGTAAATAATAAAGACATCTCTGAGAGCTGGATCGAGGTGGCGGCCGGGCCGTTCAATTCCATACGACATTCCGAACTTACGCTTCCATATCTCGAAAAAGCGCTTGCGATTCTGCCGACATTAAAACGCGAGCGAAAGATATTTTTTGTGAACGATTGGCTCGGTGACTTTATCGGCGGCCAACGCGACGAAAAGGCGCTTGCGGTTATCAATAAGTTTCTCGCCGACAACCCAAATCTTGCGGGCGATCTGCGGCTCAAGATACTCGAAAACTCCGACTTGATCGAGCGTGCCGTTAAGATCAGAGCAAAATACAGTAGGAATTAACCACAAAGGCACAAAGGACACAAAGTAAAAATTTCTTTGTGATCTTTGTGCCTTTGTGGTGAATAATATCCTTAACAAATCGGCTGAAATCTGATATTGTTCACTTCTATCTACCAAACGAGGTTTTCCGCTATGAGAATTCTGCTGATCTTTACGCTTTTGTTGGCAATTTCCGTATCAGTCTTTGCACAAGACAAGGTCTCCTTACCTGATCGACAGGTCATGGCCCGCGTTACGGTTTCAAGCGACGCCGAAATGCAGCGAGTGATCGGCCTTGGGCTCGACCTGATGGAATATCGTGAGGGTGATGACCTTTTATTTCTAACTACTCAGCAGCAGGTCAACGACCTAAGAAACTTGGGTCTCAATGCTCGTGTGGACGAGAAATTAACAGCCGAATTCGCAGTTCAAAGCAGGCCAGAGACATTTCAGGGCGGCTATCGGACCGTCGAGGAAACCTATGCATTCTTAAATCAAATGGAGACGACCTATCCAAAGCTTGCAGAGGTTTTTAGATACGGCCAAAGCTGGGAAAAAATGCAAAACCCGCTCAACGGCTATGATCTCACCGGTATAAAACTTACAAACAGAGATAATCGCGGCAATAAACCGAAATTGTTAATTCAGGGCGGCATACACGCCCGCGAGCTTGTTCCGCCCGAGATGGCAACGCGGTTCGCCCAGTATTTGTTGTCGAATTACGATAAGGATGCCGACGCGACCTGGCTGCTCAACGAACACGAGATATACATTATTCCGATCTTCAATCCCGACGGCCGCAAGATCGCCGAGACCGGCCTAATGAAACGGAAAAACACAAATAATCTAACAGGTAACTGCACAGGGACACTTACCGGAATTGATCTTAATCGTAATTATTCTTTTTGGTGGGGAAGCGTCAATTTTCCATCTGATCCTCCGTGCGGCGAAACGTGGCCGGGCCTCGAACCGGCTTCGGAGCCGGAAGTTAATTCGGTTCAGGCCTTGATATTGTCACTATTCCCCGATCAGCGTGAGCCGGACAGAAGTTCTCCGGCACCGATCGATGCTACCGGCGTTTTTCTCGATATGCACTCCTACGGCAATCTTGTTCTGTATCCATGGGGCGAAGATGACCTGCCGCCGCCAAATCCCCAGCTAGCCACGATCGCCGGGAGGATGGCAGGCTACAACGGCTACAACCCGATCCAGAGCATAAACCTTTATCCTACGAGCGGAACGGCACATGACTTTGCCTACGGCGAACTTGGAGTCGCAGGCCTCGGTATGGAAACAGGCCTTAGCTCAGGAAGCTGCGGCGGATTTATGCCGCCGTATTCCTGTCTGGACGGCGGCACGAACGGTAATTTTTGGAACCTTAATCGTCCTGTCTTGCTTTATCTAGCAAAGATCGTCCGTACGCCATTTATGACCAGCGAAGGACCTACCACTGAAACCCTGACGAGTAACCGAACAAGGCTCAATCGTTATTCGCTTCGAGCTCAGATCACGGATCAATTCAGCGGTAATCAGAGCATTGCGGGAGCCGAGGTTTACATCAATGTGCCCCCTTGGCGCGGCGGAACACCCATAGCGATGACACCTGAGGACGGCAATTTCAACAGCTCGACAGAATTTGCAGCCGCTAACATAACATGTCCGCCGGGAAGGCATATGTTGTTTGTTAGAGGGCGAGATTCGGCAGGGAATTGGGGCACGATGACCGCAGTTTTTACTATGCCAAACGCAAGTGGTGGTGATAACTGATTCGTCTAGTTCGTCGCTGCAAAAAGCCCGCACGTAAGTAAGGGCGGTACACTCAACTTGAATGTACCGCCCTTACTTAGGTGTGGGCTTTTGCATAGGTCATTCTCTAATCTTGACACAAAAGTAATGATTTGAGATTATTTGGTCATAGGTTCGTCTTATGAAGATCTCGGCACAAGAAGAATATGGGCTGCGTTGCCTGGTACAGCTTGCAAATTTAGGCGATGGTGAGAGCTTGACGCTGCCGCAGATCGCCGAACGCGAAGGCATTTCGACTGCGAACGCTGGCAAGCTTATGTGGCTCCTAAACAAAGCAGGTTTCGTACATTCAACACGCGGAACCAAGGGCGGGTACTTTCTGGCGCGTCCGGCGGGTGATATTCGCCTCAGTGAGATAATTAGGGTTCTGGATCAGGACGTGCTCACCAAGCACTGCGACAGTTACACAGGCGTTTTGGAATCATGTGTTCACAAGGGCGATTGCGGCATAAGGCCTGTGATCGTTGGGCTGCACGAGATCGTGGAAAACGCACTTTCGCAAATCACGCTCGCGCAGCTTGTCGGATCTGAAAGCTCGGTCGATGCGATGTTCCACTCGATTCGAGGTATTCACCGCACCATCGAACCGCAAAGAATTTAAGAAGGTTTGCCACGAATGACACAATTTACACAAATTGGATTTTTTGTGAAATTCGTGGCTAAAAAATATGTCAACAGCAGCGGAACTATTAACTAATCGGGAATATAAATACGGATTTGTCACCGACATTGAGACCGAGACGATCGCTCGCGGATTGTCAGAGGATACGGTACGACTCATTTCGTCGAAAAAGAACGAGCCCGAATGGATGCTCGAATTTCGTCTGAAAGCATATCGTCAATGGCTAAAGATGACCGAGCCGGATTACTGGGCAAATTTTGATTATCCGCGAATCGATTTTCAGAATATCTCGTATTATTCGGCTCCGAAAGAAAAAGCCAAGAAAGCCAGTCTCGACGAGGTCGATCCTGAGTTGATCAAGACATTTGAGAAACTCGGTATTCCGATCACAGAGCAGAAAATGCTCGCGAATGTGGCGGTTGATGCTGTGTTCGATTCGGTTTCAGTTGCGACCACATATAAGAAAAAGCTGCTTGAGGCGGGCGTGATATTTTGCTCGTTTACAGAGGCGGTCGAACTTTATCCAGACAAGATCAAGAAATATCTCGGCTCGGTCGTTCCCGTAAATGACAATTATTACGCGGCTTTGAACTCGGCAGTTTTTTCGGACGGTTCGTTTGTGTTTATTCCAAAAGGCGTTCGCTGCCCGATGGAGCTTTCGACTTATTTTCGTATTAACACGCAGGAAGCCGGACAGTTTGAACGTACGTTGATCGTCGCCGAAGAAGGCGGTTACGTTGCTTATAACGAAGGCTGCACGGCTCCGCAATTTGATACAAATCAGTTGCACGCGGCGGTTGTCGAGCTTGTTGCGATGGATGATGCCGAGATCAAATACTCGACGGTGCAGAACTGGTATGCCGGCGACGAAAATGGCAAGGGCGGCATTTATAACTTTGTAACAAAGCGCGGTGCATGTCGCGGCGTGCGATCAAAGATCTCGTGGACGCAGGTCGAGACGGGTTCGGCGATCACTTGGAAATATCCGAGTGTCATCCTGCAGGGCGACAATTCCATCGGTGAATTTTACTCGGTCGCTCTTACAAATAACGCACAGATCGCCGACACCGGAACCAAGATGATCCATCTCGGCAAGAACACTAAATCGACGATCATCTCGAAAGGCATCTCAGCCGGAAAATCAAATAATTCGTATCGCGGGCTCGTCAAGATAATGCCTAAGGCCGAAGGGGCTCGAAATTATACGCAATGCGACTCAATGCTGATCGGCGGCCAATCGGAAGCCAATACTTTCCCTTACATCGAGGTAATGAACGCCACGGCAAAGGTTGAGCACGAAGCTACCACGTCGAAGATCAGCGAGGACCAGTTGTTTTATTTGCAACAAAGAGGCATTTCGCAGGAGGACGCAGTTTCCCTAATAATCAACGGCTTTTGCAAGGAAGTTTTTCGCGAACTGCCGATGGAATATGCGGTAGAGGCGACGAAGTTGCTGGGATTGAAGTTGGAAGGAAGTGTTGGTTAAGAATGTTTTCGAAGACAGTCAAAATCGAATTGAACTCCGATGAGGCTCTGATTTTATTCGAGTTTCTTAGCAGATATTCCGATACAGATGATTTAAAAATCGCAGACCAGTCGGAACAGCGGGTTCTGTGGAATTTGTGTTGTGATTTAGAAAAGCATCTTATCGAACCATTCTTCAAAAACTATCGAGAGTTGCTTGAAGCCGCGCGATCAAAAATAAAGGATTCAACGGAATGAATAAGATACAACCACCCGACCAGCCGCAACCTAAAGGCCATTACAGCCCGGGGATCGAGCATAACGGTTTGATCTATGTTTCTGGGCAATTGCCAATGTCGCTGGATACGCGGGAGCCATTTACGGGGTCGATCGAGGAGCAAACGGAATTGGCTTTGAGGAATGTCGAGGCGGTTTTGCATGCAGCGGGGAGCGGCCTCGATCATGTTTTGCAGATGACGATATATGTTTCGGATATGGAGCTTTGGGGTCGTGTGAATGAAACTTATGCTTGCGTTATGGGCGAGCATCGTCCCGCGAGGGCGATGATACCGGTCAAGGACCTTCATTTTGGAACGAAGATTGAGATACAGGCGATTGCTGCCGTTAAAGACTAGGATGCAGTATTTCGGGATAGATTGGCTAGCGACGGTTGCCGGATTGGCGGGCGTTTACTTATTAGGCAGTAAGAATAAGTACGGCTTTTTGATAATGATGATCGCGAGTGTTAGTTGGATGACTGTCGGGTTTTTGATCCAGAGTTGGGCGTTGATTCTTGGTAGTGCGGTTTTCTTTTCGCTTCACGTTCGCGGATGGGTCAAATGGCGACGCGAAGCGAGAGTGGATTCGATGTTATGAAGTTAGAAATTTTTCAGGTAGATGCGTTTACAAATAAACCGTTCGGCGGCAACCCGGCGGCGGTTGTTCCGCTTGATGCGTGGCTGTCGGACGAGACTATGCTCGCGATAGCGGCAGAGAACAATCTTGCCGAGACGGCATTTTTTGTAAAGAACGGCGAACAATATGACATTCGATGGTTCACACCAAAGGTGGAAGTAAATTTGTGTGGACACGCAACTCTGGCGAGTGCGCATGTGATCTTCAACGAATTGGAACTTGAATCTTCCGATATCAAATTTCACTCGCACAGGAGCGGCGAACTCGGCGTGACGAAAGACGGCGATTTACTTGTTCTCGATTTCCCTGCGTATCCAATGAAAGAGATCGAGCCAATAAAGATGCTGGTCGCGGCAGCGCCGCTAAGATATTGGGAATCGCAGGGCAATATGCTGTTCCTTTTGCTTGAAGATCAAAAAGCCGTCCAAGATCTGCAGCCCGATATGCATGATGTAATTAAGCTGCCCTACGACGAAGTGATTATAACGGCACCGGGTGACGATTGCGATTTTGCATCGAGAATGTTTGCGCCGCGCATTGGCATTCCCGAAGATCCGGTTACTGGTGCGATACATTGCTCGCTAATACCACATTGGGCTGGCGTGCTTGGGAAAAATGAGTTGTTTGCACGACAAGTTTCTGCTCGAGGCGGGGAACTTTTTTGTCAACTCGCAGGCGACAGAGTAAAGATCGGTGGTAACGCTGTGCTTTATTTGAAAGGTGAGATTTTTGTAGAGGAAACATCAAAAAATGTTGTTGGAAGTTAAAGATCTGCATGCCGGCATCGACGGCAAAGAAATTTTGAAAGGCTTGAATCTTCAGGTCAAAAAGGGTGAAGTTCACGCCATAATGGGGCCTAATGGGTCGGGCAAATCGACTTTGTCGAAGGTGCTTGCGGGACATCCGAGCTACGAGGTGACTTCGGGCGAGGTGCTTTACGAGGGCAAGAACCTGCTCGACCTCGAACCTGACGAACGTGCCCGTTCAGGTGTCTTTATGGCGTTTCAATACCCGATCGAGGTGCCAGGGGTTTCTAATTCGCAATTTCTCCGTCTTGCTTATAATGAAAAAATGAAGCATATAGGCGAGGAAGAACTCGACCCGCTCGAATTCAACGACTATCTGAAGGAAAAGGCCAAGATCGTTGATATGAGCAGCGAGTTTTTCAAACGCTCGGTCAACGAAGGCTTTTCTGGCGGCGAAAAGAAACGTAACGAGATACTGCAAATGGCCGTTCTTGCCCCTAAACTTGCGATCCTTGATGAAACCGATTCCGGACTCGACATCGACGCATTACGGATCGTCGCCGAAGGCGTGAATACGCTCCGAAGCGCTGATAACGCCATCATCCTTGTCACACATTACCAACGGCTGCTCAATTTCATTGTGCCTGACGTGGTTCACGTCCTCGCCGGCGGCAAGATCGTCAAAGAAGGCGGCAAGGAACTCGCTCTCGAACTCGAAGAAAAAGGCTACGATTGGGTCAAAGGAGCTGCTCACTAAAAATGTCCCAAGCAACGACACAAAAAGGCAGCAGCATGACCGCGATCAGCTTCGCGGTTTTTGCTGTTGTGTGTATCGTTGCTTTTTTGGCATATCGCGGCAGTGATATTGGGCAGTTGCCAAAGTTTATTGTAAATTTTGGCGGCGGGCCGCTTACTGGCGAGTTGGTATTTGACTGCCTGATTGGTATTTTGGTCGCCATTTTTATCTTTCAAGCTTGCATTGGTGTCGGCAAACAGGTTTGTCGATTTATCATGCCATCGTGGATCGAAAGTAGTTCTGTTTGGCTTTTACTAGGTGGCCTTACTGCTGTTGGTGCAGCAACGTGGTCGATTATCTGGTTTTTTTTAGGTCTTGTTGGATTGTATACACCGGTTGCCGCAATCGCCTCAATCGCATTTGGAAATATCTTACTTGCTGTTCCTACGGGGAGAGCTAAATCGGGCAACGTGGATTATAGATATTGGAATGGAAAGTCGATAGGTGAATGGATATATGTGACATTGGGAATGTTTCCAATCTTTCTTGGATTGATTGCGGCTCTTGCTCCGCTAACTGCGAAGGACTCTCTGCTCTATCATTTCGCTGTACCAAAGGCGTTTATTGCCCAACACAGTAATGCCTTCATCGACGGCAATATTGCGAGCTATTTGTCCCTAGGGGCTGAAATGCACCCAGTTTGGGCTATGTTGCTTGGCGGGCTTTTTAGTCCTCGTGCTGCAGAAGCCGCTGCGGGGGCAATTATCTTTTTGTTCTTTCCTTTACTGCTCCTGACTATCTATGGTTGGTCGCGCGAGATTGGTATCTCACGTCATTGGGCATTATTAGCAACCGCTTTGGTGACGACTGTGCCGACGGCTTATCATGTTGCGTCGAGCGGATACATAGATCTTTCGCTTGCTCTTTATGTGACGCTTGCGGCGTATGGATTGACGCGTTGGTGGAAGGAGCAAACTTGGGGCTGGGTGATACTGATCGGCATATTTCTTGGTGCGGCGTTGTCGGTTAAGTTGACGACTGTGTTTGTGATCGCGGCATTCGCACTGATCATTCTATTGCGTGCGAGGAACCCAGTCGCTATCGCTCCCGGTTCTGACACTGCGGTTGTCGTTAGCCCGGGCAAGATTGTCATGGGCGGATTTGCGGCGTTGTTTCTCGCTGGCGTGATCGCTTCGCCGTGGTACATGCGCACTTGGGTCGCGACCGGCAGTCCTGTCTTCCCTTTTTATATGAGCATCTGGCCCGGTAAGGCTGCGGGCTGGGATGTTGAGCGTTCGAACCTGTTTCAGGGAATGAATTCGCAATACGGCGGCGTTGATACGGACAAGATCAATTATCTGACGGCGCCCGTTCGCTTGTCAGTCGCCGCACAACCCGAGCAGCCTGCGAATTATGACGGCGTGCTTGGCGTTGCATTCTTGATCGGATTGCCGCTGCTGATTTGGGCATTGTGGAAATTTGATCTTGCAGTTGAGATCAAAATAATGGCGGGCGTTGCGGGCGTGATGTATCTCTTCTGGCTGTTTTCGAGTGAACAGCTAAGATACCTTTTGCCGATAGCTCCGCTGCTTGCTATAGCTATTGCGGCGTCGGCGGAAAAGATCGGAAACGGTATTAGTAAAGTTGCTCAATACGCACTTGTTGCTGCATCAGTCTGCGGTATTCTTACAACGCTTGCATGGTTTTGCCAAAAGGCCCCGCTTCGCGTCGTGCTTGGCGGTGAAACTCGCGACCAGTATCTGGCGCGTAATCTCGATTACTATTCATACTACCAATGGCTAAATACCGAGACGCCACCGGATGCCAAAGTATGGCTCATCAACATGCGTCGCGATACTTACAACATCGAGCGGCCAATTTTTTCGGATTATCTGTTTGAAGATTGGACGTTGCGAAAGATGGTTTGGGAATCAAACTCCGCGCAGGAACTGCGCACCAAAACAGCCGCGATGGGCATCAAATATGTATTGACGCGGCACGATTTTTTGTTTGATTATGACCGCTCGACACTCGTGGATGACAAGAAACCGCGTGCGGAAAATGAAGCGAAATTAAAGATCGCAAAAGATCTTATTTTGGATACTGCAAACACGATCAAGAGCGATAACAAGTTTAGTTTGGTAAAGGTATTTTAGAGAAATGGTATCAACAACAGCCGTAATGGAATCACAATTTACGGAACAATTTAGAGAGTTTTTGAAAGCGGAAACCGATGCCGGTTTGCGAAAGCTGCGCGAAGATGCGTTTGCGATATTTTCACAATTGGGCTTCCCGACCGTTAAGGACGAAGATTGGAAATATACAAATGTTGCTCCGATCGCAAAAGAGAAGTGGGTTGTTACTCCTTTTCGTCCTGACTTCTCGCCTTCGGGCGAGAAGTCAGGAGAAAGGTTAGGTAAATTCAACTGTCGCCGAAGCGGTTTTGCCGCTCTGAATCTTGCATTTGCCAATTTTGAAGTTATTCATATTGCGAAAGACACAAGTGTCGAGAAACCGATCGAATTGTCGTTTGCGGCGGATGAAAATACTGTGATTTTTCCGCATGTTCTGGTTATCGCCGAAGCTGGAAGCAAAGCCACTATTATTGAAACATATGCTTCACAAACAAAGAGCTTTACTAACGCGGCAGTGCAGATCATTGTTGAGGACAACGCAAATCTGACGCATTATCGTGTGCAGAAAGAATCGGCTGACGCCTTTCACATTGGTACAACCGAGGTAGCTCTCGGTGCAGGGAGTCGATACGATTCGACCAATATAAATCTTGGCAGTGCGATCTCGCGGCACGGCATTGACCTGAAATTCACCTCGGAAGGCGGCGAGGCGTTCGTAGATGGTTTGTATATGCTCAACGGGTCGCAGCACAGCGACACGCATTCGGTGATAGATCATATGGTGCCAAACTGCATTTCGCATCAGACGTACAAAGGTGTTTTGAACGACAACTCGCGCGCCGTTTTTAACGGCAAGGTTTTCGTTCGAGAAAATGCCCACGGCACCGACGCACAGCAGTCGAATAAGAATCTATTGCTATCGAACGAGGCCCGCGTCGATACCAAGCCGCAGCTTGAGATATTTAATGACGACGTGAAATGCTCGCATGGCGCAACGGTTGGGCAGCTTGAGGAAGAAGAGTTGTTTTATTTGCTGACGCGCGGGCTTCCCGACACGCTCGCTAGAAATCTGCTGACGTACGGTTTTGCCGAGGAGATCATAAACAAGATCGGCATCGAGTCGATAAAAAAAGATCTTGATGCAGCGGTCTTGAACCGTTTGAACACGAAATTGGAAGGCTAAAATGAAAGCTGTAAAACAGATGAGCAATTGGGACGTTGAAAAAATTAGAAGGGATTTTCCGGTGCTGTCGCAGACGGTGAATGGCAAGCCACTCGTCTATCTCGATAACAGCGGTTCGTCACAGGCTCCGCAGATCGTGATTGACCGCGGCACGAAATACCTCTCCGAAGAGCATTCGAATGTTCATAGAGGCGTGCATTACCTTTCGCAACACGCAACTACCGCCTACGAAGCCGCACGCGAAAAGATCAAACGCTTTATCAACGCGAAAGAGGCAAAAGAATGCATCTTCGTACGCGGAACGACTGAGGGGATTAATCTGGTCGCTTATTCGTACGGACAGAAGTTTATCGGCGAGGGCGATGAGATCATCGTTAGCCAGATGGAGCATCACTCGAACATCATACCGTGGCAGATGGTCGCAGAAGAAAAAGGAGCGAAGATCCGCGTGATACCGATGAATGAACGCGGTGAACTTATCATCGACGAATACGAAAATCTGCTCAATGAGCGGACAAAGATGGTTGCGGTTGCCCACGTTTCAAATTCTCTGGGAACGATAAATCCGATCAAGGAAATGATCGCTACGGCACACAAATTCGGCGTGCCGGTTTGTGTCGATGGCGCTCAGAGCGTGCCGCATTTTCCTGTTGATGTACAAGATCTCGACTGTGATTTCTTTGCTTTTTCGGGACACAAAATGTATGGCCCGACTGGTAGCGGCATTCTTTATGGAAAAAAAGAATGGCTAGAAAAAATGCCGCCATATCAAACAGGCGGCGGAATGATACGCACAGTTAGTTTTGAGGGAACTACGTTCGCAGGCTTGCCGGATAAATTCGAGGCCGGCACGCCGGCTATCGCTGCTGGCATCGGTTTGGGCGCTGCTGTTGACTATCTCAATTCGCTGGATTTTGCAGCGGCAGCTGCCTATGAACACGAGCTTCTCGAATACGCAACGCAGCGTTTGTCCGATATCCCGGGCGTTAAGATTATCGGTACGGCAGCAAACAAAGCATCGGTATTGTCATTTACAATTGACGACATCCATCCGCACGACATAGGCACGATCCTAGATCAATCAGGGATCGCGATCCGCGCCGGCCATCATTGTGCGCAGCCTGTGATGGAATTCTTTGATGTTCCGGCGACTGCGCGAGCATCGTTTGCGTTCTACAATACCCGCGAAGAGATTGATGAAGTGGCTGACGCAGTGCAAAAAGTTATTGAGGTCTTTGCCTAGAACTTATGTGAGTTACATCACGTTTCTTAAAATTTGACTGTGGCACAATTCAAGCATGCATACAGACCTCTACATAGCTCAACACGCAATATTACGGCCGATTCAGGAGATTGCCGAACAGCTCGGTCTCGGCTCCGATGATATTGATATGTACGGCAGCCCGTATATTGCCAAAGTCCGTCTTAACGTAATTGAGAAGTTCAAAGACCGGCCAAATGCCAAGTATATTGACGTTTCGGCGATCACGCCGACGCCCCTTGGCGAAGGCAAATCGACCACGCTGATCGGTTTGGGCGAGGCGATGAAGCATCTCGGTAAACGCGCCGTTGTGACGATGCGCCAGCCGTCGCAAGGCCCAACATTTGGCATAAAGGGCGGCGCTGCCGGCGGCGGCAACGCACAGGTCGTGCCAATGGAAACCTTTAATCTCAATCTTACCGGTGACATACACGCCGTTACTGCAGCAAATAATCTGCTTGCGGCGATGACGGACAACAAACTGCTTCGCGGCAACCCACTCAACATCAATCCGCACAGCATAACCTGGAAACGCGTAGTAGACACAAACGACCGTGCGTTGCGAAAGATCATCATCGGCCTTGGCGGACGCATGGAAGGCGGCATTCCGCGTGAGACCGGTTTTGATATAACGGTCGCGTCCGAGGTGATGGCGATACTTGCTTTGACGACGTCGCTTCAGGACATGCGAAAGCGTTTTGGACGCATCGTCGTTGGAATGACGCATGATAAAAAGCCGGTTACGGCCGAAGAGATCGGTGCCGCCGGGGCGATGACCGTTTTGATGCGCGATGCAATACGGCCGACGATCATGCAGACGCTTGAAAATACGCCGGCGCTCGTGCATGCTGGGCCGTTTGCAAACGTGGCTCACGGTAATAGCAGCATTCTCGCGGACCTGATCGGTATAAAGACTGCCGATTACCTAATGACCGAATCTGGTTTTGGCGCGGATATCGGTGCGGAAAAGTTCTTTAACATAAAGTGCCGTTACAGCGGCCTCAAGCCTGACGCATGTGTCATAGTTGCGACGATCAGAGCTCTAAAATCACATAGCGGCAAGTACAAGATCGTTGCCGGAAAGCCGCTGCCGCCTGAAATGCTGGAAAATAACGTAGCTGATGTTGAGGCAGGTGCGAGCAATCTGCGAAAGCAAATTGAGAACATCAGGATCCACGGCGTAACACCGGTGGTAGCGATCAATGCTTTTGAATCCGATCATCCGGAGGAGATCGAGGCTGTGAAGCGCATTGCAATTGAAGCTGGCGCACTCGGAGCTGCGGTTTCGACACATTGGGCCGATGGAGGAAAAGGTGCGGTCGAACTTGCGGAGATGGTTATTGACGCCGCGAATCAGCCGCACGAATTCAAGTTTCTCTACGATCTGGACCAGTCGATAAAGGCAAAGATCGAGACGATCGCGACGAAGATATACGGAGCGGATGGTGTCAGCTACGAGCCATACGCTGAACAGCAGATCGCAACCTACGAAGCGAACGGCTTTGGTAATTTGCCGATTTGCATGGCAAAAACACACCTTAGCCTTAGCCACGATCCGACATTAAAGGGTGCTCCGACGGGTTTTACGCTGCCGGTTCGCGAGGTTCGTGCGAGCGTTGGGGCGGGCTTTATTTATCCGATCTGCGGCGACATGCGAACGATGCCGGCACTCCCTGAACATCCCGCCGCCGAGCATGTTGATATTGATAAAGATGGAAATATCACTGGCTTATTCTGAACTCACACTGCCGTTCGTAAGGGGTTATAATAGAAAACTCGATCACAGTTTGCTCGCGCAAATCATGAATATTCTTTTTTTAGCAATTATAGATGTCAGAACTAAACGAACTTTATCAAGACACAATACTCGATCACAATAAGAATCCGCGAAACTTTCGCGAGATCGAGAATGCAGACAGATCGGCCGACGGTAAAAATCCGCTGTGCGGTGACGCCTTGCGTGTGTATGTTGACATGGACGGCGACACGGTTATAGATGTGTCGTTCAAGGGGTCGGGCTGTGCGATATCGAAGGCTTCGGCATCGATGATGACGCAGGCTGTCAAAGGGAAAACAAAAGACGAAGCCGAGGTTATCTTTAATGAGTTCCACAAAATGGTCACCGGCGAACTCAACATCGAAACAGACGATAACCATCTCGGAAAGCTGAAGATATTTGCTGGAGTGTTGGAATTTCCTGCTCGCGTTAAATGTGCGAGTCTGTCCTGGCATACTCTGAATGCAGCCCTGTCCGGCGAAGAAGTTATTTCGACGGAATAAAACTTTAAGCCCCAGATGCAAACCAGTTTATTCAGTTTTGAAACACGGAGGGACTATTTGCCGTGGGCATTGATGTTGGTTGCTGTGATGACAGCAATGATCGCCCTGTACTTTCAAGGCCGTGTCTGGTGGTGTGAGGCGGGCGATTATTCGCCGTGGGCCTGGGATATTTGGTCAAAACATAATTCGCAGCATCTTATAGACCCATATTCATTCACGCATGTGCTTCACGGTGTTATTGAATTTTGGCTCATCGGGTTGATCTTTCCAAGAGTTAAATTTGCCTTGCGACTGCTTATCGCGGTGATGATCGAAGGCGCTTGGGAAATTGCGGAAAACTCAAGCTATGTCATCGACCGTTACCGCGAAGCAACTATCTCGCTTGATTATTTTGGCGACTCGATCCTGAATTCGATGTCGGACATGTTTTGTTGTGCGACTGGATTTGTGATCGCTTATAAACTGCGGTTTTGGAAATCGCTGGTGTTGTTTCTTGTGACCGAGGCAGCCTTGATCTTCTGGATACACGACAGCTTACTAATAAACATCATCATGCTGTTATATCCGATCGATGCCATCAAAGCATGGCAAATGCCGCACTGATTTTGAAACAGTTTAACGTTCGCCGCGAGCGGCCTCGACCTGGCTTTCGAGATCTACCGCGAGTTTGCGTGAACCGGGCTGGTCAAACGTCTCTATCCAGCGCAAGGTCTCATCCAGCACACGCAATTGATATTCAGGCCAATTCGGATTGCCTGCGACAGAACCAAATGAACCATTGTAATAGGCCGTGCGTGGCGGCCGCGTTTTGTCCGTGATCTTTGGATCGACGGAGAGCATTATTGTTGGAATGCCGCTTTGTTCGATCGCTCGGGCGGTGATGCCAAGCGTTTGGTGACACAGACGCGAAGTCGGAATCAAAAGTGCTGCCTGAACGTCATAACGATGCAGACGTTCGGCAATATTTGGAGCAAGTTCATCAGCAATTCGAGCAGCGTTTGGTATATAACTGCTGATGCTCCACCAGACATTGTTGAGGCCGCCTATAACACTGTTTGATTGATATTCGAGCAAGCGGTCAATTGGAATTTGTGAGTTTCGGTCTTCTCTTATTGCTTTAGCGTCATAGCCTTTTGCAGAGTAACGCAGATCAGCGGCTTCGACCTCGACCGGTATTTCAAGATAATTTAGATCGCCGTCGCGAGCGTCCGTATCAAACGGATCCATTCCATCGATGTATGCCCCGGCGGAAGAAATGAGAGCAAGATTGAGCATCGGTAAAGCACGCCGTGCCGGAGTAAAAGGCGCATGAATATTCTCGACCCACGGATAATTCGCGAGCGCGTCATTTGCCTTCCATCGGGAAAAACGACTAGAGACATCACTCATTTTTTCAATAAGTTCCATAACGATCAGACCTTAAATTCCTTAGAGAAATCGTAAACATCGGATGTGGCCGGTTTTGCCGTTCCGAATTTGCGATTTGAAATAATAAAAAATGCCAGCAAGGCAGCGATCATAGCCGCAAACAAGATCCAAACTGAATACTCATGCAGCGTATTAAACTGGATCTTAAGCGGATCATCTGCGGCTAGTTCATCTATCGGACGCCCCATTTGAGCACGTACAGAAGAAAGCCAAAAACCGATCAAGAATTGTCCGGCTGCACAGGCTGCTCCAATCAAAAGCAACAGAAATCGCTCTGTCCAAAGCCAGAATTTGTTTATGCTCGAAACCCCAACCAGCGACGACAAAATCATCAGCGTCGCAACAACCAGGCCGCTGTAATTGAGCAACGCAAGCGAACCTCCAACTACCGAACCGGCCAATTCTCGCTGCTGCTGTAGCACCGAAAAGGCAACTTGCGCAATTCCAATAAAGAAAACTGCAGCCCCGAGCCAGAGGCCCAGCAGTAAGAGCCGAATATCGGAGAAAAACTTCATACAGCCGCCGTTTACAAGCCCTTATTATCCAGCTTTTAAAGCCAAAGGGCAAAAGCCGTGAGCCGTGGATCTATGGTAACCTCTCTGTATCGACTTCTGATGGAGCCCGACCTCAAAAAAATTTACGACGAACTTTATGCTTACTGCGACAGCGAAGATTTCGCCGGATACGATCCTTTCGACGGACTCAACAGTGTTTTGTTTCAATGGACACCACTGAAACATTTTGCAAAAACACGGCTGGCGTGGCTTCAGATGGTAAAACGTTCGCCGCTAAATTTGCGGCCTGTTCTATATGTGCCAACAGGCGTGAATCCGAAGGGTTTAGCATTATTCGCACTTGCCGAAATCTCCCGTTTTCGAAAAACTGAAGATGCTAAACACTTAGGAAATGCTCGCTTGCTGTTAGACAGATTGCTTGAGACTAAGATCGTCGGAAAAACAGAAGACAGCAAGCTGACGACATCCTTTGGTTACAATTTTGATTGGCAGTCGCGCGTGTTTTTTGCTCCTGTCGGAACACCAGCTATTGTACCCACGGCATTTGCATCTCAAGCGTTTATCGCAGCATATGATACTTTCAACGACGAACAATATATGGCCGTCGCTAGCGAGATCTGCGACTTCATTCTAAACAGTCTGAACCGAACCATCGAAACAGACGATGAAGTTTGCTTTAGCTATACGCCGGTCGATAAGAGTGTAATATTTAACGCAAGCCTGCTCGCCGGCGAATCACTAGCACGGGTTGGAGCGATCACAGGCAACCGGGAGTTTCTCGAAATGGCAGCAAAGACGGTGAGGTTTGTAACACGCCGTCAACGGAGCGACGGTGCCTGGGTTTATGGCTCGAAAGATTCTCAGGCATGGGTCGATAATTTTCACACAGCATATGTTCTGCAATCGCTTCACCGCATTACAAGTTCAATTCCCGATCTTCATGATGAAACAAACACGGCTATCAAAAAAGGTGTGAACTTTTGGCTCAACAATTTCTTCCTCTATGACGGTACGCCAAAATACTACGACAAATCGATTTATCCGGTAGATATTCACTCTTCCGCTGTCGCTATTGCAGCGTTGTGCGAGCTAAGTGTCCTCGATGATCGAATGCTGCAGATGGCACGAAAAACTGCGGAATGGACAATAGAAAATATGCTAGACCCAGAAGGATATTTCTATTACCGGCGTCGAAAAAACAGTGTCGTTAAGACACCTTTCATGCGTTGGGGGCAGGCGTGGATGGCGTATGCTTTGGCGCATTTGATCGAAAGCAACAAATAGAACTGATGGAAAATGCGATCAAAGATTTTTGGCAGTCGCATCCTTGCGGAGCAGATCTTGTTGGCGATCTGAATGAGAAAACGCGCGCGGAATACGAAGATTTTTTTCAACGCTATGATGATTACCGATACTCGACCGAGCCGCACATTCTTTCAAATCTCGATCGTGTTGATTTTTCCGGCAAGAGGGTTTTAGAGATTGGCCTCGGTCAGGGCGCCGATTCCGAGCAGATCGCAAGACGTGGCGGCATATTTTCCGGAGTTGATCTTACAGACGAAGCCGTCAAAAGGACCAGGATGCGCTTTTCGCTGCATAGCCTTTCGCATGAAAGGATCGAGCAAGCGTCGGCGCTTGAGTTGCCTTTTGCGGATGATTCCTTCGATATTGTCTTTAGCCATGGCGTGCTGCATCATATTCCCGAGATCAAGGTTGCTGAAAAAGAAATATATCGCGTGTTGAAACCAAATGGCCAGCTTGTCATCATGCTCTACGCAAAGCGGTCGCTGAATTATCTACTTAGCATTTCCGGCCTGAGAAGGTTGGGTTTGCTCGGGCTTTACGGGCTAGGAGTAAAGGCCGACGGCATCTACGGCGAGCATCTAGACAATGCTAGAAAGATTGGCATATGGAAATATCTTTCGATGAAAAATTTCATCAATGTCAGCACGGACGGGCCTTTCAATCCATATTCAAAAGTGTATGGACTCGATGATGTGCGGACCGATTTCCACCATTTCGAGGTCGTGAAAGCCGATCAGCATTTTATGCACGCTCCGCCACTGAACGTAAAATGGCTTCCACTCGCCGGACTTCTAGGATGGCATTTGTGGGTTTGGATGAGGCCTCGAAAAGATAGTTAAATGTGCGGAATAGCAGGAATAATCTCTAACGACCCGGAGACGCGAATTGGCTCGGCTCTCAAATCTATCGAGCATCGCGGGCGTGATGATGAGGGCGTTTTTGTGTCCACTCCGTTTGGCATCAATCAGCAAAAAATTTGCCTCGGCCATCGCCGCCTGTCGATAATCGACACGTCATCTGCCGGACATCAACCGATGTTCACCGACGACAAGCGTTTTTCAGTCGTCCTCAACGGTGAGATCTATAACTACAAACAAATTCGCTCAGAACTCGAATCCAACGGTGAAGTTTTTACAACCAATTCCGACACAGAAGTTTTGCTAAAAGCATTTCGTAAATGGAATGTTGGCTGTCTCGACAGGCTCAATGGCATGTTCGCCTTTGCCGTTTGGGATGATGTCGAAAAAGAACTGACGCTCGCTCGTGATCGTGCCGGCATCAAACCGCTTTATTACGCAAAGATCGGTAATGATCTTATTTTTGCTTCCGAGATAAAAGCCATCCTCGCCACAAAACTCATTCGTGCCGAACTCGATCTCGAAGGCCTCGATCAATACCTGACTTTTCTCTGGACGCCTGATCCGCAAACGACGTTCAAAAATATATTCAAACTGCCGCCGGCGCATTATCTGAAATGGAAAAATGGCGAGATAATACAGACCGAATGGTGGGACTTGTCATTTGATGAGATCGATAGACATAAAAGCGAAGGTGAGTGGCGCGAAGAGCTTTTAGAAACGCTCGGCCGGGTTGTCGATATGGAAATGCTTTCGGATGTGCCGCTCGGAGCATTTTTATCGGGCGGTGTCGATTCGTCTGTTATCGTCGGCCTGATGAATCAAAACGACAGCAGCCGAAAGGTTTCGACATACACGGTCGGCATCGAGAAAGAAGATCTGCACTACGATATCATTCCAGACGACACTGTTTGGGCTCGCCGCGTCGGCCAGATCTTCGATACGGATTATCACGAGTTCATGTTGAAACCCAACGTCGCCGAACTGCTGCCGATGCTCGTTCGGCATCTTGATGAACCAGTCGCCGATCCCGCCGTTATAACGAGCTATCTGGTGTCAAAGGCTGCTCGCGAAACGCTGACCGTTTTGCTGTCCGGTGTTGGCGGCGATGAGCTTTTCGCCGGTTATCCGCGACATCTTGCGATGCGGCTTGCAAGTGCCTTTGATCCGATACCGCAGAGGATTCGTCAGCCGATATTCAAATCTCTCGAAAGCACTTTACCCGGCGGCTTACCGGGCAAGTTCACGGCACCGCTTCGTAATGCAAAGAAATTTGCAAAGAGTGGGGGCATGGATTTTGAAGACCGTTACCTCGGCTTTGGCACTTACTTCACAGCCGAGGCAAAGCAAATGCTTTACACTGAAAACAATCGAGAAAAAACGAACGGCCTCGACCCGTACAAATATCATCGGCGTTACTTTGAACGAGTGAAGAATGCCGATCCGCTGAACCGATTGCTCTACGTCGATTTTAAGACGTTCCTGCCTTGCCTCAACCTCGCTTATACCGACAAGACATCGATGGCGGCGAATCTTGAGGTTCGCGTACCTTTTCTCAATGTCGAACTCATTGAGTTGGCGGCGAGAATGCCCGTCAATCTTAAGCTCAAAGGCCTCAAACGCAAATACATCCTCAAGCGTGCGGCTGAAAAACTGCTGCCGCATGACATCGTCTGGCGGAAAAAAGCCGGATTTGGAGCACCGATCAGGTCTTGGCTTCGCGGCCCGCTGCAGCCGATGGTCAATGAACTCTTATCCGAAAGCACGATCAAAAATCGCGGGCTTTTTGATCCAATGGAAGTCAAACGGATCGTCAGTGCCAATTTGTCGGGAAAGCAGGACTTCAGTCTGCAAGTCTTTCAGCTTTTAACTCTCGAACTGTGGATGCAGGAATTTCTCGATTGAGATATTAAATTGTCAAAGATCAAATAGAAAAAACGTCGCCTGTTTTGAGCGAATCAAGAATTCTAAACGTTGCCCGCGTCGTTGTAGCGAGGTCTTCGAGAGCGATCGGTGCGTTGGTGCCGTTTAGCACTGTCGAACACACGGCTTTGATCTCTTCAGCCTGTCCTTTGTCCTGACTCATCAGTTTTTTGACGGTTTCCTTTCCGTTAGAGTGCATAGTAGCTCGCCTAAAATCGTCAAGCACGAACGCTTTGCTGCCGCCGAATATTTCGACGCGTTCTTTTGATAGCGAACGGTCGCCTTCTGCCACATAGGCAATTGTTCCGTTCGAGCCATCGGCAAATTTTAAAGTTATAAACACCGAATCGGCATCGGTTATATCGTGACTTCGGCTGGTGACTGACTCAGCAAATACGCGCGTTGTAAGCGAACCAGTCAGAAAATGCATGAGATCAATAAAATGACAAACCTCACCGACGATGCGTCCGCCGCCCTGAATCGGGTCCTGTATCCAGCTATCCTGCGGGATGCGTCCTGAGTTAATTCGGTACATGATCGAAAGCGGAAATTGACGCTCCCCAAAAAACTCTTTTGCTTGTTTAGCTGACGGTGAAAAACGACGATTAAATCCGACCATCAGCTTTCCGCTAGAATCAGCGGCGGCGGCTAATACTCCGTCGAGTTCCGCATCATTCATCGCAAGCGGCTTTTCGACGAATACATGTTTGTTTTGCTTTAGCGCAGCTTCGGCAAGAGGTGCGTGCGTGTCATGGCGAGTCGCGATTACAATCAGATTTGCATTGTCGTCATTTATTACGTCGCTTGCGTCCGAGACACAGCCTGCAAAACCGTACTGTCCGGCGACATCGCGTGCGGTCAGTCCGGCGGCGGTCGCTATCGAGCGAAACTCGGCGCTGTTTGATTTAAAGTTCGGCAGAAGAAATTTTTGGGCGTAGCTTCCGGCGCCGATCATGCCGACGCGAATCGCTGATGCTTTATCAGAAGTTTTCTTCTCAAATTCCAATCTCGCAGGGAGTTCTTTTTCGGTGTCATACTGCAGGACAATTCCGAGATACGGCTCCTTCGTTTCGCCGGAGATCAGTTTGTAGGCGTCTTCGCCGCGTTCGACAGGGAAGCGATGCGAGATGAGACGTTCGAGCGAGATGGTTTTGCTGGCGGTGAGATCGAAAAATGCTTCGAGGTTGCGTCCCTCGGTCCAACGCACATATGCGAAAGGGTAATCGTGGCCGCGTTCTTCGTATTCAGGATCGTAGCGGCCGGGGCCGTACGACATTGATATCTGCAAAGTTAGCTCTTTTAGAAAATACACGTTTCGGGGTACGTTCATTCCGACGAGGCCGACAACGACGACTCGCCCTTTTGAACGCGAAATGTCACCGGCCAGTTCGATCGGGTCGTTCGACATTGTCGCGGCGGTGATCAAGACGGCATCGGCTCCGCGTCCGCGCGACCATTCTTTGACCAGGCGGCTGGCATCGGCGGGCGTCGAACACATTTCCGCTCCTAATTCACGCGCAAGGTTTAACTTTGCCGCGTCAATGTCGATCCCAAAGACTCGGCAGCCGTTGGCTTTGAGTAATTGGACTGTGATCTGTCCGAGCAACCCCAAACCGATGACAACAAACGCCTCGCCCAAAGTCGGCTGCGAAAGACGGATGCCTTGCAGAGCGATAGCGCCGAGCGTTCCAAACGCTCCCTCGTCAAAGGTTATCTCGTCGGGCAAACGAACGCACAAATTCTGCGGCACCGAGATCATCTCAGCGTGCGAAGCATAACCGGCACCGGCGCAAGCGACACGATCACCAACCTTAAACCCTGAAACATCTTCGCCGACCGCCGCAACAATGCCCGCCGCGCTGTAACCAAGCGCCGTTGTGCCGTCGAGTTTTGCTTTGACGGCGGTGTAAGTGTTCATTAAGCCTTCGGTGCGGGCCTTGTCGATGACTTGCTTTACGAGATCTGGACGTTGTCGAGCCTTACCGAGCAGACTTTTCTTGCCCATATCGACCGTGTTCTTCTCGGTTCCGGCACTAATCAGCGATGCTGCGGTCCTGACAAGCAAACGGCCGCGTTGGACGCCAGGAGCCGGTACATCATAAACAGCAACAACGCCTGAGCGCATATTTTGGAGGATCTGTTTCATAATAAACTCAGCAAAAAATCAAAGTATCAATACTACTTTTGTTTGCTGAACCGTACAAGGCGGTGAATTTTCGGCGGAACGATAATCATCAAAAGAATCTTGTAAGTATAAGCAATAACTTGATTTATGCCCGATCTGAACGCCTGGCCGTTCCACATCGTTCCACCTGCGTTCCAGTGCCTGTGTGGAACGCGCAAGTATCTGTTTTTTCAACAATTACAGCCATTTTTCCACCATATTCCACCACTTTTGAAAAAAGCGTAAGACTTTGTCTTACAGCGTGTCGGCACGAGGTCTTTTTCCCGTCGCTCGGGAAAATTACGGCCGAGATAATACTATGACAGTCTAGCAGATGTGCTATAAATAGTCAAGCATTTTATTGATGCAACAAGGCCTGTCGCGCACTTTTGAAACGATGTTCGATTGAGCCATAATGTATTGAGTTTTATGAGAGTTCCTTTTGTTGACCTGAAAGCACAGTATCTGAGCCTGAAGGATGAGTTTGACGCGGCGGTTGCCGGTGTAATGTCGGAAACGGCGTTTATCGGCGGCAAGTACGCGGCGGCATTTGAAACGTCATTTGCCGAGTATCTCGGCGTCAATCATTGTGTCGCTGTTGCGAACGGCACCGACGCGATCGAGATCGCTTTGAAGGCAATCGGCGTCGAGGCAGGCGACGAAGTGCTGCTGCCAGCAAATACGTTCATCGCGACCGCCGAGGCTGTTTCAAACATTGGTGCGAAGCCGGTTTTTGTCGATATTGAACCGACGTATTACAACATCGACCCGGCAAAGATCGAAGAAAAGATAACGCCGCGAACAAAGGCGATAATTGCTGTGCATCTTTACGGCTTGGCAGCCGAAATGGACGCCATAATGCAGATCGCTCGAAAGCACGATCTGAAAGTGCTCGAAGATACGGCGCAGGCTCATGGCGCGACTTACAAAGGGCAAAAGACGGGAACGTTTGGCGATGTCGCTACATTCAGTTTCTACCCGAGCAAAAATCTCGGCGCATTTGGCGATGCCGGTGGAATTGCAACGAACGATCAGGAAACCGCAGCGCTTGCGCGGCTAATTGCTAATCACGGACAGGCTGCAAAGAACCGTCACACTATCGAAGGGCGCAACAGTCGCATGGACGGCATTCAGGCGGCCGTTTTGTCGGTAAAACTGCCGCATCTGGAAAGCTGGCTTGAGGCCAGACGCTCACATGCTCGTCGGTATGATGAGCTTCTTCGTGATACAGGTTTGACGCTGCCCGTCGAGCGGGAAGATTCGCGGCATACTTATCACCTCTATGTCGTGCAGGTCGATGATCGCGACGCGGTGCAGGCAAAACTTGGTGAGGCTGACATTGAAACAAGCACTCATTACCCGATAGCGCTGCCATTTATGGAAGCATATGCACATCTGGGCCACAAACCATCTGACTTTCCGGTCGCGCATTCGCAAATGGGCCGCATATTGAGTTTGCCGATGTATGCCGAACTGACCGCAGAGCAGATCGAGCATGTGTGCTCGACGCTGAAGAATGCGGTTTCGCTTTCTGTCGCCGCAAATGAATAGTATCGCTCTCCGCCGATGAGCAAAGCAATCTGGATCGACCTCGATAATTCGCCGCACGTGCCGCTTTTTGCGCCGATTATCAGGCATTATCGCGAACGCGGTATCGAAGTCATTCTCACCGCACGTGACCATTCGCAAACTATCGAACTGCTTGAACTTCACGGCTTTGGCGGAACTTATACTGCGGTCGGTGCGCACTACGGAAAGAGTAAATTTCACAAGGTTCGCGGCCTGCTTGTCAGGGCAAAACAACTCGCTTCTCACATCAATAAACAACCAATATCCGTCGCCGTCAGCCACGGCTCGCGTTCGATGGTGCTCGCAGCGCGATGGCTGAAAATTCCGGTCGTGACAATGTACGATTACGAATTTACCGAAACAAGTATTTTTAATCGCTTTTCCGACGTTGTGCTCGTGCCAGATCGAATCCCTGATGGTGTGCTTGATGACATCAATTTACCTGTCTCAAAACGAAAGAAATATCCGGGTCTAAAAGAAGAATTGTATGTAAGCAAATTCCGACCAACGCGAGATTTTAAGTTGGAGTTTGTTCGTCCGTTCGGTAAAGACCCATCTACATGGACCGTAGTCGTTTTGCGACCTCCAGCAAGCACAGCGAATTATCATTCGAGCAAAAGCGATCAAATCTTTTTTGAGCTTCTGCGCCATCTAGTCACGTCTCTAGAGGTCTTTACGTTTGTTATTCCACGAACCGCTGATCAAGGCGAAACGATCCGCCAATTTGTGATGGAAATTAATTCCTGGGCGAGCTGTATGATTCTCGACAAGGCGGTTGGCGGTCTTGATCTGATCTATTCCGCCGATCTTCTCATTTCTGGCGGCGGGACGATGAATCGCGAAGCGGCCTTGCTCGGCGTTCCGGTTTACAGCATTTTTGCGGGACGGCAAGGAGCGCTCGACCGTCAAATGGAGGCTGAAGGGTTGATCACATTTATCCGCGATGCTCGTGATCTGTCAAAGCTACGGCTAGAGCACCGCGACCGGCAAAAGCCCAACGCCTTGACCGACAGGGTTGAGGCTTTTGTGATAGAAGCGATAAACTCGTTTTGTGTCGGTAGTCCGCACGTGAGTAAGGGCTCGACGTGACCCGGATGAGCCCTTACTTACGTGCGGGCTACTGACACCGATCAATGTTCAAACAGTACCCGGCATATAAATTCATTCTCGCTGCCTGCGACTATTTTTTGCTGCTTGCGGCGTGGTTTGCTGCGGTGAATGTGCGTTTTTATAATGTGCCCGCGATGGAACTGCTTTCACGGCCTTTGATGAGGACGCAGGCGGCGCTTGTGATTGTCTATTCGCTGGTCTGGGTTGCGATCTTTCAGCATTTTAATCTTTATAAGCTCGATTATTTTATGTCGTTCGGGCGGCAGATGCTCTCGATCGCAAAGTCGCTGCTGTACGGGTTGATAGGATTGGTGCTGATAACGTTTGTAGTTAAGCGTCTCGATTTCGTCGAGTCGCGCATTGTGCTCGGGCTGTTTGTGTTGTTTAGCTTGGTTGGCGTGATGCTGTTTCGCACTCTTGTTTTTCGCCCCTTATTTGCGTTTGCTTCGCAGAAAAAGATCATTCGCCGAAAGGTGTTGATCGTGGGCCGTGACCGGACCGCGAAGATGGTCGCGGCGCAGATCGACATCGATGACAGTCATGGATTTGATGTCATTGGGTTTGTGAATGACGAAACGCCGGTCGGCGAACGTATTTTTGAAGACCTAATAAATCTAGGTTCGATGCAAGACCTCGATCATCTCGTTAAGGCAAACGATATTAAAGAGGTCATCATCGCCGAAAGCGATGTAACGCATTCGCATCTTCTTGAGATCATCGACAAAGCGCAGGCTACATCTGCAAATGTCCGTCTCGTCTCGGAGCTTTACAACATCATTCCCGAAAAGGTCCTGCTCGAAAAATATCTCGGCGTACCGATCGTCAAGATGCCGCAGAATTATGAGAACTCGCTGTTTGCGGTTTATAAACGCGTTTTTGATGTCGGCGTAACAATCATAGGCCTGATTATTATTGCGATACCGATGGCTATAATCGCAGCGTTGATCAAAATGACGTCAAAAGGTCCGGTGTTTTATAATCACACTCGCATCGGGAAAGACTGCAAGCCTTTTGAGTTTTATAAATTCCGGACAATGTATGCCGATAATGACGACACTACTCATCGCGAATTTGTCGCCGACCTTATCGCTGCGAAGGCCTCGAACAATCAGGTGAAAAAGATCAAGGACGATCCACGTGTCACATCAATTGGAAAATTTTTGAGAAGAACATCGCTTGACGAACTGCCGCAGTTATTTAATGTGTTGAAAGGCGAAATGAGCCTCGTCGGGCCGCGGCCTTGTATGCCGTATGAGCTTGAGCAGTATGAGGAATGGCATCGGCGGCGGTTGTCCGTAATTCCGGGCTGCACGGGTTTGTGGCAAGTCGCGGGGCGTTCGGCGGTGGATTTTAACGATATGGTCATTCTCGATCTTTTTTATATCGACAATATGTCGCCGCTCTTTGACCTGAGTATAATTTTAAGAACGCTGCCCGTTATGTTATTAGCAAAAGGCGGGCATTGAATTATTTATGCCACTGAGGACACAGAGAAAGATGAGAAAGAAATAGTATCTCTCAGTGTGCTCTGTGAACTCTGTGGCTAATATCTTATGAAAGTTGCTGTCATCGGCGCTGGTTATTGGGGGCCGAATTTAATTAGAAATTTTCTCGGGCTTGATGAGATCGATGCGGTTGTCGCGTGCGATCTGGACAGCGCACGTCTTGCGAAGATGCAAAAGCAGTTTTACGGCATCGAGACCTCGACGAACTACGCCGAGGTCATAGAACGGCCAGACATCGACATCGTAGTGATCGCCACGCCTGTTTCGACGCATCATGAGATCGCAAAGCGTGCATTAACGGAGGGCAAGCATGTTTTCATCGAAAAGCCGATGACATCGAGCGTCGCCGAGGCCGAAGAGCTGATCAACCTCGCTGAGCAGAAAAACCTAAAACTCTTCGTCGATCACACGTTCATCTACACCGGAGCGGTGCGAAAGATGAAGGAGATCATCACTTCGGGACGGATGGGCGAACTTTACTATTTCGATTCGGTAAGGATAAACCTCGGGCTTTTTCAGCATGATGTGAATGTTATTTGGGACCTCGCACCGCATGATCTGTCGATAATGGATTATTTGCTGCAGCAGCAGCCAAAGAGCGTTTCGGCGATCGGGAGCTGCCACGTCGGCAACGAGCTCGAAGACATCGCCTACCTGACGCTGGAATTTGAAAACAACCTCATAGCGCACTTTCACGTCAACTGGCTGGCTCCGGTAAAGATCCGCAAGACGCTGATCGGCGGCACAAAGTCGATGATCGTTTACGACGACACCGAGGCGAGCGAAAAGATCAAAATTTACGACAAAGGCATCGACGTCACGACCCGCGAAGGCGTTTACGACACGCTCGTCCAATACCGCACCGGCGACATGCTTTCGCCAAAACTCGACGCCGAAGAGGCCCTTTCCGTCGGCACGCGGCATTTTATCGACTGTATTTGCAATAACAAACAGCCGCTGACCGACGGCCACGCTGGCTTGAACGTCGTGCGAATTTTAGAAGCCTCGACGCTCTCAATGCACGATCGCGGCAGAATGATCGAGCTTTAGCATCAATTTAATGACCCATAAATCATTCAAGTCAAAAATCGGAATTGTTTTATCGGGCACATATTTATTTGTATCTTGTGTCTTGGGTTTTGGGGGCGCTCTATCTGAGGCTAACGCAATCGGTTTTCTTTCCTTGCTCATATTATTAACAGCACCGTGGAGCTTTGTTTCAAGGGTGTTTTGTGAAGGAGGGCGTGATTGCTTCCACAATGTGTTTTGGTGGATTGTTGCGGCCGGAGTATTGTTGAACGCTTTAATTCTTTACGTTCTGGGGCTTCTGTTTACTAAGCTTATTAAATTTTTTAGAGGTCATTCGAAAGACAACCGACGCGAAATAATCGTGAAAGATGCAAAATAATCGCAAAAGATGCGAAATAATCGTGAAAATCGCAAAATAATCGTGAAAGATGCGAAATAATCGTGTAGGAAGCGTTCTCACTTTAAAAGATATCGTAATAATGTTGTAGGACCTCATATAATTGTAATTGCTGCGAAATAACCTTAAAATATTAAGAATAATCGTGATGGCCCTAATATAATGAAGTTTGGGCGGAACTAATCGATCGAACATCGCAAAAATGACCGAATTCACCGAAGAATACCTCCGAGACAACTTTATTCGCCTGAATGACGTGAAAATGGGTGAAAACGTGAGGATTTACTCGTTCGTCAACGCCTACGGCTGCGAGATCGGCGACGAGACGCGGGTCGGGGCTTTTGTCGAGATACAGAAGGGCGTCAGCATTGGAAAGCGTTGCAAGATATCGAGCCACTCGTTTCTCTGCGAAGGCGTAACTATTGAAGATAATGTCTTTATCGGCCACGGCGTGATGTTTATCAACGACAAATTCCCCCGCGCGACCAACGAAGACGGCTCACCGCAAACCGAAGCCGATTGGGCCGTCATTCCTATTACTATTAAAAAAGGAGCCAGCATCGGCTCAAACGCAACGATCCTCGCCGGCGTAACCATCGGCGAAAACGCCCTAGTCGGCGCCGGAGCCGTCGTGACGAAAGATGTGCCCGATGGCGAGACCGTCGCCGGAGTTCCTGCACGCCCCGTTGCAGAAGCCCGCACGAAGTAAGGGGCGTCGGTTTCCCGCGAGAAGACGCACTTACTTCGTGCGTGCTTCCGCAATAGTTCGCACTAACGACGACTTTCATGAACATCTCGACCGCTTTATCCTCTGCCACGGAAAAACTCGCCGAAGCCGGGATCGCAGAACCACGCCGCGGGGCTTCGTCGCTGATGACGTTTATCCTCGATAAAGACGCGGCTTTTGTGATCGCGCACTCCGAAGACGAGCTTTCTGCCAACCAAAAGATACTTTTCGAATCCTGCGTTCGCCGCCGAGCGAAACACGAGCCTTTTCAATACATCACACGACGACAGGAGTTTTACGGCCTCGAATTCGAAGTTACGCCCGACGTTTTGACCCCACGTCCAGAAACCGAGATCCTTGTCGAAGAAGCCATAAAACTGTTGTCTAACCTCGAAAACCCACGATTTTGCGAGGTCGGCGTCGGTTCGGGCTGCATATCGATCTCGATCCTCGCAAATGTCGCCTCAGCAACTGCTATCGGCGTGGATATTTCGCCAGCAGCCTTAAAAGTCGCCCAACGCAACGCCCAACGCCATAACGTCGCCGAAAAGCTGACGCTGCTCGAAAGCGACGTTTTCAGCAATGTAACGGGCAAATTCGACCTCATAGCCTCAAATCCGCCGTATATTCCCGCCCGCGACATCGACGCGCTGCAGGCCGAGGTCCGCGACCACGAACCACATTCTGCACTAGATGGCGGCGAAGACGGCCTAGCGATCATTGAAAGGATCATTCGCCAAGCACCTGATCTACTATCCGCCAGCGGCGTTCTGCTTGTGGAAATAGGCTTTGATCAATCGGCAAGGGTGGCGACAATGTTTGACCGCAGCATTTGGAATGAACCTGTATTTCTGCCTGATCTTCAGGGAATTCCGCGAATTGTAAAAGTCGGAAAAATCGCCGCCGACCATGCGGTTGGATTTGTATAGATGTTTCCGAAGAGTACCAACTGGTCAATTATTTCCTTGACAAGTCGGTAAATTCACTTATAATTACTTGATTCAATCCCTTCGTTAAAATTTCCCGAGGTTTTAATGATCTGGCCCAAATTATGCTTTATTGGGTCAATTGTTTTTTGCGGTAGTAAATCAATCATAAGTCAGGAGAGTACTCGATAAATGTTACGCAACCAAAGATCTTTTCGTTTTTCACGTGTTAAAGGCTTCGCTATTTTCACAGTCCTATTGGCCCTGCTCACAGCTATAACAACCCTTGGAGCAGGGGGCTCGCATCTTGCCTTTATCGATTCAGCAACTGAGTTTTTTGGTTTGCAGACCAAGATCGCACCGATCTTTTCTAATGAGCAGACGAACGCTCCCATAACCGTCTCAAATAAGGACGAAAGCGCGTCGTCACAGGTTTTTGCCGTGACGGCCTCGCTGCCGAACCTTACGGAAACTCCCGGCAACATAACGATTCCGTTGACTGTCGGCGATATGACCGGCGAAGGCATATTTGCGTTTGATATACAGATCACGTTTGACCCGGCGGTTATACAGCCGACAGGGTCCGGCATTGACAACGTAGGAACTTTGAGCAGCGGCGCGTCGGTTTCAGCCGGTATTACGAATGCGGGCCATATTATTATCTCCGGATTTCAGGCAACGGAATTTGCCGGAGCAGGAACGCTCGTCAATTTGAAATTTACGGTCCAGAACAATCTCGGTGCTTCGACCAACCTGACTTTCGAAGACTACACCGATCCCGGCTCGGTATTTCATCCTGGCTTCAAGTTCAATGAAGGTACGCCTGTCGCAAACACAACTAACGGCAGCGTAGCGATACCGGCGGCTACAGCCACTTCAACGGCAACAGCGACTGACACGCCAACCGCAACAAATACGGCGACAGCAACGGCGACAGAGACATTTACCCCAACTGCGACGGCAACTGAGACATTTACCCCAACTGCCACAGCAACAGAAACATTTACACCGACAGCAACGGCGACAGAGACATTTACCCCAACGGCGACCGCAACTGAGACATTTACTCCGACAGCGACCGCAACGGAAACATTTACACCGACCGAGACAAGTACGTCTACAGCGACCTCGACCGCAACATTTACGCCGACACCATCCGGCCCGTGCGGATCAGGCGGCAATATTGAGATTGACAGCACAGGCTATACGACGCTCACGGCTGCATTTGCTGCGATCAATGCCGGAACGCACACAGGCGCCTTAACGGTACTTGTCTGCGCTGACAGTTCGGAAGGAACGGGAACTGCTTTGCTTAATGCAAGCGGCGGCCCATCTTCTTACTCAACGGTCTTGATCAGGCCTTTCGGCGGCGCGGCACGCACAATTTCGGGAACCGGTACGGCTGGCAGCCCGATGATCAATTTTGACGGTGCTGATAACGTGACGATCGATGGGTTGAACACGGGCGGCGATTCGTTGACCATCTCAAACTCGAACACGAGCACGACGGCTAACACGAGCACGATCCGCTATATCAACGACGCGACGAGCAATACTATTCAAAATGCGACGATCAGAGGAGCAGCCCTCGGAGCTTCTACCGGTACGATCTTTTACAGTACGACGACCGGATCGACGGGTAACGATAACAACACGGTCACGGCTTGCAATGTTGGACCTGTAGGAGCATCTTTCCCAGCCAATGGCATCCTTTCGAGTGGAACAACTACAACTCAGGCAACGCGTAACAGCGGCCTTGTGATCACGAACAACAATATTTTTGACTTCTTTACGAATACTGCGGTAATCGCTAACGGATTCCTTGCCTCTGCGGGAACGACGGATGCGACAATTACCGGAAATAGCTTCTACCAAACAGCGACAAGAACGATGTCGGTGGCGGCAAGCGGTTTCATAGGTATTTCGATCGCCGACACAAGTTCGATCAACAATAACGTCAGCAATAACTTCATCGGCGGTAGTGCAGCCTCAGCGGGCGGCACGGCATGGACGCAAACCGGTGCAGTTACACACACGTTTATTGGCATTCGTATGTCAGTCGGAAGTGCGACTGCATCGAGCCTCCAGAACAACACGATTACAAACCTCAATATCTCGACTTCATCGACCTCGACGATAAATGCGGGTATTTCGGCTGTTACCGGGGCGTTCAACATTGGAACGACAACCGGAAACACGATCGGAGCGACTACCGGAACGGGAAGTATTACTTGGACTGCTGCGGGAGCAAACCAGTTTGCCGGTATTCTTACCGGAACGGGAACGCCGAATGGAATTAATATTTCCAACAATAAAGTCGGTAGTATAACGTTCGCCGGAGCGGGAACCACGACGTTCTATGGCATAAGGTTCCAGGGTGCAGCGACGTTGGCGGGCTATACCGTTTCTAACAATTTGATTGGCAGCACCTCGACAGCAAACAGCATCACCAGTAACGCTAACGGTGCCGTTGTAGGAGTTAGTGGTACACAGACCCTGTTTCCCGCAACCGTATCAAACAATACGATTCAAAATTTGCAGAGCACGAGTACTGGAACCTCTGCATCGCTACGCGGTATTGAGCTTACGGGTTCGGTCAGTGGTCAATCAATATCTGGAAACACTATCGCTAACTTCTCGACAACGAGTACCAACACATCAGCTAATTCAGGATCAGCGTTACTTGGAATTACCTTTTCTGGTACTGCTACATCCGGAAATACGATAACCACTAATACCATTCGAGATATGGCCAGCACCACCTCTGGCGCAACTGCGGTTTCTAATCAGGGAATTTACATTGCGAGCACGCCTGGCACGACGATAAGCAGGAACTTTATTTACAATTTGACCACTGCGTCGACCAGCACAACTTCGGTGATCAACGGAATAAACCTCTTTAACAGTTCCGCAACGATCAACATGTTCAATAACATGATGCGGTTAGGATTAGGTGTTGGCAACAACCCAATTATCCGCGGCATTTTGGACAACAGTGCATCGGCTTCACCGACAAACATTCTTCACAACAGTATTTACATTGACGGAACTCAGGGTGCCAACACTGTAAATACCGCTTGTATCTCCAAGGCTGTCGCCAGCACAATGACCGTGAGGAACAATATTCTTTGGAACAACCGTGCTAGCACCGGAGCACCGGGTGCAGGAACAGGCCGACATTACGGTATTCAGACGACTTCGGGAAATCCGACGTCAAATTATAATGACATCTATACGCCAAATAATGGCGGGGCAGTTGGGTTTTCCACGGCAGACCGCGTTACGCTCACTGACTGGCGTACATTCACATCACAGGATCTGAACAGCTTTAACGCTGATCCGCAGTTTATTGATGCGACGAACGCAACGACTCCCGATCTTCATATTCATCCAACGAATGTGACTGTTATTGAGGGCAACGGTACATTGGTATCGCCTCCGACCGATGACTTTGACGGTCAGACCCGAAGCGGGCTGACACCGGTCGATATCGGTGCGGATGCAGGAAACTTTAGCGGTCTTGACCTTACAGCACCATCGATCTCATACACGGCGTTTGGCAATACGTCACTTGTGACAAACCGCACTTTGGCTGCAACGATCACCGACGCAGGCGGAGTCGCGGGCGGAGCAGATTCGCCGCGGATCTACTTTAAGAAATCGACCGATGGAAGCTATGTTTCGACACAATGTACCGGAACCTATAACTGTGTGGTTGACTACACTCTCGTAGGCGGCGGCAGCGTTGCCTCTGGCGACATAATTCAGTACTTCGTTGTCGCACAAGACACAGCCGGTAATTTGGGATCGAATCCTGCCGCAGGATTTACCGGAACCAATGTTAATGCGGTCACAACTCCGCCGACAACGCCGAACAGCTACAACATCGTTGTACCGTTCACGGGCTCTTATAATGTCGGCACGGGTGAAACATATACGTCGCTGACCAATGCAGGCGGTATATTTGCTGCAATTAACGCATCGCTCCTTTCAGGAAATGTAACGATCAACATCACCTCAGATCTGACCGGAGAGACCGGCACGAACGCTCTCAATCAATGGTCTGAAGAAGGCGTTGGTAATTACACGTTGACGCTCAAGCCGAGCGGTGCTCCGCGATCGATCACCAGCACGACCGGTGCGACCGGGTTGATCACGCTAAACGGTGCTGACCGCGTAACTATTGACGGTTCGACATCAGGCGGAACAGACCGCAGTTTGACGCTGATCAATGCCAATACAACGACCAGCGGCACGACCGTCGTCGGACTGTTCAGTTCCGGAATCGGCGCGGGTGCGACGAATAATACGATCAAGAACACGATCATCCAGAATGGCAATAAGTTTGAGGCATCAACTACGTCGTTCAACTTCGGCATCTACGCCGGAAGCGGCGCGTCGGCGACGAGCGCTGATATAGACAACCTGACGATCCAGAACAATCTGATCCAAAGATGTCAATACGGTATACAGGCTGTCGGTTTCACAGGCGGTGAGTTGAATGGCCTTGTGATTCAGGACAACACCATCGGCGGTGCTGTATTGGCTGATTATTTAGGACGATTTGGAATACTTGTCGGCACGGCGAACGGAGCTACCGTTACTCGTAATACACTAAGAAATTCTCTGTACACGGCTGCAGCGAATGGCATCGGTATTCTCGCGAGTTCGGGCTTGGTCAATTCCAGCATTACGAGAAACTCGATCAGCAACCTTGAAGCAAGTAATTCCGGCGGTTACGGATTCAGTGCTATCACTGTCGCGACTGCCAACGCATCGAGCAATCTGACGGTTGCGAACAACTTCATTTATGACATTCGAGGAACGGGTTGGACGACTGGTGCCTTGAGTGACACAGTCGCCGGAATCCGCGTTACAGGCACCACCGTTGGCGGAGTCAATATCTTCAACAACTCAGTCAACCTGTTCGGCAGCTACGCAGGTTCTTCAGGCTCTGCTACGGTATCGGCAGCCTTGATGGTCAACGGCACGACAGTTACAGGACTTGATATTCGCAACAACAGTTTTGCGAACACTTTTGACAACTCAGCCGGCACGGGCGATAAGAGCTACGCGATCTTCACAAGCACCGCGAACACGATGTTTACGTCGATCAACTACAACAACTACTATGTAAGTGGTTCAGCTCCGGGAGCGCTCGGTGCTATCAACGCGGTTGACGCAACAACACTCGGAGCCCTTGCAACGGCATCAGGCGGAGATGCAAATTCGATCTCTGCTAATCCAAATTACGCGTCCAATACGGACCTGCACGTAGTAGGAGCACCGCTGCTTAACGTTGGTGAAACCATTGCGGCGGTTACGGATGACTTTGACGGCGATGCTCGTCCACAGGGAGTCGCTTACGAGATCGGTGCGGATGAGAACGAACCGGTTTCAACACCGACTTCGACGAATACGTCTACACCTACGAATACTGCGACCGCGACGAATACGGCGACTGATACTCCAACGCCTACAGCAACTGCGGCTTGTACGCCGGCTGTGTTTGCAAATGCGACGGCCGTTACCATTCCAGGTACGGGAACCGGCTCCAGCAGCGGGTCTACAGGAAGCTCGTATCCTTCGAATATTACGGTGTCTGGTATGAGCGGTAATGTTTACAAGGTTACGGTTAAACTTAACAACCTGACGCACAGCTGGCCGGGCGATATCGACATGATGTTGGTCGGACCGGACGGAACGACGAACGCCGTAATCATGTCGGACGTGACTGATGTCTCAGGTGCCGGAGTAACGGATATTTCGTTTACTCTTGATAGCGATTCCGCTAACGCGATGCCTCCAGGATTACCTGTTCTGACCGATGGAAGCACGTATTCACCGACCAATCATGTTACCGGCGATATCTTCCTGGCTCCGGCTCCGGCGGCAGGCGGTTCGTCATTGGCAACGTTTGTTGGCGCAAGTCCGAATGGAACATGGTCGCTTTATATCAGCGACGACGCTTCGGGTGATACCGGTACGCTCGCTGGCGGATGGGAGATCAGCATTACAACTGATCTTTGCCCGACACCGACGGCAACCGATACGGCGACGGCGACGGCAACAGCTACGGAAACATTTACTCCGACTGCGACTGCAACGGAAACGTTTACACCGACTTCGACGGCAACTAATACGGACACTCCGACGCCGACAGCTACGAGTACAGAAACGAGCACTCCGACGTTTACTCCGACACCGTTCAAGTTCTTCGTTGACACGACTGCTGACACGCTTGATGCGACTATTGGTGATGGTATCTGCGCAGATGCCGGTGGTTTCTGTTCGCTGCGAGCGGCGATCTCTGAGTCTAACTTTGCACCAGGGGCCAATACCATCTCACTTCCGTCCGGCGTTTATACGACGACGCTAGCCGGTGCCGCCGAGAATGTTAACGCAAGCGGCGACTATGACATCACTTCGGATGTCATTATCAACGGTGCCGGTTCAGGCACGACTATAGTCGAGGCAAATGCCGCTCCTGGAGTTGCCACCGAACGTGTGTTCCACATTCGTGGGGCTGCTGCGGCGACAGCTTTGAACGTCAATATTAACAATCTTACAGTGAGACACGGCCGTAACACTATCAATGCGTTTGGCGGCGGCATAAGGATCGATCAAGGTACCGGCCACAATATCACGCTTGATAATCTGGTTGTTACTGCCAATTTGAACGGTTCGAGCGGAGGCGGAATTTCCATTTCAGGTTCGACCTCGGCAACCGTAAACATCAGCAATTGCACGATCTCGGGCAACAGTGCCGGATCTGCGGCCGCCGGAACGTCGGCCATTGGCGCGGGCGTACAGATCAACGTTCTGAACGCGACGACAAACATCACCAACTCGACTATAACCGGAAACACGGCTTCGTCAGGTTTGACGACAGCTGGTGGAACGGGAGCCGGACTTTCGAGCGTGGGATTGTTAACTACGATTACCAACTCGACGATCTCGAATAACACCGCCTCCGTCACTGTCGCCGGAGCAACTGTTCCTGCCTTTACCGGCGGTGTTCATGTTACGGCCGGAACTACAACCATCACGGGAAGCACGATCAGTGGTAATCAGGCACTAGTTACTGCAGGAACCGGAGCGGCCATTGTCGGCGGTATTTACAATCAACAGGCTACTGTGAATATTATTAGCTCGACGGTTACCGGAAACTCGACGACGAACACGGTAAACCCGGCCAACGCCTTCCACGCTGGCGTTCGCGCATTAGCGGGAACGGTGGCCACGACAACCAATATTACCGACAGCTCCATTAGCAATAACACTGCTAACGGAACAGAGGGCGGCGGCATAGTCAACTTTGTAACCTCAACTGCAAATGCGACTGTCAATCTGACTCGATCAACCGTAAGCGGTAATGCTGTAGGAGCAGGAGGCGCAGCGGGCGGAATTGAGAACGTTGCCACGTCAACCGGCCTGGCTACTGTCAATCTCTTAAACTCAACCGTGAGCGGCAACAGTGCGGCTGATGGAGCCGGTATCTATAACTTTGGAGCAACCGCAACGGTCAACCTCGATTACTCGACGGTAGCCGCAAACACGGCAACAAACGAAGGCGGCGGATTGTACCGAGACACGAGCGGAGCGATCAACGTTATAAGCAGTGTTGTTGGAGACAATACGGCTCCTTTGTCACCGGATATTTTTGGTGTGATCACGTCCCTAGACTACAACCACATCGAAGATCTCACTGGCGGCACGTTTGTTCCATCGGCAAATGACGTGACGGGAATCGACGCGGGCCTTGGAGCGTTGGCAAATAATGGCGGGCCGACATTTACACATTTGCCCGGTTTCCCGGTTGCCAACCTGATCCCGAGTGGTGTCAACGGCTGCGGCACGACCGTCGCATTTGATCAACGCGGAGCGGCATTTCCACGTCCGTTTGGTGCAGGCTGCGATAAGGGCTCTGTCGAACTTCAAAACGGAGTGACCCCGACGGCAACAAACACTGCAACTCCGACCGGAACAGCTACGGAGACAGCAACTCCGACTGCAACGGCGACGGAAACATCTACTTCGACACCGACGGCGACGGAGACATCTACTCCGACTGCCACCGCGACGGAGACATTCACTCCAACGCCGACGGCAACCGAAACGTCTACGCCGACTGCGACCGCAACGGCTACGGAAACTGCAACCAATACGGCCACTGCTACGCCTACAGCTCCAGCTGTTATCAACGGCACCATCACGTACGGTAATGCGAATGGCCTGCCTGCTCCGCCGAGGTTTATCTCGAACGTTCAGGTAAATGGTGCAGGATCGCCTCCGGTTTCGGCCATCACCGACGGAGTTGGGCCGACAGCCGGACAGTATTCGCTTACCGGTTTTGGAGCGGGTTCCTATACAGTTACGCCTTCCAAGACCGGCGGCGTAAATAGTGCGATCAACTCGTTTGACGCGGGCCGCATTGCACAGCACGTGTCGGCACTCAACTTCCTGACCGGCAATGCTCTGGTTGCGGCAGATGTGAGCGGCAATGGCAACATCAATTCGTTCGATGCGGCTCAGATCGCTGCTTATGTGGTCGCCCTGCCGCCATACGGAAACGCCGGACAGTGGAGATTCTTCACAATTCCGAGCATTCCGTTCCCAGTTGGTTCGACGCCTACCAGCAGAACCTATCCGTCCGTTTCCGGAACGACAAACGGTGAAGATTACACAGGTATTCTCGTTGGTGAAGTTTCCGGTAACTGGGTAAATACAGGTGCAAGGCCGGCAAGCGGGCCAGAGCGTCAGACGGCTGCTGCTCTTCCGCGTCTCGTGGCACCGGCTGATGGTGAAGTGCTGATCCCGGTCTCGGTACAAGGAGCTTCGAACAAGGGCATCATCGCATATGAGTTCAACTTGCGTTACGATCCGAGCGTGATCCAGCCTCAGGCTGATCCGATCAATGTGGCCGGAACCGTCAGTCGCGGACTTTCTGTCGTGGCAAATGCGGCTGAACCCGGATTGCTCAAAGTTGCGGTTTATGGAGCGATGCCGATCGATGAGAACGGTTTGCTCTTGAATCTCCGCTTTACGGCAGTCGGAGCACCTGGAACGGTTTCACCGCTTACGTGGGAGAAACTCATATTCAACGAAGGCGATCCTCAGACGCTCGTAACCGACGGCCAGATCGAACTCTCGGCAGCGGCTCCAAACCAAGCTGAGATGACAGGCCGCGTGGTAAATTCAATGGGGCAGGGCGTCGCAAATGCCCGCGTCATATTGACTGACATCACGGGAGCAAGCCGCTCGATGGTTTCGGATGCATCCGGCGTTTATCGTTTCGGAGGGCTGCAAGTCGGCCAGACGTTTACGATCAGCGTTGATGCGAGACAGTCGAGATTTGCCCCGCTGACGGTTAGCGTTACGGGACAGTCAGTAAATGTGGATATGATCGCCGGACAATAGAAGGTCGGCAATCTAAATAGCAAAGGGCGGGTATAATTACCCGCCCTTTTTTTGTCTAGTGGATCGTCAATCAACCGATCATAAAGACCAAGTTCCGCAAAACGCCAGATCTGCTCGGCCTGTGATCACCATCTCGTCGTCGTCACGCCAATTTACGAGCGTCATGCCGCCCTCGGAATGCACCGAAACGTTTCGTCCTGTCTTGTTCATCAATGCGGATAGAACAGCAGAGCCGCTCGCACATGTGCCTGAAGCAGCAGTCTCGCCCGCGGCCCGTTCCCAGATACGGATCTCGATGTTTTCGCGGTCCATAACTCTAACAAACACAATATTTGCGCGGTCGGGAAATCTCTCATGCGTTTCCATTGCTTTGCCGAGCGTGCGCCAGTCAAAATCGAAATCATCAACAAAGACACAGGCCACAGGATTACCAACATTCACGCCGGCAAACGTTATCTCTTCACCATTGACAGTCAGTTGTCCGTCCGTAACGTGATCGAGCCGCGTGTCCGACATTACAGGGATTTCATCGCTCCCAAACTTCGGTTTGCCGATCTCGGCCTCGAACCAGAATTCACCGCTGCCTTTTCGTTCAATCAAACGATAGTTTTTTACGCCGCTGCGCGTTTCGAGACGCAGGTTTTCAGCGGACCAGAGGCCTTTGTAGTAAAGGTAAGAGACCGCACAGCGTGTGCCGTTACCGGAAAAACCGGCAAAGCTGCCATCGGGATTAACGATCTCGCAAAAGTAATCGGCCATGCCGCCGTCAAGCTTCTCAAGGATCGAAATGCCGTCCGCACCTACGCCTGTGTGGCGATGACAGATGCTTTTTCCTAATTCAGGCAGTGAGGTCTTTGGATCGATATCGTACCGCATCGCAACGAGATAATCATTGCCAAAACCGTGAAATTTGCAGAAGTTGAAAGCGGTCATTTTATCTTTTTAATGCTGACAATAGTTTCTGCAGGGTGTTCATATTTTAGGACAAACTCGACATTGTCGCCGACCTTGAGGCCGGTCAGCAGCCACTTTTCATGAACATAAAACTCCATTATCATCGGCGGCATTACGCCTACGATCTCTTCGTGATCGAGTTCGACAGATTTAAGCTCATTGTTGATCTTTGTGACCTTTCCCTTACCCGGATAAAGGCCGTCTTTCGGCTGTGTCGAAGCAGGAATGGGGCTTTGCGAGTCCTGTACAACAGCGTTTTGCCCAAGATTGACGTTAGTCCTCTCGACCTCACGCGAAGCACACGATGACAAGTGTAAGACGGCGACGAAAGCCAGCAAAAATAAGGGTGGTTTCATATAATTTGCCTAAAAAAGTGTACAAAAGTCGTTAAAATGCCATCGGAAGAGTCCAAAAAGCCATCGGAGACCCCCCAAAAAGCCATTTCAAAGGGTCAAAAAGCCACCGAAAATTACAGCACTGAGGCACCAGATGGTACAAGGCCGGCGGGCTTGGCGGGATGGTCGGAATGGTCGGTACACGTCAGGTTTTTTGCCCACGAAAGTCACCAAAAACACGAAAGACCTTCTGCCTCAACCTGCGTCACTCTCGCCAACCAGTTCAACCCGCTTCAATCGGGTCACCTTCCTTAACACGGTAGCACTTCATCGCTTTATCGGAACAATCTTCATCGTCAGCTTCTCGCCGCCGCGAAGGACGACGATCTCGTATTCCTCACCCGCTTTCATATCAACGAGCGTGTCGGTGTAGTCCATCACATTTTTAATGTCGCGGTTCGCGAGTTTTACGACCTTGTCGCCCGCTTTGACGCCCGCCTTTGCCGCAGGTGAGCCGTCACGAACGCCGTCGATCAACATCCCATCAGTCGAATCGCCATAGTTCGGTATTGTTCCAAGCGAAATATTAAATCCAGTTCGCCCGCCCGTATTGCTCGATTTTGCGACAGTATAAGTTGGTCGCTGTGGATTCTGATCGACAGCTTTTGCTATCGACTGAACATAATTAACGATACTTAGAAGGCCGTCGTAGTTAATCTTCTCAGCGGTATCCGACGGCTTGTGATAGTCGTTGTGTGTACCAGTAAAAAAGAAAAGAACAGGTATCTTCTTTCCGTAAAACGATGAATGGTCGGAAGGGCCGAATCCATCTTCGTTAAGTTGAAGAGCAAAGTTCCAAGGACCTAATGCAAAACTATTCTCAGACTTAGAACCGTTCCGTCCTGTCCAAATACTGCTAACAGTTCCACCCAGACTGTTTTTTTCGTTTGTAAGGTCTTTCCACTCACTTGCCGTTCCGATACCGCCAATTGTCAGTTTGTTGTCGTTAAGGCGCCCAACCATATCGAGATTAATCATCGCGACGGTCTTATCGAGCGGAAAGACAGGGTTATTGACATAAAAATTCGAGCCGAACAACCCTTCTTCCTCGCCGCTGAAGGCGATGAAGATCAAGGTGCGTTTATTGGTAAAGGCACCCTTACTATCGTGCGGGTTTCTGCCTGCGAATTGGCGAGCGAGTTCAATGATCGCGGCTGTTCCAGAAGCATTGTCGTCGGCGCCGTGATGAATTTGGGTCAAGTTTGTTGCGAGGCTGCCTGAGCCGCCGTAGCCGAGATGATCGTAATGAGCTCCGATGACGATGGCTTCATTCTTCAATATCGGATCGGTGCCGGGCAAGATGCCGATGACGTTTGCTGTGTCACGGCGCTTTGCAGGCGAACTTGATTCCGTGGCAGGTGAGCTGCCATGCGGATCGCGCACCGGTGTGTAAGAAAATGGCTGAAGATAGCTTGCTTTGCCGTTCGAGCCTAACGCTCCAGGTTTTAACTTTACCTTTGCGAATTGATCGGCAATGTATTTAGCGGCCAACGCCGCGCCCTTCTCACCGGTGCGTCTGCCTTCGAGTTTGTCCGAGGCGAGATATTCGATGTGACGGCGAAGATTAGCCTCGACCGCACTGGGTTTTGTGACCTGTGCCCTCTGCGCCGAAACGCTGAACACAAACGAAAGTAATAAAAGATAGCTAAATAACTGCTTTTTCATAATTTGATCGAACTAATAAAGAGTTTTTTGATCTTTGAGCTGTCCGCAACGATCTCGCGAACCGTTGCCGCATCTTTTTTATTGAGGCGGTTGCGAGCTTTGCCGTCTTCGATAATGCGGATAGTTTGTCCGGCGGAAAAGTAAACACGGCGTTCGGCGGGAGCATTTTCGTCATTCTCGGTTTTTTGAAAATAGAAAATGAGTGCGCCGCTGTTGGAGTACAGAAATTCTTCGGCGTATTTGCGGTTTGAGATCTTTTTATCGATAACGACTTTTACGAGTTGATCGGGATACAGATGCTTCTCGCTGTCTCCGCCTCGATAAAAGAACTTATAAGTCAGATCGTATTTGCCGACGGCACGCCATTGGCGGTTGCGTTTGTTGATGACAAGTTCGTTCATCACCAGTTCGCCAAACTCGCCGCGTTCATTGTCGATCTCACAGAGCCGCGCTTTTTCAGAGATGTCAGCGTAATATTTCTGGATCTTTTCAACCGTCTTATCAACAGTCTGCGTCGAAGCTCCATTCGCGAGCAGCAACAAGAAAAGAATGCAAAATATTTGCTTTTTCATCATTTCCACTTCTGGTTTCTCTGCGATCTTAGCGTGCTCTGCGTTAAAAATTTGGATCTAAACGCAGAGAACGTCAAGTACGCTGAGAACATTATTCAACCCAATCCGCTATAAAAACATTTGTATCGCCTTGATTCGCGGCGTTTCTATTCGACGCGAACACGAGCTTTTTGCCGTCGGGCGAGAACATTGGGAAGCCGTCGAAAGTTTCGTTATATGTGATGCGTTCGAGGCCCGTGCCGTCGATGTTTATCATCGCGAGGTCGAAATTTCGTTTGCGAGGATCGGTCGCAAAGTGGTTCGTGCAAAAGATAATGCGTTTGCCGTCAGGAGTAAAGAACGGCGCAAACGACGCTGCACCGAGTTTTGTGACCTGTCGCTTGTTCGAGCCGTCAGCGTTCATCACCCAGATCTCAAATGTAAGCGGTACGACCAAATGCTCTTTTAAGTATTGCTTATCACGCTCGATGAGCTTTGGATCAGTCGGATGCGAGCCGCGATAGACGATCATTTTACTATCAGGAGAGTAGAACGCACCGCCGTCATAGCCGGGTTCGTTGGTCAGACGTTTGATATTTTTGCCATTGGTGTCCATCGAATAAAGTTCGAGGTCGCCGTCGCGTTCGCTGGTAAAGACTATTTTCTTGCCGTTTGGTGAGACGGTTGCTTCGGCGTCGTAACCGGGCGAATTTGTAATGTTCTTAATATTCTTTCCGTCTGGCGAAGCGGTGTAGATCTCGTATTCGGGATAGATCGCCCATACATAGCCTTTTGAATAATCAGGGTTTGGCGGACATTCCTTACCGCCGCTGATGGTCGATGCATAAAGCAGCTTCTTCGCTCCCTTTAAATAATACGAGCAAGTAGTGCGTCCGTCGCCGCTCGAGATCATCTGCACATTTGAGCCATCGACATTCATCGTGTAGATCTGATCACACGGCCGTCCGTCGCGTTTCGACTGAAAAATCAGCTTCTTTCCGTCAGACGAAAAGTAAGCCTCGGCATTCTCTCCACCAAAGCTCAATTGCCTGATATTCTTCAGATGACGTTCGCCACCCGTCACAAGGCTTTTCTCCTGCGCTGCAATGGTTGACAAACAGGTTATAATTACTACAAATACAAGATAAAGTGTTTTCATAATATCGATTATATTATTACGGCATAAGAATTGTGCATCCGAAAAAAGTAATTTTGCGAAACACTACTGCATATGGCGTTTGAGACAAACAAGGATGTTCTCGATTGGTACGAGGGTCAGGAGCGTACTCTGACGCCTGAATACATCGCGTCAATCCCCTGGCACGAAGTAAAAGACCATCCTATCGATAAACGTTTCATTCCGGTGCTGCTCTATATGCGCGATGTCGAAACGCTGACCGATATGTATCATCGCGAGATGCAGCGAACGCCTACGGGCAAAGATCCGTACATCAGCAAATTTATGGAACGCTGGGGCATCGAAGAGGTCACGCATGGCGAAGTGCTGAATCGCTTTTTGAACGAGATCGGTGTTGAAACGGACGAAAAATGGCAGACACACGTTCGTCAAAATGTTCCGCCAATTTATAATTCGTACACATACCTTCTCACGACGCTCACCAATTTTATCGGCAGAAAATTTACGGCAACGCATATGACCTTTGGCGCGATACATGAGATGTCGACCGCTCAGGGCTATCGACGTTTGATGGACCTTGCCGATCATCCGGTGCTTACGCAGATACTGCACGCCATCATCCGCGAAGAGGCCGCGCATACAAAATTCTATTGGAGCGTCGCGCGTTTGGAACTGCGTAGGAACGAATTTGCACAAAGATTGGCTCGATTTGTGATCGATCATTATTATGCTCCTGTCGGACAAGGCTCGTTAGCGAAAAAGCGAACGGAATATGCGATCGGCACGCTGTTTGGTGATCCGGCTGCGATGGACCGGCTAGATAAAACCGTCACCCAGCGCGTTCGCCAGCTGCCGGGCTTTGCTGATATTACAAAGATCAACGAAACCATCGGCGGCATGGCTCGAAGAGCGTCAGTAAAACTAAATGCCCTGCAAACGTCATTTTCTTTCCTTGTTAGCCTCACTTTTTTTGACCTCTGCATTCACGGCTTCTAATCCACTAAAGTGTGTGTATCGCCCTTACTTACGTGCGGGCTTTTGCATGTACTTCAACTTCCTAACGGTCTGTAAAACTCAATGTCGCCACTTGATTCAACATTTACCTTGCTTTCGGATTCTGCATAATCGAGATGAGCAATAGATTCTGATATCGCAAGGAACCGATGGACGTCGTGATCGAACGAATCAGGGAACATACGTTTTGCAACATCAAAGGCGGTGATGCCGTCTGGCGAGACGAGCGAGATCACTTTCTTTTGCCTTTCGTCGATCGATCGAACATAGCGGTGAAAGATCTCTTCGAAATCTGTCACAGGCTCACCGTGGCCTCCGTAGGCGAGCGTCGGGCGAAACTCGCGTAGGCGCGCGAGACTTACCAGGTATTCGGCAAGCGAGCGAAAGCGTTTTGACGGATCGAGCGGATCGGGTGACAGTATTGGATTTGGTGTGATGCGTTTTAGCACGCAGTCGCCGCAGATCAGCGTTCGGTCGGCCTCGCGAACGAATGAACACGAACCCGGCGTATGTCCCGGCGTGTGCAGCACTCGCAGACTGCCGCCCGAAAATTCGAGTTCCATATCGTCGTGCAGCGGCTGGAAATCAGTGTCTTCGAGCGAATCGGTGAGCAAGCTGATGTCTTCGTAGAGCGCACGCATATCGTTGAAAATAGATTCCGGCACGCCTGAGCGGAGCAGCAACTGTTTATGCACGTCATGCGAAAGTCGGCCAAACAAATGGCCGGTTTCCCATTCGTGGACCAGCACTTCGGCGTTTTTTGATTCGTCGCGCACTTGTTTTGTGAGACCGCAGTGATCTTCGTGAGCGTGCGTCAGTACGATCCTTTGAATATCCGCAAACTGCACGCCGTTACTCGCGAGTTTCGCTCGCAAGGCATCCGACGCTTCTTTCGTCTTTGGCCCGACGTCGATCAGCGTCAGCGGATCTTCCTTTATCAGATACACATTGACGTCACCGACATAGAACGGCGTAGGAATACTAAGGGGAATGATCTTCATAAGATAATTAACATTAAACTACACAATAAGATTTGTTGCCATCCAACTTGTTTTGTTCGGGCTTTCATCCAATCGGTGCTAAAATCTTGCCAGCGCTATTGATGAGCCACTTGCCTGAAAAATTCAATTCGACTATTGATGAGGCTGTTGTTCATTTGATCTCGCGTGCAGACAACGCTCGCTCGCTTGAGGCAAAAGACCTGCGGCCGCGTGTCGCGGCTGTGGTCGAGAAATACCTGCTTGCAGGCGGCAGCTCGCCGGAACATGCGGACATCGTAACGTTTGTCCAAGAGATACGCGCCGACGACCTGTGTCTGATCGTTGCGTGCGAACGCGGCGACGAGCGGGCGTGGGAAGACCTGGTCGCAAATTTTGATTCCACCGTAAAATCTGCGGCGCGAAAAATTTCCTCGAACAACGAAGACGCTGAGGATCTTGCGAGTTCGATCTGGGCGGAGCTTTATGGTTTGCGGCAAGACGCTCAGGGCAATAAGAAAAGCAAATTAGCATACTATTCGGGCCGAGGTTCGCTTGCCGGTTGGCTGCGGGCCGTTGTTTCGCAATTGGCGGTCGATCAGTTTCGGAAACAGTCGAAATTTGTCCAGATCGAAGAGGACCGCGAGTTCGAAAATCTTGCCAGCGAAGCGGCGCATGGCGATAACAACCACTTCGGATCGCACACCGAAAACCCCGAGGACCTTTTAACTGAAAAACAAACATCATCTGATGTTACCGACGCGCTGAGCGCCGCGATCGCCGAACTTGAAGCTGAGGACCGGCTTATCCTTAAGCTATACTATTTTGACGACCTTAAATTAAAGGATATCGCCGCGACATTTGGTTATCACGAGGCGACGGCCAGCCGAAAGTTAACTCGTGTCCAGACCGAAATACGAAAGAGCGTTGAACGACAGCTGCGTAACCATCACGGCTGGACCGACAGCGAAGTAAAACGGCACCTCAGCGACACAGCCGCGAGCCTCGGCATCAATCTTGAAACGATGTTCGCCGTATTGACGTTTGCAGTATTGTTGCAAGATTTCTGGGCGTGAGCGTTCTGTAAATGGTTACGAGAGCCTTTTAACCACAAAGGCACAGAGAACACAAAGGATGAAAAGGCGAGAAGAAAAATGATCTGGTGTTTTTGATTTCTTGGTGAACTTTGTGTCTTTGTGGTGAATATTTTTGATGGAACTTGAATTCGACAAAGAGATCGACGCAATTCTGCGAAAGGCGCGGCCTGATAGAGGTGTGCTTGAGCCGGAATCGAAAGAGCATCTTGATGCCGACGTGATAGCTGCGTTCGCCGAGAACGCTTTGCCTGAAAAGGCACGGCTGCTCTACGTCGGGCATTTTGCGGATTGCGACAGATGCCGAAAGCAGCTTTCGTTTGCGATGCAGATGAGTGTTACGTCCGAAGACAGCTTCGCGCCCGCTGTTTCCAAGCCTGCGGTAGAAACTATACTTCCTTGGTATCAACGTCTTTTCCGAACGCCCAATCTCGCTTTGGGGATGGGAGCATTAGTGTTGGTTTTCGGCGGGCTTTTGGGTTTTCTTGTTTTGCAGAGATCGGGCAAATCGAATGAGACCATTTCGCAGATCGCCGAGCCGGATGACAAACGCGGCGGTGCAATTTCCAGCAGTAAAAATTCTGACGCGATGCCGACGCCTTCTGAAGTTCCAATGTCCGTTGCCAACGCGGCCACCATGTCTGCAAATTCCGCTTCAAATACGGCAATGGCAAGACGTGATGCTGAACAGCCCACATCTGTAACGTCTGCTCCGGCAGATGCCGCGGCGGGAGCACGCAGCGGACAGTTTCAGGTTGATGGAGCTTCTGGTTCCGAAAATACGTTTATTATTGACGGACAAGAAGCAGCCAAGACACAGGCTGCCAAAAAGCCCGCTGCTGCCGCTCCAGTCACAGATGACTCGGCTTCGACGGGCGTTGCCGCTGAACGCGATGAGAAAAAAGCAACCGCCGAAGCGTTGAAAGAAGAAGACAAAGATCGTACCGCTCTCGCAAAACGAAAAGCTGACGCCCGAAGTGTGAGCCGTGACGCTCCGCCTCCTCCGCCAAAGCTCGCCGGTCCGATGCGTTCGCAGCAAAATCAATCGAATCAGTCGAACATTGGTCAGATGTCCGTCACGCGAACCGTAAGCGGCAAGACATTCTCGAACCGCAACGGTGCCTGGTACGACTCTGCATACAACAACCAGCCGACGACCAACATTCGACGCGGCACTAACGAATACAAAAAACTCGACGGCGGACTGAGAAACATCGTCGACTCGCTCGGCGGCATAGTAGTCGTCGTGTGGAAAGCCAAAGCGTATAGGATCCAATAGCATTATGCGGTTACTCTTAATAATTTTTACCTTCATTATTTCTGTATCGACTGCATCGGCCTGCTCCTGCGTCAATTGGTTTGGAATGTCGTTGAAAGACATGGAACAGTATCACAAAGTCATTCCAGCGATCTTTGAAGGCGAGGTCATCGCGCTTGGCGAAAAAAAATCCGTATCACGAAAGATTGGTAAGAACCAAAACTATAACGAGATCGTCCAACCGGTTCGATTCAAAGTGTTTCGGATTTGGAAAGGTTTTGACGAACCTGAAATAACTGTAGATACAGATGTCAGTAGCAGTTGTAGTTTCGTTCCGACCATTGGCACTAAATACACGGTGTACGCCGGTAGATCGCGCGGCGAGAGCTTGACCATGAATATGTGTTCTGTCGAAAGATTCGACAATGAACGGCTTAAGAAAATGAACAATGAACTGCTTAAGAAAAAGTATGGCGATGGAAAAGTGATAGAACGCAAATCAGTTCTTGAAACACCAAATTTGCCTGAAACGCTCATCATATCTATGATTTGGACGAGGATCGTAAATTTCTTCATATAAAGCCCTCAAAGGGTTAAAATGAGAGCATGAAAGCATTTGTTTTACTTTTGTGCATTCTGTGGCTTTTTGCGGCGATCTCTTTTGGCCAGCCTGTTTGGCAATCTAATCTCGACTCAAAAATCAGGTTCTATCAAACTACTGATTTCGGCATTGTTCTAGCCGGAACTGAGAAGAGCCTGTACGCCATCGATGGCAAAAGCGGTGAGCGTATTTGGCGTCGTGATACGGGCAAGATCGACGAAACTGCGGTTACGCCTGTGCCGAATACCGATCTTATTTTGTTTTCGCGCAATCTCGGAAGTAAGTCGCGTCTTGAGGCAGTTGATCTCTTGACCGGTACTCGCATTTGGGAAAGCGAAAAGGTCAAAGGGGATGTGATGCAGCTAGCGGTCGATCCTGAACATGATCTGATCGCTGTTGTTCTTGTCAAAGATCCACGCGGCAAGGCCGACGATAATTTCAAACGAAAACCGGTTGTTCATGTGCTTCGGCTATCGGACGGCGACGAGCTTTGGAAACGCGATCTCGATAACAACATCGAGATGATGCCCTCGCGTTTTGGCGAAGGCCTCGGCGACATCGATTACACGCTCGACAATTACCGCGCTCCGCTGCTCCTTGATGGTCGGCTGTTTCTGTTTTACGAAGGTTCGACTTCGTACGACGCACGCACCGGCAAAGAAAAGACGCGCGAAAAATTTAAGATCAACGAAGACGGCCTTGCGCTTACTGAGGCCGATCCGGTTTTTGATGACACCCATATTTTTGTATCGGGCAAAGGTAAGATCCGAGCCGTTGACCGCCGCACGGGAAAACAAAATTGGGAAGCAAGCGACCTCGGCATCAGCGCCGAGATGGCAATAGTCGGCGGCATTCTGTATGTGCGGACGGGCGGCCAATTTACGCAGTTGAAAAATGGCGAGCCAAAAGAAAAAGGCCCATTCGGCGTCTCGGCTATCGACACGCGAAACGGCAAGACCCTGTGGCGATATAAAGGTGCCGATAAGGGCCTGACCAATTTTGTTTTTGCCGATACCAACACAATTCTCATAGCTGACAAAGATGATCTGATAACGCTCGACGCACGAAACGGCAAGCGTGTTGCAAAACGCGATCATAAAATAGACAAGGCTCAATTCGTTTTGCTGAACGAAGGCGGACAAGCCATTGTCGGCGGACGAAATGAGATCGCTGCATTTTCGTTTCGCGACTCAAAAGCTCCTGAGCTATGGCGTGCTCGTCACACCGCTCCGGGTCGCGGCGTGTTTCGTACGGTTGCCGGAATTGCTCTTCGTGCAGCGGCACTCTATTTTCGATACGGCGGCATTGCGACTTCCGCGATCGGTTTTGCTCGAACAGGATTGAATTTTGCGAGCGCGGCAAACTCGTTTCGTTGGTCGGGCCTGCGAACTCGATTCGGCTCGGTCGATCTGACGACACTTGCGAGCAACTCGGCACGAAATTATGTTGCCGGGCGATTTTACGCATACGGTTCAATGGGACGCGATCCAGGTTTCTTAAGTCGCTTTGGCAGCTCACAAATTTCAATGCCAAATGCAACCGATATTCGCGGCCGGATAATTGGCCGCGCTATTGATCGTGCAACGCCGTCGCGCTCCGACGTTCAAGAGAGCATTTTCGACCGGCTCGATCCGGCGCGGCAGATGGAACGTTTTGGCGACTATCTGCTCCGCCGCAAACGCCTCGCTGAACTGCGCTCGAACTATATGTATTTCTACACCGACATCAAGAAACCGTTCGACAAAAAAGGCTTGGTAGGGGTAAATGTTCACACCGGCCGCGATGCAAGATACATCCTTGCATCCGACCCTGATGCGTCGTTCGTGACGGACGAAACGTCAAATCTCTTGTATTCCGCAAACGGCAGTAAGCTGCAGGCGTTTGATATTTTGAGCAGGTGAAGATCATGAACAACATACCTTTTTTTCTATGTCTGTGTTTCTTTGCTTTGGCGGTCGAAGCCTTTGCTCAAACAAAGCTGCCGACGAGATTAGGAACCGCTAATCCCATTGACGGGCGGTTTGCATGTTTGGCGATACCGAACACCAAACTGAAACCCGGTGAAAAAATACAAGTTGTTCTCCCGGATAGACCCCAAAAGGTCAAAACTGCTGTCATCGAATCAAAAGAAGTTAAGAGCTGTTCAAGTGAAATGGACATCGCATCTCGCATTTCGTTCTACCGAATAAAAATATCTAATGATCGCGACATTAACTACGGTATTGGCGTGATAGGAGTAAGACGCATCAAAGTCAAAAATGGTGTTGCCCGCTCAGATATAAATAATGATGGAAAATTGGAGTACTTTCGTAGTTGTACGAGCCGGGAAGGATTTCATTCAACCGTTTGGACCGGAAAGCCTCTCAAAGGGAAGTGTATCTGGCATACGTATTACTACCTTGGATACGATACAGAGCCTGATTGCAAGAAAAAAGAATATCAGTACTAGAAATCCTCGTTTGTGTCTGTAGCCTGCACATTAAGTACGGGCGCTCGTGAGCGTTGAAGCGCCCATGGATCTACAGATTTCATCGGAAAATCACGTAAAATCGAGAAAACCACGTCATATCGGGAAAATTGGTATTTCAATTCGTTCGGCGTTGTGTTAGCTTGGTCACGCGCATCGTTGTAGGTTTGCTGCGGTGTTGGATATTTGACAACAAAAAAAGGCGAGAAAGTTGTGGCAAACAGTGCCACAGATTGCCACAATTTACGGCGATTTAGATGCAAAAATTGCCTTCATTTTATGCTAAAACGTGTATTTGTAATATTTAGCCTGTTTTCCTGATTTTGAAAAAAAACGGTGGGACAGTGGGACAGTGGGACACTTGGGACACGGGACAGACTCAGTCACGTCAGCTGAGATACCCCTCAGAATAAGCCGTGCGAAGTTTTGACCTTTGTTTCATCGGCGTTTCGTGGTAAAAATAGAGTTTATCCTTAAAACTACGGCTCTTGCGTTTTGGAGTTATTTAATGAAGAAGTATTTGGTCAGTTTCGCATTGTTGTCGGCTTTTGCCGCGTTTTTGACGCTCGGGTTTCATTCGTCTGCACAGGATGTATTTAGTGTTCAGGACGATCAGCAGGCGGAAGCTACCGATCGTGTTGCGGCATCCACGACGCTCGTGCTGAGCCAGGTTTCGGGCGGAAATGGTTATTACAATAATGACTGGGTCGAGATCAAGAATGTTTCGGCCTCGCCGCAGTCACTCAACGGCCTTACTTTGCTTTATGGTTCGGCGACTGGTAATTTTGGCGGCGGTTCGTTTGCGTTGCCAAATGCGACGCTCGTTCCGGGACAATATTATCTTGTTCAGCTAAACAGTGCGGCTCCCGGTACAACTCCTCTGCCTGTAACGCCGGATGCTTCTACTACGAACATCAGCATGTCGGGAACGAGCGGCAAGGTTGGTATCGTAGCCGCCGGAGGCATTCCGGGCTCAGCCTGTGGAGCCACGGCTACGCCCTGCACACCAACACAGTTGGAAGCCTTCATTGATTGGGTCGCTTGGGGTGCAGCAGGCAATGGCACCGCCAATAGTGGCGAGGGCGGCAACCCGTCGGTTAATAATGGCGTTGCGATCACTGCTACTCAAGGTATGGCCAGGAAAACTGATGGCTGTACTGATACTGACAACAACAACCTGGATTTTGACCTCTATAATAATCCTCCCGTATTCCCGATACCGTCACCACGCAATACATCAACCGCTCCGGCTCCATGCGGCGGAGGCAGCGGTGAGCTTCAGGGCATTGGCAGCGCGAGCCCAAGTTTGCTTCTGCCGGGAGCAACGACCTTGTTAAGAGTGACAGTTGTGCCTGCTTCCTCGCCGCCAAGCACAGGCATCACCGTTCGCACCGACCTGACATCTCTCGGCGGTTCGGCCACGCAGTCGTTCTTTGACAACGGCACAAACGGCGATACGACAGCAGGTGACAATGTATTTTCGTATTCGATGCAGATTCCGGTGGGCACTGCCAGCGGAAGCCGCACTTTGCCGGTCAACATTGCCGATGCGGAACTGCGAACAGCTACGACATCCATTAGCCTAACAGTAACCACAACGACTCCTCACACGGCATCCGAGCATCAGGTCCTTGGCAATCCATCGGATGCACAGACCGAGCCGATCGGATATCCGAATGACTACTTGATGGAAAAGAATCAGTATGTGTTGTCATACAGCCGCGACCGCGGTACACCTAACTGGGTCGCATGGCATTTGGATTCGTCGTGGTTAGGAAATGTGGAAAGGCAGGACGATTATCGGGAAGATACTACACTTCCAAATCTGGCAGGATGGTATCGCGTACAGGGAAGCGATTACACCGGAAGCCCGCAAGGTGAAGGTTTTGACAGAGGGCATATGTGTCCGTCCGGAGATAGGGTCAATACCATCGCTGACAACTCGGCAACATTCCTGATGACGAACATGATCCCGCAGGCGCCGGTCAATAATCAGCTCGTCTGGGCCGACCTCGAAGATTACTGCCGCGGTTTAGTTGACGCTGGAAATGAGCTTTATATTTTTACAGGCGGTGCAGGTGTTGGCGGTACAGGGTTACAAGGCCTTAGAAATACGATAGTCGGCGGTCGTGTTACAGTACCGGCACAGGTGTGGAAGGTGATCGTTGTTTTGCCGGTCGGTTCAGATGATGCGCAGCGTGTAAACAACTTTACACGCGTTATCAGCGTCTTAATGCCAAACTCCCAGAGCGTGAGCAGGCCTTGGACGCAGTATCGTACTAATGTCGGTAAGATCGAACAGGTCACAGGTCTTAATTTTCTTTCAAAGGTCCGTCCGCAGATTCGGGTGCGTCTAAAGAAGCGTGTGGATAAGCAGTAACAAAACTATGAGTATTAGTCCCGATGCCTTAATTCGATGCGTAGGCCCGCATGTAAGTATGGGCGGAAAATTTAACATTGTGTGGTCCGCCCTTACTAACGTGCGGGTTTATGCATTAGCGTTAGCGATTTTCTCATTGAGCTTTGCCGCGTCGGCGCAGCAGTTTACTTCAATCGCTGCCATTCAGGGCGAGAAGGCGCGCTCGGCGATGGAAAATCAGCAGGTCACTACGCGCGGCATCGTGACGGCTCGGAGCCGCAACGGTTTTTTTATACAAACGCCTGATGACAAAATTGACGGCAATCCTGCGACATCGGAAGGCATTTTTATCTTTCTCGGCCAGAACGGTTCGTTCACTGGCGCTATTGGCGATCTTGTCGAGGTCTCAGGAACTGTCGAAGAATATCTGCCGCGTCAGGAAAGGTTTGGATATACACGAACCGACATTGGTAAGACGACAATTAAAATAATTTCATCTAAGAATCCGCTGCCCGCGCCGATAACTCTTACCTCAAACGACCTTGTGCCGAATAAGTTGGACATTTTAGAACGCTACGAAGGAATGCGCGTTAAGGTCGATACGCTTGTCGTCGTCGCTCCGACAGGCGGGAAAGTGGCAGACGAGAGGACCGATTGGAAGATGACCTCGGACGGCGTTTTTTATGGCGTACTGCCAAACGTGAAAAGGCCGATGCGCGAAGCGGGCGTAGATTATTTTACCCATAGAGGCAACAATCTCCCGTTAACTGTTCCCCTTTTTGATACGAATCCTGAGATGCTCCGCGTAGACAGCGTCTTCCAAAGCGGTTCGAAAATAATCGAAGTTACAGCCGGAGCAACCGTCAAAGATCTGACAGGAGTTATCGAATATATTTCCGGACGCTACACGCTTGCGGTCGATGCGACGAACACGCCGGTTATCGAAGGAAACAGGACATTTACAAAAGTGTCGTCCGCAGGTGAACGCGAAATAACTGTTGCGGCGTTCAATGTCGAAAATTTATTTGATGACGAAAAGAATTCCTCAAACGTCCGTGACGAAGCGGTGGCACCGAAAGAAGTGTTTCAAAAGAAGCTGGCGAAAACCTCGCTTGCGATCCGAAACGTTCTGTCGATGCCCGATCTTATCGGAGTCGGCGAAGTCGAAAACCTGACATCGCTTAAGAAACTCGCGGTAAGGATCAACGCCGACGCCGTTGCCGACGGCAAGCCCGATCCAAAATACGAAGCGTATCTCGAGGAAGGCAACGACCCGCGAGGCATTGACAATGGGTTTTTGGTCAAATCCACGAGGCTTAAAGTCCTCGAAACGAAGCTACTTGCAAAAGACGTACAGCTTGATTTCGACGGCCGCAGCAATCTCAGTCTGTTCGATAGGCCGCCGTTCCTGATCCGCTTACAGGCCATTGATGCGAAATCAGCAACTCTGCTGGAGATAACGGCCATCGCTAATCATTTCAAATCCTACGGCGGTATCGACAGCGAAAAAGACGGGCCGCGCACACGCCAAAAACGTAAGCAGGAAGCCGAATGGCTAGCGAATTTTGTCGTCGAAAGGCAGAAAGCAAATCCCGAAGAAATGCTGGTCGTGTGCGGTGACTTTAACGCCTATCTTGCTAATGACGGTTACAATGATCTGATCGGTACACTTAAAGGCAAGCCCGATCAGACTGTTTTGGTGCCGTCAAAAACGTTTGCTACGGGACTCTATAACCTTGCCGACTTTATGGGCGATCCGGCGAACAAATACAGTTATGTGTATGAAGGATCTGCACAGGTGCTCGATCATATTTTGATAAACAAGAAGCTGCTGAAAATGAACGAAGGGCGGCTAAAATTCGGCTACGCCCGGCTCAATGCGGATTTTCCGGTTTCTTACTCAGCCGACGCTACAAGGCCGGAGCGTGTGTCCGACCACGACGCTCCTGTGGCATTCTTCAACCTCGATCCACCTGCGCCGAAAGTGCCGCCGATGGCGTCGGAAGCTCCGACGAAACCAACGCCGAATTCGACAACTGAGCAAACGCCCAAAGAGAATTCTGGTGAAATGAACTCCGGCATGCTTTATGGGCCGAACCTTTCCTATCTGCTGTCCGCGCCCAACGGATGGGTTATGGATAACCAAAGTGGTGTAGGTCAGGGGCTCCATGCGGTTTTTTATCCAAAAGGCTCCTCTTGGAGCAAAGGCGTGACGGTCATGTATACAAATGTCATGAAAAAGAGTGACAAGCAGACCGTTGACGACGTTATCAAAAATGATATCGACAATTTTAAGCGCAACTCACCGATACTCAAGGTTGATGATGCCAAAACGATTGATCTGGGCAAAGGCAAGACCGCAATCATCAAATACTTTTCCAATGATTCCCATGGGAATTATGAAGCATTGGCCTACATTGATGAGGCGAAGTCTGTTGTGCTGATCGTCTTGACGGCAAAAAACAAAAACGAATTTGATTCCTCGTTAGGAGCGTTTCAGGAATTAGTTGGTAGTTACTTTTTTGTGACGGATCAGGTCACGATACAAAAGTAGCTCTTGACGCAGCCGGGACCAGTTACACCTTTTCAAGTATGACTTGAGCGACAGCGTGTTCGGCGGTGTGTGAGATCGAGAGATGCACAGCGTTGGCGCGGTGTTTTTCCATTAGTTTTTTTGCCTCGCCTGTGATGTTAAATAGGGGAACGCCTTTCGGGCCGGAAACCACCTCGATGTCCTTCCAGGTGACCTTGCCTCGCCAGCCTGTTTTCAATGCTTTGAGAAAAGCTTCTTTTGCGGCAAAGCGTCCGGCGTACGATTGCCACGCGGCTTCGCCCTTGCCTTCGCAGTAAGCACGTTCGCTCTTAGTGAAAACGCGGTCGAGAAATCGCGGAGTTCTGGCGATAGTATCACGTATGCGATAGACTTCAACGATATCGATGCCGATAGAAACGATCATAAACAATGAGTCGCGAGTCTTTAGTCGCGAGTCGCAAGGGTCAGAACCACCTGCGGTAGCGGGTGGTTTACCATTAGTGCCCGATGAATTAATTCTAACCGATGCGGGCTTTTTTTGGCGCGAAAAAGATGGTGTAAAGATTCTTGTCTGTCGTGAACTCGAGTCAGCCGGTTTTATCAATGGCTTTTCCACGCGGCTTGGCGGCGTTTCTGAGTTTCCGCACGGCGACCTTAATCTCGCGGGTTTTGATGAAGACTCAGCAGAAAATATTTACGAAAATCGGAGACGCTTTCTAGATGTATTCGGCAGAGATCTGAGCCTCGCGACCGTGTGGCAGGTGCATGGCGATGCGATCAAAACTGCGGCTTCGATTGACGATGTTCGCAGCTCAGAGACCAAAGCGGACGCTATTGTTTCAAATCTCGAAAATGTTTTGGCGGGTGTGAAAACTGCGGATTGTGTTCCTGTTCTGATCGGTGATCCGAAAACGGGTGCGTTTGCAGCAGTCCATGCAGGCTGGCGCGGAACCGTTCAATCAATTGTTGCGAAAGCTGTTAAGCAACTAACGAAAACTTACGGAGCAGATCCGGCTGATATGATCTGCGCGATCGGCCCGGCAGCTTGTGGACGAAATTACGAGATCGGAAAAGACGTGATCGACGCTTTTTCTGAGAAGTTTGCCGAGAGCAAAAAGTACTTTTCACCGACACGCGAAGGCCACGCTCTGGTCGATCTTCACCTCGCAAACCGTGATCAATTGATCGATTGCGGCGTTGCTGTTGAGAATATTTTAACCGCTCCTTTCTGCACGATAGAGCAGCCCAATCTGTTCTTTTCCTATCGTCTCGAAAAACAAAAGTTCGGAAAAACCGGAAGGCTGCTATCTGTCATTGGTAAAAACTAGAAGCTAGCGGCCAGGATAATATCCTAGCTACTAGCCGCTAGCTTTCAGCTACGGGCCTATGTTACTGACTTCGTGCTGTCAGCGTGATCTCTTTGGATTTCGGCGGGTAGCAAACCTCGTTGGTACACGCTTGGTATTTTACAGACACGCTTACGCGTAGAGTTTTCGCCGTGTAGTTTGCCGGTACGGTGATGTTAAATCCAAACGCCGTCCGGCCTTCGTAAACGTTGATCGTTTCAGACGAAAATTCAAACTTGCGATTTTGGCCACGCGGATAGCTTACCGCTCCGACGCGAACGCCTTTCGCCGTGGCTCGAACCGTCGTCGGAATAGCGTATTCATTGCCGGGATAGCGCGAGTTTGCATGAAGCCCGCCGGGCAAACTCAAAACGACCGTCGCACGAACACTTTTACCGGGCGTGAAAGTGGCGTTGCCGATCGAGCCTGTTACGGTCTGTGCATTTGCTGTGAACGATCCCACCGCAAAAAATATTGCCGAAAACAAAACTAACTTATAACTATGTTTCATATTATTTCAAATGTTGTGTGTTTCGCCCTTACTAACGTGCGGGCTTTTGCATCTATTTTACGCGAAAGCTGTCAAAAAAGGTTTCGATCCATTGGTCGTTAGCAGATTCTTTTAGGGCAGCAATTTCAAGTTTATAGACGTTTCCGTTTTTCTCTGCGAGTTTATATGACACACCCGTTTCGACGCCATCGTTATTTTTATGTGACTCAATATGACGGTAACGGTGTTCGTCAATTATCTCGGTTCCGTGGTCCACCGAATCGTCAGTTTGCAACAGCTCGGTAACGACATTTTCCAATGTGCTGTTTTTGATCTTAGTGATAGTCGCCGTGCCGATACGAAAGTTGTCATTCACTTTGCTCAATTCTTTTGAGTACGCCTCAAAGATATATTTCGGATCGCCGTTTAGATTATGCAAAAAGCCCTCAGGCTTTTGGATGCTGAATTCGTCGGTTTCGATGGTCTCGGGATCAAACGCAGCCGCCGCATTTTTTTTAATGCGTGTCGACGCCCACACCATAAAAGCGACCAGCAGCAATCCTGGGATTAACAATTCCATATTAGTTTTCGTTCATTGCGGCAAGCTGCCCGCAAGCAGCGTAAATGTCCCGCCCGCGCGGTGTGCGGACGTATGCAGAGACGCCGCGTGATTCTAAAATAGTTTTGAAACGCACGACACGTTCGGGCGTTGATGTATTGTAATCGAGCTGTTCGGCGCCGTTGTGCGGGATCAAGTTTATCTTCACTCGCGAAAGTTGATAACGGTCGAGCAATCGAGCCAGTTCAGCGGCGTCTGTGTCCGCATCGTTGACGCCGCCGAGCATTACGTATTCAAATGTAAACCGCTCGCCGCGTTTTAGGCTACCTTCAAATTCTTTTGCCGCTGTCATCAGTTCGTCGAGATCCCATCGTTTGTTGATCGGCATCAGCTTATTGCGAAGCTCGTCCTTTGCCGACGACAAAGAAATAGCAAGATGCGGACGGTCGTCGAGCTTTGCGAGATCGTAAATGCGCGGTACGATGCCGGCGGTCGAGACGGTCACGCGGTTCGGCACGATGAAAAGTCCGTCCTCGTCCGACATCATTCGCAGCGACGCGATCAGGTTGTCAAAATTCAGGAATGGTTCGCCCGCACCCATCCCTACTAGATTTGTGCCGTGCGGCGTTTCGCTTCCGATTCCGTAAACGTCATTCAAAACAATAATGATCTGCTCGATGATCTCGCCGACGGTCAGATTTCTTAACAGGCCGAGTTTTGCAGTTAGGCAGAAATCGCATTTTAGCGGGCAGCCCGATTGTGATGAAAAGCAGATCGTGTCGCGTTTTTCGCTTGGAATGTAAACCGTCTCGACCGGAAAACCGTCGTGCGTTTTCATCAAGTAGCGCCGTGTGCCGTCCGTCGAAACATATTTTGACTCGACTGTCAGACGTGAGATGTCTGCGGTCTCTTCCAGTTTTGCCCTTAGCTTTTTTGGCAAGTCGGTGATCTCGTCAAACGTCGTCAACCGCCGCTCATGCAGAGCCTTAAAAACCTGCGTCGCGGTACTTCGGCTCGCCAAATGACGCCGCGAGTTCCTCGAGCTCAGTCCTCGATAAACTCAAAAGATGAAGCTTTTCGCTCATAAAGTACATTTTAACGTAATTCGGACGCGATAAGTAATAACGCCGCATCGTTACTTATGGCAAGGTAATAACGATTGACCATAGTCGCGATCTAAGGCATCATTAAAGCGATCATTCTGAATAATAAGGAGCTAATAACCGGATTATGAAAAGCCTGTGTATGGTATTTTTGGTTGCGATGTGTTTTTGCGCGAGCATATCCGCGCAGACAACGGCGTTTACATTTCAAGGCAGTCTGCAATCGAGCGGCTCGCCGGCAAACGGTAATTACGATTTTGAATTTAAGCTGTTTGATCTGGTGAGTGCAGGGGCGCAGCAAGGCAGCACACTTCAACGGTTGAACGTCGCGGTCGCGAACGGCATATTTACAGTTTCGCTTGATTTCGGTGCGGGAACATTGTCGGGAACTGATAGATTTCTCGATATTGCGGTGCGCACGTCTGGCCTTGGAGTGTTCACGGTACTTAGTCCGCGTCAAAAGGTAAATTCGGCCCCTTACTCTGTGCGAAGTTTAAATTCGGCGACGGCGACAAATGCCACACAGCTTGGCGGAGTAGCAGCAAATCAATATGTCGTCACGACCGATCCGCGAATGACAGACGCCCGCGATCCGCTGCCCGGAAGCAATAGTTATATTCGCAACTCCGGAGCGCAGCAGCAAGCCGGAGCTAGTTTCTGGATAAGCGGATCGGGAAATTTCGGCGGCGCCGGCAACTTTGACAGCGGCCTCAGTGTGGGCGGCAATTTTATCGTCGGCGGTAATACGACTCTCACCGGCAACCTTACGGTCAACGGAACGCTGACAGGCAACCTGCCATCCGGCGATGCGGACTACATTCAAAACCGTACGACACAACAGACGGGAACAAATTTCAATATCGGCGGAAACGGCACCGTCAGCGGAACGCTCACTGCCGGAACCGTTCAGGCGTCGAACGTCAACGGCAATATCATCACCGGGACGATTGTCAATTCGGGCGTTTATCGCATTGGTGACCAGAATGTGTTGACCAATTTCGGCACACAGAACATCGCTGTTGGCATCAACTCAGGTGCAGCCGGTGCCGATAACTCCTTTTTTGGCTTTAACGCCGGAAATGGTATTCAGGCGGGTGGCACCGACAACTCGTTCTTTGGTTCTGACGCGGGCGGAATAAATACGACCGGTTCCGAGAACTCGTTCTTTGGAAGCGATACAGGCGATTCAAATACTACGGGATTTAACAATTCGTTTTTTGGCCGTAATGCGGGTGCGGGCAATTCCACCGGAAACAGCAATGCATTTTTTGGCCATAGCGCAGGCCTGGGAAACACAACCGCGAGTAACAATTCATTCTTTGGAACAAACGCGGGATTTGGCACGACGACCGGCGGCAACAATTCATTTTTCGGGCGTTCAGCCGGCAGCAGCAACACTACCGGATTTAGCAACTCCTTTTTTGGGTATCAGGCAGGTTTCAATACTGCGGGCGGCGGCAATAACGCATTTTTTGGTGCCACGGCCGGCGATGCGAACACTTCAGGCCAGCAGAATACGTTCATCGGCAGTAACGCAGGCGGAGCTACGACGACCGGCGACACGAACACATTTATCGGACGCTCGGCAGGATCAGCGAACACTACCGGAAGCAATAACACGATAATCGGCGCAAATGCGAATGTCCCTAATGGAGACCTGAGTTACGTAACCGTCATTGGTGCGGGCGTCACCGCATCGGCACAAAGCAACTCAATATACATTGGGCGGGATACTGATTCGGTATATGTTCGAGGTGGTGTTAGTATCGATGGCGGCCTTTTGGTAGGCTATGGAACCGGATTGGGCAATCTATTCGTTAACGACTACGCTGCCTTTAATAATGATGTACGCATCGAAGGAGATCTGGTTGTGGCCGGCACGATCACCGAGGAAAGGCCGGACGGTACGCGACGGGTTTTGCGCGACAGAGGATCTGAACGTGGTATCGCTGACGCTGCCGACAGCATTAATGTGTATAGCGGCAAAATCGTCACTGACGCCGATGGTCTTGCGGTCGTAACATTGCCGAACGAGGCAAGTGTTATTGGTAGAGATTTCAGATACCAGCTCACGGTTATGGGCGTATTTGCTCAGGCTATAATTGCTGAGGAGATCGAAGCAAACAAGTTTAAGATACGCACAGATAAACCGAATGTAAAAGTTTCCTGGCAAGTGACCGGGGTAAAAAAGAAAAACTAACTGATTTCAGGGGTTGCTCAAAACTACAGAAAGGACATGACAACAAAAATATTAGCGATATTACTCACTTTTTTTTCGGCGGTGACGGTTTTTGGGCAGGCGAAAGAAGCTTACCCTGCTGATGTTGGGTCGCTTGATTCGATAATGAAGGCTGTGTATGCGTCGATTTCTGGCGATGCGGGGCAGCAGCGTGACTGGGACAGGTTGCGGTCGCTGTTTTACAAAGGAGCTCGATTGATACCGACGGGAAAAAATCCGAAGACAGGCGTCGCCGGTGCAAATGTTTTTACGGTGGAAGAATACATCGCGCAGGCCGAGCCATATTTTATGAAGGAAGGGTTTTACGAAACGGAAAAGGCTCGCCGCGTCGAAATGTATGGCCATATTGCGCACGTTTTCTCAACCTACGAATCGCGTCACGCGCCAAGCGAAAAAACTCCATTCATGCGCGGCATAAACAGCTTTCAACTGCTCAACGACGGCAAGCGCTGGTGGGTCATGACGATCTACTGGAAACACGAAACGCCCGAAACGCCAATACCGAAGAAGTATTTAAAATCAGTCAAATAGAATCTGATCGACGGTTCTTGGCGAACACATTTTCTTATGGCCGAATACACATTTAAAGCTGATCTCACGTTAGATCTGCCCATCGACGAAGTGTTTGCGTTCTTCGCCGACGCTGAAAATCTTGAACGCATCACGCCCGCCGAGCTTGGGTTTCACATCTTGACGCCGACCCCTTTTGAAATAAGACAAGGCACTCTGATCGATTACAAACTGACGCTGCACGGATTTCCGATGAAGTGGCGGACCGAGATCACGCGGTGGGAACCGCCGCACCTTTTTGAAGACACGCAGCTTTCCGGCCCTTACAAACAGTGGATACACCAACACCGCTTCACCGAGATCGAAATTAGAAAAACGCTGATGCAAGACGAAGTGCGTTACCGTCTGCCATTTGAGCCGCTAGGCGACATCGCAAATTTTCTCATCTCGCGCCAAGTCGCGAATATTTTCGAACATCGAAACAAGGCTGTCGCGGAGTTTCTTTTGCCTCATAAATAACTGATTGACCGCGCCGAGAATCTAAGGCATCATTTAACCAACAATTTTTCTAATAACAAGGAGATTTGACCCGAATATGAAAAATCTATGCTTGGTGTTTTTTTTTGGTGTTTTTTTGTGTGCGAACTCTTCGGCGCAGACGACGTCGTTTACTTATCAGGGCAGTATGCAAACTAGCGGAAGTCCTGCTAATGGCAATTTTGATTTTGAATTTAAGCTGTTTGATATTGCGACCGCAGGCGTGCAGCAAGGCAGTACTATCCAAAGGCTGAACGTCGCGGTAGCGAATGGCATTTTTACAGTCACGCTTGATTTTGGTGCGGGGACTTTGCCCGGAGCGAATCGATTTTTAGATATCGCGGTTCGCACGGCAGGCGGCGGAGCGTTCACTGCATTAACGCCGAGACAACAGGTAAACTCTGCTCCATACTCAGTGCGAAGTTTGAATGCAACGACCGCTGATAGTGTAGCGGCAGCCGGAATTCCCTCTGGAAGCACAAACTACATACAAAACTCGCCCGCATTGCAACCAGCGAGCGCTTTCAATATAAGCGGAGTCGGCTCGGCTAATGTTTTCAGGGCCGAATCTCACTTTCAGTTAGGATCCAGCCCGGTATTATCAGTAAACAGCGCAATTAATGGCACGTATTTAGGTGTCGGAGCAGGCACAGCGATCCCAAGCGGCGCAGACAATTCTTTCTTTGGCCGTTCAGCCGGTAACTCTAACAGCAGCGGAGCCAGAAACTCGTTTTTCGGTTCCTTCGCCGGAGCCGTAAACACAACTGGTTCAAACAACTCGTTCTTTGGGTCAAACTCTGGTATCGCTAATACGTCAGGTAGCGGCAATTCTTTTTTTGGTAGGAATTCTGGATTCGCAAACTCGACTGGCAGTAGCAACACTTTTTTTGGTGACCTTTCCGGCAGTTCAAATACGACAGCCGGCTCCAACTCATTCTTTGGGAAGAGTGCCGGGGCTGCAAACACTACTGGGATTAACAATTCGTTCTTTGGTGAGTCCACCGGAACTCTAAATACAACTGCGAATAACAACTCGTTTTTTGGCAAGTCAGCCGGTGATGCGAATACGACCGGTGCAAGTAACGCATTTTTCGGAACTTTTTCCGGTACTGAAAACACCACCGGTTCGAGTAACGCGTTTTTCGGATCTGGATCAGGTAGTGCAAACACTGCCGGCTTAAATAATTCATTCTTTGGATACGAAGCCGGCAACTCGAACACTACGGCCAACGGGAATGCCTTTTTTGGCTTTCAGTCGGGCTTTTCAAATACGACGGCAGCGGCAAATTCTTTTTTTGGAAACGCCTCGGGACAAGCAACCACGACTGGCAGCGGCAATTCGTTTTTCGGACATACTTCCGGTGCGGCGAACACGACCGGCACCAGCAATTCATTTTTCGGTGCGAATTCGGGTGACGCAAACACGACTGGCGCACTAAATTCATTTTTCGGAACGTCTGCGGGCGGATCAAACATTGACGGTGCGGAAAACTCATTTTTTGGATCGTCTGCCGGGGGCGCAAATACAACCGGCGACAGCAATTCAATATTTGGCAGATTTGCAGGATTTGGCAATACCACCGGTAGTAACAACACCTTTGTCGGTAAAAGTGCAGGAACCATTAATGTCGGCGGAAACAATAACACTGTTCTGGGTCAAGCTGCTGATTTCGGCACTGCAAATCTTGATTTCGCAACAGCAATCGGAGCGGGAGCGATCGTTGGAGCAAGTAATCGTGTCCAGCTTGGGCGCGATACGCTTGATACGGTTCGCATCGGTACACTCGGAGCCGCCTCGGCAACCAACCTTTGCATTTCGGCAAACAATGTCCTGACTGCCTGCACATCGAGTGGTCGTTATAAGAATAATATTCAGTCACTCGGCGGCAGTTTGGATCTGGTTCAACGTCTGCGGCCGGTGACATTTGACTGGAACGACCGCAACGAACACGACCTCGGCCTGATCGCCGAAGAGGTCGCTGCGGCTGATCCGCTGCTTGTCACTCGCGACCGTAACGGCGAAATACAAGGCGTCAAATACGACCAGATCTCAGTCATAGCGGTCAATGCTATCAAAGATCAGCAAGCACAGATCGAAGCACAGCAAAAAGAGATTCTTGAACTCAAAAAGATCGTTTGCTCGATCAAACCTGATGCCGAAGTTTGCCGCAGCATGGTTACTGCAAAATAGTACTTATCATCCTCAGTCAATAACTGCTATGCCGCCTTTCGGGGCGGCTTTTTTATTGACTTTAGAACGACATCGGAAAGATGTGTATCTTTAGCACACGACTGTGGTATAAAATAGAATTCAGCTACGACCTATTAATATCCTCGAAAGGAGAGAAAAAAAGATGGCAAAGTTAATGACTTTCGCGCTGTTGTTTTTTGGCCTGTTCCTCTGCTCTTCGCTGCATTTGCGCGCTCAGACGACGGCGTTTACTTATCAGGGCAGTTTGAGGGACGGAACGAGTCTTGCAAACGGCAATTATGATTTTGAATTCAGGCTGTATGACGCAGTGACTGCCGGGGCTCAGCAGGGCGTTGTGCAGCAACGTTCAAACGTTGCGGTTGTGGTTGGAGTATTCACGGTATCACTTGATTTCGGCGCGGGAGCATTTAAGGGTGCAAATCGCTATCTCGAAATTAGCGTTAGGCTCGCGGGCCAGCCGACTTTTACGATTCTCGGGCCAAGACAGCTTGTAACCAGCTCGCCGTATTCGGTCAAAAGTCTTAACACGGACAATGACCTTAACGTTTTTGTCGGAAGCGGAGCTGGAGGCGCCAATACGACCGGAGGTGACAATACTTTTTTGGGGGCCACCGCCGGCAATGCCAACACGACGGGTGACGAGAATACCTATGTCGGACGACTCGCCGGGAACAACTCTAATGCGGCAGGTGCCAGGAACACGCTGCTCGGCTACCTTGCAAATTTCGGCGTCGGAACGATCAACAACGCAACAGCAATTGGCAACCGCGCCCAAGTCACTCAATCAAATTCGCTTGTGCTCGGCGGCATCAACGGCATCAACGGAGCAACGCAGGATACAAATGTCGGTATCGGCATTACCGCACCAACCGGGCGGTTGCACGTCGTAGGCAACAGTGTGCTGACTGGCGACGTCAGCCTCGCTAATACTAACGCGGGGCAAGTCGTGACGATCGGGGCCGCCGAGGTAACCCAGAATTCGCACAAGGTTGGCATTTTCAGCACTACCGCTTTCAACGTCGTTCTTCGGGACAATAGCGCTGATATTGAAGGATTTCTCGGAATCAATGCTAACGGACTGATTCTTGGCTCGGCTACAAATCACCCATTTCAGATCCGCACGAACGGCACTAACCGGATAAACATCGAGGCCACGGGTGAAGTAGGCATAGGCGTGGTCAACCCTTCATCGACGCTTGATGTCAACGGCACGATCGAAGTGGCTACTCTTGGAGTTGCCGGAGCGACCGCGCTTTGCCGCAATGCTTCTAATCAAATATCGACCTGTTCATCCAGCATGCGTTACAAAACGAATGTCGGCGGATTTAGCAAAGGATTTTCGTTTGTTGACAAGCTGCGACCTATAACTTTTAACTGGAAAGACGGCGGGATGGAAGACGTTGGCTTTGGTGCCGAAGATGTCGCGAAGATCGATCCACGATTTGTGACTTTCAATGATAAGGGGGAGGTCGAAGGCGTGAAGTATGACCGCTTTAGTGTTGTATTTGTAAATGCATTGAATGAGCAACAGACTCAGATGGAAAAGCAACAATTGTTGATAGAGAAGCAGCAGGCTTTGATCGAGCAACTCGAAAAACGGCTTGAACAGCTTGAGAGAAAGTAGGCTCGATAGCCTCATTGCCAAATACCCGAACGCGGCAGAAGTTATTAAATAGCTTGCTTTGAAACATAAGTAGCGTTAGTATGAAAGTGAAATTTGGCAATTGGCATTTTTGAGATCTGACCTTTTTTACTGGAGGTAAAATTAGATGGTAAACGGCTTGATAGCTGTCGTATCTCTTTTAGTGGCTGGGTTCTGTTTCTATAGGTTTCAGAGCATGCGTGACGAGGGAACGATGTATCTGGTGGGTGGAGCTGTTTTTGCGCTTTTGACGGTTGTCTTTGGGGCAATGTTCTTATCAGGACGCGTCAACAAATCAGAGGACATTCACATCACTGAATAACGTAGTGCACGATATACAACATTAGTACTTAACGGCCGGAATGTGAGCCGTTGTAGTATCTGTTTATAAAATTGGCGATTGGAAATTTTTCCAACCGCCTTTTCTATTGAGTTCACGAATTGTGAAATTTCCGAATAGTTGCGGTATAATGTTGACTTAAATGTAATGATTAGAAATCACCACATTTTCTGAGAGTTAACACTAATGCCAAAGATCGCAGACATACAGGAAACGCCGAATCCGAACGCGGTGAAGTTTATTTTGAAGGAGCCGGTTTCGCACGGGACTTCGCACTCGTTTAAAACATCAGAAGATGGTGCCAACGATCCGTTGGCCAAGTCGTTGTTCGACATTGGCGAGGTCGTGTCTGTGTTTTACATGGACAAGATGCTTACGGTCGAAAAGACGGACCAAGCTGAATGGGACGATCTGCTGCCGACGCTTGCGGTGCCGATCCGTGCAGCGGAAGCTGTGAAGTCGAGCAATGGAAACGGAACTAAAGCAGCGGCCGCTGCGGTTGGCGGCGCTATAGCAGCTGCAGCAAGCGATGACCCGAAACTTGTGCAGATCAACGAGCTGCTCGATGAGCGAATTAGGCCTTATCTCGCCAGCGACGGAGGCTGGCTTGAGATCCTCGAATTAGAAGACAGCACGCTCAAGATACGTTACGAAGGTGCATGTGGAAGCTGCCCAAGTTCGCTTACCGGAACGCTCATGGCGATCGAAAATATGATCAAGGAAGAGATCGATCCTGACATCACAGTCGTTGCTGTCTAGGCCGGTTAAAGCTTGTTTAAAGATTTTGTTGACAACAGCGGTTGAGATTCGTCATAATCAGAAAGACGGCAATTGTCTGGATTGCCCGCCTTACCCACAGTATCTGCTTTCTTATCAGATCTGCAGTCCGCACAAATCCGCACAATAACCGTTTTTTCCAAAATGGAGGAGAACCATAGTGAACAGTGAAGAACTCGAATTAAGTCTGAGAACCGAATTCGAGAATTATCTAAAGAATTTTCGCGCCGACATGCGCGAGCAGGCCAACGAACTTCGCAAGCAATTTGAGGCTGAGGCTGAAAAGCACAGATCGCAGCTTAACGAGGCTTTTGAGGCGTATGCAGCGCGTTTTGATTCAGAGCATGCATTTGACGAAGGTTTCAAGGCTTCGGTTGTCGAGCATCTTCGTCAGGCACGCGACGAAGGAGCCGCTCTTACTGCCAACGCGATGGACCAGGCGCAGGCCATGGAAAACGCGACCCCTGCACCTGCCGACTACAAAGCCATACGCGATGCGATCGACGATATCAGCCAGCATCGATCACAGGCTGCGATCCTGAAATCGCTTGTTGAACATGCGTCCAACTTCGCACCGCGTGGAGCGTTCTTTATTATTAAGAACGAACAGCTCGTCGGCTGGAATGTGTTTGGTGCCGATTCGAGTGCCGACGCAGCGGTCAAAGATATCAAGTTTCCTATCTCGTCCAATTCGCTCCTTGGCACAGCGGTAAATTCGCTGACTACGGCCGATGGTGCATTTGGAACTCACGAGGATAATCCGTTATTTCTCGATCCGCTTCATTTTGGACAGCCTGACCGGATGCACGCGATACCGTTGGTCGCTCGCGGACGCGGCGTTGCCGTTCTGTATGCCGACTACGGTGCTAGCGGAGTTAATGTGAACGTCGAGGCTCTGGAAGCGATCGTTAGGATCGCCGGGTTGACGGTTGAGCTGTTGGCTTCGTCGCAGACGGCCAAAGCGGAAAATCGCCAAGTAGCCGAAGCCAATTTTGAAGATGTTCGCACAGAAGAAGCTCAGCCAGCGGTCCAAGCCCAGCCTGTAGTTCACGAAGAAGTTCAACATGTAGAAGCACCCGCCGAAGTACATGAACCGGCACCGGTTGAAGCTCACGAAACGGACTTTAGCTTTTCGGAAAGCGTTCCGGCGGAGGCTGTGCAAGAAGTCGAATCGCCATTCAGCTCTCCCGTAGAAGCTGAGATAGTTTCCGAGGTCGAGGAAGTCACGTCATTTGAACCGGTTGCAGAACCTGAGCAGGAAGGCGAGGTTATTTTTGACGCGGGCGAATCGCTTGGTGCTGAGATTCACGAGCCTTCACCGTTTGATTCGACCGTCGATTTCGAGCCTGCCGGCGTTGGAATTGGCGTCTTGAAAAAAGGCGACAAAGCTGTCGAAGTTTCGCCGGCAAATGTTGGCCGCGTTCATGCAAAGAGTGAGCGCAACGTCGATCTGCCGATCGAGGTTTCCGACGAAGAGCGTCGTCCGCACAATGATGCACGCCGATTTGCACGGCTTCTCGTTTCCGAGATCAAACTCTACAACGAGCAGCGTGTGACCGAGGGCCGACAGGCAGGCGATCTCTATGTGCGGCTTCGCGAAGCGATCGACCGTTCACGCGAGATGTACGACAAGCGTGTTCAACCGCCGGTTGCCGAGAAGTTCGACTATTTCCACTACGAACTGGTCAACTCGCTCGCCGACGGCAACGCCGACCAAATGGGCAACGGTTATCCCGGAGCGTCGGTTTAACTGATACCAACTAGTTAAGAATACAGAAAGGCTGTCCGATAAGGGCGGCCTTTTTTTGCTGCGTTAAACAACCCGCTATCGCAAGTGTTTCTGACCATCTCAAGTGTCCCACTGTCCCAGTGTTTTTTCACGCAAAACGCCGTTCCAATCGTTCCAGAGCGTTCCACATCCATGTGGAACGCTGTAAACGTTGTAAACAGTGAGGTTGTCGCCGTTTTTCACTCGCGTTCCACGATTATTGGAAAAAAAGTTTTTCGTCCAAATTGTTACGAATAGCAAAGTTCTTTAACACCTTAAACTCTGTAAACATTGCGCTTATACGACCGCTTTGGCCGTGTTTCTACAATTTAGCAGAAGTGCCATTTGTCCGACAGATTATGACAAACTGCGCGGTTTGTGGCACAGACTGTCACAGCTTCCGCTAGCGTTTAACTGATTTTCAAATAGCAAAGACCATCAAAATAAACAAAGATCCCGAATCAACCCAGCGCATTTCTAGGTAAAATCACTGTTTAATCAAATATCCCGATCCGCTCATAAATACAGATCACAGCAGATTGTACGAAAAATTGCACAAGATGTTCGATTTATTGTCTATGCAACAATGCCTGCTCTGCAAATAGCCGTCAATAATTGACAATTGACCGAAACGGAACAATACTTCTTGGCAAAGCTGTAAAAAATCGAATCTCGTCCTTTCGGAGGTATTGTATGTCGCGACTCAACCACTTTTCCCAAAGAGGCTTTCGGCTTTCCTACTCCATTGCGTTGATCATTGGATTTGCGTTTGTCGTATTTGCGGCAAATGTGAACGCCGCAACATTTGTGGTAAATACTACTGCTGATACGCAGGATGCGGCACCGGGCAACGGAACATGCGCGGATGCCAATGGAGCATGCTCAATGAGAGCGGCAATTACGGAGGCCAATGCTCTTGCGGGTGCGGATGTTATAACACTCGGCGCCGTAACATATACGATATCGCTGACGGCAGCTAACGAGGATCTGAATGCAGGCGGCGACTTCGATATTACCTCGCCTTTGACGATCAACGGGGCCGGAGCCGCGACGGTCGTTCAGGCTAACGCTGTACCGAACACCGCGACTGAGCGAGTGTTTCACATTTCAGGCACGGGAGCGACCTCAGTCACGCTAAACGCCATGACGATCCAGAACGGAAAGGCTCTGGACGCGACGGACGGCGGACGCGGCGGCGGTATCAAGGCCGATGGCGGAACTGCATTCACCTCGCAGCTTATAACGCTCACCAACTGTTTTGTGAAGGATAACTTTGCGGACACGCGCGGCGCCGGAATTACGATCAACAAATTTAACTCGATCATCACGAACTGTACATTTACGGGTAACGTGGCCGGAAGCGCGTTTGGTACCGGCGGTGCCGGTGGAGCTATTTTGATCGACTCTCAGGACAACGTTGCTGTTCCGACGATGACATCTCTCATCACCAACACCGTAATGACGAACAACAAGGCAGAATCGTCAGTAGCGAACACGTTTGGCGGTGCTGTTATTGTTCGAGCGGTGGATGCAACAGTAACGTTTGAGGGTTGTACGATCAACAACAATATTTCGAACGCTATCACTGCTGCGTCATTCACTGGATTCGCCGGCGGCCTCTATAACCAACAGGCAAAAATGATCGTCAGGAACTCCTCGGTCAGCGGGAACACCTCTAGCCACTTTCATGCCGGTATCCGAAATCTTGCTTCGACTCAGGCTGCAGCGACACTCGATATCATTGACAGTACGATCAGCAACAATACCTCAGCCGCAGCCACAGGACAGGGCGGCGGTATTACAAACATCCTTGGCGGAATCTTTGATGCGATTGTGAATGTTGACCACTCGACGATCAGCGGCAACACTCTGACAGGTGCGACAAGCATCGGCGGCGGCCTGATCAACACGGGCAGTGCGGGCGGAGCTGCATTGCTGACAGTTACAAATTCGACGGTTTCGGGAAACAGTGCGGCTGACATCGGCGGAATTTACTCGGACGGATCGGCGGCAACCTGTATCATCGATTTCTCGACCGTAGCAAATAATCACGCTACTAACACACAAGGCGGCGGTATCTTCCAGGACACGACAGCTGGCGGATCGACGTTTGTTTCGAACACGATCTCGGCTGACAACACAGCTAACGCAGACGTTGATATCAACGAACTGCCTGTTTCGCTGGATTACAACCACTTCGAAAGTCCAAACCCGGCATTCGTAGGTGCAACGAACGACGTCCTTACAGGCGATCCGCATCTGGCGCCGTTGGGAAACTACGGTGGCTTAACGCAGACGCACGTCACGTTTAGTTTCTCCAGCCCTATTGTCAATAAGATCCCAACCGGAACAAACGGCTGTGGAAGCCCGATCAATGACGACCAGCGTCATTGGCCACGCCCACTCTTAGGCAGCTGTGATAAAGGGTCCGCAGAAAACACTTTTGAAGGCACTCCGACCTCAACTAACACATCAACACCGACGCAGACGCCAACAGCGTCACCAACGCCGACAAATACGAGGACATCTACGGCAACAACCACGCCGACAGCAACATTTACTGCCACCGGAACAAGAACATCGACAAACACGCCAAGCAATACTCCGACCGCAAGTCCGACACCCGCTCTGGGCTTTGTCGTGAACACGACATCTGACACGCAGGATGCTACTCCAGGTAACGGAACATGTGCGGATTCGAATGGAGCATGTTCATTAAGAGCTGCCATCACCGAGGCAAATGCACTTGCCGGTCCCGATATTATTACGCTTCCTGCGGTAACGTATACGATAACCCTGGTTGCAACAGATGAAGATGCGAATGCCGGCGGCGACTTTGATATCACATCGCCGATCACGATCAACGGTGCAGGAGCTACGACGACGATCGTACAAGGAGCACCGGATCCGTTCGGTGCTGCCGAGCGAGTCTTTCACGTTAGCGGGGCAGGCGCCACCCAAGTTACGATCCGCGGTATAACCGTCCGGAACGGCGACGCCGTTTCGATTAACACTGACGGTGGGCGCGGCGGCGGTATCAAGGTCGATGGCGGATCTAGCTTTGCCGGGAATAATTTTACGCTGGCCGACTCTATTATCACCAACAACTGGGCAGCTACCCGTGGCGGCGGTCTCAGCATAAACAAATACAACTCAACGATCACGGGCTGTACTTTCTCCGCGAATCTAGCAGGAAACCTTACGCAAGGAACGAGCGCCGCCGGTGGCGCCATATTGATTGATTCGCAAGACAACGTGTCGGTGCCGACAATGACCTCTGTAATTAGCGACACTATAATTTCCGACAACAAGGCACAAGGATCGATCTCCAATACGTTCGGTGGTGGAGTGATTGTTCGCGCGATGGACGCAACCGTCACCTTCGACCGCTGCCTTATTTCAGGCAACCTCTCTCAGGCGGATAATGCGTCGTTCAGCGGTTTCGCAGGCGGCCTCTACAACCAACAGGCTCACATGATCGTCAAGAATACTACGGTAAGTGGAAATACCTCCAGCCATTTTCATCCCGGTATCCGAAATCTTGCGTCAACAGCAGCGGCAGCTACTCTCGATGTCATTAACAGCACGATAAGCAACAACACATCATCATCCGACACTGCACAGGGCGGCGGTGTTACAAATATTCTCGGATCGACGTTTGACGCGACGGTGAACATCGACCACTCGACGATCAGCGGAAACACGCTGTCAGGAGCGACAAGTATCGGCGGGGGCCTTATCAACACAGGCAGTGCGGGCGGAGTGGCCTTGATGACAGTTACGAACTCGACGGTTTCGGGAAACAGTGCGGCTGACATCGGCGGAATTTACTCAGACGGATCGGCGGCAACCTGCATCATCGATTTCTCGACCGTAGCAAACAATAGTGCTACAAACACTGTACCGCCTGCACAAGGCGGCGGTATTTTCCAGGACACGACAGCGGGCGGATCGACGTTTGTTTCGAACACGATCTCGGCGGACAACATGGCTAACGCAGATGTTGATATTAACGAACTGCCTGTTTCGCTGGATTACAATCACTTCGAAGCACCGAATGCGGCTTTCGTAGGAGCATCTCATGATGTGCTTACAGGCGATCCGGGCTTGGGTGCATTGGCAAACAACGGCGGCCAAACGCAGACACATTCGATCTCTTTTGGAAGTTCCGCTCTTGATCGAATTCCGAACGGAACGAACGGCTGCGGTAGTCCGGTTAATGACGACCAGCGTCATTCTCCTCGGCCATTTGCGGGTTCCTGCGACAAAGGAGCGTTTGAGTTCCTTTTTGGCGACACTCCGACGGCAACAAACACTCCGACGGCCAGTCCGTCGCCGACAAACACTAGAACTGCGACTGCCACTAGAACTTCCACCGCTACTGCTACCCCAACGCCGGTTGAAGTATCTCTTGCGCGCCTCCACGCTCCGGCAGGCGCTGTCACGGTTCCGATTACGGTCAGCAATATCTCAGGGCTTGGGATCATATCCTACGACTTTCAGGTCAGCTTTGACCCCAATTGTCTCCAGCCCGCTTCACCCGCATTCGATCAGACGGGAACGCTGAGCAGTACGATGACCATAACGGCAAACACAAACAATCCTGGACATCTTATTGTTTCAGGATTCCAGGCAAAAAATTTGACCGGTGCCGGAACGCTGATCAATCTGAAATTCAACTTTGCCCCGATTGGCACTCTCGGGACCTCTTTGATCTTTCAGGATTACACTGATCCCGGTAATATCTTCCACCCTGGCTTCCAATTCAACGAAGGATCGCCGCCGGTCGTGACAATAGAAGGGTATATTCTCCTGCCGCCGACACCGACGACGACGGCTTCCTCAACGCCGTCACCTGCTTTGACAGCGACTCCTACCGCGACAGGAACCCCGCCTGGTGGGCCAACGCCAACGATCACAGCAACGGCAACGCCTACCGCGACCGGTACTCCGCGCAGGACTGCGTTTGATTACGACGGCGATGGCAAGTCGGACTTTTCTGTTTTCAGGCCGGCGGGGCCTTTCGGATCAGAGTGGTATTTTCAGTTGTCGCAAGACGGATTTGTTGGGTTTCCGTTCGGAGTTTCATCTGACAAGATCGTTCCGGCTGATTACAACGGTGATGGCATGACTGACGTCGTGGTTTTACGCACGTTTGCCTCTACTATCTATTGGTATGGTCCGATAGGCCCAGGTTCCGGCTACTTCGGGCTGCCCGGAGACCTTCCTACGCCGGCGGATTACGACGGTATCGGCAGGGCGCAACTTTCGGTGTTCAGGCCATCGACAGGAGTTTGGTGGCGGCGCGCGGCAAACGGCGTAACGTATGGCGTACAGTTCGGCGGCAGCACTTCCAAGCCGACAATAGGGGATTTTGACGGTGACGGAAAAGCCGATATTGCGGTGTTTAGTGATGGATATTGGGCCAGAATAAACAGTTCGACTGGTTCCACATATCAGGAGCAATTCGGAAATTCAAGCGACGTTGCGGTTCCGGCGGATTATGATGGAGACGGAAAGGCCGATCTGGCAGTATTTCGGGTTCCAACCGGCACCTGGTACATACGCCTCGCTGGCGGCGGATATACGACCATGCGTTGGGGACTCTCAACAGACATTCCCGCGCCGGGCGATTATGACGGGGATGGAAAGACCGATATCTGTGTCTTCAGGCCGTCCGATGGAAATTGGTACTGGCGGAACAGCTCGGACGGTTCGTATCGCGGGTTCCACTTTGGAATGAATGGCGACCAACCGACGCAGGCGGCGTTTAGGTATTAGGCTTTTACGTTCACGACAGTAGGAGCGAAACATTCGAGATCGAGTGTTCCGCCCTTACCATGTGGGCTCTTGCATTGCACGTTCAACTATTTGATATCGATCTGACCGCCGCCTGCGGACTCAGGTTTGGTCTCGCGTTCGGATGGGAAGACGAGTCTCGATGCATCGGGAGATGTGTGGCGGTGGGTGATCTTCCAGTCTTTGCCGACGAGTTTGAAGACCAGCGTCATACGGCCGGACGAATCTTCTAGTTTGCCGTTGTTGTCTTGCGTCTGCTTCCATTTGCAGGATACGTAAGCTGCTTTTGTACCGAGCATCTCTACACGCAAACCTGTGACGTCGAGAGTGACGTTTGAGAGTTTGGCGTAGATCTTTTCGTTGACGCTTTTGACCTCGTCCCAGCCTTGTGTAGCGGTTCCGTTATTGTTAAAGATAAGGAGCTTAGGGCTCTTTTCATAGACGCCCATAACCTTATCGAGATCGACTGTTTTGATGCCATCGACAAGGCGGTCGAATGCCTCGCGGACGCCTTTAGACGGGTCAGCTTTGCCAGCCGCAGCCTTTTGGCCAAACGCCGAAAACGCGAAGATAAATATAATTGCTGTTCCAAAAATAAGTCTTTTCATAATTGAACTACCTCTTTTGCAAAATTATCACATATTTTGGTTATAGGCGCCGGGAAAAGAAATATTAACCGCAGATGAGCGCAGATAGACGCAGATAAGGAAATCCTTTGGCGCACGATTTCGTGACATTGAAAAGGCCTGTTTGCACTATTTGGTGGAGAGTTTGACGTTGGACCCCTCGTTTACACTCGCGTTTCCGCCTTTTTTCACGCCTAAAGGCGTAACTCTGAACGAGCGGTATGATTTTTGCAGAAAATATAGGCAACTGGTTGAAATCATTGGTTTCAACCGCTCTTCCCGGAAAATAATGTAGAGTCTGGAGGATGTTATATGCGAGTCGTAAGTAAGTTGATCGGACCATTTTTGTTTACGCTGACGTTTTTGACGCTCAGCCGCATTTTTGTTTTTGGGGCGCCTGCGGCGCCTGCACAGTTTTTGAATTTGCCGGATGAAGAGAGCAGCTACTCAATCGATAACGATGCGGAGCCCGATGTGACAGCGCGTGTTGCGCGTATCAGCTATATCAAGGGTGAAGCTCAGATACGACGAGCGGACGGCGGGGATTGGGAAAAAGTGACATTGAATCTCCCGGTCGTTGAGGGTGACGAGATCACTACTTCTGGCGACGCACGGCTTGAGATCCAGTTTGATAACAACCAGCATCTGCGTCTTGCGGAAAATGCATACCTCAAAATTGTAAATCTCAAGGACGAAGGAATCGCGTTGAGCCTTTCATTGGGTACGATGAGTTTACGCGTCACGAGATTTGATAAGGACAAATCGACTTTTGAAATAGATGCGCCAAAGACGACGATCGCTGTGCAGAAGGCTGGCGTTTACCGCATCGATGCCGGGCAGCAGAACGACGCGGAGATTCGTGTGAGCGTTACGCAGAACGGCGAAGCTCGGGTTTACTCTGACGAAGCCGGGTTTACGTTAAAGAATGATCGCAGCGCCCGTATCTTTGTTGACGGCCCGAACGCAGGCGAATGGGAAGCAGCCGATTTTGCGCGATATACGGATGAGTTCGATTCGTGGTCGCTAGAACGTGACGCGACTATTGCGGAGCGTCTAAAAGACGCATTTTACGACAAATATTACGATAACGATATTTACGGAGCCGACGATCTTAACGGTTACGGCGATTGGGTACACACGGCGAGTTATGGCTATGTCTGGCGGCCCTATCGAAACTCGCTCAGCCATTACGCCGACTGGTCACCTTATCGATACGGGCATTGGCGATGGATACCGCCATTCGGCTGGACTTGGGTCAACGATGAGCCTTGGGGCTGGGCGACTTATCATCACGGGCGATGGTTTCATGACGCGGGGCACTGGTATTGGTCGCCTTATGGATACTATCGGCACTCGCGCAGTTGGTGGCGGCCGGCTTTAGTTTTTGTGACCGTTTATAACAACAATGTGTGCTGGTATCCGCTTGGGTATCATTACAGCTATTACAACTATAATTACAACTACAATTGCCATGGCCGCCGTTGTAATAACGGTGGGCATAACAGCAGCGGACATCATCAGCCGACGTATCCGACCGGCCCTACCGGTGGAGTAAAACCGCCTAAACAGACGCTGCCTCCCAAGATTCCGGCAAATGCTGTGATCGCAATGGCGATGGATGATTTTGGAACGACGGTCAAGCCCGTAAAGAGCGCTCCGTTCGAAATGGCAAACACGATTCTCACAAAGAATGCGGGTGAAGTTGCCAGCCCTGTTCTTCCGACGTACTCCGCGGTGACGAAAAAGATCTCGCGCGAGATCGCAACCGACAGGCCAAAGACTGATATCGTTGCCTCACAAACAAAGGTTGGCGCCGCTCCGCGAAAAACGAATGCACCTTTGGATAAAGAGTTGCGCAATACACGTGTTCTGGGCGGACGCGAATCGGTAAAAACTGCAAACGATTCAGGTGGAGTAAAATCGTCAAACAACGGAGCGTCTGACCCGAGAAAAACGGGAGCAGTGACGCGACAACCTCCGGTTAGACAAAGTGAAACCACACCGCCGCCCATCAGACAGGCTCCGGTTTCGTCACCGCCGACGAGAACAGACACGCCGGTTAGACAACAGCCAACGCGGACGGATACCCCTGTTCGACAGCCACCGGTCAGACAGGAAACTCCACGATCCGAACCTGCTCCGACGAGGCAAACGCCGCGTTCGGAACCATCTCCAACGAGGCAGCCGCCGGTAAAGAGTGAACCGAAGCAGGATAGCAAGCCTTCACCGTCAAGGGCAACCGACAGCGGAAGCAGAAAGGCGAAGGAAGGTTGAAAGTAAGAAACAATTTACGCGGATAGCACGGATAAGGCGGATCAAAACGGATAAGAATATCTGTTTTTATCCGCCTTTATCAGTTTAGTTTGGGAGGAATATCGAGCGGTTGATCTGCGACGGGTTGCCGACGACGACGAAGCGGAGATTTCGCATATACTTGTCGGCGACGGTCTGTACCTCGGCGGACTTGACCTTGCGAATGCGGTCGAGGAATTCGAATGAACGCCGCCATCCGCCGCCAACAAGTTCATATCTTCCAAGTTCGCCGACCTGAGCGGCGCTTGTTTCCTGACCCAGATAGTAAGTCGTGAGAAAATTGCCTGCGACTTCGGATACAATGTCCTCGGTTAACCTCTGTGTCCTCAGCGTTGTTATTTGCTCTAGCATAATACGGACGCTTTCATTTGCATCTGTTGACGAGACAGATATGTTTGCCGTGTTTGCCGCCAAATTATTAATCTCCGCCGCGGGCGCGTAGGAAAGCTGCCGCTTGTTGCGCACTTCCTGCGTGACCAGTTGAAAGAGAATGTTGACCGCGACCTGCATTGGATAATAATCGTCATCTTTCATCGACGGAGCGTTAAAAACGCCTTCGACATAATTGGTTGGAATGCTGCGGCTGACAATGTCGAGCGTCGGTTTAGCAAAGACGAGCGGCGGAAAAGGCCGCTCTTTGTAATTGCCGCGCGGTAGTTTTCCGAATGATGCGGCGATTCGCGTTTTTAGTTCGTTTGCATCGAGGTCGCCGACAAAAACGAGCAGCAGCCGCGATGTTTCCATCATTTTCTTGTGATAAGCGATCAGGTCGGCAGCCTTAAAACTATTGATCGTCGAAGGTGTGCCGGCCGTATCATTGGCATACGGATGCCCTGCATAGACAACACGTTCGATCTCCGATTCGAGAGCCGATTCCGGGCTGACATTTTTTTCGCGGAGGGCGCTGAGCGAAACGTTGCGGTTGCGCTCGATGTCGTCAACGGCAAATGCGGGATTTAACATTACGTCCGCAAAGACATTCCACACACGGTCAAAATTAGGACGCGTTGCTCCCATCGATACGATGCTGAAATCCGGGCCGGCCGAGGCTGCGATGCCGCTGCCTGTGCGAGATATCTCGCGACGGACCGCCTGACGAGGATATTTTTTTCCGGCTTCGATAGCGGTCTTTAGCATCAGATCTTCAATACCGGCATTTTTTTCGTCGATGTTTCGAGCTCCGCCGCGAATAAAAAGCGAGGCAGCGATCGTCGGTGACGAAGGTCGGCGTTTTACAAGTACCTTGAGGCCGTTGACCTCAAATTCTGTTACCTGCGCCGCCGCCGAAGAGATGTCTGTTGTTGCGGTTTGGGCAAAACTGAAACAGGCGAACGACAGAATCAAAATAATCGTAGCCGTTGGTTTAGAGATGGTAGTTTTAAACACTATTTTCCTCCGATGAGATCTTGTTCTGTCAGATTTGCCGTAGCTTTGGATGCAGGCGAGAGCATTGCGATCGCGACGTGCGGTTTGTTTTGAACGTAGGTTCGCAAATAATCATTGATCTGCTGACGAGAAGTTGCCCGCAGATTTTTGTGATAGCCGCGAAAATAATCAATGCCTGTGGACGACCACCAGAAGCCGAGCGTGTGAGCATAATCGGTCAGTTTTTCGCGGTCGAAAAGATCGTTTGATTCGAGAATGGTTTTTGCGCTATCCAGTTCTTCATCGGTGAAATATGTTGGCGTCGTAAATGCGTCTATCTCGGCGTAGGCGGCTTTTAGCGCGGCTTTTGCCTTGTCCGGCGTTGTCACTAAAATGAGCTGGATCGGGCCGATATTTCGCTGTGTGTAATATCCAAAACTGATACCTGATGCGAGGCCTGAGTCGACCAGATTGCGCTGGAAGCGCGAATCGGGCTGCGTGATTATGTAAGAGAAAACGTCGGCGGCGTAGGTGCCAACATCATCCTTACCGATAGATGGGCCATGCCAACCGATCGAGATAAATACGTTATCGCCTTGCTCCTGCTGCTCGACTGGTTTCTCGATGATGACGGCTTCGCTTTTTGTTAACGGCGGATGTTCTACGAGCGGAAATTCTTTAAAGGGATCGACCTTTCGACGTTCCCAACTGCCCATGATCTGTTCGGCGAGACGGAAAACTTCATCGGGCTTAACGTCGCCGGTAACGATGAGAGCAGCGTTGTTTGGAACATAATAACGCGATTGGATAAGACGCATTTGCTCCGTTGTGGCCGCAGTAACTGTTTCGCGTGTACCGGCGGGCATCTTTCGAGTCGGATACTTGTAAAACAGCTTTTCCTTCATCTCGAGGTCAAGGTACTGATAAGGATTTGCCTCGTGACGATCAAGCTCTCCGATGACGACTTGCTTTTCGTTAGTGAAATCGGTTTCGTCAAAAGTTGGAAAGCGTACAGAATCATTGATCTGTCGGATGGCTGCCGCGAGATACGGACTCGTGACGTGGTAGAAATAGTTAACGACCTCTTCGCGTGTTGAGCCGTTGTAAAAACCAAGCTGGCCGCTGTCTTTGAGATAGGAAATGTCGCCGATCTGCGGCTTTAGTTTTAAGGCCCCTGAGCAAGCAGCGATGTAGTTTGGAGAAAACCGGTTTGTCGCCGGAACCTCCTCGCATTGCGACAGCCGCACAGCGAGGTTCGGCTTAAAGAACATATGTTCGAAAAGATGCGACAGGCCGTTGAACTCGGGTGGTTCGGTAAACGAACCGTTTCGCACATCCAGCTCAACCGTCACAAGCGGCACGCTCGAATCCGCAAGAACGATCACCTCAAGGCCGTTCGCCAGCGTTTTTGTGACGATCGGTATCTCGTAAGGAACTTGCGGAGTTGCGGGTTTAGCCGATGCGGGAGCGGCTGCGATCGCAGTTTTGCCCGGCTTTCGCGTCGCCTTTTGAGCAAGGCCTGCGGATGGCAGAAATGATATTATCAGAAACAGGACGAGAAAATGTTTTTTCACGAAAGGGCTCCTTTTTGAAGCGACGAGGCTCTTTTGAAATTGTAACATCGAGGAGAACATAAAATGGAACGCGACAATTTGATGCACGGCGCCCGCACGGCGTTGAATACAGATCTGGATATTAGGGCATGGGCCGAAAATTTTCTAAAGGAAAAAACACGTTCCGAGATGTCAGAAATGACAGATGAGGAATTTGAAAAACACTGGAAATACCATAAACCCGAAATAATGCACGCTGGAGCGGCTGACGCCATGCAAGCCTATCGTCAGAGTAAAAAGTAAAACTCAGAGGGCAAAAAAGAAAGGCAAGACCGATTTTATTCGATCTTGCCTTTTTTACTTTTGACCCTTACTTGGATCAAACCCCTGGCATTGCTTTCTTCAGTGGTTTCAGGATCGCGAACAACACAACCGCCATAACGAGTGCCATGCAGGCGAGGACGATGAAGAACGACGATTGAAGCCAGATGTCCCAGAAGACGCCGATCTGCGTTAGCTTATTTCCTATCGCAGTTGCAACAAACCAGCCGCCCATTAGCAGGCCGCGTTTACTTATAGGTGCAACCTTTGAAACGAGCGACAAGCCCATCGGCGAAAGCATAAGTTCGCCAAGCGTTACAATCATATAGGCGAATATCAGCCAGAATGCCGACACGCGGAACAGGTGTGACGTTTGGAGGATCTTATCTTTATGAGCATCACCCGCCCCGGGTGCAACTCGGTTTACTTCATATATGAGCCTTGCCTGTCCGCTCTTATATGCTGTCATCTCGGCGGGCGTCAAAGCAGTTTTTCCTTTCTCCAAATTCTCCTTATTCAAGTCTTCGATTGCCTTGTCGGACATAGCGGACATCTTAACGCCGTTAATGACAGGCTTACAGGTCTTACCAGCAGGACATTCTTGAACGATTGTTGATTCACCATCGATCGCTTTAGCTTTCATCAGCGTATCGATTGTTGCCTGCGGGATACCTTGACCAACAAGATTCTTCGCAACGCGTTCGTTGATGCGAAACTCACCGGACGCGATCTGTGCGGGTGTGCGGGTTGATTGCTCACCGATGTAAGCGCCATATCCCAAAACGAGGAACGACAGTCCCGTGAGCGTCATTCCGAAAGCCATCTTGGTCGGCGTCGACGGCTCTTTGCCGCGGCGGGACAAGAATCCCCAAAACCATACGAGTGGAAATGTCAGGATCAGGATCCAGATAGCGTTGATCGAATTAGAAATCGTTCCCGACACATTCCAGTCAGTATTGTCATCGGCAAAATAGGTGATGGTCGAACCATTTTGATGAAACACCATCCAGAAAACGATCACGATCAAAAAGATCACGATCAGCGCCATGATGCGTTTTCCTTCGGAGACCGTATTCATTAAGTCGGTCGCTTTTTGGGACACGCTTCGTTCACCCTGATCGCTCACCTCATGCGGCGGAGCGTCAACGGCGATTGCGGCCGCATCGGCTTGTTCCGAAGCTGACATCGAATGTTTGTTGTCGGCAGATTTAACGTGCTCTTTCCAATACCAGAGCACGAAAACCGACAGCACCATTCCGAAAGCAGCGACCGCGAACGCGGCGTGGAAACCGAAGTAAGCCTTGACGACCTCCATAATGATCGGTGCAAGTGCCGCACCGACGTTGATGCCCATGTAGAAAATGTTGTACGCACGGTCTTTGAGCGGGCTGCCTTCGGGATAAAGGTTGCCGACCATCGTGGAGACGTTCGGCTTAAAGAAACCGTTACCGATAACAAGGAATGTCAGAGCAAGATACACCGCCCAGATCGCCGGGATCGACAGCGTTGCATGTCCGGCCATGAAAAAGAAACCGCCGATCATCACCGCTTTGCGATAGCCGGTAAACCTGTCAGCAATAAATCCGCCGACCAGCGGGCTGAGGTAAACGAACATCAGATATGTCGAATACAGCCACGTCGCCTCAGCCGCCGTCCAGCCAAAACCCTCTTTCGGGTCACGCAAATACAGCGTGAAAAGTGCGAGCATCGAGTAGAACGAAAATCGTTCCCACATCTCGGTTGCGAAAAGTACGGCAAGGCCCTTTGGGTGTTTGTCGGCAACACCACCGGTCATCGTTTGTGCGTTTGCGCTCATCGGTATATTTCCCCTATCGGTTGTTTGAATTTCAGGAAGAGTTAGGCAAAATATAGCAGATAAATCGTTTATCTAAAAGGGAAATTACGCAAAATCAATGCAGAAAGCTGTTGGCAAGACAGCCTGTGCGCTGCAACTATACGGAGCAAAATATGATCCTGGTAATTTTGGCGATATGGTTCGGGTACAAAAAGGCACGCGACTCCGGGAGAAATCCGTGGCTTTGGGCGGCTATCTCAGGCGGAATATTTATCGGCACACAGTTACTGGTAGGTCTGGGGTTCGGCGTGCTGATCGTGATCGGACAGGAATTGTGGGGTTGGGATGACCGTGCTTTTGACAATTATTCGCTGCTCGCCAACATTCCCGCGATCATATTGAGTATCGTCGCTCTTTGGCTGGTATTTCGATTTCTCGACCGGATTCCTGAGGATCCACCGCAGTCACAGCCGCCGCCTCCACCGACTTTTGACGGACAAGAGTAATTCAATTTGCGGGAAAATCGAGATTGCCTTAAACTTTTATTGGTTGCCCTTGTAGCTCAATGGTAGAGCACGCGGCTCATAATCGCTTGGCTGTAGGTTCGAATCCTTCCGAGGGCACCATTCTTTTCTTTTCTGATGCAGTTTCGCAGTTCAAATAGCAGAAACACTGTGGGTCGTTCTACGGACTCGCGCTTTAGCGCGAAGATGTGGGCTGTTGTCCTTATTTGGGGCATAGCTCTCGTTACAAATTCGTTTCATACGGCGTTTGCCAACATTACTCCTGATGCGGGTACAGTTTACTGTCCGCTGCAAAAGCGCTTGGTTCCAAAGATTGAACCTAAAGCACCTGCTGCGCTTATCACCACCGAGTATTGTGCTTCGCCGAGAGAAACGGAAGAATTTACGACGAAGTTAGTTCAGAATGTAGGCGTCAGATCGGTCTCGAATCAGGACGACGTCGATTCGCTGTTTTTTGCTTACAAGGCAAACGGTGTGCGAGCCTTTCGAGGCCTTTCCGGAACTCCTGATGATCCAAAGGCTCCTTTTGTAAGTGATCAATCAAAAAATGCGGTAACGTCTTCATCATTCCAAGTTACGCCAAGCGCTCTTGCCACAGAGTATTTAGCAACCATCCCGTCTGTTTCATCTGTTCACGCTCACACATATTTTGATGTCGGTGCTCACTCTTCGATAGAACAGTACATTTCAGATCCTCAACGCGGCCCTCCGGCCAATTAGCAGCACATTTCTATCTTTTGGAGCCGTAGTTGCACAGGCAAAATTGCCTGCTCATACGGCGTGTTTCTAATTTTAGTTGGAGAGATCATGAAAAAATTATTCTTTACTAGTGCAATATTGATGGCCTTAATGGCGGGGTCAGTCTTCGCGCAAAATCAAAGAGCGCGAATTTCAGGTACCGTAACAGATTCAAACGGATCAGTGGTAAGCGGTGCGAAAGTCACATTGTTTGAGGTGTCACTTGGTAAACGAAGTGCAGTCGTTACTGACACTTCTGGCGGTTTTGTTTTCAAGGATTTGCTTGACGGTGAATATCGAATAACCGTTTCCTATCCCAATTTTGCGGACGCTGCGAAGACTATCAAAGTCTCCGGCGGCGATGCTTCCGTTCAGATACAGCTTGCCGTCAGTGGGGTTGCTGCGATTGTCAATGTTGATGCGGAAACTGCTCGAGTAGAACTCGAGCGTGTTCCCGGCGGGACCGATCTTGTCGCGCGCCGCCAGATACAGCAGACTGCGGGCAATAATATGAAGGACGTGCTCAATTTTACACCGGGCGTGCTTGCCCAGCCGCGATTTGGTTCTGACGAAATGCAGATATCGGTTCGAGGTTCGGGCCTGAGAAACAATTATCATTTGCGCGGTGTCAATATTCTGGTCAATGGCATGCCCTATGGCGATGCGGACGGGTTTTCTGATTTTGAATCGCTGGAGTTCCTGACCGCAAATCGCGTTGAAGTCTGGAAAGGGGCGAACGCTTTGCGCTATGGCGGAAATACTGCGGGTGGTGCAATAAATCTTGTGACTGAAACCAGTGAGACAGCCTTTCCGCTTGAATTGCGTATTCAGGGCGGTTCGTTCGGTTCGTTCAAGGGATATCTTTCGACGGGCGGTGAGCGTGGGCGATTTGGATATTTTGTTGGGGTCTCAGATTCGGAACTTGATGGGTACCGTGAACACAGCGCTCAAGGCAGACGCAGGTTGTTTGGCAATTTTACTTTCAAATATAACGAGACTACCGATTTTTTTGCCGACGTAATGTTTGCCAATTTTGCCGAAATTTATCCGGGTTCATTGACATACGCAGAATTCCAATCTGATCCGCAACAAGCCAATCCCGAAAATGTTTCCGCTAACTGGGGCAGATTTGCCAACTATTATCGCGGCGCGGTTGGAATGAAAAAACGGTATGGAAGGCGTCATGAATTTTCGTTCAAAGTGTCGGCTCAATACCGTGATCTGATCCATCCGATCTTTAATTTCTTGGATCAAGATACGCGTACATACGGCGGGGAATTTCGTTACGCCTATACAGGTTTAAAGAATCGGTTTGTTATTGGATTTGCTCCGCAATCCACGTGGACCGCCGGACGACGTTTTGATAATAATTTTGGCGTACAGGGAGAGCAGGCAGCACATTTCGATTCACTTGCGACCAATTACGGCATTTATTTTGAAAATCAATACGACATCACGTCAAATTTCACACTCGTTACAGGAGGACGCGTCGACTTTTCAAAGCGAAGATTAACTGACCTCTTCTTGTCCGACGGCAACCAATCCGATAAACGAACCTATAATTCCTTTACCCCAAAGGTCGGATTTGTTTTTCGAGCGAAGGAAAACGCGCAAATTTTTGCCAATGTGAGCCGTTCGTATGAACCGCCGCTACTGCTTGAACTGACAAGCTTTGGTTTTGTTTCGGGTTTTCTGCCTTTAGAGGCTCAAGACACATGGCAAGTGGAGGTCGGTACACGCGGCAGCATTTTGAGTAAGCGACTCAATTACGAAGTTGCCTTCTACAACTCGGCGATCTCAAATGAGGTTCTGAATCAAAATTTGCAGCCGTTTCCAAATGCACCGTTCACAATCCCGAGCTTTCGCAGCGTTCCGAAAACGCGGCATTCGGGATTTGAACTTTCGACAGATGCGGTTTTGGCGAACGACCTCTTTACTGAAAACGCGAGATTAAGCTGGCGCACGGCTTACACTTTCGCAAACTTCAAATTTACCGAGGATGCGGCTTTTACCGATAATTTTATTCCGGGCCAACCAAAACATTTGGTCAGGAGTGAGCTGCGTTATATTCATCCAAAAGGCTTCTGGATCGCACCCGGCATAGACTGGTCACCTGCGTCGTACTTTGTGAACAGCAGCAATACGGCTAAGAACGATTCCTACGCTGATCTCAATCTGCGTGTCGGATTTGACCGGAAGAGTTTTGGGGTCTTTCTCGATGCCAACAATCTCTTCGACCGCAATTACGCGGGTTCTGTGCAAGTAGATGATGGTGCAGGAAGATACTACGAGCCTTCTAACGGACGCGGTGCCACAGTCGGGTTTGTGTACCGATTAGGCAGAAGATAGGAGAGGCAGATGAGAATGTTTAGCTCCGGATTGATTATCCGGATTCGACCAACTCACGAAAACTCCGTGCGGTATCTAATGCCAACCCAATCATACCGGCATAACCGTAAAACCAATTGCACAGTCCCGCCAACTGCTGCACGGAGTTCCCGTTGGGGTCAAATCGAATTGAACCTGATAGAACAATGCGGCGGAACGTTTGTTGCGAGGCGACTATCGTAATTTCTTGAAAAATAGGAAATAATGAGATGAAAATAAAAATATATACAGTACTTATATGTCTTTTGTTCGCTGCTACGGCATTCGGACAAAGTTCAAATTCGACGATCGTGGGAAAAGTTGCGGACCAGAACGGTGCAGCAGTTTCGGGAGCGATCGTCCAGGTTAAAGGTGCGTCGGCTGCGACGAAAACAGTCACGACTGACTCAAACGGCGACTTTTCCTTCTCGAACTTGCCAACTCAAAACTATCGCCTGACTGTTCAAAAAAACGGCTTCACAACTTACTCACTAGATGTTTCGAGCGGATCGTCGAGTTTGTCGATCTCGCTCACTGTGTCAGGGCCGGGAGCGATGGTCGAGGTTGCGGCTGAAACCTATACGGTTGACGAAGGCACAACCGCTACGAAAATTAATGCTCCGCTGAGAGATATTCCGCAATCAATACAAATAGTCAATCAGAATCTCCTGCGCGACCGCGCGACTTTTAGCTTTTCTGAAGGTATAACGCAGAATGTCTCAGGAGTGACGCGGCACACAACCGACCTAACTGGCTCCGGTTCGGGAGATTTCGTGCGTCTGCGCGGTTTTTCGGCAAGCTATAACAATTCGTATTTACGAAACGGTCTGAAGTTTCCGAACTACGGTGCTAACGAAACGGCGGATGTTGAGACGATCGAAGTATTGAAAGGTACGGCGAGCGTTCTGTATGGACGTGCCGAACCGGGCGGCGTCGTAAACCTGGTTACGAAACAGCCGACAAGCGAGAATTATTTTTCCGCAGACTTTTCGGCCGGACAGTTCAATTTTTATCGGCCGCATATCGATGCCGGCGGCAAACTGTTCTCGGACAAACTGCTTTACCGCTTTAACGGCGCCTATCAATACGATGGTAACTTCCGCGAGGATGCGGATGGCAACCGCGTGTTTCTCTCTCCGGTCTTGCTTTGGAAGCCGACCCAGAAACTCCAAATTTCTTTCGACGCACAGTATTTGCGAGAGGTCCGCGGTATGGACGTCGGGCAGTTGCTAGTCAACGGACTCGTTCCGGATGTTCCGGTCGAGCGCAGTTACGGCGAGCCATTCAACCGATCATTTCAGCAAAATCGAAATGGCGGAATCCGAGCAAAGTATGACTTCAATGCAAATTGGTCAATTCAAAGCGCTTATCGAACCCAGTTTTTTGATTACGCCTTGTTCGGAGTGTTTCCAGCCTTGTACTTCGCGCCTCCCGTTGCCGCAGATGGCCGAACGGTCAATCGCGATCTTGCCTCTCTCGATTTTACGGAGCGTTGGCATTATTCGGATACGTACGTCACCGGAAGGTTCTCGACCGGACGCATAAAGCACACGATCGTCGGAGGCTTTGAATACGGCTATACGGATGGCGTTTACAATCACGATTTCTACCTAGCAGGTTTGTTCGGCCCTGATTTTCCGACGACTGATATTTTCACGCCGACTGCACCGCTCAGCTACGAATTTGCCCAAAACTATATTCGCACAGCTCCGGGAGCCAATTTCCCGTACGTCTTCGGAAATCGACTCAAGACTGTGGGTGGATACATTCAGGACTTGATCGAGTTCACGCCGAAATTCAAGGTGCTGATCGGCGGCAGATACGATAGTTTTAGTCAGCGTTTTTACGAAGAACCGAACCCTATTCTGCGTTCGACCGATAAACGGTTCAGCCCTCGCGTTGGTTTCGTCTATCAACCAGTCGAATATCTTTCATTTTACGCTTCTTATGGAAGTTCGTTCACCCCGCAGTTTCCAAGTCAACGGACCTTCGACAATCGTCTGTTCGATCCATCGATCGGTGAACAGTTTGAGGCCGGCGTAAAGGTAAACGGTTTTCGCGGAAAACTAAGTGGGTCGCTCGCTTTGTACAACCTGACCTTTACTGATCTGGTTGTTTCCGATCCCGCAAATCCCGGTTCTTCGATCCAAACAGGCGAACAGCGAAGCCGCGGCATCGAACTTGATGTTTCAGCAAATCCTGTACGAGGACTAAATCTGACCGGCAATTTTGCACTTATCGACGCGAGCGTTACTAAGGATACAAATGCACTTTTGATCGGTCGCTTTCTTCCAAATACGGCACGTCGTAACGGCAATATTTGGGCGACGTATCGTTTTGTCGAGGCGAACAATTTCCTGCGTAATTTCGGGATCGGTGCCGGCGTCCAAGCCGTCAGCGAGCGTTTCACGAGCCTCGCAAACTTCGGACGCATTCCGGGATATGGCCGCGTTGACGCAACAGCTTTTTATGATCTCAGCGCTAATGAAAAAACGCGGGTACGCATGGCGGTCAATTTCCACAATCTGACCAACAAACGCTACTACGAATCATCGTTCGGATTTAACGACACAATCTATCCGGGCTCGCCATTCAAAGCGTTGTTTTCATTGAAGATCACGCGAAGATAACTCAAAGGGCGAGGGGCGATCAACTGCGTCTCGCCCGCTTTTGCAAAATAGGAGAATTTGAAATGAATAGAAGAGAATTTGGAAAACTAACGGCTGCGGCGGCGATAGCTTCGCTGATCGGCTTTGAGAAAGCAGGAGGCCAGACCACTGATAAGGATATGGAAAAGCTTCATCAGGAGTATATGGGGAAATATGCCGATCTAATGGGCGGCGACAAAGTGACGATCGGCCTCGTCGCATATCCGGGAATGTTTCTGCAGGATCTTGTCGGCCCGTTGACCGTCTTTGAAGCGTTGATGAATCGCGATATTCACATCATCTGGAAAGAGAAAATTCCGGTCTCGACCGGCAGCCTGATCAAGATCACGCCGACGACGACATTCGCCGAAACGCCAAAGAATCTCGACGTGCTTTTTCTTCCCGGCGGCGTTCCCGGAACGACCGATCTGATGAAGGACAAGGAAACTCTCGACTTTATCAACGAAAAGGCTAAGACCGCCAAGTACATCACGAGCGTATGCACCGGATCGCTTATCCTCGGTGCGGCAGGGCTTTTGAAAGGCTACAAGGCTACTTCGCACTGGGCGACGCTAGATGTCCTGAAGGAATTTGGAGCGATCCCGACCGAAGCAAGGATCGTCGAAGACCGCAAGATCATCACAGGCGGCGGCGTGACGGCCGGAATTGATTTCGGACTATCGATCGCGGCAAAGCTCCGCAACCGGACGTATGCCGAGGCGATACAGTTATATCTCGAATACAATCCGCAGCCACCGTTCAATGCAGGATCGCCGAGAACGGCAAGCAAAGAAGTGAACACGTTCATCGGCGGAATGCTTGGCCCGATGGCAGATCAGGCTCGAAAGATCGCGAAGGAGATCACTAGCACGAAATAGGAGTTTAACCATGAGATTCTTTGGCACCATGATCCTCTTGCTGGTTTTTTCGGTTTGTTTGCTGGCTCAGCAGCGGATTCCGCAACTCGTGCTGTCGGGTAACGACCCCGTCGCTCTTGTTCAAGGAAAGAAAATTCGCGGCAAAGGATCAGTATCTGTTGTTCGCGGCAGGTTCAAGTACGTTTTCGCCAACCATGCGAACAAGAAGAAATTTGAGACTACGCCTGAGATCTTTGAAGTGCAGAACAACGGCGAATGCACATTTATGCCGGGGGTTCCGGGCGACCCTGACCTTTGGGAAGTTTACAAAGGACGGAATTATCTGTTTGGTACATCGATGTGCAAAGAGCGTTTTCAGCTTTCGCCTGAGACGATCCTCCATCCGGAAAATCGTGAGAAGATAAAGGTCAGGAATGTGGCTATCGTTATTTTTGATGGTGTCGAGCTTCTCGACTGGGCAGGCCCGGCCGAGGTGTTTTCGGCCGCTCAGACGGTTGACGGCCAGGACGGATTTAATGTTTACACGGTTGCTGAGAAAGCCGAGCCGATCATAAGCCAGGGTTTTGTAAAAGTAATTCCACAATATACGATCGCAAACGCCCCGAAACCGGAAATTATCGTCTTCCCCGGCGGCGACATCAGGAGCTTTCAAAACAGCAAGCCCGCGATGGCCTGGGCAAAAGCTGTGTCGGGCGAAGCGGATATTACAATGTCCGTTTGCACCGGTGCGTTTTTGCTTTCCGACCTAAAGCTGCTCGATAACAAAAGGATCAATACACACTGGGCGTCGATCCGACAGTTGAGAAGGCAGGTGCCGACGGCAACAGTTATGGAGAATATACGTTTTGTCGATAATGGACAGATCGTAACGACGGCCGGAATTTCGGCTGGAATTGATGGGGCATTGCACATTGTTGAAAGATTGCTTGGAACACCGGCCGCAAGGTTGACTGCCAAAGCTATGGAATACAACTGGCAACCAAGCATGACATCAGGAGGAAATAGAAAATGAAGAAAATAATTACAGCTTTTGTCTTTGCGATTTGCGGCGTTCTTGTTATCAACGCCCAGATACAACCGATCAGCATTAATTTCCAAGGCGTAGTTGGCAACAAGGCGTTTTCTTGCAACGAAACCTACGATGGCATTGGCACGACGAGATCAACTATGACCGTTACTGACTTTCGATTTTTTGTTGAGAATGTACGTCTTGTAGACAAAAGAGGTAAGGAAACACCTTTGAAGCTGACGAATGAAGGAAAGTTCCAGACCGAAAGTGTTGCACTAATAGATTTTGAAAATGGCGAAGGGCCTTGTAAGAACGGAACGCCGGATTTAAATGCGACGATTCGCGGCGAAGTACCGAAAGGGAAATATGTCGGCGTTAAGTTCCAAATTGGTGTACCGGAGGAAATGAATCATCTTGACCCGACGCTTCAACCATCTCCGCTGAATATAACGCGGATGCTTTGGTCGTGGCAGATGGGTTATAAATTTGCCCGCATCGACACAAAAACGACCGGCAAACCGAATGGATACGTACTGCATCTCGGCAGTACCGAATGTGCGACGGACGCTGCAAGTAATACGACGAAGTGTAAGTTTGCGAATCGGCCGGAATTTAGCTTCGCAAAATTTGATCTTGCAAAGGATGTCGTGACCGTCGATCTGAAGGCACTATTTGCCGGAGCAAATGTTGACATCAATCAGGAGAAAACCGCCGCCGGTTGTATGTCTTTTGAAGGCGACTCCGACTGCAAAGCTGTCTTTAAAAATCTCGGTTTGGCGTTTGATGGCATTACGCCGGTAAAACAGACCTTTATTCGTTCTGAAAGAATATCCAGGCCGACAGATCGAAACTCCGTAAATCCAACTACCCATGTAAGTGCCAAATGAGATCGCGACTATTTACAAAACTGATGGTTCTGTTTGTCTTTGGCACGGCTGGCCTTTTGTTTTTGGGTTCCAACATCTTCTACTCGACGGCTCAGACAAAGACAGATAGTTATGAATGGCGTTTGGCAAAAGGCTTTCCTGTGCCGCGAGTTCCTGATGATAATTCGATGACGACGGCGAAGGTCGAACTTGGCCGTCATCTATTTTACGACAAGCGGCTATCGATAAACGAAAAAACATCATGTGCGACTTGTCATTTGCAGGAAAGGGCTTTTACCGACGGCAAAGCTCTTTCTGTCGGAACAACCGGCGAGGTGCATCCACGAAACTCGATGAGTCTTGCAAATCTTGCTTATGCTGCTTCGCTCAATTGGGCGAATCCTACAGTTACACAACTTGAAAGACAACCCATGACGCCGATCTTTGGCGAAGCACCGGTTGAGATGGGAATGTCCGGTAAGGAAGAATTGCTGCTCGCGAGGCTATAAACAGAACCCCGATATATAAAACTCTTTGTCGATGCATTTCCCGATGCGAAAGGAAAGTATACGCTTAATCAGATCACCCAATCATTGGCATCGTTCGTAAGATCTTTGATCTCGGGAAATTCACCGTACGATAAATACAAGTATCAAGGTGACAAAGCCGCACTCTCTGACTCGGCAAAGCGCGGCGGGCATCTCTTTTTTAGCGAACGTCTCGAGTGTACGGATTGCCACACAGGCTTCAATCTTTCGGGTGCATCAAATTACGTCGGTAAAGCTGTTGAGAAGACCGAATTTGAGAACAACGGAATCTACAACATCGACGGAAAAGGCGGCTATCCGAAAGATAATACCGGACTGTTTGAGTTCACGCACGTCGCCGAAGATATGGGCAAATTCAAGGTGCCGACACTTAGAAATATAGAACTGACAGCACCATATATGCACGACGGAAGCATTGCGACACTGGAAGATGTGATCGAACATTACAAGGCGGGAGGTCGAACGATAAAAGACGGGCTGTACAAAGGAAACGGCAGCTTGAATCCAAACAAGAGTAGTTTTGTTCGCGGGTTTAATCTTTCCGGTCAGGAAAAAGCCGATCTCATCGCTTTCCTAAAGAGCCTTACAGATAACCAATTCATCACCGATCCGCGTTTCAGCGATCCATGGACGAAATAATTACAGATGAAAAATCAGATAATGACAATTACACTTTTGATACTTCTTTCGGTTTTCATAATGGCCACATGTTCTAAAGCATCTCAGAACAAGGTCGTTCCGACCACAGAAACCCAAACCTATAGATCTGTTGGCGTAGTTAAGTCAGTTGATTTTGACAGCGGCAAGGTCAAGGTCGATCACGAAGATATTCCCGGCTATATGTCGCGAATGGAAATGAACGAACCTGTGGCTGATAAGAAACACCTTGAAGGTCTAAAGGCCGGAGATAAGGTTGAGTTTGAAATTCTTCGCGAAGGGGCGAAGATCACATTTACCAAATTTACAAAGGTCGGCGAGGTCGCAATCTTGGATGGTGCAGAAATCTACAAAACAAACTGCGCCGAATGCCACGGCTCAATCGGCGAAGGTGCAGAGAAAGGTATTCCGCTGACCTCCGGCCACGCTCTAAATCATTCGGAAAACGAATACACCGAGCAAGTGAAAAATGGCGACGGCAAGAAAATGCCTGCCTTCAAGGAAAGGTTATCTGAGGTCCAAATTTCAGGAGTCGTGAAATTTGTGCGGGAGGAAATTCAGCGCGGAGCTGAAGTTAAGAAAGATCATCGGCATCATCATTAACAAAAATTGATTTGTTTAGCTGTATGCGGAATTAACAGGAAGATAGTATGTCAGATTTAGACGTTTCAAAACCTAACGATTTTTACCGGTCAGTCTGGCGATGGCATTTTTACGCGGGGCTGTTTGCGATTCCGTTTATGATCATGCTCTCGGTAACCGGGATCATTTATCTGTTTAAGCCACAGTTGGATGCCGTTATGTATCGGGATCTGATGTTCGTATCCCCCAAAGCTCAAACAGCGACTGCGGATGAACAATTAAGTGCAGTCCGAGCGGCGTATTCCGATGCAACGATTAAAGCCTTTACTCCATCTCCAGCGGCTGATCGAAGCTCAAAATTCGACATCACGGCGAACGATAAACGGAATCTTTTTGTTTTTGTCGATCCGCATGATGCACACGTGCTCGGCAGTTACGATGCCGACCGAAATCTTCAGAATTATGCGCTTCTGCTGCACGGTGAATTAATGATCGGACGTGTCGGCGATACGCTGATCGAGCTTGCCGCTTGCTGGGCTCTTGTGCTGATGATCACAGGGCTCTATATGTGGTTTCCGCGCAGCGGAGCCGAAATTCGCGGAACTCTGCTTCCCAGATTGCGAAGCAAGAGCAAACGCATATTCTGGCGCGACGTACATGCGGTAACAGGATTCTACGGGTCGCTGATCGTGATCTTTATGATCCTTACAGGCCTTTTTTGGACAGGATTCTGGGGCGAAAGGTTTGCGAGTGTCTGGTCCGGTTTTCCACCACAAAAGAATGCCGAAGGTTTCAGTTCGACCGTTTTGACCGGTTCGCTGAACACGACCTCTGATAAGAAAATTGCTTGGGCAGCCGAGCAAATGCCGATGCCCGAATCACAGCACGGAGCGCACGATCACAGCAAGATGCTCGCTGAACAAAACACTCCTCTAATTACGCAAGGCATCGATCTGAATACGGTCGATAGAATAGCTAGAAACAATGATGTTGTCACCGGATATTCGATCGTTTTTCCGCAAAAGGAAACGGGTGTTTTTACGATCTCGGCTCCGCTTGGCGATCCATTCAGGCAGCAGACGATACACGTTGACCGATTTTCCGGTGAAGTGCTTGCCGAGGTCGGCTGGAAGGATTATGCCGTAGTGCCCAAAGCGGTGACAGCCGGTATTTCTCTTCACGAAGGCCTCGTTTTCGGCCTGGCGAATCAGTTATTGATGTTGTTCGCCGCCTTGACGGTTTTTATCTTGGCAGTTAGCGGAACAGTGATGTGGTGGAGGCGGCGGCCAGCTAAACGTCTCGGAGCGCCGCCGATGCCAGACAATTTTCCGTTATGGAAAACGGCTGTCGCGATCATCGTCATACTTGGTGTATTATTTCCGCTTGTTGGAATATCGCTGATCGTCGTTTTGTTATTTGATCGAGTTGTTTTAAGCCAACTGCCAAAACTTCGCGAAATGATCAGCTAACCGAGAATATTATTTCTTCATTTCTTCATCTATCAGTGCTCTTAGAGGCTCTTCGCCAAAACGTGCAAGCTCGCGGCCATTAACAAAGAATGTAGGCGTGCGGCGAACGCCTAGGCCCTGACCGTCTTTACGGTCACGTTCGAGTTTTTCTGCGAAACGCTTTTCTGCTACCGCCGCAGTGTATTTTTCCGCATCGATGCCCAAGGTTTTTGCGTAGCTCTTGAATAGTGCGTCGATATCCGGTTTTGGAGCCGAGCTCGGCGGCCCGTGCGGTGTGCCCCACTCGCCTTGCTTTTCAAAAAGAAGTTTCTGGGCTTCCCAGTATTTCCCTTCTTCGCCGGCGACCTCGGTAAACGTCGCCGCCTTAAAGGAATTTGGATGCAGCGGCATATAACGAACGACAAGGCGGATCTGCCCGTCGTAGTCAGCCATTATTTTCTTGACCACGGGCGAGAATCCGGCGCAGGATTCGCACTCGGGATCGAGAAATTCGACAAGCGTAATTTTTGCGTTCTCAGGGCCGATCGACGGACTATCCGAGCGTATCAATTGGCCTTTCGGAGCAGCCGTGGCCGCGGTGTTGGTCGGCTTCCGCTCGCTTTGCACTGATTCTCGGTAAAAATATGTGCCGATAACGGCGCCGACAACGACGATCACGGCCAGCATTATGAGGATCTTGATGTCATTTCTCATTGAGCAAACTTCCTTTTGGTCTATAAATTAACAAAACAAAAACTATGGCTGCAAAAGCCGCGAGTCCCATCATCGGTATCGTAATAAAGCCAAGCATCTCGATCTGGACTGCATTGCATGGAACGCCTTCGGAACATGGCGTCAGGCTTTCGGGAATAAAACCGTAGTAGATCAGGTTGTGATAAATCGCTATAGCAAGTCCGATGATCGCGAACGGCAGAGCGTACAGTTTAATATGCAGATCATTGAGCAATATCCCTACGCCGATAATGATAACGAGCGGATACATGGCGATGCGTTGATACCAGCAAAGCACACACGGCGGCAGCATCATTACTTCTGAAAAGAAGAGGCTTCCGACCACGGACGACAGGGCCAGTAGCCAAGCACAATGCGGCAGAATATTGTTTATCAAACCAGGCACTTTTTATTTAATGTAAAGAGGCTGCCCTTAGGAGACAGCCTCTTTGGTATAGAGACAGAGTGAACTCAAACAGCAGGAGCGTCCTGCTTGACCGCGTCCTTTGCCTTATTACAGCAAGGGCAGTCACAGCCTTTGCCGTCCTTACCCATGTGATGCTTCATATGTATGCCGGTCGCATCGGCATTGTCCATTTTGACTGACTTCCCGTCCGCATCTTTATTCATCATTGGGCATGAGGTTTTACCTTCTTCCTTAACAACGGCCGTTGCTGCCGTTGAAGATGTATCACCTTTGTTCATCATCGGACAATCTTTGGTGTGACTCATTTTCGCGAGTTTACCGTCGGCACCTGCTTTCATCATTGGGCAGCTTTCGCCGTCGCCATGACAGCAGTTGCAGTTATCACAATGTGAAGCGGTTTCCTTGCCGTCTGAGCTTTTCGCCTTCATCGGGCACGAATCTCCGTGACTGCAGCAGCACGAAGCTGCAATTGCGTCTGTCGTCAGATCGGTCGCTGAGCTGGATGAGTAAACAACAATGGCGAGGCCAAAGACGAGTATCGCCGATATAGCTAGAAATATTTTCTTTTTCATTTTAGTTCTCCGTAATTTATAAGATCTTGCCGTGCCGAAGCAGAGAGCCGCGCAAAAAGAGCGTTGCTTCAGCATTTTGACGGTGCAACTCGCGCTGCACTCCGAGGCGCAGTTCTAGATACGGAAAACCTGATTCCGGACCCGCTCAAATCGAAGGTCATTTGGCGGCGGGCGATAGTGGTATTCTGAAGTCTGACGCGACCGAACGATGAATGTCGGTGCGAGATCGATCTTTTCGACAGATGGAGCAATTACAAGATTGACAGCAACGCCGTATTTACTTTCGACTGGCGCCGCTATGACGTTGATCGGTATAACACAGTTTTTTGTCGATCTTGTATCGAACGAAGTCGCATTTTGCGGAGTTGTTGCCTTTTTCGCCTGATGGCAGTCGGTGCTCTTCTTCTTAAGCGGACAATGTGCCGCGGAAGTCAACTGAATGTGGTAGTTACAATAGGCGAGACAAAAAACCGCAATGGGATTGAGGCCAAGAAATATTACGACAAAAAGCGAAAGCGTTCTGATGTATTTTCCCTGAAAACTCATTGCAACTTATCCTACCACAATTTGGGTTCAACGGTGTGATTTTTGTCACTCTTTTTAAGACTCAAGAATGCCTAACCACACACGGAAGCGGGAGTTTACGAGACAAATATTCGAACTAATCCGAAGAGGCCGCCTCCGAGTATGACCCAAAATACATCTACCTTTAGGCGGAAGAGTGCAACGAAGGCGGCAATGCCCGTAATTAAGGCGAACCAATTGATATTTCCGCCAAAACCCTCAGAGAAAATAACCGCTGAACCGAAGACAAGAGCGAGATTGAGGATCACACCAACGACAGCGGCCGTTACGCCTGAAAGGGCTCCGGTAAGCACTTTGCTGCCGCGAAGTTTTTCTATATAGGGTGCTCCTAGAAAGATAAAAAGGAACGACGGCAGGAATGTCGTGTAGGTCGTGATCAATGCTCCGATTACGCCGGACATGAGCGGAGACATCCCGTCAGATGGATTGTTCCAACCTGCCATAAATCCGACGAATTGGAGCACCATGATTAGTGGTCCCGGCGTTGTTTCGGCAAGTGCGAGTCCGTCAACGGCTTGCGTCGGGGTGATCCAGGTATACGGAGCCGTAGTAACCGCTTGTGTTACGTAGGCAAGTACCGCGTACGCTCCGCCAAATGTTACTAGAGCGGAGACGGTGAAAAACTTATATTCCTCGACATGCAAACTGCTGAATCCACGCCATGCAATTAGTGCCGTGAAAGGCACCAGCCATAACACAATACCGACGGCGAGAGTTTTGACGAGTCGAGATCGACTCGGAACAGTGTGTTCAAGAGGTGTTTCATCATCAGGGATGACAAGCGACAGTTTTTGGTCATCGTCGGTTACATTACGATCCTTATGTTTCTCAATTGGCGTTGCGAATAAAGCGGGCGTAAACCAAATTCCAGCAAGCCCTGCCAAAGCAGCACCTAAAACAATCAACGGAAACGGAACATGAAGGAAATAGATCGCGACAAAGGCAAGAGCGGCAATTGCGTAATGTGTCTCACGTTTAAGGGCGCGTTTGCCGATCTTAAAAAGAGCTTCGACAACTATTGCAACGACAACGGGCTTGAAACCGTCGAGCACGCCATTCACGGCCGGAATGTGCCCATAAGCGGCGTACACATAAGACAGTCCGAGCAAGATAAAGATCGAGGGAATCACAAAGAACGCACCAGCGATAATGCCGCCTAAAGTACGGTGCATCAGCCAACCTATGTACACAGCAAGCTGTTGGGCCTCAGGCCCCGGCAGCAGCATGCAGTAATTCAACGCGTGTAGGAACCGCTCTTCGCCAAGCCAGCGTCGCTTATCGACAAGCTCCTTGTGCATTATCGCGATCTGCCCCGCCGGGCCACCAAACGAAATGAATCCGAGCTTCAACCAAAAGCGAAAGGCTTCGGTGAAGGAGACGTGTCGTTTACCAGTCAGTTTTTCCACATTTAATTAAACATTAAACCGGAAATCAACCACGTCGCCGTCTTGCATGATGTACTCTTTGCCCTCGAGGCGGGCGAGGCCTTTTTCGCTGGCGGCTTTTCGGCTGCCACAGGCCACGAGGTCGTTATAGCCGATGATCTCGGCGCGGATGAAGCCGCGTTCGATGTCAGTGTGGATCTCACCGGCGGCCTGTGGAGCCTTGGTACCAATGGGAATTGTCCAGGCACGGACTTCTTTTTCGCCGGCCGTGAGAAAGCTCATCAGTCCGAGCATGTGAAAGGCGGCTTTGATCAGTTCGTCGACACCGCTTGAGGCGAGGCCGAGGTCCTTTAGATATTCGCTGCGCTCGGCTGCGTCGAGGGCGACGAGCTCAGCCTCGAGCTTTGCACAGATCACGACAACATCGGCGTTCTCACTGGCCGCGTGTTTTTTTACCGCCGCGACATGTGGATTACCGTCGGGGTTTGCAAGGGTTTCTTCATCAACGTTGGCGGCGTAGATCGTGGGTTTGGTCGAGAGAAAGAACCAGGTTTTAACTATGGCTCGTTCGTCATCAGTAAGGTCGACGGCTCGTGCAGGACGGCCTTCTTCTAGCACGGGCAGAATCTTGTCGAGTATGACAAGTTCAGCCTTGGCGTCTTTATCACCGCCTGATTTAGCCGAGCGGGTCGCTTTATCCTTGCGTTTCTCAGCAGAAGCAAGATCGGCAAGGGCAAGCTCGATCTGGATCGTCTCGATGTCTCGCACGGGATCGACCGAACCTTCGACGTGGATAATGTTGTCGTCGTCAAAGCATCGGACGACTTGAATGACGGCATGCGTCTCACGGATGTTGGCGAGAAACTGATTGCCCAAACCTTCGCCTTTGGATGCACCGCGAACGAGGCCGGCGATATCCAAAAACTCGACCGTCGCAGGTACGACCTTTTGTGCATTGTTGAGCTTTTCGAGTACGGCAAGCCGTTCGTCGGGCACAGCGACGACGCCGACATTCGGTTCAATGGTCGCAAAAGGGTAATTTGCCGCCAGCGCCGCTTCCTGGGCGGTCAAGGCATTAAAAAGTGTAGATTTTCCGACGTTGGGCAAGCCAACGATTCCTGCTTGTAACATATAGGTGCGTAAGCCGTGTGTTAGGCCAAAACTCTGATTTTACAGATTGTGCGTGGTTTTGGAAAGATTGGTGAGCCGAGTAGCTCTAAGAACGCAGTCACTATCATTCCCGGTCGTGACAATTTTTTCTGTAGCATATTGTGTTTTACGCCCGTTTTACGGTAAGTTATTTACAAGTTTGGAATCGCTCCACTAACACACATATATGGTCATTTCTTTGATTCTACTTGCATTACTTGCGCTTAGCGGCCTGGCATTGACTTACCTTGTCGTGAAGGACGAGTCTTTTATGTGGCGGCTTTCGGCCGGGAGCATTGCCGGTTCGACCATGTATGGCGTGGTCGTATTTGCGGTTTGCTATGTCGCGGGAGTTTTTACGCCGGTCACACTGCTAGTTGCGCTTGCGATCTCACTGCTGCCTTTGCTGTTGCTGTGGAAGCGGCCTGATATACAAAAGCAATTTCTGCACGACTGGGCAGTTGCCAAGGGTAAGACGCAGGGTTGGAATCTAAAGAAGCTGATAACGCTGTCGTATTACCTCTTCTTTTTCACGGTTATCTTTTTCTTCTTTGCGCAGGCCTGTTATTACATTCCCGAGGGCGGCAAGGTTGCAGCCGGTATAACTACTGGCGGCTATCAGAATCTGGGCGATCTTTCATTTCACCTCGGCGGCATATTCGCTTTTTCCGAAGGTGCGGTGTTTCCGCCGCAGAATCCGTCCTATGCCGGAGCTAAGTTCTCGTATCCGTTCATGGCGGATATGCTTGCAGCCTGTTTCGTTAAACTTGGTGCTGATTTCAAAGAAGTAATATTGGTTCAGAACGTGACCTGGGCAATCGCTCTGATGCTTATTCTGAAGCGGTTTACCGAAAAGATCACCGGCAGCTTGCTTGCAGGACGCATCGCACCTGCGATCTTGTTCTTTAGCGGCGGACTTGGGTTTATTTGGTTTTTCCAGGATCTCGGCGCAGCAACGAAAGGCTTTAGCGATTTTATCTGGAATTTGCCGATCGATTACACGATCCGCAACGACGCCAAGGCACTGTTTCGTTGGGGCAATACGATGACCGTATTGTTCATCACGCAGCGAGGTATATTGTTCGGAATGCCGCTGACGATATTAGTCTTGCAATATTTCTGGCGTATCTTCAGCCGAGAGGAAGGCACGGAAGTCGAAACGGCCTCCGCCGCTGCTCTAAAGCCCAGTTTCTTTGGCAAGTTTCCATTGGGCCCTTTTCTCGTAGGATTGATGGCGGGAACGCTTATTCTCGTGCATTTGCACAGTTTAGCAGCGTTGTTTATCGTCTCGGCGTTTCTCTTTTTCCTCAAGCTCGACAAATGGACCGCTTGGATCTCATTCGGCGTCGGAACCGCATTGATCGCTGTGCCGGAGCTTGTGTGGTCGATCACGGGAACCGCTACGGACACAGAGAAGTTTTTTGGCTGGCACTTCGGCTGGGACAAGCGGGAAAATGATTTCCTCTGGTTCTGGCTCAAGAACACCGGTCTTACGATCCCGGCGCTCTTTGTCGGACTTTACCTTTTGTGGAAACAATGGAAGGACGCGAATCCGGATCTTGACGACGACGATGCCGACGAGCATGAGAGTGAAGAACCGGCTCCTAAGAAGGTCAAGAAACAAAAACAAAAACCGGACAACAAGCCCGTGCTCGACATTCCTAACGGTAGGGTTTTGTTATACTTTTACTTGCCATTCGCATTCTTGTTCATTCTCACAAACGTCGTAAAGCTTGCGCCGTGGGAATGGGACAACATCAAGGTTTTGATCTACTGGTTCGTAGGTTCCATACCGTTGATAGCGTATGCGGTCGCTTGGCTTTGGATGCAGCGCGGGAACTTTTGGAAGGGCGTGGCCGCGCTTTGCCTTGTCGTGCTGACGTTTGCCGGCGCAGTCGATGTTTGGCGTGTCGCGTCAAGCCAACTTAAGCTGGGTGTCTTTAACAACGACTCGATGAAGCTGGCTAATGCGATCAAGCAAAAGACACAGCCCGGTGCACTTATCCTCAACGGCGGCATATATAATTCGACAGTCGTGCTTTCCGGACGGCAATCGCTGATGCGATATCCTGGACATCTGGGATCATACGGCATCAATTACGGTGAACGTGAGAACGATGTCAAGAAGATATATCAGGGCTTGCCGGAGGCGGACAGTTTGCTGCAGAAACACAACATCGAATATGTGGTGACAACGCCTGAAGAAGAGTATTATTTAAGTCAAAGTAACCTAAAACTGAATTATGAATATTTCAGTAAGTTTCCGGTAATTGCGGAATTTGGCAAGTATAAGTTTTATAAAGTGAAGGGTTAGAACGACGGCCACCGGATCGATAATGCGGATCACGGAGTCTTAGTATCTTTGTGTAATTAAGAGATTATGAGCAGAAAACGGAAGAAGAATAGGCCCGGCGATTTGCCGGAAGAGCAGCAGTTAGAGATAGCCGAAGAGCAATCTGAAGTCACAGATCAAGAATCTGACGTGACGGAACAGAATGCGGACGCTAAGAATCAGAAGGCGGGAACTAAGAAGAAAAAGAAGCCTGCGGCGAAAACGCAGAACCTCGAGTCCAACATTCCTGTCCATCCGATCGAAGAGAAACTGCGCAACATGGATGATAAGACGTGGTTTCGCAGCGCAGTGGCGATCACAGCGTTTGCTGCGTTTCTGAGATATTTCCTGCTCATGATCCGGCCGATCCACCATGACGAAGGTGTCAATGGATGGATGCTGACCAATCTGATCCGCGACAATAAATACCAGTACGACCCATCCAATTATCACGGCCCGACCATTTACTTTTTCGCATACCCGCTGATGAAGATGTTCGGCCTTGTGAGTTGGCCGCTGCGCGGACTTTCATCACTTTTTGGGTTGCTGATGGTCATCATGGTCTTCTTTTTGAGACGCTATCTTGGCAATCTTGGAACGTTGATCGCCGCTTTCTTTGTAGCCATTTCACCGGGGATGGTTTTTGTCTCGCGTTATTTTATTCACGAGATATTTTTTGTATTTTTCCAGCTTTGCGTTGTCGTTGCAGTCGTCTATTTTATTGAAAAACGCAAAGCCGGCCCATTTGCGATCGGGTGGATGTGGATTCTGCTTATAATCAGTTTTCTGCCTGTAGCAACGCTTGGCGGTAAATTTCTCGGCGGTGAGAATGAGACGGCTGTATCGGGACTGCGGTTCGTCCTGTTTTTGGCTACGGTTGCCATCGTCTGGTACATAATGAAGTTCCTCACCAAATGGGATGAGGGACGGCCGATCTATTTTCTTCTGGCTGCGGCATCTGTCGCAATGATCTTTGCTACCAAAGAGACAGGCTTTATTTCACTCGGAACGATGCTCATTGCAATTCCGTGTGTCTGGATATGGGAAAAGATCGGGCCCGGCAAGACTCTCAAAAAGACCCTAATGCGAAACGCATTGGTCGGCACCGGCGTTGTTGCGGCGGCGTGTATTTATTTTTATCCGACCATGGCGGAAGGGTATAAATATCTCTATACAGAGTTCATGAACAATGCCTATCGGGAGCAGACACCTTTCCTTTTTTATTCGCTGCTGCTGTTGTTTACGTTGTCGTTGGTGATGTGGTTCATTTACGTTTCGTCGCTCAAGCACAGTAACGACACCACCTTTGCCCCGCCCGAAGAGCTGTCGTGGAGGGGATTCCGCGAGGCACTCGGCAACAATAAGCACATGGCTCTGGTCATCGGTGCAGGGTTCATCTTCTTTTTGTATCTAAGCATGTTGTTCTTCACTTCCTTCTTCTCGTACAAAGAAGGCTTCTTCTGGCGAGCATTTGAGGCGTATGACATCTGGACAAAAACCGGTACAAAAGAACACGCTCAGAACGGTCCTTGGGCATATCTGAAATGGGGATCGAAGGGCGAGAACGCGATCATGTTAATGTCCCTGATCGCTGCGCTTGTGGCCGCATTTAAGAACCGCCACCGATTTGCGACATTTTGTGCGGCATGGGCGGCAGGCGTTTTTCTCGCGTATGTTATTATTCCATATAAAACGCCTTGGCTCGCGCTTAACTATGTCTTGCCGATGTGTCTCGTCGCGGGTTACGCTCTGCACGAATTTATAACGTCTAAGGATCGACGTCTTAATTTTGTTGCTTACGCATTCCTCATTCTTGGAACGACGATTCTTGGATTTCAAACATACAAGAGCAACTGGATCCGCTACGATGACGATCAGATGCCGTACGTTTACGCTCACACGAGGCGCGGTTTTCTGGATATGATCGCGCAGATCGATTATTACAGAGAGAAAAGCGGCAAAGGCTACGATATGAAGATCGATCTCACATCGCCCGATTACTGGCCGTTTACTTGGTTTGTGGTCGATTATAAATCTGTCGGTTATCATGGCCGCGTGATCGATACCGACGCCGAGATCGTCATTACCAAGAAGAAAGATCAGGATACGGAGGCAATAGCCAAATACTCAGAAAAGTATAGATACCTCGGTGCATATCCGCTTCGGCCTGGCGTAGATCTGAATCTGCTTGTGCGAAAAGATATCGCCGATCCCCCGTGTGCAGGCCCGGTTCAGGACAGCGTGCAAAAAGGCAAGGGCGTTGTAATTTATAACACCGATCCGTGTACGCGTGACGTAAGCGTTATACCGTCGATTCCAATGACGCCTTAGTCCGCAAACAAATCAACCAACAAGAGCGCCGATGATAGAAACATCATCGGCGCTTTTCCTTTATAGGTATTTCGCTGAGCTCACCAAAATTGATTTCTGACCGAAACCATTTTCCAGTCAGTATCGTATTACAGCTGACCTTAAAAGAAAGTTATGATGACAAAAGCTCTGATAATAGTACTGGTTGTCGTAATAGCAGGCGTTTGTTCAATTGCGGCGCAGACGACAGCATTTGTTGGCGTGAATGTCATCCCAATGGACCGCGAGCGTGTTCTTAGCAATCAAACGGTTATTGTTAAAGAAGGTAAGATCGCCCAGATTGGCGATGCGGCTAAGGTCAAAGTGCCACGGGACGCTGTACGGGTTGATGGAAGAGGGAAGTTTCTCATTCCAGGACTTGTCGATATGCACACGCATTTAATGTCGGACGACGCTTTTCCCGATGAACTTGCGCCGGACGAACTGCGCATTATGGTTGCGAACGGTGTGACGACTTGCAGGTTCATGATAGGTACGCCTGAGCAATTGATCTTGCGTGCGAGATCGGCGAAAGGCGATATTATTGCACCGACGATCTACAGCGCAAGCCCGCATCTTACGGGACGCGAGCAGGGAAATGATTTTGTTGTCACTACGCCTGAAGAGGCCCGCGAAGCCGTCCGTAAATCAAAAGCTGCCGGGTATGATTTCATTAAGATCACTACATTTCTGAAATCGCTTTTGTACGAAACGGCAATTGACGAGGCTTCGAAACAGAACATTCGGGTTGTTGGCCATGCGGACAGTCGTTTTGTGACCGTGCCGCGTGCGTGGAAGGCGGGTCAGCAGATAGAGCATCTGGACGGCTATCTGGAAATGCTGCTTCGCGACGATGCTCCGATGAAGGGTTCGGTTTCGGACATTTACATTTACAATCCCAAAAATTGGGAGAGCCTTGATTACATTGACGAATCCAAGATAGCGTGGGCCGCGAAAATGACTGTTGCGTCTAATCCATATGTCGATCCAACGCAACACTTTATGAAGAACACTTTCGGGTTGCCGCGCAGCGAAGAGTCGATACGCGCTCAGCCGGATTTCAGATTTTATCCTACAAAGACCCAGAATTTCTACATCAATTATCTGAAACGAACACCTCTCAATAATGTATCGCATGAAAAGCGTGCACGATGGATCGATCTGCGAAATAAGTTGATCAAGGCGATCTACGATGCGGGTGGAAAGATAATGGCTGGTTCGGACACGCCGGAATTTTTGTGGCTCTATGGTTTTACTATGCATCGCGAGTTGAAGGCTCTTGCCGAAGCAGGGCTTTCGAACTATGCAGTTCTCGCGGCGGGCACCAGAAACGCTCATGAGTATCTCGGCTCGATAAAACGGTCGGGCACCATAGAGAAAGGCAAAACTGCGGATCTGATCTTGCTCGATGCAAATCCGCTCGACGATATTTCAAATACCGAAAAGCGCAGCGGAGTTATGCTCAAGGGCAAGTTTTACACCCAAGCTGAAATGAACGGCTGGCTGGATGAGATCGCGCCTCGTTTTCACAAGGCAGAATTAAAGGAAACAAAATAGTTATGAAAAACATTGTCTTTACAGTTGCAATATTATTCGCTGCTACTGCCGCCTTTGGCCAGAAATCGGATGACAGGGCAGCCGTGCTTGGGGTCGTTGATAAGCTATTCGCCGAGATGGCAGCGGCAAATCCGGCGGGCATCATCGACCTAAACACCACGGACGCGCAGCTTGCTGCAATACGAAAAACGAAAGACGGAAAAATGAGGCTCGACGTGATAAACCGTGAACAGTTCTCAAAATTCTTTACCGACAAGACAGCGGTTATTGAAGAACGTATGTACGATCAAAAGGTCGTGGTTGACGGTGACTGGGCAATGGTCTGGGGCAGATATGTTTTCTTCGTCAGTAAAAAGATCTCGCACTGCGGCATCAATCAATTCAACCTCGTGAGAACGGCCGATGGCTGGAAGATAGCGAACGGAGCTTCGACGATCGATCCCGGCAATTGCACCGATAAAGAAAAGAAAATGAAACCACAATAAGTCTCAAACTTACTGCACTGACCAACGTAGTTGCCTTCTGCCCTATCTAGGGGTGCTACCCGAACCGGATCCCGATCCTGAACTAGGTCCGGTTCCTGATGTGCTGCCACGTGGCGGCACGGACATATTTCTTCCGGTACCGCGGAAAAGAGGCGTAAAGATCCATTTCGAATGATTTTCGATACCGTAATATGCGATGAAGGATTTGCTGCGGCTTTGGCTGGCGACGCCGATGAATGGCGTGTTGTCGGTGAGGACTTCGATACTTTCATCAGCATCCTCAGAGTCGCCTTCGGTTTCAGTGTTTACGGAGTTGACGATAACAAGAGTGTAGCGGTCCAACGTTTGGCTCGGATTTGAGGGCAAGACACCGCCGTTATATGTTTGTACGCGGCGGGCAAACGGGCCGAGCGTTTGAACGTCGGCTTTTATAAGACGCCACTTGCCGTCTTCCGATAGCGGATCGATGGCTGCGGAGGCTCGCAGTATCTGGCGTTTTTTTGTACCTTGCGGAAGGCCTTCTATGAGGTCGTCCATCGAATTGGGCAGTTTCGCGCCGCGATAGAATTCGACGTATTGGCGAATTGCTTCGGCGACCTCTTCGCCGCGGGCAATCGCTTCGAGTTCCTTTTCACGTTGAATTTCCTGATGGATGCTGGGTGCCACGGCAAGCAGCGCAATGGCAAACACTGCCATGATGCCCATAACGGCAAGGAGCGTCATTCCGCGTTCGGAGTGCCTGTCTTTAACCGTCCTCATCGTTGACGTCTTCCTTTTGCTGCTGCTGCTTTTGCATCTCCATCTTTCGCTGCTCGGGGTTCGGATTATACTGCGGAATGTTGTTCGGTATGCCAGGAACATCCTGCGGTATGAAGCCGGGCGGATAGGTTGGAACGCCGGGCTGATTCAGATCGGTGCCTCTTCCGGGCGGCACGCTGCCGATAAGAATACCTTTAGAGATCGGAACGCGGTGCTTGAAGCCGAGGCTGGTATCTTCAAAAACAACTTCTGCCGCCGAAATATCGATCAGACGAAACCGTCCGCCAATGACATCGTTAAGGCGAGCACCGAATGGAGCGGCTTTCTCGTTTTCTGCCAGATATGCAGTGTCGTTGTTGTAGCGCTTACGGCCGATCATTCCGATGTAGAGAATGGTAGGCCGCGGCGGAGCCTGCACAGTCATCATCACCTGATCCGAATAGAGTTTGCCGTCGGGAGTCTGAACGATGATCTGCCGGGAGCCTTCTGTTGAGATGAGTTTCGCAGAAACCTCCGCCGTGAGTTTCTGAGAGTTGATAAAGGTTGTCGGCAGTTCCGATTGATTGAAATAAATACGCGAATCAGGCGTAAACTTATCTCCGGTTACTTCAAGCTTGAATCCGCGAGCACCGGCATAAACTGATTGCGGGCTAAATCCGGCAAGTAGTACTGGCGGCGTTGGCACTGGTGTTGGCGGCTTTACTGGAGGCGGTGGAGGAGGCGTCGGAGAGGGACAATCTTCGCCTCTGCAAGGCGGTGCAGGCTCGTAGAACGCAAAAATGTTGCGGCCTGCTTCGGGAGCGAAGATGCTTCCCGGATTGGGCACCGCTGTTGTCTGATAAAGAAAATCCTGTTCGGATGCCGTCGGCAAAACCGCAACGGGCCGTGTTGTCGAAGCACCGGAACCTGGCGTTGGTGTCGCTGTGATCTTTACTGTCACAGTTGCCGTTGTCGTGCTGCCGCCAAAAAATGAGCGGCCAAACGCGAAATAGAGGGCGATGAGAGCCACAACGCCGAGCACCGCTGCGGCGATGATCTGCTTCTTTTCTGTTTCAGTTTTGCCTTCTAAAAAAGCCATTACTTATAAATTACTGTTCTGCCGGAGTCGATGGCATCGGTACAAAACCGGGCCGTCTAAAATACGCTGCCATTTCAATGCGTAGGGCGACGACCTCGCCGCGTGTTTTTCCTTTCGGAGATGATCGTTGATCTTGTTGCGGGGCCGTTCTGGCATTTGGATTTACCGCCGGTTGTGCGAAGCCGCCTTTCGCATTCTGGACACCGACAGTCGGGTTCACGTCTGCCTGAGCAGGCTGTGCATTTGGCTCACCTTCTTTTTTCGTTTCAGAGTCGGATGGAGCAAGCTCAACGGAGCTGATGACGACAAATTCACGGCCCGTTTCGATCTCGCGGATAAAGCGGCGCAGGTTTTGGTAAGAACCTTCGACCGTTGTCGTGACATAAACGCCTGGATAGAGACTCCTGAACTTGGTACGCCCTTTTTCCTCGTCTGTTTGTTTTGCTTGATCGACATCCACGCCCTCGAGCGGAGCATAATCGGGCCCGGTCGTATTTTCAAGGCCGTATGCCCTGATAAGGCCGTTCAAACGCTGATAAAGAGCCGCCTGGCCGTTTGTCTGCATAGGCAGGAAACGGGTCTCAAAATCGTCAACGCTGCCGACGAGTTTATCGACTTGCGTTTGAGTGTCCTGTATATCGCCGTATTTCGACTTTGCCGAGATAAGCTCAGCATCGAGCCGGTCGGCCTCAGATTTGTTCCTCGCGAGTTCCCGGTTTGACGGAACGACCCAAAAGAAATACAGCACGAAAGCCATCAGCATTGCCAGCACTCCGGCTGTAACGGCTCCGATCTCAAGAGGACCCCACATTCCGTCATAAACCTTGCGCGGGCGATTGGGCGGAATTGCTAGAGTTACTTCTTCGACGGCTGCGGGCCTCTCCGGAATGTCCTCTGCCGGGATAGGATTTTGGTCAAGGTCGGCCATTATTGAACACCTCCCAAATTATTTTGTGCAATATCGGTTGCAGGTGCTGTCGAATAGCTATAGGTCGGCGTATAGATCAGCCTGAACGTGTATTCGGTAAAAGTCAGCCGCTCATTCTTTTGCAGATCTTGGCCACGAAGCTCAGCCTGGAAAAGGCCTGAATTGTTCATATTCTGGATCATCACCATCACGGCAGGATAATCTTTGCTGAGCACGGCAAATTCGAGTTCGGCCTTGATGCGTTCGCCGTCCTGATAGACGTTATTAACGAGGATCCGCGATGCACTGACGCTGCCGGGTAGGACGGTTTCGAGGTCGGCGAAGAGCCGCGACCAGCCAAATGCCTTATTCGCCACAAGCTTGTGCGATGCTGTAAGAAGAGCTTTTTGATCAGGCGTTAAAAGCTGCTGCACCTTTTCGCCTTCGCCCTTGAGCCGCGCTATTTCGTCCTGACGTTCCTTAACAGCAGTCGCCAGCAGATCGTTCTCCTTTCTGTTCTCGTTAAGCCGTGCAAGGCAATACACGCCAACGCCTGCACTCAAAACGAGCAGCAAAGCCGCCGCAAGATACGGAAGCATCCGGTTGCGAAACGGATGTGTTGATAGATTAAGCTTTGTTATCACAGTACTACTACTTAAAAAATAAGATGCTAAAACGAGCGCAAAAAGAGCAATTTATGATTCTAGCACGAAAAACATATGCCTCTCACGCTAAAAATCGACAAAATGTTGCAAATTAAAGTTAGTGAAACAAGAAACGGTGTCTGAAAAAGTCAGGCCGCCTCGAACCCTGGATATTCTAATATGCCAATAACTCGCGGAACAAAGAAAGTCGGTGAAAGCACGTAACTCTTTGTCGGTAAGAGAGTTACAGTATTTTTACCGAGCATCCGTTCCACAGTATTCCATGGCGTTCCACGCCATAAGTGGAACGCAGAACTTCTTTATTTTCAATAGTTACAGCCATTTTGCCACTGCGTTCCAAGATTTTCTGAAAAAAAATAAGACTTTGTCTTACAGCCAAGCCGGCGACCTCCTAAAGACATTCGTGATGTCGATATTCGTTGCACCGATGCAATTTAGTATCACATCCCGCATGAAATGGCAACTGTTTTTTCCGCGTTGTGTGTTTTAAGTGCCGTGCTTAGATTTGAGTTTGACTTCTCTTTGCGGCCTTTGCGTGAGATATTCTCACGCAAAGACGCAAATCAGCATTCTCTGGGGTTACCGAGCAAGTTTGGGCTGCGGTTGGCCGTATGCTGACGGATAGAGGTGTGTACCGCGTTCCTTTTCCGGTTTTTCGATTTCTACCTGGATTCGATTTTGCTCGGCGAATGGATCTTGTCTGACGCCGGTTACTTGCCAAGAGACCTCTACATTCGGCTTGTCGGTTTTGATCTTAAATTGATTGCCTTGCATCTTTTCGAGAACGATCGCTTGCGCAAATTGCCCAATAACTGTGAGTTGATAGCGAAAATCGCGATTTAGGGCCTCGAAATAGGCAGGCATCGTTACTACTGCATCCCCATTTTCATCCGTTGTCGTGTTGCCGTTGTAGATGTTCATCATGTCAGGCGACTCGACGAAAGAGTGATATAGATATTTGTTGAGCGGATCAAGCGGATGGTCGATCTTAAAGCTGCCGCCGCCTTTTGACAAAGTGCCGAAGGCTCCAAAATCGGCATTGACGCCGCCGCCGCCGCCGACGTTGATATCTCCGTAAATAAAGATGCTGGTATTATCGCCCGATGCGCCGAGCTGCATGCCGTTTAGGGCGTATATTCGTCCTGAAGCCTTTACCTTGTCCGATCCGTCGGCCCTGCCGAGCTGTACCGCGTTGCTTTCATTTGCCACGCTTCCGGCGCCGATCGCTGTCGCGTAATTAAGGTCATCAAAAGCAAAATTTGCGGCGGCCCCGAGCGATGAGTTGTTGCTGCCAGATGAATTAATGCTACCGGAACTTGCGCCGACAAAAGTATTTAGGCCGCCGGTGATGTTTCCGGAACCGGCCTCTCTGCCAAAGAAGGAATTTTGGCCGCCCGTCGTCGTCGAATTTCCCGCCGTGCTTCCAAAGAACGCATTAAAGCTTCCGATCGTATTGTCCACACCCGCAGAACGTCCAAAGAAAGCATTATTCACACCGGAAGTGTTTACAAGGCCCGCGTTCATCCCAAAAAACGAGTTCGAATTTCCGGTCGAATTGGTCAGCCCGGCGCTCATGCCAAAGAATGCATTATTGTCTCCTGTGGTGTTTGACCCACCGGAATTGGCACCAAAAAATGAATTACTAAATCCGGTCGTGTTCAATTGTCCGGAGGCTAGGCCAAAGAACGAATTGTTGCTGGCAGTTGTATTTGCGTTACCGGCGCTGCGGCCAAAAAACGAATTGTTGGCGCCGGTGGAATTGTTAATGCCGGCATTCGTCCCAAAAAAAGCATTCGAGCCGCCGGTCGTGTTTGACAGTCCGGCACTTTTTCCAAAAAACGAATTACTGTCGCCGGTCGTGTTCAACTCGCCCGCATTTGCGCCAAAGAAAGAATTGCTGAAACCTGTCGTGTTCGTGAATCCGGCCGAATCACCAAAAAACGAATTATTTGAGGCTGTTGTATTTGCAGCTCCAGCACTCATGCCGAAAAATGAATTGTGATCGCCCGTCGTGTTCGAGTCGCCTGCATTAGCGCCGAAGAAAGAATTGCTAAAGCCGGTAGAGTTAACCAATCCGGCCGCGTAGCCAAAAAATGCATTGTCGGAGGCGGTTGAGTTCGCGACTCCGGCGTTGGTTCCAAAAAATGAATTGCGGTCGCCCGTGGTGTTTGTTACTCCTGAGTTTGTACCAAAAAAAGAATTGCTGAGACCGGTAGTATTGCCGGAGCCTGCATTGCGGCCAAAGAACGAATTTGATCCGCCGGTCGTGTTGGAATCGCCCGCTCCTGAACCGAAGAATGAGTTACTGCTTGCGGTATTTAGCAGGCCTGCTTGAAAACCAAAAAAGGCATTGTCGTTACCGGTTAAATTGCTTTCGCCGGAGCTGCGGCCGAAGAATGAATTTCTTTGTCCCGTTGTGTTGTCGTCGCCGGCGCTTGTTCCAAAAAAAGAATTATCGTCGCCGGTGCTGTTTGAACTGCCGGTCGATCGGCCAAAAAATGCATTGTTGCTTCCGGTCGTGTTAAGGGCTCCGCTTGATGCGCCGAAGAACGAATTTTGCGATCCAGATGTGTTGGATGCTCCCGACGAGTTGCCAACAAAGACATTGTTTATACCATTTGTGACAGACGCACCGGCGTTCGAACCGACAGCTATATTGAGCAAGCCCGGAGCCGTCAAAACAGGACTGGTGCCGATATTAAAACTGGTCGCCCTGACCACGCCGGCCCGCAACGTACCGCCGACCGTGCCATCGCCGGACACATTGAAATTGCTGCTCGGTTGTTCGGTCGTAGTGTTTTGAACGAACGACGTGTTACCGGTTGTCGTGGTCAAATACTGGCTAGCCTCAACACCGCCAAGCTGTTGAGCATTAGTTGCGGTTGTCGCCGTATCGGAGTTGAGGCTCTTTTGAGCATAAGGCTCGCCGCCGATCTTTTGCCGCGGGGCAAGCGTTGTGTATGTCGGGCCGCCTGCCGTTTTTACACGGATCTCAAGATACCTGTCCGCTCCGGGAAAAGCGCCGACAAGGACTGAGAAAAAATCCAGTTTCACCGTAAAAATTCCATTTGAAACCGGAATGTTACTGCGTGACACAACGGTCGGATGCAGTGTCCCTGCAGTTAGAGCATCAAAAAGGCGAAATTCAAAATCGTAGTTTCCGTTCGCAGGACTCGCACCATCACGCAAACTGCCCTGAAATGAAAACTCCGTCGTCTGGGCCGGAAGATACACCACAAAGGCACAAAGACACAAAGTGATAGTTAAGAAGCGAGAAACGCAAAACAATATTACTCTTTTACTTCTAACTTTTGATTTGAATACCTTTTTCATTTTTATTTCTCCTTGCATACTTCGGCATCCTTGTTCGTTAGGCAAACCAGTTTTATTAACGCATCGATCTGCGTTTGCTGGTCTTCGATTATTTTTTGCTGCTCCTTGACTGCGTTGACGAGCACGACACCGATGCGGTCATATTTGACGCCTTCGACCTCACCTTTTGAGTTGTATGTGACAAGCAAAGGCTCGATCGCGGCGACGTCTTCGGCACCGAGGCCGAGATCGTGCATGCCGCCGTCTTTCCAGTCAAAGGTGATCGGTTTGAGCCGGTTGATCAGGCTCAGGCCGGAAGCAAAGCGGTCGATGTTTGCTTTGTATCGCATACTCGACGAACACGTTGCGATCTGGTTCGAGGCATTGCGGCAAAGCGCAGTGGCTCCAGCTGCACCGAGCGCATCGACTTGCAGCAGGTTTGGAGCAACAACGGTATCCTCAATTCTGCCCAATACAACCGTGTTGCTTGTCGTCACGACAGCGTTCGAGCCGATCGCGGTCGCAAAGCTCAGACCTCCTGAACCGACATTTCCGCCGTGGCCGACTATGGTGTTGTTTCCGCCCGTCGTGTTGGCCGCTCCGGCACCAAACCCGAAAAACGCATTGTCACTTCCAGTCGTGTTGCCGGTTCCTGCAATACGTCCGAAAAACGAATTGCCGCCGCCCGAGGAATTATTATCACCGGCGTTAGTGCCAAAAAAAGCGTTTGAAAAGCCGGTGGTGTTTGCCACGCCAACGTTCTTGCCGAAGAAAGAGTTTGCGTTGCCAGTTGTATTCGCCGAGCCAGAGTTTCCCCCGAAGAAGGCATTGAAGCTGCCTGTCGTATTTGCGTAGCCAGAACTCTGACCGAAGAAAGCGTTGTCGCCGGCCGTAGTGTTTGAGCGGCCTGCTCCTGTGCCAACGAAAGTATTGTAGTTGCCGGTCGTGTTCGAGTACCCGGCGTCAATGCCGAGGAGAACATTACCAAGGCCCGTTGTGTTTGCCTGGCCTGAGAACGCTCCAACGAAAGTATTGAAATTGCCCGTCGCGTTAAGTACTCCCGCTGTGGAGCCGATAAATACGTTGTTGAGTCCGCCCGTGTTCAACTGGCCCGCCTGAGAGCCGATGAAAACGTTGTCGCTGCCCGTCGTGTTCGAGTTTCCGGACAATGAGCCGACGAAAGAGTTTCGGCTGCCCGATGTGTTCGCGGAGCCGGAGTTCCTGCCAAAAAATGAGTTGTTTCCGCCGGTCGTGTTTGCGGTGCCTGCACCCGCTCCTGCAAACAAGTTGTTTGTCCCCGCCACACTCATGACGCGGCTGCCGCCGATGTTGTATTGTGTGGCGGCATTCAGAATGTTTGCCGTTCCTGTTCCGCTTATGTTGAAGTTGCTCGACGCCTGCACCGATGTACCATTCTGTATATAGTTTGTTGACCCCGCCGTTGGCGGACGAGCATCAGTCATTCGCGGGTCCGTTGTTACAACGTACTGGCTGGCCGCCACGCCTCCAAGTTGGGTGGCGTTCGTGGCCGCGTCGGCGGTTGTTGAATTCAGGCTTTTAACGGAGTAGGGAGACGAGTTCACCTTATTCCTCGGAGTAAGCGCCGTAAACACCCCGCCGCCTGCCGTGCGAACAGCGATGTCCAAATATCGATCAGCTCCCGGCAAGGTCCCTGCGCCAAAATCAAGCGATACTGCGAAAATGCCGTTTGCAACTGCAACATTTAAACGCTGAAGCGTGCTGCCCTGCTGGGTGCCGCCGCTTACAAGGTCAAACAGCTTAAATTCAAAATCGTAATTTCCGTTCGCGGCAATTGCTCCGTCTTTCAGGCTGCCCTGATAGGTAAATTCCGTAGTTTGGGAAAACGATGTAAGAGCTGCGGCTAAAATAATTATTAAAGAAAGAGTTGTTAACTTCATTTTAATTCTCCTTGCAAATTTCGGCTTCTTTGTTTGAGGCGCATACGAGCTTTGTCAATGCATCGATCTGCGATTGCTGCTGTTCAATTTGTTTCCTCTGAGTTTCGATCTGAGATTGCTGTTCTTTGACAGCGTTGACGAGCACAACGCCAATGCGGTCGTACTTTACGCCCTCGACCTCGCCTTTATCATTGTATGTTACAAATCGCGGATCAATCTTTGCGACATCTTCCGCGCCAAAGCCGACATCTTTCATGCCGCCGTCCTTCCAGTCGAACGAGATCGGGCGGAGGTTGTTTACAAATGATATCCCTTGCGAAAATTGGCCGATGTTGGTTTTGTAACGCAAGCTCGACGAGCATGTCGAAATTTGATTCGATGCGTTTCGACATAGTTGAGTCGGGCCTGCGATACCAAGAAACGGAACCGTTACAAATCCGGTTGTCGTGTCTAGATACAGGCCCCAACCCGCTCCGTTACCGCCGTAAAGCCCTACATTGTTGTCGTCGCGCATCCCGATAAAGCCGCGATCGTCGTTTGGGGTATTTTGATGCAGCCAAATACCGGCGCTGTTAGATCCGCCTGCGCTGCCGGTTCGCTGACTTATTCTTATTCGATCTGCAACGTCTAAACGAAACGCAGGCGCGGTTGTCCCGATTCCCACATTAGTATCTGCGACAGCTCCGTTTACGCCATTGATACTACCCAGAACAAGTGAATCACTTTGAGAAACGGACGCCCGTGCGCCGATCGCCGTTGCGTTGTTAAAGTTTCCTCCGCTTACATCTGCGTTATAGCCGAGAACCGTGTTGTTGTCGCCGGCCGTGTTCGTATTTCCGGCAAAGGTTCCGATAAATACATTAAACGCACCGGTTGAATTTGAGCCGCCTGATCCCACTCCATAAAAGCTGTTGTTGCTGCCGGATGTATTCGAGTCTCCCGCCACTAAACCAAAAAATGCGTTTTGAATTCCGGTCGTGTTGGCAATTCCCGCACTGCTTCCGAAGAACGCATTTCCACCGCCGGTCGTCGTTGCCAGTCCCGCCTGATGTCCAAACATCGAATTATTGTTTGCAACCGTATTCGCAAGTCCAGCCTGAAAACCGAACAAAGAATTACCTGTTCCCGTATTAGTATTTTTGCCTGCAAAGGCTCCGAAAAACGAATTCTCGTCCACTAACGCGCTGTTGCCCGCCTCGTTGCCAAAAAACGAGTTGCTGCTGCCGGATTGATTTGACGAGCCTGCACCGTATCCGAAAGAAGAATTAAAATTTCCACCCGTATTCGCCGCTCCCGCAAAGGCTCCGTAATAGGAATTTCTACCGCCCGTTGTGGTGTTCCTGCCGGTAAATGAACCAAAAAAGGCATTGTTGTCGCCCGTGGTTGAAAATTCACCAGCCCGAAAGCCGAAATAAGAATTGGCGACGCCCACGCTATTTACGCTGCCGGAACGGAAACCAAAAAATGAGTTTTGCACACCCGTAGTGTTGCTCAATCCTGAAAGAAAACCAAAAAACGAATTTTGGCTGGCGGTATTGTTCAGTCCGGCGCTAGCGCCGAAGAATGAATTTTCGACGCCCGTAACATTGTCGAATCCGGCGTTAGAACCTACAAATGTGTTGCTGCCGCCGGTTGTAGTCTTAATGCCCGACTGCGCTCCGTAAAATGTATTGCCGGCAGCTGTCGTATTTGCGCTGCCTGACAGCGACCCGAAAAAAGCATTCAAGCCGCCCGTGGTATTCGCAGTTCCTGCCTGAGCTCCAAAAAATGAGTTCACGTTTCCAGTAGTATTCGCTCTGCCAGCCAGATAGCCAAAGAATGAGTTTCGTTCACCATCGACGTTTTGCTCGCCGGCGCTGGAGCCGAAGAACGAATTTCCCAAACCGCCAGTTGTCATTCGCCCGGCGGACGAACCGAAAAATGAATTGTGAAATCCGTTATTGTTCAGTCCCGCGTCTCTACCGAAATATGAATTTGACTGTCCGACGGTATTTGCCGCGCCCGCTCCGATCCCGACAAAAAGATTATTGTCACCGGCTGTGCTAATCAGCCTGCTGCCGCCGATGAAGTATTGCGATGTGACGTCGAGTATGCCGGGAACCTTCACCGTGTCCTGTCCTGCGGGGCGGCCGAGTGCTATCGTGTTGCTCGTCGAAACCGAAGCGTTTGCACCAACGGCGGTCGCAAACTGCAGATCGGGAAGCGTGACCTCAGCATTTGTGCCAAGCAGCGTGTTGGCAAATCCGCTTACGTTATTGTTACCCGTCGACGAACCGAAAAACGCATTGCTGCTGCCAGTGGTTGTTGCGTCACCGGCTATCCTGCCAAAGAAAGAATTACCAGTTCCCGTCGTGTGTGCATTTCCGGCACCAACGCCGGCGAAAAGATTATTCGACCCCGGATTGCTTAAAATGCGGTTCGCTCCAATGTTGTATTGTGCCGTCGCAACGAATAAATTTGCCGTTCCCGTGCCACTAATGTTGAAGTTGCTTGACGATTGTGGGGCGGCGTTTTGATTTTGGATGTAATCAGCACTCCCTGCTGTTGGCGGGCGGGCGTCGGTCATTCGCGGATCGGAGGTGACGACGTATTGACTAGCCGCGACGCCGCCAAGCTGCGTTGCATTCGTGGCGGTGTCGGCCGTTGCCGAATTAAGACTTTTCACAGAGTAAGGAGACGAATTTACCTGTTGCCGCGGAGTAAGAGCGGTGAACGCTCCGCCGCCTGCCGTGCGAACACCTATATCTAAAAACCTATCGGCTCCCGGCAAAGTGCCTGCTCCAAAATCAAGCGAAACTGTAAATATTCCATTAGCAACCGCAACATTCAGCCGCTGAATCGTGCTCCCCTGCTGCGCTCCTGCACTCACCAGATCAAACAGCTTAAATTCAAAATCGTAGTTTCCGTTTGCCGAACTTGCCCCGTCTTTCATACTGCCCTGATAGGTGAACTCGGTCGTCTGAGCCTGTGTGTTTAGGGCAACAATGCTGAATACCGCGATAAACAAAATTAGTCTAAACATCCTATTTCTCCGATTGTTTGCAGCCGTCTGCATTTGGTTTTAACGAACAAACGATCGTCTTTAACTCGTCGATCTGCGATTGCAGTTTTTGCTCGGTCTCTTTTCGTTCGGCGATCTCCTTCTGCTGTGCTTTAATCTGAGATTGCTGTTCTTTGACAGCGTTGACGAGCACAACGCCAATGCGGTCGTACTTTACGCCTTCGACTTCGCCATTTGAGTTGTATGTGACTAGCAGTGGCTCGATCGCGGCAACATCCTCGGCACCGAGGCCGAGATCGTGCAGACCACCGTCTTTCCAGTCGAAGGTTATCGGTTTTAGTTGGTTAATCAGATCGAGGCCTTGGCCGAAGCGATTGACGTTGGTCTTATATCTTAGTGATGACGAGCAGGTCGAGATCGTGAAGTTTGCATTAAGGCAAAGCGGTGTCGGACCGGCACCTCCCAATTGAAGAACGCGAATAAAGCCCGGAACACGAACGATGTCGCTGCTGCGGCCAAGTACGAGCGTGTCGTCTGTCGAGACCACTGCACCTGCACCGATCGCGGTAGCAAAGGTAAGGTTTGAGGCTCCAACTTCGGCGTTATAGCCGATCAGAGTGTTGTTGCTGCCTGTAGTGTTTACAGTTCCGGCTCCTTTGCCGAGGAACGTGTTATTGTCGCCGGTTGTGGTAGCTGAACCTGTATTATGGCCGATTAAGGTATTGTTGATACCCGCTGTATTGCCACTTCCTGCAGCATTACCAAAGAACGAGTTTGCACTGCCCGTTGAGTTGCTATCACCTGCATCACTTCCAAAAAATGAATTTTCATCGCCAGTTGTGTTGGAAGCTCCGGCACTCAGCCCGAAAAACGCATTCTCAAACCCCGTCGTGTTTGCTTGTCCTGCACTACGTCCAAAAAACGAGTTAAAAAAACCAGTAGTATTTGCTTGTCCCGAACCGCGTCCGAAAAACGAGTTGTCATTACCTGTAGTATTGGACGCTCCCGCACTCAGCCCAAAGAAAGAGTTGGAAATGCCTGTCGTGTTTTCGGTTCCTGCTTCAGTCCCGAAAAACGAATTACTATTGCCCGTTGAGTTGGCTTGGCCGGCACTTTGTCCGAAAAACGAGTTGAAACTGCCTGTAGTACTACTTTGTCCGGCAAATGCCCCGAAAAACGCATTGCCGTCGCCAAATGTATTGGATTGTCCAGCAGCACGGCCGAAGAACGAATTATTGCTTCCACTGTTAGAATATCCAGCCCTGTTGCCGAAAAATGAATTGTTACTGGCTGTTGTATTGCCGAATCCGGCCTCATAACCAAAAAAGGAATTGGCAGCACCCTTGGAGTTTATCGATCCCGCTCCTACACCGGCAAATATATTTTGTAAACCGATATTAGTAAGAATACGATTGTTCCCAATACTAAAATGCGTTGCCGTACTAACAAGATTGCCGCTAAGTGTGCCGCCCACTGTGCCGTTGCCGCTGATGTTGAAATTACTTGCGGCCTGCGCTCCGGCATTCTGATTTTGAATATAGTTCGTGCTGCCTGAAGTTGGCGGACGCTCATTCGTCATTCGTGGGTCTGTTGTAACGACAAACTGATTTGCAGCAACGCCGCCGAGATTAAGCGCGTTGTTGGCAGTTGCAGCATTTTCGGCATACAGGCTTTTTATTGAATACGGAGATGAATTGACCAACTGCCGAGGACCCAGCGCGGTAAATGCTCCGCCGCCATTGGGACGAACATAAATCTCTAAGTAACGGTTCGCTCCCGGAAATACCGCACCGAAATCAAGCTTAACGCCGAATATGCCGTTGATGACCGGCAGGTTGTAATGGACATTCGTGACCCCGAGTTGGCTGCCTCCACTCACAGCGTCAAACAATACGAACTCGAAATCATAGTTGCCGTTCGCCGCAGTTGCACCGTCACGCAAGCTGCCTTGATACGTAAATTCGGTTGTTTGTGAATAGACGGCGATGGTCAAAAGACCAATGAATAAGATCGTAAAAAAATAGCGTGACATTGTTTTATTCCTTTTGTTTACAGATTTCTGTTGCCGGGTTAAGTGAACACAAGGCTATTGTAATGGCCTCGATTAATTTGTGCTGCGACTGATTTTGCTTTTCGAGAGCTTCGATCTTTAACTGCTGCGTCTCGATCTGAGATTGCTGTTCTTTTACAGCGTTGACGAGCACGACGCCGATGCGGTCGTATTTTACGCCTTCTACTTGGCCGTCTTTGTTGTATGTGACAAGCAATGGCTCGATGGCGGCGACGTCCTCGGCTCCGAGTCCGAGATCGTGCATCCCGCCTTCTTTCCAGTCGAAGGTGATCGGCCTTAACTGATTGATGAGGCTCAGGCCAGGTCCGAATCGGTTTATGTTGGTTTTATAACGTAGCGATGATGAGCAGGTAGAGATGACATTTGCACCGTTCCTACAAACCTGTGTACTACCGGCACTGCTCAGTGTTGTAAGGACAATAACGCCCGGCACGCGGACGAAATCAGACCCATCAGCCCGTCCGAGAACGATCGAATTACTCGTCGAGACGACTGCTCCGGCACCGAGAGCGGTTGCATAGCTTAGATTTCCGGATCCAACATTCGCAAAACTTCCGATTATTGTATTGTTGTCTCCTGTCGTGTTGGACTGGCCCGCCGCAACCCCGAAAAATGAATTGAAACTTCCTGTGCTGTTACCGAATCCGGCGGCGAGGCCGACGAATGTATTAGAATCGCCCGCCGAGTTATTCTGCCCAGCGTTCGCACCAAAAAACGAGTTGTCCTCGCCGATCGTATTTTGAAAACCAGCAGTCCTACCAAAAAAGGCGTTGGTCGTCCCCGTCGTATTATTTGCGCCCGCGGACTGCCCAAAAAAGGAGTTTTGGGTGCCCGTGGAATTATCGGCACCGGCATCCGCTCCGGCGAAGACATTAGAGGTTCCAGCAATACTGAACACGCGATTGCCGCCGATATTGAACTGAGTAGATGCGTTCAGAACACCTGCCGACAGCGAGCCGCTAATGCTCAGCGTCCCCGGCACTTGGACGGTATCCGCCGGCCGGCCGAGGACGACGGTATTACTGGTCCCGACGACTGCCTGAGCACCTATCGCGGTGGCAAAATTTAGATTCCCGGCTCCGACGTTCGAGCTGTCGCCGATTACAGTGTTATTCGAACCGGTTGTATTGGAAAGACCAGCACCCCTTCCGAAAAACGAATTATTGCCGCCCGTGGAATTTTGCTGTCCGGCAGTGGAGCCAAAGAACGAATTGAAAAAACCACTCGTATTTGACGTGCCGGAATTAGACCCAACAAAAGTATTATCTTCGCCGATCGTGTTAACGGTTCCAGAGGCCGCGCCGAAAAATGAATTACGTACACCGGTAAGGTTGGCCCGCCCGGCGATGTTTCCGAAGAAGGAATTATTTATTCCGCCCGCATTAAATCTTCCCGCTTGGCTGCCAAAAAAAGAGTTGTTAAATCCCGAATTGTTCGAGGCCCCCGAATCAGTACCGAAGAACGAATTGTTTCCGCCTGTGATATTGCCCTGGCCGGCAGCATAGCCAAAAAATGAGTTGCGTTCACCGCTGGTGTTTTGCTCGCCTGCATCCCGGCCGAAGAAAGCATTGCGCGCACCTGTGTTTACGAGCCCTGAGCCGATCCCTACAAACACATTGTTCGTCCCAAGCGTTGACAGGACCCTAAAGCCGCTAACGTGATAATCAGAAGTTGAATTGAAAACATTCGCCGTACCAGTTCCTGAGACATTGAAATTGCTGAGTGATTGCAGAGCGGTCGTATTTTGTATGTAGTTCGTGCTGCCCGCCGTCGGCGTTCGGGCGTCTGTCATTCGAGGATCGGTCGTGACAACGTATTGATTCGCTGCAACGCCGCCAAGTTGGAGGGCATTGTTTGCAGTGTCGGCAGACGCCGCATTGAGGCTTTTTACCGAATATGGAGCCGAATTAACCCGCTGCCTCGGACTAAGCGCGGTAAACGCTCCGCCGCCTGCCGTGCGAACCTCGATGTCAAGAAATCTGTCCGCACCGGGCAAAGTACCCGAGCCGAAATCAAGTGAGACCGTAAATATGCCGTTTGCAACCGCGACGTTTAGCCGCTGGACCGTGCTGCCTTGCTGGACGCCACCGCTTGCGAGGTCAAATAGCCTAAATTCAAAGTCGTAATTTCCATTGGCCGGATTTGCGCCGTCTTGCAAACTCCCCTGATAAGTAAACTCTGTCGTTTGGGCGCTTATCTTCTGTACCGAGCATACAGTGAGAGTTAGAAACACGAGTGCAAAAACCTTTTTCATCTTGTTATCCTCCGGAGGCGATCTAATTGTGATTGGCTCTACAATTATTTCACAGAGGGTAACAAAAACAAAGATACTTTATGGCGCACGCAGGCTGAGCCGGGAAAACGGAGTGCAGTAATGATCAGAAGCTATTCGCGGCGGGGCGGCAGGTCGCTGTAGTTGAGGTCTTCGATGGTGATATCGCGGTAGGCGGCGATGCGGTTGCGGCCCTGACGTTTGGCACGGTAAAGGGCGGAATCGGCCATTTCTACAAGCTCGATCGGGTCCTTTGAATCGTCAGGAAAACACGAGATGCCGATGCTGACGGATATGCGGTGATTTTCATCGCTTCTGCCCTGTTTGACGACGCTGAAATGGTATTCTTCGATGCCTTTGCGAATTCGTTCGGCTGCAACGATGCCCTGAGCGAGATCGGCGTCGAGCAAGAACGCAGCAAATTCATCCCCGCCGAAACGCGCGGCAACGTCGCCGCTGCGGAGGCTGGTTGTGATGGAAAAACCGATCTCCTCGATCGTCTTGCTGCCCGTCAGATGGCCAAATTTGTCATTTACGCCCTTAAAATTGTCGCCGTCCATCATCAACACACAGAACGGACGTTTCTCGGCCTTTGCACGGCCTGCTTCACGTCGCAATTCCGAAAAGAACGAGCGGCTCGAAAGCAATCCCGTTAGGTCGTCGTGTGAGATCAAACGGTGTATCTGCCGTTGATATTCGCGGTCGATCTCGTCGAGCAAGTCAAACCGCAGGATCGTATCGCCGACAGTGATCTTGTCGCCGTTCTCCAAGATTTCTTTTTTGACGCGGCGGCCGTTGAGAAATGTGCCGTTTCGCGAGTCGAGGTCGTTAAGGATGTACTGCATCGAGACCCGCGATTCGGTTGGCATCGCAATTATGCGAGCATGCTGACGCGAGACCTGTGTGTCATTCACACGAACGTCGGCTTCGAGAGCTCGTCCGAGGATGACCTCTTCGCGCTCAAGCGGTATCGGCACAGCGATCAGTTCGCCGCTGAGAAATACCAACGCGGGTTTAAGATCGCGTCGCAGTTTATTTTTCGAATCGTTCATAGACAGGGCTGCGGTCGGAAGGAGGGAGCGTCAATTAATAGAATAACCTACTTTTTAGCATATTTTCCACAAGTTTTTGTCGCAGCTGCCTTGGATTTATCTCCAAATCGCAGAGAAACCAGAAAAGATCACGATGCCAAGGCACACCGCTCACGTACGTTTTTGATCGAAACAACACATCGCGAAGGATTTTTCTTGATTTCATGTGAAATTAAGTGTATTAAAGATACAGTTCAATTTTTTATTCGCTTCGAAGTTTGAAGCGAGTTTTTGTATTTAAATCCAGTCATTGTTCTTAGGTGACGACTACCTGATATTCACAATTTAGTTAATCATTTCTGGGGGGAAATTAATGTTCACGCGATCTAAATCGGAAAATCGTAAAGGGATTTTTGTGTCTCTTTTTGTTTTGGGGTTACTCACGGCGATAGTTGTATTGCCTTATAAATTCGGCACTAAGGCGGCGGGACCTAAAGGCCTTTTCACGAAGACGACAAGCGTCGACGCTGGCTTGCCGAATTACGACATTCGCTCGGAGAAAAACGATGCGATAGCGGATTTTATGCTTTCTGCCCGAAATTTATCGGGTAAAAGCGCGGTAGAAGTTGCCGACATCAGAGAAGGATTTGTTCGCGGCGAAAACGAACTAAGACAACATGTGCCGACGCTTAAGATCGAGTACAACGCTGATATTCGCATCCCAGAAGTGATAACGCCTGACGTTTGGAAGACACAGATTGCACGGCTTACCGGACCGTCGAGTGAGAAGCGTTCAGAGATATTGCGCGACTTTGTAAAGGCTAATAACGAACTTGTTGGCGTGTCGCGTCAGCAGGCAGATGAGCTGGTAGTTTTGACGGACTACACAAACCCTGACGGCAATCTTTCCTACGCACATCTCGAACAAAGGCCGAACGGCATTCCGGTTTTCCGAAGCGAAGTTAAGGCCGGATTTACTCAAGACGGCAGAATAATTCGCGTTATCAACAATCTCGCGCCTGGGCTTGATTACACAAGGCTTTCGACTGACTTCCGCGATCCGGTAGATGCGGTCAGGGCGGCGGCACGCAATATCAATTATGAAGTTAAGCCTGCCGACATCACACTTAATGACAAGGAATCAGATAATTTAAAGGCGGTTTTTGGAACGGGCGACTGGGCAACGACGGCTGAGAAAATGTATTTTCCGACCGAACCCGGCGTTGCGGTTCCGGCGTGGCGTGTGCTTATCTGGCAGCCTGTTAATGCGTATTATGTGATCGTCGATGCCGCGACCGGTACGATGCTCTGGCGTAAGAACATTGGCGAGGATCAGACTCAAGCGGCGACCTATCAGGTATATCGCAATGCAACCGCTTTCATTGATGTTGCTGACAGCCCTGCGCCTTTATCGCCCGGCCCGCTCGACCCAACGCTTGGACAGCAAGCGCCTGTCATTGCAAGGACAAATCTAACGCTGATAGGTAATGAAGGAACGAACAACTTTAACAACAACGGCTGGGTTACTGACGGAACGAATATAACCGACGGTAACGCGGTTGAAGCTGGCGTCGATCGAGTCGCACCGGACGGCGTGGATGCACCGCAAACCGGCAGCCCGAATCGGGTTTTCAGTTCAACATGGAATCCGGCACCGGGAAGTCCCGCGCCGGGAGATGACCCACTTACAGCACAGGCGCAGCGCGGAGCGGTCATTCAGATGTTCTATGCAATGAACCGTTATCACGATGAGTTATATAAGCGTGGATTCACAGAGCAGGCGTTCAACTTTCAGGCTAACAACTTTGGACGCGGCGGAGTCGGCAATGATCGAGTTTCCGCAGAAGGACAGGATAGTGGTGGAACAAACAATGCAAACTTTAACACCCCGGCCGACGGCGGCCGCGGACGTATGCAGATGTATCTTTGGACAGGCCCGACACCGGATTATGATGGTACGGCCGATGCTGAAGTGATCTATCACGAAGTAACTCACGGCACGTCGAACCGTTTACACGGCAATGCGTCAGGCTTGTCAACAAATATGGCACGCGGTATGGGCGAAGGTTGGAGTGACTGGTATGCCGAGGTAATGCTTGCCGAACCCACGGATCCGATTAACTCAATTCACACGACCGGTGGTTACGCAACATATTTGATCAGTGCCGGATTTACCGGCAACTACTATTACGGCATCCGCCGATTCCCGAGAGCCCCGATAACTTTCCTGGGGCCAAACGGCAAACCTCATAATCCTTACACCTTCAAATATGTTAACGCTGGCTGTAATACTCTTATCGGAACGACAACTTCTAATCCGCCGCCGAATAGTGCATATCCACGCGGCCCCGTTGGAGTTACGACCTGCGACCAAGTCCATAATATTGGTGAGGTATGGAGCAGCATGTTATGGGAAGTTCGCGACCGCATTGTCACTCGTCTTGGCTTTACTGCCGGAACGACGCGATCTCTTCAGATCGTTACGGACGGTATGAAGCTCGCTCCAATCGGCCCGACGATGCTTCAGGAGCGTGACGCAATTATAGCTGCTGCTTCTGCGTTGCCGCGCGGCGAAGAGCCGGAAGCATCGGCTGATGTTAGCGACGTCCGCGAAGGTTTCCGTGTTCGCGGAATGGGATTTAGCGCGAGCATTCAAAATGCAGGTACAGGCGCTGATAACACGGCGGTTACGGAAGCATTTGACGCGCCGAATGCATTGATAACCAATCCAATTTCGGTCAGCGATTCGTCCGGCAACGGCAATACATTTCCGGAACCGGCCGAGAACGTTCTGGTTTCGGTGCCGATCACCAACACCTCAGGTTCCGCCATCAACGGCGTAGTTGGCGGCATTAGCGGCGGAGTTTCTGTAAACTACGGAAACATTGCCGATGGAGCGACGGTTACACGGCAGATTCCGTATTTAATACCGCCTGCAACCGTGTGCGGAAGCACCCACCAGATCACAATTACTGGAACGAGCGCTCTCGGAGCGTTAAATCCACAAAATTTCTCTTTTGTTGTGGGTACCCCCGTCGGCGGAGCACCTGCGAACTTTAACAACTCGGCAGCAATCACTATTAACGACAATACGTCCGCTTCGCCATACCCGTCCAATATCACCGTATCTGGCTTGAGCGGAAATAAGATCATTAAATTGAGGTTGAATGGCCTGACTCACACTTTCCCTGAAGATATAGATATGCTGCTGGTAGGACCGGGCGGACAGAAGTTTCTTCCGATGGCGGATAAGGGCGGAAGCGGTGACGTGTCAAATATTAACCTTGTTTTATGGGACGGCGCCGCTGTACTTTTGCCCACAACCCAGTTGGCATCAGGTGAATTCCAACCAAGCAACACTGATACCACAACGGATGTATTTCCGGCTCCGGCACCGGCATCTCCGTACCAAAATCCCGCTCCGGCTGGGGTAGCCACTTTCGCCTCAACATTCGGCTCTACAGGTTCAGCGTTTAACGGAACATGGAGTTTGTATGTTCGGGATGATGTAGGGACTGATATTGGAACGATCTCCGGCGGATGGGGACTCACATTCGAGTCAAATAATTTTACATGTTCGCCTTTCATTGACGGAACGGTTACATACGGAAATGCCATCGGCAATCCACCGGCACCTCGATTTGTTTCCAATGTCACTTTGGCAGGCGCTGGTTCGCCGGCAGTTTCTGCCATATCAACCTTCCCGGACGGCAACTATTCGCTCGGCGGATTTGGTGCAGGTCCATACACGGTTTCTCCGAACAAGATCGGTGGAGTCGGTACTGCTTTTAGTTCGCTTGATGCAGCGAGGATCTCGCAATTTGTCGCGGGATCCATTTCATTGACTCCGACACAATTGACTGTAGGAGACGTTAGCGGCAATACCACGGTCTCGTCATTCGATGCGGCAATGATCGCAAAATTCGTTGCCGGCCCGCCATATGAGCCGCCGGGAATCGGCCAGACGGCAAAATGGATCTTTAATCCTACAAGTAGGACATATCCATCCATTGGAGCGACCCTTACAGGCGAGAACTACTCTGCTCTCCTGATGGGAGACGTTACAGGAAATTGGTCAGATACTGCTCCTGCACGTCCGGCCAACCGGCAGGATGCAAGCACTGCTGTTGAAGCTCCGAGTCTTAAGGCTCATGCCGGCGGCGAGGTGCTTATTCCCGTAACTGTTCAGGGTGCTGACGGAAAGGAGATCATTGCCTATGAATTCGCTCTCCGTTACGATCCGGCAGTGATACAGCCTCAGGCTGATGCGGTCGATCTGACAGGAACCGCCAGCCGCGGGCTCTCGGCGGTAGTGAATGCGGCTGAACCTGGACTCTTAAGAGTCGTCGTTTACGGCGCGATCCCGATCGACGGTAACGGCGTGCTTTTGAATCTAAGATTTAATGCGGTCGGAGCACCTGGTTCGACATCGCCGCTGACATGGGAGAGCATTCTCTTCAACGAAGGCGATCCAGGCGTTTTTGTCACGGACGGGCGAGTTGAGTTGGCGGCAGCTTCTATTAGTCAGGCCGCAAAAAGCCGCAAGTAAGCAGCTTTAATCGCAAATAGGGGCTGTCAGAGACTCAGGTCTCCGGCAGCCTCTTTTTTCTGAACAAACAACCCTTTTCGAACTATTATTCAACAGCTTCTTCAACAAGAATAATCTTGACAAAAGGCCATATTTGCTTATACTTAAGACCATAACGCAAACGTATAGAGGCATCTGAAATAGGGTGTCGGATATTGGTGGGTAAAGTCCCCTGATGCTTTTACAAGTCTTGCGAAGAAGGTTGCAGGAGACAGTTGTTAATGTCGATAAGTGAGAGATCATCCCGCTTCTACGGGACAAAAGGCCTTATTTTTGTCACGCTGGCGTTGCTTACGAGCATTGCAGTGATGGGTTCCGCGCGTTCAGATCACGCCATTCTCGCACCGGTTTCAGGGCTGTTTGGCCTGCAAACAAATTCTCAACCTGATTTTTCCAAAAACAACGTTTCGACTGAGAACTCGCCTTTAGATGTTACGGTTTCTCTTGCAAATGTAAGTTCGACGCCGGGTATTGTTTTGGTTCCGATCACGGTTGGAGACCTGACGGGCCTGGAGATCTTTTCGTACGACCTTCAAGTTACTTTCGATCCTGCGGTCGTTACACCGGCTTCGCCTGCTTTCGTAGGACCCGGAACGCTTAGCAGCGCGATGGCGGTCACGACCAACGCGACCAATCCCGGACACCTTATTCTAGGCGCTTTTCAAGGATCGCCGCTCGACGGGTCGGGTACGCTGATATTCCTCAGATTCAATGTTATCGGGACGCCGGGACAATCCAGCTCCTTGGCTTTTGAGGATTATATCGGTCCGGGTCCGGCTTTTCATCCAGCTTTCGATTTCAATGACGGTACACCCATAGCTATAACTGCCAATGGCAGCATTTCCGTTATTGCGGGGGCAACACCGACGAACACTGCGACTTCGACTTCGACACCGACGAACACAGCAACGCCGGCCGCGACGCAAACAGCCACCTCTACCGCAACGTCAACAGCAACTGCAACGCCAACTGCCTCGCCTGCATGCTCTAACTCTGTATCGATAGCAAATGCGACGACGTTTACTGGCGTTCCCGTCACCGTACCGGTCAATATTTCTAATGTGGCGGGCCAAGGTGCAGTTTCCGCCAGCTTTACCGTTAACTATACTCCGGGGCTCATTACCCCGAGCGGAGTAACTTTTGGCCCGGTTGGCATTTCAAACGGCGGCGGAAGGACTTTGGCATATAGTAATCCGGTTGACGGGATATTAAACGTATCGATCTTCGGAGGAAATGAGTTTCAGGGCAGCGGAACTTTGGTGAACCTGAACTTCAGCGTAGCAGGGCTTCCGGGCACTGTTAGTCAGCTAAATTTCACATCCTTTCAATACAACACCGGTTCGCCTTGCGCTTCGACGACAAACGGCAGTGTGTCGGTAATTTCCGGAACAATATCGGGAACTGTCACCTATGGCAACATACTGGCTCCGCCGGCTCCCCGTTACGTGCCGAACGTGCTTATCAGCGGTTTCGGATCGCCGCCGGTTTCCGCCGTAACCAATAACCTCGGAGCTTATTCGATAGGCGGCTTCGGACCTGGTGTCTATTCGATGACACCGTCAAAGTCGGGTGGCGTCAACGGTGCTGTAACTGGATTTGACGCGGCGCTGATCTCACAGTATGTTGTCGATTTGACCCTTTTTAGTCCAGCTCAAGTGGCCGTAGCCAATGTCAGCGGCGGTGGCGGCGTCTCGTCATTTGACGCTTCGATTATCGCTCGATATTCGGTTGCGGCTCCGCAGTCAGGGTTAGCGGGAAACTGGATATTTAACCCTGTAGGAATCACTCATCCGCCGATTCTTACCAATATCGTAAATGAAAACTATTCAGCACTGCTGATGGGTGACGTTTCCGGAAACTGGGTCAATTCCGGTGCCCGGCCGGCCAATGACAGCGGCCCACAGAAAAGCGCTGTCGTAAAAGCCGCGGATATGCTGGTTGCGGCGGACAGCGACATCATAATTCCGGTAAAAATACAGAGTGCCGCTAACAAAGGGATCATCTCTTACGAGTTCGACCTCCAATACGATCCGCTCGTGATACAGCCGCAGGCAAATCCAGTCAGTTTGAATCGAACTGTCAGTCGCGGCCTCAGTGCCATAGCCAATGCAGCAGAACCTGGGCTTCTCCGTGTGACCGTTTTCGGTCCGATGCCGATAAACGCTGATGGAACTCTCTTAAATCTAAGGTTTACTGCGGTTGGTGCTCCGGGAGCGGCAACTCCATTGACTTGGGAGCGTCTGTTACTTAACGAAGGCGATCCGCAGGTGATCGTAGCTGACGGACGCGTAGAAATCGCGGTGGCTGCAGCGGATCAGGCTGAGATCAGCGGGCGTGCATTAACTCCGTTTGGTGAAGCCATTCCCAATACCCGCGTGACGATAACGGATACAGCCGGCCAAAGCCGCTCGCTGCTTGCAAACCAACTTGGCGAATACAGGTTTACAGGCCTGCAATACGGTCAAACATATACGGTTCACGCGGACGCAAAAGGACACAATTTTACTCCGTTAACGATCAGCGTAACCGGAAGATCAGCAGCGGCGGACCTGATCGCCGAGCAATAGGAAATCACAACAATTTATCAAAAACGGCGCTTCTCTTATTAAGATAAGTGCCTTTTTTTGTTATGTTTACCATGGTTTGAGATGCGGGTGACCGTCAAAAAGCCATCGGAGACCCCCAAAAAGCCGTCAGACGACCCCCAAAAAGCCATCGGAGACGCCCAAAAAGCCACCGGTCGGAAGTGATTTTTCGTGTCCGCGATACCCGCCATCACTGTTTTGCGGACACCTGATCACCTCGTGATCTCACACGGCACATCACGCTAGCCATTACGCGTTTGTTGGCTGCCTTCATGACGTCATAGCTCATCGTCACGATCAACTTCACGAATTATCCAGACTGCTGACCCATTTCAGGAACGAATCTTCATAGACCAGCCAGCCCAATTTTGTCCGTGCGTTGCCGACGGTCTCAAATGTACCGTCCTCGCACATCGTTATGAGTGTCTTGCGGGTAAGTGGCGGCACGATTATCCGGTGCTTACGTATGAGGCGTTCGACCTCGGCAAGGCGGAGTTTGGTTCGCTGCGATAAATCCAATGTTCGTTTTGTGTTTTTCATAGTGTTTCGTGTAAATGTTGTTGAATTTTTAGCCGCAACACGCGGGAAACAAAGGCTTTGAGGGCATACCTTGTAAGTCAAGCCAATTTGGGAAAATTGAGCCATATCGAGAAAGTTAAGCAATATCGAGAAAGTTCGGCCATTTTGGGAAAATTGGTATTCCATTTTTCAAAAATCCGCGCTAGTCTCATCATCGTTGGGCGATATTTACGCGATGCAAAATAGTCTCGACTAAGAAACAAACAAATTGCACCCGTTATCGTTCGATCTTTAGAAAATAGCAGACTATCTTAGATGTTGCAAGTATGCAATTACAAACTAACAATGACATTCTCTGAAAACGATAAATTAAAGGCTTTGGGCATAGTAAACGTCTTTGAGACCTCGCGGCCGTTTGGCGAGTACGCGGCTTGCGTCGTGCTGGATGACGGAGCGGGCGTTTCATATGGCGTCAATCAATTCACGCATCGCTCGGGCTCGCTGGCGGCGGTTGTCGAGGCTTATTTGAGCAGCGGCGGACAGCTTGGAAGAGAGATCCTTGCCGCTGCTCTGTCGACACTAAATAGAACTTCGACCGCCGCGATCAATAAGCTGAGCCGGGACACGCGATTTAAACAGGCATTGCGAGCCGCTGCCGTCACGAGCGAGATGAAAGCGGCGCAGCAGACGGTCGCGTTTGAAAAATATCTCTTGCCCGCTATACAGATATGCGAGGCAAAAGGATTCGTTTTGCCGCTGTCGCTGGCGGTCGTTTACGACTCGCTCAATCACGGTTCGTTCGAATACATCTCGGCGAGAGTGACGCCTATCGGAGCTGTAAGGACCGCGATGAAAGATGCGGTTGCCGCCGAGAAAAAATGGATCACCGAATACGTTCGCGAACGTGACCGATGGCTTTCTGCGATCAAGCGGCTCCGGGTGACACGTTACCGAACGAAATTCTTTCTCGATCAGATCGCGATCGGCAATTGGGATCTAAAACTGCCGATGACGGTGCATGGTTTTCGGTTGACGAAAGAAGTTTTGGCGTCGGCTGACGTCAAAAAAGAGGACGCTGTGACGGTGGAACGCAGTGACGCAGTGTCAGAACCGGGAGCGCTAGCGACTGGGTCGATCCTAAACAAGGCCGGCAAAGCAATTTCTTCTGCAGCCGACAAATTTGACCGCGTTTCGAACGCCGTAACAACCATCACGACTCGCACCGATGCCGCAAAGTCTCTGTGGACGACCGTTATCGGCACGATCTGGCAGGCGATGTGGGCAATATTTAGCTTTCTCGCCGGCTTGCCGCAAGAAGTGTGGATCGTCGTCGCCGTAATCGCGGCGGTCCTAATGGTGCTTTATCTATACAGACAGATCGAGCTTGGACGAATAAGGGAGCGTTCAGAGTTGCGGCTTTAGCCGCGAGAAAGATCACGCGTAAACGCGTAACTCTGAGCAGAAGAAAATTATGAATGACACAAAAAACATTTTACTAGCGTGGATAAGCTCGGTTTCGTCGGTGTGGACGGCGATCGAGGCGAGAACCTGGATAACGATCATTTCGGCGATCGTTCTGCCGATCTTATTTTTTACTGTCGGAAAGGCAGTGGACGTTGCGCTGCAAATTTACTTTAGGAAAAAGCTGCGAAAGCCCGCACGTAAGTAAGGGCGATACATTCAACTTGCGTGTTCCGCCCTTAGTAACGTGCGGGCTTACGCATTCAGAAAATTATGAATACGAAAACAAAAATCTACATCGGCATCGCTCTGGTTGCGATCATTGCGATCTTTGCTGGAGCAATCTGGCAGCCACACAAGATAACTAGACTCGAACGCGTCGTCAGCGACGCAAAACAAACTGCAAGCGAAAAACAGGACCAGGCGGCGGCAAAGGAAATTGAGGCCGCTGAGTATAAACAGAAGATCGAATTTCTCGAGCAGCAGCTCGCCGATATTCAAACAAATACGAGGAAACAAGATGAAAAATTGGAAAAAGCTACTAATAGCAGCCGCAATGCTCGCGGCGGTGTTGAGCGTGCAAAACGCACACGCGCAGGTCAAGCCAACACAGCCGAACTCTGCGCAAAGCTCGCCGAAATTGGGCATTCGTGCGAATGAAATAACACCGGAGGCGGAGCCTCCTGTGGTTTTGGGGCGAGCGACGGAAAGGCAGAGCCTTTCCGCTCATCGAGCGGCGAAGCCGCAGGAAACCACGCCTAAAGGCGTAACTCTGAACGCTTGTATAGCGGCGGTGGACGAATTGAAGGCGAGCCGTGTGTTGATCGATGCGCTTGAGGGTGAGAATCGTGCGCTCGACGAGCGTTTGGAGACGGAAAAACAGGCGATCGCTATTTTGAAAGAGTTAAACGAGACGCGGCGAAGCGAGAGTGAGGCTTTAAGGGCGACGGTTGCTGCCAAAAACGAAACGATCGCCGCAAAGGACAAGGTCATCGACTCGCAGGACAAGCTGGTCACGGCATTAAAAGGCAAAAAACGCTCGCCACTGGGACGCATCGGCGACATCCTGATCGGCGCGGCGATCTTTGCGGTATTGAAATAACAGGTGTCCGTAGCCCGCACGTGAGTAAGGGCTCTACTGTGTGGCAAGGAGCCCTTGTTTACACGCGGGCTACTGACACGAGCAGAGTCTAGAGGAACAACTATGAACAAGATAATCGACAAAGCAATAACAAACATTCGCCTCAACGCCGAGCGCTACGCAAAAGCCGGGCGGTATTACAACGGCCAGCATGACCTGTCGTTTGCCTCTGAGAAGTTTCAGAACACTTTTGGAAGCCTGTTTCGGGAGTTCGCATTGAATCTGTGCCCGGTGATCTGCGATGCGGTGCGGGACAAGCTGCGTGTGACGGGGTTTAGTGTGGAGGATACGGGCGGAAACGCGACCGTTAGGAAGCGTGCACGTGAAGGGGAAGGCACGCTCGTTCACACTCGCGTTTCCGCCCTGGTAGCGAGCCACGCTCGCCGCATTTGGCAGCAGAACCGGATGGGAACGCGGGTTGGTGAGATACATAAGGAAGCACTCATATATGGTGATGCATATATGATAGTTTGGCCCGATGAATACGGGGCGGCGACGTTTTATCCGAATAAGGCGGCGAATATAACGGTCGCGATGGATGAGGCTTCGCCGGGCTCCGTCGCATGGGCCGCGAAGGTCTGGCGGACAGCGGACAAGCATGTCAGGCTCAATCTTTTTTACCCGGACCGTATTGAGAAATTCATTTCGCGAAAAGAAGTGGAAGGCGGGTTGCCGGATGCGGACGGCTTCGCTCCGCTTACCGCAAGTTCAAACTTAAAAGTTCAAGGTTCAAAGTCCTCAATCGAAACTTGGAACCTTGAACTTGGAACATTGAACAGGGAACCGTGGACGGTTCCCAACCCTTACGGCATCGTTCCGGTGTTTCATTTTGCTAATAATGCGGATCTTGGCGCTTTGGGACGCAGCGAACTTGAATCGGCGATGCCGGTTCAGGATGGGTTGAACAAGTCGGTGCTGGACATGCTCGTGGCGATGGAGTTTGCGGCGTATCGGCAGCGTTGGGCGGCGGGCATTGAGATCAAGATCGATGAGAACGGCAAGGCGATCGCTCCGTTCAAGGCGGGCATCGACCATATCTGGATCAGCGAAAATCCGGGCGCTCGGTTTGGCGATTTTGAGGCGACGGAGCTTGAGCAGTTTTTGAAGGTCAAGGACAGCTTTCGAGTCGATATGGCTTCGGTCACAGGGACGCCGCTGCATTATTTCCTGCAGCACTCAGGCGATTTTCCGAGCGGTGCGAGTTTGAAAAAGGCCGAGACGCGTTTCCTCGCAAAGGTCCGCGACAGGCACGAGTCTTTCGGACAAGTGTGGGCGGACGCGATGTCGTTCGCACTGATGATCGAAGGCAAGGGAAGCGACACCCGCCTCATCACCGAATGGGAAGACCCCGCCCCAATGGCCGAACGCGAGTTCCTCGAAAATATTTTATTAAAGAAGCAGATTGGCCTGCCCGTCGAGCAGGCTTTATTAGAAGCAGGTTACGGCGCGGCGGATGTGAAGGCGATGGTAAAAGGATCAGGTGTCGAATAAAGGAGGTGGTGGCGGAGTCTCGATTTGTTCGGAATTAGGTTTCCTTGCCTTATCGCGACGCCAAAAGAATATGTATGGCGGAATGGAGAAAATAAGCGCGTTCATAATAAATGAGCCAGTGGCCAACAAGACCTTTTCAAAAGTGAACCCGGGTCTGTAGAAGTTTGACACCTTCTCAGGGAAGAGATAGCGAAATATAACTGTCGGGAGACGAGTCGCAATATCGAATGGGGGAGCGCTGCCGAACCGATTAATGTCTCCCTCAGCGTAAAACATAACCAACGCGCCACATATAAACACGTAGATGAGTAAGAGCGGAACTCCTAATGCAAGCGATTTCAGAAATCGTTTCATCGCTTTACGATACCAAAACTGATTACGAAATTTCTAGCTACAATCACTATGAAAAAACAAACAGAAAACACAACACAAAATACACCGTCAACGGATGGTGATGGAAAAATCACGCCTGAAGGCGTAACTCTAAACGAGCTTCAGGCAGAGAACGAACAGTTGAAGGCGACGATACGGTTTGGCGAGGCTCACCGGCAGATAACGGCCGAGCTGGGACGAGCCGGAGCGAGGTCGCCGGAATTGCTGTTCAATTCGGTCAGGGACGCGCTGCAGTTTGCCGACGACGGCACGCTGATGAACTCGGCGGCGCTGGTTGGGAAATTAAAGAGCGATCATCCCGAACAATTTGGGAACCCGCACGGAAACGTTCCGTCGATCGACGCCGGTGCAGGGATAGCAGCCGCTCCGCAATTGACCAAGGACGCTCTTCGCAAGATGAACGCCGCCGAGATCGCCGAGCTAGATTGGAACGATGTCAAGAGAGTTTTGGCAGCGTAAAGAGTGACGCGTTTACGCGTGATTCTTGCGTTATTTCTATTCAACACAGTTCACGCCTAAAGGCGTAACTCTTAACAAAGAAGGAGAAAAACATGGCTTTAGATTTTATACCGACAGTTTGGGCGGCGAGATTGCTTGTCGCATTGGAAAAGGCTCTCATATATGGACAGACGAATGTGTCCAATCGCGATTATGAGGGCGAGATACGAAAGGCCGGAAATACGGTCAAGATCGCTTCGGTAGGCGACGTTGCGGTGGACGATTACGTCAAGGACGCCGATATTGGCGATCCGGCATCGTTGACCGACACCGAGCAGACGCTGCTTATTAACCAGGCGAAGTACTTTAATTTTTACGTTGACAGCGTTGACCGCGCGCAGCAGAACGTCAATGTGCTCGACGAGGCGATGCGGCGTGCGTCATGGAGGCTGCGGGATTACGCAGACATTTTTATCGCTGAGGCAATGGAATCGGTCGTGCCTGTGGGCAACACGATCGGTACGACCGGCACGCCGAAGATCCCGACCAAGGCCGACGCGTACGAGTATCTTGTTGATCTCGGCGTGCTGCTCGACGAATCGAACACGCCGATCGACGGCAGATTTGTGGTCGTGCCGGCGTGGTTTCACGGGCTTTTGCTAAAGGACGACCGATTTATACGTTCCGGAACGATGCCTGCGGAGCGCCGTCTGGCAAACGGTTTGGTTGGCGAGGCCGCGGGCTTTACCATCCTAAAATCGAACAACGTCCCAAACACCACAGGCACGAAATACAAGATCATCGCCGGTCATTCCATAGCAACCGCTTACGTCGAGCAGATCTTGGATGTGCAGACATACAAGCCCGAAAAGCGTTTCGGCGACGCCGTCAAGGGCCTGCATGTTTACGGCGCAAAGGTCGTGCGTCCCAATAATCTTGCTCAGTTGATCGCGAGTAAAGCGTAGTTCAGTCAAGAGTCTGGAGTGGAGGGTCTTGAGTCGGAAGCTTTCCGCTCTCTCCGCTCCAGACTCCAGATTCCAGACTTATGACTCAAAACTCACTATTATGGAAACAGCATTAGACAAACTAAAACGAATAACGGCCTGGGACGCAGAGCCGACACTTTCCGAGGATGATCTCGACGCTATTTTGGCGGTAGCAGCTTTGGTGGATATCGACGGCTTGGTTCCTTCTGACGAGGAATGGAAACCAACCTACGACCTAAACGCCGCTGCTGCCTCCGCGTGGCTGGTCAAGGCCGCACGAGCAAGTACTCTAACCGAGGTCGATCCGCCGGAATCGGGCATCTTCACGTCAAAGGTCTTCGACAACTGCCGAGCAATGGCCAGGATCTACGCCGCGAAAAGGAATGCGTCAATGTCACTAAATACTGGCTAAACTTTATATATATGTCTAAGCATATGTATTATTTGAGATTTGAACGCTGATCGAGCGGACCAGGCGAATCGGCTCGATCAGCGTTCTATTTCAGGCCCGCCGTGTTAAAATCACGCATAAATGCGTAACTCTGAACAAATGTATGTGATCGGCGGCGGGCTTGCGGGCGTCGAAGCGGCTTGGCAGGCGGCGGAATGCGGCGTTAAGGTGCGGCTTTATGAAATGCGGCCCGTTTTGCAGACGCCCGCGCATCGGACAGATCAGCTTGCCGAGATCGTCTGCTCAAATTCGCTCAAGACGGATGAGCCTGGATCGGCGCCATATCTATTAAAAGAAGAACTGCGACGCGGCGGTTCGTTGGTTTTGGAAGTTGCGGCGGCAACGCGTGTTCCTGCGGGCAATGCTTTGTCGGTTGATCGGATAAAGTTTGCGGAGATGATAACAGAGCGCATCGAAGCACATCCGAACATCGAGCTAGTTCGCGAGGAAGTTACAACGATCCCTGATGATGGGATAACGATCATCGCGACCGGGCCGTTGACTTCGGAGGCTTTTACGAAAGAGATCATGCGCTTTACGGGCGACGATCAGCTTTATTTTTATGATGCCATCGCACCTATCGTCGCGGCGGACTCGATAGATATGTCGATTGCGTTCAAGGCGGCTCGCTACGGCAAGGGCGGCGACGATTACATCAACTGCCCGATGTCGCGTGAGGAGTATCAGGTATTTTTTGACGCGTTGGTTGAAGCGAAATCTGTTCCGCTAAAACGTTTTGAAGAAACGCACTGGTTTGAAAGCTGTCTTCCTATCGAAGAGATCGCCCGGCGCGGCGTTGATACTTTGCGTTTTGGCCCGATGAAGCCAAAAGGGTTATACGATCCTCGAACTAATGCTGAGCCGTACGCCTGTGTGCAACTCCGACAGGAAAACCTGATGGCCGACGCTTATGGATTTGTCGGCTTTCAAAATCACCTGCGTTACGGCGAACAGGAACGCGTGTTAAAGCTGATCCCTGGTTTGCATAACGCAGAGTTTCTACAGTTCGGTCAGATACACCGTAATACGTTCATCAACAGCCCGAAAATACTGAACGAAACGCTTGCGACACGCGCCAACCCGCATCTCTTCTTCGCCGGCCAGATCACCGGTGTTGAAGGCTACGTCGAGTCCGTCGCGACCGGCTGGCTCGCCGGGCTGAACGCCGTGCGAGTGCTTCGTGGTGAGCCTATGTTGACCGCTCCGACAACCTCGGCCATCGGAGCGCTTTGCCGCTACGTTTCAAACGTGGAGACAAAGAATTTTCAGCCGGTAAACATCACATTCGGCCTCCTCGAACCGCTGTCCGTCGAACTGCGTAAAAAATATCGCAACAAACGCGAACGGCATATGGTGCAGGTCGAGCGAGCTTTGAAGGATTGGGATGAATGGATTGCAAATATGAATATTGAAACTTTGGAGGCAATTGGATGACAACAATAGTAGCAGTAAAAAAGAATGGTTTCGCAGCGATCGCGGCAGACACGCTTACATCTTGGGGAAATGTTACAGAATCCGCAGTTCACGTTACCAACCACCAGAAGATTGTTGCCTATGAAAGTAATTATTTTGGCATCACCGGTTCGTCGGCGCTCAAAGTTATATTTGAACATTGGCTTTCTAACACAACAAACAAGCCGAATTTCGATAGTGTTCAGAACATATTCAGCTCATGGTTGGCGTTCCATGAGCTATTAAAGAGCGAATATTTCGTTAGAGAATATGAAGATGAAAAAGATCCGTTTGAATCTTCGAGAGTGAATCTTCTGATAGCGAACCCTTACGGCATATTTGCTGTCGGTGCTTTGCGAACGGTTATTGAATACAACACCTTTACTGCATTTGGGAGTGGCTTTGACATTTCACTTGGGGCTATGAGGGCACTGTATGATAACGAAACTGCAAGCGCCGAATCGATCGCAAAGAGAGCGATCGAGATTGCGGCGGAATTTGATGACGGAACAGGCCTTCCACTGAACTGCTGTACGGTCAAATTGAAGTAATGGAATTTTCGCCTATCCTCATAGTTGCCGCAATCCTCATCGTCGCCGCGATGTATTCGTCGGTGGGGCATGGCGGGGCTTCGGGGTATTTGGCGGTGATGGCTCTTCTTGGCGTGCTGCCGGAGGTTACGAGGCCGACGGCGCTTGTGCTGAATCTTTTTGTGGCGTCGATCGCGACTTATCAATTTTGGCGAGCCGGATATTTTTCGTGGAGAATATTCTGGCCGTTTGCGGCGGCTTCGATACCGGCTGCGTTTATCGGTGGGATGATAAGCTTGCCGACCAACGTTTACAAGATCATGCTCGGCGTGGTGCTGATGCTAGCGGCACTGAGGCTCGCGTGGAAGCTTAAGGCAGGCGTAGAAGCAAAACAGCCGAACATCCTGATCGCCCTCGCTATCGGAGCGGTGATCGGTCTTTTGTCAGGGCTTGTGGGGGTTGGCGGAGGCATTTTTTTAACACCGGTGCTGTTATTGGCGAACTGGTCCGAGACAAAGACCGCGTCAGGCGTTTCGGCGGCTTTCATACTTGTGAATTCCGCTTCGGGGCTTTTAGGTAATGCGCTTCTAGGCAAAGGAGCGCCGCTTTCGTCATTGCCAACCAACGTATGGTTCTGGATCGGCGCGGCGGTGATCGGCGGATTGCTTGGCTCAACATTAGGCTCGAAAAAGTTTGATTCATTAACGATGCGAAGAGTGCTGGCCGCAGTGCTTTTGTTCGCCGGCGTCAAACTTGTCTTTTTTGTGTAGATGCAAGCCAACGATCTAAAAGAACAATTCGATACGAAAGGATTTTTAGTAATTCCGGACGTATTAGACCATGAAACCGTTGCCGAGTTAAAAGAAACTCTGTCAAGAGTGTCGTTAAACGCGTCAGTGAAACATCGTAAAGGTTCTGTTTTTGGTGTTCGCAATTTGTTGGGTTTAGTTCCAGAGCTTGCGAAATTTGTAAAGGGAGAAATTATCCAAAATCTTGCGACTACGCTTTTGGGGGACGAACCCAAAATTGCACGTTCGATATACTTTGATAAAACCGCGAATGCAAATTGGAAGGTTCCTTGGCATCAGGATCTGACTATCGCCGTCAAAGACAAACGTGAGGTTCCGGGTTTTGGCCCGTGGACCAAAAAAGCCAATGTCTGGCATGTTCAGCCGTCGATCGATTTCTTACATCCGATGGTGACGCTTCGATTTCATCTGGATGACACTGACGAAACTAACGGTGCCCTCAAGGTCATTCCGGGCTCGCAAACTAAAGGGCGGTTGTCTGCTAAAGAAATTCAAGCAATTCGAAAAGGAAACGAATTTGTCATTTGCAGCGTCAAATCAGGCGATTGTCTTGCGATGCATCCTTTGCTGCTGCATTCGTCAACAGTTAGCTTGCAGCCGCGGCACAGACGGATCATTCATCTTGAGTTTTCGTCGGCTAAATTGCCAGATGGGTTGGAATGGTATGAGATTTAACTCATTACTAATATTAATTTCTGTACTCGGGGTGCTTTCTGCTTCTGCGCAGTCGGGCCGCAGAAAACCGAGCCCGACGCCCACGCCGAACATTAATATCAGCGGGCCGTCGGTTAAAAATCTTCCGGCGCAAACGGCTACACCTGCTCCAGCATCGACGCCTAAGGTTGGCTCACAAGAATCGGACGAGATCATCAAAGTTAACTCCGTACTTGTGCCGATACCTGTTTCGGTTTTGGACGCAGCGGGCAAAGCGGTCACGAATCTTAAGCTCACTGATTTTGAGTTGAAGATCGACGGCAAGGTCGTCGAGATTGATGACCTTGCGCGAAGCGAGACGCCGATACGTCTGGCGATGCTGTTTGATAATTCGTCTAGCGTTCTGATCGCCCGCGATTTTGAAAAGGAAGCCGCTGTGAGATTTTTTCGCCGAATCATCAGACCCGACAAAGATAAAGCCGCTTTGTTTTCCGTAGCGGACAGCACACGGCTGGAACAGCCGATCACATCAAACGTAGGCTTGCTTACGCAAGCAATAGATCTTTTTCCCGAACCTAAAGGAGCAACTGCTTTGCTCGACGGCATTGTTGAGGTCGCCGACTATCTCAAATCGACGAATGGCCGCCGCGTCGTTGTGATCGTCTCGGACGGTGAAGATACTTACAGCGACCTGAAAACCACGCTCGAAGACGTGGTCAAAGCATTGCAGATAAATAGCTGTCAGGTCTATGTCGTGAAAACAAAGGATTTTGAGAATTACAAACGAACCGGTGAGCGGAGCGGTAATGCCAATACGCGAGCTCTTACGGCCGAACGACGGATGATCGAGATCACACAGCAAACTGGCGGAGCAGTCTATTCTCCTATCGACGAAAAGGAAATGAACGCCGCATTTGACCGCATCTCGGCCGAGTTAGCGCAGCAGTATTTTCTCAGCTACTACCCTGACGAGTCGGCAGATAAAGGCGGTGAGTTTCGTGAGATATCGTTGTCGGTCAAGGGAAAGAATTTAAGCGTTCGCACGAGAAAAGGTTATTATGTTCCGAAGAAGTAGATGTTTTCCGAACACTTAGCTCAATTCCTGCAACACCTCAAATACGAGCGTAATTTGAGTCCGCATACGCTGCGTAATTATGCGAGCGACCTTGAGCAATTTCGCCAGCATTTATTTGGGGTTGAAAAGCGTGAGGATTTTCCTGTTGAGCAGATCGACCGGTTGACGATTCGCGAATGGATGGCGTCGCTGCATGGTGACCATAAGAAAACTTCGGTGGCAAGAAAGCTGGCGAGCCTGCGCACTTTTTTTCAGTTTCTGGTTCGCGAAGGCAAGCTCGAATCAAATCCTGCAAAGCTAGTTGCCACGCCAAAGATCGAACGAAAACTCCCGAATCATCTTTCTATCGAGGACGCCGTGCGGTTTATCGAAACGCCGGATGTCAACACCGATCTTGGCAGACGTGATCGCGCGATATTAGAGTTTCTATATGCGACTGGAATTCGCGTCGGTGAACTCGTCGGTATAAACATTGCCGATGTAGATTTTCGCGAACGTATGGTCCGTGTTACCGGCAAACGTAAAAAGCAGCGCATCGTTCCCTTTGGTGATCCGGCAGCTCAAGCATTACTGCTCTATCTGGAAGAGACGCGCGGCACGTTTTTAGAAAATTGTCCTATCACGCAGCGCGATGCTAGTGCATTATTTCTAAACTATCAAGGCACGCGGATCACAACGCGTTCGGTCGGACGGATGATCGATAAATACATAAAACTGTGTGCAGATATTCACGACATTTCGCCGCACAGTTTGCGGCATACATTTGCG